>NZ_JAFCJT010000021.1 GCF_018130785.1 Bradyrhizobium liaoningense
ATGGCCTTGCGGCGATCGCCGAAGCCCGGAGCCTTGACGGCCGCGACCTTCAGGCCGCCACGGAGGCGGTTGACGACCAGGGTCGCGAGGGCTTCGCCTTCGACGTCCTCGGCAACGATGACCAGCGGCTTGCCGGTCTGCACCACGGCCTCGAGCAGCGGGAGCAGCTCGTTCAGCGAGGAGAGCTTCTTCTCGTTGATGAGGATGTAGGCGTCGTCCATCTCAACGCGCATCTTGTCGGCGTTGGTGACGAAGTAGGGCGAGATGTAGCCGCGGTCGAACTGCATGCCCTCGACGACGTCGAGTTCGGTCTCGAGCGACTTGGCTTCCTCGACGGTGATGACACCCTCGTTGCCGACCTTCTTCATGGCGTCGGCCAGGAACTTGCCGATCTCCGCGTCACCGTTGGCCGAGATGGTGCCGACCTGGGCGATCTCGTCGTTCGAGGTGACCTTCTTGGAGTTCTTCTGGAGGTCCGCAACCACGGCTTCGACCGCGAGGTCGATACCGCGCTTGAGGTCCATCGGGTTCATGCCGGCGGCAACCGACTTGGCGCCTTCCTTCACGATCGCCTGGGCGAGCACGGTGGCGGTGGTGGTGCCGTCGCCGGCCGCGTCAGCCGACTTGGAGGCGACTTCGCGCACCATCTGGGCGCCCATGTTCTCGAACTTGTCGTCGAGCTCGATCTCCTTGGCGACGGTGACGCCGTCCTTGGTGATGCGGGGAGCGCCGAACGACTTGTCGAGCACGACGTTGCGGCCCTTCGGACCGAGCGTGACCTTCACCGCGTTGGCGAGAACGTCGACGCCGCGCAGCATCTTGTCGCGCGCTTCAACCGAGAATTTGACTTCTTTGGCTGCCATCTGGAATTTTCCTTGAGGTTTTTGACAGGAGGGAGAGAGGGGCTCTTAGGCCGCCTTCTTCTTGGAAGCGGGGACGTCGAGGACGCCCATGATGTCGCTTTCCTTCATGATCAGCAGATCGACGCCGTCGATCTTGACTTCGGTGCCGGACCACTTGCCGAACAGCACGCGGTCGCCGACCTTCAGGTCGATCGGGATCAGCTTGCCGGCTTCGTCGCGGCCACCCGGGCCAACGGCGACGACTTCACCCTGGGAGGGCTTTTCCTTGGCAGTGTCGGGAATGATGATGCCGCCGGCGGTCTTCTCTTCTGCGTCGATACGCTTGACCACGACGCGGTCGTGAAGCGGACGGAATTTCATGCAGTCCTCCTAAGCATTTGCTCAGATTGATGTTTTGAGGGTGTTAGCAATCGATGCCCGCGAGTGCTAATGCGGGTGAAGCTCAAATAGGACAGGATTTTTGCGGGAGCAAGGGCTTCTAGCAGAAAATTCGGCACTCAGAAGGCCCGTCTGCCAAATTCTCTTTACCATCGTTAACCCGCCCGGAGAGCCTCTGGAGGCCCTCTTGGGGTCCGTATTAGCACGGAGCCGACTCTGCTGCTAAAGCATTGAATTTCAACAGCTTGTTAAACTTTTGGGCTTGAGATGGATTGTCAGTTTGCGTCACATTTCTCTCATGTGAGCGCATCAGTACCGGGTGGCTCGTAAGGCGCACACCGACCAGGCCGCCCCTTGAATGCGCTCCTGCAAAGGAGGTTGGCATGGGCTTGCGGAGTGGGGGCGTTTCCGAAGATTTCCGGAAACAGCTTTTGGGTTACGGGCTGACGACAGCGCAAATTCTCTATCGGATGCCCGATCATCCCTCGCTTCTCCAGACTTACGTCTGGCAGAACTACGACATGTTTCCGAAATTTCCGGCGCTGAAGGATTTCCTGGCGTTCTGGCAGGAGAAGCTCGACGGTCCCCTCCATTCGGTGACCGTCGCGCATTCCAAGCTGATCAAGCCGACCGAGCTGCGCGCGGTGGACGGCGTGTTCCGGCTGCATTGAACAGAACGCCGGATTCGTAGGATGGGCAAAGGCGCGCTCGCGCCGTGCCCACCATCTCTCCACGATTGCATCTGGCAATGGTGGGCACACTCCGCTTTACCCACCCTACGATATCTCGTTCTGTGCTAGCCTCTTCCTATAACAACAACAGGGAGGCGGCCCATGGCCAAGAAAGCAAAATCGCGCAGCGCAGCCCAGACCGCGGTGAAGAAGCGGAGCGGTACCAAGTCCGCAGCGCGATCCTCGGCCCGCAAGGCCGTGAAGGCGAAGGCACGCTCGACACCGGTAAAGCCCGCCCCGAAAAAAACCGCGCGTCCCAAGCAGCGCATCGCCATCAGCCATCACCGCGAGGAAGACTTCAAGGCCGACGGCCTGCGCACCTACGCAAAGTACCGCGACCTCGGCATCGCCGAAGCCAGCCACGGCCTCGCGCAAGCCCACGTGATCCGCCTGCAAGGGCCCTGCGATCCGGCCGAGGTCTCGAAGCTGCACTTCCACGACGTCGAATTCCAGATGGTCTACGTGCTCAAGGGCTGGGTGAAGACCTACATGGATGGCCAGGGCGAGACCTTGATGAAGGAAGGCAGCGCTTGGACCCAACCGCCGAAGATAAAGCACATGATCCTGGATTATTCCGACGACGTCGAGCTGCTGGAAGTGATCCTGCCGGCGGAGTTCAAGACGGTGGAGTTGAAGGCGTAGGTCTCGCCACCGTCACTGCGAGGAGCGGAGCGACGAAGCAATCAAGAAATGCAATCGTGGAGACAGTCTGGATTGCGTCGCTTGCAATGACCCTTCTCCGATCTCTCCGCTGTCATTCCGGGGCGATGCGCAGCATCGAGCCGGAATCCATCGGGCGGCAGTACGCGTGGTGAAATGGTTTCTCAGGTGCGCAATTGCGCACCGTAGCTCGCGCTACGCGCGCCCCGGAATGACGATCTCCATCCGGGCTACGCCATCACGACGGGTGCGCCAGGCGATCGCTAGAAAGCGACAGATCCGCGAAACCGGGCCGTTACCAGTTAGAAGGTTCCAGCCACCCGCAGCGCTGGCGGTAACCACTCGAAAATACCTCTCGCGTCAACTCAAGGGTGTGAAAATGCGGGAAATGTTTTCATGGCGACCAACACTTTTGGCCGACGCGGCGTCGTGGCGCCACCCCCGAGGGCATCGTTTCAACCCGTCGCCGCGCCGATCGCTCCAGCGGTCGTGCACGACAGTGAGGGGACGCTTTTTGTCGACAACAAGCTTCTCTCCGATATCCCCTTCCTCACCCTAGGCCTGATTTTCGGTCTGCTCCTGATCTACGCTCTGCAACGCAGTCTGGCCATCGACATTGCGCCGGACGGCTCACTCGATGTCCGCTCGCTGATCGCTCAGGGCGCGTCCGGCTACGATCTGGTTGTCGGAAGGCACGAGTGGTGGCGGATCGGCCTTGCGCCGCTTCTGCATGGCAGCCAGGGGCACCTCATCGGCAACTGCGTTGCGCTGTTCATCGTCGGCGTCAGGCTGGAGAGCCTGATCGGTCGTGGCTGGTTTTCGCTGATCTTTGTTGCCAGTGCGCTCGCCGGCGAGGCCGGCTCGCTGCTGGGCAATGGTCCCGGCACGGTGGGTGTCGGTGCGTCCGGCGCCATTACCGGACTCATCGCCGCGCTGTTCGTCGCGAGCTTCGAGCCAGACGCGGACGCCGATCAAACAATGTCGAGACTGAAGACGTCGCTTTTCTTCGGTGTTCCAGCACTGCTGCCGCTCGCCTTTGGCGCCTCCGGCAATGTCAACTACTATGCGCATGCCGGTGGTGCGCTGGCCGGCGGCGCGCTTGCCATCATGCCGTGGCTCGCCTTCTGGTCCTATGACAGCCTGCCGCGGAGCGCCGGCATGGTATTGCTCGCAGGATTCGTCGGATCTCTGATCTGCGCCGGCTTCGCCGTCGCTCATTATTCGTCCTACATGGCCGATGCCGTACACTATATCCGCGCGTCGGAAGCGCCGGCGAATGCCGACGACATGGCCAGCCGGTCTCTCGATCTCGTCACCCGCTATCCGAAAGACCCGCGGGCTCATCTGTTCCGTGCGATCTTCCTCCTGGAAAAAGCGAGCCTCAACGCCGCCGAGGCGGAAGCGCGAACCGCCATGTCGCTCGCCACTTCGGATGTGGCGGGTGGGACGGCACGTACCGGGGCGCAGGGCTTGATGGCGGTGTTGCTGTGGGCGCAGGGACGAAACAGCGAGGCGAAGGCCATGGCGGTCGAGCCGTGCCGTGCGAAGATGGCTGAGGTGCGTCGTATATTGCAGAAGCAGAAATTGTGCGGTTGACCGGGACGGCGGAGCTGAAGGCGCAGGCGCTGTCTCCTTCGTCATTGCGAGGAGCTCTTGCGACGAAGCAATCCAGACTATCTCCGCGAATGCATTTCTGGATTGCTTCGCTTCGCTCGCAATGACGAGGAGAGAGAGCTAACTCAACACCCCCACCACCGCTCCCATCAAACACGTCGTCAGCGTCCCCGACACGATCGACTTCAGCCCGAGCGCGTTGATCTCGTCGCGGCGCTCCGGCGCCATCACCCCTAAGCCGCCGATCATGATGCCGAGGCTGGCGAAATTGGCGAAGCCGCACATCGCGTAGAGCATGATCAGGCGCGAACGCGGATCGAGTGCGTCGGGCGGCAGCTTCGAGAAGTCGACATAGGCGATCAGCTCATTGAGCACGGTCTTGGTGCCCATCAGGCTGCCGGCGGTGACCGCCTGATCCCAGGGCAATCCCATCAGCCAGCACACCGGCGCCATCACGAGGCCCAGCAGCCTTTGCAACGAAATCGCCGCGCCGCCGATATCAGGCAGCAGGCCGAGGACGGCATTGACGAGATAGACCAGCGCCACCAGCACCAGGAGCATCGCGACAATGTTGATCAGCAGCTCGATCCCTGCGCCGGTGCCTTTCACGATCGCGTCCATCGTGCCGGAGACCTCCATCTCGGGGTCCTCCAGCGCGCCGCCGGTGCGTCTGTCGGATGTCTCCGGCACCATGATCAGGCTGACGAGGATCGCGGCCGGCGCGCCCAGCACGGATGCGATGACGAAATGGGCGGCCGCGTCGGGGATGAGCGGTGCCAGCAGCGTCGCGTAGAGGACCAGCACCGTGCCGGCGATGCCGGCCATGCCGCCGGTCATCACCAGAAACAATTCGCTGCGTGTCATCTGCGCCAGGTACGGCCGCACGAACAGCGGTGCCTCGACCATGCCGAGGAAGATGTTGGCCGCGGTCGAGAGCCCGACCGCGCCGCCGACGCCCAGCGTCCGCTCCAGCAGCCAGGCCATGCCGCGCACGACCGGCGGCAGCACACGCCAATAGAACAAGAGCGTCGTCAGCACGCTCATGACAAGCACGATCGGCAGGGCCTGGAACGCCAGGATGAAATCGGCGCCCGGCACCTTCGCGTCGAAGGGCAGGGGACCGCCCCCGATATAGCCGAACACGAAGGAGGAGCCGGCGCGCGAGGCCGCGGAGATCGCGCCCACCGCGTCGTTGATCGCGCCAAAAGCCCGTGCGACCACGGGCACTTTCAGGAGGACCGCCGCGGTGACGAAGGTCGCGACGAGGCCAATCGCTGCCTGCCGCAGCGATACGGCGCGGCGATTCTCTGCCAACGCGAAAGCGATCAACAGCAATGCGAAAATGCCGAGTGCCGATTGCAAGCGAAGCATGATGTCCCCAAAGCCCCAATGATTATGGCCGCGCCCGCGTTGCAAACGCAATGCCGGGACATGCGGGACGCGGTCTGCTGTTGACAAGCAGGTGCGCCTCAGTCACGCGGGGGCACGTCGACATCAGGGAGCGGACGGTCCAGGGTGACCCAAGAGGCGATGCCAGAGCAGCCAATTTCGGCCAGTCCACCGGTCAGTGCCCGCGCGCTCCTTACCCACCGCGCCTTCCTGTTCTTCCTGCTCTCGCGCAGCCTATCGCGCTTCTCCAGCCAGATCGCGGCGGTCGCGATCGGCTGGCAGATCTATGATCTCACCAGCTCGGCCTTCGACCTCGGCATGGTCGGCCTCGTGCAATTCCTGCCCACCGCGCTCCTGGTGTTCGTTGCCGGCCACGCCGCCGACCGTTTTGAGCGCAAGCGCGTGGTCCAGCTCTGTCAGCTGGTGGAAGCCGCGACCGCGCTCTATCTCGCTGTCATCACCTATCTCGGCGCGGTCGGCGAGGTGCAGATCTTCGTCGCGACCTTCGTGCTCGGCATTGCCGGTGCCTTCGAGAGCCCGACCACCGCGGCGCTCCTGCCGCTGATCGCGCCGCAGGGATCGCTCCAGCGCGCGACGGCGGTCGCGAGCGGCGCGGGGCAGGTCGCGACCATCACGGGGCCCGCGCTCGGCGGTTTTGCGTACGCGTTCGCGCCGCACCTCGCCTATACCGTGATGCTGCTGTTCTGGATACTTGGGATGATCCTGACCGGCTTCATCCGGCCGCGCCCGCAGGCGGTCGCCAAGGAGGGGACAAGCTCGGACAACATCTTTGCCGGTGTCCGCTTCATCCGCAGCAACCCGGCGATCCTCGGCACCATCTCGCTCGATCTGTTCGCGGTGCTGTTCGGCGGCGTCACCGCGCTGTTGCCGATCTATGCCCGCGACATCCTCCAGGCCGGCCCGGTCGGGCTCGGCGTGCTCCGTGCGGCGCCTGCGGTGGGTGCGTTGCTGATGACCATGGTGCTGGCGCGTCACGCCATTTCGCGGCATGTGGGCTTGCGCATGTTCCAGGCCGTGATCGTGTTCGGCGTCGCCACGGTCGTGTTCGCGCTGTCGTCCTGGATGTGGCTGTCGGTGCTCGCGCTCGCGGTTCTCGGCGCAGCCGACACGATCAGCGTCGTGATCCGCTTCTCGCTGGTGCAGCTCTCAACGCCCGACGAGATGCGCGGCCGGGTCGGGGCGGTCAACTTCCTCTTCATCAACGCCTCGAACCAGCTCGGCCAGTTCGAGAGCGGCGTGGCGGCCGCGCTGCTCGGCGCGATGCCCGCCGCCGTGCTCGGCGGCGTCTGCACGATCGCGGTGGCGCTGCTGTGGATGAAGCTGTTTCCGGCGCTGCGGCAAGTGGAGAGTTTGGAGTAGGGCACCGCTCTCTCCCCGTCATTGCGAGCGCAGCGAAGCAATCCAGAATCTTGCCGCAGAGACAGTCTGGATTGCTTCGCTGCGCTCGCAATGACGATTGTGGAAGCAGCACAGGTATTTGGCCGGCCTCACCCCGTTGGCAGGGCGAGACCGGAGTCTACTGTGCATGGGGTTGTTTTCGCGTTTTTTAGTTCAGCCGCGCCCGACGAACGGCATCTTGGTCGCCATGACCGTCATCGTCAGCACGTTGGCATCGAGCGGCAGGCCGGCCATGTAGGCGACGGCATCGCCGACCGCCTTGGCGTCCATGCGCGGCTCGTGCTTGGTCGTGCCGTCCGGCTGCAGCACGCCGGGGCCGTTGACCATGCGGTCGGTCATGGGCGTTGCGGCATTGCCGATGTCGACCTGGCCGACCGCGATGTCGTACATGCGGCCGTCGAGGTTCGAGGCCTTGGTCAGGCCGGTGATGGCGTGCTTGGTCGAGGTGTAGGCGGCCGAGAACGGCCGCGGCGCGTGCGCCGAGATCGAGCCGTTGTTGATGATGCGGCCGCCGCGCGGGCTCTGGTCCTTCATGATGCGGAAGGCGTGCTGGGTGCACAGGAACGGGCCGGTGAGGTTGGTGTTCACCACCGCCTGCCACTGCTCGAGGCTCAGGTCCTCGAAATTGACGGCGGGCGCGCCCATGCCGGCATTGTTGAAGAGCACGTCGAGGCGGCCGTAGGTCGCCTTCACCTTGTCGAACAGCGCGGCAATGGAATCCGGCTTGGTCATGTCGGCGGTGACGCACAAGCTCTTGCCCGCGGGGCCGAGCTTCGCGGTCTCTTCGAGCATGTCGAGCCGGCGGCCGACGAGCACCACGGTGAAGCCGGTGTTCATCAGCGCCAGCGACGCCGCGCGCCCGACACCGGTGCCGGCGCCCGTCACCACTGCGATCTTCTTTGCTTCACTCATCGTTTCCTGCCTTTTCTCTCTTCAAGTTGGCTGTCAGGTTTTTGGTTCTTTTTCGCTCTTGTAGGGCGGCCGCGGAATGTTCTGATGCGCCGCGCGCAAGGCCGCCGACCAGCGCGAGCGCAGGTCGTGGAAATAGGGCTCGCCCGCCTCGATGCGGTGATTGAGATCGGCATCGCAGGCATCCGAGCGCACCACCAGCACGTCGATCGGAAGGCCGACGCCGAGATTGGAGCGCATCGTCGAATCCATCGAGATCAGGCCGGTCTTCAGCGCCTCGTAGAGCTCGACGTCGTAATGCATGGCGCGGTCGAGCACCGGCTTGCCGTATTTGTGCTCGCCGATCTGAAGGTATGGCGTGTCGGTCGTGCACTCGATGAAATTGCCTGCCGTGTAGACCATGAACAGGCGCATGCGCGCGCCCTTGATCTGGCCGCCGAACAGGAAGGAGACGTCGAAGGAGACGTCTTCGGATTTCAGCGCCGGTCCTTCGGTCGCGTGCACCGACCGGATCGCCCGGCCGATGCGCTGGGCCGCCTGGAACATGGTCGGTGCGTTCATCAGCGTCTCGACCTCGCCCGTGTTGGGGTCCTCCAGGCCCTCGGTCAGCGTCGACAGCACCGACTGGCTGATGGCGAGGTTGCCGGCGCTGGCGATCGCCATGATGCGGTCGCCGGGTTTTGAGAAGATGTGGAGCTTGCGGAAGGTCGAGACGTTGTCGAGGCCGGCATTGGTGCGGGTATCGGCGATCATCACCAGACCGTCCCGAACCAGGATTCCGCAGCAATAGGTCATTTCCAGTCCCCGAACGCGTTTGCGCGGAATTACTAGCCAATTTCGGAGAGGCATGAAACCCCCGATTCCCCGGGGGGAGGCCGTCATTCCGACGCGCGACTGCCAGTCTGCTGCGACCGCCGAACTCAGTCAGCGGCATCGACGAGAAACGCCTCGTCGACGGGCACGCCGAGCGCCGTGACCAGCCGGTTCGTCTCTGCGGCCATGCCGACGATGGCGAGCAGCTCGCCATATTCGGCCTCGGTCATGCCCTTGGCCCGTGCGCCCGCGGTGTGCGAATGGATGCAGTAGCTGCAGCCATGCGCGATCGAAACCGCGACATAGAGCATTTCCTTGACCTTGGGATCGAGCGCGCCCGGAGCCATCACCTCCTTGATGCTCTCCCAGGTCCGCCGCAGCGTCTTCGGATCATGCGCCAGCGCGCGCCAGAAATTGTTGACGAAGTCCGACTTCCGCACCTTGCGGATATCGTCGAAAACGGCGCGCGCCTCGGCGGAGAGCTCATCGTCCGAAAGCAGCTTTACGGTCGCCATGGGATACCTCGCAGGGTCAGGTCTGATCCCGCGAGTGTAGCACGGCTCATGCGATCAGTCGGCAGCGCCTCGTGACGAGATGCGGCTGCGCCTAGCTCTGCCGCTGTGACTGCGATTGCGATTGCCCGCCGCGGCCGGCCTGCTCGACCTTCACGGCCACCGTCAGAGTCTCCGCACCGCCGCCATAGCGGGTGCCCCGCACGGGGGCTGCGCCGAGATAATCGAGCCCGATCGCAACGCGGACATGGGCGTCGGTGGTGCAGATGCAGTTGGCGGGATCGAAGCCGACCCAGCCAAGACCGTCGACGTACGCTTCCGCCCAGGCATGGCCGGCATCCTGGTGCACCGTGCCATCCGAGCGCAGGAAATGGCCGGAGACGAAGCGCGCCGGCACGCCGCCGCTGCGGGCGCAGGCGATGAAGATATGCGCGTAGTCCTGGCAGACGCCGCGCTTGAGGGTGAACGCATCCGCCGCCGAGGTGCCGCTGTTGGTCGGGTCCTCGTCGAAGGTCATATGATCGCTGATTTGCGTCATCAGCGTGTGCAGGAAGCCGAGCGTGTCGCTCTCGGCTTCGCTGCGCAGCTGCCGCGCGACCGCCGTCATTGCAGGATTGACCCCGGTAAGGTCGGTGGCGCGCAAGAACATGCCGGCCGGAAAGCGCTCGTCGGCGCCGCGCAGCACGCCGCCGGTGTCGTGTGTCTCGATCAGGCCTTCGGCGGTGATCCTGATGTCGCCGACAGGTCCGCAGGACAGCACATGGGTGACGTTGCCGAAGGCGTCCTCATGGGTGTCGAGCTTGGTGTCGGTGGAGACGTCAATCTGCCACTCCGCCACATATTGCCCGTCATGGCTGCCGGGCGTCATGCGCAGGATCTGGATCACGCTGGTGGCCGGCGGCTCGTAGCGATAGGTCGTGGTGTGCTGGATTCGCAGGCGCATGGTGGACCGTTGTTCTTGCGTCGTCATTCCGGGCCTGCCCTGCGGGCGCCCCGGAACGACCGCAGTATCAGATCAAATACTGCTTCGTGATGATTTCGCCCAGCCTGGAATTGTCCGCGATGAATTCCTGAATGAATTCATGCACGCCATGCTGGAAAATGTCGTTCATATTGCTGTGTTCCAGCCGGTTGCGGATGCCGCGGGCGTGGCGCTGGGCGGGGCCCTGGCGGCCATAGGCGACGCCGATCTGGTCGAGGTTGCGCACGAGATTGCCGTAGCAGCTTGCCAGCGAGCGCGGCAGCGTGTCGTTGAGGATGAGCAGGTCCGCAATCAGCCATGGCTTCAGCGTCTCGCGATAGACCCAGTGATAGGCCGTCAGCGCCGAGACCGAACGCAGGATCGAGCTCCACTGATAAAAGTCGAGCGGGCCGCCGACATGCTCCTCCTCGGGCAGCAGCACATGGTATTTCACGTCGAGAATGCGCGCGGTGTTGTCGGCGCGCTCCAGATGCACGCCCATGCGCGAGAACCAGTAGGCGTCGTTGCGCAGCATGGTCCGGTAGGCCGAGCCGTCGAAGCGCAGCGAAGTCTCCTGTACGAAGCGCAGGAACTTGGCGAGGTCCTCGCGCGTGGAGGTGCCCTTGCTCCAGACCGCCTGGAGCTCGATCCAGGCCGAGTTAATGGTGTCCCACATCTCGCTGGTCAGCGCGGTGCGCACAGAGCGCGAGTTCAGCCGCGCCGCCTCGATGCAGTTCCGGATCGAGGACGGGTTGTCAGCAGAGAACGAGAGGTAGTCGACGACGTTGTGTTCGTTGGCTTCCTCGTAGGTCTGATAGAAGCTTGCGGCGACGCCGGCGGTGAGCAGCGCCGAGTCCCATTCATTGGTCTTGCCGATATAGGCGGCAGGAAGCGCGGTGACGCGCAGCGTCGCATCGATGGTGCGCGCGAGATACTCGGCCCGTTCGACATAGCGGGCGAGCCAGTAGAGGTTTTCGGCGGTACGCGACAGCATCTGACTACTCGTCCAGGATCCAGGTGTCTTTGGTACCGCCGCCCTGGCTCGAATTCACCACCAGGGAACCTTCTTTCAGCGCAACACGCGTCAGGCCGCCCGGCACGATGGTGGTGCCCTTGCTGCCGGTCAGCACGAAGGGCCGCAAGTCCACGTGGCGCGGGGCGAGGCCCGATGCCGTGCAGGTCGGGCAGGTCGAGAGCGCCAGCGTCGGCTGGGCAATGAAACCTTCGGGCTCGCGCTTGAGCTTTTCGCGGAAGGCTTCGATGGTTGCCTTCGTCGCGGCGGGGCCGATCAGCATGCCGTAGCCGCCGGAGCCGTGGACTTCCTTGACGACGAGCTCGCCGAGATTGTCCAGCACATAAGCAAGATCCTTCGGCTCGCGGCAGCGCCAGGTCGGCACGTTCTTCAGGATCGGCTCCTCGCCGAGATAGAATTTCACGATGTCGGGCATGTAGGAGTAGATCGCCTTGTCGTCGGCGATGCCGGTGCCGACCGCGTTGGCGAGCGTGATGTTGCCGGCCGCGTAGGCCGACATCAGCCCGGGCACGCCGAGCACGGAGTCGGGGCGGAAGGTGAGGGGATCGAGGAAGTCGTCGTCGACGCGACGGTAGATCACGTCGATCCGCTTCACCCCCTCGGTCGTCCGCATGAACACTTCGTTGTTCTTGACGATGAGGTCGCGGCCTTCGACCAGTTCGATGCCGAGCTTGTCGGCGAGGAAGGAGTGCTCGTAATAGGCGGAGTTGTAGACGCCCGGCGTGAGCAGGGCGACCGTCGGCTCGCCGGAGGCGCTGTGCGGTGCAACGGAGCGCAGTGCCGAGAGCAGCTCGTCCGGATAGCGTTCGACCGGCGCCACCCTGTGGCGGGCGAACAGATCCGGAAACAGCCGCATCATGATCTCGCGGTTTTCCAGCATGTAGGACACACCCGACGGCGTACGGGCATTGTCCTCCAGCACGATGAAGTCCTCGGCATCGACCCGGACGATGTCGATGCCGGCAATGTGCACGTAGACGTCGTGCGGCACCTGCTGGCCGTTCATCTCGGGGCGGAAGACCGGGTTCTGGAAGATCAGGTCGTCGGGCACGATCTCGGCGCGCAGGATGTCGCGGCCATGATAGATGTCGCGCAGGAACATGTTGAGCGCGCGCACACGCTGCTTCAGGCCCTTCTCCAGCAGCGCCCACTCCTTGCCGGACATGATTCGCGGGATCACGTCGAAGGGGATCAGGCGTTCGGTGGACTCGGAATCCCCGTAGACCGCGAAGGTGATGCCGATGCGGCGGAACAGGAGCTCGGCCTCCTGGCGGCGATATTCAAGCGCCTCGGGAGGCGTCTCCTTGAGCCAGCGTGCCAGCTCCTGATAGGCGGGGCGAAGGTCCCCGCCGGGAATGTTCATCTCATCAAACGCGACTGCCATAGATCCCGACTTGTCTCCGTGGCCATGCGGCAAGAGTGCATGACTCCGAGGTGGTAGCAAGGGCCGGGCCAGCGCGATAAGCATGGAGGGAGGACATTTGCCGGGCATGGCCGGCGGCTTGCCTGAAAAAATGGCTGAGGACTGCTTATTTCGGCAGCAAAACCGCGTGACTTCAACGCGTTACCTCGGCAAAGTCGGGCCGACAGGTGAGGGACTTAAGGTATGAACGACATCGTCACGGCGGGCATTCTGGTCATCGGGGATGAAATCCTGTCCGGCCGGACCAAGGACAAGAATATCGGCTTCATCGCCGAATACCTGACCAATATCGGCATCGACCTCAAGGAAGTCCGGGTCGTCTCCGACGACGAGCCCGACATCATCGCCGCGTTGGATGCGCTGCGGAAACGCTATACTTATGTGTTCACCACCGGCGGCATCGGGCCGACGCATGACGACATCACCGCCGACAGCGTCGCCAAGGCCTTTGGCGTCGGCATCGATCACCATCCGGAGGTCGTCGCCCGCTTCCGCGAGCGCTGGAGCGAGCAGGACCTCAACGAGGCCCGCCTGCGCATGGCCCGGATCCCCGACGGCGCCGAGCTGATCCAGAGCGCCACCATCCTCGCCCCCGGCTTCAAGATCGGCAACGTCATCGTGATGGCCGGCGTGCCCTCGATCATGCAGGCGATGATGGACATCGTCTCGCCCAAGCTGAAGTCGGGCGTGCGCATGCTCTCCGAATCGGTTCGCGCCAATGCGCGGGAGGGTGACATCGGCAGCCCGCTGCGCGCGATCGCTGCCGCCCACCCGGACACCATCATCGGCAGCTATCCGTTCATGGACGAAGAGCAGAAGCCCAACACCAACCTGGTGGTGCGCTCGCGCGATGCGGACAAGCTCGCATCCGCGATGGCCGCGGTGAAGGAAATGCTGGCGGGATTGAGCATCACCCGCTAAAGCGCCCGGCTTGCCGGCAGACGAATGGCAGGAGACGACAATGGCTGAAGCACCGGAACCGAGTGCGCAGGAGCGGGCCGGCAAGGCCTTCCCGGTCTCGTGGGACCAATTCCACCGGGATTGCCGGGCGCTGACCTGGCGGCTCAACGAGGTCGGCCCCTTCAACGCGGTGATCGCGATCACCCGCGGTGGGCTGGTGCCGGCCGCGATTGTCGCGCGCGAGCTCGGCGTGCGCGTGATCGATACGGTCTGTATCGCCAGCTACGATCACGACAAGCAGGGCGACCTGCAGGTCCTCAAGGGTATTTCCGAGGCGGCGATGAAGCTCGGCGGGGGCACCGGGAAGGGACTCTTGATCGTCGACGACCTCGTCGACACCGGCAAGACCGGCAGGCTGGTGCGCGAGATGCTGCCCGACGCGCATTTCGCGACTGTTTATGCCAAGCCGAAGGGACGCCCGCTGGTCGACACGTTCATCACCGAAGTGTCGCAGGACACCTGGATATTCTTCCCGTGGGACACCGCGCTGTCCTACCACCCGCCGCTGCGCGACGGGGCGGCGTAGTTATCGCCGTCATTGCGAGGAGCAAAGCGACGAAGCAATCCAGACTGCTTCCGCGGATGCATTTCTGGATTGCTTCGCTTCGCTCGTCGCAATGACGGGTGGAGGCGACCATGCCCCTGCAAAACCGCGTCATGCCCACGGGCGACATCGTCGCCACCCCGCATCGCGGCCTGTTCACCGGCAATCGCGGCATCATCCATGATCCCGCGACCAAGACGCTTCTGAAGAAGCGCTGGTCGTCGCCGGCCTGGCTCACTTGCACTTGCGAATTCCGCGGCCGTCGCCGCGAGGTGATGGCACAGCGGAGCTGGACCGAGCTGTTCTTCCTCGACGAGGCCACCGCGCTCGCCGCCGGTCATCGTCCCTGTTTCTACTGCCGCCGTGACGATGCCAATCGCTTCCGGGCTGCGTGGGAGAAGGGGAACCGCGTCCATGATGTCCGCATGCACGATATCGATACGGTGCTGCACCACGAGCGGCTCGATCACGGCGAGAAGCGGCTGCACGCGCTGCTGGTGCCGCTCGACCAGCTGCCCGACGGCGCAATGGTGCAGCAGGGCGAGGAGAGTTTTCTGGTGATGCAGGGCAGGGCGTTGCTGTGGTCGGCGGCGGGTTATGTTGAAG
This sequence comes from Bradyrhizobium liaoningense, assembly GCF_018130785.1. Taxonomy (GTDB): domain Bacteria; phylum Pseudomonadota; class Alphaproteobacteria; order Rhizobiales; family Xanthobacteraceae; genus Bradyrhizobium; species Bradyrhizobium liaoningense_A. The sequence continues at coordinate 14,816 of NZ_JAFCJT010000021.1, forward strand.
GCGGGCGGGAGCTTTCCCAACCAGCTTTGCTGACGCCGCCATCAACGCTACGTGCCATGAACGCCGGCTACCAGGCTACACTGCATCCCAGCGCACACCGCGCCCTCTCCCCCCTTGCGGGGGAGGTCGGGGGAGACGGGTAGCCACGAACTTCGGCGCGTGGCTACTTCAGCGGCCGCCCTTGCTCATCCACAGTCGTCCGCGCATCGCGCAGCGCCCATTCGCGGATGATCTGGCGGCAGCGGGTGAGCTCGGCTTCGGTTGCCGTACCCATATCCTTTGACGCACGCTCGACCATGGCCTTGCAATTCAGCAGCACGGAGCGATCCTCCGCGCGCGCAGCTAACGTGATCGCCGCAAGAGCCGTGACGACGAGTGCCGTTCGGATCACCATCACCCCAGCTTCTCACGCGCCAGCGCGGCGCCGGCGCCGAGCGCCACCAGCTTGGCTTCGGCAATCTCGCGCCGCATTGGCGCCATGCCGCAATTGGTGGTGGCGATGATGTTGCTCTTGGGAACGAACTTCGACACCGCGTCGATCACCTGCACGACGTCCTCGGCCGTCTCCACCGTGTCGCTGGCGACGTCGATCACGCCGGCCTGCACGATCTTGTTCTTGAGCAGCGCGAGCAGGTCGAGCGGCACCTTCGAATTGCGGCACTCGATCGCGACCTGCTGGATCGGGCTCGCGTCGATCGCCGGAAAGATCTGCTCGTACTGCCGCCACTGGCTGCCTAACGTCTCCTTCCAGTCGGTGTTGGCCTTGATGCCGTAGCCATAGCAGATGTGCACCGCGGTAGCGCAGGTCAGCCCCTGCGCGGCGCGCTCCAGCGCCTTGATGCCCCAATCGTTGACCTCGTCCATGTAGACGTTGAAGGCGGGCTCGTCGAACTGCACCAGATCGACGCCGTCGGCCTGGAGCGCCCTGGCTTCATCGTTGAGGAGATCGGCGAAGGCAAAGGCCATCTTGACGCGATCACCGTAGTAGCGGTCCGCAATCGTGTCGATGATGGTCATCGGGCCGGGCAGGGTGAACTTCAGCTTCTTCTTGGTATGCGTGCGCGCAACACGCGCCTCGTCGGCATGAACACGACCTTTGAGCTGAAGCGGCGCGATCACCTGCGGCACCATCGCCTTGTAGCGATCCTTGCGGATGCCCATCTCGACCTTGTGGGCGAAGTCGATCCCGTCGATCTTCTCCAGGAAGCCGTGCACGAAATGCTGGCGGGCCTGCTCGCCCTCCGTGACGATGTCGATGCCGGCATCCTCCTGGACCTTCACGGCAAGCATCGTCGCGTCGCGCTTGGCACGAAGAAGCTCGTCGCCTTGCGACTTCCAGGGCGCCCAGAGCATGTTGGGTTCGGCGAGCCATTCCGGCTTCGGCAAGGAGCCGGCGATCGTGGTTGGAAACAGCATGGGTCCCTCCCGGCGGGTTGCGATTGCGCCATTGTCTGCCATGTCTTAACGTCGAGGTACAGAACAACAAAAGTCGCTCTCTATTCCAGGCGACGGCGACAGGGAAGGCGATGATCGATCTCTATTATGCGCCGACGCCGAACGGCTGGAAAATCTCGATCATGCTGGAGGAACTCGGGCTCCCCTATAGCGTGAAGCCCGTCAATATCCGCATCGGGGAGCAGTTCAGCCCCGAGTTTCTGGCGATCTCCCCGAACAACCGCATTCCCGCGATCGTCGACCACGCGCCCGCCGATGGCGGCAAACCGTTCGCGGCGTTCGAGACCGGCGCGATCCTGATCTACCTCGCAGAAAAGACCGGCCGCTTCCTGGCCGGCGATCTGCGCGGCCGCTCGACGACCATCCAGTGGGTGATGTGGCAGATGGCAGGTCTTGGGCCGATGCTCGGCCAGCACGGCCATTTCGCGCTCTATGCAGCGGAAAAGATCCCTTATGCGATTGAGCGCTACCGCGACGAGGCCGCGCGGCTCTATGGCGTGCTCGACCGGCAGCTGGCCAAGACCGGCGCCTATGTCGCCGGCGACTACTCCATCGCGGACATCGCCTGCTTCCCCTGGACCATGACCCACAAGGCGCAGGGGTTTACGCTCGACGACTATCCGAACGTGAAGCGCTGGTATGCGGAAGTGCGCGCCCGGCCGCAGGTGCAGGCGGGGCTTGCGATCGGCAAGTTCGTGAAAGAGCCGTTCGACGAGGAATCACGCAAGATCATGTTCGGGCAGAAGGCTAAGGAAGTGCTGGGAAAGACGTGACGACCACCGCTCTCTCCCCGTCATTGCGAGCGGAGCGAAGCAATCCAGACTCTTTCGGCGGAGGCAGTCTGGATTGCTTCGTCGCTTCGCTCCTCGCAATGACGGGGGAGAGAGCGGAATACGCATCAAAAGGAAACGCCATGATCGAATTCTTCTTCGACTGTTCCAGCCCCTGGACCTATCTCGCCTTCCACAACATCCAGCCGTTGGCCGAGGAGCTGGGGGCCGAGATCAGCTGGCGGCCGATCCTGGTCGGCGGCATCTTCAATACGGTCAATCCGAGCGTCTACGCGCAGCGTGAGACGCCGGTGCCGCTGAAGGCGCGCTACATGAAGAAGGACCTCGCCGACTGGGCGCGCTCGGCGGGTCTTGCGATCAAGATGCCGCCGACGGTGTTTCCGGTGAACAGCGTGAAAGCCATGCGCGGCTGCATCTGGCTTGGCAAGGATATGGTGCCGTTCGCCACCGCCGTGTTCGAGGCCTATTGGGGCGCCGACAGGGATATCTCGCAGGACGCGGTGCTCGCCGAAATCTGCAGGAAAGTCGGCATCGACGAGCCAAAATTCTTTGCCGGTATCTCTGAGCAGGGGATCAAGGACCAGCTCAAGGCCAACACGGAAGAGGTCGTCGCGCGCGGCGGTTTTGGTTCGCCGACGATCTTCGTCAACAAGACCGACATGTATTTTGGCAATGACCGCCTGCCGCTGATCCGCGAGGCGCTCAAGCGCGGCAAGGCGAGTGCGGCCTGATGGTGCGGGCTGTCGTCTGCCGCGCGCTCGGCGCGCCCGAGACGTTGCGGCTGGAGGAGTTTTCGTCGCGCGCGCTGAGGCCAGGCGAGGTGCGTGTCGCGATCCGCGCCGCCGGGCTGAATTTTCCCGATGTGCTGATGGCGGCCGGCGAATATCAGCTCAAGCCGGAGCTGCCGTTCACGCCCGGCATGGAGGCTGCCGGTGACGTCACCGAGGTGAGTGTGGAGGCAAGCGGCGGTGCCGTCGGCGACAAGGTCATCGTGAAGATGCGCCACGGCGCGTTCACGGATGAAGCCGTGGTAATGCCGGCGCAGCTCACGCCGATGCCATCGACGTTCGACTACGCGGAAGCTGCGACCTATCTTGCTGGTCATGGCACCGCCTATCACGCGCTGATCGATCGCGGCCGGGTCGAGCCCGGTGAGGTGCTGCTGGTACACGGGGCAGGCGGTGGCGTGGGTCTCGCGGCCGTCGAGATCGGCAAGATGCTGGGCGCGACCGTGATCGCGACCGCCTCCAGCGACGAGAAGCTCGCCATTGCGAAAGCACGCGGCGCCGATCATCTCATCCGCTACGATCGCGAACCGTTTCGCGATGCCGTCAAGCGCATCACCGACGGTCGTGGCGCCGACGTCGTGTTCGATCCCGTCGGCGGCGAGGTGTTCGAGAACTCGATGCGCTGCATCGCCTGGGGCGCGCGGCTCTTGGTGATCGGCTTCACCGGTGGCATCGGCTCGGCGAAAACCAATCTCTTGCTGATCAAGGGCGCGAGCGTGCTCGGCGTGCGTGCGGGCGAAGCGGTGCGGAAAAACCCCGTGCTCGGCGAGGTGCGGCTCAAGGCGCTGCTGCAATGGGCGGAGGAGGGCAAGCTGCGCCCCAACGTCTCGCATCGCCTGCCGCTGGAGGAGTATGCACAGGCGATGCGGTTGTTGCTCGATCGCAAGGCGATCGGGCGCGTGGCGCTGGTGATGGAGTGACGGCGCCGTAGGGTGGGCAAAGGCGCTCTTGCGCCGTGCCCACCATCTCTCAATGATAGCGAAAGAACGTGGGCACGCTTCGCTTTGCCCACCCTACGAGAGCGGCGATCGCCTCACTTGTACTCCCGCTCGCTCCACCACGGGAAATAGTCCGGCATATCGCTCGACACCTTGTTCTTGAACTGCGCGGGGCGCTTCTCCAGGAACGACACCACGCCTTCCTTCACATCGTCCGAGCGGCCGCGGGCGTAGATGCCGCGACTGTCGACCTTGTGGGCTTCCATGGGATCGTCGGCACCCATCATGCGCCACATCATCTGGCGGATCAGCGCCACTGACACCGGCGCGGTCTTGGCGGCGAATTCCTTGGCGAGCGCGCGGGCGGTCGGCAGCAGATCATCCGGGGCTACGACCTTGCTGACGAGACGCCCCGCGAGCGCTTCCTGCGCCGGGAAGACGCGGCCGGAATAGCACCATTCCAGCGCCTGCGAGATGCCGACGATGCGCGGCAGGAACCAGCTCGAGGCGGCCTCCGGCACGATGCCGCGCTGGGAGAACACGAAGCCGAAGCGGGCGGCATCCGAGGCAATGCGGATGTCCATCGCGAGCTGCATGGTGACGCCGATGCCGACGGCAGGGCCGTTGACCGCGGCGATGACGGGCTTCAGGCTCTTGAAGATGCGCAAGGTCACCTGGCCGCCGCCGTCGCGCACCTGCGGGTCGCTGTAATCGACCTTGCCGTCCGCGAAACGCTTTACGGGCCCGCGCCGGGCGTCGCGATCAAAGGTGTCCGCGCCCGAGGAAAGATCGGCGCCCGCGCAAAAACCGCGGCCGGCGCCGGTGACGATGATGGCGCGGACATTGTCGTCCTTATCGGCGGCGTCGAACGCGTCGATCAGCTCTCCCTGCATCTGTGCATTGAAGGCGTTGAGCTTGTCGGGCCGGTTCAGCGTGATGGTGAGGATCTGCTCGGCGATCTCATATTTGATCGTCTCATATGCCATGGCGGTTTCCTTCCTTGTTTCTTTGTCGGTCTCTCTAGCACGTCATTCCGGGGCGCGCGACGCGCGAACTCCGCTGCGCAATTGCACACCTGAGAATCCATTTCTCCACGCCACTTGTGCGGATGAATGGACTTCGGGCTTGCGCCAAGAGGGCGCAACCCGGAATGACGGGAGTGTGTTTACTGCGCCGGCGGCCTGGGCCAGGGCTTCTGCGCGCCGCGCAGGCCCTCAAAGGCCTTGGCCATGCCGAGCACGCCGATATCGTCGAAGCGGCGGCCGACGATCTGCACGCCGATGGGAAAGCCCTTCGCGTCGAAGCCGCCGTTGAGAGAGACAGCAGGGTTCTCCGACATATTCCACGGCACGGTATAGCAGATGTGCTCGAACGGCCTCATGGGATCGTTGGTGGGCGAAGCCCAGTCCGCCGGATAGTTCACGTTCGGCGCAGTCGGCGAGATCACATAGTCGAGCTCGCAGAACAGCTTTGACGCAGCCGCGCGGACCGCCATGGTCTGGTTGAATCCGCGGATAACATCCACACCCGAGAGCTTTGCGCCGGATGCGCCCCATTTGAAGATGTAGGGCAGCACCTTTGCCTGTTCGGCCGGCGTCAGCTTGGACAGATCATCCCACATCCGCACGCGCCAGAAATTGTCGAGGCCGTCGAGCATCTCGCGGGTGAGGATGCCGTCAACTTCCGTGACGACAGCACCGGCGGATTCGAACGCCTTTGCGGTTTTCACCGCGACCTCGCGAACCGGTTTTTCCGCCGGCAGACCAACGCCGGCATCGAGCATCAGGCCGATCCGCAACTTGCGCGGAGATTTTTCCAGCCCCTTCCAGTTCAGAGGCTCCGCCGGCAGGCTCATGCCGTCGCGCCGGTCGGGCTTTGCGATCACACTCATCATCAGCGCGCAATCGTCGACCGTGCGTGTCATGGGACCGGCGACACGGCCGACATAGGCGGGATCGATCGGCACCCGGCCGAAGCTGGGCTTCAGGCCAACGAGGCCGCACCAGCCCGCGGGCAGGCGCACCGAGCCGCCGATATCGGTGCCGAGATGCAAGGGACCGTAGCCGGCCGCCGCGGCAGCGCCAGCACCGGCGCTGGAGCCGCCGGGGTTCTTGGAGAGGTCCCAGGGATTGCGCGCGAGCGCGTGGAAGCTGGAGAGCCCCGAGGACAGCATGCCGTAATCGGGCATGGTGGTTTTTGCGAAGATGATCGCGCCGGCCTCGCGCAGGCGCGCGGCGGGCGGGGCGTCCTTCTCGGCCGGCACCAGCTTCACGCTGGCCGCTCCCAGCGGCACCGGCACGCCCTTGGTCGCGATGTTGTCCTTCACCGTGACAGGCACGCCGTCGAGCGCGCCCGATGGTTCGCCCCCGGACCAGCGCGCGGTCGAAGCCTTTGCGGCCTCGCGCGCGCTGTCGGGATCGAACGCGTAGAGCGCCTTGAGATGCGGTTCCCACGCAGCGACGTGCGTGAGCACGTCCTCCAGCACCTCGCTCGGCGAGAACTGCTTGGCGCGATAACCCGCGATCAGATCGACCGCGGACAGATCGTGCAGCGAGGTGACGGCCTCTTCGACGCTCTTTTTATGCATCGCTAACCCACCGGCATGCGCGTTTCGATGATCCGGGCGAACATGCTGGCGCCGATCGGCAGGATCTTGTCGTCGAGCACAAAGCCGGGATTGTGCACGGGCACCGAGCCGTCGTGGCCGACCCAGAAATAGGCACCGGGAATGGTCTGCAGCATGTCGGCGAAATCCTCGCTGCCCATCTTCGGCTGGGCGCGGGTGATCACGTTGGCGGGGTTGATGACGGTGCGCGCGACCTCCTCGACCACCTTGGACTGCTCGACCTGGTTGATCAGCACGCCGAAAGTATCGCGGATGTCGGCTTCGATCACGCACTGATAGGCGCTCGCGATGCCGGCGCAGATCGTGCGGATGCGCTCGGCGATCAGGGCGCGGATTTCATCCGAGAAGGTGCGGATGGTACCGCACAGATGCGCTTCGCCGGGGATGACGTTGTAGGCGGAACCGGCGTGAATCTGCGTGATCGAGATGACGGCGGCCTGCAGCGGCTCGACGTTGCGGCTGACGATGGTCTGGATCGCCTGCGCCAGCGTGGTCGCGATGATCACCGCGTCCTTGGAGCGCTCGGGCATCGCGCCATGCGCGCCATAGCCGGTGATGCGGAGGTCGAAGAAGTCGGCGCTCGCCATTGCCGGGCCGGGCAGGATCGCGATCTCGCCGTGGTTGAGGTCGGGCGCGTTGTGCAGGCCGTAGAGCTCGTCGCAGGGAAACTTCTCGAACAGCCCGTCCTTGATCATCGCGCGCGCACCGCCGAGGCCTTCCTCGGCCGGCTGGAAAATCAGGTGCACGGTGCCGTCGAAGTTCCTGGTCTCGGCGAGATAGCGCGCGGTGCCGAGCAGCATGGTGGTGTGGCCGTCGTGACCGCAGCCGTGGAAGCGGCCGGGGATTTTGGAGCTCCATTTCAGATTGGTGTTCTCCTCCATCGGCAGCGCGTCCATGTCGGCGCGCAGGCCGATGCGCTTGCCGCCCGACCCCTTGCCCTTGATCACGCCGATCACGCCGGTGCCGCCGAGACCGCGGTGCACCTCGATGCCCCAGCTCTTCAGCTTGTCGGCGACGATGCCGGAGGTGCGCACTTCCTCGAAGCCGATCTCGGGATGGGCGTGGAGGTCGCGACGGATGGCGGTGAGCTCGTCGGCGAAACCGTCGATGCGATCGATCGTGGGCATGTGTCCTGTCCGGTTAGCGTGAAGGAGGATTGAAAACGGGGCCGTTCGGCTTGATGCGGATGCCCGGACGCAGGCGCGTCCAGGGGAGCGAAGCGGTGTCGGCCGGCATCGCGCCGGGCGCGGCGCAGATCATCAGCTTTTCCGCGATCGGCTCGAAATCGGCGCGGAAATGCACCGAGCTCTTGTTGACCAGAATCTTCTGTGTGGTCGGCTCGATGCCGACATAGCGATACATCGCCTGGTCGGCGAGCTGCGCCTTGTGCGAGGAGACGACGACGCGGACGTCGCCGATGCGCAAGGCTGCCGAGGGGCCCATCTCCATCTCGCGGCCGCCATAATAGGGGCCGGGCGCGACAAAGCGGCCGTCGGAGAGCTTTTCGACGATGAAGGTCTCGCGATAGGGCTCGTCGCCGGGAATGCCGGACTTGCCACCGAGCGACAGCGTCACTGTCGCACCGACGCCGGCTTCATGCGCGGCCTTGGCCGAGGCCGGATCGTAGATCGCGCCGGTCGCGGCACTGGCCTTGTTGCGCACCAGCGCGCGCAGCATGCCGGTGGTGTCGGAATCGCCGCCGGCGCCCGGGTTGTCCTGGGTGTCGGCGATGATGATCGGCTTGCTCGCGCTCCTGGCGAGTTCCATCGCATGGCGCACGCCGTCGTCGGGCGACCAGATCTTGCCGTCGAAATCGTCCTCGTGGCTTTCGATCAGTTTGACGATCGCATCGGCCGCGCGGTCGGCATCGGCCTGCGACTTGCCATAGGCGAATACGCTCGGGCCGCAGTCGCGGAAGTCCGCGGCGGGGAAGCCGGGCGCGAAGGACAGCGTCGGAACGGCGTCGCTCTCCAGCGCAGCGAGCTTTTCGTAGATACCCTTGGTGGGAAAGTCATTGGTGCATTGCCAGCTGATGGCGATCAGGAACGGTAGTTGGCGGAACGACTTTGCAAGGCGCTGCTTCGTCTTCAGGAGGAGGGCGAGGTGGCGCGCAGAGGCGCGGCCGGTCTCGGCCATGTCGACGTGCGGATAGGTGCGGTAGGCGATCAGCGCGTCCGCGTGTTCCATCATCTCGGGCGTGACGTTGGCGTGCAGGTCGAGGCTGGCAACGAGCGGGACGTCCTCGCCGATGACGCGGCGCACGCGCGCCAGAATCTCGCCTTCGCCGTCGTCGAGATGCTCGGTCACCATGGCGCCGTGGAGGTCGAGATAGACCGCGTCGATCGGGCCGGCGGCCGCGATGCCGTCGACCATCACCTTCACGATGCGCTCGAAGGCGTCCTTGGTGACATGCGCGGAGGGGCTCGCACCGCAGGCGATCGTCGGAATGAGTTCCCAGCCGTTGGCTTCGGCGCTGTCGACGAAACCGGCGAGGCCGACATTGATGCGGCGCATCACCTTCAAGACGTCGGCGCCTTCAGTCATCGCCGGCCAGCCGCCGCCATGCTGGAAGTCCGCGAACGTCGCCTTCGTGGGAGCGAAGGTGTTGGTCTCGTGCAGGAAGCCGCCGACGGCGATGCGTGTCATTAATTCAATTCCGGTCGATCAAGAGTGCGCGACGTTAGCCTTGGCCTTGCGGAGAGAGCAAGGTGAGAAGCAGTCGCGCCACGCATAGGGTCAGATCGTTTTGGGAATGCTGCTCCGCCGTCATTCCGGGGCGCGCCACTTGGCGCGAGCCCGGAATCCATTGTGCTGCAGAGTCTGCCGTTCGATGGATTCCGGGCTCATCGCTTGGCGATGCCCCGGAATGACGACTGAGAGAGTCAAGCCGTGGCCGCCACACCCTCCGACACCGGCCGGAAGTTCGCAAAATCCCAGCCGCGGCCCGGAGCGGCCTCCAGCAGCGCCCTGGTGTAGGCCTCCTTCGGGTGCGTGAGCACCTCGGCGGCAGGGCCCTGTTCGACGACGCGGCCGTGCTGCATCACCACGACCTCGTCGCAGATCTGGGCGGCGACGCGCAGATCGTGGGTGATGAACAGGATGGCGATGCCGAGCCGCTTCTGGATCTCGTCCAGGAGTTCCAGCACCTGCGCCTGCACCGAGACGTCGAGTGCGGAGACCGCTTCGTCCGCGACCAGCACGTCGGGATCGAGCGCGAGCGCGCGGGCAATGGCGATGCGTTGGCGCTGGCCGCCGGAGAACTGGTGCGGATAGCGCGTCACGGCGTCCGCCGGCAGGCCGACCAGTTCGAGCAGCTCGCGCGCCCGCTTCATCGCATCGGCATGCGAGGTGCCGTAATTGATCGGGCCTTCCGCGATGCTCTCGCCGACGGTGACGCGTGGGTTGAGCGAGCGGTAGGGATCCTGGAACACGATCTGGATCTTCTGCCGGTGCGGCTGGAGCAGGCGGCGCGAGATGTCAGCGATCTCGCGGCCGGCAAGGCGCACGCCGCCGGAGGTCGGATCGATCAGGCGCACGATGCAGCGCGCGACCGTGGACTTGCCCGAGCCGCTCTCGCCGACGATGCCGAGGGTGCGGCCCTTGCGCAGCGTCAGCGTCACCTTGTCCGCGGCGACGACCTCGCGGCCTTTGCCGAAGAAGGCGCGCTCCTTGTAGACCTTGCTGAGGTCGTTGGCCTCGAGCACGACGGGCTCGCGGCTGTCCTCGCGCGGCGGCCGCGGCACCAGGCTCGGCACGGAGGAGAGCAGATTGCGGGTGTATTCCATGGTTGGATTGCGCAGCACGGTCTCGAGCGGGCCGGTCTCGACGAGGCGGCCCTGTCGCATCACCGCAACGCGGTCGGCGATCTCGGCGACCACGCCCATGTCGTGGGTGATGAACAGGACGGCCGTGCCATGATCGCGCTGGAGGTCGCGGATCAGGGTCAGAATCTGCTTCTGCGTGGTGACGTCGAGCGCGGTGGTCGGTTCGTCCGCGATCAGGAGCTTCGGCTCCAGCACCAGCGCCATCGCGATCATGATGCGCTGGCGCTGGCCGCCGGAGAGGCGGTGCGGATAGGAGGCGAAGATGCGCTCGACCTGGGGCAGGCGCACCTGCTCCATCATGTCGAGGATGCGCTTCTTCCGCGCCTTCGCGTCGAGATCGGTGTGGGCGCGCAGGACCTCGTCGATCTGGCGGCCGACCGGCACCACCGGATTGAGCGCGGTCATCGGCTCCTGGAAGATCATTGCCATCTGCGTCGCGCGGAGCTGGCGCAGGCGGCGGTCGGTTGCGGTGAGAATCTCCTCGCCGACCAGCTTGATGCTGCCGCCGGTGGGCACCAGCGTGCCCTTCGGCAAGAGGCCCATCGTTGTGAGCGAAGTCACGGACTTGCCCGAGCCGCTTTCGCCGACGAGACACAGCGTCTCGCGCTCGTGCACCTGGATCGAGATGCCGTCGATGATGTTCGCGGCCTTCGGCTTCTTGCCGACGGACACGACGAGGTTGTTGATGTCGAGGACTGGGTTGGTCATCACTTGATCCGCCATCACTTGCCCTCCCGCTGCTTCATGCGGGGATCGAGGGCGTCGCGGGCAGCGTCGCCGATCAAATTGATGCTGAGGATGGCGATCGAGAGCAGCAGGCCCGGCCAGAAGATCAGCGTCGGCTTGAGCTGAAAATACTGGCGGCCCTCGGCCATGATGTTGCCCCAGGTCGGCGTCTCCGGCGAGATGCCGGCGCCGAGGAAGGAGAGGATGGCCTCGGTCAGGATCGCGGAGGCGCAGACATAGGTGCCTTGGACGATCAGCGGCGCGATCGTGTTCGGCATCAGATGGCGCCACATGATCTTCGGCAGGCTGGAGCCGACCGAGATCGCGGCCTCGACGTAAGGCTCCTCGCGCGCGGACAGCACGACCGAGCGCACCAGGCGTGCCACGCGCGGAATTTCCGGAATTGTGATCGCGACCAGCACGGTCCAGAGGCTGGCGCCGGACAGCGAGACCACAGCGATCGCGAGCAGGATGCTCGGCATCGCCATGAGGCCGTCCATGACGCGCATCAGGACGGCATCGACCAGCTTGAAGAAGCCGGAGACGAGGCCGATAGCAAGGCCGATGACGATCGACAGGATCGCCGAGCCGATGCCGATCAGGAGCGAGATGCGGCCGCCATAGATGACGCGCGACAACAGGTCACGGCCATAGGCGTCGGTGCCGAGCAGGAACTGCGCCGAGGCCGGCTTCAGCCGCTGCGAGGGCGCAAGCTGGACCGGATCGTGCGGTGCGATCAGCGGCGCCAGGATCGAGACCAGCACGATCAACGCGAGCAAGGCCGTGGCCGCCGCGATGATCGGTGTCGAGGTGAGGAAGCCGAAGCGCGGCCGCAGCGGCGACGTGATCGGAATGGACGACTGGGGAAGGCTATCGACCGACATCTTTGTTGTTATCCTTGGCCCTAGTACCGGATCCGGGGATCGAGCAGCGTATAGGCGACGTCGATCAGGAGATTGACGACGACATAGATCAGCGACGTCAGCAGGATCATCGCCTGGATCACCGGATAGTCGCGCGCCAGCACAGCGTCCACGGTGAGGCGGCCGATGCCGGGGATGTTGAACACGCTCTCGGTGACGACGACGCCGGAGATCAGCAGCGCAAAGCCGGTGCCGATCACGGTGATGACGGGCACCGCGGCATTGCGCAGCGCATGCCGCATCATCACGGCGACCTCGTTGATGCCCTTCGCGCGGGCAGTGCGGACGTAGTCCTCGCCGAGCACGTCGAGCATGGCCGCGCGCGTCATGCGCGCGATCAGCGCGATATAGATGAAGGATAGCGCGCAGGTCGGCAGGATGATGCGTTCGAAAAACGGCCCAAAGCCGTTAAAGATGCTGCGGAAGCCCTGCACCGGTACCCAGCGCAGATCGATGGCGAAGATCTCGATCAGGATGTAGCCGACCACGAACACCGGCACCGAGAAGCCGAGCACGGATAGACCCATCACGAAACGGTCGATCCAGGTGCCGTGCTTCCACGCCGCGATGACGCCGAGCGGCACGGCGATGATGACGGCGAGGATGATGGTCGACAGCGCGATCGAGATCGACGGCTCGACGCGCTGGCTGATCATCTTCATGACCGGCAGGTTGGAGATCAGCGACGTCCCGAGATCGCCGTGCAGCAGCTTGTTCACCCAGGTGACGAACTGGACGATCAGCGGCTCGTTCAGGCCGAGCGAGTCGCGGATGCGCTCAAGCCGCTCAGGTGTCGCGTTGTCGCCGGCGAGAATCGCGGCGGGGTCGCCCGGCGTCAGCCGCAGCAGCAGGAATACGAACAGCGCGACGACGCCCATCACGGGCACCGCGGCCAGAACGCGGCGAATGAGATAACCTAGCATGCACCTATCTCCGGCTGCGGAACTTATGGGGCCCCAAGGCGCCCGTGGATTCGATCGTGTCTATCATGCGCGCCTGTCATTCGGACTGGGAAGGCCGGCCGGAGATGCCGACCTTTCGGGGCAAATTGTGTGCCAAGGGCAGGGCGGTATCAAGGGGGCGGCCTGCGTCCGATCGGAACCACTCAGGATGCATGACGCAACTCGCGCTCAACCTGTGACGGTGCGGTCGGCGGTGCGTTGAGCCCGCGCCAGCCGTCGATGGTTCCGGCAATCATCTGCGCGGTCGCGGCCGACAAGGTCCAGCCGAGATGGCCGTGGCCGGTGTTGAAGAACACGCCCGGCATCCGTCCTGCGCGCACCACCGGCATCATGTTCGGCATCATCGGCCGCAGCCCGGCCCAGGGCACGACCTTGGACGTCTCGACGGCGGGGAAGTTGCTGCGCACCCAGTCGACCAGCGGCTGCACGCGATCGGCGCGGATGTCGCGGTTGAAGTCGTTGAATTCGGCAGTGCCGGCAACGCGGAAACGATCCGCGCCAAGCCGGCTGGTGACGATTTTTGCGGCTTCGTCGAGCAGGCTCACGGTGGGCGTCGCGTTGCGGCTCTCAGTGGTGTCGAGCTGAACGGTGATGGAATAGCCCTTCACCGGATAGACGTTGACGCGCTCGTCGAGAAGTGCGGCGAAGTGACGGCTGGCCACACCGGCGCAGACCACGACGCCGTCCGCTTTCAACATGCCGCGCGCGGACGCGCCCGTGTCGCTTGCGGAGAGATCAGCCCAGCCGATGACAAAGCCGCCGCCTGCCCGGGCGATGGAATCGATATTGGCTTCATGGATGAAGGTCGCGCCGCGCCGCTTGCAGGCTTCTGAGAGCCCGCGGGTAAACTTGTGGATATCGCCGGTCGCATCCGACGGCGTGTAGAAGCCGCCGTAATAATCCTTCCGCAGCGTCGGCTCGATGGCGCGGATTTCCTCCGGCGTCACCGGATGCCGATCGAGGCCGCCTTCCTGCAACAGCGCGTTGACGCGCAGGCCGGATTCAAACCCCTTCTTGTCGTGATAGATGTGGAGGATGCCGCGGCGTTCGAGATCGAAGTCGATGCCTTCGCGCGTCGCGATATCGAACAGATGCTTGCGGGCTTCGATCGCGAGCCGCGTGGTCTGAACCGTGTTGGCGCGGTAGTTGCCGATGTTGGCCACGAACTCGCTCATCCACGAATATTTGTGCCAGTTCGGCCGCGGGTTCATCAGCAGCGGCGCGTCGCGCCGGAACATCCAGCGCAGCCCTTTCAGGATCGTTGTGGTGCTGTTCCACACTTCGGCATTGCTGGCGGAGAGCTGTCCGCCATTGGCGAAGGACGTTTCCATCGCGGCGTAGCGGTGCTTGTCGAGCACCGTCACCTTGTAGCCGCGTTCGAGCAGGGCATAGGCGGTCGTTACGCCGGTGATGCCGGCGCCGATGATGGCGATATGGGTCATGGTAGTTCGGGGCTCCCGTGAGTTAGGATAGGCGAACCGCCGGCCAAAGGCCGTTGGCGGCGCCCCATCTGTCACGGTTACCTGAGAGCTTGATCCGGCGCGGACCTCGACGAGGTCAGCTTGCGGACTATCCCCTTCGGTGGACGTCACGACCTTGAATCGCGCCGTCTCTCTCCAGATCGTCCTGACGATACAGTCCTTTTGCCTGAGAGTTTCCGGGGCGGTTGCTCCGTCGGCGCCGCAACGAAAGCTGAAAGCCATCGTTGCGATCTCTCCCGCATCGTCGCGTGGACAATCGACCAGTACGATGCGCCTCATTTTTAGACAAGGCCAAATTTCAATCGCGACTGCCAATGCATTGTGCAGTGCGAAGCCGATTCATTCACTCGAGTGTCGCCAGCAGTCCCGCCATCAGGCGGGCGCGCTCGACCAGGCTCTCGACCTCGATGAACTCCTCCAGCGTGTGGCCATTGCCGCCACGCACGCCGAGGCCGTCGAGTGTCGGGATGCCCATCGCGCCGGTGAAATTGCCGTCGGAGCCGCCGCCGGAACTCGCATGCGGCAGTTCGGCGCCGAGCGATTTTGCGATACCGCGCGCCTTTTCATACAGCGCCATGGTGCCGGCATCCGGCTCCCATACGGGGCGCGTGACGCCGCGCGTCACCTTGAAAGTGACATCGTTGGTCGTGCCCGACAGCGCCAGCATCCGCTCGACGCCGCGGTCGAGATCGGCCTGGCGCTTGGCCATGGACAGCGCCTCGCCGGTGGCGGTCGTGGCAACGCAATTGACCCATTGTCCGCCGTGCACGACACCGACCGAGAAGGTGCAATCATCGGTCGTCATCGCGTCGATGGCGAGGATCTGCCGCGCCATCTCGCGGATCGCCGAGCGTCCCGCTGACAATGTCGCGCCGGCATGGCTCGGTCTTCCCGTCGCCTCGAGATTGAAGCGCGCGATGGCGTAACGTCCGGTAGTAACGCCGTTGTCCGCACGGCCGGGCTCGGGCACCAGCACATATTTGTTGCGCGCGGCTTCCGCTTCGATGATGTCGCGCGTCGAGGGGGTACCGACTTCCTCGTCCGGCGTGAACAGGACGGTGATCGGCAGGGGCGTGGTGAAGGACGCGCGCGCCAGCTGCCGGATCGCTTCCAGCGAAAGGTAGTTGCCACCCTTCATGTCATAGATGCCGGGGCCGTAGCACTTGTTGCCCTCGCGCCGCCATTTCAGCTTCTCAATGGTGCCGACCGGGTGGACGGTATCCATGTGCCCGGCGATCAGGATGCCCGGCTCGCCCTGTTTCGGATGCGGGAAGCGCGCGCGGATGACGCCGCCAAAGCCCTGCCGGCCGCCGATGCGTTCGATCGTCGCACCCATGATCGCCATATCCCGCGCTGCGATATCGAGCATTCGGTTCACGGCGTCCGCGTCCCAGGTTGGGCTCTCGCATTCCACCCAGGTGCGCAGACCCTCGAGCATCGCCTCGGAATCGAAGGGAAGATTGGCTGGATTCATCTTAATGTCTCTCAAGCTTCAAAGATGGAACGCGCATTGCATTGGCGCGGGGCAGGACAGGCCGGGAGTGTTGTAGAGCTAAACCGATCTTTGTGGAGCCCGTGCGTGTGATGCCATGGGCTGCACCGAAACCGGATTGACGCGCTCAACACTGTCTGCAAGTCTCGAAAGATAAAGGCATTGCATGAGGTTAGTTCGCCTAACGAATGATCCTGATGCTCAACCAATAATCTGCCTTTGAACAGTTTCACGTCAGGAGAAACTTTTATGTTGAGCTTGATGCGCCGGGGGCGTCGCGCGTTCGTCTCCACACTTGCGCTGTCGGTCGTCGCGCTTTCGACGGCGATGGCCTCGCCGGTGTTTGCCGCCGGCAAGACCATCACCGCGGTGATGCATTCGGATCTGCGCATCATCGATCCGATTTTCACCACCGCCTACATCACGCGTGACCATGGCTACATGGTCTACGACACGCTGATCGCGACGGACTCGAACTTCAAGATCCAGCCGCAGATGGCGGACTGGAAGATCTCCGACGACAAGCTCACCTACACCTTCACGCTGCGCGACGGCCTGAAGTGGCACGACGGTACGCCGGTGACGGCGGAAGACTGCGTCGCTTCGCTGAAGCGCTGGGCCGCGGTCGACGGCATGGGCCAGCAGATGATGCAGTTTACTGCGAGCATCGAGGCGACCGACCCCAAGACGATCACGCTGAAGCTGAAGGAGCCTTACGGCCTCGTGCTCGAATCCATCGGCAAGCCGTCCTCGCGCGTCGCCTTCATGATGCCGAAGCGTCTCGCTGAAACGCCGCCGGACAAGCAGATCCCCGAGCAGGTCGGCTCGGGTCCGTTCAAGTTCGTGCAGGGCGAATTCCAGCCCGGCGTGAAGGCGGTCTACGTCAAGAACACCGACTACGTGCCGCGCAAGGAGGCGTCGAGCTGGACTGCCGGCGGCAAGCTGGTCAAGGTCGATCGCGTCGAATGGATCACCATGCCGGATGCGCAGACCGCAGTGAACGCGCTGCAATCGGGCGACATCGACTTCATGGAAGTGCCGCCGTGGGATCTGCTGCCCGTGCTTGAAGGCAATGCCGACCTCAAGGTCGAGACGCTGAACAAGTTCGGCTACCAGACCCTCGGGCGCATGAACTTCCTCTATCCGCCCTTCGACAATCCGAAGATCCGCCGTGCCGCACTTCTGGCGATGAACCAGAAGGACGTGCTCGACGCGCTCGTCGGCAATCCCAAATACTACAAGATCTGCGGTGCGTTCTTCATCTGCGATACGCCGTTCGCCACCGACGTCGGCTCGGAATCGCTGGTCAAGGGCAACGGCATGGCCGAAGCCAAGAAGGCGCTCGCCGAGTCCGGCTATGACGGCACGCCCGTCGTGGTCATGGTGCCCGGCGACGTCGTGACGCTGAAGGCGCAGCCGACCGTTGCGGTGCAGCTGCTCCGCGAGGCCGGCTTCAAGGTCGACGCGCAGGCGACCGACTGGCAGACGGTGGTGAGCCGTCGCGCCAGCCAGAAGCCCCCGAAGGAGGGCGGCTGGAACATGTTCTTCACCAACTGGGTCAGCGCCGACGTGTCCAACCCGATCGCCAATCTCTCGATCGGCGGCCAGGGCAAGAAGGGTTGGTTCGGCTGGGCGGAGAACGCCAAGATCGAGAAGCTCAAGGACGACTTCGTTCGCGCCGCCTCGCTCGACGATCAGAAGAAGATCGCGGCCGAGATCCAGAAGGAAGCCTACGACCAGGTGATCTACGTGCCGCTCGGCCAGTACCTGGCGCCGAGCGCGTGGCGGAAGTCGCTCACCGGCGTGCTCGATGGCCCGGCGACCCCGCTGTTCTGGAACATCGACAAGTCCGAGTAAGGCCAGGGAAGGGAAGGCGCGTCGCGCGCCTCTCGTCCCGATCGTTACGCGGCGCCGCTGTCATCAGCGGCGCCGCTCGCCAGGAGAATTTCCCAAGAGAGCTTCCAAGAGAATTTCCAGAGAACCTCCCAAGAAAATTTCTCAGGAGAACTTCAGTGCTCCAACCCATGCGCCGGGGACGTCGTTCTTTCGCCTCCACACTTGCGATTTCAGTCGTGGCGCTCTCGGCACTGGCCTCGCCGGTTCTCGCCGCAGGCAAGACCGTTACCGCCGTGATGCATTCGGATCTGCGCATCCTCGATCCGATTTTCACCAGCGCCTATATCTCGCGTGATCATGGCTACATGATCTACGACACGCTGATCGCGACGGATTCGAACTTCAAGATCCAGCCGCAGATGGCGGACTGGAAGATCTCCGACGACAAGCTGACCTACACCTTCACGCTGCGTGACGGCCTGAAGTGGCATGACGGCACGCCGGTGACGGCGGAAGACTGCGTTGCCTCGCTGAAGCGCTGGGCCGCGGTCGACGGCATGGGGCAGCAGATGATGCTGTTCACTGCGAGTATCGAGGCGACCGACCCCAAGACGGTCACGCTGAAACTGAAGGAGCCGTACGCGCTGGTGCTGGACTCGATCGGCAAGCCGTCGTCGCGGGTCGCTTTCATGATGCCGAAGCGTCTGGCCGAGACGCCGGTGGACAAGCAGATTCCCGAGCAGATCGGCTCCGGCCCCTTCAAATTCGTGCAGAGCGAATTTCAGCCCGGGGTGAAGTCGATCTACGTCAAGAACACCGACTATGTGCCGCGCAAGGAGCCGGCGAGCTGGACCGCCGGCGGCAAGGTGGTGAAGGTCGATCGCGTCGAATGGATTACGATGCCGGACGCGCAGACGGCGTTGAACGCGCTTCAGTCGGGTGACATCGATTTCATGGAGATTCCTGCCATCGAAATGTTGCCCGCCATCGAAGCCGACAAGGGGCTCAAGCTCGAGATCCTGAACAAGTTCGGATTCCAGACCGGCGCGCGGATGAACTTCCTCCATCCGCCGTTCGATAACGTCAAGGTCCGCCGCGCTGCACTCCTGGCGATCAAGCAGAAGGACGTGCTGGACGCGCTGATCGGCGATCCCAAATACTACAAGGCTTGCGCCGCGATGTTTATCTGCGACACGCCATTCGCGACAGAGATTGGCGGTGAGACCCTCGCGAAGGGCGGCGACATCGTTGCGGCCAGGAAGGCGCTCGCCGAATCCGGTTACGACGGGACACCCGTCGTGCTCATGGCGCCGGGCGACGTGCTGACGCTGAAGGCTCAACCGATCGTGGTGGCCCAGCAACTCCGCGAAGCCGGCTTCAAGGTCGATTTGCAGGCCACTGACTGGCAGACGGTGGTGAGCCGGCGCGCCAGCCAGAAGCCCCCGAAGGAGGGCGGCTGGAACATGTTCATCACAAACTGGGTCAGCGCCGACGTGGTCAACCCGATCTCCAACGTCGCTGTCGGCGGGCAGGGCAAGAAGGGCGGCTGGTTCGGCTGGGCCGAGGACGCCAGGATCGAGCAGCTCAAGGACACCTTCGTTCGTGCAGCTTCGCTCGACGATCAGAAGAAGGTCGCAGTCGAGATCCAGAAGGAAGCCTACGATCAGGTACTCTACATGCCGCTAGGTCAGTATCAGTCTCCAAGCGCGTGGCGGAAGTCGATCACCGGTGTGATCGACGGCCCGGCGACGCCGGTGTTCTGGAACATCGACAAGACCGAGTGAGGCCAAATCCAGGTAAGGGAAGGTGCATCTCGCACCTTCGGTCCGAGCGTTACACGGCGTCGCTGTCATCGGCGGCGCCGTTTTCGTTTGTCAGCCTCGTGTCAGTCTTTAACTCTTCCAGTTTCCAATCATTGCTATTTGTTTCTGTTCTGAAATAGATGTGCGCAGCTCGCACATCACTTCCTTCCCGTATTGATTCCTGTGCCGATTGATTTTGCACTCCGGGCGATGGCCGAACGGTCCGATCGCGCGCCGGCCCGATGGCGCCGGCCGTTCCTGCGCTGGCTCGACACCGTCGAGGCGGGCTGGGCCGTTCCGCTTCTCATTGCGTGCTTCGTTGCGATCTGGACGCTCTATCTGGCCATCGCCTATGCCGGCAGCGGCCTGCACCCCGACACGCTCGAGGCCTGGACGCTCGGGCGCCGTTTCGCGTGGGGCTATCACAAGCATCCGCCGCTGATGGGTTGGGTCACGGCGGTATGGACCTCGGTCTTCCCGCTCAGCGACTGGTCGCTGCAACTAATGGCGATGGCCAATGCCGGGCTCGCGCTGTTTTTCGTCGACCGGATCGCACTGCAGTTCGTGACCGGGCACAAGCGCATCCTGGTGCTGCTGCTCTTGATGCTGACGCCGGCCTATCAGTTCCACGCCCAGCGCTTCAACGCCAATGCGGTGCTGCTTGCGGTCTGGCCGCTCGCGACCTGGTGTTTTCTGCGCGCGTTCGAGACCCGCAGCGCGGCCTGGGCGGTCGCCGCAGGATGCACGACGGCGCTGGCGATGGCCGGCAAATATTATTCGGTCTTCCTCGTCGCGAGCTTTGCATTGGCCGCGCTGGCGCATCCCGCGCGCCGCGCCTATTTCACCTCCGCTTCGCCCTGGATCTCGGTCGTCACCGGGCTCGCGGCGCTGTCGCCGCACATCTATTGGCTAGCGACCGCTGGCGCGTCGGCCTTCACCTACGCGATGGCGCACGCCAACGGCAACATCGTGAGCTCACTCGGTGAAGTGCAGAACTTCCTGCTCGGACTGGTGGCGGCCCTCGGCGCATCAGCCGTCATCTGGGTGTTCATCGCGGGCACGCGGCTGAAGCAATTCCCGGCCGATTTCGCCGTGATGAGCTCTGGTCTGCGGCTCCTTTTCTACGTAGCGATCGGCACGATCGTGCTGCCGGTCCTGACGTCGCTGGCGATGGGCACCGATCTGCCGTCGCTATGGGCGTTGCAAGGGCTGTTCCTGTTCGTCGTGCTGATCGTTTGCGGCACGCGCTACCCGATCGAGCGGTTCTACACCGTCAACCTCACGGTGATCACCGCGATCGTTGGGCTAGCCGCTGTCTTCGTCGCCGCGCCGATTCACGCCGTCTATCGCAACAATCACGGCTACGAAGAGGGCCGGAATCTCTACATGCAGGTCGCTGACGAGCTCACCCGCGAGTGGCGCGAACTGACAGGCGAGCCGCTCGGCGCCGTCAGCGGCGACGATTCGCTGGCCTTTGCGACCGCATTCTACAGCCCGGACCATCCGTCTTACGCGCGACCGTTTGAATTTCAGTACACATGGGGCGTGCCGCGCAAGACGACATTGGATCGCGGTTGGGCCGCGCTCTGTTTCAGCGGCCAGGACCATTGCGGCAGGTGGATGCAGTCCGTGTCTGCGCGCACCGAGCATTTCGTCCGACGCGAGTTCACCGTGCAGGCGACGCTTTGGGGCAAGCCGGGCCTGACGCGGGAGGTGGTCGTGTTGATGGTGCCACCGCGGACGAGCAGCGCAACGCCCGAGAGCGCCGCGCAGGATTTCAGCGCCAGCAGGCGGGCTGCGGAGTAGCGCTCGCGTTCAGCAATGGCTGTCGCGCACCCGCTCGAGGCCCTCGCTCGCGAAAGGCGCGGTGAATGGGGCCTGCTCAGCATTCGGCTCAGGAGGTTTCGTTTCCGCCGGACCCGAGGTCTGATGGTCTTCGCTGAGTTCCAGTTCCATTGCGGCGGCCTTTCGAATTGCTGCAGTACAACATCGAGGCCGCCGGGAAGTTCCTCACACGATCGGGCGATGATGCGGCTTGAACAGCCGTCCCTTCTCCACCACCAGCACGATGGCAAGCGCAGCGAGCGTCGACAGGAAGAAGCCGACCGAGAACGGCAGCAATGTGCCGTCGAAGCTCTGCCCGATCGCCATGCCGACGACGATGCCGATCAGCGTCGTGATCGAGCCGTAGAGCGAGGATGCGGTGCCGGCGATGTGGCCCTGCGGCTCCATGGCGAGCGCGGTGAAGTTCGCGACCATCATGCCGAACGAGAACATCATCAGGGCAGACAGCGCCATGAACAGGGAGAGCGGCAGCATGCCGAGGCTTTCCGTCAGCAGCATCACGCCCGCCACCGCGGTGTAGAGCGTCAGCGCGCCGTGCGAGATCACGCGCATGCCGAGCCGTCCGACCAGTTTTGCATTGAGGAAGCCGGCGATGGCAGTGCCGGCCGCGATCGCCGCGAATGCGAGCGGGAAATAATGGCCGAGATGATAGATGCCGGTGAAGACCTGCTGCGCCGAGAAGACATAGGCAAAGAGCGCGCCTATCACGCTGCCGGCGGCCGTGGCATAGCCGATGGTCTGGCGGTTCGTCACGGTCTGCCGGAACGCCGAGAGCACGTCGGCGGGCGCCAGCGACCTGCGCTCGGACTCGGGGAGGGTTTCAGGCAGCCGCAGCACGCTCCATGCGAGCGCGAGCAATCCGTAGAGCATCAGCACGACGAAGATGCCGCGCCATTGCGTTACCAGCAGCACCGCCTGCCCGAACGACGGCGCGATCACGGGCACCGCGATGAACACCATCATGGCGAGCGACATCACGCTCGCCATCCGGCGGCCGACATAACAGTCGCGCACGATCGAGGTCGCGATCACGCGCGTTGCCGACGTGCCGAGCCCTTGTAGCGCGCGCGCCAGCAGGAGCGTCTCGAACGAGGGCGCGGCGACCGCCAGCACGCTCGCCACCGCATAGACGGCCATGCCGCCGAGCAGCACCGGGCGGCGGCCGAAGCGGTCCGACAACGGGCCCATGACGAACTGGCCTGCGCCGAAGCCGATCAGGAAGGTCGAGAGCACCAGTTGAAGATGGTTGGCATTGGGAATGGTGAAGGCTGCCCCGATGTTGGGCAGCGCCGGCAGCATCATGTCCATCGCAAGCGGATTCAGCGCCATGATGGACGCGATCACGATGACGAATTCTGGAAAACCCATGGGCCGGTGTCCCGAGGACACCCAATCGTCGGCATTGACGTCGGACAAGAAGCTCACCCCTGAAATCGAGAGCTTTATCCACGCAGATGCTGCGTTGCACAACCCCTGTTTCGGGATGGCTGTCAGGCGGGCCCGGGAAGGCAAGAATTGGTGAGGAGCCCACCTTTCCTTGCCGGCCGGGCTCCACAGATCGCGCAATCGCCCGCTGGCCGGAAACCAGTGATTCACCATCCCTCCCTAAAGATCGCCGACCGGCGCGGCCTGTCCGTCCAGCAGGATGAAACCGAAACGCATTCTGCCCACAGTGCGGCTGAGACGATGAGGCGCCGCAGCGGCGCCGAGAGAAACCAAGCTTAACAAGGTATCCGCCTGTGTCCGACTTGTCCGGTGCAGCACGATGGTTGGAGCCCGCGGCCGACACGGCTGCGAGACGGAACATCTGGCTGGCCTGCCTGCTCGCGCTGACCGCGCTGCTGGTGCTCGGCAATCTCGCCAACGATGCCAGGCTGGACGTGAAATATGGCTGGGACGTGCGCGTCAATTGCGCGGCGGTCGAGGCGCATGCCGACGGGCGCGATCCCTATTTCGTCAAAAATCTCAAGGGCACCGGGCTCTCTTATCCCTATCTGCCCGTGACGCTCGACGTGTTCCGCCCTTTCTGCGCGGGCGGCCTCCTGATCGATCATTACCGCGGCATCTTTCTCGCTCTCGCCGTGCTCTGCGGGTTGCTCCTGCCTGGTCTTGGTCACAAACGCACGAATGTGCGCGATGTCGCGCTGAGAGTGCTCTGCGTGCTCGGCGCGTTCGTCGGCTTCGAATGGGTGCAGGCCTCCGGGAATTTCGCGATCCTGAGCGGTGTGTTCACCGCTCTTGCGCTGACGCTGCTGCTGCGTCCGGCCGCCTCCGGAACGAGCGATGACCCAAGCTTTCGCTTGCGGCTTGCCGGCGCCGCGCTGCTCGGCCTCGTGACCTCGTTCAAGCTCGTGTTCTTTCCCGTGCTCGCCGCGCTCTATTTCCTGCCGCTGCCGCGTGCGCGCAAGCTGTTGTTGATCGCGGCGGCGACGGTCGGCTTCGTGCTACCGATCCTGGCGTCGAAGCTGTTTTATCCCGAGCTGTTCGCAAGCTGGCAGCTTGCGGTCGGCGGACAGATCCCCGGCCAGCATTCCGTCGATCTCCTGGAGACCAACCCGTCGCTGCTGCTACTCGCGCACAGCCTGACGGACCATGCTGGTCTGGGTGACAGCAAGCCGGCGCTGTTCGCAACCTATGCGCTGTTCGCCGGCGCGCTCGTGCTCGTACCGTTCGCTCTGTCCGTCCTGCGCGCGATCGGCGGCTGGCCGGTGCGGGGAGGGGGGTCGCTCCCGATGCGGCTGGATCGCTGGCTGATGGATCATCCCCGCGCGGCGATGCGCATCACCGTGCTGGCGATGTTCGCGCTCTATCTCAGCTCGCCGCGCCTGAAGGAGTATGCCTTCTTCGAGCTGGCGCTCTATGCGACGATCCTCGTCGTCGATCTTCCGGCCATTGCGCTCGCAACCTTCCTCACATTCGGCCTCCTGTTGCCGGCACAGATCTCGCTGACAGGGACGCAGTTCGATGGCAGCTACATCCTTCTCATGATCTCCCTGCTGTGCTTCTGGATCCTGCTCGCCGACTTTCGCGCCGAGCCGAAGCGCCTCGAGGTGGACGGCGCGCAACCATGACCGATGTCGCGATGCCGGCAGATCAGCAGCCCCTTGCCACCGATGCTTCGGCGGGCTGTTGCCCAGATGAACCGACCTTGCCGGGATCTTCAGCCGTAAATGCCTGGACCCAGCCTTCAACTTCGGCCCTGCTTATCTGGTTGGCCCTTCTTGCCCTGGAAGTCATCGCCGTCCTGCTGCTGTGTGACTCCAGGCTCTTCTTCTCACTGGACGATGCGTATATCCATCTTGCGGTCGCCGACCAGATTCTTTCGGGTGGCTACGGGATCAATGTCAGCGAATATTCATCACCAAGTTCATCAATCATCTGGCCGTATTTCCTGGCTTTGACCGAAACGCTCCATTTAGGCCCGCTCGGTCCATTGCTGATCAATATTGCAGCGGCGGGCTCAACGATCTTCGCCATCATGCGATTTCTGGAGGCGAGTGGCCTCTTCGATGGTGAAGAGTTGCCGTTCACTTGTCTGATCACGCTACTCGTGATTTTCATCACCAGCGCCGTCGCACTCCCCATGACCGGCATGGAGCACAGTGTTCACGTCTGCGCGACAATCGTGACCTTCACGGGTCTTGTCGCGACCACCCGTGGATTTGCGCCAACGCCGCTCCACTTCGCTGCACTGGTGCTGCTTCCTCTGATCCGCTTTGAAGGGATCGCGTTCGCCTGTGCCGCAATCGTGGCGTTCGCGCTGCTGGACCAGCGCCGCTTTGCGGCTGGCGCGGCGGTCGTTGTCGCCGTAAGTCTATCGGGTTATTGCGTTTTCATGGCCTCGCGCGGGCTGCCGTTGCTGCCAAGTTCCGTGTTGTTGAAGGGCTATCTGACCACTCTCGATGAGCCTGCGAGCGAACTGCCAGCTATCGTCAGGAACGTGCTGCGGAGCATGACGACGTCGTACGGACTACGGCTCATCGCGCTCGGCCTTGCAGTTGCATGGTGTGCCAATTTGTTGCGCGCCGATCGCAAAGTTCTGATCGTCTTTCTGACCGTGATCTTTGCCGTTGGGGCTCATCTCGCATGCGGTCAGTACGGGTGGTTCAATCGCTACGAGGTCTACATCATGGCGCTCGCCGCGGCCGCGTTGGTGTGGGGGGCCGCAAAGCTCAAGCCCGAGCTTTCCGGACTGCAATGGGTCCGCGCAAAGATTGGCATGGTTTTGGGGCTTGGTGTCGCCGCGATTCCTTACGTGACGGCGGCAGTGGCAACGCCGCTGGGAGCGAGCGACGTCTACGAGCAGCAACATCAGATGGCGCGTTTCGCGCAGTCGTTTTACGGGCGTCCGGTCGGAGTCAACGATCTCGGGATGGTCGCGTACGGCAATGACAACTACACGCTGGATCTCTGGGGCCTTGGATCGGAGCAGGTACGCAAGGCGAGAATGATGGGAGAATATGGTCCGGCACAGATGGCGGCCCTTGCAGAAGATCACCACGTGGGTGTCGTCATGATCTACAGCTCGTGGTTTGCCAAGGGCGTACCGTCAAGCTGGAGGAAGGTTGCCGTGCTGCGAACAAAAAGTGTGACCTTGTCGTCGCAAGATGTCGATTTTTACATCACCCCGCTGGCCGACAAGGCGGTGGTGGCTTCAGCGTTGTGGGCATTCAAGGCATCGCTCCCATCGCGCGACAGGCTGGACATTGTCACTCCGTAAGGCGAGATCACAACGGTTTATCGAGGAAGCTTCCAGCAATCGCCGGGATGCAAGCTCGTTTGCTTGAATTCGGTTCGAGAAGACCAGATTCCGAGCAGGACGAGATAGCTCGTCCAGTCGATGCGAAAATCGGTCAGCAGCAGGCTGCAGCAGAAGCAGGCTAAAGCGATGGCGATGAGAGCCCAATTCAATTGGAATGGCCGCAGAGAAATGACCTCGTTCCCTTTTTTTGGTGGGCCGGGCGACGTCTTGCGCCAATCGCATAGCGTCGAAAAGTTGGTGCGGGCAGCCGGGGTCGAACCGGCACAGCTCTCACGAGCCGAGGGATTTTAAGTCCCTTGCGTCTACCAATTTCGCCATGCCCGCTTGATCCAACGAGATCAAATAGTTAAGTCCACCTCCGGCCGTCTGGAATTGGCGCGTTTTGTGGGCCGGATGGCCGGTTCTTCCTTAAGCGAGCCGGCCGCGCAACGCAAAGCCTCAATCCGGACATCTGTTGTTGCTTTAGGCATTCTCAATCCACGGGGACTATTCATCCGGCATGACTGCTTCGCTTTCCTCTCCGCTGCGCTTCCGCGGCGCGCTTGTTGTGCTGTTGGCGGGCGCCGCGCTGTCTGGCTGCGCCGGCATGAGCGAGACGGTCGCCCCGGCCTTTGCCGATCCCGGCAAATACGAATTGTACGACTGCAAGCAGCTCGAGGCCGAGCGCAAGACGCTTGCGAGCCGCACCGCCGATTTACAGAAGCTGATGGACAAGGCCGAGACCGGCGCCGGAGGCGCCGTCGTGTCCGAGCTCGCCTATCGCAACGACTACATCGCGGTGCGCGGCTCGGCGCAGCTTGCCGAAGACGCCTGGCGCCGCAACAGGTGCCGGGAGACGCCGCCGAACGCGGCGCCGACGGCCTCGGCGCCGCAGCCGCCGGTCATCAAGCCCGCCCCGCGATCTGGCGCCGCCGTTCGCTGAGCCGGCACGACTGCGCCCCCATCACGGCCGCCAGCCGTAGATCCAGTCCTGCCGCGCCAGCATGCGCTCCGGGCCGAGCGCGCGGATCGCAACATCGCGCGCGATCGCGAGCGGCCCGCCGAGATGATAGATGCGGCCCTGCTGCCGCGCCGTCCGCTGCACCCGCCGCACCCGCGCCTGTCGCGCGCGGCCATATTGCTTCAGCGCCGCCGTGACGCCGGCCGCGCTCTCGGCAGCCTCGAGGCTCAGATGCTGAGCGAGCACGGCGGCATCCTCGATCGCCATGCCGGCGCCCTGGGCCGCGAATGGCAGCATCGCATGCACGGCGTCGCCGAGCAGGCCGATTGGTCCCTCGCTCCAGGGGCAGCCGTCGGGCACGCCGAACAGCGCCCATTTGCGCCAATTGTCGACCGGGGTGAGCATCATCCTGGCCGGCGATGGCCAGCGCGGTGCCGCGAAGGCGTCCATCACCTCGAGCGGGTCGCCCGGCGTGCTCCAGCCGGGCCTGTTCCAGGTCCCCGGCAGCACGGCGACCACGTTGATCTGGCGCCCGCCGGCGATGGGATAGGCGACGAGATGGGCGTTCGGACCCATCCAGAGCTGCACCCGCCGCGCGGTAAAATCCTTCGGCAGTTGCGTGGCATCGAGCGTGCCGCGCCAGGCGATCAGGCCGGAGAAGCGCGGTTGCACCTCGGGAAACAGATGCTGGCGTACTGTCGACCAGATGCCGTCGGCGCCGATCAGCGCACTGGCCAGATCGCTGCGGCGTATCGTGCCGCTGCGATGGACGACCGTCAGTCCCTTGGCGTGGGGCGCCACATCCTCGAAGGTCGCACCCAACTTCAGGTCTATATCGGGGTGATCGGCAACCGCACCGGCCAGTGCGGATTGCAGGTCGGCGCGGTGCACCACCCAATAGGGGGCGCCAGCCCGCGCGGAAGCGGCTTCGCCGAGCGGCATGCGCAGCAGTTCGCCGCCGGCCCGCGCGCTCATGACGCAGAGCGCCTCAGGCGTGACGGCGCGCAGCCTGAGCCTCTCGGTGAGGCCGAGCTCGACCAGCACGCGGCTGGCATTGGGGGAGAGTTGCAGGCCGGCGCCGACTTCCTCAAGCCGCTCGGCCTTCTCCAGCACGACGATGCGGAAGCCGCGGGCTGCGAGCGCAAGCGCGGCCGTCAGTCCACCGATGCCGGCACCGGCGATGACAATCGTTCTGGAGAGCGCCACCCCTGACCGTGAGAGGCGGTCAGGCCACCTTGTCCTTCAGCACGCATTCCGGCGGACGGGCTTCGCCCGGCTTCAGGTCGGCGGCGAAACGGTACAGCGTCGAGCAATAGGGGCAGATGATCTCGTTGTCGTTGCCGAGGTCCAGGAAGACGTGCGGATGATCGAACGGAGGGTTGGCGCCGACGCACATGAACTCTTGCGAGCCGATCTCGATGACGGGGACACCGGCATCGTTATGGAAGTGCGGGACGACATGGTCGGACATCGTAGTTCATCCTGGAGTGGCAATGGCGGCAGACACAATCAAATACTGACGCGGCATCTTTGAGGCGCCGCGGACCATACTGGTGGGTACAGATGATTGCTAGTCCAGCGGAACCGAAAGGTTCGCAATTGCCCCATGCTCATTTGCTCATGCAAATTCGACACAATCTTACGGCCAGAGAGAAGCCCTTCTTTCGTCGGGGACGTTGTGTCGCAATTTTGGCGTACTATGTCTTTGGGCGAGCGGAATTGCGACGAAATACCAACCATCAGGCGCAAATGATCTCGGGACCGTCCAGGCTCTTGGCATGAAGTGGCTGCGAATCAGCGCAGCGTTGACCGGTATTGCGGCATGCAGCTTCATGCTCGCGCAGGTAGCGCCGCATACCCGCGAGGCTGGCGCGATCATCGCAGCCCAGGACGATCCGGCGACGCTCTCCGAGCTCAGGCTCGATGCGCTGCTGCGGCAGAACGACCGCCTGGTTCAGGACAATATCGAGGCCGCGCTCGCCGCCGGCGACGCCGATCTCGCTGACAGTTTTGTCGCGCTGGCGCGTGATCGCAACATCGCGCTGCCCGACGACCTCCTCAATCGCGTGAGCGATGCGGTGAGGGAAGAAAATTCGACCCGGCATTTCGCCAAACGGTTCGCAACCGGCCTCGTCACCGGCAACGCCGACGATGTCGCGAGCCTGTCCGGAACCGTCGCCGGCGATCTTTTCGTGATCGGCGACATCAGGGACGTCGTGCGCGAGGGCAAGCACCTCGCCATGGGCGAGGACACCGATCGCCTGGTGCTGGGGCTTGCGACCGCGGGCCTTGCCGTGACGGCCGTGACCTACGTGTCGGTCGGCGGCGCTGCGCCTGTTCGTGCCGGACTGACGCTGGTGAAGGATGCCCGCAAGGTTGGACGGCTCGGCGAGGGACTTGCCTTATGGGCCGGCCGGTCGGCGCGTGAGGTGGTCGATACGCCGATGCTCCAGAACGCCGTCGCCAAGGGTTCTGTGTTCCGGCCCGGCGAGACCGTGAGCGCGATCAAGGCGGCGTTCCGTGCCGAGAAGGCCGGTGCGCTGGTCCGGCTCGGGAAGGACGTCACCCGCGTTGCCGAAAAGACCGGCACGCGCGGCGCCATGGATACGCTGCGCATCGCCGAAGGCCCGAAGGACGTCGCGCGCGCGGCCCGGCTTGCGGAAGCGCAGGGCGGCAAGACCCGCGCGATCATGAAGCTGCTCGGCCGCGGCGCGCTGCTACTCGCCGGCGGCATGTTCGATCTAGCGCTCTGGCTGTTCGGCGCGGCACTGACGCTGTTCGGCCTGCTGTCTTCAATCAAGGCGACGACGGAGCGCCTGACCCAGGCCTGGTGCGACCGCAGACGGGCGCGCGGGCTCCGCCGCGCGAAACTTGCCGCTGACGCCGCTCTGGCGAACGCGGCCGTCACGGCCTAAGATCAAACCTCTCCCCTCAAGACTGCGGAACTGCTGATGCCGAGCTTTCACAACGGCGACGTTGAAATTGCCTATCTCGACGAAGGCGAGGGCGATCCGATCATCCTGGTGCACGGCTTTGCCTCGAGCAAGAACGTGAACTGGGTCTATCCGACCTGGGTCTCGGAATTGCGCAAGAACGGCCGCCGCGTCATCGCGCTCGACAATCGCGGGCATGGCGAAAGCGCAAAACTCTACGAGCCCAAGCAGTACTCGATCCCGACCATGGCCGGTGACGTGCTCGCGCTGATGGATCACCTCGCGATTCCGCAGGCCGACATCATGGGCTATTCGATGGGCGGACGGATGACGGCCTGGCTCTCCCTCAACGAGCCGCAGCGCCTGCGCTCGGCGATCCTCGGCGGCATCGGTATCGGTGGCCTGATCGAGGGTACCGGGCCCGGCGAGAACGTCGCGAAGGCGCTGGAAGCGCCCTCGCTCGACGACGTCACCGATCCCGTCGGCCGCACGTTTCGCGCCTTCGCCGAACAGACCCGTTCTGATCGTCGTGCGCTCGCCGCCTGCCTGCGCGGCACGCGTGACCTCATGACGAAGGACGAAGCAGCGCGCATCGACGTGCCCGTGCTGATCGCGGTCGGCTCGACCGACGACGTCGCAGGATCCGCCGGCGCGCTCGGCGCCATCATCCCGAGATCGGAAGTGCTCGACATCCCGAACCGCGATCACATGCGCGCGGTCGGCGACAAGGTCTACAAGACCGGCGTGCTCGACTTTCTCTCACGCCGCGGCTGAGGTCTCGTCCGACGGTTCGTCGTCGCTCAGGCGACGCGTCAGCGCCGTCAGCACGACGAAGGTGGCAACCCACACCATCCGCGCGCCGTAGCGATCGTGGGGGCCCGAGATCACGCCGCAGATGAAGGCGTTGCCGAGCAGCGCCAGCGTGACGGTCGCTGCGAGCAGCGTCAGATCGTCGAGCCGGCGGTTTGCGAGCGCATGCGCGAGCAATATGATGAGCGCCAGCATCGAGGCCAGCGCGACGGGAACGTGCAGCCAGTTGACGTGATCGAAATCGAGGCCGTGATTCTGTTGCCGCGCCGCGCGCATCGGCGCGACCTGCGCCGGGAGGTAGCGCTCGATGATGCCGTAGGTGTGTCCAATCCAGACATTGGTGCCTTCGCCGGTCGCGACATGCATCAGTTGCTGGCCCATCGCCCGCAGCGCCGCGCCGGCCTGCCAGGCCGGATAGTCGGCGAGCGAATGCACGACGATATAGCCCATCTCGTCATTCATGCCTTCGAAGCGGCCGAGCGTGTTGAACATGCTCCTGCCCCACAGGAACTCGTCGGCGGTTGCCGGCAATTCGTTGCGGTAGGGACAGAGCTTGAAGTGTTCGCGCGGGCAGTGGTCATTGAGGAAGCGCGCGACGATGCCATCCTGCATCATACGGCCGAAGGCGACGCCGTAGCCCCCGGGCGTCCAGGCCCATTTGCCTGACAGCGCGTGGTTCGCCGACACCAGCATCAGGCCGCCCACGACGATGGTCAGGCTCGCCTGCGTCAATCCGGCAATCGGGAGACGGCGCCCCAGAAACGGCCGCGCGATCCAGCCGGCGGCGCAGAGCCCGAACAGCACGCCGAGCGTGGCGCTGTGGGTCGCCGCGGCAAAGGCTGTGAAGACGAACAGCGAGATTTTCTCGAGCGTTGAAATCCTGCTGCCGCCGACGACCAGCAGGAACAGCGACAGGATCGAGAGCCCTGCAAAGATGTCCGTGAGCAGCATGCTCGCGAGCCAGGGCAACGCGGTCGACAGGATCAGGAGCAGGCTGATCGCGACGAAGCGAAACGTCTGCATCAATCCGAGTACGCGCAGCGTCAGCTGCAGCAGCCACAGCGTCGCCAGCGACTGGACCGCGAGGTTGATCCAGAAACCGAAATTCTCGCCATAGTGCAGATAGAGGCCGAACACGGTGGAGCGGCTCGGGACCAGATAGCCCTCGTACCAGCGCGCCAGATAGCCGCCGGTATCCCATTGTAACAGCGGATAGCCATTCCAGAATGCCGGTGCGATCAGGAGGAGGGGCAGCGCCACCGCCGCCAGCCGCAGCCAAAACGAGCCCGCGGCGCGCGCGCGCAATTGTTCGGTGGTGATGCTCAAATCCGCTCCGTCGTCTTCGGGACCATGCCCGCAATAGCCGTTGAGGCGGAATTCACCAATAGTTTGAAGCCGCCCGGCTTGAATTTGGCAAAACCCTGACCATTTTGAGCCGACCTAGCCGCTCGGGGGCGTCAGAAGAAACTGTTGTGTTTCAACGCGTTGGCATGCTTTCGCGGGGCAAGGCACTGTTCACTCTCAGGCAAGCCCGTCAGGACTTTGTCGCCTAGACTGTGGTATAGAGCCAGCAAAACGAGCCCAATTCGAAAGAGCAGATCTCATGGCAGTTCATCAGGTCAATCCGGGAGGAAAGCTCGCAACGCTTGATCCGATCTGGGATCGGATTCGCGGCGAAGCGGAGGACATCGTCCATCGCGAGCCTGAGCTTGCGACCTTCATCTATTCGACGGTGCTGCATCACAGCCGCCTGGAAGATTCGGTGATCCACCGTCTTGCCGACCGGCTCGATCATTCCGCGCTCTCGGGTGATCTCGTGCGCCAGACCTATGACGAGGCGCTGCGCGACGATCCCGATCTCGGCAACGCCTTCCGCGCCGACCTCGTCGCCGTCTATGATCGCGATCCCGCGACGGCGCGCTTCATCGACCCCTTGCTCTACTTCAAGGGCTTTCACGCCATCCAGACCCATCGCCTCGCGCACTGGCTCTGGCTGAAGGGCCGCAAGGACTTTGCGTATTATCTCCAGAGCCGCGCCTCGGCGGTGTTCCAGACCGACATCAATCCCGCCGCGCGCATCGGCCGCGGCATCTTCCTCGACCACGCCACCGGCTTCGTCTGCGGTGAGACCGCGGTGATCGAGGACGACGTCTCGATCCTGCACGGCGTCACGCTCGGCGGTACCGGCAAGGAGAACGAGGACCGTCATCCCAAAATCCGCCACGGCGTGCTGATCGGCGCCGGCGCGAAAATCCTCGGCAACATCGAGATCGGCCATTGCGCGCGCATCGCGGCGGGCTCGGTCGTGGTCAAGCCGGTGCCGCACAACGTCACGGTTGCCGGTGTGCCCGCCAAGATCGTCGGCGAAGCCGGCTGCGCCGAACCGTCGCGCACCATGGATCAGATGATCAACGCGATGGGGCTTTGAGCTAGCGTGTAAGGGCCGGATTCTCCGGTCCTTTTCGTCCCCAAATTCTTTGGCAATTCATGCTGGCGGTTCGTCGCATCTCGTCCTAAAACCCGCCGACCAATTTCGATCGGAGACTTGCCGTGGACGTCAAAGAAGTCAGAAAGCTGGACGCGTATCTGAAGCGCGTATTCGGCAATCCCAAGATCCGCGTCGTGCCGCGGCCGAAGAAGGATGATTCCGCCGAGGTCTATATCGGCGAGGAGTTCATCGGCGTGCTCTTCGTCGACGACGAGGATGATGATCGCTCGTTCCAGTTCCAGATGGCGATCCTCGAGGACGATCTCGTCGATCAGGAATAACGCGGCGATCGTGTCGCTCATTGGGGCCGCGCTTTGCGCGACCCCTTATTCTATTTCTTCGCAAGAATGCGCAGACGCGCCGTGGCATCGGCCACGATGATGCTCTCGGCATCGACGAGGTCGGCTTGCACGACCATGTCGCGATCCGTTCGCTCGATGACCCGCGCACGCGCGGTGATGGGGCCGACCGCCGCAGGCTTCAGGAAGCGCGTATCCAGGCTCTTGGTCACCACCGTCAGGTCGGGCGCGAGCGCCGCCAGCGCGCAAATCCCGGTGGCGGAGTCGAGCATCGCCGCCAGGAAGCCGTTGTCCCGTGCCTGTTGGTGAACGCGCTCTGGGCCTGAAAGCGGATCAGCGCTGTTTGTCCCGTCTCGTCGAAGCCGAGCCATTCGCGGCCCAGCAATTGGGCGCCGGGTGGGAGATTTGCTGCCGCGTCGCTCACGTCGATCACCACGCTTTCGTCGGTGAGCCTAGCAGCCGGTCAATGCCGCGCAAGCGCGACGCGCGTCATCCGCGTGGTCCGCGCAATTGCGTCGTCAGCCTGTCCAGAGCTTCCGCGACGTCGCGCCATTGCGACAGCCAGCTGCGCGGAAAGCGGAAGGTGAGGTCGGCGCCCCCGACGCGGCGTTCGGAGAGACACATGCCGGGCGTCGCCGCATCGCGCGTGCAGCGCGCGGTGAGTGCAGGGTTTGCAGCGGAATAGAAGTCCTCGCTGCCATAGGGTGTGTCGCTACGGAACGTCCGCATCGTCAGCCCGTCTGCCGCATTGGTCGCGGCCTGGTCGAGATAGCGCGGATAGATCGTGGCTGTTCGCTGTTCCGGCGCGAGTGCATCGTGATGCGCCGATATCGACAGGAAGACGCGGTCGATCGGCTGCATCGCCTCTTCGACGGTGTCGGCGGTGACGTGCTTTGGCGCGCCCGGCGGTTCCAGTGAGGGATAGAGGAAGTCGAGATCGATGCGTTCCTGCGGCCCGGAGTGCCGCTGGATCTTCATCCGGATCGCCGTCGTCGGAACGTTGAACAGCGTACCGCCGACGCTCACCGGTAGCCTGTCCGGCGCGTTCGCACCGCGCGAGCCCCAGGTCGGCCACAGCAGATAGGCGACCAGCGCGACCGCGCCCACCGCAGCAACGCCGGCGAGCACGATCGGGACGACATGCGCCCGTGGGTGCGTCCTGGAGGACCTGAGGGAGGTTGCCGAAAACATCGTCATGAGCTTGCGCAAGTCGAGCCGGGAAGTCGGCCGGTGGCCGACGAATCAGCGGCGAATATGCCATGCGGCGGCGAATTCGCGCAGCGTTCCCCGCTGCCGGGACGGGGGAGGGCCCTGCGCGGACCGGTTGCCGTCGTTAACCTTCCCTTAAGGATAATGTAGCGTTAACCGGCACTCTTTGTCACAGGAAGGCTCCGGCGTTGCGTAAGGGCGGACCGTTCCGATGACACCTGAAGCCTTCAATTCTCTCTTCTCGATCTGCATCGGTTTCGCGCTCGCGGGCGCGCTCGTGAACGGATACCAGGCGTTTGCGCAACGGCCGGCAGGCTTCGGCCTGTTGCAGGACGGCGTGGCGCCGAAGACGTTTGCGGCGGTTCCGTTCCTGGTGTTCGCGGCGCCCTTCATCATCATGCGCAACACGCTGCGCGGCATGCGGGTGGAAAGCCGCCGCGTCGAATTCGTGATGATGGCGACCGTCATCGCCGGCTTCTGGAGCATGATGAGCGGCACCTTCTTCCTGATGACGCTGCGCGCCGCCGGCGTTCTGGTCTGACGTTTGCCTCTCGGCCGGGCCCTTTGCTTCAGGGCCGCCGTTTCGCTATGGCTGGGGTCAAAATGACAGGAGACCTCGATGGCGATCTATGAGCTCGACGGGCAGGCGCCCGATCTTCCCTCGGACGGCAATTACTTCATCGCTGAGACCGCCACCGTGATCGGCCGCGTGCGCCTGAAGCCGGGTGCGAGCGTCTGGTTCGGCGCGGTGCTGCGCGGCGACAACGAGTGGATCGAGATCGGCGAGGGCGCCAATGTGCAGGACGGCTCGACCTGCCACACCGATCTCGGCTTTCCCATGGCCATCGGCAAGAACTGCACCGTCGGTCACAACGTCATCCTGCACGGCTGCACGATCGAGGAGGGCGCGCTGATCGGCATGGGCTCGATCGTGATGAACGGCGCGAAGATCGGCCGCAACAGCATCGTCGGCGCCGGCTCCGTCATCACCGAAGGCAAGGAGTTTCCCGAGCGCTCGCTGATCATCGGCTCGCCCGCGCGCGTGATCCGCACGCTCGATGACGCCCAGGTGCAGAAGATGGGGAGTGCGGCGAGGTTCTACGTGGCCAATGGCCCGCGCTTCAAGAAAGGCCTGAAGCGGATCGACTAGCTGCCTTCGGATTCGCGGGCTTCCATGGCGCCCGCAATCTTCTCATGGCCCGCCGACCACAGCGCATGCTCATCGCTGCCGTCCGAGTAAGGATTGGCTTCGGCCGGGATGTTTTCGCGCGCGGCGCGTTCGCCCTCCGCAAAAGGATCGCGATCGGTCATCGTGATTTTGCCTTTCTGGCTTTGGAACGCGCAGCCGGCTCGGCGGTGTCCTTGTTTGCGCTGATCGCGCCTCCATCCTCGCTTTCAAGCTGATGTGACGGGATTTGTTCCGGAACGGGTCTTGGGTGCGACCGTTGACAGCCAAAGGAGCATTCCCGATGGCCTCATCGCCTGCAAACAATTCAATCAAGACCTTGATCGTGATCCTCAGTCTCGCCGCGATGCCGGCGGTGTCGTTCGCACAAACAACCGGCGGCGCAACCGGGTCCAGCGGATCGACGGGAGGTGTCGCCAACTCCCCGGCGCCGCCGCCCGGCACCAACAGTCTCGGTACGGCGCAATCATCCGGCGCGTCCGCCGGGCGCACCACCGGCATGGGCACAGGCGGGTCTGCCGATGCCACCGTCAATGCGGAGAACAAACTGCTCGACAAGAAGATGAAGGGCATCTGCCGCGGCTGCTGATGCTCGCGCGGAAGTGAGGCAGTGAGGCTGTCAGGAAGGCTCGGGTGACGGTAGCTTGATCCTGCTTTGAAGCGTGGAACGTCTCCGCGCGGAGGATCGAGTGAAATGTTACGCAAGATGATGATGGCGGCGCTGGCCGTCGCGGCGGTCGGGTTGTCGGCGCCGCAGGCCGCCCAGGCGAGAGGCGGTTTCGGCCATGGCGGCGGCGGCTGGGGACACGGTGGCGGCTGGGGCCATGGCGGCGGTTGGGGCCATGGTGGCGGTTGGGGCCATGGCGGCCACTGGCGTGGCGGCGGCTTCTGGCCGGGCGTCGCGATCGGGGCGGGTCTCGCCGGCGCCGGCTACTACGGCGGCTATTACGGCTATGGCTACCCCTACTACGGCAATCCCTATTACTATGGTACCGGCTACGACGATGGTGGTTATGGTGGCTGCTATGTCGTGCGGAAGCGCATCATGACGCCGTCGGGCTGGCGTGTCCGCCGCGTGGATGTCTGCGAATAGCGTCTGCGACGCCAAGTCAGGACTACCGGGCCAGATCTACCAAAAGACCGGGCCCACCAAAAAACAAGGCCGTTGACGCAGTATACCGTCAACGACCTTGCCAGCCCCGGACATTGAAATCGGCTCACGCCATCCGGTAACCGGGAGCATCGCGCGGAATCATACGGGCGAATGTGATCCAGTTCACAAGTGGAAAAATTTATAGTCACAAGCCATGACCCGATTAGCCGCGCGAGCGCTTGCGGGCACTGGCATGAACGCGGCGCGACGGTTTCCTGCGGGTAACCGAGGGTGTCTCCGCCTCCGTGGCCCGGGCGCTGGCATAGGATTGCCGCAAGCCATCGACGGACTCGTTCAGGGTTGCGACCTGCTCGGACAGGCGCTTGGTGTCGGCCTGCTGGAATGCGAGCAGCTTCTTCACCGTCTGGAGCTGGTCCTGCACGACCTGGAGCTGGTCGATCGATTCCTGCTGGGTCGCCTCCAGCCCCTTGGTCTTCTCGACCAGCTGCTCGGAGGCCTGGGCCGTGCGGGCCTGGAGCTGCCGCGACGCCACCACCCGGTCGGTCTCGGGAGCTGCGCCGGTATAGGCGCGCCAGATCGCGATCGAGGTCACGCCGGAGACGAGGAGCAGGAGGGCCACGGCGGTCAGCGCGATCGGCTGTGCGCCAAGGCGAAGGAGGGGATTGGACGGTGTGCCCTGGGCGAGATCGATCATCGCTGACAAAACCCAAATTGAAACTTGGTGAGTGGCGAAGACCGGCGACCCAAGGGCGGCCGGGGCGTCCCGAAAGTGTTACCAATCAGCAACAAATGGGACCAAAAAGAGGCTAACGGCAAAAAACCAGCAATTAGTTGGTCTTGAGGCCCCTGACGGTCCTTAAAAGACCAGGGATCAAGGCTGGAACGGCGAAAACGGCCCGGAATAGGTCTTCGAGCGCGGGGCCGCGTAGGGTCCGAGCCGGGAGGTCTTCAGTCCCAGCCGCCCCAGTGATTCTGCCAGCGTGACCGCCGCCGCGACGCCGTCGACCACGGGCAGGCCGTGTGTGACCGAGAGCTCGCCGGCGAGATCGGCCATGCCGGCACAGCCGAGCACGATCGCCTCCGCCCGATCGTCGCGGATCGCCGCGGTGATCTCCGCGGAGATCTTGCCGAGAGCATCGGTATTGCGCTCCTCGAGCGCGAGCACCGGGACCTCGGCGGCGCGGACGCGGACGCAGCGCTCGGCGAGACCGTATCTCCGTAAGTTATGCTCGATCGGCACGATGGAGACACCGAGCGTCGTCACCACGGCAAAGCGCGCCGCGATCAGGCTCGCCATGTGGAAGCCGGCTTCCCCGATGCCGACCACCGGCGCTTTCGCGGCGGCACGCGCGGCGTCGAGGCCGGTGTCGTCGAAGCAGGCGATGATGTGCGCATCCGCGCCGTCGCGATCGGCCTCCCGGATGCAGCCGAGCATGCCGGGCACGGCAAAGGCTTCGTCGTAAAATCCCTCGATCGAGACCGGGCCCATCGTCGGCTGGCGCGCGTCGATCACGGTGTCGGGCAAGGCGACGCTGCGCGCCGCAGCGGCGATCTTCGCCGTCATCGTCACAGTGGTGTTGGGATTGACGACGTGTAGCCGCATCAGATCAGACAAGCCCCTTGCCGGCGTCCGAGCCTTTGGCCGCCTGCCGCTTGTTCAGCACGTGGATGGTGCCGAGCGCAAGGGCGATCACGGTGAACGACACCGCCGAGATCACGGTGCCGAGCGCATAGATGTCGGGGTTCGTCACCGTGGTGGTGAGGCCCTGGAGATCGAGCGGCAGCGTGTTCACGGCCCCGATTGCCTGGCTGGAGCGAGCGAGCTCGTCCCAGGATAGCGTGAACCCGAACAGGCCGATGCCGATCACGGAGGGCAGGATGATCGGCAGCACGACATGACGGAAGGCCTGCCACGGCGTCGCGCCGAGATCGCGCGCGGCTTCTTCCAGCCGGGGATCGAAGCGGTTGAAGATCGCGAACATGATGAGCAGGCCGAACGGCAGCGTCCAGGTCAGATGCGCGCCGAGACCTGATGTGAGCAGGCCCATCGAGGTCTCGAAATTCTCGTTCCAATGCGCCTTGATCAGATCGTCGATGATGCGGAATTCCAGCGAGATGCCGAGCGACGTGATGATCGAGGGAACGATCAGGCTCGCGATCGCCGAGTAAAACAGAATGCTCTGCGCCTTGAACTTGCGGCGGAAGGCCATGCCGGCGGCGACCGAGAGCACGACGGTCACGACCATCACGATCAGGCCAAGCAGCAGCGAGCGGCGGAAGGCCGCGCCGAGATCGACGATGCCGGTGCCCTGGAACAGTTTTGCGATCCAGAAGGTCGACACGCCATTCATCGGGAAGGTGAGGCCGCCCTGCGGCCCCTGGAACGAGAGAACGTAGATCGCGATCATCGGGCCGTAGAGAAACAGCACATAGGCCGCGAAGAAGATCGCGAGCACGTAGAAAGAGCGCGGACGTCCCTCCTTCATGCTCTAGAGCTCCTTCTTGATGTCGACGATGCGCGACATCATGGTGATGATCAGGAAGGTGATGATGAGCAGGATCACGGCGTTGGCGGCGGCGGCCGGGAATTGCAGCGCGTTCACCCGCGTCTCGATGATCTTGCCGGCAGCCGCGATCTGCTGGCCGCCCATCACGCCGATGGTGATGAAGTCGCCCATCACGATGGTGATGACGAAGATCGAGCCGATCACGATGCCGGGCTTGGCGAGTGGAATGATGACGTTGACCAGCGTCTGGAAGCCGGTGGCGCCGGCGTCATAGGCGGCCTCGATCAGCGACTTGTCGATGCGCACCATCGAATTGAAGATCGGCACCACCATGAAGAAGGTGAAGAGGTGGACCAGCGCCAGCACCACGGAGAATTCGGAGAACAGCAGCCATTCCAGCGGGTGGTTGATCAATCCGCTCTTGACCAGTCCGGAGTTCACCAGGCCGTTGCGCCCGAGCAGCGGGATCCAGGCGATCATGCGGATGACGTTAGAGGTCCAGAACGGGATCGTGCAGAGCAGCGACAGTCCCATCTGCCAGGTCTTGGACTTGACGTGGAAGGCGAGGAAGTAGGCGACCCAGAAGCCGATGAAGAGCGTGATGACCCAGACCAGGAAGCACAGCTTCAACGTCTTCAGATAGGTCTTGGCGATGGTGCAGAGATCGGGGAGCTGTGCGATGCAGCCTTCGAACGTGTCGGTGTAGCCGCGGCCGGAGAAGGCCGGCAGCAACTGGTATTCGTTGTAGTCCCAGAAGGAGACGATGACGACGAAGACCAGAGGGATCAGGAAGAAGGCGAGAAACACCAGCATCATCGGCCCGGCCTGAAGCCAGGAGATGAAGGAGGGCGACAGGCGCGTCACTTTCGCGGCGCGCGCGGTGCCCGCCCCCGGGATCAAGCCCGGGGACGCCTGTTGCAGGATGTCCTCTGACGTGTCCATCAAATTACGCCGCGATGAACTCGTTCCACTTGCGGACCATGTAGTCGTTCTCGTCCATCACGGCGTTCCAGCAGGCGACGCCGCCCATGCGGTCCTCGTAGGAGCCGCCGTCGCGCACCGTGCCGGCCTTCTCGAGCAGCGAGCCGTCGGGCGCCTTGATGTCCTTTTCGGCCGCCTTGCCTTCCATCCAGTACGCCCATTCGTAGGGCTCCATATGCGCCTTCGCGGTGGAGAGCACGGCGGAGTAGTAGCCCTGGCGGTTAAGATAGGCGCCGGCATAACCGGACAGGAACCAGTTGACGAATTCATAGGCCCATTCGAGCTTCGCACCCGACACGCCCTTGGAGACGCAGAAGCCCGAGGCCCAGGAGCGATAGCCTTCCTTCAGCGGCTGGAAGGTGCAGGCAATCCCCATCGAGCGCACCTTCGTCACCGCCGGCGACCACATCGACTGGATCACGGTCTCGCCTGACGCCATCAGGTTGACGCTCTCGTTGAAGTCCTTCCAGAAGGCGCGGAACTGGCCGGCTTTCTTGGCTTCGGTCATCACCTTCATGGTCAGATCGATCTCCTCCTTGGTCATGTTGCCCTTGTCGGCATATTTGTACTTGCCGGTGGCTTCCACGACCATCGCGGCATCCATGATGCCGATCGAGGGGATGTTGAGGATCGAGGCCTTGCCCTTGAATTCGGGGTTGAGCAGCTCGGCCCAGGAGCTGATCGGCCGCTTGATCAGGTCGGGACGGATGCCGAGCGTGTCGGCGTTGTAGACGGTCGGGATCAGCGTGACGAACTCGGTCGCCGACGTCGCGAACTTCTTGGAGTCCTTGCCTTCGAGATAGAGCACCTTCCAGGGCGCAGTGCCCTGGCCGCCGATCTTCTTGCCGCCCGGCGTCTCGCCCTTGGTGAAGACCGGCGTGATGTTGTCGAATTCCTTGATCTTCCTGGCGTCGAGCGCAAGGATGTTGCCCGACGGCACGATCTTCTTCAGCGAGAAATATTCGGTGTCCAGCACGTCGAACGAGTTCGGCTGGGTCATGACGCGCTTGGTGACGTCGTCGGTGGTCGCAGTGATGTATTCGATCTTGATGCCGGTGTCCTTCAGGCACTGCTTGGAGATGTCGTCGCCCTCGTTCACGGCGGTGCCGAGATAGCGCAGCACCTTGGTCTCGGCCGACTTCACATAGGGAAAGCCGGTGATTGCGCCGGAGCCGGCGGCAAGGCCCGCGAGGCCCGCGGTGCTCTTCAATAGCGTGCGGCGGCTGACGCCGGTCTTCCTGGTCGTCTCGGTCATATCGCTCACTCCTCTGTGTTGCGCATTTTCTGAACGGAGGCGCTATTGCAGGCGTTGCGCCTTGGCGGGATCCCAGGTGGCCAGCACCCGATCGCCCGGGCGGAACGGGTGAACATCGAAGGCGGCCTCGGAAACGTGGGAGAACAGGGACGTGCCGTCATCGAGCGTGAGCGAGACGGCGATGTAGGAGCCCTGGTACTCGGTCTGGGTCAGCAGCGCCGGCGCGCCGAAGGCACCGTCAGTGAACGGCACGATGCCGAGCTGATCGGCGCGCACGGCGATGAGGTTTCCGGCGTCGCTGAGGACGTTGTGGCCGCCGATGAAGCGCGCCACGAATTCGGTGCGGGGGTTGTGGAAGATCTCGCGAGCGGTGCCCTGCTGCTCGATCCTGCCGTGGTTCATCACCACGATGTGGTCGGCGAGCGCCATCGCTTCCTCCTGGCCGTGGGTGACCTGGATGAAGCTGATGCCGAGCTCGCGCTGAAGGCGCTTCAACTCGCCGCGCATCTTCACCCGCAGGAACGGATCGAGCGCGGAGAGTGGCTCGTCGAGCAGCAGGATCTGCGGCTCGGTGATCAGGGCGCGAGCCAGCGCCACGCGTTGCTGCTGGCCGCCGGAGAGTTGGGCCGGGAGCCGGCCTGCATAGGGGCTCATTGCGACCAGTTCGAGCAACTCGCCGGCGCGCTTGTGGCGCGTCGGCTTATCGATGCCGCGCATTTTCAGGGCAAAGGCGACGTTGTCGAGCACGGTCAGATGCGGAAACAGCGCGTAGGACTGGAACATCATCGCCGTACCGCGCTTGGCGGGCTCGAGGTCGGTCACGTTCTGCGCACCGAGGATGATGTCGCCTCCGCTGACCGCCTCGTGGCCCGCGATCATGCGCAAGGTCGAGGTCTTGCCGCAGCCGGAGGGGCCGAGCAGGCAGCAATAGGTGCCGGCCGGGATCTTCAAATTGACGGTGTCGACCGCCAGCGTCGTATCGTAGCGCTTGGTGACGGCGACCAATTCGAGAGCGGCGGGAGTGGCCATGGCGTGTCCAAGGGAGGGGCGATGCTCCCGTCTCTCCGCAAGGTCCGTGCCAACCGCCCTTGGCCGGCTGAATTTCCGAACTGTGCAGCTGAGTCAGGTCGTTAGATCGAATCCGACGCCTTTGGCCGTCACCGCGCCCGCCTGCTTCGCTGCACACAAAACAGGCGCTGATTGTATAAAGTTTCGCCTGTGATTGGATACAGCTCGTCGACTAACATTCAAGGCCGAACGTCGCCGATCGAGCCCTCACACCCAACCCTTCGAACCGATGGCCGCCAAGACTCGCCCGAAATCCGACGCGCCAGACGCGAGCGACCGCGTCAGCCGTATCAGGGAGGGTGTGACCGCGGCGATCCTCGAGCATCGCCTGCTGCCGGGCACGAAGCTCGGCGAGGACGAGATCGGCGAGATCTACGGCGCCAGCCGCACGCTGGTCCGCACGGCGCTCCAGCAGCTTGCGCATGAGGGCATCGTCAACATCGAGAAGAACCGCGGCGCCTTCGTCGCGCGGCCGACGCCGGGCGATGCCCGTGAAGTTTTCGAGGCGCGCCGCCTGATCGAGCCCACCATCGTCGATCACGCGATCGATGCGGTGTCACCGGCCTGGATCGATCGCCTCCAGCAACATCTTACCGAGGAGCGTGAGGCGGAGCTACGCGGTGACGCGCGCGCCTCGGTGCGGCTCTCCGGCGAGTTTCATCGTCTCGTTGCCGAGATGAGCGGCCACAGCATCTATCTCGGCTTC
Organism: Bradyrhizobium liaoningense; assembly: GCF_018130785.1. Lineage (GTDB taxonomy): Bacteria > Pseudomonadota > Alphaproteobacteria > Rhizobiales > Xanthobacteraceae > Bradyrhizobium > Bradyrhizobium liaoningense_A. The sequence goes on from NZ_JAFCJT010000021.1 coordinate 58,563, forward strand.
CTGAAAGAGCTGATCGCGCGCTCCTCGCTCATCATCCTGCTCTACCGCCGCCACGACACGCCGGCCTGCGGCACCGATCATCACGCCGGCATCGTCGCGGCGATCCGCAAGCGCGACAGAAAGGCTGCGCGCGTGCAGATGCTGTCGCATCTCGACGAGATCGAGGCCGAGCTGTTCCTGAAGGATCCCGCCGCCGACGAGCTTCGGCTCGCCGACGTGCTCGGCGCGTGAGCGAGCGCGCCCTCCGGCTAGGTCAGCGGCGGTCCCTGGTTTCGCCTGACGATCTTGAGCACGAGCAGGACGGCGCCGAGCGCCAGAAACAGCACGCCCAAAATCGTCAAGCCGGTGGATTCGAATGTCACGCCGACGGCAGTCAGCAGGCATCCGGCGATGATTGCGAAGAGACCGCCGAGCTTCTTGGTCAGCAGAACGTGTCCGTCACTCGTCTGTGCCACCATGTCACGCCTCGTCCACTTGATGTCGGGCCTGCCTTCGAGGCCCCCTGATGCCCCCATCATCCTCTCGCACGGCCCGGGCGGATCGTACTCCTGCGCAAGGCGATTGCAATCTGGCGTTGATCGCGAGGCCAAGCCGCCGACCGATTTTTGATTAGAGTTCTACAGAATCGAGACAGTAGCGCTTACTCATTTACCAAGAATTCCCGGTCGATCGCACAGTCCCCGCGTTTCTCATGACGTCGTATGGCTGGCTTGCAGAATCGTCTCATGGTTGCAAATTGACTCGCTTCGATCTTCGGCATCAACTGGCGCACAAGCGTCGGGTTCTAGAACGGAGCCGACTTGCGTTTGATCCGTTCTGCGGAGTGGTGCCATGGCGCGACCTCTGGCTGACGAACAAGAGGCGGCTTACGTCTCGACCGGCCATCTCCCCGGTCCGGAGACCGTTCAATCGCTGGTGACCGAGGCGCAGCGACGGTTTCGATCAAATCGCGACGGAAACAACTCGCAGGTCTATCCCGCGCTGGCGCGCGTTCCGAGCGAGCTGTTCGGGGTCTGTGTCGTCGGAACCAGCGGGCAGGTCTACGGTGCCGGCGAGGTCGACTACGAATTCTCCATCATGAGCGTGTCAAAGCCGTTCCTGTTCGCGCTGGTCTGCGAGGCCATCGGGCCGGAGGAGGCGCGCGCGAAGCTCGGCGCGAACGCGACCGGGCTTCCGTTCAACTCGCTCGCCGCGATCGAGCAGGGCGGCGGGCGTACCAACCCGATGGTGAACGCCGGCGCGATCGCCACGACCAGCCTCGCGCCGGGCGCCACCGCCGCGGCGCGATGGACGTTCATCCATGACGGGCTGTCGCGCTTTGCCGGCCGCAAGCTGCCGCTCAACGACGAGGTCTACGCGTCGGCGTCGGAGACCAATTTCCGCAACCGCAGCATCGCGCGGCTGCTGGAGAGCTACAACCGCATCTATTGCGATGCCAAGGAGGCGACCGATCTCTACACGCGGCAGTGCTCGCTCAATGTGAGCGCACGCGACCTCGCCGTGATGGGCGCAACGCTCGCCGACGGCGGCGTCAATCCGGTGACGAAGCAGCGCGTGGTGGATGCTTCGGTCTGCCACTACGCGCTCGCCGTCATGATCACGGCCGGGCTCTACGAGACCTCTGGCGACTGGCTCTACGACATCGGTCTGCCCGGCAAGAGCGGGATCGGCGGCGGCATCGTCGCGGTGTCGCCCGGCAAGGGCGGGTTCGGCACCTTCGCGCCGCCGCTCGACGCCGCCGGCAACAGCGTGCGGGGGCAGCTCGCCGCAAAGTTCCTGTCGCAGCGGCTGGGGATGGATCTGTTCGTATCGCAACCGGAAAAGTGAACCGAAGCTGAAGGGGGCGGCGGGCGCAGGCTTGACCGACCACAACGCCGATCAAGCCGGAGGATGTCATGGCCACGCAGACAATGTCGATCGGCGGTATTCACCAGGAGGAGCGCGCGTCATGGGTTCCCATGATCGCCATTGCGCTCGGCCAGATGATCATGTCGTTCAACGTCGCCTCGCTGCCGGTGGCCATGGGCGGCATGGTGACGAGCTTTGGCGTTGCGCCGACGACCGTCGCGACCGGAATTGTCGCTTATTCGATGCTGGTTGCGGGCTTCGTCATGCTCGGCGCCAAGCTCGCCCAGCGCTTTGGCGCGTTGCAGGTGTTCCGCGGCGCGGTCGTGCTGTTCCTCGTCTCGCAGCTGATGATGACGTTCAGCCCGACGGCGACGATCATGATTTCGGCGCAGGCGCTCTGCGGCGCGGCCGGTGCGGCGATCGTGCCCTCGCTGGTGGCGCTCATTGCCGAGAACTATGCCGGCCGTCAGCAGGCGACCGCACTTGGCGCGCTCGGCTCGGCCCGCGCTGCGGCGGGCGTACTGGCTTTCGTCATAGGCGGCGTGCTCGGGACTTACATCGGCTGGCGGCCGGCGTTCGGCATCCTGATCGCGGCCTCGGCCATCGTTTTTCTGATGAGCTTTCGTCTCCGGGCCGATCGCGGCCGGCCGGACGTGCAGATCGATCTGGTCGGCGTCACGCTCGCCGCAAGCGCGATCATCCTCATCAGCTTCGGCTTCAACAATCTGAATGGCTGGGGCCTCGCGGTAGCCACGCCGAATGCGCCGTTCAATCTGCTCGGGCTCTCGCCCGCGCCGGTCATGATCGTGCTCGGCATCGTGCTGGGGCAGGCGTTCCTGCTCTGGACGCGCCGGCGGCAGGCCGCGGGGAAGACGCCGCTGCTGGCGCTGGAGGTGATCGATTCGCCGCAGGAGCGTTGCGCAGTCTTTGCGCTTTTCGCGGTGGTGGCGCTGGAGGCTGCACTGAATTTCACCGTGCCGCTTTACATCCAGATCGTCCAGGGGCGTTCGCCGATTGCGACCGCGATCGCGATGATGCCGTTCAATCTCACGGTCTTCTTCTCGGCGATGCTGATCGTCAACGTCTATGAGCGGCTGACGCCGCGTCAGATCGGCCGTTACGGCTTTGCATGCTGCACCATCGCGCTGGTCTGGCTCGCCTTCGTCGTGCGCAACGACTGGAGCGAGGTTCCCGTGCTGTTCGGGCTCGTCCTGTTCGGCATCGGCCAGGGCTCGCTGCTGACGTTGCTGTTCAACGTCCTGGTGACGGCGTCTCCGAAAACACTTGCCGGTGACGTCGGCTCGTTGCGCGGCACGACGCAAAACCTCGCCGCCGCAGTGGGGACCGCGGTCGCAGGGGCGCTTCTGGTCGGCCTGCTCAGCACCATCGCGCTCGGCAAGATCACAGCGAGCCCTGTGCTGACGCCGGAGCTTCAGGCCCAGGTCGATCTCGACAACATCACCTTCGTCAGCAACGACCGCCTGCGCAGCGTACTCGAACGCACGAGCGGATCGCCGGAGCAGGTGGCGGAGGCTGTGCGCGTGAACACCGAGGCGCGGCTGCGCGCGCTCAAGATCGGACTGCTCATCATGGCGGGCCTGGCGCTGATCGCGATCATCCCGGCGGGGCGGCTGCCCGACTATCTGCCGGGCGAGATTCCCGGCGATGAGTCCGCTGCAAAAACGTGAGTTCAAAAAATGGGGTGGGGGACTCGTGAAAGGACTGCCCATGAATGAACTGGATCGCCGCGGCGCGCTGCGCCTGCTGCTTGGAGGCGTGATCCTCGCAGGTGCGGGCGTCAGCCTGTGGTCGCGGGACGCCGCGGCCTTGCCCGAGATATCGCCAGCCGATCATGCCGCTCCAGGCAGGCGTGAACCCGTTGCCGGCACCTTTGCGCAGCAGACCGCCCGTCCGCTGCCGGCACCGGGCCATCGGCCGCCGCATCGGCCGTCGCCGCGGCACCGGCGGCGTCGGCGCTGGGAGTGCTGGTGGCATCGTGGCCGCCGTCATTGCGGATGGCGCTGGAGATAAACCTGGAGATAAACCTGGAGATAAACGGAGGAGGATGTCATGACGACTTACGACCATGGTGCGCCGATGGGCGCGACCGGCCTGCCGCAACCGCCCCGCTGGGTCTGCGTGCTCCTGGGTCTCTTCATGGTGTTCGCAGGACTGATGGTGCTCGGCGACATTGCGTTGTTCACCGTGGTCAGCGCGCTGTTCATCGGCTGGATGGCCATCGCCGCCGGCGCCTTCGAGATCTTCCACGCGTTCTGGACCAAGGGATGGGGCGGCTTTGTCTGGCAGATCATACTCGGCACTCTCTACATCGCCGTTGGCATCGTCCTCGTCACCCAGCCGGTGACCGGCGCGCTCCTGCTCACCTATGTGCTCGGCATTGCGCTGCTGGCCTCCGGTGTGGTGCGGATGCTGATCGGCATCGGTCGCTGGCAGCAGGGCGGCGGGATCATGGTCGCATCCGGCCTGTTTGGCGTTCTGGCGGGGCTCGTCATCCTCACGGGCTTTCCGATGACCGGGCTCTGGGTCCTCGGACTGCTGCTCGGCATCGACTTGTTGTCCCACGGCATCGGGTGGCTGACGTTCGCCTGGACGCCTGCGGCTCGTGCCGCGTAGCTTTGTGCGGAGATTGAGCATGTCGGGTGCGACGACGGCGGCTGGCCTGTTGAGGGCCGTGGCACTGCTTGCAATCGGAATGACCTTCGGCGCGCCGCCGGCATCGGCGCAGCAGGACCCCGCTGTTCTGTTCCGCAATGTCCGGATCTTCGACGGCAAGGCTGGTGCACTCTCCACACCGTCGAGTGTCCTTGTCCGGAACAGGACGATCGAGAAGATTTCGGCCAGCGACATCACGGCCGCCGCTCAAGTCATCGACGGCGGCGGCCGCGTGCTGATGCCGGGGCTGATCGACGCGCATTGGCACGCGATGCTGGTGCGGCCCACACCGATGGCCGCACTCGCGGGCGATGTCGGCTACAACAATCTGCTCGCCGCCAGCGAAGCAACGGCTACATTGATGCGCGGCTTTACCACCATACGCGACATGGGCGGCCCGAGTTTCGGCCTCAAGCAGGCCATCGACGAGGACCTCGTCGCTGGCCCGCGGATCTATCCGTCCGGCGCAATCATCACCATCACCGGTGGCCATGGCGACTTCCGGCAGCTCTCCGATCTGCCGCGAACCATCGGCGGCATGCTCAGCCGCATGGAGCGGATCGGCGGCAGCATGGTCGCCGACAGTCCGGACGAGGTGCGCGTGCGGGCGCGCGAGCAGCTGATGCAGGGCGCCTCGCAGGTCAAGCTCACGGCGGGCGGCGGCGTCGCGTCGCCCTTCAGTCCGCTCGACGTCTCCACTTTCACCGAGCCCGAATTGCGCGCGGCCGTCGAGGCCGCCGACAATTGGGGCACCTACGTCGCTACGCACGCTTATACGCCGGTCGCGATCCAGCGCTCGATCGCGGCCGGTGTCAGATGCATCGAGCACGGTCATCTCATGGACGAGGCGAGCGCGAAGCTGATGGCGGAGAAGGGAATCTGGCTCAGCACCCAGCCGTTCCTGGATATGTCCATGGCTGCCGCGCTCGGGCCTTCGGAACAGGACAAGATGCGGCAGGTGGTTGCCGGCACCGACCGTGTCTATGCGTTGGCGAAAAAATACGGCATCAAGACCGCGTTCGGCACCGACGTCCTGTTCTCGAAGGCGCTGGCTGACAGGCAGGGCGCGATGCTGGCTGCGCTGACGCGCTGGTATACGCCGGCGGAAGCGCTGACGATGGCGACGTCGACCAACGCCGAATTGCTGAGCCTGTCGGGCCCGCGCAATCCCTATCCGGGCAAGCTTGGCGTGGTGGCGGAGGGCGCGCTCGCCGATCTCCTGCTGGTCGACGGCAATCCGCTCGACGACATCAGGCTCGTCGAAGATCCCGCGAAGAATTTTGTGGTGATCATGAAGGGCGGAAAAATCTACAAGAACAGCCTTCCGCACTGACGCGAGCATGCCGGTGTGACCTGCGACATTGGACCGCTTCTAGTCCCGCTCGTCTGGGGTCGGCTTTTTGCGCCGCGAACTGGACTCGGCTTCCGGCACCGCAGGAAGTGGTGCAGAACTTGTCACAATCTCGGGCCGGTCATCGGAGGCGTAACTTCTAAGCGTCTCCAGAACCAGAAAGAATTTCTCGGCTAGCATGAGTCAAGCTCGCTGACGCGTTCATCTCGGTTTCGAGAACGACGAGATTCGCTATCAATTCGATCACTTACTGTACGTGGCAGCAATTTAATTCGTAGCGCAAAACTGGATTGTGACAGTCCTTGCCGGATTTTTGCGCTCGCAGCGTCGTGTTGACGATGAGGCGTTGCGACGTAACGTTCCTATTCCTCCCAGGCCGTACCGGCTATATGGTGGCGGTCTGTCATTGAATTGTCATGTCACCGGAAATGCTAAAATCAGACGCTACGCCGGCTCGCAAAACTGTGAGCGCGCCGGACGGGAATCCTGTCCCCAAAGACAACAAGAGAACGCAAGTCGTCGGCGGCTTCCTCTGGCAAGTTGGACGGGCCGAGCCCGGCGCGGAAGGCGCGATCGTCGAGGGCGCTGTGATGGATCAGACGCCGTCGCAAGATGTGACGTCTGCACCGGAGCCAGGCCAGCAGACCGCTGCCGCGCGTCCCGCCGGTGAGATCGAGCTCAAGCTTCTCGTCGATGCCGATCGCATGGCGGAGTTCAACGCCGCGCCTGTCATCGCGGCCAATGCGCGCAACAAGGGCTCGCGCAAGCATCTCAAGTCGGTCTACTACGACACGCCCGAGCGTCTGCTTCGGCGCAATGGCCTCAGCCTGCGCGTTCGCCAGAGCGGCGCGCGCTTCGTGCAGACGGTGAAGACGGACAGTGTGGACGATCCGCTCCGCCGCGGCGAGTGGGAGGCGAGCGTGCCGTCGCTTGCGCCGGATCTCGCTCTGGCAATGCCCTTCATTCCGGAGAAGCTTCGCGGTCACCTCGAAGCGCATCCGCTCGAAGCCGTCTTCACCGCCGACATCCATCGTCACGCGCGGATGATTGACCTGCCGACCGGCACGGTCGAGATCGCCTTCGACTTGGGCGAGCTGACGGCCGGCGATCGGTCGTTGCCGGTGAGCGAGATCGAGCTTGAACTGAAGAGCGGCAGCGCGAGCACGATCTACGAGATCGCGTTGCGGCTTGCGGAGCAGGGTGCGGTGAAGCCGTCGATCCGCACCAAGTCGGCACGCGGCTTTGATCTCGCCGCCGACAAGCCGCCCTCGGTGGGTCGCCCGCGAAAATTTCGCCTCGATGCGTCGGTTGCGCTCGACGAGGCCTTCGCGACGATCCTGCGGTCCTGCTTCCTCCATCTGCTTCAGTCGCTGCCGGCCGCCGAGGACGGGCGCAATCCGGAAGGCGTGCACCAGCTTCGCGTCTCGCTGCGCCGGTTGCGATCGGCACTCGACCTGATGCGATCGGTCGGCGCGCTCAGCAATCTCGACGCGCTGCGGTCGGAAGCCAAATGGCTGGCGCAAGACCTGTCCGCTGCGCGCGACTGGGACGTGTTCCAGCTCGACACCCTGCCGACGATCGCAAAAGCCTGTCCGTCGGTCGGCGGATTCGATGCGCTGGGCCGGGCCGCGACCAGGTGCCAGTCGGACGCCTATCGCAAGGCGCATGATGCACTCGACGATCGCCGCTGCGCCGTGTTCCTGATCGGCCTCGGTGGCTGGATCGAGACGCGCGGCTGGCGCAGCGACGTTGCCGCCGAAGATCTCGGCCAGCTCGCCGAACCCGCCGTCAACTTCGCGCAGCGCATCTTGTCGGAGCAATACGCCAAGGTGCTCAAGCGCGGCCGCCGCTTCAAGTCGCTTCCCGCCGAGGGTCTGCACCGGGTGCGGCTCGCGACCAAGCGGCTGCGCTATCTCAGCGAGTTCCTGCTGCCGCTGTTCGCGGATCGCAAGTCCGCGAGAAAATTCTCGCGCCGGCTCGCCGGCTTGCAGGAGGAGCTCGGGGTCTTCAACGACATGGCCGTCACGGCATCGCTGCTCGACGGGCTCGGCGCCGAGCCCGACAGCGCCATCGCCGCCGCGGCCATTGCCGGCTGGCAGGCGCGCGCATCGGTCGGCGTGCAGCCCGCTTTGCAAGGCACATGGCGCGATTTCACCGCGGCGCGCGTGCCCTGGTCGCGGCAAGCCCAGCAGGATTGATCGGCTCTCGAGTCTTCAAAAAGGTTGCGCCCAGCCATTGGGGGATGGCTGGGCGCGCGCGAACCGGTCTGGGACGGGGAGGGGTGGGGATGTGACCGGGTCGCGTAACTCGTGTTCCTGACTGCTAGTTCTTGACTGCTAGTTCTTGGCGCTGGCGGTGGAGACCGCCGGCTTGGTGTCGCCGAGCGAGACCCAGACGTTGGGATCACTCTGTGACTGGCGCTTGACGAAGCGGTAGCCGGTCTCCGTCCAGGCAACGACGTTCTCGTTCTGATTGTCGAGAACGAACTCGCCCTTGTCGGTCTTCACCGTCAGCACCGCGTGTCCTTCGCCCTTCTTGTCCCGCACGACGGTGATGAGCAGGGCCTCACGCGGCCATCCGGCATCGATCAGCATCTTGCGCTTCAACAGCACGTAGTCTTCACAGTCGCCGTAACCGTCAGTCGGCAGCGACCACTTCTCGATCACGCCCCAGTGCTCCTGGTCGGTCAAAGGCTTGACGGTCTCGTTGACCCAGCGATTGACCTTGACGAGGTCGCGCCATGCAGCCTGCGACATCACGATGTCGCGCGGTTGCGTCGGCGTGCCCTGGCACTGGGCGGCGTTATCCGCACAGAACTCGACCCAGCCGATCGGCGCACGCGTGGTGTCGCCGAGGCTTGCGTAGAGCAGACGGCCTTCGCCGGCCTGCGCTGTCGCGCCGATCCCGAAGAGCATGGCGGCCAGCGCCAAGCCCTTCCCCTGTCCCCTGAAGTCCAACATTGCGGCCCCCGTTTCTTGTTGGGACCACATTTCGCACGGAGCTTTTGAGTTGGCGCTAAGTCGGCCAAGTCAAGTCGAGACGAATGCAAGTAAAAGTCGCGGCGAATTCGATCTATACTTGAAGAAAATTCGAGTAAAATTTGAGATTACTGCAATTGATTCAAACTTTATCGATTAACGTGGAAACGCTGGCGGAACCGCCGTTTCCGCGCGCAAACGGGCCGCGCGTTAACTCGTGCGCGGCCGGTCTCAACGCATGAAAAAGGCGGCGTCCGCATCGCGGAGGCCGCCTTCAAGGCTGGAAATACAGTGGTTTTGGCGTCGTCGCGCTTTACCGCGCAGTAACGCTCTCTTCGAGAGTCTCGATCGGCTGCTCGTGCATGAACTCCAGCGCGAAGCCGTCTTCGAGGTTTCGGACCACGCGGCCCTGCACGCGGCCGAGCAAAACCGTCGATTTCAGCGGCGGGCGGTTCTCGGCGGCGATGGCCGCGCCCGACAGCGAGAGGTCGATGATGCGGCAGGTCATCTTGGTGCCGTCCTCGAGCGTCAGCACCGCGATCGGGTTGCGTGGCACGATACGGTCGTGGCGGCGATCCTCCGGCAGGTTGAGGATGTCGCGGTTGGCGAGCCAGGTGAGCTGGGCCGCCAGCTTGTCGCGCTTGCGGGGCGTCGCACCGACCGTCATGGCGAAGCCGTTGTCGATGATGCGGGTGATCTTGCCCTCGACACGGCCGATATGGTCGAGATAGGCGACCACGCGGTCGCCGACATTGCCGATGCCGGGCGCCAGCAGCGCCAGCCCGCCCGGCGACATGTTGATGACCTGGCAGGGGAATTCACGACGATCAGGCAGCATGTAGCGGCCGAGCAGGTGAACCTTCACCCGCTGGAAACGCCGACGTTCCTCGGCGGCCGGAAGAAATTTTTTGTTCGCCAACGCCATTTTCACAACCCGACTCCCCGCCTGGCGGAGTCCGCGACGACCCTAAGGTGCACAGGGTTAACGCCGCGTTAGGATTGGGCGCGTCGATTACGGACAGACACAATGCGCTCGAAAAGCCACATCAGCGGCGGGCAGGCCAACACCGTCAGCGCGCCGAGGTCGAGCGCGACCGCGGCAGTCCCCGCCGATTTGGCCAGCCGGCCGGCCACCGCCGGCCCCAGCATCATCGCAGCATAGAAGAGCGTGTAGAACACGCCCATGCCGATCGCCCTTGTTTCCGGCGCGAGCACGCGGGCGGCGAGGCTCATGATCGGGCCGGCCGGATGGCCGCCGATCAGGCCGATCAGGACGAGGATCGTGATCACTGCATCCGATCGCGGCAACCAGGCCAGCAGGGCGGCCACGATGAGGCTAGCCGCGGTCGCGAGCGTGAGCGGCCGCTTGAAGCGGTCGGCGAGATAGCCGCCTGCTGGCACCGAGATCACCGACAGCCACATCACGAGGCTGATCGCGGAGCCCGCCGCCGCAATGCTCCAGCCGCGCTCGGCGAGCAGCGAGGGGCCGAACGAGAAGATCATGGCGAAGCCGACATTAAAGAGTCCCCAGATCAGGCCCGCGACGATCACTGCCAACAGCGCGAGAGGATCGAGCCGGCCCGGGCCGGCCGCGCTGACCGTGGCTCCCGGCGGCGACTGATAGAGCGTGATCAGCACAATACCGACTGCCGTGAGAGCGCCCGCCGCCAGGAACACCGCGCTTGCGCCATAGGCCGTGCCGATCGCCGGCAGCACCAGCAGCGAGATCGCAACGCCGGCCGGCCAGGAGTTGACGAAGATCGCCATCGCGGTTGCGATCTCCTTACCCGCGAACCAGTCGGTGCCCATCTTGGTGAGCTGCACCGTCAGCAGCACGCCGCCGGCGCCGGAGACCAGCCGGCCGGTCATCTGCCAGCCCCAGATATCGGTTGTGGCCATGACGAGGCTGCCCGCCGTCATCAGCAGCAGCGCCGCGATCGTCGTCGGCTTGTCGCCAAGATTTCGGCCGATCGCGCCGCCCGGCAGCGCCAGCACGATGCCGGGGGTGAAATAGAGGCCGATCAGGATGCCGATGTCGGCAAGCCCGACGCCGAAAGTCTGTTGCAGCAGCGGCGCGACCGCGGCCACGCTCTGGAACTGGAACGCGATGGTGAGGCGCACGACGAACAGGATCGCAAGAATGCCCCAGCGATTGCGCAACGCCTCATCTCCTCAGGCCCATCTTGAGGGTGCGGTGGGGAGGGACGAGAGTCAACCGGCTGTCTTCCGCGTCGCGCGCCCGTAGAGAAGACACAGCAGCGCCAGCAGCACCGCGGCCGAGAGCCCGAGCGACCAGTGAATGCCGATCGCCGCGCCGAACACCCCGACGGTGATGCCGCTGAAGGCCCGCATCCCGAGGCCGGCCATGTTGTAGAGGCCGACGACCCGGCCGCGAATGTCGGACGGCGCGTTCAACTGCACCAGCGCCTGCGCCATGGTGTTGAACGACAGCTCGAAAAAGCCCGCAAAGAACAGCAGCACGATCGCAACCGGATAGATCCGCACCGAGGCGAAGCCGAGCAGCGCCACGCTCCAGAGCATCGCAAGCGCGATCGCGGTGCGCGGCGTGCCCTTCAGCCGTCCCCAGGATTCCAGCGCGATGCCGGCGAGCAGCGCACCGGCCGCGTCAGCCGCGAGCAGCACGCTGTAGGAGACGCCGGGATCGCCGTGGCCGAGGTCGCCGGCAAAGCCCGGCATCTGGGCGTGATAGGCGTTGCCGATCATGAAGGAGGTGAGGCCGGCAAGCCACGTCATTGCGGTCAGCACCGGCTGGGTCCCGATGGAGCGGATGGTCAGCATGATGTCGGCAAGGCCGCGCACGGCGAAGCGCCGCACCGCGACACTCTTGTCGCGCACCGGCGCCCAGAACAGCCACAGCAGCATCGGCAGGTAGAACAGCGTGTTGAAGATGATGCCGTGCGAGGTGCCGAGCGTCAGCATGATGACGCCGCCGACCGCAGGTCCAACCAGAATGCCGAGATAGCGCGCCATCGCGTTCAGCCGCACCGCGCTCGGCAGATCGGCGGGGCCGACCAGGTCGTAGAGCAGCAGCTCGTTCGGCGTCTGCCACAGCACGCCCGCGCAGCCGTGGATCACCAGCAGCAGCATCGCGTGCCACATCTGGATGGTATCGGTGATGAAGAAGAAGCCCCATCCGGCCGAGGCCGCGATGAACAGCAGCATGCCGCACTGGATGATGCGGCGCGGATCGACGCGGTCGGCGAGCCCGCCGACCGCGACCGAGAACAGCAGGAACGGCAGCCAGTGCGACAGCACGGCAAAACCGCCGAGCGTCGGCGAATGGAATTTCTGGAACACCACCCAATAGCTGATCACATGCTCGATGTTGTCAGCCATCATCGCCAGCACGTAGGCGATGAACTGGAGCCGGTACGTCACCGACTTCATCGCCGCGAACGATCCGGACGCGACAACAGGATTTTGGGGCAGGGGGTTCAAGCGATCACCAGGGTGGGACTGTTCGGGCCTTACACGTTCGCCGCCGGCCGCTCAAGACACTTGGGTGTGTGTCCATAGCCCGCAATCCGGGACCGCCGGCCCCGTATTCCGCAGCGCTCCATGCGGGCTACGAAGCAGCGCGTCGCGCGATCTCCGTCGCCAGAAACGACCTGACCACCGCAGCAAACTCATCCGGCTTGTCATACGGCAACCCATGGCCCGTATTCGCGATGACCTCATGGCGGAGGTGCTGATTGAGCCCCTGCAGCTCCCGCGCCGTTTCGACCGAGACAACGCCATTGTCTCCGATGACAAGCAGGCCCGGGGCGGCAATGGCTTCGACAAGCTCGCGATAATCCGGATTCGGCGGCGTGAGCACCTCGAAGGCGCTGATCTCCGTCCGCAGCCGCGCATCGATGATCAGGTCAAGCAATTCGGATGAGCGGTGCGGATGCCGCCGCCGGGCCTCGGCCAGCGCCTCGTCCCTGTCCCGAGCGAGAAGCCGGCGATGCTGCTCGGCGACGTCGCTCCGGTAAACCTCGCGCTGGCGCTCCGGTGCCAGGAAAGTCGGATCGGCGAGGATAACGCTGCGAATGGCCGTGCCCATCTCGCTCGCAACCACGGCGGCGGTCATGCCACCCATGGAATGGCCGAGCAGGATCGGGGCAGTCAGCCCGAGCGCGTCAATGAGGCCGATGACGTCGTCTGCGAGATCGCGGTACAGGTACCCGCCGGACGGTGCGCTCGACGCGCCATGTCCTCTCGCAGAGGGCATGATGACGTCGTAGCCGTCCTCGAGAGCGCGCGCCAACGGTGTCCAGCAGGCGCCGCTTCCGGTCAGACCATGCAGCGCAATGAGCGCAGGCTTGTCGTCCCCGGTCCGCAAATAATGGATGTCGATGCCATTTGCCGCGCAGGTTCGGCTCGTCCAGTTTGTCATTCGCAACGACTGTCAAAGAATCAACGCCGCCGCCATCTTACCCCAGCGTCTTGACGTACACCGCATACGGCACGCCCAAAATATCCGGCGCCTCGCGAACCCTGGTAAACCCCATCCGCAGATACATCGGCAGCGCGACCGTCATGATCGGCGTCGTATGCAGGGCAATGGCCGGAGACCGGTCGCGCTCGGCGCGGCGCAGGCATTCTTCGGTCAATTGCCGGCCGATGCCCTTGCCGCGCGCGGCGGGATCGACCACCAGCATGCGGATCACCGGCCAGGCCGGATCGAAGAACGCCGCCTTCGGTGCTTGCGGACCGACATAGGCGACGGCGCCGACGATCTGGCCGCCATCTTCGGCGACGATGATCTCGCCGGTTTTGGCAAGCTCCGGCATCTTTGCGACATGGGTCGTGAATAGTGGCCAGTCGGAATAGTCCTGCTCGAATTGCGCGAAAGCCGCGAGAGCGACGCGCACGATCGCTTCCGCATCCGTCGGCTGATAGTCACGCAGCATCGGCGTTGCCCTTGCTCGTAGCCCGGATGGAGCGCTGCGAAATCCGGGGCCGGCGGTCCCGCGACGAGGCTGTTCGCCTGGCACGACCGCGCATCTTACAGACTATTTGCGGTTGTTCGTGTCGTCACTATTGACACTTTGCGTTCGGAACGCCACCTTTCTCTCCGGTAGATACGACCTGCCGCTTGCACCCTCTACGGGATGGTGAACGTATCGCACGCATCGTCTTGGCCCCTTTGCCGAACAACGGGCCAGCAACGCAAGCACTGGCTTTTCCGAATTGTTCAAGCAAAGGAGTAAGCCATGCGCGACTTCCGCGATGCCAAAGCCATGGCGCAAACGCTGCGCGCCTCCCTCGTCTCCAAAGGTCTCAAGATATCGGTTGCCGAAAGCCTCGAACTGACCGCCGAGTTGTTTGGCTTGGCTGACTGGAACACGCTTGCTGCCGCCATTCGACGCGGAACGTCAGCGCCCGAGCCAGCGGCGCGTGCAAGTATCAAATGGCCTTCGGGATTTACGCGCGAGCTTGAGCAGACCCTGAACAGGGCCATCACCTACGCCACTGCGCGAAAGCACGAGTTCGCGACGCTGGAACACCTCCTGTTGGCGCTGCTGGACGATCCGGATGCCTCAGGGGTGATGAAGGCCAACGAAGTCGATCTCGAAGCCCTGAGGCGAACCACAACCGCCTATATCGACGACAAGCTGAGCACCTGGGTGATGATCAAGGATGGGCGCGATACGACGCCGACGGTCGCGTTTCGACGCGTGGTGCATCGTGCGCAGATACGCGGCCTGAAACGCGAAACGAGCGGATTGGATGTGCTGGCCACCATGTTCGGTGAAAGTGCAAGTCCTGCGGTCCGGCTCCTGAGCGAGCAGGGCATGACCGGCGAACGTCTAGAGAGCGTTCCTCCTCGTGCAAATTGAGCGGAGCAGACCTGCTCGGGCGCTTGAGGCGCGCGCTCGAGTATTTCCAAGATCGCATGGCTGTCATAGGCTGATCCGAGCCCGCACCATCAATTATAACAGACGGGCAGCGAGGAAACAGCAATGGACCAGATCCGCGTCTGCACTCACGCAGGGCCGGGCTCGGAGCCCGTCATCAAGACCGTGCCATGGCCGAAGGTCGGCAAGAAGGCCGCGCTGATCAAGGTCGGCGCCTGCGGTGTCTGCGGCACCGATCTGCATATCCTGAAAGGTCACTGGCCGAGGCCATTGCCCTGGCCGTTCACGCTGGGCCACGAGCTCGGCGGAATCATCGTCGAATGCGGCGAGGAGTTTACCGAGGATTTCATGAGCAAACCGCTGAAGGTCGGCTCGAAGGTGATGATCCCGCGGCTGATGCCCTGCGGCCACTGCTATTACTGCATCCACTATCCGCAGACCGCCAACAAGTGCCTGACGCCGGTCTATTACGGCCGCTATCTCGGCTTCGACAAGGCGCCTCACATGTGGGGCGGCTGGGCCGAATATGTCTATGTCGATCTCGATATGCTGCCGGGCACCAAGATCTACAAGCTGCCCGACGACATGTCGCTGCGGCTGGGCGCGCTGTCGGAGCCGCTGACGTCCTGTATCCGCGCCTTCAACCGCGCCAGCCGCGCCGGCGGCTTCAGTTGGGGCGATACTGTGGTGATCCAGGGCTCGGGCCCGATCGGCATTCTCGCTGTCGCGGCCGCAAAGGAGATGGGGGCAGGGCGCGTGATCTGCGTCGGCGCGCCGGAGGAGCCGCGCCTCAAGCTCGCGCGCGAGTTCGGCGCGGAGACGACGGTGAACATCGAGGAGATCAAATTGCCGCAAGACCGCATCGCCCGTGTGCGCGAGATCGTCGGCGGCTTCGGCGCCGATCTCGTGATGGATTGCTCGGGTCATCCGACCGCCGGCCCCGAGGGCATCGAGATGCTGCGCGACGGCGGCACCTATGTCGAGATGGGCCAGTTCACCGACGCCGGCTCGATCGAGACCTCCTGGCACCGCATCTGCACCAAGGATCTCAACGTGCTGGGATCCTGGGGTTTTACCGGCAACGATCTGCCGCTCGGCGTCGACATGCTCTACCGCACGGCTGGCAAATATCCCTGGCTGAAGATGCAGACGATCTATCCCTTCACGGAGGAGGGCGTTGCGCAGGCGGTCAAGGACGCGATGGCGATGAAGACGGTGAAATCGACCATCGTGCCGTGGCCGGAGCTTGTGGAATAGCCGATGCCGTCCGCCCCCCACGATCTCGCAACGTTTCTGGTCGAAGCCAAGCGGCGCACCTATGCGGGGCTGGACGACGACGCGACCGTGGCCGCGCCGCTGCTCGCCGGCTCAAAACAGCTCGAGCATCGCGCGCCGCCTTATGCCTATCGCGATATCTATTTCGGGATGGGATTTTTCGTTGGCCAAGAGACCGTGTCGCGGGATGACCGCGTCATCTGGTCGATGAGCTACAGCGGCGGCGCCCGCGCGGACATTGCGGATCAGTCCACGCTGCTCGAGATCTACAAATTCCTGCGCCAGGCGCTGCTTGGTGTGAGCGTCGAGGAGCCTTATCGGGGACCGCGCCTGTTCGAGCAGAGCGGCATGACTTACCGCAACGAGGTCGAAGGTACGCTCGATCGCTTCCACGGCATCGAGACGATCGCGCGGCATGATGGCGCGCTGCTGTACGAGCTGCGCTATAGCGGTGGTTTGCTGCGATAATCCTTGAACCTTGTAGCCCGGATGGAGCGCAGCGCAATTCGGGGCCGCCGGTCCCGCATTCCGTTTCGCTCGATGCGGGCTACGAGCCTGAGTTTGGAATGAGGGCCACGATGACCGACGAACCTGACCCGCGCACCCGCTCGCCATTCCGCGCTATCCGCGCGATCGACTACACCGTCATCTTCGTGCGCGACATGGCAGCGATGCGCCGGTTCTACGAGGACGTTCTCGCCTTTCCGCTGCTGCGCGAGCTCTCGCCGAACTGGATCGAGTACGGCCTGGGCGGCAATACACTGGCGCTGGCGCGACCGAGCCGGACCGCGGCCGACGTGCCGACGCCGGCGGGCAGCGCCTCGCTGCAACTGGCCTTCAAGGTGTCCGCGGCCGAGGTCGATCAATGTGCCGATGAACTGGTGCGGCAGGGCGTGGCGCTGCTGTCACCGCCGACGAACCAAACGTTCGGGCATCGGACCCTGTTCTTTCGCGATCCCGACGGCAATTTGCTGGAGGTCTATGCCGAGATCTGAGGCGCCCAAAAAGTTCCATCGGGAATCCCCGATCTATCCATGCTAAGGTGAAACTTAGGCCCAGGTTCCGGCTTTCACTTTACGGGAGAGGTATCGTGAAGCGAATCCTGAAACCCGTTACTTACATCCTGGCGGCGATCTACTTTCTGGTGGATGCGGTCTTCATGGCCGTGGCCAGGCCAATAGCGCGCTGGATCGGGCGGCATTTCGAATTCAAGTGGTTGCGCGCCTGGATCAGGTCGCTGCCCCCTTATCCCTCGCTCGCCCTGTTTTCCGTGCCCGTGATCATTCTGGAGCCGATCAAGCCGGTGGCGGCCTACCTCGCCGCAACGGGTCAGGTCGTGAGCGCCGCCGTGACTTTCGTCGTCGGCGAATTGCTCAAGCTCGTGCTGGTCGAACGCCTGTTCCATCTCACGCGCGACAAGCTGATGCGGATTCCGGCGTTCGCCTGGGCGTACGGCAAGTTCTCCGAGGTGAAGGCGTGGCTGCAGGCAACGGAAGCCTGGCGCGCCATCCGCGCCCTGAGCCGCGCGGCGCGGGACACTGTTGTACGGGCGAGAGCAAGGCTGGTCGGCGGCTTCACCAAGCTGGCAGCCTCCAAGGACTAGGGTCGCGCCGGGAAGGACGAGGGTCGCGCCGGAGGCGTTGTCCTCTATGCGAGCTTGCGTGCTGCGGCGGTGGCCTTGTCGCCCGTGTTCGGCGTGCCGGTGGGCTCGATGAGCAGGAGGTGAACCTCCTCGCGTGCCACCGGGCGATGCTCGACCCCTTTGGGCACGACATAGAGTTCGCGCGGGCCGAGCGTCACCGTCCGGTCCCGCAATTCGATGTCGAGACTGCCTTTCAGGACGAGAAAGAAATCGTCGGTGTCGTCATGCTTGTGCCAGGTGAACTCGCCCTTCACCTTCACCACCATCACGTCGCAATCGTTGAAGGTCGTGACCGTGCGCGGCGACCAATAGTCTTGAAAGGTCGCGAGTTTGTCGGCAAGCGATATGCTGTCGGCCATGTTTCACCCGTTGCTGTCTCGTGAGGCTCGATTTGGGATCCGACGGTCGGCGCGGCAAGAGCTGTATCCGTCAACCGGTCGTTCTGGCTCCGGCTATTCGACATGTCCAGACAACAAGGCCTGCGCCCATTCCGGACGGTTGTTGGCGAGTGCACGCGCCGACGCGGACTCCCAGTCATAATCCAGGGCCAAGAGTTCGACCTGCCAGCCTCTCTTTCGTTTCGTGAGTACCGCATACCGAGCGTGAGGCGAGCGGTGTTCCAGGTTTGAGGCAAAAGGAATGTCCGCGAACACCGGGCAACCAACACTACCGGGATTAAGAACCAGACACTCGTTCGGACCGTGAACGACCGCCTGGCGGTGGCTGTGACCGCACAGGATCACGCGAGCCGTCGGCTCACTCGCGAGGCGCGTTGCCAGCACGTCGCGGCGCGCCGGCACAAAGCGGCGGTCGTCGAGCGCTTCTTCCATCAGGCACGTTGTATCGTCGCTGGGCGTGCCGTGGCAGGCCAAAATCCCGTCTTCCAGCCGCAGTTGCGCAGGCAAACTGTGGAGTGCGAGACGTTGCTCCGCAGTCAATGCGTTGCGCGCAAACCGACCTGCCGACGAAAGCCGGTCCTCTGGAAACTCCTCAATCCAGCGGTCATGGTTTCCACGTACAGTCGGTAACGACAACGATTGGAGTGCTTCAAAAGTTTCTCTCGGCCACAAAGGGCTGGTGACGCAATCGCCCAGATTGACGGTGCTATCGACGCCACGCGTCTTGATGTCGGCCAGCACAGCCTCCAAAGCAGCAAGGTTGCCGTGAACGTCGGAAATGACTGCCAGTCGCATCGTTGTGCTCCCACTCCACCTCGGCCTGAGACCTGGCCCAATTGTGCCGAGGTTAATTGAGGTGGCCGCAAAAATCCGCTGCAACCTTCAGGCGCGGTGCTTTCTGCCAAGCCATGCATCATAGGCATGGTGATTTCAGAGCACTTGGCGTAAAGAGCGCCCTGATCACATCCGGCGTGCGGCCGGGCCGTTTGCCGCGCACGCAACTCAGGTCCGCCGGTTCACCGTTCCGCGCCTGACATTAACCAAGGTTCTCCATCCCGTGTCTTTTCCGGCCCTGACCCCGCCGCTCGCCCGCGCTTTGGCCGAGCGGAACTATGATTCACCCACCCCCGTCCAGCTCGCCGTGCTCGCGGACGAAGCAGCCGACCGCGACCTCCTGGTTTCGGCCCAGACCGGCTCCGGCAAGACCCTTGCTTATGGGTTGGCCATGGCCAGGGATCTGCTTGGTGAAGCCGAGCGGTTCGAGCAGGCGGGTGCGCCGCTCGCCCTGATCGTGGCGCCGACCCGCGAGCTCGCGCTTCAGGTTCAACGCGAACTGGCATGGCTGTACGGGCACACGGGCGGGCGGGTCGTCTCCTGCGTCGGTGGCATGGATCCGCGCCGCGAGCAGCGCGAGCTTGCCGCCGGCGCTCACATCGTCGTCGGCACGCCCGGCCGGTTGTGCGACCATTTGCGCCGCGGCCGTCTCGACATTTCGGAATTGAAGGTGGTCGTCCTCGACGAGGCCGACGAGATGCTCAATCTCGGCTTTCGCGAGGACATGGAGTTCATCCTCGAGACCACGCCGGAGACACGCCGCACCCTGCTGTTCTCGGCGACCTTTCCGCGCGGCATCGTCGCGCTGGCCAAGCAATATCAGCAGCAGGCGTTCCGCATCGAGGTCGCGGGCGACGAGGGCGGTCACGCCGACATCGAGTACCGCGCGATCCGGATCGCGCCCGCCGATGCCGAGCATGCGGTCGTCAACGTGCTGCGCTTCTACGAGGCGCCGAGCGCTCTCGTGTTCTGCAGCACGCGCGATCACGTCAGGCATTTGCAGGCGGCGCTGCTGGAGCGCGGCTTCTCTGTCGTCGCTTTGTCGGGCGAATTGACCCAGAACGAACGCACCATGGCGCTGCAGTCGCTCCGGGACGGGCGCGCCCGCGTCTGCGTCGCGACCGACGTTGCCGCGCGCGGCATCGATCTGCCGAGCCTCGACCTCGTCATTCATGCCGATCTGCCCAACGACGCCGAGGTCATGCAGCATCGCTCGGGCCGCACCGGTCGTGCGGGCCGAAAGGGGACAAGCGTCCTGCTGGTGCCGCCCGCACGGCGGCGGCGCGCGGAGCTGCTGCTCAATCTCTCGGGCATCGACGCTGTCTGGGGCACGGCGCCGCAGGCCGAAGAAATCCGCAAGCTCGATCATGAGCGCATGAAGGACGTGTTGTTCACCGAAGAGACGACCGCCGACGATCTGGTGCTGGCGCAGGCATTGCTGGCCGAGCGGTCGGCCGAGGATATCGCAGCCGCACTCGCTCGGCTCTATCGCGCGCGGCTGCCGTCGCCCGAAGATATCATCGATCCCGGCGAGCGAGCTGGCCGGCCGCGCGACGATCGCGGTCGCGACAAATTCCAGGACAGGGGCGACGATCGTCCCGCCAGGCCTCGATCCAAATCCGAAAAATCGTCGTCGCGTCACGGCATGGCGGAGGCCACCGTCTGGTTCCGCGCGGCGATCGGACGCCGCAAGAATGCGGAGGCGCGCTGGCTGCTGCCGATGATCTGCCGCCGCGGCGGCATCGACAAGCGCGACATCGGCGCCATCAAGATCATGGACACCACCACCGAGTTCGAGATTTCGGAGCGGGTTGCGGAGTCCTTTGCCGCCAAGGTCAAGCGTCCGGACAAGGAAGACAGCATCCGCATCGATCCGATGACGGATGCACCGCAGCGGCAGGCAATGTCGGAAGAGAGGTCACATCCGCCGCGGCGCGAGAGAGACGACAGCGATCATCGTGAACGTCGCGACGATCGTCCGCGCGACGCAGCTGGATTCAAGCCGCGGGACAAGGGACACGGCGACCGCAGGCCGAAATTTGAAGATGCTCCGTCCTTCGGAAAGAAAAAGAAGCACAAGAACAAGCCGGGCCACGCAGAGCCGTCGGTCACGCCGTGGCCCGTGAAGGGCGCGCCGGGCAAGAAGCCGAAGAAGAAAAAGCATCGTGGCTGAACTGGCGCCGTTCAACGTCAGCAGGAATGATGCCGCCGGATTGCACCGGCGGCATCATCCCAGAAGTCAGGTGTGAGCTCAGCGGCCACCGCCACCACCGCCACCGCCGCCGCCACCTCCACCACCGCCGGCATTACGCAGCGCCGAATTGTAGCGGGGGTCGGTCTGCCTCATGTAGGTGGGCGAGATATCGTTGGTGAGCCGAACGACGCGGCGTCCGCCACCCTGGTTCGGCATTTCGATCAGGCCGCCACAGCCCTCGAAGAAGGCGAATTCGCAGCCGTAGGTCCGGTGCTGCGCCGCGTTGGCGCTGGTCGCGGTGAACGCGGTCGTGGCAACGACTGCAATGAAAGCAACTTTCGACAATGTGAGTTTCAAGGAAATTCTCCAGTCTCGTTTCGGCGAGACCAGAACGGCCCGCACACCTTCGGCGGGGGCTGATCGAAGCCGGTTCGAGGGGGCGGCTTCACGCCCGCGTGAGCCGGGGCGGCCGGCAAGGGGACGTTACGTCGCAGCGAGGTCGCGGAGCATGTAGGTCGCGCCTTCGCCGTAAGACGCGAGCTTTGCGCGCGCTTCCGCATCGGCCGCGACGGGCCGAAAGCCGAGACGTTCCCACAACGGCCGTGTGGCGTAGACCGAGACCAGCGCAAGCGTCGTGATGTGCGATGCGCGCGCCAGCTCTTCGATATCAGTAATGTAATCGCGCGCGGCGCCACCGCGGAAATCGGGCAGCACGGCAACGTCGTGCACGTAGAGACAATCCGCATCGTCGGGCAATTTTTGCAGGAAGCCATTGAGCGGCGGAATCCGGTGCTGCTTCCACGGATGCGCGAGTCCGTAGCCGGCGACCTCTTCGCCGGCGATGAGCAGACGGCAGCCGTCGGGATAGAGGCGCATCTTCTCTGCGAACACGTCGGGGCTCTCAGGAAGATCAGGATGGATCTGCGCTGCGATCGTGCTGATTGCGACCAGGTCGGAGGCGCGCGCGGGGCGCCAATGCGGCTTGCTCATGTCGGTTCGTTGGTCCGTCTCACGCATTCCAGTTTATTCCGTCGCGACGATGCGCGCAGCGAAAAATATCTTGGCCGCCGTCCCGGGAATACGAAGCGTTGCGCGGCGTCCTACCCCATGCAAGCCAATTTTCATGACAGGAGATACCATGACGTCCTCGATCCGCCTCGCGCTCACGCTCGCCGTATCGCTCGCCATCATCCCCGCTGCCTTCGCGGCGCCGCCGACCAAGACCGGCAAGTCCGACAAGGGCAACGTACTCACCGACGCTAAGGGCATGACGCTCTACACCTTCGACAAGGATGCGGACGGCAAGTCGGCCTGCAACGGCCCGTGCGCGACAAACTGGCCGGTGTTGAAGGCCGAGGCGAGCGATGCCGCGTCCGACGGCTACACCGTCATCACGCGCGACGACGGTACCAGGCAGTGGGCCTACAAGGGCAAGCCGCTCTACACTTTCGCCAAGGACCAGAAGCCCGGCGACATCACCGGCGACGGCTTTCTGAACGGCGCCTGGCATCTGGCGATGCCGTGAGCGGACAATCCGCCGCGTGAATGCAAGGTGGTGTCTGGAATCGACGAGATGCCACCGGTCTCGTGCCTCGGACGCAGCGCAGTGCCGTGTTGGCGATACGAAGTATCGTTCAATG
This sequence comes from Bradyrhizobium liaoningense, assembly GCF_018130785.1. Taxonomy (GTDB): domain Bacteria; phylum Pseudomonadota; class Alphaproteobacteria; order Rhizobiales; family Xanthobacteraceae; genus Bradyrhizobium; species Bradyrhizobium liaoningense_A. Next base: position 81,260 of record NZ_JAFCJT010000021.1, read on the forward strand.
CGGTGCGCTGCAGAGCGGCTCCATCAACGCGCGGTCGCCGGGCATCCGGAGGAAGGCCGCCGGCGCCGGCCGTACCGCCTGCCGGAGTGATCTCAAGTTGGCAGACGTCATTGCGACAACTTCAAAGAAGTAAAAGGCTCGCCCGTGGCGCTTCGTCGCTTGAATCGAATTTATTCAAGTCGAGAGTCCGAAAGCGAACGGAAAGCCTGATGTTGGTTCGTCATAGTTGGCTTCGGCGGGGGGCAGAGCGGCACATCAGCAACAGCATCCCTCCAGTTTGAGAATAGGGGCACTGGTTTCCCGGTGCGGTACGCACCTGGGAGCTTCTGGACGTCTTCAATCCATTATCTGGTTTCGCGTGAGGGAATGAATGACCATGAATGATGCCAATTCGAAAGCCGAGACGAATATCGCTGCGCTGAGTGGGACGGCGGATAGTGGTGCAAAGCCCAGGTTCGACATGCCATTTTTCAACATCCAGGCGATTTTCGGCGATCTTGCCGCGCAAGGCGCCGCGCGGGCCAAAGCAAATTTCGAGCAGATGAAGGCGGCTTCCGAGGAGATCACCGAAGCTCTCCGCGAAGCCTGTTCGACCAATGCCACGCGTGCCGCCGATTACGGCACCAAGGTCATCGAAATATCAAACCTCAATACCAGCTCCGCGCTGGAATTCCTGTCCCAGCTTGCGGATGCGAGGTCGTTTGCGGATGTCGTGAGCCTCTCCACCACCCACAGCCGCAGGACCTTTGAAGCGGCGTCTGGCCAAAACCGGGAGCTTTGGGACCTCGCCCAGAAGGTCGCCACCGAGACGGCTGAGCCGATCAAAAAGGGCTTCAACCGGGTTCTGCACAGGGCTGCTTGAATCGAATACCGGCCGCGTGGATCGGCTGGACGAGCGTCTTCGTCAGAAGAGACGCCGTCCGGCCGATGGCGGCGGTGCCTTGCCGTGAGGTGATGCCGAGCTGGAGGAAATCAGGATGGGTATGTTGATGATCAAATGTCCGGAAACGGGCCGCGCCATTTCGACGGGCATCGAGATGGATCGCGAAAGATTTCGATCCAGTACAGTGTTCTTTTCGCGGACATATTGCGGGATGTGCGCGGCGACGCACGAGTGGTTCGCCAGAGAGGCCTGGGTCTATGAATCGGTCTTGGCGAACGGGAAGGCCGGGGGCGGGCAGCCGTTCCGCGCGGGCGCGGCGTGAAGCAGCCTGACGGCATCTTGCGAGACGATCCGATCGATCCTGCGGCTCATCACCTTGTAGCATTCGCATGCGACGACCTCGAGCCGGCGCCTGTCGATCTCGAGTTGGCCGCGTCGATTGGATCTGATCGCCCTTGACGCGCGAAGTGCGCTCACGACGTGCGTGACCGTGGTCCGCCGGACGCCGAGCAGTTCCGACAACGTCTCTTGCGTCAAGGGCAGGACGTCACTGTCGCCCTCCGTCCGATCGTGAATGTGCAGCAGCCAGCGGGCGAGGCGCGCTTCGACGGAGTGCAGTGCATTGCAGGCCGCGACGTGCAGGAATTGCGTCATCATCGCCCTGGTGGCGATCTGAACCGCGCTTGCGAGGGCCGGACTGCGTGCGAGTGTCGCGTGAAATCGCGCGGGCGAGATCTGCAGTGCAGTCCCGGCAACGCGGACAACCGCTGTCAGGGGGGATCGTACGGGGCCGAGCGCCGTCATGAGGCCGACGACGCCGTCGTTGCCGACCACGGCGGTTGCGGCCGTCTGTCCGTTCGGCAACTCCATGATGAGGGCGATCACGCCGCTGCACGGGAAGTAAAGGTGCTCGATCCGGTCGCCCGATCGAACCAGGACTGCGTCGTGCTGGAGCGGTACCTTCCGAAGATGCGGTGCAAGCAAGGCGAAGTCGGCCGGCGGTAAAGCAGCTAACAGGCGATTACCAACTCTGGTCGCGTGCTCCATCACGGGTGATCGTCCCTCGACGGAGGCCCGGCGGCTAGCGAACGCATCGTCTCCGGCCGAGCCGCGTTGCCGTGCAGACACTGGCATACAGGAAAAACGTACGATGGCGGGTAAGGTTCCCGTGATGGCTCGCGAGTCTGCGCGCCGGCGCGTCCGTCCGCCATCCGATCCAGCAATGACGATCGCGCCGTTTGCACGCGCTGCGCGCAAGGCGCGAGGGTTGCGCTACCTCAGCCCCTCATACACCATCAGCCCGCGCGCGACTTGCGGCGGCAGATGGCTACGCGATCAGCCGGCGCGGCAAGCCTTTCACGCAGCCGGCACCAGTCCGTAGCGGAGCATCGTCTCTTTCATCTTCGCGGGATCGGGCGGTGCGCCGGCCGACAGGAGTGCGCTCATCTCCGTGAAATATTGCGGGCCCAGCACCCCGGGGCTCAGGATGCACAGGCATGTCGCCGGGCCCGTCGAAAGGTTGGTAAAGCCGTGCACGATACCGCGCCTGATGAAGACCGATTCTCCGGGGCCGAGATCGTTCTGCTTGCCGTCGATCGTCCAGGTCGATACGCCGGACAGCCCGTAGATTGTTTCGTCCCAGCGGTCGTGATAGTGCGGGATCGGCATCCGCGCATTCGGCTGCAACGTCATCTCGAAGATGTCGACGCTGCCGCCGGTGTCGTCCTTGCTGTGCAGGAAGCGGAGCTGAAGCGTACCGAAATCGATCATGTTGGACATGGCTGCGTCATCCGGGTGAGAGGCTGCACCGAAGTCGCGTCGTTCGCCGCCTCGTGACGAAAACTACCTCAGCCCCTCATACACCATCAGCCCGCGTGCGATCTGCAATTTGCGGATCGCGCGCGGCAGCAGTTTCTCCGGCTGATGCAGATAGCGCCAGGAGGTGAGGGCGAATGCGGACAACGCGCCGCATTCGTCGTCGAACGGTGCGAGCACGCCGGTGACACTCACGGGCGTATGCGGGCGGGCGTTGAAGGGCAGCAGCAGCAGCTCGAGATGCGCCTTGCTGCCGTCTTCGCGCGCGGCGGTGACGCCGGCGATCGCACCTAACGTCTCGTCGGCGACGATCGTGGTGATCTCCTCGATCTCGCTGCGGCTGCCTTGCGTGAACAGCGCCGCAAAGCTCTGGTCCTTGAGGTCGAGCCCCGCGAGCGCGCAGACGCGCGTGCCGGCGACGCGGAACGGGAAGCCGAGGTTCTGCTCGCAGGACAGCACGAAGATGTCGCCGAGCAGGCCGCGAACCGCGCCCGGATCGATATCGGCCCGATCAGGGGCCCGCGCAGTGCCGCGCTTCTTGTCCCAATACGCGAAGAACGCGCGGCTCGACGGATGTTTCATGGCTGAACGCTTATCCCGGGGCGCTACCTCACGGGACAAACCTGTCCCGCTTCAGTGCACCCGCGATCCCTTTCGTTGTTGTGCAGGAGGGGATTTGCAGCGTCCATGCCGGAGGGGCGTTTTCGCACTCCTTAAGCCCGTCTTTGCGTTGTTAACGTTAAATTAACTATGCGCTTTCCGTCCGACGCCCCGCTGCTATGGTGGTCGCGGTCGCAAGCCTCGCCGCTTTCATCCAGGTTCTCGGCGGGGCCTGTACACAGGCGTCAAACAGTTTGGTCGCGGGCCGCGGGGAGGGGTGGGGATACGCCTTATTCCTCCGGGTACCGGAAGACCGACATGGACGGGGAGGGCTTTCCCAGGGCCCTCCCTTTTCCTTTTTGTGCACTTGCACAGGGTAGGCAAAGGCGACTATCTCCAAGGTTGTCGCTCCAATCGCGCCTGAAAGCGAAGCTGCCTTGGATTCCCCGCAAGATTCTCCGCCGGAGATACCGGCCGTTGTCGAGGAAGCTCCGCGCGAGCCGATCCTGACGCTGCCGGTCGCTCTGACCGCCTACATCATCCTGCTGGCCGTGATCCATCTGCGGATGCTGCTGCCGCCCGAGATCGAGAACTGGACCGTCGACGTCTTCGGCTTCATCCCGAAGCGCTACGATTCCTCGCTGCTCAATCTGCAGATTCCCGGCGGGGCCGGCGCCAAGGTCTGGACTTTCGTCACCTATTCGCTGCTGCACGCCAATCTGACCCATCTCGGTTTCAACGTGCTGTGGCTGCTGCCGTTCGGCAGCGCGCTGGCGCGGCGCTTTGGCGCGATCAGGTTCTTCCTGTTTCTCGCGGTGACGGCCGCGGCCGGTGCGCTCGCCCATCTCGTCACCCATGAGCATGCGGTGGCGCCGATGATCGGCGCCTCGGCCTCGGTGTCCGGCGCGATGGCGGCGGCGATCCGCTTCGCCTTTGTCCGCGGCAGCTTCTTGTCGTTCAGCCGATCGGACGCCGATACCGCCGCAAGGGTTCCGGCGCTGCCGCTGTCGCGCGCGCTGCGCGACGGACGGGTGGTGGGCTTCCTCGCAGTGTGGTTCGGCGTCAACATCATCTTCGGCGTCGGCGCGATCGGGGTCGATTCCGAAACCACGAGCGTCGCCTGGCAGGCACATATCGGCGGCTTCTTCGCAGGCCTTCTGCTGTTCGCGCTGTTCGATCCCGTTCCGCGCGTGCGAAACGATGCTGCGGATGCGTCATCACAGGACATTTCAAACCGCATTTGAAGCGGCGCTTGCGGCGCCGCCCGAATTCATCCATCATTATCGAGAAGAATGTTCCGAAGCGACAAGCCGCTAGCGGCGATGCTTTGCACAGCGCACGAGGATGAACCGGCGCTGAAACTGTTAGTTGAAGACTCGACGAACAAGTCCCGACCGCCAAACGGCGGACGGCTCCGATTCAGGGAGGCAACAATGACGGTACGTTCCATTCTCAACACCAAGGGCCACCAGATCATGAGCGTCGAGCCCGACGCCAAGCTGGCTGCCGCAGTCAAACTGCTCGGCGAGAAGAAGATCGGCGCGGTGCTGGTGATGAACCAGAGCCGGCTCGAAGGCATCCTGTCCGAGCGCGACATCGTGCGCGTGATCGGCGAGCGCGGCGCCGGTGCGCTGGAGGAGCCGGTCTCTCAGGTCATGACCCGCAAGGTCGTGACCTGCAAGGAGACCGACACGGTCGCCGAGCTCATGGAGACGATGACCACCGGCAAGTTCCGCCATCTGCCCGTCATCGACGGCGGCAAGGTGGTCGGCCTGATCTCGATCGGCGACATCGTCAAGCGCCGCGTCCAGGAATACGAGGCCGAGCAGGAAGCCCTGCGCGACTATATCAAGACGGCCTGAGCGGCCTCACTCGTCTACCTTGGACTCGCTCGTTTTGGGCGCGTGGCCCGCGGGCGCCGGCGCGAGCACCTCGATCGCCTCCTGGATCGACTCCAGCGCACGCTCGGCGGCGCGGGTGCCGTGGGCGATCAGATCCTCGCCGCGGTGGAAGTCGAACCAGCCGAACTGACCGACCCGCGGCGTGATCAGGAGATCGGGCGGATCGCCGGCGAGACGCGCGCGGGTAATGCGGTCCTGCATGATGTTGAAGGCGTCGACCATCACCGAGGAGATGCCGGGCCGTCCGGCGCTGCCGAAGAACTCGCGCTTCATGGCCTTCTCCGCAGAGAACAAGCGCGGAAAGCGCCGCTTCGTCGTCGTCGCCGCGACCACAGGCGTGACCGGTTCGGGTATCGCGCCGTGCGAATAGATCGTCGTGGAATGGGTGAAGATGTCGCTGGAAAGATTTGCGGCGATGACGATTTCGGCGCCAAGCGCGCGGGCGGCCGAGACCGGCACCGGATTCACCAGCGCGCCGTCGACCAGCCAGCGGTCGCCGATCAGGACGGGAGAGAAGATGCCGGGCAGGGCGTAGGAGGCGCGCATTGCGTCGACCACGCGGCCGCGCGTCAGCCAGATCTCGTGGCCGGTCCGGACCTCGGTTGCGACGGCGGCGAACTTGATCGGAAGATCCTCGATCAGGGTCTGGCCGACCGCATCCTCGAGCCGGGTTGCCAGCTTCTCACCGCCGATCAGGCCTGAGCCGCTGAGCCGGATGTCGAGATAGCCGAGGATGTTGCGCATCCCCTGCAGGCTGCGTCCCCACTCCTGCAGCGTATCGAGCCGGCCGGCCGCATAGAGGCCGCCGACCACGGCGCCGATCGAGGTGCCGACCACGACGTCGGGTACGATTCCATTGGCAGCCAGGGTTCTCAGGATGCCGATATGGGCAAAGCCGCGCGCCGCGCCACCGCCGAGCGCAAGGCCGATGACCGGCCGTCGGACGCTGCCAAGACCGACCTTCTCGCCATTGGAGCCATTCGCGCCCCGACCCTTCAAGATATCAAGCACCGAAACCCTCCTACCCCGGGCCAGCCCTCACACCAGAGTAGGCGCCGTACTTCCGCTCCGCCAGAACGAGGGCAAAGCATGGTTTATACCGTTCGGGACCCAGGGGGCAGGAGTGTGGCGAGGACCGGCTGCCTCTCGTTTAATCACGCAGGCGTCAACCGGGTTCCAAAGAACAGTACCGGGCCGTATTTCCTGGGGATTCGGAGGCTTGAATTTGCCGCGTTTTCGGTGAAAAGCAGGTGGCATGACTATCGGGGGTGACGGCATCATCGGATGGCGGCGCAGCACATTGCTGCTGCCGACGCTGATCCTTGCCGCCTTCCTGGTCGGTCTCGGCCAAAACGCCGCTCAGGCGCAGCTTTTCTCCGATCGTCCGCCTCCGGTGCCGCCCGCCTCGGTGCCCGACCCCGGCGGCGCCGTCAGCCTCGCGCCGCCCGCCGGGCTGGGCGCCGCGCCGCCGAGCCTGCCGCCGACGCTGATGCAGCCGAATACGCCCAGCATGCCGCCGCCCGCGGTCTCGACCGTGCCGGCGGCCCCACCGCTCAACGCGGCGGTGCCCGGCCAGGGCGTTCTGTCGCTGACCGCGAAATACGGCAAGGACACTCCCGCGATCACCAGCGGACTGGTCTGGCGCGTGTTTGCCGACCGTCCTGACGAGAACGGCACCTTCAAGCTGATCCGCGAGGATCGGAACGCCACGCCGAACATCGTGTTGCCGCCGGGGAATTACGTCGTGCACGTCGCCTTCGGCCTCGTCAGCGCGGTGCGCACCGTCAGCCTGAAGGCCGAGACCGACCGCGAGTCCTTCGTGCTGCCGGCCGGTGGCCTGCGCATCGAGGGCCGCGTCGGCACCAGCCGCATTCCGCAGAACCAGATCTCGTTCGCGATCTACAAGGGCAGTCAGTTCGAGTCCGGCGAGCGCGCCTCGCTGGTGCCGAACGTCGCAGCCGGCGACGTCGTGCTGATACCGGAGGGCACCTACTACATCATCTCCAACTATGGCGACGCCAATTCGGTGGTGCGCTCGGACATCCGGGTCCAGGCCGGCAAGCTCACCGACGTCACCATCACCCACCGCGCCGCCGTGATCACACTCAAGCTCGTCAGCGACAGGGGCGGCGAGGCGCTCGCCAACACCGCCTGGTCGGTGCTGACCCCCGGCGGCGACGTCATCAAGGAATCGATCGGCGCCTTCCCGCGCGTCGTGCTCTCCGAAGGCGAATACCGCGCCATCGCCAAGAACGAGGGCAAGGTCTACGAGCGCGGCTTCAACGTCGTCAACGGCGTCGATGGCGAAGTGGAAGTCGTCGCGCGCTGATCTGGCCGATATAGCGTCGGGTCTCTCCACATCGTCATTGCGAGCGCAGCGAAGCAATCCAGAGTCCCTCCGCGGCAAGATTCTGGATTGCTTCGCTGCGCTCGCAATGACGAGGAGGAGGGCCGCGCCCCTCACGTCCGATACCTCAGCGCCTCGACCAGGGCTCAAGACCGACCGCATCGATCTGTTCTACCAGCACCGCGTCGATCCCGACGAGCCGGTCGCGGAGACCGCGGGCGCGGTGAAGGACCTGATCCAGGCCGGCAAGGTGCTGCATTTCGGCCTGTCGGAGGCGGGCGCGCAGACCATCCGGCGTTCGCATGCGGTGCAGCCCGTGACCGCATTGCAAAGCGAATATTCGCTGTGGTGGCGCGAGCCGGAACAGGAGATACTGCCGACGCTGGAAAAACTCTGCATCGGCTTCGTTCCGTTCAGCCCGCTCGGCAAGGGTTTTCTCGCCGGCGCCATCACCGAGAGCACGACGTTCGATGCGAGCGACTTCCGCAATATCGTGCCGCGCTTCTCATCCAGCGCACGAAAATCCAATCAGGCCCTCGTCGACCTGCTCGGCGAGATCGCCGCAGTGAAGAAAGCGACGCCGGCGCAGATCGCGCTGGCCTGGTTGCTCGCGCAGAAGCCGTGGATCGTGCCGATCCCCGGCACCGCCAAGCTGCACCGGCTCGAAGAAAATCTCGGCGCGGCTGCGGTGACCCTGTCGGACGCAGATCTCACTGCAATTGCAGGGGTGCTGTCCAAGGTAGCCGTGCATGGCGAGCGCTATCCTGCGCATCTCCAGGCGCGAGTCGGACGCTGAGCGTGGCGTGAATGCCCGGTGAGCGTTCGCTTACCGGGCATACGCGTCTTGTGTTCGGACTTGAATACGTTTGCAGGCGCTACCAGCGCGTTGGAGGGCTAATAAACACCGGCAACATCGGCTTATTCCGCAAGCGTCGCGACTTCATCACAGCGGTGCAAGATACGTATTTCCGATAATCAATTTTATTCTCTTTCCCTCCTGCTGCGTTATATGTCGTGCATCCGTCTAACGGGGGAGGCCGGAGCAGGCGTATGACTGCGAGACCGGCAGGAGCAGGGGACCAAGCCCGTCGGCATGTTTGAAGTGATCATCACCAGGCGTAAGCGGTTTGGCTGGCGATGGCAGGTGTGCCAGTCCGGCAAGATATTTGCCGATGGCTTCGAGCGCACGCGGCCGTCCGCCAAATATCATGGCGAGCGCGCATTATTCTTCCTGTTGTCGCAGGCTTACTTGCGCAATCGCTCCGCGGCGGCCAGCGAGGACTAGCAGCGGGTGCAGCAGACAGCTGCGTAGCCCGGATGGAGCGCAGCGAAATCCGGGACCGCTGTGCCAGCTCGCGAGAACCCCGGATTATGCTGCGCGCCATCCGGCCTACGAGCCCCACGTCAGATGTCGACGACCAGCTTGCCCCTGGCGGCGTGATCCCGGATCAGAGCGTAAGCATCGCCAACACTCTCCAGCGTGAAGCGCCTTGCATCGACCAGCGACGCGAGCTTGCCGGCTTCAACCAGGCGCGTCGCTTCCGCCATGATCTCATCGTGATGTGCGCGGCCTTCGCCCGACAGCAGCGGCAGCAGTGTGAACACACCGGAATAGCTGGCGGCGCGGAACGACAGCGGCGCAAGCGCATGCGTGCCCCAGCCAAGCGCGCTCACCACATGGCCAAACCGGCGCACGGCTTCGAAGGAGGCATCGAGCACCTTGCCGCCGACGGTATCGTAGACGATCTCGAAGCCGCGGCCGCCGGTATGCTCTGCAACGTAAGCTTCGATCGCAGTGCCGCGGTCGATGAATACAGCGCCAAAGCCTTCGATGGTGGCGCGCTGCGCCGCCGAGCCGGTCGCGAAGACGTCTGTTCCGAAGGCGCGCGCGATCTGGATCGCGACATGGCCGACGCCGCCGGCACCGCCATGAATCAAAACCTTCTGGCCGGCCTTCAGAGCCGCGCGATCGATCAGGCCCTCCCAGGCCGTGATGAAGATCAGCGGCAGGGCGGCCGCTTCGCGCATGCTGAGATTGGCGGGCTTGGGCGCCAGCAGGTCGGCATCGACCGCGGCGAATTCAGCGAGCGATCCCGGCACGCCGCCGACGCCGCCCGTCATGCCATAGACCTCGTCGCCCGGCTTGAAGCGCGTCACGCCGCGCCCGATCTGCTCGACCACCCCGGCGAGGTCGATTCCGAGAATGGCAGGCAGCGGATGGCGCGCATGCGTCGCGGCACCGGCATGGATCTTGGTGTCGAGCGGATTGACCGCGCTCGCATGCACCCGCACCAGTACCTCGCGCGGCCCGACCTCGGGCGTGGAGACGGTTGAGAGGCGCAGCGGCGCGTTGTGGGTCTCCAGGATCGCAGCCCGCATAGTCGATTGTCTCGTCATGATCGTCTTGCTCCGTTGTTGGCCTCCAATATGCCCATGAATTTTTGCATGGAAACGAACAACGATGTACGATGATCGTGCATTTTTGTATGAGGTCATATCGATGGACTGGAGCGATCTGCGCATCTTCCTGGCGATTGCGCGCGAAGGCACGCTCGGGGCCGCCGCGCGCAAGATCGGGCAGACCCAGCCGACGATGGGACGGCGGCTTCGCGCGCTCGAAACCGCGCTGGGGCAAACGCTGTTCCAGCGCACCGCCGATGGCTTTGTGCTGACCGACGAGGGTGCCGCCGTGCTGCGCCACGCCGAGCGGATCGAGGAGGAGGCGCTCGCGCTTCAGCGACACGCCTCGGGTGCGGAGACGCAGCTCGACGGCATGCTGCGCCTGTCGTCGTCGGACTGGTTCGGCACGGTGATGCTGTCGCCGGTGATCGCCGCCTTCGGCAAGCGCCATCCCAAGGTGACCGTCGAGCTCCTGACCGATGCGCGCCTCTACAGCCTGCCGCGGCGCGAGGCCGACCTAGTCTTCCGCATCAAGCCGTTCAGCGAACCCGAGGTGATCTCGAGAAAACTGCGTGATTGAAAGGTTGGCGGGGTGATCTGTCGTAGCCCGGGTGAGCGAAGCGACACCCGGGACCGGTGGCGAGAGGAACCCGGATATCGCCGCGCTCATCCGGGCTACAAGATCTCGCGTTGCCCGTCGGGCAAAACACCACAACTCTCGGTCAATGCCTGAAGGCCAAAATATTCCACTTTACCGAAATTCGGAAACGGCGTATCCATCGCATCAACCCGGCCCAAGGAAGAGGGGCGTATCGCGATCGTCACGAACGCGGGCCGGGCGGCGGTGGACGTAGACCATACTGGTGCGAAGGTGATCGCAGGGCGGGCAGCCGTGAGCGAAGCACGTCGCACGCACGACCGGTGTGATCCACGTACGGCCAAATCGTGTCGTCCTGGCGCCCGGGGTCTGTGCGCCAAGTCTTGTGGTGGTGCCTGTTGCCCAACCGGGCGCGCGCATCAGCCATCTGCAAGGCGACGGGGGCAATAGTGCATCGCTCCCCGGGGAGAGCACGACATAAGCCGTTCCAACTACTGCGCAGGGAAGGCCGGGATGTCTTGGCTACACCTGTATGCCGCTGTGCAGATTTCTCATCACAATTTCGCACAGTGGACCGCGGGTGCCAGCCGGCTCCCGGTCTTCCCTGCGCCCTCTTTCAATTGGGGGTGAGGCATTGCCGCAAAGCTCGGGCGAAACAAGCCGCGAGGATGCGAAGGTGTGTCAGCGGGGCGTAGGATGGGTAGAGCACTTGCGAAACCTATCATGCCTCCGCGTGGCAAAGCGTGATGGGTTTCGCTTCGCTCTACCCATCCTGCGAACTGTCATCCACACTCCGTCATTGCGAGCGTAGCGAAGCAATCCAGAGCGTTTCCGCGGTGGGAGTCTGGATTGCTTCGCTACGCTCGCAATGACGATGTTGAGGCGGCGGTGCGCCAGAGGTGCAAGCTCGCGCGCCGACCACGCAGCGCATTTTAAGAAACCGCCATAGTCTCTAACGCCCACTAACCAACACCTGATTTAAAACTGTCATAATCGCCGAATGGAAGCCGCGGCTGCGTCCTTTTTACACGCCATTAAGCGCGGCTGCTTTGGATGCGCTCGGGAAAGTGCGTTGGGGACTGCAATGAGTGCCGCGAAGAAGATGCCGGGCAAACCGGCCACCGAAATGTTCGACGACATCCCGGTGCTTCAACGCAAATGGCGTGCCGCGTTGAAGCCGGGCGAACGGCTGCCGCGCTATGAGGACGTGATGCTGGGCAGCCTCGGACGGCTCGCCGACCACATCGCGCTGCTGAAGAACGATGGCGCGCTCGAATTGTCGCGCAGCGGGCGTTACGTGCAGAAATGGCTCGGCGAGGAACGCTGGGATATCCCGGTCGCCGATCTCTCGCCCGACTGCGCCACGGCGCTGTCGGAAGCCGTGGCGAGCGCGCTCGAAAACGGACGGCCGCACCAGGCCAGCGCGCATTGCGTGCGCGACGGCATGGTCAGGACATATGATTTACTGGCGCTGCCGACCGCCTCGCGCTGGGGCGCCACGCTGGTTGGCGCCTACATCAACGAGCGCGGTGCGCAATACAATCTCTTGGACGCGATCTTCTCTTCGACCGATGACGCCGTGGTCTCGCTGGCGACGCTGCGCGATGCCGCAGGCAAGCCGTTCGATCTCCAGATCGTGCATCACAACAAGAGCGCCGGTGCGCTGCTGAAGGTCGCGAGCGCGGGCCTGTTGTGGCGGCGGATCGGCGAGGGGGACACGCTATTGGCCTCGCCCGAGGTCATGGGCTTCCTGCTCAAGGTCGTCTCCGGCGGCCGCGGCGAGCAGCTTGAGATCGAAAACGACGGACGGTACCTTCGGCTCAGTGCCACCGCCTTCGCCGACGTGGTCTCGTTGACGATCTCCGACGTCACCGCGTTGAAGCGGCGCGACGCCTCGTTCCGTCTGCTGTTCGACAACAACCCGATGCCGATGTGGGTGTTCGAGGCCGAGAGCAAGGAATTCCTCAGCGTCAACGATGCCGCGGTCCAGCATTACGGCTACAGCCGCGCCACCTTCCTGCGCATGAAGCTGCACGAAATCTGGCCCGAGGACGAGTGGGACAGCCATGCCGAGGCACTCGAACGCATCGGCGACACCTATCACTCCTCGCGCAACTGGCGCCACCTGCGCGCCGACGGCAGCGAGATCGAGGTGCTCACTTTCGGTCGCCGCGTCACCTTCGACGATCGCGACGGCTATCTGGTCGCGGTGGTCGACATCACGGAGCGGCGCAAGGCCGAGGCGCGGATCGCCCACATGGCGCATCATGACGGGCTCACCGACCTGCCGAACCGCGAACATTTCCAGCAGCGCTTGAAGCAGGCGCTCGACCAGGCCGGGGGAAAACGGGTCGGCGTGCTCTATGTCGACCTCGACCTGTTCAAGAACATCAATGATTCCTTCGGGCATCCGGTGGGGGATCGCCTGCTGAAGCAAGTTGCCGAACGCCTCACCACCGCGGTCCGCGGCGCCAATCTCGCGGCCCGGCTTGGCGGCGACGAATTCGCCGTGATCCTGGCAGCCGACGTCTCGCCGAACGAGGCCAGTGCCTGCGCGACCTTGCTGATCGACATGCTGAAAGCACCCTACGACCTCGACGGCCAGGAGATGGTGATCGGCGCCAGCATCGGCATAGCGCTGTCGCCCGGCGACGGCACGACGTCGGAAGAGTTGATGCGCAACGCCGACATGGCGCTGTACCGGGCAAAGTCCGACGGCGGCGGCGTGCACCATTTCTTCGAGCGCGAGATGGACCTCCAGGCGCAGAAGCGCCGCGACATGGAGCTCGATCTGCGCCGGGCCTTCGCCAATGGTGAGTTCGAGCTGCACTATCAGCCGCTGGTGTCGATCGCGTCCGACCGCATCTCCGGCTTCGAGTCGCTGTTGCGCTGGCGTCATCCCGACAAGGGCATGATCTCGCCGGCGGAATTCATTCCGGTCGCCGAAGACATCGGCCTCATCACCCAGCTCGGCGAGTGGGTGCTGCGCGAGGCCTGCGCTGAGGCGGTGAAATGGCCCGTTGACGTCAAGATCGCGGTCAATCTGTCGCCGGCGCAATTCCGCAGCCGTAACCTGGTCCAGGTCGTGATCTCGGCGCTGGCGCAGTCCGGCCTGTCGCCGAAGCGGCTCGAGCTGGAGATCACCGAGTCGATCTTCCTCGCCGAGACCGATGCGAACCTCGCGATCCTGCATCAGCTGCGCGAGCTCGGCGTCGGCATCTCCATGGATGATTTCGGCACCGGCTATTCCAGCCTCAGCTATCTTCGCAGCTTCCCGTTCGACAAGATCAAGATCGACCGCTCCTTCGTCAAGGATCTGGCGCAGCGGCCGGATTGCGGCGCGATCGTGCGCGCGATCTCCGGCCTCGGCCGCAGCCTCAACATCACCACGACCGCCGAAGGTGTCGAGACCGAGGATCAGCTCGACTGGCTGCGCGCCGAAGGCTGCAACGAGGTGCAGGGTTTTCTGTTCAGCGCGGCGCTGCCCGCAGCGGAGATCGCAAAGCTGCTCGCCGATTTTGGCCAGCGCGCCTCACGGGCGGCGTAGCCCTTCGGGATAGCAGCCGTAGACCAGTTCCTTGAAGGCGGGCGTGATGCGGCTGCGCTCGTTCTGGGTCTGCTGCATCAAGAGATAGACCATGTCGAGCTTGGGATCGACGCCGAAATAGGTGCCGCTGCCTGAATCCCATTTCAATTCGCCGATCGATCCGGCCGGCGGCGGCTTCGCATTGCCGGGATCGGTGCGCACACCGATGCCGTAGCCATAGCCAAAACCGTCGCCCGGGAAATAGAAATAGTCGCGCGCGACACCGGAGCCGGGTCCGACGTGATCGGTGGTCATCGCCTTGAACACGGCGGGGCTGAGGTAACGCTTGCCCTCGAACTCGCCGCCATTGAGCAGCATCTGGGAGAAGCGTTGATAGTCGGTGATGGTCGAGAGCAGGCCGCCGCCGCCGGATTCCCATTCGGGATGGGCGAGGCGGTCGCGCTCGCCGGCGAGCAGGACCGGATCGCTCGGCAGCGGCCGCGCCATCCGGGCGCGCTCCTCCGGCGTTTTCAGGACGAATTTGGTGCTGTTCATTCCGAGCGGATCGAGAATGCGCTGCTTGAGGAATTCATACAGCGTCTGCCCCGAGATGATCTCGATGACGGCGCCGAGCACGTCGGTGGAATGGCCGTAGCGCCACAGCGTTCCGGGCTGGCGCGTGAGCGGCAGCTTGGCGACGCGGTCGGCGAATTGCCTGTTGTTGAAGGGCCCCTCGAAAATGTTGGCGGCCTGGTAAACCTGCATCACCCATGGAGCGCCGATATAGTCGTAGCTGATGCCCGAGGTTTGCCGCAGCAGATCCTCGATGTTGACAGGGCGGATCGGCGGCTCGAGTTCGATCTTCGAGGTGCCCTCCGGCTCCACGCCCACCTTGGTGTCGGCGAAGAGCGGGACGTATTTCGACACGGGGTCGGTGAGCGCGAGCTTGCCCTCGTCGATCAGCATCATCGCGCCCAGGCACGTGATCGGCTTGGTCATCGAGTGGATGGCGAAGATCGTGTCCGGCGTCATCGCAAGGCCGGTCCTGGTGTCGCGCACGCCGAAGGCCTTGAGGTAGACCGGCTTGCCGTGCTGCTGGACCATGATGACCGCGCCCGGCAGGCGACCGCGCGTCACCTCGTTGTCAAAATACGCGGTGATGCGCTCAAGTCCGTCGGGCGACGGGGCAGGGATGTCGGCCGCGCGGCTGCGCGCCATCGTGCCGGCGAAGAGTGCGGCCCCGACCAGAAATTCACGACGCTTCATCCGGGCTTCCTCCCTCGCCGGGATCAAAGCCGCAAGACGTCGGAGGCGTCAACAAGACATCGATTAAAAACGCGTCACGATTTCCGAAAGGAACGGCCGCGGACGGTCTTCGCTGGGCTTGGTCGGCGTGCCGATGTGGACGAGGCCGGCGAGCTTTTCGTCCGGCTTGAGGCCGAGGCCGTCCAGCACGTCGCGATCGAAGGCGAACCAGCCGGTCAGCCAGCAGGCGCCGTAGCCGAGCGCGGTCGCGGCCGTGACAATGTTCATGACGCTGGCGCCGGCCGACAATTCCTGCTCGAACGCCGGCACCTTCGGATGCGGCTTGGTGAAGCTGACGACACCGATCACCAGCGGCGCGTCGGTGAGGCGTTTGCGCTCGGTCTCGACATTCGCCGCCGGCGCGTCCGGATTCTTGCGGGCGAAGACCTTCGCGATGACCTCGCCGGCCCGCTCGCGTGCGTCACCCTCGAAAATGATGAAACGCCAGGGCGCGAGCTTGCCGTGGTCGGGCACTCGCGCCCCGATGGTGAGGATGGTTTCGAGCTCGGCGGGGGAGGGGCCGGGCCCGGTCATTTCGCGCGGCTTGACCGAGCGGCGGGTCTTCAGGAGTTCGATGGCGTCGGGCACTGGGGCGTCCTCTTCGGCTGGTCGTCGGGCGTGCCATGCCGAGATAAGCATGCACGCCCGCAACCGAAAGCGAATTTAGATCGATTTCAGGGATCAGGCCGCGCCGCGCGCCCGCCGGACGTCCGGCGGGGTCGCTTCGTCGACGAGGGCGGCGAGCGCCTCCACCGTCGTCATCACCTTCTGGCCCTCGCTGCCGAGCCGGCGGACGGAGACCGACTGCGTCTCGGCCTCCTTCTTCCCGCACACGAGCAGCGCCGGAATCTTGGCCAGGGAGTGCTCGCGGACCTTGTAGTTGATCTTCTCGTTGCGCAGGTCGATCTCGGCCCGAAGTCCCGCGCGCCGGACCTGTTCCAGCACCTGCTTGGCATACTCGTCGGCCTCCGAGGTGATGGTGGTGACCACCACCTGCACCGGGGACAGCCAGAGCGGAAAATTGCCGGCATAGTGCTCGATCAGGATGCCGATGAAGCGCTCCATCGAGCCGCAGATCGCACGGTGGACCATCACCGGCGCCTTCTTGCCGCTGTCATGGTCGATGTAGAACGCACCGAACCGTTCCGGCAGGTTGAAGTCGACTTGCGTGGTGCCGCACTGCCAGTCGCGGCCGATGGCGTCGCGCAGCACGTATTCGAACTTCGGCCCGTAGAAGGCGCCTTCGCCCGGATTGATCTCGGTCTTGATGTGGTTGTTCTGGGCCTGGATCTGGCTCAGCACGGTGGCCATCACGCGCTCGGCGTGATCCCACATCGCATCGGTGCCGACGCGTTTCTCCGGCCGGGTCGAGAGCTTCACCGTGAGATCGCCGGTGAAGCCGAAATCGGCATAGGTCGACAGGATCAGCTCGTTGATCTTCAGGCACTCGTCGGCGAGCTGGTCCTCCATGCAGAAGACGTGCGCGTCGTCCTGCGTGAAGCCGCGCACGCGCATCAATCCGTGCATGGCGCCGGAGGGCTCGTAGCGATGCACCACGCCGAACTCGGCGAGGCGCAGCGGCAGGTCGCGGTAGCTCTTCAGCCCGTGCTTGAAGATCTGCACGTGGCCCGGGCAGTTCATCGGCTTGAGCGCAAACCAGCGCTTGTCCTCGGCCTCGTCGCCGGCCGACTGCGCCGCGAACATGTTCTCGCGGTACCAGCCCCAATGGCCCGAGGTCTCCCACAGCACCTTGTCGAGGATCTGCGGCGCGTTGACCTCGCTGTAGTCGCCGGCGAGGCGGCGGCGCATGTAGGCGATGAGCTGCTGGAAGATGGTCCAGCCCTTCGGGTGCCAGAACACGACGCCCGGACCTTCCTCCTGGAAGTGGAAGAGGTCGAGCTCGCGCCCGAGCTTGCGATGGTCGCGCTTCTCGGCTTCCTCGATCTGCTTGAGATAAGCGTCGAGGTCCTCCTGCTTGGCGAACGCGGTGCCGTAGATGCGGGTCAGCATCGGGTTGTTGCTGTCGCCGCGCCAATAGGCGCCGGCCACCTTCATCAGCTTGAAGGCGTTGCCGACCTTGCCGGTCGAGGTCATGTGCGGGCCGCGGCAGAGATCGAACCAGTCGCCCTGGTAGTAGATCTTGATCGGCTCGTTGCCGGGAATGGCGTCGACCAGCTCGACCTTGAAGGCCTCGCCCTTGTCGCGGAACACCTGTTTGGTCTTTTCGCGATCCCAAACCTCTTTCGTGAAAGGTTTGTCGCGCGCAATGATCTCGCGCATCTTCTTCTCGATCGCGGCAAAGTCTTCCGGCGTGAACGGCTCGTTGCGGAAGAAGTCGTAGTAGAATCCGTTCTCGATCACGGGGCCAATGGTGACCTGCGTGCCGGGCCACAGCGTCTGCACGGCTTCGGCGAGCACGTGGGCGCAGTCGTGGCGGATCAGCTCGAGCGCGCGCGGATCGTCGCGGTTGATCAGCTCGATCTTGGCATCGGCTTCGATTGCGTCGTCGAGGTCGGAGACCACGCCGTCGAGCGCCATCGCAACCGTGCGCTTGGCCAGCGACGGCGAAATGCCCTTGGCGATCTCGAGGCCGGTAATGCTCTTGTCGAATTGGCGCTGGGCGCCGTCGGGGAAGGTGAGGGTGACTTTGGCGGCGGGGGACACGGGCTTGAGATTGCTCAGGCTGTATTGGAAACCGGATTCGGATTTGGGCTGTTCGGACATTGCTTTTCTCCTGAAGCTCACTCCTGCGAACGAGCGCAGGTAAGCGGGAACGAGCGATATATCAGGCGATTCGGCCTGTGCAATCCGGCATTTCCAAGAAAGTGGCGCGCAAAAGCCGAGACCGTGCACCAACTATTTCGCGCGCTACCCTTTCAATGGCCGCAGGCCTGCTCTACATGCATTTGCATGGAAAATTCTCCTGCTGCCGGCCGTTTCACGCCAACCGCCCTGATGCTCGGCAATCTCGTCACCGGCTGCTCGGTGCTGGCGCCGGCGGGCATGCTGCCGGAATTGTCGACGGGGCTCGGCATCACCATCCATGCCGCGGGGCTCCTGATCACCTTCGGCGCGATTACGCTGTGCATCGGCTCGCCGTTGACGGCGTGGCTGACCAGCCGCATCGAGCGGCGGACGCTGCTTGCGACGACGCTTGCGGTGCTGGCCTTGGGCAATCTCGCCTCGGCCTTTGCGCCCGACTACACGAGCCTCCTCATCATCCGCCTGGTGATGCTCGCGGTCGGTGCGCTCTATACGCCGCAGGCGGCCGGTACGGCGGCGCTGATCGTGCCGGTGGAGCGGCGGGGCAGTACCATCGCCTACATCTTTCTCGGCTGGTCGTTAGCTGCTGCCGTCGGTCTTCCGCTGCTCACGTTCATCGCCAGCCGCTATGGCTGGCGCGCGGCCTATGGCGGGATCGGCGCGCTCGGCTGCATCAGCTTCCTGTTGCTGCTGCTGCGCCTGCCGGCGGGCCTGAAAGGCGCGCCGGTGGACCTGAAGACCTGGAGCGCGGTCGGCCGCAGCAGGACGATTTTGCTGCTACTTGCGATCACGATGTTGCAAATGTCCGGGCAGTTCGTGGTGTTCACCTTCATGGGCCCGCTGCTCAAGAAGCTCACCGACGCCGGCCCCGATGCAATCGGCATGGTGTTCGGCATCTACGGTGTTTGCGGCTTCCTCGGCGTCGTCATCGCGACCCGCATCGTCGATACCTGGGGACCCTTCCGAACCTCGTTGCTGTTCACCTGCCTGCTGCTTGCAGGCATCACCGGCTGGGCGCTCGGTGCGGGGAGCCTTGTGTTGATGGCGCTCGCGGTCGCGATCTGGGGCCTCGGCTTTGCGTCCACCAATTCGATGCAGCAGGTGCGGCTGGTCGCGGCTGCGCCGCCGCTCGCATCGGCGACCGTCGCCCTCAACACCTCCGTCCTCTACATCGGCCAGGCTGTCGGCTCCGCCATCGGCGGGCTGCTGTTCGCCCGCGAGCTGTTGCATCCGCTTGGCTTCGTCGCGGTCGGCTTCGTCGTCCTGGCGCTGATCCTGGTGGTTCTGACCCGGCCCCGGCCGGTTGCTACCGCCTGACGCCGCGTTTTCGTGTGCGCAAGGTGCTTGGCAAACCGCGCGCGGGAGCGCTAGAAGGCGAGGCATGGGGACCAAAGAGAGTTGACTGAAATGAGGATGATTCTGGCGGTTGCCGCGGTGCTCTATTCAGCCTCCGCGTTTGCGCAAACCGACAAGCCACCGATGGTGGGGGACAAGCCGCTGGTGCAGGTCCAGGCCAAAGGGACCAAGGAGACCGCGGCCAAGCCGGCTGCGGCGCCGAAGGGCAAGCCGCAGTCGATCGCGGCGCGGCTCCAGGCCTGCCTCGACCTCGATGATGGCACCAAGGACCGCCTCAACTGCTACGACGCCATTATCCCGCCGACGCCGAAGCCGAAGCCGGCGAAGGCCAAGGGCTATGCCGATTGCCGCTTCTTCAAGGAAGAGGACGAGCGGCTGGCCTGCTTCAACGGCTTTGCCGAGAGCATTCCGAAGCTGCCCAAGACCTAAAGGTCAAGACTTGAAGATCAAGAAGGTCATGAGCTGAGGTCTGGAAGCCGGACGGCTAGTCGCTGATCCGGCTCAGCACGGCCCTGAAGGCAACGCCCGGCACCTGCAGCGCGGTGCCTTCGAATTCCGCCGTGTCGCCGTCCTCCCGGCCGGCGAGCGTCAGCGTCACCCGGTCAATGCCGAACAACGCCTTGAAGGACGGGTCGTCGTTGTAGCGCTGGGTCGAGATCTTGACCTTGATGCTGTCGCCTTCGCCCATATAGCTGCCGACGAATGCGAACGCGGAATTGCCGCCGCGCATCTTGCCGTCGGTCACATAGACGACGCCGCAGCCGGTTCCATGAACCGTGTGGAAGTCGACCTTGTACAGTCCCTGACGCACTGCCTGTCCCTGCGGAAGTCCAACACCAACTCGGTCGGCAAATTATGATCCTTGCCAGCGGAAGCAATCCGGTCGGCCCCGGGGATATCGGCCATCAACATCACATTTTGATCAAAGCCTGAGACAATTGCAGGCAGCGCGGCCAAATGTTGGCGCTGCGCAATTTCGATTTAGCGGCTCGATGAGGACGGATTGGTGGAGGCAACACGCGTCAGCGCCAGCGAAGGCGTCGCCGACATCTTCACCAGCACCTCCTTGAGCGGGTCCCGGGTCCACGCGCGCGTCACATAATCACGATGTGTGATGCCGTCGCCGGTTTCGACGAACACCACGCTGCCGGGACGAAGCGGCCCATCCATGTCCTCGGAGACGCCGATGCCCTTCTGCCGCAGCATGCTCATCAGCTCGCGGTCGCGCCGCGCGGTGTAGCGGGTGTAGGAACTGACGAAGAAGCCGGAGCGGTGGCTCTCGATCCAGGAGGCGAACTTGTCCATTTCGCCGTAGACGGCATCGAGCAGGACGACGCCGCGGACGCGGTCGCTGATGCCGCCGACTTCGAGGCTCCAGGCCGTCGGCAGGAAGCCGCCGCTGTAGCCGACGATCACGATCGGCATGTTGGCGAAGGCGCGGGCGCTGTCGGGATCGCCGGTGAGCCGGGCCAGATGGACCGCCGACTCTTCCATGAAGCGCTTGAGGCCGCCCGCCTGCCAGAACTTGCCGGCGCTGGAATCGGCGGCATCGACCGCCATCTGCGGCGCCAGCAGGATAGCGTTGGCGCCGGAATCGGTGACCTGCCGCGGTACGAGTTGCCGGTCGCGCACGTCGCGCTCGAGCGTTGCGCCGTTGCCGTGGAAGAACACCACGATCACGCCCGGCTTGCGCACGTCGAAATGCTCGGGCACGTGCATCAGCACGCGGCTGTCGCTGTAAGTCTCGTCCTGCCAGTAGACGCGCCCGGAATAGCTGCGGTGGCCGCGGCGATCGCCCTTGGAGATGTTGAGGAACGGCGTGTCGGAGGCGGGATTGTTGCCGAAATAGGGGAAGGCCGACGATTTCATGCTGACGAGCGTCGTCAGGTCTTCGCGTGCCGGACGCTGGTAGGGGACCTGTGGTGCGAGCGAGGCCACCTTGTACGGCGCCTGCTCCGGCTGAGGCTGCTGCTGCACGGCGCGTTTGGGCGAGAAGTCGGACATCTGCCGTTGCAGAAAACTCTCGCTCGCCGACGGGAAGCGCTCCTTGAATTGCGGGGCGGGGAAACGATCCTCGAACGTGTCGCTGCTTGCGACCTGAGGATTGGTCTTCGCGACGATTTGGACGTTAGCCTGCGAGTTCGCCGCGAGCGTCGCCGGGTTGGACGCCTTGCCGCATTGAACCAGCGTGAGCGACAGCGGCACCAAGGCTGAGATCACCGCGATCCGGAGCGCACGGCCACGCGCCCCGGACAGCGCCCGATCGGCACGAATATCAGCTCTCAGTTTCGGAGCGGCCCCGACCATCCACCCATGACCCCAAGTCATGTCCACAAGCCCAGCGGCAATATTCAAGCTAATTGAGCCGACTGGCGTTTAGGCGACGTTAAGTGTCCGGAGAAACTTCCCCACATCCGGAACGCTCGAAAGGACCATGCAATCGTGTCCTGATTGTGAGGGAGCGGAACGGGATTCTCCGGTGTTTGCGGAGGTTTGTCGCCCAGGATCATGCGCAAAAGGTGCCGCAATACCGATTCCGTGCGCCTCATTTAACCCTTGTTAACCCTGCTTGAATTGACTGGACCAAACTGCACGATGCTCACCACGAGACGTGACGCCCGAGGTTGAGGACCCCGATGACGGCATCAGATGCGGGTACCGCGCACTGGACCGGCCGGCTCACAGGGAGCGGGTCGGGGGTCTCCGTTCTGGTCGCAACCGCCATCGTCGTTGCAGACATGATCGGGGTCGGCGTCTTCACCAGCCTCGGCTTCCAGGTCAAGGACATCCCGTCCGGCTTCTCGATCCTCGCGCTCTGGACCATCGGCGGCATCGTCGCGCTGTGCGGGGTGTTCTCCTACAGCGAGCTCGGCGCGATGTTTCCGCGCTCGAGCGGCGAGTACAATTTCCTCGGCCGCGCCTATCATCCCGCCTTCGGCTTTCTTGCCGGCTGGGTCTCGGCGACGGTCGGCTTCGCAGCGCCCGTCGCGCTTGCGGCGATGGCGTTCGGCGAATACGCGAAATCGGTCTATCCCGGGGTGCCGCCGATCCCGCTTGCCATCGCCGTGGTGTGGTTGGTCTCGATCGTGCAATTGACCGGCGTCAGGCACTCCTCGACCTTCCAATTGGCCTCGACCGTCTTGAAGGTCGTGCTGATCGTCGCCTTCCTGGTCGCCGGCTTCGTCATCGGTGTGCCGCAGCCGATCGCCTTCACGCCACAGCCGGGCGACTGGGCGCACATCGTCAGTGCGCCCTTCGCGATCGGGCTCGTCTTCGTGATGTACTCGTTCTCGGGCTGGAATGCCGCGACCTACATCATCGGCGAGATGAGCACGCCACAGCAGAACCTGCCGCGCGCGCTGCTCGCGGGCACGCTGATCGTGCTCGTCCTGTACGTCGCGCTGAATGCGGTGTTTCTCTACTCGACGCCGGTCGG
Source organism: Bradyrhizobium liaoningense (assembly GCF_018130785.1). Classification (GTDB taxonomy): domain Bacteria; phylum Pseudomonadota; class Alphaproteobacteria; order Rhizobiales; family Xanthobacteraceae; genus Bradyrhizobium; species Bradyrhizobium liaoningense_A. The sequence goes on from NZ_JAFCJT010000021.1 coordinate 104,190, forward strand.
CGCGCTGGCGGGCCAGCTCGATGTTGCCAGCGTCGCCGGCAGCGCGATCTTCGGCAGCCTCGGCGGCCGGATCGTCGGTGCGATGATCTGCGTCGGCCTGATCTCCTCGATCAGCGCGATGATGTGGATCGGCCCGCGCGTCATGATGACGATGGGCGAGGACATTCCGGCCCTGCGCGTGTTCTCGAAGCGATCCGTGAGCGGCGCGCCCGCCTATGCCATCCTGTTTCAGCTTGCCGTCGCCAATCTGCTGCTGTTCACGCGCAGCTTCGAGGCGGTGCTCGACTTTATCCAGTTCGCGCTGCTGTTCTGCTCGTTCTTCACGGTCGCCGGCGTCATCAAGCTGCGCATCACCGATCCCGACCTGCCGCGGCCCTACCGCGCCTGGGGATACCCGTTCACGCCGCTCGTTTTCCTGCTCGTGACGGGGTTCATGATGTACTACCTTTTGACCGAGCGACTGGTCCAGTCGCTTTCGGGTATGCTCGTCATGCTCGCGGGCCTTTTGATTTATGCTGTTTTCCGCAGGCGGCCGGTCGCCGCTGGCACGTCATACAATCGCGAATAGACATGGTTCGAGCCTTAAGAATTGCGGCCGTCGCTCTTGCCCTGCTGGCTGCGGCCGTCTCGTCTGGACGTGCCGCCGACGTCACCTTCGATGATGCCGCGCGCTTTCTCGCGGGCATGCAGCCGTCGCCGGACTCGCCGCTGGTGCCGCTCACCAAGGACCCGGGCTGGCAGCGTCACGCAAAGTTCTTCGACGGCGCCTTCGCCCAGCTCGAGCAGCGGCAGCTCTCGAAGATCCGCAATTGGGCCGAGGTCAATCTGGCCGCGCCCCGGCCGACCATGTTCTACCTGTTCAGCGGTCCGGATTTTCTCTACGCCGATGCGTTCTATTCCAAGGCCAGCACCTACGTGCTCGGTGCGCTCGAGCCGGTCGGCGCGGTGCCTGACCTGACGCGGCTGCCGCGCGGCTCGGTCGGTGCCGCGCTCTACAATGTCGAGCGTTCGCTCGGCTCGATCCTGAGCTTTTCCTTCTTCATCACCAAGCACATGAAGGTCGACCTGCACGCCAACCAGGTCAACGGCACGTTGCCGATCCTCTACGTCTTCCTCGCGCGCTCCGGCAAGACCATCCGAAATGTCGAAATGATTGCGCTGGACGACAAGGGTGGGGTGCATGCGGGAGGCGACAATCCGGGACGGAACGCGACGCGCGGTGTCCGCATCACCTTTGTCGGAAACGACGGCGAGGCGCGCACGTTGTACTATTTCTCGACCGATCTCTCCAATGCCGGCGCGCGGGCCGCAGGCTTCCTGAAGTTCTGCGGGACGCTCGGGCCAGGCAACAGCCTGCTCAAGAGCGCGTCCTATCTCCTCCACAAGGGCGACTTCACCGTCGCTCGCAACTGGCTGCTTACCAACAGTGCGACCATCATCCAGGACGATTCCGGCATTCCGCTTGCGAACTACAATGCGCAGCAGTGGCGGTTCTTCCCGTTCGGCCGCTATCTCGGACCGATCGACGAATTCCCCGGCCGCTACCAGGGGCGCTACGCGGAACTGTTCACGCGCGCCCAGCCGATCGATTTCGGCGTCGGCTACCGCTGGCGCATGCACGAGTCGAACTTGCTGCTGTCGGTGAAGGTGCCGGGAAGCGAGACGGCGCCGGCTGCGGAGACCACCTCGTCCGCCGAGCCGTCGCCAAAGCCGCCGCGTCCGAAGCGGCCGCGCCCGCCCGAGTCGATCCCGCCACAGTCGGGGCGCTTCTTCTGGTTTCGCTAGGTTGCCTCTTGAGGTGAGCGTCACGCCGGGCCCTGCGCCACGACTGGTGCTGGCCCTCTAGCGTCCAGCCTACCAGTGCACGCTCTGACTCGGCACGATGAAGGCCGTCGTGCTCGGCGGCGTGGCAAGGCTCGTCGCCAGATACCAGCCGGAGCCGACCACGAGCGCCAGCAGGGCGATGATGGCGAGCATGTCGATGGTTCTGGGGTCGTGATGCCCTTTGGAACCAGGATGTGAACCGTGTCTGAAGTGAAAATGAGGGCTGATTTTCCAGCGCATTGTTGTTTCCTCCCGTGGGAGCATCAAAACAACGCGAGGGGAAAGTTCCGGTTCCATTCAAGGCAGCGATGCGCGAAGCACCGCGGCGTTCCCGGTCGGCAGATTCAGGCTGCGTTGACGCCGCGCCAGCGAGCGTAACGCCAAGGCAAGTACCAGCGCGCGCCTTGCGGTGCGGAGAGGGGCACGTTGTCGATTCCCGACGTGCCGAACGGGTTGCAGCGGAGCAGGCGCGCGAGTGTCATCCAGCCACCGGCCCACAGTCCGAACCGTTCGATCGCCTCATCGCCATAGACGGAGCAGGTCGGCAGGTGCCGGCAGTTGTAGCCGACCAGCGGCGACAGCGTGTGACGATACAGCCAGATCAGTCCACGGCCGAGATTACGTGGCTGGCGCAGCAGTGAAGCAGCAATTGTGGAACCGACTCCGGAGGCTGAATGCTTCATGTGCGCTCTGCTTCAAACCTTTGCCTCGACTTGCGCGGTTCCTGCGCAGGGAACGTCAGCGTGTTGCGCGCGTGCCATATTTTGCATGTTTTTAGGGAGCAGTGCAGCAAGTCCGTATGGACGAGCTGTATTCCCCCGGATACCATTTTTGTGACACTCGTGGAAACATACGTCTGTATGATCGACTCATCGAGCGCGAAGCGGGGATAATCGCGCCAATGGGGCTTGGGGAAGGGACCGGTTTGAAACTTCTGGAGTCGCTCAATCTTCGCGGCTGGTTACTGGTAGGAACAGCCGTTTGTGGAGTCGTGCTGGCTGGCGCCGTCGCGACATTCGGGTCGTCGGCCCGGGCCGGTGCCGCCCTCGAAGAGCGCAAGCTTCCGATGAAGTTCGGCTGGGTCGCCTGCGAGCCGAACTGCCGCGGCTGGGTCAGCGCGGTCGGCATCATCACCGCTGATACGCCCAGGGATTTCGAGGAGTTTTCGCGCGGACGCCAGCTTGGTGGCGCCACCGTGGTGCTCGATTCCAGCGGCGGTTCCGTCAACGATGCGATCACGCTCGGCCGGCGCTTCCGCAATCTCGGACTTTTGACCACGGTCGGCATCAGCGTTCAGAACCGCGGCGGGCAGTCGGCCCGTCCGGCGGTTGTGCCCGAAGCCTATTGCGAATCCATGTGCGTGTTCCTGCTGCTGGCCGGCAAGAAGCGCTACGTGCCGGAAGCCGCTCACGTCCGGGTCCACCAGATCTGGATGGGCGATCGTGCCGACGATGCCAGGGCGGCGAGCTACAGCGCGCAGGACCTGATGATCGTGGAGCGCGACATCGGCCGGCTCGCCAAGTACACGTTCGACATGGGCGGCGCCGGCGACCTGCTCTCGCTCGCGCTCAGCGTGCCGCCGTGGGAAGATCTGCACGAGCTGGATGCTGGCGAGCTGAAGCTCACCAATCTCGTAACCACCAACCTGGTGGCCGACGTGCTGCCGCACGTGGACGTCGCGGCCCCCGCAGTGGCGGAACTTGCGCCGAAGACGCAGGCGAGGTTCGGCGAGGAACCGGAGCCGCAACCCGTCAAGTCGACCAAGACGGCGGAAGTCGTGGTGCCGACCGGCGCGGCGCAAAGCGCAGGCTCGCAGAAGTAAGATTTCCCTATCGTCATTCCGGGCTCACGCTGGCGCGCGTCCCGGAATGACCTTGACCAAATTAGCCCTGCGCCGTGGCCGGCTGCTTGGCCTTCGCCTCGATCTGGCCGATGGCATCGACCACGGCATCGAAGGTCAGAAGGGTCGAGGCGTGGCGCGCCTTGTAGTCGCGGACCGGCTCGAGGAATTTGATCTCTTCCCATTTGCCTTCAGGAGGCGCGCCATTCTCCTTGAGCATCTTGCGAACGGTTTCACGTAACTCACGGAGTTCGCTCGCGGTCGAGCCGACGACGCGACTTGCCATGATGGATGAGGAGGCTTGTCCGAGGGCGCAGGCCTTCACGTCATGGGCGAAGTCGGTGACCCTGTCGCCCTCCATCTTGAGGTCGATCCTCACGGTTGAACCGCACAGTTTGGAGTGGGCCGTGGCGCTGGCATCGGGGTCCGGAAGCCGTCCGAGGCGTGGAATATTCCCGGCCAGTTCGATGATCCGCTTGTTATAGATGTCGTTCAGCATGTGATGGAGTCCAACACTTCCGCACCGGATCGGCCTTGGCGGGCGCCGTCCACGGTCCTATATAGGGCTGGAACTGGCGAAAAAACAGTCCAGCGGTGCGGCAGCGGTGATCCAGACCTGCGCTGCCGGCGTGATGACGCGGGGATTTTTTTCGTCAAAACTGTTCTCTTCAGGCGTCCGGCGGCTTGCCGCCCCGTCTGCCGGTGACACTCCGGCCGCGAGGCCGTCGAACGGAGTAGACATGGACGCTACGATCAAATCCATCCGCCCGAACAAGCCCTCTGACCGGCAGCTCGAGAGCCGGCCGGCCGAGCTCGATCCTGCCGAATTCCTCGCGGCGGCCGTCCGCGCCGACCAGCCCCGCCCGGCGCGCGCCGAGGCCGAGCAGGCGGTGAAGACGCTGCTCGCCTATATCGGCGAGAACACGCAGCGCGAGGGTCTTTTGGATACGCCTCGCCGTGTGGTCGAGGCCTTCGACGAGCTCTATCAGGGCTACCACCAGTGCCCGGCCGAGGTGCTCGACCGCACGTTCGGCGAGACGGCCGGCTATGACGACTTCGTGCTGGTGCGCGACATCGAGTTCACCTCGCAGTGCGAGCATCACATGATGCCGTTCTACGGCAAGGCGCACATCGCCTACACGCCGGTGGAGCGCGTCGTCGGCCTGTCCAAGCTCGCCCGCCTCACCGACATCTTCGCCCGCCGGCTCCAGACCCAGGAGCATTTGACCGCGCAGATCGCCGCCGCGATCGACGAGATCCTCAAGCCCCGCGGCGTTGCCGTGTTGATCGAGGCCGAGCATACCTGCATGTCGGTGCGCGGCGTCGCCAAGCATGGCGCCTCCACCTTCACCAGCCGCTTCACCGGCATGTTCCGCGACAATCCGGCGGAGCAGGCCCGTTTCCTGTCCCTGGTGCGAGGTCTGCAGCGCTGACCTCGCGGATGTCTTAAGCGAGGACGCCAGTGTCCGCTCACTCCCATGAGATCGAGGAAGGCCTTGCCTTCCTCCCCAAGTTCGACGCCGCGGGCCTCGTGACCTGCGTCGCGACCGACGTCGCCACCGGCGACGTGCTCATGGTTGCGCACATGAACGATGAGGCGCTGCGCAAGACGATTGCGACGGGCGAGGCCTGGTACTTCAGCCGCTCGCGCAATGCCCTGTGGCGAAAAGGTGAGACGTCGGGTCAGACCCAGCGCGTGGTCGAGATCCGCACCGATTGCGACCAGGACGCGGTCTGGATCCGTGTCGAGCAGATCGGCGCGGCCTGCCACACCGGCCGCCGGTCCTGCTTCTACCGCAAGGTCGAGGCCGAGGGCGGCGGCGCCAAGCTGGTCTTCGTCGATGCGGACCGGTTGTTCGATCCGGGCGCCGTCTACACGAAATAGCCCGCCGTCAGGCCGGGTTCGGGCAGTAAAGACGGCGAGGGGCGGATTAACTCCGCATTAACCATACCTGTCCCACGGTGAGACGACAGGCGCCGAATTGCCGGCGTCGCTCAACGCCGCACGGAGCGGGCACTCCAGCATGTCGGTCGACAATTCCAGTGCCTCTCAGACGGCGGGTCTCGATCCGTCGCGGGCACGCGTCGCCGGCGCGATCAAGCAGGTCTCCAGCCGGACCGGCGTCAGCTTCCAGTACATGCTGACCACCGCCAAGATGGAATCAGATTTCGATCCGACGGCGGGCGCCACCACGTCGTCCGCGCACGGCCTCTACCAGTTCATCGATCAGACCTGGCTCGGGACGGTGAAGGAGGCGGGCACCCAGCTCGGCTATGGCAATTATTCCGACGCCATCACCAGGACCTCGTCGGGTGGTTACACCGTCGATGATCCCGTGATGAAACGGTCGATCATGAAGCTGCGCGACGATCCGGAAGCCGCATCCACCATGGCGGCGGCGCTGACGCAGTCGAACAGCTTCAAGCTCACCGGGCTGCTCGGCCGCAGGCCGTCCGACAGCGAGCTCTACATGGCGCACTTCATGGGCGTCGGCGGCGCCGCGAAACTGATCGCCAATGCCGAGGACAATCCGCAAGCCGTCGGCGCGCGGCTGTTTCCCAATGCGGCCTCCGCCAATCGCTCGATCTTTTACGCCAAGGACGGCCGCGCGCGCAGTATCTCCGAGGTCTATTCGGTGCTCGACGCACGTTACGCCAGCGCGGCGAATTCCAAGACGACCCGCGGTGCGATGGCGCTGTATGGCGACACGCCGTCGACCACGCAGGTCGCGAGCGCCAACGGCATGCAGCTGGCTGCGCCGATGGTCGACAACGCCGCTTATCTCCAGACTTTCCCCAATACGAATGCCGCGATGCCGGTGGGCGCGACGTCGTCAACGACCGTTGCAGACAACACGCCGGTCACGCCGGCTTTCCGCTCGATCTATCAGCCCGGCGACACCACGCAGCCGGTCTCGACCACGGTGCAGAAATTGTGGGGCAACAACGCCTCGCTCACCTCGGTCGCATCAGCGACGCCCGATGTGCGTCCGCCGCAGCCGCTCGATCTCTTCAGCGATCGCAGCGGGACGTTCTCGAGCTAGTCGAGATCCGCGCCGCGCAGGCGCCCTTGTTCCCTTAACAAAACGTCAATAAAACCAGCCGGTTATGGTGAACGCTTTGTTAAGCGTCGTGGTTTATTTTGTGTTGCAGGTGACGAGCCGTCACCGCTTCGTCTTCGTTGCGTAAGCCGGAAGCACCATGATTGTTCGGCAGTTCATCCATTGGATCAGGACAGCGCCCGCCGGCGAGCGGGCCGAGGCAACGCGGGCGTTGGCCCGGGCCTGGCTGATCTCGGATCTTTCCCATGACGACCGCGTCGCCGCCGAAGGCGCGCTCCTGATGCTGCTCGACGATGCCTCGCCGCTGGTGCGGCAGGCGATGGCCGAGGCATTTGCGCGCAGCACCGATGCTCCGGCATCGATCGTGCGGGCGCTGTCGGCGGACCAGCCGACCGTCGCGCTGCCCGTGCTCGAACATTCTCCGCTGCTGATCGATGCCGATCTCGTCGATATCGTCGCGACCGGCAATGACGAGGTGCAATGCGCGGTCGCGCGCCGCATCGCGTTGCCGGTCTCGGTCTGCGCCGCGATTGCCGAAGTCGGCTGTGCGGCGGCAGCTCTCGAGCTGATCGAGAACCCTCACGCCGAGCTTGCGCCGTTCTCCTGGGACCGCATCGTCGAGCGTCACGGTCATCTCGCCGCGATCCGCGAGGCTATGCTGGTGCTGGAGGATCTGCCGGCCGCAACGCGCGCCGCGCTGGTGGCAAAACTCTCCGAGACGCTGGCGCAATTCGTTGTGGCGCGGAACTGGCTGACCGCCGATCGCGCCGAGCGCATCGCGACCGAGGCGCGCGACCGCTCGACCATGAACATCGCGGCGCGCTCGCGCGGCGAGGACATGCAGGGCCTGGTGCGCCACCTGCGCATCACGGGCCAGCTCACCGCCGGCCTCATCCTGCGCGCGCTGCTGTCGAGCAATCTCGATCTGTTCGACGCGGCGCTCGCCGAACTCGCCGACCTGCCGCTGGCGCGCGTCTCCGCGCTGCTGCACGATCGCGGCGGCAACAGCCTGCACGCGCTGCTCCGCCGCGCCGGGCTGCCCGAGGCGACCTTTGCGGCGTTCCAGGTCGCGCTCGATGCCTGCCACGAGCAAGGTTTTGTCGATACTGACGACAGCGCGGCGCGGCTGCGCCGGCGCATGGTCGAGCGCGTGCTCACCCATTGCGAGACCGACCGCGGCGCCACCGAACCGCTGATGGTCCTGCTCCGCCGCTTCGCCACGGAATCCGCGCGCGAAGAGGCAAGGCTGTTCTGCGACGAGCTCGTCGCGGATGACGCGGTCGATCCGATCTATGATGATTTGATTGCGGCATAGCGAGATGCCGCAGGGGGCAAAGGCGCATATGCCGTGCCCACCACTTATCCGCACAGCTTATATTAGTTGGTGGGCACGCTTCGCTTTGCCCACCCTACGACACTTGCGCTCGCAATGACGAGAGGAGGGCGCCGGGGCGTTACTCCGCAGGCACGATGCTCGGTGCCAAAATCACCTCGAGATGCTCGGGGCGATCGCGGTTGACGTCGGCGAGATAGTCGTCGGCGACCTTGCGCAGGCGGCGGCTGAGCTCGGCGGAGACGCTGATGCTGTCGAGCTTGGTGTTTTCATGCACGATGGCGAGGATGGCGTTGATGTGGTGCGTGAACAGCTCGGCCGGCACCTTGTCGAGATCGGGCGCGTGCTCGATGATGCGGCACAGGCTCTCCGCGACTCCCGCCGCTGTCGGATAGCCGAATGTCGCAGCGTCGCCCTTGATGTCGTGCGCGGCGCGGAATAGCTCATCGCGCCTGTCCTTGGTGAAGCCATCGTTGCGGACGGCGTCATGGGCGGCGGAGAGACGGTTGACTTCGGTCGTCATCCAGTCCTTGAACTCGCCGGAGAGGCCTGCCAGCGCCTGCTCGGCGCGGCCGATCGGATCGTCCATGTCCTTTTTTTCGACACGGCGCAGAACCTTGCGCAGCGGATTGGGCTGCGTGATGATCTGGTGCGTGGCGAAGGCCGTGACCTCGATGTCCCTTGCGCTGTTCTTCGCCATGATACCTGCCTCGCGTGAGACGTTGCGCTAGATGGAGGACCGCGCCTTGTCGAGCAGCGAGGGTTGTTGCATCACCTCATGCTTTTCGCCGACGCGGCGTTCGGGACCCATATAGGCGGAGTTGGTGTTGCGGCGCCGGTCGGGCCCGAAATAGGTCTTGGTCTTGATGAAGGGGCGGGGACTGGCGACCACGTTGAGGATGCGCTGGTAGAGTCCCTTGGCCGAGATCGGCTTGGCCAGGAATTCGGTGACGCCGGCATCGCGCGCGACGGTGACGCGGCGCTTCTCGGAATGGCCGGTCAGCATGATGATCGGCGCGTAAGGATTGCCCTTGGATTCCGGCTGCCGGATCATCTGCGCGAGCTCGAGCCCGTCGAAGATCGGCATCGCCCAGTCGGTGATGACGATGTCGGGCACGTAATGGCTGTACATTTCCAGCGCAGTTGCGCCGTCCTCGGCTTCATAGACCTCGCGTGCGCCGAAGGAATGCAGCAGCGTCCGCAGGATGCGGCGCATGTGCGGATTGTCGTCGCAGACGAGGAAGCGCAGCTTGTTGAAATCGATGCGGAACATGGCCCCGGGCCGAAGCGGTCAACTTTCGTTAACCATATCGCGCCGGGGTTAACGAAGGGTTGCGATCGGCGGCCTGGCGAAGCGCTCAGGAGCCGAATTGCTCGCGCAGGATCCGCTCTTCCAGGCTGTGACCGGGGTCGAACAGCATGCGCATCGAGATGGTCTTGTCGGAGAGGACCTCGACACGGCGGACATCGCGCACCTCGTCGTGGTCGGCGACCGCCGCCACGGGCCGCTTGTCGCCCTCCAGCACCTCGATCACGACGTAAGCCGTATTGGGCAGCAGCGCGCCGCGCCAGCGGCGCGGGCGGAAGGCGCTGATCGGCGTCAGCGCCAGCAGCGCGGCGTTGATCGGCAGGATCGGTCCCTGCGCGGACAGATTGTAGGCGGTGGAGCCGGCGGGCGTCGCCACCATGATGCCGTCGGCGATCAGCTCGGGCATGCGCTCGCGCTCGTCGATCAGGATCCGCAGGCGCGCGGCCTGGTAGGTCTGCCGGAACAGGGCGACCTCGTTGATGGCGTGATGCAGGTGGACGCGGTCGTTGACGTCGGTGGCGCGCATCAAGAGCGGGTTGATCTCGGATTCCTGCGCCGCCTCGAGACGGGCGCGAAGGTCGACCGTCGAGTACTCGTTCATCAGGAAGCCGACGGTGCCGCGGTGCATGCCGTAGATCGGCTTTCCCGTGTGCATGTTCCGGTGCAGCGTCTGGAGCATGAGACCATCGCCGCCGAGGGCAACCACGACGTCGGCCTCCTTCGGGTCGCAATTGCCGTAGTCACTGCAGAGCTGGCTGAAGGCGGTTTGCGCCTCGCTGCTCGGGCTGGCGACGAAGGCGATCCGGTTGTATCGCGCTGGCTTGGTCATGGCTTCCGGGCAGGGCCGCTGGCTGGAGAAAGTTCCGCCGGGCTCGTCTATACGACCTGGGCCTCCATTGTCGAGAAGGACCGCTCTTCAAGGCAAACAGCGTCCGTCCCGATTCAGGGCAAATCCGGGTCGATTTGTGCCCGACCGGCTTCTTCAGGCGCCGTTGAGCCGGCAATCCCCCAAACCGTCGCAATTTCTTGCTAGCCTTTCGATACTCGCCGGCTCTCGCAGCCGGACAAGGAGAACGGTCATGGTCATGCGTTTGCCGGCGCTCCGCCGCGCGACCCTGGTACTGGCGGTGTCGACGTTCGCGCTCGCGGGATTTGCCCGCGCGGACGATCCGCCGCAGCCGCGCGCCGAGACGACGGCCCCAGCGGGACAGAAGGGTGGGCGCGGCGGCAACGCGCCTGGCGCGTCACAGAATTCATCGTCCGCCGAGCCGCATCGTCTTCCGTCGGATTCGACCACGAAGCAGACGCTCGATCTGCCGGGCCGTACACTCAACTTCACCGCGACCGCCGGCTCGATCCGCGTGTTCGACGGCAAGGGTGAGCCGCTCGCCGACATCGCCTATACGTCCTATGAGCTCGATGGTCCCGACCGCGCGACGCGCCCCGTGACGTTCCTGTTCAACGGCGGGCCAGGCGCGTCCTCGGCCTGGCTCCAGTTCGGTGCCGCGGGTCCGTGGCGGCTGCCGCTCGATGGCGAAGCGCTGTCGCCGTCCGCCTCACCTGAGGTGAAGCCGAACGCGGAGACGTGGCTCGACTTCACCGATCTCGTCTTCATCGATCCCGTCAGCACCGGCTACAGCCGCTTCGTTGCGAACAGCGAGGACGCGCGCAAGTCCTTCTACTCCGTTGACGGCGACGTCAATTCGATCGCGCTCGTGATCCGCCGCTGGCTGGAGAAGCACGACCGGCTGACCTCGCCGAAATATGTCGCCGGCGAAAGCTATGGCGGCATTCGCGGGCCGAAGGTTGTGCGCCAGTTGCAGCTCCAGCATGGCGTCGGCGTCAGGGGATTGATCCTGGTGTCGCCGCTCTTGGACTTCCGCGAATTCACCGGCACCAGCCTCCTGCAATATGTCGCGACGCTGCCGAGCTATGTCGCGGTGGCGCGCGAAGCCCAGGGAGCGGTGAAGGGGTCGGTTACGCGCGCCGATCTCGCCGACGTCGAGGCTTATGCGCGGGGCGAATTCCTGGCTGACCTCGTCAAGGGCGAGGCGGACAAGGAGGCCACCAATCGTCTTGCCGACAAGGTCGCCGAGCTCACAGGTATCGATCAGGCCGTGAGCCGCCGGCTCGCCGGCCGTTTCGACGTCGGTGAATTCCGCCGCGAGTTCGACCGCAGGAACGGCAAGGTGACCGGCCGCTACGATGCTTCCGTGCGCGGCTTCGATCCTTATCCGGATTCGGGCAATTCGCGCTTCGGCGATCCCTCGGGCGATGCGCTCCAGGCGCCGCTGACGAGCGCGGCGGTCGATGTGCTGACACGCAAGCTCAACTGGCGGCCCGATGGCTCCTACGAAGTCCTGAACGGCGCCGTCGAAGGCCAATGGGATTTCGGCCGCGGCATCAACCCGCCGCAATCGGTGTCGGATCTGCGCCAGATCCTCGCCACCGACGCGAAGCTGAACGTGCTGGCCGCACACGGCCTGTTCGATCTCGCCACGCCCTATTTCGGGTCGAAGCGGGTGCTCGACCAACTCCCGGCCTTTGCGACGCAGCGCACCAAGTTCGTCGTCTATCCCGGTGGCCACATGTTCTATTCGCGCGACGGCTCGCGGCAGGCGTTCCGGAGCGAGGTCGAGGCTTTGATCAGGGAGTAGGCCGGCGCTTGCGCGGCTTGTACCTCCGCTCGATCTCCTTCGCCACGACGGTCGCCGGCTTCACGTGTGCCCCGGCGATCCAGATGTCGCTGACTTTGCCGCGCGCGTTGCGGATGCGGCGAACCGGCTCTCCATGGCTGGCGTAGCCGGCGCCCCAGGCGATCTTGCCGATATCGCGGCCGGTGACCTCGATCTCGGTCGCATCCATGAACGGATTGTTGAACTGCGGATTGGCGACGAGCACGCGGTTGCCGACCGGCACGAGGTCGCTCGCGCCCCAGATCGTCCACCAGCGGCCGGTCCAGTCGCGCACGCGCCGGTCGGGCGCGCCGCGCGTCTTGAACACGCGCAGGATCTGCATCGCGCCGTCCATCCAGAACGGCGCCGCGCCGTCGAGCGAGTTGCTGAGAATGCTGATCGCAAGCTCGCAGGCGGGGATCGAGCAGGTTCGCGAGATGTAGCCCTGGAATCCGCCGCTATGGCCGAACCAGTCCCAGCCGTCGGTCTTGCCGGCGTTGACGCCGAGACCGTAATAGGCCTCGAAGGTTTGCGGGATGCGCCATTGATGCCGCGTCATCTCGCGGCGGCTTGCAACTGACAGCACGCTCTTTTTGGCATTGGGTGCGAGCTGCGCGAAAAAGCGCGCCGTGTCGCCGGCGGTGGCAGCGAAGCCAGTCGCGGACGCCATCGCATGCGTGGGATTGTCGCCGGGGATCACGCCGCGCTCGCCCAGCGGTACCCTTCGCGTGTGGCCGCACGCAAGCAATGCTCCCCTGGGGAGCGGTGCGTCCGGCTCGGTCTCGCGGAGGCCTGCGGGTTCGACGATCTCGCGTTTGATCCAGACGGAGTAGGGCTCCTTCGTCACGGCTTCAATGACGAGGCCGATCAGGCCAAAGCCGTGATTGGAGTATTTGAAGCGCGTGCCGGGCTCGATCGCGGTCGCGAGCTTCAGCTCCGCAATCAGCTCCTTCGCGTTCAGATAGGGGCGGTTGTCGGTGAACTGGCCGGAATCGGCGCCGTCGCGCGCCAGCCCCGCGCTGTGCGAGAGCACCTGCGCAATCGTCGTCTCGGCGACGCGCGGATGCAGGCCGCCGACATACTGGCCGATGGGATCATCGAGCCGGAGCTTGCGCTGCTCGCGCAGCTTCATGATGCCCGCGGAGGTAAAGCTCTTCGAATGCGAGGCGATGCGGAAGCGGTGGCGCGGGGTGAGTTTCTCGCCGGTGTCGAGATTGGCAAGACCGAACGCATGCTCGGCGACGACCTCGCCGCGATGGACGAATGCGACGAGGACACCCGGCTGCTGGAACATCGTCTGTTGGAATTCGATCCAGGAGCCGATGTAGTCGATCGCGGATCGCAGCCACGTGTCCATTGCGCACCGGTTTGCGGGGGAAAGATTTGATGCGAGAGGCTAACCGAGAAAGCAGAACGGGCACAACCCCGAGGTTGTGCCCGTTCGGTTCGTCCAGGGATGCGATCGCTCAGTAGACGAGCGTAGCGCCGGTCGGCTTGTCGAGCGCGGCGGCAAGCGAGCGATACTCCGAGCTGTCGGTGCCGGCGAGCGAGGCGATCTTGTTCAGATGATACTGCGCCTGTTCGCGGTTGCCCTGCTCGAGCTGCCAGAGGCCGTAATATTGCCAGGTGCGGACGTGGTTCGGATCGTCCTTCAGCGCCAGCTCGTAATAGACCTTCGACGACTGGTAGTCGCCGAGCTTGCGATAGGAGTAGCCGATCAAATTGGCGACGTCGGCGACGTCATCACGCTTGAGCGACTTCAGCTGGTCGATCGCGCTCGTGTAGTCGTGACCGTCGTAGATCGTGGTGTAGGCGGTGCGATAGGCGGCGAGGAATTTAGGATCGCTGACGGAGGAGCTCTTCTTCTTGCCCTTCTTGGTCGAGCTGTCCGACTTCGGCGGCGAGGAGGGCTCGTCGCTGCCCGCGGCATAGGCGCTGGTCAGGGCCGGCCCGGCCGCCAGGGTCATGGCGACAAGTCCCGGCACAAGAAGCGTAGAGAGTTTGCGCATCTAAATTCTCCCGTATGGAACGTGGCGATCCTACACGATTGCCCGAAGACCGGAACACCCAACGGGCAAAAACATTCCCGCTTCGCACGATCTATTCGCTCCTCCGCGGATGACAAACTTGTCATCGAGATGAACGCAAGCCCACAACGGGCTTCAGACTGGGTTCAGTGCGCAGCCCCTAGGCTCCCACCTACGATCGAAGGGTTGGCGAGAGGGCGCCGCCTCAAGATCCTTCCAAGAGGAGACCGACCATGTTGAAGACCATTTCCGCAGCCTTGCTCGCCGCCTCCGTGATCGCAGCCCCGGCGTTCGCCGCCGAGGCAGGCAAGACCACTACGGCCGCGCCGGTGATCAAGGCGGATCAGAGCCCGACCAAGGCGTCGACCTCCGCGGTGAAACCCGACGCTGCCGTCAAGGCCGACACCAAGGCCACCGACGTCAAGGCTGATGCCAAGGCGGACACCAAGTCGAAGGCGATGAACGCCAACGCCGCGGTCACGCCCGACGAGCACAAGGCTGTGCGCACGCATCGTCACCACCACAAGCATCTGTCGGCCAAGAAGTCGCTGAAGGCGCAGCCTGACGCGACCAAGCCGGCGACCATCGACAAGCGCAGCTAACGACTGATCCGGCGCGGCGGCATCCCTGGCATTGCCCCGCCGTCGCGTGCGGAATTCAGCCCGGCCCGTCGTCTCGGCGTCAGCGCGAAAGCGCAGGCGCCGGCGGCGGGGCGGTGCGTTATTTGCGCAGCCTACGGACAGGACCGAATTCCCTTCGTGCAACCTTGAGGCTAGAACATCCTCCGAGTCTGATCGAGCGGAGAGCGTGGCCTGTGGGGCGATTGGCGAAACGTGCGGTGATCCTGGCGTTGGTTCTGGCATTGCCGGCGGCGCTCGCGGGATGTTTCGGCAGCGACGGTGACCGTCCAACCCTGATGGGCGGAAGCCAGGCTGGAGGGCCGCAGGTATTTCCCGACAATTTCCGCAGCGACACGCTGGCCTTGATGCGCTCCTATCTCAACAATCCTGTCGGCGTGCGCGACGCCAGCATGGCCGAGCCGGTGCAGCGCGAAGTTGGCGGGCGCCAGTTCTATGTGAGCTGCCTGCACTTCACGCCCCGCGAGACCGACGGCAGCTACAAGGCCATGCGCGAGCGTGCCGTGATCTTCGTCAACGGGCGCGGGGATCGCGTCGTCGACCGCGCCAGCGAGCTCTGCGCTGGTGCGGTTTACGTACCCTTTCCGGAACTGGAAAAGATGACGCGGTAACGCAAAGGCCGCCTTCATCGCCCGGTGGTAGACGGAAGCTGCCGGAGCCGCTGGATCACATTTCGGCGAGCTTTGAACGGGGCGGTTCCGTCTTGCGACAAATCGTTACGGCAGGTCTTGTGCCAACGACAAAACCTGTCGGCGCAAGCGGTCGTGGCGGAACAAAATCGCGTTGTTGCCGTCCCGTCACAGTTGCGAACGATCAACGTTCCGGCATCGCCGCGAAGCAACCCAATTCACGCCACGTTGTTTCCTGAGTGTCGTAATTGAAAGAACGGGGATAAGCATGAAGTCGATTTTACTTGGCGCAGCCGCTCTGCTCGCGCTGGCCGCGCCGGCCACAGCAGCCGACATACAGCCGCGCCCCTACACCAAGGCTCCGGCCTATACGCCGCCGCAGGTGATCTACAACTGGACCGGTTTCTACATCGGCGGCCATGTCGGCGGCGCCTTTGCCGGCGACAGCAGCTTCCAGTCCAGCGACGCGCGCTTCCTGGGCGGCGTGCAGGGCGGCTTCGACTATCAGTTCGCACCCAACTGGGTGGTGGGTATCGAGGCCCAGTACTCCTGGCTGCCGACCAACAACAATGGTGTCACGTTCCCGCTGGGTACGCAGGTGACGTCCAACACCGACCAGCTCGGGTCGGTGACCGGCCGCATCGGCTACACCTGGGGCCCGACGCTGCTCTACGCAAAGGGTGGTTACGCCTGGCGCAATGGCGGCCTTGGCGTCAACGTCGCCGGCGTGGCGCAGCCCTTCACCGCCACCGGCAACAGCAAGGACGGCTACACCGTCGGTGCTGGCCTCGAATACATGTTCGCACCGAGCTGGTCGGCCAAGGCCGAGTACCAGTACTACAACTTTGGCAGCACGACCTTCACCTCCGGTCCGGCCGACATCGTCGGCGTCCGGGGCCGGGAGGACGAGCATACGGTCAAGGTCGGCGTGAACTACCGCTTCGGCTGGGGCGGTCCGGCCGCTTCGCGCTACTGACGCCCAGCAGCGACCACGATCTGACAAAGGCCGGCTCATGCCGGCCTTTCGTTTGCCAGGCCCCGTTTGCCACCCGGTTGTTTGCTTTGCGTGAACCATCTGGCGCGTCATTTGCAAGCAAACGGTCGGGCGCGCGCCTTCTCACGCGCGTCATGGGATTGGCGTAAAGCAAAAATAATTTTTGCCGCTTACGGAACTCGCGCTCCGGAAGGCGTTATATGAGAATTACCGGGCTGGTGGGACGACGGACATGCGTATCTTTGTGTCGGCAGTATTGCTCTCGTGCTTCATCTCCTTGCCATGCGCTGCACAGACAATCCTCAAATCCGAGCCTCTGATGCTGGCACCCTATGAGGTGGCCTTCGTCAAGGACGCTTCGTGCCCATCCGGCAAGGTGCTGAAGGTCACAGGCGCGATCCGCGGGCTGCACCGCCGCAAGGCCTGCGTGGTGCTGGCGGGCGAGCAGGCCTCGCTGGCGACCGCGACCCCCTGAGAGATCCCTTCCTGAGCCACCTTGGGCTTCCGGCCGAACCTCAGGAATTCAGCTCAAGCTCCATCCTCGACTGCCGTTCGGCCTCCGCCTTGTTCCTGGCGGGGTCCTCGCCTTGGGCGGCCCGACAGGGCTTGATCTCGTATTCATTGTCCAGGACCCGGCGCGGCCCGTGGCGCCGGTCGTCGGTGCCGATATCCACGACGAGGCCGCTTTGCTGCGCGAGCTTCCAGACGTCGGCCTCGCTGGGATAAGCCTTGCTGATTTGGGCGTCGTTGCAGAACAGGGCGTAGGGCATTCTTCCCGCTCCCGGAAAGCGCGTTAACGGCTTGGCGGGGCAAGAGGTTCCGGGCGGCTCGTCGATCACGGGGGCGTGATCAGAAACGCCGGTCCCTGAGTCCTTAACGAGTCCTGAATCCCCAAAAAAAGAAACCTTGGGACTCGTTTGCCGGAATCAGCGGATGTTTTCGGCCATGACGACCGACCTCAAAACATGCTGCGGGCACATGCTGCTGCCACTGACGCTGGCACTGTTCGGCGCCTGTGCGGCCAATCTCTGGCTGGTGTGGTCCTGGCTGTAGGTGCCTGACCGAACCGCCAGCTACCCTTCGGTTGGCGGACGGAGGGAGGGGTCTCGGATCGCGGCGCGGAGCTTGGTCAGGGTAGCCGCACAATATTCTTCCCGCTCGCGCTCGAACCGCTCCTGATGTTTGCGGAAATTGGCAATGCGGGTCTGCATCTCGGAACGAAAATCGCCGCTTGTCCGTGCTGGCGTGATCACGACCGGCGGGGGCGGCGGGGCGATTTGCGGCGGCTCGATCTCGACCGCAAAGGTCTCGACGGCCAAGGTCTCGACCGTGACAATCCCCACCGGCACGTCCGGTGCAGCCGTCGGGGTCTCCGGCGGATGGAAGTCATCCCTTTTGCCGGTTACCGATTGGACGAAGGCCATTGTCTGCGCGATCAGTGCGTCGCGCTCCCTGATCCACTTCATGGTCCACCTCTGTTGGAGCTATTCCAGCAAAGCTGGCCGGCCGAATCAAGGAGGTGTCCGGCGGGGGATTGCATATTTTTCCCGATCGCCCGACAGTGTGGGATGGACGTCAAACCAGACCAGTCCGACGAAGCGCAGGGCCTGAGGCTCGTCCGTGCGTTCTTGTCGCTGCCGCCCGACAAGAGGGCGGAGGTGATCGCGTTCGTGGAAGAATTGGCGCGGGTCCAAGGCCGGCCCGAGGCGGGCACGGAGGCATCGCCGAGGTGAGCGCTATCGCTCGCGCGGGTTGACGTTGGGCTCGACGGAGGAGCTGTCGTCGTCGGTCAACGAGATCAGCCGGCAGGTGCAGGAATCCGCGCGGATGGCGGGCGAGGCCGTCAACCCAGGCGCGCACCACGACCGAGCGGGTCAGCGAGCTCTCTATCGCGGCCACGCGGATCGGCGACGTCGTCGAGCTGATCAACACGATTGCTGGCCAGACCAACCTGCTGGCGCTGAACGCCACGATCGAGGCGGCACGTGCCGGCGAGGCCGGCCGCGGCTTCGCGGTCGTCGCCTCCGAGGTGAAGATCCTGGCCGAGCAGACGGCGAAGGCGACCGGCGAGATCAGCCAGCAGATTTCCGGCATCCAGACCGCGACCCAGGAATCCGTCAACGCGATCCGCGACATTTCCGCGACAATCGAGCGGCTGTCGGAGGTGTCGTCCACCATTGCCGCGGCCGTCGAGGAGCAGGGCGCGGCAACCCAGGAGATCTCGCGCAACGTGCAGCAGGCCGCTCACGGCACCCAGCAGGTCTCCACCAACATCACCGACGTGCAGCGCGGCGCGGCCGAGACCGGCTCGGCATCCTCGCAGGTGCTCTCGACCGCCAAGATGCTGGCGACCGACAGCGACCGGCTGAAGGACGAAGTCGGAAAATTCTTGCGGACCGTGCGCGCGGCGCAAATTGGTGCGCGCCGGCATTCGCCCGCGCGCCCTCTATCGCGCGAGCAGGAAACCGAGCGCCAGTATCAACAGCACGGCCGTCATGACGACAGCCGTCGCGGCGCCGGCAACGATGTTGGCCTTCTCTCTGGGATTGGTCGAACGCATCGTGCGCGCATGCTACCTCATGTTGAAATCTGATCCAATCTGTGGTCATTAGCCGTCCCGCGACGCAAGCGGTCAACATCCATTTCCCAAGGCCTGTCCATGAACGAGGATGTCAGCGACGGCTGGGCCGCGTCCGCGGCGGCCTGGATCGTCGAGCAGGGCGAGGAGGGCGACTATGGCCGCCGCTTCGTGCTGGATGCGCCGATGCGGGCGCGGATCGAAGGGCGCGGCTTCCGCAATGCGCTCGACGTCGGCTGCGGGGAGGGGCGCTTCTGCCGCATCATGCAGCGCGCGGGTATCCGCACGACGGGCATCGATCCGACCGAAGCGCTGCTCGCGCGCGCCAGGGAGCTGGACCCGAACGGCGATTATCGGCTCGGCCGCGCCGAGACGATGGATTTCGATGGGTCCCATGATCTCGTCGTCAGTTACCTCAGCCTGATCGACATGCCGGATCTCGCCGCGGCGATCGCGAAGATGGTGGCGGCGCTGCGGCCTGGCGGCACGCTGCTGATCGCCAACCTGACCAGCTTCAATACCGCGGGGCCGCCCGATGGCTGGACGCGTGACGGCAACGGCGACTTGCGATTTGCCATCGATCACTACATGGACGAACGCTGCAACTGGGTGAGCTGGCGCGGCATCCGGATCCAGAATTGGCACCGTCCGCTCAGCAGCTACATGACGCTACTGCTCGATCACGGCCTCCAGCTGCGCCTGTTCGTCGAGCCGGAGCCCAAGGGCGGCGATCCCGGCAGGAATGCCCTTCATCGCCGGGTGCCTTACTTCCACATCATGGAGTGGCAGAGACCGGCTTGAGAAAGACGGACTTCGGATGCAACGCCTGGCCTGCTAGTGTGTTCGCGACGGAATCTGGATGTGAGCCTCGCCCGATGATCGCCAATCGTCCACCCGTGCTCGCCCATGATCGCTTCGTTGCGGATCGCGAGAACTTTGCCGGCCTCGATCTCGCCGCGCGGTTCGAGCGGATCGAGCGGACCAACCTGTGGGGCGCGGCCACATCTGTCTCGGGCCTCGGCTCGGAGGACCCGGCGACCGCCGCGATCCGGGAGGAGCTTCCTCCCCTGCTGCGACGGCTCGGGGCGCGCTCGCTGCTCGATGCGCCCTGCGGCGATGCCGGCTGGATCGGCCACATCAAGTTCGACCTCGACTACACCGGCATCGACATCGTGCCGTCGCTGATCGAGACCAATCGCCGGCGTGTGGCCGGCGACGAGTTGTCCGGCCGGTTTCTCGTTGCCGACATCACGCGCGATGCGCTGCCGCGCGCGGATGTCATCCTGTGCCGGGACTGCCTGGTGCATTTGAGCTTCGACAACATCGCCCGCGCAATTGCCCGCTTTGCCGAGAGCGGCGCGGGCTTCCTGCTGCTCACGACATTTACCGAATGGGATGCAAACCGCGATTGCGCGGATGGCGATTGGCGCGCGCTGAACATGGAGAGGGCGCCATTCAACTGGCCCTTGCCGCGCGCGCTGATCAACGAGCGTTGCGACGAGGGCGGCGGTGGCTGGCGCGACAAGAGCCTCGCCCTATGGAGGCTGGATGAATTGCCCGATCGTGTCCGCATTGCCACGGATGTGTGACAGACGCAGGCGGAACGCCCATTGCTTCCGTGGTCGCTCTGGCGATACACTTTAGGTTGTGAGATGCGATCTTGGGGCGCGTGACGACGATGCCGGAGAACGCCATGAGGCCGATTTTTGTCTTAGCGGCTCTGTTGATCTGGTGCTCCGCGCCGGCACTGGCGCAGCAGGACGGCGCCGCGCTCTACGCAACCTACTGCGCGCAATGTCACGATGCCAGCGATGCCCAGAGCCGCGCGCCTGCGCGCGGTGCCATGCAGGCGATGTCGTTCGATCACGTGCTGGGGACACTCACTTCCGGCAGCATGGCCGCGATGGCGAAGGAGCGCAGTGACGACGAGCGTCGCGCGATTGCTTCTTTCGTCACCGGCAAGGCCGCGATCAACAACGCGTCTGACGCTCAGGGCCGCTGCACGCAGCAGGCCAGCGGCTTTCCGCAACCGCTCGACGGTCCACGTTGGAACGGGTGGGGCGTGGATCTCAACAACAGCCGCTTCCAGCCGGCCGACATGGCTGGCCTGACCGCGGCGCAGGTGCCGCGCCTGCGGTTGAAATGGGCCTACGCGTTTCCCGGCGCCTCGGTGTCCTTTGCGCCGCCGACGATCGTGGGCGGCCTGTTGTTCATCGGCGGCACCGACCGCAAGGTGCACGCGCTCGACGCGCGAACCGGCTGCACGCTGTGGACGTTCGCGACCGATGCCGCGATCCGCGCCGCGATCACGGCCGCACCGCTTCCCGACTCCGATCAGTTCGCGCTCTTCTTCGGTGATTTGCGTGCCAACGCCTATGCCGTGAACGCGCTGACGGGGGCGCTGATCTGGAAGACGAAGGTCGAGGAGCATCCGGCCGCGCGGATCACCGGCGCGCCGGTGCTTCATTCCGGCGTTCTCTACGTGCCGGTGGCCTCGCTCGAGGAAGCCGCTGGCTCGCAAGCTTCCTACGAATGCTGCACCTTCCGCGGCAGCGTGGTGGCGCTGGAGTCCGCAACCGGCAAGCCGGTCTGGCAAGCCTATACGATCCCCGAAGTGCCGCACCCGACCGAAAAGAATGTGAAGGGCACGCAGCTCTTCGGCCCGTCCGGTGCCGCGATCTGGTCGGCGCCGACGATCGATCCGAAACGCAACGCAGTCTATGTCGCGACCAGCAATTCCTACTCGAATCCGCCGGCCGCGACCGCGGACGCAATTCTCGCTTTCGATCTCGCGACGGGAAAGCTGCTCTGGAAGCAGCAGGCCACGCCAAAGGATGCTTTCGTCGTCGCGTGCTTCACTGCGGACCGGACGAATTGCCCCGACGATCACGGGCCCGATCACGATTTCGGCCAGTCGCCGATCCTGGTGACCTTGCGTGACGGCAGGCGCGTTCTTGCCATTGCACAGAAATCCGGCGTCGTGCACGCGCTCGATCCAGACGACGGCGGCAAGATCCTGTGGCAGACGCGGATCGGAAAGGGCGGTGCGCTCGGCGGCAGCGAATGGGGCTCGGCCGCCGACCAGGACCGCATCTACGTCGCGAACTCCGACGTGCGTTTCCTGCGTGACGGCACCAGACGTCTCGACTCCACGCAGGGCGGCGGCCTGTTCGGCCTCGATCTCGCCAGTGGGACAGTTGTGATGGAGGTGCCTCCGGTCGCTTGTGGTGATCGTCTCCAATGCAGCCCTGCGCTTTCGGCCGCGGTGAGCCTGATCCCCGGCGTCGTGTTCTCCGGCGGCGTCAGCGGCTTCCTGCGTGCCTATGCCACCGATGGCAAGCTGATCTGGGAGTTCGACACCGCGCAGGATTACAAGGCCGTCAACGGCGTCCCCGCCCATGGTGGCGCGATCGATGGTCCCGGGCCGGTCATCGCCGGCGGCATGCTCTATACCAATTCCGGCTACGGCCAATGGAGCGGCGTCGCCGGCAACGTGCTGCTGGCGTTCGAGGTGGGGACGGAGTGAGCTGTCATCGTCATTGCGAGTAATGACGGAGCAAGGTGCGAAGCCACGATCAATCCAACTCGCATTTCAAACACAAGACACACCGGCTGGCGCCCGCGGTCCGTCGCGAGATGAGATGCGCACGGACCTGTCGGCCAACGAGGTAGGATTGTTTCGATGATCAATGCCAGATGCAGTTGCGGGGGCCTTGCGCTTTCGCTTCCGGGACCATCCGGCCTGGTCGTTGCCTGTCATTGCATCGACTGCCAGCGCCGAACCGGCGCGCCGTTCGGCGTCGGCGCCTTCTATCCGGCGGAGGCCGTCACGATCTCGGGAACGCCCAAGGAGTTCGTCCGCGCTGCTGCAAGCGGCGGCACGGTCCGCAACTATTTCTGTCCCGACTGTGGCTCAACGATCTATTGGAAGGCCGAAAACCTGCCTGCGATGATCGGCGTTGCCGTTGGCGCAATAGCGGTCGCTAACGACCCGGCCCCCGTCAGATCGGTTTTCGAACAATCGAAACACGCCTGGGTGGAGATCCCCGACGCTGAGCACTTCCAGCGGAGCAGCGCGCCGAAGAACTCGAACTGAGAGCAGCGCGTCAGAAGCTGGTGCCGGCTGAGGGGATTGAACCCCCGACCTTCGGTTTACAAAACCGCTGCTCTACCGCTGAGCTAAGCCGGCGAGGCTGGTAAGCGGGCAGGAACCGGCATGCGCCGGAGCCGTCCACCCGTGCGCGCCGCAATATCAGACTTGATCGGAAAGTGCCAGAACCGGCCCGCCCATTGCCGGCATGAAACAGGCGGCCCCGAGGGCCGCCTGTTTCACTTCGCCAGAATGGGGACCTATTGGCAGATGTGCTGGAGGCCGTCCGCGCCCTTGTACCAGGTGCCTGGCCGGCAAACGATGCCGTTGCGGGCCGCGTAGGTATCCCAATTGCCGTACCAGCCCATTTCGCCGCGGCCGCCGGCATACCCACCGGAAGTGTCATAGGCGTAGGAATTGTCCCAGCTGCGGAACGGCGCTGAGGCAACGGCCGCCGCGGTGCCGACGGCGGCACCTGCAACCGCGCCCGCAGTCGCTGCGGGCCAGAAACCATTATCCTGCCTGTTCACGTTATTGTAGCGGTTCGGGTCGCGATAGGCTGTCCGCCTATATTGTCGCTGTTGACGGCTGGTGGCGTACGGGCTGCCGGCGCCCGCGTTGAGGCAATTGGCGCTGGGGAACATGGATTCGCAGGCGGCCGGGTTGCTGATGGAGGCCTGACCCATTGCAGGGCTCGCGAGTGCGGATACCGCGATCACGGCGGCGCCGATTAACTTGAGGCTCGTCATGGTATTTACTCCATGTGGTTGAGAGCATCGTTAAGTGCGACGCTAAGTGCGATCGTCGACAAGTCGTTCCGCGATTTCATTCGAGCGGCGTCACTTCGATGTGATCGCGCAGGGGATGTGCAGTTTGTGCCACGCAATCCAGGCTGGCCCGCGCGAAGCCGTGCATCACGGCTTCCGCACAGCGTTAACGCTTCGCTAGCTCGCTTCGCGACATTCGAGCACCATGCGATCCTTACGCGTTAGGCTTACCGGAAGTTGGTGAGCGGGCCTTAACTCTCTCTGCGTCGCGATCGGATAGGTTGTCGCCGGATAACCGGGGTCCCTTCATGCGCGCCCTCGCGCTCGCCGCCTTTCTGATCGGAGTGCCCGAGACGGCGTTTGCCGGCGGCGGCTTCGATATCGTCGTTCCCGGTCGCCCGGGCGTGCCCATCATCATCAACAGCATCGACGCGTCCTACAGCGTGGTCGAGGGTGTCTGGGGCCTCGGGAAGAACATCCAGGTGCAGCCGACGATCTATGGCGGGCGCTATATCGCCGAGCGGCAGCCCGAATATGTCGGCCATTATTATCCGACGCTGGGCTTGCGGCCCGGCTACGGCCGGCTCGAGGTCGAGCCGCCCGCGAACCGAAAATTGCCCAGGCCCGCCGAGAGCTATCACCAGAGCTGGGATGTGCAATCGGCGCCGCTGCCGCCGCAGATGGACGTTCCCGTCAATCCGCCGCCGGTGATCCTCGCGCCTGAGATCAACGATCACCCGCGGCGTCCTCGGCCGCGGCCGCGTGCAGAGCTTCCCGGCAGACCGCCGGGTTAAGAAACGTCAAAATCCAAAAATGCGGAAATCAACAGGAGAGAGTAATGCGTCAAATGATTTCGGGACTGGTCGCGGTGGCTGCCGTGATGTTCGCCGCCACCGCGCCCGCCGCGGCGTGCGGCTTCAGCACGTGCGCGCCGGTCGCGCCGGTCTTTTCCGGCTGCAACACCGGCTGCGGTAGCTGGGGCTATGGCGCCGGCTATGGCGGCTGGGGCTTTGAGCACCTCGCTGAGCCGACCACGCAGTATTACTACGTCAACCAGGGCCCGACCTATACCGGCCCGGGCGCCTTCGCGCCGTATCCGACCTATCGTGAGGACGCGGTCGTGGCGCCCGCCAATTATGGCTACGGCTATGGCTATCGCGCTGCCGCCTATCCCTACCACCGTCCGTACTATCGTCCGTATCGCTACGGCTACGGCCCGCGCTACGGCTACCTGCCGCGCACGCACTATGGCTACGGCCCGCGCTATGGCTATCGCCAGGCGCCGTACTACTACGGCGGTCACCGCGTGCTGCGCCGCTATTACTGATTCGTCTGATCGGTTGAGTTGAAGAAGCGCCTGTCCGCGTGATGCGGACGGGCGCTTTTGCTTGTTAGCGCTTCATCAGCCCGAGCCGGCTGGCGCCGACATAGAGCGAGAGCACGGCGGCGTTCGAGACGTTGAGGCTTTTGATCTCGCCGGGCATGTCGAGCCGCGCCACGACACTGCATGTCTCGCGCGTCAATTGCCGCAGGCCCTTGCCTTCGGCTCCCAGCACCAGTGCGAGCGGTTCGTGCAGCGCGACGTTGCTGAGGTCTTCGCTGCCTTCGCTGTCGAGGCCGACGGTCTGGAAGCCGCGCTCGTTCAGCGCAGTCAGCGCGCGGGCGAGGTTTTGCACGGTCACCATCGGCACCAGCTCCAGCGCGCCGGAGGCGGCCTTGGCGAGCACGCCGGTGGCTTCCGGACTGTGGCGCGCAGTGGTGACGATCGCCTTGACCGCAAACGCCGCGGCGGAGCGCAGGATGGCGCCGACATTGTGCGGATCGGTAATCTGGTCGAGCACCAGCACCATGCCTTCCTGCTTCAGCGTCTCGATGTCGGGCGAGGGCAGGGGATCGGCCTCGGCGAGCAGACCCTGGTGCACGGCATCGGGCGAGAGCAGGCGATCGATCTCGTGCGGGCGGACGATCTCGTGCGGGACGCGGGTCTGGATGTTTTCATCCGAAAGCCGCCGGGCCGCGTTCTCGGTCAGCGTCAGCTTGCGGATTCGGCGCTGAGGATTGGCGAGCGCCATGGTGACGGTGTGCCAGCCATAAAGAATAACCGGCCCGTCGGCGTGCGAATCGCGCTCGCGCCAGGCCGGCCGGCCGGCCGATTTCCCGGGCCTGTTGAAGGGCTTAGACCCGCTCCGGGGGCCCTTGGGGACGAATTTTCGATCCTTCATGGGCTCGCTTGTGTCACGGGTTCCGGAATATGGCAATTTGGGTGCGGATGGAGGCGATTTTGGCTGTTCGCCTCGGTTGACTTTGCCCCACCGCTTCCCTCATAAACGCGCCCGGTCGCGCCCCGATCCGGGATGTCGCGGCCTTCACGTTCCATGGCCGTCTTCGGTCCGCCGGCAAGGTCCGGCCCGATTGTGCTGCCGTCGAGCGGGGGAGTGTCCCGAGTGGCAAAGGGAGCTGACTGTAAATCAGCCGCCTCATGGCTTCGCAGGTTCGAGTCCTGCCTCCCCCACCATCCTTGTCGATCAAGAGCTCAAATTTGATTCGGGTGTGACCCGGCAGGGTCGGACAAAGGTCAGATCCCGGCCGTGCGGTGAACGTCGGCTGCTCGCTCGCGATCCCAAGGCCGCTTCAGACTCCCGGCGGCCAGGGTCTCTCGTGTAACGGACTTCTCCAAGCTTGATAAGAATGTCCCGCTTTGGCACTTTGTCGGCATAATCGGAGAAAGCCATGTTTAGATCATGCTTCGTCGCGATTGCCGCAGTCATCTGCATAAGTGGATCATCTGCTGGCGCTCAGGCCGGTTCGTACCCATTCGGAGATGAGCCATATCGGCTCAATTGGTATTCCGATCCAGAGATCGCGAACGGCTGCTGGAAGTGGAATTGGCAGCAATACCAGTGGGACAATTATTGCCCCGTCTACGTCCACCCCAAGGCCTTTATGTATCCTCGGGCGAGACCGGTCGTCGTTCGCACCAAAGGCTAACAAGCGAGACGAACAGGTGGCGCCCCTGTGGGGCGCCGACAGGGTACGTCACTTAGTAGTTCTCGATTGTGCAGGCGATTTGGCTGTGCTTGCCAAAGTTGAGCAACGCATTGCCACGGAAGCCGTCGACCCAAACGCCGGCGCCGGAATAGCGATATCCGACGCCCATCGGGACCAAGCGCACGTGCACGCCGCCAGAGCGACCAGTATGCAGCGATGCAGTCACGACGTCGCCCTCGATTGACACGGCGATCGGGCACAGCGGGTACTGTCTTCCGTTCTCGCAGGTAAAGACCAACTCCGAGCAATTTCCGATCGCGCTCGGCGAAGCCTTCAAGGCCATGTCGGCAGCGACTGCCCCTCCAGGGTTACCAACTGCTCCTGCTGCGAAAAGGACAACTGCCGTCAGATACCTGAAAATCAAACTGCGCATCGCCGCCCCCAGAGAAATTTTTGAAATCACAGGGTCTAAGAGAGCAAAAATCCCCAACAGCGTCAAACTAACGACTCTCGCCGCTTCGCCGGGCGCCTCCGGCCGTGGGGCGTGTATGCAAAGGCTATTTACTTTCGTTTGGCGAGGGACTGGTGTTGCAGCAACGTGGAGAATTGCCGGGCCTAGATTTTCTGCTGCGCGCCAGGGCCTGAAACGTTGATCGTGATCTTCTGAATTTCCGTTCGCCCGCCGGCGTATTTGACTTCGATCGTGAGCACGTCGTCGCCGACGAAGTCGGGCTGCGATTTGTAGAATGCAACATAGGCCGGCACTTCCAGCGCCAGACAAGCCTTGTAGTTGGTCGCTTTCACCTTGGCCGACTTCACGGTCACTTTCCCCGACACCGGCGGATTGACAAGGCGAATCGTGGGCAGGGGGCCGGAGCTGCAATCGGGCAGTACATTGAGATAGAGCCCGATCCGTGTGTCCTTGTTGGCAGCGGACTTCACCGTTCGCTCCACGTGGGAGTTCGTGTCTTCGGCCCAAGCCGGGCTGTCAAATCCGCAAAGCAACGCGACCATGGCGGAAAATAATACCGCTGCTGCTGCTCGCAAGCTTGCTGCGCGGTTCCGGTCAATATGCTGCAAGGTGTTCATCTCAAATACCTTTTGGCCGTCACCTGCCAACAATTTGACCAATTTACCACGCTCCCCCGAAATGTCTTTGTTAACTAGTTGATTTTGTTGACCCATCATGCAGTTAACAATAGCTTAATAGGGAAGTTTTTCGGCTTACTTTCTACTTTTCCAGCACAAGTCTTTGGCAGGGGCCATTAAATGAATGCTCAATTCCAGGTGGCGCAGGCCGCCAGCACTACTGTTGCGACTAATTCAACCCCTGTTCGAACCTTCTCGCTAACGAAGCCGCTCACTGATCAAGCCGTGGTGCTGCACCTCGGATATGATCAGAAGGTCAAGCTCGATTTTTCGTCGATTGCCAATGAGAAGATCACGCTCGTCCATGTCGGCGAGAAGCTGATCATCCTGTTCGACAACAAGTCGACGATCACCGTCGACCCGGTCTTCGACTCCCGGCACGATGGTCAGCAACTCCTGTCGATCGAGCTGGCGCCTGGACGCGATGTCAATGTGCAGGAGTTCGCGAGCCTCTTCCCGATCACGACCGATCAGTCCGTGCTGCCCGCTGCAGGCGACGGCAACGGTAGCGCCCAAGGGAGTGGCGCCAATTTTACGACCAGCGTTGTCGATGTGTTGAGCGCGGGCAATCCGCTCGATCTGCTGGGGCAGGAAGAACTCGGAACATTCCAGACCGGTGATCAGCCATTCCTTCCGATAACGGCTCCGACGGTCAGCGTGGCCGGCTCGATCGAGCTCGTGGTCGACGAGAGCTTCATCCCTTTCAACGGCACGAATTCGGTCGGTTCGACGACAGGTCCGGCCGGGTCCAGCATCAGCACCCAGACTCTCCAGACCGTCTTCACGGTGAATTCGCAGTTCGGCGTGTCCGTGACCTATGCGTTGAAGGTCGACAATCCGAATACCAATCTGATCGATTCGCTCAGCGGCAAGCCCGTCGTCCTGGTCCAGAACGGGGCCGGCGAAGTCGATGGTGTCGTCACGATCAATGGGCAGCAGGTCACGGTCTTCACGCTGACGGTGGACGGCAACGGCCTCATCACGATGACGGACCTGCGCGGCGTTCACGAGAACGATCCGCACAACAACAATGAGAGCATTCATCTCGATGCAGGCCTCGTCTCGGTCACGGCGACGGCGGTCGACATCAGCGGCTCGGCGAGCGCAACCTTCGACCTCGGTCCGCACATCACGATCAACGACGACAGCCCGAGCATCGACGTGGCGCAGGGCGAGGGCGGTGGAGAAGAGGGACCGCAGCTCCCGTTCCTTGGTCCCCTCCAAGTCGACGAGAGCGCGCTGCCGGACGGCGCGCAGCCGGCGTCGTTCTCGACCGTTGCCACGCAAAACTTCAGCGGCGCCTTTACGCATGTCGACGGCGCCGACGGCGCCACCATCACCTATGCGCTGTCGGTGGCGACCGGCGGAGTCGACACGCATCTGATCGATTCCCTGACCGGGCACGAGGTGTTCCTGTTCAACGAGAACGGCGCGATCGTCGCGCGCGTCGGCGGCGAGGGTGCTACCCCCGACGCCAACGGCGCCATCGTGTTCACGCTCGAGGTGGATTCGTCGTCCGGCGAAGTGAAGCTGACGCTCGATCGCTCGGTGCACGAGCTCACGCCTGAGTCGGTCCCCAGCAACGAGCCGATCCAGCTCTCCGGCGTTCCGATCACGCTGACTGCGACCATCACGGACAATGACGGCGATACGGACAGCGCCAGCATCGACATCAGCCCGACGATCATCATTCATGACGACAGCCCGACCATCGCCGTCAAGCAGGGCGAGGGTGGCGAAGAGGGGCCGCAGCTCCCGGTTTTGCCCGGCTCGCTCGAGGTCGATGAAAGCGCGCTGACTGGCGGCGCGCAAACGGCGACGTTCCCGGCTTCGGCCACGCAACACTTCAGTGGCTCCTTTACGCATGCCGATGGCGCTGATGGCGCCAGCATCACCTACGCGTTGTCTGTTGCTGCAGACGGTGTCGACACGGGTCTTGTCGATTCCCTTACCGGCAACAAGGTGTTTCTGTTCAATGTCGGCGGCGTCATCTCGGCGCGCGAGGGAACTGACGCCATCGCTGCGGCTTCAGGCCTGGAAGTCTTCAGGCTCGAAGCGGATTCCACGTCCGGCGACGTGAAGTTGACGCTCGAGCGCTCGGTACACGAGCTTACGTCTGAGCCGAGCCCCAGCAACGAGCCGATCCAGATCTCCGGCGTTCCGATCACGCTGACTGCGACCATCACGGACAATGACGGCGATACGGACAGCGCCAGCATCGACATCAGC
>NZ_JAFCJT010000022.1 GCF_018130785.1 Bradyrhizobium liaoningense
TTGAACTTGCTGCCATCGATGGCGACGCTCGCTGTCGCGAGCAGGCCCATCTCGCGGCAAAGTTCGACGAAGCGCGCACATACCTTGCGCAGTGCCAGGCCGTTGTCCTTGCGGAAGTCCGCAATCGTCTTGTGATCGGGAGCGAGCCGACCCAGCAGCCACATCACCTCGATATTGCGCCCGGCCTCTCGTTCCAGCCGCCGGCTCGACTGCACTCGGTTCAGATAGCCGTAAATGTAAAGCTTAAGGAGCACCGAGGGATGGTACGACGGCCGACCGGTGGCCGCCGGCTCCGCACCCTCAAAGCCCATCTCAGCCAAACCGAGCGCATCGACAAATACGTCGATCACGCGAACTGGGTTACTCTCGTCAATGAAGTCATCGAGGCATTCGGGCAACAGCGTCCGCTGCCCACGATCCGCCTCTTCAACGAAGCGCCTCATCGATTCCCCCAAAAGAATCACAGGAGAATCATAACAGCAGACCGCCGTTTTTACACAGCCAGGGTCATTCGGTGAAGCTTCGGCGCCCAAGTCGCTGCGCTCGCAATGACGATGTGGAGGCGGCGAGCGCCACAACTCCCTCTCGTGCCCCGGACGAAGCGCAGCGCTCTTGCGGTGCGCTGCAGAGCCGGGGCCGATGTCTCCACATTGTTCCGGCTCTGCGCAGCAACGCTTGCGCGTTGCAGCGCGTCCGAGACACGAGAGATGTCGCAGCAACCGCGTTCTACGCCCGCATCACCGTCCCGCTGGTGCAGACAGTGCGCCGTTGGCGTAGCGCTGCCAGTCGGGTGTGGTCGACTGCGACGGCCAGAACGCGTTGGAGTCGCGGACCGACTGGGGATAGGGGCGGCGTGTGCCTTGCTTCTGTGGTGGCGGTCGCTCGCGGCGACGGTCTGGATGGTGGCGGCGGAAATCAGGGTGATGCCGAGAATGGCAAAGGTCTTTCGCATGGTTGTTTCTCCCGTGGTGGCGACTCAAGCTGTGAGAAAAAGGTCGCCAGTGTTCGCGGTCGTGGCTGACATGGCGATGTGTCCTGCCGAATATCAGCCGGCCGGTTTCACGATCCGAAGCGTAGCCATCACGTTGGGGCGAGCAAATTTTCTAGCCCCGGCCAAATATTCGGCAATCGTGCCCGCACCGCCGGTGGACTTGACCCTGGCAATCCGGTTCAATGAGGCGAATTGAGTTTCCAGGCGACAACGATGTCGAAATATCTGCTGGTCCTTCTCCTGATCGCCTCGCCGGCGGCCGCGCAGGTTAAGCTCACGCCAAAGGCCTCGGCTGCGCATCCAGACCCGTGCGCCCCGATCGGGCGGACCGCGGACGGAAAGCTGGTCTACTCCATGAAATGCGAGAATCTGCCGGCGCCGCCTTCTCCGCCCCAGGCGGAACTGAAGGAGGCGCCGCAGCCTGCCGCCGAGCCTGAGCCGGAGGTGCGGCGCAGCGGTATCTTCGGCTGGTCCTACGACCGCAGATGACGGGCCGCGCCACTTGCGCGAAGCCCTCTGGAATGCTCTTTGCTTGAAAATTCCCATGGGGGCCCGCCGCCCTTTCGATCCAGAGAGATGAGATGAGCAAACTCGTTATCCGCGCCGGTGATTTCACCTTCGATGCCCGCTTCGAGGAGCAGCTCGCGCCCAAGACCGTCGCTGCGTTCCGCAAGGCGCTGCCGTTCGAAAGCCACATCATCCATGTGCGCTGGAGCGGCGAGGGCGTGTGGATGCCCCTCGGCGATCTCGATTTCGGCGTCGGCTACGAGAACCACACGAGCTATCCGGCGCCCGGCCAGATCATCCTCTATCCCGGCGGCATCAGCGAAACCGAGATCCTGCTTGCCTATGGCGGCGTGCACTTCGCCAGCAAAATGGGCCAGCTCGCCGGCAACCATTTTATCACGCTGACCTCGGGCCTGGAGAATCTGGCGACGCTCGGCAAGAGCGTGCTCTGGAAGGGCGCCCTCCCGATCCGCTTCGAGGAAGTCTGAGTGAGTGATACCCGCTACCCGCGCGATCTCCGCGGCTACGGCCGCAACCCGCCGCATCCGCAATGGCCGGATAACGCGCGGGTCGCGGTGCAGTTCGTCGTCAACTTCGAGGAAGGCGGCGAGAACAACATCTTGCACGGCGATCGCGCCTCGGAAGCGTTTCTGTCCGACGTCCTCGGTGCGCAGCCCTGGCCGGGCCAGCGCCACGCCAATATCGAGTCGATGTTCGAATATGGCTCGCGCGCCGGCTTCTGGCGGCTATGGCGGATGTTCAACGAGCGGAAGTGGCCGACCACCGTGTTCGGCGTTGCCACGGCGTTGAAGCGCAATCCCGAGATCGTCGCGGCGATGAAGGAGGCGGGCTGGGATATCGCGAGCCACAGCCTGAAATGGATCGAGCACAAGGACATGACCGAGGCGCAGGAGCGTGCCGAGATCGCCGAGTCCATTCGCGTCCATACCGAGGCGACCGGTTCGCGGCCGCTCGGCTGGTACACCGGCCGCTCCTCGATCAACACCAATCGTCTGCTGATGGAGGAGGGCGGCTTCCTCTATCTCTGCGATTCCTATGCCGACGATCTGCCCTATTGGGTCAAGGGCGTGAGCGGGAAGCAGCTCATCATTCCCTATACGTTAGACGCCAACGACATGCGCTTCATCAACCCGCAGGGGTTTGCCGAAGGCGAGCAGTTCTTCACCTATCTGAAGGACGCCTTCGACGTGCTCTATGCCGAGGGTGAGACCGCGCCGAAGATGATGTCGGTGGGGCTGCACTGCCGTCTTGCCGGCCGGCCCGGTCGCGCCGCGGGACTGATCCGCTTCCTCGATTATATCGGCAAGCACGATCGCGTCTGGGTGCCGACGCGGCTCCAGATCGCGCAGCACTGGCACGACAAGCATGCGCATCTCGCCGCCGACGCATTCGAGATCGGGTGAGAACGATGGCGCAAATCTCGCTCGCCGATCTCAATGCTGCTGATCAGGCCGGCTTTGTCGCGGTCCTTGCCAACGTCGTCGAATATTCACCGTGGATTGCGGAGAAACTTGCCGGGCAGCGGCCGTTCGCCGGTATCAACCAGTTGCACTCAGCACTGATGGCAGCGATCCAGAGCGCCGAGCCCGACGTGCAGCTCGCGCTGATCCGGGCGCATCCCAACCTCGCCAACAAGACCCAGCGCGCGGCGGGCCTCACGGCGGAGTCGACCGACGAGCAGAACAGCGCCGGCCTCGACCGGCTGTCGGATGCCGAATATGCCGCATTCGAACGCGTCAACAACGCCTATCGCGACAAGTTCGGCTTCCCCTATATCGTCTGCGTGCGCCGTCACAGCAGGGATTCCGTGCTGCGCGACTTCGAGACGCGGTTGCGCAATATCGCCAAGACCGAGACGCGGCGCGCGATCGAGGAGATCGGACGCATTTCCGCGCTGCGGCTCGACCACCTCGTCGTCGCCGACGACAAGCTGAAGGTGCACGGCCTGCTCTCAACCCATGTGCTGGACAATCACGCCGGCAAGCCTGCGTCCGGTATTGCGGTCGAGCTGGTCGAGCTTGCGAATCTCGGCGAAAATCGCGTCATTGCGCGCGCCGTCACCAACGCGGACGGCCGCACCGACCAGCCGCTGATCGGCGGCCGCCCGCTGCCGATCGGCCGCTACGAGCTCAAATTCAGCGTTGCCAAATACTACGCGGAACGCAACGTGCCGCTGTCAGATCCACCGTTCCTTGACGAGATCCCGCTGCGCTTTGCGATCAGCGAGCCGGAGGGGCATTATCACGTGCCGCTGCTGGTCACGCCGTGGAGCTACTCTACCTATCGCGGCAGCTAACTACCGAATTTGTCGTGCAGCGCCGGAAACAGCCGGTCCGGCTTGAAGGGCGGCGCGGTGAAGCGGATGCCGGTTGCATCCGCGATCGCGTTGCCGAGCGCAGCGGCAACTGGATTGTACGGGCTCTCGCTCATCGACTTGGCGCCCAGCGGCCCGATCGTATCGGATGTCTCGGCGAAGAAGACCTCCGTGCGCGGAACGTCTGCGAAGGAGGGCAGGTGGTAGTCGCGAAACTTCGGGTTGGTGACGCGGCCCGTCGCGTCGATCACCATCTCCTCGTAGAGTGCAGCACCAAGCGCCTGCGCGACACCACCTTCGACCTGGCCGCGACACTGCATCGGATTGGCGACGACGCCCGCGTCCGCCGCCTGCACGCTGCGAAGAATCTTGAGCTCGCCGGTGGCTTTATTGACGGCGACGCGAAAGCCCTGGACGTTGAAGCCGACCGAGCGCGGCGTGCCGCCGGAATTGCCGCTGGCTGAGAACGGTTGCCCGCGTTCGCGAGAAAGCTTCGCGAGCTCTGCAAACGACATGCGCCGTACGCCGCTGACAACAGCTTCGTCATCGAGCGCGCAACTCGAGGCGTCGCACAGCCACGCGCTGGCCGCCGCGACCTTCAGCTCGGTGGCGAGCTGCATGGCGGCTTCGTGCGTTGCCTTGCCCGCGACGAAGGTGCCGGCGCTGCCATAGGCGCCGGTGTCGTGGCCGCCATGGGCGGTGTCGGACTGTCGCAGGTGGACCCTGTCGACGGTGGTTGCGAGCGTCGTCGCCGCGATCTGCCGGTGCACGGTGCTGGTGCCATTGCCGAATTCGGCGGTGCCGACGGTGAGATCGAAGGCGCCGTCGTCGTTGAGCGCGATCATCGCATCCGCGAGATGGCCGGCCGGCGGCACCGTGTCGATCATGGTCAGCGCGACGCCGTCGCCGATCAGCCATTCCGGCGACAGCTCCGGCTGCGGCCTATCTGCCTGCATCGCGCGCTCGACGAGGTCGATGCACTGGTCGAGCCCGTAGGAGCCGTAGAGCACGTCGTGAAATTCCGACGGCGGCGGCGACAGCATGGGGTCGCCGTGCCTGACGACGTTGCGTCGGCGCATGTCGTAGGGGCTGATGCCGAGCTGCCTTGCCAACTCGTCGATCGCGGCTTCGATCGCGATCTGCGTCTGGGGCAGGCCATAGCCGCGAAACGCGCCCGATGGCACCGTGTTGGTGTAGACGGCGAAGCCGTCGACCTTCTTGTTCGGGCAATTGTAGACGGCGATGGATTCGGACAGTGAGTGGAACATCACGGGGCCGGCATGATTGCCGTAGGCGCCGGTGTTGGAGAGTACGTCGAGCTGGAGGGCGGTGAGCTTGCCGTCGGCATCGGCGCCGGCCTTGATGTGGACCCGCATCGGGTGCCGCGTCGAGGTCGCGATGAACTGCTCCTCGCGCGTGAGCTCCAGCTTCACCGGACGTCCGGTCTTCATCGTGGCGAGGGCCAGGATGTCTTCGACGAACATCTCCTGCTTGCCGCCAAAGCCGCCGCCGACGCGTTCGCAGAACACGCGGACCTTGTCCATGGGGAGCTTGAATATGTCCGACAGCGCACGGCGGGTCAGGAACGGCACCTGCGTCGAGGTGCGGACGTTGAGTACGCCGGCCTGATCGAGCCAGGCGAGGCCGCCATGGGTCTCCAGCGCGGCATGCTGCACGCGATGACTGTGGAACGTGGCCTCGTAGGTGACGGCGGATTTGGCGAGTGCAGCCGCGACATCGCCGAACTCGCCATGCGTCTCCGCTGCGAGGTTGCGCTGGGGATCGGCGATGCGGTTCGCGGTGGTGCGGTCAGGATGCAGAATAGGCGCTCCCGGCGCCATCGCCTGCTCCGGATCGATCAGCGCAGGGAGGATCTCGTAATCGACCTTAAGCCGGCGGCACGCCTCCTCGGCGGCGGCCTCGCTGTCGGCGACGACGGCGGCGACCTTCTGTCCGATGAAGCGGACGACGTCATCGAGGATGCGGGTGTCCTCCGGGTCCATCCAGTCCTTCTCGTGCCGCGCGGTCGAAATCAGGACCGATGGCGCATCCTCATGCGTCAGCACGGCATGCACGCCGGGAACGCGCAGCGCGTCCGACCTGTCGATCGCGACGATCTTCGCGTGGGCGTGCGGCGAACGAAGCAGCTTGATGTGGAGCAGACCGTCGATTGCGGTGTCGAACGTGTATCGCGCCTTGCCGCGCACGACGTCGGGACCTGCGGGCGCCGGCAGGCTGCGGCCGAATGCGGCGCCGGCCTCCACGCTCGCCTCGACATTGGTCTTGCCGAGCAGCGCGTCCTCGATCGCGCGATAGCCGGTGCAGCGGCAGATGTTTCCCTTCAGCGCCGATCCGAGATCGGTGCGCTGCGCCTGGTTCAGCGAGGCGCAGGTCAGGACCATGCCGGCGGTGCAGAAGCCGCATTGAAAGCCTTGCGCGTCGAGGAAAGCCTGCTGCATCGGATGCGCGCCGGTCTCTCCGCCAAGCCCTTCGATCGTGGTGACGGCGCGCCCCTCGGCGCGGAACGCCGGGATCAGGCAGCTATGCACGGGCTCACCGTCGAGCAGCACGGTGCAGGCGCCGCAGTCGCCGGCATCGCAGCCCTTCTTCACACCAAAATGGCCGAGCTCGCGCAGGAACGTGCGCAGGCATTGCCCTGCGCGCGGCTCTTGTGGAAACGTCTTGCCGTTGACGTCGAAACTCATGACGACATCGCCCCCAGGAGCTCACCGCGAATCTCCTCGGCGAGCCTTAGCGTCATATGCTTGCGCCAGAGCGGCTTGCCGTGGATGTCGGTGTGGTACAGGTCATCCGGGATCTGTCGTGCGATCGCGTCGCGAAGCGCGTTCGCGTCCGGGGCCTTGCGAAAGGATAGCTGGATCGGTCGCACCGTCGATGCGGTCACCGACAGCGTCAGCGAGCCATCGCTATCCAGGCCGCCGATCAGAAGCGCCGCCGAGCGGCCGACCGGTGCCAGCGAGATCTGGCGAAAGGCCGTGCGGCGCTTCAACGCGGCAATCGGGATATCGATCTGCCGGAGCAGGTCGCCTGGCGTCAGGCGGTTGCGCTGGTTGCCGGTAACGAAGTCGACGACGGGTATCTTCTCTTCACCGCCGCCGGCCTTCCAGATCGTGCAGACGCCGTCCAGCGCGGATGTGAGCGAGATCATCGGTCCCGCCGGCAGCGACATGCAGAGATTGCCGCCGACGGTTGCGGTCTTCCAGATCTTGAATGAGGCGAGGAAGGCCCGGCAGCACTGGCCGATCAGCGGTGCCGCGAGCCAGTCGGGCGGGCAGGCGAAACCATCGAGCTGCGTGATGGTGCAGGTGGCGGAGATCGTGAGATGGGTGTCGGTGATCGTCAGCGCCGGCCATTTCAGATCAGTGAGATCGATCAGCCGCTTCAGGTGGACCTGGGGCTCGGAGAACAGCCAGGTGCCGCCCGCGAGCCAAGCATCACCTGCCGCCCAGGCGGGCAGCTGTGCGCGCGTTTGCGGATGGGCCACCGTCGTGATGGTATTCAAATCCATGGCTGCGCCAAAGCTTTCGCCCGGTGAATCGTACAGATGAGTCTTGCAAGACCGGAGCGAAGTCGCAACAAGCAAGTCGTAGCATGAAGGTGATCGGGCCTGCGGCCGCCGTGCCGGCCCGTCATGAGCGGATGTGAGGAGAACCAGGATCATGAGCGACGCAAAGCCGATCT
Organism: Bradyrhizobium liaoningense; assembly: GCF_018130785.1. Taxonomy (GTDB): domain Bacteria; phylum Pseudomonadota; class Alphaproteobacteria; order Rhizobiales; family Xanthobacteraceae; genus Bradyrhizobium; species Bradyrhizobium liaoningense_A. Next base: position 7,536 of record NZ_JAFCJT010000022.1, read on the forward strand.
GGATCAGGGATCCCCTCGCCATCCTCGCCGACGGCGCCGAGTGCGGCATCGTGGTGAGGGATGGCCGGATTGTCGAGCTCGTGCCGGCCGGCGGCAGGCCCGCGACGGCGGACGTCGCGGTGTTCGATGCGGGCGAGCATGTCGTGCTGCCGGGCCTGATCAACACGCATCATCATTTCTACCAGACGCTGACGCGGGCGCTGCCGGCGGCGATGGACCGCGAGCTGTTTCCCTGGCTCCAGGCGCTCTATCCGGTCTGGGCGAAGCTGACGCCGGAATCGCTCGAGCTTGGCGTCACCGTGGCGATGTCAGAGCTCCTGCTCTCGGGCTGCACCACCACAACGGATCACCACTATGTGTTCCCGGCGGGGCTCGAGGAGTCCGTCGATATCGAGGTCGCGGTCGCAAAACGGCTCGGTGTCCGGGTGCTGCTGACGCGCGGCTCGATGAACCTGTCGCAGCGCGACGGCGGGCTGCCGCCTGACAGCGTCGTGCAGGACGAGGATACGATCCTGGCCGACAGCGCACGCGTAGTCGCAAAGCATCACCAGCGCGGCGTGGATGCGATGGTGCAGATTGCGCTCGCTCCCTGCTCACCCTTCTCGGTGACGACCTCGCTGATGCGCGCCACCGCCGATCTCGCCGACAAGCTCGATGTGCGCCTGCACACCCATCTCGCCGAGTCCGAGGACGAGAATAAATTCTGCCAGCAGATGTATGGCTGCCGTCCGCTCGACTATCTCGAGCAATGCGGCTGGCTCAATGCGCGGACCTGGCTCGCTCACGGCATCTTCTTCAATGCGGAGGAGATGAAGCGGCTCGGCAGAGCGAGGACGACCATCAGCCATTGCGCATGCAGCAACCAACTCCTCGCGTCCGGCTGCTGCCCCGTCTGCGAGATGGAGGAGGCCGGTGTCGGCATCGGCATCGGCGTCGACGGCTCGGCCTCGAACGACGGATCGAATTTGATGCAGGAGGTGCGGGCCGCATTCCTGCTGCAACGAGCCCGTTATGGCGTGACGAAGGTCAGCCACAAGGACGCGCTGCGCTGGGCCACCAAGGGTTCGGCGGCTTGTGTCGGCCGGCCGGAGCTCGGCGAGATCGCTATCGGCAAGGCCGCCGATCTTGCGCTGTTCAAGCTCGACGAATTGCGTTTCTCCGGCCACGGCGATCCCTTGGCCGCACTGGTGCTGTGCGGGGCGCATCGGGCCGACCGCGTGATGGTGGCGGGGAAATGGGCCGTGATTGACGGCGCGATCCCGGGACTGGATGTCGCCGATCTCATCCGGCGCCACAGTTCCGCGGCGCGGGCGATGCAGGCGGGATAATCCAGGCGAAGATAGAAAGAGGGGGCGACCACAAGTGCCGGGTGCTTCTGGCCACCCCCTCCGAACCTCCTCCGGGAGGAGCAGGTGATCTAGGCAATGCAAGAAGCGTGCTACTTGCCCGGCAGCTTGTCGTCGATCCCCTTGACGTAGAAATTCATGCCGAGGATCTGGCCGTCATCGAGGTGATCGCCACCTTTGCACTCGACCGGCTTGCCGTCCTGCCCAACGATCGGGCATTTGAACGGATGCAGCTTGCCCGCCGTGATCGCGGCCTGGGCATCTTCGGCGATCTTCTTCACGTCATCAGGCATGTTGGTGTAGGGCGCCATCGCGAACATGTGGCTGTCGAGGCCGCCCCAGCTGTCCTCGGACTTCCAGGTGCCGGCGAGCTCGGCCTTGACGCGCTCGATGTAGTAAGGGCCCCAGGTGTCCAGGATCGAGGTGAGCTGGGTCTTGGGCCCGAATTTGATCATCTCGGAATCCTGGCCGAAAGCGAGCTTGCCGCGTTCGCTGGCGATCTGCATCGCCGCTGGCGAATCCGTGTGCTGCATGATCACGTCGGCGCCCTGGTCGATCAGCGCCTTGGCGGCGTCGGCCTCCTTGCCCGGGTCGAACCAGGTATTGGCCCAGATGATCTTGACCTTGATGTTCGGGTTGATGGTCTGCGCTGCCAGGATCGTCGCGTTGATGCCGGAGACGACCTCCGGAATCGGGAACGAGCCGATATAGCCGAGCACACCCGACTTCGACATCTTGGCCGCGATCAGGCCCTGGATATAGCGGCCCTGCCACCATTTGGCCGAGTAGGTCGACATGTTCGGGTTGCGCTTGTAGCCGGTGGCGTGCTCGAAATGCACGTTCGGATATTTCTTGGCGACCTTCAGCGTCGGGTCCATGTAGCCGAACGAGGTCGTGAAGATCAGCTTGTTGCCGGCGCGGACGAGCTGCTCGATAGAGCGCTCGGCGTCGGGACCTTCGGGCACGTTCTCGAGATAGGTGGTCTCGATCTTGTCGCCCAGCTCCTTCACCAGGGCCTGGCGCGCGAGGTCGTGCTGGTAGGTCCAGCCCAAGTCTCCGATCGGACCCAGATAGATGAAACCGACCTTCAACTTGTCGGCGGCGGAGGCTGCACTGACGCTTCCGGCAAGCAAAAGCCCGGCAGCCAGCGCAAGAAGCGATTTCCTCATCATCAATCTCCAAACATCAGGGGACAGCCACGATCCGCAACGTGCGCGCCCCATCGCGCACGCCGCGGAAACGAAATTCAGCGGTCCGGCACGAACACGGTGCCGAGCGCGGCCGGCGCGGTCGAGCCGCCGGTGCGCGCGCGTGAGAGCAGGACCAGGACGATGACGGTTGCGAGGTAAGGCAGCGCCGACATGAACTGCGAGGGAATGCCCACGCCCCAGCCTTGCGCGTGCAGTTGCAGGATCGTCACCGCGCCGAACAGATAGGCGCCGACCACGAGCCGGCCGGGCCGCCAGGACGAAAACACGACCAACGCCAGCGCGATCCAGCCGCGGCCCGCGGTCATGCCGGGAATGAAGAACGGCGTGTAGGCGAGCGGCAGGTAGGCGCCGGCAAGTCCTGCGCAGGCTCCGCCGAACATCACGGCGAAGGTGCGGATGCGCAGCACGGGGTAGCCGAGTGCATGCGCGGAGACATGATTGTCGCCGCAGGCACGCAGGATCAATCCCGCTCGCGTGCGGTACAGGAACCACCAGACGCCGATAACGAGTGCGATGGAGAAATAGACGAAGGCGTCCTCGCCGAACAGCACCCGGCCAATCAGCGGCATGTCCGTGAGGCCGGGAATGGCGAGGTGTATCGCGGGCGTGATGCGCTCGCCGACGAAGCCCGCGCCGATCAGGCCGGACAGGCCGACTCCGAGGATGGTCAGCGCGAGACCCGTTGCAACCTGGTTGACGGCGAGTCCGAGCGCCATCAGCGCGAAGATCAGCGACATCAGCGTGCCCGCGACGATGCCGAACAGTGCGCCGATGAAGATCGAGCCGGTGAGCCACGCACCCGCAAAGCCGCAGGCCGCGCCGACGATCATCATGCCCTCGACGCCGAGATTGAGCACGCCGGAGCGCTCGGTCACGAGCTCACCGGTCCCCGCGATCAGGAGCGGCGTCGATGCGGCGAGCACCGCGAGGATGATGGCTTCAACCAATTCCACGGGCCACCTGTCGGTTCGGGAACACCAGCTTGAAGCGATAGAGAATGAGGGAGTCACAGGCGAGCACGTAGAACAGCAGGATGCCCTGGAAGACCTTGGTGACGTCCAACGGGATCTTCATCGCGATCTGCGCCTGCTCGCCGCCGATAAAGGTCAGTGCGAGGAAAAGGCCTGCAATTAATATTCCAAGCGGGTTCAGCCGGCCGAGGAAGGCGACGATGATCGCGGTGAAGCCGTAGCCGGGCGAGATGCCGGGCTGGAGATGCCCGACGGGGCCCGCGACCTCGATGATGCCGGCAAGGCCTGCGAGCGCGCCCGACACAGCGAAAGTCAGGATGACCAACTGGTTGGCGTTGAAGCCGCCGAACCGTGCGGCGCGCGGCGCCGCGCCGACCACGCGGATCTCGAAGCCTTTGATGGTGCGTCCGAGCAGGATCGCGGCTGCCGCGACGACGAGCAGGGCGATGATCGAGCCGAGATGCAGCCGGCCGCCTTCTATCAGGAGCGGCACCGTCGCTACAGGATCGAACTCGGCCGTGGTCGGGAAATTGAAGCCATGCGGATCGCGCCAGGGTCCGCGCACGAGGTAGTCGAGGAAGAGGTCGGCGACATAGACCAGCATCAGGCTGGTCAGGATTTCGCTGGCGCCGAACTTCACCTTGCAGATCGCCGGGATCAGCGCATAGAGCGCGCCTGCCGCGGCGGCGAGCACGAGCATGACCGGAAGCACCCAGGCGCCGGCATCGGTGCCCTGCGTCTTCACCGCGATCCAGCTTCCGGCGACAGCGCCGATCAGGAATTGGCCCTCGGCGCCGATGTTCCAGGCATTGGCGAGGTAGCAGAGCGACAACCCGATCGCGATCATCACCAGAGGCGTGGCCTTGACCGCGATCTCCTGCAGCGAATAGCCGTCGGTCAATGGCGCGATGAAGTAGGCGTGCAGTGCGAGCATCGGATTCTTGCCGAGGATCGCGAACAGGATGACCATGGTGATGATCGTGAGGCCGATCGCGATCAGCGGAGAAACCAGCGCGATCGTTTTCGAGCGCTCGGCGCGCTTCTCAAGCACCAACTGCATGCGCGGCCTCCTTCGGCTCCAGGCTGCTGCCCCCCATCAACAGGCCGAGTTTTTCGCGCGTGGCTTCGCTCGTGGCAAGCGGCGCCGAGAGCCGGCCGTGGAACATCACGGCGATCCGATCGGCGATTTCGGCGAGCTCGTCGAGATCCTGGCTGGTCACCAGCACGGCGGCGCCTGCGGTTGCGAGATCAAGCAGCGCCTGACGGATCACGGCCGCGGCGCCGGCGTCGACGCCCCAGGTCGGCTGGCTCACCACCAGCACCGCGGGGTTGCGCAGGATCTCACGGCCGACGATGAACTTCTGCAGATTGCCGCCGGACAGGGATGCTGCTTCCGGATCGCGCTTGGCCTTGCGCACGTCGAACGTTTCGGTCGCGCGGTCGACGGTGTTCAGCGCGGCCGCGGTGTCGATGAAGCCGTGATGGACCATGCCGCTGGCTGCATGCCCCGTCAGCAGCGCGTTCTCCGACAGCTTCATGCGCGGCGCGGTGCCGTGGCCGAGCCGCTCTTCCGGCACGAAGGCGGCGCCGAGCTTGCGCCGCTGCGTGATCGAGAGATGGCCGGCGGCGATGCCTTCGATCACGACGGTGCCGGGGTCTTTGGAGAGTCGCTCGCCGGACAACGCAGCGAACAACTCGTCCTGGCCGTTGCCAGCGACGCCGGCAATGCCGAGGATTTCGCCGCCCTTCAGCTCGAACGAGATGTGCTCGAGCCGCACGCCATGCGCCTCGCCCGGCGCCAGCGAGAGATCGTTGACGACGAGCCGCGGTACGGTAGTCTTCCGGTCGGCGGGCGCCTTCACTTCCCTGATCTCGCTTCCGACCATCATCCGCGCGAGCGAGGCGGCGGTCTCGAGCCCGGGATTGCAGGTTGCGACCTTCTTGCCGCCGCGCAGGATCGTCGCGGTGTCACAGAGCCGCTTCACCTCCTCCAACTTGTGGCTGATGTAGAGGATGGCGCGGCCTTCGGCCTTGAGCCGCTCCAGCACGGTGAAGAGCTGGTCGGCTTCCTGCGGCGTCAGGACCGCGGTGGGCTCGTCCAGGATCAGGAATTTCGGATCCTGCATCAGCGCGCGGACGATCTCGATGCGCTGGCGCTCGCCGACGGAGAGTTGCCAGACCTCGCGCCTGGGATCGAGCGGCAGTCCATAGGTCTTCGACACCTGCTCCAGCCGCGCCGACATGTCCTTGAAGGATTCCCTGCCGTCGAGGCCGAGCGCGACGTTCTCGGCAACGGTGAGATTGTCGAACAGCGAGAAATGCTGGAACACCATGCCGATGCCGCGCCTGCGCGCCTCTGAGGGACCCGACAGCACGATGGGGTGGCCCTGCCAGCGGATCTCGCCGGCGCTGGGCTGGATCAGCCCGTAGATCGCCTTGACCAGCGTCGACTTGCCGGCGCCGTTCTCGCCGAGCAGGGCATGGATCTGTTTCGGCTGGATGTCGATGCTGATGGAGTCGTTGGCGAGGAAATCACCATAGCGCTTGGTGAGCCCGATCGTCTGAAGCAGAGGGGGCTCGCCGGAATGCAGGTCGTTGGACGTCTGGTCTAACATTCGCTGATGCGCTGGCACGGGGTGACGTGCCTCAATTGTGGGCTAGTTTGAACCGTCGCGTAAGATGTGAAAAAGCGTCATCCCTTGCTCAACGCCTCGGCAGGCGGTCTGTGTCGCGAGTCGCGACCTTGTCAGTCGATGATCGTCCGACATTCGGGAGAGCCATTGCGGCGGCCTCCTGCGAGAGACGCCTGTTGCAAATTTGTGACGGCTCAAACCAAATCGGAACCCGCTGTGCAGGCCTGACCTGAAGTTGAGCAAAGTCGCGCCGGCGCGCGTATGCAATTCCCCACCGGCCCAACAGGTGGTCGACAATTGCGTCTGCATTCTAGCGCCGCCACAAAAGACAAATGAAATCAAACGGGAATGTTCGGCATCGTGTCACTGCGCGCACGCAACAGCGAAACGGAAAAAATCCTCGAATTCCCGGGTTGAAAGGCCGCTTCCTGCCGAAACAAGCGGCATGCCTTGAAAGAAGTTGAGGCTTCTCACTCCGGGAGATCGGCGCAAGTGTCGCACCCAAGGGGCGTTCATTTTTACGTGTCCAAACTTGGGGGTATTCAGGATGTCGTTTCGTTTCAAGGCAATCGCAGCCGCGGTGCTGTCGATTGCTACACTCACTACCAGTGGCCTGGCTCAGGCAGCGGACCTGCCGGTCAAGGCTGCCAAGAAAGCCTCGGACGTCCCGTTTTTCCTGGTGATCGACAACCGCGTCACGTTCTCCTGGATGCCTAAAGGCACTGACCCCGGCATGTGGAGCGTCAATCCGAACGGCAGCATCAACGGTACGACCGCCAAGCAGGTCTATTCGTTCACCCACTTCGACCTCTGGGCCTATGGCACCAACTTCTTCACCATCTCGATGTTCAAGTCGGGCCATAACGACCCTGCATCGCCCTGTATCGCACCTGGTCTATCTTCCTCCTTCGGTGCAGCCGACTGCGCCGGCGCGACCGAGATCTACGGCCTGTTCCGCTCGACCTTCGGCTGGAACCAGCTCTTCAACACCCAGGCCTTCACCACGGGGCCGTTGCAGAACATTTCGTTTGAAGTCGGTATGGATGGCAATTCCGAGAACACCTTCTTGGCGCCCGCGAAGCGGGACGTCGTTGCCGGTCTCCAGTTCGCCTTCGATCTTCCTTACAAGGGCTACATCAACGTCGCGCCCTTGATGTACTGGGAGTTCTCCAACCACAACGCCTTCACTCAGTGCGGCAGCGGTTTTGCTGGCCCCCTCCCGGGTGTGAGCTGTAACTCCGATGGCAATGTCAGCTACAACCCGACTTGGGCCGTCGAGATCAACTACTACATGGACCTCGGCTTCCTGCCGCCGAACATGCAGTTCTGGTCGATCAGCGGCCGTGCCGGCTGGTACGGACCGAAGGGCGACTCGAACGGCCTGCCTGCGCTCTCGGGCCCCGGCCGGTTCTCGACCGCATCCAAAACCGAGCTGAACAGCGAGCCGATCCGCCTGACCTTCGATGCCTCGAAGGCGGTCTGGGGTGACAAGTACTCGCACTTTGTCGACCTATGGGTCGCCTACCGCTACTGGCAGAACAAGTTCGGCCTCGACCACAACGCCATGCCCGGCGTCTGCACCGTCGCCGCGACAGGCCAGAGCACAAAGAGCTGCACCGAATCCACGGTTTACGGCGGCATCACTGTGAAGTTCTGATCGGCTGGGGGTCTTCAGGTTAGGATGGCGTTGCGCAGAGATGCGCGGCGCCATCGGCGTTTGTGAGAGTGTAGGGTGGGCGGAGGCGCAACGCGCCGTGCCCACCATCTCCGAGCGGTTGGGATTGGTGGGCACGCTTCGCTTTGCCCATCCTACGAAGCCGAGTGTGTGGCGGCGCCTACTTTGTCCACACGCCGTCGTGCAGCGCTTCGGCCTCGTCCTCGAGCAGCGGCCCCACAACCTCCGTTGGCCGCTGGCCGCTGGCAAAGACCTCGCGGCAGGGCAAATCGAGCGTGGGGTTCTCCGGGTGGTTGCCGGTGACACCGCGCAGGCGGTTCTCGCTGAGGCCGTAGACGACGCGGCCGATGCCGGCCCAGTAGATCGCGCCGGCGCACATCGCGCAGGGCTCTGCCGAAGAATAGAGCGTCGCCTTCGCCAGCACCTCGCGGTCGAGCGTGCGGCAGGTCTGCGTGGCCGCGAGGCGCTCGGCATGCGCGGTGCCGTCATGATCCGGCATGTAGCCGTTCTCGGTCTCGATCAGCACCTTGCCGTCGGCATCGACGACGATGCAGCCAAAAGGATGGTTACCATGGGTCAGCGAGCGTCGGGCGACCGAAAAGGACAGGCGGAGGAAGTGCTCGTCGCGCTCGGATCCGTCGTTCATCGCTCTTCCCTGGTTAATGCCCCGCCATATGCCGGCCGACCACGGTGAGATCGGCTTCGCTGGTTCGTGCTTCATACACGAATTCGCCGTGGAACATCACCACCAGGCGATCGGAGAGTTCGAGCAACTCGTCGAGATCCTCGCTGACGAGCAACACGGCGGCGCCACGGTTGCGGGCGGCCATGATCTCGGCGTGGATCTGCGCCACCGCCGCGAAGTCGAGGCCGAAGCAGGGATTGGCCGCGATCAGCACCTCGACGTTGCCGCCAAGCTCGCGCGCCAGCACGGCGCGCTGGACGTTGCCGCCCGACAGCGCCGCGATCGGCGTATCGGGCGTGCGGGTCTTGATCTTGTATTGGCCGATCTTCCTGTTCGCATCGTCGCGAAAGGCGCCGCGGTTGAGCCACCAGCCGAGGCTTGCGAAGGGCGCGCGGTCGAATTCGCGGAAGGCGATGTTGTCGGCGACGCTCATGCCGCCGACGCAGGCGTTCTTCAGCGGTTCCTCGGGCAGGAGCGACATCTTGTGGCGGCGCATTTCTTCGCGGCCGGCGTGATAGGGTTCGCCGGCGACGCGGACTTCCCCGCTCTCCGCCTCGCGCTGGCCGGCCAACACCTCGACCAGCTGGCGCTGGCCATTGCCGGAGACGCCGGCAATGCCGACGATCTCGCCTGCGCGGACCATGAGGGAGACATCGTGCACGGCGATGGCGCCGGCATCGTCGAGTGCACGGACTTTTTCCAGCTCAAGACGCGTCTTTCCGGCTTCGCCGGTCCGCGGCGGCTGGACCGTCAGCTCCTCGGCGCCGATCATGGTGCGCGCCATCGCGTCTGGCGTGAGCTCGGCGACCTTGCCGGCACCTGCGAGCTTGCCGCGGCGCAGGATGGTGACGTCGTCGGCGAAAGCCATGACCTCGCGGAATTTGTGTGTGATCATCAGGATGGTCAGCTCGCCCTTGACGACCATGTCGCGGAGCATGCCGAGCACTTCGTCGGCTTCCGCGGGCGTCAATACCGAGGTCGGCTCGTCCAGGATCAGGAAGCGGCGCTTCAGATAGAGCTGCTTGATGATTTCGCATTTTTGCCGCTCGCCGGCCGAGATGTCGGAGACCTTGGCGCCGAGCGGCACCTTGAACGGCATCCGCGCCAGAAAAGCCTCGAGCTCCTTCATCTCCTTCGGCCAATTCACCACGGCCGGCACATCGTCGCGCGCCAGCACGAGATTTTCCGCGACCGTCATGGCCGGCACCAGGGTAAAATGCTGGTAGACCATGCCGAGGCCGAGCGCGTGGGCGTCCTTCGGGTTGGAGATGGCCTGCTCGCGGCCGCCGACGATGATGTCGCCTTCGGTCGCGCGGTAGTAGCCCATGATGCATTTGACGAGCGTCGACTTGCCGGCGCCGTTTTCGCCGAGCAGCGCGTGGAACGAGCCCGGCCTGACCTTCAGCTCGACATCGTCCAGCGCCAGGAAGTCGCCGAAGCGCATGGTCATGGCGATCGCGTCGACGCCGAAAGCGCCCGCCGGCGGAGGCGGCTCGCCGATGATCACGAAATCGCTCCGATAAAGGAGTCCGACGTCGAGACCGCGCCGAATACGCCGCCCTGCATCTTGATCATCTTCAGTGCATGCTCGTGGTTGCTCTTGTCGGTCGCGCCGCAGCAATCGTGCAGCAGGACGCATTCGAAGCCGCGATCGTTGGCCTCGCGCATCGTGGTGTGGACGCAGACGTCGGTCGTGATGCCCGTCAGCACGATGTTCTCGATGCCGCGCACGCGCAGGATCAGTTCGAGATCGGTGGCGCAGAACGAGCCCTTGCCGGGCTTGTCGATGATCGGCTCGCCCGGCAACGGGGCCAACTCCGGGATGATGTCCCAGCCCGGCTCGCCGCGCACCAGGATGCGGCCGCAGGGGCCGGGATCGCCGATGCCGGCACCGATCTGCCGCGAGCGCCACTGCTTGTTGGCGGGAAGATCGGAGAGATCGGGGCGGTGGCCCTCGCGGGTATGAATGATGTGAAAGCCTTGGGCGCGCATCGCCGCGAGCAGCCTCTTGATCGGCTCGATCGGCGCCCGTGTCAGCGAAAGGTCATAGCCCATCTTGTCGACATAGCCGCCGACGCCGCAGAAATCGGTCTGCATGTCGATGATGATGAGCGCGGTGTTTTCGGGGCGGAGATCGCCATTGTAGGGCCAGGCGTAGGGCTCGGACTTGATGGTGCGCTCGGACATGATTTCGCTCTCTAGCGGGTGATCGACAATTCGGCCGGGGCTCCGGTCAGCGTGCGTTTCGGCGAGCAGGTGATGATCATGATCGCCAGCGTCAGGATGTAGGGGGCGGCGTTGAAGAGGTGATAGCCGGAGGTGACGCCGACAGATTGCAGTGCAGGGCCCAAAGCCGCGGCACCGCCGAAGGCGAGCGAGGCCCACAGGCAGAGCAGCGGATCCCAGCGCGCGAAGATCACGAGGGCCACGGCCGTGATGCCCTGGCCGGAGGACAGGCCCTCGTTCCAGCTTCCTGGATAGAACAACGACAGGAACGAGCCACCGATGCCGGCGAGGAAACCGCCGACCATGGTTGCGCGCAGACGGATCAGCAGCACGGAATGGCCCATGGCGCGCGCGGCGTCCGAGCTCTCGCCGGCAGTGCGGATGAGAAGGCCCCAGCGCGTGGTGCGGAACGCCCAGTAGAGGATTGGCGCGAGCGCGACGCCGATCAGGAAGAGCACGTTGACCCGCAACGCGGCGCGCACCTGCGGAACGTCGCTCCACCAACCGAAATCGATCGCGGGCAGCCGCGGCGCGGTCGGCTCGATCAGCGGCTTGCCGAGATAGAATGCGAGCCCGGTGCCGAACAGCATCAGCGCGATGCCGACCGCGATATCATTGACGCGCGGCAGCGAGCAGATGCCGGCATGCAATGCACCCAGCAGTGCACCTGTGATGCCGGCGGCGAGCACGCCAAGCCAGGGCGAGCCGGTAAGGTAGGAGATGCCGTAGGCGCTCATCGCGCCCATCACCAGCGTGCCTTCGAGGCCGAGATTGATGCGGCCGGAGCGTTCGGTGATGCATTCCCCGAGGCTCACGAACAGGAACGGCGTCGAGACGCGAATGGCGCCGCCAAGCACGGCGAGCGGGACGGTCCACAGTCCGATCGATCCGTCTGCCATCTCAGGATCTTCCCTTCAAAAATCCGATGCGGCCGTAGAGCGCATCGCTGGCCAGCACGAAGACGAAGATGATGCCCTGGAGCACCAGGACGGATGCATCCGGCAATCCAAGGCGGCGCTGGAGCAGGCCGCCGCTGGCGCTGATGCCGCCGAGCAGGATCGCGACGGGAATGATCGCCAGCGGATTCTGCCGGGCGAGGAAGGCAACGAGAATGCCGGTGAAGCCGTAGCCCGCCGCAAGGTTGGCATTGGTGCGTCCCTGCACGGCGGCAACCTCGACCATGCCGGCAAGACCCGCGGCGCCGCCAGCGAGGAAGCAGATGGCCAGGATCAGCTTGCTGACGTTGAGACCGACGATCTTCGCAGCGCGGATGTTGCCGCCGGCGACCCGTGCAGCGAAGCCGAACACGGTGCGATAGATCAGGATGTAGGCGGCGATCGCGGCGATCAGTCCGAAGACGAGGCCCCAATGCACGTCGGTGCCTGGGATGGTGCCGATCATGTTGGCGGCGCCGATCTCGCGCGTGGATGGCTTGTTGAGGCTGGCGGGATCGCGCATCACGCCTTCGACGAGATGATTGAGGATGGCAAGCGCGATGTAGACGAGCAGCAAGCTCGAGATGGTCTCGTTGACGCCGCGATACTGGCGCAGCGCGCCCGACAACATGATCCACAAGCCACCGCCGATCACGCCGGCGATGACCATGGCAATCTGCACGACGAGCGGCGGCATGCCCTGAAGCGCCAGCGCGGCGCTGGTCGCCGACAGCGCGCCGATCACGAGCGCGCCTTCGCCGCCGATGATGACCATGCCGAGCTGCGCGGGCAGAGCCGTGCAGAGTGCGGTGAGGATCAGGGGGGCAGCACGCGTCAACGTGTTCTGCCAGGAGAACCAGGTGCCGAAGGCGCCGTAATACATATAAAAGTAGAGATCGAGCGGGTTCTTGCCGAACATCGCGACGAAGATGCCGAAGGCCACGAGCGCGCCGGCCAGCGCCGCGCCCGGAATCAGGATGTATTCGATCGTTGCGCCGTGGCGCTGGAGAAAGCCGGGCTCGGCGGCCGGGGCAATTGTCCCGACCGCTTCAGTGGAATCCGCGGCTTCCGTGGTCACGAAGTCGCTCCGATTACGCCTTCGACGAGATAGTCCATCTTCTCGAGTTCAGGATCCTTCTGACCGCGGTCGGTGCCGGCTGCGATCACCGTCTTGCCCTTGTTATCGACCTGCCCGCCCCTGAAGATGGCGTAGCCCTCGGCCGACAGGAATTTGGCCTTGACCTCGTCGGCGTGCTTGCGCGCCTCGGCCGAAACCGCCTCTCCATAGGGCGAGGTCTTGACGATCTCCTCCTTGAGGCCGCCGCGATAGAAATTCGGGATGCTTTCGCCGGCCGCGATCATCTTGACGAACTTCGGATAGAGCGCTTCCCAGTTCCACTCGGCGCCGGTGAGATAGGCCTTCGGCGCGAGCGGCGACTGGTTGGTGTGATAGCCGCAGACGAAGGCGCCGCGGCGTGCGGCGTTCTCGACCATGGTCTTGGGGCCGTCGACGTGGCAGGTGAGCACGTCGACGCCCTGGTCGATCAGGCTGTTGGTGGCTTCGGCCTCCTTGACCGGCATCGACCAGTCGCCGGTGAAGATCACCTGCGTGGTGGCCTTGGGATTGGCGAGCCTGGCGCCGAGGGCAAAGGCGTTGATGTTGCGCAGCACCTGCGGGATCGGCTTCGCCGCAACGAAACCGAGCTTGCCGGTCTTCGAGGTGTAGCCGGCAACGATGCCCGAGATGTACTGGGCTTCGTCGATATAGCCGAAATAGCTGCCGGCGTTCTTCGGATCCTTGTCGCTCCAGAGGCCGCCGCAGTGCTCGAAGCGCAGCTTCGGGAACTTGTTGGCCATCTTGATCATGTGCGGGTTGTAGTAGCCGAACGAGGTCGGGAAGAGCAGGGTGGCGCCGTCGAGATTGATCATGGACTCGATCGTCTTCTCGACCGCGTCAGTCTCCGGCACCTTCTCTTCCTCAACGACCTTCAGGCCGGGAATCTTCTTCAGCGCCGCCGCGCCTTGTGCATGCGCCTGGTTGTAGCCGTAGTCATCGCGCGAGCCGACATAGATGAAGCCGATGGTGGTCTCGGCCGCGAAGGCCGGGCGGAGGCCCGCTGCCGCACCGAGGGTGAGGGCCGCGCCGCCCTGCAACAAATGACGTCGTGAAATCCTGCCAAAATCCATTGCTTGCTCCCCTTGGCGGATGCACCGCCCCAATCTCGCGGCTGCGCCGGCTTGGCGAAGCCTCGGATGAGTTGTCGCAAGCTTTGTGCCAGAGGTCAGGATGCAGTCATTTCAAAATAAGCGTTTGAAATATATGGAATTTATATCGCGCGAGGATCCTGACGAGAAAATCGGCAGATCAATTTATAGGCAATTACTCATAATTGTATGCAATTGAGTTAAGCAGCATTAACCCGCCTCGGGCGTGTGTATGACCGGCGTCGGATGGTCTGCCCCTACGACGCATTCATGCTAACCACGCGCAGATTGGGCGGCGTCGGTGGCATGACTTTGCTGGCACCGAACTTGTATCGATTGTGCCCGGACCGCCGCCGCTGTGGTCCCTAGCAGATGGAAAGCTCGCCGAGATGGGTGCTGGTAACGCCGTTCACGATGCATCGCTCGGCAAGGAGATCGTTCGCCGCATCGACGAGCTCGGTGCGATCTCGGAAGAAGGCGACAAGCTCACCCGCATCTATCTCACCAACGAGCTGCGCAAGGCCGCTGACCTCATCCTGAGCTGGATGCGCGAAGCCGGCATGAGCGCGCATTTCGATGCGATCGGCAATGTCTGCGGGCGCTATGAAGGGGAGCGGCCGAGTGCGCCCTGCCTGATGCTCGGCTCGCACTACGACACCGTGCGCGATGCCGGCAAATGGGACGGGCCGCTGGGCGTGATCACCGCAATTGCCTGCGTCGCGGATCTCAACCGCCGCGGCAAGCGCCTGCCGTTCGCGATCGAGGTGATCGGCTTTGCCGATGAAGAGGGGGTGCGTTTCGCCTCGACGCTGCTCGGAAGCCGTGCGGTGGCCGGCACCTTCGACGAGAGCGTCCTGAACACGCGCGACCACGACGGCGTGTCGATGCGCGATGCGCTCGTCGCGTTCGGCCTTGACCCCGATCATATCGGCGCGGCCGCGCGGGCGCGGCGCGAACTGCTCGCCTATCTCGAATTGCACATCGAACAGGGCCCGGTGCTGGAAGCACAGAACCTGCCCGTCGGTGTCGTCACTGCGATTGCGGGCGCGACACGGCTCGCTGCGCGGCTGACCGGCATGGCCGGTCACGCCGGCACAGTGCCGATGGCGCTACGCCGTGATGCGCTCGCCGGCGCGGCCGAATGCATCGGCGCGATCGAGCGGTTTTGCCGCACCGACGAGGGCGGGCTGGTCGGCACCGTCGGCTATATCCAGGCGCGGCCCGGCGCGACCAATGTTATTCCGGGCGAAGTGTCGTTCACCATCGACATGCGGGCACCGACCGACATGCATCGAAAGCGCGCGGTCGCCGATGTCGTCCGGCAGATCGAGACCATCGCCAAGCGCCGGCAATTGGCGCTTCAGCTCGACGTCACCCACGAGAACCGCACCGCGCCCTGCGCGCCCTGGCTGAAGGAGCAGGTCGCACAGGCGATCGCTGCCGAAGGCTCGTCAGTGTTCGAGCTGCCGAGCGGGGCAGGGCATGACGGCATGGCGATGATCGACATCGCCGATGTCGGCATGATCTTCGTCCGCTGCCGCGGCGGCATCAGCCATCATCCGGACGAGCATGTCGAGCTCGCAGACGCCGACGCCGGTGCGCGGGTGCTGCTGCGGGTGATCGAGAATTTCAAGCCGCGGGCGGCCTAGGCGAGCGTCACGAACCCGCAAGTCACCGGGTAGAGATACGAATCAGTCATGTTCAAAATGGTGGCCGCCATCACGGGGTCACGAGACATCAGCCGATTGACGGACATGAACAGCGACATCTCTTTTCCATCACAGCGTGAGAACCGGTTCTACCAGGGGATGGCTGCGACCTTCGTCGCCAACGCGCTTCAGGCGGTCAATTTTCTCGGTGATCGCTTCCTGAGACAATCGCATCATGCGTTGTCGGACATCGAGGATCTCTACCGGTACTCGATGGACAGTGCCTTTTCGGTGACCGAGGCCTTCCTCGTCACGGGAGCGCCGCACGCCTCCGCCTATTACCCGCGCGACTTCGCCTGGTTTTACCCCGATGTTCTGGACCCTGAGACCATCATGGATGCGCAGGACGCGGTCCGCCGGGCGCGCCTGCTCGAAAAGAGCGTTCGTCTGCTGCTGGAGGCGGTTCGCGCCGACGTGGTCACGACGACCATCGTTCCTGCGGGACGCGGGCGGTACCTCGGCGTGAATTATTTCTCGCGGCCCTCTGACACGCTGCTCGGCATTCTCGCCGGTCTCCAGCAGATGATAGGTGCCGACGAGAGAGCGTCTTCCTATCTGGCGATGTCGCAATGCGCACATGCCGGCCGCCTGCTGCTGGCCGAATATGGCGTCGACCTGAAGCGCGCGATCCTTCAGCTCGCGAGTGAGCTTGAGCCGTTCGACGCTGACGGTACCAGGTATTTGCTGTGCGATGCCGGCGGACCTCGATCTGCGGCA
Organism: Bradyrhizobium liaoningense; assembly: GCF_018130785.1. Lineage (GTDB taxonomy): Bacteria > Pseudomonadota > Alphaproteobacteria > Rhizobiales > Xanthobacteraceae > Bradyrhizobium > Bradyrhizobium liaoningense_A. The sequence continues at coordinate 23,849 of NZ_JAFCJT010000022.1, forward strand.
ACGGATACGCGGGCCGAGCGCAGGCGCTTCGTCACCAACGCCTGCGTCTACACGACGTTCGTGTGGGGCATGCAGCTCGGGATCGTCGGCGAGAACGAACTGAAACGGCTGCTCGGCCGCGACCTTGCACAGTACAAGCGAGATCTGCTCCGTTTGTTCGGCAAGGACGGCTATATCAGGCATTCGCTTGACGGCCCGGCGGGCTCGCCGGTGTCCTTGGTGGCCCTGGATTTCGTCAGCGTGCACCGCGGATTCTGGGACCTGAATGATGCCAGCGAGCGCGCGCTGTTTGCGACGACAGCCGATCTGATCATCGCCGAACCGCGCTTTCGCATACCCAGCACGTTCCACTTCCTGGTCTCCGCGGACAATCCGCGGAACAAGATGATCCACAAGATCGCGGCGCCAGCCTACCAGGGACGTTCCTCCTGGCCGACATTCAACGTCGAGTTCGCGGATCGCATGCTGGACTATGATGAATTCTCTGGGAGCGACACCTACCGCGCCTGCGCCCAGGGAATATTGAAGGACATTCGGACCGCGACCGAGGTTCACGGCGGCTATCAGGAACTGATCTCGGAACAGGGTCTTAAATATCGCACTTGGGCCTATAAGGGCGCCGTGGCGCACTCCTGGTTTCCGCGCTTCCTGTCGGTCTGGAGGAGGGCGTTTGGAACGCCGCTCCTCCAGTGGGATGACTGATCCGCGGGCGCTACCCCGCCGTCACGTCCACCAGCTCGCCGCCCTCCAGCACCTTGGCCGCCTTGGCGCGGTCGAGGTCGCCTTCCCAGGCAGCCACCACCACCGTCGCCACGCAATTGCCGACGAGGTTGCCGACCGCGCGGGCCATGCCGATAAACCAGTCGACCGACAACACCAGCACGAGGCCGATGGCAGGAATGCTCGGCACCGCGTTGAGCGTCGCGGCCAGGATCACGATCGCCGAACCCGGCACGCCGTGCGCGCCCTTCGACGTGATCAGCGAGACGCCGAGCACCAGCAGGAGGTCGCCGAAGGACAGCGGCGTGTTGGTCGCCTGCGCGATGAAGACGACGGCAAGCGTCAGGTAGATCGAGAAAGCGTCGAGGTTGAAGGAATAGCCGGTCGGGATGACGAGGCCGACCACGGAGTCCTTCACGCCCATCCGCTCCAGTTTCTTCATGATCTGCGGCAGCACGGCATCGGAGGACGCGGTCGCGAGCACGATGGTCAGCTCTTCGCGCAAGTAGGCGAGGAATTTGAGGATGTTGATTCCGGCGAGCGCCATCACGCCGCCGAGCACGCCCAGCACGAAGATGCCGACCGAGACGTAGAACAGCATCACCAGCGAGACGAGCTGCTTCAGTGAGCCGACGCCGTATTTGCCGACGGTATAGGCGACCGCACCGAGCACGCCAAGTGGGGCGACGCGAACGATGAGCCCCATGACCCGAAACAGCACGGTGGAAGCCGCGTCGATCATCGATGTGACAAGCGCACCCTTCTCGCCGCCGACGAGCGCAAGGCCTACACCGAACAGGACCGCGAAGAACAGCACCTGGAGCACGTCGTTGCGCGACAGCGCATCGAAGGATGTGCTGGGAATCACGTTCATCAGGAAGGCGCCGATGCCGCCGCCGGACAGCTTGTGGGCGTTGTCAGCATAGGTATTGAGCGCCTTGGCATCGAGCGTCGAGGGATCGATGTTCATGCCATGGCCGGGGCCGAAGAGGTAGGCGAGCAGCAGGCCGACGACGAGGGCCACCGTCGTCATCACCTCGAAATAGACCAGCGCCTTGACGCCGACCCGGCCGACCTTCTTGAGGTCGCCGGCGCCGGCGATGCCGTGCACGACGACGCAGAACACGATCGGGGCCACGATCATCGAGATTAGCTTGAGGAAGGCGTCGCTGAGGATCTTGAGGCCGACGGCAAAGTCGGGGACAGCCATGCCGAGGATGATGCCGAGGATCAGCGCGGCGAGGACCTGGACGAATAGCGAGGTATAGAGCGGCTTGGACTCAGCGACTGGCGCCGCAGCAATGGTTGACATGGGTGGGCTCCCCCGATTTGACGCGTCTTGGCCGTCGAAGGGGAGCAACTACCGTGCCAGATTGTCGCGGTTTTGTTCCGGGTGTCATCCAGGGCGCCGCAAGATCCAGGAGTCTTGCGTGCGCTCTCCCGTTTGCAAGTCGGCATCCCAACAGCTATGTCCGCGGCTTTCGGAGAGCTTGATATGACCATCTCGAATGAGAACGATCTGATCTGCCTGAAAGAGGTCGGGCGTATCGTCGCCAATGCCCTTGAGGCGATGGGGAAGGCCCTCGAGCCCGGCATGACCACCTCTGAACTCGACCAGATCGGACGAAGGCTCCTTGAGACCGCCGGGGCGCGTTCCGCGCCGGAACTGGCCTATGCCTTTCCTGGCGCAACCTGCATCAGCGTGAACGAAGAGATCGCTCATGGCATCCCGGGTGCCCGACGGATCGAGCGTGGCGACCTCGTCAACATCGACGTCTCAGCCGAGAAGAGCGGGTTCTTTGCCGATACGGGAGCGTCGTTCGCCGTTCCGCCCGTGCCCCGTTCGATCGAACGTCTTTGCAGGGATGGTCGGCGGGCGATGTGGACGGGCCTGCGGCAGGTTGGAGCCGGCAAACCGATTGCCGGCATCGGTCAAGCCATCGGGGCTTTTGCGCGGAAAAATGGCTATACGCTCGTCAAGAACCTCGCCAGCCATGGTGTCGGCTTGTCGCTGCATGAGGAGCCGACAGAGATCGCGACGTGGCCCGACGCTTCCGAGCGTCGCATCATAAGCGATGGCCTGGTGTTCACCGTCGAGCCGTTCCTGTCCTTTGGCGCCGAGTGGGCCGAGGATGGCGACGACGATCCATGGACGCTCTACAGCAGCCCCGAGGCGCCGACGGTGCAGTATGAACACACCGTGATCGCAACCCGAAACGGACCTTTGGTCCTTACATTGCCCGGTTAGGGTCTCGCGACGCGCCTTAAGCGAAGAGCAAAGAACTATTCTTCAGTCGATCGTGCATGCGCCGCACACCGGCAGCGCGGTTACGCCACGAGATCCAGCAGCCGGCACGATCCGCGCACCAGCACCTTGCGTCCGATGGGAGTCATCGCGGGTACGCCGTCATCGATGACGACGAGACCAAGCTTGACGAGGCTGTCGACGAGATAGGCCTTCGAGAGGCGATGGTTCGCTACGGGGTTGCGAAGTGTGCGCAGGGCTGCCCATTGATCCGGCGAAAGGTCGAAGTCGAAATCGTCGTTCATGTTGCCTCAAGCGATAGTCACGTTCGCGCCCCTGTTAGCGGCGCTGCATGAAGACCATGCGACGACAATGAGTCGGGAATTCGGTGAGCTGTTTAGAACGTCTCTTCACAAATTGCCGCAGATCGTTGCGTCACAAGAGTTAGGATCGTTCTCGGGCGAATATCGTCCCGATCTCCGATCACTTATTGATGATTTGTCCTTGATCGTGCGTCGCGAACTACCGCAGTGCACGGGAAGCATCACTGTCCCATTCTGCGTCGCGATATGCACAGCAATGGTGAGGCAAAGGGGTTGGGACTCTGTTACGCTGATTCTCAGGGGATTAGCTTTCACACGACAGGAGTGTGAGTGCATGAAGAGGCTTGTCGAAATTCGCAGTCAGGAATTCCTCTGCCGTGAGCGCGCCGCGCTGGATTCGCAGCGTCGGTTATTCTGGCTCGCGCAGGCCCAGGAATGGGAACAGCGCGCGCTCGACGAAATCGCGTATCACTTTCGTGAGTGCAATCGAGCCCAGGCTGAGCTGAACGCCGCCTGACGCCGGAGCTGATCATTCTTTACTGATAAGTCGCCACGATATCGGACACCGCGCGCTCGAGTTGCTGCGCGGTGGCGCATTGGCGCACGACACTGCAAAAGGTCGCGTAGCGCGGCATCTCGGAATCACCGAAGCCCCAGGCGAGCCGTCCTTCGGGATTGAGCCAGACCACTCGCTTCGAGCGTTCGGAGATGCGGCGCAGGATGTCGGCGCGCGGGTCGAGATTGTTGCTGCGGGCGTCGCCGAGCACGATCACCGTGGTCTGCGGCGTCAGCGTGCTCATGAACTCCTTCTCGAAATCGACGAGCGAGGAGCCGTAGTCGGATGAGCCGAAGCCGACCTTGGACATGATATCGGCCATCGCCTCTTCCGGCGACTTCTTTTCCAGGATCTCGCTGACCTCGATCAGATGCGAGGAGAAGGCGAAGGAGTGGACGTCGTCGACCACCTCGTGCAGCGAGTGGATCAGGAGCAGGAAGAAATCGGAGACCTGCGCGACCGAGCCGGAGACGTCGCAGATGGCGACGATCTTGGGCCGGTCGCGATGCTTGCGCTTCCACGCGGTGAGGAAGGGCACGCCGCCCCAGGCGGCGTTGCGGCGGAGCGTGCGGCGGACATCGAGATGGCCGCGTCGCTGGCGCTTGCGCGGCTTCGAATAGCGCTCGCGCAGGCGGCGCGCGATCTGGCGGATGAGAACGCGCATCTCGGCGACCTGGCGCCGCTCGATGCGGGCAAGCGGCGCGTTGCGCAGGATCTCGTTGCGGAGGTTTTCGGCCTCCTCGCGCGCATAGAGCGCAAGGCCTTGCGAGACGGTGTCGCGGACTGCTTCTCGCAAAGCGTCCAGCGCGCCGCGCAGACGCTCGGCCAGCGACGGATTGGTCGCGGTGAGCGCGTCGAGATCGTCGCGCAAGCGCTGAAGGCCCATGGCGTCGAGGATGCGGCTGGAAAAGATGCCGCGCTGAGTTGAATAGCGGATATCGGACAGGGAAGCCGAACCGGAAGCGCTGGCGATGGCGGCTGCGATCGCGGTGCGATCCTGCGACAGCAGCATCTGCGCCAGCGGGCCCAATCCTTCGGGAGGCTGGCCTTCGCCCGCTTCGCCGGCCGAACCGGATGAGGCGGACTGATCCGCGTCCTGCGAGGCGTCGTCGTCGTTGTCGGCCTCGGGCTGATCCTGCCGCGGCTCGGGCTGGCTGAAGAAGAGATCGAAGCAGTCGCCGAGGGCGAGCTTCTCGTCCTGCGACTTGGCGAGCGTCAGGAGCAGCGCATCGCGCAGGATGGCGCGGTCGGAAAAGCCGACTTGCTTGACCGCGCGCATCGCATCGATGCTTTCGGCGGGCGAGACATGGACGCCGGCACCGCGCGCCGCCCGAAAGAAACGATGGAGGTTCTCGCGCATCGGCGTCAACCGAAGACGTTGGACCGTGCCGCCTTGGCAATGAAGGTCGTAACTTGCGGCGTTGCTGCCTCGATGTCGGCCTCGTATTTCAGGAGCACATTGAGCGTGTCCTTGACGATTTCCGTATCGAGCTCCGTAGCCTGAAGTAGAACCAGAACGCGCGCCCAGTCGATGGTCTCACTGACCGAGGGCAGCTTCTTCAGGTCGAGCGAGCGGATCTCGTGGATGAAGCCGACCATCTGACGGCGCAGCGCCTGCGAGATGCCGGGGACGCGACTCTCGACGATGCGCTCCTCCAGCCGCTGCTCGGGGAAGCCGATATGCAGATGCAGGCAGCGCCGCTTCAGGGCGTCGCCGAGGTCGCGCTCGCTGTTGGAGGTGAGGATCACCGTCGGGGGCGTGATCGCCGAGACCGTGCCGAGCTCGGGGATCGTGACCTGGAAATCGGAGAGGATTTCCAGCAGCAGCGATTCGAATTCGGCATCCGACTTGTCGATCTCGTCGATCAAGAGCACGCAGCCGCCCGGTTGCTCCAGCGCCTGGAGCAGAGGACGCGGCTCGACGAACTCCTTGGAGAAGAAGACGTCGCCGAAATCGTGGAGCTGGGCGAGCGCGGCATGTAGCGTCTGCGCGCCGCCGAGGACTTCGCCGAGCTTGTCCTTGAGGATCTGGGTATAGAGAAGCTGCTTGGCGTATTTCCACTCGTACAGCGCCTTGGCCTCGTCGAGGCCCTCGTAGCATTGCAGGCGGATCATCTTCATGCCGCGCCAGGCGGCAATGGCCTTGGCAAGCTCGGTCTTGCCGACGCCCGCGGGGCCCTCGACCAGGATCGGCTTCTCGATCTGTTGCGACAAATAGACGGCCGTCGCGATCTGCCGGCTCGCGATATACCCTTGCGCGGCGAGGCCGCTCTCCACTGCCTCGATCGAGGTCGAGGCCTTCTGTTCAGCCACGAATGGGCGCTCCCAAAGGTCTTGCTTGAGGCTTGTTCTGCCTGCGTTCCCGGCAAAGAACAAGCCTCGTTTGGGAGGCATCAGACCCGCGCGACCGGCGTTTTTTCCGTTTAACGCAAATACTTGAGCGGTTCGCCGTTTCGCGATCAGTGCCGCAGCAGCTCTGGCTTGCGGATGGTCTGTCTGAGCTCGGCGCCGCAATCGGCGCATTCATAGACGAAGTCGATCTTGGCAAGGCTCCAATGCGGCTCGACCTCGCGAACGTACATCGGCAGGAACCCCATGCATGTCGGGCAATTCACAGGCGCGATCTCGATATCCTGATGATGCTGTACATAAGCTGGCATCTCGGCTCTCCTTCGCTGGCGACCACCAAAACCCCGCGCAAAAGCTACTGCCGGTTGCCCCGGACCCGTCATCAACTCTTTCGAACAGAGGCGGAACGGCGGACCTTTGTCGTTCGCTGTGACATTCTTGTTACGTCTCTGTACTGTAACGGGCGGACCAAATACCTATTTCACAGGCCGATCCGTTATCCACGGACCTTCGCTGCAACAATAAGGGAGCAACGCCCATGACGCATGCCATTCGCTTTCACAAGACCGGCGGTCCTGAAGTCCTGGTCTGGGAGGAGGTTGGCGTCGGCAAGCCCGGACCTGGCGAGGCGCGCATCCGCCATACTGCCGTCGGTCTCAACTTCGTCGACATCTACAATCGCTCCGGCGTGTATCCCGCGCAATTGCCGAGTGGTCTTGGCAGCGAGGCGGCCGGAATCGTCGAGGAAGTCGGCGCGGGTGTCACCGATCTGAAGCCGGGCGATCGCGTCGCCTATGGCGCCTCACCGCTCGGTGCCTATTCCGAGGCGCGGCTGATCCCGGCCGACCGGCTGTTGAAGCTGCCCGACGGCGTCGACGACAAGACCGCGGCGGCTATGATGCTGAAGGGGCTCACCACCCAATATCTGATCCGGCAGACCTACCGGGTGAAGGCCGGCGATACGATCCTGTTGCATGCGGCGGCCGGCGGCGTCGGATTGATCTTGAGCCAGTGGGCAAAACACCTCGGCGCGACGGTGATCGGCACCGTCAGCAGTGATGAGAAAGCAAAACTCGCCAAGGCTCATGGTTGCGATCATGTCATCATCTACACGCGCGAGGATTTCGTGAAGCGCGTGGACGAGATCACGGGCGGCAAGAAGGTGCCGGTGGTCTATGATTCCGTCGGCAAGGATACGTTCCTGAAGTCGCTGGATTGTCTTGCGCCGCTCGGTGTTGCCGCGCTGTTCGGTGCGTCCTCCGGCGCTGTCGAGCCGCTCAACCTCGGCCTGCTCGCGCAGAAGGGCTCGCTCTACGTCACCCGTCCGACGCTGTTCACCTACGCTGCCAAGCGCGAGGCCCTGGTCGCGATGGCGAACGAGTTGTTCGACGTTGTGAAGTCCGGCGCAGTCAAGATCGAGGTGCACCAGACCTATCCGTTGAAGGACGCCGCCAAGGCGCATGCCGATCTCGCCGCACGCAAGACCACGGGCTCGACCGTCCTCACGGTGTGATCGCCGGCCGGGCAGTGACGCAGGCCGTTTGGGCCTGCGTCACGTTTTCTCGTGCTTGCGCTGGTCGCGGGCGTGATCGAGGCGGATGGCCTGGAGGTCGACTTCTTCAGGCGGAACCTGGGGGAGGGCGGCCTCGGTCAGGAGCGCCTCGGTCACGTCCTCGACCGCATTCTCCGCGATTTCGTGGATGAACGAGATGTTTCGGTATTCACCCGAAGCGACGCGGGAGATGATCTCGCGCCTTGTGATTTCGGGATCGACGACCGCCTCGCGTCCGCGCCGCCCATAGTCGATCATCACGACGAAATACTGCATGAAACGATCCTGCCGCGCCCCGTAGCCGGGACTGCGACAGAATATTTCCGAAAACCAGAATTAAGTCAAGAGATATTTCCGAAAATCGGAAACCCTCGCCTATTTGCTCTTCTTGCGCGGGCGTGCCGACTTGGCGCGCAGCCGCTCGAGCTGGCCCTTGGGCATGGACAGGCAGATCTCGCCGACCCACTCGAGCTTGACGCCGACGATCGGCTTGGCGTTGAAGCTGGTGAGGTTGACGACGGAGGGCGACTTGCCCCGCTCGATGGTCTTCAAATAACGCTCGCCGGTCTTGAGCCGGACCACGGCCTCTTCGCCGTAGAAGCTCGACAGCGGATGGCGCTGGTCCTTGTAGACCACGATCACGTCGCCGCTCTCGTATTTGGGCAGCATCGAATCGCCGACGATCTCGAAGGCGACGGTCTCTTCCATGATCGGGAACGGCAGCGCGATATCACCGAGGCCTTCCGGGGGAACCTGTTCATAATCGGGCTCGATCACCGCGCCGGCCCCGACGCGGCCCATGATCGGCGCGAGATTGAGCTCGAGATATTCCATGATCGGAATGATTTCGGACGCCTTCACCAGGCGCTCGCCGCCCAGGATCTCGGACACCGCGCCGGGCCGCACGCCCATGGCCGCCGCCAGGCCGCCCTTGCTCTTGCCCGTCTTCTCCAGGCCCCGCTCGATCATAGCAACGTCCAACATGGTGATTCCCTCGATTGCCCATCGTCCCGCCTCTTGTAATCCGAAATTCGGAATTGATGCAATTATGAATATCAGAATTGTCGCTTGACTCTTGCTTCGGAATACCGGAATGTGAGCTTCGCCTCGCGATCGAGCGATCGGGGAGGCGCATCACAGGACAGCAGCATGGAACCGGGTCATTGGCCGTCGGAGCACTCCGACGCGCTTCGCGACTATTTTCTCAAGGGAATGTCTTATGCGGAGATCGGAAGACAGATTAACGGGAGATTTGGAACGGCTTACACACGCAACGCAGTGGCAGGCCGTGCCAAGCGGCTGGGACTCGCGGCCCCGGCGCGGATGACGAGCCCATCGATCGTGCCGTCCTTGCCGTCAGGAGCCTGTCTTATCGGGCCGCCCCGTCCGACGTTACCGAACCTGAACTTGCCACCGAAATCCGCAATGATGCCCGCGCGGGCCAAGTTGCGCTGTGTCGGTGTCCAGCCGCGTCTGATCCCGCTGGTCGAACTCGGGCGCGAAGACTGTCGCTATCCCTATGGCGGCGACAAGGAAGGGGAGGTGATCGCCTTCTGCGGCCATCCGCGCCAGCCGGGCTCCAGCTACTGCACGCCGCATGCCCGCCTGACGCGAAGGTCTGAAGCTGCGTCCGCCCGCGCCGCCGGTCCCGTCGTATTGAGGCTGATCTCTGCCGCCTGACGCGACCGCTATCCGTTCAATTTTGCGAGGAGTATCCGAGTGGCACATGCACGACGCAACAAGTTCTACAGATTGACTGGAATCTACGATCGGCGATCACGCGAGGTGCCGTTCAATGCCGAGGTGGCGGAGGTCGAGGTCGACAATCCGCTGGCGCTTGATGCCGGCGAGAAGATCGCGGCCGTCCGGTCGGTTCGCGGCGATCCGCTCGGCCGGTTGCACGCGCATCACCAGATCGACGAGGCGCAATATCGCGGCGGGCGCGCCTTCCAGAGCGACTGGGAGAGGGCGGAGCGCGGGCCCCAGGCGGTGGACCCGACGCGCGAATATGTCGATGGCGCGGGCTCGCGCGAGCCCGTCACCGAAGGCCAGCGCCAGGCTGTGCTGCGCCTGAACCGGGTCGAGCGCGAACTCGGTACCGACGGCGCCGCGCTGGTGCACGACGTACTGGTGCTGGGACTGACCATGGATCAGATCGGGGAGCGGCGCGCCGTCCGTACCCAGCGCTGGAACGACTATTTCGCGCGGCGCTTTCGCGAGTGCCTGGACCGGCTCGCGCTGGTCTACGGTTTTGCAACGGAAGGCAAGGCTCGGCGGGCAATGCGGTGCCGATGACGGCGGTGCGCCTGCGGCTCGGCCGCAGGCGCACCGGCTCGCTACGGATGCGGCACGATCTGGTAAGGCGTCGTATAGGGCTCGACACGGAGAGATGCGTTGGCCAAGAGCCCGATCTTCGCGGTCGGCGCCTGTTGCAACTCGCCGTTCGGGCCGCGATGCACGTTGTACTGCCAGACCGTGAGATCGCCCTTCTGCGCCAGCGCGTGCGCAACCGCGCTCGCATCGTTACCGCCGAGCGCTTGGAGCTCGTCCGCCGACAATCCGACGACGATTTCGTCCTTGATGGTGACGATCTTGAACAGATTCATCCTGGTCTCCGCCCATGCGCCTTGTATCGAGAGGGTGAGAAGCGCGACCGCGGCGCCCTTGATGAGATCGCAGCGAGAAAGCATGCTGTCGTCCTTTGGTGCTGAGGTGCGCCCGAATCGATAAGTCCGTCGGCCATGGCGCCCGTTGTCTGCGTGGCCGCTTCGCAACCGCTTGGTCGTTCAACCTTGAACGACGGTTCATTGGCGGAAATATCTTCGAAACGATGAACCCTGCTGCGAGGAGCCGCGTCCAAGTCGAACAGCTCAAGGGGGAGTCAGATGAATTTCGCCGGCACGGCCTGCCTTCTCGTGTCCCTGGGCACGGCAGGCTCGGCGGCGGCCGCCGATCCCTTCTGCAGGTTCATTTCGTCGACGATACAACCGCCGAAGTCGGGCTCAACAATTACGTGTATACCCTGAAGAAACTTTAATCTGACCTCGCCAATCGCCGTTCACACCGGAAACACGGCGAAACGCCGCACCGATTGACACCGATCGAGGTCGTGTGCGTGAGTGATGCCGCTTCTTGACGCAGGTGGGTGACGACGGTCCATATTCCTGTTATCCGGAATTGCCGTGGTGCGATGCAGACGAAGCATCGCTGCTGCGACGGTTGGGCTTGCCGGAAGGGTTGTTTCTTGACATAATTGCAACCTGTTCGGCTGAGCCGGTCCGTGTGATATGTGGTTCGGCGTGCTAACCTACCGGGTGCCCCGGCCGAGATCTCAGGGGCACCATGGCGTCCGGTCATGGTGTCCGGTTCTCGAGCGAGACCTCAACGTCTGATCACGAAGGCCGATGCTTGTCATAGGTGCGAGATGAAAAACCTCAATTTCGCGGCTGAACTGCACCTTAAGCTCGGCGCGCCGGCAAGCAGCACCGTTGAAAGTCTGCGCCTGCTTCGCGCATTCCTGAAGCTCGCGCCTCGACAGCGTTTCGAGGTCATCAAGCTGGTCGAAGATCTCGGCACCGAAGAAACCCTTCCCGAGCACCCCCTGTCCTGAGCCCGGCCGCGCGCCGGCCCTACGCCTCGTCCTTCGTTTTCCTGCCGGAGCCGGACCGCCGGGCGACGCTTGTCCCTAGGCTGCCGCTGGAATGCGATCCGGCAAGTGTGGTATTCAGTTGGGAAAAAGGGAGGAGTACGACCATGATCGAACCGAAGCTTGAGGTTCCAGCCGAACTGCGCGACCTGGCCGAAAAGACGATCGACCAGGCGGAAAAGGCATTCGGCATGTTTTTCGAGGCTGCCACCAAATCGATGACGTCGGTTCCCGGAACCGGTACCGAAGTGTCCAAGCAGGCGCTCGCGTTCACCGAGCAGAACATGAAGTCGGCGTTCGAGCACGCGCGCAAGCTCGTGCATGCCACCGACCTTCAGGAAGCGATGCGGATCCAGTCCGACTTTCTGCGCAGCCAGTTTACCAGCGCAGGAGACCACATGCGCCAGATGACCGGCAGTTTCATGCAGCCCGGCAAGGGGAAGTCCTGATTTCCGGCGTGCGCTGCGTGCCCGCAAATTGATCCTGCGCAGTGTGGATATCGTCACGTCGATGCTGGAGCAGGATCCGGCGCCTCTCATGCATTTTGCTTTGCGGGGCGCCGCGCTCAGCCGCAGCACGATCCTGGAAATTGCGAGAGATCGATGCGGGCGATGATCGACCGCAGCAGCTTGCGGGTCGCACGATAGAGATGCCGCGCGAATGCCGGTGTCCTCGCAGCTGGCAGGCCAAAGCTTGCCGTAACGAGACTCTTCGTATCAGGGCTTTCGATGGAGTGCGACACGTGCCTCTCCGGGGTGGTGAGGCTCTTTCTATCGTAGCCGGCCTGGAGCTGCCTTGATCTGCCGCAAAGGGATCCCGGCTAATAGTCGCCGGGGTTCATGATCATCGGGCTTCTGGTGTCAGCCGGCGCGAGCGCGCTGCTGGCACTGTCACGCAGGAAGCGATCGAGTGTCGCCTGGATCTTCTCCTTGACCGCATCGGGACCGCGATCGCTCATCTCGGTGTGCTGAGCGCCGGTATGGACGATGTCGATGCCGCGCGCTTTGGCCTCTTCAGGCGTCGGCAGCACGCCCGGGTCGGTCTGGAAATGCGGATCCTTGGAGCGGAACGACAAGATCTTCAGGTTGTCGCTGAGCACGAAGGGTACCCGCAAATTGTCGAGCGTGATCACCTTCGACACGATCTCCGGGTGCTGATGGGCGACGTACATCGAGACGTCGCCACCGTTGGAATGGCCGACGAGGGTGATGTGGTCGTAGTCGGTGTTTTCCTGCCGGCGCTTCAGTTCGGCCAGGGTGAAAAGGATGTTGGCCTCGCAGCGGATGTAGACCTCGCGCCGCCCGACATATTGCTGACCGACATGCGTCATCAACGGCGGATCGCTCGGCAGGTCCTGCTGGATGCTGGCAACGAGATAACCGCGCGCCGCGAGCACGTTGGCGAGGAAGGAATATTCGGTTGCCTTGACGGTGTTGCCGTTGCTGATGATGGCGAGCGGGAGCTTCCAGAGTCCGAGATTGGCCTTGGTCTCGTAGTCGCGCCGCACCGCGATTTCGACCGAGATCGGCCGTTGGCGCGAGGCATCGAACAGGGTCAAAACCTCATGGCGGATCGCGAACCGGCTGACGACGAAATACTGGCCTACGCCGAGGACGCAGAGAAAAGCCAGGATTGCAAACACCCTTTTCATGGATCGGTCTCAAATCAGTTTCGGCTGAACATGGTTATCGGGAACTCCCGGATCGAGCGATCGTGAGCAGGTTACGGGATTAAATTTAGGCAAGTCTGTGAGGAGCGCCGCAAAAGGGCCGCATCAAGGCACGCTTCAGCCGAGGGCTACGCGGCTAGAGGCAGCCGCCCCGGCCGCGTTCGGGGCAAAGCCGGAACGCGCTCGACAGGGTGAACAGGAAGCGCGGGTTGCGTCGCTCGTTGTCTGGCGCCCGGCAGCTCAGGGGGAAGGCCACGCCGAGATCGGCTTGAAGATCGTCCGGCAGAAAGAACCGCACGCCGGCTCCGGCGGATGTCAGCGCCAGGCCGTCGCTCAGGCGGTAGCCGTCGTTCCAGACTGCGCCGGCATCGCCAAAGGCGTAGAGCTGATAGCCGGTCCAGTAGCGGAAATTCAGCGTCTGGTCGAAGGGTACTTCGAGCGAGCCGGCAAGGCCGTTGTCGCCGCTGATCTCGGCTGCGCCATAGCCCCGGCCAAAAGCCGCGCCGCCGAGATAGAATTGCTGCGAGGTGAACAGCGGCCGCGATGCCGTCTGGCTCGCTGCGGAGAGCTTGAGCGACCAGGCGTCGTTGAGCGTCCGGTCGCGCGTGAACCAGAGGTTCAGCACCGAGAAGTTCGACGCGGCGCCGTCGCGCGACAACAGATCGTCGTCGAAATGCGAGGCACCGAAGATGTCGAGGCCCTGGCGGTAGGTCAGCGTCGCGAAATTGGTGCCGCCGAAGCGATCCTGGAGCCGGTAATCGGCGGTCAGGCTCGCGGTCCTGATGTGGTCGTTGTACCAAGGGCCGTAAAGGTCGTGTTCGGACACGTTGCTGAAGGTCCCGGCCACGGTGAGCGTCAGCCCCGACGATTGCGACATGAAGGGCACGGTGCTTGCCCGCAGTTCGAACGCCTCCGTCGTGGTGATGTCGCTGTCGAGGCGGCGGGCGTCATCCGGCCGGACCGCGCTATACAGGACGGAAGCGCCGAGGCGCAGGCCGTCGACGCCGACGGGCGCGTCATAGGATAAGCGCGCAAAGCCAAGCTCACGCGGGTCGTTGGCAATGGTCGACAGGTTGACCGCCAGCGTATCGCCGGGCGTGAGATAGGAGTTGAACGCGCCGGTCGCATAGGTCTGCCACGGGCCGACCGACGACGAACCCAGATTATCCAGGCCGAACGACGAGAAGAGGTGCCAGGTTTTCAAATAGACGACGAGGCGAAAGCGGCCGGTGGGACCGCCGATCTCCTCGAGCGCGGTGTCGGTGATCCGGACGCCCGGCCTGCCGTTGATGAGGAAGAGCTGGCGCTCGAGCGTCGCCAGGCGCGACGGCTGCTCGGAGAGAACCGGCCCCAGCATCGGCCTCACGCCAAACTGCTCGGCGCCGTCGCTGCTCGAGCTCGAAGTCACAGAGGATATCCTGCTCTATGACGAAAGCCGCGTGCTCGACATGTTCAAGCGGATCCAGCAGCTCGGCGTCCGCGTTCTGTTCGACGATTTCGGAACGGGCTATGCATGCCTGAGCTATCTGAAGAAGTTTCCGCTCGACGGGCTCAAGATCGACCGGTCGTTCGTGCTTGACTTGCTCGCCGATTCCGACGACGCCGCGATCGTCGGCTCGACCATCGGTCTCGGCAAGCAGCTCGGGCTCACTGTCGTGGCGGAGGGTATCGAGAACCGTGCCACGGCCGACTTCCTGGTCAGCATGGGATGCGAGGAAGGACAGGGATATTTCTTCGGCCGCCCGATGCCTGCCGAGGCATTCGAACGGCAATTCCTGCCGCAGCCCCGATCCGTCACCCCGCGGCCTAGCTGACTCACCTCACGCGGGCTTCATTGCTAACGCCGGCGGGCGATGGCAACCCCGAACAGAAAGGCGACAAACAGGCTCGCGAGCGGCGCTTCACGTGTGATTGCGGCGACCGTCGAGAGCGGTTTACCAGGCTTTCGAGCTTCGTCGATGACATGCGTCAAGCGGTCGACAGCAGCGCGCAAGCCTCCCGCGACCTCACCGATCGTATGGGAGACGTCGGCCGCCGCGTCGATGGCGCGCTCGGCCATGCCGGGCTGGGACGGGGGCTGCGGAATTTCGGTGCTCAAATTCGTAAACTCCGCTTCTGACGAAGTGAATGAGGCCGGCACCTTTGGCTATCCGCGCGAGCGCTCGTTTTGAACAGCGGGTCCGAAGACCTTTGGCTATCCGCGACAGGCGCCGTAATGTACGGCGGGTGCCGGCCTTGCAAGGGAAATGCGGCGCGCGGGATTTTGTTCCGGGACGGCTTCTCGCGCGGCGTCTTTTCACCGGGAAATACCCGTGAAACGACGGGCACGAATCTCTGTTAGGCTGGCGGCGCCTTGCTGATCTCAGGAGATTACCGTGACCGATCGGATCATGACGGATCGAGCCCGGCGCATCGCCTTGCTCGGCGCGCCCATCGACATGGGGGCTTCGCAGCGCGGGACCTTGATGGGCCCTGCGGCGCTGCGCACCGCCGGCCTCGCGGCACTGCTCGAAAGCCTTGATTTCGAAGTTGTCGATTACGGCGATCTCTCCGTGGCAGAGGTCAGGGACCTCGCTGACAGGCCGCCCGAAAAAGCCAATCACTATCGCGAAATCCAGCGCTGGACGCGCATACTGAGCCGCAGAGGCCATGAGATCGCACAAACCGGCGCGTTACCGATCTTCCTCGGCGGCGATCACACATTGTCGATGGGCTCGGTGAATGCCATGGCGCGCCACTGGCAGGAGCGCGGACGCGAGCTGTTCGTGCTCTGGCTCGACGCCCATGCCGATTACAATACGCCCGAGACGACGATCACCGCCAACATGCACGGCATGTCGGCGGCGTTCTTGTGCGGCGAGCCCGGCCTCGACGGATTGCTCGGCGATGATCCGCGCGCCTCGATTGATCCTGACAGGCTGGACCTGTTCGGCGCACGTTCGATCGACAAGCTCGAAAAGGAGTTGATGCGCACACGCCGGATCAGAGTTGTCGACATGCGCCAGATTGACGAGTTCGGCGTCGCTGTGCTGATCCGGAGCGTCATCGAGCGCGTCAAGGCGAGCGATGGTGTGCTCCATGTCAGCTTCGATGTCGATTTCCTCGATCCGTGTGTGGCGCCGGGAGTCGGCACCACGGTGCCGGGCGGAGCGACCTATCGCGAGGCGCATCTGATCATGGAGCTGCTACATGATTCCGGCGTGGTGGGATCGGTCGACATCGTCGAGCTCAATCCGTTCCTGGACGAGCGCGGTCGCACCGCACGCACCGCGGTCGAGCTGATCGGCAGCCTGTTCGGACAGCAAATCACCGACCGCCCGACGCCGAGTAACGCGATCGCACCAGGCGAGTGACGCTGAGAGCTGTTTTGCATTGCGAAGAACGGAACTGCTGTTGCAGCTGGCTGATCTAGACCAGTCCTGGTCGAAATCGCCTGTTTTTGAAATACGTGCCGATTGCAAACGCACTTCGCGGAAGGTTTGATGCGGGTCGAGCTTCAGCCGAGGATCCGCAATGAGCAGCACGATCGACGCCGAGGGAAAATCCCGAAGAGCAACACGCCGTCGCTTCCTGCAAGGCGGCACTGCGGTGGCGGGCGGCGCCGTTCTGGGTGCCGGTGCGTCGGCGGCAGCGGACACCGATAATCTTCCGCCCAGCATTCCCGAATGGATGAAGGCGCCGGGCGAACCGATGGGAGGCCAGCCCTATGGCACGCCGTCACCGTTCGAGAAGGGCGTCGTCAAGAACATCTCGAAGACTCTCAAGCAGTACGTTTCTGCCTCCGGCCGGACGCCATTGCAGGAGCTCGACGGCATCATCACGCCGAATGGATTGTTCTATGAGCGGCATCATGGCGGTGTTCCGACCATCGATCCGGCGCAGCATCGGTTGATGCTGCACGGCCTTGTCGAACGGCCGCTGATCTTCACGATGGACGATCTCAGGCGCTTCCCGTCGGAATCGCGCATCCACTTCCTCGAATGCTCCGGCAATCCCGGTTACATCAAGCCCTATGGCAAGACGGCATCGGACCTCGTGGGTCTGGTAAGTTGCGCCGAATGGACCGGCGTGAGCCTGAAGCTGGTGCTCCAGGAGGCCGGATTGAAACCGGACGCCAAATGGGTCGTCGCCGAAGGCGCTGACGCCGCTGCGCTGACCCGCAGCATTCCGATCGAGAAATGCCTCGAGGATGCCCTTCTGGTCTACAGCCAGAACGGCGAGCGGTTACGTCCGCAGCAGGGCTATCCCTTGCGGCTGTTCCTGCCGGGCTTTGAAGGCAATATGAGCGTGAAGTGGCTGCGCCGGCTGCACGTGACTGCGGAGCCCACTTACTCGCGCGAAGAGACCTCGAAATACACCGATCTCTTGCCCGACGGCACCGCGCGCGAGTTTTCCTTCTACATGGAAGCCAAGTCGATCATTACGCGCCCCTCGGGCGGTCAGCGCCTGAGCGCGCCTGGCTTCCATGAGATCACCGGCATCGCCTGGAGCGGACATGGCAAGATCAAGCGTGTCGAGGTGTCGGTCGATGACGGCAAGAGCTGGCAAGACGCGCGATTGCAGGAGCCGGTGTTGACGCGCGCGTTCACGCGCTTCCGCCTGCCTTGGCAATGGGACGGCAAGCCAGCCGTGATCCAGAGCCGTGCCGTCGACGAGACCGGCTATGTGCAGCCAACGCTGGCCGAGCTGCTCGCGGTGCGCGGCGAGAACTATTTCTACCACAACAACGCGATCTGGCCCTGGCGCATCGCGGCCGATGGCGAGGTGACCAATGCGTTGGCGTGAGACTTGCGGCGTTGCCGCCGCAATCGCGCTGGGTGCCTTCGCGAGCGAAGCGCGGGCGCAGAGCCCTTATGGTATCGGTCGCCCGGCGACGGCTGCGGAGATCGCGGGCTGGAATATCGATGTCGGACGTGACGGCAGCAATCTGCCGAAGGGAGGCGGTTCGGTCAGCCATGGCCGCGAGGTGTACGCCCAGCAATGTGCCTCGTGCCACGGCGAGAAGGGCGAAGGCGGCCTGGGCGATCGGCTCGCCGGAGGGCAGGGCACGATCGGGACGGCCAAGCCGATCCGCACCGTCGGCAGCTATTGGCCTTATGCGCCGACACTGTTCGATTATATCCGCCGCGCCATGCCGCAGAACGCGCCGCAGTCGCTGAGTGACGAGGAAGTCTATGCGGTGTCCGCCTATATCCTGAACCTGAACGGACTGGTGGGAGCCGATGCGACACTCGATGCCAAATCGCTTGCGGCCGTCAAAATGACGAACCGCGACAGCTTCGTCGGCGATGCGCGCCCCGATGTCAAAAAGTGATCGTATCGGAACGATCAGTTCCGCGCAGTGGCTCGGAACTTGCTTAAGCGAAAGATGGAACTCGCAGGATGCGTTTGAGTTAATCCGCGAGAGGAAAAAGCACGGGTCCCTTCGATGGCAACTGGTCGCTTCGCAAACTCCATGTCCTCGGCGCTTCGCCATCCCGGCGTGATTGCGCTGATCGTGGCCGGCTTGACGATCGCTGCGATGTTGATCGTCGATCACGGGCCATGGAATCGCGCCAAGACGCAGCCGGCACATGTCGCGATGTATGCAACGACGGGCGAGGCTGCGCACGCCGCCGGCGCCAAGGTGCTTCCCACCGAACCGAAGTCGCCGGTCGAGCCGGAGCGGCCGGGGCCGAAGACGTCCCCGACGGTCAATCCTGTGACGCCGTAATACGGTTCATCTGCGCGCCGGCCATACTCGCGGCCTTCGTCATCGCGTCGCAGATATCGGCGGCACTGTCGCCGGTCTCGTCAGCCGATCGCGGACGAGCCGAGCAGAGCAAGGACTGCCAGCGCCATGATCGCGGTGCCGAGCCAGCCCAGCGCGACCAGCCACGAGCGGGCCTTGAAGCGGCCCATGATCGCACGGCTCGAGACGATCAGCATCATCATGGCCATGACGGGCACGGCAACGATGCCGTTGAGCACCGCGCTCCATACCAGCATGTGGATGGAGTCGATGCCGGTGAAGCCGAGGCCGAAGCCGATGATGGTTGCGGCCGCGATGATGGTATAGAAGCCGACGGCTTTCTCCGGCTTCGCCTCCAGCGTGGCGCGCCAGCCGAAAATCTCCGCAACGGCGTAAGCCGCCGAGCCCGCCAGCACCGGGATCGCCAGGAGGCCGGTGCCGATGATGCCGAGCGCGAACAGCGCGAAGGTGAAGTCGCCGGCGAGCGGGCGCAGAGCTTCGGCCGCTTCGGTCGCCGAGTTGATCTTGGTGACGCCGTTGGCGTTCAGCACGGACGCCGTGGTCAGGATGATGAAGAAGGCGATGCTGTTGGAGAGCAGCATGCCGACGATGGTGTCGGCCCTGATGCGCGCGATCTCGGGGTCGCCCCCGTTTGGAAGGTCGCGCAGCGGCTTGTCGCGCTTGCCCTGGTTCATCTCCTCGACCTCTTGCGAGGCCTGCCAGAAGAAGAGATAGGGGCTGATGGTGGTGCCGAGCACGGCGACGACCATCAGGAAATAGTCGGCGCTGACATTCACCTTCGGCCATACCGCGGCGAGCAACGCGGTGCTCCACGGGATTTCCACGGTGAAGGCGGTGGCGACATAGGCGAACAGCGTCAGCGTCAGGAATTTGAGCACCGGCGAATAGCGGCGATAGGGCACGAACACCTGGAGCAAGGTCGAGCCAGCCGCGAAGATCAACGCGTGCTCGTGATTGAGCCCGCCGACGACCAGCGAGAGCGCCTCCGCCATCGCGGCGATGTCGGCGGCGATGTTGAAGGTGTTGGCGATGACGAGCAGCGAGACGAGCCCCAGCACGATCCAGCGCGGTGCGAGCTGCAGGACGTTGGCGGCGAGCCCCTTGCCGGTGACCCGGCCGATGCGAGCGCTGACGAGCTGAATCGCGATCATGAACGGCAGGGTCAGAAACACCGTCCAGAGCAGCCCGTAGCCGAATTGCGCACCCGCCTGCGAATAGGTGGCGATGCCAGACGGGTCGTCGTCGGCTGCGCCGGTGATGAGCCCGGGCCCCAGCCGTTGCAGCAGCCCCGGCCCGGACTTCGCCGAACCTTCGGCGCTGTCGTGCCTGGCGGCGTGCTGTTTCGATCTGTTTGACAGGGCTGACCTTCCGGAATTGCGAAGTGTGCTTTAAGCGCAATCCTAGCCGCAAAGTTCCTTCGTCGGCCATCGCCGCGCCGTCGGCCGATGCCGATGCTCTGTCATTCCTTTGACACGTCGGGCAAAACACTTGTAGAGTTATACCATCGCAGAGTTCGTCGAGCCCGCACCGTCACCGGTTGCGGGCTTTTCGTTTGCCCCATGTTTCGTTTGCCCCATGTTCAAACGGTCACCAGCGTAGCGCTTCCCAGGGTCGTCTCGCCGACGAAGGCGAGCGTGCAATTGGACAGCGCAGCGAGGTCATAGTCCACGGTCGGGTAGCGGCAAGCCAGCACTCCGCCCGGATGTCGCTCGGCTTGACATTCGTCAAATTCGCGTGCCCGCTGAAGCCTTGGAACCAAAGGTAGATTCGCGCGTTGCGCTGCCGCGCGAGGGCAGTTTCCCAATCCGGCCCGGCAGCACAGTCACGGTGCAGTCCCAGCCTTGCTCAGGGCAGAGACTGCGCGCCATGCAGGCAAAGAATTTGCAAGCACAAAGGGGGCTCGCTTGGCCGCCGACCTGGTTTTCAGAATTGCAATCGTCGGGCTGTTTGTGTTTTCAGCCGTGCTGGCTTCCATGCTGTGGCTCAACGTGTGAGCCTCGACGTGTGAGCCTCGCCTTGTAAGCCGCGCCCCGCCGTTTGGAACGGCCGGTCCATGGTGGCGTTTTTCCCGTCTTAGGGAGGAAACGCAAATGGACAATCTCACGAAGCGCGCGCAGCCGGACCGCAGCAAGATCAACATGCACGAGGCCTTCGAGGTCAAGTACTGGACGCACGCGCTCGGCGTATCGAGGGAGGAGCTGCAAAAGGCCGTCGACAAGGTCGGCAATTCGGCCGCCGCCGTCCGCAAAGAGCTGGCGAGGTAGCGCGTTCAACGCAAGGATTTGACGGAGGGTATCATCGGCCTGGAAGCAGTGTTCTTTGTCGGCGCCTTCATCCTGCTCGTGGCGCTGATCTACGGCGTGCTGCGCAACCGCTCCCCCAGCCGCACCGAGCGTCATGTTGCCGAGAGCATCGTACGCAAGCGCTATGAGAACAACGAGACGTAAGCCCGAAACGCGTCCTGCTACTTGATGCTGACGAACATGCCCCAGGCGGCGGCCAGTGCGCCGCCGGTGAAGACGACCACCGGGTTGTCGCAGAACGTGCTGCCATAGCTGCAGACGTTCGCGCCGAACTGGCCGAGCTCGTGATGGCCCGCGGAGTAGAACAGTCCCGACAGCACCAGTAATGCGGCGGCGACGTAATACATCGACGGAATCTCCAGCTTGCCCGCGCGTCCTCGCAGGGGACATGTCCCAGCATGGCGCGGGAAGATTTCATTCCGCCGAATCCGCTTCGCCGCATTTAGATAAAGTTTGACCCTTTGGGCAAACGATGCCGTGACGCAAAAAATGAACGCGGCTAGAGCGTGTGCTTATAAATCCGCGATGTCCGCTTAGCCCCCAAGAGCGGTGCAGAAGCGGACTTCGATGAGGTCCGGGAGGGGCCACAAGCACACTCAAGCGCCGCAGCGAACGGAGGCGGTCCGTGAATGTCGAAAGCGGCCCCGAGGCTGCAGCGTCGTAGCGGCAGGATAGCGTCACGATCTATGTTGCGGTGCTTCTATGATGCATCGCAAAGAGCTGGCGCGCAGACCCCCATATTCATTCTGGCAGACGAGGCGACCCGGCATTAACATCAGGGCCGGGCAGTCGAACTGGATGTCGCCAATGAATGAAGCGAGCGCGACATTTGCGTGGGGGAACGTGTCTGAGGACTTCGCTTTGTTCAGAACGCTCAGTCCGGAACAGCGGATGACGGCTCTGAACGCAATGGTTCGCCTCGATCTGGTGCGGGGAGAACGGCTCGTTGCCCAAGGGGCCCCCTCGGACTCACTGTTTTTGGTGCTGCACGGTGCGCTAGCTGTGTGCCGAAATGGCGAGCTCGAACCTCTCGCCGAGCTCCGTGCCGGCGAATTGGTTGGCGAAATCGGCTTCTTTGCAAATGTCCCGCGCACTGCCAATGTAATTGCCATCCGCGACACCAGCGTGCTCGTGTTGACACGTGCAGCCTACCAGAAGCTTGCCCGGGACGCCCCCGCCATTGTTGAGGCAGTGCTTGCGGCGCTCGCGCTCCGTTTTGGCAAGGAGACGGCGCGTCTCACGCCGCTTCGCGCGTCGCCAAGGGCCAGAACGGTGGCCCTCATCGAAGGTGGACGCGAGCTGTTGCCTGGCGCCTTTGATCGTCGAATGCGCGATGCGCTCGCCGCCACCGATGCGGAGATCGTCGATGTCGCCCGCGTCAATTCCAGGTTTCCCGGGCGAGCCCCGGATGCGCCCGATGTCGCTGAATGGCTCAACAGACTAGAACACGCCGCGCCGCTGGTCGTTTACCTCGGAGATCGCGATGCCGATGCCTGGACACGCAAGGCTATCCGCCAGGCCGACATGGTTGTGTTCGGGTGCCGTGGCGATGCGCCGGTGGGACCCTTGACGGATGTCGAGACTTTTGCCTGCGAGGTTCACCCAAGGTCGGCGCGACGCCTCGTTCGCGTCCATGATCGACGGAGCAGTCACGTCAGTGGAACCGCGGCCTGGCTTGCTCGGCTGCCCTCCTTCATGCATCACCATGTCGCGTTGGGGGATCAAGTTGATTTCGACAGTCTAGTCCGATTCCTGTCGGGTCGCGCGATTGGATACGTCGCCGGCGGCGGCGGAAGCCTTGGGTCGGCGCATGTGGGGGTCTACAAGGCCTTCTGCGAGCTTGGCGTGATATTCGATATCTTTATCGGCACCAGTGTCGGCTCTGCCATGGCGGCCGGATTCGCAAAGAACCTCAAAGCCGAGGATCTTGAGCGCGGCACGGACGATATTTTCGTCAGGAGTCGCAGCTTCCGGCGGCCAACCTGGCCGCGTTACGCCTTGCTGGATCATAAGGCGTTCGATCGGGCGCTCGCCCGTCAATTCGGCCACGACTGCCGGATCGAGGATTGCTGGCGACCTCTCGCGGCAGTCGCAACCAATCTTTCGACCCATAATCTGGAATTGATCCGCTCGGGATCGCTGTGGCAGGCGGTGCGTGCCTCAAGCGCAATTCCTGGATTATTGCCGCCGTTCTACACGCCAGAAGGTGCGATGCTTGTTGATGGATGCCTGATCGATAATGTGCCGCTGGCACCGATGCATCAACTAAAGAGTGGCCCCAATCTGGTTGTGCATTTCGGCGAGCCGGCGGCTGAGCTGTTTGATGTCGCGTATGATGCGTTGCCCGGACGGCTCGAGCTGATCGCGGCAATGCTGATGCCGTTTCGTAAGAAGCTGCTTCCCGCCGCGCCGAGTGCCGTCAACGTGCTGTGGCGAAGCCTCGTGGCGCATCAGCGTTACGATACGTTGCCGACGGGACCACTCGATCTGGTAATGCGCCCGCCCTGTCCGCTAGGGATCGATGTGACGGACTTCGACCGACATACGGAGATTTTTCAGGCGTCTTACCTTTGGGCCCGACAAGCTATCGTGGCGCTGGAAGCAGAGGGCAACCCGGCAATGGCCGCCATCCTCGCTGCCGGAAAGCCGGCAACAACGCGAGGTGCCGTCGTCGAGCTCGCCAGTAATGCTCTATCCAGCTGAGCTGCGGGTGCGTCTCGCCGTCTGTCCCGCCGATTGGCCGCGCCTTGGGGCCGGCCTCAGATATTGATCAGCCCCAATGTCCGGTCAGGGTCTAAACCGGCAATTCTCTGATTGAGGAAAGAATTTCTGCTTGGACCCCAAAAGCCGACGTCAGCTCCTTATGAGTTACACGCCCTGGTTCAAAGGCCCGCACGTCAACGAAGCAATCTTGCCGGACGCATTGAAGGTGAGTATCGCGCTCACGGCGCCATCGCGCGCGATATAGGAGATGGCTGCTCCAGCCCCGGACGGCCTGAGATCGTCCAGATGCGAGGCGGGATAATCCCTGAGACGGTCGACCCAATAGGCGCGCAGGCCTTGCCGGGTCGAAATCGTCTTCATGCCGCCGCAGGCGCAATGGACGATCGCATCATCGGCAAACATTGCCAAGATGGTTTCGATCTCGCCGGCGCGGTAAGCATCAAGCCAGTCAACCGCAGCGGCCATCGGGTCAAAGGACATGTTCCTACCTACGTGCCGTTGTTGGCCGCAGCTTTAGGGCTGGCATCATGAACTCGAGGTGAAGACCTCCCGTATTGACTCTTAGTTCATGATCTGTTCTTTTGATGGCATCGCCGAGTGGAGATGGGGCCGTGGACAATCGCATCAACGAAATCCGCAACATCGTCAGAGCGTTACGCGTCAGCATGCGGGAAGCCGAGGCCATCATGCATGAGCAGATCAAACGCGACGAGGACTGCACCTTCGTTGCGGAGGAGATCATGAAGATGCGCGTCGTGATGAGCGGCCTGGCTCAGGAGCGGACACGGCTCGGCGACAGCGAGCCTATTCTCGTGCACAGCCTCTTCGTTCCGCGCCAGCCGCGGACCCATCCTGCCGAGCGCCACCTCGTATCGCACCGAATTGAACCGCGACGCGGCCTCGCACGACCGTGAACGGGGATGGACAATCTCGGGCGGTTTCCGGCGCCGCGGGCCATGGTCGCGGAGGAGGGGTGCTTCCGCGTCAAGGACGCAAGCGGCTTCACGATCTGATGCGTTTATCATCGCGAAGACCTGCATTCGCGGGGCGAAGGATCTCGCGATTGCCGGAGCTGTTGAAGCGTCCTCATATTGAGGTGTTCGCTTTGCTCACCCGTCGAGAAATTTGTCAAACCCGACCAGCAGCCAGAACACGGCCACGGTGACGGCGAGGAAGGCGGTCAAGTACCAGATGCGATGCATGACGGGATAACTGGCTGGTCCTTGCATTGTTCTGATCGAACCGCGCTCAATGCCGCTTCGCATTCTGATCGAAAATGAGGGCAGCTTGAAAGACGCGCCCGTTCTCGGTGCGAACCTCGACGGCAACGTCCGGTCGGTCGTCCTGAACGGCCAGGTCCCGCGCCAGGCCCGTCAACGTTTGCGCCGCCTCTACCTCAGCCTCGCGTTGCGTCGCAAACTCCAATCCCTGTTCGTCGGGATAAATATTGCCGTCGTCTCGAATGTCGAAATAGTACCTGGCCATGATGGCACCGCGTCGCGAGCATGGCGCCAACTTGGGGCCGGCCGAGAACGTTCCTAAATCAATCACGAGGTTGTAGTGCGGGTGATGAGCCAATCGCTGAGCTCTGCACCAGTTTCGGCGAGGCGGGCCCTCTTAAGAAGGGCGTCCCGTTCCGCGCCCGCCGGCAATTGGTCGGCGCGCTCCTTGAGCCTGGCGGCGGTCTCGGCCAATCGTTCTTCGAGCGAGCGGGTTTGCTTCACTCGGAGGCGGCGCTTTGTCATTGTGTGCTCCCTGGCTGTTGCAATTTCCCCCTCAACCGGATCGGAGCGAGCCGGTTCCTTCGACCGGAACGAAAGTATGACTTACCTAAGCAGCTCTCTTTCGGCGGTCCAGTTCGCGCTCGGGTGGCGCGCGGGCGCACAAATGACGTCGAAGCGGCTGCGGGGTCGCCAGCTCCCTTTTAGGAACTTCTTGTTCCATACTGGAATTGGTTCTGTGGCCGGCCCACCGCCGATTGCCGGCCTGGAATGACGGCTCCGGCGCTCCAGCCCCCCGTCCTGCGCCGGAGCCGTTTTCACGCGTTGGGTCGGGCGTTTTCGATCCCCGACGAAGCACGCCTGAAACATTGCCGAAACCAGATTGTCCTGAACGCTGCGCCCGCTCGCCCCGACCAACGGAGCGAACAGGAGAGAAGTCATGATCCAGGTCGGTTCGAAGGAAGAAGTCGCGTTTCTGCTGGCGCTGTTCGGCACGCACACCCAGCCGGTCCAGCGGCCGAAGCCGAAATCGCAGCAACGCTGAAGGCCGTGCCATGCCCGGTTTGGCCGAATGCCAGAGCCTCCTGCGTCTCATGATCGCAAGGGGCGATCCGAGAGCCATCCCGCTCGCCAAAGGCGCGATCGATCAATATCTGAACACCGCTCCGGCCAGCCTCCGCGGACGCGGCCTGCGCGTGCTCCAGCGCGACGCGCTCGACCAGCATGGTGCTGCGGTTGGGGTGCAGCGCTCCTTCGCCGAGACGGTGGACGCCTATATCGAGCGCAAGCTTGCGGAGGAGTGACAGCTTCCGGCGCGGCGGCTTGAGGCGCGTGGCTGCCGGTCAGGCCGTGACGGGTGGTGTGGCTCGCACCAACAGAGCGATCTTCCGGTCGAGCTGCCAGACCTCGACGTCGCTTCGGCGCGTGAACTTTTGCGCGATCCGAAGCGCGGACGCATCGGAGTCAGCCTCGAACGCTTCGGCGGAGCAGAACACGCCGTTCGCGCCGACCAGATAGGCGCGGTATTGCCGGGTCATGTCGGCGGCCTCAGGCCCGGCGAACGCAGCCAGGAGTCGATCTGTATGGCCATCTCGTCCTGCCGCGCCCGGCGCAGCAGCATCTCGCGGCGGTATCCGGGCGCCAGCGCGCGGGCCTCCGTGCGAAGGCGTGCGGCCTCGTCTGCGAGCCGCTCGCGAAGCGTTTTGGGTTGTTTGAAACGACGCCGCCTCAGCATGGCGCTGCTCCCTCGTTAAAGTGGGGCGGGAGCGCAACTGGCGTTCTCATCACCGATGAATGCCAAGGGCCTTGCGGTGACGGCCAACCGTATGCCTGGCTTCGGCAGGCGTCTGCATCATTTGATACACTCCTCCGGACATTTCGAGCGTAGGTCGAGGCGAGGTTTTAGTCCCTTGAGCCGCTTACTCATTCTTTGCCGAAGCGCGACGTTGGCGACGGCGGCGCGACACGATCAATCCGACAGGTTGAGGTGCAGGAATTGATTGAAGGCGCTCGGCCCGTAGTCACCGAAAGCCTCGCCACTCGCGAAGCCATGCTTGCGGTACAGCGCCAGCGCCGGCTCGCGAGCGCGTCGTTTGACACGTCGGGCAACACACCGGCAGAATGGCATCATCGTGATGAGTTCGGATCAAGCCCGCGGAATGCCGCGGGCCTGTTTGTTTGGCGCATCTGACGTTCGTGCGCTACGCCGCAGCCGGCGGTCCAAACCAAGTCGTCAGGGCGTCCGCAAGTCCGCGTTGGCTCTCATCTCCTACCCACGCCACATGTCCGTCGGGTCGCACCAGCACGGCTTTTGGCGCGGTGACCTGTCCGATGGCCGGAAGCTCCCATGCACCATTGGAGTCGGCGTCGACTGTTCCGACGCGATGTGCCCAGGGCGCGCTGTCGACGCTGCCGGATTTGCCAAAATTGAGCAACACAGCCTGTGCGCTGTGCAGCAGCGCGAAGAGTTTTCGCGGGCGGCCATCGACCATAAGGTCGAGATCGGGCATGCGGCGCCCGAGCAGTTCGTGTCCTTCGCCGAGATCATAGCGGATATCGAGCCCGCTCATCATCGCGCCAAACCGTTTGCGCGGCTCGTCCATGGCGAGCAGGTCGGATACGACATCGCGCGCGGCCTTAAGGCCGGCTTCGCCGCGGCGGAGCAGGGCGATTTGCGCCAAGGAATTGCGCAGGACGCGCGCGGCGACGGGATGTCGCTCGGCATGATAGGTGTCGAGCAGGCTGTCGGGCGAAATGCCCTTGACGACTTGCGCCAGCTTCCAGCCGAGATTGAAGGCGTCCTGCACGCCGGTGTTGAGGCCTTGTCCGCCGACGGAGTGATGGACATGCGCGGCATCGCCGGCGAGGAGCACGCGCTCTCGGCGATAGGACACGGCCTGCCGCGCAGCATCGGTGAAACGGGAGATGAAGGACGGGTTGTGGAGCCCGAAGTCGGTGCCGTATACGGCGACGAGCGCATCGCTGAGATCGCGCAAGCCGGGTTCGCCGGCGCGGTCGAGCGTCGCTTCAGTCACGACGACCAGCACGCGTCCGCTCTCCGTTTTGCTGAGGCCATGAAAGCCGATCGCGTCGTGGCGGAGGCCCCATGCCGGCTCGTCGCGCATCTCGACTTCGGCCATGAGATTGCTGAGCGTCGGATCGGAGCCTACGAAATCGATGCCGGCCCTCTTGCGCACAAGGCTACGACCGCCGTCGCAGCCGACGAGATAGCTTGCGCGCAATGCCTTGCCGCCGGAGAGCGCAACGTCGATGCCGGTCGCGTCCTGAACCAAGCCCGTCACCTCGGCGTTTCGATAGATCGGCACCGCGAGCTCCTCGACCCAGTCGGCCAGGATGCGCTCGATGTGGCTCTGCCGCAGCGCGAGGCCATAAGCGTGCCGGGTGGGGAGATCGCCGATGTCGAGCCTGGTCCAGGCGAAGCCTGCGAGCTGGGTGACTTGCCCCTCGCGCAGGAAGCGCTCGGCGACGCCGCGCTGATCGAGGATCTCGATGGTACGCGCGTGCAATCCGCCGGCCCGCGTGCCGACGAGCCCCTGATCCGCGCGCCGCTCGACCACGGCGACGTCGACATCCGCGAGCGCCAGCTCGGCGGCCAGCATCAACCCGGTTGGGCCGCCGCCGGCGATCACCACTGCATGGTGGCTCGCGCGGCTGACGCCGGCCTGCTCGGAGCGGCCGCGCGGCCGGGACGTCGGAAGCAATACAGGCATGTGGACCCCCTCGAGTTGCTGCTTTGGATGGTCTTCGGGTTGGGGGTTCTAGGACTGGGCGGGGGACTTGAAGCAAGCCCCTTGCGCACCACATATCAAGCTGGGAGGAAAGGGCTCCTCCGTCCGCGTTCGTTGCGTTGACACGTCGGGCAAAACACCGGCAGAATGGCAACATCGAGATGAGTTTGGTTCGACCCGCGCGGGCCCCCGCTGCGGGTTTTCTTCTGGGCATCTTGCGTTCAGCAAACGCCGATGGTTCGCTGCATGGTGTCGGCGAGTTCCTCGAACGAAAACGGTTTCCTGATCATTGGCAGGCCCCCGCGCCGCGGTTCGCGCCCCGATAATTGCAGGATCTTCAATTCCGGGCGTAGCCGCTTCGCCAGTTCGGCCAGTTCGTGACCATCCATGCCTGGCATATTGATGTCCGTGACGAGGATGGAGATGCTCTCGTTCTGCCTGAGCCGATCGAGCGCATCCGGGCCGCTTTGGACGCTTATCACCTCGCAGCCGAGATCTTCCAACATGCCCACGATGACGTCGAGGACGCCGGGATCGTCGTCAACAACCAGTACAGTATGGCTCATCGCACGCACGTTCCTCCGACCGAAGGAATAAAACGCGCCGCTCTTCGCGTAAGTTCCGCGACGGCGTGGTCGAACGAGGGATGTTCGACGCGTCGGGCAAAGCACCGGCAGAATGGCAACGTCGAGCTGCGCGTCGTCCGACGGTCGGTCTAATCGTCCTTAGACAAATCGCCGGGCTTCGTAGGAAGGTCGATGGTGCCGCCATCGCCATGAACGAGATCGCGGTCCCTATCATCGGTCTCGCTGGCGTCTTCGATGATCGCCTCTTGCGTGTCGCGCTCCTTGTCGATGCGCGGCTTTGGGCGCGGAAGATTTCGCGACGTCTTTTGTGTCATGACCGGTCCTCCTGATCGCCTAACGCACGCTACGCGAATTCGTTCGTTTGACACGTCGGGCAAGACCGGAAGAATGACATCATCGAGACGAGTTTGGTTTACCCGCGCCGGAAGCACCCGCCGCGGGTTTTTTCGTCTCGATTTCGAGATCGGACGGTGCCCGCATCCGGCCACGCACTCGCTAGACCACGTTAAGGGAGCGCCGATCGGCGCACTGCCGTCCGAACCATTGCTGGCCGTGCACGCGCGAACGTGCCGGCCCGCGGCGCTGGGTCCGTTGCTCGCGCCGCTGCGGTCTCCGGACACGGAGATAGGGTTCGCGCCCGAAACGATCGCGCTTCGTCACGCGATCTGCCGCGTATTTTCCTTCCGTGGAGAGATGATGACAGCCTATCTGATATCGCTCGCGCTCGCGGGCCTGGTTGCAATCGTGCTGTGGAAGACGTTTTCGTGAGCGGGCAGATCGAAAGCGAGCTCGCGCGACGGAAGACGTCAGGGCGCGGACGCTGACCGAGATCCGCTCGGTCGCGCGCAGCCATACCAGGACAGCCATCAATGTCCTCGTCGGCGTCATGCGCAGCGATGACGCGACGCCGGCCGCCCGCGTCTCGTCCGCCAACGCGATCCTCGATCGCGGCTGGGTACTCCTGATCTTCGACAAAATTTTCGGCCTCGGAATGACGGACCCTCTGGCGGGATTCGCGGTAATCATGGCCAATCTCGTCGTCTGCTTTTACTTCGCCAAGCGTGGATTCGAGAATGTTGCAAGGATCATCAAGCGATGAAGATGCCAGTTGATGAAATCAGAGCGATTGTGTCCCAGACGCTGGCCGAGCAGCACAGACTTCAGCAGGGCAGCATCGACGCGATCGTATTGAAGACGGTCGCGTCGATGCTGGCTTCTTTTGGAATTGAAGATGATGACCGGAAGGAACTGAGGGCCGATTTCCAGCAACTGCGGAGGTGGCGAAAGAGCGTGGAGCAGGCGCAGAGCTACACCTTCAAGGCCGTGATTACGGTGATCGTCTCCGGCCTGATTGTGGCCGTCTGGCTTGGTGTCAAGGCCGTGTTGGGAAAGTGAGCCGCCACGGCGACGACATCGCGCGTCCGACGACGACATCGCCGACACATTAGGACAGCGTCGTCTCTGACACGACGGACAGTCCAGTGCGAATAACTTCATCCAGGCGGATTACCGTCTCTTCGAGCCTGAGGCGCCCTGGGCCTGGGCGCATACGCTTTATTGGCGACAGGGGCTCCGCTGAGCAGGGTTTCCCGTCGTGCGGAACGAGCTTTTACAACGTCAAAAGGCCAGCGCTGGACGTCGCGCGACCTTGTACATCCGGAATGTCCGACGGCCCGGCAGCTTGACGGCTGCGGGGCCCTTTTTGCGTATTGACGCGATGCGGCTGAGGCACTTGCGAAGTCGGAGGCGCCGGGCTTTAAGTTTGGTCTTGCAGGAAATTCGGCGACCATAAGCCGATGTAAGGGAGCGCCGTCGATGCCCACCAAGCCTCAATTGCCGGAACGCCCGTCGCGGACGACAGGCGCGCCTACTGCGCTCGATGGCCTTCTGGTCGTTGATTTCACGCGCGTGGTGGCGGGGCCGGCCTGCACTCAGACGCTTGCCGATTTCGGCGCGCGCGTCATCAAGATCGAGAATCCGGACGGCGGCGACGACACGCGCGCCTATGAGCACGCCGAAATCGGCGGCGAAAGCGCCGCTTATCTGAGCCTGAACCGCAACAAGCGAGGTATCGCACTCGACCTGACGGTGCCGGAGGCCCGCCAGATCGCGCTGGATCTGATCCGCAGGGCTGATGTGGTCGTGGAGAATTTTTCAGGCGGAGTCATGAAGAAATTCGGCCTCGATTATGAGGCCGTCGCGCCGATCAACCCGCGGCTGGTCTATTGCTCGATTTCCGCTTACGGACGCACCGGACCGTTCGCTTCGCGTCCCGGCTTCGATCCCATCACGCAGGCGGAAAGCGGCTTCATGTCGCTCAATGGGTTCGCCGATGGGCCGGCGGTTCGTACCGGCCCGCCGATCGTGGACATGGCGACGGGCATGTCCGCCTGCAACGCCATTCTGCTGGCGCTATTGGCGCGAGACCGGCTCGGCCGCGGGCAGCATGTCGAGGTCGCCCTGTTCGACGTCGCTATGGGCATGACCGGATTTTACGGCATGGCCTATCTGATCAACGGTGAGAACCCCGGCCGGTTCGGCAATTCGCCGAGCGGTTCCCCCACTGTCGGTGTCTATGAAGCCTCCGATGGGCCGCTTTACATGGCTTGTGCGAACGACAGACTGTATCGCCGGCTGGTGGTCGAGGTGCTGAACCGGCCCGCTCTGATCACCGATCCGCAGTTCGCGTCGCGCAAAGCGCGTTCCGAAAACAAGGAGCTCTTGCGGGCAGCCATCGCCGAGGTCTTCGCGAGCGATACCCTCGAGAACTGGATGGCAAAGATGAAGCTGGCGAAGATCCCTGTCGGCTACCTCCGGACCGTTGAAGAGGGGTTTAACGCACCCGAGGCTCGGGAGCGCCATCGCTTGAGCCAGATTCCACATCCTACGGCGGAATGGGTCCCCAACATCGAGCCGCCGATTGCCATGAGCTTGACCGGCCCGGTCGATCCCGTTGCCGCCCCCCTGTTAGGCGAGCATACCGAGGACGTTCTGCGTGATATCCTTGGTTACGACGAGCGCCGGATCTCGGAGTTCACGCAAAAGGGCGTCTTTGGATCCGACAAGCCTTCGCCGCCGGCTTGAGCCAGGTGATTTCATAGGACGAGGCATCGCCTGACTTGCAGGCACTCCGTTGCGGCGCCGGCGTTCGCGACATCGAATCCTTTCGAGCAACCAAGATTCGGGGCGGCCGCCGCCCGTCGACATTGCCTCGGCTTGATTTGGCGAAGTTCCCGCCGCATAACTATGTCGAAGCGAGGGACACGAATGGCGTCTGGTCAAGAGCCGAGCATGGACCAGCCCAGAGGGCCGGAAGCCGGCGAGAGCGCCTACGCGGCAATGACCGCGAAGGCCGGGGCGCTCGTGCCGCGGCTCCGAGAGCGTGCCGCGCGGACCGAAGAACTGCGGCATCTGCCCCCGGAAACCGAGAAGGATCTCCACGACGCGGGCCTATTCCGGATGCTCCAGCCGAAACGCGTTGGCGGCGCCGAGCTCGACTACGTCGCCCTTGTCGACTGCGCTGAGCTGCTTGGGCGGGCCGACGCATCAGTGGCGTGGAATTTCGCCAATCTGGCGAGCCATCACTGGATGCTCGGCATGTTCGAGCAGAAGGCGCAGGATCTTGTCTGGGGCCGCGATCCGGATGCACTGATTGCGTCCTCGTTCATTTTTCCGGCCGGTCGCGCCAGGAAGGTCGGGGGCGGTTACAGGTTGCACGGGAGCTGGCCGTTCTCCTCGGGCGTTGCCTCCTCCGAATGGAACATGCTCGCAAGCGTAGTCTATTCTGACGACGAAGCAGACGGGATCGAGTATCGCATCTTTCTGCTGCCGAAAGGCGACTACAAGGTGCTGGACACCTGGAATGTCGCGGGGCTGCGCGGCACGGGCTCCTGCGACGTCGAGGTCAGGGATGCCTTTGTGCCCGACTATATGACGGTCGCCGTCGGCGAGCTTGCCGGCGGCCCGACGCCCGGAAGCAGGGTCAATCCCAATCCGTCGTATACGCTACCCGTGTTTTCGCTGTTTCCCTACGTCCTGTCCGGCGTTGCGCTCGGTAATGCGCAAGCGTGCCTCGACGACTATGCGGAAGTCGCGCGTCATCGCCTATCGACTTACAACCGTGCCAAGCTCAGCGATTTTCAAAGCACGCAGATCAAGATCGCGGAGGCTTCGGCCAAGATCGATGCTGCGCGCCTTATCATGCGTTCGGCCTGCATTGACGCCATGGACGACGCGCGACGTGGTCATGTTCCAAACATGGCCAGCAAGACCAGGTACCGGCGCGACGGGGCTTTCTCAGTCAATCTGTGCACCGAAGCTGTCTCGATGTTGTTTGCCGCGAGCGGCGCGCGCGGCTTGTTCACGACGGGCGTGCTGCAGCGGCAATTCCGCGATGCGCACGCGATCAACTCGCACCTCGCATTCAATTTTGATGCGGCCGGAACCAATTATGGGCGCGTGGCGCTTGGCCTGCCGTCCGAAAATCTCACGCTGTGAGGCCGGTCGATGAATGATCTGCCGAAGCAGCCGGCTGCTCCCGATCCCGCCAATGAGCTCGCGAGCGACAGCTCGCCGATCGATCCCCGCGATTTTCGCAATGCGCTCGGTACATATGGAACCGGCGTAACGATCATCACCGCCATGGCCCCTGACGGAAAGCCCTATGGCATCACCTGCAATTCGTTTGCATCGGTCTCCCTGAATCCTCCCCTGGTCCTCTGGAGCCTCGGTATCTATTCCTCAAGCCTCCCCGTGTTTCAGAACGCCAGCCATTTCGCCGTTCACATACTCGGCACTTCACAGCAGGCGCTTGCGAACAAGTTTGCAAAATCGTCCGAGGACAAGTTCGCCGGGGTCGACTGGACCCCAGGCCTCGGGGACGCCCCGGTACTTGCCGAGAGTGTCGCCAACTTTCAATGCCGATCGGTCAATCGCTATTATGGCGGTGACCACGTGATCTTTCTCGGCGCGGTCGAGGCCTATGCCTACAGTGCCAAGGAGCCGCTGCTGTTTGCGCGCGGGGCGTATGGCCGGTTCCTGGCTGATGATGAGCGCAAGAAGTCGCCATAAGGCGATTCAAGGACGCTCGTCGGGCTCAGCGGTCCGTGGCCGAGAGCTTGTAGATTTCCAAAGCGTCCGCGTCCGCGCCGCGTGCAGCCTTGGCCAGCCTGAAAATCTGTCCCGCGAGGCTCGCCATCGGCACCGGCGTTGACGTCGCCTGGGCGACATCGGCGACCGTGTCGAGATCCTTGAGCATCGTCGCGATGTGGCCGAGCGGCGGCGAGTGGATGCCCTGGACCATGCGCGGCACGAAGAGCTGAAGCGGGATCGAATCCGCAAAGCCGCCAGCAAGCGCCTCGGGAAGCCGACCTGCGTCAATCCCTGCATTCGAGGCAAGGCGCGTTGCTTCCGCCAGAACAGCCATCGCGCATCCGACGATCACCTGGTTGCAGAGTTTTGTGGTTTGGCCCGCACCGGTAGGGCCCATGTGGGTGAACCTGCGTGCCATGGGCAGCACATAGGGCCGTGCCCGCTCGATCTCAGCAGCGTCTCCGCCGGCCATGATGGCAAGCGTGCCGTCCTCTGCGCCCTTGGTGCCGCCGGACACCGGCGCATCTATCCAACCCGCGCCATTCGCGAGTTTCAGCCGCGCTGCAAGATCGCGCGCGGCGTCGGGATGGATCGACGAGAAGTCGACTACGAGCTTGCCTGCGCCGGGAGCCGCTGCAAGACCCTCGAGCCCGAAGATCACCTCTTCGACGGCAGCGGCATCCGTCACGCACATGAAGACGATATCCGCGTTCGCCAACAGGTCACGAGGCGTGGCTGCGTGCTTGGCGCCGGCCGCGACGAGCGGAGCTACCTTGCCCTCCGAACGATTCCAGACAGATACCTGATGGCCGGCCTTGAGCAGGCGCCGGGTCATCGGCGTTCCCATCAGTCCAAGGCCGATATAGCCCAGCCTCTCGACGCCCTGCGCGATTGTCTTGCTCGCATCAGCCATAGGTTGCCTCCTTCTGTCGCAGCGCAAATGCCGCCTTACCATACATTGCAGGTCCGACAGCGAAACCGTCCGGCTCGCATGGCTTGCCTGATTGTTTGAACCATGAAACATTTGAGGTGGTCGGGTTGGGCGGCGCCGGTCGGCGCCGGAGCAGCGGAGTGGGCACGATGCGAACCGTTTCGAAGTGGATCCTGGCTTTGGGGGCGGCGGCGGTCGCGAGCGCCGGGGCAGGCCCGTCATGGGCACAGCAGACCATCCGTGTCGGCTGGACGATCCCGGCCGAGGAATCCAAGTACTGGATGATGCGCAGGCCGGCTGAGTTTCCCAATATCGGCAAGGCCTACAACATCGAATGGACCCAATTTCAGGGCACAGCGCCGATGACGCAGGCACTCGCGGCCGGCGCCTTGGATTGCGCGACGCAGGCGCCGCTGTCGCTGGCCAACGGTGTGGTCGGCGGCAATCTCAAGGCCTACATCGTGGCGCAGCACGTCTTCGAGAAGCCCGGCGGTTTCTCGGTCTATTGGGCGGTGATGGATGACTCGCCGATCAAGACGATCGCCGATCTCAAGGGCAAGACGGTCGGCATTTCCGTGATCGGCGGCGGTACGCAAGGTCCCTTCAACCTGCTGCTCAAGCAGAATGGCGTCGATCCGGCCAAGGACATCAAGCTGGTCGAGGTCGGCTTTGCCGTCTCCGAAGACGCGCTACGCCAGGGCCGTGTCGACGCGGTCAACATGAACCAGCCGTTTGCGGCACGTGCGGAGGCGAAGGGTGGCACAAGAAAGCTGTTCTCGTTGTCGCAGGCGATGCCGAACATCGTGCACATCTTGGAAGCCTGCCGTGCGGATTTCGTCGACAAGAACCCCGACTTGGTGAAGGCCTACGTGCGTGACATTACCTCGGGTATGAAGAAAGCGCTGGCCAACCGCGAAGAGACGCTAAAGGTCGTTAATGAGGTTCTGAAGGCGCCTATTCCGGTGCTCGAGACTTATCTGCTCAAGGACAACGATTTCGGCCGGGATCCAGGCGCCGCGCCGAACTTCCCCGCGATCCAGAAGATGCTGGACATCTACGCGGAGACCGGAATGCTGCCGAAGCTGGATGCCACGCAGTTCAAGCACGCGACGATCGTCGCGCCGCTGGAATAGGCGCGGGGCGAACTATCGACCGAGGAGATCGCGGCGTCCCGGATCATCCGGGACGTTGCATGAAGAAGATGCGCGTATGAAGAAGTTGCGATCACGGGTCACGACTGACGGCCTCGACCGGGCCCCGCACCGCGCTTTCATGCGCGCAATGGGGCTCGACGACGCTGCGATCGCCAAGCCGATGGTGGGCGTCGTCAGCATGAAGGGCGAGCAGACGCCCTGTAATATGACCCACGACTTCCAGGTGGCCGCGGCCAAGACGGGAATCGAGGAGGCTGGCGGCACGCCGCGCGAATTCTCGACTGTTTCGGTCTCCGACGGCATCAGCATGAATCACGAGGGGATGAAGTTTTCTCTCTTTTCGCGCGAGCTGATTGCCGATTCGATCGAAGCCGTCGTTCATGGTCTCGCCTATGACGCGTTGATCGGGTACGGCGGATGCGACAAGACGCTTCCCGGCGTGATGATGGGCATGGTTCGTTGCAACGTGCCGTCCATTTTCATCTACGGCGGCAGTTCGCTGCCGGGCCGAGTGGACGGACGGACTCTCACGGTGCTTGACTCCTATGAAGCTGTCGGCAGCTTCATGACCGGTGAGATCGACGGCGCCACGCTCGAGCGGATCGAGCGCGCCTGCCTACCGACCATTGGCGCCTGCGCCGGCCAGTTCACCGCGAACACGATGGGGATGGTGTCGGAGGCGATGGGTCTCACCATTCCCAACGTCTCGATGGTGCCCGGTGTCTATGCCGAACGTGCGCAGATCTCGCGCCGCGCCGGGCGGCTGGTAATGGAGATGCTGGAACGTGGCGGACCGCTGCCGCGCGACATCGTGACGCGGAAATCCCTGGAGAACGGCGCGGCGATCGTTGCCGCGACCGGCGGCTCGACCAACGCCGCGCTGCATCTGCCGGCAATCGCGAACGAGGCCGGCATTGCGTTCACGATCGATGACGTCGGCGAGGTTTTTGCCAGGACGCCGCTGATCGGGAACCTGCGGCCGGGCGGCAAATATACCGCAAAGGACGTCTACGATGTCGGCGGTGCTGCCGTCGTGATCCGTGAGCTGATTCAAAGTGGCCACATCGATGGCAGCTGCATCACCATCACGGGCCGCGCGCTTGCTGAAGAATATGGCGCGGCTAACGCGCCCGACGGCGAGGTTGTTTACGCGTCTCGTGCGCCGATCATGCCCGACGGTGGCGTGGCAGTTCTGAAGGGCAATCTTTGTCCGGACGGTGCGGTGATCAAGGTCGCGGGTTTGAAGAGCCAGTCCTTCGAGGGCGTTGCACGCGTCTTCGAAGATGAGGAAGCGTGTGTCAAAGCAGTTCGTGACCGCAGCTACAAGGCAGGCGAGGTTCTCGTGATCCGCAATGAGGGGCCGGTGGGCGGTCCCGGCATGCGCGAGATGCTCGGCGTCACCGCGCTGATCTATGGGCAGGGCATGGGCGAAAAGGTCGCCCTGATCACCGATGGCCGGTTCTCCGGCGCGACCCGCGGCATGTGTATCGGCTACGTGTCGCCTGAAGCATTTGTGGGCGGCCCGCTGGCGCTTGTTCGCGACGGCGACAGGATCCGGATCGATGCCGCAAACAGGCGGATGGATATGCTGGTCGACGAGCAGGAACTCACGGCGCGACGGCGCGATTGGAAGCAACGCCCGCCGCGTCACCGCGCGGGTGCGCTCGCAAAGTACGCGCGACTGGTTGGCCAGGCGCCGGGCGGAGCCGTCACGCATGAAGGCCCGGCGGAATGGCCCTGGTTCGAATGACGCGCCGTACCCTGTCTGGCAGGTTTCTTGCTAAGCTCGTGCCGCTGATGGAAGACGTTCAGCAGGTTCCTTGACCAATGTTCGCGCGCGAGTGAGACGAGAGACGTGATGAAGGTAATGCCTTCGAGATCGAACGAATGGGTGAGACCGCTGACGTCACAAAAGCCGGCTTCTGCGATCATCGAGATCGACCGCGTCTCGCAGGTCTTTCAGACTTCGGCGCGCAAGGATCATTTGGCGCTATCCGACATCTCGCTGACGATCGATGAGGGAGCCTTCGTCTCCAT
Organism: Bradyrhizobium liaoningense; assembly: GCF_018130785.1. GTDB lineage: Bacteria > Pseudomonadota > Alphaproteobacteria > Rhizobiales > Xanthobacteraceae > Bradyrhizobium > Bradyrhizobium liaoningense_A. The sequence continues at coordinate 62,457 of NZ_JAFCJT010000022.1, forward strand.
CCTTGGCCCGTCCGGCTGCGGTAAGTCGACCCTGCTTTACATCGTTGGCGGTTTTGTCAGCCCGACCAGTGGCGCGGCGAAGATAAAGGGGCAGGCAATCACGGGACCGGGGCCGGATCGCGGACCGGTGTTTCAGGAATTCGCACTGTTTCCGTGGAAGACCGTGCTGGGCAATGTGATGTACGGCCCCCGACAGCAAGCGGTGCGGGCGGTTGAGGCAGAAGCGCAGAGCCGGGCCTTGATCGAGATGGTCGGCCTCAAAGGCTACGAGAACTTCTATCCCAAGGAGCTATCGGGCGGTATGAAGCAGCGCGTGGCGCTCGCCCGGACGCTAGCCTATCATCCCGAGGTCCTGCTGATGGACGAGCCGTTCGGCGCGTTGGACGCCCATACCCGGACACGTCTGCAGAACGACCTGTTGAATATCTGGGAGCGTGACCGCAAGACGGTGTTGTTCGTCACCCACGCGGTCGACGAGGCCGTCTTCCTGTCGGACAAGGTCGTGATGATGTCGAACTCACCCGGTCGCATTCGACAGGTCATCGACATCGATCTTCCGCGGCCGCGCCGCCGGAACGAACTGTTGCTCGATCCGCGCTACCAAAAATACGTCGTCGATATCGAGCGCATGTTCGACGAGAGCGACGAAGCCGGGCCTGCTTCATGATATCGCCGGCTGCCTTGACCAGACGGGCTGCCCCGGTGTTGGCCTGCATCGGATTACTGGCAGTGTGGCAGGTTGCGTCGCTCGTGCTGAAGAATGACAGCTTTCCAACTGCGATCGAAGCGATCCGCGCGATCCCGGACATTCTTGGCGACAAGGAGTCCCTGATCAATATCCTGGCCTCGCTTCGTCGCATGGCGATCGGGTTCGGCGTAGCCGTGATCGTTTCGATTCCGCTGGGTCTGTTGATGGGGCGTAGTCGCGCCGTCGCGGCCTTCTTCAACCCGCTTCTGATGGTGATCTATCCGGTGCCGAAAGCGGCGCTGATGCCGATCATCATGCTTTGGCTGGGCGTCGGCGACATCACGAAGACGCTGGTGATCTTCCTCGGCGTCAGCCTCCCCGTGATCTATCACAGCTTTGAGGGAGCCCAAGCCGTCGAAGAGAAGATGCTGTGGTCGGGCGCCGCGATGGGACTTTCGCCGCTGCAACGGCTGCTGCGGATCGTGCTGCCGGCGGCGCTGCCGGAGATCCTGACTGGATGTCGCACAGGTCTGGTGCTGGCGCTGATCACGATGATCACCAGCGAGATGATCGCCCGCCAGTCCGGCGCCGGGAATATCCTGTTCAATGCGCTGGACATGGGCCAATACGACACCGTCTTCGCAATGATCATCATCGTGGGGGCGATGGGAATTTGTCTCGATGCGATTTTCGAGCGGGTCCGCGCACGGCTGGTGCGCTGGTCCGAACCTCAGTTCGACATGCCGCTGAGCTTCTCATGACATCGCGTCCTCTCTCAGCAAACGTCGTTCTTGGGCTCGCGCCAATTGCGCTGGTGATCGCTCTGTGGCAGGGCCTCGTGTCATTCGGCTTCGCGCCTGCGGTCTTGTTGCCGCCGCCGGGATATGTCTTCAGCAGGTTGCTCCAGCAACTCGTGACGTGGACGTTTCAGCAGGAGATCGCGGCGACCCTGATCCGGCTGTTTGCCGGCTTCGCGATTGCGGTCGTGCTCGGCGTCAGCATCGGCATCGCCGCTGCCGCCAGTCCCGCGATCAATGCAGTGGTTCGGCCGATCGTGCGCGTGTTGGCGCCGTTGCCCAAAGTCGCACTCTATCCGGCGCTGCTGCTTCTGCTCGGCTTCGGTCACGGATCGAAGATCACGCTGGTGGCGGCGGACGCTCTCTTTCCCATTCTGCTGTCCACCTATTACGGCGCATCGGTCGTCGAGCAGAAGTTGATCTGGTCGGCAATGGCGGCGGGAACGCCGCGCTATGAAATCTTGTTCAAGGTGGTCTTGCCGGCGGCGATGCCCTCGATCCTGACCGGCTGCCGGATCGGCCTTGTCATTTCCTGCATCGTGGTGTTTCTGGCCGAGATGATCACGTCGACGGACGGGTTGGGGCATGTGCTGGTGACGGCGGCCCGAACCTTTCAGGCCGTTGACATGTTCGTACCGCTGATCACGATCTCGCTGCTGGGGTTGATCCTGAACGGCTTGCTGGGCGCCCTGCGATCGTATCTTTTGCGGGGCTTCCCCGAAGCGTGATCTGACTGAACGAGAAACCAGACCGGGAGTGAACCATGCTGGCTGATCGCATCGAGGCAAAATGGATCGACGCGTTTTGCGAAATCTTTGAGCGTTGCGCCGTCAAGGCCGGCGATACCGCAGCGATCCTCTCGGAAACCCAGTCGCGCGCGCTGAATGTGCATCTGGCAGAGCTCGCGCTGCTGCGCATGGGAGCGCGGCCGTTCCATGTGGTGATGCCGACGCCGCGTAACCGGAATATCGTGCCGGTTCGCTCAACGGGAGCGAGCGAGGCGATCCAAAAGCTTGGTCCGGTTATCACTGCACTCCAGCAGGCCGGCTTTGTGGTGGATTGCACCATCGAAGGTCTGATGCATGCCGTGGAGACGCCCGAGATCCTCAAGGCCGGCGCACGGATTCTGGTGATCTCCAACGAGCATCCGGAGGCACTGGAGCGGATGGTGCCGGATTCGGCGCTTGAGAAGCGCGTTCGCGCGGCTGCCAAGATGCTGCGTGGGACCAAGCAGATGCGGGTTACCTCGAAGGCCGGCACAGCACTCGACGTGGACATGGCCGGTGCGTCCACGGTCGGCGTCTGGGGCTGGACCGACAAGCCCGGCACGCTGGCGCACTGGCCGGGCGGCATCGTCGTCAGCTTCCCCAAGAGCGGGACGATCAACGGCACACTGGTGATGGCGCCGGGCGACATCAATCTGACTTTCAAGCGTTACCTGACATCCCCCGTGAAGATGACGTTGAAGGACGATTACGTCGTGGCGCTGGAAGGCGAGGGCACGGATGCCGCGATGATGCGCGCCTATCTCGCGGCGTGGGGCGATCGCGAGGCCTATGCGGTCTCGCATGTTGGTTTCGGCATGAATCCGGGAGCCCGCTACGAAGCCCTTTCGATGTATGACCAGCGCGACACCAACGGGACGGAAATTCGCGCTGTGTCCGGCAATTTCCTGTTTTCGACCGGCGCGAACGAATTTGCCGGCCGCTACACCGCAGGCCATTTCGATCTGCCGATGATGGGAACGACGATCGAACTCGATGGCGTCGCGGTCGTTCGCGAAGGCGTGCTGCAGGACGTCTTCGGCTAGCTGCGATCGAGGATCGGCGGGCGCGCCAGGTCGAAATGCCGGAGGAGGTCGACCATGGCCTGAAGCCGCTTCACGCGATAGGCATCCACGTCCATGCCGGAATAATCGAGGAAGCCGGCGCCCGTTCGCAAGCCGATCCGGCCTTCATGCATATTGCGGGAAATGACGTCGGGCGCGCGATAGCGGTCGCTGCCAAGTGCGCCTTCGAGATACCGGCTTGCATAGTACAAAATGTCGCCGCCTCCCCAGTCGATGAACTCGAGCAGTCCGAGCACGGCATAGCGGAAGCCGAAGCCGTAGCGGATCGCCTTGTCGATCTCCTCGGCGCTTGCGACGCCTTCCTGGACCATGCGCGCGGCCTCGTTCATTGCGAGCGCCTGGATGCGCGGGACGATGAAGCCGGGCGTCGCCGCGCAGACCACGGGTACCTTGCCAATGCCTTCGAGCAGCGCCTTGACCTCGTCGATGATAGCGGGATCGGTGGCTTTGCCGGGTGAAACTTCGACCAGCGGGATCAGATAGGCCGGATTGAGCCAGTGCACGTTGAGGAAGCGGCGAGGATTTTCGATCGCGCCGGAGAGATCGTCGACGAGAATGGTCGACGTCGTCGAAGCGATGATCGTATCGAGGCCGACTTGTTTTGAGGCCGCTCCCAGCACCTCGCGCTTGAGCTCAACGACTTCGGGAACGCCCTCGAAGACCATTCCGGCTTCGGAAAGCGCTGCGCCGCTCTGGCTCGCGGGTACCACCGAGACCCGTGCGATGAGCGGGTCGACGTCCGCTTCGGTCAACAGCCCCAGCTTCGACAGACTGGCAAAGGTCTTCCTGACTTCGCCGAGCGCGTCCGCCTCCAGCTTGGCGAAGTCCTCCGCTGAACGGGCCTTGATGTCGATCATCGTGACCATATGCCCCGCGTAGGCGAACGCGACGGCGATGCCGCGGCCCATGCGGCCGGCGCCGAGACAGGCAATGTTGGCTCGGCTGGTCATCGGTCAAAATCCTTCGCGAAGAAGTATCTGCAGTTCGGCCTTGGCGAGATTGCTGAGCCCCAGGGTCTCGAGCGTTCGGTCGCCTTGTGCGAAATCCTCGCCGCAGATAGCGCCGCCGATGGCCAGGAAAGCTTTGGCGAGTGGAGTGCGGACACCCGCCAGACCTGCGACGGAGACCAGCAGCGATAGCCCAAGCCGCAGGTCCTCACGCATGTAACGGTGGTCGTTCAGCACGATTCGCTCGCGCCAGTCGCCGGAATCAGTTAGCCGGTCATGCGAGCCGCGGCCGTACATCCAGATCTCGCCGTCCTTGGCGTAATGGTGAGCGAGCGGAAAATGTGGCGCGCCGTATCCAAGCGCCTCGCGCACGGCGATTCGTTCGGCGTCGAGGGCGTCGGTGACCCGCCGGATCGCGGCCTGCGTTCCTTCCTTGTGGATGTCCCACCGCTCGAAATGTTCGATCGGGCCCGCGTTCATTACGATCAGCGGTGGATGGATGATCGGGCCTGCATTCATCAGTGCGCCGGACAGTGCGTCTCCGCAGGGCTCAATTGCATCGGGGAAAGCGCGCCCGATCACTGCGAGCGCATGCGATGCTTGGGCGAGCGGGAAAACACCGACCGGCAGTCGCTTGGCGCGGATGGTGATCGCGACCTCGAACGGACCGTGCTTGCGGGTGAGCCAAGGCAGTGTGCCGGTTTCGGCAAAGCTCGCTTTCGCATGGTTGCCAGCATCCCTCGCAGCCTGGGCGAAGATCATCGAGCCGAATGTCGCTGGCGGCAGAAATACGACTTGTCCGTCCCGCAAATGCGGGGCCAGCAGTCGAGCAATGTCCGGCTGTGCAAAGGCAGGGGCAGGGCACACGATCAGCTCTGTGCCGTCGATGGCTGCGGCGATGTCGGTCGTGACGAGCCCCAGCTTCACGTCGTGACGGCCATTATGATCCTTCACCAGGATGCGCGAACCGGCGGTGCGGTGCGCTGCCACCTGATCCGCGTCGCGGCGCCAGAGCCGGACTTCATGGCCTGAGAGCCCAAAATCGCCTGCGGCCGCGAAAGAGCCGTTTCCCCCTCCCAGAACTGCAATCTTCAAGATGCTTCTCCTTGCGCGCGTGATTGCGCATCAAGCTGCTTCAGCAGGAAATGCTGGACCTTGCCCAGCGCCGTGCGTGGCAGGTCCGTGACGAAGACGATGTCGCGCGGAACCTTGTAACGGGCGAGCTGCGTCTGAAGATGCGCTCTCAGCTCCTCCGCTTCGAGCCGGCAGCCGGACCGCCCGATGACATAGGCGATCGGCACCTCGTCCCAGCGCGGGTCCGGCCGGCCGATCACGGCGCATTCGCTGACATCGGGATGTTCGAGCAGGACGCGTTCGACCTCAGCCGGATAGATGTTCTCGCCGCCGGAAATGATCATGTTCTTCTTGCGGTCGCGAACCCAGAAATAGCCGTCGGCGTCGCACAAGCCGATATCGCCGGTGCGATACCAACCGTCGTGCAACGCATCGCGTGTGGCATCCGCATTTCCCCAATATTCGAAGAACACGTTGGGCCCGCGCACGGCGATTTCGCCCGGCGTACCCGCAGGGACCTCGTTGCCGGCCTGATCGATCACCTTCGCTTCGCAGCACAGGCCGGCAAGTCCGGTCGATCCCGCGCGCGAGAGATCGCCGCCAAGCCGGGTGTAGATCGCGATGGGACAGGTTTCCGTCGAACCATAGACCTGAAGCACCGGAACATCGCGCGCCACGAAGCGGTCGACCAGGTGCGGTGGAACGATGGTCGAGCCGGTCGCGACGGCTTTGAGCGAAGAAAGATTGGTCGTGGCCCAGGAGGGATGCTCGCTGACAGCCTGGATGATCGCCGGCACCATCACCGTCAGTGTCGGCCGTTCCCGTTCGATGGCGGCAAGTGCCGTCTCCGGCGTAAAGCGAGCGTGGATCGTGACGGTCGCGCCAAGCTGAAGTGCAGGCGTGGTCTGGATGTTGAGGCCGCCGACATGGAAGAACGGCAGCACCGTCAGCACGTGATCGTCTGACGTCATGTTGTGCATGTGCTGGCTCATGACGCCGTTCCAGAACAACGCTTCCTGCCGCAGCACTGCGCCTTTGGGCCGTCCGGTCGTTCCTGACGTGTAGACAATGAGGAGCGGGCAGGACAGATCGGTGTGCGGGTTCGGGCCGGTGCCCGTGCTGCGCGTCAGCAGGTTTTCGAATGTCTTGCCGTGCGGCGGCTCGAAATCGAGGCCGACGACAGCAGTCCCTGGCGCAGTCTCGGGAAGAACTCCTTCAAACGCCTGCTCAAGCACCAGCACCTTGGCGCCCGCATCGGTCAGAATGAAGAGCTGCTCGGCGACGGCCAATCGCCAGTTCAGCGGCACCAGCATCGCGCCGAGTCGCGCGCAGGCGTAGAGCAGAACCAGATAATCCGGCCGGTTCAGGCTCAGGATCGCGACGCGGTCGCCCCGACCAACTCCGAGCTCCTGCTTCAACGCCGTGGCTGTCCGCTCGATACGGGCGGCGAACGCCGAATAGCTCAACCGCGCCCCTTCGAAGGCAATGGCCGTCTTGTCTGGCGCGAACGCCGCGTTGCGATCGATCAGACTGCAGAGGTCCACCGTCAGTCGTCCGTTTCACCGGCCTCGTACAGCGCCTCGCGTCCGATGCGGTCGAGGCAGAGCTCGGCGGTCCAGGGCAGCATCAGCGAGCCGCAGCGGCTGTCGCGATAGATGCGCTCCAGCGGCAGCGAGCGGAGCATGGCCTGCCCCCCGCAGGTGCGGATCGCGAGGGCCGCGAGCTCATTGGCGCCCTCCATCACCGAATATTGTGCGGCATAGGCGCGCAGCGCCTGCTCCTTGCTTGGATTGGCGCGGGCCTCGGTGACGGCCTGGAACCAGATCGCCTTGATCTGCTCAAGTTTGATTTGCATCTGCGCGACCGCGATCTGCTTGGTCGGGTACATCCGGCGCTTCACCGGCGGCATGCCCGGCACCTCGCCGCGAAGATAGCGCACGGTGAAATCATAGGCGGCTTGCGCCAGGCCCATATAGGTCGGCGACAGCGTCAGGAACATGTGCGGCCAGCGCATCGCGGCCTGGAAGTAGACGCCGCGCGGCATCAGCGCCGAATCTTCCGGCACGAACACGTCCTTGAATAGCAGCGTCCGCGAGATCGTCCCGCGCATGCCGAGCGGATCCCAGTCGCCGACGACCGAGACGCCTTCCGATTTCGCGGGGATGGCGAGATAAAGGGTGTTGCGGCGCGAGGCCTTCTCACCGCTCTCGATCTCCGTGCAGAGCACGCCGTAATAGTCGGCGTGACCGGAAAGCGACGCAAAGATCTTCTTGCCGTTGACGATCCAGCCGCCCTCCACGGGTTTTGCCTCCGTGCCGAAGGCGACGCCGCCGGCCGCAGCCGCACCCCCCTCGGAGAAGGGCTGCGAGTAGATCGCGCCGTCCTCGACGATGCGCTTGTAATGGACCGCGCGCCGCCGTTCGTGCTCCGCGCGTGTCTTCGCGTCCATGTCGAGATCGTCGGCGAGCGGCCCCGACCACAGGGTCGAGCAGACGTGCATGTTCCAGGTGAGCGCGGTCGCGCCGCAATAGCGGCCAATTTCGGCTGCCGCCAGCGCGTAAGTTTGATAGGTCGCGCCGAGCCCGCCATGCTTCTTGGGGACCGCGATGCCGAGCAGGCCGACGCGATGCAGGTCGCGATAATTCTCGGTCGGGAAGATCGCCTCGCGATCGTAAGTCGCGGCGCGACCGGCGAACACGCTCTGGCCGATCTCGCGGGCGCGCGCGATGATGCCGGCCTGCTCGTCGCTCAGGCGGAATGCGACGGGATCGAAGATCGGAGCATCCAGCGCGACCTTATCGGTTGCGCCGATGTTCTTGCTGACTTGCATGGTCATTGCGCAGTCACCCTATTTGGTCGCAACGGAGTTCAGGAACCGGCCGAGGGCCTCGTCAAAGGCATCAGGGCGTTCAAGGTTGGCGAGGTGGCCGGCGCCGGTCAGCTCGACATATTCGGCCGAGGGAATGAATGTTGCTGTCTTCGCCATCATAGGCGCAGGCGCATTGTTGTCCTTCGAACCGGACAGCAACAGCGTCGGGATGGAAATGTCCTTGAGTGAGTTGCGCTGATCGAACCCGATCAAAGCAAGCATCATGGCGCGATAACTTGCCTCGGGCACGCTGCCCATGCACTCGCGCGCAAGCTCCATTCCCTTAGGATCAGGATCGTCGCCGACGAGTTCCCTCACGAGCGAAGGCGCCAGCGATTTCATCGTCTCGCCGCGATCGAGCGGCCCAAGCCGCGCCGCGATGAACGATTTCTGCCAGTCGCCATCGGCCTTGCCGAAGGCGGGGCTGGTCTGCGCGAGGACGACGGCGCGCGCCAGTTTCGAAGATTGCGCAAGCCACTTTTGGACGATCATGCCGCCGATCGAATGGCCGACCAGAATTGGCCTGGTCGCACCAAGCTGCTCGATGAATTGCTGGAGCGCATCGGCCAGGGCCGCGATGCTGACGCTGGCGAGCGGCGCCGATCCGCCGTAGCCCGGCATGTCCCATGCAATCGCGCGGAATTGGTTGCTGAATCTGGCTACCTGCTGCCGCCAGGCCCGTGCCGCGCCGCCAATGCCATGCAGGAAAATCAGGGGTGTCGCGCCCGGATCGCCCGCGGCTTCATAGGCGAAGCGTCCGTCGTTTGTTATCATTGGCGAAGGCTGCGACACGCGACATCCTTTGGCTTGGCTCTTTGATGCTAACAGGCCTGTGGGGGATGGGAAGCGATAATTTTATACTTAAAGCAATTTTCGGGCCGGTGTCTCGTGCGATGGCGTTCGCGGGCTGATCGGCACTTTCGTTGCAAAAACTTGAAGGTTAAAATATATCGAGGAACGATCAGCAGAGCCAAGGAGTCAGCGCATGTCCGGATTGCCGCACTCGCCGCACGCGCTCGTGACCGGCGGCGGCCGGGGCATCGGCCGCGCCATCGCAGCCTCTCTTGTCGGGGCAGGTGCGACCGTGACGGTGCTCGGCCGGAACGCCGCTACTCTCGAAGAGGCGGTCAGCGCGGGGGCCGCGCACTTTGTGGCCGTTGCCGATGTCTCGGACGAGGTGTCGTTGAAAGCCGCCATTACTGAGGCGCACGCGCGAAAGCCGATCGATATCCTGATCGCCAATGCGGGCAGCGCCGAATCCGCGCCGTTTTCGAAATCGGACAGTGCTCTGTTCGCGCGCATGATGGACGTCAATTTCATGGGGGTGGTCCATGCTGTCCGCGGCGTGCTGCCGGGGATGAAGGATCGTCCCTATGGCCGCATCGTCGCGATTGCATCGACCGCCGGGCTCAAGGGTTATGCTTATGTCAGCGCGTACACGGCCGCCAAGCACGCCGTGGTTGGTCTCGTCCGTTCGCTCGCGCTCGAGATGGCCGGAAGCAATGTGACCGTGAACGCGGTCTGTCCGGGTTTCACCGATACCGATCTCGTCGCCGGCAGCATCGAGAATATCATGAAGAAGACCGGCAGGAGCCGCGAGCAGGCGATCGGCGAGCTCGCGAAGCACAATCCGCAGGGACGACTGATCACGCCTCAAGAAGTGGCGGATGCCGTACTTTGGCTGTGCGGTGAGGGCGCTGGTGCGATCACGGGTCAGGCGATCGCCGTTGCCGGCGGCGAGATCTAACGTGCTTGGCGCAAGCGCGGAACAACGAGCTTAAGGAGATCGCATGAGCAGACCAGCCAATCCCGTGACGGTGCCGCTCGCGGAATATTCGCCGCAGCACTTTCTGCTAGCTGTTGTCGACGGTGTTGCCACCGTGACGCTCAATCGTCCCGAGCGGAAGAATCCCCTGACCTTCGAGAGCTATCGGGAACTGACGGATTTCTTCCGCGCCTGCGCTTTCGATGATGCGGTGAAGGCGATCGTCGTCACCGGCGCTGGGGGCAATTTCTCGTCCGGCGGCGACGTTTTCGAGATCATCGGCCCGCTCGTGAAGATGGACACCAAGGGGCTGACCGCCTTCACGCGGATGACCGGCGACCTCGTCAAAGCGATGCGGGGCTGCCCTCAACCCATTGTCGCCGCGGTTGAGGGCATCTGCGCCGGCGCCGGCGCGATCATCGCGATGGCATCGGACATGCGCCTCGCGGCGAGCGGCGCCAAGGTCGCGTTCCTGTTCAACAAGGTCGGACTTGGCGGCTGCGACATGGGCGCCTGCGCGATCCTGCCGCGGATCATCGGACAGTCCCGCGCCTCCGAGCTGCTCTACACCGGTCGGTTCATGACCGCCGAGGAGGGTGAGCGCTGGGGCTTCTTCAGCCGCATCGTCACGCCAGAGCAGGTGCTGCCCCAGGCGCAGCTGCTGGCCAAGCAGGTCGCGGACGGACCGACCTTTGGCAACACCATGACCAAGCGCATGCTGGCGATGGAATGGGCGATGTCGGTGGAAGAGGCGATCGAGGCGGAGGCCGTTGCCCAGGCGCTGTGCATGACGACGGCGGATTTCGAGCGGGCTTTCGAGGCGTTCGCCAACAAGGTCAAGCCGGTCTTCAGGGGCGACTGAGCGGCCTTTCCTGCGTGACGGCCCGCAACGGGGACTTGCGCGGAATTATTTTAGGGTTAAAATAATTTCCGCCGGGTCAATTGGCGAGGCTCCCATGAAAGTCGCGATCATCGGTGGCGGACCTGCGGGTCTCTACGCAGCCATTCTGCTCAGGAAGCAGCGGCCGACCGCCGACATCACCGTGTATGAGCGCAACCGCGCCGACGACACCTTCGGCTTCGGCGTGGTATTTTCCGATGCCACGCTGGACAATTTTGAAAAGCACGATCTTCCGAGCTACCGCCGCATCACGCAGGAGTTCGCTTATTGGGATGACATCGCCGTGCACTTCCGCGGCACGGTGCATCGGGTAGGTGGCAATGGCTTTTGCGGATGCTCGCGACAAAAACTGCTCCTGATCCTCCAGGAGCGGGCACGTGAGCTCGGTGTCGCCCTGCATTTCGAAGTGGACATCGATGACGAGTCCCGCTTCGCCGATGCCGATCTCATCCTGCTCGCGGACGGTATCAACAGCCGCTTCCGCGAGAAATATGTCGATTACTTCCAGCCCGAGGTGGATGTTCGCTCCAACAAGTTCGCCTGGATGGGCTCGACCAGGCCGCTCGACGCGTTCACCTTCATCTTCCAGGAGACCGAGTGGGGACCGTTCATCGCCCACGCGTACCAATATGAGGCCGGACACTCGACCTGGATATTCGAGACCGATCCCGAGACGTTCGATCGGGCGGGGCTGACGGGGCTGAGTGAGACCCAGTCCGCCGCGCGGATGGCCGAGATTTTTGGTTGGTTCCTCGACGGACACAAGCTGCTCACCAACCGCTCGATGTGGCGCAATTTCCCGATGATCCGCAGCAAGCGGTGGGTCAAGGACAATATGGTCCTGCTCGGCGATGCCAAGGCGAGCGCGCATTTCTCGATCGGCTCCGGCACCAAGCTCGCGATGGAAGACGCGATCGCGCTGGCGGATGCCATGGAGAAGGCGCCGAGCATCAAGGCGGCGCTTGCGGTCTACGAGCATGGCCGCCGCGAGGAGGTCGAGAAGACGCAGCACGCCGCCGACGTCTCGCTGGTCTGGTTCGAGCACGTCGACCGCTTCTGGGAGTTCGATCCCGTGCAGTTCGCCTTCGGCGTGATGACGCGCTCGAAGGCGATCACCTATGACAATCTGAAGCTCCGCGCACCCGATTTCGTGGCTGAGGTCGAGAAGTCGTTTGCCAGGCAGGTTCGCGACAGCGGTTTTGACGTCGACACCAAGAAGCCGATGGTGCCGCTGTTCCAGCCGTTCCGCTTGCGCGAGATGGAGATCGCCAATCGTGCCGTGGTCTCGCCAATGTGCATGTACTCGGCGAAGGAAGGCGTACCGGTGGATTTCCATCTGGTGCATTACGGCTCGCGGGCGATTGGTGGCGCCGGCCTGATCTTTACCGAAATGACCTGCGTCAGCCGCGACGCGCGGATTACGCCCGGCTGCGCGGGGCTGTGGAACGACGAGCAGGAATCCGCGTGGCGCCGCATCGTGGATTTTGTCCACGGCAACTCGGCCGCAAAGATCTGCCTGCAGCTGGGGCACGCCGGCCGCAAGGGCGCAACCAAGCTGATGTGGGACGGCATGGATCGTCCGCTCGAAGAGGGCGGCTGGGAGGTGTTCTCGGCATCGCCGCTGCCTTATTTCCCGGACAGCCAGGTGCCGCGCGAACTCGACCGCGCCGGCATGAACGCGGTGAGGGATTCCTTCGTTGCGGCGGCCGAGCGTGGCGAGCGCTGTGGTTTCGACATGCTGGAGCTGCACTGCGCCCACGGCTATCTGCTCGCGAGCTTCATCTCGCCGCTGACGAACACCCGCGCGGACGAATATGGCGGCTCGCTGGAAAACCGCCTGCGCTTCCCGCTGGAGATCTTCGAGGCACTGCGCGCGGTCTGGCCGTCACACAAGCCGATGTCGGTGCGAATCTCCGCGACCGACTGGGCCGACGGCGGCATCACCGGTGACGATGCAGTGGCTGTTGCGCGCGCCTTCGCGGAGGCCGGCGTCGATCTCATCGACGTCTCGACCGGACAGACCGTGCGCGATGCGCAGCCGGTCTACGGGCGAATGTTCCAGACGCCGTTTTCCGACCAGGTCCGCAACGAGGCGCGCGTCGCCACGATGTGCGTCGGCAACATCACGACCGCGGACCAGGCCAACACCATTTTGGCCGCCGGCCGGGCGGATCTCGTCGCGCTCGGCCGTCCGCATCTTGTCGACCCGTTCTTCACCATGAAGGCGGCGGCCTGGTACGGGGCAAACGACGCGTTCTGTCCGCCGCAATATCTTCCCGGAAAAGATCAGATTTTCCGCAACAGCGTGCGCGACCGGCAGGATCTCGATGAGCTGAGAATTAAGGCTAAGCCCAAGACCCGCGCCGAGCTCAAGGCGGAGGCGACAAAGCCGCTTGCGGCGGAGTGACCGCCCGTGCGACTTTAACCCCGTTGCCTGGCGTATTTCGAGTGGAGTTAGGGCGATGAAGGCGATTGTCGTCGGCGGTGGTATCGGTGGTCTCACCACGGCATTGATGCTGCGCTCGCGCGGCATCGGGTGCGAGATTTTCGAGCAAGCCGACACCATCCGCGAGCTCGGCGTCGGCATCAACACGCTGCCGCACGCGATGCGGGAGCTCGCCGGCCTCGGCCTCCTCCAGCAGCTCGACGACGTCGCGATCCGCACCGACCAGCTCTATTACCTCAATCGCCACGGCCAGGAAGTCTGGCGCGAAGCCCGCGGCATCGACGCTGGCCACGACGTGCCACAATTCTCGATTCATCGTGGCCGCCTTCAGGGCGTCATCCATCGTGCCGTCGAGGAGCGGCTCGGGCAGGAGGCAATTCACACCGGTTGCCGCCTTGGCGCCTTCACGCAGGACGAGGGCGGCGTCACCGCTTATTTCTTCGACCGGTCGGGCGCGCACATCCATACTGCGCGCGGCGATATCCTGATCGGCGCTGACGGCATCCATTCACGCGTTCGCGACACGCTGTTCCCGAATGAGGGACCGCCGTGCTGGAACGGTCTGATGCTGTGGCGCGGTGCACGCGATTGGCCGCTGTTCCTCACCGGCAAGTCGATGATCGTAGCCGGCGGCCTCAATGCCAAGGTGGTGATCTATCCGATCGCAGAGGGATCGAGCCCGGCAAGCCGTCTCACCAACTGGGCGGTGCTGGTGAAGGTCGGCGAGGGCAATGCCCCGCCGCCGCGGAAGGAAGACTGGTCGCGGCCCGGCCGGCGCGAGGAGTTGATGCCGCATGTCGCGCGCTTCTCAGTGCCCTATATCGACGTCAAGAGCCTGATTTCGGCAACGCCCGAATTCTACGAGTATCCGACCTGCGACCGCGATCCCTTGCCTTACTGGTCGTCCGGGCGCGTCACCCTGCTCGGCGACGCCGCGCATCCCATGTATCCGGTCGGCTCGAACGGCGCATCTCAGGCGATCCTCGATGCGCGCTGCCTTGCCGACGCGCTGGTGTGCGCCGAGCATCCGCGCCAGGCCTTGCTTGAATACGAGAAGAAGCGTCTGCCGATGACCGCGGACATCGTCCGCTCCAACCGGCGCGGTGGCCCCGAGGGGGTCATCGATGCGGTCGAGCAGCTTGCGCCCGATGGCTTCGACCATATCGACAATGTGCTGAGCTATTCCCAGCGCGAGGCGATCGTGCGCGGCTATGCCACCAAGGCCGGCTTCGCCGCCGTGCCGGGTCTTGCGGCGGTGCGCGCTTAAGACCCGCTGCTAGCCGCCGGGCGGCGGCGGCAGGAAGTGGATGTTGAACTCGGCGGCCATCGCCACCACGTCATCGGGCTTCTGCTCCTTCATGTTGTGAAGGCCCCAGAACAGGTCGAACAGCTTGCGGGTTGGCGACACCCAGAACAGCACCTTTGCGGTCTGCTCCGACTTGTTGAAGATGCCGTGCGGCACGCCCATACCGAGGCGGATCAGATCGCCCGCGGTCGCCTGCGCCTCCGAGTTGCCGAGCACGAAGTCGAGCTTGCCCTCGAGCATGTAGAGATACTCGTCCTGGTCGGGATGGATGTGCGGCGGCACGAACGTGCCCGGCGGCAATGTCGCGTGCCAGGAGAAGCTGTGCTCGGTATTGCTCTTCGGCACATAGGTCTGGCCGAGGATGTTCCAGGAAATGCCCTGGATCCCTTCATTGGCCCGCGTGATGCCGGTGATTTCGCTCTTCATTGCAGTCCTCCCGTAATGCGATGCGGCTTAGTTTGCCGCCTTGCAGTCCTTGGCATAGCGGTCGCCATAGTTCTCAAAGACCTTCTGAACGATCTCGGTCTGGAACTTGCCGTCCGCACGCTTGGCGACCTTGGTCAGGTAAAAATCCTGGATCGGATAACCGTTGGTGTTGAACTTGAACGCGCCGCGCAGCGAGGTGAAGTCGGCCTTCTTCAGTGCGGCGCCAACCGCGTCCTTGTTCGAGAGGTCGCCCTTCACGCCTTTGATCGCGCTGTCGACCAGCATTGCAGCATCGTACGCCTGGAAAGCGTAGGTGCCGGGCACGACGTTATAGGCAGCCTCGTAGGCGGCGACGAACTTCTTGTTTTGGGGATTGTCGAGATTGGGCGCCCAGTTCGCGCCGCCAAACATGCCGACTGCCGCATCCTGCTGCGCCGGCAGGGTCGATTCATCCACCGTGAAAGCCGAGAGTACTGGAATGGTGTCGGCGAGGCCGGCTTGCCGGTATTGCTTGACGAGATTGACGCCGAGGCCGCCCGGCATGAACGTGAACAGCGCATCGGGCTTCTGCGACGAAATCTTCGACAGCTCAGGCTGGAAATCCAGCGTGTTCAGCGGCATGTAGGATTCTTCGACGATCTCGCCCTTGTAGTCGAGCTTGAAGCCCGCCACCGAATCCTTACCGGCCTGATAGTTCGGCACCATCAGGTACATGCGCTTGTAGCCGCGATCCTGCGCGACCTTGCCGAGGATCTCATGGACCTGGTCGTTCTGATAGGACGTCACATAGAAGAACGGATTGCAGTCCTTGCCGGCGAACGTCGATGGACCAGCGTTGGGGCTGATCAGGAACGTCTTGGACTCCGTAATGGGGCGGTGAATCGCCTGGAGGATGTTGGAAAAGATCGGGCCGACCACGAAGTCGACCTTGTCGCGCTCCAGAAGGCCCTTGACCTTCGTGACCGCTGCGTCCGGCTTCAACTCGTCATCGGCGACGATCACCTCGACATCTCGGCCGCCCATCTTGCCGCCGAGGTCCTTCACGGCGAGCGCAAAGCCGTCGCGGACCTGCTGGCCAAGCGCGGCGGCGGGGCCCGACAGGGTCACGATCACGCCCAGCTTGATCTTCTCCTGGGCGAGGGAAGGGCTCACCGCGGCGCCGAGCAGCAGGGCGGTAGCGGCCAAGATCATTTGCGTCTTCATGATGTGTCCCCCGTGACGACCGGGCTTGCACAGCAAGCCGCGTACTCCGATCCAAGCTTATGCCGATGATGGCGGCTGCGGCAAGCAAGCTCAAGGCGTGGCCATCCTGCGGGCAGTGGCGCATGCAAGCGGCGCGCCAGTTATTTGAAGCCTAAAGAAATACGGTGCGGTCGATTGTTTTAGCTTTAGGCTTGCGGCCGGGGCCGATTTATTTGAAGCTCAAAATGTTGGGGAATCCGTGCCAGCGCCAATGCCGGCCGTGAGTGACTGCATCGAGATGCTCGATTCCGAGACCAAGGCCGTCGAGACGCCGGAGGACCATGCCGAAGAGCTTCGGCTGTGGCTGCGTCTGCTCACCTGCACGACGCTGATCGAAGGCGAAGTTCGCGGCCGCCTGCGACAGCGCTTCGACGTCACGCTGCCCCGGTTCGACCTGATGGCGCAGCTCGACAAGGCGCCCGACGGCATGACGCTGTCCGACGTCTCCAAGCGAATGATGGTGTCCAACGGCAACGTCACCGGCCTTGTTGAACGGCTGGTGGAATCGGGCCATCTCGACCGGCGCACCTCGGAGACCGACCGCCGCGTCCAGGTGATCCGCCTCACAAAGCTGGGTCGCGCCGAGTTTCGCAGGATGGCTGCGGAGCACGAGACCTGGATCGCCGATCTCTTCGCCGACCTGACCCCCAAGGATGTCCGCGAATTGATGCGGCTCCTCGCCAAGACAAAGACGTCGGCGCAGAAATCGGCCGGTCGTCGCCGGCCATAGTCCGCCGGCGGGACGCCCCGCCAGTCCCACCTTGCCGCAGGAAAATGCATGGGATGCCCAAAATCCGCTATTGCGCCAAATTGTTTTAAGCCTAAAATGTTTCCCAGATAGTGCTGCCGGGTGCTTTCCATGCTGAAAGGAGCGTGAGATGGCCAACGCTGCCAAGATTCAAGTATCGGGCTCGCATGACGGCAACGCGGCGACGGCCCATGTCGATACATTCGCGTGGCAGCATCTGCCGCCGCGAGAGTTCTGGCCCGAATTCATCTTCACGCGGCCGGAGTTGCACTATCCGCCGCGATTGAACTGCGTCAGCTATTTTCTCGACCGCTGGGTCGAGCAGGGCCACGGCGACGCACCCTGTGTCATCAGTCCGGCCGTCAGCTACACCTATCGCGAGCTGCAAGCGCTCGTGAATCGCATCGCCAACGTGCTGGTTCGCAAGCTTGGTCTCGTAACCGGCGAACGTGTGCTGCTGCGCTCCGCGAACAATCCGATGATGGTCGCGACCTATCTCGCGGTGATCAAGGCCGGCGGCATCGTCGTGGCGACCATGCCTCTGCTGCGCGCCAAGGAACTATCCTATCCGATCCAGAAGGCGGAGATTACACTCGCGCTTTGCGACGGAAAGCTCTCCGAGGAGATGGAGAAGGCGAAAGCGGCGGCGCCCGGCCTCAGGCACGTGGTCTATTGGGGCAACGGCGTGTTGGACTCGCTCGAGGCGCTGATTGCGGATGCGAGCCCGGAGTTTAGGGCGGTCGATACCGCCTCCGATGACATCTGCCTGATTGCCTTCACGTCGGGTACGACGGGTGATCCCAAGGGCACCATGCATTTCCATCGGGATATGCTGGCGGTCTGCGACGGTTATGCGCACAACATCTTGAGGGCGGAGCAGAAGGATCGCTTCGTCGGTTCAGCGCCGCTCGCCTTTACCTTCGGCTTCGGCGGCGTGCTGTTTCCGATGCATATCGGCGCTTCCTTCGTCGTGCTGGAGAAGACGACGCCGGACGACATGCTGACCGCGATCGAGCAATACAAGACCTCGGTCTGCTTCACTGCGCCGACCGCTTATCGCGCCATGATCGGCAAGCTCGCAGGTCGAGACATATCCTCGCTGCGAAAGTGCGTCTCTGCCGGCGAGACCCTTCCCAAGCCGACATTCGATGCCTGGCTCAAGGCCACCGGCATCAAGCTGATGGACGGCATCGGTTCGACCGAGATGCTGCACATCTTCATCAGCGCGACCGAGGACGAGATTCGTCCCGGCGCAACCGGCAAGCCCGTGCCAGGCTATGAAGCAAAAATCGTCGATGACGAGGGCAATGATTTGCCGCCGGGCACGATGGGACGGCTCGCCGTGCGCGGGCCAACCGGCTGCCGCTATCTCGCCGACGAGCGGCAGCGCAAATACGTCCAGAACGGCTGGAACATCACCGGCGATACCTATCTGATGGATAGCGACGGCTATTTCTGGTACCAGTCGCGCTCCGACGACATGATCGTGTCGGCCGGGTACAACATCGCGGGCACGGATGTGGAGGCGGCGCTGCTCACGCATCCATCCGTGGCCGAGTGCGGCGTCGTCGGTGCGCCGGACGAGGCGCGTGGTATGATCGTGAAGGCTTATGTCATCGCCGCCCCCGGTGTGACGCCGGACGCTCAGCTCGCAGCCGAGTTGCAGGAGCATGTCAAACGGGAGATTGCGCCTTACAAATATCCGCGCGCGATCGAGTTCGTGGCGCAACTGCCGAAGACCGAGACCGGCAAGTTGAAGCGATTTGCCCTGCGGCAGTTGGCGCAGGCAGCCGTGACGTCCTCTGGCGTCGCGGCGGAATAAGAGAAGGATGGAGAATTGTCCGTGACGACGCCGAAAGGCCCGCATCTCGCGGTGCTGCCGACCGCAACCGGGGATGACACCCGCCCGAAGGCGCAGGTGCTTCAGCCGTCGGGATGGCCGATGCCGAAAGGTTATGCCAACGGCATGGCCGCCGAGGGCCGTATCGTCGTCACTGGCGGGGTGATCGGCTGGGACGCTGAGGAGCGTCTCGCTGACGGCTTTGTTGCGCAGGTGCGCCAAACCCTGAGCAATATCGCCGCGATCCTGGCGGAGGCCGGTGCGCGGCCTGAGGATCTGGTGCGCTTGACCTGGTACGTCGTCGACATGGACGAGTACCTGACGAACTTGAAAGAGCTCGGCAGAATCTACCGCACCATCTTCGGCGCGCACTATCCGGCGATGGCGCTGGTTCAGGTCGTCCGGCTCGTCGAGAAGGCGGCACGCGTTGAGATCGAGGCCACCGCCGTCATTCCCCGCTGAACCGCCTTAGGTTTGCGCCTAGCTGGCCTTGGCGAGATCGTCGTCCTCGGGCGAGTTGAGATAGACGCCGGTCATGGTGTCGACCCAGCACAGATGGTCGTGCACCTTCTTGACGCCCTCGACGTTCTCCGCCGCGACGACGGCGGCCTGCCGCGCGCGTTCCTCAGTAATGACGCCGCTGAGATGAACGATGCCGCCGCGGACGATGACGTTGAGCCCGAACGGGCACCAGTCGTTCTTCTCCATGGTGTCGATGATGCGGCCGCGAATGTGATCGTCGTCCGCCGTCGGATCCGGTACCTCGCGGGCGAGGCCCGCCACCGCCTGCAACAGATTGGCGCGCGAGACGATGCCGACGACCTTGTCGCCGCGCACCACCGGCAGTCGCTTTACGTTGTTCCGTTCCATGAGATCGACGATCTCGGCGAGCGCCGTATCCTCGGTGATGGTCACGGGTGAGGCGGTCATGACTTCCGAGACCTTGCGGCCGTGCTCATGCACGAAGTCGCTGGCGGACTGCCCGGACCCGAGGATGAACCGCAGCCAGCGATCGCGCTTGCGCCCGGTGCCGATTTCGCTGCGGCGGATGAAATCCCCCTCAGAGACCACGCCGACCAGCTTGCCGGCATCGTCGACCACCGTGAGGCCGCTGACATGCCGCTTCAGCATGATGTTTGCCGCCTCGACGATGCTGGTGTGAGGGGTAACCGAGATGACCGAGCGGGTCATGATCTGGTGGGCGCGCATGGGGAAGCTCCGCAAGTTCACACAAATATCGATGTGTGGAGCTTAGATTACCGGCAGGAAGCCGACTTGACCCAAGTCAAGCAGGGCTAGTCCGCACCTAATCCTCGGGTTCCGCATTCGGCGCGAGATCGGAGGAGCGGAACGGCTTGGCCTTGTCCAGTTTCCGGTAGGCTTTCGAGGCGGTCCGCAACAGCTTCTTTTCCCGCTTCCGGTTGAGGAAGCGAATGCCCGCCTCGGGGACGGCTTCGTTCAGTGATGCGGCGAGGGTCTGGCCTCGCGCATCGTCGTTCAACTGTCCGAGCGACTTTTGCGCCTTGCGCAATTGCTTGAGGATCGACTTCTGCTTCGTCAGCGATTCATCGGCGAACAGGTCTTCGAGCGATTCGACCGAGTAGGTCATCCGCTTGTTGAGAAGCCGCAGCTTGTGGCGCTTTTCGACGTCGAGCTTGCGAAGTTTTCGTGCCTTCTTGAGCAGCGTCGTTTCCCATTCGGTGAGCTGCGCCGTCGCATGGTCGGCGAGCGAGCAGCGGCGCAGCCTGATGGCCTCCTTGCTGCGCCTTGTGGACCATGGGCCGCTCTCGATCCAGGCCGAGGTCTGCTCGACCAGACGGCGATACCGTGCGGATTGCAGCGCGCGCGCCAGCAAGCGGTGGCTTTCGGCGCGTTTTTCGTCCCAGTGCTGAAGCTCGGCAATCACGTCAAGCTCGCCGCCACTCTCGGCGATGACCCGCTCGATCGCGACGTCCAGGTCCCTGACCATGCCGAGCTGGCTGTTCAGCCATTTCAGTTCGGTCCAGACCTCTGGTCGCAGTCCGTCATCGACCATGGGCGAGAAGAAGCGGATGGCGGTGCGCAGATGCGTCAGTGCTATCCGGATCTGATGCAGCGCCTCCGGGTCGCCGCTGCAGGTGCCGTCGTGCTGGGCGAGAACGGCAGCGAGATGACGGCGCGCGATGATCCGGAACGCCGTGTCGCAGGCCATGCCGGGGCTGAGCCGGCCGGGCAGGGCATTGCGCCGCGCCGCAGGCTTGGCGCGAGCGGTCGCCGTCGAACTCGTTGTGGGTCGCGCCATCCTAGCCCGCGCCAATCAGATTTGCCTTATTTCCCCTCGGCGATCGCGTCCTGGCAGCGCTGGAGCGTCTGCTCTGGTGTCCCGGATGCATCGATAGTCGCCCAACCGACACGGCCGATATTATAGTGCTCTTGCAACGCGGCAACCTCTTGCGTGGCGTCGGATGCGTCTCCCCGGCGGCTGCCGATTCGCGCCTGCCGGGTCGCGAGGTCTGCAACGAGGAATAGGCCGTTGAGTGCCACGCCGCATGCGCGAGCCAGGGCGGCCAAATCATCCCGTTCCGACTCGCGTGCAAAAACGGCGTCGACGATTGCGGAATGGCCTTGCGCCAGCACCTGCCGGGCCCGGTGCATCAGCGCCTCGTAGACGCGTGCCGTGACCTCAGGCCGATACGTGGACGAGGGCAGTCGGTCGGTATGCCCCACCTGAAACAACTGCTTGCGAATGACGTCGCTGCGCAGCACGACGGCGCCCGGTTGCGGCGCCACAGTGGGCGCCATGGCGCGGGCGAGCGCGGACTTGCCGGTACCTGACAGGCCGCCGACCGCAATCAAACGAGGAGCGGGCGGATGGATCAGCGCCCGGGCGAGATCGAAATAGCGATGCGCCTCGTCGAGAATGCCGGGGCGGTCGGCATCGGGCCGTTTCAGCCGCGCCAGCGCCACCTGCGCACGGATCGCCGCGCGAATGGACATGAGCAAGGGGAGGGCGGAAAGCCCGTCGAGGGTCTCGACGGGCGCCGTGATCAGATACTGGTTCAGGACCGCATTGGCCGCGACCAACTGGTCATGGCGCAGCAGGTCCATCAGCGTGAATGCAAGATCGTAGAGCACGTCCACAGTCGCCATCTGCGCGTCGAACTCGATCGCGTCGAACAGGACCGGCTGGCTGTCGATCACCACGATATTGGCAAGATGCAGGTCGCCGTGACAGCGACGCACGAAACCTTCGCGGGCGCGCTCCACGAGCGTAGCGCGGGCGCGCAAGAATGCCTGATGTGAGGCTTTGCCAAGCTGCTCGACCGCTGCCGTTTCGAAATGGCCACCGTTGCGCAAGCCGTTGCTGTTGCCATCGATCAAGGCGGGAATAGAAATAATCCACGCGGCGCCGTCCGCGACTGTCGCATTCGTGTGCGATGCTGCGATTGCATCGGCGATTGCAGTGGCCAGCTCTGCGTCCAGCGGGCCGGCCTTTGCAAGATGGTCGAGCGTCCGGCTTTCGTCAAAGCGGAGCATGTCGACCGCGTATTCGACCGGCCGGCCGCGACCGTCGACTGTCATCGATCCATCCGGCTCCTCCGTGATCGCCACGACGCGGTGATAGATTTGCGGCGCGAGCGGCCGGTTGATCCTGATCTCCTCCTCGCACGCAGCCTTGCGCTTTTCGAGCGTCGAATAGTCCAGGAATGGAAACTTGACGGCGCGTTTGATCTTCAGCGCGCGCGTTCCGTCGAGAAACACCGACGCTGCGTGAGTGTCGATCCGCTTCACGCCGGGGCGCGTGTTGAGAGCTTCGAAGACCCGTTCCTGGATTGCAGAATCGTCCGTCATCTCAGCAGGCACTTCCAGATGCGTCAGCGGTGAGGCCGCAGGCTAACCCTTAGAACCGGATCACGGCCAGTCCTTGACATCCATCAAAGCCTGGCGTCGGCTGGCCGCCCGGTGTTCCCGCCTTGAGCAGGATCAAGCGTCCGCGGCGAAAGACGGCTTATCCTGACTGGCAAGGAGAATCCCGATGCCTATCAAGGAC
Organism: Bradyrhizobium liaoningense; assembly: GCF_018130785.1. Taxonomy (GTDB): domain Bacteria; phylum Pseudomonadota; class Alphaproteobacteria; order Rhizobiales; family Xanthobacteraceae; genus Bradyrhizobium; species Bradyrhizobium liaoningense_A. The sequence goes on from NZ_JAFCJT010000022.1 coordinate 85,385, forward strand.
GTCTTTCTGCCGCTTGTCAGCCAGCCGCGCGAGCCGGCCCTTGCTGCGATCGAGACATGCGTGGCTGTGGCCGCCGACCTCGGCGCCAGGATCACCGCTCTCGCGCTTGAGGAAGATATTTTCGTGCGGCCGAAGGTCATTCCTCCGGGCGAACCGGATTCCGCGGAGGCGAGCGGGTCGCGTGAAATGAGCGCCGCACAGCAACTCCTCAACGCCTTCACCAATGCAGCCTCCCGCGCCAACATTCGCGCCCGAAGCCGATCGGGTACGGCGCCGGCGGACCAGATCGCGTCGATCCTGGCCGAGCATGCGCGTTTCAGCGATCTGGCGCTGGTCCCCGTGAAACCGCATGACAGCCGAACGGAGCACATCATCGAGACGTTCCTGTTCGAATCCGGCCGGCCGTTGCTGCTGTGTCCGGAACAGCATGTGGACGAGCTCCGACCGGAATTCGAGAACGTCATGATCGCCTGGGATCACTCCGCCCGCGCCGCGCGGGCGGTCGGCGACGCGCTGCCCATTCTTCAGGCTGCGGCATCCGTCCGTGTGCTCACGGTGGCGGACGACAAGACCGATGCGATCGTGCAATCCGGAACCGCGCTCGTCGACCATCTGAGGGAACACGGGGTCTACGCCTCGTTCGAAACGGCGAAGGGCGGCGGCAGCTCGATCGGTAAGGTGCTCGGAAGCTGGGCGAATTCCCATTCCATGGATGCGATCGTGATGGGTGCCTACCATCATTCGCGCCTGAACGAGACCGTCTGGGGTGGTGTGACAAAGACCGTCATTGGCCAGCCACCGTGCTGGGTTATGATCTCGCACTAAAGCATGATCCGGAAAAGTGCGTGGCGGTTTTCCGAAAAAGTCATGCTCAAACAACAACCTAAAGCGCGATGACGATTCATCCCAATCTCGTCGCGCTTTAGGCGCATCGCCAGTTTATCGGCCTAATTGTCAATCATCGGAACCGCCACCGACCGGGCGCATTTGATTTCATGTCAACCTATCGCTTGAAGAATCTGCTGTCGCCCCGTTCGGTCGCGCTTGTCGGCGCGAGCGCCCGCCCGGTCTCCGTCGGCCGCGCCGTTCTCGAGAACATTCACAAGGCCGAATTCAAGGGTCGGTTCGGCCTCGTCAATCGGCGCCATGCGGAGATCGGCGGCATCGCTGCGGTAGGCACTCTGGACAGGCTGGACTTCGTGCCCGAGCTCGTGGTCATCACCGCGCCGGCGCGAGAGGTTCCCGGCATCATTGATCAGGCCGGACGTCGCGGCTCGGCCGGCGCGCTGATCGTCTCGGCGGGCCTCGGTCACGGACCTGGATCCCTGCACGAGGCTGCAATCTCCGCGGCCCGCAAATACAGCATGCGGCTGATCGGGCCGAATTGCCTGGGCATCATGATGCCCGGCGTCAGCCTCAATGCCAGTTTCGCCGCGCACATGCCGGGGGCGGGCAACCTCGCGCTGATCTCGCAATCCGGCGCGATCGCCGCCGGCATGGTGGATTGGGCTGCGCAGCGTGGCGTCGGCTTCTCCGGCATTGTCACGATCGGCGATCAGATGGACGTCGATATTGCCGACCTGCTCGATTATTTCGCGATGGATCACAAGACCCGCGCGATCCTGCTCTATATCGAGGCCATCAAGGACGCGCGCAAGTTCATGTCGGCGGCGCGGGCCGCGGCGCGCGTGAAGCCGGTCGTCGTGGTGAAGTCCGGCCGCATGGCGCAGGGTGCCAAAGCGGCTGCGACCCATACGGGCGCACTCGCCGGCGCCGACGCCGTCTATGACGCCGCGTTCCGCCGTGCGGGCGTCCTGCGGGTCTCCGATCTGCGCGAGCTGTTCGATTGTGCCGAGACGCTCGGTCGCGTCGAATCGCCGACAGGAAAGCGTCTCGCCATCCTCACCAATGGCGGCGGCATCGGCGTCCTGGCCGTGGATCGCTTGGCGGAGCTTGGTGGAATCCCGGCGTCCATCTCGGCTGAGACGCGCAAGAACCTCGATGCAGTGCTGCCGCCGACCTGGTCCGGTGCAAACCCCGTCGACATCGTCGGTGATGCCGATGCATCCCGCTACGCGGCGGCGCTGGAGGTGCTGCTCGCCGATCCTGATAACGATGCCGTCCTGGTTCTCAACGTGCAGACCGCGATCGCACCCGCGGCCGACATCGCGGCGACCGTGACGGAGCGTGTTGGAAGATATCGCAAGGAGCTCGGCCGATGGGCAAAGCCCGTGCTGGCCGCCTGGGTCGGAGCCGATCAGAGCATCATTCAGGCGCTTTCCGACGCCGGTATCCCAAACTACCCGACCGAAGACGATGCGGTGCGCGGCTTCATGCATCTCGTGAGGCATCGCGAAGTGGTGGAGGAGCTGAGCCAGGTTCCCCCCGCGATGCCCGAAACGTTCGTGCCCGATGCCAGGGCAGCCCGGCAGATTGTCGCCGCTGCGATCGCAGATGGCCGCAAATGGCTCGAGCCTGTCGAGATCAAGCGGTTGCTCGAAGCCTACGACATCGCGATGGTGCCGACCTATGCCGCGGCGGATGTCGTGCAGGCGGTGGCTTGCGCGACGGAGATATTCGCGCAAGGCGCCACCGTCGTGCTGAAGATCTTGTCCCGCGACATCACCCACAAATCGGACGTCGGCGGCGTCGTCCTCAACCTGACCACGCCGGAGGCCGTGCGCGCGGCCGCCTCCGACATTCTCGCGCGGGCGAGGCAGCTGCGGCCCGAAGCCCGCATCGAGGGCGTTATCGTGCAGGCGATGGTCGTGAAGGCGAAGGCGCGCGAGCTGATCCTGGGACTTGCCGGCGATCCCACCTTTGGCACCGTCGTCGTCTTCGGCCGGGGTGGGACGGCGGTCGAGATCATCAACGACAAGGCACTGGCGCTTCCGCCGCTCGATCTGCAGCTCGCCCGCGACCTGATCGGCCGCACGCGCGTGTCACGGCTGCTGAATGCCTATCGGGACGTACCCGCGGTCGAGCAGGACGCCGTCGCGATGGTGTTGGTCAAGCTCGCCCAGATGGCCGCCGACATTCCCGAGATCCGTGAGTTCGACATCAACCCTTTGCTCGCGGACGAGACCGGCGTGACCGCGGTCGATGCCCGTGTCGCGGTGGGGCCGCCGCAGCGCAAATTCGCCGGCTCCGGCCCGGCCAATTTCGCCGTTCGCGCCTATCCCTCGCAATGGGAGCGCCGCCTGGCGCTCAAGGACGATTGGCGCATCTTCGTGAGGCCCCTACGCCCCGAGGACGAGCCAACCATCCACGACTTTCTGCGTCACGTCACGGCGCACGACCTTCGCCTGCGCTTCTTCGCGCCGATGAAGGAGTTCACCCACGAGTTCATCGCGCGCCTGACTCAGCTCGACTATGCGCGCGCGATGGCCTTCATTGCATTCGACGAAGCCACCAACGAGATGGTCGGCGTGGTCCGGCTCCATTCGGATTCGGTCTATGAGAGCGGCGAATATGCGATCCTGCTGCGGTCTGATCTCAAGGGCAGGGGCCTCGGTTGGACCTTGATGCAATTGATCATCGACTATGCGAGGTCGGAAGGGCTGAAGACCATATCGGGCGACGTGCTCCAGGAGAACACCGTGATGCTCGAGATGTGCCGGCAGCTTGGCTTCGAGGTGAAGCCGGATCCGGCCGAGCCTGACATCTGCGACGTCCGGCTCAAGCTCTGAGCGCCGCTATTACGCGGGTGCTTCGGACGAAGCTGCCGTCTCTTTGGCCGTCTTCCGAAGGTTCTTCACAATGATCGCGATCAGCGGTACCAGCACCGGCGCGACCGTGCTGAGCGGATGATGGACTGCGCCTGACACCTGGGCCTGGAGCGCCCGCGCCTCGAGCTGTAAGGCTTCGATGGATGCGTCGTGAATTTCATTGGCGAGCTCAATGTCCCGGCCGGACGGCGGGCGGCCGGCGATGACAAAGAGAACTCCCGCGATGAGGAAATTGACGGCACCGAGAATGGCAGCCGCCGCGATGGCGCTCCAGATCTGGACCAGCGCGAAATAGGCGGACAGCTCCAGCATCAGCAGCCCGAATGCCGCGATCAGAGCCGCAAAGGCACGCAGGCCGAGACCCATCAGCAGATGGCGCAGCCTGATGTCCGCGATGATCCTGTCGGTACGCCACAGCACGCGCAGATGTCTAACGATATTTTCCGTATTCACCTAGTGTCTCCTCAGCATGAAGCCGACGACCACGCCGAGCGCGAAGGCCGAGGCGAGCGACGTGATCGGGCGATCCGCAATGAGATCCTGAAGCTGTTCCTGCTCGTCACTGACGGTCTCGCCGAGTTCGGCAAGCGCAGTCTTGATCTGATCAGCCAGCGCGTCGGCCCGGTCTCTCGAGCTGTCGAACATCTCTTCGCCTGCGGTGCTCAGCAGACGCGTGACGTCAACCTTCAGCGCTCGCAGTTCTTCGCTCATCCTGTCGCTGTTGAACATGGATTTGAGACTCCCTTGAATGGAAACGACCCTAGGGCCCGCCGACCCGGCGCGCTTGATTTGCGTCAAGGGATGGCGCGCGGTCCTGGTCTTGAGACAGGTCAAACCGGCCGCCACATGCTGGCCTAAAAATGCCGGCTGAATGGGGACCGGTTGTTCCGACGAGGTGAAAGCGTGAACTCCGAACCGCTGCTGCTGGCAACGCCCTCCGGCGATGTACTGGAATTGCGCCCGGAAGGGCCGTGGACGGCAGCCAACGTGTCGGCGCTCGAAACGCTGTCCCGATCGGTTGGAGCGGATGTCGATCGATCCAGCGCCGTGACGCTGGACATGTCCGGCGTCAGCGCGCTCGACACGCTCGGAGCCTGGGTCCTGGAGAAGTTGTCGCGCAGGGCCGCATCTTCGGGCAGATCGGCAGAATTCGTCGGTGTCGCCGATCACTTCAGTGGACTGATGGAGGAGGTACGTCAGGTCAACCGCCACAGCCCGGCGCCTGCAGCCGTGCCAAACCCGGTTCTGCTCAGGCTCGGCGATCTCGGCAAATCCACGGTTGGCGCGCGCGAAGACGTCACGATCTTTCTTCAAATGCTGGGCGCATTGTTCATCGCCATAATCGGCGTGCTGCGCCGGCCGCGCTCGCTGCGGCTGACATCGCTTGTCTATCAGCTCTATCGGATCGGCTGGCAGGCCATTCCGATTGTCGTTCTCATTACCTTCCTGATCGGTGCAATCATCGCCCAGCAGGGGTTCTTTCATTTTCGCAGGTTCGGTGCGGAGTCCTACACTGTCGACATGGTCGGCATCCTGGTGCTGCGCGAGCTGGGTGTGCTGATCGTCGCGATCATGGTCGCGGGACGTTCGGGGAGCGCGTACACCGCCGAGCTCGGCTCGATGAAGATGCGCGAGGAGATCGATGCGCTCTCGACCATGGGGCTTGATCCCGTCCATGTCCTGATACTGCCGCGCGTTGCGGCCCTGGTCATTGCCCTGCCGATCCTGGCGTTCATCGGATCGATCGCGGCGCTCTATGGCGGAGGACTGGTCGCGCAATTCTATGGCGACATGGCGCCGGCGATCTACATCGCGCGGCTGCATGAGGCCATCTCCGTCACCCATTTCGAGGTCGGCATCCTGAAGGCGCCCTTCATGGCGCTGGTGATCGGGATTGTCGCCTGTAGCGAGGGGCTGCGCGTGAAGGGCAGTGCCGAGTCGCTGGGACGGCAGACCACGACGTCGGTGGTGAAGTCGATCTTCCTGGTGATTGTGCTCGACGGCCTGTTCGCGATCTTCTTCGCTTCGATCGGAATGTGACGATGGAGCAATCGCAAGAGGAGTTCGCGATCCGCGTTCGCGACCTCGTGGTCGGCTTCGGCCGCCAGACCGTGCTCGACCATTTGTCGCTCGACGTCCGTCGGGGCGAGATCCTCGGGCTGGTGGGTGCGTCTGGCGGCGGCAAGTCGGTGCTGATGCGCACCATCATCGGCCTCATCCCGCGCCAGAGCGGGAGCATCGATGTCATGGGACAGCCGATCGGTGGTCGCAGCGAAGGCGCGGCCACGACGTGGGGCATCCTGTTCCAGCAAGGTGCGCTGTTCTCCTCGCTGACGGTCCGTCAGAACGTGCAGTTTCCGCTCCGCGAAAATCTGGTGCTGTCGCAGGAGCTGATGGACGAGATCGCGATTGCCAAGCTCGAGATGGTCGGGCTCCGGGCGCAGGACGCCGACAAATATCCATCGGAGCTCTCGGGCGGCATGACCAAGCGCGTGGCGCTGGCGCGCGCACTCGCGCTCGATCCGCCGATCCTGTTCCTGGATGAGCCGACCTCCGGTCTCGACCCGATCGCCGCCGGCGATTTCGACGCCCTGATCGGGACGCTACAGAAGACCCTGGGCCTCACCGTGTTCATGGTCACCCATGACCTCGCGAGCCTCACCACGGTCTGCGACCGCGTCGCCGCGCTCGCCGACGGCAAGATCGTGGCGATCGGCCCGATGCGCGAATTGCTGCAATCCGAGCATCCCTGGGTGCGCGCCTATTTCCACGGCAAGCGCTCGCAGATGCTGCAACACGAGATGAGATGAGACATGGAAACCCGCGCTCCCTACGTGCTGATCGGCAGTTTCGTGCTGGCCGCGATCGTCGCGGTGTTCGGCTTCGTCTATTGGCTGAACAACACGGGCGGCATCGGGCCGCGCGCGAACTATCATGTGCAATTCCAGGGACCGGTGCCGGGGCTCCTTGTCGGCGCCGGCGTGTTGTTCAATGGCATCCGGGTCGGTGAGGTGACCCAGCTTGGGCTCGCGCCGGACAATCCGCGTTTCGTCAATGCGACGATCTCGGTTACCTCGACGACACCCGTGCGTACCGACACCAAGGTCGGGCTCGATTTCCAGGGGCTGACGGGCGTGCCCGTGGTGACGCTGGAGGGCGGCGTGATCGTTGCCAAGGCCGGCGAGCCCGTGACCCTGATCGCAGAGGCCGGTGCAGGCCAGAGCATGACGCAGGCTGCGCGCGATGCGCTGCGACGGGTCGATACCGTGCTGGAGGACAATTCCAGGCCGCTGAAAGATACCATCGCTAACTTGAAGACGTTCTCCGATGGGCTCGCACGCAACACCGGCAAGATCGACGGTATTCTGGCAGGCCTGGAAAAGATGACCGGCGGCGGGACGCCGGCCCAGAAGATCACCTACGACCTGCGCTCGCCGCAGAATCTTGGGCCGGCCGGCAAGACGCTTACGGCGTCACTGGCGATTCCCGAGCCGACCGCGGTTGCGATGCTCCAGACCCAGCGCATGCTGTTTGCGCCCAGCGGCGACAATCCGGGCTTTGCGGAATTCCTCTGGGCGGACAGCATTCCGAAGCTGGTCCAGGCGCGGCTGATCGACAGTTTTGAGAATTACGACATCGCCCACGCGCCGCTGCGCACGAGCGATCTCGGGCAGGCGGACTACCAGCTTCTGATCGACATCAGGCGCTTCCGGATCGCCACCGAGGGCGAGACGCGGGTCGAGATCGGGCTGTCGGCGCGGATCGTCGACAAGAACGGCAAGGTGGTTGCTTCGCGGCTCATCGAGGCCAGCGAGAAGCTCGACAAGGTCGAACCGGCCGCAGCGGTCGCGGCGTTCGATGCGGCCTTCTACCGGATTGCCAGGGAGCTGATCGGCTGGACGGTGCAGGCGGTGTGATGGCGTCTATTCCAGCGTCTTCAGGTAGGCCAGGAGATCGTGGATCTGGTCCGGATTGAGCTCGAAGGCGGGCATGCCGGGATGGCCGGTCGAGATGCCTTCGGCCAACGCCTCCGCGAGGGCTTCGATTGGATAGTGATAGTGCAGCATACGCAACGGCGGCGCGATCTTCAGCGGGCTCCTGGAGACCCGATCGATCGCATGGCATCGCGCGCAATTGGCCCGCGCGAAGGCCTTGCCGCGCTGTTCGGCGGACGGGGCTGACAGCGCTGGCGTGATCAGGAGCAGCCCAATCAGGCTGTGACGCAGCGCGGTTTGCAGCAGCATGGAAAGCGATCCCGTCGAACTCTGGAGGCAGAATAAGACGGGGATGTCCGCCAAAATTGATCTGGGTCAACTGGCTTTGGCGCAGTGCAGTAAAATGCAGCCGGCGCGGCGGACCCGGCCTGATGCGGGGGCGGCCGGCGCTTGGAGCGATGGATGAAGGCTTCCGTGGTGACGATCGAGCCGAACGGGCATTTCTGTAGCGATTGTGCGGTCCGCGACTTCGCGGCGTGTTCGTCGCTGGACCCGGCGGAGCTGCGGGAATTCGAGCACCTTGGGCGTCGCGTCCAATTCGGCTCGGGGGAGACCGTGTTTTCCGAGGAGGACATCACGACCTCGTTCTACAATCTCCTCGACGGCGTCATGCGGCTCTACAAGCTGCTGCCCGACGGCAGGCGGCAGATCGTGGGGTTCGCGCTGCCGGGCGATTTCCTGGGGATGAATATTTCCGGCCGCCACAATTTTTCGGCCGACGCGATCGGTGGCGCCACAGTGTGCCAGTTCGCGAAGGCGCCCTTCGGCCGTTTCATCGAGAGCCGGCCGCATCTCCTCAGGCGGATCAACGAGCTGGCGATTCGCGAGTTGAGCCAGGCGCGCGACCACATGGTCCTGCTTGGCCGCCGCTCGGCGGACGAGAAAGTCGCGACGTTTCTGCTCGGCTGGCGCGAGCGGCTATTTTCGCTTAAGGGGGCGTCGGACACAGTTCAGCTGCCAATGAGTCGTCAGGACATCGCCGACTATCTCGGCCTGACCATCGAAACCGTCAGTCGCACCTTCACCAAGCTGGAGCGACATGGGGTGATCGAGATCGTTCAAGGCGGCATCAGCCTGCTCGATCCGGCGAAAGTCGAGGCCTTAGCTGCGGCCTGATCCGGCGCTCGCCAATTTTGATCCCAATCAATGACGGCGGTCGTGCGCCGTCAATAATGCCCCAAACAACAGGGGAGGGCATCATGCCGACTGACGCACTGCTGGTGACGATGGCTGTCGTGGTCGTTTTTGTCACATTCGCCGGGGCTTTGGCATGGGCAGACCGGCAAACCAGCGCAGGTCGGCCCGATTCGGACGCCAGGCACTGACGGTTCTGAGATCACAATCGCGTTTTATCGCGCTTGCCGCGGAGGCTTCTACGGCCAGTTCGTGGCCTGTTCGGCAGCGCCTCAACGCAATGCGGCGGGCCAGAGCTGCAACTCTGCATCGACCGGGACGCATTGGCTCATCCTTCGGATGCCGCCCCCGTGCCCGACCGCGGCATTTTCGCCGCATTGGCTCAAACCGCCCGCATGCTTTCCGGTTGAAAAGCCGGCTAACGTTGACTACGCAGGAACTCCAGTGCCTCGCAGTCTTAGGAGCCCAGCGGCGTGCCTCAGGACAAGACCGGCGACCCCCGACAAGCTGCGGGCAACAAATTATCGGTCCTGCGCAAGCACCCGATCTTTGCTGATCTGGAGCCAGAGGCGCTCGATCAGCTCTGCCGTTACGCCAAGCACACCACGGTGAAGCGCGGTGCGACGATCGCCGCCAAGGGCGATCCCGGCAACAATTTGTTCGCGGTGATCACGGGAACAGTGAAGATTTCCTCTTCGTCGCCCGACGGCCGGAACGCGATTCTCAATCTGATCGGTCCCGGAGAAATCTTTGGCGAGATCGCGGTTCTCGACGGTGCACCGCGCTCGGCCGACGCGACCGCCAACACCAATTGCGAGCTCTACATCATCGACCGCCGCGACTTCCTGCCGTTCGTGAAGAGCCAGCCGGCGCTGGCGATGAAGTTCATCGAACTGCTCTGCGCGCGCCTGCGCTGGACCAGCCAGCAGGTCGAGCAGGTGATTCTGCAAAATCTGCCGGGCCGGCTTGCAAGCGCGCTGCTCGGTCTCACCGAAGAGCGCAAGCTCGACTCCGGCAGCGGCACGCTCGCCATCACGCAGCAGGAGATCAGCGAGATGGTGGGGATGACGCGCGAGAGCATCAACAAGCAATTGCGCGCCTGGGCCGGCCGCAACTGGGTTCGCCTCGAGCACGGCGCCATCGTCGTGCTGGACATCGATGCGCTACGCGACCTCGCCGAGAGCGGCCTCGACGGTGAGTGAGGCCTCAGGCCTGATTGTCGACGATGGCGACCGCGCGGGTCCAGCCCGCGGACGCTCGCTCGATCTTCACCGGGAAGCATGAGACCGTGAATCCGGTCGAAGGCAGCTTGTCGAGATTGTGCAGCTTCTCGAGATGGCAATAGCCGATGTGCCGTCCCGCCTTGTGACCTTCCCAGATCAGGCCGGCATCTTTTGTTTCTGCATATTTCTTCGCGGTGTAGACGAACGGTGCGTCCCAGCTCCAGCCGTCGGTGCCGGTCAGCCGCACGCCGCGTTCGAGCAGGTACATGGTGGCCTCATAGCCCATGCCGCAGCCGGAGTTGACGTAGTCGGCCTGGCCGAATTTGGCGCCGGCGCTGGTGTTGACGACCACGATCTCCAGCGGCGACAGCGTGTGCCCGATCCGGTTCAGCTCCTTCTCGACATCGTCGGCGGTCACCACGTAGCCGTCGGGCAGGTGCCGGAAGTCGAGCTTCACGCCGGGCTGAAGGCACCATTCGAGCGGCACCTCGTCGATGGTCCATGACCGCTCGCCGCGATTCATGGTCGGGTGGAAGTGCCAGGGCGCGTCGAGATGCGTGCCGTTGTGGGTGGACAGCGAGACCTGCTCGACCGCCCAGCCCTGGCCATCCGGCAAATCCTCCGCCTTGAGGCCGTCGAAGAACTGCAGCATGCGCGGCAGGCCCTGCTCGTGATCAATATACTGGATCGTCGGGTGATTGCCCGGCGGATCGGCCGTCACGTCGTTTCCGAGCGGTACGGAAATATCGATCAGTTTCCGCGGCATGGGCATTTCCTCGCGATGTTCCGTTTCGGCGCATCTTGGGCGGGCTCTACCTGTGGCGTCAAGTAACGGCCCGGTGCAGGCGATTTCGGAAAAACGAGGCCACTCGCCGATCGCGCGCTCGAAGTGATGCATGATCGATCGATGCAACTCCAGCATTGATCGATGCTGGATTTGGCTTGGACTCAGAATGCCGCCCGCCCTAGGGACGACGTTGGCGACATCGCGCTGATCAGCGCGCACCGCACAAGGATGGGGCGACCGTCACGTCTGCACCTCCAAGCCGCAACCAATAGCGGTCGATTCTAGGACCAGAGGAACGTCTATGGATATGACGAGCATCGTCACCTCGCGTCCGGCATTGGCCGACGGCGAGGCGGGATTTAAAGGGAAGCCGGCACCTGCCGCGCAAGTCCCCGCCGGAGGGGGCGCGATGAAGCTCGCACCTTCCCTCGCCGTGATCATCCACCAGTCAAATCCGCTCGACTCCGCCGCGCAATCCTACCAAGGTGGTGCGTTTGTAACGCTTGACTTTACACCTGAAGTGGAGCGACCCAAGGCGGCCTGCAGCATCGGCCCAACGACAACATAATCAACTCAGGAGGAAGCCCCAGATGAAGACACTCACCGGTATCATCGCAGCCGCCGTACTGGCAGTCTCAGCGCCGCTGGCGACCGCACGCGATTTCCGTTCGGCCGACATCCACCCCGCCGATTATCCGACCGTTGAGGCCGTCAAATTCATGGGCAAGCAGCTCGCGACGGCGAGCGGCGGCAAGCTCGGCGTGAAGGTGTTTCCCAATGGAGCCCTGGGCTCCGAAAAGGACACCATCGAGCAGCTGAAGATCGGCGCCCTCGACATGATGCGGATCAACGCATCGCCGTTGAACAACTTCGTGCCTGAAACCATCGCGTTGTGCCTGCCCTTCGTCTTCCGCGACACCCAGCACATGCGCACCGTCCTTGACGGACCGATCGGCGATGAAATCCTAGCGTCTATGGCGCCCGCGGGCCTCATCGGCCTTGCCTATTACGACAGCGGCGCCCGGTCCATCTACACCGTCAAGGCGCCGGTCAAGTCGCTCGCCGACCTCAAGGGCCTGAAGATCCGTGTCCAGCAGTCCGACCTCTGGGTCGGCATGATCCAGAGCCTCGGTGCCAATCCGACGCCGATGCCTTATGGCGAAGTCTACACCGCGCTCAAGACGGGCCTCGTGGACGCCGCCGAGAACAACTGGCCGTCCTACGAGTCTTCGCGTCACTTCGAGGCCGCCAAGTTCTACAACGTCACCGAGCACTCGCTGGCGCCCGAAGTTCTCGTGATGTCCAAGACGGTCTGGGACACCTTGAGCAAGGAGGATCAGGCGATGGTCCGCAAGGCGGCCAAGGAATCGGTGCCCGTCATGCGCAAGCTCTGGGACGAGCGTGAGCAGGCCTCGCGCAAGACCGTCGAGGCCGCCGGCGTTCAGGTCGTCACGATCGCCAACAAGGCGGAATTCGTCGACGCGATGAAGCCGGTGTACGACAAGTTCGCAGGTGACGAAAAGCTGAAGGGCCTCGTCAAGCGGATCCAGGACACGAAGTAAGACCACCGCGTCGGGTCCGGCGTCGCCGCGAGGCGGGCGCCGGACCCTCGCGAAGGGGACGCGCAAGGAGACGCCGATGACAGACCCACATGTCGCAAGCCACGAGCAGGAGGTAACCGGCCGACCGTCGACCGGCTTGCTGTCGCGGATCAATGCCGTCGTTGCTCGCCTCGGCATGTATCTGTCCGTGACCGGCCTGCTCATCATCGTCACCATCGTGTTCTACCAGGTGTTCGGACGTTACGTGCTCAATTCCAGCCCGACCTGGACGGAGAACCTTGCGCTGGTCCTCATCCTCTATGTCACGCTGATCGGCGCCGCCGTCGGCGTTCGCGACGCCGGACACATCGGCATGGACAGTTTGCTGGTGATGCTTCCGGATCATCTGCGAGAGAAGATCGAGCTCGTGATCCACGTTCTGGTGGCCGTGTTCGGCATTGCGATGGCCTACAACGGTTGGATTCTCGGAGCGTCGGTCGGAACCGTGAAGATCCCCAATCTCGGGCTCCCCGAGGTTATCCGCTACGTCCCGCTGATCACCTCCGGCGTCCTGATCGTCTCCTTTTCAATCGAGCACATCATTGCGCTCCTGCGCGGCGAAGAGGTCGTCCCCTCATGGAACTGATCATTCTCGGCGCAACCTTCTTCGGCTTCCTGATCCTCGGCGTACCCGTCGCCTTTGCGATCGGCCTCTCGGCGATTTGCACCATCCTCTACGAAGGCCTGCCGGTCGCCGTCATCTTTCAGCAGATGATGTCGGGGATGAACATCTTCTCCTTCCTCGCCATCCCGTTCTTCGTCTTCAGCGGTGAGCTGATGCTGCATGGCGGGGTCGCCGACAAGATCGTGCAGCTTGCCAAGAACCTCGTCGGACACATCCGCGGCGGGCTCGGCATGTCGAACGTGGTCGCCTGCACGCTGTTCGGCGGCGTCTCCGGCTCGCCCGTGGCCGACGTGTCGGCGATGGGCGCGGTGATGATCCCGATGATGAAGAAGGAAGGGTTCGACACCGACTACGCCGTCAACGTCACCACCCACGCTTCACTGGTGGGCGCGCTCATGCCGACCAGCCACAACATGATCATCTATGCCCTCGCCGCTGGCGGCAAGGTCTCGATCGGCGCGCTGATCGCGGCCGGCCTCCTGCCGGCGCTCGTGCTGATGGTGTGCATGCTGGTTGCCGCCTACGCGGTCGCGGTGAAGCGCGGCTATCCGGCCGGCAAGTTCCCGGGCTGGGCCGAGGTGTTCCGCTCGTTCGCGGCCGCGCTGCCCGGCCTGCTGATCGTCGGCATCATCCTGGCGGGCATCCTGTCCGGCGTCTTCACGGCAACTGAATCCGCAGCCGTCGCGGTCACCTACACGATCCTGCTGACCTTCTTCATCTACCGCACCATGACCTTGCCGAACTTCCTGCGGGCTGCCGCCAAGGCCGTGAAGACGACGGGCGTGGTGCTGCTGCTGATCGGCGTCTCCACCATGTTCCAGTATTTGATGGGACTCTACGAGGTGGCCGACTTTGCCGGCGACTTGATGAGCAAGGTGTCCTCGCAACCCTGGGTCATCTTCCTGCTCATCAACGTCATCCTGTTCGTGCTCGGCACGTTCATGGACATGGCGGCGACCATCCTGATCTGCACCCCGATCTTCCTGCCGATCGCGATGAAGGCGGGCATGGACCCGGTGCAGTTCGGCATGCTGATGCTGATCAACTGCGCGCTGGGGCTGAATACGCCGCCGGTCGGAACGACGCAGTTCGTGGGCTGCGCCATTGGCGGCATCTCGGTGGGCGCGGTGATGCGCACCATCCTGCCTTTCTACGCCGCGCTGATTGCAGCTCTGATGTTCGTGACCTATGTCCCCGCGTTCTCGCTGTGGCTGCCCCGCCTGCTGATGGGCTACAAGGGATAGCAGCAACAGGAGAATCTGCCCGTGACTGACTATCGCAAGCTCTTCGATCTCAGCGGCAAGACGGCCGTGGTGCTCGGCGCCGCATCGGGTATCGGCAAATCGTCGGCCGAGGCGCTGGCCGGGCTTGGCGCCCGTGTCGTCTGCGCCGATCGCGTGCTTGATGCAGCGGAAGCGACGGCAGCCGGCATTCGCGACAAGGGCGGCTGGGCGGAAGCAGCCAGCTGCGACGCCGCGAGCGCTGCGGACGTCAATGCGCTCGCCAGGATCGTCATGCAGAAGTTCTCGCGGCTCGACATCGCCGTGACGACGCCCGGGCTCAACATCCGCAAGCCCATCCTCGACTACACCGAGGAGGATCTCGACCGCGTCCTTAACCTCAACGTCAAGGGCACGGTCTGGTTCTTCCAGGCCTTCGGCCGCATCATGGTCAAGCAGAAGGGCGGCAGCATCATCGCTTGCTCCTCGGTGCGCGCGGTGACCATCGAGCCGGGCCTTGGCGTCTACGGCTCGACCAAGGCGGCCATCGGCCTCCTGGTGAAGGGCTTTGCTTCAGAGGTCGGCCACGCTGGCGTCCGCGTCAACGCGATCGCGCCGAGCATTGCGGAGACCGCGCTGACCGGCCCGTTCAAGCAGCGGCCCGACATCTACAATCTCTACGCCGGCCATACCGTGTTCAACCGCTGGAGCAGTGCCGACGAGGTCGCTACCGCCGTCGCCTATCTCGCTTCGGATGCCGCGAGCTATGTCAGCGGCAGCACGCTGTTCGTCGACGGCGGCTGGACCGCGGTCGATGGTCCGCCGACCGGTCTCACCCAGTTGCACAAATAGGGCGGCCGTCGGCACCTAGCCGGTAAAGCCCATGCTCCGGCGCAGCTCCTTCCGGTCTGCGCCGGTCAGCAGAGCGATCAGCGCGGCCGCTTCTGTCGGATGTGCGGCCCGCGCGGTCACGCCGGCCGTGTACATCGTCACGAGCTCGCAGCCCGGCGGCAGCGATCCTGACAGCGCGATGCCGTCGGTCGCGATGATCTCGGTCGCCTGCGTGCATCCGATCGGCCGTGCGGCGGTGGACGACGCCAGTTCCCGCATCGCGGTCGTTCCGTTCGGAAAGATCTTGAGACGCGATGCGACCTCATAGGCGATGCCAAGCTGATCCAGCACTCTTGCGACATGCTGTCCCGCGGTCGAGGCCTTGGTGTCCGGAACGTAGATGGCATCCGCGGATCGCAGCACCTCGCGGAGATCGGCCTCAGTCTTCACCGTGACTTTCGGATCGCGGTTACGGACCGCCAGAGCGGTCTCGACCCGGCCGATATCTGCGATCGAGGAGGGGACGACGAGCTTCTCCGCGGCGAGCTTCGCAAGGAGCGCCTGCGTCAGGATCACGAGATCCGCCGGCGTGCTGGCGCGCAGCTTGTCGGCCATGAAACCGACCGCGCCGAACTCGCCGTCGATGCCGAATCCGGTCCGCGTCTTGAAGGGCTCGCCGAGGCCGCGCACCAGGCCTTGCGCCGCACCGCCGCTCAAAATGGTCACTGTCGTCACGATGCAAGCTCCATGGCTGCGATGATCTTGTCGCGCGTGATCGGCAGGTTGCGCACGCGCACGCCGAGGCAATCGAACAGCGCGTTCCCGATTGCCGCCGTCACTGGGCCGTGCGCCGCTTCGCCGGCGCCGACCGGCTCGATCTCCGGCCGCTGGATCACTTCGACATCCACCGCCGGCACCTCGTTGAAAGTCAGGATCGGATAGTCCGTCCATGACGTTGAGGTGATGCGCGTCCGGTCGAAGCGGACGCGTTCCTTCAGCACCCAGCTCGTGGCCTGGATCGCACCGCCTTCGATCTGGTTGATGACGCCGTCCGGATTGATGGCCTCGCCGACGTCGACTGCAAGCGTCAACCGCCGGACGCGAATATCGTCGGTGCCTTCGATCTCGGCGATCGCGGCGCAATAGGCGCCCGTGTTCTTGTAGCGGGCGAAGCCGACGCCGTGGCCGGTGCCGGACTGTTTCTGAGGTTTCCACTGCGCGCGTCGTGCCGCGGCGCGGATGACGTCGCTGGCACGTTCATCGCGGAGATGTCGAAGGCGAAACGCGATCGGGTCCTCGCCGCGCAAGGCGGCGATCTCATCGAGCAAGGACTCGATCGCGAACACGTTGCCTTGCGCGCCCAGGGTCCGCAACGCCGACGTGCGCACCGGCATCGTCAGCAGCCGGTGGCTCGTGATGGTCCACGCCGGGAGATCATAGAGCGGAACGGAGTTGCGGTCGCCGCCGCCGCCATTGGCGGCCGGCGGATTCGTCGAGATCATGCGCGGGTAGGGGTTCGCGATCTCGCTCGCGGCAAGCAGCGCGGGTTGCGCTGCGCGACCTGGCCGCGCCGCATGCCCGTTGCTCCAGATCGCATGGCGCCAGCCGATGATCTCGTTGTCCGCATCGAGATCGGCCTCGATCTCGACGGCCATCGCCGCACCGAACGGCGCGTGAGACATCTCGTCATGCCGCGACCACTGCACCCGGACCGGAAGGCCGCCGGTTGCTTTCGCCAGCAGCGCTGCATCGAGTGCGACGTCGTCGGCCGCATTGTGCCCATAGCAGCCGGCCCCCTCCATATGCTCGACGACGATGTTTTCGGCCGGCAGCTCGAGCACGATCGCAAGATCGGCGCGCAGCAGATAGACGCCCTGGCTGTGTGTCCAGACACGGATACGATCGCCGTCCCATCGCGCCATGGCGCAAGATGGCGCGATCGAGGCGTGTGCGATGTAGGGACGGGTGTACTGCTGGCGAAGGGTGCGCGCAGCTCTCTTCGTCGTTGCCGCTGCTCTGGTGTCGATGACGGTGGTTTCGACCGGCTGTCTCTTCAGAAAGCCTGCGAGATCGTCTTCGTCGGGCAACAGCTCGCCGGCCGACCATGTTGCGCCCTTGCGCAAGGCTTTCAGTGCGGCTTCCGCCGCAGCCTCGCTATCGGCAACCACGCCGGCAAAGCCGCCGTCGCGGACGATCGCGACGAGGCCGGGAACGGCGCGCGCAGCCCTCTCGTCGAGCGCGATCAGTCTGGCGCCCGAGATGTCCGGCCGCAGCATGCGACCGTGCGCCAGGCCCGGCAGTGCACAATCGTGAATGAAGCGCGATCGCGCAAACACCTTGTCGGGAATGTCGACCCGTTGGACCGAATGTCCGGCGACACCGCGTGTGGCGGCGGGCTTCGCCACCGCGCCCGCGGTGGCGTCTTGGTCGAGCGAGACGTCACCAGCCAGCTCCCAATAGCTGGTCCTGACATTGCCGGGCCCCGAGATCGTGCCGTCATCGACACCGAGCAGCGACGCATCGACGCCGAGACGCTCTGATGCGGCTGCGAGGAAGCGCTGGCGCACCTCGGCGCAGACGTGTCGCAGCGCGCGGCCGGATTGCTGGACCGAGAGGCTGCCCGAGGTGACACCCTCGTTCGGGCTGGCCGCCGTCGAGGCGCGGATCAGCTCGATCCTGCCGATATCGACGTCGAGCTCGTCCGCGGCGATCTGCGCCAGCGCCGTGACGATGCCCTGGCCGATCTCGACCTTTCCGGGCGAAATTGCGACACCGCCTTCGCCGCTGAACCGCACCCAGGACGACAGCTTTGGATTGGCCGCCAGGCTAACCGGCAGTTTCGGGACAGGGGACGGCGCACTCATGACGTCGCCGTCTCCGCTGCCGCGCGCAGGACCGCGCGCACCATGCGGTTATGCGATCCGCAGCGGCACAGATTGCGATCGAGCGCAGCTCTGACCTCGGCCTCAGTCGGCGACGGATTGCGCTTCAGCAGTGCCGCCGCGCTGATCAGGATCCCCGAGACGCAGTAGCCGCATTGCATCGCCTGCTCGGAGATGAAGGCGCGTTGCAGCGGATGCGGTTGCTCCGCCGTACCGAGGCCTTCCACCGTGATGACGTCCTTGTCGGCAACCGACCACATCGGCATGTCGCAGGAGGCCATCGCGCGGTCGCCGACCATGACGTAACAGGCGCCGCATTCACCGGCCCCGCAGCCGAAATGCGGACCGGTGACGCCGAGCCGGCCGCGCAGCACGTCGAGCAGCGTCTGATCCGGGTCGGCATCCACGGCCGCCGCCGCGCCGTTGAGCTGGAATTGAATGGTGGGCATTACTGCTCTGCGACCTCAGGACTTGTCGAACTTCTTGACGACGTCGGCCCATTTCTCGATGTCGCCGCGCAGGAACTTGTCGAACTCCTGCGGTGTCATTGACATGGGTACGGCGCCCTGCTCGGACCAGAGTTTGACGATATCAGGCCGCTTCACCATTGCGTTCACGGCGGCATTGAGCTTGTCGATAACAGGCTTCGGCGTACCGGCCGGTGCCATCAGGCCGAGCCAGATCGTTGCCTCATAGCCTGCTACGCCGGCCTCGATCGCGGTCGGCACGTTCGGCAGCACCGCAGAGCGTTGCTTGCCGGTGGTCGCGAGCGCGCGGACCTGGTTCTCGCCGATATTCGGCGCCATCGCCGGCACGGCGTCGATCATCATCTGCACCTGTCCGCCGATCACGCCGCTGCGCGCCTCGCCGCTGTTGCGGTAGGGGACGTGGACGACGTCGATGCCGGCCATGGCTTTGAACAGCTCGCCCGCCATGTGATAGGGCGTGCCCTGGCCGGAGGAGGCGTAGTTCAGCTTGCCTGGCTGCGACTTGGCGAGCGCGATGAATTCTTGCAGCGTCTTCGCCGGAACTTGCGGGTTCACCACGATGACGAGATCGGAATAGTTCACCGGCGCGATCGGCGCGAGGTCGCGCATCAGCTCGTATTTGCGCTTGTCCGGTGTCAGTAGCGATTCGTTCGCGGTCTGGGTGTTGGACATCATCAGCAGCGTGTAGCCGTCAGCCGGCGACTTCGCCGCTTCGACCGTGCCGATGACGCCGCCCGCGCCGGTGCGGTTCTCGACCACGAAAGGCTGGCCAAAGCTCTCCTGGAACACGTTGCCGATCAGCCGGGCCGCGACGTCCGCTGGCCCGCCGGCGCCGAAGGGCACCACGATCCGGACCGCATGGTTGGGATAATCTTGTGCGAGGGAGGGGGCTGCGGAGAAGGCGGCCAGCAGGCCGGCGAGTGGCAGCATCAATCTTCGGGCCATCACGCCCACCTCCCTGATGTCGTTTTTGTTGGCCGGCACTCTAGCGGCAGGAGATGCGGACTGTCGACGCCTCACAAAGCCGATTGGGCGCGGAATATCTGGCCGTTTTCGGTGTGGCCGCACCTCATTTCGCAGGCGCGGCAGGAACCGCGGGCGCGCGATTTGAGCAAATCGCATGGGCATTGCCGGATAAATGCCCTCGGCTGCCCGGTATTTTGGTGTTACGAATTTCGACATGAACCAGCACGCCAAGATCGAAATCCGCCACTCGACCTGCCCGCATGACTGCCCGTCGGCCTGCGCGCTCGATATCGAGGTGGTCGAGGGCCGCAGCATCGGCCGCGTCCGCGGTTCGAAAAAGCAGACTTATACGGCTGGCGTCGTCTGCGCCAAGGTCGCCCGTTATGCCGAGCGCATCCATCACCCCGAGCGGCTGATGTATCCGATGCGCCGCATTGGGCCGAAGGGCTCCGGGCAGTTCGCGCGGATCTCCTGGGACGAGGCGCTGGACGAGATCGCGGATCGCTTCAATCAGGCTGAGCGCGAGTACGGCGCGGAATCGATCTGGCCCTATTACTACGCCGGCACGATGGGGCTGGTGATGCGCGACGGCCTCAATCGCCTCACGCATGTGAAGAAATATTCGCGCTTCTATCAGACCATCTGCGCTAATGTCGGGCGCATCGGGTTCGCGATCGGCACCGGCAGGATTGCCGGCGTCGATCCGCGCGAGATGGCGCTCTCCGACCTCGTGGTGATCTGGGGCACCAACCCGGTCAACACGCAGGTCAACGTGATGACGCATGCTGCCCGTGCGCGCAAGGAGCGCGGCGCCAAGATTGCCGCCGTCGACATCTACGACAACGAGACCATGAAGCAGGCTGACATCAAGATCATCCTGCGGCCCGGCACCGATGGCGC
The DNA here is from genome assembly GCF_018130785.1 of Bradyrhizobium liaoningense. GTDB lineage: Bacteria > Pseudomonadota > Alphaproteobacteria > Rhizobiales > Xanthobacteraceae > Bradyrhizobium > Bradyrhizobium liaoningense_A. Next base: position 105,765 of record NZ_JAFCJT010000022.1, read on the forward strand.
CTTTGCCTGCGGCGTGATGCATGTCCTGTTCCGCGATGGCTACGCCGACCGCGCCTATATGGACAAGTACACGGACTGCCCCGATGAGCTCGAGGCGCATCTGAAGACGCGCACGCCGGAGTGGGCGTCCGCGATCTGCGGCGTGCCGGTGTCGGAGATCGAGGCCTTTGCGAAACTGGTGGGCGAGACCAAGCGGACCTTCTTCCGGCTCGGCTACGGCTTCACCCGCTCGCGCAACGGCGCCACGCAAATGCACGCGGCGCTCTGCGTTCCCGCGGTGACCGGCGCCTGGCAGTATGAAGGCGGTGGCGCCTTCTTCAACAATTACGCGCTGTGGCACTTCAATGAATCCCTCATCGAGGGCCACGACGCGATCGATAAGACCACACGGGCGCTCGACCAGTCGCAGGTCGGCCGCATCCTCACCGGCGATGCCGAGGCCCTGCTCGGCAAGGGACCGGTCAAGGCGATGCTGATCCAGAACACCAACCCGATGACGGTGGCGCCGGAGCAGGCGCTGGTGCGTCAGGGGTTTGCGCGCGAGGATCTGTTCGTGGCGGTGCACGAGCAGTTCATGACCGAGACGGCCGAGATGGCCGACATCGTCCTGCCGGCGACCATGTTCATGGAGCATGACGATCTCTATTACGGCGGCGGCCACCAACACATTTCGGTCGGGCCGAAGCTGATCGACCCGCCCGGCGAATGCCGTTCCAACCACCAGGTGTTGCAGGCGCTGGCGCCGCGGCTTGGCGCGAAGCATCCGGGCTTCGAGATGACGCCGCGCGAATTGATCGACGCGACGCTGAAGCTCAGCAACCACGGCGACATCGGCGGCCTCGAAGCCGATATCTGGCGCGACCTGCAGCCGGACTTCCGCACCTCGCATTATCTCGACGGCTTTGCCCATGCGGACAGGAAATTCCACTTCAAAGCCGATTGGGCGCATCCGCCGTTCGGCCAGACGATGGGCGATTTCGACAAGATGCCGTCGTTGCCGGACCATTGGGCGGTGATCGAGCATACCGATCAAGCCCATCCATTTCGGCTCGCGACCAGTCCCTCGCGCAGCTTCCTCAACACCACCTTCAACGAGACGCCGTCCTCGCAGGCGCGCGAAGGCAGGGCGAGCGTAATGATCCATCCGCTGGATGCGGCCGCGCTCGACATCGCCGACGGCAATGCCGTGACGCTCGGCAACAGCCGCGGCGAGACCACGCTGACTGCCATGCTGTTCGAGGGCGTACGGCGCGGCGTGCTGATTGCGGAGTCCGTTCATCCCAACAAGAATCATATCGGCGGCCGCGGCATCAACATGTTGACGGGTGCGGATACGATCGCGCCGATCGGCGGCGCTGCATTCCACGACAACAAGGTCTGGATCAGGAAAGCGGTCGCTGTCTGAGGCGCGCTCGCGCTTTGATTGCCTGCCAATTTGTGTCGAGACGCTAAAGCGAGGCCTCGCCGCAAATTGCCCTTGCACCTGCCGCCCGGGCTGCCGCAAATGGCAGCAAACGGGAGCAAGGAAGCGACGTCATGACCGACACCACAAGCGTCATCACCGAAAAGCGTGGGCAGGCGTTCTGGATCACCATCAACCGGCCGGAGAAGCGCAATGCGCTCAATGGCGAGGTCATTGCCGGCATCACCAAAGGCTATCGCGATGCGCATGACGACAAGGACGTCCGCGTCATCGTGCTGACGGGCGCAGGCGATAAGGCGTTCTGCGCCGGCGCCGACTTGCAGAATTCCGGCGCCGCGTTTGCGATGGATCATTCCAAGCCGAATGTCGACTATGCGGATCTGCTGCGGTTGTCGCAGAACGCGACGAAGCCGGCGATTGCGCGGGTCGGTGGCGTCTGCCTGGCCGGCGGCATGGGCCTGTTGTGCATGACCGACATGGCGATCGCGGCCGATCACGTCATCTTCGGCCTGCCGGAGGTCAAGGTCGGCGTGTTCCCGATGCAGGTGCTGAGCCTTTTGGGGGGCATCGCGCCGCCGCGCCTCGTCAACGAATGGGCGCTCACCGGCGAGCCGTTCGACGCGAAAGCGGCGCAGGCTGCGGGCCTGCTCAACTATGTGGTGCCCACCGCCGAGCTCGATGCCAAGGTCGACTGGCTGATCGGCCGCATCGTCGACAAGTCCCCGACCGCAATTCGTCGCGGCAAATATGCCATGCGCGCCATCGCCTCGATGTCGTTCGACGAGAGCATCGCCTACACCGAAAGCCAGATCGCGCTGCTCGCGATGACCGAGGATGCCAAGGAAGGGCTGAAGGCGTTCGGCGAGAAGCGCAAGCCAGCGTGGACGGGGAAGTAGCTTTTCCACTCCGCATGGTCCTAGGTGGACGCAATTGCGGTGCGTCTGCTCGGTCCTGTCTTTTGCCCATGGGCCTGGTTTGGACTTCCGAGAGAACTCGCACCGGCCCTGGCCGCTTAAGCGGATTGAGCGACGCTTATCAATGTCTGGCATGCTCGATGAAGTTGTCCAAATATTATCGGAAAGGGTGCAATTGCGACGGTGCAGGTCGCAACCATGGCCGTATGGTACGAGAAAGACGCCTCGCGTCTGGTCTCCCCTTGACACCGAAAACGGACTGAGAAGCTTGATCCGGCGCCGAGACTGTAGCAGCTGCCGGAAGCGGTCTTCCGGCAACAGCTTGAGCACCTGTTGGTGTTGAGATAGAGCAACCAAGATCCGTCGAAGCCGGTCGAGCGGTAGTCGCGAGCGTCGCTCGACCATCCCGCGTACGCGCGTCTTTCGCAGCCGCACGCTGTGGCTGTTCCGTTGATTGAAGCTCAGACATCATTCTTGAGGGTGCGCTGCTTGGCGGCCTCCGCCAGGGTGGCAGGCGACAAAGTATAAGTGCCGAATGCGACCAGTATACGCCTGATGGCGTTATACAAGGCCCTATCGGTGATCGAAATCCGGAAGCGCTCGCCGGCTCGCGGATATACTGGAGCGCGCCTGGCACCAGTCAAGTACCAGCCTGAGCCACCACGAGTGAGCTCGATCTCAGTCGAAATCGCTTTGAAGCGATAGGCGTTCACCGCCGGGCCTGCCGGCCGGAAGATCAGCTTCGCACCCGGGCGATCACGGCTGGGAATTTCGTGTTTATCCGGGTACTTCTCGGCCCGAAGAACCAGCTCCGCAATGACCATCTCGCTGGTGACGGTAAAGCTGACTGCTTTTCCGTTCACCGCTTCCAGCGCGCGAGTGAGCTCCGCTTTCGTCTCATCATTTCCGACTCTGATCTTCATCTTCATTTCACCATGCTGGGGCTACCTACGCCACGTGTTAACAAACACTCGGCCTTTCGATGACTTCTGGCGGTTGCGCCAGTAAGCTCTGCTTGGTGCGCCAACATTGAATGCTGCCTTGGATAACGGCAACTGCGGACCATCTGGCTCGTCCGAAGACTTCCGGTGCCCGACTGTTGAAAACGGGGATGGCGGCCGGGAACCCTGTTAGGCATCTGTACCTCCCGGATTGTCGCCAGCGTTCTTGGCTCGCCGAGATCTGCATGCTTTGGTCACGATGCCGAATGAACTGTAAGTTCGCGCGTGGGCTGCAGTTGCGCATCTGCGCCACGGTCGCCTCCTCGTGCGGGCCGAAAAACTTCATCGGCGCATTTCGAAAGAAGGCGTCCTGCGGACGCAGGCTTGCGATTTCGCTTGCGGCGGAATTGGCCACGCGGGCGAGATGCTTCTTGCGCGCGGCGTCCCTGTACAAGCACCAAGCGGGTTTGCCGCGTCCCTCGCCGACGCGCGAGTCTGGATCAATGCGGGCAGCGAGGCAGAGCTCGCGGGCGCGTTCGATGTAGAAATCCGATCGTCGCATGAACTTGCGTCATCCAAAAATACCAGGGACCAGTAACCCACAGAGCGAAAGGCGCGAACCCTGGCCGATCGCTATCCCTGTTCGCCTCGGCACTGGCAGTCGCAAGGATGCGCACCTCGACCTGCAAGGCGAATGGTCGACCTCGATAAAAAAGTTTGGAGCTCGACTTTCGACGACTGAAGCAGCGTCTACTGCTCAGCCCGTGAGCAGTAGTGCGAGTAATAGACGTCCGTTTTCGAGCGATGAACATCCTGTCGCGAGCTGCCAACATTCGAAGCCTATGTAGTTGATGTGACTCATGTTTTAGGACTGCTGACCGAACAGATGTTGGCAGATTGCGACAAGCGGCTGCCGGCAAGCCCTGTTTCTTGAGCAGCAAAGCGGGCTCACAGCCAATAAAACGCATCGGAACAGAGCGCCCAACGCAGATCCGGATCGATCCATCGCACCTGCAGTGTCGTCCAAACTTCGAGGTCGGATCCCACCAAGCGGCCGGACAGTCGCATGGTTCGGCCGGTTGGGTTCGGCAGGAAGGTCCAGTGGGCGAACTCGAACTGCGGCAGGCGCATATCGATCTCGTTTCGCGAGGTTGCGCGCCAGACTGAAGCCCCCGAGCAATCGCTCCAGGACTTCGGGTGGAACAGGATTAGAGATCATCCAAAAGGTCTCGCGTATCCTCGGGAAACTTGTTTGTTGGCGTGGCAAGGCAGTAGAGTGCGTCTTCGGTGCGGGCCCATTTGTAGTTGCGATCCAACCAGATTAGCCTGGTGGTCCGATGCCGTTTTTCCTCAACGAGACCAACGATCCCGGCCGATCGGTCGTCGATGTGAACAAGCCACTCGTCGATCAAGGGGGCTTGTTTCAGGTCAGTCGCTTCCGGCATCCTACCGCGCAGATAAAGTTCGACGTCGTGCTTTAGCTTCAGCGCTCTCGCTTCGTCGCTCCACATCAATGCCTCACTGCCATTTGATTGCGGGTCTCAAGCGTTGCGGACACGATGGCCTGCAGCTTCCGTATGCTGAACCCCACCTTGGTCCACGCGCGCGCGATGACGTCGAGCTCATCGGCAGCCAGTGCCTGAGCGAAGGCTTCCTCCCCGGACTCGGAAGCCATCTCGCGCATCACGTTGCCGGCCAACACCGGCAGGTCGACCAGGCGAGGAGAGGGAACCTTGACGATGCGGTACCGGTCCCTGAGCGGTGCTGGCAGATCCTCGACCGCATTCGCCGTTGCGATGTGGTTGACCCACGACAAGTCGAGTTCCGAATCCAGTGAGGCGTCGCGGTAGCGACAGGCGGTCTCCCTCTCGAGGAACGGCAAGATCGCATGCACCAGCCGGCCGTTGTGTTGGGAGGTGTTGCATTTGTCGATCTCGTCCACCATCGCGATCGGATTGGCGATACGCGCTTGCGAGATCGCGCGGAATGGCGCGGACGGCAGAGTGTTCGACCAGCCCTTCGGCGTGCCCCCGAAACCGATTGAATCGGCCGAGCTCGACCCATCGATCCGATACACCGACAGGCACAAGAGCTCGCCAAGTCGACGAACGAGACGTGATTTGCCTGTGCCTGCTGGACCGGTGAGCAGAATTGGTTTCCAGCGCACTGGTTGGGCCTCGCGGAGGTCGCGCAGCACTAAGTCGATCGCAGACGCGGCGTGCGGATATTCGTTCAATAGCGCCTTCCGCACATTCTGGAGGTTGCGCGCAACGGTCAGAGGGAGGTGCGCATCGACAAGTTCCTCATACTCCCGATGTGTGTCGCGGAGCTTAGTGCTTTTTGCCCTTGGCATGACAACCAAGCTGAGCCCTGCCGCCGCACGCGCCTCGGCAGCAAGGTGTCGTTCCTGCGGCTCGACTTCGGCGAGGCGAGCGCGTTTAAGCTCCACCTCTTCCTCGCCCCAACTGTGATATGCGATCAGAAAGATGCTTCGGTCGTCGCCCTCGTAGCTGCCATCCGCTGCGGACCACCAAGTCGACAGCCTCTGCTTGATTGCTGCGTTCTCTACCTCTGAGTGCCAGATATCCCAGAGGTGCTCGGAGCCGTAGGCCAACTGCGGCAGCACAGAATCGAAGGTAAGTGGAACAGAGGTGTCGACGGCAAGCATTTGAGCGCACAGCGCGGCCTCACCTTCTCTAAGCTTGAACAGCCGATCGGCGAGGGTCTTGCAGGCGGCCTCGCAACGCTTCTTTTCACCGCTCCAATAGTCGGCTGCCAGGTCATCACGCTGTAGGCCGTCGATCGCTTGCAGGCGGCTCCAGACGAATGCCGCAGCCTGAGGCCATCCCTTCTGCACCAGAACCTCGGTCGGGAGCAGCGCCGGCGGCGTTGACTCCTTAACCGAATCCTTGCCATTTGGCGGTGTACATTCGGTTCGGTCTTCCTCAATGAGGCGCAGCCAATCCTTCAGTTTGGGATCATTAGACATGTTATTAACGTACACCATTAATATGGCTAAAGAAACGAGAAGGTGCAGCCGTGGTTAAGAAGAAGCAAAAGGGTGCGCTCCACGACCTTCGCAGGGCAGCCGTGGCCGCTACGGAAGCGGAAATCCGAAAGAAGTTGGGCAGGCCGTTCGCGGACCCCGCCGATGTCCGAACCTTGCGCCTTGCGCAGCGGGTGCACCCACATTTGATGAGTGTTCTCGATCAAAGATCGCGCGAGTACGGGCTAACGAAAAGCCAGTTCATTGAGCGCATTCTGATTGACTACGTGAACTCACACGAGCAAGCACAGCTGGACGCAATTGGCCGCTGGGTACCAAGCGCCAAGTGGACGCGAAGCATGGCGAGGCGCCTCGATCAGCTTCCGCATCCGTCGTCTCCGTTAGAGATTGGCCAGAAAGTCGAGAGGGAGTGGCGTGAACGGGGGCAACACGAGGAGTTCAATGAGGATTTGGACTGGCAAGCGCTCGGAATTTACAGCCAAGAGGACCTCGATGCCGCCAAACGTCGGTACGCGCCGACGAGATCCCGAAAGAGGGCGAAGCCGAAGGATTGATATCGGCGTTGTCCACAGCTTCGTTGCACCGGAGCCGTGGCACCGGAGAGTCCGCTAAAACAAGGCCTCCGTCCGGAGACGAGCCTCCGGAGAAAATCCGTACCAGGCCGCCAATATTGGGCGGCTAACGGAATTTCCGCTTCCGGCTTGCCGACGTAGGCCTGCGTAATTCGAGTCCGCGCGAAAAACCCCGCGCGCCGACAAGGACTCGAATGGCGTCGCCGGCAAACACTTCTGGAAATGCGCGATCCAAGCGCGCTCGAAGCGAGGACTCCCTCGAGGAGTACAATCGGTTCGCGGAGCTGCGCGCCAAAAATCGCCAGCGCAGCCGGCGAGCGCGGAAGAAGCACACCTATGGCTGTGACGCGGAAGAATGGGCGTCCGCGGTCGCGGAGTGCTCACCGGGGGAGGTGCGTGCATTACACGACTTCGCGCTCGCCGCCGAGCTCGAGGAAGCTTTCGAGGTCGTCTCCAGGGATGGTTCCGCTGCGGCGACCCCGCGCCAGCGAAAGCTGATCAACGACTACGAGTTCCACGCGCGCCAGGAGAACCTGTACCCGGTACGATTGTCCCCCCAAGAACAGAAGAAGCGAGGCAAAAAGCAGACTTGGTACGATCCCTGGTCGCCGCTGGACCCCAATTTCACGCAAGACAGCAACAGCCGGACTAGAATGCGTGGGTACGTTTGGAGGGGGTCTGACGTTATCAATGCCGAGCTCAACAGCGATACGGCAGGCCTGATCAATAACAAGCGATTCCAAAAGGCGCGTACCGAACTCGGCTTTCGTTCCGATGGCGACGACATGCTCTGGCGGATCATCACAGCCGTGCCGAGGCGCGCCAATGGCGGCAAGCGTAAGACGGACGAGCGCGGCCGTCTGGTCAAGAAGAAGCAGCTGCTCGCAGGCCCGCACAAGGATTGCCGTCGCCGCTACTCATCCAAGATGGCGGCTCTCGACGGCACCTACCTGTCGACGACCGATCTGCTCACCCTGATGCGGATCGAGCTGGACAAGGAGTTCGACAGCTACGAGGATCTGCTGCAGGAACTGCTGGACATGGTCGCGTTTGGCGACCTGCCTCTCCTGCCGCACTTTATTGTTTGGACGCCGGACGATCGCTTCCCGGGACGACTGCTCGGAGCGCATCTGATCTTCTTGTTGCCCGCCAACCGTGGCGTATGGGGCAAGGGCGTGCACCGCGTAGTCTACGACACCGCGGTAGCCGGCCTTACATATGCGCTCAAGCGGCTCGGGGCGGATCCGGGCGGCATCGCCAATCCAGCCGATTTCCGGAACCCGATCGGTCCGCACAACGACTACCGCACCCCGAACCGTGACGTTTTCATGAGCTGTGGAGAGATCAACTCGAGGCTCAAGGTTAAGGCCAGTCGGGCCAGCATGATGCGCCAGATGTCGATTGAGGCGATGGAGGCGGCCGGCCAGAAACACGAGAATAGCCAGCGCTTCTGGTGCTGGGCGTTCGAAGTCGTGTTCAAGCTGGCAATTCAGGCGTTCCATGCGAAGGAATTCGACCCGCGCCGATCGGACTACGACTGGGAAGCATTCCGCGACTACCTGGTCAAGGCGACGCTCGAGATCCTGCCCAGCGAGCTCGGACCGCGCAATGAGCGGGAGCGTGCCAGCCGCGAGAAGGCGGTCCGGACTCGCGCCACCACGGTTGTCATCGAATTCGATCCGAACAATTTGAGCCGCGGCGTCGACCGGGGCGCCTGCGCGGAAATCATCCCACGCTACGCAAGCCGCCAGCAGAAGCACAAGATAGGCGGCGAGTATGGACGCACCAAGCGCGTGCAGAACACCAGAGAAGCGATCCTGGAAGCGTACAAGCATGCATTGACCCATGGTCTCGATGTCACCGACGTCTCCATCGCCGAGCTGGCCGGACGGAACCGCAGGACGGTCGCGAACTATCGCCACCTGCTCAGCGTCGCCCAAGCCGAGTTGGGCGAAGTGCACCCCATCCACGAGAACCTCGTCCAGAACCTCGAGGATGGCGGCGAGGTGATGACCGCACCAAAGGTCGAGCGTGACCTGAGGCTTTCGGACTACGTCGTGCGGCTGCCCATCTCCCAGGAGGAGATCAAGGGCAAAGCTCCCATCACGTTGTCGTCCGTCGGGTGGCAGTTTAGCTATAGGGAAGGGGGTAATCTCGTAGTCGGCCCTTATTCGAACAAACCTTCCCAACCACCCACACGGGGATCGTATCCGGATCAGATCAGCTACGTCGAAGCAGTACACAGCTGGACGGCTCGCCAGGCGAAGCTCCGTGGCCACCGTCCAGACCCGGTGTGCGGCTACAAGCCCGGTGGACAGCTCAGCTGGGACCAAACCACCAGCATCCCGCTCGTAAGCCTATACGCCGATTGTCCGGCGGATGATTCGGTTGACCATTGTGGGGCAGGGACGGGCAACCAGGAGGAGCCGGTCGCAACGATGCTACAGTTCTCTGGTTGCTCCAGTGAGGTTGTGGCCGGTGACGAATATCAGATGCAGCGTCGCGGAGGTTGGGATAGCCCAGGCGACGGTCACGGCTATGCGGAAGCGCTCGACCATGATTGTCCAACTCTTTGACAATCCGGTAGCTCCGACAGCGTGGTCTCTTCAAGAGCTGCCCTATTTCGCGCGCCCCGTTAATAGTCCAAGTCTTTGACAATTTTCCAGACGTGCCTGTGGTTGCCAATTGTCCAAATGTTTGATTATCGGTGCCGGAGACGTTTGTTCAAAATGTTGGACTATTTCTGATCGTCGAAGCTCGATGACTCCGCAATGGATCGACCACAAACATCGTCGGCTTCTGTCTTGCTGCCCGTCATGATAGCGGACCGCCTATGAAGAAGATCATCGAAGAGAGCGTCCAGTCGATCGACCAGGAAACCGGCGAGGTCTGGTTCAGGTCCGGTGTGCTGGGTCGCGGGAGAGGCATCAGACAGCCGGAGGCTATGGTCCGAGCAAAGAGCCGTCGCCGGACGGCTAGGTGGCGTGCGACGAATGACCGGGCGCGCCGGCCGGAAGCGGCCACCATAGCCATATCGCTGTTGCGCGCGGTCGTCTCGGCCCGGCTGTCGGAACTTTCCGCGGAAGAGCGCGGCATTATCGGCGCTGCGCTCGTCGACCTGCACCGCCAGGGATACGCCGTCAGCGAGGTGCTGACCGTTTGCCGGCGCCTGAGGCGCCGAGTGCTCGCCGATGCCGACGGGGCGGCCGGTCCGTAGCGGTTACGCTATATCGTAAACTGGTCGTCCGGTTACGTTTTAACGTAATCGTCCCGGTAGGCCCGCGTGACATGCCACGAACCGGCCCAGTCTCATCGTTATCGCGTCCGATAAGCCGGTGGAATGGACGCATCAGCCAAACGTCAGCCTCTCACGACATGGTCACGGAGAATCGGGGCGTGATCTCTGCGTCGTTACGTGCGGTATTTGGTCCTTGTTGTATCTCGCGCACCCCAATCGGGTGGCCTACCAGTTCGTCGTCGATCAGAAGAAGGCGGCTTTGGCGGAAGCTGAACAGGGCGTCAAGCAACTCAAGGCGTCGCTCGACCAGGCTTCGGCTGGCCTCGAAAAGGCAAACGCCCAGCTCGCGCTGGCCCAGGCGAACTACGACCGGCAGAATCAACTGTTCCAGGCCAAGGATATCGCGCAGGCCGTGCTCGATACCGCGCAACGCAATCTCGACGCCGCCAACAGACCGTCGCCGAGGCTCAGGCCGTCGTGCAACGTGCAAGTCTGGCCTACACCTCCGAAATTGGCGAGACCAACACGACGGTAGCCTTCGGCGCTCCTGGTCGGCAACCATCTTCGCGCAACACGCTATGTCGATCGAGAACCCCGCCGACTTTGCTTGGGGGCCGTGGGGAGGGGGCACAACACGGTGAACCAGGCCGACGACTTACAACGCGATGGCACTCTGGCAACGCGGGCAGGGACGAACTAGAGGCCTTGAACAATGAAATGATGTCGGGGCAGTCGAGCGTCGCCAAGTACATGGTCAAACGGCGGGTACCACCCAGTCAGGGGTGGCGGAGGGCCCTTTCTGGCGGAGATGGCTGGCGCGTCGGACCGGCGGCCAGGAGACACTAAGATCGGGACCGGCGTTGGCTCATGTCCACGTCCTGTCATCGCCCTGGCGCGGAACTCCGCATGAGGTCGTGTCAGCGACCGCGCCCGACGCCCACTTCGCGCGCCTTGCCACCGAGGCTGCGGCCGGCCGGCGTTGCTGGATCGAGATGAATTTAGATCAGCAGGCGAACTGAATCAGGATGACCCGGGATGATGTCGTTCAATCCGTCTGAAGCGGCCTCAAGATTCACCATGCGTAGCGCCACGACTGATCGAAGGGCTCCGTCCAGCTCATCGCATGGAAGGGACGAATGCAGGGAGACTCGCTTTCATCTGCAAAAGACTCACATTCCGCTGCAATACGCAGCACTTGTGGGTCGATCTAGCCAAACATTGCATTGATTTTCGAGTGAAGGATTCCACCACGGCTCGCATGAAACCCCGGTGGGAGCGAGAAAAAACTAATAGTTTCAGTCTACGGATTATGGTCCCTTCAGAGTCTATTCTGGTTCCATCGGAGTCATTTGGCCAGAATTCTGGTTCCATTGGAGTCTTTGGTCCAGCTCTTAGCGTCTATCCGGCCAGGACTCGGCGCGGGGTGATCGAATATATAGTTCCATTATAATGGAATGATATCACGCGAGTTTTTATTTTTAACGCCATTATAGTGGGTGGATTTTAACCGGCCGCGGGCTATATGATCCCTTATAATGGGATGATAGTAATGGACCTGACCATCCCATATTTGCCGATGCCGAATGGCGCGACGCGGCCGTCGTGACGTTGGACAAGCCCCACCTTGGCTACAAGGGCCCGTCCAAGGTCGCTTATGACATTGGCTATTTCGCCGACATCGGCGCTGTCCCGCTGTCCGAAGAGAGGCCGGTGCGCGACCTGCGCGCTTACTCCGTGGCCGCGCCGATCGATCTCGAGGATCGCTACGCAAACACCTGGCCAGCCTTTCTTCTAGACCTCGTCCCGCAGGGACGCCAAGCGAAGCGGATCACGGAGTTCTTGAAATCGTTTCTGGGGAAGACGCCTACTGAGGTGGACCTGCTCCTAAGGTCCGCCGGTTCGCCCGTCGGCAATCTCCGTATCAAGGAAGCTCACACAATGGAGACGGATCAGGTCAAGAACCTGAAACGAGTCGGCGTCACGATGGACGACGTGCTGCGACGCGATCCGACCTTCCTGGAAGTGGCCGACCACTTTTCGATGCTTGCGTCGGGCTCCAATGGACTTCAGGGCGACTGGCCGAAGGTCGCACTGACGCAGTCGACAGATGGATTGTGGTATCCGAATTCGATGGTCGAAGACGGGGAGGCCCGCGTTCACGTTATCGCCAAGCTGCTGCGCAGCGGGGAGGCGACCGACCAGCGCATCCTGGAAGCCGAGGCAGGCTATTCGAAGGTGGCGAAGGATTTCGGGTTGAACGTGGAAGGCGTCGGCACTTACGGTGATGGCGTACTGATCATACCTCGCTTCGACCGGTTGGTCACCGGGCAGGGGCTGGTTCGCTTCGGACAGGAGAGTCTCATCTCCGCTATCGGCGTGGCGGAGTTCGCTCCTAGAGGCCGGCACGAAACCTACCTCGCGATGATCCAGCGCGTATCAGCCGATCCACTGCAGGACACGATCGAGTATTTACTGCGAGACATCCTCAATCTTGCGATGGGTAACCCCGACAACCACGGACGCAACACCGCTCTGCGAAAGTTTCCGGACGGTAGCGTGCGCCTGGCGCCGTTGTTCGACTTCGCCCCGATGAGGATCGACGCTTCGTCAATTCCTCGAGCGACGATCTGGGAGTGTATGCGCCTCTCCAACCAAGACACAAATCCAGATTGGCGAGTGGTCTGCGAGGCCGTCGCACGACCAGATGTGCCCGCCGAAACGTTGATGGAGGCGCTCGCGGCGAAGGAAGATCTACTGCGCGCGCTGCCTGAACTCGCGCGCAGGCACGATGTCCCGGAGACCGTCGTTGAGCACGTCATCGTCAAGCACGAAAAGATGGCAGACGGAGTCGCCAAGCTGCGAAACGTTCCAACCTATGGGTGATCGACCATGTCCAGATGGCGCAAACCGACCAAGGAAGAGATAAAGGCGCGCCGTGCGGAGATCGCCGCCAAGGCGCGCGCGGGGACTCTGAGGCTGCCGCATGCGGTGGCCGAGATGCGACATGCGCTCGGCCTTTCGCAGCCGGAATTTGCGAAGCTCTTCAAGCTGACGACCCGCCAAATCGCGGACATCGAACGAGGCGCGGCGAACCCGACGGCAGAGACGCTCCTTAAGATTGGACGGGCCTTCGGATTCCAGATCGGATTCGTGCCTGTCAGAGCGTCGGTCCCCGATCTTTCTCCCGACGAAGACGAGCCGGCGCCCGGACCAAAAATGTAAGATCCGTGCAGGGCGACCGAATAACGAGCTGAGTACCGCGGCGACTGCTGGCGGAAGTGGTGACTTTGCCGAACTGAGCGCTTCCGTTCCGCCGTACTCGGAACTGAGCAAAAGGTCTTAAACGTTTTCGTCCGGTCAAGCGGATCCACCCCTTGTCGCTGCCCCGGAGCATCTATCTGACGAGATTTTCGGAAAGTCGTGACTTGATCGGTACGTTCGACGACTACTTTTCCGGGCGAGCCAAGGAGCGCGGCGAGCATCCTGTGGATCGGTCGGGATTGACTTGTGTTATCGTCTCGATAGGCCCGCGAACGACCGTTTGCCTGCATGATGCTGGTAAATAGCTGCATCCAATCGCAGACGAGCTCCCCGCAAGCTATTGAAAAGATATCCGAAAATTTGATCGCACTGTGTTTTGCCTGTATGATGCTGGCAAAATGCCATCGTGAAAGGGGCAGTAAGTAGCGGATGACCGTCCAAACAGCCGCCTAGATGCACCGCATCTCATTGAGCGGCCTCGTCCATCAGCGATCTTCATTTCTGCTAGTGCGGCGAAAAGCCCACCGATTCGGTGGGCTTTCACTTTTCTGCAGCGCTCCATTTCGAATGGACATTCGAAACTGAGCACAATGGTCATAAAAGCATGCGGGGTGGACAACTTTCGTCAACCCCACACAGCTGTTCAAGATGATGCTGGCGCCGAAAGTCGCGCCGCCAGCCGCGCATCAGTCGCCGAGACCGAAGGGCTGGACCATCTGATCTCCGATCGTGCTAGTGAAATACAGTGCGATCGCGAATTGTCGAGCCGTACCAAAAACGTGGCGGCCGTACCAAAATCGCAGAAACCGGGTGCGGTCGTCTCAAAATCCTTACGACCGATCTCCGAGTAGGTGTTCCTAAACGCCGGGAAGGTGTTCCTAATTATAGACAGTAATGGGGAGCGCAAATTTTAGATGCGCACATGTACGGCGCACCTGTACGGACCGTTTAGGCGGACCGCGACAATCTGGCGGATCCGTTGGCTTCCAGCCAAGCGAGGCCAGGGCCAGTGATGGTCCAGTCGAACTCATGCCAGCAAGGAAGGCGGCCAGGCGGCAAAACGCCATCCCGCGCGATGAAAGCGACCTTGCGCAAGGCGTTGACACCCCGCTCGCCGATCCGGGCGGGCGCCGATCCGGGCCGCTGAAGCGAGCACTCCGACCACCTGAACGCCCGCTCGCGCAGGACAGCCCCGCCGGCCATGGCGGTCAGCAGCTCGCGGGGCACCAGCGACAGCCGAGCATCGATGCCGGCACCTTCATAAATCGGTTCGGGAGGGCGAACGTAAGCACCGTCTTCGATGACTTCGCACAGCTGCGAGAGCGAGAAGCCAGTTCAACGTAGCCGTGGATATCCGCGGATACCTTGGGGACATCGGACCCGGCGTCGCGGAGCGCAAGGCCCGCGCGAAGGGCTTCGGACAGCGGCAAGGTCAGGACCTCGCGCAGGGGCTGACCGATCTGGTCGAATGGCGTCGGCTTCATCGAATTCCATCTTTCGGTTGATGTGAATCAATCTTCTTTGGGCGGTGGCGGCAGCCACGACGGACGTCGGATCGGCGCAGTCCCGTCTGGCCGGCTTCACCAATGGTCTGGCGGATCTTCTTCCGCGATGACCCCTAGCCAAGCCGGCCGGCGGATCGGCTTGAGATGAGGTTCCGCCGGAGGGGCCTCCGCCGAAGCTGCAGGCGGGCTCGCCGGACGAGCCGCGCTCGGCGATGGCCCAGCCGCTTCTCGTCTGGGCAGGCTCATGGTCTCCGGAACGCGCATCGGAACGGGCTTGTCCCAGGTGGCGTTCTTGATCGCTTCCGGGCTGAGGTCGTACTCCCCGAGGAGCGTCGGAACGAAGCCCATGCCGGTGCGAGGCTTCAATCCTTTGCCAGCGCTGGGCGAGATCTTTGTGGCCGGCTCGGACGGCAACTGCCGCAAAGGCGCTGGCGTCTTATCCGGCTTCGCGGGCGCTCCTGCCGAAGTTGCGGGCGGTCGTCGGCGCGGAAGCCGCGTCGACGACGCGACGGATCGTACGGACGCGCGACTCGGCCGGCAAGGTTACCGAAGCGGTAGCCCGTACGGCCACAGGCTCAGGCTCGACGGGCGCGACATCGTCCGGTTCGGGGAAGTTGTCCTCCTCCACGTGCTCATCGGGACGGTCATAGCCAATGGTATTGTCGTGGATGTCAAAGGCGTCGGCTTCGTCGCCCTTTGGCCGCGGATAGCGGTCCGCGTCGGTTTCGAGCTCGACGTAATCGTCGTCATCGTCACGATCGGACGCGACCGCGATCGTCACTTCTTCGGCCTGTCCCGGTTGTCGCATCGGCAAGCGCGGCGCCAACGCAGTTGGTTTAACTGCGAGCAGCTCGCCTCGCACCTTCTCGACCTGTTCGATGTGACCGATCATCTTAGCGATGATCACGTCATCGGCGGAGACGAGTTTTCCGGCAGGGAAGTGCTTGCTGAACAGATCCTCGATCTCGCGAAACGAGATCCGGTGCCTCTCGCAGCACTGCCAGAGATCGAGCGCGGCTTGAACTGACGCCATTGTGCTCTCCGTTACCTGACTGACCACGCAACGCACGCGAGTTCGCCGGTGCTACAACTCGCGCAGAGGCGGTTGTAAAGTCCGGCCGAAAAGAAGGGCTTCTCGCAGCACATGCACGACCTCAGGGTCGCGCCCGGCTTGACCCTGAATCTGGAGATCGCTGTGGAGATACCGCTGGGCGTGGCGTTGAAAGCGGCCGCGATCTCATCCAGCGGCTTGCCTGCGTTCACCAGCTCACCAAGACGGCGGACCGCGTTGGGGTCCCATGTCATCGTCCGCGTGGCAGGCGCGCGCTGGGCATCTGCGCGGGCAAGACGGAGTTTACGATAGAGCATCGTCTCTACTGCGCCCCTGCTGCGACCGATCGCGGCGCCAATCGCGCCGGGCGAGGCGCAGAGCGCGTGCATCGCCTTCGCCTTATCTAGCCCAAACTGCGACCATGCATCTGAACGTGCCATTTTGCCTCTCAACGCTTCGAGTAAAAATCGAGCAACGCGAGCAGGGCGGCATCAATCTCGCGCGCCCGGGCTCGCAGCAATTTGACCAGCTGCGCATCGACATCGATATGGGTCGCGCCGCCACGGACCCATCTTGAAAGCGCGACGTGGCTCACGCAAGGGCCGCAGCGAGCGGGCGCTGCCAGCACGCGCGGTGCAATGCGCGGCCAACCAGCTCGAGCCGGCCTGCCAGAGAGTCAGGGACCTTCAGTGTTTGCGATATGCTGATCATCAGAGTATTATTGGTACGTAATAATGTTGCCGCTGTGGTAACTGATGTCAAGCGCAAGGATTCGATGAATGCTGAAAACCATCATGGCGGCAGTCTGCCGTGCCGCAATTTGGGTCGCAAATAAAACGGTGGAGATCGCTTTGGTGCCCGTGCACGCGGTCATCATGCAGCTTTTTCCGGCGGCCTATGAGCCGTTGCCGGACCTCGCTGACCACGAAGTGGCAGTCAAATGCGATTTGCTGCCCTTCGATCCGTTCGAACACGCGGAAGAGACCGCGGCGGCGAGGGAGACGGAGGCAAATTTGGTGATGGCCTGGGCCGCGGAAACCGTGCTTTCCGGGGCAGAACTGGACCTACCGGATGCGAAGCCGGGCGTCCGCGCCTGGCTCGCTTCGCTCTCGATCGAGGAGCTTGATCGTATCGTTCAGGCAGGAAAACAAGCGGTTTACGGGCACCTGCACTTCGATATGACGATTGAGGGGGTTCCGGAAGTCTCCGGGCGGGGCAGCCGTCCGGAGACGAATTCTTGGGACCCGTGCTTCAGCGTCGGCGGATTTGCGGCTGTTGCTCAGCGAGCTTCTTAAGGTGGTATCGCGCGAGAGCGGCATCGCACATTGCGACAGCGAGGTCGAGCGCGAGTTGACGGCGCTCGGCTCGATCGCGGCGAATGCGATTTGCGACTTGCTGGCGCGTGCTGTTCAATCTGGCGATCATGATGGCGCGATTGACCGCATCGTGTGTTGCCGCAAATGCGGCGGTCGCACCGAGGGTCGCGATCGCGCCCACGGTGTTGGGGTAGGCGTAAGGATTGGTCGAGAAGTCGCTCACTATGCCTCCTTCGGGATGGGTAATTAGAGGTGTACATTAAGGAATATTAACAGAACGTAAACGCGCGGGGTGGGCGCAAGGATTTGGATGGAGGATGGTCGGAATGTTGCTCTTCTTGGCCGCTAAACAGACGCCGCCGTTGGCCGCGGCAAAGGACGGGGTCATGCGCGCGCAGAGGGCGCGCTATCCGCGTCAGGTCGAGCTCAAGGTGCGTGAAGTCGCGAGCAACCTGAAGGACGAGGAAAAGATCGAGGCTGCCAAGAAGGCCCGCCATCACGAGGCCGTTGAGGAGATGCGCGATCTTAATCGCAAGCAGGATCAGCGGCGGATCGAAGCGTACGTGAAGTCGGCGAGCGATCCGTGGATCGGTCAGCTCGCGGCGATCGCGTGGTCGGCAGGCGACTGCGCGACGGCCAGCGTTCTCGGTCAGAATGGCGCTACGTTCTGTGAGCGAGACGTACTGGCTGCGCTCGCCGATGATCTCGTCAAGCTGTATCCGGATGAAAAGGCGACACCAGCACTGGTTGTGCAGGATGGCTCGCTCGTGAGGTTCATCTGGCAGCGCTGCATCATCAATTCAGTGAAGCTGCCCGCTTGGTGGCCCGTCGGAAGCCGGCCGTTCGACCCGAACCGGGTGCAGGACACGATGGCCTTTTGGTCCGGGCCGGCTCGCGGCGGCAGCATTGAAGCACTGGCTGCTGCGCTGGAGTTGCCGGTGTTCCAGCCGCTCGAGCTGATGCTGGCGCTGCAGGAAGAGCGCTGGGGGCAGATCGCTGTCGACACGGAGAATGAGGTCCGGCGCTTGCGGGCGGTGACCTTCCGGTTGCGTGGCCGCGCCGCTCTCGATGCTGACATCGTCGGCATGGGCGGCGAGGTCGCCGGCAAGCCGGACCTCGCCGTCGTGGCGAGCGGCCAGAGCGCGGTGGCGTAATGCGTTTGCACATCGTTTCCGACGGCCACGCCGACATCGAGTACAACGATTGGACGCCGCCGGCGCTCGACGCTGACGTCGTCGTCATTTGTGCCGGCGATATGATGGCTCCAGCGACGCTCGCGCTGCCGTGGATGCGCAGGCACTACCCGCGCAACCGGATTATCTATGTGCCCGGAAATCACGACTATTACTCGTTCTTCGACCGCAAGAGGCCGACTGCAGGAACCAAAACGACTTGGGAGGAGCAAAAGGAGCGAGCTCCGATCGTCGCGGAGATGTTGCATATCGACTACCTGGATGACGCCGAGACCGTCGTAGATAGTGTGCGGATCCTTGGTGGAACGCTTTGGACCGACTTCTCGTGCCGGCCCGCGTATTTTGACTTCCGGTCTGCCCAGCGCATGGCGGAGAAGGGGATGAATGACTACAGGTCGATCAAGACGGGGCGCGGTCGGGGGCGCGATCGCATCAACGTCGGACGCACGATCGACTCACATCGCAAGACGGTCGGTTTTCTCGAGCGAAAGTTGTGTGAGCCGTTCGATGGCGAGACAATTGTGGTCACGCACCATCCGGCAACGCCGGACAGCCTGCTGGGCTGGAATCCCGATCGGCCAACCGCATTCCGGGAGCTAGACTTCTGCTACGCCTCATCCACGCTTGATCGTCTGTTCTCCGGCGCGGGGCTGGGAGAATTGTTCGTGCCCGCATCCATCTGGATCCACGGCCACGTTCATAAGAGCCAGGACTACGAACTCGCTAACACGCGCATCATCGCCAATCCGCGAGGGTATCCGAAGATGGCGGCGCCGAACGCGCCGCGCGAGAATCCGGATTTCAATCCTGCGCTCGTGATTAATGTCGAGCCACGGCCGAGACCGGCGTTTGGAATGTGAGGAGGACGAGATGTTGGCAATCTTCGACCGCTGGTTCGGGCCGAGGCCGGTGAAACCGGCGGCGACGGTCACCGACCAGCAGGCTTACTTCGATCTGCTCGAGCGCCGGCAAAAGAGATGGGATGACGATCTGCGCGGGCGAGAGGCCGACCGCGCGCGGCTTGCCGCGATCGTGTGGACCTGGGCACGCGATTGCGTGAACTTCGACGAGCAGCGGCCGCTACCGACGGAAGCGCTTCCATCGAGCCGCAGGCGCCCGCAGTGATGCGGAGGAGATTGGCCTGACGCGGACATCCGGCGGCTGCAGAGCCTTACGCCCGGCGCCAATTCGGTTACCGCGCTTAAGACGTCAGGAGCCAAATTCAGGCTCGATTCAGAGAGGCAACATGAAATTCACGGCTACCACCCGCAACAATCATCCTACCAAGCCGGATCACCGTGTCATCGAAGTCGAAGGCACGCTCATTGCGGCAAAGAGCGCCGCGCACGACGCCTTCAAGAAGAACTTCCCGTACGCTGAGATCGTGGTTCACCAGGTTCTTGCTGTCGGCGAACCCGTCTTGGTGGCGCGCCGGCGCGTGTGCGGAACGAGCTGGATCCGGACGGCGGATGTGACCTACGAGGAGCCGCCCAAGCTGCGGCACCTCGACGATCCCTTCGCTCAGATGTCGCTGTTCGATAAGCCGACGAGGAATCCGGCTTCGCCGTGCTTCACCGCGACTGCCCATCACGAGAGCGCGTTCACCGAGCTCGATGCCCGGACCATTTCGACCCCGATCTTGACGCGCTTCGCCGGCGACACGGCGCGTGCCCCATCTGAGGATTGAATGACCCTCCGCCTCCGCAGTATCCCGAAGCGTTGGAAGCCGTCGGCAGGACTGCGTGCCCTGCTGGCCAGCGGTCCTGTGCGAGAGCGGAAGACTGAGGAGCACGATGCGCAGGTCGAGCTATTCCGCGATCACAGCTGGCCGCGCCTTATCGATGACGCGGTCGCGTTCGCGATCGGCAATGGCGGCAACCGCGCACGTGATGAACGGGTGAGGGCGCAATTGGAAGCCGCTGGCTGGACGGTGTTCGAGGTTTGGGAATGTGATGTAAAACCTGAGACGCTGCAGGAGCTTGCCGGCGGATCAAAAAGCTGAAATTAAATCGCAGGCAGCGTCGGAAAAACCGTTGAGTAAGGCAGTATCGATGTCGAGCTTATTTCGAAGAAGAGCTGGAGGTCTTCCGTACCGAGGAAGAGGTCGCCCAGCAGTATTTTTTTCGCCTACCTGTCGGTGCGGTCGTTGGCGGCGTCGGACAAGGACGTCCTGGCCAACATGAACACGAACCCGATGTTTTGGAAGACCACGCACCACGCGATGCTGGTAGCGGCGCTTCTGACGCTCGGACGAATTCTCGACCAGGATCAATCCGAAGTCCGATCACAACATCGATAAGCTGATGTGTGCGGTCCGAACCGGGCAGGAGGCGGGCCTCTTCACGAAGGCCGCCTTGGCTCAGCGCAAAATCGCGGCCGGTCTGACCTCGCAGCAGGCCGCGGAGTACGTCACCGACAGCTACGAGCTGACGCCGGACGACGTGCGCGATCTTTGCATGCAGGTGGCGCAATGAAGCGCGCGAGGAGGCCGGCGATGAAGGTAAAGCTGCACGACATGGTGAAGGAGCTCGAGAAGGAGAACTTCAAGCTCGCAGTGAGGACCGAGGGCGATGGCGTTCTCCTGGTCGTGACGAACCCCCGTCGCGATGGCGCCGAGGATCACGTTGCGACATTGAATCTCCATAACAACGTGGTCGGCTGCTATGAAGAAGACGTGTTCTGGGACGCCGTCGGGCTGTACAGACACTCGCAAAAGCAGCAGGACGCGGCGTGATGGACACTCCCTGGCTCACCCCGGATCAGCATGCAGCAGTCGTCGCATGGGCGCGTCGCCACGGGCCGACGTGGAAGGAGCGCCTGCGGGTTGCGTGGCTTCGTCAGGACTGTCCCGAGGGGCTGGTGCTCAGGGAGATGCGCGAAAGCCACGGCGAGGACTGGCTGGCGGTCACCCAAGCCAGAGTCGCGACCCTGTATTGACGGTACGGCGATAGCGGGCACCTCTGCCCCTGCTACACCTCGATTTGAACTTTTCGCCCCGAAAACGTTGGCTCTTCAAATGAGCCTGCTTGCACGAATGAATGACGGATCCGCCGTACGGTCGATCTCGCCGCGCAGGGAACTCGGAGCGTACGAGGCCCTGTGGCTCGAGAAGGGCGCGACGTTCAAGACGATCGCGGAGAAGTTCGCCTCCGATCCCACCGCCGTCCCGTCCGATTTTGTGCCGGCAGTCGTTTGCCCCACAACCAACTCCCGGATCCGCACTTCGAACGTCTTCCGCGTCACCGGGGCAACCTTCAGCCCAAAGCCACGCAATATCCCGCGGATACTCAATTCTACATCGATCAGCCGCCCGAGAAGCTGTTTGCGTGCGACCAGGAGGGCCCGGATCTCCTGCGCATCGACCGATTTTGCGTGTACCGGCCGGAACCATCCCATCCGGATCAACTGCGCGATCCCGCGCGCATCCTTCCGATCAGTCTTCACCGTCATCGCAGACAATGCGGCCTTCACATGCCGTGTTTCTAGTAGAACTGTCTCGAATCCCGCTCCTTTCAGGCCCGCATGCAACCATTGCGACAGCGGCCCCGCTTCCAGCCCGATCCGCTTTACTGCAAAGCCAAGCCTCTCGAAAAACTCGACTAAGGCGTCGGGTTCGCTCGCGACCTTCGCCTCCTTCAGGATCTTACCCTGGGCATCCACAACGCATACGCTCGACAATTCCAATGACACGTCAATTCCGGCATAGTTCTCCACGGCTGTCCTCCGTCTCTAGATGCTTGGGGCCGACTCAACGTCGTGACCCCGTTTCATCATCTATCGGGGACAGCCACCATCATGACCCCTTGCTCGGAGCAGGGCCCATTACGGCATCTAGAAACCTCGCGTCATCGCCGGGTGTGTCCGGTTCTTCAGGTTGATCCGGTCTTTCGACCGGCCGACGGCATAGCGCCGGTCGCGCCGTTTCGCCACCAGGCCTTCCAGCCCCATGCGGCAAGCGGCGCCACGGCCACCGGCTCATCCTCGCTGGGCATCAGACGACCCCGCGCAATGGCAGCGCTAGCTGCGTGTCGAACCGCCTTGTGGCGTTGGCGGCGATGAAGTCTTGCAGTGCAGACGAGATGTCGGCGTCGGTGTCGGCTGCGCGCTGGGCCAGTGCGTCGGCGATGTCGGAAGTCGCATCCCGCGACCACCCCTCGACGGGATTGAAGGATGCAATTCGGACCGGATAGGCGTACTGACCGGACAGGAGATTTTGGAGGACGGTCTCGATGTCGGTGTCGGCCTCGTCCGTTTCGCGCCAGGCGCAACCGGCGCGCGCGCCGAAGTCTTCGAGCACCAGATGGATGTCGCGGTCGAGGCGGTCGGCCGGCACGATTGAGGGCGAGGAGCGCATACGCTACTCCGGTACTACAAGGCGAAGAGAACGGCCCCGGCTGCGGGGGGATCAAGGGGTAGGCCGGGGCCGCTCGGCCAGCTGTGGCAGCGAGCCGGCGACGACACAAATATTCGTCCGCCGTTGTAGTTCCTTTTCAAAACTCAAGCCGGCGCTGTCCGTATCTAACCCAGTGTCCGAACCTGATTTAAGGGGCCTGACATGGTAGAGGGCAAGCCAGCGGGGAAGGGCGCTCCCACGACCCGCGTGGGCAACAGGGAGGCTGAGACTTTGATCAACAGTGCTGAGTGCCAAGAACATGCTGACCACTACAAGAGGCTTTCTGGCGCGGGCGGCATTTCCCAGAATCGTGCCGCCCTCCTGAAAAACATTGCCCGAACTTATGTGGGTTTGGCCGGCCAACTCGATAGACTGGCGTCCCTGGCGACGAACGAGCAGATGTAGGCCGCCTCAGCTGGCGGCCTCAGTTGTTCCTGCGAAGCTTTCAAGCGCTGGTGGGCCTGGCACTCCCGGTGCTCTAATCTGCAATTGGATCGACAGCCGGGAGCAGGTGGGGCTGGAACGCAAGCCCGTGCCATGTTCGCCCTCCAACGGCAATGCGCGAACTTCGTGCGCCGGTAGTCTTACGGAATCCATTTTCGGAACGGGGCGTTCTATTAAAAGAACACCGGCGAGATTTGAGCACCAAGTTTTTTGCTGTTCCGGGAATGCCGCAGTGGGGGCTGGAACCACGCTGCGGCTTTTCCCATTGGACGCCGCGTCACAGACGACGCGGCTCAGGCCGGCAAGCCTACCACGTCGTACTCGAAGGCCACGCCCTCCGGATCGTTTTCATCGAGCCAAACCTTGGCAGCTTCCTCAGTCGCGAACACCACCAGCTCTGTGCCCCGGTCGTAGATCCAGACGGTTCATTGATCCCTCTTGCGCCGGCCCCAATGGGGCTCTTTGCCCTTCGGATTAAGCTCCGGGACATAGTGGCGGTTCAATCCTCGCATGATGCCGATGCGGGCAAACATCGTCGGGCCGCCGCCTTCGGTCACCAGGATCAAGGCTTCCATTGCTGCTTGCCATTCCGGCGCGTTGTGCTCCTTCTTCGGCAAAGCAGTGATGTATTCGCCAGCGTCAAGCAGCGTCTCCAGGACGCGATCGCCGATCGTGATCGGATCCTCGAAACGCCGACCCCAGCCTCGTTCGGTCATTCCTTCCGCTTCAGCTCAGGTCCCGCGGCAGCAATGGCGCGTTCAACCTCGTCGGCCAGAATTGTCAGATGCTCGGTCAGCTTGGTGAACAGGTCTCGCTTCTTGGGTTCAGATGCCAGATCTCGGATCAAGGCGCACTCGGCAGCATCCGTGCGGAGCTTTTCCAACTGTGCCTGCATGTCTTTCATTGCGATCGGTTCTGTTCCCGATCTGGAACTAAACCGCTTTGTACAAAAGCGGACAGAACTGATTGCCGGATTTTCCTATGCTCGTGACCACTTGGCGACCCCATTACCGCCAAGGTAGCCTCCAAACGGCCCCGGCAAATTAGTCTTTTGCGGGGGCCGCTTTTGCGCTGGTGCCGATCAGCCGGACATAGGTCCCGCTCTCGTGCAGTCGAGCCAGCCCTTCTCGATCGCGTAGCAGATGCCGGCGCCGAAATCAGGTCCGGTGCCCTTGCACCCGCTCTTGGACAAGAAGGGCGAGTTGATCTTCTCGATGTGGATGCGGCCGTTGATCTGCTCGACGCCAGCCGACCTGCCGTAGTGTTGATCTATTCAAGGGGGGCCGGCCGGATGAGAACTCGCTTATGGGCGCCCCGCTTCGGCGTTACTTTGAGCTGCAAGCCCATTGCGGTGAGCACCGCCAAAACGGTTGAAAAATTCGGAAGCTGTTCATTGCCGAAAGCACGATAAATGCTGGTACGCTGCAGCTTGGCCTCCCTTGAGATCTCCGAAATGTTGAAATCTTTGAGCGCCTCTCCGATCGCCCCGCAGATTCTGTGAGGTTCAGCTGATGCGAATGCTTGGTTCAGCTCATCGGCGAGTTTCGAGGGGATGACTGGCCGGTAAGTCTTCGTCACTTGAGCCTCCCAAAGCAGAAGGCCGGCTCTTTGAGCCGGCCTTTGTTGTTTGAATGAAGCTACTCAATACCTTGGGATGAGCGGGCCACCAAAACGATAGTTCACGCGAACCAGACCCATGTCGACATCCTGACCGATGCGAGCCGTGGCGAAAGAAACTCCCGCCGGATCGGTGAATACGGTGTCGTGATGTCCCAGGAAGATATGGTCGTATTCGAAGCCGACCGTCCAATTCGGCGCGAAGCCGAACTCTACCCCGGCGCCGACCGTACCGCCCCAACGAGCGGTGTCGCGTGTGGTAGCCAGGAGCGTACCGGCGCCGACGAAACCAGGCGGAACGTAGGCGTCAAAGCGATTTCCAACTACCGCTGCACCGCCCTTTACGTAGAGGAGAACATTATTCCAGGCATAGCCCACTTGGCCCGTGATCAATCCAAAGGCGTCGATGCGGCTGCGATTATCGGTACCTGTGGAGAGCCCGATGTTGCGGCCGGTGAAATCGGCCCAGTTGCCCTGGCCCTCGACGCCGAAGACCCAGTTAGCCGACTGCCACCGGTACCCGATCTGACCACCAACCGTGCCTCCAGTTGCGTTGTGGCACCCGTCGGCAGCAGCCGGAACAATCGGGAGCGCGCCGACCGCGACGATATCCGCGCAAGTGTGCGCAGAGCCGTAACCACCGTTGACGCCAATGTAGAAGCCGCTCCAGTCGTAGATGGTGGCGATCATCGGCGGCGGAGCCTTGGTGTACGGCCGGGCGGCCAAGTCCGCCGCACTCGCTGGTGCCGCCAGAGCTAGAGCCAACGTTCCGGCCGCAGCCGCAAAAAGCACTTTCATGCGAGTATCTCCCCAGAATGAATTACAAGTTCAATGAATCGGTGCGTTCGCCCACCTACTTGGCCAAGTGTATGCGGCTCGCAGGAGATTGCTGTAGCCGCCCTACAACACTTGTTGCCAAAGGAGGACGGTGATTTCCTAATATTTGTTAGATAGTTGGAACTTAATGCCCCTTAACGTGCGCAGGGCAGGCGCGAGAGAAGGGGCTCGAACCCGCGACCTCCGGCGTGACAGGCTGGCGCCGCGCAAGCGGCGCCGGTGATCGAACCGTTGCCGTCAAATCGGTCCTAGGCTCGTCAACTGAGCTGCCCACCCTCCAAGATCAAAGGTGCAATCCGACGAGAAATCGGATTGCAAAGAAGGCGCCGCTGGCAACTGCAGCCGTCGCACCGATCGCGAGAACCACCCGCCAAGTCTGGTCCAATCTGCGCTCGCTGTAGGGAGAGAACCACGCATTGCCGGCTGTTGTGGCGGCCCCAGCACCGGGCCGGGGGCATGATGATGCTGGGGCCTCCAGACAGGCTTAGTCTCGTGGGACCGAGACAGTCACCGCAAGACAAAGTCAGCTGCCTAAAGGAAGTTTCTACCTGATCCTATTCTCTTCCGCTGTCTCATAATTGGCACAGCGCGCGCGCCTTTGCCGCGCAGAAAAAACCCCACCGACCTCGTGAGCCGGCGGGAGTTTGGACTTAGATTGCGATCGCGGCCTAGGAAAATTCGGCAATTCGCGCTTTTCACTGACCTTGCCATCAATCCAGTTTGAAGTTCGTTCTGGGCCACGACAAGGACCAGAGCATGAAGCGCGGCCGCTTTTCGGAAGAGCAGATCATCGGGATTTTGAAGGAGCATGAGGCCGGCGTGTCGGTCGCCGATCTTTGCCGCAAGCATGGCGTCAGCGACGCCAGCATCTACAAATGGAAGGCCAAGTTCGGTGGGCTGGAGGTGTCGGAGGCCAAGCGGCTGCACGCTGGGCAAGCGCGTCGGCGATGTCGGAAGTCGCATCCCGCGACCACCCCTCGACGGGATTGAAGGATACAATTCGGACCGGATAGGCGACTGGCCGGACAGGAGATTTTGCAGGATCGTCTCGAGGTCGGTATCAGCCTCATCCGTCTTGCGCCAGGCGCAACCGGCGCGCGCGCCGAAGTCTTCAAGCACCAGATAGATGTCGCGGTCGAGCCGGTCGGCCGGCACGATCGAGGGCGAGGAACGCATACGCTACTCCGATACGACAAGGGCGGAGAGGCGACCCAGGCTGCAGGGGATCAAGGGGGTTAGGCCGGGGCCGCTCCGCCAGCTCTGGCCGTATTTAACCCGGCGTCCGAAGCTGATTTAACGGAGCCCTGACATGGTAGAAGGCAAGCCAGCGTGGAAGGGCGCTTCCACAACCCGCGCGGGCAACAGGAAGCCTGAGACTTTGATCAACATTGCTGAGTGCCGAGAACGTGCTGAACACTACAAGAGACTTTCTGGCGCCAGTGGCATTTCCAAGGATTGCGCCGCCGTCCTGAAAAACATCGCCCGAAGTTTCGTGGGTTTGGCTGGCCAGCTGGATAGACTGGCTTCCCTTGAGAGGAACGAGCAGAAGTAAGGCAGCCTCAGCTGGTGGCCTTAGCTACCAAGGTCGGCGGTTTTTCTTTTGACCTTGGGAAAATTACGTGTGGGCGCCGGTTCACGCTGGCGGGTTTTTATCGCAGACGCGGAACTCAGCCGAAGGCCCGTGAGTTTATCGAACGGGCGATTCCTTTGCTGAGAGGCGGTGCGTCATGGACTGTCTCAGCCTTATCATACCCGCCGCTATTGGCGTGCTGGCCGCTTTGTTCTTCCTTGGTCACAGTGAGATTGATCGGCGGAGACGGTGATGCAATTGCCCCGGGTCCGCATGTGTATAGTGGGCCCACCGGCTCACGCTGGCGGGGGTCTGACACTAACGGGAGGCGGAGGGAATGGTCCTTTGGGCGCTCGTTTCGAATTTGATGGTGGTGGCCTGCGTCCTTGCGGCCAACTACCTAGATAGCCGAGCTGGTGTCGGTTCAGGGCTCGCATGATGCCGATGCGGGCAAACATCGTCGGGCCGCCGCCTTCGGTCACCAGGATCAAGGCTTCCATTGCTGCTTGCCATTCCGGCGCGTTGTGCTCCTTCTTCGGCAAAGCAGTGATGTATTCGCCAGCGTCAAGCAGCGTCTCCAGGACGCGATCGCCGATCGTGATCGGATCCTCGAAACGCCGACCCCAGCCTCGTTCGGTCATTCCTTCCGCTTCAGCTCAGGTCCCGCGGCAGCAATGGCGCGTTCAACCTCGTCGGCCAGAATTGTCAGATGCTCGGCCAGCTTGGTGAACAGGTCTCGCTTCTTGGGTTCAGATGCCAGATCTCGGATCAAGGCGCACTCGGCAGCATCCGTGCGGAGCTTTTCCAACTGTGCCTGCATGTCTTTCATTGCGATCGGTTCTGTTCCCGATCTGGAACTAAACCGCTTTGTACAAAAGCGGACAGAACTGATTGCCGGATTTTCCTATGCTCGTGACCACTTGGCGACCCCATTACCGCCAAGGTAGCCTCCAAACGGCCCCGGCAAATTAGTCTTTTGCGGGGGCCGCTTTTGCGCTGGTGCCGATCAGCCGGACATAGGTCCCGCTCTCGTGCAGTCGAGCCAGCCCTTCTCGATCGCGTAGCAGATGCCGGCGCGAAATCAGGTCCGGTGCCCTTGCACCCGCTCTTGGACAAGAAGGGCGAGTTGATCTTCTCGATGTGGATGCGGCCGTTGATCTGCTCGACGCC
>NZ_JAFCJT010000023.1 GCF_018130785.1 Bradyrhizobium liaoningense
GTTAAGGTGATCACGATGAGCGAAAATGCGAAGGAAGCGATCCTGGCCGCGGCGCGCAGGACGGCTCAGGCCCACGGGTATGGCGGGCTGAACTTCCGCGACATCGGAGCCGAAGTCGGCATCAAGGCAGCGAGCATCTATCACCACTTCCCCGGCAAGGCCGAGCTGGGTGCGGCGGTGGCGAGACGCTACTGGGAGGATACGGCGGCGAACCTCGAAGCTCTTTCAAAAGCGAACGGAGATCCAAGAAAGGCGCTCCGGGCCTATCCGGGACTTTTTCGTCGATCGCTCGAGCAGGACAATCGCATGTGCCTCTGCAGCTTCATGGCGGCCGAATATGATGATCTGCCGGACGCCGTGAAAACCGAGGTGCAGGCCTTCGCCGATGTCAACGTGGCGTGGCTGACCAGGATGCTCGCTGCGGCTTCAGTTCCCGCCAGCAAGCGTGAGGCAAGGGCGCGCGCGATCTACGCGGCCGTTGCCGGCGCCCAACTGATGGCGCGGAGCCGCGCAGACCTGAAATTGTACGATGCGCTGATTGAAAGCTATCGCGGATCCGGCTTGATCCCGGCTTGAGAGCCGATCCTGCGTGGCCGTCCAAATAGGTGGTGGAGATGAAACGTGGACATCTTTAGCTCCTTCGCGTCGGCGCTTGCGTGCCAATTGACCGTCAATTGGAGAACGTGCTCGCCTTGCGGACGAGCAGTTCATCGCCCTTTCGGCTGATTTCGAGCGCGGGGGCCTGGTATGGTGTTGAGACCACGACGCGCTGACCGGGCGCCAGTACTGTCACAAAGCGGATCGGCGTTCCCGCTCCGCGCAGTGCAAGAGTCGTGACGACGCGGAATCCATCGGGCTCGACCGTGTAGTAGGCGACGCCGGATACATCGCCGAGATTGATGCTCAGGCCCTCGATCGGCCGCAGGCCGTTAGCGTGTGCGGCCCCGAGTGAGGCGAAGCTGACGGCGGCTGCGAGAAGCGAGTTGCGGACTGACATAGGAACCTCCGTTGGCTTCGGCGGCGGGCGGGTCGCCCGCCTGGCTGATCGCGCTGGAATCGCGGTTTCCGTAAAGCTCTCGCAATTTGGTCTTCAGGACTTTTCCGGTCGCCCCGTGCGGAAGCTCGTCGACGAACAGAACATCGTCCGGCATCCACCACTTCGCGATCTTGCCCTCGTAGAAGGTCAGGAGATCTTGCGCCTTGAGCCTCGATCCCTGGCGTCGGACCGCAAGCACGAGCGGGCGTTCGTCCCATTTTGAATGCGCAACACCAATCACCGCCGCTTCGACGATTTCGGGGTGGGCCATCGCCAGGTTTTCGAGCTCGATAGACGATATCCATTCGCCTCCGGACTTGATGACGTCCTTCGAGCGATCCGTAACCTGCATATAACCGTCGCTGTCGATCGTGACGACATCACCCGTGAAAAACCAGCCATCGGCACGCTCGCTTTCCGGCATCTTGTAATAGGCGCGGGCAATCCAGGGCCCCCGAACCACGAGGTCGCCAACTGCCTTGCCATCGTGGGGGAGCTTTCTGTTGTTGCCATCGCGAATGCCGATTTCGACCCCGAAAGGCGCACGTCCTTGTTTGAGCTGGCGAGACCGCCGTTCAGCTCTCGACGAGGTCATGTGCTTGCGCAGTGGCTTCGAGATCGTCGCTAGCGGGCTGGTTTCCGTCATACCCCAACCATGCAGAACTTCTACTCCGTATTCGTCCTGCAGCGTTTCAATCAGGGAGGCCGGACATGCCGTGCCACCGATCAGCGCACGATTGAGCGTCGTCGGCTTCACGCCGGCGCTTTGCAGGTATCGAACATAGCCCAGCCAGACCGTCGGCACGCCGCCGGCGAAAGTCACCCCGTGGTCCTCGAACAACCTGTGCAGGCTCTCACCGTCGACGTTTTGTCCGGCCATCACCAGCTTCGAACCCGTCGCCGTTGCACAATACGGCATTCCCCAAGACATAGCGTGGAACATCGGCGAGACAAGCGCGACCGTGTCTTCCAGAGAAATGCGACAAGCGTCTGGGAGCGCTGCGGCGCAGGAATGCAGCACGGCGCTGCGATGGCTATACAGCACACCCTTTGGGTTTCCTGTCGTTCCCGACGTATAGCAAAGTCCGCATGCCGTGTTCTCGTCGAACTCCGGCCATGCATAAGCTTCCGAGCACCCGGAGAGAAATCCTTCATAGGATGGGAAGCCTTTGGCTCCCACGATCTTCGCGTCGCCAGCCTCGCCCAGATAAATCCACGCTTCAACAGTCGGACATTGCGGCATTAAGGAGTGTACGAGATCGATAAAAGCCAGATCGAAGAATACAACCACATCTTCGGCATGGTTGATGATGTATATGATCTGCTCCACGAACAGCCTTGGATTGATCGTGTGGCAAACGGCTCCCATTCCGGAAATGCCGAAGTATAGCTCCAGATGCCGATAGCTATTCCAGGCTAAGGTCGCCACGCGATCGCCTGGCTTAATGCCGATCGAGTCCAATGCATTTGCGAGCCGGGAGCTGCGCTTGAGAAGGCCGCTGTAGCTCGTGATGTGATCGGGCTTGTCGGGAGTTCGGGACACGATCTCGACATCGGGAAAGGAGCGTGCCGCGTGCATGAGAATGGACGACAGGAGCAACGGAGTTTGCATCATTAAGCCGAGCATGGCGAATATTCCCTCGGTTTCAACGCTTTCACTTCAGCCGCAAGCGACTGTTCGTGCGGGCAGGAGATGGTCCGCACGGGCATCCATTTGGCGGGAGGACTTCATCAGCCAGGACGACGTCTCGCCCGCCCTCTCGCCCTTGGGCGCCCGGTCCCCGAGAACGCGCCTTCGCGCGAGACCTGAGAAGGATGACAAGCTTGAAGTGAACGAATAGCAGCCTGATCGCAAAGGACGTGACGAGCCATATGACTGACAGGGGCATTTGTCTTCCCAACACGATTTAGATTCGATGCTGTGAATGAAGCTAAGGCTCTGGAAGCTGGATGTCGTGAGCCGTCGGCGCCCTTTCACCCGTACTGGCGCGCACCGCTCACTGCCACGTCGCGCCGCGAACTCGGTCATCAGCTATTGGAACGAAAAGACGTTCTTTCAGTCGTTCTTCATGCTGATGATGGTCCAGTTTTTCTTCCTGGCCTCAGCGTAGAGCGCGGGGGTAAGGGAGCCGATCGTGGTATCGGGCAGCCTCTGCGCCGGACCAGTTGACGCGCTCCAGCCACCACGCTCGCCGCTCGGGAGCAGTTGCGCGAGCAATCTGATCAATCCAAATCCTGACAAAATCGTTCGTTGCCTTTCCGCCGATAAAGAACGTGGTCCTTGGCAATTCGTTAAAGACAACGCTTGCATAGAACCGGGGCACGCCGACATCCGCGTAGAGGTCCGTGATACGCGTCGCAAGCGCGCGCTTGTCCGCGGCTGAGTACGCATTTTCCGGACAGTAAATGTGCCACAGAGGCATTTGAGTTCTCCTTGTTAAGCTTTGGCGATATTCGTCCTAGCTTCTTCATTCTTTCGAAGGCCTATTCCTGGCCGGCGCGCCCGCCAGCGTGCTGCCGCGTGAGGACGGGTCGACGGCAGGCGCCGACCCGGGACGCTCCATCACGCGAGTTCTTCGAGATGCCCGAGGCCCAGACCGTCGACGACGGCCTTCTGGATAGGCGCGATGTCGGCATTGATCTTGTCAGCGCCGAACGACGTGCCCACCACCGTCCGAGCGGCGCGACTGCCCTTCGCCTGGCCGACGAGCTTGGCGACGGCCTCCGCAATGTCGTGAGACTTCGGAGCGTCCTTTCCCTGCAGCATTGACGTGAAGGTCTTGTAAATGGCGTCGGGAATCTGGCCGACCTCGCCGTAGGACTTCGTGATGTCGCCGTCGGCAGGCCTCTGGATGCTCGAGTACAGGCTTGTCGGGTAAGCGCCAGGCTGAACTTCCACCACGTCGACGCCGAGTTGGGAGACCTCCAGCCGAATGCTGTCGGTCAAAGCTTCGATCGCCATCTTGCTCGCGCCGTAGATGCCGACGAAGGGGAACGTCACCCGGCCGAGGACCGAGCCCATGTTGATAATGAGGCCTTCGCGCTCCCGACGCATCGAAGGCAGCACTGCCCGCGTAACGCGGAGGAGCCCGATGACGTTGGTGTCGAAGATCGCCTTCGCCTGATCCGCCGTGAAGGCTTCGGTCACGCCGACCGACGCAATGCCGGCGTTGTTGACCAGCACGTTGATCTTGCCGGCCTCGGCGAGGATGGAAGCAATGGCGCGATCGACCGAGGCGTCATCGGTAACGTCGAGTTCCACGACGCCTATTTTCTGGCTTCGCAGCGCGTCGGCGTGGCTGCGATTGCGGCTGGTGATGTCGCGCATCGCGGCGAACACGCGATAGCCGTCGCGCGCCAGCCTTTCCGCGGTTTCGCGGCCGAAGCCGCTCGATGTGCCGGTGATGAGAATAGTCCTGGTCATGGCTTGCCTCCGGTGATGAGGGTTGCGGGTCAATGCGAGATGATCAGCCGGTATGGCTGGTCAAGAACTGGCGGGGTATCGCGACCGGGATGTCCGAGAACGAGCTTGAACAGACGTCGGAAGCGGCGGGTTGGGGTGATGAGCCTTGGATGCGAATCAAAAGGCGAATTCCAGGCTGGCGTGTGCAACCAACTTTCCCGTAGACGCAAACGAAACGCGGGTTTCCGTGAAGGCCGACGCGTTGCCAAAGCGCAATACTTCTGCTCTCACATGATAGTCATCGTTGACGGCTGGACGCAGGAAGTGAGTGTGCTGATACACGGTGCCTTTGGTGATGCGCCCCGTCGTGCCCACAGACAGTGATGCAACCGAGTCAATGGCCGCCATAATTGCCTGGCCACATACGGCACAGCTTGACAATTTGAGCGCATCATTTTGTGGAAGCATCGCGGACACGATGCCCGGGCAGACCTTGAACTCACGAAGGCCGAGCATTTTCACCCAAGGCGCGAAGACATATTCGTACAACTCAAGAACTGTGGCATCCGTCACAGGCAAACAATGAAGCGGAACCGGAATTCCAGGCCGCCCCACTCCCAAGGCAGGATCGGACTCGTTTTGCGTTGTCTGCTCGGTCACAAGAGCCCGGTTTCCCGTTAGCGTCGTTGTATTCTGAACTTCTGTAATCATTGTCGTCTCCGATTCTCGTCAAAGCGTGACTACGAGGATCGGAATCTAGGCGGCTGGACCTCAGGTGTCGTGAGGCGATCGCGCCCAATCGTCCGTACTAACGCGCACTGCCTGGCGCGCCTCGCGGCCATGCTGACACGATCTCGGGGGCGTGATTTGGCGTGACGCAGAGTTGAGTGGGACCCGTCCCGGGCCCCGCTAGCTTGATCAACGTCTGCCCGTGGTTTCGGCGCAGGCCATTACAAACCGTGCGATTAGGCTTGCCAAGACCCGTGGAGGTGATGATGCGCCCGAACGACGATTTTCTCAGCGCTCCAGAATTGGACTATGACGGTTTCCGAGCTGCAATGCGTGAGGATTGGGGATGGTTTACTCCTGCTCACGAAACCAACATCTTCGCCAGCAAGGTGCGCACGCGGCGCGTCCACGGATTCGCTGCAGTGGATCTCACCTGCAACGCTACCCGCCTTGAGCGGTCGGAACAGGACATTCGCCGTGATAGCATGGAGTACTATTTTGTCACAGTTCAGGATTTCGGCGAATCGATCATCCTTCACAACGACCGAGTCGTAAATCTCACTGCTGGCGATGTCGTCCTGCTCGATTCCACAAAACCCGTGACATTCATCTCGCGGGCCCAAGACAACGCGCAATGGCTTGGTGTGCAAGTGCCGCGCCAGAAGCTGGCGTCGCATCTCGGCTTCGAACCGCAAGGTGGCGTGTGCGGTCCTCGGCAGGCGCAGGCGTCACGTCTGCTCTGTCAACTCGCTCTTGACCCGATCAGCGATGCAGAACCGGCGTTCGCGTCAGCTGATAAATTCATGCATCTGGTGGTCTACGATCTCCTCGGCGCACTGTTTGCACCTCCCGCCCCGCTTGGCTCGCGCCACAACGACAAGCTGTTCATGCGCGTCTGCAGCATCATAAAGGACCGCTTTGCCGATCCGGACATCTCGCCGCGCGAGGTGGCTGTCGAGGCGGGAATTTCGCTGCGCTATTTGCAGAAGCTGTTCACGGCCCGTGGGTCGACATGCGGTCACCACATATGTTCGGCCCGTCTGGATCATGCGGCGCGTCTGATCGAACGCCGCGCGTTGATGATGACAGGTCAGCCTCTCAGCGATATTGCCTACGCCTGCGGCTTTCGCGACTACACGCATTTTGCGCGCGGCTTCCGCCGGCGTTTCGGCACCGCGCCGGGCGCCGTCGGAGCAGGCGCCACCGGTGATGACAGCGCACGGGTCCGCGCTGGATGCACGCCGCATTCGCTTCGGGGCCAGCCTCAGTCCCCGGACGACCCGTAAACTCAGCATATAGCTGCTCAACACCGACCCGCGGTTGCAGGCTCGAGTTCTGATGGCGCTCTCCGAAATGGTCACCACTGCTATCGTGCAGATGTCCGATTTACTCGCCCCAATATCCAGATCCACGACGCACACGTAGTCGACCTGTCCCAATGGGTTTTTGCGCGGTATCTCGTTGGTGTGAAGGGTGCAGAAACAAAGGCAAGCGCAGTTGAGCTCGGCTCTCGACTGAATTCAGAAAGGATCTCGCTTTCCAACCCTGTCGCGCCCAGAAGCAGGAGTCGACCGTCGAGAATAGAGATCTACCTTACATTTCGATAGACGCTGGCGGAGGCAGAGGAGCTGGGATCGAACCTTCTCCACCTCGGGGTCGAATCCAGCTGGTGACTGTGCGAATACCAGCGCACGCTGGCAGCCCTGAAGCCTTATGGCTGATCGCCGAACCGCTGCATCCCGCACGGTGGCCACCAGATGTAACATGGCTCGCGACGTCATTCTGGGTTTGCCCTGTCCGTGTACGCTGTCATGCCCGGTCTCATGCCGGGCAGTCACGCCTTTGCAGGATAGATCTTTTCACTATGAAATGTGGTATTGACCGACAGCACGTCGCAGCAATTCTGCAGCAGATTTGGCTTCGTTGCCGGCCCAGGCGACAAACTGGTCCGGCCGCACCAGGATCAGGCGCGATAGATATTTCCACCGCCCATCGCTCGCGGAATCCCTGATCAGCTTGAGAGGAATTCGGAGGTCGGAAGCGGCCGCTTCGAAATCCGATGCTACGTCGTCCGTCCCGAGATCGATCAGCGTGAAGCCGTCGCCCAGTTCTTCGAAGACGTTCATGCCCGAAGATAAAGGCTGTGGAGTCAGATGATGCCCGGCGCGCGCCGCATAGATGTGCGATCCGATCGCGCTGCTCGTGGCCCCGGCGGGGCCCGACACGATGGGTGAGCCCGCATAGTGCGGCTCAAAAGCGTTCACCTCAGCTCGCGCACCGGTCTGCCGCTCGCGCCATGTCGCCTCGAAGTCGGCGCGGTCGCGCCCCGGATCGTGCTTCCGGAGGAAGTCGCGGTCTCTGAGGATCGACTTCTCGATGAAATCGTGCGCCGTGGAGGCGAACACTGGCCGCCGTTCCGCGCCATAACTGTCGAGCAGACCGGGACCACCCCAGCCTTGCAGCGTTGCCGCAAGCTTCCAGGATAGATTGACCGCATCTTCCAGGCCGCTATTGACGCCGTAGCCACCATAGGGCGGATGACTATGCGCGGCGTCGCCAGCAATGAAGACGCGCTTCGCGCGATAGTCGTCGGCGAGCGCGAAGCGAAGATCCCAGAAGCCGATATGGTCGAACGCGACGTCGAACTCGGCGCCCGCCGCTTCGCACAGAAGCCGGCGAAAATCAAAGTTGTCACGCGTCGTGGTCGCGGGCACAGGGGCATGGAAGAACCACGTCGTGCCAAGATCGACACGTCCGAAGAACATCCAGTAGCCGTCCAGCTCCGGATGCAGCACGCTGTAGAATGATTTGCCGGGATAGCCCTCCAGCAGACGATGGAGGCCGGTGGAACGGAACACGAGAAGCACCATCAAGCGGTCATGATCCGATCGGGTCTGGCTGATGCCTGCGTGTTCGCGCACGGTCGAACGGCTACCATCGCATCCCACGACATAGGCGGCGCGCAGGATTCGCCGTTCTCCGTTGCGGTGAACGGCATCGACGCTTACGCCGTCCTCGTCTTGGCGTATCTCCTCGCAGGTCCAACCGTAGAGAGTTTCGATCGCAGAGATTTGTGCCGCTCTCCGACGTAGCACGGCTTCGGTCGCGTATTGCGGCAGCCGCTCGTTGTCGGTGAAATAGAAGGGACGAACCAACTCGCGCTGCAGCCAATCGTAGGCGTAACCGCTGAGCAATGTGCCGTAGCTCGTCATGCCGCCGATGCCGTAATCCCGCGGGATGGTGCGTGCGGCGCGCAATTCGTCATCCGCCCCCCAGAAATAGAAGTGCTCCAGGGTGCGCTGCGTCAGGTTCTGTCCCTTCGGGATCGGCAGCAATTCGGTGTGGCGCTCCACCACGATGGAGCGGACGCCCCGCAAGCCAAGATCGATTGCAAGCCCGATGCCGACCGGCCCTCCGCCGACGATGACGACGGGAGCCTCCATTTGAGTTGAGTTCGCCATCCTAGTATTCGTTCTCGTGAGGTCCGATCATACTCGATCTCTTTCAAACGCATTCCGCAAAGGCTCGTCGCGATGCAGGCTCAGAGCCGTACGAACCATCGCGAGATGAGAAAATGCCTGGGGGAAGTTGCCAACCTGCAACCCGGCTCTGGTGTCATATTCTTCGCTGAAAAGGCCGAGGTCGTTACGCAGAGCGAGTAAACGGTCAAGCAGCGCGTTTGCTTTTGCGATCCGACCTTGCATTTGGTACACGTCGGCAAGCCAGAAACTGCATGCTAGAAAAGCTCCCTCTCCAGCCGGGAGCCCATCCACGCCATTCTCGGTTCTGTAGCGCAACACCAACCCATCCGAAACCAGCTCACGTTCAATCGCGGCCACTGTTCGAGCAACGCGAGGATCATTAATTGGCAAAAATCCTACCGCCGGCATCAGAAGCAGGCTGGCATCCAATTCATAATTATCGAAGCTTTGCGTGAAGGTCCGTCGCCCAGTATTATACCCCCTCGCACATACGGTGCGATGAATCTCATCGCGGATTGCGCGCCACCGATCAATCGGCGCCTCATAACCGTATTTCTCCGCGTCCTTAATGCCACGATCAAACGCGACCCAGGCCATGACCTTCGAGTGAGTAAAATGTCGCCTTCCACCCCGCACTTCCCAAATACCGTCGTCAGGCTCTTTCCAAATTCTTTCCAGGTGGTCTAGTGCGACGCTTTGCAACGATCGCCCCGCGACGAATGGAGCTAGGCCGCTTTTCCGAGCTACATGCAGCGCATCCGCTATTTCCCCCCAGACATCAAGTTGCAGCTGGTCCGATGCCGCGTTGCCGACCCGGACGGGAGACGATCCTCGATAGCCCGGAAGCCAAGCGACCTCCCACTCATTCAGCCGACGTTCGCCGCTTAAACCGTACATGATTTGAAAATCATGAGGACTGCCCGCCACTGCACGCTGAAACCAGTGGCGCCAAGCTACGGCTTCCTCGTAGTAACCTGCGCCCATCAGGGCGATCAGTGAGAGCGTTGCATCGCGTACCCAACAATAGCGATAGTCCCAGTTGCGCGAGGCGCCGACTTGCTCGGGCAATGAGGTCGTTGGCGCGGCGACAATTCCGCCCGTCTCAACAAAAGTTAGCGCCTTCAGCGTCAGCAGAGAGCGCATTACCGCTTCGCGGCGATGTCCGTAATAAGTGCAACGTGCGGACCACTTCTGCCAGAAAACTTCGGTCTCGTTGAACGCAAGATCAGCATCCATGGCGGCGGGCGGAGGCCGATGCGATGGACTGTAGGTAAGGACGAATGGTATCCTATCGCCGCTGGAAATCGTGAAGTCGGCGGTGGTCGAAAGGTCTTCTCCTTTCAAATTGACAGGTGTTCGCAGCGCAACAAGGTTTGGGCCAGCAATGGCGACGATTCCTCCCTTGTCGGGTAGCTGGGAGACCCAAGGGACAGCCGAGCCGTAGTCGAAGCGAAACGTGAGCTCCATGCGAACCCGCGAATGCCCCGATCGTCCCTCGACAATGCGGATGATCGAAGAAGCGGACTGATTCATCGGCATGAAATCGATGACAGCAAAGGACCCGTTCCGAACCGTAAGAATCGTCTCCAGTATCATGGTGTCGCCACGATAGGACCGCGAGGTCTTGTACGAAGGGTCAGAAGGCGCGATCGACCATCGACCGTGAGTTCGGTTTCCCAACAACGCGGCGAAGCACGCTGCGCTATCGAAACGAGGCCAGCACAGCCAATCAATGGAGCCATTTCTGCCAATCAGAGCCGCCGTCGTGCAGTCACCGATAAGTCCGTAGTCTTCAATCCGCAAAGGACCATCAAATCCTTTCTGGAATCGACTGGAGGCATCCATCTTCTCACCATGGGCCGGTTTGTGGAATCAGCGCCTACCCTCGTTCAACGAACTAAGGTCATCCATGAATTTGTTCGATGCCTTAGTCGTCCTGGCTTTTGAGATGGCGATCACCATGCCGTTCCACTGTCGCGAAAAGACGAGACGTCGCCCCCCGCTCGAAGAGACAAGATTCAATAATGACTTGCCTCATACCGTCTAAAGCTTGACCGCATCGGCCTGTCGTGAGGATAATGCAACTAGGTGACCAGCCTCACCATTCAATGTATGTTTTGTCGGCAACATACATTGGTATGAGAAGACTCGCGCTTGCGTTTCGGCTGTGAGGACGAATGCTTAGAGATCGGCCACCTCAGCATCCAAGAGCAAATGCCCCAACCTTCGATAGCGTTCGGCATTTCGTCTCCCTGACTTTGGTGACCTCCACAATCTGTGCCTGGGTTCCAACGCCGGGTCAGCGCGGCCGCTACCGTGGAGATCATCCAACGCGACCCA
The DNA here is from genome assembly GCF_018130785.1 of Bradyrhizobium liaoningense. GTDB lineage: Bacteria > Pseudomonadota > Alphaproteobacteria > Rhizobiales > Xanthobacteraceae > Bradyrhizobium > Bradyrhizobium liaoningense_A. The sequence continues at coordinate 10,991 of NZ_JAFCJT010000023.1, forward strand.
TTCCTAGAACCGGGTATTATTCCTTCGTTTAGTTATTGGGCACCCAAAGCGGGGTAGCAATTCCGAGGAGGCGGCACCAAGATGAAGATGCAACAAGACAGGTCATGCCGCCATGAGAAACGCTGACCGCACATCCGAAGCATCCGGTGTTCACGCTCGGACAATGGATCGCGGCACCCGAAGAGGGGCTTACGGTCAACGATATCGTGTAGAGCCTGGAACTGGTATGGTACGGTGATGGCACCCAACGAGAGGCCGTTAGTGCATGTGGTTGACGATGACGCGTCAATGCGCGACGCGCTCGAGAGTTTGCTTGAGTCATTAAAGCTAGAGACCCGAACGTACGCGACGGCACGCGACTTCCTTGCCTCGACACTCACAGACAGGCCAGGATGCATTGTCCTGGATATTCGCTTGCCCGACATGAATGGGCTGGATTTTCATGCTCGGCTAATCGATCTGGGTGTGTTGCTGCCGGTCATAATAATGACGGGACACGGCACCATTCCCATGACGGTTCGTGCAATGAAGCACGGCGCAGTGGATTTTCTACCAAAACCCTTCCAGGACCAGGACATGATAGATGCCGTCCTCGGCGCCATCGAGCGTGATCGACAGCGACGTCCCGTCCAGGATAAGGCCTCGCAGATACAGCAAAGGTTCGGAACGCTTACCCCTCGCGAGCAGGAGGTGATGCTGCTGGTGGCGGAGGGTAAGATGAACAAGCAGATAGCTGGAGATCTCGGGATCCGGGAGATTACCGTAAAAATTCATAGGGGCGTTGCAATGCGCAAGATGGCCGCGCACAGCCTGGCTGACCTCGTTCGGATGGCCGAAGTGCTCAAATCCAAGGGGCAATCATAACAATCCGGAAGAAGGATGAGGTGAGTGTCAAGAGAGCTCTCAATCGCAGTCATCGATGATGACGACTCGTTCCGAACGGCGCTCCTTGAGTCGCTTGATTCGCTGGGATACCGCGCCCATGGCTTCCCGTCTGCGGAAGAGTTTCTTGCCGAGGGGCTAGGATCGTGCGACTGCGTCATCACTGATATTCAGATGCCCGGCATGAGCGGGCTCGACCTAAAACGGTTGCTTGCGGCTCGTGGCTCGGCGATGCCACTTATCATGATCACCGCGCGCGCGGACCCGGACCTGGAAGCTAAAGCCATAGCCAGCGGCGCTGTCGGCTTTCTCAGAAAGCCATTCGCAACGGATGTTCTGATCTGCTGTCTCGAAAATACGCCAAATTTCTGACCCGTAAGCGATACCTGCAGGGCCAATCGATACCCACGCCGCAGCCGCCTCGAGCTGGATGAGAGTCCGCCGAACCTTCACTCCAAAACTAATTGGTCCAAGCTGGCGGCTGCTGCCTTCAGGTACCTGACAGCAGCATCTTATACGTTGAGATGATAGATTTCCTCCGAAGGTGGAATAGCAGGTTGGCAACCGGATTTGGATGATGCGTCATATTTCCAAGATCGAAAATGACGATGTCCAACCGCTACGACTTCCCCGCGTTCGCATCGCGTGCTTGGAAGCGCATCAAGCCCGGGCTCGTTCATGGGCTGACCATGACGGCCTCGGTGTTCCTGGCGCTGTACATCGCTTTCGAGCTGCAGATCGACGATCCGTCCTGGGCTGGCGTATCCGCAGGTCATACCATCCTTCCCGCTCTTGGGTCTTCGCTGAATAAGGCACTCTATCGGGTCATAGGCACGGTGATCGGAGCCGCTGCAACGGTCGTGTTAACTGCCATGTTTCCTCAAAGCCGCTTGGGCTTTCTGACGGGCGTGGTGGTGTGGGTCTCAGCATGCGGCTTTATTGCAGTATTCTTCAAGAACTTCAGGGCCTACGCGGCGATGCTGGCCGGATATACGATGGCGATCATCGCCGCGGATACCGTTGGCTCACCCGATAAGGTATTTGAGGTTGCGATCGCTCGTTCGGCCGCGATCATCATCGGAGTTCTCTGCGCCACGCTCGTTCAAGGACTGAGCGACTTCGGCAGCGCGCGCCGCAAGTTGACGGACGGATTTGCAGAGATCGTCGCCGACATCCAAAAGACTTTCGTCGGCTGGGTCGCAAATCCCACCACTGGCACAGCAACGAAAGCATTGCAAAGTGTCATCAAGCGTATTGCTGCGCTTGACACTGTTCTGGACGATGCGATTGGTGAATCTTCCGAGCTACGCCAGCGTTCCGCCATCCTGCATCAGGCGACGTCGGCAATGTTCGGCGCGGTATCCTCATGGTGCACCCTTGAGGCGTACTTGGCGCGTGGATCGGCCGGGGAGATGCGCGCAACGTTGAACGCCGCCCAAATTGTCGTAGCACCCACGCCAGCCGGACGCACCTGGGCCGATTTCCGGGACGATTGGGCTAAGCGCGCTATGGAACTCCGGCAGTTACCGTCACGCGACATTTCCGTGAGAGTTGTCGCGGACGCTGCCGGCGAGGTCGCCTTGCGCTTAAGCGATGCAGCAAATGGCCTGGTCTTGCTGACCGATCCCGCGCGGGCGATCGCTCCCCAACAACAGGTCTGCCAGCCTATTGCACAGGTCAGACCCGCTTTTATCAACGCGCTGCGGGTAGCAGCCTCAACCAGCGCCGCCGTCCTGCTGTGGATCGCGACAGCGTGGCCGAACGGACTATCCGCCATCACATTTGCAGCTCTAATTCCGCTGCGGATGTCCGGGCGCCCGCCACAGGTGGCCTCGGGCTTCTTTTTCGGCTCGATCCTGGCTGCCGTCGCCGCGGCGATCGTACAATTCGCAGTGCTCCCGAACCACGAGTCGTTCCTCGCGCTTACCATCCTTGCGGGGGCCGTCCTGGCAATCTTTGCGGCGATGTCGCAGATCAGCGATTCCTGGGGGATCTTTAGACCCGCAGCTGTTATGTATCTACCTCTTCTGTCACTGAGCAACGAGCTCAGCGTCGACACGATCACTTTCATCAATAACGCGGTCGGCATTCTAGCGGGATGCGCATTCGGCGCGCTAGCCTTCCGCCTTCTCCCGAATATCGATGCCGCAACTCAGTCGCAGCGATTGCGTGAACTCATGTGGCGCGATCTGCGCATCCTCGCTGCACACGCGCCGGACACCCATTCTCTGAACCGCTGGCGAGAAGTGACCTTCGCTCGGTTGCTTGCCTTGCCAGCATCGGCGACCGCGGCAAGCTTCGAGCACATTCACATGATCTACGAGGTTGGCTTCTACATCCGCCAGATCGGACGTTGGGGTACACCACGGCAGATCACGTCAATAGCTAACGCGATCGCTGCCCTAATCCGTGGCGAGATCACCTTGGCTCGTCAGATGTTGCGAGGCCTCGACGATACTCGAGTATTCAACCCAACGGACCAAGCCGCACTGCGCACACAGGGAGCCATCCGCGGCCTGCGGCAACGCATCGATGCGGCGGCGCCGATCGGCAGGGGATTCCCGTGAATTTCGTAGAACTTAATGTCTATGGCGTCTTGATATCGCCTCTGGCGGCGATCATGACCGTCGCTTTTCTGGTTCTCATCTTGCTGAGACGGTTCATCGCTGCGACGGGTTTGTCGCGTCACATCTGGCATCCCGCGCTCTTCGATGTGTCGCTCTATCTGATCATCTTGTCGTTCCTGGTGATGGCAACGAGATGGCATGGCAGCTGAAGTGAGAAACTATGTCTACTGACGTGTTCGACGAGACGTTCGAAGGCCCGCCCGATGCGCGCGCAAAGAAGGCGGAGCCATCTTCAGTCGCTACCGAGGTGGCCGATGGTCCGGCAACCTCCCAGGAGCTGAGCGCAGTCTTGCCATCGCGGCCGCGTATCTGGTGGCTCGCCGTGCTGACAACGATCGGAATCGCGATAGTTGCCTGCTGCGCGACTTACATCGCCTGGCAGACCTTTATGGGTACCCCGTGGACCCGCGATGCGACGGTACGCGTCTACGTGGTCTCGATGGCGAGCGAAGTCTCCGGTCGCGTTGTCTCGCTGCCAGTGAAGGACAATCAGTTCGTTCGTGCTGGCGATTTGCTGATGAAAATTGATCCGCGCGACTACAAGATCGCCGTCGATCTGGCGCAGGCAAAGGTTGATCAGGCGAGCGCTGATCTTGAGAACAAGAAGATCTTGGCCGCGCGACGCCTTCAGTTAAGTACCCTTGCGGTCTCTCGCGAAGAGCAAGGTACCTTCGTCACGAGCGCGAAGATGGCCGAAGCAGCGCTCCAGCAAGATCGAGCGGACCTCGATCGTGCCATTACCAATTTGCAGCGAACCGAAATACGATCCCCTGTAAACGGTTGGGTCACGAATCTGCAAACTCGCGTGGGCGACTATGCCGACAAGGGGCAAAGAAGCCTCTCGATCGTGGACGCAGGCTCGTTTTGGATAGACGGCTATTTTGAGGAGACACAGGTTGGTCAAATCAAGGTAGGTGATCCGGTCAAAGCCAAGTTGATGGGCTATGACGAGGTCATTGGCGGCCATGTTGAGAGTGTCGCGCACGGCATTAATATCAACAATGCGCAACCAGATTCCGTTGGCCTCGCGCAGGTCGACCCAATCTTTACCTGGGTTCGCCTTGCGCAGCGCGTTCCTGTTCGCGTAGCGCTGGACCAGGTACCAGCCGACATTCGACTGGTGGCGGGAATGACGGCGACCCTCCAGGTCGAGACACTGGCGGGCTGCAAGCCGACATTCCTCAGGTTTCTACACATCTCGTGCCGCTCAATGGCCGGAAATATCAACCGCTAGCAACTCTAACCCGAGATGGATAACCCATATGGCATACCTGACAGTTGCGCTCTTCTCCGTGGTGGCCAACAGTGCGGCTCTGTCCGGTTACCCGACTCAAGTCATTGACGGGCTGACGGCGAATCCGACTGCTCCTGTCACCTGTGCGCTGACCAAGCATCGCCAACCAATCAAGGGTAATCTCGCCGCGCCGGCGCGTGAGGGCACGGCGGGGGCAGACACGCGGGATTCGAGAATCGATAGGGAAATTGATGCCATCGATAAGGAGATTACGACGGAGAACAAGGAACTCGATCGAAAAATCAACAGCATCTGTCGTGGGTGCTGACTGTGGCAAAGAGGCCGGAGGACCGTCTGTCCGAACAAGGCGCCACAGTGAAAATGTTTGGCAGTTATTCAATACCGTCAGCCAGGATGAGACGTCACACAAGAGGTCGCATCGAACGCATTAGCGACAGGCAGGCCAAAAGTGAACCGGGCTCCGCCCAAACCGGAGCCGTTTTCCGCTCGAATGCAGCCGCCATGTGCCTCTATAATGGACCGGGAGATCGACAAACCCAATCCCATGCCAGTGTCTTTGGTCGTGAAGAACGTATCAAAAAGACGGGGTATGCGAGTCGGGTCGATTCCTGGACCGCTGTCCTCGACAATGCAGCACACCGTTTCATGATCGAGCTGCATGGTTCGAATAAGAATGCAGCGGCGCTCTACCCCGGACTGCGCCATCGCCTGCACCGCGTTGATGGCCAGGTTCAAGACCACCTGCTGGAGCTGGGTACGGTCGCCCAATACGCGAGGAGGCACGAGTGCCAGATCAAGAGAAACAGAGGTACTCTTGGCCTGTAACTCATGGCGGAGAAAAACCATAGAATCCTCGACAATATCGTTGAGCGACAGCAAGGCCTGCTTGGATGCTTGCCGGGTTCCCATAGCTCGAATGCCGTCAACGATATCGACAGCCCGCCGCGCGTCGGCAACCATGCGCCTGGTAAGTTTCTCGGCCTTCTCGACTACAGGTTCGGGTCGAGCCAACGACCGTAAGCCAGTCTCACCATTCGTAATGATGGCGGCAAGCGGCTGCTTTATTTCGTGCGCAATCGTAGCACTGATTTCTCCCAGAATAGCCACTCGGCTGGCATGAGCCAAAGCAGCCTGTGCGGAATCCAACGCCTCTTGCGATGTCCTGACCTCCGTTTTATCGATGAGTGCGCCAACGATTTCATCGTTACCCGATTCAAATTTCACGCGATGCGCGATAATGCGCAAATATTTGGTTTTCCCGTCCGGCATCAGTAACTGGAGTTCAGAGTCGAGATTGTTCGCGCCTTGGGCGATGCTCTCGATTTGACGTCGCGCAAGTGCCCGATCATCAGGATGGACGCGAGCAATGAGTGCGTCGAACGAGGGCTTGGTCCCCCGGTCAAAGCCCAGAATTTTATAGGTCTCATCCGACCAGAAGGGACGGCCACCGACGACCTCCCAGGCAAAGCTGCCCGTCAAGCTAAGGCTCTGTGTCTCGGCCAAGTACGCGCTGCTACGTTGCAGGGCGCTTTCAGCCCGCTTCCGGGCCTGGACGTCGGTATTCGTTCCGTACCATGCAACGATGGCGCCGCTCTCATCCCGTAACGCTTCGGTGCGAAACAGGAACCAGCGATATGCTCCGTCGAAGCGCCTCATGCGGGCCTCAACCTCGGAGGGTGTCTCAGTCGCCAGCATTTTCAGCCAGGCATCACGCAGCGCCGGGCGATCAGAAGGGTGAATGGCGGCCTGCCAGTCCCAGCCCAGCGCCTGCTCCAGGGAAAAGCCTGTGTAGTCGAGCCAACGCTTGTTCAGATATTCCACAAAACCATCCGTTCGACTTCTCCAAGCCAGCGTCGGGATGGAGTCGAGAGTCAGCCGAAGTTCCCGCTCGGCCTTGGCGAGCTGCTCTCGCTTGGTATCCGCCAACTGCGCCTCACTCTTGCGCAACGCGGTCTCAGCGAGTTTCCTGTCATGGATGTCGTAACCTGCCCCGTACCACGCGACCACCACTCCGTTGTCATCACGCAGCGGCATTCGGCGGATGGAGTGCCACCGGTATTCTCCGTCAGCTCTTCGCAGGCGTTGCTCGGTCTCGAACGGATCGTTTTTATTCAGTGCCGCCAGCCATGCCTCTTCAACTCGCGAAAGATCATCTGGGTGAATGGCAATGTTGCCACGCCCATACCAACTCTCCAGCGACAGGCCGGTGTAACTGCGCCACGTCTCATTCACGAAATCAATCGTGCCATCGGCCCGATAGCGGACCGCCATCGCGGGGATCGTGTCAACGATTGCCCGTAGTTCCTCCTCAGCCAGACGGGCTCGCTCTTCTGCACGCTTGCTTTCGCTTAGGTCGCGCAAGCAGGCGACGAGCAGAAGGTCATCGACATCTTGAACGGGGGTAATCGAAAGCTCGAGGGGAACTTCCTCACCATTACTTCTGAGGCCCGATAGCACGATCGATCTGCCCTGAGCCTCATTCTTGTCGCTTTCGAGATAGCGTTGAATTACGTTTATGTGTGCTTCGCGAAATCGCTCGGGGATGATGAAATCCACAACTCTCCGCCCGACCGCCTCCTCGCGGGACCACCCGAAGATCTCTGTGGCGCGATTGTTCCACTCCGCCACAACGCTGTTGAGCTTCATGACAATGACGGCGTCAAGAGAGGTTTCAAGAACCAAACGCAGCCCGTCTTCGCGAGGAGGCAGGCGACCCAGGGTGCATTCCGCTTTTGCAAAACCTGACATAATCGGACCTGTTTAAGCTCCGGCTTCTTCCCGCACAACGCGCGCCATTCGATTCGCGTCCATCATGCTTTTTCGCGCTGTCGCTACAGCACCTGCGCCGCGTCAAAGGCGTAGAGCCAGCCTATGTTGGCGATCGAGCGATCGCCGGACCTGGCTAACGCCTCATCGCGGACGCGCTGCGCCGGGCCGTCGGGCAGATGAAATCTTACGCGGTTGGTCGCACTCGCCTGCTGCAATTTCGTGGCGCGCGGCTTGCGCAACACTTCGTATCGCGCCAGCGCACACTTGACGTCGGTCATTGCTTTGAGAAGCGCGGCGAGAGTAGCACCGTCCTCGATCGACTGCGCGGCGCCCTGCGCCATCATGGGCAACATGGGATGACATGCATCGCCGATCAGCGCGACGCGACCGTCGCTCCAGCAGGGCAGCTCGGCGCGGTCGTGCAGAGCCCAGATGAAGGTTTCGGGAAAGGCGCCGATGAGGCTGCGTACCGTGGGATGCCAGCCCTCGTAGCGAGCGAGCACATCGGCCACGTCACCTCTGTCGGTCCAGGACTCCTGCTTCCAGTCGCCGTGCTCGGTGATGCAGACGACGTTCATCATTCGCCCACTCGAAACCCAATAGTGCACGACATGTCCGTTCGGCCCCATCCAGTTGTTCGAGGCGACCTCGATATTGAGATGCCTGATGCGCTCAGCTGGCACCAACCCACGCCAGGCGACACAGCCCGTGAAACGTGGCTTCTTGGGACCGAAGACGAGCTCACGTACGCGTGAATGTATGCCATCGGCGCCGAGCAGGAGATCTGCTTCCGCTGTCGGGCCGTCCTCGAAATGAGCGACCACGCGTTCGCCTCTGTGCGTCAATCCCACGAGCTTGCGGCCGACATGCAAACGCTCCTGCGGAAGCGCGCCGGCCAGAAGATTTACAAGATCCGCACGGTGGAAGTGGTAATACGGCGCGCCGAAGGTCGCCTCGACTTCGGGGGCGAGCGGAGCGCGCTGCAAGGTGCGTCCGTCGTCCCAGCGCCGCTCGTACATTGCGCGCGGCCGCACGCCGACGGCGTCCATCGCCGCCTTGAGGCCCAGCCGCAGCAGGAGCCGCGAGGCGTTCGGGCTGATCTGAATGCCTGCGCCGATTTCGGCAATCTGCGGCGCTTGCTCGTAGACATGGACGTCCAGTCCAGCTTTCCGGAGCTGCAGCGCCGCCGAAAACCCGCCGATCCCACCGCCGATCACGACGACTTTCATGTGAACTCCGTTGAGTGGCGAGCCTTCAGCTCGTTCATAGCCGCGCCTAATGCGCCTGGTCCGGAACCATGATTTGCAATCGATTGCTTGATGAGCGCACTCAACTATGGCGCTTCGGCTGACGCGACTTTGTCGGTCTTTTGAGGCCGGTCGCCGATGTTAGGAAGCAAGCTGCGGATGCGGTTGGGCAACACGGGTTCCAGCTTTATCAAGAAGTCGTACGCCATCAGCAATGCGCCGACTGCAAAGACCACATCGCCGACGATCCGCATCCACTGCCAGAGCAGGGTGGTGTCGTAAAATGCCAAGCTCCGCGCGTAGGCCAAGCCATGCTCATAGACTGCGAGCAGTTGCCGCCAACCAATGGGGAAGAAGTTGAGCAAGATCCATAGGATGAGGCCTGCGTTGTAAAGCCAGAAGGCGACAACACCCATCCTCTCATTGAACTCGCGCGTCTCGCCCGCGATGTAACGCAGGCAGAAATAGATCAGACCAATGCCAAGCAGGCCAAATCCGCCAAACAGCGCCGTATGGGCGTGGTTGAGCGTGAGGAAGGTCGCATGCTCATAGTAGTTGACGAGCGGCGCGTTCAACGTGCCGCCACCGAAGACGCCAGCCCCTACGAAGTTCCAGAATGCTGCGCCGACGACATACAGATACGCTAGCTTGTAATGAAACTCCTCGTGCCGCTGAATCGATCGCCAATTCTCGATCGATTCCAGAATGAGAAGGATCAATGGCAGCACCTCGATGAACGAGAACATCGTGCCGAATGGTACCCACAGGCCAGGCGCGCCGTTCCAGTACAGGTGATGGCCCGTGCCGAGAACCCCGCCGAGGAAAATCAGGATGAGTTGGAACAGCACGCCGCGTTCGGCCAAATGGCGCGATACCAGACCCAATCCCATCAACAGATAGATGCTCATTGAGGCGGCGTAGAATTCGAACGACTGTTCGACCCAAAGATGCACGACCCACCACCGCCAGTAATCGGTGATGGTGAAGGATTTCTCGAGCCCCGTCAGTGGAATCATGCCGCAGACGTACAGGACGGCGATGTTAACAGTCGCTGCCCAGATGAGATGTTCGAGCCGGATGCGTCCGGTCCAGAAGTGCCACGCCGCGTCGTTCCACAGCGCACGGCTGGGCCAGAGCGCGCGAGCAATCAGCCAGCTCCACATGATGAGAGCGGCGAAAAACGCGATCTGCCAGAACCGGCCAAGCTGGAGATACGAAAGGCCCCGATTGCCGAACCAGAACCAGCCGCGATCAATCAGACCCATGATGCCCAGATAGTTGCCGGTCAGCGCGCCGACCACGACGATGACCGAAGTCCAGAATAAGATGTCGACAAAAAGAGCTTGGTTCCTGGCTTCCCGTCCGCTGATCATCGGCGCAAGAAACAGGCCGGAGCCAATCCAGGAGAAGGCAATCCAGACGAGCGGAGCCTGTAGATGAACGCTACGGAGGAAGTTGAATGGGAGAAAACTGCCGACCGGAATGCCATAGAAGCTCGCGCGGTCGGAGTAGTAGTGGGCCATGACCGACCCGGCACCGATCTGCAACAGTAGCACCAGCGCCACGAAGAGGAAGTACTTACCCGTCCGGCGTTGGCTAGGCGTTAGACGAGCGAACCCGGTCAGAACCGGATCCATCGGCGATGTGTCGGGATCGGACAGGTAAACCTTGTAGATTGCGAGCACGGCCCCGAAACCGAGGAAGACAAAGCAGAAACTTGCCCATGTCCAAATGAAGGTAGCGCCCGTCGGAACGTTGCCTACACTCGGCTCATAGGGCCAGTTCTGCGTCCATGAGACCGTTGTACCAGGACGTTGGGCAACAGTTGTCAACGAGGCATAGACTAGGAAGTCCGCCGTCTGGCGGGCAGTCTGCGGATCGAGACTACGTGCCTTGCTGTAGCCCGAAGCCAAATCATCTTGAAGCAGGCTCACAGCGATCTGGTCGCGGACAGAGGTGATGGCTTGCGCTAGGGCGGGCGCGACGGTGACGGTGCGTTGCGTCAGATCTACGCCACGTAGCATCGTCTGCCCACGAACCCGGACCGCGGCTTGCTCCTCCGCCGACAGGGCTCCAAAGGCGCTGTTGTGAAGAAGCTCGGCAAGATTCTGCTCGGTGGCAGCTTCAAGATCGACAAGATTGCGAGCGGTGTAGTCCGGCCCGAAATAGGATCCCATGCCGTAGAGGCTGCCGTAGTCCATCAGGTCGGCCTTCTGAAAGCCGCCCTTTCCAGCGACCACGTCGGTGCCCGACATCAGCATCGCTCCATTCTGCGCGACAATGCGGTCGGGCACCGGAGGTGCGTCCTGATAGGTTCGCCCCGTCGTCCAGGCCATGAGGCCGAAGCAGGCCGCCGCGGTCGCCAGCAGCAGCCACTTCAATATCCGCGTTACCGGATCCTCATGGATCAGCTCTCTTGTTTCGGGTGATAGCGTGCTCCGGATTCCTCCGTCCGCGCGGGTCGATGGAAGTCCCTTATCGATTGTCGTCATCGCTTGTGCTTCCATAGAGCAGCCTGATTGTATGAACGCTTCCGCCATCTCTGCGTTGAACCTGCGGCGAACTTTCCTCCGCGCTATCGGGGCGAGCCCTCGTTCATAGTGGTGCAACATGACCGCAGTTGCGCCGCCGCCTGGGACGGACACTGCTGCGATGGCGGAGCTTGGAGCCGAACTGTGAGTTAACGGCTTCCGCCTAGTTGTTTTCGATTGCCGCCTGGGGCGTGTTGCGGAAGCTGATTGCCATGCGGTTGGAGGCATTCATCAGGCTGATCGCGATCGTGAGGTCGACCAACTCCTTCTCGTTGAAGACCGCGCGAGCCGCCTGGTATGCGTCGTCCGGCACACCGGTATCGGCCACACGCGTCACCGTCTCGGCCCAGACCAAGGCGGTGCGCTCGGTCTCGCTGAAGAGGTTGCCGCCTTCCTCCCAGGCCTGAACCAGGGCGAGCTTCTCGATCGGCACGCCCTTCTTGACGAGATCGCGAGTGTGCACGTCGAGGCAATAGGCGCAGTTGTTGATCTGCGATACACGCAGATAGACAAGCTCCACTAATTCGGCCGGCAGTCCACTCTGCATGACATAGCCACGCACACCACCGAGAGCCTTGGCGCCGTTCGGCGCGATCTGATTATAGTCCAGACGTCTAGTCATGCTGCTCTTCTCTTGTGGGGTATTTGATGGGCGTGGTCAGCGCTTCGTGGTTGGTGTCGAGGACGGAGACAGCGAGCAGCTTCGCTGGTTCGGTCTTGCTCGCATTGCGGCTGATCGAATGGATCGCGTTCGGTGGTTCGGACCAGCTCTCGCCAGCCCGATAGATGCGTGCCTCGCCGTCATTCACCTTCGACTCGATCGCGCCCGAAATCACATAGGCGTAGATGAACGCCGACTTCGCGTGTGTGTGGGGCGGGGACGCCGCGCCGGGCGGGTAATCGACTTCCACGGCGATGATCGATTTGCCGGGAATATTGGGAACGGCCGCCTCGAACTTCTTCGTGACGGTTTCCGCTTCGCCATCATGGGCGGAGACGCGGCCGGCCATCGAGAAGGCGACTGCGGCGCAGGTAGCGGCGATAATGGCTCTGATTTTCATCCGCCTTCTCCTTCTTCCGCAGGGAAGATGCCCTCGTGCTGGGCTAGAAAAAAGCACCAAGAACGCGAAAGAAAAGTATACTACGGCCCCGTGACGAAGCCCCTGAACCTGAAGATCGACCGCTCCGCCAAGACGACGCTCGCCGAGCAGATCCGACACGGAATTGTGACCGCGATCGAAAGTGGCGTGCTCGAACCTGGAGCCCGCTTGCCCTCTTGGCAGGACCTGGCCGCCCAACTCGGTGTCGCTCGCGGCACCGTGCAGACGGCCTACGAGAAGCTCAACGCAGCCCGGCTGATCGTCGCGTCCCGTGCGAGCGGAACCCGTGTCGCCCCGCGTCCACGCGCGGTGCTGAAGAGCGAGCAGCAGCGACCGGATCCCGGGTCGCTCCTGGACATCTTTCAGGAGATGGTCCAGGGGCCCGGCTTCTTCCAGATGGGAGTCCCTGCGACGGAGACCTTTCCGGCAAAGCTCATCGCGCGCATCCGCGCAAATGCCGTCCGTGTAGAAGCGAGTGCGGCCCCCATCTATCCGGATCGGCGTGGCGAGCTCGAGTTCAGGCGAGAGATCGCTGGCTACCTCGCCGTTGCCCGCGGCATCGACTGCTCACCGGCGCAGATCATCGTCACGGGCGGATATTGCGCTGGGCTGGGGCTGGCGCTCCGAGTGCTGGGTCTCGAAGGGGAAAAAGCCTGGATCGAAGATCCGGGCTTTCCGTTCACCCGGAAGGGCCTTGAATTCGCGCGATTGTTTCTCTCGCCAATCCCCGTCGATGCAGACGGGATGGACATTGACCATGGTCTGCATCACGCGCCCGACGCAAAATTGGTAGTCGTGACGCCCGGGCAGCAGGCACCGCTCGGACCGACACTATCGCTTGAACGGCGCCTCCAATTGCTAGAGTGGGCGGCCGCAAGAGCGGCCTGGGTCATAGAGGACGATTATCTGAGCGAACTGCAGTTGATGGGCCGGGCAGCGCCGGCTCTGGCATCGCTCGATCGCGCCGGGCGGGTCATCCACATCGGCTCCTTCAGCAAGACGATCAGTCCCAAGCTCCGCCTCGGATTTGTCGTTGCCCCGATCGGTCTCATGGCTCGCTTTGCCGAGGTTGCAGCGTGTCTCGCCCCCCCGCCGGGGCCTTCGGTGCAGCTCGCGACTGCGGAATTCATGCGCGAAGGGCATTATTTGCGCCACCTCCGCCATGCGAAGCGCGCCTATGCGGCCAAGCGGAAAGACTTGCTGGCGCAGCTTCGGCCCCATTTCGATGCCGACAACGTCGTCGCGACGGGCTTGGCCGTCCTGCTGCGGTTGCCCGATGGCACGTCGGATCTCGCCATTGCACGCGAGGTACTGGCTTTCGGCATGTTTCCGGCTCCGCTCTCGGCCTGGTATGCGTCTGCGGAGACCAACCGGTCTGGACTCCTGTTGGGCGTTGCGACATCGCCGACAAAGGATCTCGCGAGATCCTGCGACCGCCTGGTCGATATCATCCGGCGTTTCAGCTGAATCCCTGATGCGCGGATGGGACGAGATTTCGCCGTGAGGCTTTCGCCAACGTCGAGATTCGATCGGCTGCCCAGCTGGGGCAACCAAGACTGAAAGCACTGTCCGATACATCGGGCTCCCGTTTAGAAGCGCGCACCGGAGCTTCACTCCTAGTTGGTCCGTTCACGAGCTGTCGTCTCGCGTGTTACCTCGGGCGTCTCGATCATTCGAAAAAGCACGACGCCGTTTCACATTCGCACGTTGGGGTGCACGCTCACTTCCAGAATTCGGACGCTGATCGCGCCAATTTGACCAGCGGCGAGGCTGCTGCAGCTTGGGGCCACGATCGTCTGAACACATGTGACCGACAGCGGGCAGATTCATTCCTGCCCCAGCCACGCACAGAGACGGTCTCAGCTCGCCCCACCCGCGACGCTGGCACCGTTTTCCCTTCGATTATGGTGTAGGGACAAATGTGATGCGTTCTTTTTGGTCCATGACGATGAATACCGCGATAATCACAGTTGTCGATTTCTGCAGTCGCCGCCGGTGGATGGTCATCGTCGCCGGATTATTGCTGCTAATGGGAACCGCCAGCTATACCATTGCGCGTTTTTCGATCGATACTGACATCGAAGGACTGATCTCGAAAAAGCTTCCCTGGCACGAACGTCAGCTGCAGTTGACGCATGCCTTTCCGCAGAGAGCGATCTTAGCAGTCGTTAGCGCGCCAACGCCTGAAAACGCGGAGATGGCCACGAATGAACTGTCGGAAGCGCTCGCAAAGAACCCGAGCCTGTTTCCCAGGGTCGCGCAACCGGACAGCGGGAAGTTCATCGAGCGAAATGGATTGCTGCTTGGCTCCACATCGGAAGTTCAAAGGACCGCCGAGGGACTAACCCGTGCGCGCCCCTTCATTGCCGAACTTGCGGCGGATCCGAGCCTGCGAGGCGTCATGAAGGTGCTCGTATCTGCAACCGATGGCGTCCAGGCAGGCGAGATCAAGCTGGAGCAAATGGCGTGGCCGCTTTCGTTTGCCAAACAGACGTTGATCGACGTTCTCTCCGGCAAGCCTGCCTTCTTTTCCTGGCAGGAGCTTCTGCAGGGTCACACCCTGCCAGCCAGTCAGTTGCGACATTTTGTGGAAATCGCGCCAAAGCTCAATTTTTCGACGCTTCAACCGGGGCATGCCGCTGAACAGGGAATCCATAAAGCGGCCGCCGATCTAAATCTGAACAGCAGACTCGGCGCCATCTTGAGCCTCACCGGCCAGGTACCGATGAACGACGAGCAGTTCTCGGTGATTCGAACCAGCGCGTTGCGCGACACACTAACGGCGACGTTGGGCGTGCTGATTGTTCTATGGCTCGCGCTTCGCTCCTGGAAACTGATCATATCTGTTTTCTGCAGCTTGGTCGTGGGCCTCGCAGCGACCGCTGCGCTGGGCCTTCTAATGGTCGGCTCCTTCAACCTGATCTCTATTGCGTTTTTTGTGCTGTTCGTGGGCCTGGGTGTCGACTTCGGAATTCAGTTCAGTGTCCGCTATCGCACCGAGCGGCACGAACTTGGTGATCTGCGACGAGCGCTGCGCAGTGCAGCGAAAAAGTCCGGAAAACCACTCGCGCTGGCTGCCGCAGCCACCTCTGTCGGCTTTTTCGCCTTCCTGCCTACAAGCTATCGCGGTCTCTCCGAGCTGGGGCTGATCGCCGGATGCGGCATGTTGATCGCTTTCGCATGCAGCATCACGCTGGTGCCGGCGATGCTCACCGTGCTCAATCCGCCCGGCGAACCGGCGCCGATCGGCTTCGGGAGCCTCGGGCCGCTGGATCGCTTTCTGCAGCGACACCGTATCGCCGTGATCGTCGGCACATTCGGGGTGGTGCTCGCCGGCTCGCCGCTGCTGCTCCATCTACAGTTCGATTTCGACCCGGTCGATTTGCAGAGGGCCGATTCGCCGGCGGTCGTGGCGTATCGACAATTGCAGTCCGACCCGCAGACCACCGGCCACGATGCGGAGATCATGGCACCATCGCTCGAACAGGCTGATGCCATCGCCACGCGCCTTGCGGCGGTTCCCGAGGTTTCGCGCGTACTCACGCTGACGAACTTCATTCCCAGTGATCAGCGGCGGAAAACCGCGGCCTTGCACGCTGCATCGCAGTCTCTCAGTCCGGTGCTCAATCCGCCCGGGCGGCGGCCCGCGCCGAACGATCAGGACCTCGTCGTGGCGATCCGTGGCGCAGCGGACGCTCTCACCAGAGCGGCAGCCGGTGCCCATGGCAGCGCGGCGGACGACGCACGCGAGGTGGCCGTTCTCCTCGATCGCCTTGCGGATGCCCCATCAAATTTTAGGAGCAACGCCGAGGCGGCAATTGTCGCACCATTGACCTACGACCTCGATCTCGTTCGCAAGAGCCTTGCTCCCGAAACCATAACGATGCAGACGCTGCCTCCGGATCTGGTCCGCGATTGGGTGCTGCCGGACGGCCGTGCTCGCGCTCAGGTTTTGCCGAAGGGCGACGCCAATGATGTCAACGTTCTGCGGAAGTTCGCCGCTGCGGTACTTGGTGCCGAGCCGTCTGCGACAGGCGAGGTGATCAGCTACTATGAGTCCGAGAAAACCGTCACCAGCGCCTTCATCAAGGCAGGCGTCTTGGCACTCGTCGCCATCTCGATCCTGCTGATCATCGCGTTGCGCAGGATAACTGACGTTCTGTTGACATTGATTCCACTCCTTCTCGCCGGCGTGGTGACGCTCGAACTTTCCGAGATCTCGGGCCTTTCGCTCAACTTCGCGAATATCGTCGCGCTTCCGCTGCTTCTCGGAGTCGGAGTTGCGTTCAAGATCTACTACATCATGGCCTGGCGCGCTGGCAAAACGAACCTGCTGCAGTCTACGCTCACCCGTGCAGTGGTATTCAGCGCCATGACCAATGCAGTCGCCTTCGGCAGCATGTGGGTGTCGAGTTATCCGGGCATGTCAAGCATGGGCAAGATGATGGCGCTGGCGCTGGCGTGCACCATGGCTGCAGCTGTCCTCTTTCAACCGGTGCTGATGGGCCGTCCGCGGCAAATCAAGCGTTTCGTCGATATGCCTTCGCAGCTGCCCGAAGCAGCCGAATAAGACCTTGAATATTCGCATCGGCGAGGGGTGACCTTTCGAGCCAAAGTCGAGGGAGCCGCATGTCGGCAGTGAAGGAGGGATTTTCGTTTCAAGCCGGAAGAAAAGAAGGCTCGGCGCTGCTCCAAGTCCCCAAACGGAAACGCGCCTCGATTAGTTCACGTCCGTCGTCGGGGATAAGGCGGAGGCGAGCCAGTTCGTCTTCGCCCGTCAGCTAAGCCGAAAACACGAGCCAATGCGAACATCCGTGTCTCTGTCTTCAATGGCTGCCTCAATCCAAGCATGACGCTCGGTCCAGTTTACAGCCGCGACGGGAAAGAAGGTCAGTATCCGGTATCATCGTGCTTCACCTCACGGACCAGACATTATGCCGCTTGCAAAGAGCCGAAGCCGTGCCGGTGACCTGGATGTGGCGACAAGGCGCAACCGGGGTTTGGCCGGCCAAACCCCGCCCAGCCCATCGGCGGCGTGCTGGCTGATCGAGACGGGCGTCTCCATGAACTGCATCACACTCAGCGCCAGCAAGACATGCTATAATTGGCTTGCCGGTCCGGCGTAGATCACGCGCCGTAGGAACTATGGGCCTGCTCGGATGAACCTCAACATTGCGCCGGCATTCTCGATCACGGCGGCGGCTTGACCACATCGCAAGTACACAACGGGGAGTGAAGAAGCGACGGGAAGCCAATGAGCAACGACGTACATACGTGGTTGCGAGCGCTCGGCCTTGAGCAATATTCCGATGCCTTCGCCGCCAGCGACATCGACCTGAGGGTGCTCCCGCATCTCACCGAAGCGGAACTGCGCGAGCTGGGGCTGTCCCTCGGACACCGCAAGATCCTGATGGCTGCGGTGGCGGAGTCCTTCGGGACAGCCTCGCGGCCAACACGCATTATTGCTACCGGTGCCGAGCATCAGCCTCTCCAGCATATCGCTTACTCGGAGCGACCACCAGAGCGACGCCTCCTGAGCGTTCTATTCTGCGATTTGGTTGGGTCCACCGAATTATCTCGGCGGCTCGACCCCGAGGACCTCCGGGAGGTACTCCGTAGTTACCAAGATCGGGTCGCCGAGACTGTGATCCGCTATGGAGGCTACGTCGCCCGCTACATGGGCGACGGTATCATGGCGTATTTCGGGTGGCCGTGTGCCTATGAGGATCATGGCGAGCGTGCAGTTCGAGCCGGGCTCGAGGCCCTGGCCGCCGTGCAAGTGCTAAAAGCCCGAGACACCGAACTCATGGCGCGTGTTGGCATTGCCACGGGGCAAGTCGTTGTAGGGGACCTCATCGCCGGCTCTGTTCGAGAGCAGGGCGCGGTCGCGGGCGAGACGCCAAATCTCGCAGCCAGGCTCCAAGCGATTGCCCAACCCAATCAACTCGTTATCGCGGAGTCGACCAGGCGATTGATCGGCGACGCTTTCGTTATTGAGGATCTCGGCGAGATCGCCCTCAAGGGATTCGGGACCGGCACGAGTGTGCATCTCGTCAAGTCGGAGCGCGAGGTCGAGAGTCGCTTCCACGCAGCTCATGCAGGAGAGTTGTCACCATTCGTTGGTCGCGTACATGAACTCGCGCTCCTCGTTGAAAGATGGAATCTCGCGTGCGGGGCGAAGGGACAGGCGATCCTGCTGTCGGGCGACGCCGGCATCGGCAAGTCGCGGCTCCTCCAAGTCCTTACTGAAACACTCGGTTCAACACCTCACGAGGTCATCCGTCTTCAGTGCTCACCTTACCATAGCAACAGTGCTCTGTTCCCAATCGTTCAGAACCTGTCGCGAAAGGCCGCTTTTCGGTCTGAAGATCAAAACGAACAGCGCCTCGACAAGCTCGAGCGCATGCTTGCCGATCTGGGCATCGACACCCGCACCGTGGGGCCTGTCTATGCCGAACTCCTTTCACTTGACTACCATGATCGCTATGGCGAGCTCGAACTCGGGCCGCAGCAAAGGAAGAGTCTCATCTTGCAGACCCTGGTCGAGCACTTCGTGCGCCGGTCCGGACGCGCCACCCTGTTGCTAATTGTTGAGGATGCCCACTGGATCGATCCGACCACGACTGAATTACTCGACGCCCTCTTGGCGCCGATCAATCGATCGCCTGTCATGTTGCTCGTGACGCATCGGCCGAGTTGGAAATTTGAATGGCCCCGCGCGTACGATCATGTGTTGCCGCTTTCTATCGGCGCCCTCGCCCAGCCCCTCGTCGCCGACATGGTACGAAACATCGTAGGCCTTAGTGCCAACGCTCGACTGGTCAATGAAATCATCGATCGAAGCGACGGAATCCCACTGTTCATCGAGGAGATGGCTCGCTTTCTTGCCGAACGAGAGGCCAGCGAGTGCGACATCAAGATGGTGTTGCCAGCAACACTGCAGGGCTCTCTCCTAGCGCGGCTTGATCGATGCGGGCCGACCGCAAGGGAGACTGCGCAAATTGCCTCCGTTATCGGCCGCGAATTCAGCCGGGATCTGCTTACTCACGTTTGCCAGTTTCCATCTGCGGACCTTGACGCCGCAGTCGCCGAGCTCATGGCTGCGCACCTCCTTCTGAGGGCGGGCTCGTCCGAAGATACCTTCGTCTTCAGGCATGCCCTAATTCAGGATGCGACGTACCAATCACTGCTTATGAGCCAGAGACACCGATATCACGCTGCGATCGCCCGCGCTCTGGCCGAGTACCGCGAAATAGCAGAGACGCAACCCGAGCTGATTGCGCGGCACTTTTCCGAAGCCGCTTTGCCGGAGTTGGCTCTTCCTTTCTGGCGACGCGCAGGCGACCGGGCGATCGCGCGCTCGGCAAATTACGAAGCCATAGATCATTACGAGAAGGTGGTGGCTATTGCCCAGAAGCTACCCGACGCGCAAGGTCGCGAAGTTACCGTCCTAGAGACGAAGATTGCGTTAGGCTGGGCGCAGATAGCCGCCGGCGACCTGCAACAGGCGTCTGCCACGTTCGCTGACTCCGCGCGCGAAGCGAGAGCTGTTGACAAGCCCGATGCGCTCGCCAACTCCGCAATTGGATTTGCGCAAGCTCATTTCTATTCTCATGATTCCCTCGATTCCTCCATTAACCTCCTGCTCGAAGCGCTGCCAGTGATCGAAGCAAGAGACACTCGGCAGCGTTGCCAGATATTGAGCGCACTCGGCAGAGCGTTCTACATGAACGGTGATCTTGAGCGTGCAGATGCGTCGAACTCCAAGGCCATCGAGATTGCACGTCGCATCGATGACGATCGCACTCTCTGCGAGGCTCTGTTCAATCCGCTTCTGGTCCCGGCTGCCCTTTCCGGCGAGCAGTCCCAAAGCTTGCTCAAGCGCTTAGACGAGTTGCTGGGCATCGCAGAGCGGCTCAACGACGCAGACTTCCGGACCCGAGCCCTTGCGACGCGCATCTATTATTCTGCCGAATTCGGCGACCGCGAAGGAATGATAGGAGCTCTGGAAACCTTCTGCTCGTTGACTGAGGGCCAGCAAATGACGCATCAGCAGTGGGTCGGACAACACGGGCGTGCGATGCTGGCGTTATTGAACGGCGACTTTGCAGCCGCGGAGGGGTTTGCTGAAAACGCCTATCAGCTCGGTCGCCGGAGATATGGCGAGAGCGTCGAGGGCGTCTATGGCATGCAAATGTTCACGATTCGCCGCGAGCAGGGTCGTCTTTCGGAGGTCGCCCCGATCGTCAGACATTTCATAGACAAAGGCAACCTCAACACCTGGAAGCCCGGATTCGCGATCGTCGCGACTGAGCTCGGGTTCAAGCCGCAGGCGCAAAAGCTGCTTGACGAGTTGAGAGAAGCCGGCTTCGCGCTTCCAATGGATGCGATGCGCAGCACTACGCTGTCTTATCTGGCGGACGTATGTGCAGCACTGGATGATGCGGTCAGTGCACGCACCCTCTATGACCTGCTTGAGCCTTATCGCCACATGACAGTCACGGCGGGGGTCGTGACCGTATGCTACGGATCAGCCGGCCGCTTTCTCGGAGCGTTGGCCGAGGTCCTGATGGACTGGGATAGCGCCGAACAGCATTTCGACGAAGCTCTCCGAATGGATCGGCACATGCAGGCATCCCCTTGGCTCGCACACACGCAGCACCGTTTCGCGCGCATGCTGCGCCGTCGTAGCCGGCGTGGCGACCTCGAACGCGCCGAAGTCCTGCTTAATGAGTCCTGGACGACAGCATGTCGCCTGAAGATGACAGCCTTGATGGATAGGATCCGGGCGCAACGGCACTGAGGCCACAGCAGACATAGGAGAGGCTTATGCCACGTTTCATGATCGAGCGAAATTTTGCCGAAAGACTCGAGATGACAAAGGAAGGAACAGATAGAGTTAACCGCATCAACGATGAGGAAGGCGTGAAGTGGCTGTTGACCTTTCTCAGCGCCGACAAGCGCAAGACTTATTGTCTTTATGAAGCTGAGAGCGCCGAGGCAATTAGAAATGCGGCGCGGCGCAATGATATTCCGGCCGACGTGATCATCCAGGTGGATGAGATAACGCCAGCAATGTTCGCATAAAGAGGTTGGAAGGCAGGAAGTAATTTGAGCCCCGGGGTCGTTGTGCCCTCGGTCGCTTACTCTCCTGAAACAGACACACCGGCGAGAGCGGATGGTTCAAGACGCAAATATCGCGATCCAGGTTTGGATTCGCCAATGAGGTGTTATGGAAGAAGCGGGCCCGTGGCCGACTTCGAAGCGGCCGCATTGGCGCAGGGGCGGCTCAGTTTTTGGACAATCACATCTTGATCGCATTCGCGAAGAGCCTGTCACCCCACTCGTACAACGGCCGCATGAAGTCCGATTGGGTGTGGATTGCTCGACCTTTGCGCTCGCGCCATTTTCGTCCGTAAGTATCAAACGGAAAGTGCCGCATGTAGTAGTCGCAGGTCTCTTCCCAATGGTCGACCGACAACGATTTGCCGTAGTGTTGGCAATAAAGGCCAGTCGCCACTCGTTCAACGCCACCCGGCTCGCGCGCATGGTGCTCTGCGAAGGTGACCTCCAACCGGTTTCGCCACAACATCAGAATGTCTCGCCGTTCCGGACCGAAGAAACGACGAAAGTCCAACAGTTCGCGATCGGCCTGATAGGGTGCATGATCCCCAGGAGTCATATAGGCGTCGAACAGTTGAACCCGCACGCCGTCGCACTCGCTAGAATGCGTTCCTTCTATGAATCCGCGTAAATCTCCGGTAACGCGCTCATCCGCATCGAAGCAAAAGACCCAGTCGAACTGCAAATGTTCGCGCGCCGTCTGCAACAAGAGGCCGCGATGCCGTCCCTCGGCAATCCGGCGTGCCTCGATGTCAGCTTCCCACGACCGATTTGTCACGATCAGAGCGACTTTTGGGTGTTCGCATAGAATCTCCAGCGTACGATCCGTGCTCGCGTCATCATAAGCGACTATCGCATCGACCTGCTTGCCGACGTAGTCCAGTGTGTCTCTGAGAATAAGCGCTTCGTTACGAACGCGGGTGATGCCGACCAGACGGTGCTTGTGACCTAATAGGCCTGTGTTGCAGGCAATGATTCGTTCGCCCTCGCGAAGCGGCCAACCCATTGCGCCCGGCATTTCGTGGCATCCCCTCAAAGAGGTTGTTAGATCAGCGAATGCAACGCCGTGACCGCAGCCTCGCGGTTCTCCACAGGAACGAACAAGTTTATCGAATGTGGTGATAGAACGTATTTGTCAACGACAATCCCGTGGGATTGCAGAATTTGTATCGCCTGAAATGGCAAGTCTGAAGAAACGCCGCCGAAGCAAGTGAGGCTCACCGAGCTTAAAGTCTCACGCTCTTTGCGCAAGTCATTGCTCCTTTCCAGTGTGCACAGCAGAGTGTCGAGCGATTCCGACTCGGAAGTCATCATGATGCGCGTTTTTCCGGCGGTGAAAGCCGAGGCGAGGACTTGCGGCCAAGATAGGCCGCTCTGCTTGAGATGCTGCGCAAATTTCTCAAAACCGTGACTGAGATTCGTCGAAGCGATCTCCACATGCTCAATACGAGCCATCGAGTTGACGGCCAAAACTTTTCCGTTTTCCATTCCGATAACCTCTCTCATCACTCGCGTGCTGTGGTCGGAATTGCCCCATTTTCGTAAAAACAAAGGGATATTCTGGCTTTGTGCCAACTCGACGCTGCGAAAATGCAAAACCTTCGCGCCCCAAAAACACATTTCGGACAACGATGCAAAATCGAGCCGGCGCAATGGTTTTGCGTTCGGCACGATGCGCGGATCGGCCGAGCAAATTCCGTCGACCTCTTTGATAATTTCACAGCGCTCGGCCCTTAGCGCCGCAGCCATGGCGACTGCAGTGGTGTCGCTGCCGCCCCTGCCTAGGGTGGTGATTTCTTTGGTTCGCGGATTCACGCCTTGAAAGCCCGCTAGAACCACGATGCGTCCGCGACTGAGTTCTTCGAGCACGCGCGCAGGCCGCACATCTAAAATGCGCGCGGAAGAATGAGATTCGTCTGTCATTACACCGGCCTGACTCCCGGTAAAACTAATGGCTGGCGCACCGAGATCAGACAGAGCCATGCTCATCAACGACATGCTGATGCGCTCACCGGTTGTTAGCAACATATCCAGTTCGCGGCGGTTGGGATGCGGGCTTACTTGATAAGCCGCCCTAATTAGTTCGTCGGTCGTCTTACCCATCGCTGAAACGATCGCCACGACGCGATGACCACGGTTGTGCAGATCGGCAAGACTCCTCGCAACCGCGCGGATTTTTTCCGGCGTTTCTAAACAGACGCCGCCGTATTTCTGCACGATGGTCGGATTGTTGCGCATTTACTTGCGACGTTGACTGTATGAGCGGTGGCTTGATGGTCGCTTCGCTCCGCCGGACGGTTTCATGCATCTAGCTCCAGAACTGCGTGCGGTCCGCGCAAAGATTGGATCACACCTATCGAATTTCGCGACGTTTTTTCCGCGCGCCAGCGTCTCCGAGGTTCTGAAAATAATTGGGCCAGTGCACGTGGTTGCCCACGCACCTCCCCACTCATCGCCGTTCACAGCTCTCCAATATTCGATACGACAATCGTTTTTCTTGGCGGAAGATTGGCGGCCACGGCAAGATCGGCCGGACAATGCTAAAAATTCTGTTGACCCGAAAAATCCCCGAGTGAAAGTGGGGCCGGTCCGCGGGACGAGAGGCGCTGACGAAATTGACTACCCCCACCCCTCCCAATATCAGCGGCTCGACCAGTGGCTTTTAATATTTAGTTCCCGGATTTTGCGCGTGAACCAGGGAGACCGGTCCTGCGGACGCCTCTTGTAAACTTTCGCCCACCCTCCCCTGTCAACCCAGCCTAACTTTTCAATTCCTTTAGCTTCCGCAGTGGCGACGTGCGAGTTACCCGCGCTCGAAACCAATTGTCGGAAGAACCCGTGGCCCCCCGCCAGAGCTTTTCTGTCTGCTCACGATTTCTTCGAATGCTTGATGGTGAAGGGTTTGTTGCGGAGGACTTAGGCGAGCAATCCCGGCACTTTCGCGCCGACCGACAGTGGCCGCTCAATTACGGGCACCCCGCTTGAGCGAGAGGGATCCAAACCAGTCCCCAATAAGCGCTTGGTTTGCCCGGAAATGCCGTTACTAGACCGATTTGGAGGGAACTAAGATTCGGAGAAAATTCGGTTCTCCGCGCCTAGCGAACGCTCCGTTTGATCGACGATAGTATTTCTCTGGCGAGCGAAAGGCCGGAAGGTGGCCGGATTTTCGACCTATCTCCTCATCGAAGTACGGGGTGACTTTTGCGGGGTGGCGGAGAGAGTGGGATTCGAACCCACGGTACGGTTTCCCGCACACACGCTTTCCAAGCGTGCGCCTTAAGCCACTCGGCCATCTCTCCGGAGCGCCCTCTCTTGAAGGGGCGCCGGTGATTTTGCAAGGGATCGCGGGGAAATCGGGTGAATTTTCCGTAAGATATTGTATTTGAACGACAATATCTGGCGCCAATTGGCGCTTCGGAACCACCCGATGGCTGAACCGGAAGCGGGTTTGGCGCGACGATTCACTCAAGCCCGCCAAACACGACCGGGGACGCCATGACCATCCGCAAGACCATCGCCGCTCTTAGCCTGATTTCGGGCCTGGGCTCCGCCTTCGCCGCGCCGGCCTTAGCGCAGGTCTGCACCCGGCAGGGCGTCGACGTGAGCTGCGACGACGGGCGACGCGGGGTGCTGTCGGGCGATGCCATCCTCTGGCCGGACGGGACGCGCTCAAGCTCGACGCCGCATCAGAGCGTGATCATCGGCAACAAGAGCTCGGTCCATGTCGGGCCCGGCGTGTTCGTCGGCCAGGGCAAGGGCATGGTGCCGCTCGATGATCCCAACGCGCCGAACAAGCGGCAATGCGCGATATTGGATGGGGTGTCGTATTGTTATTGAGGGCGCGGGTCGCACCCTCCCAGTTCGTCATGGCCGGGACAAGCCCGGCCATGACGCAAGATCCTAGATCAGTCTTACACCTGAGATCGCCGATTTCAGCCAGCGCAGCGCTTGCGGCGGCTGCGCCGCGAGCGGGACGACGGCGGGCTTCTCGGTCCGGCACTTCTCCAACTCCGCGACGAAGTCGGCGGACCATTGCTGGATGGTGTGGCCGCGCAGCTTCTTCATCATCGCGTCCCAGCGCATCTTGCGCTCGGTGAGCGGCATCGCGGCCGCGACCGCGATCGCACGCGCCATGCCGTCGATGTCGTGCGGATTGACCAGCAGCGCCGTTTCGAGCTCGTTGGCGGCGCCGGCGAACTTCGACAGCACCAGCACGCCGGGATCGGCCGGGTTTTGCGCGGCAACATATTCCTTGGCGACGAGGTTCATGCCGTCATGCAGCGGCGTCACCACGCCGATCTGCGCGGTCCGGTAGAGACCCGCGAGCACGGTCTGGCTGAACCCCTTGTTGAGATAGCGGATCGGCGTCCAGTCGACCTCGCCGTGGCGGCCGTTGACGTCGGTAACGAGACGCGCGACCTCGTTCTGGAGATTGCCATAGGCCTCGATCGCACCGCGCGACGGGTTGGCGATCTGAAGCAGCGAGATGCTGCGCGCAAACTGCGGCTGATCGGTCCAGAGCCGGTCGAACGCGCTGATGCGATTGACGAGACCCTTGGAATAGTCGAGCCGGTCGACGCCGATCGCGAGCCGCTCGCCATTGAGACTGCGGCGCAGCCGCGACACGTCGGGATGCGAGGCAGACTTCGCGGCGTAAGCTGCGAACTTCTCCGCGTCGATGCCGATCGGAAACACCTCGCAACGCGTACGGCCATGCTGCGAGATCGCGACGCCGTCCTCGACGGTGAGGTCAAGTTCGCCCGCGACATAGCCGAGAAAATTCTGGCAATCCTCATTGGTCTGGAAGCCGAGCAGATCGTAGGCCAGCATCGCCGTGATCAGTTCGCGATGATTTGGCACGCCCTGCATCACCGCGGCGACCGGCCATGGCGTGTGCAGGAAGAAGCCGATCGGATCATCGACGCCGAGATCACGCAGCTCGGCGCCGAGCGCAAGGAAATGATAATCCTGCACCCAGAACGCCGTTTTCGCCTTCCGGAAGCGCATCAAGGCGCGCGCCATGAAGGCGTTGACCTCGCGATAGCTGACATAGTCGTCGCGTGAGACGCGGATCAGATCGCTGCGCGAATGCAGGGCCGGCCACAGCGCCGAATTGGCGAAACCTTCGTAATAGCCGCCGTAATGCGCCGCCGGCAGATCCAGCGTCGCAATCGCACCCGACCCAAGCGCTTCGATCTCGGCGAACGGTTCCTTCTGTTGGCCGTCGCGCACGCGGCCCGACGAACCCACCCAGATAGCACCCGAATGTTCCACGACGGGAAGCAATGCCGCAGCCAAGCCGCCCGTCATCGGCTCGTTGGGTTTACCGCGCGCTACTCGATTTGAAACGACGACTAAGTTCACAGGTCGTCCCCTCCTGTTCATTCCACCCCGTTTAACTGCCGTTCATCAATAAGGTTCCTGACCATCATTTGTACGAAATGAAACCAAAATCGGGCACGTGCGTTGGAACCAGTTTTTCTTCTGGGAACCCGTCGGTTTCACTCAACAAAGTCAGTTTTCATGACTGTGTTGCCCAGCGTGAATTGCGCGCGCGAGCGAACGAAGCGAGCGACAATATGGCATCGAGGTGTCGGCGCCTTATTCCAACCTTGTGTCGTCGAGCAGATGCGCGAGGAACGCGCGTACATCCTTCGGCTCATCGAAATGGCCATTGACGCCGATGGCACGGCGGCCGACCGAGAAGGCAAGCCCGTTCATGTCGGGCATGATCGCGAACACGGTCTCATCGGTGACGTCGTCGCCGATGAAGATCGGACGGCGCCCCTTGAAGGGCTCATGCTTCATCAATTCGCGCACGCCGGTCGCCTTGGTGAAGCCGGAATGCTTGATCTCGCACACGAACTTGCCGGGCAGCACTTCGATCGGCGCATTGGGCAGATCGGCGCGGATCAGCGAGACGGATTCGTAGATCGCTTTCTCCGCATGCGGCGCGAGGCGATAATGCAGTGCCAGCGAATAGCCCTTGTCTTCGAGCAGAATGCCGGGGCTGAGCTTTGCGATCGCAGCCAGGCGCCGCTTCAGCTCCTTGTCCATCTGCGGCGCGTGCACGTCGTCGGCCTCATTGCCCACCGACAGGCGCATCTCCGCGCCGTGTCCGGCAACGGCACGAAACACATCGGGCGCGAAGATCAGGTCGATGTCGTTGAGCGAACGGCCACTGACCATCGCCAGCGCGCCCGACGTGCGCTCCGTCAGCCGGTTCAGCGTTTCCGACAGGCCCGGCGGCACCCAGACCTCGCGCGGCGTCGGCATCAGGTCGAGCAGCGTGCCGTCGATGTCGAGCAGGATCGCAGTCTCGCCGAGGTGCGGCACGAGCGCATGCGGCACCGGCACCGCGTCGGGCGCTTCATCGTCGAGCATGGTGGGCTTCTGGTCCAATTCAGCGAGTTCCGATTTCATAGTCTACTCCATAAAGGCAAGCGGCCGCGCGATTTGTTCGAGCGATTTTCGTTCCGCGGCGACGGCGTAGCGCCACGCCACGATCGCAGCCGCAATCATCAGGAAGGCCCCCAGCAAATAGCCCGCGAACACGCTGGTGCGTGATCCCGTGTCGATCAGCGCGCCGAACAGCGCGGGTCCGATCACGCCGCCGATGCCGGTGCCGACCGCGTAGAACACCGCAATCGCCAGCGCGCGCACTTCCAATGGGAACGTCTCGCTGACTGTCAGGTAAGCCGCGCTCGCGGCGGGCGAGGCGAAGAAGAAGATCACCATCCAGGCAATCGTCTGCCCCTGCGCGCTCAGCGCGCCGATCGAGAACAGGTAGCCCGAGAGCGCCAGCAGCACGCCCGACACGCCGTAGGTGAACATGATCATGACGCGGCGGCCGAGCGTATCGAACAGGCGGCCGAGCAGCAGCGGACCGAGGAAGTTGCCGGCGGCGAACGGCAGGAGATACCAGCCGACGTGATCGGCGCTGATGCCGTAGAAGTCGGTCAGCACCAGCGCGAAAGTGAAGAAGATCGCGTTGTAGAAGAACGCCTGCGCGACCATCAGCACCAGGCCGACCAGCGCGCGCTGGCGATAGACGGAGAACAGCGTGTGCACCACCTCCCTGATCGGCGTGTGGTCGCGCATCTTCAGGCGGATTTTCGTGAAGCGGCCATCGCTCGCATCCTGGTCATGCCCGATGACCGAGCGCTCGATCTCGCCCACGATGGCGTGGGCCTGGTCGGGCCGGCCGTGGATCATCAGCCAGCGCGGGCTCTCCGGAATCCACATCCGCATCAACAGCACGACAAGCCCGAGGGTCGCGCCGATGAGATAGGCGAGGCGCCAGCCGAGATCGGGACCGATAAATGCGGGATCGAGCAGCACGATGGCCGCCACCGCGCCCATCGCCGCGCCGAGCCAGAAGCTGCCGTTGATGACGAGATCGGTCCAGCCGCGGTAGCGCGCCGGCACCAGTTCCTGGATCGTCGAATTGATCGCAGTATATTCGCCGCCGATACCGGCGCCGGTGAGAAAGCGAAACAGCGCATAGCTCGCGACATTCCACGACAGCGCAGTCGCGGCGGTCGCGGAGAGATAGAGCGCCAGCGTGATGAAGAACAGTTTCTTGCGGCCGATGCGGTCGGTGAGCCAGCCGAATCCGAGCGCGCCGAGCACTGCACCCGCAAGATACGCGGAATTGGCGATACCGAGATCGAGATTGGAGAACTGCAGCGACGGGCTCTGCTTCAGCGCGCCGGAGAGCGCGCCGGCCAGCGTCACCTCGAGCCCGTCGAGGATCCAGGTGATGCCGAGCGCCAGCACGACACGGGTGTGGAAGCCGCTCCACGGCAGCGCATCGAGCCGCGACGGAATGCTGGTCTCGACGATGCGGTCGGTCGCGGCCGCCGCCGAGATCGCAGGTCCATAGTTCAGCGCTGGGCTTTGCTGCAATTCCATCGTGTTGTTGCGTCTGACCAATGCGAGCATCCCCGGTTCACATGACGTGGACGGGGATCGATCCGATGGGTGCGGCATTCCGCCTGCCACCTGCGACAACGTCCGCGGCAAGCGAGGGTTCCCATGGGAACAGCGCCCAAGGCCGCCCGTTTCCGATGGAGGCGCCGGAGTTGACGCATGGCTCACGTCAGAAAGACGACACATTCGCGGAAAACCGTCGCGCGAAAGACGGCGCACCGGAAGAAGACCAGCACGAAGCGCAGCACCTCGGCGCGCAAGAGCACCGAGCGCGCCACCCCAAAGCGCTGGTCGCAGCGGGTGACGAAGGAGAGCGACGCGCTCGACCTCAAGCAAGGCGTGTTCAAGCTGACCAGCGCGAAGAAGATCGCGGCCTCGCTGAAGCGCTCGGCCGAGCGCAGCTCGCGCCGCAAGACCGGCGCCTACCGCTCGGCGCTGTCGATGCTGACCTTCTACATCAATCGCGCCGGCAAGACGCTGCCGGAGGCACAGCGCACGCGGCTGGAGCGCGCGAAGGTGGAATTGAAGCGGGCGTTCGGGAAGGCGTAATGACCTTGCTCCGCTGTCGTCCCGGACAAGCGCAGCGCAGATCCGGAACCCATAGCCACAGGGAGAAGTTTGGCGATGGACTCGGAGTTGCCTGCTCGCTCCATAACCGCTGCCTGTGGTTATGGGGTCCCCGCATTCGCGGGGACGACAGTGGAGAGTAAGGCGACAGTGGAGCGCCTAACTCGCAGCGAGCCCAAGCAGCCTTACGCCGCCCGGATATTGCCCATGAAACGATCGAGCTCGGCGCGCAAACGCGTGCTTTCGCTGGAGAGGGATTTTGCCGAGTTCAACACCTCTTCCGAGGCCGAGCCGGTTTCGGCGGCGCCGCGGTTGACCTGGCCGATGTCGGTGGCTGCGGTCTGGGTACCCTGCGCAACGGTCTGGACGCTGCGCGCGATTTCCTGCGTCGCGGCGCCCTGCTGCTCGACGGCGCTCGCAATCGACGTCGAGATCGACGAGATCTGGCCGATGGTCGCGCCGATCTCCTTGATCGCTGCGACCGACTCGGCGGTCGCGCCCTGCATGCCGGTGATGTGCGAGGAAATCTCGTCGGTGGCCCTGGCGGTCTGACTCGCCAGCGACTTCACTTCGCTGGCGACCACTGCGAAGCCGCGGCCGGCCTCGCCCGCGCGCGCCGCCTCGATGGTGGCGTTGAGCGCAAGAAGATTGGTCTGCTCGGCGATCGCCGTGATCAACTTGACGACCTCGCCGATCTGCTGGGCAGCGTGCGAGAGCTTGCCGATGCGGCCGTCTGTCTCCTTCGCCTGCACTACGGCGGCTTCGGCAATACGGCTGGAGTCGCGCACCTGGCGGCCGATCTCCTCGACCGAGGCCGAGAGCTCTTCCGTCGCTGTTGCGACCGACTGCATGTTCGAAGAGGCCTGCTCGGACACGCCGGCGACCTGGCTCGACAGACTCTGCGTGGTCTCGGCGGTACGCGTGAGCGTCGATGCTGCCGATTCGAGTTGCACGGCGGAAGCCGAGACGTTGGAGACGATGGCGCCGACCGCGCTCTCGAAGTCGTCGGCAAAGCGGATCAGCTCGGAGCGGCGGCTTGCGGCCTGCTCCCTGTTCTGGACTTCGCTGGCGGCGGCATCGCGCTCGGCCTTGGCGACGGCCTGAACCTTGAATTCCTCGACTGCACCGGCCATCTCGCCGATCTCATCCTTGCGACCCAGGCCCGGCAACACCACGTCGAAATTGCCCGACGCAAGCTCGCGCATCGCCTTGCACATCGCGATCATCGGACGCGAGATGCCGTTGCCGAGCATCAGGGCGAGCACGGCGCCGATGGCGAGGCCGCCGAGCGCCAACATGATCATCAGCCGCTCGGTATCCACGATCGTGGAGTTGGCGCTTGCCTCGATGCGCTCCTGATCGGCACTCAGGTCCGACCGCAGCTCGCCCGAGAGCTTGAGGATGCCCGCCGCCGTCTTGGTCATCTCGCCGTTCGACTTGACGATGATCTTCACGTTCTCGGTCAGCTTCGAGAAAGAGGTGCGGTACTGCTTCAGCAGGTTGCCGATCTCGGTGACGCGGTCGGTGATCTTCTGGTCGTTGGCGTAGATCGAGACCAGAAGGGTCTCCAAAAACTTGATGCGGGCGATCACGCCGTCGGCGGTCTTCGGCTCCGGCTTGGCGACGAAGGCGCTCACCGAGGTGGAGACCGCCAGATATTGCGACGTCACGTCCTTGGCCGTGGTCTGGACCGAACTCAGGCCGGCCAGCGCCGCGGTATCAGCGAGGTCGTCGAACTTGAAGCGGATCTTGTTGCCGACGCTGTTGAGCTCGTCGGCGGCGATCTTGTTGTTCTCGCGTGTCAGCGTGATGATTTCGCCGAACACCTTCGTGAAGCGCTGGAACTCGGCCTCTAGCTTGCCGACCTGCTCGCGGCGGGCGGCACCGGTCGTGGCCGCCATCGACTTGGCGATTGCCGCCCTCAGATTCCCTTCCGCCGCCTTGGCCGCAATCTCGTCATCGGTCGCGCCGGTCAGAGTGTAGGCCCGCGCCAGCCCCTGGTAGGAGATCAGTTCGCGATCGACGGTCCGCGCGAGGTCCGCTTCCGACACGCTGGACCGGTAGGAGGCCACGGCAGCCCGGATCCGCTCGTAGCCGAAATAGGCGAAGGCCATGCTGACGGCGAGGATGGCGAGCACCGCCACGAAGCCGAGGATGATTTTTGCGCGAAAACGCAAGGTGAGCAGCTTCGACGTGTTCGGCTTCGACTTGACGGGCATTCCCCACCCCATTCCATTCGCGGAAAACCAGGCGCAGCCCGGAAGCAGCCCGCTTCCCGACTCGTGAGCACGGTAAGGGGCAAAGGATAAGCCGCGGTAAATTTATGGTGTCGCAACTTGCGGTTAGGTGACGCGGGAGCTGCGCACTCCTCTGTCGTCCTCGCGTTCGCGGGGACGACAGCCGAGAGTGGAGCGACAGCGAGGGCTTCCGGCGCGGCGCCTTACGCCGCCCGGATATTCCCCATGAAGCGGTCGAGCTCGGCGCGCAGGCGGTTGCTTTCGCTGGACAGGGTTTTGGCCGAATTCAGGACCTCCTCCGAGGCCGAGCCGGTTTCGGCGGCGCCGCGGTTGACCTGGCCGATGTCGGTGGCGGCGGTCTGGGTACCCTGCGCGACCGTCTGGACGCTGCGGGCAATCTCCTGCGTCGCGGCGCCCTGCTCTTCGACGGCGCTCGCGATCGAGGTCGAGATCGACGAGATCTTGCCGATGGTGGCGCCGATCTCCTTGATCGCGGCGACAGACTCGGCCGTCGCGCCCTGCATGCCGGTGATGTGCGAGGAAATCTCGTCGGTGGCCTTCGCGGTCTGGCTGGCCAGCGACTTCACTTCGCTGGCGACCACGGCAAAGCCGCGGCCGGCCTCGCCCGCGCGCGCCGCCTCGATGGTGGCGTTGAGCGCCAGAAGGTTGGTCTGCTCGGCGATCGCGGTGATCAGTTTGACGACCTCGCCGATCTGCTGGGCGGCGTGCGACAGCTTGCCAATCCGGCCGTCGGTCTCCTTGGCCTGCACCACGGCGGCTTCCGCAATGCGGCTGGAATCGCGGACCTGGCGGCCGATCTCCTCGACCGAGGCCGAAAGCTCTTCGGTCGCGGTTGCGACCGACTGCATGTTGCTCGAAGCCTGCTCGGACACGCCGGCAACCTGGCTCGACAAGGTCTGCGTGGTTTCGGCGGTTCGGGTCAGCGTGGAGGCCGCCGATTCGAGCTGCACGGCGGAAGCCGACACGTTCGACACGATGGCACCGACCGCGCTTTCAAAGTCATCGGCGAAGCGAATCAGCTCGGAACGGCGTGCGGTGGCCAATTCCTTGTTCTGGGCTTCGCTTGCGGCGGCGTCGCGCTCGGCCTTGGCCACGGCCTGAACCTTGAATTCCTCGACCGCGCCGGCCATCTCGCCGATCTCGTCCTTGCGGCCGAGGCCCGGCAACACGACGTCGAAATTGCCGGACGCGAGCTCGCGCATCGCCTTGCACATCGCGATCATCGGACGCGAGATGCCGGTGCCGAGCAGGAAGGCGAGGATCGCGCCGAGCAGCGTACCGCCGACGGCCAGCATCAGCACCAGTTGCTCGGTCCGTCCGATGGTCGCTTCCGACTCCGAATCCAGCCGGTGCTGTTCGGCAACGAGGTCCGCCTTCATCGCGGTGGCGCCTTGCAAGATCGCGCCGGCCGAACCGCTCATCTCGGTGACGAGCTCATCCACCATCTTGGCGTTGGCGATCAGCTTCTCCAGCGCTTCGCGATAAGCCACGAGGATGGTCTTGGCATCCTTCAGGCCGGCGACGATCTTGTCGTCCATGGAATAGACCGCGCCGAGCGAATTCTCGACGAATTTCAGCCGCGCCAGTGCGCTGGTCGCGATCGCTTGGTCGGAGGTCAGCACGAAATTGGTGGCTGCGGCGCTCGCGGTCTGGAACTGGGCGTTGACCTGCTTGGTGCCGAACTCGATCGACTGCGCCTCGGAATCGGAGGCGTTGTTGCCGATATCGTCAAGCTTGTATTTCAGGAGATTGGCTTGGCGCGTCAGCTGGTTCTGCACCAGCAGCGCGCTGTCGCGCTTGGCCTGGAGGACCTTGGCGAAGGTCGCGGAGAAGTTGGAAAATTCCTTGGCGAGCTTGTTGAGGCTCTCCTGCCGCGCCGGTTTCTTGGCACTCTTGACCGCGTGGTCGATGGCGCTCTTCAGGCCGGTCTCGGCGTCGAGCGCCGCCTTGGCGTCGTCTTCCTTGCCGGTAACGACGAAATAGCGGACGGCCGAACGGTAGGCGAGCAGCTCGCGGTCGATGTTGCGGGCGAGATCGGCCTCGGTGACGCTGCTGCGGTAGGACCCGACCTCGGACGAGACCCGCTCGAAGCCGAAATAGGAGAAAGCCATGCTGCCGGCGGAGATCACCAGCACCGCGGCGAAGCCGAGGATGATCTTGGCGCGGAACCTGAGGGTCGGAAATATTGTACGCTTCGACGCTGACGCGATACGCCCGGACATTCCAACCCCCATTTTCTATTCAGCCGTGATCCGGAGGCGCCCCGCCCCCGGACCCGGATGCGCAAAACTAGGGCACAATGGATAAAGGGCGGTAAATTCGGCAGGCTCGTGCAATCCGGGGCTTTATCGGCCAAAGGCCGACCGGATGGGATGACGGCTGGCATCCCACATGGGCGGACCATTTTGCGGCGGTCGACCCGCCTCGCCCGCCCAAGTCATTGCCCGCTCGTCAGGACCGATGACTTTTCCATGACCGGCGTGACCAAAATCCTAGTTGCAAAGTCCAGGGGCGGCGGTCTCTAATTAGAAACAATCAAAATCAATCCGGGGAGGTATGTTCCGTGTCTACAGTCAAACTGACGGTGAACGGCAAGGCAGTTGCCGTCGACGTCGAGGACCGCACGCTGCTGGTCCAGCTCCTGCGCGATCACCTCAACCTCACCGGGACCCATGTCGGCTGCGACACCAGCCAGTGCGGCGCTTGCGTCGTACACGTGGACGGCCGGGCGGTGAAATCCTGCACCATGCTGGCGGGCCAGGCCGACGGCGCCAGCGTCACCACCATCGAAGGCATCGCCAAGGGCGACGAGCTGCACCCGATGCAGGCCGCCTTCCGCGACAACCACGGCCTGCAGTGCGGCTATTGCACCCCGGGGATGATCATGTCGGCGATCGACATCGTGCACCGCCATGGCGGCCAGCTCGACGAGACCACCGTGCGCCACGAGCTCGAAGGCAATATCTGCCGCTGCACCGGCTACCACAACATCGTCAAGGCCGTGCTGGACGCAGCTGGACGCATGAAGGTCTCGCAGGCGGCCGAGTAAAGCGGCGCGCCTCGAATAAAGAACCACCGCTGCTGCTTTCGAGGGAAAGCGCAGTCAAAGAAATTTCCGGTCGGGAGGACCAGACATGGGTGTTGAAGGCATCGGCGCGCGCGTCGTGCGCAAGGAAGACAAGCGTTTCATCACCGGCAAGGGCCGGTACGTCGACGACATCAAATTGCAGGGCATGACCCATGCCCATTTCATCAGAAGCCCGCATGCGCATGCCAAGGTGAAGAAGATCGACTCTTCCGCTGCGCTGAAGATGCCGGGCGTGGTCGCAGTGCTCACCGGACAAGAGATCGTCGACGACAAGGTCGGCAACCTGATCTGCGGCTGGGCCATCACCTCCAAGGACGGCAGCCCGATGAAGATGGGCGCATGGCCCGCGATGGCGCCGGAGACGGTGCGCTTCGTCGGTCAGGCCGTCGCGGTCGTGATCGCCGACAGCAAGAATCTCGCGCGCGATGCGGCCGAAGCTGTCGTCGTCGATTACGAGGAACTTCCCGCGGTCGCCGATATCCATGCCGCGATCAAGGCAGGCGCGCCGCAGCTTCACCCCGAAGCGCCCGGCAACCAGGTCTATGACTGGGTGATCGGCGACGAGGGCGCGACGGATGCCGCCTTCGCCAAGGCCGCCAATGTGGTCAAACTCGACGTCACCAACAACCGGCTCGCGCCCAACGCGATGGAGCCGCGCGCGGCGATCGCCGACTATGACGCGGCGGAAGAGCACTTCACTCTATATACGACCTCGCAGAACCCGCACGTCGCCCGCCTCGTGCTCTCGGCGTTCTACAACATCGCCCCCGAGCACAAGCTACGCGTGATCGCCCCCGACGTCGGCGGCGGTTTCGGCTCGAAGATCTTCATCTATCCAGAGGAGATGGTAGCGCTGTGGGCCTCGAAGAAGGTCGGCCGCCCGGTAAAATGGACCGGCGACCGTACCGAGGCCTTCCTCACCGACGCGCATGGCCGCGACCATGTCACCCACGCCGAGATGGCGTTCGACGCCAACAACAAGATCACCGGGCTGAAGGTGAAGACCTACGCCAATTTCGGCGCCTACATGTCGCTGTTCTCGTCGTCGGTGCCGACCTATCTCTACGCGACGCTGCTGTCGGGCCAGTACAACATCCCGGCGATCCATGCCGAGGTGGTCGGCGTCTACACCAACACCACGCCGGTCGACGCCTATCGCGGCGCAGGCCGGCCCGAGGCGAGCTACCTGATCGAACGTCTCATGGAGACGGCCGCGCGGCAGCTCAAAGTCGATCCGGCCCAGCTGCGCCGGACCAACTTCATCACCCAGTTCCCGCACCAGACGCCCGTGATCATGGCCTATGACACCGGCGACTTTAACGCTTCACTCGATGCCGCGATGAAGGCGATCGACTATGCCGGCTTCGCAGCACGCAAGGCCAAGGCGAAGGCCGACGGCAAGCTGCGTGGCATCGGCGTGTCCTGCTACATCGAGGCCTGCGGCATCGCACCGTCGAAGGCCGTCGGCAGCCTGGGCGCCGGCGTAGGCCTGTGGGAATCTGCCGAGGTGCGCGTCAATCCGGTCGGCACGATCGAGATCCTGACAGGCTCGCACAGCCACGGTCAGGGTCACGAGACCACGTTCTGCCAGCTCGTTGCGGATCGCTTGGGGGTTCCCATCAGCCAGGTCTCGATCGTCCATGGCGACACCGACAAGGTGCAGTTCGGCATGGGCACCTACGGCTCGCGCTCGGCGGCCGTCGGCCTCACCGCGATCCTGAAGGCCATGGAGAAGATGGAATCCAAGGCCAAGAAGATCGCCGCGCATGCCCTTGAAGCATCGGAAGGCGACATCGTCATCGAGAACGGCGAGTTCAAGGTGGCCGGGACCGACAAGGCGATCGCCTTCCCGATGGTCGCGCTCGCGGCCTACACCGCGCACAATCTGCCTGACGGGATGGAGCCGGGCCTGAAGGAAAGCGCCTTCTACGACCCCTCCAACTTCACCTTCCCGGCCGGCGCCTACATTTGCGAGCTCGAGGTCGATCCCGGCACCGGCAAAACCTCCTTCGTCAACTTCGTCGCGGCCGACGATTTCGGCCGGCTGATCAACCCGATGATCGTCGAGGGACAGGTCCATGGCGGCCTGGCCCAAGGCATCGGGCAGGCGCTGCTCGAGCACGCGATCTACGATGCCAACGGCCAGCCGGTCACGGCCTCGTTCATGGATTACTCCATGCCGCGCGCCGACGACCTGCCCTCGTTCAACCTCTCCCACACCACGACGCTGTGCCCGGGCAATCCCTTGGGCATCAAGGGTTGCGGTGAGGCCGGCGCGATCGGCGCCTCTGCGGCCGTGATCAACGCGATCACGGACGCGATCGGCAAGAACAATCTGGAAATGCCCGCAACCCCGGACCGGGTGTGGCGCACGATCCACGCGGCCTGAGAGGAGCAACAAGATGTACCAGACCACTTATCATCGCCCCTCCTCGATCGACGAGGCCGTCAGCCTGTTCGGCAAGAGCAGCGAGGCGAAATTCCTCGCCGGCGGCCAGACCTTGCTGCCGGTCATGAAGCAGCGCCTCGCCGGCCCGTCCGACGTGATCGACCTCGGCAAGATCAAGGAGCTGCAGGGCGTCGAGCTCTCGGGCGATGTGCTGACCATCAAGGCCGGCACGACCTATTTCGACATCATGCAGAATGCCGATGTGAATAAGGCGATCCCCGCGATTGCCTATCTCACCTCGGTGCTCGGCGATCCCGCGGTGCGCTATCGCGGCACGATCGGCGGCTCGATCGCCAACAACGATCCCGCCGCGGATTATCCGGCCGCACTGCTGGCGCTCGGTGCCACCGTAAAGACCAACAAGCGGTCGATCTCGGCCGAGGATTTCTTCCAGGGCCTGTTCACGACGGCGCTCGAAGACGGCGAGATCATCACCGCGGTGTCGTTCCCGGTGCCGGCGAAGGCGGGCTACGAAAAAATGCGGCACCCGGCCTCGCGCTTCGCACTGACCGCCGTGTTCGTCGCGCAGACGAAGTCGGGCGAGATCCGTGTTGCCGCCACCGGCGCCTCGCAGAGCGGCGTGATGCGGGTGGGCGCGATCGAAGCCGCGCTGAAGGCGAACTGGTCGCCGTCGGCACTCGATAATGTCAGCATTCCGGCGAGCGGACTGTTGGCCGATATCCACGGCACGGCGGAATACCGCGCCAACCTCATCAAGGTGATGGCGCAGCGCGCGGTGGCCGCTGCAGGCTGATCGCGCAAGATAAAGCGCGACAGCGCGTCGCGCCTTAGCGACTCAACACAAATCTTCCGCGGCGCGCAGCAATGCGCGCCGCTTTTATTATGCGCCCATGCATGAAAAGCGCTTGCCTCGCTGGCGTGAAGGCAGGAAAAGTTAATCAGCCAATTAACTCGCCCCAGAGAGGAATGTCCGAGGCGCTTGCCGGCTCACCGGCATCCGCCCGCGACCCGAGGAAACAACAACGTGCTCGATAAACCAGCCCAGAACGCTTCCGTCCGCACTTCCGGCCCGCTCTCGGGCTTTCGCGTCGTCGAATTCGCCGGCATCGGCCCCGGCCCGTTCGCCTGCATGATGCTGGCCGACATGGGCGCCGATGTCGTCACGCTCGATCGCGTCGGCGCGAAGAAGAGCATGAAGTCGGTGGCTGGCCGCGGCCGCAAGGTGATCGAGCTCGACCTCAAGGACAAGGCCGCGATCGCGCAGGTGCTCGATCTGCTCGCGAGCGCCGATGCGCTGGTCGAAGGTTTTCGCCCGGGCGTGATGGAGCGGCTCGGTCTCGGCCCCGACGTGGTGCTCGCGCGCAATCCAAAACTCGTCTACGGCCGCATGACCGGCTGGGGCCAGGAAGGCCCGCTCGCCAACGCCGCCGGCCACGACATCAACTACATCTCCATCACCGGTGCGCTCGCCGCAATCGGCACCAAGGAAGCGCCGGTGCCGCCGCTCAATCTGGTCGGCGATTTCGGCGGCGGCGCGCTCTATATGGTCGTCGGTGTGCTCGCCGCACTCTTGGAAGCGCAGAAATCCGGCAAGGGCCAGGTCGTCGATACCGCAATGTGCGATGGCGCGGCATCATTGATGTCGTTCTTCTTCGACATGAAAACGATTGGCCGCTGGAGCGAGGGGCGCAACCAGAACTTCCTGGATGGCGGCGCACATTTCTACGGCGTCTATGAATGCGCCTGCGGTCACTTCGTCTCGATCGGCTCGATCGAGCCGCAGTTCTACGCGCTGCTGCGCGAGCACGCGGGCCTCACCGACGTCGACTTCGACGCGCAGATGGACCCCAAGGCCTGGCCCGCGCTGAAGCAGAAGCTGCAGGCCGTGTTCAAGAGCAAGACCCGCGAGGACTGGTGCAAGATCATGGAGGGCACCGACATCTGCTTTGCGCCAGTCCTGACCATGTCGGAAGCGACCGAGCATCCGCACATGGTCGCCCGCAATGTCTTCCTCGAGCGCCACGGCGTGAAACAACCTGCGCCGGCACCAAGGTTCTCGCGCACGCCGTCTGCGGTGCGGGAGCCGGAGGGCGCGGAGATCGGAGCGGTGATGGCTGCGTGGAAGAGGTAGATCTAGCCCCGGCAAAGATCGCGTAGGGTGGGCAAAGGCGCGAAGCGCCGTGCCCACCATCTCTCCACAATCCTGATAGAAGTGGTGGGCACGCTTGCGCTTTGCCCACCCTACGGCAGTGTGCCCGAACTCAGCGACCTACGCCGCCGTATCCACCTTCAACACCCCGCGCCGGATCTGATCTTCCTCGATCGACTCGAACAGGGCCTTGAAATTGCCCTCGCCAAAACCATCGTCACCCTTGCGCTGGATGAACTCGAAGAAGATCGGACCGATCGCGTTGGCCGAGAATATCTGCAGCAGCACCTTGGTCTGGCCGCCGTCGACCACGCCTTCACCGTCGATCAGGATACCGTTCTTCTGCAATCGCGCGACATCCTCGCCGTGCTTGGGCAGCCGCGCATCGACCTTCTCGAAATAGGTGTCGGGCGGTGACGGCATGAAAGGCAGACCGGCCTCACGCAGGCCTTCGATCGTGCCGTGGATCTCGCGGCAGCCGCAGGCGATGTGCTGGATGCCCTCGCCGTGATAGATCTTCAGATATTCCTCGATCTGGCCGGAATCGCCGGCGTCCTCGTTGATCGGAATCCGGATCTTGCCGTCGGGGCTGGTCAGCGCACGCGAGAACAGGCCGGAGGCGCGACCCTCGATGTCGAAGAAGCGGATCTGGCGGAAGTTGAAGAGTTTTTCGTAGAAGCCGGTCCAGACATCCATGCGGCCGCGATGGACGTTGTGGGTGAGGTGGTCGAGATAGAACAGGCCGGCACCAACCGGACGCGGGTCGCGCGCACCGAGCCATTCGAACTCGGCATCATAGGCCGAGCCCTTGGCCCCATAACGATCGACGAAATAGAGCAGGCTGCCGCCGATGCCCTTGATCGCGGGCACATCGAGCGTCTTCTGCGCCGATGAGACTTCCGCTGGCTCCGCGCCGAGCGAAATCGCACGGTCATAGGCCGCCTTCGCATCGACCACGCGGAACGCCATCGACGGCGCGCAGGGGCCATGCGCGGCGACGAAGTCGTAGCCGTGGGTGCCGGGCTGCTCGTTGACGAGATAGTTGATGTCGCCCTGGCGATAGACCGTGATCTTCTTGGCCTTGTGGCGCGCGACGGGTGCGTAGCCCATCAGCTTGAACAGCGCATGCAGCTCTTCCGGGTTGGGATGCGCATATTCGACGAACTCGAACCCGTCGGTGCCCATCGGATTGTCGGCGCTGACAGTGGCCGGCGGTGCATCGTGCGGAAACGGACCCATGGTGCTCTCCCAAATTGCTGCTGGAAGGAACTATCCTTCATCGGGCGTGCAATGAGCGTGCAAATGGGACGCGCTTTGGCTATCATATGCATGATCCGTGCATAAAATGGACAAAAGGCGCATGATTTCTGTTGACGCTTTCGACCTCAAGATCCTTGGCGCGCTTCAGGACGACGGCCGCCTCACCAATCAGGAGCTCGCCGACCTTGCGGGACTTTCGGCCTCGCAATGCTCACGGCGACGGATGCGGCTCGAGGAGGAGAAGGTGATCTCGGGCTATCACGCCGACCTCTCCAGCGAGGCGCTCGGATTCGGCGTCATCGCCTTCATCCAGGTGGGGCTTGCGACCCACTCGCCGGACAATTCAAAACGCTTTCGCACGCTGGTGAACCGCATCGACGAAATTCAGGAAGCCTATTCGCTGACGGGCGATGCCGACTATGTGCTGAAGGCCGTGCTGCGCGACCTCAAGGGCCTCTCCGACCTCGTCAACGACGTGCTGATGCCGCACCAGAGCGTGGCGCATGTGCGCTCCTCGATCGTGCTCGACAGGCTGAAGGAAAGCTCAAAGCTGCCGCTAAAGGATTTGAAGGCTGGCTGAAATCGAGGGAACTACGCCATTCGCGCATCACGCGCCGTCTGCGATGATCGGCTCAATCTGCGGAGATACAACCATGGCCCTCCAGCTTCGACCGAACTGCGAGTATTGCGACCGCGACCTGCCGCCTGATGCGACGGATGCACGAATCTGCTCCTATGAATGCACGTTCTGCGCGGACTGCGTGGAGACGAAACTCTCCAACGTCTGCCCGAACTGCGGCGGCGGTTTCGCGCCGCGCCCTGTCCGGCCGACGCAGGAATGGCGGCCCGGCGTGTGCACGACCAAGCAGGCACCGTCAGACAAGCGGGTGCATCTGAAGTACAGCGTGGAGGATGTCGCGGCGCATTGCGCGCGGATCAAGGACGTGGCGCCGGAGAAGCGGTAGTTTCGAGGCAGTTCGTAGGGTGGGCAAAGCGAAGCGTGCCCACCATGTATTGCGATCGAAGAGGGGAACGGTGGGCATGGCGCTAATGCGCCTTTGCCCACCCTACGAGACCGAGTGTACGGCAGTCACTCCACCGCCAAAATCGTCCCCTCGACCTCACCAAACCCGACGCGATAACCGTTGCCCTGGCACCAGCCGCGCATGACGAGGCTGTCGCCGTCCTCAAGGAACGAGCGCTTGACGCCGCCGGGCAATTCCACCGGCTCGGTGCCGTTCCAGCTGATCTCCAGCAGGC
This sequence comes from Bradyrhizobium liaoningense, assembly GCF_018130785.1. Lineage (GTDB taxonomy): Bacteria > Pseudomonadota > Alphaproteobacteria > Rhizobiales > Xanthobacteraceae > Bradyrhizobium > Bradyrhizobium liaoningense_A. Next base: position 53,449 of record NZ_JAFCJT010000023.1, read on the forward strand.
TGCCGCGCTGATTCTTCTCAGGACCGGAAATGGTGCCGGACCCCAGGAGATCACCGACATTCATGGCGCAACCGCTGGAGGCGTGGTGCATCAATTGCTGGACCGACGACCAGTACATGTATTTGAAATTGGTGCGGCTGATCCCGGCGGGTGCGTTGGCGCCGGCGGTGCGCAAGGAGACGTCGAGCTCCAGATCGTAGTTCTGCGGCTTCGCCTGCTTGAGATAGTCGAGCGGCGCGGGCTCTTGCTCCGGCCCCTTCAGGCGGAACGGCTCCAGCGCCTCGCGCGTCACCACCCACGGGCTGATCGAGGTCGCAAACGCCTTGGCGAGGAACGGGCCGAGCGGCACATACTCCCATTGCTGGATGTCGCGCGCGCTCCAGTCATTGAGCAGAACGAAGCCGAAGATCATCTCCTCGGCCTGTTGCTCGGTCAGCATGCCGCCCATCGGCGAGGACTGGCCAACGACGACACCCATCTCCAGTTCGAAATCCAGCCGCTCGCACGGCCCGAAGCTCGGCAGTTCGACATTCGGCGGCTTCAACTGCCCGCGCGGCCGCTTCACGCTGGTGCCGGAAACCACGACGGTGGAGGCGCGGCCGTTATAGGCGATCGGCATGTGCAGCCAGTTCGGCTGCAGCGCATTGTCCTTGCCACGAAACATCACGCCGACATTGGTGGCGTGCTCCTTCGAGGAATAGAAGTCGGTGTAGCCGGAGACCGCAAACGGCAGATGCAGCTTTGCATCGCGCATCGGCACCAGGACCTGCTTGCGCAGCTCCTCGTTGTCGCGCAGCTCCGGATGATCGTGACGCAGCAGCTCGCTGATCCGCGCGCGGGTCTTGCTCCAGACTTTGGGCCCCAGCGCCATGAACGGATTGAGCGACGCCCCGGAGAACACGCCGAGAGGACCGACGTCGAGGCGGCAGTCCTGCTCAAGCTCCCAGAGATCAAGCACGTAATTGCCAATGGCAACACCGACCCGCGGCGTCGGATTCGCCGCGGTCGAGAACACGCCATAGGGCAGGTTCTGGATCGGGAAGTCGGAGGCGGGATCGATTTCGATGAAGGAGCGGAGGCCGGGATCGTTGGGGTGCTTTGTCACTTTTCGCTCGGTCCTTTTTCCTTCTCCCCTTGTGGGAGAAGGTGGCGCGAAGCGCCGGATGAGGGGTTCTATCCGCGAGTCCAAATGAGAGAGGTTCACTCGCGGAGACAGACCCCTCACCCGTCTCGCCGCTACGCGGCGAGCCACCCTCTCCCACAAGGGGAGAGGGGAAGACCGTCACGGCCTGCTTGGATCGAACCGCTTCTCCAAACCCGTCCAGCAATCCGCGTAATTGTCCTGCAGCGTAGACGACTTCGCGGCATGGGCGGTGACGCGCTGCGGGTAGCGGGTCTCGAACATGAAGGCCATGGTGCCGGTCAGCTTGACCGGCTTCAGCTCGCCGTTGCTGGCATGCTCGAAGGCGTCGCGGTCGGGGCCGTGCGGCAGCATGCAATTGTGGAGCGAGATGCCGCCAGGAACAAAGCCCTGCGGCTTGGCGTCGTAGACGCCGTAGATCAGTCCCATGAACTCGCTCATGATGTTCATGTGGTACCAGGGCGGACGGAAGGTGTTGTCCGCGACCATCCAGCGCTCGGGGAAGATGACGAAGTCGATATTCGCGGTGCCCGCCGTCTCCGACGGCGAGGTCAGCACCGTGAAGATCGAGGGATCGGGATGATCGAAGCCGATCGCACCTACGGGAGAGAAGGTGCGCAGATCGTATTTGTAGGGCGCATAATTGCCGTGCCAGGCGACGACGTCGATCGGCGAATGCGGCAACGTGGTCTTGAACAGCGAGCCGCCCCATTTCACATAAAGCTCGGTCGGCGTGTCCTTGTCCTCGTAGTTCGCGACCGGCGTCAGGAAGTCGCGCGCGTTGGCGAGGCAGTTGGCGCCGATCGGCCCGCGCTCCGGCAGCGTAAAGGCGCCACCGTAATTCTCGCAGAGATAGCCGCGCGCCGGACCGTTCAGAATCTCGACGCGGAATTTGACGCCGCGCGGGATCACAACGATCTCGCCGGGCTCGGCGTCGATGCGGCCGAACTCGGTGACGAGACGCAGATTGCCCTGCTGAAGCACGAACATCAGCTCGCCGTCGGCATTGTAGAAGTGCTGGTCCACCATCGACTTGGTGATGAGGTAGACATGCGCGGCCATGCCGGCCTGCGTGTTGACGTCGCCGGCGGTCGTCATGGTCTGCACGCCCTGGAGGAAGGTCATGTCCTCCTTCGGAATCGGCGCCGGGTCCCAGCGCAGCTGCGCGATCGGCAGATCGTATTCATGGCAGGGCGCCGAGCGCCACAGGCCGGCATCGGCCTTCTCGAAGCGGCCGGAATGTTTCACCGACGGGCGAATGCGATACAGCCAGGAGCGCTCATTGGTGCCGCGCGGCGCGGTGAAGGGTGAACCGGAGAGCTGCTCGGCATAGAGGCCGTAGGCGCAGCGCTGCGGCGAGTTGCGCCCGATCGGCAGCGCGCCCGGCAGCGCCTCGGTCTCGAAACTGTTGCCGAAGCCGGACATATAGCCCGGCGTGACCTGGGCCGAGCTGCGGACGATCTGATCAGGCGAGGTATTGATGTTCATGACTATCCTCCTCCTTGCAGGGCAGCCCACATTTCCTGGTCGCGCTTGTCGGTCCAGATGACGGGATCGTCGATTCCCGACGCCTCGTCATAGGCGCGCGACACGTTGAACGGCAGGCAGTGCTCGTAGATGGCAAAACTGTGGAATTTCGGATCCATCACTTCGCGCGTCGCCGCCATCGATTCCTTCAAGGTGCGCCCCCTGGCCACCGAGATTTCGGCCGCGCCATAGAGCGAGGTGACGAAGTCGCGCGTCATCGCGATGGCTTCGCGTACGGTGGCTGTGCCCTTCAGCGCGTCGCCGCGGCCCGGCGCAATCGCCTTGGGATTGAAGTTGCGGATCTCGTTCAGCGTCAGCGGCCATTCGCGCAAATGCGCATCGCCGCAATAGCAGGCCGAGTGATATTCGATGAGGTCGCCGGAGAACATCACTTCGGCGTCCGGCACCCAGGCGACGATGTCGCCGGAGGTGTGGCCGGCCCCGAGCTGCATCAGCCGCACCTCGCGCTTGCCGAGATAGATCGACATCTCGCCTTCGAAGGTCAGGGTGGGCCAAGTGAGTCCCGGAATGCTCGCGGCATCCTGGAACAGGCGCGGGAAGCGGCCGTATTCGGAATCCCAATCCTGCTGGCCGCGCTCCTCGATCAGACGATAGGTCTCCTGCGAGGCCACGATGCCCTGTGCCTTGTAGGCGGAGGCACCCAGCACGCGCACGGCGTGATAGTGCGACAGCATGACATATTTGATCGGCTTGTCGGTGACGGTGCGGACGCGCTCGATGACCTTGTTGGCCATCGCCGGCGTGGACTGCGCGTCGAACACCAGACAGCCGTCGTCACCGACGATGATCGCGGTGTTCGGATCACCCTCCGCGGTGAAGGCATAGAGATCGGTTCCGATCTCGGAGAAGGTGATCTTCTTCTCAGAGAGATCGCCGGTGGATGCGAAGTTCTTCGCCATCAATTCATCCTCAGGTCTTTGGGTTATTGTTGTTGCTGTTGTTGCTGCTGGCCGTCGATCATGCGTCGCTTCGCGAGCGCGAGCGCTTCCCGCAATACGTCGATGTCGCCGATATGGTTGGCGAGGATCAGGACCAGCGCCGCGTCGAAATCGGCGCTCTGCTCCTCGGTGAAGCCGCGGTGCGCCTCGACGATGGCGCGAAACGCATCGTCGGGCCGCGCGAAGTTGGAGCTGGTTGAAAGCGGCATGCGAATCCTCAATTCAAACCTTCGGCCCGCGACAGCGCGGCGGCAATGGCCTCGCGCGTCGGGTGGCGGAAGCGCGCCGCGACGTAGCCGTCGGGCCTGAGCAGATAGGCCGCACCGGGCTCGGCGTCATAGCGATTTGCGACGAGGCCCGAGGGATCGGCAAGCCCACCCTCGCCACCGATGCGGATATCCTTCACACCATCGGGCGCGTCGATCGCTGCGCCATTGCTGAACGACAGCAAGGTGAAGTCTGTTCCACCGCGGCGGAATGCATCCGTCAAATAGGCCTGCTCGCCAACGGGGGCGTCGAGCATTGAACAGCCGGGTGACGGTCCCGCACGCCACGCATCCGCATCGGGCGATGACAGCGGCGAGTCATAGCTGCACGGCACCGAAAGCCGGCCGCCATTGACCATGCGCTTGCCGAACTCGGTCTCCTTGGCGAGCGACAGCACCGCCTTGCGCAGCCGCGCCTCCTGATGCGAGTTCGGCGCCATGAAATCGGTCGAGCGGGTGGATTCGCGGATGTTCTCGTCGGCCGCGAGACTCCGCTCGACATGATAGCTCTCCAGCAGGCTCGCGGGCGAGGTCCCGCGTAGCACGCGGTCGAGCTTCCAGGAGAGATTCTCCGCGTCCTCGAGACCCGAGTTCGCACCCCGCGCCCCGAAGGGCGAGACCTGATGCGCGGAATCGCCCGCAAAAATCACCCGGCCGTGGAGGAAGCGATCCATCCGCCGGCACTGGAATTTGTAGAGCGAGATCCACTCGAACTCGAACTTGTCGTGACCGAGCATGCGCGCGATCCGCGGCCGCACGTTCTCCGGCTTCTTCTCGACGATGGGATCGGCATAGCGATTGAGCTGGAGGTCGATGCGCCAGACATCGTCAGGCTGCCGGTGCAACAGCGCAGAGCGCCCGGCATGAAACGGCGGATCGAACCAGAACCAGCGCTCGGTCGGGAACTCCGCGGTCATCTTGACGTCGGCGATCAGGAACTGGTCCTCGAACACCTGTCCGGCAAATTCTGCCCCGACCATCTGACGCAGCGAGGAGCGCGCACCATCGCAGGCGACGACATATTGCGCGTGCAGGCGATAGGCGCCTTCCGGCGTCTCGATCGTCAGCGCAACGGAATCGTTGCGGCTCTCCAGCGCCGTCACCTTGTTGCGCCAGCGGAGGTCGATCGCAGGCAGATCGCCGATGCGATCGACCAGATAGGCCTCGGCATAATATTGCTGGAGGTTGATGAAGGCCGGCCGCTTGTGGCCATCCTCGGGCAGCAGGTTGAACTGGTAAAGCTGCGACTCGCCGTGGAAGATGCGGCCGACGCTCCAGACCACGCCCTTGTCGACCATGCGGTCGCCGACGCCGAGCCGGTCCCAATATTCCAGCGAACGTTTCGAGAAGCAGATCGCACGCGAGCCTTCGCCGATCCGGTCGGCATCATCCAGAAGGACGACGCGCTGGCCGCGCTGGGCAAGGTCGATCGCGAGCGAAAGCCCCACCGGCCCCGCGCCGACGACCACCACGGGATGCTCGGCCGCGCCTGGGCCGGGACGATCCTGGTCGGGGTGGCGGCGATAGCCGAACTGGGTTTTGGCCTGCTGCGTATTGGCCTGCGCCATGCGCTAACCTCGGCTCTGGTCAGGAGGGGACTGATCTGCTAGATAGTCTCACGTGCAACTATTTTGGACCGGAGCCGGCCGGCCGTCAACTGGAATTCGGAGCGCTCTCCTTGGCGAGGACATCCAGCGACATCGCGCTGAAGACACGCGAAGCCGACGAGGCTTCATTGCGGCCAAAGTCACGGCTCGATTTGTTCAAGTTCGTGCCGTTCCGCCTCAACCGGCTCGCGGCGGAAGTCAGTGCCGCGCTTTCGGTCGAATATCAGGAACGTCACGGCCTCGACATTCCCGCCTGGCGTGTGATTGCCACGCTCGGCTTCCGCAACGATGCCTGTAGCGCGCAATACATCTCGCAATGCACCCGCACGCACAAATCGACCATCAGCCGCGCCGTGACCGCGCTGCTGCACCAGGGGCTGATCGAGCGGGTCGAGAACGAAGCCGACCGCCGCGAATTCCGCCTGCAACTGACGAAGAAGGGCCGCGCGCTGTACGAAGAGCTGTTCCCGCAATTGCTGCAGCGGGAAGACGAGATCCTCGCCTGCCTCTCCGCGCAGGAGCGCAAGCAGCTCTCGGCCCTGCTCGGCAAGATCGAACAGAGCCTCGACCTGATCCAGACCAGCGAAGAGGCCGACGCGAAAGAGGCGTATTAGGGCGCATACTCAGACGTCGGCTTTTGGGAGGCCGATTGAGAAAGCTTGGCAGGTCCGTCACGGCACTGGCTTATATAGCGGCGCTACTTGTGGCGTTTGCCGCAACTCGCGCATACGCCGCTGACATAGGTTATCTGGCTCCCTCCGGAGTCGCTGCAAACGAGTTTCCCTCACCGCAGCGCCCTGTTGCACGGATCGTCAGCTCGCGCCGCGCCGCCGAAGACCGCCGAGACGCCCTCAATGAGGCCGGTCAAATCGCACGTGCTCTTGAACTGAAACCAGGTATGACAGTCGGCGACATTGGAGCAGGCAGTGGCTACCACACGGTCAAGCTCTCCCGCCTCGTCGGACCCGCCGGCTCTGTCGTTGCCCAGGACGTCACGCGGGACTACCTCATCGAGCTCGCCAGGCGAACAGAACGTCTGAAGTTGACGAACGTGCAATTCGCCCTCGGCGAACCACACGACCCGCATCTACCCGCTTCCTCGCTGGACGCCGCAATCCTCGTGCACATGTATCACGAGATAGCCCAACCCTACGCCTTCCTCTACAACCTCGCGCCCGCCTTGAAACAGGGTGCGCGGGTCGGGATCGTCGATCTCGAGCTTCCGACGTCGAAGCATGGCACGCCAATTGAGCTCTTGCGCTGCGAATTGACCGCCGTCGGCTATCGCGAGGTCGCCACATATAAGCTCGCAGGCGACGGTGGATATTTGGCGGTATTCTCTCCGCCGGAGGTCGCGGCTCGAAAATCTCCCCGCGAAATCGTTGCTTGTGCGGATCCTGCCGGCACTCGCTGACACCATGCCCGCCGCTCAGAGGCTAAACATATCCGAAGAAGAGGTTAGACCGGAAGTTGCCGGCCGAGGCTCAAACCGGCGCTTTTGACCCGGAACGGCCTTACCCGCGTGCGCCTGTTGCCGCGCCGGTCGTCACGACGAAAGACGGCGGTGAGTCATGGTATCCGGGCGATCAGCGCGATCGAAAGCGCTTGACGCCGGTGGTATGATTTCCGCGATGTGGCCGTACTGATAGTCCCGATGCGTCGCCATGCATGCCCGAATTGATGTCGCCATGCATGCCCGAATAGATGGAGAAGGTGGGGTCCGCGGCTAATGCCGCGGCGGGTTCCCATGCCGAGGCGGGCGTCGCAAGGAGCGCAGAAAAAACGAGCGCCGCGCCCAAAAATTTGAAGCCGGTCATGCTATCCTCTTGTTATTGGCGTGCAACCGATGCGCGTGCTGTCCATTGACATGAACGACAGTTAGGCGTTGGCATTCCCCTAGCGCAGGGGTGGCGCAATCACGCTTCGTCGATCGGCGTGATGCTGATGTCGGCAACCGGCCGCGTTTCGCAAGCCGTTGAAAAACTCTCTCCGGACTGTGAATAGAATTTTAGCCGCCGACGGCGCGTACACGCACAACGGCGCGTGACGGGCGCGGGCCGGAATTTGCGATTCCTCCGCCGACTTCGCGCAGCGGTAAACGACCATGAAGAATATTTTAATTTAAACCGCCGGTCGCTCCACCCATTTCCAAAGCAGACGCCAAAATGTTTTGGCTTCCGTATCCAATGGAGAAACTGAAATGACCAGATTCAAAGTTCTGTCGGCTGGGCTGATCGCCGCATCCATGCTGACCACGCCCCTGATGGCTCGGGAATATCGGCACGTCGCGAGGTCCGATGTCAGCGCCCCTTTTGGCGCCCTTGATGGGCGCGACTGCGTCCGCGCTCCGGACGTCGGCGCATATGCGTCGGCCCCCTACACCAGACCCCCGTGCGAACCCACGTCGTTTAATTGATCAGTCGGCGCCGCATCGGGCTGAACGGCCCAGGCAATGACCCCGGATCGATAACGGTGTGCCCCTTGACACTGTAATGTGGGGAGTCTCCGAATAGTTCGGGCTGGGAGCCGATTTGTCGCCAGCCCGAATTCTAGGACTCGCAAGTACACGCCCCGGATTCCGTCACTTCGCAAACGACCGCGACGGCGGCAGATGCAGCGCCCAGGCATCGACCTTGTCGCTGGCACGCGGATAAATTTCCGTCACGATCGGATCATGGCCGGGAATGAAACGATCGGGATGACCGGCGAGGCGTTCGATCGTCTCCCAGCCCTGCGCCATGTCGCCGATATTGTAGACGATGGGGAACGGGCTCTTGCGCTGCAGATTGGCATAGTAGTGCGCGGCATCGGACGCCAGCACCACGGAGCCGCGCGCGGTCTCGACCCTGACCACCTGCAAGCCGTCGGAATGGCCGCCGACGCGATGCACGGTGACGCCGGGCGCTACCTCGCCGTCGCCCGCATAGAAGGTGACGCGCTCGCCATAGACGTGGCGCACCATCTGCGTGACGTGCTCGACCGAGAACGGATGTCGCAGCAGTCCGTTGCACATGCAGCGTCCCGTCGCGTAAGCCATCTCGCGCTCCTGGAGATGGAAGCGCGCGTTCGGGAAGCGATCGAGATTGCCGGCGTGGTCGTAATGCAGATGTGTCACGATAATGTCGCGAATGCTTGACGCTGCAACGCCAAAGCGCTCCAGCGCATCGACCGGATTGAGCGTCAGCTTGCGCGCCCGCGCGCTCGCTTCCTCGGCATTGAAACCGGTATCCACCAGGATGTCGCGGCCGTGCCCTCGGATCAGCCAGACGAAATAGTCGAGATCCTGCGCCGCGCTGTCATGCGGGTCGGGCTGAAGAAAATTCATGTTGGGGGTGCGCGGCGTCATGGTCGCATAGCGCAGGGCGTAGATTTCGTAGGCGTTTCCCATGGTTTTCTTTTCTGAGTTGGACCTTCGGGGACGATCGAGCGCACCAAGCCATTGTCCGCCGCAAAGGTCAAACACCGGAGGGCTGCGACGGCGTCCAGCCTGCTATGTGAGACCCCTCACATTTCCCTTGTCGCGGCTGCTCCAGCATCCTGCCGCAGAGTCGAACCAGATGACGTCGAGCAACCCGTGACAGCCCGTTCATTCCCCTCGCAGCGCGCCCGTGCATCGCGGTCAATTGTCGCGATAATGTCGAATCTCCAAGCGGTTGACGCCCCCCTTCCGCGGTTTGATAATGCATATTGCGTAAGTTAAGGTCGCCGCGGCGCAAGCTGGTAACGGCGCCTTTTTGGCTGGACCGCGCTGATTATGAAAATTCGCTTCCTTTTTCTTCTGCCCCTGCTCGTTTCGCTCGTCCCGGTTGCGCCATCCCTGGCCGCCGGCGACCGTTATGCGTTGGTCATCGGCAACGCCAAATATCCGGACGCGGACGCCCCGCTGAAGGAACCGCTCAACGACGCGCGCGACGTCGCCGACGAACTCAAGCGCGACGGCTTTTCCGTTGAAATCGGCGAGAACCTGACCGGCGACGGCATGCGCCGCGCCTTCGACAAGCTCTACGGCAAGATCAAGCCGGGCTCGGTGGCGCTGGTCTTCTTCAGCGGGTTCGGCATCCAGTCGGCGCGCCAGAGCTACATGCTGCCGATCGACGCGCAGATCTGGACCGAATCCGACGTGCGCCGCGACGGTTTCAGCCTCGAGACCGTGCTTGGCGAACTCAATACCCGCGGGGCGGGCGTCAAGATCGCGCTGGTCGATGCCTCCAGGCGCAATCCCTTCGAGCGCCGGTTCCGCAGCTTCTCGGCCGGCCTGACACCGGTCATCGCGCCGAACGGCACGCTGGTGATGTATTCGGCGGCGCTGGCCTCGGTGGTCTCGGACGCTGGCGGCGAGCACAGCCTGTTCGTCCAGGAACTCCTGAAGGAGATCCGCGTCCCCGACCTGATGGCCGAGGAGACGCTGAACCGCACCAAGATGGGCGTCACCCGCGCCTCGCGCGGCGAGCAGGTGCCGTGGATCTCCTCTTCGCTCGCCGAAGATTTTTCGTTCATCCCGAGTGCCGGCGGATCGCGCCCGCCGGTGACGGCACCCCCGCCACTGCCGCCGGTCGTCGCCAACAACCCGCCGCCGGCTCCGCCCGCACCGCCTCCGCCGCCGAAGCCGGCGGACACGGCAGTTGCACCTGCTCCAGCAGCGGCACCTGCTCCCGCACCGGCGCCCTCGCCGAAGCCGCAGGTCGAGGCCGCCTTGCCGCCGCCGCCACCGCCGGTGAAACCAGCCGAGACCACCCCCGCGCCGAGCATGGATAGCGGGCCGAGCGCGGCCGTGTTGGCGGAGGATCCGACCATCAAGGGCCTGACGGCCAAGATCGCCGCCAATCCGGACGACGTGAACGCGCTGTACCGGCGCGGTCAGGTCTATGCCAGCAAGGGCGCCTACAGCCTCGCCATCAAGGACTTCGACGAGACGCTACGGATCAACTCGAAGGACGTCGAGGCGCTTAACAACCGCTGCTGGACCCGCACCGTGGTCGGCGACCTCCAGGGCGCGCTGAAGGATTGCAACGAGGCGCTGCGGCTGCGGCCGAATTTCGTCGATGCGCTGGACAGCCGGGGGCTCGTCAATCTGAAATCGGGAGCGGTCAAGAATGCCATCGCCGATTTCGACGCAGCCCTGAGGATCAACCCGCGCCTGACCTCATCGCTCTATGGCCGCGGGATTGCCAAGCAGCGCAACGGCTCGGCCCAGGAAGGCGCGCTCGACATCGCCAACGCCAAGGCGATGGACCCGAACATTGTTCAGGAATTCGCAAGCTACGGAGTACGCTAGTATTTTTTTAAGTCGAGGCCGGAGACGCCTCGAACCCCTGGCGGCCCAAGGAAGACTAACGAACGGATGCCACAGGCGGCCTTTCCTGGGGGGCCTATTGCAGGAATTTTGGAACCGCGCAGGTCAGCTGCGCAGGAGGGGACTGGCAATGCGATCGGCTGCAAAGGGATTTACCGCGATCCTGTCCATCATCACAGTCGGCGCCGCTCTGTCGCTGACGACCCCGCCCGCATTCGCGGGCGACGACGGCAACAGCAAGAACGTCACCGAGGACGAGATCGTCCGCGCGCTGGCACCGCCGCCGAAAAAGCCGTTGACCCGTGGCCTTTCGATCGCGCCGCAGGCCGATCCCGCGCCCAGTGCGGCGGAAACCAAGCTGATCCAGTCCGTGCGTGGCCGCTCAACGCGCTCGCTTTCGTCGACCGAGCGCGAAGAAATCGCGTCGGTGGCCAAGGACAAGCCGAACATCGATCTGGAAATCACGTTCGACTACAACTCGGCCAATATCAGCGCCAAGTCGCTCGCCTCGGTACAGGCACTCGGTCGCGCGCTGACCAGTCCCGACCTGAGGGGCTCGACCTTCGTGGTTGCCGGCCACACCGACGCCGCCGGCGGCGAGGGCTATAATCAGGACCTGTCGGAGCGCCGCGCGGATTCGATCAAGCGCTACCTCATCGACAAGTACGGCATCTCCGCGACCGATCTCGTCACCGTCGGCTACGGCAAGAGCAAGCTGAAGGACCCGGGCCAGCCGATGGCGGAGGTCAATCGTCGCGTGCAGGTCGTCAACATGGAAAACAAGACCACCGCATCGAAGTGAGAGCACGACGTAATCCGTTGAAGTGACAAGTCGTGATGTGGTGTAAAGTCTTGCTTCCAAAGCGCGTCCCGCAGCCTTGCGGGACGCCGCTTTGTTTCAGGGAAACGCTCTCTTTGGGCCTCGCGCGGATGGCCGTGAGACAGGCCAGGATGATCCGGCGATGAATTTCACCGAATATCTCAAGCCTGCCGGAACCGTGGCGTTCGTCGTTGCGCTCGGCATCGGCTATTATCTGTTCGAGCACCGGCGTCGCCCCGAGGCGAAGGAAACGCCGAGCGAGGCGCTCGTCATCGTGACGAAGTCGACCAACGCCTGTTTTTCCGACCTCGTGCGGGTGACCGGCTTCTTCGTGCCGCGCCGCGAGGCCGTGGTGGTCGCCGACCAGGAAGGCTCCAGGGTAACCGACCTCTTCGTCACCGAGGGCACCATGGTCACCGAAAATCAGGAGCTGGCGCGCCTGACGGCGCCGCCGCAGATCCCCGGCCAGCCGCAAAGACCCGGCCCGCAAGGCCCGATCTCGCTGAAGGCGCCCGCGCCAGGCCTCGTCACCGAAGTGCGCACCATCGTCGGCGCGCCCGCCTCGCCGCAAGCCGGCCCGATGTTCCGCATCGCCGTCAACAACGAGATCGAGCTCGACGCCCAGGTCCCGGCGGTGCACATGCCCAAGCTCAGCCCCGGCGCGACCGTGCGCATCAGCCGCGACGACGCGCCCGATTTGATCGGCCGGGTCCGGCTGGTTGCGCCCGAAATCGACCGTGCCACGCAGCTCGGCCGCGTCCGCATCAGCGTCACCAACAATCCATCGCTGAAGGTCGGCGTGTTTGCCCGCGCCTCGATCGACGCCAAGCGAAGCTGCGGCGTCTCGATCCCCAAGACCGCGATCGACCATCTCACCGTGCAGGTCGTCAAAGGCAATATTGTCGAGACGCGCAAGGTGCGGGTCGGGCTGTCGTCCGACAGCGCGACGGAAATCCTGGAAGGCCTCGAGGTCGGCGAAATCGTCGTGGCCGACGCCGGCTCTTCGCTCCATGACGGCGACCAGATCAAGACCATGTTCGCCGATGAACTCGATCGCACGCGGGTACGCTGATGGCTCTCAATATCTCGGCTTGGTCGATCCGCAATCCGCTGCCGTCGGTCGTCTTCTCGATCATCCTCCTGATCCTCGGCTGGGTGTCCTTCACCAAGCTCGCGGTGACGCGGTTGCCTTCGGCCGACATCCCCGTGATCTCGGTCGTGGTGTCGCAGTTTGGCGCAGCACCGGCTGAGCTCGAATCCCAGGTCACCAAGACGGTTGAAGACGCCGTCTCCGGCGTCGAGGGCGTCAGGCACATCACCTCCTCGATCACCGACGGCGTGTCGGTGACCACCATCCAGTTCGCGCTGGAAACCAACACCGACCGCGCGCTCAACGACGTCAAGGACGCGGTGACGCGCGTGCGCTCCAACCTGCCGCAGAACGTCACCGAACCGCTGATCCAGCGCGTCGACGTCATCGGCCTGCCGATCGTCACCTATGCCGCGATCTCGCCCGGCAAGACGCCGGAGCAGCTCTCTTATTTCGTCGACGACGTGGTCAAGCGCGCGCTGCAAGGCGTGCGCGGCGTCGCCCAGGTCGAGCGCATCGGCGGTGTCGAACGCGAGATCCTGGTCTCGCTCGATCCGGATCGTTTGCAGGCAATGGGGCTGACTGCAGTCAATGTCAGCCAGAGTCTGCGCGGCACCAATGTCGACGTCGCCGGCGGCCGCGCCGAGATCGGCAAGAACGACCAGGCGATCCGCACGCTCGCGGGCGCCAAGACGCTGGGCGATCTCGCCGGCACCATGATCCCGCTGTTCGGCGGCGGCGAGGTCCGGCTCGACGACCTCGGCACCGTCACCGACACCATCGCGGACCGCCGCACCTTCGCCCGCTTCAACGGCGAGCCGATCGTCGCGCTCGGCATCAAGCGCTCCAAGGGCGCCAGCGACGTGAAGGTGGCCGAGGCCGTGCAGAAGCGCATCGACGCGCTGAAAGCCGCCTATCCCGACGTCGACCTGAAGGTGATCGACACCTCGGTCGATTATACCAACGGCAATTACCACGCGGCGATCTCGACCCTGTTCGAAGGCGCCATCCTTGCCGTCATCATCGTGCTGCTGTTCCTGCGCGACCTGCGCGCCACCGTCATCGCCGCGATCTCGCTGCCATTGTCGATCTTCCCCGCGTTCTGGGCGATGGACCTGCTCGGCTTCTCGCTGAACCTCGTCAGCTTCCTCGCCATCACGCTGTCGACGGGTATTCTCGTCGACGACGCCATCGTCGAGATCGAGAACATTGTCAGGCACATGAACATGGGCAAGTCGCCCTATCGTGCCGCACTCGAAGCCGCAGACGAGATCGGCCTTGCGGTCATCGCGATCTCGCTGACGATCATCGCGATCTTCGCACCCGCGAGCTTCATGTCCGGCATCGCGGGACAGTTCTTCAAGCAGTTCGGCATCACCGTCTCGGTGCAGGTATTCTTCTCGCTGCTCGCGGCGCGCTTCGTCACGCCGGTGCTGGCCGCCTACTTCCTCAAACATAGCAATCACGAAGAGCCGCCGCCCGGCCGTGTGCTGCGGTCCTATCACAGGATCGTGGCCTGGTCGGTGAAGCACTATTTCATCACGGTGCTGGTCGGCTTCGGCGTCTTCGCCGCCTCGATCTGGAGCATCACGCTGCTGCCGCAGGGCTTCCTGCCGGCGCAGGACAGCGCGCGCTCGCTGCTTGCCCTCGAGCTGCCGCCGGGCACCCAGCTCGCCTACACCGAAAAGGTCACCGAGGACATCGTCGCGCGGCTGCGCAAGCGGCCCGAGGTGAAGAGCATCTTCGTCGACGGCGGACGCGTTCCTCCCGGGACGCAGGAAGTCCGGCGCGCCTCGTTGATCATCAACTACACGCCGAAGGATAGCCGCGACATCACCCAGCGCGAGCTCGAATTCTCGATCAGCCAGGAGCTGGAGAACGTTCCCGACATCCGCTTCTGGTTCCTCGACGAGAACGGCCTGCGCGCCATCTCGCTGGTCGTGACCGGCGTCGATGCCAACATCGTCAACAACGTCGCCAGCGAACTCGCGACGCAGATGAAGCGGATTCCGACCGTCTCCAACGTGATCTCGGAAACCACGCTGGAGCGGCCCGAGCTGCGCATCGAGCCCCGCGCCGATCTCGCCGCGCGGCTCGGCGTCTCGACCGAAAGCCTCTCGCAAACCATCCGCGTCGCCACCATCGGCGACGTCGGCCCCGCGCTCGCGAAGTTCGACGTCGGCGACCGTCTGGTGCCGATCCGCGTGCAGCTCGAGGATGCCGCACGCGGCAATCTGAAGACGCTCGAGCAGTTGCGCGTGCCGCTCGGCGAGCACGGCGAGAAGGGCGGCGTGCCGCTCTCGGTCATCGCAGACGTCAAGCTCGACCAGGGTCCGACCAGCATCAACCGCTACGATCGCGAACGGCAGGCGACCGTCGCGGCCGACCTCGTCGGCTCCGCCGCGCTCGGCGACGCCACCAGGAAGATCTACGATCTGCCGGTGATGAAGAGCCGGCCGAAGGGCGTCAAAGTCTCCCCCTCCGGCGACGCCGAAAGCCTGAACGAACTGTCCGACGGCTTCGCCACAGCGATCACGGCGGGCCTGATGATGGTCTACGCCGTGCTGGTGCTGCTGTTCGGCACCTTCCTGCAGCCGATCACCATCCTGTTCTCGCTGCCGCTGTCGATCGGCGGCGCCATCGCCGCGCTGCTGATCACCGGCAAGCAGCTCACGACGCCGGTGTGGATCGGTATCCTGATGCTGATGGGCATCGTCACCAAGAACGCGATCATGCTGGTCGAGTTCGCCATCGAATCCATTCGCGCCGGCAAACCGCGCGACGAGGCCATGATCGATGCCGGCATGAAGCGCGCCCGTCCGATCGTGATGACCACGATCGCGATGGCCGCCGGCATGATGCCGAGCGCGCTCGCGGTCGGCGCCGGCGGCGAGTTCCGCTCGCCGATGGCGCTCGCGGTGATCGGCGGCCTGATCTTCTCGACCATCCTGTCGCTGGTGTTCGTGCCGGCGATGTTCATGGTGATGGACGATCTCGGCGCCCTGATCTGGCGCTTCGCCAAGCGGCTGATCGTGCACAGCGAGGATGCCGAGGGCGCCGATCATCATGGAAAGGTGCCGGATCCGAAGAATGCCCCGCACCCAGCGGCGGAGTAACCGTAACCCCGTTGTCGAAAGCGCATACATTTCTGCAAGCGACGTCGGAGAGCCTGACGTCGCGGAGGATCGTCTTCGAGCCTACAGGTCAGGCCGTGCCGCTGGAGGCCGTCAAAGCATGGGTCGCGAGTTGGGGCTCACCTGGCGAACTACCTCGGCCCACCGGGGACGAAGTGCGCAAATAATCCCTACTCGTTGCGCGCGATCGCCGTCAGCTTGGTCATGTTCCTCAGCAGGATGCGGCCGCGCTGGAGATCCAGGATCGCTTCCTTGCGCCAGGCCTGCAGCTGGCGGTTGACGCTCTCGCGGGCGGCGCCGACGAAGACGCCGAGCTGCTCCTGCGAGATGTGGACTTCCGAGCCGAAATCGGCGGCCAGCGCGCAGAGCCGCCGTGCCAGCCGCACCGGCAGCGGCTGCAGCATGGATTCTTCCATCCGCTCGCTCTGCCAGCGGATGCGCTGGCACAGCAGCGCGATGATCTTGATCGCGACCTTCGGCTCGCGTTCGAGGAAATTGAGAAAATCCTCGCGCCGCAGCACGAACAATTCGCTTGTCTCGCCTGCGGTCGCATCCGCGGTGCGGCTCTGGCCGTCCAGCACCGCGACCTCGCCGAACAGATCGCCCGGCCCCATGAAGTTCAGGGTCAGACGGCTGCCGTCGGAGGCGCCGGTCTCGATGCGGACCTGGCCCCGGCGCACGCCGAACAGCGCGTCCCCCGCATCGCCCTTCTGGAACAGCACCTCGCCATTGCCCAGATGCTGGGTGTGGCAGAGATTCGACAGCCGCTGGAGCTCGTCTGCGCCGAGATCGGCGAACATCGCGTTCATCTTCAGGATGACCGCAAATTCGGCCTGCTTGCTCATTTCAATGTCCTTGTGAATGTCCTTAACCAGCTTCCTTGGCAAATCGCTTGGAACCATCAACATCAGGATCGCGTAAAACCGCGCCGGAGAAGTGTGTCATAAGTCACATAACTTTGCAGCACCCCCCGACTATTTTTACGTGCTTGGAGCCGCTTCCCGTCAGGGGATAAACTGAGGCGCAAAGGACGGGTGCAAAGGACGGTCATTTGCCGGATCCGACGCCGATTGTCCGTCGTTGGAAAGTCGACATGAGAGCAGTGAAATTCGCCGGCGCGACGATAGCCGCCATCATCATCGTGATCGGGCTTCTCCTCGTGGTCGGGATCCCCTCGGGATTCCTGACCACGACGATTGCCTCGCGGGTCGAGACCGCGACCGGCTATCGCCTGTCCATCGACGGCACCACGAAGATCAGCCTGTGGCCGACGCTGAACGTCACGCTCAACGATCTCACGCTTCAGGACCCGAAGGACCGCAGCGGCATCACGCGCCTGACGGTCGACAGCGTGCAGGCCGACATGTCGCTCTCGAGCGTATGGTCGGGCCGCCCGAAGATCAGCGAACTCGTCGTCACCCATCCCGTGCTCCA
Source organism: Bradyrhizobium liaoningense (assembly GCF_018130785.1). Classification (GTDB taxonomy): domain Bacteria; phylum Pseudomonadota; class Alphaproteobacteria; order Rhizobiales; family Xanthobacteraceae; genus Bradyrhizobium; species Bradyrhizobium liaoningense_A. The sequence continues at coordinate 70,720 of NZ_JAFCJT010000023.1, forward strand.
CCAGCCGCTGCTGCGTGAGCGACTGCCGAATGCCGGCACCGCCTCGAAGCCGCTGGCGCTCGGCACCGATGGCGCGACCATCGACCGCGTCAAGATCGTCGACGGTGAGGTCGCATTCGCGCGCGTGCGCGATCGTGTCGAGGGCCGCATCAGCGCCATCAACGCCGACGCCGTCGTTGGCCGCGACCGCAAGGTCGACATCGCCGGCACCACGCGTGTCGGCGATCATCCGACCAAGTTCGACATCAAGGCGGCGATGCCGACCCCGCCAGCCGACCGGCCGACCATTCCGGTGGATTTCGCCATCGACATGCCTGACGTGCTGAAGTCTCAGCTCACCGGTCATGCCGAGATGCGGCTGAGCGGCGATGTCGTGATGATCAACGGCGTGAACGGCAGGCTCGGCGACGGCGCCTTCAACGGCTGGGCCTCGGTCGATATTGCGAGCAAGCCTCTGGTCAAGGTCGATCTCGACTTCCAGCGGCTCGCTATACCGCTGGCGAAATCGCCGGAGGGCGCGCCGGGACAGCCCTGGAGCAACGCGCCGATCGACGTGTCCGGGCTCAATTATGTCGATGCACAAATCAGGATCTCCGCGAACGAGGCCGTGATCGGCGATGCGCGCCTCGCACCGCTGGCGCTCGATGCGAAGCTCGCCGGCGGCGTGCTGAAGGCCGGCACCGCCAATCTCGGCGCCTATGACGGCCAGGTCTCGGGCGAAGTGATCCTGGATGCCACCAGCGGTGCGCCGAGCTTTGCGATGCATTCCGATCTCGTCGGCGTGCGCGCATTGCCGTTGCTCCAGGGCCTTGCCGAGTTCGACCGGATCGAAGGCAAGCTGCAAGCCAAGCTCGCGCTGCGCAGCGCCGGCACCAGCCAGCGCGCGCTGATGGCGAACATGCAGGGCACGGCCTTCGTCAATTTCCAGGATGGCGCCATCCGCGGCATCAACATCGCGCAGATGATCCGCTCGCTGACGACGGGCACGCTGTCCGGCTGGCAGGACAATGAGGCCCAGAGCACGGATTTGTCGCAGCTCTCGGCGTCCTTCCGCATCGACAAGGGTCAGGCGGTGACGACCGATCTCAACCTGATCGGACCGCTGGTCCGCGTGACCGGCGCCGGCACCATCGCACTCGACACCAAGATGATCGGCTTCCGCGTCGAGCCGAAGCTCGTGATGACGACCGAAGGCCAGGGCCGCACGTCGGATCCAGTCGCCTTCGGCATTCCCGTGATGATCCAGGGCAGCTGGTCGCAGCCGCGGATCTACCCGGACATGGCCGGCATGCTGGACAATCCGGACGCCGCCTACGCCAAGCTGCGCGAGATGGGCAAGGGCCTGTTCGGCTCTGATGGCGCCGGGCTCGGCAATATCCTGGGCAGCCTCGGGCTGGGCGGCACCGCCGCACCTGGCGGCGGCAACGCGGCCGGCAATGCCAATCCACAAACCCAGCAGCCGGGACAGAACAACCCGCTCGGCGGCCCGCTGGGCGAGGCGATCGGCAATCTGATCCAGCAGGGGCTTTCCGGTACTGGGACCGCAACCGGCACCGGCCGCAGCCGCGGCCTGCCGGCCACGCCGTCCACACCCGCTCCGCAGGCCTCTCCCGCGCCCCCGGGCCAGGCTCAGGTCCAGGACGACGCGCCGGTGGCGCAACAGGACAGCCAGCCGATGAACGACGTGCTGCGGCAGCTCTTTAATCGATGATTGGCCGACCAACGTACTGGACTCCACGCCAATCCTTACATCGGCCTCCCCGTCCGCCGCTTCCTCCAAAGGGATGATGCTGCGACGATTCACGCCCCTTTCGACCCCGATCCGGCCTCTGCAGCGGGTAACCACGCCGGCCGCCCACCGGTCGCAGGACGGTCCCATGGCCCAAATTGTGGTAGAAGGGCGCTTGGACCGGTACGGCCCGCAGCGCCGGCGTCGATGACGGCGCGAGAGGATCTGGATGGCGGGAACGAAAGACAAGACACGGTTTCTGCACGAGGGCCTGTTCGCCAAATACGTCGTCTCCCTCGTCGGCCTCGTCGTGTTTGTCCTCGCCGTCAACGGCGCGATGGAGACCTGGATCTCCTATCGCGCCACCAGGACACAGCTGACCGACGGGCTCGAGGACAAGGCGCAAGGAGCCGCCCGGCGGATCGAGCAGTCGATCTCCGAGCTCGAACGCCAGATCAGCTGGGTGACGCGGGCAAGCCAGGACACGCTCGAGAAGCGCCGCGCCGACTACGCATCGCTCCTGCACCAGGTCTCGGTCGTCAACCAGCTGTTCCAGCTCAACGGCGAGGGACGTGAGGTGCTGCGCGTCTCGCGCCAGTCGACCACGACCGGCGGCAATGCCGACCTCTCCCGCGACATGCGCTTCACCGACACGGTCGCCCGCGGCGTCAGCTACGCGCCTGCCTGGTTCTCCGACCGGACGCCCTTCATGTCGATCTCGGTGGCGCATTCCGGCTTCAATGCCGGCGTCACCGTGGCCGAGATCGATCTCGGCTTCCTCTCCGACTTCCTGTCCGACGCCCAGGTCGGCAAGGCCGCGTTCGCCTATTTGGTCGATCCGCGGGGGCGCGTGCTGGCGACGTCGTCGAAAGGGCCCGATGTCGGCAAGGATCTGTCGAAGCTGCCGCAGGTGGCGGCGGCGATTGCGCCCGGCCGCGAGCCCGGCACGTCGGGCACCGACTTCAACGGCCAATCGGTGATGAGCGCCGCGAGCACCGTGCCGAAGCTCGGCTGGAACGTGATGTTCGAGCAGCCGACCGCGCAGGCCTTGATGCCGATCCGCGACCAGCTCGTGCGCATCGCGCTCTTGATCGGGATGGGCCTGATGGTCGCGATCCTCGCCGGCACGCTGCTCGCCCGCCGCATGATCATCCCGATCACGGCGCTGCGCGACGGCGCGCACAAGCTCGGCGAAGGCGATTTCAGCCACCGCATCGACGTCCACACCTCCGACGAGCTGGAAGACCTCGCCGGCCAGTTCAACCGCATGGCCGGCCAGATCCAGGAAACCTATTCGAACCTGGAGACCAAGGTCGACGAGCGCACCCGCGATCTCGCGCAGTCGATCAACGAGCTCAAGGTGCTGGAAGAGGTCGGCCGCGCCGTCGCATCTTCGCTCGATCTCAACGCCGTGCTGCCGACGATCGCCGCCCGCGCGATCGAGATCACCCGCGCCGATGCGGTGTTGATCTACGGCTTTGACGCCGAGACGCGCCGCTTTGGCCTGGTCGAGGCCAACGGCATCGACAAATCCGCCGACGGCGCCCATCTCACCATCGAGGAAGGCGAGAACATCCTGAGCGATGCCGCAGCGACATGCGAACCGATCGCGATTGCCGATCTCGACCATGCCGCCGAACAGCCGCTGCGCGATGCCGCGATCAATGCCGGCTTCCACTCCGTGCTGGTGGTGCCGCTGGTCGACCAGCAGGGTACGCTCGGCTCGCTGGTGGTGCTGCGCCGCGCCAGCGGCGAGTTCGCCGGCAGCATCATCGGCCTGATGCGCACCTTTGCCAACCAGGCCGTGCTGGCGATGCGCAATGCGCGGCTGTTCACCGAGGTCGATCACAAGAGCCACGCGCTGGAGGCTGCGAACGAGACCGTTCGCGCCCAGGCCGACAAGCTGCGCGTGCAGACCGAGCAGCTCAAGGACTGGAACAAGTCGCTGGAGGAGCGTGTCGAGACCCAGCTCGGCGAGATCGAGCGCATCCGCAAGCTCGAGCGATTCCTGGCGCCGCAGGTGGCGCAGTTGATCGCCTCCTCCGACAGCCCCGAGGGGCTGCTCACCAGCCAGCGCCGCGAGGTGACCGTGGTGTTCTGCGACTTGCGCGGCTTCACCGCGTTCACGGAAGCGACCGAGCCGGAAGAGGCGATGAACGTGCTCCGCGAATATCACGCAGCGCTCGGCAAGCTGATCTTCAAATACGAGGGCACGCTCGACAAATATGCCGGCGACGGCGTGATGATCCTGTTCAACGCGCCGATTCAATTCGAGGACCATACTCAGCGCGCCGTGAAGATGGCGATGGAGATGCGCGACACGATCGGCCCGTTGACCGAGCGCTGGCGCAACCGCGGGCATAGCCTCGGCTTCGGCATCGGCATCGCGCTCGGCTATGCAACGCTCGGCCAGGTCGGCTTCGAACAGCGGCTGGAATATGCCGCGATCGGCAGTGTCACCAACCTCGCCTCCCGCCTCTGCGGCGAGGCCAAGGCCGGCCAGGTCGTGGTCAGCCGCCGCGTCTACGGCATGGTCGAGCCCTGGGTCGAAGCCCGCGCGCTCGACGATCTCGTGCTGAAGGGGTTCAACCACCCGGTGCTCGCGATGGAGATTTTGTCCTGGCGCGAGGACGTGGAGAACGTGGTGGATGCGTCTGTCGCCCGCCGGCGGGGGTAGCCAACAACAAAAATGTCGAAAACAACCCCATGCACCGTAGCCGGGGTCCGTAAGATCAATGACTTACGCAGATGCCGGCGCGGTTTGACACGTCGGGCAAAACACCGGCAGGATGGCATCATCGTCTTCAGCGCTCCCACGAACCACATCCCTCCTCCCCGCGACTAACCATCGCCTCAATGGCGAGGTCAGATTTCGGATGGAGACGACCTGTGGCGTTTGCCTTGCCTTCGCGTGCGTATGATTTGCAGATGCTGGACCGTCCCGCTGATCGTGAGCGCGATCACGGCTGGGTCTTTGGCCTGCCGCCGGGCATCAGCAGCGAGCAATGGCCGCTCGATCCCGTCACCGGCTTTCCGCTGATGCACGGCTTCACCTTGAAGCTGCCGGACGATTATCGCGTGCATGGCGAGGACATCGTCGCGGTGTCGTTCTTCGCCACCGCGCCCGACCACAATGACGGCGGCGCGCCTGACGACCCTGAAATCCGCGAGGCGGTCGCGGCGCGCACCTCGCATCCGCGCCTCTCGCGAATGACGGATATTCTCGACTACGAATATGCCGCGCTGCTGCTGACCGCACGCGAATATGACGGCGCGTTCGCGACGCCGCCCGCACCGCTTGCACTTGCGACGGCCGACCGGCCGCGCTGGCTCGATGTCGGCGGCGCCAGCGCTTTCTTCGAGGCCGCGGCGCCTTACGCGAGGAAGATGTTTGCCGGCTCCCCGCGCACCGATCTCAGCGAGACCCGCGCGATCGCGCTTGTGCCGCGCGCGACCGATCCCAATGCCGGCAAGGGCCCGCAGGACGAGCACACCCGCCAGAACCCGCCGACCGGCTATCAGCCGTACTATTACTATGTCGGCGGCGTGCCGAGCCGAGACAATTTCCGCCTGCATGATTGGGGCAAGGATCACGCACCCAACCATCTTGGCGGCACCATGCGGCCGTGCCAGGCGGTGCCGGAGATGAGCCCGTTCTACATCGAGTTCGAGGAATATTTCGGCGGCTACAATTTCGGCGGCGGCAATGCGCAGCTCGACTTCAGGGACATGAAGTTCGACTGGGCGTGCGGATAATCACGCCCCGCGCTTCGGCCCCATCGCCTCGAAGCCGGCCTTCTGCTCGTCGCTCAAATCTGCCTCGAAATCGTCGAGCGCGTCGCCGACGCCCTTCACCGCCTGCAGCATCGTCTCCAGCCGCGCCTTCACGGCAGTGAGACGGGCCTGCGGCGTTGCGGCCGCCTTGGTCGGGCAGGCACTGAGTGTCTCCATGGTGCGCAACGTGGTGTCCTGGAGCACGTCGAGCCGCGCGCGGGCGGTGTCATCGAGCTTGAGCGTCGACGCAATCTCGCCGGCGGGCCATTGCTGCTGCACGAGCTGCTCGTATTGCCGCTGCGCCTGCACATCGTAGCGGGGATCGTAGCCGGCCTCGCAGGCGGCTGGCACCTGCACGTCCTTGCGCTGGCCGACCGCAAGCGCGGCACGGCGCTCATCGGCGAGCGCGTCGAGCCTTGTCTTCTGGCCGGCATCGAGCAGATCGACGAATTTTGCGAGCGGCGGCGCGATTGCGTCCGTCGCCCTGATCATGGCTTCGAGGCGCTCGCGCATCAGGCCGACGCGCTCCAAGGCGGTCGCGGGGGCCTGCGTGGGGCAGGCCGTGCGAATGGTGTCGCGCGCAGCCAGCCAGGCGGTCGCGAGCTCGTCGAGCGCTGCGCGCTGCAATTCGTTCGGCCGCACCACGGCTGCGATGCGGTCGACGGGCAAGCCGCCGGTGTCACTGGCATCGCAAACGGCCTCGACCGAAGGGACCTTTCGTGCGCGCCTGCCTAGTGGCGCCGTGTAGGCGGCGAACTCCGCGGCCGCATAGGGCGCGAAGATCGCGGCGTAGATGTCGCCATAGCCATAGAGCGAGAGGCTGGTCGCATCGCCCAGGATGATTGCGGTGGTGAGGTCGTCATGCGCAAACGGCCAGAACACCGGGCCGGCCCAGCCATAGCTGCCATCGGGGTGGCGCCACCAGCCCTGCGGGCGGCGGCCACCGTGCCAGCCCGACAGTGCAGCTTGCGCCGTGAGCGCGGCGCGCAGGATGTAGGGATTGGCCGGCTGGCCGCGCTCGGCGCCGCGCGGATCCTGCGACCGCAACGCGGCGGAGCGGTATCGGCCACCGCGTACCGCCATGCGCGCGTGGCGCAGGCGCGACATGCCGATCACGTGGCCGACGGCAAAGCGCGCGACGCCAAGCGGACCACCGCGCAATCCGAACTGCGCCTCGGCTTTACTCGGCAGCAGCACTGCCACAATCATGAGTGCAGCGCCCGCCAGCGCCAATCCCATGCGTCCGGACATGAAAGCGGACCTGACCACCTCGGCCTCCTCCCAGCGCCAAGCGCGCACTGGGTCGCATCACAATGACGCGCTGGGGAACCGAATGTTCCGGAGCGACGGCGGGCAAAGCGTCGCAACGCCTACCGGCGCTGCCGATGCGACCTCAATCCGCCTTCCGCGGCACCACAAAAGTCTGGCCGGGATAGATCAGGTTGGGGTTGTGGATCTTGCCGCGGTTAGCGTTGAAGATCACCGCGTAGCGGGCGCCATCACCGTAAGCGAGCTTGCTGAGAGCCCACAGGCTGTCGCCGCGGGAGATCACCCGGTTGCCGCCTGCTTCGGCCGGTGGGCCGCTGATGGCGTCCGCCGGCGACGCCGATGCAACGGTCGTGGCCGCGGGCGCCCGCGCCATGACCCTGGGTTTCGGTGCACCGATAAATCTCGGCTGAGCCGTGGGCCTGTCATGCGCCGATGCTTGGCGCGCCGATTCCTGGCGCGACGATGCCGATGGCAGGGATGCAACGACATCAGACTTGTCGTCGGGCTTCTCGGCCTGCTTCAGCTCCTGTTTCGCGGCCAGTGCCGGGCGCGCGGGCGGCGGCGCGGCTTCGGCGATGGTCACCGGCATGCTGCGGCCCGACTGCGTCACGGTACCGTCAGGCGCTTTCGCCCGCAGGGTCAGCTCATAGGAGCCGGCGGGAAGCTGCGGCGGGGTCATCACGAACTGGCCCGAGGCATCGGCGACCACAGTATCGAGCGGCTTGCCGTCGCGCAGCAGCTCGACCTGTGCACCCGGCGCGGCCCGCCCCGCGATCACCGCCGCCTCGCCGTGATCGTCGACGCGCGCGACGTCGAACCGCGGGCCGGTATCGGTTGCGGCCGGCGGCGGCTTGACCGGCGCGAGATCGGCGAGCGCGGCCGTGGCCTGCTTCTGCGTCTCGGCCAGCGCATCTACCTTCGGGGCGGGGGCCGATGGCGCAGGCGGCGCGGTGGCGGCGAGCTTTGGTTCGTCCAGCTTCGGCTCTGGTTTGGTCTCGGGCTTGGTCTCGGGCTTGGTCTCGGCCTTGGCTTCGGGCTTCGCTTCAGCCTTGGCTTCGGACTTTGCCTCCGGCTTGGCGGCGGCGATCTCGGTCTGCGCGCCGCCCGGCAGCAGGCGGCGCAGCTCAGTGGGACCGATCACAAGTACGGTGCCGCCCACCGCGAGCAGACAGAATGCAATGAGGGCCTTGGAAGCGGTGATCATCAGAAAATGAACCCTTGGGTCGCAAATTAACCTAGGTCGGCAAATTGCGCCGATTTGGCTGCGGCAGCAAGACGATCATTGGGATGATGCACCTTTCGTTCCGGCTCGGCCAGCGTGAACCGGCGGGGCGCCGACGGCGTCAAATCATCGAGGCCGCATCGCTGTCATTTTTTGAGGATTTTTCCCGTGAACCCATTTTGCCGTCCCGCGCCATGGCTGGCGCTTGCCCTGATGCTGGCCGCCTCCCCCGCGCTCGCCGCATCCGGCCCGCCGCCGGGGTTCGTCCTCACCGACAATGCCGGCCTCGCCTTCACCTCGCCCGACGGCGCCACCAGGATCGAGCAGTACATGAAGGACAGCAAGGATTTCGACGTCAAATGGCAGGCCTGGGCGCGGCGCGGCGAGCAGATGACGGAGCTGAAGCCCGAGCAGGGCTACGGGGCCGGCTTCCGCTTCACCAGTGACTCGCAATGGCTGGTGCGGATGCAGAAGACCGGCTCGGGCGAGCAAGACCTCTATCTCTACCATGTCGAGAAGGGCGCCTTCGCGAGCGCGACGAAGAAGCCGCTCAGCGATCTCGCCTGGGCGTATTTCTACGGCCGGCCGGAGACGAAGAGGTTCGCCAAGCTCGACTTCCACATCTCGGCCAATCTCATGGAGGGTACGGAAGAGGCCTATCGGTCGCTCGGCATGGACTGGCCCAACAACCGCTACCTCGTGATCTCGCTGTCGGGCGAATATGACAATCATCCCAAGAACGTCGCCATGAAGGGACTGGGCGGCTGGCATTGCCGCTTTGATCTCGAGACCGGAAAGTTCGACGTGCCCGAGACGTTCGCCAAGAAGAATGCGGAAGCCTTGAGGTGGGAAATCCGCCGGTGATCCACCGGAATCGCATCAGCGTAAATCCAGCCTGCGGAGCTCCCGCCGATCGAGGGGAACCAACCCTCTGATTCCGTTTCGATTCATGTTTCCCTAACCCTTACTGGTAACGGGCTCTTGTCGGTTTTGCTGCATCTTGCATCCCACGGGAGGACTGGATGGGCACATCAATCCGATGGACCACGCGCATGCGCGTGTTGCTCCGCCGTTGGCAGGGAGCGCCGCTGACGTGGCTGATCGCCGGCGGCTTCGTGCTGATGGTCGCGATGGCCATCGGCACCGCGCTGACTGTCGATCGTTTCCGGCAAAATGCGATCGAAAGCGGCCGCGACAGCCTGGAAAACTCCGTGCGCATGCTCGCCCGGCATTTCGACCGCGAGTTCGAGGACTTTGCGGTGCTCCAGAAGAGCATCATCGCCGAGCTCGAAAGCCACGGCATCGCATCCGCCGATGTCTTCAGCAGCGAGATGGGCACGCTGGCCATGCACGAGGTGCTGCGTGCCAAAGCCAGCGGCTGGTCCGACGTCGCCGGCGCCAACGTGTTCGATTCCAACGGCGTGCTGATCAACTCGTCGCGGCGCTGGCCGGTCGCCCATATTTCGGTCGCCGACCGCGGCTACTTCAATCGCCTGAAGAACGATCCGGCCTCGCCGGAAGAGATCGAAGTCGTGCCCGGCCGGTTCGGCAAAGGACCCGCGATCGTGTTCGCGCGGCGCGTCTCAGGTCCGCGCGGCGAATTCCTCGGCATGGTGTCGCGGGCCATCTCGCCGGAGCAGCTCGAATCCTTCTTCGCCTCGGCCGGGCTCGGCGAGGAATCCTCGATCGCGATGCACCACCAGAATGGCCAGCTGCTCGCGCGCGTTCCGCATGTCGCCGCGATGATCGGGCAGAATTTTCGCAACGGCTCGCGCGAGCAGATGGCGGTGTTCGAGCGCACCTTCGTCACGACGCAGCTCGCCAGCCCGATGGACGGCAAGGACCGCATCGTCGCCTCGCGCATGCTGACCGGCGAACCGCTGGTCGTGGTCGCAACCAAATCGCTGGATGCGACGCTCGCGACCTGGCGCACGCAAACGAAATTCTTCGTCGCCGTCGCCGTGCTGTCGATCGGCCTGCTCGTGCTCACGCTGTTCCTGATCTTCCGCCAGATGACGCGCAGGCTCGCCGTGGAGAAGCAGCGGCTCGACACCGCGATGAACACGATGACGCAAGGCCTGTTGATGTTCGACCGGGACGAGCGGCTGATCGTCTGCAACCGGCGCTATATCGAGATGTACGGACTGTCGGCCGACGTGGTGAAGCCCGGCGCCTATTTCCGCGACGTGATCCAGCATCGCCATGACACCGGATCCTTCCACGGTGACGTCGCCTCCTACTGCGACGACATTCTGAGCAATGCCGGGCGAACCCAGAGCGCCGTCGTCGAGACCGCGGACGGCCGCCTGATCGAGATCAAGAACCAGCCCGGCGCCGCCGGCGGCTGGCTCGCGACCCACGACGACGTCACCGAGCGTATCCGCGCCGACGAGCGCATCGCGCATATGGCGCATTACGACGCGCTGACCGACCTGCCCAACCGCGTGCTGATGCGCGGCCATCTGGAGCGCCGCGTGGCGGAGCTTGCCCAAGGCAAGCCGTTCGCGATCCTCTACATCGACGTCGACGAGTTCAAGGGCGTCAACGATTCGCTCGGCCACGAGGTCGGCGACGAGCTGCTCCGCCAGGTCGCCAACCGCCTGCGCGCCTGCGTCAGCGGCAACGACCTCGTCGCGCGGCTGGGCGGCGACGAATTCGCCATCGTCAAGGCCGGCACCAGCGATCAGGCCGAGCTGACGACGCTTGCGGAAAATATCCTGAAGGCGTTGCGCATGCCCGTGAACTGCAACGGCCAGGAAATCCCGACCGATGCCAGCATCGGCATCGCGATCGCGCCCGATCACGGCGACAATCTCGACGACCTGCTGAAGCGCGCAGATCTCGCGATGTATGCGGCGAAGTCCGAAGGCCGCCGCACCTTCCGCCTGTTCGTGCCCGAATACGACGCCAAGGCGCGGCAGCGCCGGCAGCTCGAGCTCGATTTGCGCCAGGCGCTCGCCCGCGGCGAATTCGAGGTGCATTACCAGCCGCTGGTCGATCTCGCGGCCGATGTCGTCAATGGTTGCGAGGCGCTGCTGCGTTGGCGCCATCCCGAGCGCGGCATGATCTCGCCCGCCGACTTCATTCCGGTCGCGGAAGAGACCGGCCTGATCGGCGAGATCGGCGAATGGGTCTTGCGGCAGGCCTGCACCGAGGCGGCCAGCTGGCCTGGCGATATCCATGTCGCCGTCAATGTCTCGCCGGTGCAGTTCCGCGCCAGGACGCTGGCGCTGAAGGTCGCAGCCGCGCTCGCCGAATCAGGCCTCGCCCCCGGCCGCCTCGAGCTCGAGGTCACCGAGACCGTCCTCATTCGCGACGACGAGGAGGCGCTGACGATTCTCCAGCAGCTCCGCGAACTCGGCGTGCGCATCGCGCTCGACGATTTCGGCACCGGCTATTCGTCGCTGAGCTATCTGCACCGCTTCCCGTTCGACAAGATCAAGATCGACCGCAGCTTCATCAGCGATATCGGCCAGTCCGAGGATTCGTCCCCGATCGTGCAGGCCGTGGTGCACATGGCCGCCGCCCGCCACATGGCGACGACGGCCGAAGGCGTCGAGACCGAAGCCCAGCGCGAGGTGCTGCGGCAGCTCGGGTGCAGCCAGATGCAGGGCTGGCTGTTCAGCCCGGCCGTGCCGGCGGCGAAGCTGAAGCTGCTGTTGTCGGCGCAGGCTGAGGCGGCTTAGCAAGGCGATATTGTTCGAGTACGACACGATTTCGCAACAAATCCCGTCGTGCTCGAAGCGATCCGCCAACCCGCTTCAGCCCCGACGTAGCGCCGAGAAAACACACCAGAGAGCGCGACGCATCAACATCTCTCGGCTGACTCCTTGCGCACGGTTGTGTGCACAACTCCGTTAGACACGACTTGAGCTTTAGTCACGATGCAGACCAAGGCGCTTGATCCTTGTCAAGGTCGGCATCAACCGACGGGCCTACTTATGCAAAGGGGGCGAGACAGGATAGGAGCAAAACGATGAAGCAGATGGCTTTCAGAAATTTTGCAATTGCAACTTCGATCATCGCCTTTGCAGCAATGTTCAGCGTTGGCTGGTCTGAGCAAAGCGGGATCTCGCTGTCAGTTGAGAGTGCCCAAGCGAGGCGACTCTATGTCAGCCCGTATCCTTATAATCACTACATTCCCGATCAAACCGGTCTGCCCTGGTACGCAGTGCGAGCCTACTACGCTGGCGGCCCCTGGTGTGGGGCCGGCGGCGGGACCGGGTACGGGTACGGCACGACGGCTGGAGTCTTTGGGCGTGCTTCCTATACCTGCTACGACGGTTGGGATAGCTATGCGAAGCTCAACGGCATTGGCTGCACGCCCGGCACATTGATCAAGGGCGGTGACGGAATCATGTACGTCTGCCAGTAAACACGCGGAGCACAAGGAGAGGCGGCGCAATCGCCGCCTCTTTTTCAATTTTGAAAACGCTGTCCGTTCTCGCCGTCACGGGATCGTTTGGCTCGATCCGCACCATCGAAGAAAACTCGTTGGTAGCGTCAAAGTCTCTGTCTCATCCGAGCTCGCAAGCCCCCTCGCCTATCCTTGATCTAGCGCAATGCCGACCCGGCGGTGAGGCAGCATCCTTTCGTCATGGGGCAAGCCAGTAATGGAGCAAGTTCATGAGACAGATGCTTCTAACAAAACTTGCAATTGCGGGCTCAACTGTCGCATGCGCGGCACTGTTCTCGTTTAGCTGGTCTGAGCAAAGCGGCGTCTCCTTGTCGGTGGAGAGCGCCCAAGCGCGGGTCGGTCGACCACTGACCCCGATGAGCGTTGCAGGTGTCGCTCGCCGGCAAAACCGGCGGGCTGCTTACGGGTATGGAGCTGGAGTAGTCGGCGCCGGCGTCGCCGGCGCGGCCGCCATAGGCACGGCTGCTGCAGTGGCGGCGACATCCCCCAACTGGGGATGGGGAGGCGGCTCTTACTCCACAGTTGTCGACAACTATGGAGTTACGGGCGTGAGTCCCGACAGAGGTGGGCCTTCCTACGGTGGCGGCGCTATGGGAGCCAACGCCTACTATGCTGGATCCACAGCCACCCCCGGCACTGGATGGTACATAACGCCCGGCGGCATGGCCTGCACCTCGGGGACTTGGGTCACAGGCGCCAACGGCATGCCGTTCCACTGCCCGTAACACACAGACGAAGCGGGTAAAGCGGACATGGACTTCGGCCCGTCAGGGTACCAGCGACGTTAGGGCACCCTGATCTAACGGGTCACACGAACAGGTGATTGTGCCCAAAGCAACGGAATTGGTTGCACGCCCGGCACACCGATCAAGGGCGACGACGGAACGATGTACGTCGGCCAGCAAGGAAACACGCAGCGACGAGGAGGCGGTCCAAGCGGCCGCCTCCAGATCAAACTCTTTCTGATCCTGCATGCGGATTGATGTTGCTTTCGAAGGGCACCAACCTTGCTTTGCGTGATTTCAAGAGGAGAGTGACCATGATCAGGCTATTTGCTGTTGCAGGCTTTGCGTTAGCCATCGCGTCATCGACGCAGGCAATGCCACGCGCGCCGATTCATGCGGACGACCTCATCACGCAAGTCGCGGCCGGCTGCGGGCCAGGCAGGACAATGGTTGGCGGTGTGTGCGTAGCCAGAACCACAATCCGCCAAACCCGCCGGGACGTCCGCAGGTGCGTGCGATGGAATGCGGGCATTTGCGCGCTGTACCAGTGAACCATCATCACGCCGGCATCTGATCGGCCTCGCGCAGTTCAAACGTGAGAAAACGTAGTTCGCCGCGCCTGCTTCGCGTCGGGAAGGGTAACACTCGCGAAGCTCCGCAGGCGTCACCTGTTACCGCAGCTTCCCTTTCGGACAATGGCGTGAGCAGCAATTTCACGCTCCTAATTAACGGCCGACCTCTCGAGTAAGTTTGCACCCGCGGTCGGTTTGGTGGGCTCCGGAGGAGTGCAGGTCAATCATGCTTGTCCGGGGATGGAGACAATTGTGCGCCCTGCCGGGCGAACGCCCGCGCATCAGCGTGCGCGCGTGGATCATGGCGGGCCACAAACCTTATTCGTCAAACGAGCGCTCTCTTGATGCGCTCGCGTCCCCAATCGTCACGGGCTGGATGAAGAGCAGCTTGCATCCGCCTCCGGATGATCTGCGCGGCGTCAAGGTTGCCTCGCTCCCCAAAACAGCGAGCAGGCTCGATGGAGAGACGATGCTGTAAGTCCGTCATGCCTGGAATCTGCAGGCTTGGAGCCTGCCCCTGAGGCCCGCGGAGGGCTGGGACGGCGATGGAACTATCGTTACTCCACATAACTTGAAAGGAGATGACGGCAATCTGGTACGTGACCTTTGAGGTGCGTAGACATGGCCTGCTCCTGAAGCCGCGAAGTCCCTACGAAACGAGGACGTTTGCGACGGAGGCGGACGCCAAGGCGTTCACTCGCTCAAAGCTTGAGGACGGCGTGGTGCTATTGGCCGGGACGATCAATCCGCATTTTCCCAAGCAACTCATTCCGGCGTCCCGAATCCAGTCCTGGCTGGCTGAGAAGGAAGGAGACCCCACTAGTGCCGCCCGTCCCGGATAGGCGCGCAAATGGCGACCTCGTCCAAGATAGCTTCTCGCCGTTGATGTGGATCAAGCGACGCGTTCGCCATGGGGGAAGTATCGGCCGGCAAGGTAGACTGGCCACGAGGAGGCTCATGATGAAGCGGATTGGCGCAATGCGGCTCGCATTCGTAGCATTCGGGCTGGCATGTGGATTTGGTACGATCAATTGGTCGGAGAGCGACGGCCTGTCGCTTATCCAAGGCGCAGAAGCCAGGGTCGGACGACCGGCAACGCCGGTGAGCGTCGCAGGTGTTGCGCGCAGACAGACGCGACGGGCAGTCGTCGGGGGAGCTGCGGTCGGAGCGGCGGCCGCCGGTACGGCCTGTGTGCGCGTGCTGGTGAATGGTGCCTACGTGTGTCGCTGAGACACTTCCGGACCTCGAGTTCGATGTCGTGGTCCGGAGCAGCTTCACGCAGGCCTCGCAGCTCGTTCTGATCGCAGAGCCAACCGGCGCTCCACGGGCGCTTATTTGTCTGGATAGGCAATGACGCTGACGCGCATGCGCAGCGAACACGAAAGCTGCTGTTGTCAGATGCTGCGCGGTATTGGAATGACGACATCGACTTGATGGCGCGCTCGCGGTGGATCAGCGTCAGGGTGATCGCACCTTGATCCATATGCAACGGCGTCAAAACGGAATCAGCGGCGGTCGTTGGTCGCGCATGCTGCCTGGGGATGTCGGCCTTGGCAAAGCGGACACCGCCCAGGCTTAAAGTCAGCCAGCCGCGCAGGTCCAGACCGTCACGCGGCGGGTATGAATCAACATCCTGTCTCAGTCCTCGTCCTCGGCCTGCGCACGACGTCTTTCCACGACATCACTCATATCGTGAAGGACAAGCACCGCGAGGGCCCCCATGCGCTGCCTCTGTTCGGGACTGAGGGTCTTGTAGAGTGGCTGCCATGCCTCGGCGAGTTTATCCAGATCGGCTGATCGTTGAGCCAATGCCTCCGAGCGTCGCTGCAGGAAGGCAATGGGGTCACGATTGCGCAAGGTTTCGACGGCATTTTGGTCGGCCCGTCGACCCACTGTTTCCGAGATTTTTGCAACACGGGCCCTCCGATCCTCCGCCCTGGCACGAATGGCGCTCTCGACGGGCGGCCAGAGCTTTTCCTGTTCAGGTGTCAGCTGCAAGGCGGCCTTGGTCAGATCGATCCGCATGTCGACCAGTGTATTCCGGTCCACCGCGTTTAGCCGATCTGGCGTCGCGGGGGATGGCTGTTGCGCGTTGGCAACCGACGGTGCGGTGATAAGGAGTGCAGCTGTTGCGATCACTACTATTTTCATCATCGGCAACCTCCTAGGTGAGCGGCCCCCAGGCACCACGCAAAAAATGATCGGCAGTGCGATCTCGCTTTGATTCAAATCAAGGGACTTGGAGAAAGAAAAGGACCTGGAGAAAGAATTGTGGCGCGGGCTGAGCGAGACCTGCGACATGTCCGTTCCCTGCGAAGCCTTCGGCGGGAGCACGCGTGATCCCTCAGTCACCGGTCGAAGCCGTTGAGACGTGCGGTGACAGCAACGACCCAACGCCGGCACCGAACCAATAGCGAGGGTTAAGATGCTGCGCGAATGACGGCTGCGCTGTGACATCGTGGTTTGTCGGCGGCGACGATAGTGCTGGCTATTGCCGTGGCAAGCGCGCATGGTCGTGAAAGCCGGCACCGGTTGGGGCTTCACTTGCGAAAGGCAAGCGTGCATGACCATCCGCTCGCGGCGAGAAACCGTCACCTTCAGGCATCCGTTCCGCATCCGCGGCATCGAGCGCATCTTTCCGGTGGGCGCCTTTGACGTCGTCACTGACGAGGAGTCGATCGAGGGCCGGACCTTTTCGGCCTATCGCCGCGTTGCCACGATGATCACCGTGCCCGCCGAAGGCCCTCGCGGCGAATATCAGGGAGCTGCGCTGTCGGCGGGATGACTGAGGCAAGCGACGACCGCCTGCGTTCTCGGCGCGCGCCATGCTCCGGACTACCGGGAATTTGGCGGCGACGATTTGAGGGGTGATCGTGCCAGGAAGCAATCAAGTAAAGGAGTGAGCCATGACATTGACCAGCGGCCGCTTCATCGGCCACGAATACGACCGGATGATCGTCCGGTTCTCCATGCATGACGGTGCCAAGGAGATTCCTTGCGCAATCTCGACCTCGGCGATGGACTACCTCGAGCCTAGCCCGCAAGTCAGGCCCGAGCAACGTGAAGCCCAGTTCATTCGCCTGCGGGATCGCATCGAAGCACGGGCGGCGAGCAAATATCGCGCGACGGAGTTCGAAGGCACGCCGCCCGGCATCGTGCTACGGGGCATCGACTTCAGGCTGTAGGGACCCGGGCTTTGACCTCCGGCAAGGGCGACTTGCGCTCAAAAGGCTTCTTTTTCGGTGGAGCGGGCAGCAATCCTTCCCGGATTGCCTGCTTTCGAGCGAGCTTGCGGGCTCGTCGAACTGCTTCGGACTTCTCGCGAGCCTTTCTCTCCGAGGGCTTTTCGTAGGAACGCCGCTGCTTCATTTCCCGGAAGACGCCCTCGCGTTGCATCTTCTTCTTGAGAACACGGAGTGCCTGCTCAACATTGTTGTCTCTGACGAGTACCTGCAATCGATTCTCCTCGCTTGGGGCTGCAAATGCGACACGTCCTGCATGGCAGCCAATTGCGCAGGACCTTCTTGCGATTTTGAGGATAGCGCTGCGACATTGGTCGCCAGCTTCGGGCAAGTCGATGCGCTTGTCACAGCGATGCAACTTCGTGCCGTCACGTGACCACTCTCTTGCAGCCCTGTCAATCGATAAGACCTTGCCTGCACGTCGACCGGATCGCGTGAGCCTCCCGATCGAAGCGGCGGAGCTGCAGATGTGCCGGGAGGTGCGAAGGCTCACATCGGCCGTTTTGCGGCACGCACTTCGGCGATTTCGGAATCGGGATGGCTGACGATGGTGGCGACCCAGATGCCGCTGATGATGAGCGACCAAGCGGTGTTCCAATAGATCCAAAACACGTGCCAGCCTCCGGTTCGACCTCGTCCGCTTGCGGGATCAGCATAACGGCAAGGCGAGGCTGATGTTCCCGGCGCGAAATACGGCGCTATTTTTGTTTGGTCGGCGGCGGCGTGCGATCGGTTTGGCCGGTGTGGCGCTTTGCCACGACATCCTCATCGCGCGGACCCTCGCGCGGGCGCGGCGGCGGCTTGGGCTGGCCCTTCTGGCCGCCATGCTTGCCGCCCATGTCGGGCTTGCCTTCAAGGTCGTTTTCGCGGGGCATGCGGGGTCAATGCGCTCGCGCGGCATTGGTTCGCGATGATGATGATGTGATGTTTTGCCTGTGAACGAGTTCATAGGATCGTCGCGGTTTGCAGTGCAGGATCATTCGCGTGCCCCGGGGCATCAAACGACGGATGGACTTGGCCTGATGCGGAAACGATTGGTCGCCTGGACCATTTTGACCTGCGCGCTGCTTGCGGTGGCCGTGTGGGGCCTGCTCGGGGCACCCGACACTGCGTCCGGCCCGCATCTGCCCTCCCGCAGCCTGACAGCCGCAGTGCGGTAGCCAGCCCCCGCGCGACCGATACAATTTCGGCATCGATCAATCTCCAACTGGAATTTGGTACCGCGGCACGGCTCCCGCTATCCTCCACGGCAAAACGACAACGCCATACGGCTTTCAGGAGGACCCCATGCTGAGACCGCCCCGACGCATCGCGCCACGCGCTGCGATCGCCACCACCCTCGCTTTCCTCACCCTCGTTTCTGGAGTCCGCGCCGGCATGGCCGAGACCTTCGCCTATGTCGGCAATGCCGACAGCAACGACATCAGCGTGTTCAAGATGGCCGAGAGCGGCGAGATGACACTGGTGCAGACCGCCGCCTTCACCGGCGTCGACAAGCCCGGCTCCTCGACGCCGCTTGCGATCACGCCCGACCATCGCGTCCTGATCGCCGGCGTGCGCTCGCAGCCATTCCTCGCGGTGAGCTTTGCGATCGATCCCAAGACGGGACAGCTCAGCCACATCGGCAACGGCCCGCTCGCCGACAGCATGGCGAACATCGCAGCCGACCGCGGCGGCAAATTCCTGTTCAGCGCCTCCTATGGCGGCAACAAGGTCGCGCTCAATCCGCTTAACGCCAACGGCGTCGCCGGCGAGCCGAAGCAGGTGATTCCGACCGGGCTGAACGCGCATGCCTTCCTGCCCTCGCCCGATAACCGCTTCGTGTTCGCGACCAATCTCGGCTCCGACCAGATTCTGAGCTTCGCGTTCGACGCCACGGCGGGCACGCTGAGGCCGAGCGATCCGCCGGTGACCAAGGTGCCGGAGAAATCGGGGCCGCGGCACTTCGTGTTCCATCCCAATGGCAAGTTCGTCTATCTCATCCACGAGCTGAACGGTGACGTCGCGGCGTTCGCCTATGAGGCCAAGAGCGGTGCCTGGGACGAGATCCAGCGCACCACCGCGCTGCCGGAAGGTTTTAACGGAAAGCCCTGGGCCGCCGACATCCACATCACCCCGGACGGCCGCTTCCTCTACGCCTCCGAGCGCACCACCAACACGCTCACCGCCTACAAGGTCGACGCGACGAGCGGCAAGCTGACCACGATCGGCAGCGTGCCGACGGAGAAGCAGCCGCGCGGCTTCCACATCGATCCCTCCGGGCGCTACCTCGCCGCCGTCGGCGAGCTCTCCGACAGCATGACGGTCTATGCGATCGACCAGAGCAGCGGCGCACTCGCCAAGCTGAAATCCTATCCGACCGGCAAGAAGCCGAACTGGGTGGAGTTTCTGAACCTGCCGTGAGGCTACTTACCCACCGGAGGGGGAGGGTAAGAGACGGCGAACCTCTTCGTCCTTGCCACGACTAATTCAACGGGCGGCATCGCGCCGCCCGCGCTGCTGCGGCATTCTCGTCCGGCCGGCCCATGGTCCGCCGCGGTTGCTTCTGCTAACGATGAGGCCGTCAAGGCCCCAACCGGAATGACCGATGCGTCCATTGCCTGCGCGTTCCTTTTCCCGAAAATTCGTTGCTCTCGCCGGACTGGTTCTGCTGTCCGCCCAGCCCACGCTCGCCGCCGATGACGACGCGCCCAAGGGGCCGGCGGTCACGGTGCTGAAGGTCGCAAAATCCTGCTTCTCCGACATCGTCGAGGCCACCGGCACGATCATCGCGCGCGAGGAGACCTCGGTGCGGCCGGAGCGTCCCGGCCTGAAGGTCACGGAGGTGCTGGCGGAAGCCGGCGACACCACCACGGCCGGCCAGGTGCTGGCGCGGCTGGCGCTGCCCGAAGGCGGCACGCTTCAGGTCACCGCCCCCGTGGCGGGCGTGATCGCGACGTCGACCGCGCAGATCGGCAACCTCGCCTCGGCCAAGGGCGAGGCGCTGTTCACGATCGTGGCGCGCAGCGAATATGATCTCGTCGGCCTGGTCGCGACCACCGATATTCGCAAGCTCGCGGTCAACCAGCAGGCAACCGTGCGCATTGCCGGCGCGGGCGATCTCGACGGCAAGGTGCGCCGCATCGGACCGACCGTCGAGCCGAACATCCAGCAGGGCATTGTCTATATCGCCATCAACTCGCCGAAGCGGCTCTTGCTGAAAGCGAGCGGACGCGCGCTGATCAAGACCGGCCAGAGCTGCAACGTCGCGGTGCCTCTCACGGCCGTGCAATATACATCCGCCGGCACCGTGGTGCAGGTGATCCGCCGCAACCGCGTCGAGACCAAGCGGGTCGAGATCGGCTTGATGTCGGGCGGCAATATCGAGGTTCGCGACGGCCTCAACGAAGGCGACGTCGTCGTCGCCCGCGCCGGCGCGCTGTTGCGCGAAGGCGATCCGGTGCGCCCGGTGATGGCCACGGAAGCTGCGAAGTAGGGTCTCGTGTGTCCCGGACGCGCTGCAGCGTGAAACGCTGCTGCGCCGAGCCGGGACCTGTCTCCCAGCGAACGATACGCCAAAAAGAATGGGCCCCGGCTCAGCGTCGCATCATTGCATGATGCGCCGCGTCCGGGGCACGAAAACTCAGACATCGTAGGGCGGGCAAAGCGGAGCGTGCCCACGTCTACTGTCGAAATCCTGGAGAGACGGTGGGCACGGCGCTTTGCGCCTTCCCACCCTACGAGAGCTCGCAAGCCCTCAGGAAAAACTAGCCGCCGGCTTCGCCGAAATGGACGTCTTCGAGCAGCGAGGAGGAGATGGTCGGGACCTGGTCGCCTTCGGAGGCGCGGGAGATGGCGACGCGGGTCTTATTGAAGACGCCTTCGGCGCTACCCTGCGCATTGAGGTTGTTGAGGAACTCGCCGACCAGCACGCTGTGCTCGCCCTTGCCGTCATCGACGACCTTGCCGGGCGAAGCGGAGGAGAGGATCAGGGCATTGTCGGGCGCGCTGATCGGCGCAAGACCATGGCTGTAGGAGCGGAAGCGGCGCTCGTAAGGATTACGGCGGGAGGCGTCGACGACGACGAGCTTGGCCTTGGCGCCCTGCTCCTTCATCATGTCGAGCACGCCGTCGATGGAGACGCCCTGGCGGCGGACATCGCTTTCCTTCCAGATCACCGCATCGACCGGCAGCATGTAGCTTTCGCGGCCGGCCTGCACGCCGTAGCCGCCGAAGAACAGCATGACGACGGTGTCGCGCTTGATCCGGGACTTCAGGCGATTGACCGCGCGGACCATGTCGTCCCTGGTGGCGTCTTCCACCATGTCGACGTCAAAGCCGTTCTTGCGCAGCGACGAGGACAGCGCACGGGCGTCGTTGATCGACTGCGTCAGCGGCGCGCTGGCGTCGGGATAATGTCCATTGCCGATGACCAGGGCGAGGCGGGACGACTGGCCGATCGAGCCGGTAACCTGGTCGGTCGACACGGCCTTGGCGGCATCGATCGCGCGCATGTTGAGGGCAGCATGGGCGCCGATCACGAGCGACACCGTGCCGATGAGGGCTGCGGCCACTGCAATCGTGCGTCTGGAAAGCTCGAGCTGCCTTACATTCATCTCGCTTCATTCCTGTCAGTGCCAAAGACCAGCCAAGCGCGCGCACACTGTTTGAGTAGCGCGATAGCGTCTTCAGGTTTGAGGGATTGGCCGGGGATGTGCCCCCGAATTGCGCGCAATTTGCGGCGCCGCACCAAACAAAGCCTTAACCGGATATCGCCTCCCCGGCAATAGATCACCCAAAATTTGAACTAAGTACCTGAATATATTGGTTAATCCTCCGAGCGGAATTTGCACGTTTTTCATCGCCGGCCCCTTGTAACCGCCTTAATCGTGCAGCTTCCGTGCCGGATTTTTCCGTGACCACCATCACATTTGTATTTCCCGCGAATCCGGGTAGCTTTTTCAAAGACTTGGAGGGGGTGGTGCGCAGATGGGAGCGTGCCGGCCGGCCTCTGGCCAAGCCCCCGCGACCAGGTATTTCATGAGCTTTCATTATTTTGCCGGCGCCGCCTGCCGTGCGCTGACGGCGCAGAAAGACGGCCCCTCGCTTTACGACGTCTGCGATCCCGTATTGTCGGGCCCTGCCAGCGGCGATCCGCATCTGGCCAAGTTCTACAAGACCGCGCTCGGCAATCCCGCATTGCGGATACTGCTGCGACGCGCGGGCGTGCCAGAGCTGCGTGACGAAGCGAAGCTGACCCGGCTCCGGGCGGCGCTCGCCCGCGCGCGCGACGAAGCCGAGCCTGATTGGGCGGCGGTCGGCCAGCCCGTCGCCGGTCTCGTCGACAGCATCGCGCTCGATCATCCCAAGCCGCCGCCGGCGATGTTCACCGGTTCCGCGCCGCCGCAGGGGCAGATCGACAGCGTGATCCGCGACTGCGCGCAGCATCTGCTCGGCTCGTACCGCAAGAACGGCTTCCTGCCGACCTATGCCGCGTTCAACCTGATCGGCGATCCTGACTTCCGCGGGCGCGAGCTGATCATGGCGCTCACCGGGCTGAACGCGCGCGGCTACAAGAATTCCTCGCTGCTGTTCAACCTCGCCCGCGTTTTCATCGCGCGCTCGCCGGCAGCCGCCGTCGTCAATCCGCCCTGGCGCGGCATTGCCGAGCCGATGTGGGAGCCGGTGCAGATCCGACACCGCTCGGCCTATTACGACGCGTTCTTCATCGAGGCGCTGCTGAGCTATGTCGAGACCGGGCTCGCCTCGCCCGCCGACAAGATTGCGGCCGAGCGCGCGATCGCCGACATGGTCGATTTCTGCGTCAACATCAGCCGCGAAGAGGTCGAGGGCATCGACGGCGCACGGTTCAACGTCATCACCGCGCTGGCGCCCGCGCCGCATCCGCGCTTCTCCCGCTACTTCGCCCAGATCAAGCAGGACCTCGGCTTCGGCGTCTACGTGCCGGATTGCGACACCACGGCGTGCTCGATCTCGGCAGCGACGCAAGCCGGCTGCACCGATCCGATCATCGACCAGCCGCTGCTCGACTTCTATAGCGGCTACCAGGTGCGCGCAGGCGTCAACGCGCCGCGCGTGACCGTGCCGCTCAACGACAATATCGACTACGAGGGCGGCGTCGCGACCTGGATCGACAACCTCAAGGGCGAGCGGCCCTATGGCAATGATCTCGATCCGACGCTCAATCTCGACATTCTCGAGGTCAGCTTTCGCAACCTCGCGCGCTGGAAGATCCTGGAGACGCCGGC
Organism: Bradyrhizobium liaoningense; assembly: GCF_018130785.1. Taxonomy (GTDB): domain Bacteria; phylum Pseudomonadota; class Alphaproteobacteria; order Rhizobiales; family Xanthobacteraceae; genus Bradyrhizobium; species Bradyrhizobium liaoningense_A. The sequence goes on from NZ_JAFCJT010000023.1 coordinate 93,918, forward strand.
GCGGCTCGCCACCGTGCATCGCATCATCGGCTTCCAGAAGCGGTTGGCGGCCAGCGGCGCCTTCGCCAATCCACGCTCGCACATCTATTACCTGCCTGAGCTCTACAGCGCCTATTTCGGCCGCTGCTATGCCGCCTTCCTGGCGCTGCCGCTGGAGGCGCAGGCCGCGATCGATCCGGACGGCGATTTCGATTTCATCCGCCACCGCGTGCTCTCCTACGTCAAGGGCGAGCTGATGGCCGCGGAGATGAACGTGTTCGACGCGGCGCTGGCGCTGATCGCACTCGGCCATCTCGGCGCCGACCCGCGCGCGTTTGCACCGGCGCTGAACGTCATCGTCGCTGGCTTGGGCGAAGGCGGCCGCCGCGGCCCGTTCCGCGCGTATGAATGGAACAAGATGAAGACGCCGACGCGGATTCTGGTGGGTGGTCCGGAGGTGACGTCAGCCTTCGTGCTGATGGGGCTGGCGGTGGCGAAGCGGGCGATGGCGCGGGGGTGAGATGTCTCTTACCCTCCGGGGTGGGGTGATCTCTCCACTCGGGCACTGTTCGTCGCGGAGAGACCGTCACCCCACCCCGCTCGCGCTACGCGCGATCGACCCTCCCCCTCCAGGGCCCCGCAAGGGGAGGGTAAGCGAAGCCCCGCCACAATGACGGGAAGTTGAAAGCTCAATCGTTGGGCAGGCGCTGGCCGGGCGGCCAAAAGCCGACCACAATTGCGGGGTCTATCGAGATTTTCATTACACGCGGACCGGCATGTTGCGGAAATTCCTGATTGCGCTGTCTTTGCTCGCACTTCCGTCGCTGGCCGAGGCCGCCGACATCACCGGTACGGCAAAAGTCCGCGCCGGCGACGCCGTCCTGATCGGGAACACGCGGGTCCGGCTCGGCGGCATCGACGCGCCAGCGGTCGACCAGCTCTGCCTCAATACAAAAACCGAGCGCTGGACCTGCGGCATCGCGGCGCGCGACGAGCTCGCCAAATACACCGAAGGCAAGAGCTGGGTCTGCCACGCCCGCGCGATCGACCGGCGCGGCCGCACCGTGGCGCGCTGCGAGGTCGGCGGCGAGGACATCCAGAAATGGCTGGTGCGCAGCGGCTGGGCACTGGCCTACACCCGCCTCTCGCGCGACTACGAACCCGACGAGGCGGCCGCGCGCGAGGCAAAGGCCGGCATGTGGCAGGGCGCCTTCATCGCGCCGTGGGACTGGCGCGTCCGCAACAAGAAGACCGCCATCCTGGGCGCGACCAAGCCGCCCGAGGGCGCGCATGCGGTGCTGCTCGCATCGGCCTCCGGGCCGGTCGCGCCCTCGCCGGACTGCACCATCAAGGGCAACGTCAACACCGCCGGCGAGTGCATCTATCACCAGCCGACCAGCCGCTGGTACACCCAGATCAAGATGAAGATCAGCAAGGGCACCCGCTGGTTCTGCTCGGTGGAAGAGGCCGAAGCCGCCGGCTGCCGCGAGACCAAGAGATGAGTGCATGGTCCGGAAACGTGTGAGGCGGTTTTCCGACAAGACCATGCTCGAAACAAAAACCACCCCAGACCTGCGTTTTGCGTGCTTTTCTTGGGCTTCCACGGCGCGTAAAATGTGAATCAGCAACCCACCAGCCTGTTCTCAAGCAACAAGGACCAACAGCAATGACCGTTCGCGCGGGCCGGGAATTTCTGGCCATCCCCGGGCCCACCACGATGCCCGACGAGGTGCTGCGGGCGATGCATCGTCCGGCCATCGACATCTACTCCAGGGAGATGCTCGACCTGACCGAAAGCCTGCTCCGCGACATCTCGAATCTGTTCGCGACCAAGGGCAAGTCCTACATCTACATCGCCAACGGTCACGGTGCCTGGGAAGCCGCTCTGAGCAACGTTTTGTCGCGCGGCGACAAGGTGCTGGTGCTGGAGAGCGGACGCTTCGCGATCGGCTGGGGCAATGCGGCAGCCTTGATGGGCGCCGAGGTCGAGGTGCTCAAGGGCGACTGGCGCCGCGCGGTGCGGCCGAGTGAAGTCGAGGAGCGCCTGCGCCGCGACAAGGAGCACAAGATCAAGGCCGTCGTCGTCGTCCAGGTCGATACGGCGTCGGGCGTGCAGAACGACATCGAGGCGATCGGCAAGGCGATCAAGGCGGCCGGCCATCCCGCGCTGTACATGGTCGACACCGTGGCATCGCTCGGCTGCATGCCGTTCGAGATGGACAAATGGGGCGTCGACGTCGCGATGTCCGGCTCGCAGAAGGGCTTGATGACGCCGCCCGGCCTCGGTTTCGTCTCCGCCAATGCGCGCGCGCTCGAGGTGCACAAGAAAGCGAACATGGCGACGCCCTATTGGAGCTGGAGCGAGCGCGAAGGCACCGAGAACTATCGCAAATACGCCGGCACCGCGCCGGTGCATTTGCTGTTCGCGCTGCGTCAGGCGATCGACCTCCTGCACGAGGAAGGTCTGGAGAACGCCTTCCGCCGCCACAGCCTGCTCGGCGAAGCCGCACGCCGCGCGGTCTCCGTATGGACGGAAGGCCAGGTGCTCGGCTTCAACGTTGCGGAGGCCAGCGAGCGCTCCAACACCGTGACCACGGTGACCATGAGCAACGGCCACGATCCGGCGGTGCTGCAACGCTATTGCAAGGACAAGTGCGGCGTCGTGCTCGGCACCGGTATCGGCGACCTCTCGGGCCAGGCCTTCCGTATCGCCCATATGGGCCATGTCAACGCGCCGATGCTGCTCGGCACGCTCGGGGTGGTCGAGGTCGCGCTGAACGCGCTGAAGATCCCGCATGGCAAGGGCGGGCTGGAAGCGGCGGTGTCGTATCTCGGCGAAGAGGTGGCGGTGTAATTCTCTTTCGTCCCGGCGAAAGCTTTGATTCTTTCTTCCTTCTCCCCTTGTGGGAGAAGGTGGCATAGGCGGCCTTCGGCCGCCGTTCTTAGGAACGCCGAAGCGAAGCTTCGGCTATGGCGCCGGATGAGGGGTTGTCTCAGCGAAATCAGTTGCGAGATGGCGTCGCCGATAGATACCCCTCACCCGTCTCACCGCTACGCGGCGAGCCACCCTCTCCCACAAGGGGAGGGGACGATCAGCGCTCGACACGATGCGCTTCGACTTGCGCCTTCAGCTCATTGAGCGACGCGAGCGGCGCCTTCGGATCCACCCGATACTCCCCACTCGCCAGCCACTTCAACACCTTCGCATCCACCATCGGCGAGTGGTGGATGACGTCGCCGTAATTGCCTAGATCGTGCGTCACTTCCTTGATCGCCCGGAAATCGTAGAGACGCACATTCGGAAGCTGCGTGAACCGCTCGGCGATGCGCGCCGTGAGATCCGTGACGGTCTTCAGCGTCGCAGGCGATGCATCGCGCATCGCGACGAATTGCAGGATCGAATAGGGCGGGAAGTAGATGTCGAAGGTTACGTCCGGATGACGCGTGATCAGGCCGACGGCGTCGCGCTCGAAATGCCGGACCATGGCGTCGTAGCCATAGCCTTCGCCGAGGAAGCGGCTGCGCACGGGACTGGTGATGTAGGCGAACGAGGCAAGCGTCTTCCTCGCATTGTAGTCACGCGCGACATCGAAATCCCGCGGCAGCGCATAGACGTCGTCGAGATCGGACAGCGCGAACTTGACGGGCAGAAAAGGCGCCGCCAGGGTCAGCGGCTCTCGCAGCGGCGGAAGCGACCGCAGCAGCGCGAACAGGGACTCCTTCGCCATCGCCGCGCTGAACAGATAGGACGCGATCCCCTTCGTTGTCCTGCGGTAGAGATCAACGGAGAGATAGGGATCGGCCTCGATATCGGCCGCATCGACAAAGATAAAATCGTCCATCTCCCAGATCACGCGCCGGGCGCCGTGGGCGATCGCCTGCTCCAGCACAAAGCTCTGCTGGCGCGAATTGGACCCGGTCATCGCCAGCTTGAGCGAACGCACGCCAAGCGCGCGATCGATGTCGCTCTGGCGGAAATGAATCGCGAGCGAGGTGCCCATGAAGGCGGTGTCGAACGACTGGCTGCGGATCAGCCCGGCATTCTGCACGCGTGTATCGTCGGAGTAGAAGGCCGCCACGAGACGCGACGGGCGAAACAGTTGCAGGGGGTCGACGACGTAGGTGAGTGCCGCCGCGCCCAGCATGCACGCGATGCTTGCGAGGAGAAGGCGCCTGAAATGTTTGAACGTGCCTCGCATCAGAACCGGAAATAGATGAATTCGCTGTGGCTCTGGATGCCGAGGATGCCGAACGCCAGCACCAGCGACGCGCCATAAAGGAACAGCGGCCGCATGCGCCCTGCCCGCAAGGCCTCACCGACCCGGCGATTGTCATGATCGTATCCCATGATCGCCTGCGTGCTCGGCGTCAGCCACACCAGCGCGGCGTAGATCGACACCAGCACCGAGGCGGCGATCTCCTCGCGGCCGAAGACGATATTCGAGGGATCGGCCATCGCATGGAGGATGCGCAGCGCCCACGCAACACTCTCGGCGCGGAAGAAAACCCAGGCCACGACGACGGCGAGGAAAGTCAGCGCGGCACCGGCGACGCGGACCGGGCGCGCAAGCAACGTCGGAACGTTCGGCACCAGCGCGCTGAAAGCGTGATTGACGCAGAGATAAGCACCGTGCAGCGCGCCCCAAACGACAAAAGTCCAGGCCGCGCCGTGCCAGAGGCCGCCGAGCAGCATCGTGATCATCAGGTTGACGTAGCGCAGCACGCGGCCGCGGCGATTGCCCCCGAGCGAGATGTAGAGATAATCGCGCAAGAACTGCGACAAGGTCATGTGCCAGCGACGCCAGAACTCGACGATGCTGGTGGCCTTGTAGGGTGAGTTGAAATTCACCGGCAGGAAGATGCCGAACATCAGCGATATCCCGATCGCCATGTCGGAATAGCCGGAGAAGTCGAAATAGAGCTGGAACGTGTAGGCGAGCGCGCCGAGCCAGGACTGGTCGAAACTCGGCGAGCGCGCCTCGAAAGCGAGCGCGACCAGCGGCTGGATGCCGTCGGCAAGGCAGGTCTTCTTGAACAGGCCGATGGCGAAGATGATGACGCCGCACAGCATCAGATGCGCATGCGGGAGTTTCGACTCCTTCTGCTCGAATTGCGGGATCATGTCCTTGTGGTGGAGGATCGGCCCCGCGATCAGATGCGGAAAGTATGTCACGAACAGCGCATAGTGCGGCAAGGCGTAATGCGCGACTTGGCCACGATACGCATCCACCAGGAACGCGATCTGGGTGAAGGTGTAGAAGGAGATGCCGACCGGCAGCAGGATGTGGACCGCGACATGCGTACCTGCCAGCGCATTGATGTTCTCGGTGACAAAGCCGGCATATTTGAAGATGCCGAGCACGAGGAGGTCGCCGACGACGCCAAATGCGAGCGCCGCCTTCCGTTGCATTGGGATGAGCTCCGCCGCGATCAGGAGATAGCCGACACCGTAATTGAAGGCGATCGATAGCAGCAGCAGAGCTACGAACTGCCAGTTGCCGATGGCGTAGAAGGCGAGCGAGGCCAGCGCCAGCCAGATCACCGGGGTCAGATTGCTGCGCCGCCCCAGCCAGAAATAGCCGGCCAGCACGGCCGGCAGGAACAGCAGGATGAACGGGTAGGAATTGAACAGCATCAGGCTGGACCGGCGGCGGGATATCGACCCTTAAGCATACAAGGGGGCGATCAACAACCCGGCGACTTGGCGCAGTCCTTGGCCTTGGCGCAGTCCCTGGCGCAGCGGCGCTGGCAATTCGCGGAATCGGGACGATATAAGGTGGAACACGCAGTTGAACGAGGACCGAGTGACCCAAGCCAAGACACCTTCCAAGCCCCCCGTCGCCCCACGCCGACCTCAGTCCTTCACGCGGCACGGGATCGCCGTGACCGACGACTATGCCTGGCTGAAGGACGAGAAATGGCAGGAGGTGCTGCGCGATCCCGCCGTGCTCGATCCCGACATCCGCAAATATCTCGACGAGGAAAACGTCTACACCGAGAGCCTGCTCGGCCACACCTCGCCCCTTCAGAAAACGCTGGTGCGCGAGATGCGCGGGCGGATCAAGGAGGACGATTCCAGCGTGCCCTCGCCCGACGGCCCGTTCGCCTATTTCCGCCGGTTCCGCGAGGGCGGCCAGCACGAACTGTTCGGCCGCATGCCGCGCGACGGTGGCGAGGGCCATATCGTGCTCGACGGCGATGCGCTCGCAAAGGACCACAAATATTTCAAGTTCGGTGGCAGCCGTCACTCGAACGATCACAAGCTGCAAGCCTGGAGCGCGGACACCAAGGGCTCGGAGTATTTTTCCATCCGCGTCCGCGACTGGGCCACGGGCAAGGATCTTGACGATTTGGTCGAGGAGACCGATGGCGGCATCGTCTGGAGCAAGGATTGCAAGAGCTTCTTCTATGTGAAGCTCGACGACAATCACCGGCCGATGCAGGTGTGGCGGCATAAGCTCGGCACCAAACAGGCCGACGATACGCTGGTCTATGAGGAGCAGGATTCCGGCTGGTTCACCCATCTGCACGAGAGCACCAGCGGCCGCTTCTGCGTGATCGCGGGCGGCGACCACGAGACCTCGGAGCAGCGGCTGATCGATCTCGCCCACTCCGAAGCGCCGCCGCGCCTCGTCGCAGCGCGCGAGGACGGCGTGCAATATTCGCTGGCCGACCGCGGCGACGAGCTCTTCATCCTCACCAATGCCGACGACGCCATCGACTTCAAGATCGTCACGGCGCCGCTTTGCCAGCCCGAGCGCAAGAACTGGCGCGATCTGATCCCGTACCGTCCCGGCATCTACATCATCGACCTCGATCTCTATGCCGGCCATCTGGTGCGGCTGGAGCGCGCCAATGCGCTGCCGTCGATCGTGATCCGCGATCTCACGACCAGGGACGAGCACGCCATCGCCTTCGACGAGGCTGCCTATTCGCTCGACACGATGGGCTCCTACGAATTCGAGACGACGAATTTGCGCTTCGCCTATTCGTCGATGACGACGCCGTCGGAAGTCTATGATTACGACATGGTCAAGCGCACGCGGACCTTACGCAAGCGCCAGGAGATTCCGTCCGGCCACGATGCGGCCGACTATGTCACCACGCGCATCATGGCGAAGGCGCATGACGGCGCCGAGGTGCCGGTCTCGATCCTCTATCGCCGCGGCCTGAAGCTCGACGGTTCGGCGCCGCTGCTGCTCTACGGCTACGGCTCCTATGGCATGGCGATGCCGGCCTCGTTCAACGCCAACCGCCTGTCGCTGGTCGACCGCGGTTTTGTCTACGCCATCGCCCACATCCGCGGCGGCGCCGACAAGGGCTGGGGCTGGTATCTCGACGGCAAGCGCGAGAAGAAGACCAACTCGTTCGACGATTTCGCCGCCAGCGCGCGGGCGCTGACCGAGGCGAAATACACCAGCGCAAAGCGCATCGTCGGGCATGGCGGCTCGGCGGGCGGCATGCTGATGGGCGCGGTCGCCAACCGCGCCGGTGAGCTGTTCGCCGGCATCGTTGCCGAGGTGCCGTTCGTCGACGTGCTCAACACCATGCTCGACGACACGCTGCCGCTGACGCCGCCGGAATGGCCGGAATGGGGCAACCCGATCGAAAGCGAAAAGGATTTTCGTACCATCCTGTCCTACTCGCCGTACGACAATGTCGCGGCGAAAGACTATCCGGCGATCCTGGCGATGGGCGGCTTGACCGATCCGCGCGTCACCTATTGGGAGCCCGCCAAATGGATCGCGCGCCTGCGCGCGACCATGAGCAGTGGCGGCCCGGTGTTACTCCGCACCAACATGGGCGCCGGCCATGGCGGCGCCTCGGGGCGCTTCGACCGGCTCGACGAAGTCGCGATCGTCTATGCGTTCGCGCTGTGGGCGGCCGGGATGGCGGAGGCCGGAGTGTAGCCCCTTGTAGCCCGGATGGAGCGCAGCGAAATCCGGGCTACGGGCCAGCAGTCTTGTAGGGTGGGCAAAGGCGCGTCGCGCCGTGCCCACCATCTTTCTGCGATTGTGACGCGAGCGGTGGGCACGCTTCGCTTTGCCCACCCTACGGCAGCTTAGCTGGTCACCTCTGCCTCACACCGCGCCGTGCGCCTCGACATAGAGCGCATACACCGAGTGGCTGCTGGCCATGTAGAGGCGATTGTTCTTCAGGCCGCCGAAGCAGAGATTGGCGCAGCGTTCGGGCAGCTTGATGAAGGCGAGCGGCTTGCCTTCAGGGTTGAACACCATCACGCCGTCGAGATCCTCGGACTTGCCCTTGAGCTGAAAGACTCTGCGGCCGCCGACATCGGTGGGCTCGGACTGCAGCGCGCCGTTGGAGCCCCAGCCGCACCAGAGATTGCCGTCGCGATCGACGCGGAAACCGTCGAGCGAGGCCTGGTCGGCGGCGTCGATCAGCTTGGTCTTGCCACTGAGCGAGCCGTCGTCGCCGACATTGTAGCTCCAGATGCTGCGGTTGGGCGTACCCTTCCATTCGACGATGTAGAGCTTCTTCTCGTCCGGCGAGAAGGCGAGCCCGTTCGGATTGACGAGGTCGGTGAGGACAGCGCTGACCTTGCCGTCCTTGGCAATGCGGTAGACGTTGGTGGTGGCCTGCTCGGCCTTCTCCTTCTTGCCTTCCCACTCGCCATTGATGCCGAACAGCGGATCGGTGAACCAGATGCTGTCGTCGGACTTCACCACGATGTCGTTCGGCGCGTTCAGCCGCTTGCCCTCGAACTTGTCGGCGAGCACGGTGATCTTGCCGTCCTTCTCGGTGCGGGTGATGCGGCGGGTGACGGAGTGCTCGCAGGTGACGAGGCGTCCCTGGCGGTCGCGCGCATTGCCATTGGCGTAATTGGCGTTGGCGCGGAACACGCTGGTCTGACCGCTCTTCTCGTCGAACTTCATGATCCTGTTGTTGGGAATGTCCGAGAACAGCAGATAACCGCCCTCGGGAAAATAGGCAGGACCTTCGGCCCAGCGCATGCCGGTCGCGACCTGCTCCACCGTCGAGGAATAGAGCCGGTATTTTCCAAAGCTGGGATCGAGGATCTGGACCGCGGGATCGGGGTAGCGCTGGTTGGGCGTGAACGGGAACGATTGGGCGCCGGCGGCGCGGGCGAGATATGTGGAAGCTGCGGCCGCACCAGCGCCGGCCAAGAGATTGCGTCGTGTCAGATTCATTGGAGTTCCTCCCCTGGTTAAATTGAGGCCGGCGCTTGCGTTACGCCGGCCTGTTTCTCGACATGCAATATCGGGATCGCGGACGCTTCTAGCGGCCGTTCTTCTTCCGCCATTCCGCAAAATCGGTGAGCGTCTGCGGATCGGTGGCGGGATAGAGGCCGAAGATGCCGCGGCCTCGGCCGACCTCCTCGGTGACAAAATCCTCGAACGCCGTCATCTCAAAGGTCTCGTTGGCGATCTCGTCGGCGAGATGCGCGGGGATCACGATCACGCCGTCGCTGTCGCCGAGGATGACGTCGCCGGGAAACACCGGCGCGTCGCCGCAGCCGATCGGCACGTTGATCTCGATCGCCTGGTGCAGCGTGAGGTTGGTCGGCGCGCTCGGGCGGTGGTGGTAGGCGGGAATGCCGAGCTTTGCGATCTCGGCGGAATCGCGAAAGCCGCCGTCCGTGACGACGCCGGCAACGCCGCGCTTCATCAAACGCGTCACCAGGATCGCGCCGGCAGAGGCCGCGCGCGCGTCCTTGCGGCTGTCCATCACCAGCACGCTGCCGGGCGGACAATCCTCGACCGCCTTGCGCTGCGGATGCGAGCGATCCTTGAACACATCGATGGTGTTGAGATCCTCGCGCGCCGGCATGTAGCGCAGCGTGAAGGCCTCGCCGACCATGGTCGGCTGATCGGCGCCGAGCGGATGCACGTCCTGGATCATCTGGATGCGCAGGCCGCGCTTGAACAGCGCGGTGGCGACGGTGGCGGTGGAGACGGATTTGAGCTTGTTGCGGGTGGCTTCGGAAAGTTTTGTCATTGGTCCAACTCTCTCATGGTCGTCATTCCGGGGCGCCGCGCAGCGGCGAGCCCGGAATCCATCGGGCCGCACGCAACGCGGTGAAATGGGTTCCGGGCTCGCGCTGCGCGCGCCCCGGAACAACGGTCAATAAATCGACGGCTCGCCGATCGGCGCACCGAAATCGGTCTCCAGGAAGTCGAAGTCGCAGCCGTCATTGGCCTGCTTGATATGCTTGGTGAACATCCAGCCATAGCCGCGCTCGAAGCGACGCTCGGGCTGCTTCCAGGCGGCGCGGCGCTTTTCGAGCTCGGCTTCGGGGACGTCGAGATTGATGGTGCGCGCGGCGACGTCGAGCGTGATGCGATCGCCGTTCTGCACCAGCGCCAGCGGGCCGCCGATATAGGACTCGGGCGAAACGTGCAGAATGCAGGCACCGTAGCTGGTGCCGCTCATGCGCGCGTCCGAGATGCGCACCATGTCGCGCACGCCCTGCTTCACCAGCTTGGTCGGGATCGGCAGCATGCCCCATTCCGGCATGCCCGGCCCTCCTTGCGGCCCCGCGTTGCGCAGGATCAGAATGTGGTCCTCGGTGACGTCGAGGTTGGGATCGTCGACCGCCTTCTTCATCGACGGGTAATCGTCGAACACCAGCGCCGGCCCGGTATGCTTGAGGAAGCGCGGCGCGCAGGCACTCGGCTTGATGACGCAGCCGTCGGGGGCGAGATTGCCCTTGAGCACGGCGAGCGCGCCTTCCTTGTAGATGGGATTGTCGATGGAGCGGATCACGTCGTCATTGTGGACTTCCGCGTGAGCGATGTTTTCGCCGAGCGTCTGGCCGGTGACGGTGATGCAGTCGAGATGCAGATGCGGCTTGATCTGGCCCATCAACGCCGGCAGGCCGCCGGCATAGAAGAAGTCTTCCATCAGATAGGCATCGCCGCTTGGGCGGACGTTGGCGATCACGGGCACCTTGCGGCTCGCCTTCTCGAAATCGTCGAGGCCGATGTCGAGGCCAGCGCGGCGGGCCTGCGCGATCAGATGGATGATCGCATTGGTCGAGCAGCCCATCGCCATGGCAACCGCGACCGCATTCTCGAACGCTTTGCGGGTCTGGATCGTCTTCGGCGTCAGATCTTCCCACACCATCTCGACGATGCGGCGGCCGCACTCACTGGCCATGCGGATGTGGTTGGCGTCGGCGGCCGGAATCGAGGAGGCGCCCGGCAGCGTCATGCCGATCGCTTCCGCAATCGCCGTCATGGTCGAGGCCGTGCCCATGGTCATGCAGGTGCCGTAGCTCCGCGCAATGCCGGCTTCGATATCGAGCCAATCCTTGTCGGAGATTTTGCCGGCGCGCCGCTCGTCCCAATATTTCCAGCCATCGGAGCCGGAGCCGAGCGTCTTGCCCTTCCAGTTGCCGCGCAGCATCGGACCGGCCGGCAGGTAGATCGCCGGGATGTTCATCGAGGTCGCGCCCAGCAGCAGCGCCGGCGTGGTCTTGTCGCAGCCGCCCATCAGCACCACGCCGTCAACGGGGTGGCTGCGCAGCAGCTCCTCGGCGTCCATGGCGAGCAGATTGCGGTAAAGCATGGTGGTCGGCTTGAGCAGCGATTCCGACAGCGACAGCGCCGGCAGCTCCAGCGGCAGGCCGCCGGCCATCAGGATGCCGCGCTTGACGTCGTCGACGCGCGACTTGAAGTGCATGTGGCAGGGCTGCGCGTCCGACCAGGTGTTGAGGATTGCGATGATCGGGCGATCCTTCCACTCCTCCGGGGCGTACCCCATCTGCATGGTTCGGGACCGGTGTCCGAACGAGCGGAGATCGTCGGGCGCGAACCAGCGCGCGCTGCGGAGCTGGTCGGGCGTGATTTTCTTCTTGGTCATGATTGGGTGCCCCATTTCTGGACGGTGTTCCGCTCGATGGCGCGGAAGATCAGGTTCTCGACAAAGAGCCCGATGATAATCACCGTCAAGAGGCCTGCGAAGACCGCAGGTATGTCGAGGAGGTTACGGTTCTCGAAGATGAACCAGCCGAGCCCGCCCTGCCCCGAGGACACGCCGAACACCAGCTCGGCTGCGATCAGGGTGCGCCAGGCAAAGGCCCAGCCGATCTTGAGGCCGGTGAGGATCGAGCCGAAGGCCGCGGGGATGAGGATCTTGGCCACGTAAGGCAGCCCGCGCAGGCCGTAGTTGCGCCCGACCATACGCAGCGTGTTGGACACGCTCTTGAAGCCGGAATGGGTGTTGAGCGCGACCGGCCACAGCACCGAATGGATCAGCACGAAGACGAGGCTGCCATTGCCGAGCCCGAACCAGATCAGCGCCAGCGGCAGCAGCGCGATCGCCGGCAGCGGGTTGAACATCGCCGTCACCGTTTCGAGGAAATCGGTGCCGATGCGTGTCGAGATGGCGAGGATCGTGAAGATTGCGGCGAGCACGATGCCGGCCGAATAGCCCATGAACAGGACCTTCAGCGAGGTCCAGGCCCGCATCGGTATGGTGCCGTCCTTGACGCGATCGTAGAGCGTGGCGATCGTGTCGTGCAGCGTCGGGAACAGCAGGGGATTATCGAGATAGAGGCCGTAGGCCTCCCAGACCGCCGCGAGGAACAGGATGATGACGGTCTTGCGGACAAAGCCGTCGTTCCAGAGCAGCTCAAGCACGCTCAGCTTGCGCTCGACCTCGCTCGCACCGGTCGCGGCGACCGGCGCGTCACGCAGCAATATCCTTGCTTCGCCCATCAGCTATTCCCTCAATGCGCCGTGGCTTCGCCGGCGAACAGGAGATCGTGGATCTCCTTCTCCAGCCGGCCGGCGCTGCCGTCGTCGTTGCCGACCTTGTCGACGTCGATCACCTCGGCCTTGACCCGGCCGGGATGCGGCGACAGCAGCAGGATGCGGTTGCCGATACGGATCGCTTCCGCGATCGAATGCGTCACGAACAGCACGGTGAATTTGGTCTCGCTCCAAAGCTGAAGCAGCTCGTCCTGGCAGGTGCGCCGCGTCAGCGCGTCGAGCGCGGCGAACGGCTCGTCCATCAGCAGGATGTCCGGCTCCATCGCCATGCCGCGCGCAATCGCAACGCGCTGCTTCATGCCGCCGGAGAGCGTGTGCGGATAGGCATCGACGACGCGGGTGAGGCCGACCTTCTCGATATAGGCCCGCGCCCGCAGCTCAGCGTCCTTGCGCGACAGCTTTCGCGCGGTCAGCAGCGGAAACATCACGTTCGCGAGCACGCTCTTCCAGGGCAGGAGCTGATCGAACTCCTGGAAGATCATCATGCGGTCGGCGCCCGGACCATGGATCTCGCGATCGTTGATGGTCATGCGGCCCTCGCTCGGGCTCATGTAGCCGCCGACCGCCTTGAGCAGGGTCGACTTGCCGCAGCCGGACGGCCCGAGCAGCACGAAGCGGTCGGACTTGTCGACGGTGAAGCTTACCCTTTCGGTGGCGGTGACGACGGCGCTGGAGGTCTTGTAGCGCAGCGTCACTGAGCTGACATCGAGCAGCGCCATCAGTTGCCTTTCAGGTCGTGCGCGACGGGGAGATAATAGTCGGTCCAGGCCTTGGGCTGGTTCTTCAGCGTACCGGTCTTGAACAGATGCGCCGCGAACTTCATCGTGCCCTGCGGCTCGAGATTCCACTCCATCATGCCCGGCTCCTTCAGGAGATCGAGCAGTTCTTCCACCGAGGTCTTGTCGCCGGTGATCTCCTTGTAGATCTCGACCGCCTGCTTGGTGTCGCTGCGGATCAGATCCTGCGCCTCCTTGGTGGCATCGCGCACGGCCTGAATGATTTTCGGATTGGCGTCGGCGAATTTCGTCGTGGTGAAGAACTGGGCCTGGCTCAGCGGGCCGCCCATCACGTCAGGCGAGTTCAGCACGACATGCGCGCCCGGCACGTTCTTCAGCTCCAGGAAAGTGAAGGGCGGGATCGAGAAGTGGGTGTGCACCTCGTGCTTGGGATTGGACAGCGCCGCATAGGCATCGGGATGGCCGAGCTGCACGGTGTTGGCGTCCAGCTTCGACCATTGGTCGGCGCCGAAGGCCTCGGCGGCCGCGATCTGCAGCACGATCGCCTGCGTGGAAACCTTCACCGTCGGCACCGCGATCTTGTCGCTGGGCCCAAAATCCTTGATCGACTTGATGTTGGCGTCGCGGCTGATCAGCGTCATCGGCTGCGCCGAGGTCGCGACGATGCCCTTCACGCCGCCGCGAGTGCGGTCCCACAGCAGCAAGAGATTGCCGGTGCCGGTGTTGAGGATGTCGACGCCGCCGGCGAGCAGCGCATCGGTCTGCGCGCCGCCACCGGAGAAGGTGATCCATTTGGTGGTGACGCCTGATACGCCGAGAGCGGCCGCGTGCTTCTCGATCAGCTTCTGCTTTTCCATGATATGGCTCGGCATGTAGAAAATGCCGGGCTGGCGCGACAGCGAGATCTCGGACTTCTGCTGCGCATGGGCCGCGGATACCGAGAGAGCGGTTGCGGCGATCAGGGCGGCAGCCGCAAGCTTGCTACGAAGTTGCTTGATCATTGTTGTGTGTTTCCTCCGGGTAGGCGCGAGCCCGCGTTGACCCTGCTGATGCACTAATATATTAGTGCATCAAAGGCAAGCCCGCGGGACCCGACATGGAAGCAGCCCACTCCGCGCCGCGCGCGGCCGCAAAAACCGCTTCGAGACCTGCCGCCCGGCTCGATCGCGCCCGACAGGCCGCGCCGCAGGTGTTCGAGCGGCTGCGCAATGCGATCATCGCCCTTGAGCTGCCGCCGGGCGCGCCCCTCTCACGCGCCGAGCTTGCCGGCCAGTTCGGCGTCAGCTCGACACCGGTGCGCGATGCCCTGATGCGGCTCGAGGAAGAGGGCCTGGTCGACGTCTTCCCGCAGCACGCGACTGTCGTCAGCCGGATCGACATCAGCCGCGCCGAGCAGGCGCATTTCCTGCGTCAGGCACTGGAGCTGGAGATTGTCCGCCTGCTCGCCGCCAGCCGGGACGCGGCGCTCGTGGTCCGCCTGGATCACGCCATCGCGCTGCAACAGCAATTTGCCAAGGCCGGCGACTTCGAGGCCTTCATGACCGGGGACAACGACTTCCACGCCCAGCTCTACGCCGCCGCCGGAAAGCAAGATTTGTGGACGCTGGTGCGCAGAAGCAGCGGACATATCGACCGGCTGCGCCGGCTGCATCTGCCCTCGCCCGGCAAGGCCCAGAACATCGTCCGCCATCACAAGCTGATCACGCGCGCCATCGAAGCCGGAGACGCCGATGCGGCGCAACAGCATCTGCGCAAGCACCTGTCGGGCACGCTCAGCGAGCTGGACAAGATCCGGAGCCACCATCCCGAATACCTGACCGACTAGGCGCGCGACACGACCCGGGCGTGCGCCAAGGGGCTCCATGTGCACGTAAGCATGCATATGGTGGCTTCGCCGGAATCGCGCGAGGCGGACGACGTGTCGGCCGCGAAGTGCTTGCAGGATGGGCGCAATCCGCGCAACAATTTCGCATTTGAGGCTGTGATTTGGGTCGCCGGGAACATTCCCGTACGATCAGGAGGTTTTGACGTGGCCAACATCCTGATTGTGGATGACGATCCGGCCGTGCAGATCACGATCCGGCTGATCCTGGAGAGAGCGGGTCATCACGTCACCGTCGCCAGCGACGGCTACAAGGGACTTGTGCTGTTTGAGACGAGCCGGTTCGACCTCTTGTTCCTCGACATATTCATGCCCGGCATGGACGGACTGGAGACGATGCGCCACATCCGGGTGCGACAGCCTGCCCTTCCGATCATCGTCATTTCCGGCCGCTCCGCCGCGCCGGACGCCTATGCCGAGCCGGACTTTCTGAAGATGGCGACCAAGCTCGGCGCGGTCGCAAGTCTGCGGAAGCCGTTCCGGCCGGACGCGCTGCTCGCCGCCGTCCACGGCTGCCTCATATCGCAACCCGATGCCGGCTCCGGCAGCCGGACGGGGTGATCCATGTTGCAGCGTAGCAGGACATTCGGGACCGTTTGCGACGCGGCGCAAAGGCCGATATGACCCTCGCGACCCGGCTGGCCATCGCAATGATCTTGCTGGTCGCGATTGCGGTCGCCGCCGTCGGATGGCTGAGCCATTACAGCCTGGAGCAAGCCTTCCTGCCGCGCGTGCTCGACCGTATCGAGAGCCAATCGCGGCTCCTGGCCTCGCAGCTCGAAGCGCATGCGAATGGCGCCCGCGCCGACGTTGCGACGTTCCGCGCCCGTGCCGCCGCGCGCGGCATGATCGATGCCCATTTCAACAACGGGATCGATCCGGTCGACCACCTCTCGGAGAAGACCTGGCGCGCCCGGTTGCTGACGCGCCTCGTAGCCGACGTCGGCGCCAATCCGGCCTACGCAAAATTCCGCATCATCGGCACGGACGGCGTCGAATATCTGCGCGTCGACCGCTCCGGCCCGAACGGAGCGGTGCGTGCCGTTCCCGACGATGCCTTGCAGAACAAGGACGAGCGCTCCTTCTTCCAGGAGGCGATCAAGCTGGCGGAAGACCAAGTCTACGTCTCCCCGGTGGATCTGGATGTCGACGACGGCGTGCTTCGGATGCCCTATGTTCCGACGTTGCGCGTCGCGGCGCCCCTGTTTGGGCCCAATCACCGGCTGTTCGGCATCGTCGTCGTCAATGTCGACATGCGCCAGGTGTTCGACCGTATCAGGATATCGGTTCGGAACGGTGAGTCGGTCTATGTCGTCGGCCGCAACGGCGATTATCTCGTGCATCCGGACCGCACCCGCGAGTTCGGTTCGCAACTGGGGACACCAACGCGCTGGCAGGACGATTTCCCCTATTTCGCTGCAATCACCGGATCGACGCTGGGTGCGACCCACGTCGTGCCGGGCAGTGACGACAAGCCGAGCGGGACCGCGATCGCGCCCGCAATCCTGGCCGAGGACCAGTGGGTCGGTATCATCCGCGTCGTGCCCAACGCCGTCTTCATGGCGCCGGCCGTCACCATCGAAAGAACGACCATCACGATCGGCCTCATCGCCGTGCTGGTCGCGGCCTTGCTGGCCGTGCTGCTGGCGCGGTCGTTGACCCGGCCGATCGGGCAGCTCACTGCGGCGGTCGAGTGGCTTGGCCGGGACAATTCCATGAGAATTCCAACCGACGCCCCCGGCGAGACCGGTGTGCTGGCGCGGGCATTTGCCGGTCTGATCGACGAAATGCGGGCGAAGACGGCAGCGCTGGAGCATGAGGTCGAGCAGCGGCGGCGCACGGAGGCCGCGCGCGACCAGCTCGCCGTCCGCGAACGGCTGTTCAGCGCGGCGGTCGAATCCTCCGACGATTCGATCGTCATGCAGACGCTCGACGGCATCATCATCGGGTGGAATGCGGCGGCCGAGCGCCTCTACGGCTATACGGCCGAGGAAGCGGTCGGACAGCCGACCTCGATCCTCCTGCCGCCCGATCGCCGCGAAGAGGCGAGGGACTATCTGCGGCGGATTGCGACGGGCGAGCGGATTGAGCATTTCGAGACGGTGCGCCTGCGCAAGGACGGCAGTCCGGTCGAAATCTCGGTGAGCCTGTCACCGATCAGGGGCGATTCGGGCGAGATCATCGGCGCGTCCGGCACGGCGCGCAGCCTGACCGAGGCGCGACGGACCGAGCGCGCGCTGCAACAGCAGATCGAGGAACGGCGGCAGCTGTTCGACGCCTCGGAAGATCTGATCATGATCATGGATTCGCGGGGCCATATCGTGCAGATCAGTCCGAGCAGCCAGGTCGTTCTCGGCTACCCGCCGGACGAGATGATCGGCCGCAGCGGCGTCGATTTCATCCATCCCGCGCATCTCGATCAATCCCGCGAGGAGATGCGCGCGCTCCGGCGCGGCGGGCACCCCAAGCTCGCCGACACCCGCTGCATCCACAAGGACGGACACGAGGTCTGGCTGTCCTGGCTCGGCAACTGGTCCGATCAGGCCAGGCGCTTCTTCTTCGTCGGACGCGACATGACCGAGGCGAGGCGCGCGGAAGAGTCCTTGCGCGAAAGCGAGCTGCTCGCGCGCAACATCGTCGAGACCGCGCTCGACGCCTTCGTCCAGACCGATGACCGCAGCGCCATCCTGACCTGGAGCTCGCGGGCCGAAGAGCTGTTCGGGTGGCGCCGCGACGAGGTGCTGGGCAGGAATGCGGTCGACCTCATCGTCGCAGAGAGCGAGCGCGAGAGGGTCAAGGCCGGACTCGCGCGCTTTCTCGAGTCCCAGGACGGCCAGACGCTCAACCGGCGCCGCGAGCTCATGGTCCGTCGTCGCGACGGCGGGGAATTCAAGGCGGAGCTGAGCGTCACGGCGCTGAGACGCCGCGAAGGCATTCTGTTCAACGTGTTCTACCGCGACCTCACCGACAAGATCGCGTCCGAGGAGCGCATCCGCCACGCCGAGAAGATGGAGGCGGTCGGCCAGCTCACCGGCGGCGTGGCGCATGACTTCAACAACATCCTCACCGTCATCACCGGAACGATCGAGATCTTGGCCGGCGCGGTGGCCAATGAGCCGGATCTTGTGGCGATCACGAAGATGATCGACGAGGCCGCGGGGCGCGGCGCCGAGCTGACCCAGCACCTGCTCGCTTTCGCCCGCAAGCAGCCGCTCCAGCCGCGCGAGATCGACATCAACTCGCTGATCATCGACACCGCAAGGCTGTTGCGCCCGACGCTGGGCGAGCAGATCCAGATCGAATCGGTATTCGAGGACGAGAGCTGCGTTGCGATCGTCGATCCCAACCAGCTCACCACCGCGATCCTCAACCTCGCGCTCAATGCCCGCGACGCCATGCCCGGCGGCGGCAAGCTGATCGTCGAGACGGGCGCCGCCTATCTCGACGAGGTCTATGCCAGCGTCAACGACATCAGGCCCGGACATTACGTGCTGATCGCCGTGAGCGACACCGGCACCGGCATCCCTGCGAACATGCTGGCCCGGGTGTTCGATCCGTTCTTCACCTCGAAGGGACCGGGCAAGGGCACCGGGCTCGGGCTCTCGATGGTCTACGGCTTCATCAAGCAGTCCGCGGGCCACATCAAGATCTACAGCGAGGAAGGTCACGGCACCACGATCAAGATGTATCTGCCGCCGGGCAAGACGCCCACGGCGGAGAGCGAAGGCGTGATGCCGTCGACGATCGAGGGCGGACACGAGACGATCCTCGTGGTCGAGGACGACCGGCTGGTGCGCGACTACGTGCTGGCGCAGCTGCATTCGCTCGGCTACGTCACCTTGCAGGCCGCGAATGCCGCGGAGGCGCTCGCGATCGTCGCCACCGGCAAGCCGTTCGACCTCCTGTTCACCGACGTCATCATGCCGGGCAAGATGAACGGACGGCAGTTGGCCGACGAGGTGCTGAAGACGCATCCCGGCCTCAGGGTGGTCTACACGTCAGGCTATACCGAGAACGCGATCATCCATCACGGCCGGCTGGATTCAGGCGTCCTGCTGCTGGCGAAGCCGTATCGCAAATCCGATCTGGCGCGGATGATCCGCAAGGCGCTGCAGGGATGACAGTCTCGTGTCCCGGACGCACCGCAGCGCCATAAGCGCGTTCACGCGTGTCTTCGACGCGCTATGCTCTGCTGTGCAGAGCCGGGACCCAAAATTGTCCGCGGTGAAATTGGAGAGATGGGCCCCGGCTCTGCAGCGCACCACTGCGTGATGCACTGCGTCCGGGGCAGGAGAAGAGAACCCACCCTACGACGCGCGCTGCGCCGCGGTCATCACGATGCGGATCAGATCGGCGGCGTTGCGCGCACCGAGCTTCTTCATGATGTTGGCGCGGTGGTCCTCGATGGTGCGTGGGCTGATGCCGAGCGTGCGGCCGGCTTCCTTGTTGGACGCACCGGAAGCGAACTGCTCGAGCACCTCGCGTTCACGCCGCGTCAACGGCTCGCGTCCGGGGAAGTGCAGCGAAGAGAATTTCGGCGACACGCTCTCTGCCTGCCTGCGTGCATAGGCTCCGATCGCCTCGTCCAGCCGGCCGACGATCTCGCTGCCGCGGAACGGCTTTTCGATGAAATCCAGCGCGCCGCTCTTGATGGCACCCACCGCCATCGAGATGTCGCCCTGCCCGGAGATCATGAAGATCGGCGCCGGATAATCTTCGCCGTGCAGTTCCTTCAGAATGTCGAGGCCCGACTTTCCGGGAATGTGCACGTCGAGCAGGATCGCAGCCGGCGTACGGCTTCGCGCGACGGAGAGCAGGGCTGCGCCATCCGCAAAACAGATGACCTCATAGCCCGCTGCCTTCAACACCATCGACAAAGTGTCGCGAACGGCAGGGTCGTCGTCGACTACGAAGATTTCACCACGAGAGGTTTGCTCGGCCATGTGCCACATCCAGTTGGCATTACGGACTCGCGTCCGCGCCAACCGTTATGGCGTTCGGCGCGGATTCGGCCCACCCGTATTTGTACGGGACATAGACTTAACGCACAAGTAGCGGCAGTGCGCCTAATTGCAGGAGACGGAGAATATCCATGCTAAATTTGGCCGATACGCCGCCGCAGGTCGCGACATCCGATGCCGACAGCCAACGATTGATCGCCGCCGACCTTCGCTTGCTGATCGCGCAGATCGAGACCAGCATGCGCCGGATAGCCGCAGCCATGGATCAAGAACACAGCAACGATCCGGAAGGTTCCGCCGACGTCTTCATACTCGACGACGTCACGCCGCGTTATGCCAGCGCGAACGCCGCCCTCAACGCCTGCCGGGCAGGGCTCGGCCACGCCCTGCAATGCCTGTCTGGATCCGGCAATCCGGCTTGAATCGCGACCGGCGCGGCGCAGCGTCCGCGTCCGATCGCATGGCAGCTCCGCGCCTCAGGCGCGGTGCCTTTCCACGATCGCGTCGGTGGCGACGCCGCCCCAGGTGTGGATCGCCGGCAGCCCCATTGCGGTCTTGCCGAGATTGGCGAGGCTGATGCGCAGCGCCGCGAGATCGAGCGGCTTCGGCAGGCCCTGGAGCTGAATCCCGACCGAACGGGCAAAGCTGCGGGCGGCGCTGCGGCGCTTGCCGTCCATACCGCTGATGACGATCACGTGGCCTGCGAATTTCGCTGCCGCCATCTCGCGCAGCACGTCGATGCCGTCGCCATCCTCCAGCACGAGATCAAGCGTCACGCAGTCGAAGCGGGCGGCGCGGAGCTGTTCGATCGCCTCGGCGACGGACGGCGCCACCGTGACTTCATGGCCGGCCTGCCTGGCGGCGACCGTGATCAGGCTGCGCTGCGTGGCGTCGTCGTCGACCACCAGGAGCTGAAGCGCACGCCGCTCGGCGACGTCGGGCAGATTTGACGGGATGGGGGAGAGGGAACTTCGGGGCATTGCCGTATCCTGAGATTGAGACGAGCAATTGCTACACGGCTCGCGCTTAGGCCCCGTAAAGCCGGGGCGGCGAATTCGTCCGGATGTTTTAGCAAATATGAACCAACGTCTCGGAAAACGGCGACGGGGCGCGCATGACGAGGCCTATTTGGAGATCACGCTGCCTCGTCACGGCCGCCGGCGGCGCCGCGCTTCTTTCGGTTCTTGCCGCGCAGGAACTGGATGTCCATTTCGGCGCCGTTGACGCGCACCAGCTCGCAACGGCGATAGGCGAGCCCGGTCGACGACAGCAGCAGGAAGAATTCCTTCAGGTTCAATCCCTGGATCGAGCCTTCCACCGTGAGGATGGCGTCGGTGTCGGAAATCGCATTGAGCTTGCAGTCGCGCCGCCACGTGCCGTCGATCGCCATGATGCAGACATCATAGCCACGACTGAATGTGACGCGCTCCGCGCCCTTGCCATCATCGGCCATGCTTATCGTCCTGCCATCACCGCCATGCGCGGCGGCGCGCTGGCGAGAGCCGGCCTGGCCGCGGCCGCACGCGGGTCGTTCGGCTTGTAGAGGCCGCGGCGATCCGGGATCGGCCGGAACGTATCGGTCAGTCCGACCACGGTCTCGGCTGCACCCAGCACCAGGAAGCCGTCGGGTTCGATCTGGCGGGCCAGGCGGTTGAAGATGTTGATCTTGGTGTCCTGGTCGAAATAGATCAGCACGTTGCGGCAGAAGATGACGTCGAAGGTGCCGAGCTGGGCAAAATCATGCAGCAGGTTGAGCTGCCGGTGCTGGATCATCGCGCGCAGCTCGGGATTGATCTGCCAGGTCTCGCCGGTCTGCTTGAAATATTTCATCAGCATCTGGATCGGCAGGCCGCGCTGCACTTCGAACTGGCTGTAGATGCCGGCCTTGGCCTTCTCGAGCACCTCCTGCGACAGGTCGGTCGCGATGATCTCGACGCGCCAGCCGGTCAGAGCCGCGCCCATCTCCTTCAGGCACATCGCCAGCGAATAGGGCTCCTGCCCGGTCGAGCCGGCGGCGCACCAGATGCGCACGCTGCGTCGGCCGGCACGCGCCTTGATGACCTCAGGCATGATGGTGTCGCGGAAATGATCGAACGGGACCTTGTCGCGAAAGAAGAAGGTCTCGTTGGTGGTCATGGCTTCGACCACGCTGGTGACGAGCGCGCTCGAGCTGCCCTGCAGCTTCTGCACGAGCTCGCCGATACCGGAGAGCCCGGCCTTGCGGGCGAGCGGCAACAACCGGCTTTCGATCAGATATTGCTTGTCTGCGGACAGGTCGAGCCCGGAATGATCCCTCAGGAATTTACGCAGATACTCATACTCGGTCGGGGTCACGGATAGCCTCTCGGAAGCTTTACTGGGGACACTCTGGCTGAAACGCTCTGGCCAGACACTCAGACCATGGCTTGTCCGACCGGGATCAGGCCGACTTCAGCGAACTTGTCGGCGATGATGTCTTTGTCGAAGGGCTTCATGATGTATTCGTTGGCGCCGCCGCTGAGCGCCTGAGCGATATGAGCCACGTTGTTCTCGGTGGTGCAGAACACCACTTTCGGCTGGTCGCCGCCGGGCAGGCGGCGCATGTGGCCCATGAACTCGAAGCCGTCCATCACGGGCATGTTCCAGTCGAGCAGCACCGCATCGGGCAGCTGCCGCT
The DNA here is from genome assembly GCF_018130785.1 of Bradyrhizobium liaoningense. Lineage (GTDB taxonomy): Bacteria > Pseudomonadota > Alphaproteobacteria > Rhizobiales > Xanthobacteraceae > Bradyrhizobium > Bradyrhizobium liaoningense_A. The sequence goes on from NZ_JAFCJT010000023.1 coordinate 116,891, forward strand.
GGCAGATCTCCAGCGCCTTCGAGCCGTCCTCGGCCTCGGTAACTTCGAATTCCAGGCCTTCCAGGATCCGGCGCGCGATCTTGCGCACGACACTGGAATCATCGACCACCAAACAGGTCTTCATCTTGGTTCTCCGGCTTTAAATGTCTTTCGTGAAAGTTCAGGCAGCCATTTGTACTTCGGTCTTGAGCTCGAGGACGCGATCGACGTCGAGGACGACCATGAGCTGACCGTCGAGACGATGGACGCCGCCGGCGAGCTTGGCCATGCGGGGGTCGAGGTTGACGGGGTTCTCTTCCATGCCGGCCTCGGGCAGGCGCAGCAC
>NZ_JAFCJT010000024.1 GCF_018130785.1 Bradyrhizobium liaoningense
GCTCATGCTTTGCGCATTGCGTAGCGTAGGAGTTGCGTTGAGAGCGTTAGGGGCGGCGGATCAAAGCCGGTCGGCCTGACCGAATGGCCGAAAGACATCCGTCGGTTACAGCCGACTTTTGCAACAAAATCGGCCAAATCCGGACATCAACAGGACAATGCCAAAGACATGACAGCTTGTCGGGCGCGTCTTTGCCTTGCCTTGATCCCTACCTCAATCCATCCCGCCAATGACGCCAAGAAAGGAACCACCGAAGAAAGAGGCAACAAGCATCATCAGATAGGTCGTCGCGGTGGGACCAAGTTCTGCCTCGTGTTGAAAATGATGAAATCCGAGCAGCCCAAGCAGACAAAACCCCGCGCAGATTGTCGGCCAAAGCGCCCGCCGCCGTGCTGCGAGCCGCTGGGCCGGTGTAGCCCACTGAGGCTGTGATAGAGTTCTGGATCGACGAAGCGATACCGTGGCACTCACGACTACCACGATCAGACAGGCAGTGAGGAAGTACATCATACACTATCCTTAACGCCAACCGTGACCATCTCGAAGGCCACAGGCCGAGCCAATAGCGTGAATTGATTGCCACAACCCTAAATCGATAGAGAAAACGTCAGTCGCAACGGAGTGCTATAGCTGGCAGTGTCCTGTCTTCTTGACGCGCCGCTCTGGGTCAAAAGCGGCGGTCGAGGCAAGCGCGGCCCTACGTCCGGTCCACCGTCCTTCGGCTAAGGGCCGGAAGGCACAGTAGGCGCCCTTTGCAAACGCGAGATGCAGCTAATTCGAGCGATTTGAGCAAGAGTGCTTGCAGATTTCTATGCGAACAGGTTGGAATGGTCTGGATCATTGCTGTTGCGTTCTTAGGCTTTTGCTGGTGGCGCGTAACACGCGCTCGCGAACGGACTGCTGAACTGACAGCAGCGGGGATTTTGCGCTCGCCCTTGTACTGGTTGTCGAACTCGCTGGTCGGCCTGTTGTTAGCGTTAGTGCTCCACATCGCCCACATTCAATCGCCCGTTCCGACCTTCCTCTGGCTCGCCGCCCTCGCAATCATTGTCGCTTTGCTTTTCCTGCGCCGCACGTTGAAATGGCGCTACCCCGTTTGAATTAGCTGGCCGGAGTTTCTCAAGGGCACGTTCTATGCTGATGAACAGATCAGGGAAGCAATTGCGGCCTTGGAGAGCTACTCTCCAGGTATTTGGGAAATCATGAAGAAGATGGCATTGGTCGCAGATCCTTCCACGGACGAACATGCAACAGAGCAATCCGTCATCGTCCGCGCACTTACCGTCGTCTTGCCCAAGGTATCGTTCGTCGCACAGGCCCAGGACCCATTCGAAGCCCAGAACCTTCTGCTTATAGACTTGCGCAAGGCCATTTGGGCCGAAGTCGATGCGGCCAGGAGCGGTTCTTAGAGCGCAACTATACGTCCACAACGGGTCAAAGGTTGACCTCGGCATCTTGCAGGAGCTTTGTCCGTTCACCGTCTAGCAGCAGACATCGCGGTGCTCGCAGGGATGGTCAGCTACGGGCCACATCCGGACTCACGCAGCGCAACAAGATACGCACTCAGCCGATCACTTTATCAGTGCGCGCGAGTACCATCGGGAGTCGAACCTTGCAATTCGCTTCGAATTGCGCGGCGCTTCATTCGGCTAACTTTGTGCGTCGGCGCCAAGTTCGAGGCTATGTCCTGCGATTGGTCGAATCTTGGCTTCCAGGCTCCGCGCATCACCGGCTCCAACGGTCCGATCTTGGGCGCCAACACTAGTTCAACACTCTCACCAGATCATCAGCCTCGCTCAGATCGCGGGAAGTTTCCGCGGATGCGAATTTCGCCCGGGTCGATATTAGCAGGTCTCGTGCCTCAGTGCGTCCGTCTGCGCTCTCGCCTGCGCTGACCAGGCGCGCGATGCTGATCGCCGTGCGCAATTCCCAACCGACCGCCCCGAGCTTCCTGGCAGATGCAAGCGAGCGCTTGAACAAGCGCATGGCGGCCCGGTCGTCCCGCGATGGATCGCGACACAGCAGCGAGCCGTGGATCCGGTAAATCTCGGGAGCAGCCCAGCGCTCGCCGGTTTGCTTCACCAGGGCCTCAGCCGAGGCAGCGAAGTTTCGAGCCCTGCCCATTTGCCCGATCCGTCCGAATTCCGTGGCAAGCAGAATTCGATAGAGCGGCATCTGGATGCACCGGTTCTCGGCGGGTAGCTTATCGAGCAAGCCGCATAGCTGCTCGAGCACATCCGGCGCGGGGCCTCGTGCCGCCAACGCTGCGGTTGCCCACAATGGACCGATGACCCGGTACATCGGATAGCCATACTCGTCAGCGACCTTCAGACCACGCTTCACGCTGGCAAGGTTCTCCGCAAGGTCACCCTCATACCAGTGATCGGCGACGCCGAGAATGGAGGCAAAAGCCACCATGAACGGATGTCCGATCTCGTTCGCAAGCTGCCGCGCCGTCACGCAGCACTCTCTGGCTCGGCCGGGCCGGCCCAACAGCCATTCAATGTGTCCGGAATAGACGAGCGATACAATCAATGGATCATGCTGATAGATCTGGACCAGCTTGCCGTGCTCGCGCGGATTGTAGCGAGCGCTGACCAGAGCCGCGAGCTCACTCGCCTGCTGCAAACGACCGAGGAAAAAATTGGCGATCACGGCGGCGGTGTAGGCCATGAGGGCGGCCTCGTCGTTGCGCCACTCTTCTGCCCGCCGGACGAAATTTTCCGCGTGTTCGAGGCCCTTGGTGAGCTCGCAGTTGACCAGCTTGGCTATGGTACTTCCCCAGAGCACCGTCGCCTTCTCGCGAATGGTGCCATGGCTCGCGCAAAGCTCGAGTGCACGACTGTAGGGGCCATAGACGTTCGGGTCGGACCATCCGGCGTTGGCTGTGTACGCCATCGCCAGATTGGATTGCAGTCCGATTTCAGCCTCGAAGCGCCGTGGCGACGCCGGCATCTTGGATATCAGCGAGAGGCCTTCGCGAAGGTGAGCCACGGCTTCCTTGGTAGCAGATCTGCGCAGCGCGGATTTGCCAGCCTGGAGCCAGGCCTCGATCGCCTCCGGAATGTTGCCTGCGCGCGCATAATGATAGCCTAATACCGCCGGCTGGCCGCTTTCTTCAATGGAGGCTTCCTGGAGCAGCCACGATGCCACGCGCGCATGGAGTTCACGCCTTTCCTCCATGAGCAACGAGGAGTAGGCGACTTCCTGTATCATCGCATGTTTGAACGTGAAGACCTCGCCTTGAGGTTCCTTGCTGCGATACACGATCCCCGCTTTCTCGAGAGCTCGCAACGCCTGTGGCAGCGTTTGGCTCTTATCCGGAAACACGTTGAAAATGCCTTCATAGTCGAAACGCCTTCCGAAAACGGAGGCGATCTGGGCGACGCGCTTGGCAGGACCGAGACGATCAAGGCGCTCCATCAGGGAATCGTGAATACTTGACGGCACCAGGGGTTCCGGCAACTTCGGCGCAGGGCTTTCGGCGGCCAGCGGGACCGCACCGGCATCGACGACGGCCCGCGTGAACTCCTCGACAAAGAGTGGCACGCCGTCGGTCCTTTCCACGATCTGGCTGGTAATCTGGCGCGGCACGAAATCGCTGCCCGCGACGGCTGCGACCATCTGCTCGCATTCATGCGCCGCCAGCTTCCGGAGGGGGATCCGTCTAATTGCCGTGCTTGACAACCAGTCGGCCTTGTAATCATCGCGATGCGTGATCAGGACCATGATCCGCTCGCCAGGACAGCGAGCCATCACGCGCACCAGCAGTTCGATGGTGGTCGGGTCCATCCACTGGACGTCCTCGACGATCCCGAGGATCGGCTGCTTGCGCGAGGCGGCGACAAGAGCGTCGACGAACACCTGAAACGCACGCTCGCGCTCCAAGGGAGATCCGAAATCCGCGGGCTCGTATCCCGCGCATGCGGGGATCGATAGCACCGCCCCGTAGTAACGAAGCGCCTGCTTGAGATCGGTGACGGCGCTCGCCAACAGCGCTTGCAGTTTTGCCAGCGCGAGTTCCGCGTTGTCGGTCTCGTGGATGCCAGTCGCGCGTATGAGGCGCTCGATTTCCGGGGCAAGCGGCGTGTTGATGTGGAACGGTGAACATTGCAGCGACAGAACATCACGCGGAGACGCACCGAGCGAACTGCGGAACTGGCGGATCAAACGTGACTTGCCGATGCCGGGCTCGCCGGAAATGACGCCAACTTGCCCCGAGCCGGCGAGAGTCTGCCGCCACATCTCGGCAAGTAACGCACTTTCGCTGATTCGGTTTATCATCGGGGCAAGAGGCGACCTCCGCGCGCGGTCGAACCTGCTTTCGTTTGACCCAAGCGCCTCTGCACGCCAAGCCTCGACCGGCTCCTCCACGCCCTTGAGAGCTTGTCGGCCAAGCGGCGCATAGCTGAAGGTTCTGCGGGTCAGATCGTAAGTGCTCGAGCCGACTACGATACCGTTCTCACTCGCGAGTCCTTGCAGGCGGGCAGCGACATGCGCCGTACTGCCGAACACTTCCCGTCGATCGGGGGGCTCGCCGGGCACGCTGCCGACGACGACGACCCCCGTGTTGACCCCGATGCGCACGCCCAGGCGAACGAAGCTGCCGTCCGATAGCAGAAACTTGTGTTCCTTGATCGCCGCGGCAATCGCCAGAGAGGCGCGGACCGCGCGCTCAGGATCATTTTCATGGGCTTGCGGGACGCCAAAAAATGCGAGTAACCCGTCACCAATCATTCTCGCGATATGACCGCCGTAGCGGCGAATCTGCTCGTCGCAGATATCGCGGTAAGTTCTGATAATCGCGAAGAACTCCTCGGGATCGATCCGCTCGCTCAGGGGTGTCGAACCGACGATGTCGATAAATGTCACGGTGAGCTGGCGGCGTTCGGCATGCGGAGCCTCATTCTCGACATTCGGCGGCCCCTGTGTCCGCTGAAGTCCGCCCAAACGATCGGGCTTCGGCTCGCTGCTCATGACCCACCAAGTTCACTTTCCGCCGTACTTGCCGCGAGGCAAGATAGACGGTGAGCCGCATCCAGTTGACGCTGCCGAGCGGACCGTGCCCAGGCAGACAGTTCCAGGGATTGAATACCATGTGCTCGCAGTCGTACAGCGCATTCTGCGTCAAACTCTTGAAATGGCAGTGCTTCCCAGGCGCGCTTTAGGACGGGTCCACGGCCGCGAAGCGTCCCTGACGTCATCCGACGTGACGGCGTGCCGTACCCTTTTGGAGAAATCGAACACGACGTCATCGCCGCCTTCTTGCGTGCGCGGGTGCGGATCCCTCGCAAGCGATTCCTGAAGAAAGCTTTTCGATGGGCCCAAAACGCAGACGTCCACCATCTGATATCCTCATTCGACCATCGGGGGGACCGACCAAAATAGCGCACGACCTTGTGCTCGCCGATCTCGGCTTCGGGTCAAGCTCGGAAGTCGGCGGGTCCATGGTAGATGGTCTGCTCTGCCACTGTGAGCGGACATCACCGGATCCGCGGTTCAGGTCCGCGAGGCCACGAGCGGAAGTTGCTGGTTTGGCTGTATGAGCAAGATCGCCAACTGAGGCGGCCTTACTTGCTTTTCTGTTCTAGGGCGTTTTGCAAGTTGGCAGATTGAGCAAGTACGGTGGCGCTTTGGGCTAGAAGGCGATAGCTGCGCTCCATGGTATCAAGGCGTTCACGGATGAACGGGTCGGTGGCGCTGCTCTTTTGTTCGGCTATCCGATCTGCAAGGTTGAGATATTCGGCCGGGGTTTTCATAAGGCCAGTCCTCCCAGATTTGTGCCCCGCACTGGCCGCCAATTGCGCCTTACTTCTCTGGTTTCGAATGCATCGCCAACTTCTGGGCCTCGTACTGTTTCGCCAAACCATCGAGGGCTTCGTTGGTCAGCTTATCGTTCGCCCGCTCGGCGAGTTCTCGATAGTGCTGGAGCTTCTCGTCCAATTGAGCGCATCGATTGCACATGATCGCCGCCCTGCAATGGACGACAATTATCATATGTTAATTTTGTTCCCTAAGCGACTTAGATCACTCCACTTTCGAACTTGGGGTCGGAAACAGGCCAGCGCATAGGAACGAACCGCGACACGGGTACACTTCAGGAACGGGCGGCTGTTAGTCCGTTATGAGTCAAAATCGGCAATACTCTGATTGAGGAAAGAATGTCTGCTTAGACCCCAAAAGCCGACGTCTGCTCCTTTATGAGTACACGCCCTAGCGTTCGTCGACACCTCATTGCCCGCCCCCGGCGTGCATTCGTGAAAGCCCGCGCCGGCCCGGAGCAGGATCAGGCAAAGCAAGGCCGCTTCAGGCAAGACGACCAGCCGTCGCAGCGCATAGAACGCTCCCGACCCGTACTAATACGGACGACCGATCAGAGATCAGCTGGAGCCAAGCCATGACCGGGAGCACCGCACTCATGCGCAATCCCTCACACAAGGGACTGCCAGCCGTACCCGGCGCACAGCCGGACGACAGCGCGACGTCCGAGCGGCGCGCCGCCGACGCGGAGATGGCGCGCGTGCTCAAGACGCGGCCGCTTCGCATGGCCTCGGATTCTCAAAGCGGCGCCATCGCCTATTGGAAGCACGAGGCGCTGCACGACGTCGTCGAACCCATGGCCGATCACGTCATCATGACGTATCCCGCCGGCTCGCAGGCGCTGGAACGGCGCACGGGAAAGACGGCCGCGATCTCAACGGCGCGTCCCGGCGTCGTGACGATCATTCCGGCCGGCTCGACGTCGCGGTGGGACATTCACCGGCCCATGCATGTCGTCCAGCTCTACCTTCCGCAAAGGACGCTTCTGCGCATCGCCAATGAGGCCAATACCGCAAGCTCCGACGACCTGCAGGAAAGAACCGGCCATCCCGACGCTATCACGTCGCGCCTGCTGCTGAGCGCGGCAGACGCGCTCGACGGCAGCGCCACGCTGGACACGCTGTTCAGGCAGCAATTGACGGATCTTCTCGCCACCCGCCTGTTGGCCGCTCATGCCGGTGTGCCGGCCACGCCGCAGCCGATCATCGGCGGACTGTCACCATCGGTCTTGCGCCGCGCGATCGAACGCCTGCGCTCGGACAGCGATGCGGATGTCTCGCTCTCGGCGCTGGCTTGCGATGCCGGCCTGTCTCGCTTTCACTTCTGCCGTTCCTTCAAGGAAAGCACCGGACTTTCGCCACATGCCTGGCTGCGCCAGCACCGGCTCGAGCAGGCAATGAACATGCTGCGCGATTCGGACGAGTCGGTCGTCTCGATCGCCGCGGCGCTCGGCTATGCCTCGCAGACCGCCTTCGCCGCGGCTTTCAAGAAGCTGACGGGCGAGACGCCGAGCGATTGGCGCAGGCGGGTGCGTTAGCAGCAATCTCTCGACAGGGACGGCAATCGCTCTGGGGCAGTCGACGATCCGGTTCGCTAAACATCGCAACGTCACATCATGCGGACGGAGACAAACGATGGACTGGAAACGGCTCGCGATTGCGCCACGGCGGAAGGCCGTCTCGACGGCGCTCATATACGGACTCTCACTGACTGTGCGTTTCACCTCGCCGACGGCCGAAGAGGCAACGCCGCAGGCCGCGCAAAACGCCAATGCCTCGACGTCGATCCTGATCGATCGGAGCTGGCCCAACAAACCGACGCTGCCGATCGCCCTGCGCGGCTGGCCACTGGGCCCGCGAAGCTGCCGCGCAGGATGTGAAGGCCCCGCGCTGCTGTCCTCGCTGCCGAACTGCATCGCACCGTAAGGGCCCGGCAGTCTCCGTCTCACCTCTCCGCGTCATCACCGATCGCAACGGCTCCGCTCGCATCGGGCGGCGGCGATGGCGCGCGTTTCGAACCAAGCAAACCCAGAACCAAATCCAGGAATCAACAACATGCGACTGCTCATCATTGGCGCCGGCTTCGCCGGCATGTACGCCGCCCTCTCCGCCGCCCGCCTGCGCGACATTCAGGGCGCCTCGCCGGAGGAGCTTGAGATCGCACTCATCGCACCGGAGCCGACGCTGGTGGTCCGCCCCCGGCTCTATGAGCCGAAGCCGGAAACCCTGACGGCGCCGTTGCTCGATGTCCTCAAGGCGATCGACGTCGACTACATCCAGGGTAGCGCCGAGACTGTCAACACCGAAGCGCTGACGGTGCAGATCTCGACGCCCAAGGGCACGCGCAAGACCCTGTCCTACGACCGTCTCGTCGTAGCCACCGGCAGTCGCCTCTTCCGACCCAACATTCCCGGCCTTGCCGAGCATGGCTTCAGCGTCGACTCGCTCGACGATGCGGTTGCCCTCGACAAGCATCTGCATGGCCTCGCCGACCGGCCGGCCAGGAACGGACGCGATACGGTCGTCGTCGCCGGCGGCGGCTTCACCGGCATCGAGGCGGCAACTGAATTGCCTGCACGCCTGCGCAATATCTTCGGCAAGGAGTCCAGAACGCGCGTGATCATCGTCGAGCGCAACAGCGCGATCGCTCCGGACATGGGCGAAGGCCCCCGCCCGGTCATCGAGCAGGCGCTGCGCAAGCTCGGCGTGGAGACCCGGCTCGGCGCCGGCGTTGCCTCGCTCGACAAGTCCGGCGTGACGCTGTCGACCGGCGAACACATCGAAACCGAGACACTGGTCTGGGCAGCCGGCATTCGCGCCGCGCCTTTGACGGCGCAGATTCCCGCCGAGCGCGACAATTTCGGCCGGCTGCTGGTGGACCGTGATCTGCGCGTGGCTGGTGTCGCCGGCGTCTTCGCCACCGGCGATGCCGCGCGAGCCGCATGCGACGACGAGGGCAATTACGCGCTGATGTCGTGCCAACACGCCACGCGGATGGGCGCCTTTGCCGGCAACAACGCCGCCGCCGAACTGCTGGGCGTCCCGACCAGGCCGTATCACCAGAAGGCTTACGTCACCTGCCTCGACCTCGGCGAAGCCGGCGCGCTGTTCACGCGCGGCTGGGAACGCAAGGTCGAGATGGTCGGCGACGTCGCCAAGAAGACCAAGCAGGAGATCAACACCGTCTGGATCTACCCGCCCTGCGCTGAGCGAGCCGTCGCGCTCGCGTCAGCCGATCCGGAACGTGTGACGAGCCTCTAGGGGCACGCAACGATGACGGCCGCACTTCCCTGGCTGCGCGGCCTGCTCAACCAAGACCAGCCGGGAGCCCTACCTTGAAACAGGAGACAAACATGAACCTGCACAACACCTCATACCCCGTGACATCGGGAGCCGAAGAGCTCGTTCCGTCGCGCTACGCGCTGAAGGTCGGCGAGATTGACGTGCTGGTGGTCAGCGACGGGGTGCTGCCGCTGCCAACCACGATGCTGGCGCACAACGCCGACCCAGCCGTCCGGGCGACTTGGCTGCACGACATGTTCCTGCCGCAGGACGCTTTCGACTGGGCGCTGAATGCGGTCGTGGTCCGCAGCGGCGGCAAGACCATCCTGATCGACGCCGGACTGGGGTCCGACCCGGACCTGCATTTGCCGCGCGCCGGCCAGTTGATCAAGCGACTGGAGGCCGTCGGCATCGATCTTGGGTCCGTGACCGATTTGGTGCTGACCCACCTGCACATGGACCACATTGGCGGGCTGCTCGTCGACGGCGTGAAGGAGCGGCTGCGCCCGGACCTGCGGATCCACGTGGCGGCCGCCGAGGTCAAATTCTGGGAGGCGCCCGATTTCTCCCAGACGGCCATGCCGCCGGGCTTCCCGGACGCGCTTCGGGCAACCGCCAAGCGGTTCGTGAAGGAGTACGGCAGCCAGCTGCGGCAGTTCGATGAGCAGCACGAGGTTGCGCCGGGCGTCGTCGTCCGTCGCACCGGCGGTCACACCCCTGGACACAGCGTGGTTCGCGTGGCGTCCGGCGGCGACGCACTGACGTTCGCCGGCGACGCCGTGTTTGCTGTCGGGTTCGACCAACCCGACTGGCACAACGGTTTCGAACACGACCCCGAGGAGGCGGCACGCGTTCGGGTCCGCCTGTTGCGAGAGCTTGCCGAGAGCGGCGAGATGCTGGTGGCGACTCACATGCCGTTCCCGTCCGTCGGCCATGTCGCGGTCGCCGGCGACGCCTTTCGCTGGGTGCCGGTCTTCTGGGATTACTGACGGCTTGCTGCGTTAAGGCCAAATCAGGGCGCGTGCTCTTGGCGTAATGAGTTCGCGCCCTGGTTTCCACACTGCCGATCGAGCCGGCGACAGAGGCAACTATGCTGCCCCCCTTCGCCGCGCCGCGACCGGCCGGCACGATGTCGAGGCGGCCCAGCATTGCCCTCGTCTGCTCGGCGCAGTGCTCGATCAGCCAGCGTTCGAATGCGACCGGCGGAAGCGCAGGCGCGCAGAGCAACCTATTCAGCGCCGGTTCCCGCGGGAATCCTGTGCAGCCGGCCCGCGACGGCCCGCACCTTGCCCGGCGAGGCCCGCCATACCGCCAGCGCCGACAAGCCGCTCACGGCCATGGCGATGACGAAGGCGAGCGTGTAATCGCCGGTGCGATCATAGAGGAGACCCGTGAGCCAGGGTCCGGCGGCGCCGCCCGCCAGGGCTGCCAGCATGATCATGCCGAAAATGCTGCCCTGGTGCCTGCCCTGGAATATCTCGAACACCACGGCACCCATGATCGAGGTGAGGCCGTAGCCGAGCGCGCCTTGCGTGAACACCATGACGTAGACCAGCCACAGCGACGGCTGGAACTTCAGCGCGGTCAGCGCTGCGAAGCAGATCGCAAAGCCCGCGCAGCTGATCGCCCACACCGCCTCCCGCCCGATCCGGTCGGAGACGTGGCCGAGCAGGATCTGGCCGGGAATGCCGAGCAGGCTGACCACGCCGAGCGCCCACACCGCGACGCCGGGACTGAAGCCGATGTCGAGCAGGAATTTGGTTTGATGCACCTGCACCGCGTACCAGATGTACAGGCCGGAGAAATAGCCGACCGCGATCCACCAGAATCGCGCCGTCGCCACCGCACGTTTCAAAGTCCAATCGGTATTGACCCAGTCGTGGTCGACGACGTTGGAGACTGGCTTTGCAGCGCCCCCGGCCGGTGCGGCATCACCGTCCGGCTGAAGCCCGATATCCTCGGGACGCTTGTGCAGAAAGAGGTTGATCGGCGCCAACACGATCAGGATCATCAGGCCCATCGCGGTGCAGGCGGTGCGCCAGCCGGTCTGCTCGATCATGTGCTGCACCCAGGGCAGCAGCGTCACCGAGCCGATGCCGACGCCGGCGAACGCGATGCCGATCGCAAAGCCGCGCTTGCGGATGAACCAGTTCGGCAGGAACAGCGATTGGCCGGAATAGCCGAGACAGACGCTGCCGGCGCCGACCATGACGCCGAGCGTCAGGTAGAGATGCCAGGGCACGCTGGTGAGTGGGGCGAGCAGCATCCCCCCGCCCATCAGCACGACGCCGAGCTCCATCACCGCGCGCGGGCCGGAGCGGTCCATCAGGCGGCCGATCAGCGGGCTCGCCACGGCGGAAGCGATGAATCCGAAGGAGAAGGCGCCCGCGGTGACGCCCCGCTCCCAGCCGAACTCGGAGAGGATCGGCGGAAAGAACAGAGAGAAGGCGGTGCGCGCGTTGACGCCGATGGCCATGGTGACGAAGGTCACTGCGACGACGACCCAGCCGTAGAAGAACGGAAGACGCATGATGTGCTTATTTCATCCCTGGATGGTGCTACCGACCATCCGGGGCTGCCCTGGTCAAGCGATTTTCGCGAATGTATTTCTTGGCGGGACGCAGAAGCTGCCACATCGTCATGGCCGGGCCTGCGCTCAGGCCGCGTCGCGCTGCGAGGGCCGGACGGGCGCGTCGAACGTGATCTGGTCGACCGGCTGCGGGCGTCCGAACAGATAACCTTGCGCAAAATTGACGCCGAGCACCGTCAGCCGCTCGAACTCCTCAGCTGTCTCGACGCCTTCGGCAGTGACCGACATATCGAGTCCGCGCGCGAGCGTCACGATCGAGGCGATGATCGCGGAACTGCGCGGCCGATGCGTGAGGTTGCGGATGAAAGACTTGTCGATCTTGATCTTGTCGAACGGGAACGCGGTCAGATAGCTCAGCGAGGAATAGCCGGTGCCAAAATCGTCGAGCGCCAGCTCGATGCCGATGTGCTTCAGCCGCTCCATGAAGGCAAGGTTCTCGACGCCGCGCTCCAGCAGCACCGATTCGGTGATCTCGATCTCCAGCCGATGCGGCGCCAGGCCGGAATCTGCCAGCGCCGCGCAGATCGTCTCGAACAGCTCGGCTTCCTTGAACTGGATCGGCGACAGGTTCACCGCAACCATGAGATCGCACGGCCATGCGGCGGCGTCCGCACAGGCGCGCCGCAGCACGAATTCGCCCAGCGGCACGATCAGCCCGGTCTCCTCGGCAAGCGCGATGAACTGGTCCGGCGGGATCAGGCCGCGGCTCGGATGCCGCCAGCGCACCAGCGCCTCGAAGCCGCGACGACCACCGCTGGCGACGTCCACGAAGGGCTGATAGTGCACTTCGAGCTGGCACTGCGCGATGGCGTCGCGCAAATCGCCTTCCAGCGTATTGCGAGCCTCGAGCTCGGCCGACATTGCCTCGTCGTAGATGGTGAAGCAGTTGCGGCCGGCCGATTTCGAGCGGTAGAGCGCGAGATCGGCTTTCTTCAGCAACTGCTCCTGGTCGATGCCGTGGTCCGGAGCGATCGCGATGCCGATGCTGGTGCCGATCTCGACGCGATGGCCGGGCAGCAGGAACGGTTCGGCGACCAGCTTCGCGATCCGCGCGGCGAGCTCGGTCGCGCAGGCCCGCTGATCGTCGCAAGCCTCCTGGATGATGGCGAACTCGTCGCCGCCGAGCCGCGCCAGCACGTCGGTGGCGCGCAGCGCAGATCTCAGCCGCAGCGCCACCTGGCGCAGCAGCGCATCGCCCGCACCGTGGCCGAGCGAGTCGTTGACGTTCTTGAAGCGGTCGAGATCGAGCATCAGGATGGAGAACGGCAGGCCCCTCACGCTCAGCTGGCTGTTCATCATGTCGAGCCGGCTGAGGAAGAAGGCGCGGTTCGGCAGCCCGGTCAGGATGTCGGTCTGGGCGAGCTCCAGCACCCGCCGGTTCGCCAGCGACAGCCGCCGCGAGTTGCGGCTTGCGAGCATGAGATAGGTTGCGAGCGACAGCGTCAGCAGCAGGCCGACGACGATGACCGCAGCCGCGCGGTCGTAGGCCGTCTCCAGCGAACCGCCGGCCGTCGGCATGGCGCGCACCTGCCAGTCGGTATCGCCGATCTTGAGGCTGCCCGACCAGTGCAGCGCGCGGGCGACGTCCCGCATCGACTGCGGCGACGTGGCGGCCGACGAATAATCCGGGAGGGTTTGTTCCAGGCTGACGATCTGTCCCGTGAAGGGCGGATAGACGTTCACACTGACCGCGGGGCTTGCTCCCGTGGTCACGCGAATGGACTGGATCAGCAGCGGCAGGTCGAAGACGCCGACAACGAAGCCCGCCAGATTGCGGCGCCGGTCCGCCACCGCCTCGCGGGAGGTCCCCTTGGCGTAGACGGGAATGGCGACGAGCACGTCGGGCTGCCGGCCGCCCTCCTTCGAGTCGTAGAGCCGCGTACGAATGGCGGCGACGCGGTCGTTGTCGCGCGCACGCTCGAGGGCCGCCCGGCGCTCCGGAACAGTCGCGTAATCCATGCCGTAAACCGACGACGTCTTCGGCTGGGTCGAGTAGAACACCGGGAAATATTCATCGGCTTGCGGCGCGGTCGCGAAGGCCTCGCCCTGGAGCGACTTGATGCGATAGCCGGACACGCCGTCCGTGGCCGCGGCGGCCTCGTATTCGGCGCGCTCCTTGCGGTTGACGCGCGGCAGCCAGGAGATGCGCAGCATGCCGGGATGACGTTCGAACAGCCGGGAGCTGAAGGTCTCGAATTCGCTGCGGGTAATTTCCTCGTTGGTCGATTCGAACAGCGTCCGCAGCGCGACGAGCCTGGAGATGTACTCGCTCATGCCGTTCTGCATGACGATGGCTTCGGTTTCGGCGGCGTTCTCGAACTCGATCCTGTTGACGCGGTCTTCCCAGCGCGCCACGGCGGCCGCGCCGACGAGCGAGAACAGAAGACCGACGCCGACTGCGACGAGCGCAGGGCGATAGAGTCCGAGCAGCGGCGCCGCGCGCCACCATCCGGTCCTACGTTCCCGATCCTGATCGTTCTGAACCCGACCGCCCATCTTGATCCCGCAAGTCCCCCTCGGCGCGGCAACCCACTTCTGGTTGAGCTGCCGGAACTGCTATCGGACAAGGATCGGGGTTAAGAACCGCACAATTTCAGAACCGGGTCGTCGCAGATTGCGCGGCTTAGTTAACGATTGGCCTGCACGCAGGGCCCATTGTGCGAGCAATTTGCCGCTTTTCCCCGGAGTCTTACGGAACACCGTTACATCATGGGTTAGCGAGCTGTTCAGGACGACGGGACTATCGTTTCCGGCAGGTATTCCCTCATCCGGCATGCATCCTCATGACACGATCGCGATCAGCGGCCTGCGTCGCATTGGCCGTCGCGCTACTCGCCGCCGCCAATCCTGCAGCGAAAGGCGACGAGGTCGGCGTCAGCGACGATGCGATCCTGTTCGGACAGGCCGCCGCGCTCGAAGGCCCCTCCTCCGCGCTCGGACAGCGGATGCGGCAAGGCATCGTCGCGGCATTCACCGAGATCAACGAAAAGGGCGGCGTCCACGGCCGCAGGCTCCAGCTCGTCAGCCGCGACGACGGCTACGATCCCGACCGCTCGGTGGCGCAGACGCTGCGGCTGATCGAGGACGACAAGGTGTTCGCGCTGATCGGCGCGGTGGGCACGCCGACCGCGATGGCGACGATCCCGATCACCAGTACCAGGAACATTCCCTTCATCGGTCCGTTCAGCGGCGCCGAATTCCTGCGCGACCTCGAGCTTGCGAATGTCGTCAATATCCGCGCGAGCTATGGCGCTGAGGCCGAGGCCTGGGTCAAGCACCTCACCGAGGATCGCCACTTCACCCGCATCGGCATCTTCTACCAGGACGATTCCTTCGGCCGCGACGGTCTCGCCGGCGTGAAGAGCGCACTCGCCAGGCGCGGCCTCGAGCTCGCCGCCGAAGGCACCTTCGAGCGCAATACCCGCGCCGTCGGCGCGGCCTGGCGCATGATCAAGCGCGCCGAGCCCGAAGCCATCGTCATGGTCGGGACCTACGGCCCCTGCGCGGAATTCATCAAGCTCGCGCATCGCAGCGGCTCCCATCCGACCTTCGTCAACATCTCCTTCGTCGGCGCCAACGCGCTCGCCAGGGAGCTCGGGCCCGACGGCGAAGGCGTCATCGTCTCGCAGGTCGTGCCGTTTCCCTGGGATCGCTCGCAAAAGCTCGTCGCCGACTACCAGGCGGCGCAGACGGCGTTCGACCCGACGCTGACACCGGATTTCGTGTCGCTCGAAGGCTATCTCTCCGGCCGCCTCGCAGCCGCGGCGCTGGAAAAGGCCGGGCCGCGGCCAACCCGCGCAAGTCTCCTGCGCGCCATCAACGACGTCGGCCGCTTCGACATCAGCGGTAGCATCGTCACCGTCGGCGCGCGCATGACCGACGCGCCGCCGAAGGTGTTTTTGACCGTGATCCAGAAGGACGGGACGTTCAGGGCGGTGGATCGGCTGTAGCTGCAGCAGGAGGTCGTCATGCCCGGCCATGACGATGCGGAAGCTTTGGTGCGCACAGCGACTGCATAACTTGCGTTAGCACTGCAGCTTCAAGGCCGCCGCGTCCAGCGCTCGGCGTTCACTGCGCCTTGTGGGACCTCGCCTTTGACGATCGCCTCGACCTGCCGCACCGTTTCCAGCGACTGGTATTCGATCGCCTGTGGCGTCAGACCGCCGACATGCGGCGTGGCGATGACATTTGGAAGCTTTGCGAGCGCCGGGCTCGGCATCTGATCGGGCGCCCGGCCGACGTCCATCGCGGCGCCTGCGATGCGGTTCTCGCGCAACGCGCGTGCCAGCGCGGCCTCATCGACGAGATTGCCGCGCGAAAGATTGATGAAGACGGCATGCTTCTGCATGCGCGCAAGCGCCGCCTCGCCGATCAGGTTCTCGGTCTGCTCGTTGGCGATCGCGAGGCAGACGACGTAGTCGGACGCACCAAGAAGCTCGTCGAGACTGACCTGTCGAATCGCGCTGTCGCTGACATCAGCGAAGGGATCGGAGACCAGCACCTCCATGCGCATCACCTTGGCGATCTCGGCGAGGTAGCGCCCGATGCTGCCATAGCCGATGATGCCGATCCGGCTGCCGGCGAGCTGGCGGCCCATCCGCGCTTCCACCTTGCGGCCGGCCTGGTACTCCGCCGTCGCCCGCGACACGCCGCGGGAGAGATCGACCATGAAACCGAGCGCGAGCTCGGCCACCGCCTGCACGAAGCCGGGACCTGCGCGGGTCACGAGCACGCCGGCTTGCGAGGCCGCATCAACATTGACGTTGCGGATGTCGACGGCACAGCGGACGAAGGCGCGCAGGCGCGGCAGTTGCGCGAAGATTTCGCCGCGCCCCTCGGTCATGCGGTCGGCGACGATGATGTCGGCATCATCAGCGGCGCGCACGAGGCTGGCCGCATCCAGCGCGTCGTCGCTTTCGTGCAGGATCACCTCGGCGGCCGCGCGCAGGCCGTTCAGGCTGCGGTCGCCGTAATAGTTGCGACGCATCTCCGGCGTATGGGCGAGCAGCACTTTCACGACGGGACTCCCTTCAGTAGCCGAATGCCCGCGGCAGCGCGGTCGAGAGCCATGGCACGAAGGCGATGACGAGCAGGCAGAGGAACAACAGGCCGAGATAGCCCATGATCGGCTTCACCGTCTGCTCGATCGGCACGTTCCCGATCAGGCACGCGCCGTAGAGTCCGAGCCCGAGCGGCGGCGCGAACAGGCCAATGCCCATCGCGATGACCAGCACGACGCCGAAATGCAGGGGATCGACGCCGAGCTGCACGGCGACCGGCAGCAGCAGCGGCCCGAAGATGATGAGCGCAGCGGCGCCTTCCAGCACCGAGCCCATCACGATCAGCACCGCGATCGCGAGCAGGATGAACAGCCACACGCCTGAGGTCTTGGACAATCCAAGCATGAAATCGCCGACCGCATGCGGTACCTGCTGCAAGGTCAGCGTGAACGCCAGCGACTGCGCCGCGGCGACGATGAACAGCACGAGCCCCGCGCGCGTCGCAGCCTGGACAAAACTGTGCGCGGCCGATTTGAAGCCGAGCTCGCGGAACACGAGACTGCCGACAACGAGCGCATAGGCTACGGCAAAGGCCGAGATTTCCGTGGCCGTGGCAAAGCCACTCTTGAAACCGAAGAAGATCATGAAGATCAGGCCGAACGAGGCGATAGCGCCGCTCCATAGACCCGACACCGGCATCTGCGGCTCGATGTCCTCCGCCTCCGCCGGTCGCTTGCCGAAGATGATGGACACGGCGATCAGGACCAGCGCCATCAGCGCGGCCGGCAGCAGGCCCGCGACGAACAGGCCGCCGATCGACAGGTTCGCCACGAACCCCAGGATGATCAGGTTGATGCAGGGTGGAATGGTTTCCGCCATCACCGCGGACGCCGCGAGCAGCGCCACCGCGCCGCCCGGGTTCTGCTTCGAGCGGCGCGCCGCCGGGATCAGCACCGAGCCGACCGCGGCGACATCCGCCATCTTCGAGCCCGAGATGCCGGAGAACAGCACCATCGAGGCGACCATCACGACGTTGAGCCCGCCGCGCATGCGGCCGACTCCGCGTTGCAGCAGCTCGATCAGGCGCACCGACATGCCGTTGGCTTCCATGAGGTAGCCGACGAGGATGAAGAAGGGGATCGCGAGCAGCACGAAATTGTCAATGCCGCGCGCCATCTGCTGGGCGAAGATCACGCCGGGCAGCGCGCCCTCGACCCAGATGAAGATCAGCGCGGCCAGCGCCAGCGCGAAGCCGATCGGCAATCCGCCGAACAGCGTCGCGAAGAAGCCGATCAGCATCAGCGTGCCCGCCGACGGCACCGTGGACGGCGACAGATAATCCCAGGCGAGGTAGAGGCCGGTGACGACGATGATGGCAACAAGGCCCCTGAGGATGTCGGGCAGCGGCCTGGCACAGAGATGATCGATCGCGAACACCGTCATGAACAGCGCGCCGATGCCCATCGGGTAGAAGGTCAGCTCCAGGGGCAGGCCGGATCCGGTGGTCTGGCCTGAAGTCAATGATCCCAGCTTGACCGCGTTGTAGGCGACATAGCCGGAGATCAGCACGATCAGAAGCGCGCTCGCTGCATCGACCAGCGTGCGCAGCCGCAGCGGCAGCAGATCGCGGAAGAAGGAAACGCCGACATTCTCGCCACGCGCGAGCGCGCTCGCCGCGCCGAAGAAGGCCGAGCCGACCATCAGGCCGCGCGCGACGTCGTCGGACCATTCGACCGGCGCATTGAAGAAGAAGCGCAGCAGCACGGAGGCGCACACCACCACGAGATCGGCGGCCAGGAGGATCGCCGCGATCCCGTCGCTGAGGCGAAGCAGCAGGGCGATGCTCCCGTGGCGGCCGCCCGAGAGGGGCACGGCGGCTGTCATCGTCATCTCAAGCTTGCGTCGCGCGGATGATGTCGATGACGGCCTTGGACTCCGGCCGCGCCTTGATGAAGTTCTCGTGCTGCGGCGCGACGCGCTTCTTGAAGGCCTCGCGGTCGCATTCGGCCACCGTCACGCCCTTCTCGGTCAAAGCCGTCAACGCCTCCTTCTCGACCGCAAGCCCATGAGCGCGCGTGTCGGCCGCGGCCTTCTTGGCGGCATCGAGGAAACCCTCGCGCAGCTTCGGATCCATGCGGTTGTAGGTCACGTCGCTGAAGTAGATCGCAAGCGGCGAGAAATTGTGCTGCGTCAACGCGTAGAATTTTGCCGTTTCGAAGAACTTGCTGGCCAGGATCGTCGGCGGATCGTGCTCCAGCCCGTCCAGCACGCCGGCCTGCAACGCCGTGTAGATTTCGCCGAATGCCAGCGGGGTCGCGGCGGCGCCCATCAGGCGGAGGCATTCCGTGATCACCGGATTCGGCAGCGTCCTGATCTTGAGGCCGGCGAGATCCTCCGGCGTCTTCACCGGTTTCTTCGCGAGCACGCTGCGTGAGCCGAAATTATAGGCCCAGGCGATGATGCGGATGTTGCCGCCCTTGAGCAGCGCGTCCTCGATCGGCTTGGCCGCGCCGGAATCGAACGCCTTGGTCTGCTGCGGGAAGCTCGAGAATAGAAAGCCGAGGTCGAAGGTGCCGACCAGCGGCACCAGGTTGGCGGAGATCGACGAGCCCGACACCATGAGGTCGATGACGCCGAGCTTCACCGAATTGATGACGTCGATCTCCTGCCCGAGCTGGTTGTCGGGAAAGAAGGCGACCTCGACCTGCTCGCCGAGTCCGTTGCCCTTCAGGTTCTTGACGAGGTTGTCATAGTAGACGCGACCGTTGGCGTATTTCGGATCGTTCGGCAGCGAGGAGGAGCATTTCAGCTTCAGCGTCGCCGCTTCGGCGCGGCCGATGATGGCAGGAGAGAGAACGAGGCCGGCGGTGACCGCCGTCGACGACTTGATGAACGTGCGACGGCTCACGGGCACGATGGTCATGGCGCGGTCTCTCCCCGAACATTCTTGTTTACGGCCGAGATCGCTGCCACGGCCTGTTGCGCGGACTGTATGGCCAAAGCGACGGGGCAGGCAAGGGTGCGGCCGGCCGCGGCAAAGCGGCGTGTTGCGAATGTCGACGGCATCGGTGCGCAGCAAAACAACCATGTTTTTCCGGGATTCTCGATCAGATCGGCCGGGGGCCCGATGTGCGAAAGGGCGCTTCGCGCAGCAGCAGGGATCAATCCAATTGGCGCATGGATCAATGCGCAATTCACATGGATGCCGCGAGCGCGTGCCCCTGCGGCTCCGGCAGCCGCCCTGCCCCATTTTGCCGCAGCTTGCAGCGTGATCCAGTGCACAGACAGACGCGTGGCGGCGACCTAGAAAGGTGACATCATCGTGCGCATTGCCGATGGAGGTGACACCATGCGCCGTCCAGTCCTTCGCAATTTTCTTCTTGCCTCCAGCCTTCTCGCGCTCACGCAATTGATGACGCCGACGGACGCCCACGCCGAGGCGCGGCTCGCACTCGTGATCGGTCGGTCGGCCTATCGCACGGTGCCGGAGTTGCCCAACGCCGCCAACGACGCCAGGGGCATGACGGAGCTGCTCGGCAATGCCGGCTTCACCGTCACCACGACGGCCAACCTGGCGCAGAACGAGATGCGCGCTACGATCTCCGATTTCGCCGCAAAGGTCAGCGCCAGCGGCGCCGACACCGTCGCACTGGTGTTCTATGCCGGCCACGGCCTGCAGATCGACGGCGAGAATTATCTGGTGCCTGTCGATCTCGATCCCAAGCGTGAGGCCGACATTCCGCTCCAGGGCGTGCGGCTGAACGATCTGCTCAACACGCTCGGCGCGCTGCCGACACGGGCGCGCATCTTCATGCTCGATGCCTGCCGCAACAATCCGTTCCCGGCGCTCAGCGGCGCCGGCCACGGGCTCGCGATCGTCGACACCAAGGCCGGCGCGCCCGGCTCCTTCATCTCCTATTCGACCTCGCCCGGCGCGGAAGCCGAAGACGGCTCCGGCGCCGACAGCCCGTATACCACCGCCGCGCTGACCATTGCCAAGCAGCCCAATTTGCCGATCGAGGAAGTGTTCAAGCGCATTCGCGTCGCCGTGGCGCAATCGACCGACGGGCGTCAGATCCCCTGGGAGAGCTCGTCGCTGACGACCGACTTCAGGTTCTTCGGCGAGAGCAGCAGTCAGCAGCCGTCCCTTCCAGGCGCATCGTCGATGGCGCTCGCCAGCGGCACGCGCAGTGTCGAGGACTGGCGCAGGGATTTGCAGGGCAAGGACGCCAGGGCCGCCTATGAGCTCGTGATCGCGGACGACACCGTGCCGGCGTATCAGGCCTATGTCGAACTGTACGCGCAGGCGTCCTTCACACCGCGCCTGCGCACGATCCTGGAGCGCCGGCGCCAGATGCTGGCCTGGGAACGCGCGACCGCGATCAACACCCGCGCCTCGTTCGAGGCCTATCTGGCCAATTGGGACAACAGCGACCTCGCCGCCACCGCGCGCAGATTGCTGCTCCGCGTGCAGAACCGCAACTATACGCTGCCCGTCGCGGGCGCAGCGGCCCCTGCTCCGGTCGCCGTCGCAATGGCCCCGACCTGCCCGTGCTCGGCGCCGTCGACACCGGCAACGCCGGTCAATCCGGCCGTGGCGCCCGTCATCAAGAAGCGCGTCGACGACACGCCGCCGAAGCGCAAGGTGGTCGAGACGCCGCCGAAGCCACGCCGGCCGCCGCCGGACGAAGTGGTCTACGAGCGCGCGCCGCCCCCAGGCCCGCCACCTGAAGCCGTGGGGGTCGGAATTGGTGTCGGGATTGGTCTCGGCATGGGCATGGGCGGCCGTGGCGGAGGCGGCTACGGACGCGGCGACTACAATCGCGGCAGGTACTGAGACCGCTCGCGCAATGCGGAGGACACATGTGCCCTCCGTCATTGCGAGGAGCCCTTGCGACGAAGCAATCCAGACTCCCTCCGCGGTGGGATTCTGGATTGCTTCGCTTCGCTCGCAACGACGACGGAGAGGCCACAGAGAACCAATCTTCCCGGAAATGCTGTAGTCTGATCTGCTGACGCCAGCCCTTCCGGGGATTCCATATCGATGCCGCACGACGCTCCCGCCAAGCATGCATGGCCGCTGTTCCGGTCGCTCGCGTCCTATTCCCTGCCCGGCGATCTCATGGCGGGGCTGACGCTGGCGGCGATCGCGATCCCCGAGCAGATGGCCACCGCGCGGCTCGGCGGCTTCGCACCGCAGATCGGCTTCTTCGCCTTCATGGCGGGCTCGCTCGGCTTTGCGTTGCTCGGCGGCAACCGCTTCCTCTCCTGCGGCGCCGACTCCACGATCACGCCGATCTTTGCCGGCGGCCTTGCGGCACTGGCCGCAGCCGGCTCGCCCGAGTATCAGGGGCTTGCAATCGCACTGGCGCTGATGGTCGGCGCGATGATGCTGGCCAGCGGCGCCTTCCGCCTCGGCGGCATCGCCAATCTTTTGTCGGTGCCGGTGATGGTCGGCTTCCTCGCCGGCATCTCCGTCCACATCATCGTCTCGCAAGTGCCGGGCGTGCTCGGGCTTCAGTCACCGAGCGGGCCGACGCTCGACCGCATCGGCGTGCTCGCGACCGAACTCGGCCGCACCAACCCCTTCACGCTCTGCATCGGTCTCGGTGTGCTCGCCGTGGTCTTCATCTCCGAGAGGATCAGCGCGAAGATTCCAGGTGCGCTGATCGGGCTCGTCGCCGCGACATTGGCCGTGATCGGCCTCGGTCTCGAGAGCAAGGGCGTCAGCGTCGTCGGCGCGGTGCCGGGCACGCTGCCGCGACCGACCTTGCCTGACCTTGCGCCGGAGCTGTGGGTGCGCCTGGTGCCGCTCGCCTTCGTGATCACGGTCGTGGTGATGGTGCAGACCGCCGCGACGACGCGGTCGTTCCCGTCCGATCCCGACAAGCCTGCCGACGTCGATCGCGACTTCCTCGGTGCGGGCGCCGGCAGCGTGCTGTCCGGCCTGTTCGGCGCGTTTCCGGTCAATGCCAGCCCGCCGCGAACCGGGATCGTTGCCGAGACCGGCGGACAATCGCAGCTCGCGGGCCTTGCGGCCGGGACAATCGTGCTGGCGCTGCTCGCATTCGGAACGGGGCTGCTGCAGCACGTTCCGGACGCCGCGCTCGGCGGCATCCTGTTGTTCGTGGCGCTGCGGATCATCCGGGTGAAGCAGATCGCCATGATCTATCGGCAATCGTTCAGCGAGTTCCTGCTGATCGTCGCCACTGCCGCGCTGATCATCGTGCTGCCGATTGAGCAGGGCGCCTTCCTCGGCATCGTGCTGTCGCTGCTGCACGGCATCTGGAGCACGACGCGCGCGCGGCTCGTCGAGTTCGAGCGCGTGCCGGGCACCACGATATGGTGGCCGGCGCATCCGCACATCACCGGGGAGCGCATCGCCGGCGTCGCCGTGATCGGGCTCCAGGCGCCGCTGTCGTTCCTCAACGCGCCGGGTTTTCGCAGCGACGTGGCGAACGTGCTCGGCAGGTCGACACCGCAACTGCTGGTGCTGGAGGCGAGCGGCATCGTCGAGATCGACTTCACCGCCGCGCAGATCCTGCTCGACGTCTTCAAGGCGTGCAGCGAACAGGGCGTCACCGTCGCGCTGGCGCGGCTGGAATCGGCGCGCGCGCAGGATGCGTTCGAGCGCTTCAGACTGTTCGACGCCCTCCCCCGTGACCACGTCTTCCACAGCGTCGACGAGGCTGTGCGCAAGCTGGCGAAATAATCACCTTCATTGCGCCAGGATGGGGTGATCCCGCTGCACCGCCTCACGAATCCAGCTGGCATGGATCGCGCGAAACAGGATCTGCGCGGTCTTGAGATCGTCCGCCTTCATACAGAGATCGACGATGCGACGGACCGCGGCGTCGCGCATCAATCCATCCGAGATCTTCATCGCGATTTCCATCGCCACCTTGGCCGCGCGCTCGTACCGCCCGCTTTCGCGCTTGTCGTTGCGCGCCGAACCGGCCGCGCTCGTGGCCGCGGCGTCACAGATCGCACGGATGCGCTCGGCGGCCTCGATGTCGCCGAGCGGTGCTTCGATCGTCTCGTCCCAGATGTCCGCCGGCTTCTGCTTCGCGAACCACTTCATCGCCCCGCCACCAATGGTCTTCCAGCCGCCGTCGCGCTTCCGCCTCGCCCAGCATAGAGAGGCTCATCGGGATCGGCGAGGCGATTTTTCTGCCACACATCATCGATATGCATTCAGGACATCCGACGTGGTCCGATGGCCTCGAACTGCGCCTTCTGCTCGTCATTCAGCGTGGCGTAGAAATCCTCCAGCGCCGCGCGAACCGACTTGACGCCGTCGAGCATCGTGTCGAGCCGCTTGCGGACCGCGGCCATTCGCGCCGGCGGCGTCATCACGTCGCTGGGCTGGCAGGCTGCCTTGAGCGATGCGCTGACCTTGGCGCTGGTATCCTGGAGCACCTGTAGCGCGGCACGCTGGGTGTCGTTGGGATGAAGCCTCGCCTCGATGTCAGTGCTGGGCCAATCGAGCGCAGCAGGCGTCGCGCAATTCTGGACCAGCGATCCCGCGGCGTTGCTGGAAGCCGTCGCACGACGCTGATCCTCGGCAAGCGCATTGAAGCGCGCCTTCTGTTCGTCGGTGAGCGAGCTGTAGAATCGATCGAGGGCGGGCTGCACGAGATCGACGGCTTTCTCCATCGCCTCGATGCGCTGCTGCATCGCCGTCAGCCGACCTGGCGCTGTCGCCGCGACCTGCGACGGGCAGGACGCGCGGATCATCTCGGACGCCTGGATCGAGGCATTGCCGAGTTCGTCGAGGCTCGCGCCTTGCGTCTCGGTCGGCTGCACCGCGGCGGCGATCTGGTCGATCGGCAGACCGACGATTTCGCGGCGGTCGCTGCCGCAGAGCCGATCCAGCGGGACACCTCGCGCCTGGCGCCGTCCTTGCGGCCGCTGCGGCAGATAGGCCGAGAGACCATCGTAGCCATAGGGCCCGAAGATGCCGGCATAGATGTCCGGATAGCCATAGCCCCAGAAGCCGAGGCCGTCGCCCCAGATCGTGTAGTCGTAGAGATCGTTGTAGGCGAACGGCCAGAACAGCGGTCCGACCCAGCCATAACCGCCACCCGCATGTTGCCACCACCCGCTGCTGGCGCCGTGCCAGCCGGCGAGTGCGGCCGCCGCCGCGATCTGGGCGCGTGCGGCCGGATTGCTGATCAGACGTCCGTTGCGGAAGGCGCTGGAATGCGCGTTGAGGGCGCTGCGAAAATTCGCAGGACGGACCGCCGCATTGCGGATCTGGCCGAAGTTCGGGCCACGATGTCGAGCGCCAGTTGCGAAGCGGGGCCCGCCATGATGCCCGCCGCCATGCGCGTGTCCGAAGCCATGACCACCAAAATGGCCGCCTCCATGATGACCACTACCGTGATGACCGCCGCCGTGATGACCGCCGCCATGATGGCCACCGCCATGCCCGCCTCCGTGCCCGCCACCGTGCCCGCCCTTGCCCAGAGCCGCGCCCGCCAGCATGCAGGCAAGCGCCATCACGGCAATTCCAATGACAGGTCGCAACATCGCATCCTCCGGCAGAGCCGCGCCATTGAGGCATCGGAAATTGACGAAATTGGAACCGGCCTGACTGCCGAAAGTTCCGCGACCGCGACGCAGCCGGCCGCGCTATGCCTCGGGCACGATCTTGCCGGGATTGAAGATGTTGAGCGGATCGAGCGCCTTTTTCAGTGCCCGCATCGCGTCGAGCGCTTCGGGGCCGAGTTCCGCCTTGAGATATTTCTGCTTGCCCTGGCCGATGCCGTGCTCACCGGTGCAGGTGCCGTCCATCGCCTGCGCGCGCTCGACCAGGCGATGCATGAACTCCTCGCCGCGCGCCATCTCGGCGGCATCGTTGGTGTCGCAGACCAGCGAGCAGTGGAAATTGCCGTCGCCGACATGGCCGACGATCGGCGACAGCAGGTTGAGCCGCTTGAGGTCTTCCTCGGTCTCGCTGACGCAATCGGCAAGACGCGAGATCGGCACGCAGACGTCGGTTGCAACCACGCCGATGCTGTCGCCGGGCCGCAGCGCCTTCACCGACCAATAAGCATCGTGCCGCGCCTGCCACAGCTTTGTGCGATCCTCAGGCTTGGTGGTCCAGGAGAAATCGCCGCCGCCGCAATCCTTGGCGATCTCGCCGAACGCCTTGGACTGCTCGCCGACCTCGACCTCGCTGCCGTGGAATTCCATCAGCAGCAGCGGCGTTTCCGGCAGCGTCAGCTTCGAATAAGCGTTGCAGGCCTTCACCTGCGCGGCGTTGAGCAGCTCGATGCGTGCCACGGGAATGCCGGTCTGGATCGCCAGGATCACGGCCTGACACGCGCCGTGCACGGTCTCGAACGACACCGCGCCGGCCGCGATCGTGTCGGGGATGCCGCGCAGGCGAATGGTCAGCTCGGAGATGATGCCGAGCGTACCTTCGGCGCCGACGAACAGATGCGTCAGGTCATAGCCGGCGGATGATTTCTTGGCGCGCGTGCCCGTGGTGATGATCTCGCCGTCGCCGCGCACGACCTTCAGCGCCAGCACGCTGTCGCGCATGGTGCCGTAGCGCACCGCGTTGGTGCCGGAGGCGCGGGTCGAGGCCATGCCGCCGAGCGAAGCATCCGCGCCGGGATCGATGGGGAAGAACAGGCCCTGGTCGCGCAGATGTTCGTTCAGCGCCTTGCGGGTGACGCCGGGCTGGATCACGCAGTCGAGGTCCTCGGCATGCACCGCGAGCACCTTGTTCATGTCGCGCAGGTCGATCGAGATGCCGCCGGCGGGCGCGTTGACCTGGCCCTCGAGCGAGGTGCCGGTGCCGAAGGCGATGACGGGGACGCGGTTCCTGGCGCAGATCCGCACCACGTCCTGGATGTCGGCTGTCTCCTGCGCCATCACCACGCCGTCCGGCGGCTGGTTGACGATCCACGTGGTGGTATGGCCGTGCTGCTCGCGAACGGCCTGCGAGGTGATGAGGCGGTTGCCGAAGCGCGCGGCAAGCTGCTCCAGCGCGCTTGCGAGGGCTTTCGGCTCGACCCGCGGCGGATTATTGGTGATGGTCGTACCCACGGACATTCCTCCCGACAGAAGGACCGTGGCAAAGGACATCTGACCGGTCAAGTCAAGCGACCGGACGCATAGCAGGAAAGACACATGCCGGAGACCGCCGCTGCCGAGCCGTTCCGCTCGTCGATCATGCAGATCGAGCCGCAATGGATCGACTATAACGGCCATCTCAACATGGCCTATTACAACGTGATGTTCGACCGCGCGATCGACCAGATGTGGTTACAGCTCGGGATCGGGCCGGGCTACATGAAGGAGCGAGGCGGCTCGACCTTCACTGCCGAATGCCATGTGCGGTATTTGCGTGAAATCCACCTCGGCGATCCCGTGCAAGTGTCGGTCTGGCTGCTCGAAGCCGACGACAAGCGGCTGCACACGTTCGAGGAGTTGCGGCACGCGACCGAGGGCTGGCTGTCGGCGACCTCCGAGAACATGTCGCTCCACATCGACATGGGCTCGCGAAAGGTGGCGGCCTTTCCGCCCGATATCCGGCAGCGCATTGCAGCCGTCGTGGGCGCCCACAGCGCCGTGCCGCGGCCCGAGGGCATCGGCCGGAACGTGGCAATGCCCCCGAAGCGGTAGTGCATGATCCGGACCCGAAGGGCCGCGTTCGCGCAAAGTGTGAAGCGGTTTTCCGGTAAGATCATGCACGAATCAGACCGCGCTATATCCTGTTACGGCCCCGGGCGAGGCCCACCACGGCCGAGACCAGGAACAGCACGACCGCGATGAAGAAGATGATCTTGGCGATCTCGATCGAGGCGCCGGCGATGCCGCCGAAGCCCAGGATGCCGGCGATCAGTGCGATAACCAGAAACGTCACAACCCAGCCTAGCATGGTCAAACCCTCGTCTTGATGTCTGTCTGCGTCGGCGCGGCTGGCCGCGCCACCTGTCCAGACAATCTCGACGCGGGAACGATGGTTCCGGGCGACGCAAGGTGGAAATTCGTCCTCGCCGGAGGAACAAATCGGCCCGCCGCGCACGTGGAAAAACCCGCCCCGGCGCCCCATATAGGCAGCAATCCCTGTTATGAAGGCTCCCTTCCAACACCCCGCGGTGCCATCGTGGGGCCAATGATTCGCATGACCGAGCCGAGCAAGATCACCAGCGTCCCCGACCACCAGCCCGCAGCCGGCGGCATCGCCGCGCGTGCGCGCGCCTCGGTGGGCCCGAAATATCTGTCCGGGCTCAATCCGGAGCAGCGCGATGCCGTCGAGACACTGGACGGCCCGGTCCTGGTGCTGGCCGGCGCCGGTACCGGCAAGACGCGCGTTCTGACCACGCGCATCGCCCACATCCTCAGTCAGGGCCGCGCCCGCCCCGCCGAGATCCTGTCGGTGACCTTCACCAACAAGGCCGCGCGCGAGATGAAGCACCGGCTCGGCCAGATGCTCGGCCATGCGGTGGAAGGCATGCCGTGGCTCGGCACCTTCCACTCCATCGGCGGCCGCATCCTGCGCACGCATGCCGAGCTGGCGCAGCTCAAATCGAATTTCACCGTGCTGGACACCGATGACCAGGTGCGCCTGCTCAAGCAGTTGCTGCAGGCCGACAACATCGACGACAAGCGCTGGCCGGCGCGCATGCTGGCCGGCCTGATCGACGGCTGGAAGAACCGCGGCCTGACGCCGTCGCAGGTGCCGTCGGGCGAAGCCGCCGTCTTCGCCAACGGCAAGGGCGGCAAGCTCTATGCGAGCTACCAGGAGCGGCTGAAGATCTTGAACGCCGCCGATTTCGGCGATCTGCTGCTCGAGGACATCCGGATCTTCCGCGAGCACCCGGACATCCTGCGGCAATATCAGCAGCGCTTCAAATTCATCCTGGTCGACGAATATCAGGACACCAACGTCGCGCAATATCTGTGGCTGCGGCTGCTGTCGCAGGCGCCGACGTCTCCCTCCTTCACCTCTCCCCGCGTGCGGGGAGAGGTCGCATCGCAAAGCGATGCGGGTGAAGGGGACTCTCCGCAGACTGAACTCGTGGAGACAGCCCCTCAGCCCGACGCTCTCAGCACGAGCGAAGCTCGTCGCGCCCCCGCAAGCGGGGCGAGCGAGCAGACACCCCACGTCAAAAACATCTGCTGCGTCGGCGACGACGACCAGTCGATCTACGGCTGGCGCGGCGCCGAGGTCGACAACATCCTGCGCTTCGACCATGATTTTCCCGGCGCCAAGGTGATCCGCCTCGAGCGCAATTACCGCTCGACCGGCCATATCCTCGCCGCCGCTTCGCACCTGATCGCACATAACGAGGGCCGGCTCGGCAAGACGCTGCGCACCGAGGACCATGACGGCGAGAAGGTCACGGTGACGGGCTCGTGGGATTCCGAAGAGGAAGCCCGCGGCATCGGCGAGGAGATCGAGCAGCTCCAGCGCCAGGGCGAGAAGCTGAACGAGATCGCCATTCTCGTGCGCGCCTCCTACCAGATGCGCGAGTTCGAAGACCGTTTCGTCACGCTCGGCCTGCCCTACCGCGTCATCGGCGGCCCGCGCTTCTACGAGCGCGCGGAAATCCGCGACGCACTGGCATACTTACGCGTCATCAATTCACCGGCCGACGATCTCGCCTTCGAGCGCATCGTCAACGTGCCCAAGCGCGGCCTTGGCGACGCCACCGTGCAGATGCTGCACGACCACGCCCGCAAGCGCCGCATTCCCCTGTTCGAAGCGGCGCGCGCGGTGGTCGAGACCGACGAGCTGAAGCCGAAGGCGCGCGGAAGTCTGCGCGATGTCGTCGCCCAGTTCGACCGCTGGCGCGCCCAGCGCGAGGTCACAGCTCACACCGATCTCGCCCAGATCGTGCTCGACGAGAGCGGCTATACCGAGATGTGGCAGAAGGACCGCTCGGCGGACGCTGCCGGCCGGCTGGAGAACCTGAAAGAACTGGTGCGCTCGATGGAGGAGTTCGAGAACCTGCAAGGGTTCTTGGAGCACATCTCGCTGGTGATGGACCGCGACAACGGCGCCGAGGAAGACGCGGTGTCGCTGATGACGCTGCATTCGGCCAAGGGCCTCGAATTCGACAACGTGTTCCTGCCGGGCTGGGAGGAAGGCCTGTTCCCGAGCCAGCGCACGCTGGACGAGCAGGGCCGCGCGGGCCTGGAGGAAGAGCGCCGGCTCGGCCATGTCGGCCTGACCCGCGCCCGCCGCCGCGCCAAAATCTACTTTGCGACCAACCGCCGGATTCATGGCACCTGGTCGACCACGATCCCGTCGCGCTTCCTGGACGAATTACCAGCGGCCAATGTCGAGATCACGGAATCCAAGGGCGGCTCGGCCTGGGGCGGCACCGGCGGCTACGGCGCCTCGCGCTTCGACGACATGGAGGCCTTTGGGTCGAGCTATTCGACGCCGGGCTGGCAGCGCGCCCAGGCCAATCGCAATCGGGGCGGCGGCAGAAGCGGCGGTTTCGAGGAGGAGGCTTCGTCGTTCTCGTCCTCGTCGTCCTCACCCGATTTCGGCAGCTTCTCGTCCCGCCGCCGCGGGCCGATGACGATCGAGGGCGAGCTGGTCGCCAAATCCACCGGCACGACCTCCGAATTCTCGCTCTCGGACCGCGTCTTCCACCAGAAATTCGGCTACGGCCGCGTCACCAAGATCGACGGCAACAAGCTCACCATCGCCTTCGACAAGGCCGGCGAGAAGAAGGTCGTGGACAGTTTCGTGCAGCGGGCGTGAGGCCCGAGATGGCTGAGTACGTTGCCATCATCGAAGACGCCGGCCCGGACGACGCCGTCAGCTTGTGGTTTCCGGATCTGCCCGGCTGCATTTCCGGCGGCGACGACGTCGACGAGGCCCTGGAGAATGCGCCCGAGGCGCTCGCATTCTATGCGCAGGAGCTGATCGCGGACGGCCGCCAGCTTCCCCCGCCGCGGACGTTGGACGAGCTCAAGGCCGATCCTGATGTGGCCGACGACCTCAGGAACCACACGGTCGCCCTGATCGAATGGCCGCCCCTCGCGGACCCGACTGAGTGAGGACTGTTCGCCGCACTCGCCGGGCGTTCGACAGTTCTGGCCCGAACAGCCCTTGACCACCGCGAACTTCCCCGTATCAGATGCAGCCATGGTCCGGGGCTCCATCACATTGATCGCGCTTGCATTGGTTATGCCGTCGCTTGCGGCGGCGGAGACCATGAGCTTTGGCGATTCGATCGGAAAGCTGGCGGCGAGCTGTGGTGCGGAAATCGTCGCCAATTGCCGCGGCGTCAATCCGGACTCGACCCGGCTGAAGGAGTGCCTGTCACGCAACCGCGACGTGCTCTCCCAGCAGTGCCAGAGCGATTATCTCGGCGCCTTCGACGCCATCCAGAAGCGCGTCGCCGCGCGCGTCACGGTGGCGAACGCCTGCCAGCGCGAGATCGTCAAGGTCTGCGGCGGCTCGACCAAGGAGACCAGCAAGTCGATCCCCTGTCTGGTCTCGACGCCCAAGGGCATCAGCAACAACTGCCTGAAGGCCGTGGACGACGCGGGGTATCGGTGATGCGCGCGAGCCGAATCGCCATCACGCTGGTCGGGGTCCCGGTCTTGGCCCTGCTCGCGGGCGCAGCAAGCGCGCAGACGGCGGCGCCGACCCGTGACGACATCGTCGGCAGGCTCAACCATTTCGAACAGGCCGCCGAGGTCGACCTTCCCGCGCTGAAGACACAGGTGATGGAGCGCGCCAAGACCAGGATCAAGAACGACCCGGGTCCGGTGAACCGGCCGCTGATCGCGCCTGATCTGGCCAACCTGCCCGCCTTCAACGCGCAGATCCAGTTCGACGCCGACACACCGATCATCCAGCCGGCGTCCTACCAGACCGTCGGCCGCATCGCGGACGCGCTGGTCCACTCCTCCCTGCTGCCCTACACGTTCCTGATCGTCGGCCACGTCGAGTCCAATGCAAAGACGCGCGAGGCCAATGCGATCCTGAGCCAGCGACGCGCCGACGCGATCCGTGACGTCCTGGTGAACACCTTCAAGATCTCGACCAAGCGGCTGCATCCGGTTGGTCTCGGCGAGGAGCAGTTCCTCGACCGGGCCAAGCCGACCTCGGCCGTCAACGGCCAGCTGCAAATCCTGACCTATGCCAAGGTGCCGGAGGACGCGCCTGCGCGTCCGGCTGCGGCGCCTGCGCCTGCGGCGAAAAAGCCCGCCAAGAAGCGCTGAGCGAGCGCGCGCCACCTGACGGAACCCCTTGAAGTCCTGACCGTTTTGCGGCCTGTCGAAAGCGCAACAGCCATGCTTTGCGCGACACGCGGGCCGGTTTGTGCACTGCTCTATCCGGTGCTATAGCCTGTTCTCGCCCTTCCCGACCCCATGCTGCACGAGACCGAGATGGCCAGTTATTTTCAACGCCAACTGGCCGACTACGTCGAATATCATCGCGATCCCTGGAACTGCGCGATGCACGTGGTCGGTATCCTCCTGCTCTTCACCGGCGCCGTGCTGCCGCTGACCCTCGTGCGTTTCCCGATTTTCGGGATCGAGGTGAGCCTGGCCGTGATTGCGGCCCTGCCGGTGCTGGTTTACTGGCTGATGCTGGACGCCGGGGTCGGGCTCGGCATCCTCGCCGCGATGACCGTGCTGCTATCGGTCGCAACCGCGATCGGCAATCAGGTCTCGATCGTCATGATGTGGTCGATTTTTGCGGTGCTGATCGGATTTGGCGTCGCAGCCCAGATCGTGGGCCACAAGGTTTTCGAGGAACGGCAGCCGTCGATGGTCGACCATCCCGCGCATTTCCTGCTTGGACCGATGTTTGTCATGGCGAAATTATTCATTGCATTGGGCTTCCGTCGCGACCTTGCCGCGATTCTGGCGCCTGTTCCGGCCAATTCCCTTTCAACCCGATAGCTCTAGAAGCGAAACAGCAAACCTTCTGCATGGCTCTCGTACTGGTTACCGGTGGCAGCGGCTTCATCGGACATCATCTCGTAGAAGCGCTCCGCGCCCGTGGGCAGCGGGTGCGTGTGCTCGACGTTCGTCCGCCGGCCGCGGCGAACACCGACGTTGAGCATGTCCACGGCTCGGTGCTGGATAGCACCGCGGTCGATGCTGCCGTCGCGGGCGTCGATCAGGTCTATCACCTCGCCGGCCTGCCCGGCATGTGGGCGGCCAACAAGCAGGACTTTCACGAGGTCAATTGCCGCGGCACCGAAGTGGTGCTCGCAGCCGCAATGAAGCGCGGCGTCTCGCGCTTTTTGCACTGCTCGACGGAATCGATCCTGTTCCCCTATTCCAATCTCAACGGCGTTGCCGCCGAGGAGGCGCTGCAGCCGGCCGACGCGATGCCCGGCGCCTATACGCGCTCGAAGTCGCTCGCCGAGCATCACGCCGCCAAGGCCGCGGCCAGTGGCTTTCCGCTCGTGATCGGCACGCCGACCATGCCGATCGGTGCCGCCGACCACAATCTGACGCCGCCGACCGCGATGCTGTGGTACTTCCTCCAGAAGAAGGTGCAGCCGCATCTCAACTTCCTGGTCAATCTCGTCGATGTCCGCGACGTCGCGATGGGCCTCGTGCTGACCATGGAGCGCGGCCGCACCGGCCAGCGTTACATCCTCGGCGGCGACTGCGTCCCGCTCGGCGACATCCTGCGGATGATGTCGGCGATGAGCGGCCGCCGGCAGTTTCCGGTCGTCGTGCCCGGCAAGATCGCCGAGCTCTCCGCGATCATGCTCGAATCCATCTCCGATCGCATCACGCGCCGGCCGCCGAACGGCACCGCCGAGGGCGTGCGCATCGCACTTGCCGCGAGCGATCTTTCGATCGGCAAAGCCCGTAACGAGCTCGGCTATTCGCCGCGCCCGATCGAGCCCGTGCTGCGTGAAACCATCACCCATCTGCTCGCCCGCAACGGCCAGCAGCCCTCCGGCGCCATCAAGCATCACGCGCTCTCCTCGCGCGCGGGCTGACGCCGCCGCCTAACGCAAAGAACCTTCATGTCCTTCGATTTCAGCAAGCTTCTCTCTGTCGCCTGGGGTGGCTGGACCACGACCTGGCCGACACAACTGCTCGCCCTGATCTGGCTCGCCTGGCTCGCAAGCTGGGTCGGCGCCTCGTTCTGGCAGGGCCGCACCCAGAAGCAGGTGATGACGCTGGAGTCCGGCCGCTATCGCATCCCGATCCTGGTGGGCGGCATCCTGTTCACGCCATGGACCGCGGAAGTGCTCGGTGAAAAGCCGCTTTGGGTGTTCAGCAACGCCGGCGTCTACATCGTGGCGCTGATCGTGCTCGCCGGCATCTCCTTCACCTGGTGGGGACGGCTGCATCTCGGCCAGTTCTGGTCCAACACCATCACCCACAAGGAAGACCACCGCGTCATCGACACCGGCCCGTACGGCATCGTGCGCCATCCGATCTACACCGGCCTGATCCTCGGCATGCTGGTGACCGGCATCGCGGTCGGCACGGTGACCGCCATGCTCGGCGCGATCCTGATCTCGCTCGGCATGTGGCAGAAGGGCCGGATGGAAGAGGTGTTTCTGTCCAAGGAGCTCGGCGAAGACGCTTACGGCGCCTATTGCCGCCGCGTGCCGATGATCATTCCGTTCCTGTCGCCGCGGTGAAGCGTCCCGAAGGCGCGGTCGCTGCGTTCCGCTTTCTCGGCACGACGTTACTGCTAGCGTTGGACTTGCGCTCGATCCAAGCTTTACCATCAGTCGCTTGCTTGTCAGCCAAGCAAGCGACAATACGAAATATCTCGCAGGACGAGAGCGGGTCTGCGAGGGCATGCGCCTAGCCCTAGCGGTGGTGCCAGAGGAGCGAAGTCCGTAAACTGACAACGCTACGGAGAAGCCTATTATGCAGTTGTCAAAGGTCGCCGCGTTGGCGCTCATCGCTAGCTTTCCAAGCCTACTGTCTGTATCTCGGGCGGCGGCCGTTTCTGAATGCTCAATCTCAGGCACACTGGCGGATTGGGGCGAGAACTCGACGGCCGACATTGACCTCACGTCCGGAGGAAGTTGCCAATTTCCAATCAAGATGCGCGGCACGGTGAGTGGCTCGGACATCTCTCAAAAGCCGTCACACGGCAAGCTGAAAAGGCTCAACCTGTCTACGTTCGAATACAAGGCAAAGGCCAAATATAAGGGTAGCGATACCTTTGCCATCAAAGCGACGGGTCAGGGACCGACAGCTTCTGGCACGTCGGTAATCACTGTGCACGCGACGATCAAATAGCGTTCCTCGCTCGATTGCATGGTGAACGCGGAAGCGCCAGCCGCCCGATGTCTCGCGCCAATGGCACCACGATGAAAAGGGACCATCGGAGTGACCGATGGTCCCAAAAGCCTCAAAGGCTCTTCGCTGGCAAAGGCCTTGCCGTGTCTTGCCAAGTTGGGCTGCGAGCAGACTTGGCGGGCTGCTTGCAGGGTTGATGCTCGCTTTACGCTGGCCTTCTGGACCCTGGCCTCTTTGACGCTGGCCTTATGGACGCTGGTCCCGTCGGACACTGGTTGCCATCGGCTCTGGTCACGTTGGCGCTCGTCGCTCTCGGCGCTGGATGGTGCGAGAAACCGACTCGATCAACCAACGCCAATTGAACTGCCGACCCGACGAATAGTCTAGGTGTTGTTGTCTGTTCCTTTCGAAGAAATTTGGGTTAGCGAGGCTGCCAATTCCCGCATCGTTGGATGTCATTTAACGACAACCGGCAGCCTGCCGACCGAATTGCGAATGGCGCACGTCCTCGCGCTCGACCCGTCAGCGCGAGTTTTGCTTTTTCGGGAATCGCACCCTTCTGGCGGGTTTTGTCACTGCAATGTCAGCCACGGCAGGGCTTGCGACCGACGCCGCGAGAATTTCGCATTGAGCATGCATCCAATGGACTTCCGCCTTTCCGTCGGGTTGACCATCGGCGACCCAGAGGTGGTAGGCGCGCTCGCGAATTGCCTCTTCCAGATTTGGCATGGGATTTTCCTTGCGAATGATCCGCCCGGCCCCAGCCAAAAGACTTGCTCCAGTAGGGTTAATGAAATCTTAACGGGGCAGCGAAAGCCATGAGCCGTGTGGGTGCGGCCCAATGGCGGTCGGCGCTCATTGCGAGAAATCTCGGCAGCCGTCGCGGACGCCGGTCGCAACGAACGATAATCCGCATGCGGCGACCGGCATCAAACTCATGCTTACCGGGGGTCGACGAGGCCGTGCACGGGCCGCCTCTTCGGGGGCTCGGGGTCCGATTGACACCAGCACAGCGAAACTAGTCAGTCGACTGGCGCGAGCCGTTCGTTCCACCGCGCCGCAAGGTTTTTGATCTGCTCGAAATGCAGGATCGCCGGTTCACCCTCGCGGACGATTGTCGTCCGCTTGCGTTCCTTGGGTGGCAACGTCATCGCGCGCGATACTGCCGCGCGCAGTTTCATCGAGCCGTGATCTGTCAGGGTGACGAGTTCTTCCGGGTCAAGGGCCATGGGTCCACGCCTACGCTACCGGCTGGCCCGCAAGCCAGCACACGCGCCCCGAATGCCCAATTCTTAAGATAGCCCAACATGGTTAATAGTTCGTTATCGTTTGGCTCAGACTTGCAGCAGGGGTAATTCGCCCGTGCCGCGCCGGTCCGCGCGGTAGCCCCCAGAGTGGGCCATTGCAGTCGCAATTGATCAGGCTACCGCTGCCAACCTGCCATCGGCATGCGGATTTGCGCAAAGCAGACGCTTGCGAATGGCCTCTTCAACGAGCGCGAGCGCTTCCTTGGCTTGTCGCGCTTCGGCTTCCGCAACCTCGGCGCGAAGCTCTACGGCCGTCAACTTATCCTTCTGAGCCTCAATGCAGCACTGGGCTTGCTCCAGCGCTCGGCAAGCATCTTGCAACTTACGTTCGGTGGTGACGGTGAGTTCACGCTGTGCCCGCTCGGCGGCCTCCGCTCGCCCTTCGGCCAGCCGCAATCTTTCTAAGGCGCTCGTGCAAAGCGATTGGGCACGCGCTTCGGTCTCGCGGGCGTGCTTCTCCATATCGCGGAAGACATCGGCCGCTTGATATACCAGATCGAGAGCTGTTGCTCCCTTGTCTGGTGCCAGCGGTGAGGGAAAGCTCAGGACGCCCTCATCCCCTCCAACTGGCGCTCTGGAACCACGCTGCGCCATGCAGTTCAAGCTCGTCGCGAACACACATACACGAGCAGTATCATGAACATCTGTGGTTAACGGATGGTTAAACAGTTGCACGCCTGGAGATGTCGTGACGGCGCGCGGCGGGCAATGGCACGGAAAATCAGTCGGCAACGTTCTTTGGGCGTGCCTAGCGTTGGAGCAGAGGCTCGCGCCGGCGGCTGGACCGGCAGATCGGCCGCTGACCTTCCCTCTCCATGCAAATTTGGTCGGCTGCCATTCCGCGGGAATAGGCGTCGGTCGAGTTCCGCAACGGTTGACCTTTTTACCGCTAACCAGTTGGATGCGCGCGCAACTGGGCATGACGACATCCATCGTGGATCTGGAGAGGTCGACGATCAGGCCTGAGCCCGCGCGGGGCTTGGTGCGATCCGGTGTTGGACTGTGCACTGTGCCTAGGGTTCGACAGGGGTTCTCATGACTTTTTCCAGCATCTTCGCGCAGTTCGTTGCGCTCCTCGGTGGCATCGCGCTGCAATGGCGGAAGTTATCGGGCACCGTGCCTGCGCCGGCCTGGGGCCAGACGCCCTCCATTCCCGACGCGAAGCCGCAAGGCGCGATCCCGACGCTGAAGATGCCGACCGCCAGGGGCTGGAGCGAGGGCCACAAGCCGACGGTCGCCCCCGGGCTCAAGGTCAATGCGTTCGCGACCGGGCTCGACCATCCGCGCTGGATCGAGGTGCTGCCGAATGGCGACGTGCTGATCGCGGAGGCGACGCAGATTGCGGGCGCGCCGAGGTCGGTGTTTCACTATGCGATGCAGGCGACGATGCGGCGCGCCGCAGCGCTCGGCGTCAGCGCCAACCGCATCACGCTGCTGCGCGACAAGAACGGCGACGGCGTCGCGGAGCATCGCGGCGCGTTCATGGAAAATCTGAGCCAGCCGTTCGGCATGGCACTGGTCGGCGACACCTTTTATGTCGGCAACACCGACGGCGTGATGGCGTTCCCCTATGTCGCGAATGCCGACCGCATCACCGCGCCGGGCAAGCGGCTCACCACGTTCAAGCCAAGCGGCCACTGGACGCGCAGCCTGCTCGCAAGCCCCGACGGCAAGAAGCTCTATGCCGGCGTCGGCTCGCTCAGCAACATCGCCGAGATGGGCATGGAGGTCGAGGAAGGCCGCGCCGCGGTCTACGAGCTCGATCTCGCCGCTGGCACGCATCGCATCTTTGGTGCCGGATTGCGCAACCCGGTCGGATTGGCGTGGGAGCCAACGACCGGCGTGCTCTGGACCGTCGTCAACGAGCGCGACGGTCTCGGCGACGAGACGCCGCCGGACTATCTCACCTCGGTGCGCGACGGCGGCTTCTACGGCTGGCCCTATTGCTACTGGGGCAAGACGGTCGACGATCGCGTACCGCAGGATCCAGCGAAGGTCGCCAAGGCGCTTCAACCGGACTACGCGCTCGGCGGTCACACCGCTTCGCTCGGCCTGTGCTGGATGCCCGCAGGGACCCTGCCCGGCTTCCCTGACGGCATGGTGATCGGCCAGCACGGCTCGTGGAATCGCAGCACGCTGTCCGGCTACAAGCTGGTGTTCATCCCGTTCGAGAACGGCAAGCCTTCCGGCCCCGGTCGCGACATACTGTCGGGCTTCCTGTCCCCGGACGAGAAGGAATCCTACGGCCGCCCGGTTGGCGTCGTGATCGGACCCGACAAGAAGTCGCTGCTGATGGCCGACGACGTCGGCAACGTGATCTGGCGCGTCACGGGCGCGTAGAGGTTACGTTCCGACACAGAGCGTGGCGCGCTGCTTGCGCAGCAGCGCGATCACGGACAGCGCGGTGATGATCCCGGTTTTGGGATTTTCGGACGGGATGTTCTCGATCGACATCGAGAAGCGCGCCGAATCCGCCTCGACCTCGATGCGGTGAACATTGCGCGTCACGGTCGGGTCGGCCCAGATCTGCACGAAGGTGCGGTCCGGCCCGACGCCCGCGAGCGACAGCGCGACCGCGACGTTGAGATTTGCTGGAAAGCCCTTTGCGGCCTCGCGCGCGGTGCCCTCGAACAGCTTGAGCGGCTCGCGCAGATTGTCGATGTCGATGTTGTTCTGGACGATGAACGGGGCGCCCCTCAACCCGTCGATCGGCTTGCGCGTCACCATCTTCACCGAATGAATGGTGCCGATCGCGGCGGCGTCGACGGCGTCGAGCCCGATCAGCGCGCCGGTCGGCACGATGATTCTGCCGCCATTGGTTCGGGCGAGATCGACGAGATCAAAATTGTCGAGCAGTCCGCCGACGCTGACCACGACCGCGGCCTTGCCGCGCTTCACAGCGGGTTCGACGATCGCGCGCAATTGGCTGCTCGGTGCGCACTCGACCACGATGTCGGCGGCGTCGCCGAGCTGGTCGATCGGCATGATCTGCGGCGGGCGGCGCAAGCCGTTGAGGAAGGCCTGATGTTTTGCGGGATCGCGCACGGCCACGGCTGACAGCGTCAATCCCTCGATGCCCTCGTCGAGCGCGGTCGCGATCTTGCTGCCGATCGAGCCCAGTCCCGCGATGGCAACCCGCAACTCGCCCGACGCTTTCTGTTCAGTCATCGCATCCACCTTCTGTCGAAGCCAGTGTCATAGCTCCTCACGCCTCCCGCGCATAGCTGCGCAGGCGCCCCTCGAGCACCGCCAGCATGGCATCGCGGGCCGGGTCGCGCGAGCCGCGCAGCCATGCGGCCGCGAGCGGCAGCCGGCCGACGGGACCGCTCTGCCTCGGCCGAAGCGGGACGAAGCGCACGCCTGATACCGCCATCCGGGTCGTCCAGCGCGGCACGATCGCGACCCCGAGCTTCGTGGCCACCAGATGGATGATGGTCTGCTTCTCGTCGGCGACCTGCACGATGCGCGGCGTCAACCCGGCCTGCTCGAACAGCTTTATGGTGAGGTCGTGGCTGTGCGGGCGCGAGCGGCGGTCCGGCACCAGCATCGCTTCCTCGGCGATCTGCGCCAATGTGACCGACTTGCGTTCGGCGAGCGCGTGCCGCTGCGGGAACGCCACGATCGCGGTCTCCTGGAGCAGATCGCGGAATTCGAGCCGCTTGTCCGCGCTGTCGGGCGGACGGACGAAAGCGAGATCGAGCGCGCCGGTCAGGATCTTTGGCAGCAGCCGGACGGTCTTGTCTTCGAGCAGTTGCACCGCGATCTCCGGATGCTTGTCGCGGAAGTCGCGCAGCAGCGCCGGCAGCAATCCTGCCGCCGCGCTGTCGATGGCGCCGACACGGAGCCGCCGCGCGGCGCCTGCGCGTGAGCGGTTTCGCAGATTGTTCTCGACCGCCTCGACCTTGGCGAGGATCGCGCGGGCATCACGGAGCAGTGTCGAGCCGTCTTCCGTGAGCGACACCGCGCGCGTCGTCCGCGCGAACAGCCGCGTGCCCAGATCCTCTTCCAGCAGCCTGATCTGCCGGCCGAGCGCGGAAGGCAGCATCTGGAGCTGCTGCGCCGCATGGCCGAAATGCAGTTGCTCGGCCGCCGCCACGAAGCATCGCAACTGATGCAATTCCATCCAAGGTCCTCTGGTCTCGCCCTACGCAATCGCATCAAGCGATTTACACCAGGTCGTCATGCCCGGGCATAGCCGTCCGAAGGACGGCGTCGCTTCCGTTCGCCTACGCCCGGGCATCCACGTTCTTTGTGCCGCCAGGAAAGGCGTGGATGGCCGGGACAAGCCCGGCCAGGACGGCGTGGCGGCCTTCCAGCGAGAATTATATCATTTTTTTGTATAAACCAGCGCCAATTGAGTATGCCTCCTTCCCCCGCCTAGGCTCATGGCCGGCGTGGACCTCCAGGTCCGCCGACACACCAACAAACCGGAACTTGGGAGGCCAGGGTGGCGAGCGAGATTCAGACGCGCGTGCTGCGCAAGATCACCTGGCGCATCGTTCCCTTCATCATGCTGCTGTACTTCGTGGCCTTCATCGACCGCGTCAATATCGGCTTTGCCTCGCTGACGATGAACAAGGACATCGGCCTGTCGCCCACGGTCTACGGCTTCGGCGCCGGCGTCTTCTTCTGGGGCTATTTCCTGTTCGAGGTGCCATCCAACATCATCCTGCACAAGGTCGGCGCGCGGATCTGGATTGCGCGGGTGATGATCACCTGGGGCCTCGTGTCGGCGGCGATGGCGTTCGTGCAGGGCACGACCAGCTTCTACGTGCTGCGCTTCCTGCTTGGCGTCGCCGAAGCCGGCTTCTTTCCCGGCATCATTCTCTACCTCTCCTACTGGTTCCCGGCGCGCCAGCGTGCCGCGGTGACCGCGCTGTTCATGGCGGCCGCGCCACTCTCGACCGTGCTGGGCTCGCCGATATCGGGCGCGTTGCTGGAGATGGACGGCCATCTCGGCTTCAAGGGCTGGCAATGGCTGTTCGTGCTGGAGGCGCTGCCGGCCGTGGTGCTCGGCTTCGTCGTGCTTGGTTTCCTGACCGATCGCCCCGAGAAGGCGAAGTGGCTTGCGGAGGACGAGCGGCGCTGGCTGGTCGAGACCATGAACGCTGAGACCACCAGCAAGGCCGCGACCGCGAGCCACAGCATCTGGCGCGGGCTTGCGGACCCGCGGGTCCTGGCGCTGTCGCTGATCTATTTCGGCACCTCGGCCGGCCTCTACACGCTCGGCGTCTGGGCGCCGCAGATCATCAAGCAGTTCGGCCTGTCCTCGCTCCAGGTCGGCTTCCTCAATGCATTGCCCGCAACCGCCGCCGTCGTCGCCATGATCCTGTGGGCGCGACATTCGGACCGCACCGGCGAGCGCACCTGGCACGTCGTGTGGGCCTGCCTGATCGCCGCTGCGGGCCTCGCCTATGCCGGCCTAGCGGCCGGCGTCGTCGCCGTGCTGGTCGCGCTGGCGATGGTGAACATCGGCATCTCTTCGGCCAAGCCGCCGCTGTGGAGCATGCCGACGTTGTTCCTGTCCGGCCCCGCGGCCGCGGCAGGGATCGCCACCATCAACTCGATCGGCAATCTTGGCGGCTTCGCCGGTCCCGCCATGATCGGCTGGATCAAGGACCAGACCGGCAGTTTTGTCGGCGGCCTCTATTTCGTCAGCGGCCTGCTCGTTCTCTCGGCGGTCCTGACCCTGCTATTGTCGCGCGCGCAGACCGCGCCCGTCGAACCCGTCCCGCAA
Organism: Bradyrhizobium liaoningense; assembly: GCF_018130785.1. Taxonomy (GTDB): domain Bacteria; phylum Pseudomonadota; class Alphaproteobacteria; order Rhizobiales; family Xanthobacteraceae; genus Bradyrhizobium; species Bradyrhizobium liaoningense_A. The sequence goes on from NZ_JAFCJT010000024.1 coordinate 41,958, forward strand.
TCCCACTGACATCCCAAACGGAGCATCTTCATGCGCACCCATTCGATCGCAGCCATTCCCGCCGACGGCATCGGCCCCGAGGTCATCTCGGCCGGCGTGCGCGTGCTGGAGGCACTTGCAAAGCGCAGCGGCGATCTCGCCTTCAACGTCAGGACCTTCGACTGGGGCTCGGACTATTACAAGAAGCACGGCGTGATGATGCCGGCCGATGGGCTCGCTGAGCTGAAAAAGTTCGACGCGATCTATTTCGGCGCGGTCGGCGCGCCCGACGTGCCCGATCACATCACGCTGTGGGGCCTGCGCCTGCCGATCTGCCAGGGCTTTGACCAATACGCCAATGTGCGGCCGACCAAGATCCTGCCGGGCGTCGCCTCGCCGCTGCGCAATGTCGGCGTCGGCGATCTCGACTGGGTGATCGTGCGCGAGAATTCGGAAGGCGAATATGCCGGCATGGGCGGCCGCGCGCACAAGGGCCTGCCGGAAGAGGTCGGCACCGAGGTCGCAGTGTTCACCCGCGTCGGTGTCACCCGGATCATGCGCTACGCGTTCCAGCTCGCGCAGTCGCGTCCACGCAAGTTCCTGACCGTCGTGACCAAGTCGAACGCGCAGCGCCATGGCATGGTGATGTGGGACGAGATCGCCGCCGAGGTCGCGACCGAATTCCCCGACGTCACCTGGGACAAGATGCTGGTCGACGCCATGACGGTGCGCATGACGCTGCATCCGAAGAGCCTCGACACCATCGTTGCGACCAATTTGCACGCCGACATCCTCTCCGACCTTGCCGGCGCGCTCGCAGGAAGCCTCGGCGTGGCGCCAACCGGCAACATCGATCCGCAGCGCCGTTTCCCCTCGATGTTCGAGCCGATCCACGGCTCGGCCTTCGACATCACCGGCAAGGGCATTGCCAACCCGGTCGCGACCTTCTGGACCGGTGCCCAGATGCTCGAGCATCTCGGCGAGAAGGACGCGGCAATGCGGCTGATGTCGGCGGTCGAGCGCGTCTGCGCCGCCGGCGTGCTGACGCCCGACGTCGGCGGCAAGGCGACGACGAAGGAAGTCACGGACGCCGTGATCGACGCGATCCACGGGACGAACGTCTAGAGCAAGCGCTTTTCGCTCTCTCCGCTTGCGGGGAGAGGAAGAGCCCTACTTCCGCCCGGCCGGCGGGGGCGCCGGCGCAGGCGCCGCCATCGCGGCCGCCGGCTCCGGCGGCGTCAGATGGCGCGGGACGATGATGGACTGGCCGGGAGTGAGCGGCGCATTCTCCGCCAGCGAATTGCTCTGCGCCAGCGTCCATAGCGGCACGCGGCGGGCGGCGGCGATGCTCTCCATGGTGTCGCCGGTGCGCACCGGCACCCGCACGCCGCTGTCCCACAATTCCACCGGCGTGTTCGCCGGCACGAGATAGCGCAACGGTACCGCATCGGCCTGGCTTTGCGCGGGGATGCGCGGCAACTGCGTCACCATCTCGATGATCTGGCGATGGATGTCGTCAGACTTCTCGATGTTGATGTGCGTGACGCGCGAGTTCTCCTTGAGGTCATAGCTCGCGTAGTGGCCGCGATAGCCGGGCACGGCCACGACGTCGCCGCCGCCGAGCACGCTGTCGGACATGAAAATGTTGATGAAGCGCTCGACATTGAGCGGCACGTCGCCGGTCGCATGCGCGGAATCGATGGCGATGACGAGGCTGATCGGGATGTTCTCTTTGGCCGCCATCTCGGAGATCACGACCGAGCACAGCCCGCCCATGGAGTGGCCGATCAGCACGATCGGCGCCGGGCTTTCCTTGTAGCTGGAGATGGCACGATCGCCGACCCATCGGCAGATGGTGAATTCATAGACGTCGGCCGAGAAGCCGGCCTTCGTCAGCTTTTCGCCGAGCCGGTCCATGCCGGTCGAGAAGATCGGCCCCATGGCGCCACGGAACAGGTAGATTTTTGGCCGCGGCAGCGGTTCGGCGGGCGGGGCAGGAGGCGGCGGCACAGCGGTCGCGACCGCGGGGCGCTTCGGCTTCGCAGGTGAGGCAACGGCCATGCCGGTGCCTAGGGCGAGCAGCGCAACCGCTGCCAGCACGACTAGCCGCCTCAGATCGATCATCAGTCCAGCAGTCCCACCATGAGAGGCAAAGGCCCCCTCCGCGGGCTTAGTGACCACCGATTGGGTGGAATTTGGGGCACGGAACCGGACCGTGACGCCCGTCGACGGGGGCCCGAATCCCGGCGTCAATTGAAGGTATCCCATGACCCGGCTTCGCAGGCATCGTGAATCACTGAACTCTGGACTCCCTTGTAGGTGTCATCATCGAAAAAGACCGAATAGGCGGGGTATCTGCTGGCTGACGAGCCGCGCTGCCTCAGGCAGACCAAATACGATCCCGGCCCATGGTCGGTATGATGGACGGCGGATGTCTCGAGTCCCCCGGTCAGCTTGACTTCGGCGGCTCCCTTCCTGACGCCGTCCTGCACTGCCTTGGCGGTCGGCGGACGCGGAGGATGATAGACCGGGGGCAAATTCGCGCTCGACGCGCATCCCGCCAACAGCAGTATCGCGACAGCGGACACGGCTTGCAGGGACCTGCTGCGGCCGAAGGCGGACCTTCGCCGGTCACGCCGCGCCAACTCATATCGTGAAAGCATCGCTTGCCCTCGGTGCCGCGCTCGATGCGCGCCTCAGCCCTGGGTCATGAAGAGATAGAGGCAGCCCGCGACCGTGGGCAGGAACGCGACCAGCGTCGCCATCCAGAAGCCAGGCTCGAGCATCGTGTCCTGGTCATCCCTCTCGCCAGCCTCCCGCCGATCCGCAACGGTGCGGCTCCACGCTTCATCGGCCGTGAACAGGGGAACGTTCCTCGCGCGCGCATCGTCGCGCGCTGCGCTTTGGCGCAAGGCGCGCTGGTAAGGGCGAATTGTTCCGGATGTCAGCATGTCATTGACTCTGATCGGCGACCAAGATGTTGAGCTCGGATGTTGCAGGAAGCGCAGCCGCGTCACTGCGTCAGCGCCTGCTCTGAATTCGCTGCGGACCCAGGCGGCGGGGCCGGACCGTTGGCCGGACTCTCCTTGGCGCCGGAATCTGTCCATGCAGGTGGCAGGCCGAGCCCCTGCCCCGCGAAGCCGGTGAGACCCGGAAACCGTCCGAATGCTTCGCAGGCGACATATTTGGGCGCACCGCCGAATCGCACGGGAATGCTGTCCATCGGAGGCAGCGCAGGGATGCCGCCGAACGGCGATTCTCCAGTCGTAACCAGCTTGGCGAAGTCCGCGCCGAAATCGGCGGCGAGATCGTAGGCATCGCCTTCATTGGCGACGCGCGGAGAGTTCGTAATAGAGTTGGCACCGCGCGCCCAGAGCATGGCCGCCCTCTGAAATCCGGCGAAATCGTGCGCTTCCGCCTCGACCGACAGGCTGCCGAGCCCGACCGGAAGCCTCGGCACCGGTACAGGCACGCCGGGAAGCGCGACGGTCTTGGCAATAGACAGGGCCTTCGACGCGCCGGAGGCGGTCGGGCTGGTCGGTGCGGCATGCGTCACCGTCGCCTGGACCGTGAGATCCGCATCGTCGTCGGATGAGACGATGCGGAAGCGCTCGCTCAAGCGGAGACAAAGCTCGCGGCTGATGGCGTTCGCAACCAGGCGGCGCTCCTTTTCGGTCAGCGCAACATCGGCGCGCGCGGGAAAGACGGTCGATGCGATCCGGATCGTCTTCGCCGCCAGCAGGTCCTTCTTGTTCACGCGGATCTTCGATCGCGTCACCAGCCCGTTCGCGTCCGACATCCGGTCGTAGCTCCTGAGCGAGCCGCCCTGTTCGAGCGGCGCGGCCGCGCACCCTCCGAGCGCCAGCGCGACACTCATCAGAGCCGTCCGTGGAAAACGCATGGGTCTCATTCCCGCATCGACGGATTATTAGAGAGATCGCTCCAATAATCATTTTCACGCCTCACAACATCCGTCAACATAAATAGATGGAACTCTCTAATTTTGATTTTCTCGTGGCGAATCGTCGTGCTAAACGGGGCAAGTGTGAATGGAGATGTACGATTTGAGGAAAGTGGACCCCGTCAAGCATGAGCAGAAGCGCGCCGAAATCCTCGGCGCAGCGATCCGCTGCTTCATCAGGGACGGCTTCCGCGGCGCCAGCACGACGGACATCTGCGCCGAGGCCGGGATCAGTCCCGGCCACCTCTATCACTACTTTCCGAGCAAGCTGGCGATCATCGAGGCGATGATCGACCTCGGTCTTGCGCGTTCGGCCGAAAAGTTCGAAAAAATTCTGGCCGCTCCCGACGTGATCGAGGCGCTGCTCGCCGATATCGAGGAGACCAGCCTGCGGTTTCGTCCCGCCCAGATCCTCAACCTGGATGGCCTCGCGGAGGCCGCCCGCAATCCGGAATTCGCCAAGATCATCGAACGCCACACCGCGGCCGTCCGCCGCATGTGGAGCGACTTCCTGCGCCAGGCGCAGGACCAGGGACGGGTGGATGCCGGGCTCGATCCGGACGCAACGGCAAACATCCTGATCGCCCTCATCGACGGATCCCGCGCAATGCCGATCCGCAATCCGAAGCTGGATATCAAGCAGAGCGTGGAGCATCTGAGGACGATGCTCGTCCGCTTCCTGAGGCCACCTGAGGCACAGAGCGCGGCGAGCAAGCCGCGCCCTCAAGGGACCAGTCGTCCGCTCAAGCTGGTCAGGAAGCGGTAACGCGAATCCGCGCGAGTCTCGCACGCGGCCGCGTCAACCGGCCTTGTGGCGCGCGATCAGCTGGTCAGCAACATCGTTGAGATCATTGCCGACGAGCTGCGGCTGCGGGCCGACACCGAGAAGGTCATTGCCGACGCGCCGGATCAGCGCCGCCTCCCAGCCTGCTGCCACCGCACCGAGCGTGTCCCAGGTGTGGCAGGCGATGAGACAGAACTGCGACGGTTTCGCGCCGAGCTTGCGCTCGACATAGGCATAGGCCTGGCGCGATGGCTTGTGGTGCTTGACGCCGTCCGCGCTGAAGCGCCGCTCGAACAGATCGACGATGCCGCCATGCGTGAGCTGGCGCGTCTGCACCTCGAGCAGATTGTCGGTGAGCGTGAACAGGCGGAAGCCGGCGGCGCGCAGCTTGCGCAGCGCCGCAGGGACCTCCGGATGCGGCGGCATCGTCGAGAAGCGCTCGGTCAGCTCCTTCTTGTCGCGCTCGTCGATCGTGATGCCCTTGGTGTCCGCCAGCATCTTCATCACGGCCGCGCCGATGTCGGTGAAGGGGACGTAGCAGCCGGCGACCGTGAGCGCCGAGGAATACAGGATGAAATTGGCGAACCACAGACGCATCGCGTCCTTGTCGCCGAAGATGCGCGCGAAAGTCGGCTCCATTGTCTGGAGGTCGAGCAGCGTCTCGTTGACGTCGAAGACGATCAGGGGAAGATCAGCCATGGTGTTGGACTCCTGGTTCGGTCCGCTCTCGCCCCCTGCCCGATCACTGCCTGCTCTTGAGCCTGCTGCGATGCGCCGCCTGCTTGGCGCGGTTGCCGCAGATCGCCATGGCGCACCATCGTCGCGCGCGGCGGCGGGTATGGTCCGCGAACAGCATCGTGCAGCTATGGCCCTCGCACACCTTCACGTCCGAAAAGTCTTCGTCGCAGACGAACCTCGCCATCGCCTCACCGATGGGCAACAGCAGGGATTGGGATGATTGCCAGCGCCGCGTCGTCCGCAGCGCGAGGCCTCGATTGCCGTCGTCATGTCGCGGTTCGATCCGGCTGAACACTTCGTCTTTTTCCAGGAGGCTGTTCAGCGGACCGAGCTCCCGCAGAGCCGCCGACGTGAGCGGCCGGCCCGCATGCTTGCGAACAAATTCCCTGAACCATTCGCGCAACGCCCGCGCTTGATCGGCAACCTCGTCCAACTCACCGGGCTTGGCGCGCGCTCTCAGCGCCTCCAGTTCCTCCGCGGGCACCAGCTTCGCCTGCGCCAGCCAGTCGATCAGCCCGTCGCCATCGTCGATCCAGTCGACGGGCGCATCGACCGGCGTCGCGATCGAATTGAGAAAATCGAGACCGAGCGTGTCGGCAATGAACATGGCAGGCGGTCTGTTTGGCACGTGTGGCTCCCCAGCCAGGAAACACCTCTTACATAACCTGCAAAACGCTACTTGACAAGTTACCACGTGCAAACATAACCTGCCTTAAGCTTTTAAACAGGTTACAACGGAGGCAGTGATGGCCAAGCGCGACGTGACGTTGATCCTGGCCCACGGCGCGTGGGCAGACGGGTCGAGCTGGGCCCGCGTCATCACGGCGCTCGCGGCCGAGGCGACCAAGGCGCAGGCGGCACCGCTGCCGCTGACCTCCCTTGCGGACGATGTCGCCGCGCTCAACCGCAGCCTGGATCGTACCGATGGCCCGATCGTGCTTGCGGGACACGCCTATGCCGGTGCCGTCATTGCGCTCGCGCGCGCTGTGCGCGTGAAGGCGTTGGTCTACGTGGCCGCGCTTGCGCCCGACGAGGGCGAGAAGGTGGCGGACGTGTTCTACCGCCTGCCCCCGCACCGGCAGGCCCCCAAGCTTGCTCCTGACGACAACGGCCTGATCTGGCTGCCCGAGGACGCCTTTGCCGCGGCCTTCGCACAGAACGCCGCCGCGGAGGATCGTGCTGTGCTGGCAGCCGTGCAGCGGCCGATCTCCCTGAATTGCATCACCGTCCCGGCCGGGCGTCCGCTCTGGAAGGACATTCCGAGCTGGTTCCTGGTCGCCGAGCAGGACCGCATGATCGTGCCCGAAACGCAGCGCTTCATGGCGGAGCGCATGAAGGCTAACATCCGCACGCTCGCCGTCGATCACATCCCGAGCGTCACCGCACCCAAGGCCGTCGCCGACATCATTCGCGACGCGGTGCATGCCGTGAGCGGCAAGTAGCGCGCCACCGCGCGAGCATCGGATCTCATCTCGTCAAGGCAACCACACCAATCACCAGTGACGGAGAATGTCATGACCTCCACCAGATATCGCACGGCCGACATCGACGGTTTCAAGGTGTTCTATCGCGAGGCGGGCCCCGCCGGCGCACCAAAGCTGCTGCTGCTGCACGGCTTCCCGAGCGCGGGCCACATGTTCCGTGACCTGATCCCGCTGCTCGCCGACAAGTTTCACATCGTGGCGCCGGATCTTCCCGGCTTCGGCCAGTCCGACATGCCTGCACGCGAAACCTTCCGCTACACTTTCGACAACGTCGCGCAGGTGATCGAGCGCTTCACCGAGGTGATCGGCTTCGATCGTTTTGCGGTTTACGTCTTCGACTACGGCGCGCCGACCGGCTTTCGGCTCGCGCTGCGCCATCCCGAGCGGATCACGGCCATCATCTCGCAGAACGGCAACGCCTATGAGGATGGCCTCAGCGACGGCTGGACTCCGATCAAGGCCTATTGGCAGGACCCCTCGCCCGCCAATCGCGAGGCGCTGCGCGCCTTCCTCACACCGGAGGCGACGCGCTGGCAGTACACGCATGGCGTCTCCGACCCGACGACCGTGTCGCCGGACGGCCAGAACCTCGACAATTTCTATCTCGCGCGTCCGGGCTCGGACGACGTGCAACTCGACCTGTTCGGCGACTACAAGAGCAACGTCGCGCTCTATCCGGCCTTCCAGGAGTATTTCCGCACGCACAAGCCGCCCTTCCTTGCGACCTGGGGCAAGAACGATCCGTTCTTCATCCCGCCCGGCGCCGAGGCATTCAAGCGCGACAATCCCAATGCGGTGGTGCAGTTCTTCGACACCGGTCATTTCGCGCTGGAGACGCATGCGAGCGAGATTGCGGCCAGCATTCGTGATTTCCTCGGCCGGCTGCGATAAGGGACGGAGATCGTCATGACGAAAACCGTCGCCATCGTGACCGGTGCAAGCTCGGGGATCGGCCGGGCCACCGCCGTCCGGCTTGCGCGCGACTTCGGCGCGATCGTCATCGCGGCGCGGAGCGCAGAGAAGCTCGACGAGGTCGGCCGCGAGATCAAGACGGCCGGCGCCGAGCCTCTGGTGCTCGACCTCGACTTGATGGAGGCGGCGGCAGCGGAGACGCTTGTCGGCCGAACGTTGGAGCGCTTCGACCGCATTGATGCTCTCGTCAATGTCGCCGGCGCGGTTGCCGGGCTCGACCTGTTCGAGATGACCGACACGCAATGGGATGCCGGCATGGCGCTCCTTTTTCACGGCGCGCGCCGGCTGACCATCCGCGCCTGGAACGCGCTGAAGCAAGCCAGGGGAAGCGTCGTCTTCATGTCCGGCAATGCCGCGGAGATTCCCAAGCCGGGTGCCGCGGCCGTCGGCGCCATCAATGCGGCGATCGAAGCTCTCGCCAAGGCGTTCGCGGAGCGCGGCATCGCGGACGGGGTGCAGGTCAACGCCATCTCGCCCGGCGCGATCATGACCGGCCGCCGGTTGTCGATGATCGAGAAAGCCGCGGCATCCCGCAGCATCTCGCTCGACGAAGCGAAGCGACAGGTGCTGAATCAGGCCGGCATCGCCCGCTTCGGCGAAGCCGGCGAAATCGCCGACCTCATCGCGTTCACCGTCTCGCCGGCGGCGCGGTGGATGACCGGCACGGTGCTGCGCATGGACGGCGGCGAAGTGAAATCGGTGTGATGCGGAACCAGGCTCGTGGCCTCCGCGTTCGGGCATCGGGTCTGTGTCGATTGAGACAGGGGCGGCCACCATGGCCCATGCGAGACGAACTCCGGAACGGCTCAGTGCATTTTCGGACGGCGTATTTGCCGTCCTGATCACGGTGCTCGTGCTGGAGCTTCGTCCACCGGAAGTCCCGACCTTCGCGGCATTGCTCTCACTATGGCCGACCTGGCTCTCTTATGCCGTGAGCTACATCTTCATTGCGATCGTCTGGGCCAACCATCACCATCTGATGCGCTATGCGAGCGAAGCAACGCCGCGGCTGATGTGGTTCAACTTCGCACACCTGTTCTCGGTGTCGCTGCTGCCGCTCTCCACCGCCTGGATGGCGGTGAGCGAACTCGCGCCGCAGCCGGTTGCATTCTATGCGGCGGTGTTCTTCCTGGTAAACGCGACCTATGTCGCCTTGATCTGGGATCTCGTCGGGCGGGCGCCCATCAACGATGTCCCGCCGCAAGAGCGCAGGATCATGCGCGTCCGCTCGATCCTGACGCTCGGCGTCTTTGCGCTCGCAGCTTTGGTCGCGTTGAGATTCCCGATCATCGGGCTCGCGATGTGCTGCTGCTGTCTGATCGTCTATCTGAAGCCGGAGGCCCCGGGTGCCGGGGATGGCACGCCGGTCAACCACGAGAAATAGCCGGCGGCAACCGCCGCCGATCTACGAAACGCCTTCGCCTCAATTCCTCGCCGGAGCCGACGCCGCCGCCGACCGTGCCTGCCGCGGGGCCCTGGGTGCGCCGGGTTCGGCGACCGGAGCTGCCGGTGCGCGCGAGCGCATGATGGCGGCGTCGATCTCGGCGATGACCCGGCGCTGGATCGCCTCGCTCTTGTCGATCGAGATGTGGCCGACACCGGTGCCGCGGACGTCGACATTGTCGAGCTTGCCGCGGAGGCCAGACGCGGCCCGCACGGGTTCGCCGGGGCCGTCGCCGATAAAGATGTTGATGTAGCGTTCGGCGCCGGTCGACAGCCTGGTCTTGAACACGGAATCGAGGCCGATCGCGAGCTTCACGGGAACGCCGAGCTGGTTGAGCTTGGCGATCATGTCCGGCAGCGCGGTCGCGCCGGAGGAATGGCCGACCAGGATGATGGTCTTGACTCGGCCGGCCCGGTAATCGGCCGCGGCTTCATCGGCGAGCGAAGACCAGGACACGAAATTCGCAACCGTTACCTGCATGCCTTGCGCCTGGAGCCGGGCGCCGATCGTGTCGAGCCCGAGCGAGAAGATGTTGAGCACGCCGCGGAGCAGGTAGACATGGGTGGTCGCGGCCGCCGCGGACTGGCTCGGCGCCGCCCTGGCGGTGGTCGGGCTGATGGCAACAGCTGACAGCAGGAGCAGGCAGATCGCCCACACACGGAGGGCGGGCAACTGGCTGGCGCCGGCGGTGTGACGGCCGTTCGGTCTCATCTCGATGTTTTCCCTGGGGACGATACGCTTTGCGATTGGCTGGAATCGTAGCCACGGCCCGCTCGCAGACGCAACAAAGAGGCGCGTGAGTGGCAATCTTAGCCACAGCCCGTGACCATCGCGCAACACTTTCTCGAAACCTGCCACCGAAGGGCCTGTTTTGAGACCATTTTTCTCCGGCCAATTGCGGCCGGGCAAGTGCATTCCTATTTCAGGGCTCCGCTGACCTCCTCCCGGACGGTTCCAGCCTCCCCTCCCCAGTCTTTACCTTTCAGCCCTGCGGCCATCATGTCCTCCATCATTTCCGTCGCCAATTTGTCGAAGACCTATGGGTCCGGCTTCAAGGCGCTCAAGAACGTCAATCTCGACATCAAGCGCGGCGAGATTTTTGCGCTGCTCGGCCCCAACGGCGCCGGCAAGACCACGCTGATCTCGATCATCTGCGGCATCGCCAACCCGAGCGAAGGCACGGTCCTCGTCGGCGGCGAGAACATCCAGACCTCGTACCGCAAGGCCCGCTCGCTGATCGGCCTCGTGCCCCAGGAATTGCACACCGACGCCTTCGAGAGCGTGTGGGCGACGGTGAGCTTCTCCCGCGGCCTGTTCGGCAAGCCGAAGAACCCCGACCATATCGAGAAGGTGCTGAAGGACCTCTCGCTCTGGGACAAGAAGGACAACAAGATCATCACGCTCTCCGGCGGCATGAAGCGCCGCGTGATGATCGCGAAAGCGCTGTCGCACGAGCCGCAGGTCCTGTTCCTGGACGAGCCGACCGCCGGCGTCGACGTCGAGCTGCGCAAGGGCATGTGGGAGGTGGTGCGCACGCTGCAGCAATCCGGCGTCACCATCATCCTGACCACGCATTACATCGAGGAAGCCGAGGAGATGGCCGACCGCATCGGCGTCATCAACAAGGGTGAGATCGTGCTGGTCGAGGACAAGGCGACATTGATGGAGAAGCTCGGCAAGAAGCGGTTGACGCTGCATCTGCAGGGCAAGGTCACGACGCTGCCGGACAGCCTCAGCCATTACGAGCTCGACCTCTGCGACGGCGGCGCGACGCTCGTCTACGACTACGACACCAAGGGCGAGCGCACCGGCATCACCAGCCTGCTCAGCGACCTCCGCAACGCCGGCATCCGCTTCAACGATCTCGACACGACTCAATCGTCGCTCGAGGACATCTTCGTCGACCTCGTGAGGACGTCATGAATCATCGCGCCATCCGCGCCATCTATCTGTTCGAAATGGCGCGCACCTGGCGTACGCTGCTGCAAAGCATCGTCTCGCCTGTCGTCTCGACCTCGCTCTATTTCGTGGTGTTCGGTGCCGCGATCGGCTCGCGCATCAGCCAGGTCGAAGGCGTCAGCTACGGCACCTTCATCGTGCCGGGCCTGATCATGCTCTCAGTGCTGACGCAGAGCATCGCCAACGCCTCGTTCGGCATCTACTTTCCGAAATTCACCGGCACGATTTACGAAATTCTCTCCGCGCCGATCTCTTATGTCGAGATCGTGCTGGGCTATGTCGGCGCAGCCGCGACCAAGTCGATCATTTTGGGCCTCATCATCCTGGCGACAGCCGGCCTGTTCGTGCCGCTCCATATCCACCATCCGATCTGGATGCTGACTTTCCTGGTGCTGACGGCGGTGACGTTCAGCCTGTTCGGCTTCATCATCGGCATCTGGGCCGACGGCTTCGAAAAGCTCCAGATGATCCCGATGCTGGTGGTGACGCCGCTGACCTTCCTCGGCGGCAGCTTCTATTCCATCGACATGCTGCCGGCAGGCTGGCGCTCGGTGGCGCTGCTGAACCCGGTCGTCTATCTGATCTCCGGCTTCCGCTGGAGCTTCTACGAGATCGCAGATGTCAGCGTGTCCGTCAGCATCTGCATGACGACGGCGTTCCTGGTGATCTGCCTCGCCGTGATCTGGTGGATTTTCCGCACCGGCTACCGGCTGAAGAATTGAGCTGTCATTCCGGAGCGGCCGAAGGGCGAGCCCGCAATCCATTCATCCACTGACTCTGCTGCCCAATGGATTCCGGGCTCGCGCTGCGCGCGCCCCGGAATGACGGCGGTGGACTCAACGATAGCAGTGGAAGCGGTGATAGCCGTCATAGTAGCCGCGGCAGCGGTAATGGCGATGATGCGGAATGCCGAACACGCCCTCTACCGCACCCACGGCCCCTCCAACACCGGCGCCGACCGCGCCACCAACCACGCCGCCCACGGGGCCGGCGATCCGATTGCCCTCGTAAGAACCTTCCTGGGCGCCGCGCACGATGCCCTGAGCATGGCCGGCTCGCGGCAAGCACGTCAACGCAAGAAGGATGGCGGCGGCTGCGAACAGCAGGCGGACGGGCAAGCCGGCCGGCAGAGCGGCGGCGGTAACACGGGCTTTGTTCATCTTCAGTCCCAAGGGTAAAAAGCGGTGGCGAGAGCCACCAATCGGAAGGCCACCATCAACGCCCGAGGCGGCCAAATGGTTGCGCCTTTGTGACGAATTGTCGGCGTTGTGAATGCGCGGCACGCTCGCGAAAATGTCAGCGTCGCCACCAGCCGCGCGGCACAAAGCGGCCTTGCTTACGCCCGGCATCGCGTTAACGATGGATGGGCAGGCTGGAACGAAAGCCGGATTGCAGGCATATTGCACGCCGGGGGACGGAGAGCCGCGGCGCCTAGCGTGAACAGGCCGGAGGCCAGAACTCAAATGCGTTTTCAGATGCGTAACTTTTTCATCGTTTTTTCCTCATTGATGCTTTTGAGCGCGGGCACCGCGCAGGCCAAGGTCGAGATCACCGTCGACAAGGACAATCAGCAGATGACCGTCGCCGTCGACGGCGTCGCGCGCTATCACTGGCCGGTGTCGACCGGCATCCCCTCGCGCGAAACGCCGAGCGGCGGCTTCCGCGCCTTCCGCATGGAAGAGGATCACTACTCCAAGGAATTCGACGACGCGCCGATGCCGCACGCGATCTTCTTCACCAAGGTCGGGCACGCCATCCACGGCACCGACTCGGTCGGCCGGCTCGGCTCGCCGGCGTCGCATGGCTGCGTGCGACTGTCGCGCCAGAATGCCTCGACGCTCTACGCGCTGGTGCAGCAGCAGGGCGTGCTCAATACCACGGTGACGCTGACCGGCTCGGCGCAGGTCGCGCTTGCTCGCAATCCGCGCGGCCGCAACCCCACAGCAGTGGCACGTGCGCCGCAGCCGGCCGAAGAGCAGTACGCCACGTCAGGCGATCCCGTGAACCTCGCACCGCCGGCGCAGCCCGCCCGCCGCTACATGCCGCAGGACGACAATTACATCTATCCGGCTGACGGCAGCGACACCGGCGCGCGCTACCCGGCACCGCGCTCGGCCAGCCGCCCGCTCTACGATGCGCAAGTCTATCAGCAGCAGCAGCAGCAGCAGCCGCCGCAGCAGTACTACAATCAAGGCTACGGCCAGCAGGGCTACTATCAGCCACAGCCCCGGCAATACTATCAGCCGCGCGGCTATTACTACCAGAACTGAGGCTACGGGAACGCGGCGCTGCCGCGTTCGACGATCTTTCGCGCAGCATCGACGAAGGCGCGCGCGACCGGCTCGAGGATCTCGGGCCCGGTCGCGGCGAGATCGTCCGACGGCGTATGAAACGCCCGATGGCGCCCAGCCATGCCGAGGAAATTGGCATAGCCCGCCGCATGCACATCGCGCAGCTCACCGACCACCTGCTTCTCCGTCACCAGACGTTTGGCCTCGACTTTTGTGAAAGTCTCGTCGGTCAGCGCGACGGCGGACTTGCTCAGCACGAGATAACGCTCTTGCTCGGGCCGATCGGTGCGGGCGCCTTCCGCGAAGGCATAGCAGGCGTTCGACGAACCGAAATGGATCCACGCCAGCGTGTCCTTCGGTGCCGGCGCTCCGTGCTTCAAGAACAGCTCCATGCCGCCATGGCCGATCTCATGGCCGGCGGTGGCGATGAAAACAAGATGCGCCGGCCATTTCTCGGCAGCGACGGTGCGCGCCAGCGCGAGAAAGCTGGCGATGCCCGGGCCGCGCTCGCAGACGCATGAGTACCAGCCGGTCATCGGCGTGGAGACGACGATGACCGGCCCACGGCCGGCCCCGATCTCGGCGATGACGTTGCGGCCGACAACATCGCGCTCGTAATGGCCCTTGACGTCGAAGGTCACAGGCGCGCCTGAGGCAAGCGCGCGCTCGAACACCGCTCGCGACGCCGTGCCGACCACGATCACCGGCACCGGCCAGGGCGCATCCTCCTGCGTGACGTTATAGGCGAAGCGGTCGTCGGCGGGATTTCCGATCATGAGCAAGATGGCAGCCGGCTTCCTTGCCGCGGCTTCCGTGATCGCCGCACGATGAGTCGGCCCCAGATAGGCGCCGCGATCGAACGGCAGGTCGAGCAGAAGGATCTTGCCGGTGGCATCGCCATCGCGCGCGAGCGGCGCGGCGAGATGGAAGCTGGCCTTGTCCTCCGGCGGCCACCAGAATGGCGTCGCCTCGACAGAGATGCCGGCGGCTTCAGCGCTGGCCCGCTCGACGACATATTGCCGCCCGAGCACGACGGGCTGGAAGCTGATTTCGAAACCCGCCTGTTTCATCTCGCCGGCGATCCAGTCGGCCGTCGCCCGATCGCCCGCAGAGCCGAAGCGGTGCAGGCCGAAGGACGCATAGCGCGCCACATCTTCATAGAGGCTCGCACCCGAAAGCACATCCTTGGCTAGCGCCTGTCCGACCATGAGAACCGCCATCGTTGCGATGAAGATAAGCCGCATAGGAATGGCTCCCTGAACCGTTGTTTTTTGAGGACCAGTTTCCGCCTTCCCCGGCCGCCGTCAAGCACCTGTCGACCACGAAGCTGGACGAACCGGGCGAAGATTTCATAAGCTCCTCCTCTCACCCGGGCTGCGAACCTTGATGCCGTCACGTGCCACAACAATCCTGATCGTGCTCTCGGTTCTCACTGCGGGACAAGCCATGGCCTTTGATCTCGAAGCGCATCGCGGCGGCCGCGCGCTGTTGCCGGAAAACACCCTGCCGGCCTTCGCCAACGCGCTATCGATGGGCGTGGATACGCTGGAGCTCGACGTCGGCATCACCGCCGATGGCGAGGTCGTCGTGTCGCATGAGCGCCGGCTCAATCCCGACCTCGCGCGGGATGCGAGTGGCGCCTATGTCGCGCCGCCCGGCACGCCGTTCGTGATGCTGCGGTTGGCCGAGGTCAGGACCTATGACGTCGGTGAGATCCGCCCCGACAGCTCTTACGCGAAGCAATTCCCCGACCAGCGGGCCGTGCCGGGGACGCGCATTCCCACCCTGAGCGAGCTGTTCGCGCTGGTGCGCAAGTCCGGCAATACGCGCGCGCGCTTCAATATCGAGACCAAGATCGATCCGAACCATCCCGATGAATCACGCGACCCGCAAGGTTTCGTCACGAAGCTGCTGGGACTGATCGAGACCGAGGGATTTTCCGACCGCGTCATGATCCAGTCGTTCGACTGGCGGACCCTGCTGCTCGTCCAGCAGCAGGCGCCCAACATTCCGACGGTGTACCTGACGCTCCAGCGCGGCTCGGGCCAGACGGTGTCGTTGGACAAGGCGACGAACTGGACGGCGGGTTTCAGCCCGGCCGATCACGGTGGCTCGCTGCCGCGGACGATCAAGGCTGCGGGCGGCGCGGTCTGGTCGCCCTATTTCGGCGACGTCACCGCGGCGCTGATCACTGAAGCCCATACACTCGGACTGCGCGTCGTGGTCTGGACGGTCAACAAGCCTGAAGACATGACGCGCATGATCGAGCTCGGCGTCGACGGCATCATCTCGGACCGGCCGGACCTGCTGCGGCAGGTCGCGGGCGAGAAGGGAATTGCATTGCCGGCGGGAACGCCGGTGGCGCCGTGAAGTATCCGCCGTCACGGCCGGGCTTGTCCCGGGGATGACGACCTCTCGTAAATGCGCGCCTTACCTTTGGCGTCCCTACTCCCCATCCCGCAGGCGCCGATACAGCGCGCCCAAAATATTCGAATAGTCGTCGGTCCACACCCGCACCCTGTCGTCGGCTTCGGTCTGCTCCCATGACTTGGAGGAGCCGAGCCGGCCGACGTCGGCCTCCTCGCGCGCGGAGATGACGACGTCGGTCGAGAAGATGTAGTCACCGTCGCGCCCGGAATCCTCGTTGAAGACCCAGCTCTTCAGATCATTGGCGTCGGCGATGCCGACCACGACGGTTTCGAGATCGAGGTGGCGGTTGGAGACGTGCATCACCACGGCGCCGTGCGGAGCGAGCTTGTCCTTGTAGATATTCATCGCCTCTTCGGTGGCGAGATGAATCGGGATCGCATCCGACGAATAGGCGTCGACGATGATGAGATCGTAAGCGCCGTCGGGCTCTTTCGCGAAGGTGAGGCGAGCATCGCCGATCACCGGCTTCAGGCCCGGCATGCAGCTCGATATGTAGCGAAAGTTCTTCGGATCGCTTGCCGCGTCGACCATGGACTGGTCGATCTCGAAGAAGGTCCAGCTTTCGCCGGGCACGGCGGCGCAGGCGAGCGTGCCCGATCCGACGCCGATTGCAGCGACCTTCAGCGGCGCGCCCTTGCGCTCGCGGATCGCAGTGACGGCCTGACCGATACCGCCGTCCTTGTGGTAGTAGGTGATCGGCTCGGGCCGGCCGGCGACCGGTGTGCCGTCATTGTTGCGGAAGCGCTCGGCGCCATGAATGGTGGTGCCGTGCATCAGCACATGGAAATAGCCGCCCGGCGTCACTACGATCTTGTGCACGCCGAAGAAGCTGCGCACCGTCGTGACACGGCCTTCGTCCGCGGGATAGACGCGGATCAGCGCCAGCGCGAGGGCCACGGTCGCAAAAATCTTCCAGCGGCCGGCGTTGAGCGCGAGCGCCAGAAATGCCGCGAGCACGCCGACGGCGCCCGCGACCCAGACGCGGTGATCCTCGAACCAGGTCGAGAGATCGCCGGTCATGTAAGACGGCGCGACGAGCACCACCGCGAGCGCGGCGAGTGCCAGCCAGTACCATTTCACGATACTCGCCAGCCGCTCGTTCGCCGGCGGCCGGCATAGCGCGGCAAGCGCGATCAGGATCGGATATTCGGCGATCCAGGAGAAGGTGAATGGAGCGACAAGGCCGGCAAAGAGGCCGCCGATCATGCCGCCGAACGACAGCGCGACATAGAAGCCGGTGAGATATTTGGCGGCCGGGCGTGTCCGCGCCAGCTCACCATGGCAGGCCATGGCGATGACGAAGAAGCACAATTGGTGGCCGCCGAGCGTCAGCAGCAGATTCTGTTCGCCGCCGAAGGCCAGCAAGACAACAACGCCCGCGATCGCGACCGGCTGGAGCATCAGCATCCATTTGTGTGGCAACAGCGGCCGCGACTGGAACACCACCACCCAGGTGAGCAGGTACAGCGACAGCGGCAGCACCCAGAGCAACGGCGCCGCCGCGACGTCGGTCGAGATGTGCGCAGTGACGGCGATCAGCAGGCCTGAGGGCACCGCGGCGAGGAAGATCCAGCGCAGCCGCGTCACCAGGCCCGGCGCGGGCGCATTCACGTCCTCGGTTTGCGCGTCCGCCACGGCAAGCTTCGGTGAGCGCAGCAGCAGCACGCCGCAGGCGGCAATCAGGAGGATCAGGAGGCCATAGCCAAGGGTCCAGAACCGGTTCTGCGTGTGCAGCGTGAACATCGGCTCCAGCAGGAACGGATAGGACAACAGCGCGAGGAAGCTGCCGATGTTGGAGGATGCATAGAGGAAATAGGGATCGTGTCCGGCAGGATGGCCGGTGCGGACGAACCAGGCCTGGAGCAGCGGATTGTTGGCGGCGAGCGCGAAGAACGGCAGGCCGATCGAGACCACGAACAGGCCGAGCAGCCAGAACGCATAGCCCGACGCCGGTGGCTCGCCATAGGCGGTGGCGATGCCGAGCGGCAGCGTGGCGAAGGCCAGCGCCAGCAGCACGAGATGCACCACCACGGGAACGATGCGGCTCCTGATCTGCATCAACAGATGCGCATAGGCATAGCCCGCCAGCAGCAGCGACTGGAAGAACACCATCGCCACCGACCACACCGCCGGCGAGCCGCCGAGCCGCGGCAGCACCATCTTGGTGAACAGCGGCTGCACCGAGAACAGCAAGAGCGCACTGACGAAGATCGCGGCAGTATAGACCGTCAGCAGCAGCCGGTTGCGCGACGAGGAGGGCTGCTCCGTGGCGGCGGGTTGCACGATCGAATCCATGGAAGCTCCAGCAAAAGCGTTTTCCAGCGAAGTGGGCACCGGTTCGCGCGGGGAAAACGCGTCGGATAACTCCTCCGGCGGGCGCCGGACGCGCGCAATGGAGCACAAGGCGCCTGAACGGGCAATAAAGGGTCTCGTGATGTCGCAGCGAGAAATGCCTGATATACAGATGTCATTCCGGGTCCGGTCGCTCGGATCATCTTGCAATGACCGTGGAACATCTTGATCCTTCATGAGCGAAACCGACGTCGTCATCATCGGCGCTGGCCATAACGGCCTCACCTGTGCGGCCTATCTCGCGATGGCGGGCCTGCGCGTGCGCGTGGTCGAGCGCCGCAAGGTGGTAGGCGGGGCCGCCGTGACGGAGGAGTTTCATCCGGGCTTCCGCAATTCCGTCGCGGCCTACACGGTCAGCCTGCTTAATCCGCAGGTGATCCGCGACCTGGGTCTCGCCGAGCAGGGCCTGCGAATCGTCGAACGCCGCGCGCAAAATTTCCTGCCGGCGCCCGACGGCAGCTATCTCCTCACCGGCGAGGGACGGACGAAAGCGTCAGTCGCGCGGCTCAGCGCGCATGATGCGGAGGCGCTCGACGGTTTTTCGCGCGAGCTGGAAGAGATCGCCGACGTGCTGAGGCAGTTCGTGCTGCGGGCGCCGCCGAACCTGCTCGACGGCTTTGGCACGAACGCGATCCGCGAGGCCGTGAACGCATTGCAGAGCGCGAACATCCTGCGTGGGTTGACGCTGGAGCAAAGCCGCAGCCTGCTCGATCTCTTCACCCGCTCGGCCGGCGAGATGCTGGATGAACGTTTCGAGCACGATCTGGTCAAGGCGTTGTTCGGCTTCGATGCCATCGTCGGCAATTACGCCAGTCCGTACGCGGCGGGCTCGGCCTATGTGATGCTGCATCACGCCTTCGGCGAGGTGAATGGCAAGAAGGGGGTCTGGGGCCACGCCATCGGCGGCATGGGCGCGATCACGCAGGCGATGGCGCGCGCCGCGCAGGGCCGCGGCGTCACGATCGACACGGATGCGGGTGTGCGCGAAATCATCGTCGAGCGCGACCGCGCGGCGGGCGTGGTGCTGGAGAACGGCGAGACGATCCGCGCCAAATATGTCGCGGCCAACGTCAATCCAAAGCTGCTCTATACGCGGCTGATCGCGGCCGACGCCCTGCCCCCGGACTTCCTCGCGCGCATCCGGCACTGGAAGAACGGCTCCGGCACCTTCCGCATGAATGTGGCACTGGACCGCCTGCCCTCCTTCACGGCTCTGCCGGGCGACGGCGATCACCTCACCTCCGGCATCATCCTGGCGCCAAGCCTCGGCTACATGGACCGCGCGTATCTCGACGCGCGCGCGGAGGGCTGGAGCAGGTCACCCGTCGTCGAAATGCTGATCCCCTCCACGCTCGACGACACGCTCGCTCCGGAAGGAAAACACGTCGCGAGCCTGTTCTGCCAGCACGTCGCGCCCGAACTGCCTGACGGAAAGTCCTGGGATGACCATCGCGAGGAGGTCGCCGATCTCATGATCGCGAAGGTGGACAAATACGCGCCGGGCTTTGCAGCAAGCGTGCTCGGCCGCCAGATCCTCTCCCCGCTCGATCTCGAACGGCAGTTCGGCCTGTTAGGCGGCGACATCTTCCACGGCGCGCTGACGCTGAACCAGCTGTTCTCGGCGCGGCCGATGCTGGGCCATGCCGATTATCGCGGGCCCCTGAAGGGCCTCTATCATTGCGGCTCCGGCGCCCACCCCGGCGGCGGCGTCACCGGCGCCCCCGGCCACAACGCCGCGCAGGTGATCCTGAGGGATCACCGCTCGCTGTTCGGAAGCCGTGGATAGGTCTGTGGATGAGCGGTGGACAGGCTGTTGGCAAGCTGTTGGCAAGGCTGTGCGAAAGCAGTGGGTAGCCCGCGCGTCGGGCCCGGCGAGACGCGTACAAGGCGGTGGAAAAGCCGTGGATGAGTGGCGGGATAAGGCCGTGGACAACGTCCGGGAAACGAGCGGATGGCCTGTGGGCATCCCGGCGCCCGCCAAAACGAACCTCGCCCGCCAGGGGGCAATTCCCCCTAGCGGGCGGAGATCAGGAAACAGCCTCTGAAGAAAAACAGCCCCCGCTGGGAAATGGGAAGCAGAAATTACTTCAATGAGGTGCTAATCGAACCGAACTTCTCGTTCAAGCTGGTGCCCAAGCTGTTCACCACCGTGATGATCGCCAGCGCGATGCCGGCTGCGATCAGACCGTATTCGATCGCGGTTGCACCGGACTCGTCCGACCAGAACTTCGAAACCATGCGCTTCAAGATTCGCCTCCATTCAATTCCAGGATGTGTTGGCTGGATCCAACATCCGAAAATCTACGGGGCACAACCTGCGGTCAGGTTAACTCAAGACCTGCAAGTTATACGAAAAATTGGGAACAAAAGTCCCCAAAATTGAACTGACGGAACCCTAGGATGCAGCTTTCTCCCACTCATCGCGCCAGCTTTTCGATCGGCACCGAGGCCGCAGCCAAGCGCGTCGTCGACGTGCTCACAGAGGTCTTTTTCGAGGGCGATGCGGCGGTCGCCGCCTTCGAGCAGCCGGACGGACAGTGGGACGTCACGCTCCATTTCGCCGAGCCGCCCGATCAGGCATTGCTGCGCGAACTCATTGCAAATTCAGCAGGAAACGACATCGCCGAAACGCTCATCTTCGACATTGTCGAGGCCAAGGACTGGGTCAAGGCGAGCCTCGAAGATCTCGTCCCGGTGCCGGCCGGGCGCTTCGTCGTGCACGGCAGTCACGACCGCGACCGCGTCGCGCCGAACAAGCTTGCCATCGAGATTGAGGCAGCGCTCGCCTTCGGCACCGGCCACCACGGCACCACCCGCGGCTGTTTACTGTTGCTTGACCACGTCCTGAAGAGTTCCCTGCCGACGAACCTGCTCGACCTCGGCACCGGCACCGGCGTGTTGGCTATCGCGGCGGCGAAAGCGCTGCATCGCGCGGTGCTCGCCTCCGACATCGACCCGCCCTCGGTGCGGGTGGCGGCCGAGAACGCGACGCTGAACGAAGTCGGCAACCAGGTCCGGGTGATCCGCGCCACCGGATTTGCCGCACCGGATTTTACCAGATGCGGCCCGTTCGACCTGGTCCTGGCCAACATCCTTGCCAACCCGTTAAGGCAACTGGCCGGCCCGATGGCGCGGCACCTGGCACCCGGCGCCCGCGTCATCCTCTCGGGCCTCTTGACCCACCAGGCCCCCGCCGTGATCGCCGCCTACCGCGCGCGCGGCCTCGTGCCGCTGCGGCATCTGCGGATCGAGGGGTGGAGCAGCTTGTTGCTGCGGAAGGTGGGGTGAGCGAGGCGCCGTAGGGTGGGCAAGGCGAAGCGTGCCCACCTTTGTCCGCGAACTCGGGAAGATGGTGGGCGCGACGCTGCGCGCCTTTGCCCACCCTACGGCATTATCGATGCCGCGCTACTCCGCCGGCTTCTCGTCCCGACGCATCGCGCGCTCGCCCCGCAAGGCACGTCTCGCGCGGCGCTCGGCGAAACGGTCGATCATCTGGCTGATGAGGCCGCGCGGCTTCTTGGGTGTCGTTGCGGCCGGCGCGCGGCGGGCCGGCGGCGAAATCTTCTCAAACGAGAACGCTGGCATCGTGTGTCCCCTCGCCGTTGAGATGAACCACCTGCTCGAATTTCCCTGTTATCCGGACGAAGCGCAACTGCTGCATCCTGTACTCCACTCAATTCGAATGGAACTATTTCAAGCACACTCCATGCCAGATGCGACGCAAATGCGTCTACATTGCGGACTGATCTCCATGATCCTAGACTGAGCCCATCATGTTCGAAGCGCACTACCAGACATTCGAAGAGCCCGAGGCCGGCGTCGCACTGACGGCGCGCCTTGCCGCGCTTCGTGAAGAACTCGCCCGCCGCAAGCTGACCGGCTTCGTCATTCCGCGTGCCGACCAGCAGCAGAACGAATATGTGCCCCCCTCGGAAGAGCGGCTGGCCTGGCTGACCGGCTTTACCGGTTCGGCGGGATTGGCGGTGGTGCTGACGCATGAGGCCGCGATCTTCGTCGACGGCCGCTACACGATCCAGGCGGCCAAGCAGGTCGATGCGAAGGCCTGGGCGGTGGAATCGCTGATCGATCCGCCGCCGGAAAGCTGGGTGTCGACGCACCTGAAAGCCGGCGACCGCCTCGGATTTGATCCGTGGCTGCACACTTCTTCAGCAGCCGAGCGCCTCGCCGCCGCATGCGCCAAGGCCGGCGCCGAGCTGGTCGCCGTCGACAGCAATCCGGTCGATGCGATCTGGCAGGACCGGCCGCAGCCGCCGCTCGCCCCCGTGGCCGTGCATAGCCTGCAAAATGCCGGCGTCGCCGAGGCCGAGAAGATCACGCAAATCAAGAGCGAGATCGCCAAGCTCGGCGTCGACGCGCTGGTGCTCTCCGACAGCCACGCGGTGGCTTGGACCTTCAACATCCGCGGCGCCGACGTCGCCCATACGCCGTTGCCGCTGTCCTATGCGCTGGTGCCGAAGGACGGCCGGCCGACCATCTTCATTGACCACCGCAAGCTATCGAACCTGACGCGCGATCATCTCGAGCAGTCCGCCGACGTGCGCGAGCCCGATGCGATGGCGCCGACGCTGATGGCACTCGCCAAGAGCGGCGCGACGATCGCACTCGACAATGCCACCGCGGCCGACGCGCTCAGCCGGCTGATCGCAAGCGCCGGCGGCAAGCCGGTGCGCGGCAGCGATCCGATTGCGCTGCTGAAAGCGGTCAAGAACGCGACCGAGATCAAGGGCACACAGACGGCGCACCGCCGCGATGCCGTGGCGCTGGCGCGCTTCCTCGCCTTCGTCGACCGCGAGGCACCAAGCGGCAAGCTTACCGAGATCGACGCGGTCGAGGCGCTGGAGACGTTCCGCCGCGACACCGGTGCACTGAAGGACGTGTCGTTCCCGACCATATCAGGCACCGGCCCGAACGGCGCCATCGTGCACTACCGCGTCACCCGCAAGAGCAACCGGCGCATCGCGCCGGGCGATCTGCTGCTGATCGATTCCGGTGCGCAATATGAGGACGGCACCACCGACGTCACCCGCACCATGGCCGTGGGCGAGCCGACCGGCGAGATGCGCGACCGCTTCACCCGCGTGCTGCGCGGCCACATCGCGATCGCGCGCGCGGTGTTTCCCGACGGCACCACCGGCGCGCAGCTCGACACGCTGGCGCGGCAATATCTCTGGGCCGCCGGCATCGATTTCGAGCACGGCACCGGCCACGGCGTCGGCAGCTATCTCAGTGTGCACGAAGGACCGGCGCGGATCTCGAAGCTCGGCACCACGCCGCTGAAGCGCGGCATGATCCTCTCCAACGAGCCGGGCTATTACAAGACCGACGGTTTCGGCATCCGCATCGAGAACCTCGAGCTGGTGGTCGCCGCCGACATCAAGGACGCGGAGAAATCGATGAACGCGTTCGAGACGCTGACGCTCGCGCCGATCGACCGCCGGCTGATCGATGTCGCGATGCTGGGCAAGGACGAGCTCGACTGGCTCAATGCCTACCACGCGCGCGTCCGCGCCGAGGTGCGGCCGGCGCTGGACGAGGCGACGAAGGTCTGGCTCGATCAGGCGACGGCGGAGTTGAAGTCGTAACCGCGCGCCGGAGATGCATGGCGCTACGCGATTTGCGCAACGCTCTCACCTCACACTCGCTGTCATGCCCCGCGAAGGCGGGGCATCCAGTACGCCGCAGCCTCTCGATTCAATCACTACGGCCTCTGGAATACTGGATTCCCCGCCTTCGCGGGGAATGACACCGAAGATGTGGCACGACCGCACAACATCTCAGCACACGCGCCCCGTAAGATAACGGTCTCCACACGCTGTTATCACAACCGTCCCGAAATCCGAATAGCCGCATTCCGAAACGCCGATATCCGTCTTGCGCGAGCACGCTACAGTCGATTCGACTTCGAAAGACGGACGACTATGCACGGCATGATCAGCAGGCCGCCGGAGGCGCCGACGAAAAACATCGCGACCTCGCGCGTGGTGCTGCTGCTGCTGGTCGTCATGACCGGGATCGCGCCGATCTCGCTCTACATCCTGGTTCCGGCGCTGCCCGTGCTGGCGACGACGTTCGGCCGCGACATCTCGATCGCCCAGATGACGGTGTCGTTGTACATGGTCGGCATCGCACTGTCGCAGCTCATCATGGGACCGCTGTCGGACAAGTTCGGCCGGCGTCCGGTGCTGCTTGGCGGCCTCGCGCTGATGGTCGCGGCGAGCATCGCCTGCATCTTCGCCGAAACCCTGCCGCAACTGATCGCAGCGCGCTTCTTCCAGGCGCTCGGCGGCGCATCCGGCATGGTGGTGAGCCGCGCCATCATCCGCGATGTCTACGAGCGCGACCGCGTCGCCTCCATGATCAGCCTCGTCGTCGCAGCGCTCATGATCGGGCAGATGGTCTCACCGCTTACCGGCGGCCTGATCGAGACCGCATTCGGCTGGCGGGCGATCTTCTACGCCGTCACGATCGGCGCGATCGCGGTCGCAATCGGCATCGCGATCGCGCTGCCCGAGACCCGCCGCGATCGCGCGGTCGGCAGCGGCGGCTTTCGCAGCGACGTCGGCACCCTGATCAAGAGCCGCGCCTTCATCGGCTATGTGATGTGCCAGGTGCTGGCGTCCCAGATTATCTTCACCTTCGCCGGCGGCGGCCCCTACATCGTCGTCACGCAGATGGGCCGGACCAGCGCCGAATATGGCGCCTGGTTCGCTACGACCGGCTTCGCATATCTCGTCGGCAATCTGCTCTGCGTGCGCTTCGCGCCGCGACACTCGCTGGAAAAGCTGATCTGGTTCGGGCTCGGCCTGCAACTCTGCGGCAGCCTGTTGAACCTGCTCTGGAGTTTTACGGGCTGGAACGAAGCACCCGCATGGCTGTTCGGCACACAGATGATCGTGATGGTCGGCAATGCCTTCGTGATGGCGAACTCCGCCGCCGGCGCCATCAGCATCCGCCCTGAGGCCGCGGGCACCGCGTCAGGCGCGATGGGCTTCCTCCAGCAGGGCATCGGCGCGCTGATGTCGCAGTTCGGCGCCTATCTCGGCGGCCACTCCGCCACCACGCTGCCGCTGACCTCCGCGGTCCTCGTGATCTCGCTGCTCTGCGCCTGCACGATGATCTTCGTCGTCCCCCGCCGCGAGCTGGTGGTGAGCGAGACGCTCATCGAGCAGGCGGAGGAGGAAGAGACGGGGATGATGTGAGAGGGGCGCAGGGCGTGCCCCCACCGTCATTGCGAGCGAAGCGAAGCAATCCAGACTGTCTCCGTGGAAAGATTCTGGATTGCTTCGTCGCTCCGCTCCTCGCAATGACAGGGAGAGACCTCACTCCCCGATCAGCGTCAGCCACTCGTCCTCGGTCAACACCTTGACGCCGTGCTTGTTGGCTTCCGCGAGCTTGGAGCCTGCGCCGGGACCGGCGACCACGAGATCGGTCTTCTTCGACACCGAACCCGACACCTTCGCCCCCAGACGCTCCGCGGTGGCCTTGGCCTCGTCGCGCGTCATCTTCTCCAGCGATCCCGTGAACACCACCGTCTTGCCGGCGACGGCGGAATTGCTCTTCGGCTTCTCGGCGTCGACGATCTCGACTTCCTTGGTCAGCCGCTCGACGATGCCGCGATTGTGGCTCTCGCCGAAATAGTCGGCGATGCTTTTGATCACGGTGTCGCCGATCTGGTCCAGCGCGTCCATCTCGGCCATCGCCTCCTCGTCGCCCTTGGCGACCTTGAGACAGGCGTCGTGGAACGCATCCCACGAACCATAGCCGCGGGCGAGCGCCAGCGCCGTGGTCTCGCCGACATGACGCATGCCGAGCGCATAGACGAAGCGCTCCAGCGCGATTCTGCGCCGGCTCTCGATGGCGCCGAACAGGTTGCGCACCGAGGTTGCGCCGTAGCCCTCGATCTCCTCGAGCTTCAGCTTCGCATTGCGCTTCTCCAGCGTGAAGATGTCGGCGGGCTCCTTCACCCATTCCTCGTCGAAGAAATACTGGAGCTGCTTCTCTCCCAGGCCGTCGATGTCGAAGGCGCGCCGCGACACGAACAGCTTGAGGTGCTCGATCTTCTGATAGGGACAGGCGAACTCGCCGGTGCAGCGCGCGCGCGATCCCTCTTCGCCGGCCGCCGTCTCCTCGCGCGTGACGTCGGTGTGCAACGGGCACGGGCACTTCTTCGGGAAATGGAATTCCTTGGCCGTCTTTGGCCGCTTGTCGAGAACGACGTCGACCACCTGCGGGATGACGTCGCCGGCACGCTGGATCACGACGGTGTCGCCGATCCTGATGTCGCGCCCCTCGCGCAGCACCTCACCCTTGTTGCCGATGCCCTTGATGTAGTCCTCGTTGTGCAGGGTGACGTTCTGCACGATCACGCCGCCGACGCCGACCGGTTCGAGCTTGCCGACCGGCGTGAACGAGCCGGTGCGGCCGACCTGGATCTCGATATCGCGCAGCACCGTCATGGCGCGCTCGGCCGGGAATTTGTGCGCGATGCCCCAGCGCGGCGTGCGTGAGACGAAGCCGAGCCGTTCCTGCCAGTCGATGCGGTCGACCTTGTAGACGACGCCGTCGATATCGTAGTCGAGTTCGGCGCGTTCTTCCTCGATGCTCTGATGGAATGCGATCAGCTCTTCGACCGAGTGGCACAGCTTGGTCAGCGGATTGGTCTTGAAACCGCAGCGCTCGAACCAGCCGATCATGCCGCTCTGCGTGCCCTCAGGCATCGCGCTCATCTCGCCCCAGGCATAGGCGAAGAAGCCGAGCGGCCGCGAAGCGGTGATGGTCGGATCCTTCTGGCGGAGCGAGCCTGCAGCCGAATTGCGCGGATTGGCGAACGGCGCCTCGCCGGCCTCGACCTGCTTCTTGTTGAGTGTCAGGAAGGCCCTCTTGGTCATGTAGACCTCGCCGCGCACCTCGCAGATGTCGGGCACGCTGCGGCCTTTGAGCTTCTGCGGCACGTCTTCGAGCGTACGGATGTTGGCGGTGACGTCCTCGCCTTCAGCGCCGTCACCGCGGGTCGCCGCAGTGACGAGCTCGCCGCCCTCGTAGCGCAGCGACATCGAAAGACCGTCGATCTTCGGCTCGGCCGAGAAATCGACCTTGCCGTCATCGAGCTTCAGGAAGCGCACGATGCGGCCGACGAAGTCGCGGACGTCCTCTTCGGCAAACGCGTTGTCGAGCGACAGCATCGGAACGGAATGCCGAACTTTCTTGAAACGCCCCGACGGTGCGGCGCCGACTTTCTGGGACGGCGACTCCGCGCTGACGAAATCCGGAAAGCGCTTTTCGATCGCGTTGAAGCGCTGGCGCAGCGCGTCGTACTCGGCGTCGGTCGCGGTGGGCGCGTCCTCCTGATAGTAGCGCCTGTCATGCTCTTCGAGTTCGAGCGCGAGCCGCATGTGCTCGACCTTGGCCTGCGCCTTGGTGAGGTCGGCGACGTCGCGAAGCGGCCTTGCTTTGGATTTTGCTGCTCTTGCCATGGTGCTTGGATACGATGGAGCGGGCGGGAGGGTAAAGGCGGGTTGAGGTCGTGTCCCCGGATGCTGCGCAGCGCTTCTTCAGCGATGTGCTGCTGATCCGGGGCCATCTGGCAACAGTCTGGGTCCCGGCTCGCGCTACCGCGTCCGGGACACGAAGGTTAAGCCGTCGCCGCCTTGAGCAGCCGTTCGGCAGCCGCTCTCGCCTCGGCGGTGATCTCGGCGCCGGCGAGCATGCGGGCGATCTCCTCGCGGCGGTGGTCGGCGGCCAGCGCATTGACGCGGGTGGCGACGCGCTTGCCCTTGTCGAGGGCGTCCTTGGAGATCAAGAGATGCTGGTCGGCACGGGCGGCGACCTGCGGGGCGTGGGTCACGGCCATCACCTGCACCTTGCCGGCGAGCCGCGCGAGCCGCCCACCGATGGCGTCCGCGACCGCACCGCCGACCCCGGTGTCGATTTCGTCGAACACCAGCGTCGGCGCCGAGCCGCGGTCGGACAGCACGACCTTGAGCGCCAGCAGGAATCGCGAGAGCTCGCCGCCGGAGGCGACCTTCATCATCGGACCCGGCTTGGTGCCGGGATTGGTCTGCACCCAGAACTCGACGCGGTCGAAACCTTGCGGGCCCGGCGCGGCCTCATCTGTCTCGACCTGCGTCATGAACTTGGCGCGTTCGAGCTTGAGCGGCGCGAGCTCGGCGTTGACCGCCTTGTTGAGCTTGTCCGCCGACTTCTGCCGCGCCATCGACAATTTCTTGGCGGCAGCGGCGTAGCGCGCGTCAGCCTCGATCGCGGCCTGCTCCAGCTTCTTCAAGCGCGAGGCGCCGGCATCGATCAGCACGACGTCGGCGGCATATTGGGCGGCGAGCGCCGCAAGCTGGTCGACCGGCGTCGAATATTTGCGCGAGGCGGCGCGCAGGGCGAACAGCCGCTCCTCGATGCGCTCGAGCTCGGCCGGGTCGAAGTCGGTCGCGGCGAGCGCGGCCAGGAGATGCTGGTCGGCTTCCTCCAGCGCGTTGATCGCGATGTCGATCGCCTTCACGGCAGGCTCGACCAGCGCCGGCGAATTGACGCCGCGGCGCTCCAGCCGTCGGACAGCGGCCGACAGGGTTGCGACCGGTGAATGATTGCCGCCGACGGCTTCCTGCGCCTCCCGCAAATCGGACGCGATCTTCTCGCCCTGCATCATGGTGGTGCGGCGATTGGCGAGCGAGGTCTCCTCGCCCTCCTTGGGGGCGAGCTGCTTGAGCTCGTCGGAGGCGTGGCGCAGATAGTCGGCCTCGCGCGCGGCGCGCTCCATGCCGGCGCGGTGCTCTTCCAGCGCCGTGTTGGCGGTGCGGCGCGCGTCCCAGAGCACTTCAACGGCCGCGACGTCCTTCTCCAGGCCGGCGAAGGCATCGAGCAGGCGGCGGTGGGTGGCGGCATCGACCAGCGCGCGTTCGTCATGCTGGCCGTGGATCTCGACCAGCGCGGCGCCGACCGCTTTCAGCGTCTGCACGCTGATCGACTGGTCGTTGATGAAGGCGCGGGTGCGGCCGTCGGCCAGTTGCACCCGGCGGAGAATCATCTCGCCGGTATCGTCCAGGCCGTTCTCGGCCAGGATCTTCGTCGCGGGGTGACTTTTGGGGATATCGAAGACGGCGGTAACCTGCCCCTGCTCCGCGCCATGGCGCACGAGGCCGGCGTCGCCGCGGCCGCCGAGCGCCAGTGCAAAGGCATCGAGCAGGATGGATTTGCCCGCACCGGTCTCGCCGGTCAAAACCGCAAGCCCGGTGGCGAATTCGATATCGAGCCGTTCGATCAGGACGATGTCACGGATCGACAGACGCGCCAGCATGGAACCAGATTTCCTAGCCGAGACCCATTTTCTTGAAGGTCCGGCTGATCCAGGACCCCTGATTCTCGCTCGGTTCGAGACCGCCCGATTTTACAAGATTATAGGCGTCCTTGTACCAGCGGCTATCAGGAAAATTGTGCCCGAGCACAGCCGCCGCCGTTTGCGCCTCGCCGACGATGCCGATCGCCATATAGGCCTCGGTGAGCCGGAACAGCGCCTCCTCGACATGGCGGGTGGTCTGGTACTGCGTGACGACGGCCTTGTAGCGGTTGATCGCCGCCGTGTAGTCGCGCTTCTGCATGTAGTAGCGGCCGACATTCATTTCCTTGCCAGCGAGCTGGTCGCGCGCGCCCTCGATCTTGGCCTTGGCCGAGGTCGCATATTCCGAGTTCGGATATTTGCGGTTCACCTCTTCCAGCGCGGCGATCGCCTTCTCGGTGCGGGCCTGGTCGCGGCTGATGTCCGGAATCTGGTCGTAATGGGAGGCGGCGATCAGGTATTGCGCATAGGCCGCGTCCGGGCTGCCGGGATGCAGCGTGACGTAGCGGGTCGCTGCGCCGATGCAGCCGTCATAGTCGCCGCCCTGGTAGGAGGCATAGGCCGACATCAGCAGCGATTTGCGGGCCCAGTCGGAATAAGGATGCTGACGGTCGACCTCTTCGAACTTCTTGTTCGCCCCCTTCAAGTCCTTCTTCTCGTTCATGAGGTACAGGCCCTCATTATAGATCTTGTCGGCGGGCTCCTCGACGAAGGTGTCGTCCTTGGCGGTGAACTTGTCCCAGAGCGCGCCGGTGCCGCAGCCAGCCAGCGGCAGCGCGAGCACAATGAAGGTGGCGGCGTGAAGCAGTCCGCGGACTCCAGACGAGACCGAGAGATATCCGCGCGTCATACGCTGTGCCGACATGAGTTTAAGCCCTGACGCCCTGTGATGCGGTGTCCGCCAGCCCATGAACCCCGTCATGAGCGCGAAATGTAGCCGTGGTGCCTGCCATGCGACCACGCCGGTGTAACAAAAAAAGACCTTGAACCAACCGGATAGGCAGGCATTTCGCCCGGATTAAGGCGAACGCGCCGCAATCCTAGTCGATCATCGTTACCAGGAGTTTCCCGGGAAAAGCCGCCGTTAAACACCGGCGGCAACAGAACGCCAGTGGCGACAGGTCTCTTCAGGACACGTCCGGCCCGTAGGCCGCGGCGACCCGACCGCCGACGATGCCGCGACCGACTTCGCCCATGGGACGCGTGGTACGGCGGACCGCCTCGCCCTCGACCACCCGCCAGGCGGTACGGTCGGCGAGCAGCGCGGTCAGGACAGCGTGGTTGAGCTTGTGACCGCCACGCACCGAGCGGTAGACGCCAAGCAGCGGCAGGCCTGCCAGCGCGAGGTCGCCGATCACGTCCAGCACCTTGTGGCGGGCGCATTCGTCGGCGTAGCGCAGGCCCTCGGTGTTGAGCAGCCGCTCGTCGTCGAACACGACGGTATTGTCGAAGGAGGCGCCGAGTGCGTAACCCGCGCTCCAGAGCCGGGCGACGTCGCACATCAGGCCGAAAGTCCGGGCACGGCCGACTTCGCGGCGGAAGCGCTCCGGGTTCAGGTCGAAGCCGTAGCTCTGCTGGCCGATGACGGGATTGGTGAAGTCGATCTCGACCTCGGCGCGGAACCCGTTGGCGTAGGGCCGGATCTCGCCGAAGGAGTCACCGATCTTGACCGAGACCGGCTTCAAAACCTGAATGAAGCGGCGCTGCGCCGGCTGGCTGACGATACCGGCCTGGTCGATCGCCGCAATGAAGGCTGCGGCGCTGCCGTCCATGATCGGCACTTCCGGACCGTCGATCTCGATGGTGGCGTTGTCGACGCCCATGCCCCGCAGCGCGGCAAGCACGTGCTCGGCGGTGGAAACCAACGGGCCATTGCGATCGCCCAGCACGGTGGCGAAATCGGTCGCGATCACCTGGTCGGCGATCGCCTGTACTTCACGGTCACTTCCCTCGAGCCCGGTACGGACAAAAACAAAACCTGCGTCGACGGGCGCAGGCCCAAGCGTGAGAGTGACGGGAAGACCGGAATGAACGCCCACGCCTGCCACAGAGGCTTGCGCACGAAGCGTTGTTTGCCGGCTAAATTTCATCAGGAACCGCCCCACTACAACCCACTGCGACTTATACGAGACCTGCTTGGCCGGCCAGTGCCGACGGTTGCGAATCTCCGTATCCCCAAGTCACGGCAAACCATAGTCACTGCCTCAAACAGCGCCAACTCACGCTTTTTTACCGATTGTTACCCCAAACCTGCCGTATTCGCGCCAAGGCTTAACCAAATTGCGCCGGTGTTCGGGACCGTTATCGGCAGTTTTACTGAACCATCGAATACGTAATTAATGATTTAAAATCAGTCGTTTGGTCGCGCAATCCGGGTATGCACGGGACTAAAGAAAAGGTCCCGGCAAGCTTCCCGCCGGGACCTTTTTTCGTCAGCCTTATTGTAACAATCCTCAGGTCGCCTGCCGCCTCAGGAAGGCCGGGATATCAAGATGGTCGTCACCCTGTGGCGCCGGCGCAACAGGCGCCGGGCGGCCATGCATGTCCAAGCCCTGAGGTGCGGGACGGCGAGCATATTCCGATACCGGTTCGCTCGACGCGATTTGCTGTGCCACGGTCTTCTGGGGCCGGCGATCGGGCAGCGGCGGCATCGCGGGACCGGCGTTGCGGGCTGCGACCGGCGCCTCACTCTCCTCGTCGCGGCGGCCGAGGCCGACATTGGCGAGACGCTGGAGCAGCGACAGGCGGGTCTTTTGCGGGGTCTCTTCCTCAACCTCGCCGCGGGCCTGGCGAAGCTCGGCCTGGGCCGGCATCGGCAGTTCGTCGATCCGCGGCATCCGCGGTGCACGGACCGGCCCACGTTCCGCCTGCGGCGGGATGAAGGTTTCCGGTGTCATCGGCTCCTGCATCGCGACCGGGGCCATGTCAGGCTCCGGGAACAAGGTCGGCTTCTGCGCGATCGGGCGCACCGTAACGTCGCCATAGGTCTGCATCGGCGCGGGCGCCTGCGGGACCTCGGCGACGGCAGCCGCGATGGCGGCAAGCGCGGCGCGCTCGACATTCGGACGCGGCGCGATCGGCGCGGCAGCAACCGGAGCTGCGGCCGGCATCTGGGCTTCCAGCTTCTGGGCGCGCTCGGCCATGCGCTGATTGTCGGCACGCAGACGCGCGGTCAGATCGGCGAGACGGCTCTCGGCAGCCGCGGCCGGAGCAGCGGGAGCCTGCTGATTCTGCTGCGGCGCCGCGTTCGCGACCGGAGCGGAGGTTGCCTGGCTGTTGCGGGCGATCGCGGCCTGCTCGATGCCGGTGGCGACGACCGAGACGCGGATCAGGCCATCGAGCGCTTCGTCGAAGGTCGCGCCGACGATGATGTTGGCGTCCTGATCGACTTCCTCGCGGATACGGGTCGCGGCTTCGTCAACCTCGAACAGAGTGAGGTCCTTGCCGCCGGTGATCGAGATGAGGAGGCCCTTGGCGCCCTTCATCGAGCTATCGTCGATCAGCGGGTTGGCGATCGCGGCTTCAGCGGCGGTCAGCGCGCGCTTGTCACCGGACGCTTCACCCGTGCCCATCATCGCCTTGCCCATCTCGCGCATGACGGCGCGAACGTCGGCGAAGTCGAGATTGATCAGGCCTTCCTTGACCATCAGGTCGGTGATGCAGGCAACGCCGGAATAGAGCACCTGGTCGGCCATCGCGAAGGCGTCGGCGAAGGTGGTCTTCTCGTTGGCGACCCGGAACAGGTTCTGGTTCGGGATGATCAGGAGCGTGTCCACGACCTTGTGAAGCTCGTTGATGCCGGCCTCGGCGGTGCGCATGCGGCGGCCGCCCTCGAAGTGGAACGGCTTGGTCACGACGCCGACGGTGAGGATGCCCATGTCGCGCGCGGTCTTGGCGATGACGGGAGCAGCACCGGTGCCGGTGCCGCCGCCCATGCCGGCGGTGACGAACACCATGTTGGCGCCCGAGAGATGGTCGCGCAGCTCGTCGATCACCTCTTCCGCCGCCGCCGCGCCGACGTTCGGCTGCGAACCCGCGCCGAGGCCCTGCGTGACCGCCGTGCCCATCTGCACGATGCGCTGCGCTTTCGACATCGTCAGCGCCTGCGCGTCGGTGTTGGCGACCACGAAGTCGACGCCCTGGAGGCCCGCCGTGATCATGTTGTTGACGGCGTTGCCACCGGCGCCACCGACGCCGAACACGGTGATCCGGGGCTTCAGTTCGTGAATATCAGGAACATTGATGCTGATGGTCATGTTTGCCTCTCGATCACGCGCGCGTGGGTTCGCCCCGGCCGGCGGCCGCGGGAGTTGGTGAAATGCGAAGGTTGCGGAACCGGTTCATCAGAAGCCCTCGCGTAGCCATCGTCCGACCTTTCCAAAATAACCGCCCGTCCCTGTCTTGACCTGCTGCCGCGTATGCCGCGGTTCGACATGTTCGTGGTGAACATATTGCGGGTAGACGAGGAGCCCTGCAGGCACCGCGAACGCGGCGTTCTTCGCCTCGCTGGGCAGCCGGCCGAAACCGAGCGGACGTCCGACCCGCACGGGCCGGCCGAAAATCTGTGTGCCGAGTTCGACGAGGCCGGTGAGCTGCGAGGCGCCGCCGGAGAGCACGACGCGGCCGTTGGGCTCTGAGGCGAAGGGCGAATCCTTCAGCTTGTCCCGAACCATTTCGAAGACTTCCTCGGCACGGTGCTTGACGATGTTGGCGATGGTGGCGCGGGAGACGATCTGCGGCAGATCCTGCTCGTCACCGGCTGTCGGTACAGACATCAGCTCACGCGAGTCCGATCCGCCGGTGATGACGGTGCCATATAACGTCTTGATTCGCTCGGCATCGGCAATGGTCGCGGAGAGTCCGCGCGCGAGATCCATCGTGATGTGTTGCCCGCCGACCGCAAAGCCCGCCGCATGCACGAAGCGGCCGCCGGAATAGACCGCGATGGTGGTGGTGCCCGCGCCCATCTCGACGACGGCGGCGCCGAGATCGGCCTCGTCGTCGGTCAGCACCGACAGGCCGGCCACATACGGGCTTGCCGCCATGGCTTCGACATTGATGTGGCAGCGCTCCACCGCCAGCATCAGGTTGCGGGCAACGGTGGCCTCGCAGGTGACGACGTTCATGTCGACGCCGAACTGATGCGCGACCATGCCGCGCGGATCGCGGATGCCCTTGACGCCGTCGAGCGTGTAGCCGACCGGCAGCGCGTGCAGCACGGTGCGGCCCTCGCCGGTGGCGTGGCGCATGCCGGTCGAGGTGACGCGGCTGACATCGGCCGGCGTCACGGCGCCGCCGCGGATGTCGGCGGCAGCTTCGACCAGCTGGCCGGAAAGCCGGCCGCCGGAGACCGACAGCAAAACGGACTCGACCCGCACCTTGGCCATTTTCTCCGCCAGCCCGACGGCCTGGCGCACCGCCTGCTCGCATTCGGCAAGATCGACCACCGCGCCGGCCTTCATGCCGCGCGACTGGATCTGGCTGTAACCGATCAATTCCACCGCATGGGTGCGGCCGCGCAAGGCGTCGCTCGGCGCCGACGGCTTCAGCCGCGCGATCATGCAGGCGATCTTGCTGGTGCCGATGTCGAGGCAGGCGACGAGGCCGCCGCGCTTGTGCGGCATCGGGCGCGTCTTCGGGGTCTGGGTGCGATCAAAGCCGGTCATGCGGCGTCCCCGGCCTTCTTTTTCTTCTTGTCCTTGAACAGGTCCTCGCGCGCCTTGGCGGCGTCGTCGGACAGCTGCACCACCAGGCGATCGGGCAGGCGCATGTCGACGGCGACGATGTCGCGGGAGAACAGCTTGTCCTCCTTGTCGAGCCTGGACAGCATCGCAAGCGCGTTGCCGACGTCCTGCTCGGGCAGACGGATGTCGAGGCCGTCCTTGAGCCTCAGGTTCCAGCGCCGCTCGCCGACATAGATCGCGGCCTTGGTCACCGAATTGATCTGCGGATAGCGCGCCAGCAGCGCCAGGAAATCGCGCGCCTGGGTGTCGGCGCCCTTGCCGACCACGAGCGGCAGCGACAGGAACCGGCGCGAGACGTAAGGCTCGAGCACGGCGCCGTCATCGGCGATGACGGAGAGCCGGCCGGCCTCCTGCCACAGCGCAAACGCCTGGCGCTCGGTGATGTCGATCATGAGCCGGCCCGGATAGAGCTTCAGCACGGTCGCATCCGCGATCCAGGGATTGGCCTTGAGCTTGTCGCGCACGACGTCGGCGTCGAGGAACAGCAGCGAGGAGCGGCCGCTGACCCCGCCGACCGCGAGGATCTCGTCCTGGCTGAGCTGCTTGCGGCCGTTGATCACGACGGAGGTGATGCGGAAGCCGGCGGAATTGGCCAGCGCGTTGCGGGCATCGCTGACCGCGGTGATGAAATCCTGGAGATGGCCGCCCCTGACGATGCCGAAGCCGCAGCTTCCGACCAGCAGCAGAACGGTCATGGTGATCCCGACCCGGCGCGGCATATAGCGCTCGACCAGCGCGACCACGCGCGGCGGCGGCTCACGCTCGACGACGGGCTTGGCTTTGGTCTTGGACCTGATCTTGTTCTGGGCGACAGCGCGCTTCTGGTCGCGCTTGTCCTGCACCCACTCGCGCAGAAGCACGACCGCTCCGACAGCGGCCGCCTTCAGGTCAGCTTGGGGCCTCAGCGATCTCAGAAACGACCGGGTGAGGCTTCCTGCACCATCCATTGCACGAGCTCGTCAACAGTTAGCCCGCGACATCGCGCGGGTCCTGGCGAACATGACGTCTCGGACTTGCCGGGCCGGGTGCTGGTCTTCAGAAGAAGAAAACCTCTCCCCTTCAAAGCGTTCGCTGGAGGTGACATCACCCGCAACAGCCCACGCGCCGGCAGCCAAAGCGTCATATGCGCCGCCAGCGTTAACCTTCGGACGTCCTGGTAAACAAAAGGTAAACTTCGTTAACGCCGGATGCGTTTTGCCCAGGCTTGTGAGGCATTTGTGCCGCGATACCCGGCATTTTACCGGTTTTGGGTTCCAAAACCGGCCATTTCGCCCGCTCGGCCGTTAACCAGTCCTAATTTATTTTCTTACGCCCCGCCCGGCGAGCTCGACCAGGCCACGCAGGAAGTCGACGAATTCGATGCCTTCGGCTTTCAGCGCCTTGGGGTAGAGCGAGGACTTGGTCAACCCGGGCAGCGTGTTGGTCTCGAGATAGACCAGACCCCTGTCGGAGACGATGAAGTCCGAGCGGGAATAGCCGGTGCAGGACATCGCGCGATGCGCCAGCATCGCCTGCTCCTTCAGCGCGGCTGTGATCTCGGGCGGAAAACGGCCGGGGCAGATCTCCTGGGTCGACTTCAGGAGATACTTTGCGGCGTAGTCGAAATTGCCCTCGCCCGGAATGATCTCGATCGGCGGCAGCGAGATGATCGAGCCGTCGGTGCGCTCCAGCACGCCGCAGGTTGCCTCGACGCCTGCGATGTAGGGCTCGATCACATAGTCTTCGTGCTCCGCCGCATTGCGGACGGCGACGAGATCCTGCCGGGCGTTGACGAAGATCAGGCCATAGCTCGAGCCGTCGCGCGCGGGCTTTGCGATCAGCCGGCCGTATTCGGCGAAGGCCTCGTCGATCTTGTCCAGCGCAACGTTGGCCGGCGGCGTCACGCCGCCGAGCGCGGCGAAATGCTTGGCCGCGATCTTGTCGAAGGCGAGATGCGAGGAGGCCGAGCCCGATCCGGTGAAGGGCACGCCGCGCGCCTCGCACATCACCTGCAATTCGCCGTTCTCCGCGCGCCCACCATGCAGGCCGAGCACCAGCACGCGACCTTCCGCCTTGGCCTGATCGAGCGCCTGCCCCAGCGGAATCCCGCGCGTTCCGGGCTTGAACTCGTCCTCGAACGGACGGGCGTGTTCGAGCAGTTGCTTCGACTGCACGACATGCACCTTGTCCTCGACGTCCCACCACCAGAGATCGGCCTCGGGCAGCGCCTGATGCAGCGCCTGGGCCGAGGCGACCGAAACCAGACGCTCCCGGTTGGAGCCGCCGAAGAGGATGGTGATGCGCATGTTCTCTCGTCGCCTGTCCAGGTTAGCCGGGAATTCCGATCCGCTTGATTTCCCAGTGCAGCTCAATTCCGGAGTTTGCCTTCACCCGTTCGCGCACGGTCTCGCCCAACGTCTCGATGTCGTGCGCGGTGGCATCGCCCGTGTTGATCAGGAAATTGCAATGCATCTCCGAGACCTGAGCGCCGCCGACGCGCAGGCCGCGGCAGCCGGCAGCGTCGACCAGCTTCCAGGCGGAATGGCCGGGCGGATTCTTGAAGGTCGAGCCGCCGGTCTTTTCGCGGATCGGCTGCGCGGTCTCGCGATGGGTCTGCACCTCCGCCATGCGCGCGCGAATCGTATCAGTATCCCTGATCTCGCCGCGAAAGCGCGCGGAGGTGAAGATGATGGAGGGATCGACGCCGCTGTTGCGGTAGACGAACTTCATGTCGGCGTTCGAGAACACGTGCTTCGTGCCGTCGCGCCCGACGCCTCGCGCCTCGATCAGCACGTCCTTGGTCTCACCGCCATTGGCTCCCGCATTCATGCGCAGCGCACCGCCGATGGTGCCGGGAATGCCGAAGTAGAATTCGAGCCCGCCGACATTGGCGGAGGCCGCCACCTCCGCGACGCGCTTGTCGAGCGCGGCAGTTCCAGCGGTGACGACATCCCCGCTCGCGCTCGCCTCGCCAAAGGCGCGCGGCGCCAGCCGGATCACCACGCCCGCGATGCCACCGTCGCGCACGATCAGGTTGGAGCCGACGCCAACGACATAGACGAGAATGTCGGACGCGAGATGAGCGAGGAAGTAAGCGAGATCGTCCTCGTCCGCCGGCGTGAACAGCACCTGCGCGGGGCCGCCGACGCGAAACCAGGTCAGCTCGGCCAGCGGCTGGTTGGCCAGCATCCGGCCGCGCAGCTCCGGCATCGCGGCTTTGAGGTCAGGTGTGATGTCGGGAAAACCCACCGCCCTCACCCCAGCGCCTTCAACTCATCCG
This sequence comes from Bradyrhizobium liaoningense, assembly GCF_018130785.1. Classification (GTDB taxonomy): domain Bacteria; phylum Pseudomonadota; class Alphaproteobacteria; order Rhizobiales; family Xanthobacteraceae; genus Bradyrhizobium; species Bradyrhizobium liaoningense_A. The sequence continues at coordinate 80,720 of NZ_JAFCJT010000024.1, forward strand.
GCAGTGCATACGCCCATTGCGTGATGTTGCCTGCGCCAAGGCACACGACGAGATCGCCTGACTTCGCCAATCCCTTGACGATACCCGCAAGCTCCGGCGCGCCCGGCAGGCCGATCACCTCGCGATGACCGTGCGCACGCAGGCCCGCGACGAAATGATCGCGGTCGACGCCTTCGATCGGTGCCTCGCCGGCGGCATAGACATCGGCGACGATCACCGCATCCGCATCGTTGAAGCAGGTGCAGAATTCCTCGAACAGCGATTGCAGGCGGGTGTAGCGATGCGGCTGCACCACGGCGACGATCTTGCCGTTGGTGGATTCCCGCGCCGCCTTCAGCACTGCCGCGATCTCGACGGGGTGATGACCGTAATCGTCGATCACCGTGACGCCGTTCCATTCGCCTGTCTTGGTGAAGCGGCGCTTGACGCCGCCGAAGCCGGCAATGGCCTTGCGGATCGCCTCGTCCGACACGCCGAGCTCGCGCGCGACCGCAATCGCGGCCGTCGCGTTGGAGGCATTGTGGCGGCCCGGCATCGGCAACATGAGATCGGCGATCTCGTGCACGGCGCCGGTCTTGCGATCGCGGAACGCGACCTTGAACTTGGAGCCACCGCCCATCGGGGTGAGATCGACGAGCCGCACATCGGCCTGCGGATTCTCGCCATAGGTGATGATGCGGCGATCCTCGATCCTGCCGACGAGGCTCTGCACGACGGGATGGTCGATGCACATCACGGCGAAGCCGTAGAACGGCAGGTTCTCGACGAAATGCCGGAACGCGTCCTGCACCGCCTCGAAGGTCTTGAAGTGATCGAGATGCTCGGGATCGACATTGGTGACGATCGCGACATCTGTCGGCAGCTTCAGGAATGTGCCATCGCTCTCGTCCGCTTCGACCACCATCCAGTCGCCGGCGCCAAGGCGGGCATTGGAGCCATAGGCATTGATGATGCCGCCGTTGATCACGGTGGGATCGAGGCCGCCGGCATCGAGCAGCGTTGCGACCATCGTGGTCGTCGTAGTCTTGCCATGGGTGCCGGCGATCGCGACGCAGCTCTTCAGCCGCATCAGCTCGGCCAGCATCTCGGCGCGGCGCACCACGGGAATGCGGCGTTCGCGCGCCGCCATCAGTTCCGGATTGTCGCGCTTGATCGCGGTGGACACGACGACGACCGCAGCGCCGTCGACATTCTCGGCCTTGTGGCCGACCGAGACCTTCGCACCCTTCTTGCGCAAACGGTCGAGATTGTAATTGTCGGAGGCGTCTGAGCCCTGCACGGCATAGCCGAGATTGACCAGCACCTCCGCGATGCCGCTCATGCCGATCCCGCCGATCCCGACGAAGTGGATGGGTCCGATCTCGCGCGGCAGTCTCATGCTCTATCCCGTCGTTCCGTCGTCATGCCCGGACTTTCCCGGTCATCCACGAATCCCAAGCTACTTCATGCAAGACGTGGATGCGCAGGCAATCGGTATACCGAGTGCCGTCTCTTTTTAAAGGACCAAGTCGGATAAATCCGACTTGGGTGGACAAGCCCGGCCATGACGGCAAAAATACGAAAATCGGTCCGTTTAGGCTCAGATTCCCGCGATTTTGACCACCAGATCGGCGAGGCGCTCGGCAGCGTCGAGCCGCCCCGCTCCCCTCGCCGCCGCAGCCATCGCGGCAAGTCGTGCCGGTTCGGCCGCGAAACCCGAGATCTCGGACGCCAGCCGGTCCGAGGTGAATTCGGTCTGCGGGATGCGGATCGCGCCATCGACCTTGGCGAGCACGCCCGCATTGGCGAACTGGTCCTGGTCGATCGCACCCGGCAGCGGCACCAGGATCGAGGGCCGCCCGATCGCGGCGAGCTCGGCCACGGTGCCGGCGCCGGAGCGCGACACCACCAGATGGTTGGAGGCGAGCCGCGCCGGCAGGTCGGTGAAGAACGGCGCGAGCTCGGCATTGATCTTGAGCTTGTCGTAGACCGCGCGCACGCGCGTCATGTCCTCGTCGCGGACCTGCTGGGTCAGGACCAGCCGGCTCCACAGCGCAGGCTCAAGCCGTTCGATCGCGCCGGGCACGATATCGGCCATGATGCGCGCGCCCTGGCTGCCGCCGACGACGAGCAGACGCAGCGGACCGTTCACCTCGGGCGCGGCATATGGCACGGCGGCTGCGGCGAGGATTGCCGGCCGCATCGGCGTGCCGACCGTCGTGGTCTTGCCTGATAGCGCCGGGTCGCGGTCGAGCACGCCCGGCAAGGACGTCGCGATGGCGCGGACGCGGGTCGACAGAAACCGGTTGGCGCGACCGAGCACCGCATTGGCGTCGTGGATGATGCCAGGGACGCCTGCAAATTTCGCAGCAACCAGCGGCGGCAGCGTCGGATAGCCGCCGAAGCCAACGACGGCGACCGGCTTCAGCCGCTTGATCAGGCGATACGCAGAGAGCGTGCCGGTGGCGAGCGTGAGGCCGGCATAGGCGAGCTGCAACGGATTGCGGCCTCGCGCGGTCTCGCTTGCGACGACGTCGATCATGTCCTTGGTGAACAGCCCGCTATAGCGCAGCGCGCGCTCATCCGTGACGAGGCGGACGCGAAAGCCGCGCCGGATCAGCTCGACGCCCAGCGCCTCGGCCGGAAACAAATGGCCGCCGGTGCCGCCCGCGGCAAGAAGAATCAGGGGGGACGTGTCCATGATGGGGGAGTTTTACAGGGTCTTTCTCGTCATTGCGAGCGAAGCGAAGCAATCCAGAATACCCCGCGGAGACACTCTGGATCGCTTCGTCGCAAGAGCTCCTCGCAATGACGCTTAGGCGTAACTGCGCATCGCCTCGGCGTGGCCGCTTGCTTCGACCTCGGTGCGCGGGCGCAGCCGCGTCAGCGCCAGCATCATGCCGACACCATAGGCCAGCGACACGATCGAGGAACCGCCATAGGAAATGAACGGCAGCGTCATGCCCTTGGCGGGGATGAGCTGAAGGTTGACCGACATGTTGATCGCGGCCTGCACGCCGAACAGGATCGCAAGGCCCGAGGCGGCAAAGCGCGAGAACATGTCCTCATTGGCATAGGCGCGCGAGAGCGTGCGGATCACGACGAAGGCGAACAGCGCCAGCATCGCAAGGCACAGGATGATGCCGAATTCCTCTGCGGCAACCGCGAACACGAAGTCGGTGTGACTGTCCGGCAGGCTGCGCTTGGCGATGCCCTCTCCCGGCCCGAGCCCGAACCAGCCGCCGTTGTAGAAGGCTTCCATGGCAGTATCGACCTGGAAGGTGTCGCCGGAAGCCGGATTCATGAAGCGCTTGATGCGGCCGGCGACGTGCGGAACGAACAGATAGGCGCTGAACAGACCGGCCGCGGCGGCACCCGCAAGACCGAACACCCAGATCATCCGCATGCCCGCGATGAAGAACAGCGAGCCCCACACCATCAGGATCAGCATGGTCTGGCCGAAGTCGGGCTCCATCACCAGCAGCGATACGAGCATCAAGAGCAGCACCAGCGCCATCGAGGTCGCCGGCATTTCAGGCCGCTTGGTCGATTCCGCAAACAGCCAGGCGGCGATGACCACGAACGAAGGTTTTGCGACTTCGGAGGCCTGGATGTTGACGCCGAGCAGCGTGATCCAGCGCCGCGAACCCTTCACCTCAGGGCCGATCGCCAGCGTCAGCACGATCAGGATGATGCTGGCCGCGAAGATGATCAGGGCCGAGCGGCGGATCGCGCGCGGCGACAGGAAGGACACCCCGAGGAGAACCAGGCAGGACGGCGCCAGGAACATCACGTGGCGACTGAAGAAATGGAAGGGATCGAGCCCGATGCGGGTCGCAACCGGCGGGCTCGCCGCCAGCGACAGGATCACGCCGGTGAGCATCAGTGCCAGGATGGCGCCCATCAGCGGTTTGTCGACGGTCCACCACCACTCGGAAAAGGGGGTTCGTTCTTCACGGGAGAGCATGGGCGGCCGCTTTCGGACAGAGGTCGCTCCATTGGTCGCCGAGGTTGGTTACCGGGGGGTTAAGGAGATCGATAACTTTGGAGAGAGCGCACAACGCGACCACAAATGATGGTCATGCCCCGGCTTGACCGGGGCATCCAGTACGCCGCGGCGTCTCCGTATCCCAGCACCGCCTCTGGAATACCGGGCCGCCCGGTCAAGCCGGGCGATGACAGCGGAGCTTCCAGACCGCTTGCCCTACACCACCGGTTTCACACCCGGCAGCGCCTGCACCAGATCGCGGAACTTGGTGCCGCGGATCTCGAAGTTGCGGTACTGGTCGAAGGAGGCGCAGGCCGGTGACAGCAGCACCACCGCATCCGCGAGGCCGGAGGCTTCGGCATCGCGCGCGGCGTGCTCGACGGCAACGTCCAGCGTCTGGCTGATCTCGTGCGCAACCTGCGTCCCGAGCGTTCCGGAAAACTCCTGCGCCGCCTCGCCGATCAGATAGGCCTTGCGGATACGCGGGAAGTAGCCGGTGAGGCCAGTGATGCCGCCCGCCTTCGGCTTGCCGCCGGCGATCCAGAAGATGTCGGCGAAGGACGACAGCGCATGCGCGGTGGCATCGGCGTTGGTGCCCTTGGAGTCGTTGACGAACAGCACGTTGGCGCGGCGGCCGACCTGCTCCATGCGGTGGGCGAGGCCCGGAAAGCTGCGCAGGCCGTTCTGGAGTACGTCGAGGCTGATGCCCATCGCGAGCGCGGCGGCGGCAGCACAGGCCGCGTTCTGCGCATTGTGCTGGCCGCGCAGCGAACCGATGCCGCCGAGTTTTGCGACTTCGCTACGCGCACCGCCCGCGGTGCGCACGATGGTGCCGTGCTCGACATGGATGCCCGAGGCCAGCGGGTTCTTGACGGAGATCCGCACCACGTTCTTGCCGGCGCGGTCGAGCCGGTCGGCGATGTCGCGGCAGAAGCCATCGTCGACGCCGACGATCGAGGTGCCGCCTCCTTGCACGCTGGCGACGAGACGCTCCTTCACCGCAGCGTAGTGCGCGAGGGTGCCGTGACGGTCGATATGGTCCTCGCTGACATTGAGCAAAATGCCGACGGAGGGATCGAGCGAGGGCGTGAGGTCGATCTGGTAGGACGACATCTCGATGACGTGGACGCGGCCGGTGCGCGGCGGCTCCAGCGACAGGATCGCGGTACCGATATTGCCGCCCATCTGGGTGTCGAAGCCGGCGACCTTTGTGAGATGCGCAATCAGCGCCGTCGTGGTCGACTTGCCGTTGGTGCCGGTGATCGCGACGAACGGCGCATTGGGCGCGTGCCGCCGCCGCTCGCGGCAGAACAGCTCGATATCGCCGATCACCTCGCAACCGGCCTCGCGCGCCTTCAGCACGCTCCAGTGCGGCACGGGATGGGTGAGCGGCACGCCGGGCGCGAGCACGAGCGCCGCGAAATTCGCCCAGGAGACGTTGCGCAAATCGGCGGTGATGAAACCCGCTTGCGCGGCCTTGGCGACGTTCTCGGCATTGTCGTCGGCGGCGATCACCTCAGCGCCGCCTGCTTTCAACGCGTGACAGGACGCAAGCCCCGAGCCGCCGAGGCCAAACACCGCGACCGTCTTGCCGGCAAAGGATGTGACCGGGATCATCGCGTAACCGTCACCGCAGCTTCAGCGTGGACAGGCCGGCCAGCGCCAGCATCACCGAGATGATCCAGAAGCGGATCACGATCTGCGGCTCGGTCCAGCCGAGCTGTTCGAAATGGTGATGGATCGGCGCCATCCGGAAGATGCGTTTTCCCGTGAGCTTGAACGACACCACCTGCACGATGACGGAGACCGCCTCCAGCACGAACAGGCCGCCGATCACCGCGAGCACGATCTCATGCTTCACCGCGACTGCGATCGCGCCGAGCATGCCGCCGAGCGCGAGCGAGCCGGTGTCGCCCATGAAGATCGAGGCCGGCGGCGCGTTGAACCAGAGGAAGCCGAGACCCGCGCCCAGCAGCGCGCCGCAGAGCACCGCGAGCTCGCCGGTGCCGGCGACATATTTGATCTGGAGATAGTCGGCAAACACCGCGTTGCCGGCGAGATAGGCGATCATCGCAAAGCTCGCGGTCGCGATCATCACGGGCACGATGGCAAGGCCGTCGAGACCGTCGGTGAGGTTCACCGCATTGCCGGCGCCGACGATGACGAAGGCGCCGAACACGACGAAGAACCAGCCGAAATGCAGCACGGTGTCCTTCAGGAAGGGAATGGTCAGCGCGGTCGACGCCGGATCGCGGTTCAGGCGCACCAGCGCATAGCAGGCAACCAGCGCGATCGCCGCCTCGATCAGCAGGCGCAGCTTGCTGCCGAACCCGGTCGTGGTCTGCTTGGTCACCTTGAGGTAATCGTCATAGAAGCCGACGAAGCCGAAGCCGAGCGTCACCGCCAGCACGATCCAGACATAGGGGTTGAGCGGATTGGCCCACAGCACCGTGCCGACCGTGAGGCCGGACAGGATCATCAGCCCGCCCATGGTGGGCGTGCCTTTCTTGGCGAGATGCGATTGCGGGCCGTCGGTCCGGATCGGCTGGCCCTTGCCCTGACGGATGCGCAGATGGTCGATGATCCAGGGCCCGAACAGGAACACGAACAGCGCGCCGGTCACGACGGCGCCGCCGGTGCGGAAGGTGATGTAGCGGAAGACGTTCAGGAAGGTGCGAATGGCACCGAAGCCCGGAAATGTGTTGGAGAGCTCGATCAGCCAGTAAAACATTCAGACGGTCCTATGGCGCCTTTGCACGCGGCCTTGGTCTTGTCACCGTGCGTCACGCGCATTCGCTGGCCTTCATCATGGGGTCGGGCGACCTCTGGGAAAACGCTTCGCGCCGCAAAGGGTGGGATTCGGGAACAACGCCTTCCAAGCAGTTTACGCCTTTGCCTGCAAGGCGGCCACTAGGCCCGGCACAAACTTGTTGACCCAGAACATCTTCTTGCTGCCCTTGACAACCACGACATCGCCTGCCCTCAGCAGATTTGCGACCTCGCCCGGCTTCAGCGTGGCGGGGTCGTCGTGCCAGCCGAGAGCCTTGCCGGCCGGCAGCACCTCGAAGAGCTGACGCATCAGGGAGCCGACGCAGTAGACGCCGTCGATGCCTTCGAGATGCTTGGCGAGGGCCGTATGGTAACTTGGTGCGTCATTGCCCAGTTCCAGCATGTCGCCGAGCACCGCAATGCGGCGGCCGCCGCTCATGCTGCGTGCCTGGAGGCTTTGCAGTGCAGCAGCCACACTGGCCGGATTGCCGTTGAAACTGTCGTCGATCACGGTGACGCCGCCGATCGCCTGCTCGACGCCGCGGCCGGTCATGATGCCAACCCGGTCGAGCTTGATCGCGAGCGTCGCTGCATCGAGGTTCGCGGCGCGGATCGACGCGAGCGCAGCGAGCGCATTCTGTACGCGGTGCGGTGCGCCCGGCGTCAGGCTGAAGGCGATCTCCTTCTTGCCGAGCGCGGCCACGACCTGCCAGCTCTCGCCATGCGGCGCGTGCGCGACCTCGTGCACCTCGGCTTTCTCGCCGAAGCGGACCACCTTGCCCTTCCAGTCCGGCGCCTTGATCCCGGCAGGCAGCACCAGCACGCCATCCTCGGGCAGGCCGAGCGCGATCGACACCTTCTCGCGCCTGATCGCTTCGAGCGAGCCGAGCTTTTCCAGATGCACCGGCTGAACGTTGACGACGAGCGCGACGGTCGGACGTGTAAGCTCGCTGAGGCGCGCGATCTCGCCGGTCTGGTTCATGCCCATCTCGACGACCCAGAGGCTGGCGTCGGGCTTCGCATTGCACAGCGTCAGCGGCACACCCCAGAAATTGTTGAAGCTCGACGGGCTGGCATAGGCGTTGGGATAGGCCGCCAGAAACTCCTTGGTGCTGGTCTTGCCGGCGCTACCGGTGAGCCCGATCACCGGTCCGTTGAAACGGGCGCGGGCGGCACGCGCGAGGCCCCAGAGACCGTCGATCAGCGTGTCCTTGACGACGATCTGGGGAATGCGAATGCCGGCGATCTGGTGCGGCACGATCACCGCGACCGCGCCGGAGGCTTCTGCCTTGTCTGCGAACTCCCAGCCGTCACGCGCGCTGGCGAAGGCCGAGATGAAGCCGCCGCTCGGCGTGCCGCTCAGCGCGACGAACAGGCTGCCCGGCTTCACCAGGCGGCTGTCCTGGGTGACGAAGTCGATCGGCGTGTCCGGAAATGATCCCGCAGCGCCCAGCGCGCGCGCCACTTCGGCAACCGTCCATATTGGCGCGCTCATGCAACCCTCGACGCTAATGCGGCGGCGACCGCCTCGTGATCACTGAAGGGCAGCACCTCGCCACCGACGATCTGCCCGGTCTCGTGTCCCTTGCCGGCGACGAGCAGCGCATCGCCGTCTTCCAACTCCTCGATCGCGGTGCGGATCGCCACGGCGCGGTCGCCGATTTCGCGGGCGCCTTTTGCAGTTGCGAGGATTTCGGCGCGAATGGCTTCCGGCTTCTCGCTACGTGGATTGTCGTCGGTGATGATGACGCGGTCGGCGTTCTCGGCTGCGATTTCGCCCATGATCGGGCGCTTGCCGGCGTCGCGATCGCCGCCGGCGCCGAACACGACGACGAGCCTGCGCTTGGCGTAAGGACGCAGCGCCTGCAATGCCTTCGCCAGCGCATCGGGCTTGTGCGCATAGTCCACGAAGATCGGCGCGCCGTTGTGCTCGCCAACGCGCTCGAGACGTCCCTTGGCACCTTCGAGATGTTCGAGGCTCGCGAACACGTTTGCCGCGTCACTTCCGGTGCCGATGGCAAGACCGGCCGACACCAGCGCGTTCTCGATCTGGAATTCGCCGACCAGCGGCAACCGGATCGCATGGCGCCTGCCGCGATGCTCGACGGCAAGCACTTGCGAAAAACCTTCGACCTCGGCACCGGCGAGCCGAATGCCCTCGCCTGCCCCGTCACCATTGCGGCCGACCGCCATCACGCGCAGGCCGTGCGACCTGGCAGCATGGATTGCTTCCGCCGAGCAATCATGATCGGCGGAGATCACCGCCGCTCCATCCGACGGGACCAGCTCGCGGAACAGCCGGAGTTTTGCGGCCAGGTAATGCGCGACGGTCGGATGGTAATCCATGTGGTCGCGCGAGAGATTGGTGAAGCCGCCCGCGGAGACACGCACGCCGTCGAGACGGTACTGGTCGAGCCCGTGCGAGGACGCCTCGAAAGCGAGATGCGTCACGCCTTCGCGCGCGATCTCATCGAGCTGCCGGTGCAGCGCGATCGGATCCGGCGTCGTCAGCGAGCCATAAACGGTGCGCTTGGGCGAGACGAGACCGATGGTGCCGATGCTGGCGGAGGCATGACCCAGCCGCTCCCAGATCTGGCGCGTGAACGCGGCGACGGAGGTCTTGCCGCTGGTGCCGGTCACCGCAGCGATGGTCGCGGGCTGCGCGGGGTAGATTTTTGCCGCGGCCAGCGCCAGCGCGCGGCGCGGATTGGACACCGCAATGAACGGCACCTTGCCGCCATCTGGTGCATGGTCGCCGACGACGGCCACCGCGCCTGCGGCAATCGCGCCATCGATGAAGCGGGCGCCGTCGGTCTTGCTGCCCGCGAGCGCGAAGAAAAGATCGCCTGACTTGACCACACGGCTGTCGAGCGCGACGCCGGTCACATCGAGCGCCGCGACAGCGGGCTCGATGGCGGCATCATTGCCTAGAAGGTCGCGCAGCTTCATGGTCTTCCAGTCGACATGCCGTGCCGGAAAGCCGAATCTTCGGAAAAACCCCGACTCAGCGGCGGCGATGGCCTACCCAGTTGATTACTGGGTTGTCCTGGATGCTGCAAGAATAAGGCGCTCGGACGGCGGCAAATCGAACCGTGGCTCGACGCCCAGAAGCGGTGCGATCCGCTCGATCACCTTGCCGCCGGTCGGCACCGCGTTCCAGCCCGAGGTGATGAAACCCTTCGTTTCAGGGATCGCCTGCGGCTCGTCCAGCATGATCAGGATCTGATACTTCGGATCGTCGCACGGCATGATGGCAGTGAACGAGTTGAGCACGCGCTTCTTAGCGTAGCGGCCGTTGATGACCTTTTCGGAGGTGCCGGTCTTGCCGCCGACATAGTAGCCCTTCACGTCGGCGGTCTTGGCGGTTCCGATTTCGGCGTTGAGGCGCATCAGGAACCGCATCTTGTCGCTGGTCTCCGTCTTGATGACGCGCTTGGCCATCGCCGCAGCTTCCTCCGGGCTGCGCTTCATGAAGGTCGGTGGAATCAGGTAGCCGCCGTTCACCAGCGCGTTGATGCCCATCACCGCCTGGAGTGGCGCCACCGACATGCCCTGGCCGAACGCGATGGTGACGGTGTTCAACTCACCCCAGCGGCGCGGCACCAGCGGAGCCGCGCTCTCCGGCAGCTCGGTGCGGAGCCGCGTCAACTGGCCCATCTTGGCGAGGAACGCCTTGTGCGCCTCGACGCCCTGGCCGAGCGCGATCCGCGCGGCGCCGATGTTGGACGAGTAGGTGAACACTTCCTTGGTGTTGATGAAACGTCCGAGCGGATGGCTGTCGTGGATGGTGAACTTGCCGTAGTGCAGGTTCCCGCGCGCATCCCACGACGAGTTCAAATTGATCTTTCCGGAATCGAGCGCCATCGCCAGCGTGAACGCCTTGAAGGTCGAGCCCATCTCGTAGACGCCGGTGGTCAGACGGTTGATGCGGTCGGGGTCGTGCGCTTCCTTCGGATTGTTCGGGTCGAAATCCGGCAGCGAGACCATCGCTACGATCTCGCCCGTCTTGACATTGGAGACGATGCCGGAAGCGGCCTTGGTGTGGTACTTCTCCTTGGCCTTCAGCAGTTCGTCACGCAGCGCGTGCTCGACGCGCAGATCGATCGAGAGCTCGATCGGCTTTTGCAGCCGGTCGGTGGCAAAGCCGGCGCGGTGGAGATCGGCGAGCCCTTGGTTGTCGAGCCACTTCTCCATGCCAGCGATGCCCTGGTTATCGATGTTGACGAGACCGATGAGGTGGGCGACCTCGTTGCCGGTCGGATAGACGCGCTTGTTCTCGCGCAGGAAGCCGATACCGGGAACGCCGAGCTTATGGATGTCCTGCTGCTGCTTCGCCGTGACCTCGCGCTTGAGCCAGACGAAGCCTTTGCGCGACGACAGGCGCTCGCGGACCTCGGCTTCGTCGAGATCGGGCACGGTGGCGGTCAGAAGCTCGATCGCCTCGTCCTTGTCGATGATGCGACGCGGCTCGCCGAACAGGCTTGCCGCCTTGACGTCGGTTGCGAGGATCGCGCCGTTGCGGTCGACGATGTCCGGCCGCGCAGTCGCGACCACCTCTTGCGCGGCAGCACGGCGCGCGCTGTGGGCGTCGGCACCGATCGCGAACATCACGAGCCGGCCGCCGATCAGGACGTAGACCGAGGTGAAGGCGAGCATGGCGAGGCCCACGCGCGCGCGGGCCTTCGCGGCGCGGTCGACGTTGCGCCCGTAGAGCAGGCTGCGGATCAGCCGCTGCCGCCAGGGCTCAGTCGGCTTGGGTTTGGCCGGGGTCACAGCGCTCATTGCTTGTCCTCGGGCTGAGGCAGGGAGCCCGTCACGGTATCCGGATCGCTCGCGGCTTCGATGGTGTTGAGCATGGCCCCGATCGGATCCGGCTCGCCCGGCCTGAACATCCGCGGCGGGCGCTCCGGCAGGTTCTTCAGCGAGTCATATTGCGTGCCGTTGACCGGCTTGAGCGGCAGATGCCGATCGGACAGGCCCTGCAGGCGCAAGGGCGCATCGAGCTTGGCCCATTCGGAACGCAGCGACGCGATCGCATCGCGCTGCTCGCGGATCTCCGCATGCAGCCGCAGCACTTTCTCGGTGCGCGCCGTGGAGTCCATCTTGATCCGGTAGACATAGGCCGCCGCAAAGATCAGCGCGCCGATGACGAGGAGGTGGATGAAGCGCATGCGCTAGCCACCTCTCATCACGTCGGAGAGCTTTGGCCAGGACGATTGCTCGCTGTCCTCATGCACGGGCGCGGAGGTTCGCTCGGCCGCGCGCAGCTTTGCTGAACGCGCGCGCGGATTATGCGCGACCTCCTCTTCGCCGGCGACCACTGGCCGTCGCGTCAGCAGCTGGAAGGTCGGTGCGGTTTGCGCCACTTCCGGCAGATGCCGCGAGCCGCCGCCGGTCTTCGAACGCAGGCTAAGGAAATTCTTGACGATGCGGTCTTCGAGCGAATGGAACGAAACCACCACGAGGCGGCCGTCCGGCCTGAGCACGCGCTCGGCAGCAGTCAGCGCGGTCTGGAGTTCCTCGAGCTCTTCATTGACGAAGATGCGCAGCGCCTGGAACGTGCGCGTCGCGGGATGAATGTCGCCGGGCTTTGAGCGCACGACCCTGCCGACGAGATCGGCGAGCGCGCGCGTTGTCGTGAACGGCGTCTCCTGCCGGTCCGCGACGATGGCGCGGGCGATGCGGCGCGACTGCCGCTCCTCACCAAGGAGGTAGATGATGTCGGCGAGATCGCTTTCGGAGGCGCGCGCGATGATTTCGGCCGCCGTCGGCCCCGCCTGCCCCATCCGCATGTCGAGCGGACCGTCGAGACGGAACGAAAAGCCGCGGCCTGCCTGGTCGAGTTGCATCGAGGAGACCCCGACATCCATCACGACGCCGTCGATCGTCTCGACGCCTTGCGCCGCACAGACCTCGGCGAGATTGGAGAAGCGGTCCTCGACCAGCGTCAGCCGGCCCGCGGAGCGTTCGACCAGTTCGGCACCGCCTGCGATGGCAGTGCGGTCGCGATCGATCGCGATCAACCGGGTTCCCGGCACGTCGAGGATGGCGCGGCTATAGCCGCCGGCGCCGAAGGTGGCGTCGACATAGATCCCGCCCTCGCGTGGGGCGAGATGATCGATGGCCTCACGGCCAAGAACAGGAATGTGCGGGGCCGAGTTCATGCGTTGCGCCTGTCGAACGTCCAAGCGAGATCGGGGACGAACAAGCCCATAACGCCTCGAATGATTCCGCGTCGCGGCGGTTCCACGACCTAACCCTTGTCCAGCACGATCACCGAGCCCGGCCATCCCGGGCCGCCAACCCAGTGTTCCCAGTGGAATTTGTCGGGCAGCCATGGGATTTCGAGCCAAAATACGCTTTGGCCGCCTCCGGACGCGGGTCGGCTCTTCAATCCTCAGTAACGGCCCTTAGCGTTAAGAAAGCGTTGATCGGCTCGTTACAAGTCGAAAAGGTGACGCGTCGGTGATGCTCCATCCACACACATGCGCCAAAATGCATCCGTTAACCGCGCCGCGCGATTGCGCACGGCGGAGGGTAAAGGAATAGTAAAGAGAAGGGCTTGGCCCACTCTCTTTCCGACTTGAGCTGTTTATGTCGTCCGGTCCGTCCACGCCGTCTGGATCTGATTCGAAGCGTCAACGCGTTCTCCCGGTTCCCAAGGCCGCGGCGAACACGCGGACGTTCGAGCCGGATTCCTCGATCGTCTCCGACATCATTCCCTCGCCGAACCATGGCGACCGCAACAAGGGACGGCAGCCGGACATGATCGTGCTGCACTACACCGGCATGCCCGATGTCGAGGGCGCGCTGGCGAGGCTGTGCACCGCGGGAACCGAAGTATCGGCGCATTACGTCGTGCTGGAGGACGGCCGCATCGTGCAATGCGTGCCCGAGGCCAGGCGCGCCTGGCACGCGGGCATCTCGTCCTGGGCCGGCGAGGACGACGTCAACTCCTGCTCGATCGGCATCGAGATCATCAATCGCGGCCATGACTGGGGCTATCCGGAATATCCGCTGCGCCAGATCGCCGCCGTCATCGCGCTGTGCCGCGGCATCATGCTTCGCCGCAAGGTACCGGCGCACCGGGTGCTCGGCCATTCCGACGTGGCACCTGCGCGTAAGAAGGATCCCGGCGAGAAATTTCCGTGGCATTCGCTGGCCAATTCCGGCGTCGGCCATTGGGTCACGCCCGCGCCGGTCGTGCGCGGCGAGAGCCTGATGCTCGGCACCATCAGCGACGAGGTGCTGAGCCTGCAGCAGGCGCTCGCCCGATACGGCTACGGCGTGCCGCTGACCGGCAAATACGACGCCGCGACGATGGAAGTCGTCACCGCGTTCCAGCGCCATTTCCGCCCGGCTCGGCTCGATGGTGTCGCGGATCACTCGACGCTGTCGACATTGCAGGCGCTGCTGGCGAGCCTGCCGGCGGATACGACGGCTGTCGCGGCGAAGTGACGGCGCAAGCCACACGGCCGTCATTGCGAGGAGTTCTTGCGACAAAGCAATCCGGACTGTCTCTGCAGAACGCTTCTGGATTGCTTCGCTCCGCTCGCAATGACGGAGATTTTCGCGACTAGCCGAGTTCCCTGATCCGCCGCGCGTAGAGCCGCCGCAACGGCTCCAGTTGCGTCGCCGCGGTAGCAGCAACATACGCCTCCATCGCCTCATCCTTCCGCCCCAACCGCCGCAGCAAATCCGCGCGCACCGCGGGCAACAGCTCATAGCCACGAAGCCCGCCGCGCGCGGCGGTCGCATCGACGAGATCGAGCGCGCGCCCCGGACCGTCGACCATCGACACCGCCGCGGCGTGGTTGAGCTCGATCACCGGAGACGGACTGATACGCAGCAGCACCTCATAGAGTCCGGCGATCTGCGGCCAGTCGGTCTCCTCAAAGCTCGGCGCGCGTGCATGCAGCGCGGCGATCGCGGCCTGCACCGCATAGGCTTGCGGCGGGCCGGGCACGCGCAGCGCATCGTCCACCAGCCGCAGGCCGGCCTCGATCTGCGCACGATCCCACAGCGTGCGGTCCTGCTCTTCCAGCAGCACGATGTCGCCGGCCGGCGTCTCGCGCCCGGCGCGGCGCGCGTCGTGAAGCAGCATCAACGCCAGCAGTCCCTTGATCCCGGCGCGATCGGGCATCAGCCGGTCGAGCAGGCGGCCGAGCCTGATCGCCTCGGCCAGGAGGTCGGGCCGCATCAGATCCGCACCCGACGTCGCGACATAGCCTTCGGTGAAGACGAGATAGATCACCGCCAGCACGCCATCGAGCCGCGCCGCCATCGCGTCGCGCTCGGGCACTTCATAGGGAATGCCGGCGAGCCTGATCTTCTGCTTGGCGCGGACGAGGCGCTGCGCCATCGCCTCTTCGCTGACCAGGAAGGCGCGCGCGACCTGCGCGGTCGAGAGCCCGCCGACGGTGCGCAGCGTCAATGCGACCCGGACCTCGGGCGCAAACGCGGGATGGCAGCAGGTGAAGATCAGCCGCAGCATGTCGTCGTCGAGCATCGCCGGCGGCTCCTCGGGCGCTTGCGCGTTCAGCTCGAGCTCGTGCACGAGCGCCTGCTGCTTGCCGCGGAACGCGATCTGGCGGCGGACCCGGTCGATCGCCTTGTTGCGGGCGACGTTGACCAGCCAGGCGCGCGGATTATCCGGTATCTCGCGCGCCGACCAGTGCTCGATCGCGACCGCGAAGGCATCCTGGAGCGCATCCTCGGCGAGATCAAAATCGCCGACGAGGCGGATCAGGGTGGCCAGCGCCCGCCCCGCCTCATCACGGAAGACCTTGTCAATCTCGCCTGGATTCATGCGTCGATGCGCGGCCCGGCCGTCACTTCTCATACACCCAGATCGGCCGCACCTCGATCGACCCGATGCGCGCGCTTGGAATGCGCGCCGCGATCTCGATCGCAGCATTGAGATCCTTGGCCTCGACCAGATAGTAGCCGCCAAGCTGTTCGCGCGTCTCCGCAAACGGCCCGTCGGTAGCCAGCATCTTGCCGTCGCGCACGCGCACCGTCGTCGCGGTCGTGGTCGGCTGGAGCCGGTCGCCGGCCTTGAAATTGCCGCTCTGGATGATGCCTTGCGTGAAGGTCTGGTATTCCGCCATCATCTTCTGGGCCGTGGCAGCGTCGTTCTTCGCGTATTCGACCTCGTTCTGGTAGATCATCAGCAGATATTGCATTGCTCAACTCCTGTTGTTCGGCTGCATCGCCGACATCCAGTCGAACCGGGCCCGCTTCAAACGACATCTTCAGGATAAATTATTTCGGCCGATGCCTCCCCGTCGATACCGGCTTGACGGAACCGTCACAAATGCTCCATGCGTAACCGGTCAGTCGGCCGGACGGCCGCTCCGGCAGGTGCCGAAAGGCCGCCGGGGAGGAAAGTCCGGGCTCCCTTGACATGCGGTGCCGGATAACGTCCGGCGGGGGCAACCCCAGGGAAAGTGCCACAGAGAACGAACCGCCAGCCTCCGCAGCGCAAGCAGCGTAGGCAGGTAAGGGTGAAAAGGTGCGGTAAGAGCGCACCGCGGATCCGGCAACGGAGCCGGCATGGTAAACCCCACCGGGAGCAAAACCGAATAGGGACGGCGTAGCGGGCTGTTCGCGCAAGCGATAACGCCGCGGGGCGATGTCAGGCCCGCCGTCCGGGTAGGTTGCTCGAGGCCATGTGCAAACATGGTCCCAGAGGAATGGCCGTCACGTATCGTTCGCGCAAGCGGACGGTGCCCTACAGAACCCGGCTTACAGGCCGGCTGATATCTTGCAACGAGGGGTTCGATGCTGACGCATCGGGCCCCTCACCATTTTGGCCTCCGTCGTCATTCCGGGGCTCGCGAAGCGAGAGCCCGGAATCCATCGGGCGGCAGAGTTGGTGGCGAAATGGATTCTCAGATGCGCAATTGCGCATCGTAGTTCGTGCTGCGCACGCCCCGGAATGACGAACTAAGCGACAATCTCGTTCAACGCGCCCATCAAGGCTTCCGGCGCCGTCACGTTGGGCGCGTGACTGGCGTCGAGCTCGAAATAGCGCCAACCCTCCTCACCCTTCGTCCGCTTGGCGAACTGTCCAAACACGTCGCCTGGCGGAATGCGCTTGCAGTAGATGTAGCTGCGCGGCATGGACGGCTCGCCATGCTCGAGCTTCAGCTTGGTCTCGAAGCATTTGATCGGCATCGCGACGCGGCGGGCGTTGAGCCAGTCGAGATCGGCCTGCGGCGTGTCCGGGGGCGGCGGATTCGGCGGAATGCGGTGGCCATCACCGGAGCTCGCCGCCTTGCGCATCGGCTCGCGCCCGCCCTCGTTGAGATCGAACAGCGACTGGCCGTCGCGCGGCACGAAGGCATCGAGATAGATCAGTTGCGTGACGCGCTCGCGCGCACGATCGGCGACGCCGGTCGCGACCATGCCGCCATAGCTGTGGCCGAGCAGCACGATGTCGCTGAGGTCCTCGAAGGCGATGACGTTGAGGATGTCCTGGATATGCGTTTCCAGATCGACCGCGGGACTGGCCAGATGCGCGCGCTCACCGAGCCCGGTATAGGTCGGCGCAACCAGGTGGTGGCCGGCCTTCGCCATCAGCGGATGCATCTTCTTCCAGGCCCATCCGCCGGACCATGCACCATGACAGAGCAGAAAAGTCTTCGAGCGTGCGGCCATCGGCGTTTCCATCGTTCTTCTTTGTACGATGGAGTGTAGCGGCCGAACGCGCGATGTAAACGCCGCCGCTCAGGCCGCGCGCGCGTCCGCCTTCACCAGCACCGGCGCAAGCTCGGCGGCTTCCCGCCGCAACTTGCTCGCCTCGAAACCGTGCATGCCGATCTGCCATTGCAGTCCGACGATGGCGCCCTTGGTCGGTTGCAACAGTGCGAGCGAGGCAAACAGCGTCACCGGCAGCCACACCGCCAGTTGCAGCCAGACGGCCGGGGCATAGGCGGTCTCGACCGCGAGGATCGCCGGTACCACGAGATGGCCGACCAAAACGATCACGAGATAAGCGGGGAAGTCGTCGGCGCGCTGGTGGAACAGCTCCTCGCCGCAATGGTCACAGGTGTCGGCGACCTTCAGGAAACGGCCGAACAGATGGCCTTCGCCGCAGTTCGGGCACTTGCCCCGGAAACCGCGCCACATCGCCTTTGCCAGAGAGACCGTCGCCATGACCACACCTCTTCCTTTTCGCTGATCCATACAATAATGTCTTGCATCCATACATTCAAAGGGAACGGGCCTAAATTGCATGGATTGGAGCCCTACAATCTCGGAGCTGAGCGGCCCGCGCTACCAGCGCATCGTCGAGGCCATGGAGGCCGACATCGCCGCGGGCCGGCTGGTGCGCGGCCAGCAATTGCCGACGCAACGCGCGCTGGCAAAAGCACTCGGCATCGACCTCACCACGGTGACGCGCGCCTACACCGAGGCGCGCCGCCGCGGCATCATGGAAGCGCGCGTCGGCCAGGGATCGTTCGTGTCGGAGACCAGCGCGCGCCGCGCGGTCGACCTGCCGCATCCGGTCGCGATCGACCTCTCGATGAACGTGCCGCCACATCCGCTGGAAGCGCAGCTCGACGAGCGCATCATCGCCGGGATGGAAGCCCTCCGCGCCCAATCGGGCCTGACCGCATTCCTGAACTACCAGCCGCCCGGCGGCAGCACGCATGAGCGCGAGGTCGCGGCGCGCTGGATGCGCGCACGCGTGCCGCATGCGCACGCCGACAGGCTCGTGATCTTTCCCGGCGCGCAAACGATCCTGTTCAACCTGCTCGCGCACCTCGCGCGGCCGGGCGATGTCGTGCTGACGGAAGCGCTCACCTTCCCCGGCATCAAGGCCGCCGCCGCCCAGCTCGGCGTCAAGCTCGTGAGCGTCGCCATGGACGACGGCGGCATCCTGCCCAATGCGCTGGCGAAGGCGTGCCGCGCGCACAAGCCGAAAGCCGTCTATCTCATTCCGACGCTGCACAATCCGACCACGGCGACGCTGTCCGCGGAGCGCCGTGACGCCATCGCAAAAATCATCAGCGATGCCGACACGATCCTGATCGAGGACGACGCCTACGGGCTGCTCGATCGCGCGGCCTCGCCGATCGCCAACCTCATTCCGGAACGGACGTATCTCGCGACGACGCTGTCAAAGTGCATCGCGCCGGCGCTGCGCGTCGCCTATCTCGTCACGCCCGACAGCGCCGCACAGCAGCAGATGCGGACTTATCTGCAGGCGACGGTGCAGATGCCGGCGCCGCTGATGGTCGCGCTGGTGACGCACTGGATCGAAGGCGGCATTGCCGATCGCATCATCACGGCCATTCGCAACGAGGCGGTTGGGCGCCAGCAACTCGCACAGCGCGCGCTGAAAGGATTTCAGTTCCTGGCCAAGCCCGCCGCCCATCATCTATGGCTGCGGTTGCCCGAGGGCCGGCCCGACGTCGCGGGTTACCTGTTGCGGAATGGCCTCGCGGTCGTCGCCGGCGATGCCTTCACAGTGGACGGAACGCCGCCACATGCGGCGCGCGTCTCACTCGGCGCGGCACGCAACAGGGCTGAGTTGACCGAAGCGCTGCGCATCCTGGTCGGCGCGCTGCACAGGCCCGCCGACACCAGGCAGATCGTCTAGATCAATTGTGGTGACGGCGATGACGCGGGCGGACGACCGGCGCAACAGGTGACGGATAGGCCTGCGATGCGAAGGCATCGCTCGGCACTCCCTGCAGCCCGTGCGCCGCTCTGCCCGCAGGCGTGAGCTGGCCACCGTTCAGCACGTCACGATCAGGGTGTGCGGCCTGATAGGCCGCGGGTTCGGAAAACTGCGCCTGCGCCATGGTCGGCATCAGGGCCGCCGCAAACAGCAGCGCGGCCACAACGGCAATCTTCGTGCGGGTCATGGTCGTTCTCCATCATCACGTTCGGGGAAGAGGCCAATCGGAGCGCATCATGGCGTCGGGCGGGTCCGGATTGAAGTACGGTCATCATGTAGGCCTGTCTTTGGCGAAAGCCCGCGGTTGGGGATCACGCTTGCGTGCGGATTTGGAATTGACCTGCACGGCCGCAGCCGTGCTATGCGGGCGTTGGCGATCAACAGTTCGGGATCGCCCGTTGCGACAAGGACAATCTGTTGGAAACGCTCACTTATGCGCTGCTGCTGTTCGGGGCGCTGGCTGGCGGCTTCGTCTCGGGGCTGGCCGGCTTCGGCACCGCGCTGATGGCGCTCGGCATCTGGCTCTACGTCCTGCCGCCGTCGCTCGCGGTGCCCCTGGTGCTGATCTGCTCGGTGATCGCGCAGGCCTCGACGCTGCCGTCGATGTGGAAGAGCTTTGACCTGTCGCTGGTGTGGCCATTCCTGATCGGAGGACTGATCGGCGTGCCGCTCGGAACCCTGATGGTCGCTTCCGCCGATCCAAAAGTGTTCAAGTTGAGCGTTGGCGTGCTGATCCTGATCTTCTCGACAGCGCTCTATCTCAACAAGACGCCCCTCGCCGTCAAATTCGGCGGCCGCATCGCCGACGGTGCGATCGGCTTTGCCGGCGGCATTCTTGGCGGCCTTGCCGGCTTGTCCGGGCCGCTGCCGATCCTGTGGGCCAACATCCGCGGCTGGAACAAGCATGAGCGCCGCGGGATCTTCCAGCTCTTCAATTTCACCGTGCTCGCCGCTGCGCTGGTGTTGCAGACCGCCTCGGGCTTCGTCGAATTCAAGGTGATCTGGCTCGCAGCGGTCGCCTTTCCGGGTACGCTGATTGGCGCATGGGCCGGCGCGCGCGTCTATCACGCGCTGAACGACAAGCATTTTGGCGATGTCGTGCTCGGCCTGTTGTTCCTGTCGGGCCTGACCCTCGTCTGGAACAGTATGGCCGCGCTCTAGCTCGACGTCTTCTTCGCAGCGAGCGCCATGCCGCCGGCGACGCCGACACCGAGCACGTAGATCCAGCCCGAGGTGAAATCGAACAGATGCGTGTTGAGCAGTGAGGACAGCATGTTCTGCACCACGACCAGCATGCCGATCCAGCAGGCCAGCCCCTCGCCGCGAAACATCAGGAGGTGCGCGATCCACAGCGCGTAGAGGACCAGCACGCCGACGACGCCCCACTGCACGGCATTGCTGAGGGTCTGATTGTGCGGGTTGCTGACGATCTCGCCGCGCAGCGGGTCGTCGTGCGGATTGGCGGCCACGCGGGCGAACAGACCGCGGATCGAGCCGGTGCCGTGACCGATCAGCGGCGCGTCGGCGATGAACCCAAGGGACTTCCGCCAATATTCGAGACGTGAGCCCATGCCGCTGATCGAGTTGTTCTCGGCCTCCAGACTCCTTTCATAATCGCCCTGGAACTTGCCGACGGTCGCGCGCAGATGCGGCGAGACGGCCCAGAGCGCTACCGCGACCAACGCCGTCGCAGCGCCGGCGACGAGCGCGGCCCGCCAGCGCAGATGCAGCAGCGCAAACACCACGAGCAGGACCGGCAGCGTCACCAGCGCCGTGCGCGAGACCACGACGAACATCATGTTGGCGAGGAAGCCGAGCAACACGGCGAACAACACCGCGATCCGAACGCGGCCCCGGCGGACCAGGGTCACGATCGGATAGACCAGCGCGATCGCACAGAGCGCGAATTCCTGGCTCTGGTCGATATAATTGCGCACGGCAATCCCGCTCTCGACCTGATAGGGCCCGCGCGACAGATAGAGCTTTAGCGAGAGCCTGGGATCGATCGCAACAGTAAAGGAGTACAGCATAAGCAGCGTGCAAGAGACCAGGAACGCCGCAAAAACCCATTTGCCGTAGGGCCAGCGCTCGAACTGGTAGATCAGCAGCGGGATCACCAGCAGTTTTGCCGGCGGCCCGAGCGCGTGCAGCCGCTCGGCCCAGGGCGCATCCGACCAGAGCGTGCCGACGAGGGCGAGGGTGACCAGCGCGATCGGCAGCAGGCAGACCGGGCGCAGCAGCGAGCGCGGGAATTCACGAAGGTCGACGAAAGCAAAGGCGATCAGCCAGGGCACGAGCGCAAAGGTCACGCCCGTGGTGCTCCAGGGCAGCAGCAGCGCGACCAGCGCAACGAAGCGGGCCGGTGTGCGGTAGCGCGCTGCCCAGATCGCGGAGAGCCAGGACGCTCGTCCCTGCTCGTTCAACACCTCGGTCATTCCTGTCCCCGGCAGATTCGCGCCGACCCACGGCGCGGCAAACTAGCCGGAGCCGTGAGTGGGCGACAAGCATGCATGCGTTCAATCCGTCGCTACGCGGGCTCGCGCACGGGAGGCACGACCGGCTCGGCGACCACTGGCTCCGCAACCGTCTCCCGTGGCGGCGGCACGAGGCGTTTGCTGAATTCGCGGTGTAGCAACCACAGGCTCATACCGGCCTGAAGCGTTGTTGTCGCGATCGACAAATACCATACGTGCTCCATCCGGAAGCCCGGCCACGTCGAGAGCCAGATCGACGGGAGGGAATAGGTGAGGACCCGCGTTGCCGAGCTCCACAACACCGGCTTGGTGTTGCCGAGTCCCTGGAACATGCTGGAGCAGGTAAAGATCAGCCCCTGCGCTACCATGTTGAGCGAGACGATCCGCAGAAAGAGCGACGCAACCGCCATCGTCTCTCGATCATTCGAGAAGCCGGCAAGCAACAAACCCGGCCCGAGCTGCGCGAGGATCATAAAAATGATCATCACGGCGGTCGCGATGAGCGCCGCTTTGACGAAGGTCTCCCGTACGCGCTCGCCATTGCCGGCGCCGAAATTCTGGCCGGCGATCGGCCCTGCGGCGAGCGCGATGGCGAGCGCCGGCATCTGGATCAGGCCAAGGACACGCGTCCCGATACCAAATCCGGCCTGCGCCGCCGGGCCGAAAACGCTCAGCACGTAATAGCCCACGGCCATGATGATGAAGATCATCACGAACTCGCCGCCGGCGGGCAGGCCGACATTGAGAATTCGCTTCCATTGCCGAAGCTGCGGCTGCCATTGCGCAGGGCGGAAGGCGACGTAACGCTCCAGCTTGAGGAAATAGGCGAGCAGCATCAGCACGCCGATGAAGACGGCGATCGAGCTTGCAAGGCCCGCTCCGGCAACACCGAGCGCGTGCCCGGTGCCCCAGCCCGAGATCAGCACCGGCGCCAGCGCTATGTTGATGACCACGGCCAACACCTGCACCAGCATGCTCGGCCGCACGATGCCGGTCGCCCGCAACGCGGACGCCATCACTTGCGTCGCAAATTGCAGCGCCAGCGCCGGCATGAACCAGAGCAGATAGACGGTACCGGCTTCGACGGTGGCGTCGTCGGCAGCAACTGCGCGCATATAGGGACGCGACAACGCAAAGCCCGCGACCAATGTCAGCAGCCCGAACAGCACCGACAGGACAACCGACTGGTTGAAGACCAGATTGGCATCGTCCCGATCCTTGCGTCCCACGGCGTGCGCGATCAGCGCAACCGTGCCGACGCCGAGCACCTGCATCAGCGCATTGACGAGAAAGCCGGCGTTGCCGGCCGCGGCGACGCCCGCGATCGCCGCCTCGCCCAGGCTTGAGACGAAGTACAGGTCGACGAGCTGGCAGAGCATGATCGTGATCATGCCGACCACGATCGGAGGCGCCATGTGCAAGATGTGGCTCACGATGGAGCCGCGTGTCAGGTCTCTCATGTCATTCCATCCTTGACGACGTGGCGACGGGACTTTCGTCCCGCTGCCGCGCGCCTCTCATTCCGCCGCCGCGATGCGCCCGAGCTCCACCACCTGGCGCTCGAACAGGCCGCGATAGATGCCGCCAGACTTGCCCGCGAGCACGGTATGCGTGCCCTGCTCGACGATCTCGCCGCGGTCGAACACCAGAATGCGATCGAGGCTGCGCACCGTCGACAGGCGGTGCGCGATCACGATCGAGGTCCGGCCCTTCATCAGCCGCTCCATCGCCTGCTGGATCAGCGCCTCCGATTCCGAATCGAGGCTTGATGTCGCCTCGTCCAGGATCAGCACCGGCGCATCGGCCAGAAAAGCGCGCGCCAGCGCCACGCGTTGACGTTCGCCGCCCGACAGTTTGACGCCGCGCTCGCCGACCAGCGTGCCGTAGCCCTTCGGCAGGCGCAGGATGAAGTCGTGCGCATTCGCCAGCCGCGCCGCCTGCTCGATTGCCTCCAGGCCGGCGCCGGGCCGGCCATAGGCGATGTTCTCGGCCAGCGAACGGTGAAACAGGATCGGGTCCTGCTGCACGATCGCGATCTGGCTGCGCAGCGATTGCTGCGTAGCGAGAGCGATGTCCTGCCCGTCGATGAGCACGCGGCCATCAGAGACGTCGTAGAGACGCTGCACCAGCTTGACGAAGGTCGTCTTGCCGGAGCCCGAGCGGCCGACCAGCCCGACGCGCTCGCCGGCGCGGATCGTGACCGACAGTCCGTCGTATAGTGGCGCGCGATGGCCGCCATAGTGGAACGTGACGTCGTCGAACACGATCTCGCCGCCCTCGATCGCGATCGGTCGCGCACTGGCCGCATCGGCGATCCCGATCGGCTCGTCATGGATCGCCACCAGCTCCTCCATGTCGTTGACCGAGCGTTGGAGGTTGTTGATGTGCATGCCGACGTCGCGCAAATAGGCGTGGATGACGTAGTAGCTCGTCAGCACGTAGGTGACGTCGCCGGGCGAGGCATGTCCCGACATCCACAGCAGCACCGAGCCGCCGATCACGGACGCGCGCAGGCATAGCAGCAGCGAGAGCTGCGACATGGCCGTGTAGTTGTAGCGGAACCAGGTCCGCCGCACCCGCACGCGCCAGCGGCTGATGACGCGCGCGAGCCGCGAATCCTCGCGCGCTTCCGCGCCGAAGGATTTGACCACGGCATTGCACGTCAGCGCATCCGCCAGTGTACCGCCGACCTTGGTGTCCCAGGCATTGGAGACGCGCGCGGCCGGCGCGATGTAGCGCGTCGAGAACAGCACCGTCATCGTGACATAGGCCAGCGCGCCAAGCGCGATCACGGCGCCGAGCGAAGTCCAGTGCACGCCGAGCAGGATCATCGATCCGATCAGCACGACCAGCGACGGCAGCAGCGCCAGCAGGATTGTGTCGTTCAAGAGGTCAAGCGCCCACATGCCGCGCGTGATCTTGCGCACGGTGGAGCCGGCGAAGGAGTTGGCGTGCCAGTCGGTCGAGAAGCGCTGCACGCGCATGAAGGCGTCCTGCGCGACCTCCGACATGAGCTTCAGCGTGAACGGCACGATGGCTTGCAAGCCTGCTAACCGCAGCACCATCGAAGCCGCGCCCAGCGCCACGATGGCGCCGAAGGCCACCAGCGCCGCCTGGCGCGCATCGGGATCGGAGGGGCCGCGCGTCAGCGCATCGATCAGATGTCCGGAGAAGACCGGCATGAACAGGTCGGCAGCGGTCGCGCCCAGCAGGCTGCCGACGACGACAAGCGTCCGTCCCGGCTGCTTCAGCCAGTGTCGGAACACGAAGGGCAGGACCACGCGTATCGCCGCGGGCTTCTTTGAAAGAGCGGTCATGGCTTCATCCGGCCGCTTCTCAGGCGGGCCGGCTCCATCGATGGACGCAAGGCGGCCGCGAAGGCCGGGACGGCGTCACTTAGGACTGATCTTGACTTGGGAAGTGGAGCGATCGGGACGCTTGGTCGAAACCTTGGCCCAATCGAAGCTGGCGGAAAGGACCTCTTACGAGGTCGAGCACATACCGAGCCAGAAGGTCATCGAGCGCGGAAATGCGATCTGCGAATGCGACGAAATCATGCAAATCTCTCCCCGGTTCGAATAAATGAGGTGCGCTTTATAGATGTGTCGTTTCCGGTTTGCAACGGGGCTCCCGCGAGATCGCGGACGAGTGTTGCAATTTGGTGCGGGGGTGCGAGGTGCGCGTTGCCCCCCGCCTCATTCTCCGCTGTCATCCCCCGCGAAGGGGAATGTGGCTCGCCTAGTGCGCGTCGCCGCCGCCGGCGAGCGCGGCCGGCTTGTTCAGCAGCATCACCAGCAGGCTGAGCCCGAGATAGAACACCGTCAGCACGAAGAAGGCATCGCCAAAGCTCATCACCACCGCCTGGCGGTGCACGATCTGGCTGAGCTGCTTCATCGCCATCAGCGTGGAGTCGCCGAGCCCCTGGAACTTCTGCATGAACATGGTCAGGGTTTCAGTCGCGGTCGCGTTGCCCCAGGTCACGCGCTCCTGCAGGCGCGTGATGTGCAGGTCGGTGCGGTCGTTGAGCACGGTGTTGATGACGGCGAGCCCGACCGCACCGCCGAGATTGCGCATCAGGTTGAACAGGCCCGAGGCGTTCTTCACCCGGTCGGGCGCCAGCGTGCCGAGCGCGATGTTGTTGGTCGGCACCATCGCGAACATCATGCCGATGCCGCGCAGGATCTGCGGCACCAGCAGCTCGTAGAAATCGTAATCGCGCGTGATCCAGGTCATCTGGTACGAGCCGATCGCGAACACGATCAGGCCGAACGCGATCATGTAGCGCATGTCGATCTTCACCATGAGCCGGCCGACCAGCGGCGCGACCAGGAACATGGTGATGCCCGAGACGAACATGGTCTCGCCGATCATCAACGCGCTGTAGCCGCGCACCTCGGCGAGGTAACGCGGATAGATGTAGGTGAGGCCATAGAGGCCGATGCCGATGCAGAACTGCAAGACGCAACCTACGGCGAAATTGCGGTTGGAGAAGGTGCGCAGATTGACGATCGGCTCGGCCGCGGTGAAGACGCGCCAGAAGAAGGCGATCGCCGAGATCGCGCAAATCCAGGCGCAGATCGCAACGGACGTGTCCTGCATCCATTCATGCTGCGGACCTTCCTCCAGCACATATTCCAGCGTGCCGAGGAAGCCGGCCATGAACAACAGGCCCCACCAGTCGAAGCGGTCGAGCAGCTCGAAATGCGGCTCGTCGAAATCGACCAGCGCCAGCACGCCCAGGGTGATGCCGATGCCGGGCACGACGTTGATGAAGAACAGCCAGTTCCACGACATCAGGTCGGTGATGTAGCCGCCGACCGTCGGGCCGATCGTGGGAGCCAGGGTTGCAACAAGCCCGATGATGGGACCGACGATATGGAATTTGGAGCGCGGGAACACGGTGTATGCCGAGGCGAACACCGTGGGGATCATGCCGGCGCCCAAAAAGCCCTGCAGCGCGCGCCAGAGGATCATCTCCTCGATCGTCGTGGCGAAGCCGCAGAGCAGGCTCGAGGCGGTGAAGCCCGCCGCCGAGATCGCGAACAATAGCCGCGTGCCGAAAGCGCGCGACAAGAAGCCCGACAGCGGGATCGCGATGACTTCGGCGATCAGATAGGCGGTCTGGACCCAGGCGACCTCGCTGGAGCTTGCCGACAGGCCAGCCTGGATTTCACTCAAGGAAGCCGAGACGATCTGGATGTCCAGGATCGACATGAACATCCCGAACACCATGATGATGAAGGCGAACAGCCGCTTCGGCGCGATGCGCTCCGAAGCGGGGTTCGCCATCATGGCGGGTGAAGCGGTGGTGGCGTTGGCCATGGTCTGACCTCGCAGCGCTCGGTTTGTGGCTACTGCGGGTGGATCGCGGTGGGATCGTCGAGATCGATCTCGCTGTCGGCGTCGGCCGCGCCCTTGTTGGTGTCGACGGTCGCGTAGACCGACATGCCGGCGCGGAGCAGGTTCTGCTTCGCGACCGACTTCGGCACGCGGATGCGGACCGGCACGCGCTGCACGATCTTGGTGAAGTTGCCGGTGGCGTTGTCAGGCGGCAGCAGCGTGAATACCGAGCCCGCGCCCGCTGCGATGCTGTCGACGACGCCGGCGAACTTGCGCATGCCGTAGGCATCGACCTTGATCGTCACCGGCTGGCCGGGACGGATCCGCTTGAGCTGGGTTTCCTTGAAATTGGCGTCGATATAGACGTCATTGAGCGGGACGATGTTGCCGAGGCGCTGGCCGACCGCGACGAAGTCGCCGGCGCTGACGAGGCGGTTCGAGAACGTGCCGTCGACCGGCGCGCGCACCGCGGTGAAGGCGAGATCGCGCTCGGCCTTGGCGAGCGAGGTCTTGAGCTCGGCGAGCTGCGCCTGCGCTTCGGCCTGCTGCGCCTTGGTGACGTCGACATTGCTGACAGCGACGTCGTAGGCGGCCTGCGCGGCCTTGACCGCGGCGGCGCCCTGGTCGCGTCCGGCTTCCGAGCTTTCGAACGTGGCGCGCGAGGCAAAGCCCTTGCTGCTCAGCGCCTGCTGCCGCTCATAATCGAGATCGGCGCGCTTGAGGCCCGCTTCCGCGGAGACGAGTTGCGCCCTGGCCTGTGCAACCTGGCTCTCGAGCGCTGCAATCTGGCGGCCGATGCGATCGATGGTGGCCTGCTGGGTCGCGATCCGGGTCGCGGCGGCATCGACCGCGATCTTGTAGTCGCCGTCATCGATGCGGAAGACAATATCGCCCGCGCGCACGGTCGTGTTGTCGCCGGCGAGGATCGAGGAGATGTGGCCGGCAACGCGCGCGCCCAGCATGGTGTTGTTGGCGCGGACATAGGCGTCGTCGGTGGAAACGTAGAAGCGGCCGACCAGCGTGTAGTAGCCGGCATAGCTTGCGGCGGCGAGCGCCAGCACGAGGCCAACGCCCATCAGCACGAACTTGCGCTTGCCGGACTTCGGCGCGCCGGCTGCAGCCGGCGCCTCCGGCGCTGGTGCGGCCGGCCTGTCGGTCACGGGCTTCTCCGGCGCCTCGGCGGTGCGGCGCTTGGTTTCATCCGCCACATGAGAGCGCAACTGCTCGGCAAGTGCTGCTGATGTCTCGGTCGCAGCATCAGCCCCCTGCTCCGGCGGCGTCTCGACCGTTTCCTGGCGAAGGACGCGCGCAGCCTGGTCTCTCGATACGGCCATAAAGGCCTCCCCAACAAAAAAGCGCGACCAAGGACGGCCGCCCAGGCGGCCGGTTCCCTCCCGCCTATTCCAAATATCATTGACCGAACGGTTCGGTCAATATACATAATGTTACCGAGCAGACCCTACTGGCCCGAATCCTTTATTTGGGTTTCATGGTCCGGGACCGATCCAAAAACCTTCCGAGACGCTGAACCAATGGTTGTAGCTGCCAGCGAACATCTGCACGTCATCCAGGAAGAGGACAGCTCCAAGCGCCGCCAGATTCTGGACGGGGCCCGCAGGGTGTTCATGGATCTCGGTTTCGACGGTGCCAGCATGGGCGAGATCGCGCGTGCCGCGCAGGTCTCCAAGGGCACGCTCTACGTCTACTTCGCCGACAAATGCGCGCTGTTCGAAGCCATCCTCGAGCAGGAGGCGCTCCAGCACGGCCAGGTCGTGTTCAATTTCGATCCCGCGCGCGACGCCGCGACCACGCTGAAGGATTTTGGCCAGGCCTATATCCATTTGCTGTGCCGCCCCGGCGGCGGATCGGCGATCCGCACCGTGATGGCGATCGCCGAGCGCATGCCCGATGTCGGCCGCCGCTATTATCTGCGCGTGCTGGACAAGACCATCAACCGGCTCTCCGAGTATCTCAAAATCCATGTCGCTTCCGGCGATCTCAGGATCGACGATTGCGATCTTGCGGCGTCGCAGTTCATGGAACTGTGCAAGGCCTCACTCTTCCTGCCCTTCGTCTTCCAGGCCGCGCCCGCGCCGTCGGAAGCGCGCATGACCGAGGTGGTCGACAGCGCGACGCGGATGTTTCTGGCAGCGTACCGGGCGAAGTAGCAGCGAGCGGGCTACGCGTTGCGCAGGACGCTCCCGCACCACTATATTCAGTGCCATGTCCCGTGATCTTCGCCCGCCGGTCGATATCCTTCATTACGAGATCATCCAGGAACAGGCCTCGGCGCTTGGACGGATGGGCAGCGCACTCGAACAGAGCCTCGCGCGCTTGCGCGAGTTCGACGCCGCTCACGCGCTCTCGGAGGCACCGGCCTCAATGCAACCGGCGAGGCGCAAGCTGGTGATGGAAGCCGGCCAGGCGCTCTGGATGTTCGTGGTGCAACGTGAGGCGTCCGGCTTGCGCGACAGCCGCCATATCATGCGGACCTACAACGTTCCGGGCGAGGTGCAGCTGTGCATGGGGCTGGTCCCCGCACCGTCGAAGCCGGCCTCGAAGTGACCGTCCAGCCTCCCGGAGCTAGGCCCCGATCTCTTCCATCCTGCGCCACCCATGCAGGACGCGGCGCCCTTCCCGGCTGAATGCGAAGCAGTTGCCGCCGCCGGCCGTCTGATCGTGAACGCGATCGATGAGATGACCGGCAGTGTGGCAGAACAGCAGCGTGCCGACGGCGCCGTGACCAACGAAGAGAACATCGCCGGGGCGATCTCGGGCCAGTACCTCCTCGGCCTCGCGTACGATGCGGGCCTGCGCGTCAATTGCGCGCTCCCAGCCGCGGACGCTGAGATGCGGTTCCGCAAAGAACTGATCGGCGACTTGCTCGAACTCGGCCGGCTTCAGGAAGCCGGTGGCCGAGCGATCGTTCTCGTGCATGGCCTCGCGGATCTCGATCATGACGCCGAGCCTGCCTGCGATTATGCCGGCGGTCTCGATCGCCTTGCGCTCGCCGCTGGAGATGATCTGCGTGGTGTTCTCAAGCCAGCCGGCACTCGCCAGCGCTTCGGTGCGCGTTCGACCGGTCGGGCTGAGGCCCCATTGCGGCACGGGTACCGCGGGATCGATTTGCACCTGCGGGTGGGTGAGATAGCGGACGATGTCGGCGGTCATCTTAATCGTCGGCGTACTCGTCTTCTTCCTGCTTGCGCGTCGTGGTCTTGCGCGTTCCGAGCGAGCCCGTGACATAGGGATCGCGTCTGCCTGCGTAAGGGCTACGCGACTGCGCACGCGAGGCGACCTCGTCGCCCGAGACGGCGGCCGGCTGGCAGATCAGGCGGCGGCTGGCGCGACGCATCAGATCCACGTGGATGTGATCGTAGTGATAGACGTTCGAGCCCGGCGCGAGCACGGTGGTGAAATGCGCGCATGCACCCGACTGCACGTCGCGCAGGAACCCCTGCTCTTCCGGCATGCCGCGCCAACCGTCCTTCACGGTGACGCGGCGACCGTCGGCGAGCACGAAGGCGGCGATGTCGAGCGCATTGCCGAAGGCGTGCTCGGAAATGTGGGCATGCGAGTTGCCGTTCATGCCGCGGCAGGAATAGGCGGAGATCTGCTTGATCTCGACCACCCGTGCGCCGAACCAGCGCATCGCCGACGGCTGCACGGTATCGGCGAGCCAGCGGTCCAGTTCGGAGACGATCGGGCAGGCCAGCGTCGCAGTCGGCTTCACTGCAACGGGACCGACGGCGATGACGGGATTGCCCTGCGCCGGACCAAGACGCGGCAACGGCTGCTGCGCAGGCGCCTGCGAGTAAGGTGCCGGCCGTGCCGGATAGCTCGGCGCATTCATGTAGCGCGCCGCGCCCGCGGCATCGGTGCCTTCGGGCGGCAGGTCGATCTCGTCCTCTTGCTGCGCCACGCCGGGCGCGTTCAGCGACATCGGGCCGGGCGAGTTGCCATAGCCGGAGGGCTGGCGCACCGCGCTCTCGGGATAGTTCGACCGCTGTGGGTAGGAGGATGATGGATAGTTCTGGCTCTGCGGAGCGTTCGATCGCGGCTGCGTCACCGGCCACCGCGGCTGACTGCCGACACTCGCC
Organism: Bradyrhizobium liaoningense; assembly: GCF_018130785.1. Lineage (GTDB taxonomy): Bacteria > Pseudomonadota > Alphaproteobacteria > Rhizobiales > Xanthobacteraceae > Bradyrhizobium > Bradyrhizobium liaoningense_A. Next base: position 112,061 of record NZ_JAFCJT010000024.1, read on the forward strand.
GGCGGGCGCAGTTCCTCGTCGGCAAAGCCATAGCTGCCCGAGGCTTCGCCGATGGCAGCGACCTTCAACGGGAACTCGGCGCCGCACATGCCGGGGCCCGAGATCGGGTCGATGCGGACGAGATCCGGCCCCTCTTTCACCGCGCCCGATTTCAGGCATGCGGCTTCCGCCTCGGCCCGCCACGGTTCGCGTTCGGCCTGGAAAAAGCCGCGTCCGCAACCCGCAAGCGAAACAAGGACGATGGAGCCGACGAGATACAAACGAACTCCGCGCGTCATGCACGCACGTTCGGTGAATTTACTTAAAGACTCTTCAACGCTTTGATTTCAGTGTTCTTTAACCATACTGGCGCGCACACGCGTAAGCAGCCCGGCATGAGCGGAAGCAACGCTGACTTTTTCGGAGAGAGACTCTCTGTTAACCATGATGCGCTCGCGAAGGGGACAACAACGGGAGCGATCTTATGACGTTCACCGGAAGACTGAGCGTGATCGCCGCGTACCTCGCGATGGCGTTCGTCTGCGCCATCGTGCTCGGCATGATCTAGAGACATCACCGACCGCATCACGGGCTTGCCGGCGACACCGGATCATCCGGCCGCCGGACGTTTTTGCTTTGCTCAGAAATTCGAGCAGGACGATCCCGTGAAGCCGCCGATCTTGAAGTCGTGACCGACGAGACCGGGATTATCAGGATCGGGATAGCCGTCGTCCTTCTCGCCAACGGTATGACTGAAGCGCCAGCCCCGCGCGCGCATGCAGCGCTTGTATTACGCCGATGTCGCCGTGCCGTTCTGCGGCGCGCCGAGTTGCGCATCGCAGAACGCGCTGTCGACATGCAGCGCATCGTCGCCGCGCTGCTGCTTCAACATGTTGTTGCAGACGTCGGTGTCGGCGTGCGCCGGGATCGCGCTGCAGATCAGCAGCGCGGCGATGAAGCCGAGACGTTTCATGTTGGCTCTCCCCGCATGCGTCGGAGCGCAGCGGAATGTGAGACGGGGTGGGGTGACAGTCTCACCACGCAAGCGGTGCCCGAGTGGAGAGACCACCCCCACCCCGCTCGCGCTGCGCGCGATCGACCCTCCCCCTCCAGGGCAGGGGAATCGCATGTGATCTTTTCGTAAGGCATTGCGATTTTGGCAGAAATCGATTCTGACGGTGGCTCCTGA
>NZ_JAFCJT010000025.1 GCF_018130785.1 Bradyrhizobium liaoningense
GCTCATGCTTTGCGCATTGCGTAGCGTAGGAGTTGCGTTGAGAGCGTTAGGGGCGGCGGATCAAAGCCGGTCGGCCTGACCGAATGGCCGAAAGACATCCGTCGGTTACAGCCGACTTTTGCAACAAAATCGGTCAAAAGCAGCGATCAAGAGCAAGCGCGGGGTGTGTCGGGTTTACCTCCGTCGGCTCACACGCTGAGACCTGAAGCACGGTTCGGCCCGACGATCGCATTCGCGATGTCCGGCCGCTTGAGGGGACATACGAAGACTGGTCGGTCGACATTGGGAAGACGGCGGTTAGCCTCCGTCGGAGATGCTACCGGTCTTGATCCAAGGGCCAGGCGGCGGTCGTCAGACACAGCATGGCGGAGCCGATCGCGATGCCAACCAAACGCTCTAGCCCAGGGGTAATATCTGTGATCGGAGCTGGTCCCTGAACAAGGGTGATGAGAAGCCCAAGCGTGAACTGCGTTCCGAGATAGTTGATCTCCCGCCCTGTCTGGATTTGGTAGCCGACCCAGACGCCGGCCGCGAGCGTGAGCGCGGTTACCGGCAATCCTGTACCGAACAGGCCAATAGAGACAAGAGCGGCCGCGCTACCAAGCAGGCATCCGACCGCCCTGTGGGCTATCCTCTCGTAGATCGTAGCGTATCGGCGGTTCCCCAGCGCGGCCGATGGGACGATCATGATGACGTACGATGTGACCGTAGTTTGTGCGAAGTCCTCAATGCCGAACCACCGCCAGATGAGGGGAAGCAAGGCGACGGCCAAAGCTGCTCGCGTACAATGCTCGAGCAGCGGCCAGTTCTCTCGTAGCCAGCTCTCATTCAACACATCACGCAGGCGTCCACACCAGAGCATGTCGTAGGCATGTTGTTCCCTGCGGCTCGACGTATCCGGGAACAGGCTTGCGACAACAAGGCATGCGCACGTTCCGACCGTAATCTCCGCCACACGCGTGGCGGCGAAATGCACGACAGAGTCTGGTGAGGCGAGCGCCTCGGTGGTCACCATCCCGGCCGTAAGGCCGAAGAACAGCCATGCGTAGCTGTAGTTGGTCGCCAGCGATTGAAAGGTGCCGATCCAGGACACAAGGAAGAGGAAAACGATCAACAGCAGAGGGTCGTCTGCCGCGCCGGGCGCGAGCAGGAGTCCCAGCAGCGCCCCGCCCGCAGTGCCCACGATTCGCATTAGCCCCCGCTGGAATGTCTCGGCGAGGCGGCCACGTATCACCATGTAGCCGCTGAACGCTGCCCAGGAGAGATCATCGAGGTTGAGAATGGCTGCCGCCGCGACAGCGACCAGCACCGAGATCACGAGCTTTGCTGCGTCTCTGGCGCGCGGGCCGCGAAGCTCGAGCGATTTGAGCTCACGCACCAGGGCTTGCGGTATGGGTCGCAGGGCCGATATCAGGAGCGGCATCGTCAAGATTCTCCCAATCAGTAGATGACCAGGACGCGGGCGTCGACGCCCATGAAGAGTTGGTCGCTCCCAGGAGATTCGAGCAGCGTGAATCGAACTGGAACCCGTCGTTGCAGGCGAATCCAGTTCACCGTTGGAGATACGTAAGGGACTAGTGTCTCGCTTCCTTGCTGGCGACTAATGCCGTGCGCCAGACCTTGGATGCGCGCGCGATAAAGGTGCCAGGGATGGCTGTCGAGCCAGATCCAGGCGAGGCCGCCAGGATGGAGGTGTCGTAGATAATATTCCTTGTAATTGGCAACGACGCGCCAGGCGTTTCCATCGACGATCGCAACCGCTGCCTGGCTCGTGGAAACCATGTCGCCAGTTTGAACGGCAAGATGCGTCACGAAACCATCAACGGGCGCCACGACTTTGGTGCGGCCCAAGCGCCATTCGGCGAGAAGACGGGCAGCGTGGGCCGATGAGACGGCAGCCTTATCCAGGCTGAGAGTCTCGTTCTCCTTCTGCAAGGCGGCTTCGGCGGCATGTTGCTGGGCTGCGCCTTGCTCCTCGGTGGTACGAGTCGTGTCGAGGGCCTGCGCGGAGATCGTACCGGACTGGGCAAGCGGCGTGTCACGGCGCAGGTTTGCCGCGGCGAGCCTCTCGGCAGCACCCGCAGCTTCCTTCTGCGCCTGCAGAACCTGCAACTGCGCCCGGTCGACCGGCAACTGAGCCTCAGTTCGCGCCTCCTCCGCGCGCGCTTGCTCTACGGCCAATCTGAACGGAACCGGATCGATGGTAAAGAGGAGCGTTCCCCGCTTCACCCATTCGTTGTCTTTCACAAGAACCGCCGCGATCGGACCCGTAACTTCCGGCGTGATCGACACCACATCGGACGTGACGTATGCGTCGTCCGTGTAGGCGAACAGATAGCCCGATATCCACCAGGCCAAGACAGTTGCTGCAACGGCGAGGAGGAACAGCAAGGCGCGGCGGCGGTGCGAAAAAACGCGCGATTGATCGAGTTCGGGTGTCGCGGAAAGCGAAGGTGCAGCAACCGGGAGACGGGGTTCCATGTTCCCAATCGCCGGCTCGGGGATGGACTTGTCTTTCAGACTGACGTTCAGATTCTGGTCCAATTTCGATCGTCCAAGTCAATCGGCGCCCCCGATAGGAGATATTTGATTTCGATAATCGCGCAGTCAAATATATAGAAAGAACGATCTCGATAGCTTTTGGCACTGACATGGAACTGCGCCACATCCGCTATTTCCTCGCGGTTGCCGAGGAGAAAAACTTCACACGCGCCGCTGCGCGCGTTGGAATCGGGCAGCCGCCGCTGAGTCAACAGATCAAGGATCTTGAGGCCGAAGTCGGGGCTGCGCTCTTCCATCGCATTCCGCAGGGAGCTGAACTGACCGAGGCAGGGCGCGCTTTTCTGGAGAACGTGCGGGTCATTCCTGTGCAGGCGGAGCGCTCCATTCGCGCCGCGCAGAGGGCTGCGCGGGGTCAAATCGGTTCGCTACGGGTGGGCTTTACCAACTCGGCACCATTCAATCCCGTTGTCACCTCTACGATCCGATCGTTTCGGCGAGCCTATCCCGATGTGGATTTGACGCTGGAGGAAGCAAGCACATCCCGCCTCGTTGCGGGCCTTCGGGAAGGAGAGCTCGATGCGGTGTTCCTGCGCCCCGATGAGGGCGAGGACGATCTGCAGTTTCGGCGTCTCTCCAACGAGCCGATGCTCGTTGTATTGCCCGCAAGCCATCCGGTGGCGAAGTCGACTGAAATCGATCTTATCAGGCTGAAGGGCGATCCGCTCATTCTGACGCCGCCCGGATCGGCCTGGGTTGACACAGTCATCGCGGCCTGTCGGCGGGCGGGCTTCGAGCCGACCCTCGGGCAGTCCGCGCCGCAGATCAGCTCTGTCGTCAGCCTGGTGGCAGCCGAGCTTGGCTTTTCGCTCGTGCCGGCGTCAATGCGCCAGCTTCATGTCACCGGCGTCACCTATCGTGAGGTCAAAGGGGACGCTCCAATCGTGCGCTTGGCTCTGGCGTTCCGGCGTGGCGAAACCTCGAAGATCGTCCGCAACTTCATTGCCCAGGCGGTGGCGTGAAGCAGGGAGACAGTCAGACGGGCCCTGCGCGTGCCGATGTCCTTTGCGTCCATCGCGGCGCCGCGCTCGCCGTCGGCGGCGCGGATGTCAAAAGTCACTCTGCCGCAAAGACCCTTGATTTCTTCCGGTCCGGCTTTTTGAAGACGTCCAGATCGCCGTCGTCGACAACGTCCTCTTCCTGAGGATCGCTTGCTGCGTGTGGTTTCGGACTGAACCATTGCGAGACACGGTCCAGATAAAGATAGACAACCGGCGTGGTGAAGAGCGTCAGAACCTGGCTGACCAGGAGACCGCCGACCATGGCGTAGCCGAGCGGCTGACGCAGTTCCGAGCCGGTGCCGTGGCCGAGCATCAGCGGCACGCCGCCGAGCACCGCCGCCATCGTGGTCATCAGGATCGGGCGGAAGCGCAGCAGGCAGGCCCGGCGAATGGCCTCGACCGGCGACAAGCCCTGATCCCGCTCCGCCACGATCGCAAAGTCGACCAGCATGATGCCGTTCTTCTTGACGATGCCGATCAGCAGGACCAGCCCGATCAGCCCGATCAGGCTGAAGTCGAAGTGGAAGATGAGGAGCGTTGCCAGCGCCCCGACGCCGGCGGACGGCAAGGTCGACAGGATCGTCAGAGGGTGAATGTAGCTCTCGTAGAGTATGCCGAGAATGAGATAGACCACGATCAGCGCCGCCACGATCAACAAGGGCACGGAGGAGAGCGACTCCTGGAATGCCTTCGCTGTGCCTGCGAAAGTCGAGGTGATGGCGGCCGGCACGTTCATCTGCTTTTGTACCGCGTCGATCGCCTGCGTTGCCTGGCCGAGCGCGACGTTGGGCGCGAGGTTGAAGGAGATCGTCACCGCCGGAAACTGGCCCTGATGGTTGATGGCCAGAGGCCGGACCGGAGCCGTGGTCCACTTGGTGAACGCCGACAGTGGCACCTCGCCTCCCGTCGTCGGGGAGCGGAGGTAGATCTGCTCTAGCGTGGACGGATTCTTCTGCAGCGAAGGCAGCACCTCGAGGACGACATAGTAGGTCGACAATTGGGTGAAATATGTCGCGATCTCCCGCTGCCCGAATGCGTCATACAGGGTCGCGTCGATCACGTCGGGCGTGATCCCGAAACGCGCGGCCTGATTGCGATCGATCGACAGCGTCAGCGTCGTGCCCGACGTCTGCTGGTCGGACGCGACGTCGCGCAGTTCGGGCATCTCCTTCATTCTGGCCAGCAGCTTCGGGGCCCATGTGTTGAGCTGGTCCATATCGGTCGACTGCAGGGTGAACTGGAATTGCGTCCGCGACGCCCGGCCGCCGACACGGACGTCCTGCGCCGACTGGAGATAGAGACGTGCCCCCTGAACCTTCGCCGTCTGGGCCTGCAGGCGACGGATGACCTGGTCGGCCGAGTCGGTGCGTTCATCCCGCGGCTTCAACGTAATGTACATCGTGCCGTCGTTGAGCGTATTGCCGCTTCCGCCCATCCGCATCGCCATGTGGTCGATCGCAGGGTCCTTCAGCACGATCGCGCCGATCTCCTGCATGTGCTTCGCCATATCGGCGATCGACACGTCTTGCGATGTTTCGACGATACCGGTGATCAGCCCGGTATCCTGTTGCGGAAAGAACCCCTTCGGGATGATCACGAACAGATAGACCGTCAGCGCGATCGTCGCGAAGAACACCATCAAGGTGGCGAAGCGGAAGCGCAGCACGAGGTCGAGGCCGCGCGCGTAGCCGTTCACGAGGCCCTGGAACAACCGCTCGCTGAGCATGTAGAGCCTGCCGTGATGTTCTTCGTCGTGCGATTTGAGGAAGCGCGACGCCATCATCGGCGTCAATGTCAGCGATACCAGGGCCGACACGGCGATCGTCATCGCGAGCGTCACCGAAAATTCGCGGAACAGGCGGCCGATGATGCCGCTCATGAGCAGCAGCGGGATCAGCACAGCGATCAGCGAAATCGAGATCGAGATGATCGTGAACCCGATTTCGCTGGCGCCCTTGAGCGCGGCGGCCATCGGCGTCTCGCCCTCCTCGATATAGCGGGTGATGTTCTCCAGCATCACGATGGCATCGTCGACCACGAAGCCGACCGCGATGGTGAGGGCCATCAGAGACAGATTGTCGAGGCTGTAGCCGGCTATCCACATCAGCGCGCAGGCGCCCAGCAGCGCCAGCGGAACCGTGATCGACGGGATGATGGTGGCCCAGACGCTGCGCAGGAAGACGAAGATCACCATCACGACGAGGCCGATCGTCAGCAGCAGCGTGAACTGCACGTCCTTCACCGCCGCGCGGATCGTCTGCGTACGGTCCGACAGCACCGAGACCTTGATGGCCGGCGAGATGCCCGCCTGCAGATGCGGCAGCTGCTTCATGACGCTGTCGACGGTGTCGATGACGTTGGCGCCCGGCTGCTTGAAGATGACCAGGAACACGCCGGGCTTGCCGTCAACCCAGCCGTATTGGGTATTGTCCAGCGGTGCACTCACGGCATGGCCGATGTCGCCGACACGGACGGGACTGCCGTTCCGATAGGCGATGACGATGTCGTTCCAGGCCTCGGCCTTGGTGAACTGGTCGTTGGCATAGACGGTGTAGGTGCGCGTGTCTCCGTTGAGGGTTCCCTTGGGATTGTTGACGGTGATCACCGACAGCGGGGTCCGCACGTCCTCCAGCGACAGGCCCTTGGCGACCAGCTTGGCGGGATCGATCTGGACACGGATCGACGGCGCCTGCTGTCCACCGACGCTGACCTGGCCGACGCCGCTGATATGGCTGATCGCCTGCGCGAGCTTGGTGTAGGTCTCGTCGGACACCTGCGTCATCGGCAGCGTCGTCGAGGTGGCACCGAGCGTGAGAATGGGCGAGTCGGCCGGATTGACCTTTCTGTAGGTCGGCGGGGTCGGCATGTTCTTGGGCAATTGCCCGCTCGCCGCATTGATGGCGGCGAGCACGTCGGAGCCGGCACCGTCGATGTTGCGCGAGAGATCGAACTGCAGGACGATCTGGGTCGAGCTGGTCTGGCTCTGCGACGTCATCTCCGAGACGCCGGGAATCAGCGCAAATTGCGATTCGAGCGGCTGCGCCACCGATGACGCCATCGTCTCCGGATCCGCGCCGGGAAGGTTGGCCGAGACCTGGATGGTGGGGAAGTCCACCTCCGGCAGCGGCGCCACCGGCAATTGCGGATAGGCGATGATCCCGACGAAGACGATGCCGACCATCAGCAGCGACGTCGCGATGGGAAGGCGAATGAAGGGAGCCGAGATACCGCCAGCCATGTCAGTCCGCCGATCCGGTCTTGGTTCCGCTCGTGGTTCCGCTCCTGGCCTGAGAGACCTCGGCGCTTGCATTTGTCGGCGGCGCAATCGAAGCGGCGGCAGGCGCTTCCTCGACCAGCGCGCCATCGAACAGGCGCGACTGTCCGGCGACCACGATCCTGTCTCCGACGTTCAGGCCTTCGGAGACCACGGCATTGGCGTCGCCGCTCTCGCTGACCTTGATCGGCCTGGCGCTGACCTTGCCATTGCCGCCGATCACGTAGGCGAACAGACCCGCCGGCCCGTGCTGCACGCCATCCTGCGGCACGACGATGACGTCCTTGCGCGTATCGATCAGCATCCGCGTGGTGACCGACAGGCCGGGCCAGAGCGCGTTGTCCTTGTTGTCGAAGCGCGCTTTCAGGCTGATGGTCCCGGTGGCCTGGTTGACCGAATTGTCCATGACCACGAGCCTGCCTTGCGACAGCGTCCTGGTTCCGTCCGAGGTCAGCGCCTCGACGGGCACCTCGCCGGCGGAAAAGGCCTTGTCGATGGCCTGCAATTGCTCTTCCGGCTCCGTGAACTGCACGGCAATCGGCTGCAGCTGGGCGATGGTGACGATCCCGGTCGTATCAGCGGCATGCACGATGTTGCCGGGGTCAACCAGCCGGAAACCCGTTCGTCCGCTGATCGGCGCCTTGATTGAGGTGTAACCGAGATTGGTCTGCGCATTGTCGATGGCGGCCTGGTCGCCCTTCACCTGCGCTGTCATCTGATCGACCAGGGCCTGCTGGCTATCGAGATTTTGCTGGGTCTCGAATTGCTGCTTCGCGAGCTTCTGAAAGCGCTCCAGGTTCAACCGGTCGTTCCTCAGATTGGCCTCGTCCTGGGCTTTCTTCGCCACCGCCTGCTCGAGAGCTGCGGTAAAGGGGCGTTGATCGATCTCCAGAAGCGGATCGCCCTCCTTCACCATCTGCCCCTGTTTGAAGAACACCTTGGTGATCTGACCGTCAACACGGCTCTTGACCGTGACCGTCTTGAACGGCGAGACGACTCCCAGACCGTAGGCGCGCACGGGAAAGTCAGCCTTCTTCACCACGAACGAGGTGACTGGAATTTTCGCCGCGGCCTGACTGGCAGCGCTTTGGGCGGCCGCTGCCGCTGGCTTGACGCCCCCGAGGAGCTCATACCATACGCCATAGGCCACCGCGGCTATTGCAAGGATTCCAAACAGCGCAACGCTGAGCTTCGGTCGCGTTGACAAATTGATGGCCCTCTAACTGTTTGTACCTGCCTTCAGATAAGCCGACTGATTGCAGGTGAAACCGTCGCCTCGGTTTGGAAGTATCGCGGACAAAATCCCAGCGTCAAAATGACGATCGCGTGCGAAAATCTGTACAAATTTTCATGTTCGCTCGCTGCAAAACGCAGTCGTTCAATCAAAGCCGTCCAACGAAGGACAGGCAGAAACAAGCAGAAACGAAGTGGAGAGACGTGAGAGATCGCCGCGGCATCACGCTGAATTGCGCCGAAGATCGCGAATTTCAGGACCACTCGCCCTAAGTCAGGCCTTATCATTGCAATTCAGCAAGCGCTGCTTGATGCGGACGAGGCGCGAGATGAAGGCTGATCAATCGAACCACCGGGGAAATGTCGTACCGTTTCGAGCGCGATCAGGAGACGGCAGAGATCCGGTTGATGGTGCACGGTCCGACAACATCTTGCGCATGCTCGACCTCTCGAAGTTCGAACACCGTCGCCCCGCTATCGAGAACCGCCCCAGCATGCGTTCCAACATCGCGGCAATGGTTCTGCTCGGGCTTCTCGTTTTCATTGCAACAGAGGACTTTTCCAGACTCGAGCAATCGAACCTTTGCTTCGATAAATCGGAATGCAGGAATTGAACAGCGTTCGTCATCAACTGACGACGTAACGACGAATCGCAATTTCAGCGGCATCGACGCGGGGCCTGGCTCGATCAGCGGGGCTCCGGAAGACCCAAGGCATCGCGCAGCGGATCGGCCCTCCCCCATTGGCACCGTCCCGCCAATCGTGTAACCCGGCCATAACCCTTGCCGGGACGGGATGCTGATGAGTGCGGTTGCTACGGAAGAAGCGGGAGATGGCACCCGCGCGCTGATCTTTGCGCTGCTTGCGCTCGCCTGCGGGCACATGCTCTCGACCTTGCTGCGCACCATTCCCGCCGTCAGCCTCGATCTGATGGCCGCGGATTTCCACATGGAGCCGCAGGCTCTGGCGAGCCTCACCTCGGTCTATCCCTTTGCCTTTGCCGCCGCGCAGATCCCGGTCGGTGCAGCGATGGATCGCTTCGGCGTTCGGCCGGTGTCGCTGAGCCTGCTTATGGGAACGGTGATCGGCGCCATCGCGTCGGGATTCGCGACGGGGCCCGAGAGTTTTGCGGTGGGACAGGTGATGCTCGGTGTCGCGACGTCAGGCATGCTGATGTGCCCGATGACACTGGCGGCCAAGCAATTGTCGGCGGCGCGATTCGGGCTGTGGTCGGGCGCGATCCTGTCGATCGGCAATATCGGCATGCTGCTGTCGTCGAGCCCGCTCGCCTTCGTGGTCGAGACTTACGGCTGGCGCGCCGGGTTCTGGATTTCGGCGCTGGGCGGCGTGCTGGTCGCGCTCGCCGTGTTCCTGCTGGTGCCGAAACAGCCGGCCGAGCACAAGGACGAGTCCTCGCCGCTGTCGCAGATGATCGAGGTGCTGCGGCTCGGACTCTCGCGGCCCTTGCGCGGCCTGATCGCGCTGGCGCTGGTGTCGCTTGCGACCTCGCTGGTGCTGCGCGGCCTGTGGGGCGGCCCGTGGCTGATGGAGATCAAGGGACTGACGCGGGTCGAGGCCGGCAACCAGCTCGGCGCATTCACGCTGGCGATGATCGCAGGTCCCCTGTGCATCGGCATGATCGACCGCAGGCTCAGTCGCCGCCGCGAGCTGGTGGCGGGCACGCATATGGTCGGGGCGCTGCTGCTGGCGCTGATGGCGCTGGGGGCGCCGCATTATGCGGTCTCGATCCTGTTCGGGGTGCCCGTGATGCCGCCGCAATATGATCTCGTGCTGTTCGTGCTCATCGGCCTTGCGACCTCCGCCCAGCCGCTGCTGTTCGGCATGTCGCGGCAGTTGGTCGATGCGCAAACCGCGGGCAAGGCGCTCGCGGCGATCAATCTCGCCTTCTTCCTCGGAGCCGCCTTGATGCAGTCGATGACAGGCGCGGTCGCGGCGGTCGCGGGGTTGCCGGCGGTGCTGCTGTTCATGGCGGCGGCGCTTCTGTCGGGCGCTCTCGTCTTCCTCGCATACACGCGCAGCGTCTGAGGCCCTTGCACAACGGCACGCCGCAGGGGATGCTGAGGCGCACATCGCAGCAAGGGAATGACGTTCATGCCTGTCGACACCAAAGCCGCCACCGATCGCCTCATGCGCTTCCTCGCCGTCGAGGGCGTCACCGGACAGGAGGCGGCGATCGGGCGTGAGCTCACCGCCGCGCTGAAGGAGAGCGGCGTGCCGGCCAAGGCGATCCGGCTCGACGACGCCAACACCCGCATTCCCGTGCCGACCGAGACCGGCAACCTCATCGTCGACCTGCCCGGCCGCGGCGCGCTGCACAACCAGCCGCGCATCATGTTCATGACCCACATGGACACCGTGCCGCTCTGCGCCGGCGCCAAGCCGAAGAAATCCGGCCGCAAGATCGTCAACGAGGCCAAGACCGCGCTCGGCGGCGACAATCGCTGCGGCTGCGGCGTGCTGGTGACGCTTGCCGCCGAGCTCGCCAAGCAGAAGCTCGATCACCCCCCGATCACGCTCTTGTTCTGCGTGCGCGAGGAGAGCGGGCTCTATGGCGCGCGCCACGTCAAGCTGGACGAGCTCGGCTCGCCGGCGATGGCCTTCAACTATGACGGCGGCTCGGCCTCCAACGTCATCATCGGCGCCGTCGGCGCGGACCGCTGGAACGTCGAGATTTTCGGCCGCGCCTCGCATGCCGGCGTTGCACCGGAGCGCGGCATCTCCTCGACCATGATCATGGCGCTCGCGCTCGCCGAGGTGAAGGCCGGCGGCTGGTTCGGCAAGGTGGTGAAGGGCAAGAGCCAAGGCACCAGCAATGTCGGCCCCGTCACCGGTGGCGAAGGCCGCCCCGCGGGCGATGCCACCAACGTCGTCACCGACTACGTCCATGTGCGCGGCGAAAGCCGCAGCCACGACGGCAAATTCTTCAAGGAGATCACCAAGGCCTACAAGGCCGCGTTCGAGAAGGCCGCCAAGAAGGTGACGAACGCGCAAGGCAAGTCCGGCAAGGTCAAGTTCAAGGCCGAGACCGACTATTTTCCGTTCCGCATGAAGGACAATCTTCCCGTCGTCAAACGCGCGGTCGAGGCGGTGTCCGCGGTCGGCGGCACACCGAACGTCCGCACCGCCAATGGCGGCCTCGATGCCAACTGGATGGTCCGCCACGGCGTTCCCACCGTGACCTTCGGCGCCGGCCAGAACGAGGCGCACACGATCGACGAGTGGATCAATCTCGACGAATACGACCGCGCCTGCGCGCTGGCCGTGCAGCTCGCGACGATGCGGTGAGGCGCGTTGCGTGAGCTCGGAGAGATCATTTGTCGCCAATGACGGCACCGTCATTGGATATCGGCAACTGGGCTCAGGTCCCGGACTGGTGCTGCTCCATGGCGCGCTGCAGAGTGCGGCGAGCTTTACCGACCTTGGCGCAGCGCTGGCCGATCGATTCACTGTCCTGATACCGGACCGTCGGGGTCGTGGTCTGAGCGGACCGTTCCGGCCCGACCACTGCATGGCGACCGAGATCAATGATCTCGGCCGGCTTCTCGCCGAGACGGGCGCACGCAATGTGTTTGCATTGAGCGCCGGGGCCTTGGTTGCCATGCACACCGCGCTCGTCAATCCGGCGATCGCGCGCCTCGCGCTTTACGAGCCTCCGATCGAATTCGGCGGGGTCCAGCCGCGCTACTGGGCCGCTGGCTATGAGGCGGCCCTGGCGAAGGGGGATCTGCCGGCCGCCCTTGTTGCCGTGCTCAAAGGCACCGGCGACAACGAGATCATGACAAGGCTCCCTGCGCCTGTCCTTAAATCGTTCTTCGCCATGATGATGCGGCTCCGTCCCGACGCGGCCGTTGGCAACGGGCCACCTCTGGCCACGCTCATCCCGACGGTCCACTACGACATCGAGTTGATTGCGGAGAAAGCCGGCGATCTTGACCGCTTCAGGAGCTTGAGCACGGAAGCGCTGCTGCTTGGCGGCGATCGAAGCCAAGGCTATCTCGCCACCGCTCTCGATGCTCTCGCCGCGATCCTGCCGAACGCGACACGCGTTGAATTCAAGGGCGCCGGACACATCGCGGCAGACAACGAAGGCGACCCGATTCGCGTCGCGGCGGAACTGCGTCATTTCTTCGTATGAAGTCGTCCTCAGGATGGGTAGAGCGCAGCGAAACCCAGCGCCGCGGTCACGCAGATGATGGGTTTCGCTGCGCTCTACCCATCCTACAGAACTGCCTTGCATCGCCCGCGGTTGCCCGCCGGCGTCTGCCGGCCTAGCCTGCAAGGAAAAGCAGGAAGGAAACATGGCACGCATCGCGACGATCGAAACCGGATTCTACCGGATCCCCCTCCCCGTCACGCTGTCGGACTCCACGCATGGCGAGATCGCGGCGTTCGAGCTGATCACCTGCCGCATCCGCGATGCCGACGGCGCCGAGGGAGTCGGCTACACCTACACGGTGGGGCGCAATGGCGGGGCGACCGCCGATATCCTCAAGCGCGAGATCCCGCCGCTGGTCGAAGGACGCGAGGCCGACGACACCGAGGCGATCTGGCATCACGTCTGGTGGGGCCTGCACTATGGCGGCCGCGGCGGGCCGGCGGTGCTGGCGCTGTCCGCGCTCGACATCGCGTTATGGGACCTGAAGGCGCGGCGCGCCAAGTTGCCGCTGTTCCGCCTGCTCGGCGGCTTCGATGCGCACGTGCCGTGCTATGCCGGCGGCATCGACCTCGATCTCTCCGTCGAGGCGCTGCTGAAGCAGACCGACGGCAATCTCGCCAAGGGCTTTCGCGCCATCAAGATGAAGGTCGGCCGGCCCGATCTCAAATCCGACGTCACGCGCGTCGCGGCGATGCGGCAGCATCTCGGCGACGGCTTTCCGCTGATGGCGGACGCCAACATGAAATGGACGGTGGAGGACGCGATCCGCGCCGCCCGCGCCTTCGTCCCCTACGACCTCACCTGGCTCGAGGAGCCTGTCATCCCCGACGACGTCGCGGGCCATGCCCGCATCATGCAGGCCGGCGGCGTGCCGATCGCGGCCGGCGAGAATTTGCGCTCGCTTTGGGAGTTCAAGAACTACATCGTCGCAGGCGCGGTGTCCTATCCCGAGCCCGACGTCACCAATTGCGGCGGCGTGAGCGCGTTCATGAAGATCGCGCGGCTGGCGGAGGCGTTCAATCTCCCGGTCACCAGCCACGGCGCGCACGACATCACGGTGCATCTGCTCGCGGCATGCCCGAATCGCTCGTATCTGGAAGCGCATGGTTTCGGCCTGGACAAGTATATCGAGCACCCGCTGGTGCTCGAGGACGGCAAGGCGCTGGCGCCGGACCGGCCGGGCCATGGCATCAGCTTCGACTGGAAAGGGCTGGCGAAGCTCTCGCCGTAGAACCGGCGCGTCATGCCCGAGCTTGGCCCGGCCATGACGATATTGCTGCACGCGAGGCATTCCAAGGCGCTTGATGCGGCGGGCCGATAATGGGCTATGGTGGCTGCAGCCGGCCCTCCTTGCGAAAGACCCATCTTGACCCCCGAGTTGCACCAGAAACTGACCGCGTGGCGCCGGCATTTGCACGCCCACCCGGAACTGTCCCTCCATGAAAAGGCGACCGCTGCCTTCGTGCAGGAAAAGCTCACCGAGCTCGGCATTCCCTTCGAGGCAGGCATCGGCGGCCACGGGGGCGTTGCGACCTTGAAGCGAGGATCCGCGCAGGGCCGCGTCGGCCTGCGCGCCGACATGGACGCGCTTCCGATCACCGAGGATACCGGGCTTGCCTACGCCTCGACAAATCCCGGCGTGATGCATGCCTGCGGCCATGACGGGCACACCGCTTCGCTGCTTGGTGCGGCCGCGCTGCTGGTCGCCGACACGAGTTGGAGCGGCACCGTCGACTTCATCTTCCAGCCGGCCGAGGAAGGACTTGGCGGCGCGCGCGCGATGGTCGGCGACGGCCTGTTCGACCGCTTTCCGATGACGCGGGTCTTCGGCTTCCACAACTGGCCGGGGTTAGCTGCCGGCACCATCGCGGTCCATGACGGCGTCGTGATGGCCTCCGGCGGACGCGTCAGCATCACCATCGACGGCCATGCCGGACATGCCGGCATGCCGCACCTGACCCGCGATCCCGTGATGGCGGCGGGACATTTGATCGTGGCGCTGCAATCGGTCGTGTCGCGCAGCATCGACCCGCTCGACACCGCCGTGCTCTCGCTGTGCACGCTCGAAGGCGGCACGGCGCGCAACCAGATCGCAGGACGCGTCACCATCGGCGGCACGCTGCGGTATCATCGCGACGCGGTGAAGGACGTCATCCTGGCGCGGATCAAAGAGATCTGCGCAGGCATTGCAACGACCTTCGGCGTCAAGGTCACGCCCGAGATCGTCATGGGCGTCGGCGTGGTGGTCAATACACCTGATGAGGCGGGCCTGGCGCGCCTCGCCGCGGAGAAGGTGCAGACCGAGGTGCGACGCGATCTCGCGCCGAGCATGGCCGGCGAGGATTTCGCCTTCTATCTCAAGCAGTGCCCCGGCGCCTTCGCCTGGATCGGCAATGGTGAATTGCGCGACGGCGCCGAACTGCACGGCCCGCGCTACGATTTCAACGACGCGATTTTTCCGGTCGCCTCGAGCTGGATGGCCGAGGTCGCCAAGGCGGCGCTGAAGTCGAACTGACCCCGGAACGGCAGGGCCTCGGATTCCCTGCGCCTCGCGGCCGTACGCTGACCGTCCCGCCGGACAGCCCACCGACATTTTTTCTCTGGCCTGCAACCCCTTGAACATGCAGCGGCGATGACTGCCCGACCGGGCGCGTCGCAGCGCCGCCCTGACGCGTGCGCTTGACGCACGCCGTGCCGACAGGTTTAATGGATTTAGAGAACAATTGTTCGCATTCCGAACAATATAGTAGCGGGACCAAGCGGGCTCACAACACCGCATCCGCGCCACCAGAGGAAACGTCATCGATGCAAGCCATCCTCAATGGCGACAGCACGCTCATCGTCGCGATGATCGTCGCCTACATCGCCTTCACGTCCTGGCTCACCCTCAAGCTGCGCAGCAGGACCAGCGATCAGTTCATGACGGGCGCGCGCGCGATGCCGGCGGTGGTTGTCGGCGTGCTGATGATGTCCGAATTCGTCGGCGCCAAGTCGACGGTCGGGACCGCACAGGAAGCGTTCCAGTCGGGCATGGCGGCGGGGTGGGCCGTGCTCGGCGCCTCGATCGGCTTCCTGCTGTTCGGGCTCCTGATGGTGAAGAAGCTCTACAGTTCCGGCGAATACACCATCTCGGCCGCGATCGCGCAGAAATACGGCAAGTCGACCATGCTCACGGTGTCGGTGATTATGATCTACGCGCTACTGCTCGTGAACGTCGGCAACTACGTCAGCGGCGCGGCCGCGATCGCCACCGCGCTGCATGTCAGCATGCCCGTTGCGATGTGCATCATCGCCGTGGTCAGCACCTTCTACTACGTGTTCGGTGGACTGAAGGGCGTCGCCTGGGTGACGATCCTGCACAGCGCCATCAAGGTCGTCGGCATCGTCATCATATTCTCGGTCGCGATGTCGCTGACCGGCGGCATCGCGCCGATCCAGGCCAAGCTGCCCGCCTATTACTTCAGCTGGGACGGCAAGATCGGCTTTGCGACCATCTTCGCCTGGACCTTCGGTACCGTCGGCGCGATCTTCTCGACCCAGTTCATCGTGCAGGCGATCTCCTCGACGCCGAGCGCCGATGACGCGCGCAAGGCCACCTTCTATGCGGCAGCGTTCTGCCTGCCGCTCGGATTCCTGCTCGCCCTGATCGGCGTCGCGGCGAAGTTCCTCTACCCCGACATGAACAGCCTCTACGCGCTGCCGGTATTCTTGGAGAAGATGCCGCCGCTGGCCTCGGCTTTCGTGACGACCTCGCTCGTCGCCTCGATCTTCGTCAGCGTCTGCACGGTTGCGCTCGCGATCGCCTCGCTGGTGGTGCGCGACTTCTACGTCCCCTACTGGAAGCCGACGCCGGAGCGGGAGCTGAAGATGACCCGCCTGTTTTCGGTGGCGATCGGCATCGCGCCGCTGGTCTTCGTCTTCTTCATTCCGGAGATCCTCAAGCTGTCGTTCTTCACGCGCGCGCTGCGCCTGTCGATCACCATCATCGCGATGATGGGATTCTACCTGCCGCTGTTTGCCAGCAACCGCGGCGCCACCGCGGGCCTGATCGGCGCCGCGATCTCGACGACGGTCTGGTACATGCTCGGCAACCCCTTCGGCATCGACAACATGTATGTCGCGGCCGCGACGCCACTGGTGGTGATGGCAGTCGAGCGGCTGGTGATGGGCCGCGCTCCGACCGCCGCCGCAACGCCGCAGCCAAATGCGGTGATGGAAAGGACTTCGACATGATCATCGATACCGAGATCGTGGTCACCGACATCGAGATCGCCGCCGACGGCATCGTTCGCCCGGCCGCCGGCGATCCCGACCGGTCCGACGCCTTCATCCCCTCGCCTTGCGTGCAGAACCACGCCGCCAATCTGATGCCGCTCGCGAACGGCGATCTGGCCTGCGTCTGGTTCGGCGGCACGCAGGAGGGCATGTCCGACATCTCGGTCTATTTTTCGCGCCTACCCCGCGGCGCGACGCGATGGTCTCCTGCCGAAAAGCTGTCCGACGACACGGCGCGTTCGGAGCAGAACCCGGTGCTGTTTCCCGCCCCCGACGGCACGCTGTGGCTGATGTGGACGGCGCAGCTCGCCGGCAACCAGGACACCGCCCTGATCCGCCGCCGCCTCTCCCGCGACAACGGCAAGAGCTGGGGCCCGATCGAAACCCTGTTTCCCGAGCAGCGCGGCCGCGGCACCTTCATCCGGCAGCCGATCGTCGTGCTCGACAACGGCGACTGGCTGCTGCCCGTGTTCTATTGTCACAGCACGCCGGGCCGGAAATGGAACGGCGACGAGGACACCAGCGCGGTGAAGATCTCGTCCGACGCCGGCAAGATATGGCGCGACGTCGACGTCCCCGGCAGCCGCGGCTGCGTGCATATGTGCATCGCGCGGCTCGACGACGGCTCGCTGATTGCCCTCTACCGCAGCCGCTGGGCGGACAATATCTATCAGAGCCGGTCCGCCGATCACGGCCGCAGCTGGTCGGCGCCGGTCCAGAGCGTGCTGCCAAACAACAACTCCTCGATCCAGGTCACGCGGCTCGGCAACGGTCATCTCGCGCTGGTCTTCAACGACTCCAGCGCAAAGGATGCGACCGGGCGCCGCCTCTCGCTCTATGACGAGATCGAGGACGACCTTCCGCCCGTGCTCGCCGGCGCCGGCAACAAGTCGGACGGACGCACCGCGTTCTGGGGCGCGCCGCGGGCGCCGATGACGCTGGCCGTCTCCGCCGACGGCGGACGGTCGTGGCGCAAGCGCAACGTCGAGACCGGTGACGGCTATTGCATGACCAACAATTCACGCGACCAGACCAATCGCGAGCTGTCCTACCCTTCGGTCAAGGAGACCGCCGACGGGGCGATCCACATGGCCTTCACCTTCCATCGCCGCGCGATCAAATATGTGCGCGTGACCGAGCCATGGGTGAACCGCGCCATCCGGGACTGAGACCATGGACAAGAGGCCGCATGCGCTCGTCACGGGCGCCAGCTCAGGGGTTGGCGCTGCGATTGTCGAGCGCCTGCTGCGCGATGGCTGGCGCGTCACCGGCATCAGCCGCCGTCCCGCGCCATTCGACCATCCGGCCTTCGATCAGCTCTCGCTCGACCTCGGGAAAGTCGAAAGCATCGCGAACGCCGTCGCAGGCGTCGCGCCAACCGCACTCGTTCACGCGGCCGGCATGCTCAAGGTCGGCGAACTCGGGTCGCTCGACCATGACGACGGCACAGCGATGTGGCGACTGCATGTCGATGTCGCCGAGCGTCTCGCCAACGCACTGGCGCCGCGCCTGCCGAAAGGAGGACGCATCGTCTTCATCGGCAGCCGCACTGCCTCAGGCGCGGCCGGCCGCGGCCAGTATGCCGCGACCAAAGCGGCGCTGGTGGCGCTCGCGCGGTCGTGGGCGATCGAGCTCGCGCCGCGCGGCGTCACGGTCAACGTCGTTGCGCCCGCGGCAACCGAGACGCCGATGCTGAAAGATCCGACGCGCGCCAATGTCGTGCCAAAACTTCCACCGATCGGCCGGTTCATTCGCCCGGAGGAAGTCGCGCATGCAGTGGCGTTCCTGCTTTCGCCGGAGGCTGCGGCCATCACCGGACAGCAGCTCGTCATCTGCGGCGGCAGCTCGCTCTGAGCCCGCGCGCCGTCAGGCTTCGCGGTATTCCAGCAAGATCAGCCCGACCAGGACGAAGGCGATGGGCCAGATCCAGGCCGCGGCCTGACGGACGCGGCCGTCCATGCGCAATTCGAGCCAGCGCGCCCATCCTGCCGTGACGCCGCACAGCGCCAGCGGCGTGTGACTCATCTCGATGAGGAGCTGGTCCTTGATGTTGGCGATCGCGTGGGAATGCGTCAGCAGCAGCGCCCCGCCGAGCGCCGTCGCCAGCGGGAATACCAGCGCCGCCGGCCCGGCCTTGCCGCCGCGCAGGCGCACGCGCCACTCGAAAATGCCGAACACGGCGATCAGCAGCACGAAGATGCGATGCTGCGCCACTTCCGGATCGCGCAGTGATTCGAAGAAGCCCGCCGGCCCGAGCGGCCAGGCCTGCTCGTCGGCGCGAAAGAACAGGAAAGCCGCCATGCCGAGAAATAGCAGCGGCCAGTGTTTCGCCCATCGCCCCCAGCGAAAATGCTCGATCAGCGCGAGCAGTCCGATCAGCACCACGAAGATGCCGGCCCAATGGTGGTTGTACTCGGACCAGGCGATGTCTTCGGCATTGCGCGGCAGGATCGTGCCCTCGCCGGGAACGTAGGCGGCTTGCGCATTCGCGCGCCCGGCGTCCGCCAGGGTGATTTTGGCCTGGAGCTGCGCGACGGTGAGCTTATCGTAATCAGGGCTGGTCAGGCGCGGCGGCCATTGCGGCGTGGCGCGCTCGACGATTTCGTGCCAGTTCAGGCGATCCTGCGCGAGATCGACGCCCGGCGGCAGCGAGGTTAGCGACGCGGCGGCGAGCAGAACGGTGAGACCGATCCCGATCTCGACCTCGGCGAAGCGTCTCAGCCGCAGGATCGGCGTAGAGGGATCGCGCCGCAGCCGCTCAACGAGGAAGTAGTTGCCTGCTCCGAGCGCCAGCAGCATCAGCAGCAGGCCGACTTTCGCCAGCGTCATGACACCATAGGCGGTGCCGTAGATTGCTTCGATCGAGCCGATATAGGTCACAGCCATCGTCAGGCCGCCGGCGAGGATCGCGGCGACCGCGGCCATCGACATCAGCGAATAACGCCGCGCGATGCGGCGCCAGTCGCCCGCGTCCTTGCAGCCGCTGAGCGCGATCAGGAAATAGGGCAGTCCGCCGATCCAGACACTGGCGCCCAGCATGTGGCCGGCATTGGACAACAGCAGCGGCCAGCGGACGTCCGGCCGGCTGGCCGCGTGGGTCAGCCGGGTCTGCATCGCGAGAGCCAGCACGGCAAATGTGACAAGGCCGATCGAACGCACGCCTTGCGCGGGATTCTTCGCAAGGACAGCGATGCCGAAGGCGCAGGCTGCGATGACGAGGTCGGCCCGGCCGAAATCGGCACCGAGCGCTTCGCTCCACGCGACCTGGAGCGTCCCGACCAGCGCGGCCGCATTGAGCGCCAGCGAGGCGATGGTGAGGAGCGCCCATGCCAGCGCGGTGATCCTGAGGACTGCCCGGCACTGCTGCTCGATCGTCAGGCCGCCGCTCGTGAGCTGCAGCCGTAGCGGCGCCCACAGCAACATCCAGAACGCCAGACCGCCGAGCGTGAAAGACTGCGCGATGAGAATCAGGCCCCGCAGGACGACCGACAGATAACCGAAGATGTCGAGGAGCGGATACAAGGGAGCGGCGTCAGCGAACGTTGAACGGAATGTCGCCGCGCGTGATGTGCCCGTCGACGCTCAATACCTGCCAGCGCAGGCGCCACGCACCGCTCGACAGATGCGCCGCATCGGCATCGAGCTCGTCAACGGGCGCATCGGCGGCCGGCGTCACCGCTTGCGACACACCGTTCGGCGCGAACAAGGTCAGCTTGGAGCGGGCATGATCGATCCGGCTGTTGAAGTGCAGGCGGATCGCCACCGCATTGCCCGATACGGTGGCACCCGCCGCCGGCGCGGACGACACGATGATGGCGTGAGCCGAGGCCGCGTGCGGCCCGACAAGACACGACAGGACAAAAACAGAGATCGCGATTCTGAAGGACGTGCCCATGGTGCTCGCTCGCAACCGGCAACACTCGCCTCACCCGCCGCTCGCGGCGTGTGAATGATGTGCGAGCGTATGTGGGAACCGATTGCTCGTTCAAGGGCGCGCGAGATATGAATCCGGCCGCCGCGCACGGAAGGGCGTCGTCTGTTGAGGCGGGAGCAACTTCAGTCAGATGAATGCCTCTCCCAGGCGCCTGAAATTGCTCCGGAAAACGGAGCGCCCGATCGGATCAGCCGCCGCTCGGCGAGCGCGCTCACAACTTCGAGAGCGGCAGCGGGCGATCAGCGCGCGGCCGCGATCCTGGCGCGGAAGATCTGTTGCCCCTGCATGATCTTGTCGAGCAAAGCATCGAGCGCCCAGAAGCGCTCACGGATGTCGAAGTCGACGGCACGGCTGCGGACGCACGCGAACGTGCCGAGCCTCTGATGGTACAGTTTGGCGAGCTTGGGATATCCCATCGGCTCGGCCATCGCCGCGAGGGCGAGATAGACGGAGAGATCGTCCGCCAGCGCCGGATGCCGCGCGCTGTCGGTCAACAGCCATTTGTAGAGATCGGGATGGAAGTTGGTGAACACCCCGGTGAAGCCGGCGGAGCCACACCTCATGGCGTCAAAGGCGATCGCCGCGTTGGCATTGACGACAGCGAGCGAGGAGTTTTTCGTCAGCGCCACGCGGCGTTTCACGGTCTCGAGGTCGCAGGATACGTCCTTGAGGATCGCGAAACGTCCGCTCTCGGCGCAGAACGCCAGCTCGTCGTCGGACAGGAGCCGGCGGAACGGCGCGGGACATTCGTAGAGGCCGAGCGGAAGAGCGGCGGGCAGCGCATCGAGCAGTCCGCGCAGATTGTCCATGAAGACCGTGCCGCCCTGCCCCTTCGGATCGAACCGGTTCGTCACCAGCACCAACCCGTCCACGCCGGTTGCGGCGATGGAGGTCAGCTCGGTCACTTGATCCTCGCGTGATTCACTGACGTGGCCCGATGCGATGACAGGCACCCGGCCCGCTGCCTGCCGCACGACGAAACGCGCCAGTGCGACGCGCTCCTCGAGGCTCAAGAACTGCATCTCGCTCGACTGGGCGACGGCGAACAGCGCATCCGCGCCATTGGCAATGTACCATTCGATGAGATTTTCGAGGCCGGCATAATCGATCGCGTCGGCTTCGGTGAACGGCGTCAGCATCACCGGAATGATGCCCTTGATGGTTGCAGTCACAAATCGGCTCCCAAGACGTTGAATTCGGTGACAGGCAGGAGCCTGCCGCTCACGCGTCTTGCAACGCGTGAGCGTAGCTGTTGCGGCTGGCGATCAGTTGCCGGCCACTTCCTTGATGCGTGCGATCATGTCGTCGACGGCCTTGTCGACCGGCACCTTGTTGGTGACGATGGCGTTCACGGCCTTCATCCAGACGTTCTCGTTGTTGAGGGTGGTGAACTTGTAGTTCTTGCTCATCTCGTAGCCGCCGACTCCGGCGAAGAACTGGTCGCGCACGGCGCGGCGATGGACGTCGCCGTCCCAGAAGGCGGACTTCTGTGCCGCCGTCTTGACCGGGAACCAGCGGCCGAGCGCGCCTTCGATATAGGGCTGGAGGTTTTCATCGCGCAGCAGGAACGAGACGAACTCCTTGGCGCGCTCCTTGTTCTTGGCCTGCTCGAAGATCAGGCCGATCACCACGGAGGCGCGGGTGTGGACCGGCGTGCCATCCGGCTTGTTGGGCCAGACCATGGTGCGGATGCGGTCGTAATAATTCTTTTTCGCCTCGTCGCGCTGCTCGGCGGTGAGCGTCTCGTTGTTGGCATCGTCCAGCCATTTGCCGGGGAGCGAAACCGTCGAATTGTGCGTCATGATCGTCGTCTTGTTGTGGAAGGCGACGTTGTTGTCCGGGTCCTTCCAGCTCGTCGCCGATTGCGGCGTGCAGCCTTTCGCGGCGATCTCGACATAGTCCTTCATGGCGGCGACGAGACCCGCCTTCACCTTGGGATCGTCGACCAGGAGCTTGCCGTTGTCGTCCACGAGCACGACGTTGTAGGCGTCCATGAACACCAGGAACGAGATGAAGCTGTCGGTGGCGTCGACGCCCATCGGATGACCGATGCCGTAGATGCGCTTGCCGGATGCCTTGCGCACCGCCGGCTGCGCCTTGTCGCACCAGAACGACCAGAAGCCCTTCCAGTCCTTCGGGATGTCGGTGTCCTTGAGACCGCCCTCTTCGAGCATGTCCTTCCAATAGTGCAGATGCAGCGTCGCCTGCTTCAACGGGAAGGCGTAATAGGCCTTCGCCTTGGTCTTGTGGTTGTACAGCATGACCGTTTCGAGCGACGCCGGCGAGAACTCGCCCTTGATCGGCGCGAGGACGGAGCCGAGATCGACCAGCTTGCCTTCAGAGGCCCACTTGGCGGCGCCCTGGAAATGATAGGTGTCCGCATAGGTGACGTCGGGCGGACTGCCGGCATCGAGCGCCGCCACCAGCTTCGGCATCATGTCCTGCGTCGCATATTGCGACAGCTCGACCTTGACCCCGGTCTTGGCCTCGAACTTCTTGATGACGTCGAGCAGCGCGTCTTCCTCGGCCTTGTAGTAGCCCTTGTTCCACCAGACGACGAGCTTTTCCTCGGCGGCTGCGGGGCTCGCCGTTCCCATCATCGGCAAGAGCAGCGAAACCGCCATCGAACAGTTTCTGGCCCATCGCAAAAGGCTATCGCGCATTGTTGTTTCCTCTCCGTCCCATCCCGGCGAGGGCCCGCCGGTTGCTCTCATGGCGTTAAAAACGGGCTCATGTAAGCGCTTACATCTCCGGAGTCAAGCAGCCCTTTGGGAGGGCAATAGCCCTCTTGGCAGGACCAAGCGCGCTATCGAAGAGACGGCCCCTGTCCGAGGGATCAGCCGCCCCTGGCGTCACCTGCGCTCTCGCGGATTTTCAGAACAGGCACGACTTCCCGGGACTGCGCCTGCACTTGCCGGCGCGCGATCACGGCGAGGAGCTCGTTGGCCGCCAGGACACCGATCTCTTGATTGTCGACCTTCATCGTCGTGAGCCTGGGAGAAAAGCGCGATGAAATCGCAAGATCATCGAAGCCGGTGATTGAAAAATCCCCGGGCGCGTCCAGGCCGCGCTCCCGCGCGGCCATCAACGCACCGAGCGCCAGATTGTCGTTGCCGCAGACAATCGCGGTCGGCCGAACGTCGATCGCTTGCGTCATCAATCCTGCAAAACTGGTGGCGCCGAACTCCAGCGTCGAGGGACCCATCATCAGATCCTGCGCCGCAATTTCCAAACCCGCAGCCGCGAGCGTCTCGCTGATGCCGCGAAGCCTTTCCTTCACGCGGTCGTTGTTGGTGTCCGGTTGGAAGATGGCGGCAAACCGGCGATGGCCGAGCGACAGCAGATGCTCCGTCATGCGGCTGAACGCGGCGCGATTGTCAAAGCCGATGCACGGATGCGGCGACAGCTTGTTGTAGGAGTATGTCACGACATAGGGAATGCCGCGCGAGTTGAGCGCGTCAAAAAGCTCGGGGGGATGGTTTTCACCGACCACGGCGAGTGCTTCCACACCTCGCGCCAGCATCGCTTCGGCCTGCCTCAGGCCCTCGTCCGGATCATAGTTCGAGCAGCCCAGGAACAGCGTGAAGCCGCGTTCGCTGAAGACGGTCTGCATGCCGCTGATCTGATGGGCAAAGATCTCGTCGTCCAGGGTCGGGATGATGGCGCCGGCGATATGCGTCCGGCGCGAGGCCAGCGCCCGTCCGGCAGCATTGGGAATCCAGTTCAGCGCGCGTGCGGCGTCCTTGACCCGCTGCCTGACCTCTTCGGACACCTTGTCGGGTTCGTTGAAGGCGCGCGAGACGGTCGCGGTCGAGACATTGGCCTTGCGGGCGACCTCCTCGAGCTTGACGCGGCCGCTGCCTCCACGCGCTCTCTTTGAACCTGCCACCATCCCCGCCATTTCGGTCGAATGCTCGTTTGATCAATACCTTGCCATGGTATTGACGACCACCGGAGTCCTCAACGGAAATCTCCCGGCATGGGCTTGGGCTCGCGCGCGTCCGTTCACGCGCCACGACTGCGCAGCATGTTGCCGGCGCGGGTGCGAAAGACTTACGAGATTTCGCGCGGCAGCTTCCAGTCCGGTCGCGGCTCGCAGGTCTCCTCCACCCGCGCGACGTGATATCCCTGGGGAAGAAGCTGGCCGCCCTCCTCGTCTGCGACCGGAACGTCGGTCACCAGCCCCTCGATCAATGCGGCCTCCCAAACCTCCTTCTCGGTGGGAAAGGGATCACCGATCTGCTTGTTGCCTTCGAACAGCGCATACATTGCTCCGCTCCTGTCCTTGTGAGGCGAGCTAGGGGCCGCCGGCAACGGAGCCCGCGATCACCATGACGAGATCGGCAAGATCGATCTTTCCATTGACGACCAGCGCTTCCGAAGAGCCTTCGACCTTCAGCGTTTGCGGCCGGTTGGCGGCCTGACGCTTGAGTTCGCCGATGATGGCTTCCCTGAGCTTCTCTTCCAGCATCTGATCTCCTTTCAGGCTGTCATTTTGGATTTGGATCTTCAAGGCCGTCGCCGGGCTCGTCGAGCCGCCCACTCCGGGCCAGCCGGATAGCGTTGCCGAGCGCGCGTGCCACATTCAGCACCTCCCGCTGAAACTCGTGGTCCTCGTCGAGGTCGCGATGAGCGGTCGCATATTGCTCCATGTAGCCGACATAACCGTCGAGCTCGCCGAAGCGGCCCGCCGAGACCAGGTGCATGTCGGTCAGCCAATCGGACAGGGCGCGACGCACGCCCTCGGCCCCGACACTGTCGCCGTGAACGACGAGGCCGAAATGGCGGCCGGCGAGATGGCGCGGATAGGACCAGCCCTTCAGCTCCATCGCCTTGGCTTCATCGGCCTTCTTGCCGTGCGTCGAGGTCGGATCGGGATTGCCGCCGTCGGCGCAGACGAGGCGGTCCATCATCGCCTTGAGACCGCCAGGGACATGATACCAGTTCACCGGCGTCACGATCAGGATGCCGTGGGCCGCGACCCAGAGCGGATAGATCTCGTTCATCCAGTCGCCGGTCTGGCCCAGCGAATGGTTCGGATAGCAGCTGCACGGCCAATGGCAGAGCGGCATGGCGGTGGAGACGCACGATTTGCAGGGATGGATTGCCTTGCCGAACTCCGAGGTCAGGCGGGAGAGATCGAGGATGTCGACGGCATAGCCCATCTCCACGAAGACGGGCTCGGCCAGCTTGACCAGGCGCCAGGTCTTGGACATCTCGCCGGGACAAGTGTGTTCGCTGCGGGCCGAGCCGTTGATGATGAGGATGCGCAGCGCCCCGTCGGCGTCGTCGTGTCGCCGTTGCGCCTCCAGAATCGCGGCGCGCGCGCCGAGCCAGTCGACGGCGAGGTCGTAATCGGGATCGGCGAAGCCTTCCCCCGCCTTCCGCGTCACCGGCGCTTTGCGCGAATGACTGTAGGCATCCCAGGCGGCGCCGACGATGGCGTCAAGCTCCGGCTTGAGCGG
This sequence comes from Bradyrhizobium liaoningense, assembly GCF_018130785.1. Classification (GTDB taxonomy): domain Bacteria; phylum Pseudomonadota; class Alphaproteobacteria; order Rhizobiales; family Xanthobacteraceae; genus Bradyrhizobium; species Bradyrhizobium liaoningense_A. The sequence continues at coordinate 25,919 of NZ_JAFCJT010000025.1, forward strand.
CGTAAAGACCGGATCGACGAACCGGCTTCTGTAGCGGCTCTCGAACGCCTCGCGCGACAGCCGGACGGGCGGCATCCCTTTGCGAACGTCCGGTTCCGTCATCCTGGCTCCTCTGCAAATCGGTGCAACGACCAACCCGAGTTGCTGTGCGCGGTTCCTAAGCTCGCGCAGGCGGGATCAGGAGATCTCTATTCTCGCCAGAACTCCGCCAGCTCTTCCGCGGTCACGAGATCGACCTGACCATGAAAACGGGTGCGGTACATCGTCATGAGCGCATCGTGGCCGACATCGGACGAGCTGCACAGCGCGTCCTCGACGATCACGACCTTGAAGCCGAGATCGACGGCGCTCAGGACCGTCGAGAGGACGCAGACATCGGTTTCCGCGCCTGACATCACCACCGTGCCGACGCTCTTATCAGCCAGCAGGCCCGCCAGACCCGGGTTGCTGAACGCTGAATAGGCCGGCTTGTCGACGACGCGGGCTGGAGGAACATGGCGCGCCAGCGCCGGCACGAGATCGAGGGCGGATGGCGGAAGATGGCTGCGCGTTGCCTGACGCCAGCGTTGAAAATAGGCCTGCCACTGGCCGGGACGGTCTTCCGGATCCTGCGGTGTGATGAAGCGCGTGAAGATCGTTCTGGCCTGATGGCGGGAGACGATCGAGGCAATCGCCGGCAGGACCTTCTCCATCCAAGGTGTTTCCCAGAGACCGCCGGACGCAAAGATGTTCTGCATGTCGATGCAGAGGTGAACTGCCCGCCGAATTTGGCTGTCCGGCGACTTTGCATCATTCATCAGCTTCTATCCTGAAGCGCTCTCAAGTTCGGGAGCACGAGAGGCAGCAGACATTGCCCCTCTCGCGCTCCGCTGATGACTCAGCAATCCTTGTCGGCGGTAGCGGTCGTCGACTTCGGTTGCTCGGCGGCCGTCGGCTGCCCCTGCATCTGGCGCTGGGCGTCCTGCGACGAGGTCGCCGTGTTGTCGCTGGCCTTGTTCATGGTTGACGTCGGCGGATGCTCCTTGGCGTTTGACGACGTGCTTCCCGCGGTCGCGTTGGCCTGGCCGGTCGTAACAGGTCCCGAACCGGCGTCGCGGTTGGCGGTGTTGCAGGGACCGCCTAAAGCGATGGTCGAGCTGACGGCCAGCATCGCGCCAACCAGCATTGATCTTGTAAGCATGACATCTCCTTCCGATCTGGCCGGCCAATGCCTGACGGAGCCGGGTTCCGCGATTTTGCGATGTTGCCTCGCGAGCATTTCCGCGGGGAATGACGTTTGCCGCCTCTCGCAAAGATTGCCTGTCTAATCGCGCAAGGGATCGACCGTTCCTAAAGCGGTGGGGCTTCGAGGCGCGGCACATCAGGCAAACCGGAAAATTACTCCGTGAACGTCTCGGAGGCTTCTTCGGTATTGAGGGCAGGATCGGCTGAAAGCTCTCGCTCCGCTTCGTGCCAGAACTCCTCCTGCCGTCCTTCGGGTTTACCTGCCAGCTCCCAGAGCTGATGCGCGCGGGTCTGGATGCGGGCCTCCGTCGGCTTCGCCATTTGAATTCTCTCCCAGGTATCTGCCGTCCACACCTCAGTTCGGTCTGGCCGGGTGCGCCGTGCGCGGATGGCGGTCGTGCAGCAGCCGGGCCAGGGCTTCACGATCCTCGGCATGGCCTTTCATCGCCGTCTCGAACAGCGCCTCCTGGACGTCCCGCGGCATCTCGCCCCACACGTCCATGGCGGCAAGGCCCAGCAATGTGGCAAAGCGTTCCTCGACCATTTCGATGCTCCCTGTCCGGCCTGACAATAGGAACAGCGAGCGCCGGCTTGCGTTCCCAACACAGGACGCTGACCGCCGGGCGCGTATCCCTAGATGATGCCGCCTTGCCGAAGCGCCGCGATCGCTGCCTTGTCGTAACCGAGCTCGGCCAGAACAATATCCGTATGCTCGCCGAGCGTAGGCGGACGCGATGCGATCTCGCCTGGCGTTTCCGACAGACGGACGGCGGCGCGGGCGACCGGTGCGTGTTTCGGCAGGCCGGGATAATCGACCTCCTGCAAGAAGCCGGCGGCGCGAATGTGCGGATGGTCCAGCGCTTGCTGCGGGCTCAGCACCGGTCCGGTCGGAATCATTGCCTTGCCCAAAGTGTCGACAGCCTCCTGCGTGGTGCGCTCGGCGCACCAGCGCGCCATCCGCTCGCTGATGACGGGGCCGTTGTTGCCGCGGCTGATGTCGTCGGCAAAGCGCGGATCGTTCAGCCACTGCTCCTCCTCACCCATCAGCTTCGCCCAGCGCTTGAACAGCGGATGTCCCGTGACCTGGCACAGCACCCAGCCGTCCCTGGTGCGGTAGATGTCGGCAGGTGCTGCGGTCTGGCCGAGATTGCCCGTCGGCACGCGGTTGACGTTGATGACGGCCTGCTCGATCAGCGTGGCATTGGTGAAGGACAGCGCGGTTGCGAGCAGCGCGCCCTCGACGATCTGGCCGCGTCCGGATTTGCCGCGCTCGATCAGCGCGGCGAGAGTCCCGAACGCGCAATGCAGCGCCGTTCCGAAATCGACCCAGTTCACCGCGGCCCGATACGGCGGATCGCCGGCGCCGGTCATGTACACCGAGCCCGACATGACCTGGCCGACGCCATCGAAGCCGACGCGGTCGGACCAGGGCCCCGGCCCGCCGAATGCGGTGGCGGTTGTCAGGATGATGTCGGGCTTGATCGCCTTCAGCGAGTCGTAATCGAGCTTCATCGCGCGCAGGGTCTGCGGTGGCAGATTGGCGACGACGACGTCCGCGGTCGCAATCAGGCGGCGCATCACCTCCTGCCCTTCCGGCTTCATCGGATCGAGTGTGATACACTTCTTGTTGCGGTTGACCTGCAGGAACAGCGCGCCTTCGCCGCCCTCGCCGACCGGCGCCACGAAACGGTCCTCGCTGCCGTCGCGCTTTTCAACGCGAATGACCTCGGCGCCGAATTCGGCCAGCAAGGTCGCGCAATAGGGCCCTGCGATATAGCGCCCGAAATCGAGGACGCGCACGCCCTCCAGAACTCCCTGCATCGATCCCTTCCCATATTCATATGTTCTCGTCAGATTACAGGGACTGGCCGCCACGGCAAGGCGGCAGAGGACATCATGCCCCTGCCCCCAAGATGTGATCGGCGAACAGTTTCGGCTGGCGGAAATTCTGCTCTAGTATTGCCCCGTTCGTCCCCCAGCCAGAGCACATCCATGCCGCAACAATTCGATCGATCCGCAGAAGATCTCGGCAACGCGATCCATTTCGAGCACGTCAACATCCAGGTCCCGGACCAGCGCCTCGCCACCCTGTTTTACGTTACGGGGCTTGGGCTGACCCGCGATCCCTATCTGATGGTGTCCGACACCAACATGTGGATCAATGCCGGACGGAGCCAGTTTCACCTGCCGAGCGGCAGGCCGCAGGTTCTGCGCGGCCATACCGGGCTGGTCATCGAGGGCCGCGAAGCGCTGCTGGCGCGGCTGGCGTCGGTTGCGAAGAAGCTCGAGGGCACGGCGTTCGCATTCGCCGAGCACAACGATCATGTCGAGGCGATTTGTCCGTGGGGCAACCGTCTGCGCTGCTACGAGCCGGACGCTGCGCGCTTCGGGCGCATCGCGCTCGGCATCCCCTATGTCGAGTTCGACGTGCCCGAAGGCACCACAAAGGCGATTTGCGCCTTCTACCCCGAGATCATGGGCATGCCCGCGAGCTTGCGAAACGGCGACGGCCAGGTCGCCGCCGTGAAGACCGGCCGTGATCAATATCTGTTGTTCCGCGAGACCGATCGGCCCCAGGGCGACTACGACGGCCACCATGTGCAGATGTACATCACCGACTTCTCCGGCCCCTACCGAAAACTTCTGGCGCGCGACCTGATCTCGCGCGAGGACAACCAGTACCAGTACCGTTTCTGCGACATCGTCGATCTCGACAGCGGCAAGCATCTGTTCACGGTCGAGCACGAGGTGCGCAGCGCGACCCATCCGATGTTCATGCGGCCGATGGTCAATCGCAATCCGGCACTGAATAACCGCAACTATGCGTTCGGCCACGACCAGACGCTCTGGGCGATGGGGCCGGATCAATACGAGGGATAGGGAGCGGCGAACGCGCGCCTTGCGGCGCGCGTGATCCATGACCTTCGCCGGCCATCAGCAGCCACGGCAGATGATCAATCTGCGGTCGATCTCCTTGTCGAGCCGTTGCAGCTCCGCGTCTTCGGGCGAGGCTTGCGCCGCCCCAGGCACGTCGCTGCGCCGCGGCTGCCGGTGACCAATGGGAGCCTGCCGGGACAGGTCCGCGAACTTCATTGCGTCCACAGTGCCAGGCGAGGACATGGTCACAGGCGCGCCCGCGCCTCCGGCAGCCCTGAGGCTGGAAACCGATCCGAACAGAAACGTAGCTGCGACGACGGTCACGCCAAGTCTGATTGACATCATCATTCTCCTATCGCGGTGATGTTGCGACGATGCGCATGCGATGGATAGGAGGTCCCGGCTACTCGACCATTTCGCCCGCGGCGACATCGCGTTACCGCTGCAACCGCCGATCGCCGAATGTCGTGCGCCAAGGAGCTACCGCGCCGCGGCGGCTCGCCTTACTCGCCGGCGCGCGGCCGACGAAGCGACGCTCCGCGCCAGGACGCCGGCGAGTTCCCCCGACATCAGCGGGTGATGAACGAGCTCGGTGATGCCGGACGTCTCCAGCGACGGCACCGCCAGCTCGCGCGTCGAGGGGCTCGCCAGAATGATCGGCAAGCCAGGTGCCGCATCGTGCAATGCCGCCGCCAGATCGATCGAGGAGCCTCCGGGCAGGTGACAGACCAGCGCCGCGTCGAAACGGGATTGCGCGGCGCGGCAGGCAGCGATCGCCTCCGCCAGCCTGGTGAATCCAACCGGCTCATAACCCAGCGCCGCGAGGATTTCCTCATGGCGCAACAGGCGGCGGCGGTCGGTGTCAAGCACCAGCACCGTCTCGCCCGCGCCACGGAACGCCAGATCGGCGCTGTGCTGAACCGGCTCCGGCTCGTCGCACTCGCCGGATGGCAGCCAGACGTCGAAGCGCGTGCCCGCATCCGGCTCGCTCTGCACGGCGACGGCGCCGCCATATTGCTCCGCGATCTCCCGAACCGTTGCGAGCCCCATGCCGTTGCCGTCCGGGCGCGTCGTGAAGAAGGGCTCGAAGATCCGCTCCAGCGTCGCCTCGTCCATTCCCGCCCCCGGATCGATGACCGAAATAATGGTGAAGCGGCCGGGGCCGACCTCGTTGCGTCCGATCGGCAATGGCTGTTGAAGATCGCGCACCGTGATGCGGAGTTCGATAAAACCCGGCTCCCTCATCGCCTGCGCCGCATTGTTGCAAAGATTCAGGATCACCTGCTGCAACTGCGCGGGCTCACCCATCACGGTGGCCTGCTCGGCCGTGTCATTCACCGCGAATTTGATGTGCGAAGGCAACGAAGCCGCCAGCAGCGATCTGGTTTCGTCGATCAGGGTCCTGACGCAGACACGCTCCCGCCTGCCCTCGCCGCGCCGCCCGAAGCCGAGAATCTGTTCGACCAGTTCGCGCGCCCTCTCGCCGGCACGGCGGATCTCCGCAAGGCTGCCGGCCGGCCGGCCTCCCGATCGGATCCGCGCTTCGGCGATCTCGGCATAGCCCAGGATCGCACCGACGATATTGTTGAAGTTGTGGGCGATACCGCTGGCAAAGGTGCCGAGGGTTTCCATGCGGCGGGCCTGTTGCAGGCTCGCTTGCAAGCGCTCCTTCTCGCCTTCGAGCCGCACCCGGCGGATCGCGTTGCCGATCGCGTCGAAAGCCATGCGAAACAACGAGACTTCGGACCAGTATTCGAGCGCCCCGGCAGGCACGGTATCGAAGCCGAGGATTTCATCGCGATGTCCCCAGGCCGCCGTCACGCACAGCCAGCCGCCCACGCCGGCGTCCTCGAGCAGGTTCATCGTGTCGTCGGGATGGATGGCCTTGACCTTGGGGATATAAACGATACCGCCTTCGCCACCGTCGAAGCGTGGCGCGAGGCTCAGCGCGCGATCCGGCCAACCCGGCTCGAATGCGATCCCGTCGCGGGACCACCGATAGGTGCTTGTCGTCGTCTCGGTCGCGCCGACGAAATAGGCGCGATCGGCACCGATGCATCCGGCGAGCTGTTGCAGCGCGGTCTCGACATCAGCAGTGATCCTCTCGCGACTTGAATCGATGAACCGCATCGAGATGCCGGCCATGACGTGCTCGAACGCCGCACGGCGGCGCAGCGCGATCGCCCGCCTGCGCAACAGCAATCCGAAATAGACGACGCCGCAGAGCAAAAGCAGCGACGTCATGAACTGCAACAGGCGCACCCGGCGCGCCGATGCCCGCGAGGCGAGCTGACGCCTGGTAATCAATGCCAATACGGCATCCTGCTCGCGGTTGTTCGATTCGGCGACGAGCGTCTTCAGGATCGTGTCGATGTCGGGCAGAAGGTCATGCAGCATCTGCCCGTGCATCAGCAACGCGCGGACCGAATCCATGTCCTGCGGCGGCGTTTGCGCGAGCGCCAGCTCTTCCAATCGATCCTGGACCTGGCCCGCCACGACGTCAGACGTATCGAGCGTCAGGCGCAGCATGGCTGCCGCCAATGCGGATGCGGCCGTAACCAGCGAGCGCTGATCCGACTCGGCCAGCTTGTCGCTGAACAGACCGAAATAAGCAAAGGAGTTCTGGAGCAATGCGTTGCGGCTCTTGAACCGTTCGATCAGGTCCTCTTGCCGGAGGGCACGCGCCGACAGGACATCGATGGCCCTGGTCTCTTCGGCGTTGAGACCCGGCGTTTCGCGCAGCCGCGTCAGGGCGTCGTCATAGGCATCGGTCATCTGCACCAGCTTGTCATAGTTGCGCGACAGGCCGGCGCGCGCAGTCAGCACTTCCCTGGTCATCCCGCGTTCGAACCGGGTGAAATCGCCAAGCGCCTGGAGCTGACGGTCATAACGCACCGAATTGAAGTTCAGCCCGTTCAGCAACAGCCAGAGCAGCAGGGCCAGCACACAGGTTACGCCGATCACGGCGGGGGCAAATCTCATGGCGGGCCTCCGACAATCGCGCCGCGATAGGTGCCGGTCAGGCTGTTCAGAAAGGCGACGATCGCCTTGACCTGCTGCTCCGTCAGCGTCGCGTTCAATTGGGCAAAGGCCATCTTGCGAACCGCGTCATCGAGCGTGGGCGCGCTGCCGTCATGGAAGTACGGCGGCGTGGTCGCGACGTTGCGCAGGCTCGGCACGCGCAGAATTTTGGGCTCGGGCGAAGCGAGCGGGTGGAATATGCCGTGGCGCTGGAACAGATTGCCGCCGACATTGACGCCCTGATGGCAGGACACGCAGCCCAGCGATTTGAACAATTTGTAGCCGTCCAGCTCGTCGTCCGACAGCGCCGCGGCGTCACCCGCCAGCCAGCGATCGAACTTGCTGCCTGGCGTGACCAGCGTGCGCTGGAAGCTTGCGAGCGCGTCGACGACATCGCCGTGCTCCGGGCCACGGCCGTAGGCCGCGAAGAACTTCTCGCGCATGTCGGGATCGGCATTGAGCTTCTCTGCGATCTCGACCGAGCTGCTCGCCATGATGCGCGGGCTTTCCAGCGACGACTTGGTATCGGATTCGATGTTGCGCAATTTTCCTTCCCAGCCGAAGCGGAAGCTGAGCGTCGCGTTGAAGACGGTGAGCGTATTGAGTGCGATCTCCGCTCCGTCGGGGCCGACATCGTGCGACCTCGGGCTCGCGCCGTTCGTCGCGATATCGTGACAGGATGCGCAACTGCGTGAATTGTCGTGCGAGAGCCTGCGATCGGAGAACAGCCGTTCGCCGAGCTTGACCTTCAGCGGGTCGATTGCCGGCGGCGCCGGAATGGGCGTGATGGGCTCATCCTTGCGGACCGACACCAAGGCGGGCGGCGACTGCGACGGTGTGGGAGAGACCTTGAGAGAGCACGGCACCAGTGCGCAAATCACGATCGCGCAACGTCGAAGGCCGGCACCTCGTCCGGCCCCGAGAAATCTGGCGAACTGCTGCACGCCCAGCAATGTGGGGGTGAAGCGGGAATTGTCGCGTCTGCTCAAGGAGTTTTGATCGAAGCTGGATGATTTCGCGAAGGTGGTGGTCGGCTCGGCGGTTCGATATCCGAAGAGCCAGCGTTGACGCCAATCGACATGATCGACCGGCTCGCAGCTCGACAGAAGTCCAGCCCCACCAGGGCCATGCAAATCGCGTCAGCAATCACGACAGTACCTCACCATCCGCTCGACTTCCGATCGGCCGTTGATCCCGATGTCCCGCAAGGTCCGATCGTCGAATTCCATCAGCCCTGCGACGGCCTTTCTGATTTCCCATTCCCGGCGCCAGTGCGCCGGCAGGGCCATCACAGTCCCGAGAGCTGCACCGAGCGAGTGGAGCCAGCTGCGCGCCGGTCGTGCATCGCGCGGCGGGACGCGATCGAACCGGACGATATTGCCACTGTTGGCGGCGCCATCGCTGACGCTCTTCGCCGGCGCGGGCGGCGTGCGATCTGCCGAAGGCGGCCGGGATTCACGCACAGCGTCTAGCATCGCCTGAACCGGCACGGCCGCGGTCGGATGCAATGAGGCGCCGTAAAGGACAAAGCCTTCCATCAGAGAGGCGAAGACCGCCCGCCAGAATGTGGTGACGGGCCGATCCTGCCTGGCAGGCGGCACGTCCGGAGACGAACCGATCTCCGGCAAGCGAGGCATCGCGGCAGCCGCACCGAGACGGACCATGCCGCGACCGTCAGACCGCGCGGCCCAGTTCGCTCCGTCGAGTTCCATGTTACCCGGCAAGGCAACACGGCTCACACCGAGAGAATGCTTCTTCATCGTAAGTCTCCCACATGATGTTGGTGGGAGGCAATCTGACGGCCCGCTGTTACGCGGAGGTCACGGTCAACGGCAAAACGGCTACAATTGCAATTTCCAATCTTCTCTAGAACGGATCGACCGGCACCGCGAAGACATAGCCGACGCCGCGCTCGGTCTGAATGACGCGCGGCGCGCTCGGATCGGTCTCCAGCTTGCGTCGCAGCCGCAGCACCTGGACGTCGATGCTGCGATCGAAAATATCCTCATGGATACGGGTCGCCTGCAGCAGATGCTCGCGGGTCAGGGGACGCTGCGGCGCCTCGAGAAAGGCCAGCAGCAACGCATATTCTCCCTTGCTCAACGGCACCGGCGCTTCATCGGGATCGGTGAGCCTTCGGCTGCGGCGTTCGAGCTTCCAGCCGCTGAAGCGATAGCCCCCGCGCTCGGGATCGCGGGCACGCGCGGCCCGCCCGATCTCCTGCCGCCGCAACACCGCGCGGACGCGCGCCAGCAGCTCCCTCAAGGAGAACGGCTTGATGATGTAGTCGTCGGCGCCGAGCTCGAGGCCGACGATGCGATCGATCTCGTCGGGGCGATGGCCCGTCGTGATGATGACCGGCACGTCGGAATGCGAACGGATTTCCCTCAACAGGTCCAGGCCGTCATCCTGACCAAGCCGAAGGTCGAGGATGATCAGACTGGGCTGGCTGCCGTCGAGATAGTGGTTCAATTCCGATCTGTTGGAGGCCGCCCTGGTCGGGACATTGTGCTCCTCGAGATATTTGATCACCATTTGCCTTAACGTCGGATCGTCATCGACGACGACGATGTGGCCAATATCAGCAAGCATTCCATACTCTCAAAATTCGCCGTCCGCCAACTGAGCTGTACTTGAGAATCGCGAACGTCAACGTCCGGCTGTGGCGAAATGATATTGATCTCGTCCGAATTCGAATCGCTCAAAATAGAACGGGATATCCGGGTCCATCGGCACACACTGAGTCCATTTATGATGCCGTGATGACGCCGCAACAGGGTAATTCTGCGGCCAATTCCGCCGGATGTCGCATACGTGAATAATTGTGATCCCAACGCTTGCTACTTTGGGGCGATAGGAAGCCTGCGGCCTGCGCTGTCGTTCAGCGAGCGCGATGGGCTGCGCAAATTGATGCCCGCCAAACCGGGCGATATCGTTTGCGCGGGGCTTCGCGGAATCCTCAGGAGCTCGGCAGAGCCATCAGGTACTGGTAGATCGCGGCGAGGTCGTCGTCATCCATCCGCCCGATCGGCCGCCACGGCATTTGCTCGCCGAGCCGATGCCCGCTCGGATCAACGCCTGTGCGCATGGTGTCGACGAACTGCGCAAGGCTCCAGTCCTTGACGATACCGAGGTCCGGTCCGAGCGGCGGCAATTGTCCCGGCACGCCGCCGCCGAGATCCCTGCCGTGGCATTCGCGGCAATCCTGATAGGACAGCAGGTATTTGCCATAGAGCGCCGTCGGCGCCTTCGGCGGCGCGGTGATCACGCCGGTGAAGACCGGCTTGGCGTCCGGCAACAGTCCGGCGCCCAGCATCACGATGCCCAGCAGGCTGAAACGATCCGGAGGATCCGGGGTCTGCACACCGCTCGCGGGCAGGCTGCGGACGTAGGCGATCACGGCCCTGGTGTCGTCGTCGCTAAGCCGGCCGGCATTGGTGAAGGACATGATCGCCAGCCAGCGGCCTCTCGCGTCGAGCCCATTGCGAATGGCACGAAAGATCTCGCCATCGGACCAATTCTTCAAGGCGCCGGCGGGCGTGAGATTGGCTGGCACGAACGAGCCGATGGGAAGCGGGAGATCCTTGGCCACGTCGCCGCCGCCGGACAGCGTCCCGGTCTGCGAGTGACAGCCGGCGCAAAAGCCGTCGGCCACGGCCCTGCCCCGGTCAATCTGGTCCGGTGTCGCCTCGATCCTCACGTCCGGGACCGGTGCAGAGCGGGCGTGCTGCCGGACGATACCGACCACGGTCAAAGCGCCGACGCCGAGCACTGGGACAGCCAGCATGGTTGTCAGCACCATGCCGCTCCACTTCGCCAGAGGGGATTTCGTCCGGGAGGCGCGAACGCCCAGCCAGGCCATAAGCGCGATGAACGCAACCATCGCAATCAAGGCACCAATATTTTCCATGCCGGTCCTCAATGAATTGGGCGCGAACGAGGCCGCGCGACATCCGGATCGTCAAAAATCACTTTCGGGCGACGCCAACGCTCCAATATCTGCGAAGGTGTGCCATGCGGAGGTCTGCCGGATTAGCAGCGCGGTGTTTCCGTGCCGTTTCATCGCCCGTCGCCCGCGTTACAATTGTAATCCTCTGCTAGCTATCGGCTCCCGGCGCGATGTCACCGGCTTTCGCACCGGCGTTTTTGCCTGGCCTTGGCAGCGCCACGATCCGTTGCCGCCGTAACCATTTACGTTGCCGCCGGAAGCCGTGGCGTAACGGCGATCGCTTCAATTGCCTCTCACTCGACCGGACGCCCTGGGGCGACCGTGCATCGATCATCAAGAGGTCAACTCACATGAAGATTCTTATCGCTTCGACACCGGCGCAGGGTCATCTCAATCCGATGCTGGCGATCACGCAAATCCTGCGTGGCGAGGGCCACGAGATCGCTTTCCTGACCGGCACCGCCTTTCGTGCCCGCGTCGAGGCCAGCGGCGTCAAATTCTTTCCCCTTCCCGAGGACGCGGACTTCGATCCGAACGATGTCTTCTCGCGGTTCCCCGAACTCAAGACCATCCCGCCGGGATTGGAGTGGTTCCGTGTTGCTTGCGAGCGCATCTTCGTCGACGCCATTCCGGCCCAGCACCAGGGGATGCTGCAAATCTTGCGACAATTCCCCGCCGACATCATTGTCGCCGACGACATGCTGTTCGGTGTACTGCCGATGCTGCTCGGACCGCGCTCTCAGCGGCCTCCAATCGCGCTCTGCGGGACCTCGTTTCTGCATTGGGCGCGCGAGGACGGAGCGCCCAACTTCCTCGGTCTGCCGCCGGCAACGAGCGACGAGGAGCGCGATCGCTATGCGGCCATGGCGCGGGACTTTGATGCGGCAGTCGATCAACCGGTGTCACTGCGCCTGAATCGGGCGTTGAAGTCTCTCGGGATCGGGCCGATCGCGATGCCGCTCTTCCATTCCGTGGTCGCTCTCGGGGATGCCTATCTGCAATTGTCGGTGCCAAGCTTCGAATTTCCTCGCGAGATTCCGCCCTCAGTGCATTTCGTCGGCACGCCACCGATCATCGCCAACCAGGTCCCGCCGCCGCGCTGGGCCGAAGAGCTCGACGGATCGCGCAAGGTCGTTCTGGTGACGCAGGGCACGGTGGCCAATCACAATTTCAATCTGCTGGTTGCCCCGACGCTGGCGGCGCTCGCGGACGAGGAGGACATCCTGGTGATCGTGACGGCAGGCGGCCGCCCGGTTGACGCCATCCCCGGCAAGATCCCGTCGAACGCGCGCATCGCCAGCTATCTGCCGTTCGAATGGCTGCTGCCGAACGTCGACGTGCTCGTCACCAATGGCGGCTATGGCAGCGTCAACCAGGCCATGAGCTTCGGCATCCCGTTGGTTACCGCGGGGCTGACCGAAGACAAGGCCGACGTCAACGCGCGGGTCGCGTGGTCCGGGGTCGGCATCAACCTCGCGACCAACGAGCCGACACCGGAGGCGTTGCGCGAGGCGGTGCGGACGGTGCTCGATCAACCCCGCTTCCAGTTGCGTGCCTCGCAGATCGCGGACGAATTCGCCGGGATCGACACGCGGTCCGAAATCCTCCGGGTCATCGGCGAGCTCGTGGCCGACGAGACCTCCTACACCGACGCGATGGCCGCAAGCCGGGGGCGGCGTGCCGGGCGGCGCGCGTAATCGCCGAACGCAACGATGGAGGGCGGGCGACCGCGCCTCCATCACCTCATGCACATCGATCAAGCCGGAACCGGAAATCCGTCCATGCAAATCGACCCCGCATCCTTCGCCTTCACGCTGCTGCTCGGTTTTCTGGCGGCCGTGCCCTATTCCGGCATCGACATCAATCTGCCGGCGCTAGCAGCGACCGGCACGACGCTCGACGCGAGCGCGTCGGATGTCGGGCTGACCATGAGCGCCTTCATGCTCAGCCTCGCCACCGCGCCGCTGATCTACGGACCGGTCTCCGACCGCCTGGGCCGCAAGCCGATTCTGGCATTCGGCCTCGTACTGTTCGTCGCCGCAAGCCTTGCCTGCGCGAAAGCGTCCTCGCTGTCGGTTCTGTTGCTGGGCCGCTTCGTTCAGGGCATCGGCGCCGCCGCCACCGCAACGACCTTTGCCATTATCCGCGATCTCTTCGACGGCAACGCCGCGCGAGGCAAGATCGCCAACGTCATGGTCACGGTCAATGTCGCGACCGTGATCGCGCCGACGGCCGGCGCCGCCCTGCTGGCGATCGCCGGCTGGCGCTCGATCTATGCCGCCCAGGCTGGGGTCGGCCTCATGCTGCTGGTCGTGGTGATGTTTCGCTTCGCGGAGACTGCGACGACCGACTTCTCCGGCCGCCTGGGACTTTCGGCCGTCATCGACAGCTACCGCCAGGTGCTGACGCATCCGGTGTCGTTGCCTTTCATCCTGGTCGGCGCCGCGGGCGGCGCGACCGTGTTTGCCTACGTCACCGGCGCCTCGCTGTTCTTCGTCGGCGCCGTCGGACTGCGCCCCGAGCAATATGGCCTGATCTTCAGCGCATGCTCGGGGGCCGTCATGGTCGGCGCCTTTCTCGACGGCCAGCTCGGCCGACGCGGCGTAGAGTCCGCCCGCATGCTCGCAACCGGGCTGACGCTGTCGGCCGCCGCCAGCACCGCCCTGCTCGCGATGACCTTGGCGGGCTGGATGCCCACGTCATTCGTGGTTGCGCTGCTGATGGCGGTCGCACTCGGCTTCGGGCTCAGCGTGCCGAACGTGATGAGTGCGACGATGCAGCGTCTCCCCGAGATCGCGGGCGCCGTCAGCGCCGCCGCCGGAAGCATTCAACTGACCGCCGGCGCAATATCGAGCGGACTGGTCGCGCTTCGCTTCGACGGACGGACCGCGCTGTCGATGACCGCGGTGATGGCGGCAACGTCGCTGCTCGCTCTGGTTCTGTATCTGCTGGTCGCGCGCCCCGCCGAACGCCGCCTACCGTCGCAGACGATCGATCCCGGTGCGGCGGTCCGCAGCCCCACGAAGTCCTGAATTCGCCCTATCCCGCTGGCCGCCCGGCGCATCCGCCGGGCTGCGATCTCGCTGGGGCGGCAGGGATCGAACCTCCGACTTGCGGAACCAAGATCAGTTTGATTGTTCAACTATTTCAATCCGCATTTGGAACAAGCGGCGTGGCGCGACCCGCCCTTATTCTCGCCGCCATCATCATCCAGGAACGCGCGCAGGGGGGCGGGCTCCTCCAGGGGGCAGTTCCCAAAGGTTCTGCGTGATCGTCCAACGTTCAGTACAACACGAAATGATTGCGTCCCGCCGTGCACTCCTTGGCGGGCTTGCGTCCTCAGCCTGCGTCGTCGCGCTGGGCGGATGCGCCAGCCTGGGTGCTACCGGCGCACGCTACGACGCTTCGTCGCTCTCGGTCGACCCTACGTTGCTCGTCGTAACCACGCGCAAGCCAGTGAGCGGCGCTCGGGCGAAGCCGTGGTTCGGGCCGGAGCGGGCTTCTACGATGACCGTTGCACGAGCGAAGCTTGTGGCGCCTGGCGACAGCCGTTTCTCGCTCGCTGCAGCCGGACTTGACGATTGGCGTCTTGATGGGGTCGAGCCGGTATCGGGCGATGTCGGCAGTCTTGTCGCGCAGGCCGGCGGCGGACCAGATGTTCTGATCTACGTGCACGGCTTCAAACAGACGTTCGAGACAGCGGCGCTCGATGCCGCGCATCTCTCCGATGGCATCAGGTTCCGCGGCCAGACGATGGTGTTCTCCTGGCCCTCGAAGGCTGGATTTTTCGACTACGCCTATGACCGCGACAGCGCAATGTGGTCCCGCGATGGCTTCGAACGCGTGCTGGGGTCTGTCGTTACGACCTCGAGCGCCGGCCGCGTCCACATCGTCGCGCACAGCATGGGAACCATGCTGACGCTCGAAAGCCTGCGCCAGCTCTATGCGCGATATGGTGACACCGTTGCGGGTAGGATCGGCGCCGTGGTGTTCGCCGCGCCGGATATCGACATGGACGTGTTCTCGTCCTCGATCAACCGAATCGGTCCGCTTTCGCGCAAGATCACCGTCATCGCCGCAACGAACGACCGCGCGTTGGCGCTGTCGGGGCAAATCGCTGGTGGGATGACACGGGTCGGCGCTGCCGAGAAGACCGCCATCGAAGGGCTCGGGGTGCGCGTGATCGATGCTTCCGACGCAGGCTGGGGCGTTATCAACCACGACTTGTTCCTGTCGAATGCGGAGGTGCGCCAGGTGATACGCCGCTCAATTGATACCGTGGCCGCGTGAATCTGCGGGCTGCCGAGGCGCTTCAAATTGCATGTGCGGGATTTCGAGCCGGTCTGCCGTCGTCAACGTATCGCGTGAGGCGTGCAACCCGACGGGCGCCTGAACGGGCGGCTCGTTCACAGGCTTTGTCATGCGCGGCGATGTCTCGAGCTCCATCACCGCGAGCGTACCCAAGCCAACGAGGATCAGAGCCGCTTTCATCTGATTTCACGCTTTCCGAACGAGAAGCCTCGTTCAAAGCCTGCCGAAAATAAGCCCCCGGTAATCGGAGACCAATTGCAGACAGCCAATGAGGCGGCTTGGCGGCAGAAGTGAACCGGCCGGCGCGGCTACGGGACAAGATCAGAGACAGGGTTAACGCGGGTCATGCGAACTGGGCTGTGCTTGAGCAAAGCCACCTCTTGAGCTCGCAATATGCTAATTTGAGCGGGCACTCAGCCCGGACGTTGCACCGTGACCGATGGTCGTCACCCGGCATGGACCGAGGAAAGCCGCTTTCGCGGCGCGCTGGACGATGTGATCATCATCCCGCTCGTTGTCGTCGCGCTCGCCACGAACAAGATCCTGCGTTTCGTTCTTTCGATCTTGATGCGGATGCTTGACTACGCCTTCCCTTTTGCAATGCAGATTGTCTGGCTTCCACTGTTCGCGGCCAGGGTTGTCGGCGATGTCATCGTGACTGTCATCGATGGCGCGGTGCGCTTCCTTCCCCTCTCCGCGGCGAAGCGTCGGCAGTGGGGTCGGTCGATTCGCCGAAACTGGTTGTGGTTCCGGCGGAAGATCAGCTATCGGGCGTTCGAGCAAGCGGTGCATGATGCCTTTGAAGGCGGCATGGCATGGGTGTTCAGAACATGCCGACATCTCACGCCGACCGCCGCATTGCTCGTGATCCTGTGCGCGGTGCTTTGGCTGCCGATCTCTTTCGCGGCGGCAACGGCGATGCACGCGATATTGTTTGCCAAGGTCACGTCCTGGCCAGCCTGGATGCAACTCCTGCATCCGCTCGCAACGGTCATCGCGAAGAGCAAGCTTCTGGTGCTACCGGTCTATCCGGCAGCCTGGCCGCAGGCTAGAAAGCACCCGCTCGTTCAGCTCGTCTTCAAGGGCTACGACATCATCAAGCGCGTGCATGTGATCAGAAAGGTCGGCCTTCGCTATCGGCAGGCAGAGATCGCCGGGACTGCGGCGGTCGAGAGGCTCGAGCGCACCGCCGGCCTCACTTCGGCGGTGAGGTGGTTGCGTGAGGCCCATGTCGCAGAACATCTCGGCGTCGAGAAGCCCACTCAGGAATTGCGTTCGTTCTTCGCGCGATGGTCCATCAAGTTCTCGGCTGAATATTACGAAGCGAAGGAACGGCAAGCCTCAGGCGTCCCATCATCAAACAGCAGCAAGCCGCAAACGCCGAGTTGATCATCAATCGCCAGCGGCCTCACCGTGCCGCCGTCGCTGCCCGATATCCCTTCAACAGGCAGCGGACTGCGCCAGTTCCAAACAAGCAACGGAGAAGGCGATTTGACGGGCAATATCAGCTGGCTGGGGCGGGAGGGTACCCAGCCAGATTTCGGCCCGTGGCTACCACAGCTACACAACTGAAAAGACTGAAGAAAATCAGGTCGACACGGCGATTGTGTAGCATCTTTGTGCTGCATCATCAAGAAGCGCCAAACGAGCCCGCCGTGGTGATCTTGAGGCCGTTGCCCCGAAACGAAACTGGCAGCACCCGTGCGATGATCACCTCAACAACGAACGCCCAAGCGTACTCGATCCCCGTGGCAGTTGAGCCGGCTCAAATCGTCCTCCGTATGGCAGCCGCCTCCACGTCGGCGGGAACAGAACTCCAGGAGGCTCCGGGTTCTACGGCAGTTCACGACCTGGTCCCCTGCCCCACGCGCGCCACGCCGCGCAAATGAGGAGAGAGGCTTAAGGCAAACGGGGACGCTAGATCTCGGGTACTCCGAGGCATCTCGTAGCCCCATTCTTTTACGGGCAAGGTAGGGACGAGCAGCACCTTCCGTCGCGCACGGGTAGCGCAACCAATTCAAGCTAATCCAAATCGTCAGGATGACTGACGCCTCCGCAACAGCCGCTACCGTGACAAGCGCGCCCGTCCACATCGCAGACCGACTGACCTAAAAAGATCACTCAGCGGAGGTAACGCCAAATTCGCGAAATGTAACGTTCAATTCCGAGTTCTGTAACGAACGTTTCGAGATCACTACGCCCAAATTCAGCGTTACTTTTCGAGGAATTGAGCGTTACTTTTCTCGTAATTAAGCGTTACAGAATGGGGGAAGTAACGGGGGGCGTGGGCAAAACTTTGCCTACTGCGGCTCCTACTCTGCTCCCCACGACGTCCTGTGAGCGTCCATTTTTTCTCGAAAACCCTGCGCGCGGAAGCCTTGGCAAATTAGTGCGCGCAAGGCAGGTGGTGCGTCAGTCGCAGCACCTTCGACGCCTGCGTCGCGACCAAATAGGGCACGGCCCCGCTCTAAGACTTCCAGATCGACCTCCGACCGGCGCTCGATCAACGCCGCGAGGAGCGCCGTCCCGATCTGGTGGAACTCCACCGCAGCCTTGGGGCGTATATTGTTGATGCGCAACATCGGTGGCGGCCCGTCTGACACGCCACCTGCACGCTGGCCTGTTGGCCTCCAACGAACCCTGCCTTTGAGCCCGACCGATCGAGACCAAGATCGGCGCCTCGATCTCGCGACCTTGCGAGCTCGATTGGACGAACTCGGTTCGACGTTGCCGATTATATTTCTTACCGGCCGTCTCGACATCCAGACCACGGCGCAGGCCATCAAGGCGGGCGCGGAAGACTTTCTGATCAAACATTGTCCGACGACCTCTTTCGCGCAATTGATGGTGCGTTCGCACGTTACGAAGTCACGCGTGCCAAAAAGGGCAAGTTGGATGCGGATCGCGCTCGTCTGGCTGCATTGACGCCGCGAGAGCGGCAAGTATTCGAACTTGTAGCTCGGGGCAAGCTCAACAAGCAGATAGGGTACGTGCTGGGCTGTACAGAACGTACTATCAAGGCGCATCGCTCACGGGTGATGGAGAAAACGCAGGTTCAGTCATTGGCCGAACTCGTGGCACTTGCCGAGCGGATGGGCATCCACCGGACTGGACTGACGGCGTTGTCACCCGCCTTACGGCGACCGGATCCCTCGTCATTTCCGAAGACTAAGGTAGCCGGTCGCATAAGCCGCGATGCCACAAGCCACGAGAGCGAGTGCGAACCACACCCAGAGCGGGGTAGCTCTTCGCGGCTGACGTTGCTTCATTGCACCCCACCCGGCTGCGAAGAGCCTCATTGAGAGGCGGTGTAAGGGGGCAGGAAGCCGTAGGCTGTCGCGAGGTTGTACCAACGGCCAATTGCTAGCTCGCAGAAGTCGAAAAAGAATAGCAAGAGTTCCGCGTGCTGGATGACGGCCATGAAGGTGCGAGAGCTTGTGGAGACGCTGCAAAGGCTTCCTGATCAGGATGCCACAGTCGTCATCGGGGAAGGCCTGTCGCCCAATGTCTGGCTCATCGTCGAAGGTGCCATAGTGCGTGGCATTCGAATGAGGAAGGATAATTTGGATTGGGTAGGCCCCGGCAGTGAGCCGGGCGTCGAAATCGTCTAGGGTGCCTACGCTCCACATAGTCTTTTCTGCCAGCGGCCTTGATGACTCATTCTTACTTGGTCGGCGCTGCCGGGGCTCGCGGTTACGAGAGCCGCTCAATAGCTGAATGCCTTGAACGGCCGCAGGAGAGCAGCGAGTTGATCGTGCGGGTGGCAGCTATTGCGGCGGGCGTTTTCACCGTCGCCGCCTGCTCCGTCCTGATCCTCAGCAATTAGGTAATGCCTCGATAGGTCCGCCATTCCGGCAGACGATGGGCCGCCGCCGTAATCTCAGCCTCGGACGCTATCCGAAGTTTGCCGAGGAGACGAACTCGTTGCTCCGCGATCTGCTTGGCAGTTCCGCCGAGCTTTGCAGCAATTTCTCTATCCGTCTTCCCGGCAGCGAGACGCCTCAATAATTTTTTCTCGCGAGGTGTCAGAAGTATCTCAGACATCGCCAAGTCATCGCGTGTTGGCCTCACTATAGTCATTCTGCCGCGACCGTTCATGGAGGCAATGCTCCGCGGGAGCATGCACGGCCCGTTAACGGGCTCCGCGCCATTATCACCTCGACCAGCGCATCGACACCTAAAACTCACACATTGGGAGGCGTCGCTGACCTCAGCCCGGCGAAGGCCTTTCGGGCTATGTATGGATTATCGCGCGTTCACAAACGACAGCCTCACCATGATGTACGAGAGCGTTCGCGGAGCCTTGGCATCTGACGACGCGCAAAAGGCGGCCGGGCAGGCTCCCCGCTTCCGGGTTCGGGAGACGGCGGATTGGAAGCAGCACGCGGGTAATCTTGAAGCCGAAATGCTCAATCGGGGAATGTTCTTCGACATCATCGACTGGTCCGAGGATCAGGGACGATTGCCGCTCTGACCTCGCAAGCTGCGCACAGAACTCATCGGATAAGCGGCTCCGAAGCTTCGGCCGAAAGTCCCTGCAGCCGCCATCCTGCGATGTCACTGGTCTTTCCGCATTGTTCACAGGTCAAGTGAGAACATCCTAGAGATCGTCCACGCTTGGCATTTTCTCGGGAGGCTTCGCGTGCGCAGCGCGGACAGGCCAGTGCCGCGCGCCAGCATGCCAAGATGGCGAGCAGAAAACCGAAGGCGCGATTACCAATCCACTTGATCAATTCCAGTATCCAAAACAACGGTCCCGGACTTGGGGGCTGAGATTTGGGGGCCGGGACCGTTATCGAGGCGCGGAGGCGCTGGTCATCCACGCAATGCTAGTAAGGTCGATGTTCGTGCGACGAGGCAATTGTCTCCTGGTACAATCTCGTCGTCGGCCGCGCCCGACGCCGACGTGGCAGGCCTCCTCAACGAGGTGCAGACGGGCCACGTCGATGTTGGTGACGTGGGCGAGGTCGATGGCCACCATAGTCCATGATCGCCGCCTGCGCAGAGACTACCGGTCTCAACTGCGTCGCACCGGCATGGAGAGAAGGCGTGACACACTTTTCCCTCCCCCACCCCTTTGGTCAGAAATCTTGGGCTGGTCTGATCTTGCAGCCCCACGCTTGCAAACGCGTCATCGTGCTCGGCGACGAGCCGCGAGTCATTGCACGACGAATTGCATTTCCGAAAGCGGATTCCGAATTGCGGGTCCATCCGGTATATTACTCGGGAGGATAACTCTTTCATGCGACCTGCAGTTTCCTACGTCCGCGTTTTGAAACTGAAGCAAGGCCGCAGTGGTCTCGACCTGGAGGCACAGCGGGCTGCCATCAAGACGTTCTGCGCGCAGTTAGCTTCTGCCCACCATTCGTAGAGAATTATTTCCCATCGCCACAATTGGTTCGCGGTTCACTCCGCGAAATCCAGCTTGCGCTTAGGAGAAGGATTTTCTAAAAGCGAACATCGCGCGAAGCGCAGGTACAGAGCGGTTACTTGCTGTTGCTTGGCTCTTACGGGCATCGATTGCGGCATCTCGCTCCGGGACCGGCCAAGCCAATCAAACCATGTTGCCTTCGCCCATCCCTGCCAATGGATTGTGAGGTCGGACCACTGGTGCCAACGCTGGCCGCGAGCTTGCTTTGGATCATGCGCGCCGATTTAGCAACTTGCCGACCATGTACATTGTCCTTCCAGAGCTCTGGGGGCATGGCAACTGATCGCGCCGATCTGCCTCCCAGCTCCGGGCTGATCGTAGTAGGTAAATTTTTCTGCGCCATCTGGAACGGTTGTTACGCTGAAAGTCAGGCCGCCGCCTTGTTCTTTATGGCACCGACGATCGCGGTCAGTATGGCGCCGCCTGCGCCGCCTGCGACCGCTTGAGAAACAATACCGCTCACACTGAGATTGCCTGATTGTGCTGCTGCCAGTACAGAAGGCAACAACAGGGTAGCGATCTGCCCGAGTAGCCCGCCTCCGACCAGACCTGAGATTACGTTTCCAGCCGTGCCCAGATCAAATGTGGGAGATGATTTGCCAGCGCCAAAGCCGCCAACGGCGCCTGCAACGAGATTAATTAGAATCTGCTCCATGTCGATCTCCTTAAAGGCGATGGGTGAACGAGATTCTTGGGGAAAGCCGCCCAATCACGTAACGTGCCCCCTGGCGTCTCGCAATGAAGCCGTAACTGGTATCCATTCGCAATTTTGCGCCAACGTTCAGTAGAGCAGACTTGATACAGATCAAGGGGTCCAACGATACTGCTAACATTTGCGTTGGCTGGACTTCGCCAACAAGGCCGCTGCCGCTGAGGCGCAATCGCGTAATTCTTTCGATTGGCCAGCTAATTCGGATCTAGCCCCAACTTCTGACATATCGCCGCACTGCGTTAACTGAAGCGACGGCCATCAGCTCACGTCGTGTCTAACCCGTGGACTCGCTTTTTTTTATATGGCTGGACCGCAAAAGATTTTGATTTACCGAAATTGCAGCTTGTGCGGTCGGGCAAAACAGCGCTTCATAGGGTGCCGGTTCAACGCAGAAGCCAGCCCCATGTCGAATGAAGTTGATACGTCTGAACTATTGAAGATCGCCCGGCTGAATGGTGATTTTAGAAGAGAGGCCGAATACCGTGAGGTGGAGACTGGCCGAGGCGCGGATGCGCTGGAGCGCCGTCGTGAGCTCGCAGCAGCCATGAAGTTCGCCCGCAAGCTCGGCAAGGGTGGAAAAGCGGGCGCGGCGCCGATCATCATCGCCAAGCTGGACTGCTTAAGCCGCGACGTACACTTCATCAGCGGTCTGATGGTCCAGCGGATCCCCTTCATCGTTACCGAGCTCGGGCCCGACGTGGACCCTTCATACTGCACATTCATGCTGCGGTCGCCGAGAAAGAGCACGAGCGGATCGCTCAGCGGACCAGAAAGGCGCTCGCTGCGGCTAAGGCCCGCGGGCAGAAGCTCGGGAATGCCGGAATTGGAGAGGCGCGCAAAGCGGAGGCTGATGTGCACGCGGAGTACTTTCGCTCGATTATCTAGCCGCTGCGCGGCCTGCCCGCCAAGCGCATTTCGGTGATCCTGAATGACCGCGGAGTCGCGACCGCGCGAGGCGGAAAATGGCAGGCCACTCAGGTGATCCGGCTGCTCAGTCGCCTGCGCTTGTCAGGCGACGACCTGGGCGGGCTTAACTCGGATCGTCCGACCTGACGTTTGCCGGCGGGATCAGCGGCATCTTCGGCGCCTCGTCATGAAACTCGCCACCAAACGCGATGCGGTACAGCTCAGCGTCACTGAGCTCTTCTAGCGGCACGTCACGACGATCAATGACCTGCGCGGGCTTCTCATCCAGCCGATCAATCAACTCGTGAATGCAAGCAAGCTTGTCGAGCAATGGGTCCGCCACCCTGCGCAGTGCCAAGGGTCGGCTCCGGAGCACCATCCGGAGCGCGTCGTTGCGCTACTGGAGGTGGTCACGTCGGTTTGCGAGGAGCGGCTAGTCATAGCGCCTGAATGAGTATCCCGGGTCTACCGGTCGCCAGCCAATTGCACCGTTTGACGTCCACCGTTTAGCGCTCTGAGTTTGTTTATGTATTCTTCAGGCTTCAACAAATGGAATGGAGCCTTCAAACCCATAAAACTCGCTATGCGACCGATGAAATTGGTGCAGTTGGTTGTTCCCGCGTTCCACACCGGCGAGTTCGCCTGAAGACGCTTGATGTAAGCAAATACCTTTTTGGCGTCAGCCTCATTCAAGTAGACTCGATAGCTGGCTGTCAAATATTGCTCATCGAGGTCACCGTAGCTCGCGCCGGTTTCAGAAGGCACAAACATGAGATGTCCCAATACGTACGGCACCGTGTCACCTGCTGGATGCAGGCCGGCAACTTCGACCGCCCTTTGGCTCGTCTTGCCGTACCAGACAAATGCGTGTCCGTAGGATGCAGCAGTGCGGGCACGAAAATCAACGTAGTAGGGTCCTTTAACTGAAGATCCCCGGGCCGGCTTTGCATCCGACGTGGTTGGCGGGCTGCTTGGCGCAGCCGCGGCCGTTTTCGTAGCGGAGTTAATTGAAACCTTGGGGGCAGTGTCCGGTCGCTGCTGAAGATCAGCGCGCGCCATGAGTTGCTGCGCACCAGCGCTTCCCACGGAAGCCGCAAAGATTGCGATTCCGACAATCAATCGCAGATCGCGGTATTCCCAGATCACTCTTGCCACGTCCGCCCCCTCTTGGGCCCAACACAGCCCAAGCAACAACTAGTCCGCTTATCGGAGGTGAACGCCTCCGACCCCGACGGGCCGAAGGCGCTTGAATCCGCAGGCTTAACCCTTGGTGACTAACGGAGCCGGCGCCGGAGCCTTGCCGATCGGGTATTTGCCGACTGGAGTTTTGCCGACGGGATATTTACCAACCGGCGCGGTCTGGACGACGGGTTGCGGACGAGGCAGATCGGCAGCAACTGCCGCTCCCACCAAAGCCAAAGACGCAGCACCCGCAATTACGAATTTCAGCATCAAATCTCCCCTGAAGTTGCCTACTAGCCTTACCGATTCTGAGCCTAGCCGGACGTTCTACCCACGCAACAAATAGAGGCCCATGAGGCAGTCGCGCGATCTCTTTTCTGGCAAATGTTGCAGACGGGGCACGCTTTTAACGGATTGATGGGAAAATCCTGCCGATCCGCGCCATATACTCGCGATAGCTGTCGGCGAACGTCTGCAGCATTATTCGCCCTTCTCCTGCGACGCGGCCAAAGATCAAGATCCCGAACCCGGCCAAGCCCGCGAAACCGGCAATCCAATTAGGCAGCAGCAATGCCTGGGCGACAGCCCACAGCCAAAATGCCGAATATATCGGGTGCCGAACTCTCCGGTAAAACCCTTCCGTCACGAGCTCATGGTTCTCCCGCACGTCGAGACTTACCGACCAATTCCGGCCGAGTGCACGGTGCGCCAGGTGGAACACGCCCAAAGCCGCGATCGCAAAGAGACCCTAGCCAAGCCAGCGAGGGATAAAGCTGTGAGCTGCGAAATGAGGTATTCCTGTCGTCACGTAAGCGAGCGGGACAAGTCCAAGTCCCGAAAGAGATATCAGCAAGAGCGCAGTTTCCAGGGGGCCGCGCGCGCTCCGCACAATCCTCGCACGACGGGAACGCCGCGCGTACTTGTAGCGTATGAGATACCAGCCGATCGCCAGGCAACGAAAATGATTCTCGAGATCGTGGGCATCATTTGAATTAGGCCGCCGCGCCCGGGCGACCTGGCAGATCGCCTTCTGGCAGCGCCGCGCTCGCAATAAGTCCTCCTTCCTCAGCGATCATCGACACGGCGCCATCCGGGGCGAGCGTCTGGGATTTGGCTGAAACAGGTCCGCATGTGAGCATGAAGTAATCGTACGATGTTCGCTTATCATTTCCACTGACGAACTGGTTGTGCAAGCGGAAGAAGTGGAAACGGATGCGTCGATAGATGTCGTCGTCGGGCATTCGGCTGAATCTCACGATCCTGACGGTCGCTTCGTTTTCCGTCGACAAACCCATTTCGGCCATTGGCCGGCTTTTGTAGAAGTTCAACGGGTCGACGAGGGCCTGATAATCGCCCCAGAAGATCGCGCGCGACTTGGCGACGCGTTCCATCGTCGCGCGAAAGCGTGTTGCCTTCGGATGCAGGCCGACCTTGAGTATGGATGATCCAACGCGCAAGAACGTGACGGGAATTTGGTTCCGACCGGGCTCAGGGCGCGACCTTGTCCATTTCGCGGATAGTCTCGCGGATCACGGCGAAGGCGTCGTGACCGATCTTGCCGTCTGGCGTGAGATAGTAGGGTCGGATCGGGTAGCGCGGGTCGATGTCGGCTTTGTCAACGAACTCATCGATCTCGATGGTGCGGGTCGCCTCAAGGGCCAACTCGTCGAGCTCCTCCTTGGTGACCTCGATGTATTGCCCCTTTTCGACTCGTAGCCCTTGACGATGTCCTCGCTCGCCACCTCGTCGCCGGTGTCGGCATCGACTTTCACGTGCTTGATCCGGTGGCCGGTCGCTCGATTGAGCTGATTGAACGAGATCTTTTCGGATTCCGATGTCGCCGGGTAGAGTGCCACCGGCGACAGACGCAAGAAGCCTTTCCAGTTGGCGCGCGGGGCCATGGTACGCAGAACTCCAGTTCGGACAGATTCAAGACGAAGGGCAGGGCGCGGTTCCGACAGCAGAGGCGGGCCCATCAATATCGAATGCAGCACGGCGGCTGCCGGCAAGGGATGCCAACGACACGTTTCGCCGAACGGGGGAAAGACACGTGCGTCTCTGATCGCCGACACGCACGCATCACAGCCAAACGTGGGATGGGGGTGTATGTGGTCACCCTGCATTATCTACTGCCAAAAGGACGCGATCTGCAACTGGCTGTTTCATGGCATCGCCAATTGGGAGATCTATCTCGATCATATCCCGAATAACCTGATGAATCTCGTCACGGGCGGGAACTTCGGTTCAGCGATGCGGCCGCGGCCGAGAGTTTTACGTGATTGCCACGGCAGTCGCTACCGGCCAGTCGGGCGTGGCTCCGGCACGGAGCGCACGGCTACCCATCTCAATGCAAGCTTCTGGCCGGCGACGATCTCGTTGCGGGAGAGCTTTGATGCGACCGCGTCCCGGAACCTAAGATAGGCCTCTCGCTGTCGCCCGCCTGCGCGGGCAGCCGCCAGGTTGAGCCATTTGTAGGCGAGCACGAAATCCTCGGGAACGCCGTGCCCCTTGTCATACATCAGGCCAAGCATGGCTTGCGCGAACGGGTCTCCCTGCTCAGCCCCGCGGCAATAGAGATCGGCGGCGGCGTCATAATTCTGCGGGACGCCGAAGCCATGCTCGTACCTGAAACCGAGCCGGCCGAAGGCTCTCGCGTTGCCGCGCTCGGCGGACGGTGAAAGCTTCCGGGCGGCGCGCGCATAGTCGCCGCGATGGAAGGCGGCCGGTCCAGGCGCGACACTATCGGCGCTTGCGATGGACGTCGTCGCCGCAAGAAGCACAAGCGCAAGCAGGACACAGAGCGGCGCCCGCGGCGCAAACGCAGGGATCGCCGGCCCGTCCGGCTCAGTGGAAGCTGGTGGTAATAGGCGCATTAGTCGATGTCGTGGCGATGCTGCCGCGCAGTCTCGATCGAAGTTCCTCGGCGACGACATGGGCGTCGGAACCGTCGCGAATGATCTGCGGGCGGATGAAGATGATCAGCTCGGTGCGCTGGGTGGCGTTGCTCTGATGCCCGAAGGCATCGCCAAGCCCCGGGATCTGGTCCAGCACCGGAATAGCGTTACGGGAGCCGCTCTGCTGCTCGCTGATCAGGCCGGCTAACAGCACGGTCTGACCATTGACGACCGAGATCTGGCTCTTGACACGCCGCTCCGAAACCGTCGGCGTCAGACTGTTCGCGCTGGTCGCGGGCACATTGCTAATCTCCTGCTCGATGTCGAGCCGCACCGAGCCGTTCACGCTGACGCGCGGCGAGACCTTCAGGATGATGCCGGTGTTTCGATAGTCGATGGTGTTGACCACCGTGTTGCTCGTGGTCAGGACCGTCGCGCTGCCGGTTGACACCGGAACGACGTCGCCGACCTGCAAGGTCGCGACCTGGTTGTTGATCACGACGAGCGAAGGATTGGAAAGCACCTTGACGCTGGTGACGGCGTGCAGCGCATCCAGGATGAGGCTCGGCTGCGTTTCGGAACCGATCAGGAAATTGAAACCCGGAAAGGCCCGGTTGATGAAGGCATTGGTGACCGAGCCTGCGACAGAGGCGGCACCAGTCGTTGCGTCCGTAACGGTTGCGGGAGCAGTAGTGGCATTCGTATTGAGGACCGAACCGGTGTTCGGCTTCAGTCCGAGGTTCCTGCTTGTGAGATAGGTCTGCACGCCATAGGACAGCGTGTTGTTCAGCGTGACCTCGGCGATCGTCGCATCGATGGCGACCTGGAGCTGCGGCACGTCGACCTGGAGCAGCGTCGCCTCGATGATGCGATAGTTGGCTTGGTCGGCATAGATCAGGAGACTGTTGTTCACGGTGTCGGGCGTGATCCGCACGTCCTGCATCACTGGCTGGCCATTGCCGGCGCCGCGACCGCTGTCGAGCGCGGCGTTACTGCCCTGGCCCTGATTGGCAGCGTTCGCTTGCCCCGCGGCACCAATGCCCTGCCCCGTCGCGCCTGTCGCCGAATTGCCGCGAGACGCAAAGCCACCCATGTTCGAGCTCGAATTGCCGTTGAGCGACAAACGGTCGGCGACACTCGAGGTCGCCACGGTACCGGACCCCGGCGCGACCTGGCTGTCTGCACTGTCGAGCAAATTGCCGGACGATCCGCCGAGGAACATGTCGGTCAGAACCCGCGCGATCTGGCGCGCATCGCCGTACTTGACGCGGTAGACGTGAACCGTGGTTCGCGCGGTGTCGTTGCGATCGAGACGTTTGATCCACGTCGCGGCCGTGCGCAGCATCTCCGGCTTCTTCGTCACCACCATCACCGCGTTGAGGCGCGTGATCGGCATGAACTTGATGACATTCTGGCTGAGGCCATTTTCTCCGGAATCGACGATCTTCTCCAGCTCGGCTATAACCGGCGCCGGAGAGCCGCTCGAGATCGGGAAGATGCCGACGGATTGGCCACGCATCCAGTCGACATCGAAGCTGAGCACCGTGTCGACGGCGGTGCGGCGTTCCGCGCCGGTGCCCTGGATCAGAAGCAGATTTCGCGTCGTGTCGGCGCGGATCGCACCGGCCCGCGTGGCAAAGCTGTCGGTCAGCTTCATCAGGGTCTGCGCCGAGACATATTGCAAGGGAACGACCGAGATCCCGAACCCTGGCTCGGGATTGGCCGCCGCTTCGTCGACGCGGCCACCACCGACCGCGTCACCGAGCGGCGTCAGGCGATAGCCCGTGGTGTCATGCAGCAGCACGACACCACTGAGGCGGAGCGCATTCTCCAGCACGAAGACCATGTCGGATTTTGGCACCGGGCGAACCGATACCAGGCTCACCGTGCCCTGTACGCGCGGGTCGATCGTGTATCCGACGTGCAGGATATCGCCGAGCACGACCTTGGCGACGGTCGCCACCGGCGTGTTCTCGAAATTCAGGTCGAAGCCATTGCCGTTCGGCGTCGGCCGCAGCCGATCATCCGCCACGGCCGTGACTTCACTTCCCTCATACATCGCCGCGCGAACGTTGCTGCCGCCCTGGCCGCCGGTCGTTGCCGCCAATGCGTTCACCGGCTGGGTCTGGCGCGGCAGAAGGTCCAGCGAACGCACTTTGTCCGAGACGTCGAGCTGCGCCGCGTCGACGCCTGCATCGCCGACTGTCGCAGAGTTACAGGACGCCAGCAACACAAGCGATGACAAGACGAACATGGCTCCAAGGCCGCCACGAATGATCGGGCGGCGGCCCATTGTGCCTACGCGTTGCATGAAAGCCCTTCGCTCTGGCTGGCTGTTGTTCGATTGCTTTTGACGATCGATCCTGCCTTGGCGGACTCTTAGCGATCGATCATGACAGAAATAAATTGTTTACATGATTGTCGTTCGCGACCTTGCCGTTCGTGGCCTGCACTTCGCATCACACCGCTCGTGAAATCGCCCGTACCTGCGATGCCGTCTCAAAGTTTGTTGAGCAGGACGGACGATGCGACTTCGCACAGCTGTCACACTTCGGATCGATAAGCATGCAGTTGACGGGAGCCCAACGCTAAAGCGCGCGCTGATCCAGGATAGAGTGGCGGGACAACGGAATGGCCAACGATCTGTCCGCTCGGTTCGTGGATTATCTCCGTCAGAACAACCAGCTTATGCCGGCCGACGGGCCGGCCGATCGCAGCGGACAGGGCATCGACCATCGCCAATTGAAGCTGTGGGAGGTCACCAGCCTCTCGCCGGCGGATTTTGCCGAGACGGCCGCGCGCTTCTTCGCGCTCGATCGCATCACCCTCCAGGAGATGACGGCGGCTGAGACGCTGGTCGGATCCTTCTCGCCGCGCTTCCTGCGCGAGACCATGGTCTATCCGTGCCGGGCAGCGGATGGAACCACGACCCTCGCTGTCGCCGACCCAACCGACCAGGCAACCCAGCGAGCCGCTGAGATCGTGCTCGGTGCCGGCATCACGATGAAGGTGGCGTCATCGGAAGATGTCGCCATCGTTCTGAACAAGAGCTTCAGCGCCGAAGAGGCCCAGGCCGCCGAAGCGGCCACGGCACTCCCGCGCGAAGACGATATCGAAAGCCTGCGCGATCTCGCCAGCGGCGCGCCGGTGGTCCGTGCAGTCAACGACCTGATCGAGAAAGCGGTCGAACTTCGCGCCAGCGACATCCATATCGAGCCGTCTGCCGGTGGGCTCACGGTCCGCTTGCGAATCGACGGCCTGCTGCGGCCGGTCGTGGCGCTGTCGGGCGTCCTGCCCCAGGCCGTGGTCTCCCGTATCAAGATCATCGCCAATCTCAATATTGCCGAGCGCCGCCTGCCGCAGGACGGCGCAGCCCGACTGCGGGCCGGGCGTACCGAGATCGATATCCGCGTCGCGATCATGCCGACCCAGCACGGCGAATCCGCCGTCCTCCGTATCCTGCCGAAGGATCGCGGCTTGCTGGTGGTTGAAAAGCTCGGCTTCTCGGAGCCCGACGAAGGCAAGCTGCGGCGGCTGTTGAAGCTTCCGCACGGCATGATCGTGATCACAGGGCCGACCGGCAGCGGCAAGACCACGACGCTCGCGACGATCCTGTCGATCCTCAACGAGCCGAGTCGCAAGATTCTTACGATCGAGGATCCAGTCGAATACGAGATTCCCGGCGTCAACCAGTCCCAGATCAAGCCGGCGATCGGCCTGACCTTCGCCACCGCCCTCCGGTCCTTCGTTCGTCAGGACCCCGACGTCATCATGGTCGGCGAAATCCGCGATTCCGAGACCGCGCATGTCGCGGTGCATGCGGCCCTGACCGGGCATCTGGTGTTGACGACGCTGCACACCGAGACGGCGGCTGCCGCGGTGCCGCGCCTGCTCGACCTCGGCGTCGAGGGCTATCTGCTCCGTTCGGTGCTGCGCGGCGTGATCGCGCAGCGTCTGGTCCGCCAATTGTGCGAGCGATGCAAGGCGGCGCGACCGCTTGCAACGGCCGACATCACCGAGGATCCGAGGCTCGCCGCGCTCGGTTTCCGTGCCGGCGAGACCATTCAGGAGCCATGCGGTTGCGAGCGCTGCAGCGGAACCGGCTATCGCGGCCGCCTTGGCATCTTCGAACTGCTCGAATTGTCCAACGAACTACGTGAACTGATCGGAGAGCGAACCGACGGGCTGAAGATCGACGCCATGGCGATCCGCGAGGGCATGACCACGATGCTCGACGACGGCATCGCCAAGTGCCGCGCGGGATCGACCTCGCCCGCCGAAATCCTCCGCGTTGCGACCGCCCGGTGACGCCGTGCCAAATTTTCGCTATCGAGCTCTGACCCAAGCCGGCGAGATCGTGAACGGCACGATCTCCGCACCAACCATGGCCGAAGTCGCGCGCCGAATCGAGTATCTCAAGCTCCTGCCGATCGAAACCATCGAGGACAAGCGCACGTCTGCCGCATCGAGCCGCAGCGTGTTCGGCGGACCGAGCTCTGCGGAGGTCACGACCTTCACGCACGATCTGGCACTGCTGCTCAAGGCCGGCGCGCGACTCGACGATGCCCTGGAGCTCCTGTCCGGCGACGCCGATGTCGGGCGGATGCGCCCGGTGGTCGCCAAGATTCGCGCGGCCCTGCTCACGGGCGAGAGCTTTGCCGACGCAGTCGCCAATCACCCTATCCTGTTTCAGCCGATGTACGTTGCGCTGGTACGCGTCGGCGAGATCTCCGGCACGCTCGATTCCGTGCTGGAGATGCTGGGGACCGAGCGCGCCCGTTCCGAACAGATGCGGCGGAAGCTGACCGATGCGATGCAGTACCCTGCGTTCGTGCTGGTCGCTGCATCCGGCGTGATGCTGTTCTTCCTGCTGTTCGTGCTGCCGCAGTTCTCCAGCGTGCTCGGCGATTTCGGCGACAAGTCGGATACGGCGCTCGCCAGCTTCATCGCGGTGTCGGATTTCCTCCGTGCCAACGCCACGGCCGCGATCCTGATGGCCGCGGCGACGATCATCCTTGCATGGTGGCTGCTGCGACAGGCGAGCGTGCGTGCAGCACTTGTCACCACCATCGCGCGGGTTCCGGGCATTCGCAGCGCCTTCCAGTTTTATCGCGCCAGCCTGTTCTGCCGTAATCTGGGCGTGCTGCTCGGTAGCGGCGTCAACCTCACCGCCGCGCTGCGCATTCTCGTCGACATCATGGCGGTGACAGGAAGTGAGGCGAATTGGACCGCTGCGGCCGACCGCGTCCGTCACGGTGGAAAGCTGTCGGAGGCGCTTGCCGTCGCGGACAGCCTGCCGCCGATGGCGGTCCGCATGCTGCGGCTCGGTGAAGAGACCGGGCAGCTTCCAGTGCTGGCGGGAAGGGTCGCGGAATTCTACGAAGCAAAATTGCAGCGCAGCCTTGACCGCGTCGTCGGCATCGTTGGGCCACTGGCGATCATCATCATCAGCACCGTCGTCGGCGGACTGATCGTCTCGGTGATGACGGCGCTGCTCTCGGTCACGCAGCTTGTCGGTTAAAGCAGGGACATCGATCATGATATCACGCAACACCATCATTGGCGCATTTTCCACGCTTGCGGGAGGTAGCCGCGCGCAGTCGCGATCGCCCAGGCGTCCCGGGCAAGAGGGCTTCACGCTGGTCGAGATGCTGGTGGTGATTGCGATCATCGGCCTCATCATGGGACTGATCGGGCCGCGCGTTCTCAACTATCTCAGCGAATCCAAAGTCAAGACGGCGCGCATTCAGCTCCAGAGCTTCTCGAGCGCGCTCGACCTGTTCTATCTCGATGCCGGCCGGTTCCCGTCCACAGCGGAGGGACTTGCCGCGCTGGTCCGGCGCACGCCGGTAGTTGCGGCCTGGAACGGCCCGTATCTGAAGGGCGGCAACGTCCCGAGCGACCCCTGGAATCACGCCTATGTCTATCGCGCGCCCGGCGAGCACGGGCCTTATGACATCGTCTCCTACGGCGCCGACGGACAGGAGGGCGGCAGCGGCACTTCGGCCGACATCTCGCTCGAGAAAACCACCGCTGCCAGGGATGAATAACGGCAATGACCGATGCCACGCAGCGCGGCTTCTCCCTACTCGAGATGGTGTGCGTGCTCGCCATTATCGCGCTGATGGCCGCCGTGCTGCTGCCATTCATTCCACATCAGACGTCGCGATCGCGGTTGCAGGCCTATGCTTTGCAGACCGCGACGCTGCTAAAGGCGGATCGCAACGCCGCCATTGAGCGCAGCACCAGCGTTGCGACGTTGGTCGACGCGGCGAGCCGCGCGATTCACTCGGGCTCCTCGCGCACGACGCTGCGCATTCCCGACGACGTCAGGTTCGATGCCGTCCTACCGCAGAGCTGCCAGCGCCAGGCCGCGCAATCGACCATTCGTTTCTTTGCCAATGGCGGTTCCTGCGGCGGCTCCATCGCGCTGACGCGGCTCGATGCGGGGTTCGAGGTCCGCGTCAACTGGCTCACCGGAAGGGTTGAAATCATTGCGCGCGATATCGCCGCCAACTAGCCGCACTGATGCGGGCTTCACGATCATCGAGGTGCTGGTCGCGCTCGCGCTGGTGGCTGTCTCGATCGTCGCGATCGGCGCAGTCATGGGCGGCAAGGCGCGCGGGGTGCGGACCCTGGAGCAGCACGTCGCGCTGATGCAGGCGGCACGCACCCTGATGACGATCGGCATTCCGCCACGCGCGCAATTGCGGTCGGGCACCTCGACGGGACAGGCCGAAGGCTATCGCTGGACCATCGACGTCAGCGCACTCGGCGGTGACTGGACCGTGCCCGAGGGCAATGCGCCCTGGGCCCCCGAGCTGGTCAGAATTCGCGTCAGATCGCCAGGCGGCGCGTTGTCCGATATCCGCACCGTGCGCCTGATGCCGAGGTCTTCGGAATGACCCCGGCAAGGACAAACCGGCGAACGCGTGAGCGCGGCTTCACGCTGATCGAGACCATCGTCGCACTGGTGCTGATGGGGCTATTGCTGTCGGCGCTCGCCAGCATCACGGCGCAGTGGTTGCCGAGCTGGAACAGAGGCCTGGACAGGATCCAGCGCAGCGAGCTGATCGGGATTGCGCTGGAGCGGATCGGCGCCGATCTCGCCGCGGCGGAGTTCGTCGCCCCCAATCGCGACACCCGCCGGCCGCTGTTTGACGGGTCCGAGCTGTCCGTGATGTTCGTACGAACCTCGGTGGGTCCGAATGCCGGACCGGGCCTCGACGTGGTGCGGCTCGGCGAAAGCAGGGATCGCGGTGAGTTCGTCACCGTTCGCACGCAAACGCGCTTCACGCCGCTCGCCGACGGGCTGTCGCTGACCGAACAAATCCATCTCGGCAGCCCGGTCGTGCTATTGCGCGCACCCTATCGCCTGTCCTTCGCCTATGCCGGGCCTGACAGGATCTGGAAAAGCGCGTGGAAGGATGCCGAGAAATTGCCGGCGATGATCCGCCTGACGGTGCGCGACGCTGCAAGCCAGCGCGTCCTGTCGGTCTCGACCATCGCGACGGTGCATGTCCAGGTTCCCGGCGACTGCACCAAGCCGGACGGTAATTGCAGCGACAAGCGCAATTCCGAAGGCGCCAGCGACCAGGACAAGACCTGATGGGCGCCACCGGCAACATCATCCGACCCCCGGCCAACCGCGGCTTCGTCATCGTTGCCGTGCTCTGGATCCTGATGGCGCTGGCGTCATTGGCGATCATCTTTTCGGCCTATCTCGCCGCGTCGGCACGGGCGTTGGCGGCGAGTGACATGTCGTTGCGGACCGAGGCGCTGGTGTCTGCCGGCGTCGAGCTCGCCGCCTATCGGCTGACGCTGACCGACGAGAAGACAAGGCCGCCCCGCGGCGCGTTTCATTTCGCCCTCGACGGGGCCAATGTCGCCGTGACGTTCACCTCCGAGGCCGGCCGCCTCGACCTGAACTACGCGTCAAAGGAGATGCTGACCGGCCTCTTCGCCGTGCTCGGCGGCAACAAGGGCGCAGCCGCCGAATACGCCGATCGGATCATCGGCTGGCGAACCCGCCCCACGCCAGGCAGCGAGAACGTGGAAGCAGCGCGTTACAATGCGCTCGGCTATTCGCCGAGGCAGGGCCTGTTCATCCACGTCAATGAACTGGGATTAGTCGCGGGCATTCCTGCTGCCCTGGTCGACCGCGCCCTGCCCTTCGTCACGGTGTTCAACGGCACGCCCGACATAGACCCGGCCATCGCCTCGCCGGAAGTCGTCGCGGCTACGGACAAGGCATCGGGGAACGCGCAGGGCGGATTTGCGGCGCAGTCGGCGTCACCAAACGGCACCGCTGGCGCGCCCAGCCCGCAAAGCGCGGCATCGACGGCGCAAAGTCCCTGCTACCGGATCGCGATATCGATCCAGTTCCATAACGGCCGCCGCACCAACTCCGAAGCCGTGATCGCACTCGGAGACAAGGTTGAACCCTATCGCGTGTTGTCCTGGCAAGACAATGTCGAGCCGCGCAATACGGTCCTGCTTCGCGGGAGGAGTTGATGGCAGTACTTGCCGAGGCACGGCAATGGTTTGAGCAATGGATCGGCGCGGCCGCGACGGCCGCTGACGGCGTTGCGGGCCGGTTTATGCACCGGCGCAGCGTCGCACTCGACGAGAATGCAGACGGCTCGTTCACGACACACCTTACGGCGTCGCGGGACGGGTCGCTGCCGGCTCCGCTGTCGTTTCGGCTTGAGCACGATGCGCTGCCGCCAATGCTGTCGGCGGATTGGAAAGCAGCATTGGACGGAAGCCGTATCGAGGTGCGGCTGCAACCGGATCACGTGGTCAGCCGCCTGCTCGATTTCCCCGGCCAGGCTGCCGATTTCCTCGACGGCATGGTCCGCGCGCAGGTCGACCGATTGACGCCGTGGAGCGTTGCTGACGCCGTCTTCGGCTGGGCTTCGCCGCAGCCTGTCGCGAATGATCGCATCGAGGTTGCGTTCAGTGCGACCTCGGCGGCCAAGGTGGATCCCCTGATCCGATTGGCGAAGACGCTCGGCTGCGCCTCCGTCGTCGTCTCGGCACCAGCCATCGGGAGTGACGGTGCCCCGCTGCACGTGACTTTGCTCGATCGAAAGCTGCGGGGCCTTGCTGGTTCAAATGTTTCCCGTCTCCTGCGCGTTCTCCTCGCCGCGACAGCGGCCGCGGCCGCGGCATGCCTGCTGTTGAACATCTATCTCGGCGGCGCGCTGCAATCGGAACAGGATGATTTACAGCATCGCATCTCGCAGCGCCGCGCGGCGCTGCGCCTCGACGCCAACAGTGATTCATCCGGGCTCGGCCTGCTGGCCAAGCGCAAGCAAACGACGCCGTCGAGCGTCATGGTTCTGGAAGCCCTCTCGCGCGTTCTGCCCGACACGACCTATGTGACGGAGCTCCGCATCGAGGGGCCCAAGGTGCAGGTGGTGGGATTGACCCAGGACGCACCATCGCTCATCCGGCTGATGGAGCAGTCACCGCAATTCACCCGCGCCACCTTCTTCGCCCCAACGACGCGTGCGGCAAACGAAACCGCGGAGCGGTTCCACGTCGAGGCCAACATCACCGCCTATTTTGGATCCGGCTCATGAGCGCAGCATCCCGCTCGCTGGCTTCGGTCGGCACATCGCCGTTGGTCGCGACCGCGAGCTATCTCGGTCTTGTCGTGTTGTTGTTGTTTGTCGTGATATCGTCGCTGTCCGATCTTGTCGCGCAGCGCAGCGATGTTGCGGCATCGGCCGCCATGCTCGCGCAATTGGAGGGGAGAACGAAGGCCAATACGGCGCCCGGCAGGCCGGTCATGCCGACCGGCTCGGCATATCTCGAGGGCGCAACCGTCACCGTTGCCGGCGCCACCCTGCTCCAGCGCGTATCGGGCGCGGTCGCGAAATCCGGCGGCAACGTGCTGTCGACCCAGCTTGATGTCCCCACCATCCCGGCCAAGGCCGGCTTCATCAGCATGGTCGCGAGCTGCGAGATCGAGCAGGCACAATTGCAACAGGTGCTTTACGACCTCGAGGCCGGCATGCCGTTCTTGTTCATTGACCAATTGGTCGTGCAGCCTATCGCCGACGATACTGCCGGGCAAGCCGATCCAGGCAAGCTGCGCGTGCTGCTCGGTGTCTCCGGACAATGGCGAGGCACCAAGTGAAGTGGCGCTTCGCAACGATCATTGTCTGCGCGGTCTCGGCTCATGCCGCATGGGCTGCCGTTCCCGACCGCGCCGCAGATGCACTCGACGCTGGGACGCTTGACGATACCCGGCTCGGCGGGCCCGTACTGTCATCGCCGCCACCGTCTGAGCCCGTGGCCTCGGTTCGGGTGGTGCCGTCGCCGGTGCCAACGCCAAGGCCGCTCAGTGCAAATCCGCTATGGGGCATTCCGCTTAAAGCGCTGTCCAACACACGCGATCGTCCCGTGTTCTCGCCGTCGCGGCGACCTCCGCCGGCCATCGTCGCGGAACCCGCGGAGAGCACACCATCGCCACCGCCGCCACCGCGCAAGGTCGAGATCGAACCGCCACCGCTGTCGCTCGTCGGCACGATCGCGGGCGGCGATGAAAGCTTCGGGATCTTTCTCGATCTGTCAACCAAAGCCGCGCTGCGATTGAAGATCGGCGACGATTTTCAGGGATGGAAACTCCGCACCATCAACGGACGCGAAGTGACGATGGAGAAGGACGAGCAAGGGGCGCTGCTCACGCTGCCGCGCCCCGGGAGCGAGGATAGCGGCGATATCCGCCTCATTCCGATCAGCACCGAGAAGAAGCCCCTCGCTGCGCGGCGCGAGAAGTGATTGCGTTTGCGGTTGAAATCCCGATTCTAGCTCAGACCAAGCCAGTTCTGAAAGGCCGGCGTCGCGAGAAGCCCGAGCGCGAGAAAGGGACCGAACGGGATCGACGTCTGACGCTTCATCTCGTGACCTGCGAGTTGCAGGCCACCCGCGACGCCAAGTGCCGCGACCGCAGCAATCAGAAGCAAGGTCGGCACGCCGGCAACGCCGACCCAGATCGTGGCGGCGGCAAGAAACTTGACGTCGCCAAGGCCCAGACCATCCACGTGCCGTAACCTGAAGTAAAGACGCTGCAATAGCCAAAACAGGACGCCGACGAGCAAGGCGGTCGCCATCGCGCTGAGAGCTGCGGTTGTGCCGTCTGTGACGACAATGTTTGCAAGACCGAGAGCCGCGATCGCAAGATTGAGCCAATCGGCAATGATACCGTGCCGAAGGTCGATCAGCGCGACAGCGCAGCAGAGCACGCAAAGCGCCCCATAAGATCCAATAAGA
The DNA here is from genome assembly GCF_018130785.1 of Bradyrhizobium liaoningense. Lineage (GTDB taxonomy): Bacteria > Pseudomonadota > Alphaproteobacteria > Rhizobiales > Xanthobacteraceae > Bradyrhizobium > Bradyrhizobium liaoningense_A. The sequence goes on from NZ_JAFCJT010000025.1 coordinate 63,709, forward strand.
TAAAGACCTTCGTAGCCGAGATGCATCGTGACGTGACGGGTGTGACGCGTGTGGATGTCGTTTCGCAATAATCCGCGTTGAACCGCAGATTTGAATCGATCAGTTGTAGCGAACTAAGTTTTCAGGATTGTGATCGTCGACGATGATGTCGAAATAGAAAAGATGCGACAAAACGTCCGAGCTGTCACAAATCCGCATAGGATACCGACAATAGTTCGCCCGACTGTACGCCATGAAGCCCTTCATGGCGGATGAGTGGGTTGGACAATGTACAAGATGCGAGTGGCGACGTGCCTTCTGTTGGCGGCGTTGGCCGGGGTGCGTGACGCGCATGCCGGCGCGCTCGAGGACGGAGCTGAACGCTATCGGCCGTACCTGATCGAGAGCGTTGCCAGTGCGCTCGCGGGCGCACGCGCCCTGCAAGAGCGCGCCGCAGCCTCGGATTTGCCCGGCGCCAAGAAGGCATGGCTTTCAGCGCGTGCGGGCTGGGAACGCTCGGAAGTGTTCACCGCAGGCTTCGTCCCCGAACTCGATGTGCAGATCGACGCGTGGCCGAACGCGGACAGCGGGTTCCACGCGATCGAGGCAAGATTGTTTGGAGCAGGCAGCACGGATGTCGCCGCCGATGTGGCCGGCCTCGTGCAGCATCTGAATGATCTTCACGGCAAGCTCAAGGACATCAAGCTCACGCCGCAGGGCCTGCTCGATGGCACGGTGCGGCTCACCTACGAGGTCGGGGAGAGCAAGGCGGATGGCGGCGAGTCGCGCATCAGCGGCACCTCGCTCGACGATATGCGCAACAACATCGCCGGCATCGATTTCGCGTATCACACGATCTTCTCCGCCGCGCTCAACACGGTGGACGGCAAGCTCGACGAGATGGTGTCTAACCGGATCGAGCAGCTCGAGGCGATCGTCGCGACGCCCTATCTGCCGCACGTCGATATCGCGGACCTGCGCCGTACCAGCGAGGAGCTGGTCGTGGCACTGCAGGGGGCTTCGGCCAAGCTCGGCCTGCAGCGGCCGACGCTGGAGGCCCAGGCGCGATGACATCGCTTCACTTGCGTCGGGGCGCGCTGTTTTCCGGTCTCGCTGTCCTTGTACTACTGCTCGGCCAGGCGGTGGCTTTCCCCGTCGACGGCGACAAGACCGTTCTGCCTGTTTCGACCGAGCTGAATGAGGATGCGCTCGACAAGCCGCGCGAGGTGTTCCAGTCCGAGCGCACCGGCCGCAAGTCATACCTCGTGAACCTCGGCGATCTCGCCTTCAATTCACCGGGGCTCCTCGGCCCGGTGGCACGACAGGGCGGCGTGAGCTGCGGCACCTGCCACGTCAACGGAGCCAACAACTCGAAATTCTTCATGCCGAAGATGTCGAGCCGGCCCGGCACGTTCGACACCACCGGTCCACTGTTCAATCCGAAGGCCAACAATCTGGCGTTCGACCCCGTGAGGATTCCGAGCCTGCGCGGCGCGCGCTATCTTGCGCCCTACGGCGCCGATGGACGGTTCGCCTCGCTGCGGGACTTCGTCCACAACGTCATCACCAACGAGTTCGCCGGACCGGAGCCGTCCCCGGCGACGCTCGACGCGATCGTCGCCTATATCCAGGACATCGACTTCCTGCCCAATCCGAGCCTCGGTCCTGCGGGACGCCTGGCCGGCAAGATCAGCGAAGCGGAGCGCCGCGGCGAAGCGCTGTTCTCCAAGCCGTTCCCGCACGATCCGTCGCTGAGTTGCTCTGGCTGCCATGTTCCGTCGTCGGGCTTCGTCGATCACCAGCAGCACGACATCGGCTCCGGGGGCCTGTTCAAGACCCCGACCCTGCGCAATGCGGATTTCAACGCGCCGTATTTTCACGACGGCCGCTTCGACGATTTCAATCAGGTCGTCGATTATTTCGACCGGACGTTCCAGCTCGGTCTTTCCACTCAGGACAAGGGCGACCTCGTCGCCTATCTGACGGCAGTCGGCGATGGCACGCAGCCCTATGAGCGCGACGGCGCCGGCGCGACGTTGAAAGAGATCAACGACTTCTCTTCCGTGCTCGCGATTGCCGTTACCGCCGGCGACAAGGACACGGTCGCCCTTGCGGTCGACACCATCGGCCGCGAGCTGCGCGAGTTGACCGAGCAATATCCCGACCGGAAGAACACCAGCGTATCGGGTGGCGAAGAGCATCGTGTCCTTGCGCGCAACAGCTTGAAGGAGCTCGTTCTCACGCTACGGCGAATCGAGATGGCTGTTGGAGCTGGACGCACCAGCGATGCGACTACCGAGCTCAGGAACTTCCGCTATCTGATGGCCGCTGCAGTGCCCGCGCTGCTCGCCAGCGCCGAGCCCTGGTCGCTCTTCAACCAGGACGTCCACGATCAGCATTATGCCGCACTTCGCCAGGTGATGCAGTCCAAGCATGTTTCGCATTGATCAGGCCGCGCGGAATCGCGTTTACGATTCTCGTGGTCGCTTGAATTGCTGAAAAATCCTTTCCCGTCGCTCGCTGATGATTTGAATCGTGGAGATGCGATTCACGTTGCGTGTGTCTCCACAGAAATTCTTGGAACGTTTCGAAATTTCTTTCGGGCATTCATCGCAACGAAAAGCATGCGTCATATTGTCTCACTAAGCAGGTGTGTGTTGCTAACCGCAAACATCCTGAGGTCGACAATGACTTTCAATTACAAGAAGCACTGGCGAACCAGCACCGCGATCTGCCTCGCGTCCACGGTGCTCGTCGCAACTGCCGCCTACGCCGCTCACTACCCGGGCGGTCACAGCCCGTGGGACAAGCGTTCACACCACAACAACAAATCGCACGAAGAAAGCCGGAACGAGCATCACGGCGATCATGGTGACAAGGATCACGGCGACAAGGTGAAGACCGCCTCGCCGATCAAGCACGTCATCATCCTGATCGGTGAAAACCGCGGCCTCGACCACACCTTCGGTATCTACAAGCCGAAGGGCAAGGGACAGACGATCTCCAACCTGCTGTCGAAGGGCATTGTCAACGAGGACGGAACGCCGGGCCCGAACTTCGCCCAGGCGCAGCAGTATTCGGTCGCGGGCCAGCCCTCCTTCTATATCGGCGCGCCGACGATCTCGAAGTCTCCCTATAACGCCACCAACAAGATGCCGCAGCCGAACACCAACGGAACGCCGACCGCGCAGAGCGACACCGGCGCCCCGTTCAAGACGATCGCCGAAGCTAGCGTCGAAAAGGACATGGATCCGAGCGATCTCGACATCCTCACGACCGGCTTCAGCGGACTGCCGACCGGAGTGCTCGACACCCGCGTTCCCGGCGCCGGCAGCCTGAACGGACCGTTCCAGCTGCAGGGTGAGCAGATCAGCGACGATGACTACACCGGCGACTCGACCCACCGCTTCTATCAGGATTGGCAGCAGGACGACTGCAGCGCCGCCAACGCCACGAAGAAGAACAATTCGGGCTGCCTGAACGACCTGTTCCCGTTCGTGATGGCAACCTACTCGGCGTCCAACAAGAGCGCGGCCAACTCGATGGGCTTCTATAACGCCCAGCAGGGTCAGGCCCCGGTCCTCAAGATGCTCGCCGACCGCTTCACCCTGAGCGACAACTTCCACCAGTCGTTCCACGGCGGCACCGGTGCGAACCACTTCATGCTCGGTACCGGCGACGCAGCTTTCTGGAGCGATGGCAAGGGCAACCCGGCGACGCCGCCGGCCACCGCGATCGCCAACCCGAATCCGGTCGCGGGTACGGTTAACCGCTACACCGTCGACGGCAATTGGAGCAACTGCTCCGATGTGTTCCAGCCCGGCGTGAAACCGATCGTCACCTATCTCAACAATCTGCCGTATGCGGCCGAGCCGAACTGCAAACCCAACCACTATTACATGCTCAACAATGTCAATCCGGGCTATCTCCCGAACGGCGCTCTGTCGGGCGGCAACAACGTTCCGCCGTCGTCCGTCCGTACGATCGGCGACGCGCTTATGGAGAAGAACATCTCCTGGGCGTTCTATGGTGGTGCGTATAACGACGCCGTGACGCTCTCGAACGCAGCGGTTGCGGCCAATCCGACCAGTCCGAACCTCACCGCTGCCGCGGTTGCCGATCCGGCACACGCGCTCGGTATCGCCTACTGCCAGATCTGCAATCCGTTCCAGTATGCGACCTCGATCATGGCGAACCCGACCGTGCGTCAGGCTCACATGAAGGACACGTCCGATCTGATCACAGCGATCCAGAACAACACTCTGCCCGCGGTGTCGTTCGGCAAGCCGGACGGTCTACTCGACGGTCATCCGCAGAGCTCGAAGGTTGACCTGTTCGAGGCCTATACCCTGAACGTGCTCAACGCGCTGGACAACAATCCGGAACTGAAGGCCGAGACCGCGGTGTTCATCACCTGGGACGAGGCCGGCGGATATTGGGACTCGGGCTACATCCAGTCGATCGACTTCTTCGGCGACGGACCGCGCATCCCGACCCTGGTCCTCTCGCCCTATTCGACGGGCGGCAAGGTCAACCACAACTACGCCGACCACGTTTCGCTGCTGAAGTTCATCGAACGCAACTGGGCTCTCCAGCCGCTCACGAACCGCAGCCGCGACAACCTGCCGAACCCGACCTACTCGAAGAACAACGAATACGTCCCGTCCAACAGCCCCGCACTGTCGGACATGTTCGACGCGTTCGACTTCAGCAAGGCGGTCACGTTGTCCTACACCGAGTGATCGATCTCTCGTCCAGCACGAGACATTGGTCGGCCTGATGCCGGCGCCGACCGAACCCATGGTTCGGTCGGCGTTGTCATGTCCGCCATGAACCAACCCGGGACTTTTTCAATGAAGCTCAATGCACAGGCCTCGCCGGCCAGCAGCCTCCTCAAAGCCTCCCTGCTCGCCGCCGCCCTCCTGGCGGCGACGGCGGAATCGGTCGAGGCGCAGCAGTTTTCGGCTGATCTCGTTGCCAAAAAGGACGAGACGACGACTGTGCTGGGACGCTTGCATGTCTCGGACGGAAAGGAACGGTTAGAGGCGGCAGCGCTACCCGATGGCTTCTTCCTGATCGACACGGCCGGGCCCACGGCCTATTTCGTCCGCCCCGGCGCACGTGTTTTCATGGACGCGAAGCAATCGAGCCCCCTGACGGGGATGTTCGTGCCGGTCGATCCGAACGATCCCTGCCGGCAATGGCTGGCGATAGCGCAGCTATCAGCGCCGACCGACCTTGCGACATGGCGCTGTCAATACGATCACGACGAGACGGTCGCCGGGCGAATGATGGATGTCTACCGGGTCGCGGCGCCCGGCTCCACCTTTCTCAGCTGGGTCGACCGCGAGCACAAATTCCCGCTCCAGATCAAGACAGAGGACGGCACGATGATCACCGCCGAACACATCCGCGACGAACCGCAGCCGGCGCAAACGTTCGAGATTCCCGCCGGCATGCGCAAATTCGATCCGCACGCGCTGATCCGCCGGATCCAGCAGAGCGATGTATGGGTCGCGCAGCCGGACTCGGAGTGAGGCGAGCGCGAGCGCTCCGGGTCACTGCGGCTGCTGGCCGGCCGCCGGCAGCAACCGGCCGAGCGCCGCGTAGTGCGATTGATGCACGTTACCGTTGAACAGCGACCACGGCTCGGCCTTCTTCAGGGCAACGGGAACGTCGAAATTCACCAGCAGCGCAAAGCTGCGGTATTCCGTCATCGCATCATCGATCCGGCCCGCCGAGACATCGATATCGATGCGGCGCAGGGTGAGGACGAGGTCCTTCAAGATGGTACGCGCCGCAAGCCGCTCATCCTGGCCGCCGACCGAGGCGTTCCTGATGTCGGGGATGTGCTCGGTCAATTCACGCAGTTCGGCACCGACGCCGGTCACGGCCAGCGACACCACCGCCGTATTGCCGGTGGGGATCGCGACCTGGAGCACGCTCGACAGCTCGAGGACCTCTTTCATCCGGATCACGACACCGTCCTTGTCGAAGGGACGCTCGCCGTCGCCGACCGTGTTCAGATAGGCCACCAAGTCCTGCGTATCCTGGGCAGTCAATCCCAGATCGAACACGCGGTCGAAATGCTGCACCACCTGCTCATAGCTGTCATAGCGGCCGTCGTGGAAATAAGGGGCGTTGAAATTCGCGTTTAGCAAGGTGGGCGTCTTGACCAGCCCGCCCGATCCGACGTCGTGACGCGCCTGGTCGTTGAAGGTTCCAGACGGAATATGACAGCCCGCGCAGCTCAATTCGGCCTGACGCGGGAACGGCTTGAAGAACAGCTTCTCGCCGCGACGCTCGGAATCGCCGACCTGTACTGCGAGCCTGCCGCCGGGCACAATTTTTGGATTGGGCAGAAAATCGATGTCGTTGATGTAAGCGACAAGGCCGTCCAAAACCTCGTCCGACGGCTTTGGCCCCGCGAATTCGTTGACGATGACATTATAGACGAAGTCGCGGAGCGAGGTGATGCGCCCGTCATGTCCGTATGGCGCGAGGAAGCGGGCGCCGCGCAGGCTCGGAATCCGGACCGGGTCGAGGATGCTGTTGAAGGTCTTCGGGTTGAACACAAGGCTGGTGGTGTCGAAGGTACCAGGGCGGCTGGATGCGCCAGGCACGAACAGTTTTGGGTTCGACGCGCCGTTGACGTGGCAGGTGCCGCAACTCATCTCGGCCTGGCGCGCTTTGCCGCCCAGAATGGCCGGCGAGTTGAAGGCGAGATCGCCGAGATTGACCAGAAAGGATTTGTGGCCTCCGACCGCTTCGGAGTGAAACAACTCGCGCGGCCGTGCCAATGCTTCCTCGGAGAATTCGGTGCCGGCCGGCAGCACAGTCTGGTCGCCGCCGAGCGGAAACGCCATCACGCGCGGCGCAAGCAAGGCTGCCGTGAATGCCAGCAACGTGATCCGCGCCAGGCGGATGCCACGACCAGCCAATTCAGTGCGACATTCCCTGAAGCCACACGCCAGAAGATCCCAAGGCATCGCGGAAAACGCTCCTGCTACAGATCATTCGTGCCGCCGCGCGATCGGAAGATGTCACGGGGGTGACAGTTTCTTGTCGGCGGGTTCAATGACCGTCTGACTGGATGACGAATGTTGTTTGCAATTTGATGACGCAAACTCCGTAACGTGCAAGTCAACGCTAAAGTGGAAATCCAAACCGATGCGCTCCACGGGGTGATGACATCGTGACGCGTTGACAACATCTCGCTTGTTTGCGCGCGCGTCTAAAAACGGTCATCCCGGCGAAATGTGTTTTGCTTAGCGTGTAGCTCCATTTCTTTTTCTTTCTGAAATCAGGAGAACACGATGCGGCTTTGGGGAGCCATTCCGGCGCTCGCGATTGTTGCTGGCGCCGTCGCAACCGCGCCGGTGGCAAACGCGGAAAATCTCGTCGAAAAGATCATCGACGAATTCAAGCACGAGGTCAGGGACGAGCTGCGGCACCACGACCACGATAACGGTCATGACGGCATCAATGATTACAAGCACGTCGTCATCATCTATCAGGAAAACCACAGCTTCGATAACCTCTACGGGCACTGGGGCGATGTCGGCCGCGACCGGATCAATGGCACTTCCGATGCTGATCCCTCGCACACGCTGCAGATTCGCCAGGACGGTCAGACCGTGTATGGTTGCCTGCTGCAGAACGACGTCAATCTGACCTCGCCCTCGCCGCAGCCGACCAGCTGCACCGACAATACGGGCACGGTCGCGATCCTCAGCGCTTTCAAGAACAAGCCGTTCGAGATCAACGACTTCATCCCGACATCGGCCTCCACCTGCCCGAAGCCGGTCGGCGCTTTCGCCTCGCATGGCTTTCTCAACGGCACCGGTGCGCCCGGCGGCTGCACGGAAGACATCGTGCATCGCTTCTATAGCGAACAGTTCCAGCTCAACGGCGGCAAGCAGAACCGCTACGTGACCGGAAGCGACGCCGCGGGTCTGACGATGGGCTATTACGACACCAAGAAGCTGCCCATCTACACCTATCTGCACGGCCGCAGCGCGCCGAACTACGTTATCGCCGACAGCTTCTTCCAGGCCGCCTTCGGCGGATCGTTCCTGAACCACCAGTACCTGGTCGCCGCTGCGGCGCCGCAATTCGTCGGCGCCCTGAACGACGGCAGCGCCAACGACTTTCACTCCATCGTCGACGCGAACGGCATGCCGACCAGCACGCCGCTCTATACGCCGACAACTACCGTGAAGGATGCGCAGCTCACCGCCAAGTGCAACCAGACCGGCCTGCCGACGGGCCTCGCCTGCGGTGACTATGCGGTCAACACGACGCAGCCGTTCTATCAGCCTTATTCTCCGGGCACCGCGGACATCAAGCGCCTGCCGCCGCTGCACACGCCGAACATCGGTGATCGTCTGTCGGCCAAGCACGTTGATTGGGCGTGGTATTCGGGCGGCTGGTCGAACGCCAATGGCGATGTCGGCGCGTCCGGCTGGACCAACGGCAACGGCACGACCTGCACCGATCCAAACCATCTCTCCACGGCAATCTTCCCGAACTGCCCCGACGTGGACTTTCAGTTCCACCATCAGGCGCTCAACTATTTCGCCAACTACGCACCGGGAACGCAGGCCCGCAAGGACCATTTGAAGGATGAGGCCGAGTTCATCCAGGCCGCCAAGAACGGCCGGCTGAAGCAGGTCAGCTTCATCAAGCCAATCGGCGAGGAGAACGAGCATCCCGGCTACACCAGCGAATCCGAAGGCAGCCAGCACCTTGTCGATCTCGTCAAGTCGATCGTAGAAGGACCGGACGGCAAGAATGCGCTGATCATCATCACTTATGACGAGTTCGGCGGTCAGTGGGATCACGTTCCCCCGCCCCCGCACAACCGTCACGGTGCCGAAGCCCGCGCTGCGGACCAATGGGGCCCGGGCACCCGCATCCCGGCGCTACTGATCTCCAAGCGCTTCGACCAGTCGGGCGTCTCTCATGAGGATTTCGACACGACGTCGATCCTCAAGTTGCTCGAAAAGCGCTTCGATCTTGACTCGCTGGGAACGCGCCCGGTGCGCAGTCTCTCGACGGCGCTTAAGGCCGGCGACTGGCACTGACAAGAACGGGCTTGGCCCACGTCAACCCTGACGCGGGCCAAGCCGCCGTTTGCCCGAACGCGTGACCAGCGTATGCACCTGTCGCGCTAAGCCACCCGTGCACTGCTGCCGAGGAACAGCCGGCGCCGATCCGCGAAACAAGCCGCTCCGCCCAAACGAGAGGCGAGCGTGACATGCGGGACCGTGACGGCGCCGCGCCTCATACGGCCCTCCCGAAGCGCTACCATGGGGAACATCGGACGACAGCTTGCGCAGGTCGAAACCCTTGCCGGAAGGCGCTTCATCTAGGTCCTACCGAAGAGGCGGCCTCACGACTTGCATGAGGTGCATTGCCATCAGCTTCCGGTTCGCGTCGGCATCCAAACCTTGCCGCTCCGCGCACAGCATTGCGAATCCACCGGGTGTCTCACCGAAGATGCGCGCGCTTTTGCCGAGAGCTGCAGTCGGCGCTCCCTTAGTCCTGCTCCAGGAGGTCGGCGAGAAACGCCTGCGTCATGCCTTTGACATCGCGTTGCTCAAGATACTTTTCGAACGCCTGCGGCTCGGTCGGGTGCGCTGGCTTGGCATTGTCGGCGCGCTCGACCCATCGGGCAGCCCGCGCGGACGCGACGTCGGCGCGTTCCAGGTCGGCGGCAGTGACTAGAGCTGCCGGCTTTGCGTGAGGAGCAAGTTCGTCCGCTGTGTCATTATTCGCACTGCATGTTCCTCAATGACGAGGGGCCGATCGCCGGCGGGCGGCTCGTTAGCGAAGCAACGGGAATTGACGAGCGCAGCGATCGCCGAGCAATTCATAGAGGTGAAACGCGCTAGTTCACATACTCACAGTACCCTTCTACATCCCCTTGGACTCAGCTTAGAGCCCAAGAACAGACGTGCGCTTGTACAACACAGTGATTTAGCTTCACGCCTTTGCACTGTTTGTAGTCGTTGCTGAGGGAGGGCGAACATGGCGACTTACTGGGTGAAGTACACGTACAGCTTCACAGTGGAGTCCAGTGCGCCTTTGATCCCACCACCACCTTTTTTGGAATTCCGAGGCTGGGTCTTTCTGGGCATAGCGGACTTAGCTGCAATACCGGCAAACCAAGTTTGCGTCTGAAGCGCGGATGGATTTCTGCAACGTTCACCACTATTGCCTTCGCTCCATATTCCCCGCGACACGCGCTGCGTGCCATCTAACCGCTCGCTCGTTCGTAATATGCTTGGATGGCATGGGGCGTGTCATCGATCTCAAATCGAACCAACTCGGCTTCGTCTGAGCCAATCCCACGCCTCTAGCGCGGTCTCGATATCATTGCATTCGATCGTCTTGGCTTGTAGAGGTGCAAACCCCATCAGCCCGGGTGCGCCCCCTAAGGATCTTGTCCACAAAAATAGCCGGCGCGACGATAGCACCAGCGCAAGTCGACGCCATAACTATGCTTTAGAAACGCCCGACTGGCAGCGCGAAAACATAACCGACGCCGCGCTCGGTCTGGATTACCCGCGGCGCGTCCGGATCGACTTCCAGCTTCCGCCGCAACCGCAAGATCTGCACGTCAATACTGCGATCGAAAATATCCTCATGGACCCGTGTCGCTCGCAGCAGATACTCGCGCGAAAGCGATCGCTGCGGTGACTCAAGAAACGCCAGCAACAGCGCATACTCGCCCTTGCTCAAAGCAACCGACTTTTCCTTGGCGTCGACGAGCCTGCGTCCCCGACGCTCGAGTCGCCAGCCATGAAATCTATATCCTCCCCGCTCTGGATGGCGGATCCGGGCGGCTTGTCCCATTTCCTGACGTCGCAGCACCGCGCGAATGCGAGCAAGCAATTCTCGCAGGCTGAACGGCTTCAGGAGATAGTCATCCGCACCGAGCTCGAGGCCGACGATTCGGTCGATTTCGCCGGGATGATGCCCAGTGATGATAATGACCGGAATATCTGAATCCGAACGAATGTCTCTCAGGATATCCAGACCATCGTCCTGACCGAGCCGGAGATCGAGAATGATCAGGCCGGGCTCGGAGCATTCAAGATGACGGGTCAATTCGGCCCGGCTTGACGCAGCTTTCACCGACACAAAGTAATCTTCGAGGTATCGGGTCAGCATCTGGCGCATCTCCGGATCATCGTCGACCACGATGATGTGGCCGATGTTCTCGGTCCTCGGCTGATCATCACATTTTCTTGCCACCACGTCGAACTGCCCCTTCAAAGGATCGATGGCGCTCTGACCGGAGCGCAGCAGGCGTAATTGCTAGAGCATTCTACGCCCAGCGAACCTATCGGCCGGCCGCTGCGCGGCTCAACCTGTACTGCCGCAGTCATGCCAGCCGTAAGCACAATGCCCGTGGGATCTTCGTCGATATGGATGCGAATCGGGATGCGTTGGGCCAGGCGTACCCAGGTGAAGATGGGATTGACGGTCGCCCCCCTTGATTGTTGGGCTGCGCGTTCGCAACGTTGATTGGGCGGGCGATGCTGTCGGGAGCCGATGGCGATGCCAAGTGGACGCTCCAGCCCAGGGGTAATATCGGCGATCGGATCCCCATGCATCGGCACAAGGACTTGCGTTTCAGGCTGGTCACTCGAATTCAGGTTCAATCTCATTGGTCGAGGCCAACTGGCGCTGGATAATTGATATTTGATCCTGACAAACGTGCCGTCCAATATCTTTGGGGCTCTTCCTTGATAGCTTTTTGCACTGACGTTGAACTGCGCCCCGTTCGGGACAGTGCCTGGACCTAGCGAAGTAAGGCGATCTTGCTGTCGGCCTCACGGAAGACCTCTGTTCGTCATCGGTGATTTGGATCGGGATGGTCACGCATAGGTCACCGCCACCTTGTTAAACGGGCCGAAGTCCGCCACGTAGGTCTCGCCTGGCTTCGGCCGTAGCATGCCCGTTAGCGTACCGGTGCTGATCATCTGGCTGGCCTTCAGGCCAATTCCAGTACGCGACAGTTCGTTCGCAAGCCATGTCAGTGGCACCATGGGATGATCCAGCGCTTCCGCTGCAATCCCCTTTCGGCGCTGCGTGCCGTTGCACGTGAGGACGACCTCCTGATTTGCTACGTCTCGCCTGCGCCAATCTTCGATCGGAGGTCCGAAGACGATAGCGCCCGAGCCCGCACCATCGGCGAGGATCGCCGTCAGTGGCGGAAAGGCGCCATCATGCACAAAGCGGCATTCCGAAAGTTCGATGCCTGGATGCAAGGAGACAACGGCCTCCGTCACTTCCTCCATCGAGTAAGGCTTCTCTCGCGGCGGAAGGTCTGTGCCCAGGCGGGCCTGGTATTCGACCTCCGGAATCGGACTGCACTGCCTTGCGTGTTCGACCGTCGCCGGCGACGACTTAAGAGTGCCGAAGACGCGCCCGTAGATGGGCGCGTCCGTCCGCAACTGTTGTTGCAGCCTTCTGTTCATCGCCGCGATCTTCCAGCCTGCAACCTCCCAACCGAGCACTTCTTCCACCATTCGGGCGATCCGGTACGCCGTCTCCTTATCAGGAGGAACAAGGCTCTCGTCCAGGCCACTCTGCTGTCGTCCCTCGCGGCGGAGCTTCGCGAGAAGGACAGCGAGTTCGTGTTGCCGTGACATGTCCATGGTCTACCCTTTTGTCAAAGAAGTCGCCTTCGCCGTCGGGACCGGAGGTTCTTGCAGGTCTGTAAGCGTCCGTCGGCGAGCTCTCCAGGTCTGCTCAGATTCGCGTGAAGGCAGGTGAGAAGCATACCGTCCATGTAAAGCGGCGGTCCCACAGGCTCCGGTCGACGTTGTAGAAGCTCGATCCTCGGCAGGTGGGCGCCAGAGCGCCCGACCGTCTGGCGGCGGCTTCCCGGCCGGTCAGTACAACAACCCGGACTTCCGGTCCAAGATTGAAGCAGCTGCTCGGTATCGGCCCAACTGGAGACTGACCAAGAGTCCTTCTCCCTTCTTGATAGAGACGATAGGTCGACCCATCCTCGCAGTCCAAGACGATCAAAGACATACTTCAGATGTGAGACGACCTGACGAAACGATTTCACACGTCGCGATCGATCTCGATCGAACTATCGTCGGTATTGGATCGAAACGTCACGGCCCAATATCGCTCTTAAGGACCGCAACGGAATTGGGATTTGAAATCGCGACAGCGAAGAGCTTGCCGATGCTCTCGGGTCCTCTGGCACCGGCGTTGGACGTCAGTTCCCCTGTCTTTCCTGGATGAATGGAAAGAAAATGTCCTGCCATTTGGCGGGTTTTGACTTGATCTGGCCGGTTCGCTGCATGAAATCCGCGTATCTCATGACGCCTCCGGGCGACACGCTGAACACATTCTCGGGATCCCGCAGGATGCGTTCGACGTACTTCACGTTCATGGATTTCGATGGCGCGAACCTGAGATAAAGCGCCGCCGCCCTGGCGGGATCCCGAGGGCTCGGTCAGGACCGCGATGGTCGCCGACTCGATCAAGGCGCTGCGGCCGTACATCCCACTCCCTTCGTTACACGAGTAACGCAGATCCCGATGGCCGCAACTCTTCTGTAGCGTACTCTGCTCATCATTGTAGACGCCAACCAAAGAGGCGACCAAACGGACCAAACCAAAGATGAGGACGTGATGCTGATGATGACGACGAAACAGGAAGAACCAGGATCATGAATCGCACGACCGGTCGCTCCGCCTTCCTGTCCCTGCTGAAGGATGAAGGAATTACGCATCTGTTCGGCAATCCGGGAACCACCGAATTGCCGATCATGCATGCGTTGAAGGACCGTCCGGAGCTGACCTATGTGATGGCGATGCAGGAAAGTCTGGTCGTCGCGATGGCCGACGGTTTTAGCCGGGCCTCGGGGCAATTGGTTGCCTGCAACGTTCACGTCGCCCCCGGCCTCGGCAACGCCATGGGTTCGCTATACAATGCCAGGTTCACCGGAACGCCAATGATCCTGACCGCGGGACAGCAGGAACAGGGGCATGGGCTCATGGAGCCACTTCTCTACGGTCCGCTGGTCCAGATGGCCGAACCTCTCGTCAAATGGGCGATAGAGGTGACGCGGCTCGAAGATCTTCCGCGCATCGTGCGCCGGGCTGCCAAGATCGCCACGACGCCGCCTACCGGACCGGTCTTCATTTCGCTACCTGGTGATATCCTCAATGCGGAGACCCACATCGAGCCCGGTCAGTCAACGCGCGTCGATACACGGGTTGCTCCCTCCAGGGAGGCGCTGGACGCGCTTGTTCAACGGATACTGTCGTCGCACCGCCCAGTCGTCGTGGTCGGCGACGAGATCGTGAAGAGCGATGCTCTCGACGAAGCCGCCCTGTTCGCATCGCGACTTGGCTGCCCGGTCTATCAGCAGACCATCGCCTATGGCGCCCATTTCCTTTCTGACCATCCTTGCTTTATGGGAGCGTTGCCGCGCGATCAGCAGCAGACTACCAAGATACTTGGAGCGCATGATCTGCTGATCGTGCTCGGTTCGGACCCGGTTCGGATGTCGGTCCACAGCGCGCACGAACCTCTGCCTCGCGGAATGCCGATTATCCAGATTGGCCTGGTTGATAACGATCTTGCGAAGAACTTCCCAGCCGAGATCGCCCTGAAAGCCGACGTGCGAGAAACCCTGCGCGTTCTTGCGCCCGCGATCGAGGCGACGGGAGGGGCACCTCTGGCCACGCTTGCTTCAGATCGTATCGAAAGCCTGAAGTCAGTGAACTGGTCGGCGAACCGCGACAGGCTTGTACAGGACATTTCGCGACGAAAAGACGCCGTTCCGATCGATCCCGACTGGTTGGCACTTCAGGTTGTCGATGCCCTCCCCGCGAACGCGATCCTGGTCGACGAAGGCCTGACGTCGTCGCGCTACATGGCGGCCTTGAAACGTCACCGCGACCGATACGGCTACCACCAAATGGCCTCCGGAGGCATCGGATGGGGACTTCCAGCTTCTGTCGGAGCCAGTCTCGCAAATCCCGAGAGACCAGTGGTCTGCTATTCGGGAGACGGAAGCGCGATGTATTCGATACAATCGCTCTGGACGGTCGCGCACCACAACCTGCCACTCACCGTTGTGCTCTTGAACAACGGAGGATACCGGATCATCAAGCAGCGCCTGCAAGCGTTTCATGGAACCAACCATTTTGTCGGCATGGATTTCCGCGAGCCTTCCGTCGACTTCACGGGTCTCGCCCGGTCGTTGGGTGTTCGCGCCACTCGCGTCAGCGAAGGCGATCAGTTTCGGAGCATTCTGGCTTCGGCGATCGAACGACGCGGACCTGAGCTCATAGAAGTCATCGTGGATGGCGCAATCTAGGCCGTGTCCCTAAAGCTGCCGAGCCGACAGACTCGCGAGAGTCCGCGGTGCCCCGACAGCAGCTAGTCTCCGCCGAGATGCTACTGGTCTTGAACCAAAGGCCAAACGAGGGTCGTCAGACACAGCACGGCGGAGCCGATCACGATGCCAACCAGACGCGCCAGCCCGGGGGTAATATCTGTGATCGGAGCTGGTCCCTGAACAAGGGTGATGAGAAGCCCGAGCGTGAACTGCGTTCCGAGATAGTTAATGCCTTTCCTGTCTGGATCTGGTAGCCGATCCAGACGCCGGCTGCGAGCGTGAGCACGGTTACCGGCAGTCCTGTGCCGAACAGGCGACCCGCGCCAAGGCCCTGCGGCGCACCTGTCCGTCATCTAGCCGCCTCTTTATCGAGCATGGGCTTCCAGCGTTGGATCTCCGCTGTAAGCTTCGCCTTGAGGGCGTCCGGTGAAGCGTTCTCCGCTCGAACCGGGAGCGCGCTGAGCTGGCGAAATCGCTCGACAACAGCACTGGTGAGGAGAGCGATCTTTAGCGCCGATGTGAGCCTTTGTGTCACCTCGGGTGGCGTTCCCTTGGGAGCGTAGATTCCATGCCATACCGTCAGTTCCATCTTGGCGAGACCTGCTTCGGTGACGGTCGGAACGTTGGACAAGGCGGGTATCCGACGTGAGGTGGTCACTGCATAAGCTTTGATCTCTCCCGACTGAATCTGATTGGTCGTATTGGTCGTTTGATCGCACATGAAATCGACTTGTCCACCGAGCAGGTCGATCATCGCGGGTCCAGTCCCCTTATAAGGAATGGTGATCGGCCGGGCTCCCGTTTCAGATGCAAACAGGACGCCGCAGATATGCGATGCCGTTCCGGCTCCCGCATGCGCGTACGTAATCTTCTCCCCTTGCTCGGCAGTGTAGTCAATCAACTCCTTCAGCGAGTTCGGAGGAAACGACCGTCGGGCCACAATCGTCATCGGAACATCTGCAACCAGTCCAACGAATTCGAAAGATGCAAGTGGGTCGATCGATCCGGGATAGAGGGTCGGCGCGGTTGCCATTCCGATATGATTGAGAAGCAGCGTGTATCCGCCCGGGTCCGATCTTGCCGCCCTCGTCGTCCCGATGGTGCCTCCTGCCCCAGCGACGTTCTCGACGATCACTCGTTGTCCCAGATCGCGGCCCATCGCGTCGGCGACAACTCGCGCAACGGTGTCCGTTGGTCCCCCTGCCGCATAAGGGACTATCATTGTAATCGGTCGGCTCGGATATGATTGCGCAACGGCCGTCTCCACGACGAGGCACAATGATACGAGCGCCGAGGGCATTATCCTCAATATCCCGCGCCCATATCCCTGCTGCTGACATCGCGTCGACGGCATGGATCTACCTGCGGCGAGAACGCGCCGAGCTGCCTTTGAGAAGCAACTTGTCGGGTCCGACATCGATCTCGCCATGCGCTTCCCCTTTCGACTTTTGTTCTCAACTTCTTCGGCGTTGTCGATCTGAACTAGACGATCCCCGCCCTGGTTAATCCTGCAAGTTGCTCCCTCGACAACTTGAGGAGCCCTTCGTAGATTTCAGCGTTGTGCTCGCGCGGCACCGGCACGCGCGGGTCGTGCGTAGCATCCGCTTCGCTGAATTTCAGGGGGAACCCCGCGGCGAGCGGGCCTTCGGCTCTTGGCACATGTGGATTGCGCACCGGCTTCAGCATGCCTCGCACCCGCAACTGATCCCAGGCGACTACATCCTCAATTGTTCTGATCGGACCGCATGTAATGTCTGCCTCGTCCAGGAGCCTGATGATCTCGTCAACTGGCAGACATGCCGCCCACTGTCCTACGACCGCATCAACCCGCGCGTTATTCTCGATACGCCAACCGGGATCCATGAATTCGGGCACACCAAGAAGGTCCTCGCGCTGCATGGTCTTCAGCAGCCTGGTCCAGTCGGCGCCTGTTCCGGCGCCGATGGCTACCGCCCCGTCCGCCGCTCGATACGTGTTGAACGGCGAGAACCTTGCGATGCGGTTGCCTTGGCGATGAGCGAGCCCGAGATTGCCATAACAGTCGAACGGCTCGTCGAAAATGAGGGAAAGCAGGCAGTCCGCCATCGACACATCGATGAATTGCCCGAGACCCGTTTCGTGCCTTTGGTAAAGGGCACCAAGAATGCCGGCCAGAGCGAATGTTCCCGCAATGCCGTCGGACAAGGATGCACCGGTTTTGCTCGGCTGTCCGGCAGGATCGCCCGTGATGCTCATCATGCCGGTTGCAGCCTGCACCATCAAATCGAACGCCTTGCGGTGGCGCTCAGGCCCCGTGGATCCATAACCAGTGATCGAGCAGTAGATCAGCCGAGGATTGGTGGCGCGAAGCGTCTCGTACTCAATGTTAAGCCGCGCTGTGACCCCGACCTTGAAGTTCTCCACGAGTACGTCGGCTTCTCGAACGAGCTTAAGGAAGACCTCGCGGCCCTCGGCACTTTTAAGGTCCAGACTTATCGACTTCTTCCCTCGGGCTCTCTTCAGATAGGCGATTCCGAGATCCTCCGACGACCGACGGTCGAGCGCGACCCCGTGAGGCCCGAAATATGGAGGCGCCGTGAAGGTCGGGTCACCTCCCCGCGGCTCGTCAATCTTGATGACCTCCGCGCCCATTCCGGCCAGGAACAGGGTAGCTTGCGGCCCGGACAAGAACCGGCTGAGATCGAGGACGCGAACGCCGCGAAGAATGGGCCGCTTCTTTCCTGCGGCAACGCTCGACGCGTTGGAAAGCCTTTCTTCGGAGACCACTGCTCACCCCTCAAACACAACGCGGTCACTTTCACGAGACGGTCCTCAAGCGTCCAATACCAATTAGCTCACGTTCGATATGTACAACGAATGCTGTATCCTCCTTTGAGATACTGATTTTTCTGATACGTTGTTCGGATGAACATCGAATTGAGGCACTTACGCTATTTTGTCGCGGTTGCCGAAGACCTTCATTTCGGTAAAGCAGCAAACCGCCTCGGTATCTCGCAGCCCCCGCTGAGCCAGCAGATTCTGGCGCTGGAGCGGGAGATAGGCGCCCGCCTTTTCGAGCGATCGAACAGACGCGTAGAACTGACGAACGCCGGCATGCTCTTCCTGAAAGAAGCCCATGAAGTCCTCGAACGCGTGGAGAACGCGGCGGTGCGCGCCGAGCGGATCCATCGCGGTCAGCTGGGCGAGGTCAAGATCGGCTTTTTCGGATCTGCACCGTTCGTCGAAGGATTTCAGAAGCTTATTTTCGACTTCCGAACGAAGCACGCTGACGTCGACCTCGTCCTTCAGGAGATGCCAACTTATCAGCAGGTGGACGCAATTCTTGATGGTCGCCTCGACCTCGGCTTTGTCCGGCCACTGCAGCCCAAGCCTGCCTCGATCCAGTCGATCGAGATTGCACGCGAACGACTGATGGCGGTCATGCGACTAGACCATCCATTGGCTTCAAGGCAGGACGACCTGACCCTGGCCGACCTGGCGCCAGAGCCGATGGTGCTTTACGCCAAATCAATCGGCAGCGGGCTCTATCAAAAGATAGTCGACTTATGCAGGGACGCCGGCTTCACTCCAAACGTAGTGCAGGAGGCAAATGCAACGCCGACGATGATGGGTCTGGTCGCGGCGGGAATGGGTATTTCGGTCTTGCCCGAATCCCTCATGCGACTTTCACTGGACGGCCTGAAGTTTTTACCGCTCCGGGATCCCAAGGCTCAGACCGCGGTGTGGCTCGCCAAACGCTGGGACGACCGGTCTTCTCTCGTCCGGCACCTGTTCCAGCAAGCTTCACGGCTGAAGCCAAAAACATCGGCCCCCGCGTCGGGCGGCGAGCCTACGGAAGCCATCGGAAAGGTCCGGCGTACACGCAGGCCTCGTTAGCCGAGCGCCTTATCCCTGACAAAGATCTTCTTGTCATGCAGGTCGGCAATCTCGTCATCCGACAGGCCATATTCCCGAAGCACGTCGGCATTGTGCTCGCCAAGCCGGGCCGCTGCGAGACGTGATGGCGGTTGCCAGCCCGAAAAACGGACAGGCATTCCAGGTATCTTGAACTCACCCAACAGGGGGTCGATCGCTGTTCGCACCGTCTTCCGCGACTTCAGATGATCGAGCTCGATCACGTCATTCAGATCGAGAACTGGCGCAACAGGAATCCGACGCTTTTCCAGCCTCTTCAGACATTCGTCGCGTGGACCGACCGACGCAAGCCAGCCTTCAAGAATATCCTTGAGTTGGTCATTGTTCTTTCGCCTCGCACTCGCGCTCGCAAAGCGGGGATTGTCCAGCAGCTCGGGCAATTCAAGAGCCTCGACCAGCTGCGGCCACTGATGCGCCAGAGACATCAAGGTTATGTACTTGCCGTCTCCACATTTGAAGATGCCCGTGGGACCGCCGTCCGGATGCTGCGATCCCGTGCGCCGCTGAACATATCCACTGCCAAGTTTCGACATCCTTGGAATGCTGGCTTCATGCATGTGGAAGTAGGTGTCCAGAAGGGAGCTCTCGACATGCTGCCCCTCGCCGGTCCGCGCGCGGTGGAACAACGCCGTGACAATTGCCAGCGCAGCCGACATGCCCGTTGACACATCCCCGATAGCCATGGTGACCAGGGCCGGACTGCCATCTGCCTCGCCGATCATCCCCGTCACTCCGGCATATGCCTGTCCGATGTAGTCATACCCGGGCTTCTCGCTCAATTCGCCAGTCTGACCGGCGAATGAAATGGAGCACATTACCAAACCAGGGTTCAGCCTCTTGAGCTCCTCATATGACATCCCTGCGCGCGCCATCACACCCGGACTGAAGTTCTCGACCAGAACATCGGCCTTTGAGATCATGCCCTTCAGAATCTCCCGCGCGCGCTCGTTCTTGAAATCCAGCGCAATCCCGCGCTTGGAATGGTTATGCTGAAAGAAGTAGGTGCTGTAAGGAGCTGCGTTCTCGGGCGCTTCCTTCGGTTTCACACCCTGGACACGCGATCGATCGCCATACGGCGCAAGTTCCACCTTGATGACGTCAGCCCCAAGCTCTGCAAGGACGCGCGATGCAGTCGGGCCGGCGACGAACTGCGTGATGTCAATGACCTTGAGGCCCGACAGCATTGGCAAGGCACCGCTTGTGGTCATTTCTAGCGCTCCCGTTCGCAGCATGTGAGTGCCTAGGCATAGGTCGCGACCGCAGCCTGGTCCAATACGGACGGCAACTTGATCAAGACGACATGCGACCTGTCAGACCGCACGTCGCCAAGTCGTTTCACGACTGAATTATGTCGTTCATCGTCTTGGACTGTGACAATCCTGGTGCCTAACGTTCCGGCAGAACACGAATGGAGGAGCCGGGATTGATCAAGCTCTATTTCTGGCCGACCCCCAACGGGTACAAGATCTCGATTCTGCTCGAAGAGCTCGGGCTTCCCTATGAAGTTGAAGCCGTGCATATCGGCAAGGGGGAGCAGTTCAGCGCGGAATTCCTGAAGATCAGCCCGAACAACAAGATTCCAGCGATCGTCGACCCAAGCGGCCCGGACGGAACACCATACGCGCTGTTCGAGTCTGCCGCGATCATGATGTACCTGGCTGAAAAAAGCGGCTTCCGCTTTATGCCGGCCAACATGAAGGAACGTTACGAGGTGCTGCAGTGGCTCTCATTCCAAGCCGCGAGTATGGCACCGATGCTTGGCCAGGCGCACCACTTCAGAGAGTACGCGAAGGAAAAAATCCCCTACGCCGTAGATCGCTTTACCTCGGAAGCGGCGCGGCTGTACCGCATTCTGGAACGGCGACTCTCGGAAAGCGAGTACCTTGCAGGCGAATACTCCATAGCCGATATGGCGACCTATCCATGGCTGCGATCCCACAAGTTTCAGGGGCAGGAGCTCGAGAGCTATCCCTCGGTACAGCGGTGGTACACCGCAGTTCGGGCGCGTCCTGCTGTGCAACGCGGTCTGGCGGTACTGAAGGAACGGTTTGAAAAGAACAAGAAGCCGCCGACAGGAGCTGCGTGGGACAATCTCTTTGGAAACAAACAGTTCGCCGGGTCTGAGATTCCCTCAGACGATAAAGCGATAAGATAAGCAAGCGGAGACACCCTCGTGGGAAAGATCATTGAATTCTATTGGGACCTCGGTAGCACCAACAGCTATTTTGCCCTCCATCTGATCAAGCCCGTTGCGAAGAAGCACGATGCAACGGTGGTACCCCACCCCTTTAATCTCGGATACGTCTTTCGAAAACAGAATTACGTCCTGATGGAGGAACCAAAAGTCAAGCTGCGCTCACGCAAAATCGATCTGATGAGGTGGGCCAGGCGCTACAATCTGCCTTTCCAAATGCCTACGAAATTCCCGATGAAGACGAGTCCGGCCTTGCGAGGTGCGCTTGCGATGCGCCGCCTGGGCAAGGAATGGGAATTCATGGAGAAGATCTTTGCGGCCTATTGGGAGCGAAACGACGCGTCCGTAGGGGAGCTTGCCGGGCTCACACCGATCGCTGTCGAGCAGGGCGTAGATCCGGCTGAATTTGAGCGATTGGTCGAGAGCGATGAGATCAGGGACGAACTAATCGCAGAAACCGACCGGGGACTTGAACGCGGCGTGTTTGGCGTGCCGACCTTCTTTGTCGGAGAGCAAATGTTCTGGGGTAAGGATCGCATGGAGTTCATTGACGACGAGCTAACCTCGCCCACGCCTCCTCGCGCTCGACGATCAACATCCCAAGCGGCGGTGTAATCCAACACGCTCCGGTGGGACGATCCTCTCCTGCGCGGCCCCTTTGGCGGAAACGGAGAGGTTGATCTGAGTTACCCCTGGAGACTGCCCTGGGCCGCCATCGCTCGGGATTCCCAAGTTATGCCGGGCGGCGCGGTGGGCGCACGGCATCGTCGCCGCACGGCGGCATATCCCAGCTTTAATCTTCTCATAAGAGAGCGGCATCCGAGAAATCGGTCGCCGCTTCTCGAATCCAAGACGTCGGCGCATGTCTGCCCCGGGTCCAACAGCCGACGTTGCACAACGGTAAGCTTGAGTTGGGGTCCAGAAGCAGAAGTCTCGCTCAGGCCAATCCGCCTTCTGCAACGCGAGATATCGGAAATCGCCTAAAAGCCGGGTTTCGTGTTAGCCGAGCATAAATGATTGAGGCATGATAAGGTAGCAACTTAGGCTGGTCAGCAAATGCGCTATCTCACGCTATCACTGTTCATGGTTTTCGCTTGCGGCCATCAGGCGGAGGCCGCACCAACATCCATTCGCTGCGACGGCAAATATTATCAGCAGCAGCAACCTTACTTCGTAACCTACGACCTCGAGACAAATCACCTCGTATATGAGAACCCCGGTGGAAGAAGCAAACTACCTGGTGAGATCATCGCGGTAAGTGACGCACAACTGGACCTCAGCCTGAGGGCCGATGGAGGTCGTATTCTTCTTTCCTTCAATCGCAAGCGCAATGTGATGACGTGGCCGGGAATGCCTGCCAATGAACTGGGAAGACCTTTACTGCAACACGCCTGCACGGACGTTTCTGGCAGAACAATGCTGTCAGTATTCGGGCAGCCTGAGCAATTTGACTCGAAACGTCTCGACCCGGTCGATGCCTTTTCGCTCACCTGCCCAGGCCAGTATGGTCCATATTTCGTCACTCTGGATCGCTCCACAAAAATAGTAGTTCTAGAGACCCAATCCGCGGCCGAGACCATGTCGGGCAACGTCACTGGGGCCGACGATAGCTCCATTAGATTTACGGTCGCTGGTCGCTCCGGCCAATTTGACTTGGACTGGGATGAGCGCAAGCGATTGCTGACCTGGATCGGGGTTGCGGACAATCCGGCGAGGCCGACAACAACTCATGAATGCGTCGTCACGAAGCCGCGATCAATCATGGAGTTTTATCCCCACTTAGTGCGCTGGCGCTGAATGAGACCGCGACCGCGCTCGTTCGCGCGTATAGGACTGCTTTGGGTCATACGCTGCCTTTCCTCGGCCGTACGCTGTCGGCTCAATACCCGGAAGCGGATGCCGCGGTGCTCCAACGACGCGCAGCAGCGGGCCATTAGCCGACATTGCAGGCTTGGCCTGATCTGGAAGTGGCGCCAACTGAGGCGGCCGCCTCGCTTCGCTCAGACCAAGAAAAGCACGGCCGACATGACAAGCGGTGCGACGACACCGAAGGCGGCTATGGCGACGGTGGACTCTATTCTCATAGCCCTTAACTACTTTGGTGGCTGTAGCTCGGGAGATTGAAGCCACGCGCTCATGTGTGAGCCGGTTTCGGCTTGGCGGGCTCTGCGTAGGAGGGCTTCACGGGCCGCGCCGGGTGGAAGCAATTTGGCTTCTTCTCTTAGGCGCTTCGCTTCTTCGGAAAGGCGTTCTTCAAGGGACACGACCTGTTTGAAACGGCGACGCTGCATTGACAACCTCCCTCGCGCTTGCGGTTCCTACACCGCATGGTTCAGCACCTTGGTGATCATGATATGCGCTCGTGGGGCCGTCAGTTCCCTAGTGGACAATTCACAGATTAGGAATTATGGCAGGCGGCCTTACGCATCCCAGATGCTCTTGCCGCACTGGCATCGGTAGACCTGCACAGTTTTCCCGTTACGAACAACGGGCCAACAGCCGGCGTTTTATAGTACGCTTGAACAGGTGCACCGAGCAGACTACAGGCAGTCGCGATCTGCACTTCCGGCAGCGCAACGCGGCCTCACCGCTTGCCCGATGGGGCCGCGCTGCACAACGCAGCGCCGTCAACCAGTTCACTGCTGTCCTGCAGCGAGGCTTCTTTGCAGCTTGTCGACCATCTGATCGATACTAAAGCTTTGCGGCGTCTGACTTGGGGGAAAATCCTTGAATGTCTGCAGGAACTCGCCAACCCCGGCGAGCATGCCATACAGGATGCCTGTGTTCTCCAGTTGCCAGTCGTAATAGGTATTGGACGTAATGTCCGCCCTCTCGTAGGGGTCGGACCTTAGGTCGAAGAATTTGGGCAATCTGAGCTTGGTAAACGGCTCCGCCCAAATGCGCATGGTGCCTGTGGCACGCTGCTCCTCGAACACAATCTTCCAGTTCTGATACCGGGCGGCAACGATGTCGCCATCGTCATTGAAATAGATGAAGCGGTCTCTTGCTCCTTTCGGCTGTTGCCCGGTGAGATAGGGCAACTGATTGTATCCATCGAGATGAACCTTGAATGTCTTCGATCCGGCTTGATGACCCTTCAGCAACTTTTCCTTGATGTCAGGCTCGCCGGCAGCCGCCATCAGGGTCGGCATCCAGTCCAGTCCGCTGACGATCTCGTTTGAGATCGAACCTGCCTTGATGCGACCCGGCCAGCGGATGAGACACGGAACGCGGAAGGCGCCTTCCCAGTTCGTATTCTTCTCACTGCGGAATGGCGTTGTCCCAGCATCCGGCCACGAGTTCTGATGGGGTCCGTTGTCGGTCGTATAAATCACGATGGTATCATTGGTGATACCCATGTCGTCCACGGCCTTGAGGATGGTGCCGATCACGGCGTCATGCTCGACCATGCCGTCAGCGTACTCGGTTCTCGCTGCGATGCCCGGTGGACTGCGATGACCGTCGCGCACATGGGTACGGAAATGCATGCGCGTCGAATTGTACCAGCAAAAGAAGGGTCTGTTGGCTTTCGCCTGGCGTTGCATGAAGTCGATCGCGGCGGCAGACGTTTCATCGTCGATGGTTTCCATCCGCTTCCTGCTGAGCGGACCACTGTCTTCGATCTTGCCATCGGCCGATGATTTGATGACGCCGCGGGGGCCGAACTTCTTGCGATATGCCGGATCCGTGGGATAAGTTCGTGCTTCGGGCTCCTCCTCGGCGTTGAGGTGGTAGAGATTGCCGAAAAACTCATCGAAGCCATGGTTGGTCGGCAGAAATTCGTCGCGATCGCCAAGATGGTTCTTCCCGAACTGGCCAGTGGCATAACCCATCGGCTTGAGCAACTCGGCAATCGTCGCATCACGTGCTTGCAGTCCGACCGTCGCGCCGGGTATGCCGACCTTGGACAGACCGGTGCGCAAGGTGCATTGCCCCGTGATGAACGTCGAACGGCCTGCCGTGCAGCTTTGCTCGGCATAGTAGTCCGTGAACTTCATCCCTTCGTTGGCGATGCGGTCGATGTTTGGCGTGTAATAGCCCATCACACCAAACGAGTACGCGCTGAGGTTGGTCTGGCCGATGTCGTCGCCGAAGACGACGAGGATGTTCGGCTTGCGCCCTGACGAAGGTGCTGATGTCGGAGGTTGAGGAGACTGTTGGGCTTGCGCGGTCGAAACGAGCGCCGATGTACTAAGTGCCGCTGTTGCTACCGCGGTGCCGGCGAGCAGGATGTTGCGCCGCGTCGGAGGACTGGCCGGTGAGAGGGTGTTGAGTTCTTGATCGACTTTCTTGTCAGTCATAACTCACTCCGTTCATGAGAATGCGATACACACTCGGCTATTCGGGTAGCCTGCAGAAGTGTGCGGAACAGGCGGGCGCAAAACTCCGCTGACGTTGATCCGAGCGGGCTCAAGGGTGACAGCTTTGCCTGGGCCGGTCGAGTTGCCCCAACGTCCAACTTTACGACGACACATGGACGCGATCAAAACAACCAACGGCCGAACATCAGCTGTGGGTCACGCCCGGAAAATCTAAGCACATCGAGTCCCCTTCCTCCCGAAAAGCAGACGTCTAAGCGGAGATTTCGTGTCGGCCGTTTGGGGCCACGAGCCAACATTGACCGCCGGTCGCCCGGCAGTTTGTCCTAAGTTTAAGGCCGCCAACTAGGGCGGCCTCACATCATTGCTTTCTGTGAATCCTGGAATTGAAAACGGCCGTTACTTCAAGAACAGGCCCGATTCCGTTGCGGACCTTAACCGCTGATTGAGTGATCCTTCGATGACTGCATCGCGGGCGGCATCGACAAGCGCGCTAAGCGCCACGTCGTGAGCCGCTTCATGGGCGACACCGGTCCAGAATGCGACTAAGCAGCCTGCTCGGCGTCTGCGGAGACGCCGTCTTCGCGCTTCTTGTTGATTAAATTCAACAGATGCGCCGCTGCTCTCGCGTCAGATAGTGCTCGATGGTGATTCTCGAGCTCGATCCCGTAGATCGCGCACAGCTTCCCGAGTCCGTACGATTTGTGCCCGGGATATCGGCGACGCATTCCTACGCAAGTGCACAACTTCGGAAAACGGAAGCGCCGTTCGAGCCGTTCATACTCGGACGACAGGAAGCCGTAGTCAAAGTTCACGTTGTGGGCGACGAAAATGCCGTCGCCCATGAATGCCGTAAGGCTGTCGGCGATCTCATGAAATAGGGGCGCGTCCCTAACCATCTGGTTGGTGATGCCGGTCAGTTGCACGATCTTCGCGGGGATAGACCGCTGCGGGTTGACCAACGAGTGCCACTCGTCGACGACCTGATGGTTACGGACCTTGACCGCTCCGATTTCGGTAATACGGTCCCCGGACGACCAGGCTCCCGTGGTCTCGATGTCGACGACTACGTAGTCCTGCCCCGGATCGAACCGGTAGTCCACGCGGCCGATCTCGGCCGGGATGCAGGCGTTCTGCAGTTGGCGCAGACGGGTCAGTTGGTTGCGGCGAATGGCGTCGCCTTCCGCCTTAACCTCAATGAAGGACACTTTTCCGTCGCGCACGTGCATCAGGTCGGGAAAACCGTCCCGCATGCCGCGGAAATCCTCGCACATCGCGCGCACGATGTCCGCCAGGCCGCCCGCGCGGGCGCCCTCTAGCAAGGCTCGCAGTGCACCCATCTGCACGTGGTCCCAGGCGAAGACACCGTTGGGCCGCCCCCATCTGGCGGCAACGGTACGCAAGATGATCGGAAGCGCGTTGCCGGATCTGACCGTCGCGAGCTTGCCGTCGATCTCCGAGGCGAACCGCCGATGGAAGGTGCGGTCGCGAAGGCAATGCGGGACCCAGTCGAAACCGCTGTGAAGCTGACCGGATTCAAAAAGTTCATCCCAGAACAGCAGCCCGAACAGCGTATGCCAAAGCGTGTTCTCCGCGAAAAAGACCTGCGCGCCTTGGCGCCGCAGCACGCCGGCGACGCCTGCCTCGGGATTACCGCGATGCGTGTCGTCGACGACGATCGTCCGTCCCGACCGCAGCAACTCGGTGCACAGACCTGTCCGCCGTCCGCCGAACTTGCGCGCGTAGAAATCCGTCGCGAAGAGATGCTCGTCGTCGCTTTCGGGATCGTCGATCATGTCCCGCAGTAGATTCTCAGCCGCTTCCTTGTCGCCTTTCGCGTACAGCAACCGGACGAGGCGCTCGCGGCAATCGGCCGAGCTGCCAAAACGATAGAGGCGTTCGGCCAGCTCCTTGTCGCCCTGCTTCTCGAAGAGCTGCCCGACCTGACACGCGGCGCGGGCTGCAAGGTCGGCGGCGTATTCGGTCGTCCGCGGAGGTCCATCCAGGATCGCCGCGGCCGCCCCTTGGTAGGTGTCGGCGGTGCGGACCTCGATGCGATCCAACACCTGGCTGTAGTGAAAGCATGCATGCGCTTCGTCGGCGTCGGCGAAGCGCGCGCTGAACGACGTCTCCGTATTCGTGCGCAGCACGCGGAGATCGCGCAGAGCGAAATTCTTGAGGTCGCCGGCCGTCTTGCCGAAATACAGATACAGCAAGAACTCAATCGACCGCGTGTTGTCGCGCGCGATGAAGCCGCCGGCACCGCAATGCCTTGCAGCAAGATCGAAGGGAATTGACGTGACGAAGAAGTCGGCCAGAGCAGGCTTCGACCAAGAGGTGCGGATATCGCGGCCAAACCCCGCCGCACGAGCGGCGTCGAGAAGCGCGGTCTTCGGCAGGCAAAGGACGAAAGCGGAATAGTCCTCGGCGCGCAGCCCACGCGCGTGGCCACATGCGATCAAGTCACGCGCCGCGGTATCGAGGTCCGTGATCTCCGGATATTTGAACAGCGCGCGATTGAAGATCGCCCCTCGCCGGTTGACCATTCGGATCAGCAGGCACTGCGCATCCTTCGACAAGCCGCGAAAGCGAGCGGCAAACGAGCGGTGCTCGTCGGTGAGGATCTCGTCATACGTCCGCTCGACGAAATCGAGCATTTCGACGAAATGGTCGAGATAATAATAGACTGGCAACGTGGCAGGCTTCATGTGACGCGCCGGGTTCCCATCGATTCCGGCCAACGAATCTGTTCTCAACGGCCAGCCAAATGCAGCTTTATCGTTCCTTTTTTGTTCTGACAGCCCTATTTGTCAAGCAAGAGCGAAGGACGGACCCCTAGAAATGGATCCACCGGCTTATGCCGACCCGACGTCGGCCAATTCAAGGTTGCACTTCAGATGCGTTGAAGAGGTTGATGGAGCGCGACGAACAGGTCCCGGGGTGGATCAAGATCACTGAGCGGCTTCAATACCGACAAGTTGTCGCGAATGAAAGTCGCCGGGAAGACGGTCGGGGTCATCGTCCTGAGCGCGGAATAGCTGCTGCGGCTCGCGAACTCGGCGTCCAAGAAAAGGACGCTGAGCGGTCCATGAAGGTGGCTTCGCTGTCGGAGGAAGCCAAGGACGCCGCCCGTGAGGTTGGCCTTGACGACAACCGGTCGGCGCTCCTGGAAGCAGCAAGCAAGCCAACCGCTGCCGATCAGGTGGCGGGGCAGTTCCCCGCACCATCTAGGACCGCGGGTTTTCGTCGTTCTCGGAGGGTGAAACCGCTGGTCCTTCATACCCTGAGCGCAGTCGCTTGCGAATGGACTCGATTGTATCGGACCCCTCCCTTTCAACGGTTCGCACTTTCATTCGGCGAACCCACCGTCTCAGCGCATCGTACGCTTCTAAAAGCGGTGGCGTCAGCGAAAAGAAAGCCCCGAGCGCGATTGCAATGATTACATGGCGCAGCGAGACGGGAGGATCATCCTCTGGCGGGCCATCGTCTGTCCTGACCGGCGCCGGCCTGAGGGAGCCTGCTCCCCGATCGGAAGCCCGCGGCTTGCGCGGGGGGATCATAACCACGACGAACAGGACGTTGATCAGTAGCCAAATACCGAGAACGATGAACAGCGTACGCATTACTATTCCAAGAGCCGCACCGCCTGA
Source organism: Bradyrhizobium liaoningense (assembly GCF_018130785.1). Lineage (GTDB taxonomy): Bacteria > Pseudomonadota > Alphaproteobacteria > Rhizobiales > Xanthobacteraceae > Bradyrhizobium > Bradyrhizobium liaoningense_A. The sequence goes on from NZ_JAFCJT010000025.1 coordinate 93,148, forward strand.
GTGCAGGCAGTATGTTTTTTGAAGCAACTGCTTCTATAATCTCACTATCATTACTTGGGATGACGAGTGCAATGCAATGCGTCCGCAACCAGGCACATTCCCGCTGTAACCTTACCCGGGAAAGTTCGGCAACCATCGCAGCGACTGGGCGGATGAAGCTCAGCGTCGACGGCCATCGAAATTCGGCAGCTCAACGACTCCATTCGCCTGCAGGCACCCGTAAATGTCCCAGTGCGATGCTTCGATCGGCATGCGCGTCGGGTCCAGCATTCCGACCGGCGAGGAGTTTATCAGGATATCACCCACGTCGCCCTTTGTATTCACTTCTGAACGTGGGACGCCGTTCACCACAGCACGCTTCGCGCGTATGGTTGAGCGAGCGGGCGTACAGGGAGCCCTCGGGTTCAAGGCCCATCCGCACATGCTGCGACATGCCTGCGGGTTTGCACTGGCCTCCAAGGGACACGACACCCGCGCCCTTCAGGCCTACCTCGGCCACAAGAACAACCAGCACACCGTGCGATACACCGAGCTGTCGCCTACGCGCTTCCGCAACTTCTGGCGGGACTGATCACTGCACCGCGATAAATTGTTTATGTCCGATTGGGATAAGTTAATGACCGGGTGGGAAGCGGAACTCACCTGAAGAACATCGACGTCCGAGCGATTAATGCCCCTTACCACCCCTCGGCCTCAATCCCGAAGCATAGACTGGTGAGGAGAAGAGAGCCTTCAGCTCTTGTGGCTCCCAAGGCTGTCGTGTGGATCGCGTCTCGCGCAAAACCGCGGAATTTTCGGGTCAGGGCGCTGCAAGTGAACCCGAACTTCCCATGTCTGATTGATCTGTTGCGAGTGCCAGTCACACCACAAAAAGGGCCGTCGGTAGCAAAGGAGGCAGTAGCCCGCAGTGATAGAATTCGCCGCGGGGCTCTCGATGGTGCGCACGTTGAGAAACGGAAGATCGTGAGGCGATAACGCCCGATCGCGGTAATCGCTTCCTTACGGTTCGTTACCTTCGAGGCACCTGTTTCTTCAGCGACGTTACCGAGATCGGTTCGCTCCAAGCGTTTCGAACAGCGTTTGCTGCCACCAACCTCCCTCGACTTGATCGAGCACAGCGAGATCTAGCGATGATCGCAAAGCACTATTTTTGGGAAGAACAATGGCATAGTTCTCGCTGCTAAAACTCGTATCGACAATACGGACTTGCCCGGTGAATTCATTCCGAACTATCCAGGTCAGCAGCGGCTTATCGTGTACGAAAGCATCCAGCTCACCACGCCGCAAGGCAGCCAGACCGCTTTCGACGTCGGGATACCTCCGAACGGGCAGGCGTTGACGGGCAAGGTAATCAGTTGCGGCAGACGCTGCGACCGCGCCGACACGAACGATGCGGAGATCGTCAAAACCGTGAACAGAGCCCTCAAGTTCTCTACGCGTCAAAGTAGACGTGATGCCAGCAGTAAACACGGCGATTGCAATGACAGAAGCAATCATCCACCCCATGGCCACAATCCGTCCTGGAAGGGTGGCAGGAGCATTCTGGGCGGCTCCGGCTTGAGTCATGGCTAATGTCGACCACCAAAAGCTCGAGCCGAGGCCCTTAGCACCGCCAGCAAAGTGCTCCGTCTTCCGTCTTTCAAACATCCAGATAACGAAACCGACCGTCATCGCCAGACCGAGTAAAGCTCCGACAGCTTGGATGAAGCCAAATGACAGAAGTGCCTGTCCGATTGATCGCCAAGGATCTTCGTTGATCGGCACTGCAATTCCAAGCCCGGTGTTGTAGAACGGTTGTGTAAAGTCTACACCGCGCGCTCTCGCGGCAGTCACGGTGATAGCCGCAACACCGGCATCGAAACTGCCGTTCGCGACGCCGTGCAACAAATCGGAAATGCTATCGGTTTCTACCAACCGGAAGCGCAAGTGCTCTTCCTCGGCGATCCGTTTCCAGAGTGCGAGGCTAATCCCTGTCCATCCACCATCCGGTTGCTTCATCGCAAACGGCGGCGCCACCTTCGTTGCCACCACTAGCTCCCGCTCTTGCGCGGCCGCCTCTTCAGCGTGGAGCGTCGGGACGCAATGTACGAGCACGGATATCAAAACAGAGTACAATATGATTCTATGCAAGCGACTTACAGACGTGCCCCCGAATCGTGCACGCGGATCATCTTTGCGGCCGATAACTTCACGGCACTGTGTGTCTTGACTTGCGCTCTGCAATCGCGAGCCCCGCGAAAACTGATGAAGGAAGTTCATTCCGAACCTCGATGCGTACCCAGCAATCTCAGTCCAAGCATTTTTATTTGGCGATTTCACGGAAAATAACTTGGAAATCCAAGTGCTGCTCGTCTCGCCCTTTGCTGGAGTCGCCGAGGCGGCAAGCCCCCATTTAAGACACTTGTGACGCTTAGGGCTTCCTGATTGGAGGCACGAACGGATTTGTCTCGAAGCTAGTTCTGACATTTTTTTCGAAGCACGACTCGAGCCGGTCGAGAGCCGCCGTGCTGCTGTCGAGAGGCACCCGCAATGTCGCGCCCTCGCCTTTCACATCGAGAAAGTTTGCTGATCGGATGTTTTCAATAAGGACTCGATCTGACAGAGGAATCGAAACGCTTTTGGATTCCGCGGAAGCTTTCGCCTGCACCGAGCGCGAACCCGACGTTAGAATGACGTCATAGGACTTACCTCGGTCGAGCTTCCATTTCGTTGATTCAAGAAGCAAGCTTAATCCGTCCTGCGTTCGGATAAACGTCGTTGCAGGATCAACGGTAGATCGACTCATTGTACAGTTGTAGAATTTGTCCCCCCTTGAGGAAACAGCGATTGCCCAAGGTCCGACCGAGACACTTGCTTCTTGAGAACGTACAGACGAGAGACTTGATGCGACCATCAGGATCGCAAGAACAAGGGAACCACGGTCTTGTTTATACCATGCGAGACGAGCCAACCATCCGCTCCAACGATCTGCAGATTGACTTGTGTCAATGCAAATGGACCGCTTTGGTTTCGATCAGCGATGCCGCAACATTCACGCGCGCAGCGCGAGCCGCTGGCTTCACGAGCGTCCGACGGCAAACACTGATGCGACACGCGAACCATTGCTGATGATGGTCCACTTTGAGTAGGAACTCGGGACGAAGGTCGGCGCCGGGGGCTGGGGCTGGGGGCAAGCGCCGGAGCCGCTGCCTCGCCCGCCGCCGGAGAGATCTTTGGAGGAGGACATCCGTCAAGGGCGGCCGTTGAAACGCTGAGATAAGGAGCCGTCGTCAGCAAGTGCAGTTTGTGCCATTCGGCGTATCAACAACGGAAAGGCCATTTCCGCTGATGGATACACGGGAACCGGTGTTGCGAAGCGAGATTTCGACCATGATGCGTGCGGCGAATTGGCCACTTTTTGCAAAGGATAACTCGAGACCCATGGGGCGCTGGAAAGTAAGTTGGACCGCGCAAGAGGTCGAAAAGCTCAAATTGCTGGCGGGCACCATGCCGCTCTCGCTGATCGCCAAGGAGCTTGATCGCACCACGGGCACCGTGCTGGCGAAGGCGACGGCAGAAAAGCTCACGATAATCGTGCACACACGTAGCGGTCGGGCCTGAGCCCACGCGCCGTAGATTTCGTTTGGCCGGGGAGGTATGGGCGTGGATCGGGAACGTCAGCGCGGATTGGACGCAGGCCGGCGCTGGGCCAAGGTTGCGACCGCGCATGAGATTGCCACCGTGGTCAGCGGATCGTTCGACGACGTTTGCCGCATCATGCCGCCCGATGTATCGGACCACTTCGTTGGCGGCTTCCGTGAGGGGGTGCTCCACGTATGGCGCGGTGCGTGATTTACCTGCAAACAATTGGAGTGCGGTATCAAAAGACAAATCTGACGCCGCACGTGGTCCCGTGCCGCCACACTACATGGCAACGCCTCGTCGTCTTGAAGCCATCCAGCGACAGATCGAAATCGCGAGAAAACACGTAGAACGGGCAGTGAAACTTCGCCCCCTGATCGTTCACGTCCTTCACCACGCAGCCATGAACGCCGTCAATTCCGTCAAAGTGAATCATCGCGGGTTGGTTGATTTCAATGCGCGCCAATGCTCGCCGCTCAATCATCGGGCCAACTCCAAAAGTTATTGGATCAAAAAACTAACGCGATAATCGGCGCAGACTATCGCGACGATTTGGATTTAAAAGTAAGAGACTATAACTTTTTAAAATTGTACGAGGTTCAAATCTTTCCAAACGTGTACGCGCGTGGCCCCCTCGTGATCTTGTGCATGGTTCGCGCCCGGCAAACCAATCCAGCCGAGACGACGAGTGACGCGACGGTGGGAAGTGGTCAGCGCGAGATCTGTGACATAGTCCGCCGAGATGCCTCCGCCGAACCGGCGCGCATCTGGGCCCGTAGACACGTTAATCTCAGCGCCTCTAATCGCAAGCCATCAACCACCCGAATTTTCAAGCCCGAGGGCTAAAACTAGGGCCTATTGGGGCCCGGCGGGTTTCGCACAAGACTTTCGATTAGCCGAATAGCATTCAAAAGTTGTTTTACTTCAGTTCTTTATGACGGTTTTGCCGTACGCACGGCCCGCCATTTCGCCGCAGTTTTCCCGGCCCTGTCTACGGAGCGAACCTGACAGCGCCGCTCGTCTGGCACGAAGCCTCAGGGCTCACGAGCAATCCGCCCTTCCCTTGGCCTCTCGCGCCCGACGCTGCCGCGTCCACCACAAGCCCCGCTCGCGAAACATGACGACACAAGATCGCCCCTCCTGGAGAGCCGGGACGACGCGAAACAGTGCGATGCAGCTTGGTTCGTCGCGATGCTGTAGAGGTTGGAAATGCGGTTCGCGGACTAACGCTTTTTAAAGTCCGTTAGCTTGCGCAGGTAGTAGCCTTGTCGCTGAACGGCGAGCTCAATGTCCTCGCTGACGCTCGCTACTTTTTTCTTCTTATGCCATCTGCCTGACGCGTCGGGAAGCGGAATTGGCAAACCATTTCGCACAACCAACAGATCACGCTTGGTGTTAAGATACACATCGAACATTCTAAGGCCCCCAGCCGATTGTCAGAGTATCGCGGCGCGTAGAAATAGCAAACAACTCCGCCCGGCCTGCGATGAACAAGCACGCCGCTACAGATTGCGATGGATGGCGTGCCGGTCGCGACTTGAGCGGCGGTCATCATGGCGGCTCACCTCACTTGTCAGCCATCTCCTGTTAGACCTTGGCAATCTCTGTGCGCACTCGAACACACACGCTCGATGGCGCGCCGGGTCGCAAGATCGCTACGTCGCGCACCGTGCAGGATAGATGCCATCAAAACGGTGCCAGCAATGCCGCTTTAGCCACATTTACCGTTGAGGACCTGATCTTGAAACGTAGGAGAGTACGTCATTCCGCCGACCGATCAGTCGCGAAATCATGTTGGCGAACTGAACAAGAGAAACAATTGCGAGGAATTCCAAAATCATTTCGAAAAGCCTCCGGGTTCGAAAATTAGCTGTCGTAAAACACGCCCCAGCCCGGAGACCGCAAATCTAAAACTGTTTGTTGCGGCGTAAACGCAAGATGGAACAGTTCAACGAAGAAACAATAAATCTGTTGCCTTTCGGCAACAGCATGAGGAGATTGCAGCGTTCTCGAAAACTCGCTGTCATTGCCGCGACGTGCGCAGCATCGGCTTCACTGCGCGGCGATTGCCGCCGCTCGCGCCGCAAGTAGCGGAGGTAGGCAACGCCGCTCTGGTAGAGCGGGAAGCCGTCGCCCTGGCGATGGATCATGCCGTCGGCTTCGAGCTTGCCGATGTAGGTCCGGTGCAATCGAGGTGCGCCGCCAGTACCGACGCGCTGGCGGTCACAGGGTTTCTGGATTGCGGTCGAGGCACACGCTTGGCGACGGGCGGGCCACCAGCGGTAACGGTCTCCGACATCGTGGTCCTGCTGCGTTGCCGTAGGATAGCTGACTTCCGCTTCCGGCGGCATAGCGGATGCAGAACATTTGGCCGACTGCCAGAGCCTTCGATATGCTGCTAACATCGGCTGCAGACAGGGCCACAATGCTGAACGATGATCCTCGCCAGTTATCGTTGACTGCGGACCATGATCCTCCGATGGTGGTCGCCCTGATGCCTTCCACGCCGCAACACCGAGCGGTAGCTGCTGGTGTCGCGGTCGTCATGCTGGCCGTTTCAGCGCTTGTCCTTCCTTTCGTGAACCGACCATTCGGCAGAATTGACAGCTTCCTTCCGGTTGTTCAGACGGTAATGAGCGCAGCTGACCTGATAACGGCGACCCTGTTATTCGCTCAATATTCGGTGCAGCCGCACAGCGCGTTGCTCGCGGTGGCGGGCGGATACATCTTCGCCGGCTCGTTTGCCTTTCTACAGACACTGAGCTTTCCGGGCAGCTACGCCCCAAACGGGCTCATAGGTGACGTTTACAACACACCAGCTTGGTTTTTTGTACTTTGGTACACCACATTTCCGCTGAGTATCCTTGCCTATGCGCTGATGAAGGACAGGGGAAAGACTTCAAGGGTGTCGACGACGGCAAGCATAGCAATCACGTTGACATGTGTGTTTGGGACAATAGCTCTGCTGTCGTTGTTGGCGATAAACGAAACCAAGCATCTGCCGCAGTTTTTCACGACAGGCCTTATGCTGCAGACACCACTCAGCAATCAATTTAACATCGGTCTATCGCTGTTGGGTTGTCTCGTGCTTCTGGTGCTTTTTGTCCGAAGGCGCACGGTGCTCGATCTATGGCTGATGGTCACAGTGTTTGCAGCGCTTCCTAACTTTCTAGTGGCGATATACGCGGGCTCGGCTCGATTTTCAGTAGGTTGGTACACCGCCCGTGGATTTGCCCTAATCGCAAGCTGTTTGCTGCTGGCTGTGTTGGTCACAGAGATGACTGTGCTCTATTCGCGGCTGGCCAGCGCCTTAGTGATGCAGCGGCGGGAGCGCGCCAATCGCATCTTTAGCATTGATGCAGCCACCGCCGCGATTGCTCACGAAATCAGGTCGCCCTTGGGGGCAATCACGCTGAATGCTGACACCGCTCAGAAGCAACTTGATGCACAACCTCCTAAACTTGATGAGTTGCGCGCCATTCTCAAAGATATTGAAGGAGCCAGCCTTAGGGTCAACGAAACAATCACAAGCGTTCGCGCGCTGTTTAAGGATGCTGCCCACCAACCAGCCATGACCAGCATCGAGGACGTCGCGCGGCAAGTGTTACGGTTGCTGCAGCACGAACTGCAGTTCAACGAAGTTTTGGTGGCGACGGAGTTTCGGGCTGAAGCGACTTTCGTGCATGCTGACCCCGGACAGTTGCAGCAGGTAATACTGAACTTGTTGAAAAACGCCATCGAGGCGATGGCTTCCACTCCCCCCAGCAGCCGGCGATTGAATATCGAAACGTGGATTGACCAAAATTCGTTCGTTCTACTGTCCATCCGGGATACTGGCGCCGGGGTGCTCCCCCAGGAACAGACGCATATATTTGAACCGTTCTATACGACCAAACCGGCGGGTATGGGGTTGGGATTGGCGATATCCTGCACGATCATCGAGAAGTATAGAGGCCGTTTATTTCTTAGCAAAACGGGGCCCCAAGGTTCGACATTTGTAATCTCACTACCTAGATAGCCCTGACAGTTGGGGCTTTGCACACAGCGTATAGCGGACGTTCTGGCGAACCCTGCAACTGCAACCACGGATTTTCTCGCGCCAGATATTCTCGATAGGTTCGGTTGCACGGTCCCCGCGCTTTTCGTCACCCTGCATAGGACCTTCGACCATCCTGTCGTGTCCGTGCGATGCACGACGTGGAAGCTATAGCGTCCTGCGAGGACATCAGTTTTGACGCATCCGGGCTATATTGGTCTGGATCGCTGCTACATAGTTGGTGACTGCTGCGCTATAAAAGGACGATCCGCTGCCTGCGGCGAACTCCCATTCACATACCCATTTGCATGCGAAATTGATTTTAGCTGCGCACGCGCGCGTCATTGGTTGTGAGGGTTCAAATCATGACGAAGCACTTTTCGAGGCGCATCATGACTGATGTGCTCGTAGTCCTAGTATCTGTAGTGATGATCACGATTGCAGTGACATTTTTGGGCGATCCCATTCGGGCCCGCATCGCTGCTTCTATCCCAACACCATTCGATTTAGCGATGGTCAAGACACTCGCAACCGCTGAACCGAGCAAACCGAGCCGTCCGCGCGCGCAACCGAGTTGCCGGCTTCGTTCCGCTCCTCTGCAATGGAACGTAGACTGGCTTTTCCGGCCACCCGCAGCTCGCGGATGATGTGGGCTTGCTAAAGAAGCAAGCCGTGTCGGTTGGCGGCCTTTAGGCACGGCGTTTTCTTCACCTTTTGAGGAGTGATGCCAGTCGTATCGGCTGTGGATTACACATGCGCGCATCCTCAATGTTGCACACGCAAATTCTTCGTGCCCTTGCGGCATTTCGCGCATCATAGCAACCTCGATGCGAACCGTGTCAGCATCGAAAGCCTGACGGGAAATTCCTCATCATTTTCTTGAGGTCCCTGCCTTCATTTGTAATCCACCTCACACCTGCAGCGAAGCTGCGGTCCGATATTGTCTCAGTCTTGGCGTCATTCGAGGAATTTACAGATTTCGTTCGGGCGCTCAGTCGTTCTTGCGTGGGTGGGCACCGAAACGGGAGGCCGGCATGCCAACGTCATCTCCCCTTGTGCGATGGTCGACTGAGATGCTGCCGGAGCGCACACGGTATTCCACGTTCCGTGAAGAGTTTACGCGGCTGAACCTCGCCTTGGACGTGATAGATCACAGCGGCGGCCGCCCGCGTATCAATGTCACCTACTTGCCGCTCGGCCCGGTTGGCGTTTGTGGCATTGTCAGCACGCCGGTGGAGTTTATCCGTCACAAATGCCACCTCAAGGATAGCCGTGACCAATTCGGACTGAACATCGTCGAAGCTGGCCCGGTCCAATTTGCAAATGCTGGCCAGGAACATGTCTATGATGCCGGCGCCGCTTGTTTGGTTGACCGGGGAAGGCTGCTGCGAGTATTTGGGTCGCGTGGCGCCAGCGTCAAATTCGTGACCGTGCCAGCTGCCGCCCTTAGGTCGCTGGTTGCACAGCCGGAAGATCTATCAGGTCGGCCGGTGCGTCCTGGACCGGCGCTTCGACTGCTCCACATCTACCTGCAATCGCTCGCATCCTTCAAAGAACCTCCGTCATCAAAACTCGCCTCCACCGTCGGCACACATCTCCTCGATCTTGTGGCCGCGACGCTCGGGCCGACCGTCGAAGCTGCAAACCTCGTTACGGAGCGTGGTGTGAAGGCAGCCAAGCTGCAGGCGATCCTGGCGGAGGTCGCGCAACGCTTCGGCGATCCCAATTTCGATCTGAACAATGTTGCTGGAGCGCTCGGTATGTCGCGGCGATACGTGCAAAAATTGCTCGAAGAGACCGGAAAGCCGTTCACCGTGCACCTTGCAGCGTGTCGACTTGAGCGTGCCTTCGCGATGTTGACTGACCCGCACCATCTGCATTTGGCCATCATCGATATCGCGTTTGCAGTCGGCTTTGGTGATGTTTCTCATTTCAATCGCTCGTTCCGCCGACACTTCGGCGAGACGCCATCAGGCGTGCGCGCCGCATCAATGGTGCGGCAGAAGTCATCCTGCGCCCCCTCACAATGCGCGGGCGACGGCCGCTGAAAACGCGGACAGTTCGACCTCGCGGGACGGCAGGCAGCGCGCACCGGGGCTACAGGGCTGAAAGAGTTCCTTCACCTTGATCTATGGAATACGCGAACTGGCCATAACCGGGACCGCTTCGCGTTGAAGAATGAGACCGTCGCTGCTGGGGACCAAACGGAGACAATCCGGTGAACACTCGGACACTTGCTGCAGCGCTCGTGGGAGCAACTCTTTTCGGCCTTACCGCCGCGCAGGCCGCGCCGAAGCCCAAGGCGAAACAGGCGGGCGCGGTCACCGTCACCGTGACGAACTCGCGCAAAGCGGATCTAGTCCAGCTGGAGGCGGCCAAGTCCGGGTCGCCAGACTGGAAGGAAGTACTCGGCCCGCTGAAATCCGGCAAGCAAGCGTCGGCTAAACTGCCACAGGCCAGCGATTGCCGCTTCGATCTGCGTGGGACGTTCGACGACGGCCAGTCGACGGATGCCTCCGGCATCAATGTCTGCGCCGATAAGACGCTCAACCTGACCGATTGACACAGGCTCTTTTATCGCGCTCCGCATCAGCACGACGTGGCAGGCGCAAGGCCACACGAAGGCCGCACAGCGCAACCGGGCTTCAGGGGACGGGACCGGCCCGCGCCAGCGCCATGTGAAACTAGGGCCTATTAGGCGCCGTTCACGGTCGGTGGTTTCCGTGGGCGGATGGCGGCTGGCTCGCGCATCGCTCCCGGCAAAACCTGAAGTTGGAAAACACGAGAGGCATGGCTGCGCTTCTGGAGAAGCAGGCACAGGATGGCGTCGGCACCTTCATCGATCTGCAAGATCTGCTGTCGAGATTTTTGTATGATCCGGAGCCCGCCGCAACTCCATCGAGATAGCATTTGTGAGTTTGAGCGACGAGGTCGGCCGATCTGCCGCAAATCGACAGATCAGCTTACTTTGCCCTCTGGTGGGCTAGGCATTGGCAAACCATACTGTTCTGCGCGTTCTGTCGCTATTTCCGATAGGCGGCCGCTTGCCCCAATACCACCGCACGGATCGCGAGAAGCTGATGAAGGCCATCGACGACTACGTCGAAGAGATACCGACGATCGGACCAGGCTCCACGCCCAGAACCACAAGTGCGGGTGAAGCAGTTCGGCCTTGGGACGAAACTCGTCGCCGAACGTGCCTTTGCCGCTCCTGAAGCCGCCGGCCACAAAACTGGTCGAGCTCGCGAAGACCATTAAAGCTGTCCAGGACGGTCGCATTCACATCGAAAAGCTCAATGCTCCGTTTCTCTACACGCTCAAGGCCACCGGGTCGGAGTTCGGCGCCGGCATCAAGCATGCCGTTGAGAAGGGCTGGCTTGAGCTGCACGAGAGCGGCACGTATGTCCGGCTGATCGGCACCACCGCAAAAGCGGCCCCAGCAAAAGACTAAGTTGCCGGGGCCGTTTGGAGGCTACCTTGGCGGTAATGGGATCGCCAGGTGGTCACGAGCATAGGAAAAAACCGGCAATCAGTTCTGTCCGCTTTTGTACAAAGCGGTATAGTTCCAGATCGGGAACGGAACCGATCGCAATGAAAGACATGCAGGCTCAGTTGGAAAAGCTCCGCACCGATGCTTCCGAGTGCGCCTTGATCCGCGATCTGGCAACTGATCCCAAGAAGCAAGACCTGTTCACCAAGCTGGCCGCATCTGGCTATCCTGGCCGACGAGGTTGAACGCGCCATTGCTGCCGCGGGCACTGAGCTGAAGCGAAATGAATGACCGAACGAGGCTGGGGTCGGTGTTTCGAGGATCCGATTAGGGTCGGCGATCGCGTACTGGTGACGCTGCTCGACGCCGGCGAGTACATCACCGCGCTGCCGAACAAGAGCACAACGCGCGGGAAGGGCAAGCAGCGATGGAAGCCTAGATCCTAGTGGCGGAAGGTGGCGGCCCGACGATGTTTGCGCGGACCGGAGTCATGGCGCTTTGAACCGCCACTACGTTCCGGAGTTCAACCCCAAGGGAAATGAGCCCCATCGGGGCCGGCGCAAGCTGAAGAGGGATCAATGAACCGTCTGGATCTACGACCGGGGCACAGAGCTGGTGGTGTTCGCGACTGAGGAAGCTGCCAAGGTTTGGCTCGATGAAAACGATCCGGAGGGCGTGGCCTTCGAGTACGACGTGGTAGGCTTGCCGGCCTGAGCCGCGTCGTCTGTGACGCGGCGTCCAATGGGAAAAGCCGCAGCGTGGTTCCAGCCCCCACTGCGGCATTCCCGGAACAGCAAAAAACTTGGTGCTCAAATCTCGCCGGTGTTCTTTTAATAGAACGCCCCGTTCCGAAAATGGATTCCGTAAGACTACCGGCGCGCGAAGTTCGCGCATTGCCGTTAGAGGGCGAACATGGCACGGGCTTGCATTCCAGCCCCAACTGCTCCCGGCCGCCGATCCAATTGCAGATTAGAGCGCCGGGAGTGCTAGGCCCGCCAGCGCTCGAAAGCTTCGCAGGAAACTCAACTAAGACCGCCAGCTGAGGCTGCCTACCTCTGCTCGTTCCTCGCGAGGGACGCCAGTCTATCGAGTTGGCCGGCCAAACCCACATAAGTTCGGGCAATGTTTTTCAGGAGGGCGGCACGATTCTGGGAAATGCCGCCCGCGCCAGAAAGCCTCTTGTAGTGGTCAGCATGTTCTTGGCACTCAGCACTGTTGATCAAAGTCTCAGCCTCCCTGTTGCCCACGCGGGTCGTGGGAGCGCCCTTCCCCGCTGGCTTGCCCTCTACCATGTCAGGCCCCTTAAATCAGGTTCGGACACTGGGTTAGATACGGACAGCGCCGGCTTGAGTTTTGAAAGGGAACCACAACGGCGAGCGAATATTTGAGTCGTCGCTGGCTCGCTGCCAGAGCTGGCAGAGCGGCCCCGGCCCCCCTGATCCCCCCGCAGCCGGGGCCGACTCTTCGCCCTTGTCGTATCGGAGTAGCGTATTCGCTCCTCGCCCTCCATCGTGCCGGCCGACCGCCTCGACCGCGATGACGTCGGCGCCGTTATGGTAAGCGCCTCGCCGATCCGGTAGGGAGTCGGGCTTGATACTTTTCGGAATCGCTAGGGCATGAGGTCTTCGCAGTGCCCGTCCTGTGAAGTAAGTCACATACCAATTCTGAGTTGATTTTATGATGACGTGGTCGTCCCGAAAGGCTGGCCAAAGGATTCATGAACTCCACCGGAATCACAGAATGGCTGCACGTAGTATGGCGCTGGTTCCGCGTCACCTGGGTTTGCCGCGTGCCGTTCATGAGTGCCGTTGCGGCCGGCTGGCTGCTTGCCGCCGCACCGCAGGCGCGGGATCTGTTCGCTGATATCAGTTTCGGCTGGCCCCGCTGGCTGGCCTTCTTCGTTCTGCTGTTTGCCTGGTCGTGGGTAGTGCATGCCTCGGCGCGCCGTGCGCTTCAACACGACGATTGGGTCGAGGAAGCCCATGTCGTCGGTGGGCTTAGTCCAGTTCGCCGCAAACAGTTGCAACAGGAGTTCTACCTGCCGGCCGTGGTCGTGCCGCGCTTGCTGGGATTGGCCGTTTTCTTCTTCGCCGGATGGGCCATGTGCCGCACGCGGCGCAACCTGCTCGATGCGGTGCACGGCCTGCCCGAGGCCAACGAAGCCGCGCTCCGCTCCACGGCGCTGCTCGCAATCACTATCGGGCTGACGATGATCTATGTTGCGGCGATCTGGAAACCGCGCTTATTCGGTTTCTCCCGCCTAAGTCCCAATAATCAGGCGGTCGAGCCGCCGCTGCTGATCGGCACCCCGCAGCTCTTTGTCGGTCCCAACGTAACAGCGCGATTTAAGGCTCACGTTGCCCGCACGGCGGTCTCGCCGGTCGATGCCTGCCTGGTTTCCGCACGGGCGCTCATCCTCATCGTGCTAGTCATCACCATCGTCGATCCGCATTTCGTCGCCACGTGGCTTCCGCGCCTGTTCTTCGCACCGGTGCTGTTTGCCGGCTTCGTGCTTCTGCTCGGCGATGTCGCGGCCTGGTCGCATCGCGTGCGCACGCCCCTGCTGCTCTTACTGATCGGATTGGCGGGTGGGCTTCTCTATTGCATCGACGGTTTTCACGACGTCCGCTGGACCGGCGCGCCGTCGCGCACCTCTTCGGTCATGGGAAAGCAGCAACACATCGCGCTGGCCGAGGCGGTGCGCCGCTGGAAATGGACCAATGGCTGCCTCCCCGAACAGGGAAGGACGTGTCCGCGTCCGATAGTGATTGCCGGGGCCGGAGGAGCAAGTCGCGCCGCGTTCCTGACAGCGACTGTGGTTGGAGCGCTCATCGACCTGGGCCAGGACCCGACCAAGGCCGCCATTTACGGCGACGTTCACAAGCGCATCTTTGCGCTCTCCACTGTGTCCGGCAGTTCGGTGGGCGCTTTGATGGTGCGGTCGGCACTCGCCGACGCGGCCGAGAACGGTGCGCCGTCGCGCCCGCCGTGCACGACGGAGGGGGCTGGATCCTGGTTCGGCAAATTTGCCAAGACCTTCGCCGAGCCTGGCGTCCGTTTCGATCCTACGAGCTCGTGGCGCGACTGCTTCCAGCTCATCCTGGCCGGCGACTTCCTCTCGCCGGTCATGGTCGGGTTGGCCTATCGCGACTCGTTCCCGCTGGGTAATCCGTTCTCCGGAACTTCCTTGTGGCCGGACCGCGCCACGCTTCTGGAGCAGGGATTCGAGCGCCGCTACCATCGCATAACCTCGCCTGATCACGCTTCGCTTCGTTCCGCGCGCGCGTGCCGGAATCCGCCGGCACAAGGGCCCGCTGATCCGGCCGACGACGCAGGCATGTGCCGGCGCTTCGGCTATCACCCGGATCCGGCCAGGGCCGGCGCGTGGCTGCCGCTGCTCTTCATCAACGGAACGTCCGTCTCGACCGGACGGCGAATTGTCGTCGGCGACGTGTGCGCGGCGGATCGGTTCGGGCCGAAGCGGACCCTGTTTCCCTTCGCGTACGATCTCAACGAGATCGCCACCTGGTCAAAAAAGCTCAACGTTGATCCAGAGAAGCGCGTTGATCCTTGTGAACCGCCGGCCGACCGCAATATCCGGCTGTCGACCGCGGCAACGATGAGCGCGCGCTTCCCCATCATCTCGCCGTACGGGACTCTACGCGACCGTGATAATGATGTGGTCGACCGGATCGTTGACGGCGGCTATTTCGAAAACGACGGGCTGGCGACTGCAGCCGACATTGCCGAGGCCCTGAAGCACGAGCAGTTCGGATTGCAGCCGGTCATCATCCGCGTCGTTAACGAACCGGTGCGTCCCGAGACACGCGGGCTCGGGCCCGACCGCCCGCTGATTCCCGACGAAGAGGAACGGGCTCCGTTCGACGGCGTCACGTCGATCTTCCGCGCCCTGACGGCGACGCGTTCCGGCCACGAGGAAGGCCACGCTGCCTACGCCAAGAGCGTGGTGGGCGAGCACCGGCTCTATGCGATCGGCGTATACAAGCTCGAGCCGCCGCAGAGCGCGGCACCGGACCAGCAGAAAACCATGCCGTTGCGGGAAAATCCGCTGTGCCGGCAAGTCGTCAAGACGAAGGCCGCAATGGGGCACGTCTCGATGAGCTGGTGGATGTCGCAGCCGGTGCAGGCCTATCTCGATGCCCAGCTCTGCGTGAAAGCAAATTGGGAGCGCCTGGAGTGCGAGCTGCGAGAAGGCCGCTCGGCAAAGGGCGGGGACTGCATCGCCGGGCCTCCGGTGTCGGAAGCGGAAGCGCACGGATGACGCCACTGAAGGATCCGGTCCAACGAAAGTGACCCGGTTCATCTAGCGCAAGGAAATCCGCGCCCGCATTGAGGCGGAGATGCTGACCGGCGTGCGGAGGGACTGCGAGCAATTGCGGCGCGCCTGCAAAAACAAGGACGTGCTGGGGGAGCAAGGCGAAGGAAATTGCCGCAGATACCGAGAGGCATGCCAACGACCAGCTTGATAGGAATGTATGCGCCGAATTGCGACTCGTTCACCGATCCCTATGGGGTTGGGCTTCCTATGATTGTCGAGGCGGGCACACTCAAAATACCAGTATTCTACAACGCGCTGTCCTCTGAATGGGGACGCAATACCTCAGAGTAGCCCTCACACTCCGCATTGAACTGCCCTGCTGAGGGCCCACCTGAGCCTGTCTTCAGAACTTAATGACCGACCGAAGCCCTAGGACCGCCGCGTCCTTTAGAGGTTTACCTCGCATCGCCCCGAGAGGATCTGTGCCGCCTCCTCCGGGATGACGGATGAACTGAAAGTTAGGCTGCAATGTCAGACCAGGCTGGACCTCGTATTGGTAGACGGCGGTCACCAGCGCCTCTGAGCTACGCACCGGCCACGCCGGACCATTGAGTGATGCGAAATCTCGATCCAACG
>NZ_JAFCJT010000026.1 GCF_018130785.1 Bradyrhizobium liaoningense
GGGCGCCGCGCTGAGGCACGGGCTTCAAAGCCCTTGGATGAAGCGGTCTCCCGTCCGTTACCGCACCGGACACTCTATCCGATCCAGCGATTCGAGACTTACAAGCGATTCGAGACTTACAAGGATGACGGAGTAAATGCGCGCGTAGACGCTCATCCCTTTCCGCGCACATCCATCTGCGGCCGGCCGATCCAGGCCCTGTTGAGGCAGCGGGTCATCCAATCGGGCTGCGGCTCGCCCCGCAGCCGTGCCTGCGCTTCCTGGTAGGGTCCGACATAGCGCAGCCGGTCCGGCAATCTCGGATAGACGCGCCTGATCCATTTCAGCGCATTGTCGGCTGCCCTCTTGTCGCGCTCGTCGAAGTCAAACCCGAAGCCCGCTCGCAGGCGCTCCGGCAACAAATTCGCCGAGAGCGCGCGATACCATCGCGGTGGCCGCAGCCACGGACGGGCGCCACCAAGGATCTGCGCGGCGATCTCGCGCGCCGCCGGGCTGACGGTCAGCGTGTCCGACTGCACCATCGCCGCGGTGTAAGCCGCAAAGCCGGACCAGTCCGCCGGCAGATCATCCGCCGTCAATCCGAACAAGGCGCCGAACATCCGGCTGTCGCTCCAGTAGCGCTCGCGTTCCTCCGCCGAGAGTGGCGGCAGGACCAGGTCATGCGCCATCAGCGCGGTCTCGACCAGTGTCGCATGAACCCAGCGCAGCGACGGAATGTCGTTGGCGCAGTAGCGCGAGCCTGCCGCGAATGGGCCGACGGCCTCGGGCATCTCGCCGACGATCATGCTGTGGCGCCGATGCAGTTGCCGGGACGACAGCTGCGCCCGGTCGAGCGAGCCGAACACCATGGCAAAGACGATGTCGAAGGTGCGATGGAAGCGGCCGATCGGATCGGCTAAAGTCCTCGAATGCTCCGCGATGGCGGCAGCGACCCAGGGATGCGCCAGCTGCAACAGCAGCGCCCGGCCGGCGCCGAGAAAGATGACGGCCTCCCGGTCGATCCGCCACGTCACGGAGGCCGGACCGAACACGCCGGCAACCGGTCCCGCCGCGTCAGCGCGGACCTTGTCGAGCGCCAATTCCAGATCGTTTCCGGACACCACTTGCAGGACCTTTCGGTTGCCGACGGCGCACGATCCGCGAGGCCCGTGGCAATTCGATGAAAGCGGAGGCGGCCCTACTCCGCCGCCATCGGCATCTCGTCCATATGCTCGTGCAGCACCACGCCGGCGAGCGGATCGAATTCGCCGATCCACGGCTTTCGCGCCAGCACCGATTTCGTGTGAGCATAGCCAGCATGCCAGCGCCGCGTGATGCCTGACGGGCTGAAGTCGATGTCCTTGGTGTGGGTCTCGCGCTCGAGCTGCGGCGCCAGCAGCCGCACCACATGCATGCGGGTCGGACAGCCGTAGCTCATCAACTCCCTCACCGCGGGATCGTTGCGCTCGCTCTCGGGCAACCGGGCGGCAAGCTGGTTGATGACGTGGCGCAGGCGATGGGCCTGCTGCTGCCGCATGATCTGGCTCGCGATGCGGCTGGAGTACTGCACGTCCTTATGGCGGTTCAAGACCTCCGCCATCGTGGTCGGCTCGGCGCCGACGGGATTCCACAGGTGCACGGAGAAGATCAGCGAATCCCTGCGTGGATTGTCGTCGAATACGGCCTCCGTCGGCGTGTTCGACAGGATGCCGCCGTCCCAATAGAGCTCGCCATCGATGCGCACCGCCGGGAAGGCCGGCGGCAGTGCGCCCGAAGCCATGACATGCTTCACCGTCAGTTCGCCGTCGCGGCTGTCGAAATAGCGCATCTCGCTGGTGCCGACATGAGCCGCACCGACCGTCAGTCGCGGCGCGCAACGATTGGCCAGATCGAAATCGACCAGCTCGCTCAGCGTCTTCTCCAGCGGCGCGGTCGAATAGAAGCCGGCGTGATCGGCGCCCAGCGGATAGGAATCCCCGGCATGCGCCAGCGCATTGGGGCGGAAGAAACCAGGAATGCCGTGGGTCACGGTCGACCAATAGGCCAGCTTCTCGTTGAAGCCGGGAAACGCGGCGCGCCAGTCCCAAACCGGCGTCTGCTCCATCCGCTTCCAAAACTCCCTCAAGCGCGCGAGCCGGTGCTCCGGCGCGTTGCCCGCAATGAGGCTCGCATTGATGGCGCCGATCGAGGTGCCGATGATCCAGTCCGGCTCGATCCCGGCCTCGTGGAGCGCCTGGTAAACGCCGGCCTGGTACGAGCCCAGCGCGCCGCCGCCCTGAAGCACCAGGACGACCTGACCCGGCAGGTCCATACTCTTCCGTTGCCCGTTGTCCTGCATGCCGTTCATGTCTCGCTCCTGTCGAGCCTATCGTTATCATTCGTCAGGTGTAAGGCCATTGTTACGTCCTGCCGTTCTCGGCCATTGCCGGTCCTTTTGGAAATGCCGGCTGGCTTCCGAAACCATAGGCACCCGCTATTGCCGCCAGGATATCATTCCCTGCCCCGATCGGTTAGATTTCCGGTCGATCTCGCTGGGAGCCGATCCATGGAAATGCACCAGGTCCGCTATTTCCTCGCGGTGGCGCAGCTCTTGAATTTCACGCGCGCCGCCGAGGAATGCAACGTGACGCAGCCCTCGCTGACGCGCGCGATCAAGCAGCTCGAGGCCGAGCTCGGCGGCGACCTGTTTCGCCGCGAGCGCCCGGCGGCCCAATTGACCGAGCTCGGCCAGCGTATGCATCCGCTGTTGAAGCAGTGTTATGATGCCGCCGCCGGCGCACGCTCGCTCGCCTCCTCGTTCAAGAGTGGAGAGATCGGTGCGCTGCGCATCGCGCTGACGCATTCGATCGACCTTGCGCTGCTCATTCCGCATCTCAACGAGATCAGGCGCCGGTTCAACCGGCTCGAATTCCATTTCCTGCGTGGCTCGAGCCGCGATGTCGCGGAATTCCTGAAGAAAGGCGAAGCTGAGCTCGGTATCGCCGCCGAGATCGACGAGGCCTGGGAGCGGCTCGACGTCTGGCCGCTGTTCACCGAGACGTTCGATCTCGTCGTCAGCCGGGAGCACCGCCTCGCCGGTCACGATACGATCGAGCCGGACGATTTGCGCGCGGAGCAATTGCTCGGCCGCAATTATTGCGAACATTCCCGGCGCATCTCCGCGAGCCTGCGCGAACACGGCATCGACGTCGATCACGGCCACGAGATTTCGAGCGAGCGCGACCTGATCGAACTGGTCGAGGCCGATATCGGCGTCGCCATGATGCCGCACACCTCGCCGGTGCCGGACAGCCTGAAGCGTACCGCAGTCGCCGGGCTCGACGCGCGCCGCACGGTCAGCCTCTACGGCGTGGCAGGCCGCCAGCGCACGGCGGTCGCCAACGCCGTGATGCGCCTGCTGCGCGGCGCGGACTGGAGGTTGGCAGCGGGGTAGCTGCGAGAACAATCGCCGCCCTTCCTTCTCCCAAATGGGAGAGGGGAAGAAAAGTGCCCGCCTCAGTTCTCGCGGCTCGCGTCTTCGAGCGCCGCAAGCAGATCGTCGATCTCCATGCGCTTGCGGAAATCGGGGTCGACGAAGCGCGCCTTCACGATCCCGTCGCGGCCGACGACGAACACCGCCGGAATCGGCAGCATCCATCCGTTATTGCCGTGAAACTTCGCCATGTCATGATAGGACAGCAATTCCTGGATCTCGGTGCCGAGCCAGATCGCGAGACTGAGCGACAAAGCATAGCCGTTGTCGAGATCAGTCAGGATCGGAAACCGGGCATCGGCATCGTCCTTGAGTTGCTCGGTGAATTGTTGGGTCTCGGGCATGATCGCGACGATCTGGGCACCCGTCGCCCTGATGCGCGCTCCGGCCTGGGCCACCGCCCGCATGTTGAGGCGGCAAAAGGGACACCAATGTCCGCGGAAAAACATCACTGCGACCGGACCCTGCTCCAGCAGCGATGATAGCGCGACGAGACGCCCCGTCTCGTCAGGCAGCACGAACGGCGGCATCGCATCGCCCGGGCGCGGCGCGGTCTCGCCGCCGCCGTTCCCGTTCAATCGCGTCACCAGGCGATCGACCGCCTCGCCATAGGCCGGGAAGACCTCGCGGCTGGCGTCGGCGTAGGCGCGGAGTTGCTCGTTCAGCGTTCCTTCCATGTCGCGGCAGCGCTGGAAAGCAGACCTGAGCCGCTCGGCGTCGGCTGGTGAGAGAGACGTCATCTTCCGCTCCGGCGTTCTGAGGGCGAATACTAGGTTCCAGGTCCGGCCGCCCGCAAGGGGCGGCCGTTGCGCGAAGGCCGTTTCAGTTCACGTAGAAATTGCCCGTGGGGTCCAGCCGGCCGGACGCGGAATACAGCGTGCCGTTGTCCATGAAGAAGACGGTGTTCTCGGGCACCTTCTTGGCGTGCTTCATCATGGCGTCGTGGTTCTTCTCGGCCAGGGCCATGGCCATCGCCGACATCTTGCCGGGACCGCCATAGACATAGGCCATGCCGGCCTTGAGATCCCAGGCGGCTTGCGAGAAGGCCGACGTGGCGATGACCGCGAAGGCGGCGGTGAAAATCAGGGTCCTGGACACTTTCGTCATGAGATACTCCTCCGGATTGACGTGAACGCCCGCCAATCGGGCGCCCCGCCATCGGGCGCCGGATACGCCGAAAGCGGAAATGCCGATGCCCAATCGGTTCGATAGCCGCCGCGCATCAACATAGCGCGGAGCTATCGCATCGAGAGCAAGCCGGCATTTCAGGATCGACGCGGTTTCGACGATGCTCCTGTCGTCGCCGGCAGCCATCACGGTTGCGGTCAACACAGGAGACTTCCATGTCTAGGCATTACACATTGTCGCGCGTGGTTTGGACAGGCGTCGCCGTTCTCGGGGCGCTGACATTTGCAACGCCGGTTTTCGCCGGTGAGTGCCCGGCCGACAAGATCAAGCCGAATGCACATCAGATGGTCGACACCAAGCCGGTCGGCGTCACCGACACCACGCTCGGCGCGATCGACCTCGGCAGGCAGCCGGCGCATATCGAAGGCCGCGAACTGCGCTTCCGCAGGCTGACGATCGAACCCGGCGGCATCGTTCCCTGGCACAGCCATGACGATCGCCCGGCTCTGATCTTCGTGCAGCAAGGGGAGATCATCGAATACGCCTCCAACTGCGTCGATCCGATCGTGCACAAGGCCGGCGACATCCGTCCTGAAGTGTTCGGCACCTCGCACTGGTGGAAGAACCTCGGCAAGGAGACGGTCATTCTCTATGTCGGCGATGTCCGCAGGGATCCCAACGACCATCACATGTAACGCGCGCGCTCGGCCCCGGCGCACGCGTGACCGGATGTGGCGTCCGGGAATCCCCATGCTGCCCGCATGCCGGGCGCCACATCCTCAACAGGACAAGCACGCCATGACTGATCTCTCTGCTCCCATGAAACCGGGCGCGATGACCATGGATGCGCATTCTCCGGGTCTCGCGCTTCGCTCGCTCGTGATCGGGCTCACCGCATTCCTGACCGTCGTCGATCTGTTCGCGACCCAGGCGATCCTGCCCTCCCTGACGCACCACTACGGCGTCACGCCCGCAGCGATGGGTTTTGCCGTCAATGCCAGCACCTTCGGCATGGCGATAGCTAGCCTCGTCGTCGGCTTCTTCAGCCCGCACATCAACCGGCGGACCGGCATCCTGCTCAGCCTGACGCTGCTGGCGGTCCCCACCAGCCTGCTGGCGTCCGCGCCAAATCTTGCCGCCTTCACCGCCTTGCGGGTCGCGCAGGGGCTGTGCATGGCGTCCGCCTTCGCGCTCACGTTGGCCTATCTCGGCGAGCAATGCAGCGCCATGGACGCCGGCGGCGCCTTTGCCGCCTACATCACCGGCAATGTCGCCAGCAACCTCGTCGGCCGGCTGGTCTCGGCGGCGGTCGCCGACAGCCTCGGCCTTGCCTGGAATTTCTATGTCTTCGCGGCCCTCAACCTGGCCGGCGCGGTGCTGGTCTATTTCACCATCCGGCGCGTGCAACCGATGCGCGCCATGGTGGCCGCGGCGTCGCCACTCGAAGCCACGATCGCGCATTGGCGCAATCCGCGGCTGCGCGCCGCCTTCGGCATCGGCTTCTGCATCCTGTTCGCCTTCATCGGCACCTTCACATTCGTCAATTTCGTCCTGGTCCGGCCACCGTTGTTTCTCGGCATGATGGACCTCGGCCTCGTCTATTTCGTCTTCCTGCCGTCGGTCGTCACGACCTTGCTGGCCGGCAAGGTGGCGTCGCGTCTCGGCACGCGGCCGACGATCTGGCGCTCGCTCGTTGTCGCCGGGCTGGGCCTGCCGCTGATGCTGGCACCGCATCTCGGCGAAGTCCTCACCGGAATGGTCCTGGTCGGTGTCGGCACCTTCTTCGCGCAGGCTGCCGCGACCGGCTTCGTCGGACAGGCGGCGACCGACAACCGCGGCGTCGCCAGCGGAACCTATCTTGCCTGTTACTTCTGCGGCGGGCTGGTCGGCACGGCCGTGCTCGGGCGCCTGTTCGACAGCTTCGGCTGGCACGCCTGTGTCGCCGGCATCGGCATTGCCCTTGCTGCCGCGGCTCTGCTCACCTTCAGCTTGAAGCGCTAGCGCTTGGCTGGCGCTTCCTGCGGCGGCGGCTCGTCGTCGGCGATGGCGCGCCAGGCCGCGCCGTCGAGATCGTCGTACTGGCCGCTGCGCAGCGACCAGAGGAAGGCGACGAGGCCCGCGCCTCCAAGCATCAGCGCCAGCGGGACCAGGATGACCAGGATTTCCATCACACGATCTCCCGTGACGGGCTGCGTGCCCGCAGCGAATTCAGCATCACCAGGATCGACGATCCGCTCATGGCCGCCGCCGCGATCAGAGGTGTCACGACGCCGCTGATCGCGACCGGCACGGCGAGCACATTATAGCCGATCGCAAGCCAGAGGTTCTGCCGCATCAGATGCAGCGCCTTGCGCGCGGAATCGATGGCGGCGACGACCGGCGCCAGCGGCCGGCCGAGGAAGACGAGATCGGCAGTGGCCTGGCTGAGATGCGCGGCCGAGATCGGCGACATCGAGACATGGGCCGCCGCCAGCGAGGGCGCGTCGTTCATGCCGTCGCCGACCATCAGCACCTTTGCGCCGCGCTGCTTCAATTCCTTGATCCGCGCGATCTTGTCGGCCGGCGTGACGCCGGCGCGCCATACGGGAATGCCCAGCGCATGGGCCGCCGCCGTCACCGCCGGCTCGCGGTCGCCGGAGAGGATCTCGATGCCGATATTGCGCGCCTTCAGCGCCGCGATCACGGCCTGCGCATCTGGACGCAGGCCCTGACGCACCGAGAGGATGAATTTTTCAGTCCCCTTGCTGAAAGCCACGATAGAGGCTTCGGGATCGAGCGTGGCTCTGCCGACCAGCGCTTCGGCACCGCAGAAGGACGGACGGCCAAGGCGAAGCTCGACGCCATCCACCAGGGCGCGCACGCCCTGCCCGGCCTCCTCGACCGCGCCGACGATCGGCGACCTTGCACCGGCGGCCTGCGCGACGGCGGCGGCAACGGGATGGTGGCTCGACAGCGCTAGCCGGCCGGCAAGTTCAAAAATGTCGGCGGGAATATCGGCCGCATTCATCACCTCGAGATCGGGCAGTGTCAGCGTGCCGGTCTTGTCGAAGATGACGTGGTCGGCCTCGGCCAGCCGCTCGATGGCGTCGCCCGAATTGAGCAGCACGCCCGCCTTGAACATCGCGCCCGAGGCGACTGTCTGCACGGTCGGGATGGCAAGGCCGAGCGCACAGGGACAGGTGATGATCAGCACGGCGACGCCGGTCACGATCGCATCGTGCCAGCCGGCGCCCGCAATGACCCAGCCCAAGATGGTGATCAGCGCGGTCGCATGCACCACCGGCGCGTAAAGCCGCGAGGCGCGGTCGGCGAGCCGCATGTAGCGCGAACGGGCCTGCAGCGCGTTGTCGAGCAGACGCGTGATCTCCGCGAGCAGCGTCGCTTCCGATGCCGCCGACACCCGCACCCGCAGCGTGCCGGAGATGTTCATGGAGCCGGCATAGACCGGCGTGCCCTGCTCCGCCGTGACATAAAGTGTTTCGCCGGTGATCAGGCTCTGGTCGATCTCGGACCGCCCCTCGATCACGGTGCCGTCGACGGCGCAACGCTCGCCGGGCCGCAGCAGCACGATGTCGCCGGGATGGATCGCCGCGACCGGCACCTGCGAGATTTCGTCAGGCCCGACGAACTTGGCCGCCGTCTCCGCCTTCAGCGCGGCGAGATTGCCGGCGACCGCGCGGGTCCGCCGCCGCATGTTCTGGTCGAGAAAGCGGCCGACCAGCAGGAAGGTCAGCAGCATGATCGCCGCGTCGAAATAGGCGTGCTCGGCGTGATGGATGGTCTCGACCACGGACATGCCGAGCGCCAGGCACACGCCGATCGAGATCGGCACGTCCATATTGGTGGTCTTGTTCGACAGCGCGCGCCAGGCCGAGCGGAAGAACGGCTGACCGGCATAGGCCGCGGCCGGCAGCGCGATCAGCGCCGACAGCCAGTGGAAGAAATCGCGCTGCTCCGGCAGCATGTCCGAGACGTTGCCGGACCACACCGGGATCGACAGCATCATCACGTTCATGGTCGCAAAAGCGGCGACGCCGAGGCAGCGCAGCAGGAAGCGGGATTCCGCAACTTCCGTCGCTTCCGCGCTCTCGGTTTCGTAAGGATAAGCCTTGTAGCCGAGCTCTTCGAGCCGGTCGATGAAGCGGGCGGGATCGAGCGTTCCTTGCCTCCATTCCAGCGCGACGCGGCGGTCGGTGAGATTCACGCGCGCCAGTGTGACATCGGGGATGGCCGACAGTCCGCGTTCGATCTTGGCCATGCAACCGGCGCAGTGAACGCCCTCGACCGCGAGATCGATATGCTTGATACCCTCGCCCGCGGCCCGGACATAATGCGAAAAATCCCGCGTGACCTGCATGACGATGTCCTTCAGTTCAGGATCACGCGGTTGCGCGACATGAACACGCGCGTCCCCCGCGCCTCGCCCTCGATCACGAGATCCCACTGGCCCGGCGCGACGGAGGCGGCATTGCCGCGATAGACGCCGATGCCGGCCTCCGAGAGCTCGACCTGGAGATCGGCGCGCTTGTCGGTCGGCCGCTCCAGCCGGCCGCCGAATTTCAATCCGCTCATCGGCTGGCCTTTTGCGTCGCGCGCGTCGACCTGGAGCGTAGCCGCACCATCGGCGCGGCGCTCGATATGGGCGCTGACCTGCCATTTGCGCGCAGCCTGGTCCTGCGCCGCCGAGATCTCGCGGTCATAGGTGAGGCCTGCGGCATAGGGGCTGTCGACGTCGGTGCCGGGCAGCGTCGCGATCGCGAGCTTCATCATGGTGACGTTGACGCCGATCACGAGCCCGAAGAAGGCGACCAGCATCAGGAACACTTTTGTTCCGGTCAGCGGCTTGGCGGCCATGGCAGTCTCCTGGTCCTACGGCGCGACGAAATTGTCGGTGGCGGTGGCGACTTCGCCAAGGCCGATATCGGTGACGTGGAAGCGCACGGGGATCGACTTCTCCGGATTGCTTTCCGCCGGCGCGGTGACCAGCAGGCGCAGTTCGCTGGTGGAGTCGCGCGGGATCACGATCATCGGCCTGTCCGGCGTCACGGAATCGATACCGACGACATGCGTTGTCAGATTGGCCGGACCGTTGGCGTCGATCGCGATGACGCGGTCGTAGCCGCTCTTGTTCAGCAGCCGCACCGTATAGGCATTGCGGATCGAGCCGTCGCTGAGCCTGACCGCGACCGGATTGCGGTCGTGCAGCACGTTGACCTCGAGCAGGCTGCGCGTCGCCAGCGTGTAGATCATGATGCCGCCGACGGCCGCGATGATCGCGCTGTAGGCGACGGTGCGGGCCCGGACGATGCGGTAGACCGGCGGCTTGCCTTCCTGGCGGCGCTGGATGTTGATGTCGTTGTCGTAGCCGATCAGCCGCTTCGGCCGGCCGATCTTGGTCATCACGTTGTCGCAGGCGTCAATGCAGAGCCCGCACTGGATGCATTCGAGCTGCGGCCCGTTGCGGATGTCGATGCCGGTCGGGCAGACCGCGACGCATTGATAGCAGTCGACGCAGTCGCCGACTGGCTGCCCGAGCGCGCGCAGCTCGGCCGCCTTCTTGACCGAGGTGCGCTTCTCGCCGCGGTCGTAACGATAGGTGACGTTGAGCGCCCATTCGTCGGTGAGCGCGGCCTGGATGCGCGGCCACGGGCACATATAGGTGCAGACCTGCTCGCGCATGAAGCCGGCGAGCACATAGGTCGTCGCGGTGAGGATGCCGATCCAGATGTAGGCGATCATCGGCGCCTGGAAAGTGACGAGCTCCTTCACCAATGTCGGCGCGTCGTTGAAATAGAGCACCCAGGCACCGCCGGTCCACCAGGCAATCAGGAGCCAGATCGAATGCTTGAGCACGATCTCGGAGATGCGCTCCAGCTTCATCGGGTCGGACGACTTGTCCTTCTTCATCCGCTCGCGCCGGTCGCCCTCGACCAGCCGCTCCACGGCGTAGAACAGATCGGTCCACACCGTCTGCGGGCAGAGATAGCCGCACCAGATGCGGCCGCCGACCGAGTTCATCAGGAACAGCGCCACGGCGGCAACGATCAACAGGCCGGTGAAGTAATAGATCTCCTGCGGCCACAGCTCGATGAAGAAGAAGTAGAAGCGGCTGTTGGGAAGATCGATCAGCACCGCCTGACTGGGAGCACCGATGCCGCGATTCCAGCGCACGAACGGAAGGAAGTAGTAGACGCCGAGGCAGAACGCCATCAGGCCCCATTTGATCCGGCGGAAGGTGCCGGAGATGCTCTGGGGATACACCTTCTTCTGGGCTACGTAGAGCGGCCCGTTGTCATTGTCCGATGTGAGTTCGTTCGGGTTCACGGTCTTGTTCATCGCCAGAAAGCTTCTCGAAAGGTGCGATTAAACCTAGACACGGCACGAGCGCGGCAGTTGATCCAGCTCAAGCGGGCGGCACTTTTGTTCGCCCCCGCCTGTCGCGAGCAGGTTATTTTCCGCCGCCCAGCGAGTGGACATAGACCGCCATCGCCTTGATGGTCGCGGGGTCGAGCCGCCCTTCCCAGGCCGGCATCACGCCGGCGCGGCCCAGGCTGATGGTCTCGATCAGGCTCGCTTCGTCCGAGCCGTATAGCCAGATCTTGTCGGTCAGGTTCGGGGCGCCCATCTCCGGGTTGCCCTTGCCGCCGTCGCCGTGGCAGGCGACGCAATTCTCGGCAAAGATCTTCTCTCCCTTGGCCGCGTCATAGCCCTTGCGGGTCGAGAGGCCCGACAGCGCTCGCACGTAATTGGCGACCGTGACGATCTCGTCGCCCTTCAGCACGCCATCCTTGCCGAAGGCCAGCATCTGCCCTTCATGCGCCTTGGCATGGCCGGAACGCGCGCCGAACTGGATGGTCTGCATGATCTGGTCGAGCGTGCCGCCCCACAGCCAGTCGTCGTCGTTGAGATTCGGGAAACCTTTTGCGCCGGCGCCGCCTGAGCCGTGGCACGGCGCGCAATTGTCGCCGAACACGGTCTTGCCCTTGGCGCGCGCGAGCGCCAGCAAGGCCGGGTCCTTCTCGATGTCGGCGAGCGAGGCCGCGCCCAGCACCGCCATCTTGTCACCCCTGATCTTCTCGAGGTTGGCAAGCTCGACCGCGACGTCGGCGCGCGACGAATAGCCGAACAGGCCGGTCGTATTGCTCTGGATCAGCGGCCAGGCCGGATAGACGATCCAGTAGCCGATCGCCCAGACGATGGTGAGGTAGAAGGAGATCACCCACCAGCGCGGCAGCGGTGTGTTGAGCTCCTTGATGCCGTCCCACTCATGTCCGGTCGTGGACTTGCCGGTGACGGAATCGATGTCGCTATGATGATCGGTCATGATCTCCTACTCCTCCCGCAACGGCAGGTGCGCTGCTTCGTCAAAAGCAGCCTTGTTACGGGGCCATAACGCGTAGGCGATGATCGCGAGAAAGATCGCGACGAACACCGGCGTCCAGATCGTGGTGACGAGACCAGACGCGAGATTGTCGAGTGTCAGGATAGCTTTCATCGTACATGCCTTCTCAGCGAAGATTGGCTTTCTCGTTGTAGAGCTTGAAGTCGACCAGCGTGCCGAGCATCTGCAGGTAAGCGATCAGCGCGTCCATCTCGGTCGGCGTGCCTGCCTTGCCGTCGAAGTTGCGCACGACAGCCTTGGCGTAGCGCTTGCTGAAGGCATCCGAGCCGGCATTGTCAGGATCGGCCTGGGCCTTCAGATCGGCGCCTGCGCTCGCGATCTGTTCGTCGGTGTAGGGCGTGCCGACGGCCTTGAGCGTCTTCATGTGGTCAGCGATCGTATCAGGATCCACTTCGGTTGCGCTGAGGAACGGATAGCCCGGCATCACCGACTGCGGCACGATCGCGCGCGGATTGGTCAGATGGGTGACGTGCCAGTCGTCAGAATATTTGGCACCGACGCGGGCGAGGTCCGGACCGGTGCGCTTCGAGCCCCACTGGAACGGGTGGTCGTACATGCTCTCGGCGGCGAGCGAGAAGTGGCCATAGCGCTCGACCTCGTCGCGCAGCGGGCGGATCATCTGCGAATGGCAGAGATAGCAGCCTTCGCGGACATAGACGTTGCGGCCGGCGAGCTCCAGCGGCGTGTAGGGCCTGACGCCGTCGACCGCCTCGATCGTGCTCTTGAGGTAGAACAGCGGCGTGATCTCGACGAGGCCGCCGATCGCGATCACCAGCAGGATGCCGACGATCAGGACGATCGAGTTCTTTTCGAAGATTTGGTGGCGTGTCCAGAACGACATGGAAGACTCCTCATTCCGCCGGCTGGAGAGCGACGGGCATCTGGACTTCCTGTTCGCCGACGCGAACGGTCATCCAGAGATTGTAGGCCATGATCAGCGCGCCGATCAGGAACAGGCCGCCGCCGGCGGCGCGGATGATGTAGAAGGGATGCATCGCCTCGACGCTCTCGATGAAGGAATATTCGAGGAAGCCGAGCGAAGTGTAGGCGCGCCACATCAGGCCCTGCAGGATGCCGGACACCCACATCGCGGAGATGTAGAGGACGATGCCGAGGGTGGCGATCCAGAAGTGCCAGTTGACGAGCTTCAGGCTGTAGAGGCCCTTGCGATTCCACACCCACGGCACCAGGCAGTACAGCGCGCCGAAGGAGACGAAGCCGACCCAGCCGAGCGCGCCGGAATGGACGTGGCCGATGGTCCAGTCGGTGTAATGGCTGAGCGAGTTCACCACCTTGATCGACATCATCGGGCCTTCGAAGGTCGACATGCCGTAGAAGGCGACGGAGACCACGAGCATGCGCAGCACGGGATCGGTGCGCAGCTTGTCCCAGGCGCCCGACAGCGTCATCAGGCCGTTGATCATGCCGCCCCAGGAGGGCATCCACAGCATGATCGAGAAGGTCATGCCGAGCGTCTGCGTCCAGTCCGGCAGCGCGGTGTAGTGCAGATGATGGGGACCTGCCCAGATGTAGAGAAAGATCAGCGCCCAGAAGTGGATGATCGACAGACGGTAGGAATAGATCGGCCGGTCGGCGCGCTTCGGGATGAAGTAGTACATGATGGCGAGGAAGCCGGCGGTCAGGAAGAAGCCGACCGCGTTGTGGCCGTACCACCACTGGAACATCGCGTCCTGGATGCCGCCCCAGGCGACGTAGGATTTCGAGCCGAACACCGAGACGGGCAGCGCGGGATTGTTGCCGAGATGCAGGACGGCGATCGTCACGATGAAGGCAAGATAGAACCAGTTCGCGACGAAGATGTGCGGCTCCTTGCGCTTGATGATCGTGGCAAGGAAGACGAGGAGATAAACGACCCAGACGATGGTCAGCCAGAGGTCGGCATACCATTCCGGCTCGGCATATTCCTTGGACTGGGTGACGCCGAGCAGATAGCCGGTGCCCGCGACCAGAATGAAGAAGTTGTAGCCGATCACGACGAACCAGGGCGCGAGGTCGCCGGCAAGGCGTACGCGGCAGGACTTCTGCACGACATAGAGCGACGTGCCGATCAGCACGTTGCCGCCGAAGGCGAAGATCACCGCGGAGGTGTGCAGCGGACGCAGACGCCCGAAGCTGGTCCAGGGCAGGTCGAAGTTCAGCGCGGGCCAGGCCAGCTGCGACGCGATGATGAGGCCGACGAGAAAGCCCGCGATGCCCCAGAACATCGCCATGACGGCGGTGAACTTGATCGGACCCATATTGTAGTTGGGGCGGCCATTGATCTCCGCGGGTGGCAACTCCGCGGGGCGGTCGAAGTAGCGGTTGACGATGCCAAAGACCACAGCCACGCTCGCCGCCGCACTGAGCGCGGCATGGAAGGCGAAGGCCGTATCGAGCGCCTTGGCCGAAGCTATCACGCAGAGGAAGGCCGTGACTGCGAACACGACAGCCAGGCCGCTTTCACCTGCTGTCATCGATTTGGAGATAGAGGGCTGGGGCATCGCGGATTCTCTCTCGAAAGAACACGGCGCCAGAAACCACATCCACCCTCGCGGGGAATTGATTGAAATCAAGATATGCGTCTTGGTTCTAGGTATCTGGCGGGCTTTTTCGGGGGGCCGTATTTCTGCGGAGCCGGGAGTTGCAGTGTCTTCTCCCCTCATACCCGCCGAAGCCTTGGCGACGGCGGATGCCTCCGCGAGTCCAGAATCGTAGGGTGGGCAAAGGCGCACTTGCGCCGTGCCCACCATCTATCCAACATCGCGACAGAAATGGTGGGCACGCTTCGCTTTGCCCACCCTACAAAGAAGAAGTCACTCCCTTGCGGTCGCCTTGAGCGCCTTGATCACGTCCTCGCGGGCGATGATTCCGGCCAGCTTCTCGGCGCCGTCGAGCACGATGATGCTCCTGATGCGGTGCTCGACCATGATCTGGAGCACGCGCGTCAGTCGGGTTTCGGGGCTGACATAGATGAACTCGGGCGTCATGACGTCGCCGATCTTGCGGCTCATCAGGTCGTGATAGCGCGGCAGCATCTGGCTCGGCGAGAACGCGAAACACTTCAGGATGTCGAACTTGGTGACGATGCCGACCACCTGCCCGTCATCCTCGACCGGATAGGAGTTGAAATCATCACGCTCGAACATCTCGCTGAGCGCGAGCAGGTCGTGGTCGCGCTGCACTGTCTTGACGTCGCGCGTCATGTAGCCGTCGACGGTCTGTTCAAGGAATTTGTACATGGCGAGTCCTATCGATTCGTCGTGCGTTCAGCGCGACAGCAGCACGCAGCGGGCAGATTGCGTCACCAGATACTCAGTGACGCCGCCGAGGATCAGCTCGCTGAATCGCGAATGGCCGTAGGCGCCCGCGACGATCAGGCCAGCCCCGGCATCGCCGGCAACGACTCCCAATTGCTGATCCGCGCTCTGGTTCCAAACCGCCTCGCAGACGCGCGCGGTCGCGGTGACGCCATGCCGGGCGAGCCACGCGGTGACATCGGTGACACGCCTCACCACCGCCGCGCGGTCGTCGCCCTCCTCCGCAATCTCGACGACGGCGACGTCCCTCGCCTTGCGCAGCATCGGCAGCGCGTCGGCTACCGCGCGCCGCGCCTCCGGCGTGTCCTTCCACGCCACCAGCACGCTACGTAGATCGAGCCAATTGACCTTGTCGGGGACGACGAGAAGCGGGCGGCCGGCCTGCATCACCAGATCCTTGGGGCTCGCGAGCGCGAAAGCGTCGGAGAAGGCCGGGCCCTGCCCGCCGCTGACGAGGATGTCGGCGCAGCGCGCCTCTCTCGCAACGAATCGCGCCGGAAAATCCATGGCGCCGCGCCACTCCACGCGGTCGCTGCGCGCCTTGGTGGCGGCGCGGAATTGCGCCTCCAGCTCGACGAGGCGCTTCCTGATGGAGGCTTCCTCCTGATCGATCAGGCTCTGGGCTTCAGCGCCGTCGGTGAAATAGAGCGGCGGCGCGAACTGCGCAGCCGCAACGCCGACGATCGCCGCCTCGAATCGCTCGGCGAGCTCGCCCGCGACCTGAAGGCGCGCCTCGTTGGACTGACCGAGCGCCAAGCTGACCATCACGGTCGCGTATGTCATGGGGAGTCTCCGCACAGCTGTAAACTGGCGCGAAATCTAGCCTCGCCGTTGCAAGGCGGGATGAGGTAGATCAAATCGCCGGGCGCCGCCTTGCGGGAAATCCGCCAATGGAATCAGACATCCGAACTTGCCTCGGGCCGGCCCATGGGCGAAATTGCCGCCATGTTCGCGGCACCACGCCCGCCGCGCTAAGATGGGAGTCATCGTTTGTCGCCGACCCGCGTAACGCATCCGCCAGACGACGGTCGCGGCGAGCATTTCCGGGTCCGGATCGAGGGATTCGGCGTCGGCACCTGGGATCTCGACCTCGCGACGCGGGAGCTCGAGTGGTCGGAAACCGCGCGGATGCTGCTCGGTATCGAGCGGGGCCAGCCGGCAAGCTACGACCTCTTCCTGTCGCGCCTCGAGCCCGGCGACCGCGAGCGCGTCGAGAACGCGATCAAGCAGGTCTCAGAGCAAGGCGGCGGCTTCGACGTCTCCTTCAGGATTTCCGGCAACTCCGGCCGCGGCAAATGGATCAGGGCCCGCGCCGGCCTTATCAGGGACGAATCCGGCGTCGCTCGCCATCTCAGCGGCATCTTCCTCGATATCGACGAGGAGAAGCAGGTCGAGGAGGCCCTGCGCACGCGTGAGACCCACCTCCACTCGATCCTTCACACCATTCCCGACGCCATGATCGTCATCGACGGCCGCGGCATCATGCAACTGTTCAGCACCGCCGCCGAGCGCCTGTTCGGCTGGTCCGAGCAGGAGGCGATCGGCCAGAACGTCAGCATCCTGATGCCGGAGCCGGACCGCACCCGCCACGACAGCTACATCGCGCGCTATCGCAGCACGAACGATCCGCACATCATCGGCATCGGCCGAATCGTCACCGGCAAGCGCCGTGACGGCACGACCTTTCCGATGCATCTCTCGATCGGCGAGATGCAGTCCGGCGGCGAGCCCTATTTCACCGGCTTCGTCCGCGACCTCACCGAGCACCAGCAGACCCAGGCGCGGCTCCAGGAATTGCAGTCCGAGCTCGTCCACGTCTCGCGGCTGACCGCGATGGGCGAAATGGCCTCGGCGCTCGCCCACGAGATCAACCAGCCGCTGGCCGCGATCAGCAACTACATGAAGGGATCGCGGCGGCTGCTGGCCGGCAGCACCGACCCCAATACTCCGAAGATCGAGAGCGCGATGGATCGCGCCGCGGAGCAGGCCTTGCGCGCCGGCCAGATCATCCGCCGCCTGCGCGACTTCGTCTCCCGCGGCGAGTCCGAGAAGCGGGTCGAGAGCCTGTCCAAGCTGATCGAGGAAGCCGGCGCGCTGGGGCTTGCCGGCGCGCGCGAGCAGAACGTGCAGCTCCGCTTCAGCCTCGATCCCGACGCCGATCTCGTGCTCGCCGACCGCGTACAGATCCAGCAGGTGCTGGTCAATCTGTTCCGCAACGCGCTGGAAGCGATGGCGCAGTCGCTGCAGCGCGAGCTCGCCGTCGCCAACACCCGCATCAGTAACGACATGATCGAGGTCGAGGTGTCCGACACCGGCTCCGGCTTCCAGGGCGACGTCATTCCCAACCTGTTCCAGACCTTCTTCACCACCAAGGAAACCGGCATGGGGGTGGGACTGTCCATCAGCCGCTCGATCATCGAGGCTCACGGTGGCCGCATGTGGGCCGAGAGCAACGCATCGGGCGGAGCGACATTCCGCTTCACTCTGCCGGCAGCCGACGAGAACTGATCAATGACGACCAAGGGACATGTCTATGTCATCGACGACGACGCAGCGATGCGGGACTCGCTGAATTTCCTGCTGGATTCCTCAGGCTTCGGCGTCACGCTATTCGACAATGCGCAGAGCTTCCTTGACGCCCTGCCCGGCCTCGCCTTCGGCTGCGTCGTCTCGGACGTGCGCATGCCGGGCCTCGACGGTATCGAGCTGTTGAAGCGGATGAAGAGCCAGCAAAGCCCGTTCCCGATCCTGATCATGACCGGCCATGGCGACGTGCCGCTCGCGGTCGACGCGATGAAGCTCGGCGCCGTCGACTTTCTCGAAAAACCGTTCGAGGACGACCGTCTCACCACCATGATCGAGACTGCGATCCGCCAGGCCGAGCCGGCGGCCAAGAACGAGGCGATTGCGCAGGACATCGCCGCCCGCGTCGCCTCCCTGAGCCCGCGCGAGCGGCAGGTCATGGAAGGCCTGATCGCGGGGCTCTCCAACAAGCTGATCGCCCGCGAATACGACATCAGCCCGCGCACCATCGAGGTCTACCGGGCCAATGTCATGACCAAGATGCAGGCCAATAGCCTCTCGGAGCTGGTCCGGCTGGCGATGCGCGCCGGGATGTTGAAGGATTGAGGCAGGTCAAAATCATTTTCCCGGGCCGTGCTAGCAAAATGGGATGATCGAGATCGGCTCGCACCATCAGTGGCTCCCAGTGACGTCACCCGCAAAGCCCACCGTCTACGTGGTCGACGACGACGACGCCGTGCTGGGGTCCCTGCGATTTCTGCTGGAAACCGACGGCTTCGCCGTGCGGACCTTCAGGAACGCGACGGCCCTGCTCAATGCCGGTGGTGCGCCTGGCGCGGACTGTTACGTGATCGACTACAAGATGCCCGACATCAACGGCATCGAGCTCGCCGGCCGGCTGCGCCAGTCCGACGGTGACATCCCGGTGATCCTGATCACCGGGTACCCGGATGGGAATATCTCGGCCCGGGCGGCGGCCGCGGGCGTAAAAGACGTGATCTTGAAGCCGCTTCTCGACGAAAACCTGGTCAAGTGCATCCGCCGCGCCATCCAGGGCGGCCGCTGCAACTGATTGTTTGAGCATGATCTTTTCGGAAAACCGCTGCACAATTTTCCGGATCATGCTCCACCTACGGGATTCTACGTAAGGGAACCCCCTTAAGATATCTCGCGAAATTTTCGAAGCGCCCGATACCGCGTAGCAAGGCGTCATCACAACGGAGATGGCGCAGATGCTGACCCAGACGCTGAACACCCAGGCGATCAACACCCAGATCGGCGGCAAGATCGCTCCTGCCCATCCCGTCTCCGACCAGTTCGGCGCGATCGCCGGCCATGTCGGCCTCGTCGCCACGGAGTTCTCCTACCGCAAGGACGAGGAGATCTACGGCGAGGACGAGCCGGCCGAATATGTCTACCAGGTCATCACCGGCGCGGTGCGCAGCTACAAGCTCCTCTCCGATGGCCGCCGCCAGATCGGCTCCTTCCATCTTCCCGGTGACGTGTTCGGCCTTGAATCCGGTCCCAACCACCGCCTCGCCGCTGAAGCCATCCTCGACACAACCGTGCGCCTGGTGAAGCGCGCGAGCCTGGAGAAGGCCGCCGGCACCGACGTGCAGGTCGCCCGCAAGCTGTGGGCCATGACCGCCGGCGAGCTACGTCACGCCGAAGACCACATGCTGCTGCTCGGACGCAAGACCGCGATGGAGCGCGTCGCAACCTTCCTGCTCGAGATGGACCGCCGCCTCGCCGTTGCCGGAATGATGGCACTGCCGATGTGCCGCCGCGACATCGGCGACTATCTCGGTCTCACGCTGGAAACCGTGTCGCGCGCGCTGTCGCAGCTTCACGCCCAGGGCATTTTGGGATTTTCCGGCGCGCGCCAGATCGTGCTGCGCAACCGCCAGCGCCTGCACAATCTCGACGCCTGATTTCTTCTTTCTCCCCCACCTTGGCCGGTTGGCTTTGTTCAACCGGCCTTTCCTTTTGTTGCGATCATGCCCGTGCGCCGGGTTTCCGGCATGACGAAGAAGATCAGCAAAAGCCCGGTCGCGGCGACGCCGGACAGCCCGACGAAGGCGGTGGCATTGCCGAACTTGTCGCTGACATAGCCGCCAAGCGCTGTGCTCAGGGACGCCCCGATGCCGGTCGCGGTCCCGACAATGCCTTGCGCCAGATTGAAATGGCCGCTGCCGAAGGCGACGTCGGCCACGATCAGCGGGATCATCACCGCGAACACCGCCGCCGTGAGGCCGTCGAACACCTGCACCGCAACCAGCAGATAGGGATCGCGCACTGTCGCGAACAGAAGGCCCCGGATCGTCAGCGCACCGAATCCGATCAGCAGCAGCGGCCGGCGACCCCACGCTTGCGCCTTGCGCCCGACCGACGGCGACAGCAGCGCCACGATCGCCTGCGGCACGACGATGCAGAAGGCGACGAGCACCGTCGCCCACTGGCTCGACCGCGCCGTCACCGCGCTCGCCATCAGCGGCATCATCGCGGCGTTCGCCAATTGCAGCAGCAGCACGCTGAGCGCGAAGACGATGAGCGGGCGTTGCCGGATCAGGTGCCAGATATTGGTGTCGCCGCGGTCTTCCGCCTCACGGGGCATCTCGCCGTGACAGCGCGCGATGTCCACTTCCTCCTCACGGATGCGCGACAGCGCGATCAGGGTCGGAATGGCGAGCAGAAAGGTGACGAGGAATACCGAGCGGCTCGACAGCAGATAGCCGGCCGTGCCCATCACGGCGGCGGCGACGCCGTTGCCGAGGGACGCAAAGCGCGCATTGCGGCCGAGCCGCTCGCTGATCGCAAGCGGACCGACGAGGCCGAGGCTGATCGCCGCGATCGCCGGCCCCAGCACGCAGCTCGCTGCCGCATGCAGCGTGGCTGCAGCCACCACCACGGGGAAGATCGGCATCGCCGCGTAGGCGAGCGCGCAGCAGCCGATGGTCGCGATCGCAAGGGCTGCGACCAACCGCTCGGACTTTGCGGCATCGATGATCGCGCCACCCGGCATCTGCCCGATCAGCGCCACGATGCCACCGATCGACAGCACGAGGCCGATCTCGACCTGGGTCCATTTCTGCGTCGTGAGGTAGACCGCGATGAAGGGACCGAACCCGGTTTGCACGTCGGCGAGGAAGAAAATGAACCAGTCGAGACCACGCAGGCTCTGGCGCGACGGCGCCGGAAGGCCCGCAGGCGGCGGCGCGGCGACGTCGTACCGTTCAACGCGGCTATCGCGATCTGCGTGGTTCGGCTTCCTCGACAACAGCACCGGCGGCCATCCCTCCCCGCGCCTCACTGAATCGCTTGCAGAGGCTGCAGGCTGCCGGACGCGCCGAGCACGACCATCGGCGTGTCTTCCTTGTATTCCGGCGCGGCCGCGACCTGCGCCTTGGTCAATTCCAGCGTGATACTGTCCTTCTTGTTGGCAATCTTGCCGAACCGCATCGCGTTCCAGTCCACCACGATCTTGCGGCTGCCGACGCCGAGGAAGCCGCCGAAATCGATCACGGCGGCGCGCACATGGCCGGTGCGGTCGACGACGACGTCGACAATGCGGCCCATGTCCTCGTCCGCGGCGCTGCGCACGTCACGGCCGAGCACGCCATGGGCGTCGCTCGCACCGATGATGGTCACGGACGGCGGCGGCGCGGCGTCCTTCGGCGTGACCGGCACGGTCGAGGCCGGCGGCTGCACCGTTGCCGGCGCATTTGCTTCGCTCGGGGCGGCCGCGGGTTGCTCCTCCGCGGCACGCGATACGGCAACCGTCAGGCCCGCGACGATCGCCACGCTCATGACCAACCATCCGGCGGAACGCATGTACCCTCCTCCCGGCGCGCCGCTAGCGCGCCAGCACGATCGAGACCTGGATCTGGCCGCGCGTGCGCAACACCTCCAGCGCCACGTCGTCGCCGTGGCGGCTGATGCGCAGATCCACGCTGGAATCGCCCAATCGCAGATCGCGCAGGATGACCTCGTTCAGGAACGCCGGCAAATGCGGGTTGCGCAGGCGAATCTCGCCGCGCGCAACGTCGAACTCGATGCCGAGCGCAGCCTCCAGCAGCGTGAATGGCGTCGCGCTGGCCCAGGCCTGCGGCGCGCAGGCGACCGGATAGAGCGTCGGGCCGCGCCGCTTCTCGCGCCGGAAGCCGCAGAACAATTCGGGCAGCCGCCGCAGATCCATGTAGGTCGCCGCGTCGAACAAGCCCTTGAAGACATGCGCCACCGAATGCTTGAGCCCGTAGCGTGCGAGCCCGAGCGCGATCAGCGCATTGTCGTGCGGCCAGATCGAGCCGTCATGATAGGACATCGGGTTGTAGCGCACCTCGCCTTGCGCGACCGTGCGGATGCCCCAGCCGGAGAAGAAGTGCGGCTGCATCAGATCGGCGGCGACGAGACGTGCGCGGTCCTGGCGGATCATGCCGCTGAACAGCACCTGCCCGGCATTGGATGTCCGCACCTTGCAGGGCCGCTTCTTGCCGTCGAGCGCGAGCGCATAGGTACCGAGCTCCTCGCACCAGAATGCCTTCTCGAACCGCTCGGCCAGCGCCTTGGCTTCGGTCTCGAGCTTTTTGGCGAGGTCCGGCTTGCCGAGCCGCAGCGCGCAACGCGCGGCGAGCTGCTTGGCGGCAAAGACGTAACCCTGCACCTCGGCAAGGGCGAGATTGCCCTCCGCGAGCTGGCCATCGGCATGGAAGATCGCGTCGTAAGAGTCCTTCCAGCCCTGGTTGGCGAGGCCCTTTTCGGTGGCGCGCTGATATTCGACAAAGCCGTCCCTGTCAGGATCGCCGGGACCGTCGATCCACGCAAGCCCCGCCTCGATCGCCGGCCACAGCTCGATCAGGGTCTTCTGGTCGCCGGTGCGCTCGAAATAGCTTCCGGCAAGCAACACGAACAAGGCCGTCGAATCCACACTGCCGTAATATTGCGCGAACGGCACCTCACGGAGCGCAGCCATCTCGCCGCCACGCATCTCGTGCAGAATCTTTCCGGGCGCCGCATCGTTCAGCGGATCGACCGCCTCTGCCTGAAAATGCGCGAGCCGCCGCAGCACGCCCTTCGCGACCCGCGGATCGACCCACAGCATCTGGAGCGCGGTGATCAGGCCGTCGCGGCCGAATGTCGTCGAGTACCAGGGAATGCCGGCATAGGGATAACGCCCCTGCGGCGTTTCCGTCATCAGCATGTTGAGGTCGGCCATGGCCTGGCACAGCACCTCGTTGAAGATGTTGTTCGACGTCTCGATGCTGGCCGTCCCCATCGTCGACTGGCGCATCTCGCGGCGATGGGCGAGCAGGCCCCTGAAAAAGCGCGCAGGCTTCTCCGCGATCGGCCGGTTGCAGGACACCGCCACGAACAGGGATTTCGACTGATGCGGGTCCAGATCGAGCTGCCAGGTCGCGGCGTTCACCGACAGGCGCGTCGGACGCGGGTCGAAATGCAGGCCGGTGGTACGATCGGCATCGTCCAGGCCGCGGTAGTGGAACAGCACGTCGGTCGGCCCGAGCAACTTGCTGGTGCCGGTCCCGCGGCGCGGGCGCCGCTCGCCGCGCACCTCGAACAGGTCGGCAAAATCGTTGTCGAACAGCAGCGTCAGCTCCAGGCTGGCGCGACGGTCGCCATGGTTCTGCACGCCGATGCGCTGATAGGCCGTGCCGTGCCACAGGAAGATCGTGCGCACGATGTGCAGCAGGTCCTTCTGGAGCACGATACGACCCTGGCGATAGATGTCGGGATTGGTGAGATCGACGGTCAGGGCCGAATTGTCGTCACGCAGATTCGAGCCGAGCAGCAGCGGCTGGAGGTCGTCGAGCACGAGCTCCAGCCGCGCCAGATAGCGCGTGTCGCAATTGAACAGGCCGTCCGGCCCGCCGGCGGAAGCGCCGATGTCGCCATGGCTGTCCAGCACGATGAAGGTGTCGTCGTGCTTGAGCGACCGACGGGGCCGCGCGGCGGGCCCCGTCATCGGAATGTAGAACGCCTGCTCCGCGACGACCTCCTCCGTCTGCGAAACCGAGATAATCTGGGTTACGGCTTCGGCTGCCATGAGCTGCTCCCCTGCGGCCTGCTTTTCGAACGCGACCAACGCAAACGCGACTGTTGGACTTACGCGGCGAACTTCGCGAGCCGGCTCATCTCCTGCGTCACCAGCTCACGGTAGGGACCGTGGCCCTGCATCAGGCGGTCGGGCGCGCCGTCCTCGATGATCTTGCCATTCTTCAGCACCAGAACGCGATCAAAATTGCGCAACGTCGCCAGCCGGTGCGCGATCGCGATCACGGTGCGGCCGCGCATCAGGCGCGACAGCGCCTCGCGGATCGCCTCCTCCGATTCGCTGTCGAGCGCGGCGGTCGCTTCGTCCAGCAGCAGGATCGGCGCATCTTTCAGGAAGGCACGCGCGATCGCGATGCGCTGGCGCTGGCCGCCGGACATTTTCACGCCGCGGTCGCCGACCATGGTGTCGAGGCCCTCCGGCAGGCTCTCGACGAAATCGCAGCGCGCCGCGATCGCCGCGCGCAGCACCT
This sequence comes from Bradyrhizobium liaoningense, assembly GCF_018130785.1. Lineage (GTDB taxonomy): Bacteria > Pseudomonadota > Alphaproteobacteria > Rhizobiales > Xanthobacteraceae > Bradyrhizobium > Bradyrhizobium liaoningense_A. The sequence goes on from NZ_JAFCJT010000026.1 coordinate 24,358, forward strand.
CGTCGTCGGTCGCGTTCGGACGGCCATAGCGGATGTTCTCGCGGATGGAACGGTGGAACAGCGAGATATCCTGCGGCACGACCGAGATGGCCTCACGCAGGCTCAGCTGGGTCACCTTGGCAATATCCTGGCCGTCGATCGTCACGCTGCCTTCATCAACATCGTAGAACCGCTGCAGCAGCGTGAACAGGGTCGATTTCCCGCCGCCCGACTGGCCGACCAGGCCGACGCGCTGGCCGGGCTGAAGTCGCAGGCTGAACCGTTCAAAGATCTTCTCACCCCCGGGATAGCCGAAGGTGACGTTGTTGTACGCGATCGCGGCGCCATTCTTCATCAGCGGCTCAGCCTCGGGATGATCGCGCAATTCATGCGGCACGAGCAAGGTCGCGATTGCTTCGGTCAGCCGCGCAACGTGCTGGGTGACGTCGACCAGCGCCACCGCGAGATCGCGCGTGGCATTGAGAATCGAGAGGCCGAGCGTACAGACCAGCACGACGTCACCGGTCGTCGCCTCCCCGTCCTGCCAAAGGGTAATGGCCCAGGCCATCAGCGCCACCGTCAACACGACCGTCACGCCGGCATGCGTGAGGCGCAGCTTCTCCAGATACCGCAGGCTGCGACCCCGCGCGGTCAGTTCCCGGTTCACCGTCGCGTCGAACCGCTCGTGCTCATGGCCGATGCCGCAGAAGGCACGGACCAGCGGCATGTTGCTGATGACGTCGATCATCTCGCCGTCGACCACTGCGGCCTTGTCGGCGAAGTCGTCATGCAGCGGCTTTCCCGCGGCGGCCAGGTGGAACATCGCGACCACCATGCCGCCGGCGACCACGATCAGGCCGAGTGCCATATAGGGACTGACGGTTCCAATCAGTGCAATTGCCGCAATTGTGGCGATGCACGGCGGCAACACATTCCAGACGAACATGTTCTCGACAGTGAACACAGCGTTCGAGGTTGCGGTGATACGGCTCGTTAGCATGCCCGGCATGCGGTCCGAAAAATAGCTCGGCGCGTGTCCGGTCAGATGACGAAATATGTCACGGCGTAAATCGCCCGTGACGCGCACGAAGGTAAAGCTCGCGGTCCAGCTCGCGATCCGCCACAGGAAATTGTCCGCCGCGATCAGCGACATGAGTAAAATGAATGCCAGCCATACGCTGCCACCGTGCGATGTTCCCGCCGACAGGCTGTCGACCAGGGATTTGACGCCGTATTGCGTGCCCACGGAACAGGCAACGGCTGCAACGACAGCGGTCAGGATCACAAGATGCGACGTCAGCCGTCGCCGCAGATAGCGCAAGACAAAGGCGAATGGCCTGCGCGCGTACCCAGAAAGATGATCCATTTGACTCTCGACCCCGTCGTGTTGATTTTCAATTTTCTATTAGCCGATTGAACATCGACCGCTTCGCCTCGGTTCCGGGCTTGACCATCACGACATGCGGATGCGGACGATGTGAGAAGAGGAGATGGCAGGATCGCGGCCACCCCGAAGTGTGTCGAAGAAGTAACGTTCGTTGAAGGAACTTCGCAATTGCGAGAACGTTCCCTCGTCTGGCATGCCGGTGCCGAGACACGGCGGGGGTTTTATTTCCATGATCACAGAGGAGATGGCGAGATGCGCATCGCGCAGGTAGCTCCGTTGACGGAGGCTGTTCCACCCAAGCTGTATGGCGGCACCGAGCGGGTGGTGCACTGGTTGACGGAGGAGTTGGTTGCCCTTGGACACGATGTGACCCTGTTCGCCAGCGGCGACTCGCAGACGTCGGCGAAGCTGGACGCACTTTGGCCGCGGGCGCTTCGTCTGGACGGTTCCGTGCGCGATCCCAACGCGCTGCACATGGTGCTCCTGGAGCGCGTGCGGCAGAAATGTGACGAAGAGGAGTTCGACTTCCTCCACTTCCATCTCGATTACTATCCGTGGTCCCTGTTCCACCGGCAGCCGACCCCGTTCGTGACCACGCTGCACGGCCGGCTCGACCTGCCGGAGCATCAGCCGGTGTTCAACACTTTCACCGAGATGCCGGTGATCTCGATCTCGAACGCACAGCGTAGGCCGGTACCGCAGGCAAACTGGGTGACCACGATTCATCACGGCCTGCCGGAGAATTTGCTGACGCCGAAGCCGGCGAAGCAGGAATACCTCGCCGTGCTCGGCCGCATCGCGCCCGAGAAAGGCGTCGACCGCGCCATCAAGATCGCGATGCATTGCGGCATCCCGCTCAAGATCGCGGCCAAGGTCGACCGCGCCGACCAGGATTACTATGACGAGCTGATCCGGCCGATGATCCAGAACAATCCGCTGGTCGACTTCATCGGCGAGATCAGCGACCACGAGAAATCGGACTTCCTGAGCGGGGCGCTCGGCTTGCTGCTGCCGATCGACTGGCCCGAGCCGTTCGGCCTCGTGATGATCGAAGCCATGGCGTGCGGCACGCCTGTCGTCGCCTTCAACCGCGGCTCGGTGCCCGAGATCATCGACGAGGGCCTCACCGGCTTCGTGGTCGAGGACATCATCAGCGCCGCCGGCGTCGTCAAACGCCTCCCGCAACTGGATCGCGCGGCCATCCGCAAGCGGTTCGAGAAGCGTTTTACCGCGCGGCGGATGGCGCTGGATTACCTCGCGGCCTATCGCAGCCTGACGGAAGCGCAGGCGCCGCGGATCAAGCTGGTGAGCAGCGCGGAGTAGCAGCCAGAATCTCAACTGTCGTCCCGGACAGGCGAAGCGCAGATCCGGGACCCATAGCCACAGGAGAGCGTTTGGCGAAGACTCGGAGTTGCCTGTCTCGCGCCAAACCTCTCCCTGGGGTTATGGGTCCCCGCTCCCGTGCGCAATTGCGCACTAGGCGGGGACGACACTGAGTGTGTTGCAGAAGCGCCCTAACTCACCACCGCCCGCTTCGGCTCGACGATCTCGAACATCCGCGGGAATTCGTCCATCAGGCCCATCAGCTCGGCAAGCCGCATCGGGTTGCCCGCGAGCTTGACCTTGCCGGCGGCGACCGCTTCCGGAAAGCTGGTCAGCTTCGCGATGACTTCATCGAGCGTTGCGCGCGCGAGCGTGAAGCTCGCATCCGCATTTTCCGCCTGCACGCCTTCGGTATAGGTCAGCGCAGCGTTTTCCAAATTGAGCACGAAGATCTCGCCGGTATCGGAAAAGCTCCAGTTCAGCACGATATGCTTGCCCTCGGCCTTGGGGCCGTTGAGACGGATGCCGAGCACGTCCCAGAGCTGCTCGGTGCGCAGCGCGGCCAGCGTCTCGCGGGGCATCGGCGGGCGCGGCGGGGTCTTCGGCATGCCGTGACGCAGCTCCTGCGCGCCGAACAGATAGGCGTTGCGCCAGGTCGAGCTCTCGGCGGCATAGCCGAGTTGCTCGAGCGTATCCGCAAGCAACGCACGCGCCGCTTCATTCTCCGGCTCCGCGAAGACGAGATGGCCGAGCGCCTGCGCGAGAAAGCGAAACTCACCTTTATCGAAGTCCTTGCGAGCGCGCGCGAGGATGGCCTCGGCGCCGCCCATGTACTCGACATACTTCTTGCCCGATTCCACCGGCGGCAGCGGATCGAGATTGACCGGGTTGGCATCGTACCAGCCGAGATATTTCTGGTAGATCGCCTTCACATTGTGCCGGATATGGCCGTAGTAGCCGCGGCCATGCCAGGCGCCTTCCAGGCTCTTCGGCAACTGGATCGTCTCGGCGATCTCGGCTGCGGTGAGACCGTGGTTCATCAGGCGGATGGTCTGGTCATGCGCGAATTTGTAGAGGTCGCGCTGCTGCCGGATCATCGTGCCGATCCGCTCGCGGCCCCACACCGGCCAGTGATGCTGGCCGCACATCGCTTCCGCCTGGCCGTCCCAGAGCCGCAGGGCCTCGTTGAGGTACTTCGACCAGGCCAGCGCGTCGCGCACGTCGGCACCGCGGAACGGCAGCAGATTGTGGAAATTGTGCGTGCAGTTCTCGGCGAGGTTCAACAGCTTGTAGCGCGGAATGAAGAAGTGCATCTCCGCCGGCGCTTCGCTGTTCGGCGCCATCTGGAATTCGAATTCGACGCCGTCGATCACGCGCTTGTCGCCGGTCGCCATGATCAGATCGGTCGGGCGCAGCAGCGCGACGGCGCCCGCCGCCATCGACTTGCCGAGCCCGTTGTCGACCTGCCCGCGCACGCCCTTCGCAAGGAACGGGCCGAACTGGTATTGCGCCCGCCGCAGCATCGCCGGCCCCGCGATGATGTTCTCGGAGACGGCATGTTCCATGAACAGGTTCGGCGCGATGATGGGCACGGCGCCGGTTGCCAGCGCATCCTCCTCCAGCACGCCGCGCGCGCCGCCCCAATGGTCGGTATGGGTATGCGTGAAGATGACGGCAGCGACCGGCTTCTGGCCGCGATGCTTGTAATAGAGATCGAGCGCGGCACGCGCACCCTCGATCGAGGTCAGCGTGTCCACGACGATGACACCGCTGTCACCCTCGATCAGCGTCATGTTGGCGATGTCGAGCCCGCGCACCTGGTAGACCCCGGGCACCACCTCGAACAGCCCGTGATGCATGTTGAGCCGCGCCTGCCGCCACAAGCTCGGATTGACGGTCGGCGGCGCCGTCTCGCCGGAGAGGAAGCCATAGGGCTTCAGGCTCCAGACCGTCCGCCCCTGCGGGTTGACGATCTCTGCATTCTCGATCGTGCCGAGAAAACCGCGCGCAGCATCGTCGAAATCCCGCGTGTCGGAAAACGGCAGCGCATTCAGCATCGCCGTTTGCTGCGCGATGACGGACGGCGTCGCGTCCCTTGGCTCGCGGCTGGTTTCTGTCATGTTTGTTTCCTCCCGGCTGTCGCGGGCATCTAACCGCATCTCGCGGGCGATTGCCATCGCCGGGGACTAGAGGTGCGTAGCCCGGATGGCGCGAGGCGTAATCCGGGCTACGACTGCGGAATGCGAGCGAGTCCCTTCTCAGCTCGCAAGACCGTTCAAGAGCATAGAGCCCCCTCACCCGGCTTCGCTCACGCGAAGCCACACCCGGCGGGGGAGAGGATGCACCGTCCATGCGACGGCGCTAATGCATGCCCAGCACCCGCGGCAGCCACAGCGTCAAATCGGGCCAGTAGGTCACGATGACGAGGAAGCCGAGCATGGTGATCAGCCACGGCATCACCGCAACCGCCAGGTCTGTGATCCGCATTCGCGCTATCATCGAGGCGACATAGAGGTTCAAGCCGACAGGCGGATGGCAGAGGCCGACCTCCATGTTGACGTCCATGACGATGCCGAAATGGACGAGGTCGATGCCGAGCTTCTTGGCGGCCGGCGCCAGGATCGGCGCCATGATCAGGATAATCGAGTTCGGCTCCATGAAGTTGCCGGCGAGCAGCAGCAGGATGTTAACGACCAGCAGGAAGCCGACCCAGCCGAGATTCTGCGCAGCGATCCAGTCGGCCAAGGTCGCCGGCAGGTTCTCGTTGGAGAGCACGAAGGAGAACAGCACCGCGTTGGTGACGATGTAGAGCAGCATCGCGCTGGTGTTGGCGGCGCGGAGCAGCACCCGCGGCACGTCCACCATCTTGATCGCCTTGTAGACAAACACCGCGATGATGAAGGAATAGACCGCGGCCATCGCGGCCGCCTCCGTGGCGGTGAACAGGCCGCTATAGATGCCGCCGATGATGATCACGACCAGCATCAAGCCCCAGATGCTCTCGCGGAAGGTGCGAACGGTCTCACCCCAACTCGCCTTCGGCAGCCGCGGATAATCGCGCTTGCGGGCGAGCCACCAGGTGACGATGCAGAGCATCGTCGTCAGCAGCATGCCCGGCAGGAGGCCCGCGACGAACAGCGCGCCGATCGAGGTGTTGGTCGAGACGGCGTAGACGATCTTCGGGATCGAGGGCAGCATCAGGATGCCGAGCGAGCCGGCAACCGTGATGATGCCGGCACCGAACCGCATCGGATAGCCGTGCCGCACCATCTCCGGCAGCACGATGGCGCCGATCGCGGCGACGGTGGCGACGCTCGAGCCGCACACCAGCGCGAACATCGCGCAGGCGACGATGCCGGCAAGGCCGAGACCGCCGTGCCAGTGCCCGATCAGCGAGGTCGCGAAATTGATCATGCGGCGCGCGACGCCGCCATGGGTGAGGAAATTGCCGGCGAGGATGAAGAACGGGATCGCCATGATCTCGAACCCCTCGATGCCGGTGAAGAGCTTCATCGAGACGGCTTCGATCGGCACCGTGGTCAGCGTGAACAGGAACGTCATCACGGTGAGGCCGAGCGCGATCGAGACCGGGATGCCGGTCAGCATCAGCGCGATCAGCAGCGCGAACACGGTCGCGGCACGCATCCAGTGCGGCAGCACCACCACGCCGAACTTCTCGGCGAGGCACATTGCGAAGATCAGGATCGGCGCCATGATCAGGATGACGCCGAGCGGCGACACTTTTCGCGCGGCGGCCCTGGTTGCCGCGCCGGCGGGCTGCGGATGCAGCGCGGGCGAGGAATCGGCCTCCACGCCCTCGACATGGCTCTCGTCATGATGCGGCAGATCGCCGGTCCAGTAATAGGACCACGAGACCTGGAGGAAGCGGAAGCACATCAGGCCCGAGCCGAGCGGAATCGCCAGATAGACGAACCACATCGGCGCTTCCAGATCGTTGGACTGCTGCCCGGTCTTGAACATCTCGGTGACAAAGGACGCACCGAAGGCGGCGATCATGCCGGTGAACAGCGCGCCGCAGAGCAGCGAGAACAGGATCACGTGCTTGCGTGAATGTTCGGGCAGGCGGTTGACGAGCAGGTCGACGCCGACATGGATGCCGGTGCGCACGCCATAGGCCGCGCCGAACTTCGCCATCCAGATGAACATGTAGATGCAGAGTTCCTGCGCCCAGGACAGGTCGAGCTCGGACAGGAAGGTGAACACCGCCATCGACAGCGTCGCGAGCCAGCTCATCCCGTGTGCAGCCGCCCATCTGGAGAGGACGATCGATTCGCCTGCACCGTAACGGTGCACCACGGCGATGAAGATCAAGCCGGTTGCAGCCGCGATGAGCGTCGCGATCAGCCATTCCTCGAGATGGTTGAGCGCCTGATTGAGCACGCGAAGCAAATCAAAGTCCCCCTATCGATGCGAAACGGCCGGGAGTGCGCACACTCCCGACCGTTCGTATTGTCTTTGCGGAAAACGCGTCAGTTCATCTTGACGTCGAGTTCCTTGGCGACGAGATCGAGCACCTCCTGCCCGACCCGGCCCTTTGCCCATTTGTAAGTCGGCTGCATCGCTTCCTGCCACGCCTTGCGATCGGCGTCAGTCAGATAATGCAGCTTGGTCTTGCCCGTCTTCTTGATCTCGGCGAGCGCGTCCTCGTTCTCCTGGTGCGCGATCTGGTTGGTGTACTCGGTTGCATCCACCATCGCCTTCTCGACCTGGGTGCGGATGTCCGGCGGCAGTCCGGACCAGAACTTGGAGTTGACGATCACGGCGTATTGCAGATGTGCGTGATAGGACACGGTGATGTCCTTCTGCACCTCGTAGAACTTCTGCGTCAGATAGTTGGACGCGGTGTTCTCGCAGCCGTCGACCACGCCGGTTTGCAGCGCCTGGTAGACTTCGGAGAACGCCATGATCTGCGGGATCGAGCCGAGCAGGCGGAAATACTGGTCGGCGATCTTCGATCCGGAGATGCGGAACTTCAGGCCCTTGAAGTCCTCGGGCTTCGTCAGCGCACGATTCGACGACACCATGTGGAAGCCGTTGTCCCAATAGGCGAGCCCGGTGATGCCCTTGGCTTCCAGCTTCTGGAACAGCCATTTGCCGACCGTGCCCTTCATCGCGCTGGAATAGGTCGCGTCGTCCTTGAACAGCCAGGGCAGGTCGAGCGCCTCGAATTCCTTGATGCCGAGCGGCGCGAATTTCGCGGTCGAGGGCGCCAGCATCTGCACCGAACCAAGCTGAAGCGCCTCGATCTCCTCCTTGTCCTTGTAGAGCGAGGAGTTCGGATAGACTTCGATCTTGACCTTGCCGTCGGTGTACTTCTCGGCGAGCTCCTTGAACTTCAGTGCGCCCTTCCCCTTCGGGGTATCGTTGGCGACGACGTGGCTGAACTTGATGACGATCGGGCTCTGGGCCTGGGCCAAGTCAGGGGCAAAGACAGGGGCAACGAGAATAGCTGCGGCGGCGACCGCAAGAAGCAGCTTGCGCATAAAGTAACCTCCCAACAACCTCTAAAACCGGGTTCTTTTTGTTTTGCAGCCCGGTTTTGCAGTAGTGGCAGCAATCCGCCAACCGAACAACTAGACCTAAGCCCAATTTGCCGCAGGCAAGCTATCTTGACGCCTGTTGTCCACGCAACCCGGCAGCCACACCCGGGAACGAGCGCCTATGTCGCATTGCGGCAGTGCGATCAGCCCTTGCGCTGGGCGACCATGAACAGACGCCGGAACGGGAACAGCGTCTGCCCCGCGGCATTCTTCGGATAGGCCTTCGCCACCCGCTCGCCATAGGCGGCCTCGAACGCGGCCTTCTCGTCGCCCTGCAGGATGTCGAGATAGCGCGTCAGCCAGGTCCCCTTGGTCCACTCCTTCACGGGGTTCTCGCCTTCGAGCACCTGCAGATATTCGGTCTCCCAGATGTCGATGTTGGCTGACACCGGAGCAAGAAGATCGTGATAATAGGCCGGCCCTTCGACCGGCGGCGGGGTGACGAGATGCTCGACCTTGGACCGCCACGGGCCGTTCAGCGCCGTCTCGCCAATCAGCACATGCGATGGCGCGAGGAAGTTGCGCGGCATCTGCACCGCAAGCATGCCGCCGGGCGCCACCTTCTCCATGACCGACGGAAACAGTGCCGCATGATTGGGCAGCCAGTGCAGTGCGGCATTGGAATAGATCAAATCGTATTGCCTGGCCGGGCGCCAATGGCCGAGATCCTCGTGCGACCATTCCACATCCGGCGCCGCCTTGCGGCCCGCGGCGGCCATCTCGGCCGAGCCCTCGACACCGGTCACGGTCGCGTCAGGCCAGCGCTCCTTGATCAGTTTTGTCACGTTGCCGGCGCCCGCGCCGAGATCGGCGACCGCACGCGGGCCAAAATCCGGAATCCGCATCAACAGGTCGACGGCGGGCCGGAGCCGATGGCCGGAGAATTTCAGGTATTGCTGCGGATCCCAGACCATTGCTCAACGCCTTTTCTTTTTCGTGTTTCCTTCGTCGAGGCTCTTGGTTACCACTGCTCGTCCCGCTCAGGCAATTCAGGTTGACCGGGACAGGGCAGGAAACGAACACCAACGAACCGCAACAAGCAAGAAGCAAACAAGAAAGCGTGTGATCATGGACCTCGGGCTCAAATCGAAAACCGCTGTCGTCACGGGAGCGAGCATCGGCATCGGCCGCGCCATCGCCAAGGGCCTGGCTGCCGAAGGCGTCCGCGTCGTCGGCGTGGCGCGGCGCACTGATCTCCTTGCCGAGTTGGTGAAGGAAGTCGGCTCCGGCCTGATCACGCCGTTCGAGCAGGACGTGATGGCAAAGGACTCCGCGGAGAAGATCGCAGCCTTTGCGCAAAAGGAGCTCGGCCATGTCGACATCCTCATCAACAATGCCGGCGGCAGCCGCCCGCTGCCGGTGGACGCGCCCGACAGCAAATGGGACGAGGCGATCGCGCTGAATTTCACCAGCTACCGCCGCATCGCGCATGCGCTGCTGCCGCAGATGATCGAACGCAAATGGGGCCGCATCGTCAACATCACCGGCAAGTCCGAGCCGGAGGGCCTCAACGCCGCCTTCGCCGCCAAGGCCGCCGTGCACGCCTGGGCCAAGGGCCTGTCGCGCGAGATCGGCGAGCACGGCATCACCATCAACTGCATCCCGCCCGGCCGCATCATGAGCGAGCAGATCCGCCGCAACTACCCGCCGGATTATCGTGAACGGTTTGCCGAGGAAGAGATCCCGGTCGGCTATTGGGGCGAGCCGGAGGATCTGGCGGCGCTCGCGGTGTTTCTGGCGTCGCCGGTGGCGCGGTACATCACGGGGACGGTGATCCCGGTGGATGGGGGGCTGCGGCGGTATCAGTTCTAGAACCGATGGGACTTCGTAGGATGGGTAGAGCAAAGCGAAACCCATCCTACGGCGGCCTATTCATTGAGACGCGCCTGCCAGTCCGGAGGCACCGCCCCGTCCGGTCCGGGCACCGGTTGATCCGGCGGATGCGCGTGCGGGCCTAGAAGCTTCGGCCCGGCGAAAGCCTCTCCCGTGCGATAGTCGTAGAACCATCGTTCGCCCGGCTCGAAGCTCGTGATAACGGGGTGACCAGTCGCTGCGTTGTGCTTCGATGCATGCTGATTGGGCGACGTGTCGCAGCAGCCGATGTGACCGCATTCGACACATCTGCGAAGATGAAACCACCACCCGCCCGCCGCCGAGCATTCCACGCAGCCCGTTCCGCTTGGCGTGGCGGCGAGATTGATGCCATCCCTCTTCGACGTCATAGGTCAACTCACTGGAACGGCTCGCGGTCATCGCAGATGCATTCACGCGGCGGTCTCGTCCCCATCTCCGCCACGGTCGCACTTTGCCAGTGTTTTGTCGGACAGGTCAACGTCGCGACAATCTGTAGGATGGGTAGAGCGCAGCGAAACCCATCGACAAACATTCAAGCTAAAACATGATGGGTTTCGCTGCGCTCTACCCATCCTACCAACTACCCGTCCCGCGGATTTTCCTGTGGCCTTCGCCACCATCTGCGGATCGCCAAATACTGTATGACGCACAACGACACTCCGCCTGCAGCGACAATGGCGTAGACGACGAAGAGCGAAACGAAGTGAAACGGGTGGCTCTCGTAGGTGATGGTCTGAAATCTGGTGATGTTGTCCATCCCGCGAAACGAGGCGACCAGCTCGCCCATCGTAAACCAGCGCCACAGCTGGGATAGCCCGAGCCACGCCATGAACAGGCTTGCGCCCCAGCCGGCGAAGAAAACACTGATCGATCTGATGATGGCCGGCCATCCCGTCATGACCCGATGTTTGCCATGACGTCGGCAAGTCGGGCCAGCCCTGACGTCAAAACAAGGCTACTGGAAGTTGAACGACACCCGATCAGCTGGAAGGGGCCAGCGCAGGATGAGTAGAGCGCGTGCCAAAGCCCTGATCCACGCAATTCACGCCTGCGATTTAAATGAATCTTTCGGTTTTCGCCCTTAGGTAGCGGCCAACCTGGATGTTCGGAGCGACCCCCATGGCGTTCGGCAAGCGTCAATCCGGAAATGGCGCCGCGGCTCAGGCGTTCAATGCCAACATGGCCGCCGCAACGGCAGGCAATCGAGCCGATGGCGGCACCAAAGTGGCGACAGGCAGCCCGATCCGTTGGCTGATTGCGCTGCTGGCTTGCGGTGCCATGCTCTATGGACTCATCGCGAGCTACGGTCCGGACATTCTGCGCGACCATCGCCTCGCCGGAACCTGGCAACCGGCCTACGATCTGCGCGTCACCGAAGGAAAGTGCGAACGCACGAACTTCGTGATCACTTTCTGCAGCTCCAAGATCATATCGGTTGCCCGGCCCGACCAGACGCCCATCACCCACAAATTCATGATGCTATTCAGCGGCGGTGGCGGGGAAATTCTCGTGCCGGCACGTTCGACCACCGATCGCAACGCGGTCACCATCCTCTACGCCGCCGAAACGAAGCTTTGGAACCGCACGATATCGTTTGTCTCCGTGGCGGGCCTGGTGGCCCTGTTCACCTTCGGCTCGCTGCTCCTTTTCTGGCGATCGCTCAATTCGTGAGTCTTCCTTGACCGTTGACGTAAACCTTCGTCGACCAATTCGAATAGTAGTCAGCGTTCAGTCCGAGGCGCCGATGCAGAACGTTTCGGGCCATGTCGGCCGAACGGATCCGAAGATGCTCTCCCTGTCGACTGGCGTGGGCGCGTAGACCCGTGTCACGGCTCGTCACTCTCATGGGCACCGGCGGCATCCTGCTCCTGTGGGGCATTTGCCAGATGCCGTCCGGCTCCAAAGACGCGGCATCGCGGCAGACGCTGTCCATCAGCGAGGAGCCGGGCCGCATCCTGCTCGGCTGGAGCGGGCCTATTCAGGAGCCGATGAGCGAGCGCGTCGCCGCCGCCCTCGATCGCTTCAAGTCCGATCAACGCCCCCTTGTGCTCTTCCTCAACTCGCCCGGCGGCTCGATCGAGCACGGGCGCAAAGTCGTCGCCGCGATCCACGCACGCGGCCGCGCGATCGACACGTTCGTCCAGAAGGCCGGCGTCTGCGCCTCCATGTGCGTTCCGATTTTTCTCGCAGGGAGCAGGCGCATGGCCGATCCCGACGCCTATTTCATGTTTCACGAAGCCAGCCTGAAGCGACCGGAGCTCGGCGAAGCCGAAAGAGCTCTCTTTTCGGAGACCGTGAAGATTGTCGAGGCGCGAGCCACCGACGACCTGTTTCGCAACGACATCGGCATCCGCGGCGTCAACGGAGTCTGGCTCGCCAGGATGCGGAAGAAAATCCCGGGCCACGACATCTGGATGAGTGCTCAACAGCTCGTCGATGAGGGCTCCGGAATCGTCGACAGTCTCATCCCCACGCCGGCTCGTTAGGAATTGCCGGCTTCTCGGTTCGAGATCACAGCCTCGCACTCATAATGGGTAGAGCGCAGCGAAACCCATCGACAATGTCCGCCGTGACGCGTGATGGATTTCGCTGCGCTCTCATCCTACACGCCGGAGGCACGCCCCAGACGCTTGATCTAGATCAACCCCGCCACGGCAACGCCATCCCGGAATAGGCACGGCCGCGCAGAAGCGCCGCCCGTAAGCCAAGGAGATGATCGATCATGACCTCCTCGAATTCCCTGCGTACCCTCACTCTCGCCGGAGCCGGAGCGCTGCTGCTCGGTACTGCCGCCCAGGCCGGGCCGATCCCGACGCATCTTTCGACGATGAAATCGATGGTCGATCAGACCACGACTGAAGTGCGCTGGGTCGGCGGCTGGCGTGGCGGCTACGGCTATCGCGGTGTCGGCTGGGGCTACCGCGGCGGTGGGGGTTATCGCGGTGGCTGGGGCTATCGCGGCTACGGTTATCGCGGCCTCGGTTACGGTGTGGCCGCCGGCGCGGTCGTCGGCGGCGCGATCGCGCGGAGCGCCTATTATGGCGGCTATGGCGGGTCCTACGGTGGCTACTATGGCGGTTATCCCGCCTACGGCAACGGCTACAGCTACCCGGCCGCATCGTATTACGGTTATGGCGGCGGCGACTATGGCTCTGGCTATTTCGACGACAATTGCGCGCCCTCCGGCAGCTACTGGGCCTACTAGCGGGAAACGTATTCGCCGCTTCGGAGGATGGCTCGCCACGGGCCGCCATTCTCCGATGAGCCAATTCACCCCCTGTGCCGGCGGGCAGCAGCACCTCACCCCTCGCCCGCCCGGATTTCCCTGAGCAGGGTTTGCATGTGGCCCCCTTTCCATCGATGCATTGATGGAAGGTCTGGCGGCCTTGCGGGGTGAGTATTCATCTGCCTCAAAGTGAGGCGGGGGAAGCGCGCCGCTTGATGCATGAAGCGGACATCGCGCATGATGAGAATGCGCTCTCGTCCGCGACCGCTGGCACGATAGCATCATGCCGGTGTTTTGCCCGACGGGTCAACGTGATCACGGTCACGAATGTCGTCGCGATGCCCCCGAAAAATCCCTTGTCGATCAAAGGGCCTTCTACTGTGCATGGGGTTGTTTTTCGACTTTTTGTGTTGGCCCCACAAAAAATACGCAGCAGCAGTCACTCCGCCTGCAAGATCTCCGCGATCGCAGCCCCCGCCGCGATCGTGCCGAGCTTGCCGCCGACGTCGCGCGTCGCCCTGCCCTCGCCGATCGCCTTTGCGACCGCCGCTTCGATCGCACGCGCGGCTTCCTCGTAGCGCACGGCACCGTTCTTCTCGCCGTGCCAGGCCAGCAGCAGCGCAGTCGAGAGGATCAGCGAGACCGGATTGGCAACGTCCTGCCCCGCGATGTCGGGCGCCGAGCCGTGCGCGGCCTGCGCCATGGCGTAACGATCGCCGACATTGAGGGAGCCTCCGAGGCCGAGGCTGCCGGACAGCTCCGCGGTGAGATCGGACAGGATGTCGCCGAACATGTTGGTGGCGACGATGACATCGAAGCGATCGGGGTTGCGCACCACATGCGCCATCATGGCATCGACCAGGATGTCGTCGACCGCGAGGCCAGGATAGGCCTTCGCGGCCGCGCGGCAGATGTCCAAGAACATGCCGTCGCCGATCTTGAGCACATTGGCCTTGTGCACGATGGTGAGATGCTTGCGCCGCTTCATCGCGAGACGGCAGGCGGCGTGCGCGATACGCTCGCAGCAGAGGCGCGTGATCCGGCGCAGCGAGATCACGACATCTGGCGTAACCAGCATCTCGCCATTGCCCTGCTCCATGTTGCGGTCGGCGTAAAACCCTTCGGTGTTCTCGCGCACCACGACGAGGTCGAAATCACCGAGCCGGCCGGGCCTCCCCGCATAGGTCCGCGCGGGCCGGACATTGGCGTAGAGGTCGAGGCTCTTGCGAAAGTGCCTGGACGGATTGATCTCGCCATGGGCCTCGTCCTTGAAGTCGAAGGTTGCGGTCGGCCCCAGGATCAGGCCGTCGGCGGCGCGGACGATGTCGAGCAGCTCGGGGCGCACCGTCGTGCCTGATAGCTTCAGGCTCGCATGCCCGACCGCGTGCTCCTCGAGCCGCAGATTGAGCTGGAAGCGTTCGGATGCCGCACGCAGCACGCCCGATGTCGCGGCCGTGATCTCCGGTCCGATGCCATCACCGGGCAGAACAACGATTTGCATGGCGCTTCCCCAAAATTGCAGCCGGCGCGATCATACGCTAGCCGCCGGCCGCATCGCCTGACCTTCGCGCATACACAGCATGCAAGCATATGCCTGTGGAAGCCGGCTTCGGCGTAGTACATGCCAAACTCCCCTTTAGCCACGCCGTCGGAGCAACGCGCAAGGCAATGACAATCACGTTACCTGCCGCCGCGCGCGAGCCTGACCATCCCATTGCCGACGGCCTTCCGGCCACGCAGCGGCGCTGGGCGATCGCCGCCATCTTCACCGCGCTGGCGATGGCCTCGCTCGACACTGCGATCGCCAATATCGCGCTGCCCGCCATTGCCGCCGACCTGCACGTCACGCCGGAGCAGTCGGTCTGGGTCGTCAACGTCTACCAGATCGCGCTGGTGGCGACGCTGCTGCCGTTAGGGGCGCTCGGCGAGATCGTCGGGCACCAGCGCATCTATCTCGGCGGCCTGATCCTGTTCACCATCGCCTCGCTGTTCTGCGCGGTGGCGTGGTCGCTGGACAGTCTGCTGGTCGCGCGCACGCTGCAGGGCCTGGGAGCCAGCGGCATCATGAGCGTCAACACCGCGCTGGTGCGCTTCGTCTATCCCGGAAGGATGCAGGGCCGCGGCTTCGGCCACAACGCGCTGGTGGTCGCGACCGCCTTCACCTTCGGCCCGTCGATCGCCTCGGCGATCCTGGCGCTCGGCCCGTGGCCCTGGCTGTTCGCCGTCAACATCCCGTTCGGCCTCGTCGCCACGGGCATCGGCTTTGCGATGCTGCCGAAGACACCGCGCGCCGATCACGGCTTCGACTTTCTCGGCGCGCTCCTCGCCGCCGCCTGCCTCGGCCTGTTCATCACCGGCATCGGCAGCGCGGCGCACAATCTGTCGCCAATTGTCGTCGGCATCGAGCTGGTCGCGGCCATCGCGCTCGGCTTCATCCTGACGCGCCGTCACGCCGACCATCCGGCACCGATGTTGCCGATCGACCTGTTCAGCCGGCCGATGTTCGCGCTGTCGGCGGCGACCGCGGTGTGCTCGTTCGCCGTGCAGGGTCTCGCCTTCGTCTCGCTGCCGTTCTATTTCGAGGACGTGCTGGGACGCTCGCAGGTCGAAACCGGCTTCTTCATGACGCCGTGGCCGCTGGTGGTCGGCATCATGGCGCCGATCGCAGGGCGCCTCTCCGACCGCCATCCGGTCGGACTGCTGGGCGGCATCGGCCTGGTGCTGCTCGGCATCGGCATGGCGCTGCTCGCGTTGCTTCCCGCCAACCCCGGCATTCCCGATATCGTCTGGCGGATCATGATCTGCGGCATGGGATTCGGCTTCTTCCAGGCGCCGAACATGAAGGCGCTGATGGGAAGCGCGCCGCCGCATCGGAGCGGCAGCGCCTCGGGCATCGTCGCAACGGCACGCCTGACCGGGCAGACAACCGGCGCGGCACTCGCCGCGGCCTGCTTTGCCATGGTCGGGCACAACGGCGCGACGGTCGCACTTGCGTTAGGTGCAGGCTTTGCCGCGCTCGGTGCCGTGATGAGCTTCCTGCGGCTGGCGGTGAAGTAAGGCCCTCAGGCCAGATGCCGGGCGGCCGTTGCGTCGATCGTCGCTGCCGCCGCGACGACGGGTTCCTCGTCGAGCGCAGCGAGGCGCCCGTCGATGGCTTCGATGACCTTGCGCGAGAACGGCCCGAGATGCGCATAGGCGGCAATCATCTGTACGGCAATGCGCGCCGATGAGGTGTCGCGCTTGGCGCAGTTCATGAAGGTCTGCCACAGCGGCCCGCGCGCCTCGGGAAGGGCGGTGACAACGCGGTGCACCGTCTCCATCGCCCCGACCCGCGAGCGGATGTCGCCTTCGGCGAGCTCGGGGCGTTGCCTGGATCGGTCGAGCAGCGTCATCAGGCGGTCGACGCGTCCTGCGTAGGCGGCGGGGCTGTAGATGTGCTCCAGCACCCGCTTGTAGTCCGTCAGGATGTCGCGCAACGGGCGGAGCGTATCGAAGTTGATGCCGTCCGTGCACTGATCGGCGCCGATGGTCGGCGCCAGATCGTGGCCCCGATGCAGCCGGCCTTCACGCTCGAGGCGCCGCGTCAGCTGCGTGTTCGGCAAGGCATAGAGCAGGCCGACCATGGCGACGGGAATGGCGGCCTCCTCGATGAAATCGATCATCGCCTCCGCCATCGAGACCTTCTCGCTGTCGAAGCCGACGATGAAGCCCGCAGTGACGAGCATGCCGGCGGCATAGATCTTGTGGATGCTCTCGGCGATGTTGCGCCGCGTGTTCTGCTTCTTCCGCATCGCGACCAGCGTTGCAGGGTCCGGACTTTCGATGCCAACGAAGATGCCGAAGAAATTGGCCGCGCCCATCAGCTCCAATAGCTCGGGATCGTCGGCCAGGTTGACCGAGGCCTCGGTGGACAATTCGAAGGGATAGCCGTGCGCGCGCTGCCATTCGGCGAGCTGGGGCAGAAACTGCCGCAGCGACTTCTTGTTGCCGATGAAATTGTCGTCGACGAAGTCGAGATGGCCGCGGTAGCCCATCCGGTAGAGCGTATCGAGCTCGACGAACATCTGCTCGACCGTCTTGGTCCTGGGCACACGGCCGTAGAGCTCGATGATGTCGCAGAACTCACAGGTGAACGGACAGCCGCGCGAATACTGAACACCGAGGTAGAGATAGTCCTCGAACTTCAGGAGATCGAAGCGTGGCACCGGCGTCTTTGTCACGTCGGCCTGGAATTTCGGCGCAGTGAAGACGCCGGAGCGGGTCCCGCTTTCCCAGGCCGCGATGAACTCGTCGATGACGCCCTCGGCCTCGCCGAGCACCCGGAAGTCGGCCTTCTCGTAGATGTGCGGGCTGGAGGTGGGATCGGGTCCGCCGACGACCACCGGCTTGCCGGCGGCGCGGCTGAGTTCGATCAGGCGCAGCGTATCGGCCTGCTGCGGCAGCATGCCGCCGGTGAATACGACATCGGCCCAGGCGAGATCCTCGTCGCCAAGGGGCTGGGTGTTGCAGTCGATTAGCCGGACCGTCCAGTCCTTCGGCAACATCGCGGCGACCGTGATCAGGCCCAGAGGCGCGGCGGGACGCCGCACGCCCATCA
Source organism: Bradyrhizobium liaoningense (assembly GCF_018130785.1). Lineage (GTDB taxonomy): Bacteria > Pseudomonadota > Alphaproteobacteria > Rhizobiales > Xanthobacteraceae > Bradyrhizobium > Bradyrhizobium liaoningense_A. Next base: position 42,285 of record NZ_JAFCJT010000026.1, read on the forward strand.
GCTTGCAGGACTCACCAAAGCTCCAAAACGACTCCGCGAGGAAGCGCGGATAGAGCATCAGCACATTGCAGGGGGTCGCCACGTTCATGGAACTCCTTTTGAATCGGGTGCAGTGTAGCAAAGCATTGCCGTCTTGCACCCCGGGAAAAGGGACAAACTGTCGCCGCAGTGCAGCGCCGATCGGCCCTGGAGCCGGCATTCACGTCGTCTCAAGCTGCGCACTGGCGCCGACGGAGGTGTCGCTAAGCCGCCCGGCCCCGAGGAGCCGCCGGCGGCCGCATGTAACACCATCCCTGCCCACGATCATCCCCCGGCCGGCAAAATCTTCATTGGCCAGCCCTCGGACTATTGATTTGAACAGTTCCAATTTGCCAGACACATTGTTCCCTGAGTCTAATCGGTGGATTGGGCCAATCAGGGGACTGCGATGGCAAACCTAACAATCAACGGAAAAACTTTCACGCTCGACGTCGAGCCGGATACGCCGCTGCTCTGGGCGATCCGTGAGAATGCCGGCCTGACCGGCACTAAATATGGCTGCGGCATTGCGCAATGCGGCGCCTGCACCGTTCACATGGACGGCGTTGCCATCCGCTCCTGCGGGGTTTCGGTCAGCGAGGCCGAAGGCAAGAAGATCACCACGATCGAGGGGCTTGCGGCCGGCGACACGCTGCACAAGGTGCAGAAGGCCTGGATAGCCCAGGACGTCCCGCAATGCGGCTATTGCCAGAGCGGCATGATCATGGCCGTGGCGGCACTGCTGAGCGAGAAGCCGAAGCCGACCGACGCCGATATCGACGAGGCCATCACCAATATCTGCCGCTGCGGCACCTTCCAGCAGGTGCGCGAAGCGATCCACACGATCGCCAGCGCCTGAGGAGCCGCCCTATGAACAAGCATGTTTCTCCCAAGATGAACCGTCGCGCCTTCGTCGTCGGCACCGCCGCGGTCGGCGCCGGCCTCGCCATCGGGCTCGATCTCCCCTTCGGTGGCCCCGCCGTGGTCCGCGCGGCCGACGGCTCGCCGGAAGTCAACGCCTGGGTCGTAGTCAGACCCGACGACACCGTCGTGATCCGCATCGCCCGCTCCGAGATGGGCCAGGGCTCGCTCACCGGCCTCGCCCAGCTGGTCGCCGAGGAGCTCGAATGCGACTGGTCGAAGGTCACGACCGAATATCCGACCCCCGGCCAGAGCGTCGCCCGCAAGCGCGTCTGGGGCGATTTCTCGACCGGCGGCAGCCGCGGCATCCGCTCGTCGCAGGACTATGTCCGCAAGGGCGGCGCCACCGCGCGCGTGATGTTGATCGAGGCCGCCGCGAACGAGTGGAAGGTGCCGGCCTCCGAATGCACAGTTGCCAAGGGCGTCATCACCCATAAGGCATCCGGCAAGACGACGACTTACGGCAAGGTCGCCGAAGCCGCCGCCAAGCTGACGCCCCCGGCCGACGTCAAGCTCAAGGATCCCAAGGACTGGACCATCGCAGGCAAGGGCCTGCTGCGGCTCGACACCGCCGACAAGACCACCGGCACGATGATCTATGGCATCGACGTCAAGCTGCCCGGCATGCTGAACGCCGCGATCAAGGACTGCCCGGTGTTCGGCGGCAAGCTAAAGAGCTATGACGAAGCCAAGATCGTCGGCATGAAAGGCGTCAAGAAGGTCGTCAAGGTCGGCGACACCGCGGTTGCGGTCGTTGCCGACACCTGGTGGCACGCCAAGACCGCGCTGGAAGCGCTGCCGATCGTCTGGGACGAGGGCGAAAACGCCAAGGTCTCCAGCGAGTCGATCGCGAAGTGGCTCGCGGAGGGCCTGGACAACGACCAGCCGGCCTATGTCGGCAACAAGAACGGCGATGCCAAGGCCGCGATCGCCAGCGCAGCCAAGAAGGTCGAGGCCGTCTACAACTACCCCTACCAGAACCACGCCACGATGGAGCCGATGAACGCCACCGCGCTCTACACGGCGGACAAGTGCGAGGTCTGGTGCGGCACGCAGAATGGCGAGGCGGCTTTCGCGGCCACGTTGGAAGCCTCGGGCCTGCCGGCGGAGAAGTGCGACGTGCACAAGGTGATGCCCGGCGGCGGCTTCGGCCGGCGCGGCCAGACCGACTATGTCCGCCAGGCGGTGTTGATCGCCAAGCAGATGCCGGGCACGCCGATCAAGCTGTTGTGGTCGCGCGAAGAGGACATGGCGCACGGCAGGTATCACCCGATCACCCAGTGCAAGATGACCGGCGCGTTCGACGCCAACAACAATCTGGTGGCGCTGCACTACCGTCTGTCCGGGCAGTCGATCCTGTTCTCGCTCCGCCCCGAAGCGCTGCAGAACGGCATGGATCCGGCCGCATTCCAGGGCGTTGCCCAGTCCGGCGAAGCCGCGTTCGGCTATTCGGTGCCGAACCTCCTGATCGAGCATGCGATGCGCAACCCGCACGTTCCGCCCGGCTTCTGGCGCGGCGTGAACGTCAATCACAACGCGATCTACATGGAATGCTTCATGGACGAGCTGGCCCAGGCCGCAGGCCAGGACCCGCTCGAATTCCGTCGCAAGCTGATGGGCAACCATCCCAAGCATCTGGCGGTGCTCAATGCCGTGGCCGAGAAGATCGGCTGGACCAAGCCGGCGCCGCAGGGCGTCTATCGCGGCATTGCGCAGGTGATGGGCTATGGCAGCTATGTTGCCGGCGCCGCCGAGATCTCGGTGACCGACGGCAACAAGATCAAGGTGCATCGCATCGTCGCCTCCACCGATCCCGGCTACGTCGTCAATCCGGCGCAGGTGGAGCGGCAGATCGCCGGCTCCTTCGTCTATGGCCTCTCCGCGCTGTTCTATGGCGGCTGCACCGTCAAGGACGGCAAGATCGAGCAAACCAACTTCGACACCTACAACTCGATGCGCATCAACGAGATGCCGAAGGTGGAATCGGTGATGGTGCCGAGCGGCGGATTCTGGGGCGGCGTCGGCGAGCCCACCATCGGCGTCGCGGCGCCAGCGGTGCTCAACGCCTATTTCGCAGCCACGGGCAAGCGCATCCGCTCGGTGCCGCTGCGCGACCAGAACATCACCTTCGCGTAAGAGAAGCCGCGGCGGCCGCACCGGCCGCCGCGGCCTTTTCCGGACAAGACTCATGAATGCGCCGGTGACACGGCGGGATGCCATCCTCGGCATCACTGCTGTGGCCACATCGCTCGCCGTCCCCTCGATCCTGCACGCACAATCGGCAGGCCGCATCGTCGTGGTCGGCGGTGGGTTCGGCGGTGCCGCTTGCGCGCGCGCGCTCAAGCGTGCTCAACGAAGCTTGCAGGTCATCCTGATCGAGCCCAATGCGGTCTTCACCTCCTGCCCCTTCAGCAATGAGGTGGTTGCGGGCCTGCGCGACATCGAAGCACAGCAATTTGGTTATGACACGCTGGCCGCCGAGGGCATCACCGTGATCCGGCAGGCCGTGACCACCATCGAGCCGCAACAACGCAGCGTCTTGACCGCCGATGGTGTTGCGCTGCCCTACGACCGCCTCGTGCTCTCGCCCGGCATCGACTTTCATTTCGAGGGCTTGCCCGGCTACGACGAGGCAGCGGCGGAGATCATGCCGCACGCCTGGAAGGCCGGTGCGCAGACGCTGCTGTTGCGCAGGCAATTGGAGGCAATGGAAGACGGCGGCACGGTGGCCATCGCGATCCCGGCCAATCCCTCGCGCTGTCCGCCCGCACCTTACGAGCGCGCCAGCCTGATCGCGCATTACCTGAAGACCAAAAAGCCGCGCTCGAAGGTCCTGATCCTCGATGCCAAGGACAACTTTTCGCAGCAGCGGCTGTTCGAGAAGGCGTGGAAAGAGCTTTACGGCGACATGATCGAGCGCGTGGCACTGTCGCAAGGCGGCCGCGCCACCTCGGTCGATCCCGCGACCAAGACCATCATTACCGAGTTCGGCAACTACACGCCTGATGTCGCCAACGTCATTCCGCCGCAGCGTGCGGGCAGCATTGCCGAGATCGCGGGCGCTGCGGATGCCACCGGCTGGTGTCCGATCGATCCCGTTACCTTCGAGTCAAAACTCGTCAAAAACGTTCACGTCATCGGCGACGCCTGCCTCGGCGGCGGTATTCCAAAATCGGCGTCGGCCGCGAGTGCGCAGGGCAAGGCTTGCGCCGCCGCCATCATCAACCTGTTCGCGGGTCGTGCGCCGGAGGCGCCGCGGCTGACCGGCGTCTGCTATAACACCGTCGCGCCCGGTTACGGCTTTTCGCTTGCCGGCAATTACCAGCCCAAGGGCGACATCTTTGCCGAGGTCGAAGGCGGCGCGACCAGCCCGGTCGATGCGCCGCGCGAGCTTCGCGCCCGCGAGGCGACTGAAGCCGAGCGCTGGTTTCAAACCATCACGGCGGACACCTTTGGCTAGAGCATCCCTCCATATCGCAGCGCTGATCGCCGCCGCTGTCTTGGCTTGCGGAGCAAGAGCGGACGAGCTCGTGCCCTACAAGATCATCGGTGACACCATCCCGAAGCCACTCACGGGCGCGCCGGGCGATCCCGTGCGCGGACGCGCGCTGGTGGTGGCACGCACCACGACCTGCATCCTCTGTCATTCCGGTCCGTTCCCGGAGGTGAAGTTCCAGGGTGACCTCGCGCCCGATCTGACCGGCACCGGGAACTGGTGGTCGGCGGGCCAGTTGCGGCTGCGGCTGGTCGATGCATCGCGCTACAACCCGCAGACCATCATGCCGTCCTATTATCGCAACGACGGGCTGGTCCGGGTCGGGCGCAATTTTGCCGGCAAGCCGATATTATCCGCCGCGGAGATCGAAGACATCGTGGCCTTTCTGGTAACACTTCGGGACTAGGACTGTTCATGCCAACGACGCGACGACAATTCCTGAGCCTTGCCGGAAGCGTGACGGTCGCCGGGACGATCCCGATCGTCACGCTGCGGCCGCTGGAAGCGACGCCCGCGATGCTCAACCCCGCCATCCGCAACGTCGTCGGCGAGGCCCAAATTCGCACCGGCAAGGTGAAGCTCGACATTCCGCCGCTGGTCGAGAACGGCAACACCGTGCCGATGACGGTGAGCGTCGCAAGCCCGATGACGGCGAATGACTACGTCAAGAGCATCCACATCTTCAACGAGAAGAACCCGCAGCCGAACATCGGCAATTTTTATCTCGGCCCCTCCTCCGGCCGCGCCCAGGTCTCGACCCGGATCAGGCTCGCCGACACCCAGAAGGTGGTGGCAATCGCGCGCCTGTCCGACGACACGTTCTGGCAGGTTGCCGCCGACATCGTCGTGACGCTGGCCGCATGTACCGAGGAGATGAACTGATGGCCGCCCTCATCAACGTTCCCTCAAAGGCCAGACGCGGCGACACCATCGAGATCCGCACGCTGACCTCGCATATCATGGAGACCGGCTTCCGCCACACCGCGGACGGAACCCTGGTGCCACGCGACATCATCACGAGCTTCACCTGCCGCTACAACGGCACTGAAATATTTCGCGCCGACCTGTTTCCCGCGATCGCGGCCAATCCGTACCTGTCCTTCTTCACGGTCGCGAAGGAGAGCGGCAAGCTCGAGTTCGAATGGATCGGCGACAACGGCTATTCGTCGACCGCATCGGCATCGATCACGGTCGAATGATTTTTGGACGCGCGATAGCGGCGACAATACTGCTTGTCGTGGCCCCTGCCCTGCTCGCCGGCGAGATTCCGCCGGATGCGCGCCGCTCCGGCTATTCGTTCATGGGGCCGGACACGCGCGCGATGCAGGATGACGACACGTCCAATCCGGGCATGCTCTTCGTGCTCGACGGCGAGGCGCTCTGGGCGAAGAAGACCGGCAACCTCGACAAGGCCTGCGCTGACTGCCATGGCGATGCAACGACCAGCATGAAGGGCGTCGCGGCGCGCTATCCGGCCTTCGACAAGGCGCTGGCGCGTCCCGTCACCCTCGATCAACGCATTAACCTCTGCCGCACCAATCATCAGCAGGCGGCGGCGCTGCCCTACGAGAGCCGCGATCTTTTGGCGCTGTCCGCCTTCATCGCCCACCAGTCCCGCGGCGTCGCGATCACGGCCGGCGATGATCCGGAGCTGAAACCTTTCGTGGCGCAGGGCCGCGATCTCTTCATGCAGCGCGAGGGCCAGCTCAACCTCGCCTGCACCAGTTGCCACGACGACAACTTCGACAAGCGTCTTGCGGGCGCACCGATCACGCAGGGACAGCCGACCGGCTATCCGCTCTACCGCCTGGAGTGGCAGACGCTGGGATCGATCGAGCGTCGGTTGCGCAGTTGCATGACCGGCGTCCGCGCCCAGGCCTACGATTACGGTTCGCCCGAGTTGGTCGCGCTCGAACTCTTTTTGATGTCGAGAGCCCGCGGAATGCCGATGGAAGCGCCGGCGGTGCGCCCCTGATCGTAGATTAGGACTAGGCAGGCGTGGAACGGCCGCTAGTATCCCTCCCAAAGAAATTGAATCAGAGGGAGGGACCGACGTGGCCAACCATAACATCTCGCGCCGCACGCTGTTGACGGGCACCGCCGCGGCTGGCGCGCTCAGCCTGACCGGACTACCGGCACGCGCCGAGGTCAACTGGAAGAAATACGCCGGGACCAAGCTGGAGGTGATCCTTGCCAAAGGTCCGCGCGGCGACAACCTGCAAAAGAACATCAAGGAGTTCACCGAACTCACCGGCATCCAGGTGGAATCCGAACAGATCCCCGAGCAGCAGCAGCGCCAGAAAGTGGTGATCGAGCTGACCTCGGGCCGGCCGAGCTTCGATGTCGTCCATCTCAGCTATCACGTGCAGAAGCGGCAGTTCGAGAAAGCCGGCTGGCTCGCGGACATGACGCCCTTCATGAAGGATTCGACGCTGACCGCGCCCGATCTCGTGGAGAGCGATTTCTCGGCCGCCGGCCTGCAATACGCCAAGAACGACAAGGGCCAGATGCTGTCGCTGCCCTGGTCGGTCGATTACTTCATCCTCTACTACAACAAGGAACTGTTCCAGAAGAAGGGCGTCGCTGTCCCGAAAACCTTCGACGAGATGATCGCGGCCGCCGAGAAGCTGACCGATACCAAGGACGGGACCTACGGTTTCGTCGGACGGGGCTTGCGCAACGCCAACATGACGTTGTGGACGAACTTCTTCCTCAATTGCGGCGGCGAATTCCTCGACGCCAAAGGCAACATCCTGACAGACGGTCCCGAAGCAATCGAGGCGACAAAGATCTACCAGACGCTGCTGACGAAGGTCGCCCCGCCCGGCGTCGCCGGCTTCAACTGGATGGAGTCGATGGCCTCGTTTACGCAAGGGCGTTCGGCGATGTGGATCGACGGCGTCGGCTGGGCGCCGCCGCTGGAGGACCCCGCCGCCTCGCGCGTGGTCGGCAAGGTCGGCTACACCGTCGTCCCGGCCGGGCCGAAGGGGCAATATTCGGCCACCTATGGCGACGGCATCGGAATTGCCGCGGCGAGCAAGAACAAGGAAGCCGCCTATCTGCTCTGCCAGTGGGTGGTCTCGAAGAAGCAGGGCGCGCGGCTGTTGCAGGCTGGCGGCGGCGTGCCGTTCCGCAACTCGATCCTGAACGACACCGAGGTCCAGAGTGGCGTGAAGATGCCCAAGGAGTGGCTGCAATCGGTGATCGACTCCGCCAAGATCAGCAAGCTTGGCCTTCCCGTGATCATCCCGGTCGCCGAATTCCGTGATCTTGTCGGCGCCGCAGTCACCTCGACACTTGCAGGCACGGACCCTGCTGCGGAGTTGAAGAAGGCCCACGACCAGTTTCGGCCGATCCTGGAGCGCAGCGAAAAAGCGTGAGTGCGTTGACACAATCGACTCCGGCCGCGGCACAGTCTGGTGTCGCGCCGGAGAAGGAGTTGCGGCCGCCGTCCTACTGGCCGTTCGTGGTGCCGGCGCTGGTCGTCGTGCTCGCCATCATCATCTTCCCGTGGGTCTTCACTATCTGGATGAGCATGAACGAATGGAAGGTCGGCTCGCCGACCACCTTCGTCGGGTTTTCCAACTATCTGCGGCTGACGAGTGATCCCCGTTTTCTCGAGGCGGTTGGCCACACCTTGGTCTACACCGTGCTGTCGGTGGTGTTGCCACTGATCCTCGGCACGCTCTCAGCCGTGGTGTTTCACCAGAAATTCGCAGGCCGCGGCTTCCTGCGCGGCATCTTCATCATGCCGATGATGGCGACACCCGTCGCGATCGCGCTGGTCTGGACCATGATGTTCCACCCGCAGCTCGGCGTGCTGAACTATCTACTGTCGCTGGTCGGGATCCCGGCACAGCTCTGGGTCTTTCACCCCGCAACCGTCATTCCCTCGCTCGTGCTGGTCGAGACCTGGCAATGGACGCCGCTGGTCATGCTGATCGTGCTCGGCGGCCTCGCTGCGATCCCGACCGAGCCCTATGAGAGCGCGCAGATCGACGGTGCCAGCTTCTGGCAGGTGTTCCGGTTCATCACGCTGCCGCTGATCATGCCGTTCCTGTTCATCGCCGGCATGATCCGCATGATCGACGCAGTGAAGAGTTTCGACATCATCTTCGCGATTACGCAGGGCGGACCGGGCTCAGCGTCGGAGACGATCAACATCTATCTCTACAGCGTCGCCTTCACCTATTACGACCTCGGCTACGGCTCCGCGATCGCGGTGGTGTTCTTCCTGCTGATCGTCCTGCTCGCGGCGGTGATGCTCTATGCCCGCCAGCGCATGCTGTGGACCGAGATCGCGAGGGGCGCATGAACCCAAGTCAAATCAACCTGCGTCAGATCATCGGCAGGATCGGCCTGTGGCTCTCGGTGTTCGTCATCGTGTCGCCGGCGATCCTGTTCTTCCTCTGGATGGCCTCGCTGTCGCTCAAATTCGAGGTCGACAATGCCGCCTACCCGCCGGTGTTCATCCCCGAGCACTTCGCCTGGAAGAACTATGCCGACGTACTCGCCTCCAACCGCTTCCTGACCTATTTCGTCAACAGTCTGATCGTCACCGGCAGCGCCACCGCGCTGGCACTGCTCGTCGGCGTCCCCGCCGGCTACGGTATCGCGCGCATGGCCGCGCACAAATCCGCGATCGTGATCCTGATCGCCCGCATCACGCCCGGCCTGTCCTATTTGATCCCGCTGTTCCTGCTGTTCCAGTGGCTGGGATTGCTCGGCACGCTGGTGCCGCAGATCATCATCCATCTCGTCGTGACGGTGCCGATCGTGATCTGGATCATGATCGGATATTTCGAGACCACGCCGATGGAGCTCGAAGAAGCCGCCCTCATCGACGGTGCTACGCGCTGGCAGGTGTTTCGACACGTGGCCTTGCCGATCGCGCGGCCGGGCATCGCGGTCGCCTTCATCCTCGCCGTGATCTTCTCCTGGAACAACTTTGTGTTCGGTATCGTGCTGGCGGGACGCGAGACGCGCACTCTGCCTGTTGCAGTCTACAACATGATCTCGTTCGACCAGCTGAGCTGGGGTCCGCTGGCGGCCGCCGCCCTGATCGTCACCTTCCCGGTGCTGCTGCTGACGGTGCTCGCCCAGCGGCAGATCGTCGCCGGGCTCACCGCGGGGGCTGTCAAGGGCGGTTAGCAAATGAAGCAGCCGGGACACGACATCGCCCGGCTGCGTTTCATGTTTTCCCGGACCTACTCCGCAGGCGCGGCGTGCATCTCCGGATGGGCGGCGTAGTGCTCGGTGGTGCCGAGCCTGCTGGCCGCGAACAGTCCCGCCGCCATCACCGCGTAGGCGAACGCAACCGCGGGCGTGACGCCGAAGCCGCCGCCGATGCCGACGGCTTCTCCGTGCATGAAGCCGAAGTAAGTCAGCACGGCACCGACCAGCGCAAAGGCCGAGGCCTTCTCGAAATCGCGCTCGATGATGAAGACGCCGATTGCACCGAGGATGAGGCCGCCGAGGATGGAGCCGCCGCCCATCACTTCCAAACCGTGATAGAACACGCCTTGCTGTGGCAATGCTGCGATCGCCGCAGCCTTGACCGCGTCGGCCTTGTCGGCGGCGAGACCGCCGACAGAGGTCGCCGCCATCATGGTCGAGCCGAGCATCGTGTCGATCTGGAGCTTGGCCCAGGCGGCAAGATGTGGGGTCAGCGCCAGCACGATCGCGGGCGCGTGCTTGACCGGCGTGGTCTGGAACGCCTGCGCGCCGATCAGCATGCCGATATAGAGCAGGATCGGCGAGATCGCGACGACGGGCACGAGTGCCAGCAGCACCGAGATGATGCCGAACCAGGCCAGCACCACCACCATGATGCCGGTCGCAGCCGAATAGCCGATGCGGCCGCCCATCGCCTTCCAGCCGGGATGACCGATATAGACGGCGTTGATGAAGGGGTTGCCCATCAGGCAGCCGATCAGGCTGACGACGCCGTCGGCGGTGAGCACCCGCGTGGTCGGATATTCGTCGCCGGCCGCTTCCGCGCTCTCGACATTGTCCATGGCCTCGACGAGGTCGTAGATGCCGAACGGAATGGCGGTAACCAGGATGATGCCGAGGAATTCGAAGCCGGAGAAGACGTAGCCCACCGCCGGGATCGGCACCGAGAAGCCGAAATTCGCGAAAGCGTCGCCGACGCCCTTGACGCTCAGCCCACCGAGACCGAGGCCGAACAGGTTCGAGCCCCAGGCGATGACCATGCCGACCGCGATCGCGACGAGGCCCGCGGGAATGCCGCGCCAATATCTCACGCCGCCGAACCAGCTCACCAGGATGATGGCGAAGCAGACCAGGCCGATCTGCGGCGTCATGTACATCTCTAACGCCGGACGCATCGAGATGAAGGTGACGGAGACGCCGGCGAGCGTGCCGAGCAGCGCCGCGCGCGGCGTGATCTTGCGGATGAACGGTGCGATGAAGCCGCCGATCATCAGGATAAAGCTCTGGAAAAACACCCAGACGAGGCCCGCCGACCAGCCCTTGAGCGGATCGCCGGTCTTCAGCGTGATCGGCAGCATGATCACGAAGGTGACGATGAACATGTGCGGCACGCTGACGCCCGACGGTAACGCGCAGACGTCGTTGCGGCCGGTCTTCTGCGCGAGACGATAGGCGAGGTATGCGTAGTAGAAGGTCGACAGGCACATCATCAGCCCGAGTGCCGGCAGGATGCGGCCGAACACGAGACCATCAGGCATCTTCAGCACGAAGCGCAGCAGGCCTGTGAGCACCAGCATGTTGACGAGGATGTTGGTGCCGAAGCCGAAAAACGCGTTCCAGTCGCCCGATGTCCATAGTGCCGGCTTGAATTCGGACGTATTGCTCTCAGATTTGCCGGCCGTCCCCGTCAATGTGCTCATGACACTACCCCTGTGTGGTCGAAGTCTTCATTGCCTCCAGTACTGCGGCTGAGTCCGCGACCCAGCCGAAGATGCCGCCCTGGGCCTTGATCATCTTCAGGCCCATCTCGTGAAACTCGGGGAAGTAGGACGCACAGCCGTCCGACATGACGACGCAGCGATAGCCGCGGTCATTGGCCTCGCGCACGGTGGTGTTGACGCACACTTCCGTTGTGACGCCGCAGACGAGCAAGTTCTCGATGCCGTATTTCTCCAGCACGTCGGTGAGCTCGGTGGCGTAGAACGCGCCCTTGCCGGGCTTGTCGATCACGACCTCGCTGTCGAGCGGATAAAGCTCGGGAATGATGTCGTGGCCGGCCTCGCCACGAATGAGGATGCGCCCCATCGGGCCGGGATCGCCGATGCGCAAGGACGGCGCGCCGCGCTCGACTTTTGCGGGCGGCGCGTCGGAAAGATCGGGCAGATGCCCCTCGCGGGTATGGATCACCAGCATGCCGGTGTCACGCGCCGCCTTCAGCACCACCCCGATCGGCTTTACCGCGCGCGCGAGCTGGCTGACGTCATTGCCGAGCGTCTCGCCAAAGCCGCCGGGCTCCATGAAATCGCGCTGCATGTCGATGATGAGAAGCGCGGTGCTCGCCCAGTCGAGCTTGATCGGCTCAGGCTCGGCGCTGATGACGCCCAGTGTCGGCTTGCTTGAGCTCAACATGACGCAGGTCCCCGCGAGAACTCTCTTTGCCAGGAGTTCTGCAAGCGCCGTGCCATTGTGTACAATTGCGGGAGAGCACGAGGCGTGGAAGAATTTGTAGCGTGCTCAAAACCTTACGCGAGAAGCCGACGCCTGCTTATTCCCTGTGCGACGGCTTTGCGACGTGCAATTGCTTAAAGGATGAGCGCTCTCCGCTCGTCATTCCGGGGCGACGCCTCGCGCCTACCGCCCCGCGCCGTACAGCTGCCGATATTCATTCTCATACGGCGCATACGAATCCTTCAGCGTCGCCATGTTCAGCAGCATCGTCGCCACCACAGCGCCCGCCTTGTCGAACACGCGCGTCTTCACCCAGGCGCTCTCGGTGCGGCGGCTGCCGGACAGCATGACGACCTCGCGCTCGACTTCATATTCCTCGTCGGCGAACAGCGGCCCCTTCACCAGCCTGATCTCCTGATCGGCGAACAGGCCGACGGCCGGTCCCTTCGCCGGCAACGGATCATCCTTGGAGCGGTACTGGAACAACACGCTCAGCATCTCCATCGGGATGATGGCCTTGCGCCAGGGATTATCGGCGCCCGCATAGTAAGGCGAGTTCTCGGTGATGACGGCGAGCTTTTGCCGGAGGGAGAACGGATAGAGGTCGCCCATGCTCTGGTCGAACGCCATCCGCACCGCCTGCCGCTTGCTGGTCTGCGCCACCTTCACGTCGCGCAGGATCACGGGATCGGCGAGCGGCCTGAGCTCGGTGAGGCGTGTCTCCAGTGCGGTCGCCGCGTGCGGTTCGCCGACCGAGGCTGTGCCGCGCAGCACCTCGGTGCCATCGCGCTTGACCATCTGGATCTGGCACTGGCGCGTGCCGGGCAGCGGCTTCGACAGGATCGCCTGCACCTCCTCGCCTTCGTAGCAGACGCTGCGATAATGTGCGGAGAGACAACCGGTCTCGAACCAGGCCTGCCCCCACAGACGCGCGCCGAGCGGGGCGAACTGGCTGAAATGCGTGGGACCCTCGATGGTGCCGCCCTTGAAGCCGAGCTTCTGCGCGGTGGCATCGTCGTGGATCGAGGCGTGCGCGTCGTAAGTCTGCGCCTGCAGCATCTGGCGCGGCCGGCGCCACGGGCCGATCAGCGCCTCGGCCGTCTCGGTGATCTCGGTGTCGAATGCGTTCGCCATCATGATGTTCTCCACACGCAGCCATGACTAGCAGGAGCGCCACGGATGCGGCCAGCGATATTGACTTCGCCGGCCCATGCTTTTGACTGTCATAATTCGCGTCGCGCCGCCGCACTCCCTTCCGCAGCGCAAACCCCACGCCGAGCAAGAGACGAGGACTCCTGAAATGACGCTGATGCAGGTCGAGCTGGACGACAAATACCGGCTCGAATCGAAGCGGATCTTCCTGTCCGGCACGCAGGCGCTGGTTCGGTTGCCCATGTTGCAGCGCGAACGGGACCGGCTTCAGGGCCTCAACACCGGCGGCTTCATCTCCGGCTATCGCGGTTCCCCGCTCGGCATGTACGACCACGCGCTGTGGCGCGCGAAGTCGCACCTCCAGCAGCACGACATCGCCTTCGTCCCCGGCCTGAACGAGGACTTGGCTGCGACCGCCGTCTGGGGCAGCCAGCAGGTCGGCCTGTTTCCAGGCGCCAAGGTCGATGGCGTGTTCGGCATCTGGTATGGAAAGGGCCCGGGTGTCGACCGCTCGGTCGACGCGCTGAAGCACGCCAACGCTGCCGGCACCTCGCTGAACGGCGGCGTGCTGGCGCTGGCCGGTGACGACCATGGCTGCCAGTCCTCGACGCTGGCACATCAGAGCGAGCAGGTGTTCGCGGCGGCATTGATCCCCGTGATCAATCCCGCGACGCTCCAGGATTATCTCGATCTCGGCCTCTACGGCTTCGCGCTGTCGCGCTTCTCCGGCTGCTGGGTCGGCTTCAAGGCGATCAGCGAGACCGTGGAAAGCTCGGCGTCGATCTATAGCGATCCGGAACGCATCCAGATCAAGCTGCCCGATGATTTCGAGATGCCGCCCGGCGGCCTCAACATCCGCTGGCCCGATCCGCCGCTGGACGCCGAGAGACGTCTGTTCGGCCCGAAGATGGCCGCCGTGCAGGCCTTTGCCCGCGCCAACCAGCTCGACCGCATCGTGCTCGATTCAAAGCCGGCCCGGCTCGGCATTCTCGCGACCGGCAAGGCCTATCTCGACCTCCGCCAGGCGTTGGCCGATTTGGGCATCACCGACAAGGACGCGCAGGACCTGGGCTTGCGCATCTACAAGGTCGCGCTGACCTGGCCGCTGGAGGAAAGCGGCGCGAAGCGTTTTGCCGAAGGCCTTCAGGACGTACTCGTGGTCGAGGAGAAGCGCGGCTTCATCGAAGACCAACTGATGCGCATCCTCTACAACATCGATGCGTCCCGGCGCCCCACCGTCACGGGCAAGCGCGACGAGCGCGGCGCGCCGCTGCTGCCGAGCGAGGGCGAGCTGACGCCGACCATCGTCGCTGGCGCGCTGGTAGCGCGCTTGCGCAAGCTCGGGCATCACAGTCCGGTCCTGGAGCAGCGCCTCGCCCGGCTCGAGGCGTTCGACAATCCCGTCACATCAAGCACGCAGATCAAGCTCGCGCGCACGCCGTTCTTCTGCTCGGGCTGCCCGCACAATTCCTCGACGCGCGTGCCCGAGGGCAGCCGCGCCATGGCTGGCATCGGCTGCCACGGCATGGCCCTGAGCATGCCGACCCGCCGCACCGATCTGATCTCGCATATGGGCGCCGAGGGCGTGAACTGGATCGGCCAGTCGCCCTTCACCACCGAGAAGCACATTTTTCAGAATCTCGGTGACGGCACCTACACCCATTCCGGGCTTCTCGCCCTTCGTGCCGCTTCGGCCGCCGGCATCAACATCACCTACAAGATCCTCTACAATGACGCGGTCGCGATGACCGGCGGCCAGCCGGCCGAGGGCGCCTTCAATGTCGCGCAGATCGCTCACCAGGTCTGGGCGGAAGGCGTGAAGCGACTGGCGATCGTCTCCGACGATCCCACCAAATATCCCGAGGGCAACTACTTCCCGCAAGGCGCGACGATCCATCACCGCCGCGAGCTCGATGCCGTGCAGCGCGAGCTGCGCGACATCAAGGGTCTCACCGTCGTCATCTACGACCAGACTTGCGCCGCCGAGAAGCGCCGCCGCCGCAAGCGCGGGCTCTATCCCGATCCCGCCAAGCGCGCCTTCATCAATGAGCTCGTCTGCGAAGGCTGCGGCGATTGCTCCCAGGCCTCCAACTGCGTCTCGGTGCAGCCGCTGGAGACCGAGTTCGGCCGCAAGCGGCAGATCGACCAGTCCAACTGCAACAAGGACTTTTCCTGCGTCGAGGGCTTTTGCCCGAGCTTTGTCACCGTGCATGGCGGCTCGCTGAAGCGGATGAAGACGTCGGCGGTCGACTCCGGACAGTTGTTCGCCGACCTGCCGCTGCCTCCTGCTCGCGAGCTGGAGGCACCGTACAACATCCTCGTCACCGGCATCGGCGGCACCGGCGTCATCACCATCGGCGCGTTGCTCGGCATGGCGGCCCATGTCGACGGCCGCGGCTGCTCCGCGCTGGACTTCACCGGCCTGTCGCAGAAGAACGGCGCGGTGATGAGCCATGTCCGCATCGCACAGAGGCCCGAGGATATTTCCGCGGTCCGCATCACCACCGGCGGCGCCGACGTCATTCTCGGCTGCGACATGATCGTCTCGGCGGGTCCCTCCGCGCTCAGCCGCGCCGAGCGTGGCGTGACCAAGGCGTACATCAACGCCGACCTGCAGCCGACCGCGAGCTTCGTACAAAATCCCGATCTCGATTTCGAGATGGGCACGATGCAGACTGTGCTGCGCGACGCCGTAGGCGACAAGAACCTCGACATCATCGACGCGACAGGCATCGCCGCGGCGCTGATGGGCGACAGCATCGCAACCAATCCCTTCATGCTGGGCTTCGCCTTTCAGAAGGGCGCGATCCCGCTCTCGCTGGAGGCGCTGCTGCGCGCCATCGAGATCAACGGCGCCGCGATCGAGATGAACAAGCTCGCCTTCACCTGGGGCCGGCTGGCCGCCCACGACATGTCGCGCGTGCGCAGCGTGCTCCAGTTCAAGAGCCGGGCCTCGGCGCCGACGAAGTCACTCGACGACATCATCGCGACGCGCGCCGAATTCCTGACCGGCTACCAGGACAAGGCCTACGCGGATCGCTACCTCGCGGCTGTGACCAAGGTACGCAAGGCGGAGAATGCCGCCTCGCCCGCCTCCACGGAGCTGACCGAGGCCGTGGCAAAGAACCTGTTCAAGCTGATGTCCTACAAGGACGAGTACGAGGTCGCGCGGCTCTACACCGACGGCAGCTTTGCGAAGAAGGTGTCGGAGAAGTTCGATGGCGACTTCACGCTGAAATACCACCTCGCCCCGCCGATTTTCGCGCAGCGGGACAAGACCACCGGACATCTTCAGAAGAAGGAGTTCGGCGGCTGGATGATCCACGCCTTCCGCATCCTCGCCAAGCTGAAGTTCCTGCGGGGCGGCGCGTTCGACCCCTTCGGCCGCACCGAGGAGCGCCGGACCGAGCGGAAGCTGGTCGAGGATTATCTCGGCATGATCGACCAGCGGATGGCCGGGCTGAAGGCGGAGCAGATCCCGCTGCTGACGCGGCTCGCACGCGTGCCCGAGACGATCCGCGGCTTCGGCCACGTCAAGGAAGCCAACGTCAAGCTCGCGGCGGCGGAGAAGGCGCGGCTGGAAGCGGAGCTGGAGAACAGCCGCTTTGCGGCGGCGGCGGAGTAGCGGGAAGGCACGCACTCTCTCCACGTCATTGCGAGGAGCGAAGCGACGAAGCAATCCAGAGTCTTCCCGCGGAGACAGACTGGATTGCTTCGCTACGCTCGCAATGACGAGATTGTAGGACGCACTCGCCACACACTCGGTGTCATCGCCCGCGAAGGGCGGGCGATCCAGTATTCCAGAGACGCGCGTTGGAGAGCTCGCTCTCACCACGCCCCTCGCGGCGTACTGGGTGCCCCGCCTTCGCGGGGCATGACAGTGGTGGGCGTGACTAGGCCGAGGCCGTGGCCGGGCTTGTCGTCGCCATCGCCCCCTCCGCCAGATGCCTTCCCGCGATGTACCCGAACGTCAGCGCCGGGCCGAGCGTGATCCCGGGCCCCGGATAATTCCCGTTCATGATCGAGCCCATGTCGTTGCCGCAGGCATAGAGGCCGACAATTGGCGCGCCGCCCTCGCGCAGCACGCGCGCCTGGGCGTCGACCCTCATGCCGATCGCGGTGCCCAGATCGGCCGGATAGATGCGCATCGCAAAGAACGGCGCGCGGAGGATCGGCGCGACACACGGGTTGGGTTTATGGGCGGCATCGCCGAGATGGCGCTGGTAGATGGTGCTGCCACGGCCGAATTCGGGATCACGGCCCTCGTTCGCATCGGCGTTATAGCTCGCGACCGTCGCCGAGAGCACCGACGGTTTGATGCCGAGCTTCGCCGCCAGCTGCGCAATGTCGGGCGCCTCGACCAACTCGCCGCGCGCCACATAGCGCCGCACATTGCGCGTGAACGGCTTGATGCGGCCGAGGCCGTAACCCCACAGGAATTGACGATCACAAATCAGGTAGAACGGCCGATCCGCCTCGCCATTGCCGTCGCGCAGCATGGCGAGCACGAATTCGTGGTAGGACAGCGCCTCGTTGACGAAGCGGCGGCCGGCGGCGTTGACGGCGATCACGCCGGGCTTGGCGCGGTCGGTCACTGTGTGGGGGAAGACACCGCGGCTGCCGTCGGCACGGGTAAACAGCGAGGCCGGCACCCAATAGGCCGGGCTCGCCGCCTCCGTGTTAAGCGCAGCACCGGCCGTCGCGGCGAGCCGAAGCCCGTCGCCCGTACCTGATGTGTTGGTCGCCGAGACGAAACCGGCCGCGGGCGGGAAGAAGCGCTTGCGCAACGCTGCGTCGTGCGAGAAGCCGCCGGTCGCGAGCACCACGCCACGGCGCGCGGCGATCAGGCGGTCGCGGGCACCATGGCGGATGACAACGCCGGCGACACGATCGCCCTGGATCGACAGATCTTCGACATCCGCGCTGAACAGGATCTCGACCTGCCGCGCCAGCAGCGAGGCGTAGAGCCGCGCCGCAAGCGCGTTGCCGAGATGCAGCGTCGTACCGCGCGGGCTGCGCAGCCGCTGCAAGGCGTATTCGGACACGAGCCGCGCGGCGCGCAGGGTCGAACGCAGCGATTTTCCGGCCCGGCGCAGATGCGGGATGTCGAGGCGATTGACCATCATCCCGCCGAACAGCGTGAACTCCGGCAGCGGTGCGCGCAGTCGCGCGAAATGCGCGCCCAGCCGGGTGCCGTCGAAAGCAACCGGCTCCAGCACGCGCCCGCCTGATGTCGCGCCCAGCCGCTCCGGATAATAGTCCGGATAGACGTTCACAGGTTGTAGCCGCACCTCGGTGTTGGCTTCGAGCCAGGCGATCGCCTCTGGTCCGCGCGCGAGGAAGGCGGCGCGCAGGCCGGCATTGGCGGGCTCCGGCACCGTGCTCGACAGATAGCGAACGGCATCCGTGATGCTGTCGGAGATCCCCGCCTCTTTCATCTTGGCATTGGCGGGAATCCAGACCATGCCGCCGGACCACGCCGTGGTGCCACCGACGAACGCGGTCTTCTCGATCACCAGCACGCGCAGCCCTTCGGCGGCGGCCACTGCCGCAGCCGTCATGCCACCGGCACCCGCGCCGATGACAATGACGTCGTAGGTCTCGTGCGCCGGCATCATGCGGCTGGGGTCCGGAAGCGAGGCATGACACCGTCATACCCCGCCTGCCGCCCCGCAGCTAGCGCTGCGGCTTGCGCTCGATCGGATCGATGTCGATCGCCCGCAGGCGGCCGAGCCGCAGCACGTCCATGGCGAGCCGCCGGCCGATCCGGTCGCGGTCGAGCACGCGGATCAGATCGTCGACGCCGTTGATCTCGACGCCGTCGAGCTTGATGACGACGTCGCCGGGCACCAGGCCCGCCTTCGCCGCCGGTCCATCGGGCTCGATCTGCATCAGCAGCGCGCCCATCTTGTTCTCGACCCCGGCCAGCACGGCGTGCCGCCGCGGGACCGGCGCGGTCTGTCCGGCCACGCCGATATAGGCGCGGCGAACATAGCCGTGGCGGATGATCTCCGACAGCACGAATTGCGCGGTGTTGCTGGCGACCGCGAAGCAAATGCCTTGCGCGCCATTGATGATGGCGGTGTTGATGCCGATCACCTCCGCATTCGACGACACCAGCGGGCCGCCGGAATTACCGGGATTGAGCGCGGCATCGGTCTGGATCACGTCCTCGATGGTGCGTCCGCTCACCGAGCGGATCGAACGCCCGAGCGCCGAGACCACGCCGGCGGTGACGGTCGATTCGAAGCCGAGCGGATTGCCGATTGCGATCACGAGCTGGCCGCGCTTGAGGCTCTTGGAATTGCCGAGCGCGGCATAGGGCAGATCGCGCACGCCATTGGCGCGCAGCAGCGCCAGATCGGTATCGGGATCGACGCCGAGCACCCGGGCGTCGCCGACATGGCCCTCGACGTCGCGCAGCCGGATCTCCCTGGAGGCGCCGACCACATGGCTATTGGTGAGCACGAGCCCGTCCGGCGAGATCACAATGCCGGAGCCGAGCCCGCCGCGCTCGCGGCCGTTCGGCACCTTTGGCCCGGTCTCGACACGCACGACCGCGGGACCGACACGGTCGGTCACGTCGATCACGGCATTGGAATAGGCATCCAGCAGGCCTCGGTCATTGTCCGTGGCAGCCGCCGTCGTTCGCGATGACGATCCGTCATCGGCGACTTCTGAGGTAAAATCCAGCATGGCAAGAGTCCTTGAGGCTCACACAGATGGTGGCCTGTTCCCTGCCGCGCAAGTGTCCCGCCGGGAGCGCAAGGCTGGACTGCCAGTGCTTGACTACCCGGGTGGCTAGGTCGCCCGCCGCAACGTGCCGGCCCTCTCCTTGACCGGGTCGAGCAACGACCAGTCGCCGTCCGGGAGCACATAGCCCTTGGGAAACGGCGCGCGCAGCTCCAGCCCGAGCGAGCGCAGCACGCGGTCGTCGCGGTAGTAGCATTGCAGGACGATGCGGACGAGCGTTGCCGCGGCCGCGCCGCCTGAGCTTCGAAACTCCTGCGCCACCGCATCGCGCCTCGCAGCATCGAGTTCGGCAAGCGGCTGACCTGCCAGCCGCGCCAGATGATCCAGCGCCGCCGCCACCAGTTTGGTGTCGCGCCCCAGCGTCGCCAGCATGTCGGCCTGGATCGCAGGATCGTCGGCACCGGGCACCTTGTACTCGTCGCTGGCGGGCACGATCATGCCGGCGATGGTGCGGAGATCGTCGCGTTGGACGCGCGTGAGCTGATTGTCTGCGGACATGACGGCCTCAGTCGAACAAGTTTGCAAGACGCTGCTTCATCTGATCGGCGATGTAGAGCGCGAGGGCCTGGATGGTGGACGTCGGGTTCACGCCGCCCGAGGTGACGAAGATGCTGCCGTCGACGATGAAGAGGTTCTTCACGTCGTGCGTGCGGCCCCATTCGTTGACGACGGAGCGTTCGGGGTCGGTGCCCATCCGCGCGGTGCCGAGCAGATGCCAGCCGCCCCACGGGATCGGCGAGTTGACGCATATGTCGGTCGCCCCCGCCGTCTCAAGAATCTCCCGGCCACGCGCGAGCGCATGCTCCATCATCTTCCGGCTGTTCTCACTGATCGTGTAGTCGATCTTCGGCGCGGGAATGCCGTGGCTGTCCTTCATGACAGGGTCGAGCGTGACCTGGTTATGCTCTTCCGGCAGGTCCTCGCAGATCGCGGAAAATCCGAGCCGATGGCCGTTGAGCTTGCGGAACACGCGGTGATGATCCTCGCCCCACGGCAGGATGCCCTTTTGCTCGCTGACGACAGCCTCGAACACCGGCCCGGCGCCGCGCACGAACTGGACGCCATAGCCGCGCACGAAGCCGCGCGACAGGTCGGTGTCATACCATTCCTTGCTCCACAGGCAGGTCGGCGGCGCACGGTTGCTATCGGTCGGCTCCTTCACATAGCCGTAGATCTGCGCATAGGGATGGAACATCAGGTTCTTGCCGACGAGGCCCGACGAATTGGCAAGACCGTGCGGGAAGCGGTTGGATGCCGAGTTGAGCAGCAGCCGCGGCGTGCCGACGCCGTTGCAGGCAATGATGACGACATGCGCGGGCTGGAACTGCTCGACGCCGTCCTTGTCGTAATAGACCACGCCCGAAGCCATGCCGCTCTCGTCGGTGGTGATCTCGCGCACCCGGCAATGCGTGCGAAGCTCGACGCCGGCGCGGATCGCGTGCGGCCAATAGGTGATGTCGGTCGAGGACTTTGCGCCTTGCGCGCAGGCCGGCGTGCAATGACCGAGATTGATGCAGCGCGCGCGGCCCTCATAGTCCATTGTCGCAACCGTCGTATCGGACGGCCACCAGTGCCAGCCGAGCTCGTTCATGGCCTTGCCAATGATCGCACCGGACAATCCAAGCGGCTGCTGCGGCATCGGCGGATGCGTCAGCGGCGAGAGCGGATCCCCTGATAGCCCCGAGGTCCCCATGATGCGGTCGTTCTCTTCGAAGAACGGGGTCAGCGCGTCGTAGTCGATCGGCCAGTCGTCGGCGACGCCGTCGAGCGTCTTGACCTTGAAATCGGAGGGATGCAGCCGCGGCCAGTGCGCGGTGTACATCACCGTCGAGCCGCCGACCGCGTTGTAGTTGACGACCTTAATCGGCGAATTGTCGTCGTTGATCGGATAGTCCTCGGGACGGCCGCGGACGTTGGGGCTCGAGGACCATTCGCCGTAGAACTTGGCCTCCCAGTCGCGGCCCGTGCTGGGATACTCCGCCGGGTTCATCCAGCCGCCCTGCTCCAGGCAGAGAATGTGCATCTTGGTCTCGGCCAGCGACCATGCAATCGCGGCACCTGAAGCGCCGGCGCCGATGATCAGGACGTCCACGGGGTCTTTCATCGAAGCTTCTTCCTCCCGCCCTCGCCGCTTCAAGGGCGATTCGGCCTACGCAGGTTTGTTTGTCGTGCCGAACGATAGGGGCAGACCGGTCAGGGAGTAAAGGCTGGCGCGCGAATGTCGCACTTCGCAGGGCGCAGACCATTGGTATCGCGACTTCCGGATGCTAGGAACGAAGCGCCAGAGCCATCGATAGCGAGAAGTCATGTCCTTCAGGAATTCATTTGCCGTCGCCCGCGCCTTCGCGCTTGTTTCGTTTCTCGCTCTGTCCGGGTTTCTGGCCTCCTCCGGGCCGGCCTCCGCGCTGACGGCGGCTGCGACCGTCCGGGACGCCAATTCGATCCAGCTCGGCGACGTCACCTACCGCCTCGACGGCGTCGATGCGCCCGAGTTGGACCAGGTCTGTATCGACGATCATGCCGATCCCTGGACCTGCGGCGTCGAGGCCCGCGACCAGCTGGCGAAGCTGATCAACAAGCGCACCGTACGCTGTGACGATGTCGGGCCGGAAAAGAGTTTCGGCAAGCGGCACCGCGCCATCTGCACGGCAGAAGGCGACAAGACCAGCCTGAACGAGCAGCTCGTCAAGCTTGGCTATGCCATCCCCCGCGAGCCGATCAAGGCGAACGTCAAGGCCGCCGCGGCGGAAGCCAAAACCACATCAGCCGGCATCTGGAAGGGCTGCTTTGTTGCACCGCAAGAGTTCCGCACGGGCAAGAAGGACGGTACGCTGCTGGGCGCCGCCTGCCGCGCCGACCGCGACAAGGAAATCCGTGCGGCGCTGTTTCCGGAGGATCTGACGATGCCGCCGAGCTGTAGCATCAAGGGCAAGCTCGCCGTGCGCGCACGCGTCACCGGCAATATCGGCATCTATCATCTCAGGGGCTGCCCGAGCTATCCCGCGACCACCAAGCCGGACCGCTGGTTCTGCTCGGAGGACGACGCGCAGGCCGCCGGCTTCCGCAAGGCCTACAATTGCCGCCGGCCGAAATGAGGAAGCCCGTCACGCATAAGTGAGCGGTAGCCGGAGACAGTATTGATCCGGAATTGAACTCCATCGTGCGTTGCCACACTTATATGCATACGCAAGCGCTTTGCGCGAGCGTTCCTTGGCAGCAATCCGGCTTCGGCCCGATTGCTTTGCTCGGGCGTTTCCTCCCTAGACTTGGGCCGCTTGTCACAACAAGCGGCTCTTCTTTTTTGTACGCCCTACCTGCGCATCGGCATGATCTGATCCATCGGCGGCATGTTCTGATTGAGATGCGACATGATCCAGACGGTTCCGCCGACCACCAGAAAGACGACCAGAAGGCCAAAGGCGAGCGCCAGCACGTTGTTGGTATTGTCGGGACCCGTGGTGATGTGGAGGAAGAACACGAGGTGCACGCCCATCTGCGCGATCGCCAGCACGATCAGCGCAACGGGGATGGACGGCTGCCAGACCAGATCCGTGCCGGCGATGAAGAATGACGTTGCCGTGAGCAGCAGCGCAAGCGCAAGGCCAACGACGTAGCCGAGGATCCGCTCACCGACGCTGTGTTGCTCTTCCTCGCCCGGCGCGAGATCGTGTCCGGTGTGCACATGGGTTTGATCGCTCATACGGCACTCCCAAGCAGGTAGACGACGGAGAAGACCCCGACCCAGATGATGTCGAGCGCGTGCCAGAACAGCGCAAAGCACATCATCCGGCGCAAGACGTCGGCGCGAAAGCCCTTGGCGAAGACCTGAGCCATCATGGTGAGAAGCCAGAGCACGCCGGCGGAGACGTGCAGGCCATGGCATCCGACCAGCGAGAAGAACGACGACAGGAAGGCGCTGCGCGACGGGCCATAGCCGCGCGCGACGAGGTCGGCGAATTCGCGGAACTCGATGACGAGGAAGATCAGCCCAAGCACGCAAGTCACGGCCATGCCGAGATAGAACCAGAACCGGTTGCGCACGTCGGCCGCGATGCTGGCCATACCGCAGGTGAAGCTCGACAGAAGCAGGCAGACCGTCTCGATCGCGACATTGCGCTGCTCGAAGATCTCCGAGCCCCTCGGCCCGTCGGCGGTCTGGCCGGACAGCACCGCATAGGCCGCGAAGAAGCAGGAGAACATCACGATGTCGGAAAGCAGGAAGACCCAGAAGCCGTAGGCGGTCACGATGCGCTTCGACGCGGGGCCGGGATGCTCGACGACGAGCCCGATATGGTGCGGATCGGCATGGGTACGGCCGACGGCGGCGGTCATCGACATCAGATTGCCCCCGCCATGCTGACGAGGCTGCGCCGCTCCTCGAGATTGACGCGGTCGATCGCGGCGACCTCCGCGGCTGGAATGACGTATTCGTCATGGTCGCGCCAGGCGAACACGACGAAGGTCGCGAACGCACCGATGCCGCCCAGGATCACCATCCACCAGATGTGCCAGATCAGCGCGAAGCCCATAATGGTGGCGAAGAACGCGCAGACGAAACCGGTCGGCGAGTTCTTTGGCATTTCGATATCGTGATACTCGGGCTCTTCGTGCTCGAGCGATTGCTGCTGGGCGCGGATCTTCATGTCCCAATAGGCGTCCTCGCCGCGCACATCGGGATGGAAGGCGAAGTTGAACACGGGCGGCGGCGACGAGGTCGCCCATTCCAGCGAACGGCCGTCCCAGGGATCCCCGGTGCGGTCGCGCAGGGCCTCGCGGTTGCGGATGCTGACCACGAGCTGCACGATCTGGCAGATCACGCCGATGCTCAGCACGGCCATGCCGAACACGGCCACGATCATCCATGGCCGCCACGCCGCGACGTCGTAATGCTGCAGGCGCCGCGTCATGCCCAGCATGCCCGCGATGTAGAGCGGCATGAAAGTGACGTAGAAGCCGAGGAACGTGAACCAGAACGCGGCCTTGCCCCAACGCTCGTCGAGACGAAAGCCGAATGCCTTCGGGAACCAGTATTCGAAGCCGGCGAAGGCACCGAACAGCACGCCGCCGATGATGACGTTATGGAAGTGCGCGACCAAGAACATGCTGTTGTGGAGCATGAAGTCGGCCGGCGGCACCGCGACCAGCACGCCCGTCAGCCCGCCGATGATGAAGGTGACCATGAATCCGACCGACCACAGCATCGGCGTCGCAAAACGGATGCGGCCGCCATACATCGTGAACAGCCAGTTGTAGATCTTCACCCCCGTCGGTATCGCGATGATCATGCTGGCGATGCCGAAGATGGCGTTGACGTCGGGCCCGGCGCCCATCGTGAAGAAATGGTGCAGCCAGACCATGAAGGAGATGACGCAGATCGCCATGGTCGCGAGCACCATCGAGCGATAGCCGAACAGTGCCTTGCCTGAGAAGGTCGAGACCACCTCGGAGAAGATGCCGAAGGCCGGCAACACGAGGATATAGACCTCCGGGTGTCCCCACGCCCAGATCAGGTTCATGAACATCATCACGTTGCCGCCGGCTTCATTGGTGAAGAAGTGGAAGCCGAGGTAACGGTCGAGCAGCAGCATCGCGAGCGTCGCGGTGAGGATCGGAAAAGCGGCGACGATGAGCAGGTTGGAGGCCAGCGTGGTCCAGCAGAACATCGGCATGCGCAAATAGTTCATGCCCTTGGTGCGGAGCTTCAGCACGGTGGTCACCAGATTGATGCCGGCGACCAGCGTGCCGACGCCGGAGATCTGGAGCGACCAGGCGTAGTAGTCGACGCCGACGCCGGGCGAGTAGGACAGTCCCGACAACGGCGGAAAGGCGAGCCAGCCGGTGCGCGCGAACTCGCCGATCACGAGCGAAAGATTGACCAGCAGCGCACCGGTCGCGGTCAGCCAGAAGCCGACGGAATTGAGTGTCGGGAAGGCGACGTCGCGCACGCCGAGCTGGAGCGGCACGACCAAATTCATCAGCCCGATCACGAACGGCATCGCCACGAAGAAGATCATGATGGTGCCGTGAGCCGAGAAGATCTGGTTGTAATGCTCGGGCGGAAGATAGCCTTGCGACTGGTAGGCCACCGCCTGCTGGATCCGCATCATGATAGCGTCGCTGCCGCCGCGCAGCAGCATGACCGAAGCGAGCAGGATGTACATCACGCCGATGCGCTTGTGATCGACGCTGGTGATCCATTCGTGCCAGAGATAAGGCAAATGCCCTTTCACGACGACCCAGATCAGCACGCCGAGGATCGCGACCAGCACCACGGCACCCGCGACGAGGGGTATCGGCTGGTCGAACGGGATCGCCGACCAATCGAGCTTACCGAGCATCGTGGCCTCCACTGTGCGGCCTGCCGGCATCGGAGAGCAGCTCCGGTCCGGGCCCTGGCGGAATGTGCTGGGTTGCGATCAGGTCGAACAGACGGGGATCGTCCAGGCGAAAGGTCAGCCTGTTCTTCTCGACGCCCTGCTGCATCAGCTTCGTGTAGCTCTCCTCGTTCAACACGGCATCGGTCTTCGCCGTGGTCGCGACCCAGTCCGGGAAGGCGAGCGGCGAGATCACGTTGACGTCGAACATCATGTCGGGAAAGCCGTCGCCGGAGAAATGCGCCGACAGGCCCTGCAACTTGCCCTCATTGTCGGCGCGCAGGTTCAGCCTCGTCACCATGCCGTTCATGGTGTAGATCATGCTGCCGAGCTGCGGGATGAAGAACACGTTCATCACGCTCGACGACGTCAGCTGGAAATTCAGCTCGGCGCCGGCCGGCACCGTCAGCGTGTTGACGGTGGCGATGCGCTGGTCCGGATAGATGAAGAGCCATTTCCAGTCGAGCGAGACCGCCTGGATGCGGACCGGACTGCCGGTGCCCGGCACGGGTGCTGCGGGATCGAGCTGGTGCGAGCCGATCCAGGCGACGCCTCCGAGCAGGATCACGGTGAGCGCGGGGATCGCCCACACCACCATCTCGACGCGACCGGAATAGACGAAGTCAGGCTGGTAACGTGCTCTCGGATTGGACGCGCGAAACCAGAACGCAAAGGCCAAGATCGCGAAAATGGTCGGCACCACGATCACGAGCATGATGAAGACGGAATCGACCAGGATGGTGCTGTTGGCGGCAGCCACCGGCCCTTGTGGATCGAGCAGATTCATCGGCAAGCCACTGGCGATTGGGAAACCCCAGGCGGGAGCCTAGCGCGGAAAAGCCCCCGCAACAAACGCAAGCTCGGCAGAACGGTTCCGCGATGCGCCCGCTTAATCGCGCGGCGTGCCGCCCGGCGGCATGCAATTCCACGCGATGTCAATGACATCTGCGCGGGACCGCCGGCCTTCTCTCCTGTCGGGGCGATTGCTAATCTGCACGAAAATATTTGGGATGAAACGATATGCAGGGCCCTGAGGACGATGCCGGCCTCGCCGGCAAGGTGGCGCTGATCAGCGGCGGTGGCGCCGCGAGCGACGGGATCGGCAACGGCCGCGCTGCAGCAATTTTGCTCGCTCGCGCCGGCGCCAGGGTGCTGGTCGCCGATCGCGACCTCAAGCTCGCCGAACGCACCACCGAGATGATCATGGCCGAGGGCGGCACGGCAGCAGCGCATGGCGGCGACGTCACCAGCGAAGCCGATTGCAGGAAACTGGTCGAGGCCGCGCTCGACCGCTGGGGCCGGCTCGATTTCCTCGACAACAATGTCGGCATCGGCAGCCGCGGCAGCGTGGTCGACGAGGCGCCCGAGCAGTATCGCCGCGTCATGCAGGTGAACGTCGAGACCATGTTCCTGCTCTCCAAGCACGCGATCCCCGCGATGATCAAGACCGCCAAGGGCGGCGCGATCGTCAACATCTCCTCGATCTCGGCCCTGCGGCCGCGCGGGCTGACAACCTACACGACGTCGAAGGCCGCCATCATCGGTCTCACGCGCGCCATGGCAGTCGACCACGGCCGCGACAACATCCGCGTCAACTGCATCTGCCCGGGGCCGATGTACACGCCGATGGTCTATGCCCGCGGCATGAGCGAGCAGGCCCGCGCCCAGCGCGCCAAGGCTTCGTTGCTCAAGACAGAAGGCACCGGCTGGGACGTCGGCCATGCGGTCAAATTCCTGCTCAGCAACTTTGCCCGCTACATCACCGGCCAGGTGCTGGTGGTCGACGGCGGCGTCACGCTGCAAGCCCCCGAACGCGAGTCACAGGAACACTAGAGGAAACACGGCAATGGCCCGCCTGCCCTATCTCGAGGCCGACCAGGTCGCGCCCGAATATCGCGACATGCTCAAGCGCAACACCAATCTGCACAAGCTGCTGGTCAACTCGCCGGAGATGGCGCGCGCTTTCAACGGCATCGGCGGCTATATCCGCTTCAAGAGCAAGCTCGACCCGCGCCTGCGGGAGCTCGCGATCCTCCAGGTCGGCTGGATGGAGAAGTCGGAATACGAATTCACCCATCACGTGAAGATCGGCAAGGAGTTCGGCGTCACCGACGAGGACATCGCCGGCTTGATGGCGGAGACCGAGGGCAAGCCGTCGAAGCTGGAGCCGCTCGCCAGGGCGATCCTGAAAGGCGCCCGCGAGATGGTGCGGGAGCTCGCGATGTCGGATACGACCTTTGCCGAGATCAAGACGCACCTCTCCGACGAACACATGGTCGATCTTGTGCTCACCATCGCCTTCTATTGCGGCGTGGTGCGCGTACTCGCCACCATGAAGATCGACAACGAACTCACTTACAAAGAGGTACTCCAGCAGTACCCGATCCCGGGAGTGAAGTGACATGCGCTTGAAGGACAAGGTTGCGATCGTCGTCGGCGCCGGCCAGAGCCCTGGCGAAGGCATGGGCAACGGCCGCGCCACGGCGCTGACCTTTGCGCGCGAGGGCGCGAAGGTGCTGTGCGTCGACCATCATCTGGAGTCGGCGCAGGAAACCGTCGATCTGATCGCAGCGGAGCAAGGCACCGCCGCGGCCTTCGAGGCCGACGTGACCAAATCCGCCGACATCAGGGCGATGGTGACGGACGCGCAGGCGCGCTGGGGCCGGATCGACGTCCTGCACAACAATGTCGGTGTCAGCTTGTCCGGGGGCGATGCCGAACTGCTTCAAATCACCGAGGAGGCGTTCGACCGTGTGGTCGCCATCAATCTGAAGAGCTGCATTCTGGCGGCGAAGGAAGTCATCCCGATCATGCGCGCGCAAAGAAGCGGCGCCATCATCAACATCTCCTCGATGGCCGCGATCACCACTTACCCCTACGTCGCCTACAAGGCGACGAAATCGGCGATGATCGCCTTCACCGAACAGCTCGCCTACCAGAACGCCGAATACGGCATCCGCGCCAACGTCATCCTGCCGGGCCTGATGAACACGCCGATGGCCGTCGATACCCGCGCCCGCGAATGGTCCAAGACCCGCGCCGAGGTCGAAGCCGAGCGCGACAGCAAGGTGCCGCTGCGCAAGAAGATGGGCACCGGCTGGGACGTCGCGAACGCCGCGCTGTTTTTGGCGTCGGACGAGGCGAATTTCATTACGGGCGTGACGTTGCCGGTGGATGGCGGGGCGAGCGTGAGGCGGGGGTAGAAGCCGCGAGTACGGTGCCCCTTCCCTTCTCCCCTTGTGGGAGAAGGTGGCGCGAAGCGCCGGAGGCGCAGCAATGGACGCCGCGCTGACTCACAAGGGGTGAGGAAACGCCATCACTGCGTCGCGCTTGTCACCCGCCAGATCGTCCCATTGCCATCCTCCGACACCAGCAGCGATCCATCCTTCGCGACCACGACTCCCACCGGCCGCCCCCACACGTTCGTGTCGCTCGCCACGAACCCGGTGACGAAATCCTCGTACTCGCCCGTCGGCTTGCCGTCCTTCATCTTGATGCGGATCACCTTGTAGCCGGTGCGCTTCGACCGATTCCAGGAGCCGTGCTCTGCGGCGAAGGCGTCGCCCTGGTATTCCGACGGAAACTGCGTGCCCTGATAGAAGGTCATGCCCAGCGACGCCGAGTGCGGCTGCACCAGCACATCGGGCACCGTCACCTTGTCCTTCAAATCCGGACGCGCGCCGGTGTGGCGCGGGTCCTCGTTGCCGCCGATGTAGAACCACGGCCAGCCGTAGAAGGCGCCTTCCTTCACGCTGGTCACATAGTCGGGCACGAGATCGTCGCCGAGGCCGTCGCGCTCGTTGGTCGAGCACCAGGGCAGCCCGGTCTGCGGCTGGATTGCGAGGCCGACGCAGTTGCGGATGCCGGTGGCGTAGATCTTCCGCTCCTTGCCATCGGGATTGAAGGCGAGCACGGTGGCGCGCTCGGTCTCGCTGGCCCAGGCCGCGCCAAGCGGCTGCGTCTTCACCCAGGTCTCCAACCCGCCCGACGGCGTGCCCATTCCCTCGGCGACATTGCTGAGCGAGCCGACGGACACCAGCATGCGCTTGTTGTCCGGCGAAAAGGCGATGTCGCGGGTGGAATGGCCGCCGCCATGCGGCAGGCTTGCCACGATCGTCTCCGCCTTGCCGCGCGCCTTGAGATCGCCGGCCTGATAAGGAAAACGGATGACGCTGTCGGTGTTGGCGATATAGACCCACTGCGGATTGTCGCCATTGGGAAAGAAGGCGATGCCGAACGGCTGCCGCAGGCCACTTACAAACACCTCGTTGCTGGCGGCCTTGCCGCCCTCCCCGGCGCGCAGCACGCGAACGGTGCCGATCCGCGTCTCCGCGACGAAGACATCGCCATTCGGCGCAACCCTGATGATGCGCGGCGCGCGCAGGCCCTCGGCGAACAGCTCGATCTTGAAACCGGCCGGCACCTGGGGCGAAGCCTCCGGCGGCCGCGGTACCACACGCGCGGTGCTCGCAACCGACCGCGTGGCGCCGGGCCTGACGAGATCCTGCGGACGGATCAACCTGACCGTGCCGGGCTTGTCGGACTGCCAATCGCCATAGGCCTCCTTGCCCTGCAGAACCGGCTCGGCCTGCGCACGGATCGCAACGACGACCAGCAACCCCGCAGACATCACTGCAGTCGATATCCTGTTTTTCACGTCGTTTTTCTCCCCGCCTGCCTGTCGCAAACATCAATGCTCATCGACCTACCGCGTTCTGCGGCAGGTCGAACGCCTGCCGAATCCCACGTCAGCTCATGCCCGCACGATGTGCATCATCCGCAGCCTATCGTACTGGAAAATGCGGCAGATCGGTGCGACACATTGTAAGGGCGCGACCGCCGGTTGCGGTCATCAAAGCTGCGGCATCCAGGTCGCAATTGATGGGGTGATCATGTGGGGATCCATCATATCGGAATGGGCGAGCCTGCTGCTCCGCTGGCTGCATGTGGTGGCGGCGATCGCCTGGATCGGCAGTTCCTTCTATTTCATCGCCCTCGACCTCAGCCTGAAGCCGAAGACTGACCTGCCTGATGGCGTGCAAGGCGAGGCTTGGCAAGTCCATGGCGGCGGCTTCTACCGGATCATGAAATATCTCGTCGCGCCCACCCGGATGCCGGACGAGCTCACCTGGTTCAAATGGGAGGCCTACACCACCTGGCTGTCCGGCTTCGCGCTGATGGTGGTGGTGTATTATCTCGAGGCCGATCTGTTCCTGGTCGACAAATCGATCCTCGACCTCACGCCATTCCAGGCCGGTCTGTTCAGCTTCTTTAGCCTTGCGCTGGCGTGGCTGCTTTACGAGGCCGCCTGCCGCACCGGACTGGCGCAGCGCGAGCTGCCCTTCGCCATCGGCGGCTATCTGTTCCTGGTCGCGCTGACCTATGCTTTCACGCATGTGCTGAGCGGCCGCGGCGCCTTCAACCAGATCGGCGCGATCATCGGCACCATCATGGTCGCCAATGTCTTCGCGCTGATCATCCCGAACCAGAAGAAGATCGTAGCGGCGCTCATCGCCGGCCAGTCGCCCGATCCCAAGCTCGGCAAAACCAGCAAGGAGCGCTCGGTTCACAACAACTACCTGACGCTCCCGGTCGTCGTGCTGATGATCAGCAATCATTATCCCCTGCTCTACGCCACGCGCTTCAACTGGATCATCGTCGCGATCATCCTGGCGCTCGGCCCCGTGATCCGCCACTTCTTCAACGAGCGGCACGCGGGACGCAAATCGCCGTGGTGGGTGTGGGGCGTGGCGGCGGTCGGCGTGATCGCGATCCTCTTCCTCTCCGCCGCTGGATCGCGCGACGTCAAGACAGGCGCGCTGTCGGCGCCGCCGACACTCACCAATGTCGAGGAGATCGTGATGTCCCGTTGCAGCATGTGCCACGCGGCCGAGCCGGTCTGGGCCGGCATCGTGACCGCGCCCAAGGGCATCCTGCTCGACGCGCCCGAGCACATCCATCGCAACATCCGCCTGATCGGCCGCGTGGCGGCGTGGTCGAACGCGATGCCGCCGGGCAACATCACCGAGATGACGAGCGAAGAACGCGCCATTCTCGCCGCCTATATCGAGCAGGCGCGCTGACGCCATCACGTTTCGATACCGCATTTCATGAAATGAAATTCCGCATCTGCCCCCGATTTGAAAATGACTTGATCGCCTATCCGGCGTAGACAGGGTCAGCGGCCGCTGGCGCGGTCCAAGTCCAGTTTGCTGCGGGGAGAGAACAGTGGCCCTCAAGAACGTCATCGGTATCGACCACGCCGTGGTCATGGTTCAGGACCTCGACAAGGCCGCCGAAAACTATCGGCAGCTCGGTTTCACCCTGTCACCGCGCGGCACCCACAGCGCGCATATGGGCACCGGCAACTACACCATCATGTTCGACCCCGACTATATGGAGCTGCTCGGCGTACTGGTAGCGACCGAGCACAACGCACCAGCGCGCGCCTTCGTCGACAGGCACGGCGAGGGCATCGAGCGCATCGCTTTCACGGCGGTCGATAGCGCGGCCGGCGCCGAGGAGATCCGCGCACGCGGCCTCACGCCGATCGGCCCGACCGATTTCGAGCGGCCCGTGACACTGCCTGATGGCACGATCTCGGCGGCAAAATTCCGGACCTTCATGTGGCCGACCGCGGAAGCGCCCGGCGGCGTGCGCATCTTCGCCTGCCAGCACAAGACCCGCGAGACGGTGTGGATCCCTGAATTGATGAAGCACGCCAATGCGGCGAGGCGGATCAAGCAGACGCTGATCGCAACGCCCCAGCCCGCGCAGGAAGCGGCGCATCTCGGCCGCCTGACCGACCGTGAAGCGAAGGCGGAAGCCGACGGTGCAGTAGCTGTGCCGTCCGGCGGCGACCGCGCCGACTTCGTCTATTTGACGCTGGACCAGCTCGGCAAACGCTATCCGGGTGTGCCGCTCGCGGGCCTCTCCGAGCGCGGCGGTGCGGCCCTGGTGCTCGTGAGCGGCGATCTCACCGCGACTGAAAAGGCGCTGGGTTCGGCGGCAGTGCGTAGCGGGGCCGCGATCTGCGTGCCGCCGGCCAAGGCCAACGGCACCCTGCTCGCCTTCGTTACCGGCTGATTTGAACTAATTCTTTAACAAGCGTTTACCGGGCAAGCCTAGGATTTTCGGGCTTTCCACCCGAGACCGAGCGCATGTTCAAAGAGGAATCGCCGATCGCCTATGACGCGCCGGCCGAACTGAAGAAGTGGCCGTCGCTGAAGGGCGAGAGACAGAAGGACCGAGGTCCGCCCTATCTCGTCTACAACGGCACGCTCGCCGACTGCGTCCGCGAGCTCATGGGAAAGCCCATCAAGGGCATCTCGCTCTACGACATCATGACGAAGCCGCAAGCAGCGTTCGATCAGACCGTGCTGTCGCCCGGCGATGCCGCCGAGATCGCGATGCGCAAGGATTTTCCCAAGGATTAGTTCAAGGACTGGTTCGAGGCCCGCTTGCCGCCGGACTTCCCGAGCTGCTTCGACGAGGATTCGGTCGGCGCATCCAGGAAGACGACCGGCGTGCCGCGCTTGACGTTGTCATCCAGCGTGCGCACGTCCCAATTGGTCAGCCTGATACAGCCATGCGACGCGGACTTGCTCACCTTGTCGGGCTCCGCCGTCCCGTGGATGCCGTAGCCCTGCGCGGACAGGCCGATCCAGTATGCACCCACCGGATTATTCGGCCCCGGCTTGACGTCGAACGGCGCCCTGGACCTGACGTTGTGAAACTTGTAGTCGGGATTGTAGTGGTAGGTCGGCTTGTCGCTGGTGCTGGTGACCTTGAGCGTGCCGCTCGGCGTTGGGCGATCCGGACTGCCGATTGACGCCGGATAGAACGCGAGCAGACGGTCGGACCCGTCGAATGCTTTCAATGTCCCATTCTTCTTGTCGATCTCGAGCCGCGCAATGCGTGGCAGCTCCCGCCGTTCCGAAACGTTTGCAACGATGATCGTCTCGCCAGCCTTGTCGAAGGACTTGCCCGGATTGAGCGTCCGAAGCAACTCCTCGCTCATGTGGAATTTCTCGGCGAGCCCCTCGAGCGGGCTGGTGTAGCTCAGCGCCTGCAGCGACTTCATGTCCTCCAGCTTGCCCGGCAGCACCTTCAGGAACGGTCCCTTCACATCGGCATCGGTGATCTTGTAGTCGACGACGACAACAGCACCTTCGCTCGCCGCGATCAGCCTGTCCCAGAGCTCCTGCGCTATTCCCTTGTCGGATGCGATACCGTTCTGCTCGGCAAATGCCTTCAGCGCCTTTTGCGCGTTCTCGCCGAGCTTGCCATCGATCTCCCCGGGCGAGAACTGCGCACGGTCCAGCATGACCTGAAGCTTCACCACGGATGCGTTGACCTTGTCGTTCGCAGGCTGTTTTGCGGAACGCGCGGCGTCGTTCACCGCGGTCGCGTCGAGATTGTTCGCAAGCGCCGGACAGATCACCCACAGCGCAATCAGCGCGCCAAGCACCCATCGCGTCATGTCGCTCGTCCCAATTCACCTATGCTCCGCAAAACCGCGGAGAGTTTCGCTGCTGGAACACCGTAGTAACACCGACGGAACCGGCAAAACCGCAGCTTCGCCGCAATCGGACGGTTAAGAACTCCTTATTGCCGGCGCAGCGCCGGCCGTTCATCCCACAGTTCGAGGTTGTCCACGCAATGCGATTTGTCGTCGCGGCCTGCGCCGCGTTTCTGATTCTGATGTGCGACCTCGATCCGTCGGCGTCCCGGCAAACATCAAGCTTCGACCACGCCGTTCTTCAAAACACTCAAGCCTCGCCACTTGTTCCTGTGGTCGAGCTCTTCCTTGCCAGCGTGCAAGCCATCGAGCTCGCCAATGCGCGCGCGGCCTATGAGGAGACATCCGAGCCGCCGCGCGCCGTCGACACGGCCGCGCAGGCGCCGGTTTCGCCGACCGAACGGTTCTGCCACGCGCTTCGTGAAGCCGCCGAGGCGAGCGGCATTCCGGTGCCGTTCTTCGCGCGTTTGATCTGGCAGGAGAGCCGCTTCAAATCGAACGAGGTCAGCCAGGCGGGCGCTCAAGGCGTCGCACAATTCATGCCGGAGACGGCAGCGGAGGTCGGGTTGGACGATCCATTCGATCCGATGAAGGCCCTGCCCGCATCCGCAAAGTTCCTGCGCAAGCTTCGCGACGATTTCGGCAATCTGGGACTTGCCGCAGCCGCCTATAACGCAGGCCCCGGCCGGATCCAGAAGTGGCTTGCCAGGGAAAGCGAGCTGCCGCGCGAGACCCGCGACTATGTCCGCATCATCACCGGCACCAAGGCCGAGGACTGGACCGAGCGCGCGGAAGCCCTCGCGATACGGATCGACCTGCCGCGCGAAGCGCCCTGCGAGGGCATCGGCAGCCTGTCCAAGTCCAGGGACATTGCCTGGGTTCCGGTGAACCTGACGCCCTCGATCACGACGATCATTCGCAAGGGCGAACAGCTGGCGGCGCGTTTAACCGCCAACCGTGCACGCAAACAGCTTGCATCGCTGATCCGGAAGACCAGCCGCGGCAAGGCGCGCAGCATGATCGCGGCGCGCGCCGCCGGAAAGAGCGCGAGGGCCCGCGCCATCCGCCTCGCGTCGAGCGAGCGCTAACCGGTCACACCGGCTTGTCGTCGTCAGTCACCGGCGACGTCACGACCAGGAACACGAGATCGGTCAGCCCGGAATTCGAGATCGCGTGCTCGACGCCGGGCGGCAGGAAGATCACGTCATGCTTCCGCACGACATGGTTCTTGCCGGCGATCTCCATCAGTCCTTCGCCGTCGAGCACATGATAGACCTGTTCCTGCACCTTGTGATGGTGCCGCGCGACATAGGCCATCGGTTGATACATCGAGATGCGGTAGTCGATGCGGCGCGAACCGGCCGTCTCCGGCATCACCAGCGGCTTCGACAGTGCGCCGCCGAAGTGATTGGGAAATTCGCGCCAGGGCACCTCGGCGATGTTGCGGATGAAGGCGCCAGTCTCCTCGGCCATGATCGTGCTCCCTAGTTCACCAGCGCGCCGCCGTCGACATAGACGATCGAGCCGGTGGCAAAGCCGTTGGCCATGAAGCTCAATATCTGCCAGGCGATGTCCTCGGCCGCACCTACGCGGCCGACCGGCAGCGCAGCCGCCGTCTTGGCCAGCATCTCCTTGCGCGCGGCTTCCGGCATCGCGGCCCGGATCGGCGTGTCGATCACGCCGGGGGAGACCGCATTCACCCGCACTGGCGCAAGCTCGAGCGCGAGCGCACGGGCCAGCGATTCCAGCGCGCCGTTCGCCGCGCTGACGATCGCCGAGTTCGGCCGCGGCCGGACGCTGAGAAAGCCGGTGACCAGCGTCAGCGAACCGCCCGGCCGGATCTCGGCCTCGCGCGCCACCCGCCAGGCGCCCCAGAACTTGCCTTCCATGGTCGCGCGCACGTCGTCCATCGGCACCGTCTTGAACGGCCCGGTACGAAGCTGCGCGGCCGTGAGCACGACATGATCAACAGGGCCGGTGCGGCGGAACAGATCGGCGACGCTCTGGTCGCTGGTGACGTCGGCGGAGATCGCGGTCACCTTCAGCCGCTCGGCGACGGGATCAAGTTTCGCAGCGCTGCGCGAGGCAATGATGACGTCCGCACCCTGGCTCTTGGCAAGCTCTGCCGTGGCGAGCCCGATCCCAGAGGAGCCGCCGACCACGACGACCTTTTTTCCTGCGAGCGTCATTCCGATCTCCCCGATATGTTCTTGATTGGTGGTTTCCCGACTGCGGTCAGCCCGGCTGGAAACGTGTGCCGATGCCGGCCTTGCTCTGGCCGAGGCCCGGCAATTCCCAGACGCCGGCGCCGGCCGGATTGACGTCGGCGGCGATGTCGACGTCGATCAGATAAGGCCTGTTGGCAGCGATGCCCTTGCGGATCGCCTCGCCAAGATCGCCGGCGCGGTCGACCCGCACGCCCTCGACGCCGCAAGAGCGCGCCATCGCCGCGAAATCCGGATTGTAGCGCTCGCCCGTCTCCGGATGCTTGAAGTCGGTCGCAAGCTCGCGTCCGCCGAGATAGCCGCGCTGAAGCCCGCGGATCGAGGCGTAGGCGTAATTGTTCCAGACCACCCAGACCACGGGCAGATTGTACTCGACCGCCGTGCCCAGCACGTTGGCGTGCATGAAGAAGGCACCGTCGCCGCATACGGACACGCAGGGCCGATCGGGGGCCGCGAATTTCGCGCCCATCACGCCGGCGACGCCAAAGCCCATCGGACCAAAACCCATCGAGCCGATCAGCGAATCCGGCCGCTTCGGCTTGCAGAAACCGAGCAGCCAATTGTGATGTACGCCAATGTCGGAAACGAGGATCGCGTCTTCCGGCAGCGCCTTGTCGATCTCGGCCGCGGCGCGCTGCGGATTGATCGGCGTGGTGTCGTCGGAGAAGCCGGGCGCGACGAACTTGTCCCACTCCTTGCGATAGCCATCGATCTGCGCCAGCCATTTCTTGCGCGCATCGGATTTCCTGAAGATGTTGTCGCGGCGGTCGAGTTCGGCATGCACCTGGCGCAGGAAGGTGCGAACGTCGGCCATCAATCCAAGTGCGACGGGGTAGTTGCGGCCGATCTCCTCGGGGTCGATATCGACGTGGATCAGCCTCGTCGGCGGGATGGTGAAGGAATAGCCCGGGATCCATGAACTCGAGGTGCGGTCGTCGAAGCGGACGCCGAGCGCGAGCAGCACATCGGCCTGGCGCGCCGCGTGGTTGGCCTGATAGTGGCCGGCGCGGGCGACGAGCCCGAGCGCGAGGGGATGACTGACGTCGAGCGCGCCGAGCCCGCTCGCAGACGCCGCAACCGGAACCTGAAGCCGCTCGGCGAGCTTGCGCAACTCCTCCGCCGCGCCGCCATAGCGCACGCCCTGCCCGACCAGCATCACCGGCCGCTCGGCCGCGAGCAGCATGTCGACCGCCTTCTCGACGCCATCAGGGTCGGCGCCGCAGCGGCTCGATATATTTGCGCTCCACTCGCTCGCCTTCGGCGCCTCTTCGGCAGCTGCCTCCATGAAGACGTCGAAGGGCACGTCAACCACCACCGGCCCCGGCCGCCCCGTGACCATCGTCTTCCAGGCCTGCCGTATCGCGAGCGGCACCATCTCGCCTCGCGTCGGCTGAAACACCTTCTTGCACATTGTGCGCACGGTGGAAGGGAAGTCGGCCTGGTAGTGCCGGTACATCTCCTGGAACGCGCCGCGGTTGAACTGGCTGGTCGGCACGTTGCCGGTGATCGCCATGAACGGCACGGAGTCGAGGAAGGCATTGGCGAGCGAGATCGGCAGATTGGCCGAGCCCGGCCCGCAGGAGGTGAAGGTCGCCGTCGGTCTGCCGGAGACGCGGTAGTAGACGTCGGCCATGAAGCCGGCGACGCTCTCATGGTGCACGGAGATCGTCTTGATCTCGGAAGAGCGTTCGTACAGCGCGTCGATGAACTGGATGTTGCCGTGGCCGCACAGCCCGAACACATGCGGCACCTTCTCCTGGATCAGATAATCGACAATGACCTGGGCACCATTGAGCATGTTTCGCGACATCAACCCGTCTCCTACCGGCCCACGACTTCTTATGGACCGATGCAGAGAACGCGGCGGTCGTCGCTGGGCCGCGGGCACCCTATTTCTCATAATGCTGTACGTCAATTTATATTGTGATAGGCTATTCACCTGAGGAAACGCGGGCTCGACTCCGACGGCTGCGTGGTTGCGTGCTACTGTCGCTGCATCGAGTCACGACGGATTTGCCAGAGGGGGCCTTGTCCTTGAGATCGCGCACCAAGCCGACGGCCGGCGAGAAGCCCGCAAGCCCGCGCAAGGCCGCGATTGCGAAACTGATCCCCGGCCCCAAACCCGAAAGCGACGATGAAGCCGAGGACAAGCAGCGCGGCGGCGGCGTCCAGTCGCTCGGCCGCGCCTTCTCGATCCTCGAGGAGGTGGCGCGTCATCGCGAGGGAATTGGGCTTGCAGAACTCAGCAAGCTGGTGGGCCTGCACAACTCGACCACGTTTCATCTGGCAAAAACGCTGGTCTCGCTCGGTTATCTTCGCCAGGAGAAGGACAACAAGCGCTACCGCATCGGCCGTCCCTTGTTTGCGCTGGCGGCGAGTGCGCTCGACGAGATCGAGATGGTCAATGTCGCAACGCCGGTGCTTGAGGAGCTGTCGCGCCAGACCGGCGAAAGCGGCCATTTTGCCGTGCGGATGGGCGATGCCGTGGTCGTCATCGCCCGCACCAGTGGCCCCGGCGCGTTCCAGCTCACCGACCGCGTCGGTGTGGTGCGGCCCGCCCATTGCACCGCGCTTGGCAAGATCATCCTGGCCTCGCTCCGCCCCGAACAGCTCAAGCGGTTCATCGATCGCGTGGAACTCAAACCGTCGACGGCCAAATCCATCAGCAATGCCGGCGCGCTGATGCGCGAGATTGCCGAGGTGCAGCGCACCGGCGTCGCCTTCGACGACGGCGAGTTCAATCCGGAAGTGCGCTGCGTCGCCGTGCCCGTCACCGATTTCACCGGTCAGGTGATCGGCGCGCTCGGCATATCCGGACCGATCTGGCGGCTGTCCAACCAGGCGCTGCACGCCAGCGCCCAGGTCGTGCAGGCCGCCGCCGACCGCCTCTCGGCCGAGTTCGGCGCCAAGGACCGGGCGCACAAGGCGCTCACGCAAAAAGCCTGAGCCGCAACCGAAGCGGCGATTTTGCCGGTTGACACCGGCAATGGCGTTCGGGATTATCCTCCAGCATTAGAAAAACGTCTCTCACAATACCGGATACGCGGTTTTGAAAGAGAGGCACGCGATGCACCCGGGAGGAGACGAAGATGATCCGCACCAGCCGACGGACGTTGTTACGGACGGGCGCAGCCTTCGCCGGCGCGTCCGCACTTGGGTTTCCATCGATCGCAAGAGCGCAGGCCGAGAAGATCCGGATCGGGCACCTGACGCCGCTGACCGGCTTCCTCGGCGTGATCGGCAGCTACGCCCAGTTGGGGGTGAAGCTCGCAGCCGAGGAGATC
Organism: Bradyrhizobium liaoningense; assembly: GCF_018130785.1. GTDB lineage: Bacteria > Pseudomonadota > Alphaproteobacteria > Rhizobiales > Xanthobacteraceae > Bradyrhizobium > Bradyrhizobium liaoningense_A. Next base: position 82,652 of record NZ_JAFCJT010000026.1, read on the forward strand.
AATGCATCCGGCGGCGTCCTAGGCAAGCAGATCGACCTGCTCTCGGAGGACTCGATCAACCCCGCTACCGCCGCCACCAAGGCCCAGCGCATGCTGGAGCAGGACGGCGCGGTGGTGCTGCTCGGCGAAATCTCGTCGGCGTCCTCGCTCACCATCATGCAGGTCGCAGAGCGCAACAAGAAGGTGTTCTTCTCGACCGGCGCGCGCTCGGACGCGCTGCGCGGCAAGAACTGCAACAAATACTCATTCCACTGCGACATCCCGAACACCGTGATGGTCAACGCGGTCGGCACCGCGCTGTCGCAGAAGGGCATGGTCAAGGGCAAGAAGTTCTTCACGCTCACGGCCGACTACATCTTCGGCCACGACCTGCTGAAAGCCGCAAAATCGTTCTTCGGCGCGCATGAGGCGAACCTGATCGGCGACGAGCTGATCGCGACCGACGTCACCGATTTCAGTCCGTATCTGCTGAAGGTGCGGCAGGCCAAACCCGACGTCGTTTGCTGCAACCTCGCCGGCAACCAGGTGACCAATCTCGTCAAGCAATATGCCGAGTTCGGCTTCCCCTATCCGCTGGTCGGTTTCAACCTCAACACCGGCGATGCCTGGGCCGCGGGCGCGGGCAATCTCAGCGGCACCTGGCCGACGGTCTGGTATCACACGCTGAATAATCCGGCGTCACAGGCCTTCGTCGCGGCCTTCACCAGGAAATACGGCAAGCCACCGGAGAACCACGCCTGGATCGAATATGTGACGCTCAAGCTGCTGGCGGAGGCAATCAACACCACCAAGTCCACCGACAGCAATGAGCTGATCGCCTATTTCGAGAAGCAGGCTCAGTTCGACATCGGCAAGGCGCGAAAGGCCTATTTCCGCAGCTGGGATCACCAGCTCGTGCAGGAGGCCTATCCGTTCACGGTCAAGCCAAAGGACCAGATGAAGGACCAGTGGGACATGCTGGTGCTCGGCGATGTGGTGCCGGCGGCGAACGATCCGCTGGAGACGATCTATCCGACCAAGGAACAGAATCCCTGCGGGATGAAGGCCTGACGCGCGCACGCGCGGCAAGGACGCAACATGCAGCTCGAGTTCCTGCTGGAACAGGTGGTGAATGGCCTCGTGCTCGGAGGCTATTACCTGCTCATCGCGCTCGGGCTGTCGCTGATCTTCTCGGTCGGCGGCATCGTCAATCTCGCGCATGGCGCCTTCTATGCGCTCGGCGCCTATGTCTGCGTCGAGCTGACGAAGCGTCTCGGCTTCGGCGCCTCGGTGGTGATCTCGCCATTCGCGGTCGCCTTGCTCGGCATCCTCTTCGAGCGCTTCATCCTGCGCCGCTTTTACACGGCCGATCCGATCCTGAGCCTGCTCGTGACCTTTGGGCTGGCGATGGTCGCGGAACAGGCGATCCGCATGATCTGGGGCGCAGCTCCGGTCTCGACGGAGATACCACAGAGCTTTCGCGGCTCGGTTATCGTCGGTGACTTCCTGTTCTCGCGCTATCGCCTGCTGATCCTGGCCGTCGTTGCAGCGATCCTGCTCGGGATCTGGCTGCTGCTGCAAAAGACTTCCTTCGGACGCGTGGTGCGCGCCGGCATCCAGCGGCCCGACATGGTCGCGGCCCTCGGCATCCGCCTCCAGCCCTATATGACCGCGATCGTGATGCTCGGCGTCGGCATGGCCGCGCTCGGCGGCGCCTTCTTCGCACCGATCACCACCGTGCATCCGGCGATGGGCGCCGAGATCATGACGGTGGCCTTCGTCGTCGTCGTGATCGGCGGCCTCGGCAGCTTTTGGGGCGTCGTCATCGCCGCCCTCCTCGTGGGCGTGGTCCGCGGCATCGCCATCCACTTCGAGCCGGCGGCCGGTGAAGCCTCGATCTACATCCTGATGTTCCTGGTGCTGCTGGTGCGCCCGCGCGGCCTGCTCGGCGAACGGATCGAGAAGTTCGAATGAGCCGCGCTTCCGCCATCGACAGATTGAAACCGCTGCTGATCGCGGCTGCCGCGGTCGTCGCACTGCCCTTCGTGCTCAGAGCCTTCGGCTTGTCACTGAACACCGGCACATGGATCGTCGGCCTCGCGATCGCAACCATGGGGCTCAACCTCTGCATCGGCTACACCGGCCTCGTCTCGTTCGGCCACAGCGCCTGGTTCGGCATCGGCGCCTATGCTGCCGGCCTGATCCAGCTTCGCTACTTTCCCGGCGAGATCTGGCTGCCGCTGCTCGGATCGATGGTCGTCGTCGCGATCGCCTCGACGGCGATCGGCATACTGATCCTGCGCCGGCGCGGCGTCTATTTCTCGCTGCTGACGCTGGCGCTGGCCGCGCTCGTCTACACCACCGCCTTCCGCTGGACCAGCCTCACCGGCGGCGAGGACGGGCTCGGCGGGCTCAAGCGTGGCGGCATCGGACCGATCAGCTTCGACAATGCGCTCAACTATTACATCGTGGTCGCGGCGATCGGGCTCGCCGTGCTCTACGTGCTGATGCGCCTCGTGCGCTCGCCGTTCGGGCACGTGCTGGTCGCGATCCGCGAGAACCAGCTGCGCGCAAGCTTTCAGGGGTATCCGGTCGAGCGCTACAAGCTTGCGGTGTTCGTGATCTCCGCCGTCGTCACCGGGGTTGCCGGCGCGCTGATCGCGTTCCTGAACTATCTGGTCTCGGCCGAAGCGGTCTCGGTGCCGTTCGCCGGCGAACTGCTTGCAATGGTCGTCATCGGCGGCATGCGCAGCCTTCTCGGCCCCGCGCTCGGCGCGCTGTTCTTCATCCTGTTCCGGGAGCTGTTCTCGATCTGGACGTCGGACTGGCTGTTCTGGTTCGGCCTCACCTTCGTGGCCTTCGTGATGTATTCGCCCGGTGGCCTCGTCGGCATCGGTTCGCTGATCATGCGGCGCCTCCGTCCGCCCGCGGAAGAATCCGCCGCGATGAGCCGGCGCAAGATCTATGACGGCCTGCCGCTACCCGGTTTCCTGCGGCCGGAGGCACTGAAGGGCACGGTGCTGGAAGTCAGCAGCGTCTCCCGAAAATTCGGCGGCATCCGCGCGGTCGAGAATGCCAGCATCAAGGTCGCGGCCGGCGAGATCCATGCGCTGATCGGGCCGAACGGTGCCGGCAAGACCACGCTGTTCAACCTGGTCTCCGGCCTCTATGCGCCAGACCAGGGCACGATTCGCCTGCAGGGGCGCGACATCGCCGGCGTGACGGCGAATCTGATCTGCCACCAGGGGCTGGCGCGCTCGTTTCAGATCACGAACCTGTTTCGCGGATTGACGATCTACGAGAACCTCCGCCTGTCGCTGCAGGCGCGCCGCCCTATGCGCTTCAACATCTGGAACGACATCGACGCGTATGAGGACATTCATGCCGAGACTGCCGCGCTGACAAAATTCCTCGGGCTCGAAGGTATCGAGGAGATCGAGGGCGGCGAGCTCTCCTATGGCGGGCAGCGGCTGGTCGATCTCGGCATCGCGCTCGGCTCCAAGCCGCAGGTGCTGCTGCTCGACGAGCCGCTCGCGGGGCTTGCCGCCGCCGAGCGCGAACGGGTCTCCAACCTCGTCAAGAACATCGCCGCCAACATTCCCGTGCTGATCGTCGAGCACGACATCGACCGCGTGCTTGGCTTCTCGCAGGTCGTCACCGTGATGAACCAGGGCGAGGTCCTGATGTCCGACTGCCCCAGGGCAGTGCGGGCCGATCCGCGGGTGCAGGAGATCTACACCGGCAAGGGCATTCCCGCCGTCGAGCATCGGCGCAGCCCTGAGGAGGCCGGCGAGCACGCAACCGTGCTGCGCCTCGATCGCGTCAACACGTTCTACGGCAAGAGCCACATCCTCAACGATGCCGCGCTCGACGTCCGCGAAGGCGAGATCGTCGCGCTGCTCGGCCGCAACGGTGCCGGCAAATCGACGCTGCTCAAGTCCATCGCCGGCCTCGTGCCAGCGGCCTCCGGCAGCATCGACTATCGCGGCGCCGACATCGCGGGCCTCGCCGCGCCCGACATCGCGCGGCGCGGCGTCGGCTATGTGCCGCAGGGCCGCGGGCTGTTCGCCGGCATGACCGTGCGCGAAAACCTCGCGCTCGGGCGCCTCGCGCGCAAGACCGACGGCAGCGACGGCGTGGTGTGGGGCGAAGAGCAGATCCTGCAATATTTCCCGCGCCTGAAGGAGCGCATGAACGTCGCCGCCGACTATCTCTCCGGCGGCGAGCAGCAGATGGTCGCGGTTGCGCGTGCGATGTCCGGCAATGTCCGCCTGCTGCTGCTGGACGAGCCCTTCGAGGGCCTCGCGCCGGCGGTGACGCTGGAGCTGTTCAAAGTGTTCGACCAGCTTCGCCGGCACATGTCGATCGTGATCGTCGAGCACAATCTCGACCTCGTGCTGGCGCTGGCCGATCGCGTTTTCGCGCTGGAGCGCGGCGCCGTATTCCATCAGGGACCGGCGGCGCCGCTACTGAGCGATCTCGGCTACCGCAAGCAGATCCTGTGGCTGTGACGGAAACAGTTGCCCCCTCTCCCGCTTGCGGGAGAGGTTAAGGAGCCCGCAGCACCACCGCGCCTCACTCACTCCGCCTTGATGTTCGCGGCCGCGACGACCTCGGCAAGCTCCCTGGTCTCCTTCGCGATCTTCACGGCGTACTCGGCCGGGCTGAGCACGCTGACAACGCCCTGCGAACCAAGCTTCTCCTCGACTGCCGGGTCCTTGGCCGCCGTGACGATCTCCCGGTGCAGCGTCTCCAGGATCGGCCCTGGTGTCGCCTTCGGCATGAAGAAGCCGACCCAGAACGAGATGTCGAAGCCGGAATAGCCGGCTTCCGCGACGGTCGGCACGTCGGGCAACGCCGGCAGCCGCTCCGCGGATGACACCGCGAGCGCACGCAGCTTGCCGGCCTTCACCAGCGGCACGGCGGAGAGCGGATCGAACACCGCCAACACCTCCTGCGCGAGGATGCCGACCTCGGACGCAGCACCTCCGCGATAGGGCACATGGATCAGCTTGATGCCGGCCTTCTGGCTGAGCAGCTCCATGGCGAGATGGGCGAGGTTGCCGTTGCCGCCCGAGCCGTAGGCAAGCTCGCCCGGCCTGGCCTTCGCCGCGGCCACGAGATCGGCCACCGTCTTGATGTCGGCGGTCTTGGGATTCTCCGGATTGACTACGAGCACGAGCGGCGCCGAGACGACCGTGGTGAGCGGCGCGAAATCGCCTTGCGGATCGTAGCGGGCGTCCTTGAACAGCGTCTTGTTGAGCGTGATGGTGGACGAGTTGCAGGCGAGGATGGTGTAGCCGTCCGCGTCCGCGCGCGCCACGCCCTCGGCTGCGATCATGCCGTTGGCGCCGGCACGGTTCTCGACCACGAAGGGCTGGCCGAGCTTGTTGCTCAGCCGGTCGCCGACGATGCGCGCGACAACATCGACAGGGCCGCCCGCGCTGAAGCCGACCATGATCTTGACCGGACGCGTCGGATATTTTTGCGCGAGAGCCTCGGTCGTCACGCACAATCCGGCGACAATCGCCAGCAGGCGAAGCGTTCGTTGCATTCGTTCTCTCCCCACACCCGCGCTGCCGCTTTTGCAGGACGCGGCGCATCTGGAGATCATGATTAGCGGTCGCGCCGGATTTCGCAATCGCGTTTGCACGCCGGCATTCCGTCGCGCGGCACGTGAGAGCCGCATCCAGACAAAAAATGCGAAAACAACCCCATGCACAGTAGCCGGCCCCTGTCAGGACAAGGACTTGCACAGGACAATCGCTTCGGATGCCACGAAATGAAATTTGACACGTCGGGCAAAACACCGGCATGATGGCATCATCGCAACAATCGCCAGCGTCCAAACCGCCCGACCAAGGGCGCCTCGCCGCGAGCGTGCGTAAGGCCTTCATCGACATCTCGAAATTCGCAGTCACGCGCAGCGAGCGGTCACTCGCGCGCCCGCGCCGGTAAGGACACAGCACATGACGACATCCCCAAAACGCCACGGCGCGCCGCCGGTCGCGGCAAACGATCGCAGTGGCCTCGCCGGCAGCCCGCGGATCAAACTCTACAAGCGGCGGATTGCGATCAACCATCCCGATCCGCAAGCCGGCGAGCGTCTGCTGGCCGAGGCGCTCGGCGCCGTCGATCGCGACGCGCTGCATGGCCTGCTGAAGCAATTGGTGAAGGCCAGCGTGATCGGGCAGAAGCCCGATGAAGCCAATCTCGCCTTCATGGTCTCGATGATCAGAAGCATCGCGCCGACGGACTCCATCGAGGCCATGCTGGTGTCCCAGATGGTCTCCGTTCACATGGCGGCGATGCACTCTGCCTGTCGCCTCGCCTGCATCGACGATCTTGCGCAGCATGAGAGCGTCACGCGTGCACTGACCCGGCTCTCCCGCACCTTCGCCGCCCAGGTCGAGGCGCTGAGCCGCCACCGCAACAGCGACGAGCGTACGATCATGGTACGGAATCTGTCGGTGCAGGATGGAGGAAGAGCGATCGTGGGCAACATTACCCAGCACGCGAGCGTGATCGTTGCAGAGCCGAACGCTGCGACGGATGCAGGACTGGTCCCGCGCCACGAAACCGGCCTGCACGAAGAGACCGAAGCCAGGCAAGGCGCGTGAGCGGCGATCACACCCGCAACACGGCTGCGATGCAGGCGAGTCCGCGCTGCGGCGCCAGGACACGCAGCGGCACCGCCTGCCTCGCGCCGGCGGTGCACGGCAAGACCCGCTGTCGCATGCATGGCGGCGCCGCGAGATCAGGCGCACCGAGGGGAAATCAGAATGCGCAGAAGCACGGGCTATTCGCGCAGGACCGGATCACGGAACGAAGGGCGATGCGGTCGTTGCTCGGCGAGACGCGGAAGCTGCTGCAAGAGCTCGGCTAGGCCGTATACCCATAAACCTCGCGGCGTGATGCGACGAAGGCTACGCCTGCTTTGCCCCCAATAGCGACCAGGTTCGTGCGGCAGCGCAAGAGGTCGCGATGGGCCCGAAACAGACGTTCGTCGCCTCGTCAGCAATCGACTTGCCTGCACGCTATTGCTCCCGCACGCCTCCCTTCCTCAGCCCATCGACAATGTCATCGAACTCACGACGAAATTGCGGATTACTCGAGAGTGCGTAGCCAAATTCACGGAACCACTGGATCGTGAAATCTGGTCGGAGCTTAATCAATTCAGTTAAGCTTTGGCGTGCCTGCTCCAATTGCCCTGTAGTTCCATAAGCCGAAACCAGATCTACATGGCCGAACCATAATGCGTTGTTAATATTGATCGCCCGCCTACATTCCTCGATGGCTTCTTGGTATTCATGCAGGTGCAGGTGTGCATGGCAACGGTTGTAATACCAAGAGACAGCAATCGGATCTTTCGGGCTGAGGCGGAGTGCCAGCTGAAGCGGCGAGAAGGCTTCGCGGGCCCGCCCGGAGAGGATGAGTGCAAGTCCTTTCTGAGCGTAGGCCATCGGGAAATTTGGATTGATTTCAAGCGCAGCGTCGTATTGAGGCAACGCCTCCTCAGGGCGCCCAAATACTCGAAGAGTGTCCCCCTTTACCACGTAAGCCAATGCGTTTGACGAGCTTTTCGCAAGAGCCCTGTCGATGAGATCAGTCGCTATTTTTTTATCTTCGGCCATGGACGCCGACCACCTGAAGCTCGCAGCAATGGCCAAGCACCACGCTTTCGCGATCATTGCATCGACGTTATCCGGATCGAGACGCAACGCACTGTCGAACAGGTCCTTTGCCTGCGCGATTTCCGTCTTCGACCGGGGCTCATAGAACTTTGCCCAGCCGCGCATCGTGAAGTCCATGGCGTCTGGATTTCTAGATTGGTCCTTTTCGCTGCGGCGGCTTTCGGCATGCATGAGTTCAATGTTTAGCGAGCGTGCGAGCCGTCCTGTGATTTGGTCCTGCAAGGCGGCGACATTCGTGCGATCGCCATCGAAACGATCCGACCAGACGTCCCGACCGCTCGCGATATCCGTGAGCGATACGTTTACCCGGACCTGATCCCCATTGCGCCGCACCGCCCCTTGGACTGCCCACCGGATGCCGAGATCCTTCCCGAGCGTCTTGAGATCGATCGGCTTGTTTTTGTATGTGAAGGCCGTCCCGCGTCCGATGACGAATGCGCCGGGCATTTGCGCGAGATCGGTCGTCAGATCGGTCGTAATACTGTCGGCGAAATAGTCCTGTTCCGGATCGTTGTTGAGGTTTGCGAATGGCAGGACAACGAGAGACAACCGGGGAGCAACATCGGGCCGGGCCGTGGCCTCCCTCTGCGTCTGTTGCTTGTCCGGAAAAACGTCTGTCCGGATTGTCTTCCACACAGTCCAGAAGCCGACGAGGCCACCCGCGATCGCGCCGACGGCGGCAATCGAGGCGAGCGCGCGGCCCATCAACTGCAATCGTGCCCGGAGGCGACTCTTTAGATTGCGATCGGATGTCGCGAGATTGCAGTCGGATGTCGCTTTGTCCGCTTGCTCGTTATCGGATGTTGGTCTGTCCGGTAGCTCGTTGGGGACTTCCGAGTTCGTCACCGTTGCCTCCCCCGCAGGGGGCAAAACACGAAACTAGCAGATTTTCGCGGCGTTGGGTTGGTCAAGGTTGCTGACTAGTTCACGCCTCCCTCAAATTGTTGCTTCGACAATCGTCTGTTCTACGACGTGATGTCCGCATCGGTCACCGCGCCAACGGCCCTGTCAGCTACGGGCCGATTTTGTTGCAAAAGTCGGCTGTAACCGACGGATGTCTTTCGGCCATTCGGTCAGGCCGACCGGCTTTGATCCGCCGCCCCTAACGCTCTCAACGCAACTCCTACGCTACGCAATGCGCAAAGCATGAGC
>NZ_JAFCJT010000027.1 GCF_018130785.1 Bradyrhizobium liaoningense
AAAGTCCTCACCATCCTCAACGCCATGCTCAGGGACCAAAAACAATGGCAACCCGCTTGACGAAGAACACAGTCGCTGAGGAGCCCGCGGAGCGGTCGTCTCGAAGGACGAGGCGCTTGCTCAGGCCTCGCCGCCAGGAGAGCCCATCACGACCCAGGAGATCAGCGCCCTTCGCGGACCCAGGTGGCGGCGAACGCGCCGAGCAGCAGGAGCAGGCCGATCAGGCCGGCGAAGATCGGCAGCACGCCGACACCCTTCACCACGCTGGCGTCGCGCATCCTGACGCCCATCCAGCCATCGCCGGCGAAGACGCTCGCCGAACGCACCGGCACGATGCGCGGCAGCTCCACGCTGGCGCCGTCGACCACGCGCACGGCGTTGCCGCCGGTCGCCTGCGTCAGCGGCTTCAAGGTGTCGGTGGTGGAGGTGACTTCCGAAAACTCCTTCGGATTGGTCGGGCCGACATTGATCAGCGCCTTCAGCGTGCCGTCGGTCGCCTGCCACAGGCCGAGCTCGCTCGCCGGCAGGCTGGCGCGCCACTCGCCGGGATCGGCAGGCGCGAGCGTCAGGTCCTGCGACACGCCCGACGGCGAGGTCACGCTGACCGGCTGGACGCTGTCCGACATGGTCTGGCGCACCACGACGAGATTCTTGCCCTGCACCTGGAGGCGCAGCGCCTCTTCATCGAGGTCCGGCTGCTTCATCAGCCAGTGCGACATCCGCCGCAGCAGGTCGAGATGCGGGCCGCCGCCTTCATAGCCGCGTGCCCACAGCCAGATGTGGTCGGACAGCAGCAGCGCGACGCGGCCCTCGCCGAAGCGCGACAGGAACAATAGCGGCTTGCCGTCGACGCCCGTCATCACCGGCGGGTTGACCGCATTGCGGGTGTCGACGGTGCGGAAGAACCGGCTCCAGTGCGGCGGCTCGCTGGCGGAGCCCTCGAGGCCGCGCGTGACGGGGTGGCGTTTGCCGATCTCCGACAGATGCGCATAGAACGGTTTTTCCGTTACGCCGACGGGCTCTGCCGGCAGCACCGAATCCAGCGGCGTGCGCCAGATGCTGGTGTTGGAGGCATAGTCGGGGCCCGCCGAGACCAGCACCGCGCCGCCTGCGCGGACGTAGCGCGCGATGTTGTCGAAATAGGCGATCGGCAGCACGCCCTGGCGGGCGTAGCGGTCGAAGATGATCAGCTGGAATTCGTTGATCTTCTGCTGGAACAGCTCGCGGGTCGGAAACGCGATCAGCGACAATTCGTTGATCGGCGTGCCGTCCTGCTTCTCCGGCGGACGCAGAATGGTGAAGTGCACGAGGTCGACGCTGGCGTCGGACTTCAGCAGGTTGCGCCAGGTGCGCTCGCCGGAATGCGGCTCGCCCGAGACCAGCAGCACGCGCAGCTTGTCGCGAACGCCGTCGATGGCGACGACGGCGCGATTGTTCACGGGCGTCAGCTCGCGCTCGAGCGGCGAGGCCTCGATCTCGACGATGTTCGGGCCGGCATGCTTGATGTCGACGTCGACGCTTGCGCTCTGGCCGCTCGACAGCGTGCGCTCGCTCAGGACCTCGCCGTCCCTGCGGATCGTGACCTTGGCGCGCTCGCCGGAGACGCCCTGGTCGTCGAGGCGGTAGCTGATGGTCTGGGTCTGACCGACGATGCCGAAGCGCGGCGCGGCCGTGATCGCGATGCGGCGGTCGCGCTCGTCCTTCTGCCCGGTGATCAGCGCGTGCACCGGCGCCTGGAAGCCGAGCGCGGCGGTGTTGGCCGGGATGTCGTGAACGCGGCCATCGGTGATCATGAATGCACCGGCGACGCGGTCGACCGGCACGTCCGACAGCGCCGAGGCGAGGGCGCCGAACAGCTTCGTGCCGTCGGTCTCGCCGTCGGCCTGTCCGGCATCGACGACGCGGACTTCCAGGCCCTTGATCTTCTTCAGGCTGTCGACCAGCGCTTCCTGCGCTTGCGCGGCCTCGCGATTGCGGTTGCCGAAATTCTGGCTCGGGCTCTTGTCGACCACGACGGCGGCGACCGAGGTGAGCGGATCGCGGTCCTCGCGGGTGAAGGAGGGATTGGCGAGCGCCAGCAGGAACAGCGCCAGCGCGGCCACGCGCACGGCAGCGCCGCGCGCGCGCGACAGCAGCAGCACGAGCGCAACGACGACGATCGCGGCCAGCGCGAGCCACAGGACGATCGCGGGAACAAGCGGCGTGAACGCGATGCCGTAATTCATGTTGATCCTATTGCCCCAACCGTTCGATCAGGGCCGGTGCGTGCACCTGGTCGGCCTTGTAGTTGCCGGTCAGCGTGTACATCACGATGTTGGCGCCGGCGCGGTAGGCGAATTCGCGCTGGCGGGCGTCGCCGCCGGACATCGGCAGCATGAACTGACCGTCGAGGCGCTGGGCCCAGGCGCCGGCCAGATCGTTCGAGGTGATGATGATCGGCGAGACGCCGTCACCGCCGCGGGCAGGCCGCTGCGCGCTGTCCTCGTCCTCGTCGCGCGGCAGGGCCTCGACCCAGGTCTGCCCGGTGCTGAAACGGCCGGGGAAGTCGCGCAGCAGATAGAACGTCTTGGTCAGCACGTGCTCGCGCGGCACCGGCTCGAGCTCGGGCACGTCGAGCGAGGACAGGATTTCGCGCAGCGTCTGCATGCCCGGGGTCTGCGCGGCGCCGTTCTCGCCGGGCGGCGCCTCGATCGCGTCGCGGGTGTCGAACAGCACGGTGCCGCCCTGCTTCATGTAGGCGTCGATCTTGTTGATGGCATCCTGCGGCGGCTTGGGCGCGCCCGGCACGATCGGCCAGTAGATCAGCGGGAAGAAGGCGAGCTCGTCGCGGCCCGGATCGATGCCGACGGGATCGCCGGCCTCCAGCGCGGTGCGTTGCGCCAGGAACTGCGTCAGACCGGACATGCCGGCCTTGACGATGGAATCGACGTCGGCATTGCCGGTGACGACATAGGCGAGGCGGGTCTGCGACACCGCCTTCATCGCGAACTCGTCGGACGCGCTGTCCGCGTGGGACGGCGTGGGCGAGAGCGACGCGAAGCCCGCAAGCATGAGCCCCAGGACGATCGCGGCTGTCGCCGCGCGCCGGCGCAGCAGCGCGGCGATGCCGCCGCCGAGCACCGCGACGATGATGGCGTCGATCAGGAACAGCGCGAGCGCCGTCGACAGCAGCCAGCCGCGCAAATCGCGCGGCTCGGCATTGGTGTAGGTCGCGTGCCGGGCGCGCAGGCTGGCGGTGTTCAGCGCTGCGATGCGGTCGGAAGCGGCGAGCGTGTTCACGGCGAGCGGTCCTTCTGCCGGACCATAGAAGCCGGGTGGATGATCGGGCGTGGCGCGGTCGCGATAATCCGCGGGCAGCGGCTTCGCGGTGGCCGGCGGCGGACCGAACGCACCAAAACCGTCGAGGATGTGCAGCGGCGCCACCGTTTCGGTGCTCGCCTCGCCCGCGACCCCGGGCCCGGGCTTGGCGGTGTAGCCGGACATGTCGACGACCCGGCGCAGCATTTCGACGAAGGTGCCCGACATCGGCAGATCGGACCAGCGCATGTCGGCGCTGACATGGAAGAGGCTGACCAGGCCCTTGCCGCGATGCTCGCCAGTGACGAGCGGCGTGCCGTCTTCCAGCGAGGCCCAGCTTCGGGTGGCGAGCACCGCGTCGGGCTCGGCCAGGACCTGGCGGTTCACGGTGACATCCTTGGGGACTGCGACGCCGGCAAACGGACCATCGGCCGCGAAGGCGGCGAGGTGCTGCGGCTTCTCCCAGGTCAGGCTGCCGCCGAGCGTGCGGCCGCCCTTGCGCAGCTTGACCGGCACGAGATCGTCCTCCGCCTGCGCCAGCCGGGGGCCGGCGAACCGCACCAGCACGCCGCCCTGGTCGATCCAGGCATTGAGGCGCTCGCGGATTTCAGGGGCGACGGTGCCGACATCGGCGAGGATGATCATCGGCAGCTTCTGGTCGAGGAATTGCGTGATGCCCTGCTGCGGCGAGCCCCGGTCGGCGAGCCGCACGTCGGCGAACGGCGCCAGCGCACGGGTCAGGTAGAAGGTCGGCGCCAGCAGCGGCTGCGCGGTCTCGCTGGTCGTGCCGGTGACGATGCCGATGGCGCGGCGGCGCCAGCGCTTGTCGAGCAGCTGCACCGCGCCGGCCGAACGCTCGCCTGATATGTCGAGCCGCGTGATGTCGTTGCGCAGTTCGACCGGCAGGTCGAACGAGGCCTCGGTTTCCTTGTCCTGCGGGCCGAACGAATAACGCGCCTCGCCGATCGGCGAGGACTTCTGGTCCAGCGCGCGCACGGTGCCGACCGCGATGCCGCTGTCGGTGCGCAGCACCTTCACCGTCATCTTGGCGGCGGCGTTCTCGGCGGCGACGAGCGCCAGCGGGGAGGACGTGCCGCCTTCGAACACCGTCAAGCTGCGATCTCCGATGGTCTTGCCAAGGCCTTGCACGAAGTCCTCGCCGCGGCCGGTATCGACGCCATCCGATAGCCAGGCGATCTCGCAGTCGCCGGTGGCCTTCAGGAAACGGTCGATCGCGGTCAGGGTTTCAACGCGGTCGATCGAATAGGGCTTTGGCACGATCTGCCGCAGCGCGACGCGCGCGGCACCCGCCGGCATCAGGGTGATGTCGCGGTTCGGCTCCGACAGCGGCACCAGCGCGATGGCGCGGCGGTCGTTGTCGGCATTGGCGATCAGCTCGTCGGCGGCCCTGACCCTGACGTCCCAGTGCGATGCGGCGCTCCAGCCGTCGTCGAACATGATCATCAGCGGCGCCTTGCTGCCGGCCGCGCCGGTTTGTGGATTCCAGATCGGGCCGGCGGCGGCGAAAATGACGAGAGCCGCAGCCAGAAGCCGCAGCGCGGTCAGCCACCACGGCGTCCGCGAGGGCGTCTCTTCCCTTGGTGCGATGTCGAACAGCAGGCGCGTCGGTGGAAACTCGATGCGGCGCGGCCGCGGCGGCATCACCCGCAGCAGCCACCACAGCACCGGCAGGCTGACAAGGCCGATCAGGAGCAGCGGTTGGGTGAAGGCGAGCGGCAATCCCATCATGCGGCCGGCCCCGCCTTGATCGTCGTGGTGCGGGCGCCCGACTTGCTCACCTGCATGCCGGCATGCAGGTACAGCAAGAGCTCGGCGGCGGAGCGGTCGGTCGCATGCGTCGTGAACAGCCAGTCGAGCCTGTTGGTCTCGGCGCGGATCTGGTCGCGGTGCAGCGCGAGCCGCGCGGTGTAATCCTGCGCCCAGCTCTCGGCGCGGCCGGCGGTGATCATGCCGAAGCCTTCCGGCTCGACGAACTCGACGCGGCCGGAATAGGGGAAGCTCTCTTCGGCGGGATCGACCACCTGCACCAGCGTGCCATGCGCGCCCGAGCCGGAGAGCCCTGCGAGGGTCGTCCTGATCTCCGCGATCGGCGACCAGAAATCCGACAGCACGATGATCTCGGCGAGCGCCGCAGGCACGAAGGACGGCGGCAGGCTCAGCCGGTCGGCATCGTCATGCAGCATCGCCTGGGCCATCTTGTCGATGACGCTGCGGCTCGCGGTCGGCGCCATCAGTCCGGGAATGCCGACGCGTTCGCCGCCCGAGACCAGCAATTCGGCCAGCGCGAAGGCGACGATCAGTGTCCGCTCGAGCTTGGATTCGCGCGCGGTCTTCGAGGCGAACGCCATCGACGGCGAGCGGTCGGGCCAGATCCACACCGTGTGCGAGGCTTCCCATTCGAGCTCGCGGACATAGAGATGGTCGTCACGCGCCGAACGGCGCCAGTCGACATTCTGCGCCGGTTCGCCGGAGACGAAGCGACGGTATTGCCAGAAATTCTCGCCGGAGCCGGCGCGGCGCCTTCCGTGCAGGCCGTGGATGACGTTGGCGGCGATACGGCGGGCCTCGAGCACCAGACGCGGGAGCGAAGCGGCAAGCGTACGGCTTTCGCCATCGGCACGTCGGATCGCGATGATCTCCTTCGCTGTGTGCCCGTTGTCTGCGGCCATCAACCGATCCGTGCCTTCAATTGTTTGATCACGTCCGGAATCGTGCGGCCTTCGGCGCGCGCCTGGAACGTCAGCGCCATGCGGTGCTTCAATATGGGCTCGGCGAGGTCGAGCACGTCGTCGATCGAGGGCGCCAGGCGTCCGTCGATCAGCGCGCGAGCGCGCACGGCGAGCATCAGGGATTGGCTGGCGCGCGGGCCCGGACCCCAGGCGATGAACTTGCCGGTCTCGCCGCTCTCCTCGCCCGGACGGGCCGAGCGGACCAGCGACAGGATCGCCTCCACCACGGAATCGCCGACCGGCAGGCGGCGGATCAGCCGCTGTGCGGTGATCAGCGCATCCGCGTCCATCGATCCCCTCGCCAGCGTCTCCTCGGCCCCCGTCGTCTCGAACAGGATGCGGCGCTCGGCGTCGCGATCGGGATAGTCGACGTCGATCTCCATCAGGAAGCGGTCGAGCTGGGCTTCCGGCAGCGGATAGGTGCCTTCCTGCTCCAGCGGGTTTTGCGTGGCGAGCACGTGGAACGGCTTCGGCAGGTCGTGACGCGCGCCGGCGACGGTGATGTGCTGCTCCTGCATCGCCTGGAGCAGCGCCGACTGCGTGCGCGGGCTGGCGCGGTTGATCTCGTCGGCCATCAAGAGCTGCGCGAACACGGGACCTGCAATGAACCGGAAGGCGCGCCTGCCGGCGGTGCTCTCGTCGAGCACTTCGGCGCCGAGAATGTCCGACGGCATCAGGTCGGGCGTGAACTGGATGCGCTTGGCGTCGAGACCGAGCGTGACGCCGAGCGTCTCGACCAGCTTGGTCTTGGCGAGGCCGGGCACGCCGATCAGCAGCGCATGGCCGCCGGAGAGGATGGTGACGAGCGTGTTCTCGATCACGCGGTCCTGGCCGAAGATGACGGACGCGATCGCCTCTTTCGCCGCGCGAATCTGGCTCGACACCTGCTCGGCCGAACGGACGATTCCGTCTTCCAGTTTCTCGACACTTTCCGCCATCCGTCAGCTCCTCAAAAGTCCGCCACGCGGCTCGCCTGCGTCGTCAGATCATCACAAGTCGCACATGGGCCCTATGCTAGACTTGCAGGAAGGCCATGTATTCGTTGAATTAACCTATCCCCACCTTATCGGCTTAGGGATATGTAGGGCATCACGAAGTGGCGACCTCCACACCGGGTTAATCCGGAGTGGAACCGTGTACACGAGTACAACGTAAACCTGCACCAATCGTGCCAAAAGACAGAGTCAGGGCAAACCATGGCGAACCAAGGGCAGAGCGCCGATCGCGGTCTTGAGGGGCTGACTGCCGCCGCCAAAAGCGCCGCCAGTGCCGAGGGCGCCAAAAAGGGCCTGCCTCCGGTGCATCTGTGGAATCCGCCGTTTTGCGGCGATCTCGACATCCGAATTGCGTCCGACGGTACTTGGTTCTACATGGGCACGCCGATCGGGCGTCATGCCCTGGTCCGCCTGTTCTCGACCATCCTGAAGCGCGAGGGTGACAAGCATTTTCTCGTCACGCCTGTGGAGAAGGTCGGCATTCGCGTCGACGACGCGCCGTTCATGGCGGTCGAGATGCAGAAGGACGGCGAGGACAACCATCCCGTGCTAAGCTTCCGCACCAATGTCGACGACTGGGTCACCTGCGACGCCGCGCACCGGCTGCGCTTCGAGCAGGCCAGGGACGGCGGGCTGACGCCATACCTGCATGTCCGCGCCGATCTCTGGGCCAAGGTCACCCGCGCGCTCTACTACGATCTGGTTGACATGGGCGAGGAGCGGATGGTCGATGGCCAGCCGATGTTCGGCGTCGAGTCGGCCGGCGAGTTCTTCGCCATGGCCGATGCGGAGCAGGTGAGGGCCGCGCTTTGAACAAGCCTATCCTGAGGAACGAGCCCGTCGCGATCGGAGCTGCGGACTTCTTCGCCCGCTCCCGGGCGCGGCTCGGCTTCGACGTGCCGCCCGGCCTCTACGATCCGAACATCATCCCCGCCTCGGGCGATCCCGGCACCGACAAGATGCTCGAGATCGTCGCGTGCGAGCAGCCGGTGCGGCCGGCTGCGGTCCTGATCGCCGTGGTCGACCGTCCCGAGCCGACCATCCTGCTGACGCAGCGCTCGGCGCACCTCAACGACCACGCCGGCCAGATCGCCTTCCCCGGCGGCAAGATCGACGCGACCGACACCTCGCCGCTCGATGCGGCGTTGCGCGAGGCCGAGGAGGAGGTCGGACTGTCGCGCGACTTCGTCGAGCCGATCGGCTATCTCGATCTCTACGGCACCGCTTTCGGCTTCCGCATCCTGCCGACGGTCGCCAAGGTGCGGCCCGGCTTCGAGCTCACGATCAACCATTCCGAGGTTGATGATGCCTTCGAGGTGCCGCTATCCTTCCTGATGAACCCGGTGAACCACCAGGTGCACAGCAAGGAATTCCGCGGCATGGAGCGGTTTTACTACGCGATGCCGTTCGCGGAACGCTACATCTGGGGTGCGACGGCCGGAATGCTGCGTGTGCTGTATGAGCGGATCTATTCATCATGATCCGGCCGGTTCTGACCGAGATCGGAATCTTCCTCATCCCCTTTGCCGTCTATGCGCTGTTCCTGGCCGCCACCCGTTCCGGGCTGTTCGCGCGATCGTCCTGGCCGGTCACCGTCGTCGCGCGTCTTGTCCTGGCCGCGCTCGTGCTTGTGATCGCGGGGCTGATCGGCTTTGCGCATTTCTCCGGCGCCGCGCCGGATTCGACCTACATTCCCGCCCATGTCGAGAACGGCAAGCTCGTGCCGGGCGTGGAAAAATAGGGGCTGGACCATGAGCGCGGAGCCGTTACTCGCCAATGCGCCCTGGCTGACCTCCGGCGGGACGGCGCGCGTCCTGGCGCTGCTCAACGCCAACGGCGAGGAAGCGCGCGTGGTCGGCGGCGCCGTGCGCAATGCGTTGCTCGGTCTCGTGCCTGGCGACATCGACATCGCGACCACGGCGTTGCCGGACGAGGTGATGCGCCGCGCCAAGGCTGCCGGCATCAAGAGCGTGCCGACCGGCATCGACCACGGCACCATCACGCTGGTCATCGACGGGCACCCCTACGAAGTCACGACGCTGCGCGAGGACACCGAGACCTTCGGCCGCAAGGCCAAGGTCGCGTTCGGCCGCGACTGGGTGAAGGACGCCGAGCGCCGCGACTTCACCATGAACGGACTGTCGGCCGATGCAACCGGCGTCGTCTACGACTATGTCGGAGGGATCGCGGATGCGGCCGCGCGGCGCGTGCGCTTCATCGGCGATCCCGACCAGCGCATCGCCGAGGATTTCCTGCGTATCCTGCGCTTCTTTCGCATCCACGCCGCCTTCGGGGCCGGCGAGCCCGACCGTGACGGCTATCTTGCCTGCATCCGCGGACGTGCGGGTCTTGCGAGTCTGTCGGCCGAGCGGGTGCGCATGGAGATGCTGAAGCTGCTGGTCGCGCACGGTGCCTCCGACGCCGCGCTCGCGATGGCGGATGGCGGGTTGCTGCAAGCGCTGAGCGGGGGCGTCGTCTATATCGGACCGCTGTCGGCAATGATCGCGATCGAGGGCGAGCTTGGCTTGCCGGCAAGCAGCACGCGGCGGCTCGCCGCGCTGACGGTCGCCGTGACCGAAGACGCCAGGCGCGTCGCCGCGCGGCTGCGGCTCTCCAACGCCGAAGCCAAGGCGCTGGATTCGATGGGACACCGCTGGTGGCGGTTTGCGGCCAAGGACGAGGCCAATGCGCGGCGGTTGCTCTACCGGCTCGGCGCCGAGCGCTATCACGATCGCGTGTTGCTCGGCTGGGCGCGGGCGGCGAGCGATGTGCGTTCGTCGCGCTGGCGCGAACTCGCCGAGCTGCCGCAGCGCTGGACTGCGCCGAAATTTCCGCTTCGCGCCGCCGACTTCATCGCGCGGGGCATGGCGGAAGGACCCTCGCTCGGACATGTGTTGACGCTCGCCGAGGACGCTTGGCTTGCGGCGGATTTTCCACTAGAGGAAGCCGCACTCGCTTCCATCGCCGATCAAGCTGCGGCACGCGTCAGCCGCGATGAGAGAAATTGACCATCGTCTCAGGCTTCGCCGACATCTCGATTTTCCAGCTCCTGCTGGTCGCGTTGATGGCGTTGTTTGCTTCGATCATCGGTGGTCTCGCCGGCTACGGCACCGGCGCCCTGATGCCGTTGGTGCTGGTGCCCCTCGTCGGCGCCGAGCCGGTGGTGCCGATCATCGCGATCTCAGCGATCTTCACCAATGCAAGCCGCGCCATGGCTTACCTGCGCTATGCCGATCGCCGCCGCGCACTGATCGTGCTCGCCTGCGCCGCGCTGACGACCGCGCTCGGCGCCTATGGTTACACGCGCCTGACCAATGCCGGCGCGGCGCTCGTGATCGGCTCCATGCTGATCCTGAGCGTGCCGCTGCGCCGCGTGTTGCGACGTCGCCAGGTCAGGATCGGCGACACCGGCCTTGCTGCCGGCTCCGTCGGCTACGGCGTGCTGGTCGGCGGCACCTCCGGCTCCGGCGTGATCCTTCTCTCGCTGCTGATGGCCGCCGGCCTCGAAGGCGCCGCCGTGATCGCAACCGATGCGATGATCTCGCTCGGCACCGGCCTCATCAAGATCTCGGTATTTGGGCTGGCTGGCGCCGTCACCGCGCAGGTGCTCGCCTTCGCACTTCTGATCGGCGGCATCGCGATCCCCGGCGCATTCCTCGCCAAGGCGTTCGTCGAGCGGATGCCGGTGCACATCCACACCGCGATCCTCGACGTCGCCGTGATCACCGGCGGGCTGGTGATGATATCCGCTGCGGCAAGGCAGCTGATTGCTTAGACGATCCCGGCCGTAAGGCGCGGGCGTTTTTCGCGCGGTCGAGTCCGGCGGTTTCGCTCGCTCCTGGATTCATTTGCCGAAAAATAGGAATTGCGGTGCTGCGGGTGACGCCGATCTGCGGGAAGACCGGGCTTCAGGCTGGAGAACGCCAACACTGTCGAACGCCATCTCCATGGCTGGCGGTCCGATCCATACTGCCAGGAAGCCGGCCTCGCCGGTCGGACCGGGCGCGCCATCGGGTGTTACCCAGTTGCGAAAGGCGCTGGCTTTGCGCTCAAAGCGGCCGCCGGTACTTGCCGTGTCGTACCAGACGTCACGCCACTCGCCGTCGACGAGCATGCCCATTTGGCGGCTCTTCCGACTTGGTCGTGACTGGCCGCGCGGGATTTCCGACCGCATCCGGGTGCGGCCATTAGCGCATCCTGAGTTGATCTAGATCAACAAGGCTTGCAAAGGCTTCGGTTGCACTTGGCCATAGGCGGTTCGAAGGGACACGCCATGACGGACAGGACGATCGCCTGCCAGAGGGGATTGAGGTGGTGAATCAAGCAAATCCGAACTGGCAACGGCTGGGGTCCGCTGACGATTTGAAGAGACGCGATCTATGGCAGCTCGAAGTTGGCCATACCCTCAATGCTCATGACCTCAATTCCTACCCGTTGTTGTAATCTTGGGCAGAACGAGCGTAACGCAATCGAATTGTTGTCAGCAGTGGCGGGAGGTTGCCGGATGTTGAAGGACAAGCGGAATAAGGACGAGGTCATTGAGGCGCACGCCGCGTCTGGCAAGGTGAGCCGCAAGGAATTTGAGAAGGAACTCGCAAAGCTTCAGGTCGAGCTAACGCGGCTTCAGGCCTGGGTCAAAGACAAGGGGGCACGCATCATTGTGGTCTTCGAGGGCCGAGACACCGCGGGCAAGGGCGGCGTGATCAGCCGGATAACTGCACGCACCAGTCCGCGCGTCTACCGCCACGTGGCGCTGCCCGTCCCGTCGGACCGCGAAAAGACACAGGTTTTCGTTCAGCGCTACATCGCGCATTTCCCGGCAGCGGGCGAAATCGTCCTCTTCGACCGCTCGTGGTACAACCGGGCCGGGGTCGAGCGGGTGATGGGCTTCGTCACCGATGAGGAATACGACCGGTTCTTGACGATGGTCCCCGCGGTCGAGCGGGAGTTGATCGTCAACAACGGTATCATCCTGCGAAAGTACTTTCTCGATGTCAGCCAGGACGAGCAGCGGCGCCGATTTGAGGCGAGGATCAAGGACCCGATGAAACACTGGAAGCTGAGCCCGATGGACACTGAATCGGTGCGGCGCTGGTGGGACTACACGGCGGCCTACCAGCGTATGATCAAGGCCACCGACACGCAAACGGCGCCCTGGTACATCGTTCCCGCCGACAACAAGCGTCGCGCCCGGCTAAACCTGATCCGGCATCTGCTCGACAGTATCCCATACAAGAAGGTCGACGTAGACTTGCCGAAGATTCCCAAGGCGCAGCACCGACCCAAGAACGCGACCGAAGGTCTGGGAGCAGGCCAGCCGATTCCCAACCGCTACTGATGTTTCGGCGCGTTGCGTTTTCCGCCTGCCGTCTGGTTGTGGCATCGCGTCATTTCGTTGCGATGCGAAATTTGATCGCTACCAGGGCATAGCGGTTTCTCGCGAGCCGTAAGCTCGGCCGATTTATGGGTTCACGGCCCAGGTATTACGGTGACATTGCATTCAATGACGCCCGGGTGCCGGCCTTCGAGCTCATGGCCGGAAGCGGCCCATGCGGAGCTTTCTGTCTTCGGCCTTCTTGTGGAAGCCGTAGTCGATGCAAGCCTTGTCTTCTACCGGCGTGTGCCTCTTGAGAGTCACGGTGGTAACGTATTCGTCGATCGGTACGAGATCGCCGATCTTGACGCCCTTGCTTCCGAGCGTGCCCGGTTCGATGAACCACTGCTCCCTCTTTTCCTTGCTGATGGCAGTAAAGAGGGTGGCGGCCTCGGAGGTCAGCGCTCTTATCTTTTCGCAAAACGGGCTTTGCTTCTGGCTCGCATCCGCTGCCTTCACCGCGGGAGTGGATTTTAGAGGCGCGCTTCGCGGTGCGAATCCTCTTCAAGGATACTTACGCTTTCCCAAGTCAGATATGGTGTTGACCAGAATCAAGGGGGGCGAAGGTGCAATTTCCAATGAGGCAAATCATATTCTCAATAGTTGCTGTTCTGTCGTTCTCATCTGCGCGTGCTGAGATGGTCAAGATACCTTGGCATACTTCAGCACAGTCCTTGCCTTGGATTCCCGGCAACGAATACATCGACGGCAGGTCGAAAAACTTCATGGACGGCACCGTCGAGGAAAAGGCCAAGGTAAAGGCCGAGGGCGAACTGTCGGCGGACATTATGCAGCCGCAGGGCGCCAAGGGACCAATCCCCTTCGTGATCATGCTGCACGGCTGCGACGGGTTCGGCCGGGTCGAGAGGAAATGGGGGCGCGACTACGGCGGCAGATTGGTCGGAGCAGGCTATGGTGTTCTCCTGCTCGACAGCTTCGGCAGCCGGGGATTGGGACCCGACGGCGTCTGCTCGGATCCCAGCCAGTTGACTTGGGCGCGGCGCCGGGCTGACGATGCGTATGCGGCGCTGGACTGGCTCATCGGACAGAAGATCGCCGATCCCAAGCGGGTCTACGTCCTTGGCCGCAGCAACGGTGCGACCACGACCTTGATCATCATGAACCGGGCGATCGGCGACCTGCACGAGCACATGTTCGCGGGCGGCTTCGCGATGCAGCCGTCCTGCTATTTGATGAAGAACGTCGAGTTCTACGCCCCGGTCCATCTCATCCTGGCAGAGAAGGACGAGGCGGCCAGCCCCATCCTCTGCGGTCAGATGGCCGAGAGCAAGCGCTCGATTCCCGTGAAGACGGTGCTGTGGAAGGGGGCGTACCACAGCTTCGAAGATCACGAGCCAATCCACGTTTTCCATGGCTACCATGTCGGATACAATGCCGCGGCTGCGGAAGGCACCATCAAGGCAATCATTGGTGCGTTGAACGAGGCCAAGAAAGCGGACAACTGACCGCGCGGAGTCGCACAAGCTTATAGGTCTGCGACGACGGCGCGAATGGCGGCGGATAGATGCGGGAAGTCCGTCTGAACAACATCCTCTCGTGGCCCGTAGCTGACCATCGCTGCGAGCACCCCGATGTCTGCTGCTAGGCGGTGAACGGACAAAGCTCCTGCAAGATGCCGAGGTGTCACCTTTGACCCTAAGGAGAAACTAAGAAAGCACGAAGCGATCTGCATGGGGGCAATGACAATGCGGAGTCGCTCGACGGCCGCTCCACCGCCCGGCAGCTACGTTCTGCGACTCCTGCGGCCTGGTGGAGTTTGAGACAGTATAAGACGATGAAGAGTGTCGCGCTGTAGCTCCAACGCAGCCTCGGCACCTGGGAAACGTTTTCGTACTTGTCGTTTTGCGAGGCAGATATTGCTGCAGTGCCCGTATGCCCTGGAGATCGGATTGAACAATTTTCCGGTGCCAGGGAGACCAGAAATCAAGTGCGCCGATACATTTTTCTGAGGGCCGCGCCCCACGATCCATTCGAGCTTCGTCCGTCGAAACCAAAGGCATTCGGCATGATAGATGCCCAGATCGAATATGGGATTGAGACCCGCCAGCGGCCCTGTCCATCGGGGTGCGAAGCCATGGTATGCGTCAATTGTAGCGTGATCGTTGAGATCATGGACAAGCAGGTCTGCGTACCCGTGCATCCATATGGATACCGTCATAATGCCAGCGTCGTCGAAATCTAACGTAGTATCAAACTTCGCAAGAAAAGTGCGCAACGCTTCGAGCCGCAGCGGCTTGCTGTCAAAAAAGTACTCCTGGTACTCCGCGCAAGCATCATGCATCGACTTGGTGTCTGGATCCCACTCGGGTGGCGCGTAAGGCGGATACTCAGACAGCGCCTGCCACACCTCGCGCTGTTGCTCCGTAGGAGACGCGGGAGCCCTCCGCAGCCAGCCGAACATCTAGCTTTCCTCCTCCAAGATAACCTTAAGTTGAGAATACACGACTAAACCACTGGCGACAATATTGTCCGCATTTGGGCCCGTAGCTGACCATCCCTGCGAACATCCCGATATCTGCTGCTAGGCGGTGAACGGACAAAGCTCTGCAAGATGCCGAAGTCAGCCTTTGGACCCATACCGGACATGCCTTGATCTGAATCAATGGGAGCTGCTCGGTGGCGCTGTTGCATTAAGGCGTGTGCCTCATCCCATTTGGCTGCTGCAGCAAAAAGGTGGCTTCATGAACGTGATTAATCGACGTCTGGTCCTAGCTATTGGCTTGACTTGCTTCACAGCGATCCCACCCGCAAGCGCGCAATCCATATCGCCGACCGAAGCACAGCAGATTGCGGAGGATGCCTACGTTTATGGCTATTCACTCATCACAACCGAAGTTACGCGGGTGCAGATGAGCAACGTGCCAAAAGTAGAAGGCTTCACAAGCCCGACCGGACAGTTCGTCAACGTTCCCCGCTATCCGCCGGCGGATTATCGAGGCGTTTCCGCGCCCAACGCCGACACACTCTATTCGGTTGCTTGGCTTGATCTCACCGAGCCGCAAGTGTTCAGTCACCCGGATATGGGCGACCGCTTCTACCTCTTCGAGATCACTGATCTCTGGATGTCGGATTCCAAGGACTCGCCGAGCAAGCGGACAGCTAGCGGAAAGGCCGCCAATTACTTGTTCACTGGCCCGGGCTGGAAGGGCGAGGTGCCGGCGGATATGAAGCACTTCCCAATGGCGACGCGCTACATGGTCATTCTCGGCCGCACCTACGCCGATGGTAGCGAGGCTGACTACAGGGCCGTCAACGCGCTGCAGGCGCAGTACAAGATCACGCCGCTTTCTGCTTGGGGCAAGCCATACGCGCCGGTAGCGCCGCCGGTAAATCCCAGTCCTGGCTTCAGCATGACCGACAAGCCGCAGACGGTCATTCTCGGCATGGGAACGGAGGGATACTTCAACCTGATGGCCCAGCTGATGGCTGCGGCAGCACCAGCGCCAGCGGCGGATGCACCGATGCTCGCGAGCATGGCAAAGATCGGCATCGCGCCCGGCAAGCCGTTCGAGATGAGCAAGCTTGATCCAGCAGTGCAGCAAGCTCTGAAGGACATTCCCCAGGCCGCTCTGAAAAAGATCGAGGCCAACAAGGAGAACCTCGGTGGCGTAGTCGACGGCTGGTCGGTCACGAAAGGTCTCGGTACTTACGGCCCCTCCGACTACATGAAGCGAGCAGTGGTGGCGGCCTTTGGCTGGCCCGCCAACCAGGAGCGCGACGCGGTCTATCCGAATACCGAAAAAGATTCGGCAGGACAGAAGCTGACCGGTGCGAACAAGTACACATTGACTTTCCAGAATGGGGCGACACCGCCCGTCAACGGCTTCTGGTCCTTCACAATGTACATGATCGATCAGGGCTGGTGGTTTGTCCCCAATCGACTGAACAGGTTCACCGTCAGCATGCGCGATGACCCGAAGTTCAATGCCGACGGCTCACTGACCCTGTACTTCCAGAACGAGTCGCCGGGCGCAGACAAGGAAGCGAACTGGCTGCCGGCGCCGAAGGGTGACTTCGTCCTGATGCTGCGGATGTACTGGCCGAAGGACACTCCGCCTTCGATCATCGATGGGAGCTGGAAAGTGCCGCAGGTAGTCAAGGTCAACTGAATTAACACGACAGAACTCGGTCGGCGGCGGAGACTTTTACCGCCGCTACGCCGAAAAAGGTCAACTTGGAATGATCGCATCAGGTTCACGCGCCTGAAGCTTTACTGGGCCATTGCCGAGGTGTTGCTCTTGCGAAGTCTGTCGAGATCCTCATCAACCGCCAGAGCCATCGGCGTATTCCGCGGCGTCATCCGGTACGTCTGCAAAGAGGGTGCGGCCGCGATCAAAGCGGGCCACGCCGCCTCCGCGTCGGCGGCATGGCCGGTACGAATAAGCGACGATAGCCAGACCGCCTTGCAGACACCTATCGCAGGTGTTCGATCCATACATTCGCGGGCGAAACGCAGCGCATCCTCGTAATCCTGCACGGAATAGCGCAGCCTTGCCCCGTAGAGCGCGTAGTGTGCTGGGCGTACCGGGTTCCAGGAGATCGCCTTCTCGAAGGCTGCAATCGCTGCCTGGGTTCGACCGGCATAATGCAATGCACCGGCGAGGGCGACCCAGTTGTCCGGATCGCCAGGGCCGAGCTCGATCGCCCGCTCGGCCGCGCTCACCGCAGACTCAGGGTCCTGACCTGCGTCGGTTACCAAGGACAGCACTCGCCACGAACTGGCACGCAGCGGGTCCAGCGCAATCGCGCGCCTGACGTCGGCGATCGCCTGCGGCAAGTCCTGACGACTGAGCCCAGGATCGTGATGGCCAAAAATCAGCATCTTCTTCACCAGTCCAAGTCCCGTCCACGCGGGCGCGTAGTTCGGATCAAGGCGGACTGCCAGTTCGAGTTCCTGCCGAGCTGAGCGGAGGCTCTCGGAACTTGGTACCATGGTCAGCGCAAGCGTGCGCAGCACGCGCGCATGCACATCAAGCGAGGCCGGCGCGCGGCTCCGTAACGCCGCCCGGTCCGACTCGCGCACGGTTGCACCAAGTGAGGCGCTGATCCGAGAGATCAACGTTTCAGTAACGTCGGGCAGGTCCTGCGCGGTGGGCTCGAACCGGCCGCTCCAGACAATGCGGCTGTTGCCGGAATCGATCAATTGCACGTGGAGCTGCAGCCGGTCGCCGCGTCTCTCCGCGCTGCCATCAACAAGGTAGCGAGCGTGGGTCATCGCGGCGATCTGCGCCGGCGACAAGTTCTTACCGCTAAGTTCGGCCGTGGCGAGGGTTGAGACGATGTGCAGGTCGGGGTTGCGCGCAAGTTCGGAGGCAATCATGTAGGCTAACCCGTTGCCGTCCGGACTGCCTTCCTGAGAGGTGTCGAGTACGCGCAGGGGCAGAACTGCAACGTCGGCCACCATCCTGTTGTGTACCTTGAGGGGCCCGGAGCCGGCGCCGAGCAGTAGAAGTTGCCAGACCAGCACAATCGCGACTGCCACCATCGCAAGGGCGGCGGCCAGGCGATAGAATCTTCGCACATCGCGCGGCGCCGTGTCGGCCGCGTCAGCGATCAGAAGGTAACCACGTCGTGGCATCGTCCGCACGACTTGCTGCCGGCTGTCACCGAGCGCGCGCCGGATCTCGACCACGCATTGCACGAGCGAGTCGTCGGTGACCGAAACGCCCGGCCACACTCGCGCACCGAGATCTGGTTTTGTAACCAGCTCTCCGGGACGGCGCCCCAATTCAAGCAAAACTGCCAGAGCCTGAGGCCGCAGCTCAACGGCCTGGCCGTGCCGGTCAAATAACTGCGCCTGATCCAAATTGAGCGTGTATCCGTTCAGCCGCAGGCAGGTCATGCGCACACCTCCCGCCATTGATCTTAGCGGACCGGAAAGTGCGTCTCAAGGCAGCGGCAGAGCCCGATTTCGTCCTTTATCGTGCCTTTTCGTACGGTTTTCCCGCAGACCTGCACTACGTTGACAACCGGAGAGCCGCTGCCCTGAGCCCGCGGTAACCGAATAACGCGATACCGAGAAAGCCGCACCGCGCTCACAGGGCGCGGAGTGTGTCCAGTGCACAACAGCAGACGGTGGACTCTTTCTTCTCGCGAGATTGCAAATGCGGAAGAGATTTTCGATAGCCATCACAGCGGGAAGGGCGCATTGCGGCGGAGTCGACCGTCATTCGCGCGCGCGCCGGGGCAGCCGCTACTTCGTTGTGGCGATACTCTGCGCGGCCTGCATCGTCCAGTTCGCAACCAATCCGGCGTGGGCTCAATGCACGGCTCGCGATGTCTTGCAAAACCAGCTGAAGCTCAAGACGCGCCCCGCCAAAGTGTCCCAGCAACTCATTCAGTCCGGCCGCGACGTGGCGACATGGAAGACCATTACCATTGGCACCTTCGCTGATCCGCTTGGACTGCGCAATAAACTGGACGGCATGGGCTGCGGTATCGGTGGGCAGGCCGCTGAAATACTTGCTCGACCGACATTCATCCTTGGCTCTCGCAAGACAGACGTGGAGCTTGTCCTCGTATCGCCAGCCCAGCTTGGATTCACGTCCGATACTGTGACCTTGGCTGATGTTTACGCACGTGCTCGACAGTTCGGATTCGAACTCGCAGCAGCCGAAGTCGGCCCGCAATTGCGCATCCAATATCTTGACCAGCCTATCGGTGAATTTCTCATCATCGGAATGGAGCCAATCAAGACGTGGAGTGGCGAGCCGATTGTTCTGAATGTAGCAAATGGCGGCGCCGGATTGATCCTCATCGGCCAGGACGGCAGAGCCCGTTCCGAAATACACGTGACATCTCGGTTCGTCTTCGCGCGCTCGCATCAATCCGCACCCGACGCTGGACCGATCGATCAGGCCGCGGCGTTTCTGCCACCATGAAGCGGAATCAAGCAGTGAGGCCACCATGCTTCATCGTGTCTTCATCGCAGCGGCATTGATCGCCGGAGCGATCGCCGGAGTTGAAGTCGCCAACACGGCCGCCCTCAATTCGGGGTACCGAGTGGTTGCCGGCAGCAAGCAGCCATCGGTCGATGTCGAACTCGTTCTTGCTGTAGATGTCTCCTATTCAATGGATCCTGGCGAGCTTTTGCTTCAGCGCGAGGGTTACGCGGAGGCCATCGTTTCCAACGAATTTCTCCAGGCGCTCAAGGCCGGGCCGAACCGAAGGTTGGCCCTGGCCTATGTCGAATGGTCTGGACTGAACGATCAGAAAATCATCGTGCCGTGGAGATTGATCGACAGCCACGAATCTGCAGCTGCGGTGGCGGCGGAAATCGCGAAAGCGCCGGTTCGCATGGGCTCACGCACCTCGATCTCCGGCGCGATAAATTTCGCATTGCCGCTGTTCGATGCGGATCCGTATCGTGGGCTGCGGCGTGTGATCGACGTTTCCGGCGATGGCGTGAACAACGACGGAAGCCCAGTTACCATCGCACGTGATGCGGCGCTGGCAAGGGGCATTACCATCAACGGATTGCCGATCATGCTCGAAGGAAGGCTTCCGTCGCAAATGGACATCGATGACCTCGATCTCTATTTCGAGGATTGCGTGATTGGCGGGTCAGGCTCGTTCATGGTGGCGATCAGAAGCCGTGACGGGTTCAAGGAGGCGATCCGAACAAAACTCGTGCTCGAGGTTGCCGGCGGCTTGCCCAGGGACCGGTTCGTTTCGGTGACCGAAAGGGAGCCGCGAATATCCTGCCTCATTGGTGAGGCAATATGGGCAAAGCGAAGCCGGTGGTGAGCGCTTCGATGCCTGTTTGGAAGGCGCACAGCTCGATCCGCGTTGAACGAGCGTAGTAGGTCTGTTCATGGCCCGTAGCTGACCATCCCTGCGAGCACAAACCTCCTGCAAGATGCCGTCAGCTTTTGACCCCGTTGCGCACCTCGGCCAACGATCGCCGCTACCTCTGGAATCGCCGCCGCCGAGTAGTGTTCGGGGGTGACGAAACAAAATCTGCCGGGATGAAACCATTTTCCGGCCTTCACGAAGGCATGGTGAAACAGTCGGACGTTTAAAAGCAGCATTGGAAGCGATGGGCAAAGGGGAACTGCACAAAGAACGATGATCGCCGCGGGGCGGGGAGCGAGGCCATGTCACAGATCCGCAAACCTTTTTTGGGCGCTCTCGCGACCGCATTGACGATCGGTGCCGTGCAATTCGCGTCAGGTCACGACCTTGGAGACCGCTGGCAGGCGGGCGCTGAACAGCCAAGTCAGATCGTCAATCGCGCCGGCAAGGCAGATCATCTTGCTGCCTCCAAGCCGTTCGCAGTCCAGACGAAAACGGTTTCTCTGCGCTTGAACGATCAAGCCGATACATCGGTCCTGATCCGTATTCCATCTGCGCAGGCCCACATCACCAAGACGCCGCTGTGGAATCCGAGCCGTAAGCCGACAGTCGCCTGCGAGCCCATGGTCAGCACGCTCACGGAAGTCGCAAGGCTCCTGCAGCCCGGCCGTTGCGTGACCTGATCGACCCAATCCGCTTTCCGGGGTGAGGCGGATAGGTCTGTGAAGCTCTTTGATGTCGTGCTTTGACCCGAAGCAGGTTTGAACTCTCGGGAGGCTGCCCCGTCCCAGCGGCTCGGCTTCTTGGGTCCGAAGGGAAGTTGTTGGCGGTCATTCCAAGCGGCGCTCCTGACCCGTGGCGGAAACACACGGGCTATAATCCACCTTGCGCGTTGCGACCTTCCTTCGCGGCTCATGAGCGGAGACGCGGGTGGATCGTGCCGTCGCGCCGGTCAGGCGGCGCGCTGGCTGCGTCGCGAGGAGGGATCCGGGCACAGCACGAGCTTGCCCTCGAGACCGCCAGCCTCGAGGCGGCGGTGAGCATCGGCGACCTCGTCGAAGGAGATCCGCTCGGCGATGCGCGGCCGGATGGCACCTTCTGCCAGAAGCCCGAACAGTTCCTCCAAATCCTCCTTGAACCAGGTGGGATGGCGAGCCCGCATGGCATTTACCGAGTAAAAGCGGGCTCGCTTGCCGTCGGGCAACAATCTCCACAGGTAGAGGCGTGCGATCTCCATCACGATAGGGAGCATTCGACGCTGTGCCTGCACGCTCGCCGAGAACCCGATGGCACAGAGCAGGCCACCTGGCTTGAGCGCCGCGTATGAGCGGCGATAGCCGTCTTCGCCAACGCCGTCGACGACGACGTCGAACCCGCCCGGCAGTACCCGCGTGAAGTCCTCATGCTTGTAGTCGATCGGGATTGCCCCCAGGTCTCGGACGAGCGCCATGTGCTCGCCGCGCACCGTGCCCCACAGTTCGAGGCCGGCCAGCCTCCCGAGCACGAGCAGCGCCTGGCCGACTGCGCCGGCGGCTCCGTGCACGAGCACTCGTTGGCCTGGCTGGACCTGGGCCACACGGTGCAGAAGCTGGTGCGCGGTCGTCCAGCTCAAGATCAGCGTGGCCGCCTCGGCCGCGTCTACGCCCACCGGCACACGGGCCACGTCGTTCGCACGAAGCGTGCGATACTCGGCGTTTGACCCGACCACCGTCATGTCGGCCACGCGGTCGCCGATCTGAAAGTCGTGCACGCCTTCGCCGAGCTGATCGATCGCCCCCACCACGTCGTAGCCCATGACGAACGGCGGCCGGAGCCGCATCGTTTGCGGGTATAGATGGCGCCTGATCAACACCTCGGTGTAGTTGAGGCTCGATGCGAGCACGCGAACGCGCACCTCGCCCGGGCCGGCGGTCGGCGGGCGAGCGTCGACGACCTCCAGTCTCTCGGGATCACCGAAGCGGCTGACTTGAACAACTCGATTGCGCTGCTCCATCATGGGCGATCTCCATGCAATGCCGCAATTCAGCGCACGAACGAGCAGACTGCCGCCAGGCTGCAAAAATGAAATTGATCCAGATCAAGCTTGAGGCTGCACGGTCTGGAATTCTGCTCGGGCTAAATGACCAACCGGGTTATTTGGCGCCATCATTTTTCATTGGAGGGGAATATGCCTGAAGTTGTTATGCAGTTCGTTTCGCATCCAAGACCCGGTAGCGATCTCGCGACCGTCTTGCAGCTCGCAAAGGACGGCGCAATACTTTGGAGGAAACACGGCGCCGATGTCAGCTATTGGTCGGTGATCGGTGGCGAAGTCGGGAACTACGCCTTCGTCGCTCGCTTCGATAGTGTAGAAGCTTATGGGCGCACCTTGGCGTCACTGGGTGCCGATCCAGCTTTCGCGGAATTCCAAGCCAAGCGGCTAAAGGCTGGGCAATCCGATTGGGTACGCTCCAACATTGCCATCCAGGTTGATATTTGACGGAACGCCTTTCCCGAGTGCGAGACCGCCTTCGGGCGGTCTCTTGCTTGATCCGTGCATTTGGCCCAGCCAAGTTGCAAACAAGCGGTCGGCACAATATCGTCGATGATCCGACGCTCTTTCTGACGACCAATTTTCTCAGGAGTCAACAATATGAACGTGCTCTCAGCGCCCAGCGGGATAGATCGCCCTCCGGGGAAGATCGATATCCCATCGGCCTGGCTGGGCGCCGAGATGAAGGTCAATCCTGATCGATGGTTGATATCGCTTGCTGCCAGCGAGATCGCGGAGCTCGAGAACGCAGCCCAATCATATCTCGGCAGAAGCAAGAAAATCGCCGACATCACGAAGGAAAGCTTTCCGCTTCCCCGCTTCGGCGCGCACCTGGAAGAGCTCAAGGCAAAGCTTCTGGTTGGCCTGGGCTTCGAAGTCATACGCGGTTTGCCGGTGGCAAATTATAGCCAGGAGTTTGCCGCTACGATATTTTGCGGGGTGGGTGCGCATCTCGGATCGGCGCGGTCCCAAAATGCGGCGGGTCATATTCTTGGTCACGTCCGGGACATAGGCGCCGATGCGAGGGATCCGAACACCCGCATTTATCAAACGTCGGAGCGGCAAACATTCCACACGGATTCGTCCGACGTGGTTGGACTATTATGCATTCGCGAGGCCATGGAGGGAGGCGATTCTCTCCTCGTCAGTACGTCGGCCATCTACAACGAGATGTTCGACAGACGTCCCGATCTTGCCGCCCTCCTGTTCGATCCAATCGCGACAGACCGGCGCGGCGAGGTGCCGGAGAACGAAAAGCCATATCTTGAAATCCCTGTGCTGAATTGGCATGCGGGGTTTTTAACCGGGTTCTATCAGCGCCAGTATATCGACAGTGCGCAGCGCTTTCCCGATGCGCCAAGATTGACGCCAGCTCACGTCGAGGCGCTCGATCTCTTCGACGCGCTCGCAAATGATCCCGCGCTGCATTTTGGCATGCGGCTTCAGCCGGGTGACATGCAGTTCGTTTACAATCATGCTTTGCTGCATGATCGGACCGGATTCCGCGATTGGCCCAACGCAGGCCAGAAGCGTCATTTGTTGCGCCTTTGGCTCAGCATGGAAGGCGACCGGCCGCTGCCCAATTGCTTCAAGCAGCGTTATGGTTCGATCGAGATCGGCAACCGTGGCGGCATTATCACCAAAGGGACCAGTCTGAACGTTCCGCTGGATTGACGTTCGAGGCTTCCTGTGGTGTGCGTTCCTGCGCGGCAATGATCGAAGCAATTCCGACGTTGTCCGCTCGTCAGTAGCAATCCCTCGATGACCTCAACGTCACAGACTACTTCGCCGCAGCCGGCGCGGTTCCCCCCGGCGGCATGATCCTGAACACGAAAGTTGAAACCTTCTCCCCGGGTTTGAATGGACCCGGGGTCTGGTTGCTGACCGGCTTCAAACTCTGGAGAAAGACCGCGATTGCCGTGGCGTCATCCGCTGTGAGTGCCGCAAAGGCGTGCCATGGCATGATCGGCGCCAGGATGCGACCGTCCGGCCGCTCACCGGCCTGTATCGCCTTCACGATCTGCTCTCGGGTCCAACCTCCGATGCCGGTTTTCTTGTCGGGTGTGATGTTTGAACCCACAAAAACACCCTGACCAGGAATCTCGAAGCCCACATCCGAGCCGCCGAGAAAGCGAGACATGTCCGGCTTCCCGAGGAAATAGCCCGGCGTGTGGCAGTCGTTGCAGCCGCCAATCGTAACGAGATATTTGCCGCGTGCGATCTGTGAATCGTCGCCCGCGGCCGCGATCGGAAACGCGATGATTGACGCGGTCGCGAATGCGAGACGAGCTGAAATCCGCAACATGATCAGCTTCCCTATGGTTTGCGGCCGATCACCGCGCCGTTGGCGGCGGGGGCGTCGAACCAGACCGTCTCGATGTTGCGGAAGCCGGCTTCCTTGAGCCAGGCTGAATATTCGGCCGACGCGTAGTTTCGCCCCTCAGTCTCGATCAGCATGTTGAGGCTCATCAGGGCGGCCGGCGCCGGCCCGGTCTTTTCGTCGTTGACGAGAAGCTCGCTGATGACGATTGCGCCGCCGCTCGGCAAAGCCTCGAAGGACCGGCGCAGCAGCGCGCGGTTCTTCGCTTCCTCCCAGTCATGCAGGATCATCGACAGGAGATGCAGGTCGTGACCACCGGGAATCTGTTCGAAGAAGCTGCCGACGGCGGTCTCGATACGTTCGGCCAGGCCGGCCTCGGCGATTTTTCCCGCGGCGATCGCGGCCACATGCGGCAGATCGAATACGGTCGCGCGCAACTCCCCATACATTTTGCAAAGCTCGATGTCGTACGCGCCCGATCCGCCGCCGATGTCCAGCAGGCGGTGGAAATGACAGAGATCCACGGCTTCGCCGAGCCTGCGGGCGGTCATCGCGGAGAGCGAATGCATCGCCTCCCAGAAGGTCGCCAGCATCGTAGGATCTTCACCCTCGAACATCGAAGACTGCGCTGTCGGGTCCCACGTGGTTGGCCGGTTCGTGTGCAGGGCCTCGGCGAGTCTGCCCCAGCCCGCGTAGAGCCGCTTGTCGGCCATTTCCACGAAGCCACCGAAGTAATACGGCTTCCCGCGCACGAGAAAGGCTTCGCTCAGGGGCGTATTGCGATAGCGACCGTCCCTCTTCTCCAGAAGCCCGAGCGCAGCGCAGCCGGTCAACAGCATCTCGGCCGGGCGCGGATGCAGGCCGAGTGCCTCCGCCAGCTCCGCAATCGTGGTGTCGGCACCGTCCGCAAGGTGAGTGAACAAGTCCTCCTCGTGTGCTGCAGCCAGGGTCTTGAATGCCCAGAAGCCGGTCGAAAGGGCCATGAGCGGGACCGCCGAAGGCATCTCCTGTGTGGTGACGATTGGCGGACCGGCTGCGCGCAGCGTTGTCCCGCCCGCGCCGGGCCGGTGGGCAAGTGTCGTCCTTTGCGCAGCAGCGTGCTGATGGTTGGGCATGGTGCTCTCCTCAGGTTGTGACGGTCAATTCGCCGCTCTCAAGCGGCGCGGCCGTGCCAAGGCTCGCGAGGACTATCTGACGCGAAGCCGTGCAGAGCCGTGGTCCGCCGCAACGCACCGCAGGACCATCTGTTGATTTGCGGCTCAGGACCTGAGGCGAAGACTAGAAGCGATGCGGGAATACGGAAGGTCCAATCTGCGGATGATCGAGCAGTCCAATTCGGGCGGCATGGGCGGCGTATCTGGGGGAACACTCCGCGCCGTCACCGTCGGTGCCATCGGTCACGCCGCCTTTCGACGTCGGGCCATATGTTCGTCGAAGCATCGACGCAGCCGCTTCATACCTTCAGCGATCCGCGTCGTTTCGATTCCCCCATATCCCAGCATGATGCCGGCTTGAGGCTTTCCTTCCAGCGGGAACGATCGAATGGCGACGCCGAGGGCGAGGGCTCGTGATGCGATCGCGTCGATATCGTCGAGCGATCCTCTTCGCGCATAGGCGGCGACATGCAGCCCGGTGCTCGATGGAACGAGATCAAGGTAGTCGCCGAAGTTCCTCTTGATCTCCGCGGTCAGCATCTCGTGCCGTTCGCTATAGATGCGGCTGACCCTGCGAATGTGGCGCGCAAACGCGCCCTCGTCGATGAATTGCGCCAGCGCGTCCTGCGCTGTTGTCGCAGTATGCCAGTCGGTTACGAACTTCGCTTTGTACGCCGCCTCTCGCAGCGACGGCGGCACGACCATGAAGGCCAGCCGTAGCGCCGGCAGCAACGTCTTCGAGAACGTGCCGACATATACGACGCGCCCGGTCGCATCCAGCGTCTGAAGCGGCTCGAGCGGACGTCCGCCGAAGCGAAATTCGCTGTCGTAATCGTCCTCGACGATGACCGCGTTGTTGCGCTCGGCCCAGGCAAGCAGCGCATGTCGACGCGACAGGCTCATGGCCATGCCGAGGGGGAATTGGTGCGAGGGCGTCACATACACCACCCTGGCCTCGGCCGGCAGCGCCTCGACGACCAGACCTTCACTGTCGACCGGCACGCCGATGATGCGCGCGCCCAGTGCCCTGAACAGGTCCTTCGCCGGCACATAACCCGGTTTCTCCACCGCGACGATATCGCCGGGCTCGACAAGGACGCGGGCAATGATATCGAGAGCCTGTTGAGTGCCGTTGGTCACGATGACGTCGGCGGGCGCGCCGGTGACGCTTCGTGAAACTCCGATATGGCGCGCGATCGCCACGCGAAGGTCCCAATTGCCCGCGGGCGCTTCGTAAACGCCATCCGCCCTCTCGCGCGAGCGCAGTGCGCTGGCGACGACCCGCCGCCAGGCTCGGTGCGGAAACAGCGAAGCATCCGGATGGCCGGCGTCGAAGTCGAAGCGCGCCGCGCGGAAAGCGGGCGCCGGAAGCGCTATCGTCTCCCAAACTGCGCGCACCCGAATTGAACGAGCTGCTGCCGATCGCCTTGATTTCGACGCCGGACGTTTGGTCCCGAACTGATGATTGACGAATGTCCCGGCGCCGGTATGGGATCTTGCAAATCCTTCCGCGAGGAGGCTTTCATACGCGACGGTCACCGTGGATCGTGAAACCGCGAGCGCGGCGGCCAGTTCTCGCGTTGGTGACAGCCGCTCTCCGGGCCGAAGGCGTCCATCCAGGATGGCCTGCCGGATCTGTCGATAGATTTCGCCGCTGAGATCATTTCGGCCAACAAGGCTGATATGAAAAGCCATCGCTCCGGCCTCTCTATCGATTTGCCGTCTTCTTGTGTGGACTGGCAACCTTGCACAAAGACGATCGTTCCACCGGACCGCCTGGTCGAGGTGTGGGGAAGCGCGACGCCGTGCTGGCCCTTCCGCGATATCCAACCGTCGATGTCCGCTATTGCGCCGTGATTGGCAGGGAAGCGGACATCTGAAGCGCCGGAGCGAAACGGCCGGCCAGGATGCAGTCCGAGACGCGCTTACTCGTCCTCGTCTTCGTCCTCGTCGTCATTCTCGTCTTCGTCGTCCTCTTCCTCGTCCGGGTCTTCCTCCACTTGCACGAGCGTGGCCAGCGGCAGCGTCTCGCGGAACAGATCGCCCTCCAAGCCCATCCAGAGGCAGAGCACGTCGTCCGCCTTCACTTCCGCAACCGTCAGCGGCTGGCCGCCGGATTTCAGCATCACGACATCGCCGGCTTTCAATTCCATGAAATTGGTCCTTTCGGGTTGATCAGGGAGAGACTAGCAAGCCGTCATGACACGCGGAAAACGGACGGGCAGCAGGAGGCTCCGAACGTGCCTGGCCTGCATGGTTCGAGACGCCCGCGTTGGCGGCCTC
The DNA here is from genome assembly GCF_018130785.1 of Bradyrhizobium liaoningense. GTDB lineage: Bacteria > Pseudomonadota > Alphaproteobacteria > Rhizobiales > Xanthobacteraceae > Bradyrhizobium > Bradyrhizobium liaoningense_A. The sequence goes on from NZ_JAFCJT010000027.1 coordinate 28,021, forward strand.
CTCACCATGAGGGTCTGATATCTCGCGCCCCGCAAAGCGCGACCTCATCCTGAGGGCCCGCCGCGGGCGGGCGCCTCAAACGATGGTCCGCTGGCCTGGGACTGCAATAGCGGAGCTACCGCGCGATAACAAAGAGGCCGCCTTGGTTGGCGGGTTCTTTATTTCAGTCAAGCGCTGCCACGCAGGGCTTCGTCTCATGTATTGAGGAATGCGCCTGAACTCTCGGACAGCGACCCATCAAGCGTCAGGTCGTACGACCTCGAACGACAGCATCGCATGGCACAAGCCGATCGACCTCATCGAGCTCCTTGGCATGATGGGCGCCCCACGCGCGAAGCGAATCCAACACGGGCCGCAGGCTTTCGCCGAGCGGGGTGAGCAGGTATTCGATCCCCTGACGATGCCCGGCGCTGGACTGTCGGCTCACCATTCCATGTTCTTCGAGCGCTCGCAGTTGCTCTAGCAACACCTTCTGCGAGATGCCGACTATGCGCATCTCCAGCTCGCAGGTGCGTTGCGGGCCATCCAGCAGCACATCGAGGATGACCGCCTTCCAGCGTCCCGAAAAGACGCCCAGCGCGCGCTCGACCGGCAAGCCCGGTAGTCTCTTGATGATCTTCATCCGCCACTGACCAAAGGGTGTGTAGATGGAAATGACCACCGAAGAATAACCTTCGGCAGAAATCTGCTGGAAGGACGATCTATGACCGACTTGTTCGAATCTCAACTGCTCGGCGGCACTGTTCCGCTGAGGAACCGCATCGTCATGCCACCCATGACCCGCACGCGAACGTCCGAGGGCGACTTCCCGACCGACGGTGACCTCCCGAATGCGCTGATGGCGACCTATTACGGGCAGCGGGCCAGTGCCGGCCTGATCATTACCGAGGCCGCTGACGTGGATCAATCCGGCCATGGTTACGCGCGGACACCCGGAATCCACTCGAAAGCTCAAATGCAGGGCTGGCGTCTGGTGACCGATGAGGTCCACCGGCATGACGGCACGATCTTCCTGCAGTTGTGGCACGTCGGCAGGATGGCGCATTCCTCGATTCTGCCGAACGGCCAGGCCCCGGTGGGCGCGACCGAGCAACGGGCCGAGGGCTCTTCGGTGTTTGCCCACGGCCCGGACGGCCGGTTGGGTTATATGCCTACGGAAACACCGAGGCCTCTCAGCACCGAGGAGGTGTTGGCCATGGTGGGCACTTTCGCCAAAGCCGCCGCCAATGCACGGAAGGTCGGGTTCGATGGTGTCGAACTGCATGCGGCCAACGGCTATCTGTTCGAGCAGTTCATGAACTCGGTGCTCAATACGCGCACCGACCGCTACGGCGGGCGCAGAATGGAAGATCGTACGCGCCTCCTGATGGAAGTCGTCGATGCGGTGGTGGCTGAATTCGGTCCGGGGCGCGTTGGCGTTCGCCTGTCTCCGTTCGGCAAGTACGGCTCCATGCCGACTGACCCTCTTGTCGAGGACACCTTTCTGTACCTTGCCGAGCAACTTGGGCGCCGCGGAGTGGCATACATCCATCTGCTCTATGAGCTGATGCCCGACGCAAACATGGAGATGGCGGAGTTCAAACCTCGGTACCTCGACCATGCTCTGCTCGCCAAGGCTCGGGCGGCATTTCCTGGCGCCTTCATCTGGTGCGGCGGCTTCAATGACCGCGAGCGCGCCCAGGCTTCGCTCGACACCGGGTTGGTCGACCTGATCGCCTTCGGCAGACCGTATATCGCAAACCCGGACCTGGTTGAGCGTCTCAAGCACGGCTGGCAGTTGGCCGTAGCGGACCGGTCAACCTATTACACCCGACGCGGCGAGGTGGGTTACACGGACTTCCCTGCATATCGATCGGTGGCGCTGCACGCGGCGGCAGGCTGACCGCGCCGGCGGGTCGAGCAGGCGTTGGGCCAGGCGGTGCTGCGGCTCCCTGCTGGTCGACCACGAAACCCGGCCGCAGACAGACGGAGCGCTAACGACAGTGGTCGGTGCGATCGCGATGCATCAGCCCGATCACTACAGGCAGAACAGATCACACACGAAGACAGGAGTTAGACAATGACTGGCAATTTGTCCGACATCAAGATTCCCGACAGCAAGATCGCGCGCGAGGCCGCCGAACTGGTACGGCAACACGAATCCGAGCTGTTGTTCAACCACTCGGTTCGCGTTTTTGTGTTTGGTGCGATGAAGGGCATTCGCCAGAATCTGAAGTTCGACTCCGAACTGCTCTATGTCTCAGCGCTGTTTCACGACTTGGGCCTTGTCGACGCTTATCATACCGATTCAAAGCGGTTTGAAGTTGATGGCGCCGACGCAGCGCGCGAATTCCTTCGCAGTCATGGCATTCCCGACCCGAAAGCGGATCTGGTCTGGGAAGCCATCGCCCTCCATACCACGCCGGGCATTCCCCAATACATGCGGCCCGAGATCGCCCTCACCAATGCCGGTGTCCTGGTTGATGTCATCGGAGTCGGATATGATGAATACACGCCTGAACAACGCGACGAAGTCCTTGCCGCCTTTCCCCGGGGTGACAATTTCAAGAGTGATTTTATCCAGGTTCAGACTTGCTCTGCCTTGAAGAAACCTCTGACGACGTTAGGCACCGTCAATTTCGATTATATCCAGCAACACGACCCCGCATTTCATCTGCCAGGCGCGTGCGCTCTGATCCGCAACGCGCCCTGGCGCAGCTGAGCCGCCGTGGGCGTGGATTCGGAGTCGGTGTGGTTGTGGATGCCCACAACTCCGAAGAGCAGTTGATTGGGCGAGCAGCGGAGCTGCGTCGCGCCAATCACGCCCCTGAGGTCGTGTCAGCGCCGCTGCTCGGCGCGCCAGACGGTGCGCGTTAGACCGAGTGATTGGGCGTGATCGCCTCACGACACCTTGGGTCCAGCCGCCTAGATTCCGATCTTGGCGGTCATGCGTTGAAGGGATCGGAGACAACGAATGGAAGCTGCCATTGGAATGTTGATGTAGCGCGGTGACCTCGCGAACCATGTGATCGGCGACTTTTTCAACTCACTCGCAAACGAGCTTGTAAAGCTGCACATATGTTCTATTCGCCGCGCCCCCACTCTCTCGGTCCTGCCATTGTGCTGGCAGCGTGCATCTTCCTTGTCGACACGCTGTCCTCTCTTCAATTTGCTGTAGCCTCTTTGTACGTGGTCGTCGTCTTGATTGGCGCGTACGATCTTCAACGCCGCGGAATCATTCTGACTGGGATATGTTGCGCGACGTTGACCGCGCTCAGTTACGTGCTTGCACACGGATGCACGGTGGAGGGCGCCGCGCCGTTGAGGTCTTTGGTAAGCTTCGTATCGATTACGATTACTGTGGTCTTGGTGATTAGAAACCGTTCGGCAAATGAGCGCCTTGCAGACGTCAAACGAGAGCGCACAAATTTAGCGCGTTTCTTCTCTCCAAAAATCGTTGAACAGCTTGTTCAGATCGACGTGCCCCTTTCTGTGGCGCGCCGTCAGAAAGCAGCGGTGCTATTCGCCGACGTCGTCGGATTTACTACCCATGCATCTGGCAAACCACCCGACGAAATCATTGGGCTCCTGCGCGATTTGCTGGGCTTACTCAGCGAGGCCGTCTTTTTGTGCGAGGGCTCGATAGACAAGTTCCTTGGGGACGGCCTCATGGCCGTGTTCGGCCCGCCAATTCCCGGCCGGCAAGATGCAACAAACGCAGCGCTTTGCGCATTGCAGATACGTGAGCGTCTTGGCCGTTGGAACGAGCAACATGCCAACGACCCTGATAAGGCCATTCGCATTGCCGTCGGTATCCATTGCGGCGAGGTTATACAGGGCGATGTTGGCACCGACAAACGGCTTGAATTCACCGTGGTGGGCGACACTGTGAACATCGCGAGCCGTGTCGAATCTTACTGCCGGGTTCTTGATGCGACGGTGCTTGTCACTGGTGAATTCATGAAATCTCTTCTCGCCGAGGGCAGTTTCGACGTTGCCGAAGCCTTCACTAGTGAAGGCAAGCATCTGCTTCGAGGTCGCAAAGAGCCCATTCAACTCTACAGTTTAAAAGCAGGTTGAGCTTTCATACGTCCAGGCGGATTTGCACGGCTCCGAGATCAATCAGCTCAGTGTGACGGTGGGGCGGATGGTTGCCGGAGGGCAACGGCGCCCGTTCGCTGCGCGGTCTCGTGCGCGGAACGCTCGAATGTCGAGAGGCCGCTTATCAGGCGGCCTTTCCATCGCAAGCGTTGCTATGATGGCATCATGCCCGTGTTTTGCCCGACGGGTCAAAGGCTTTTCGTAAAATCCGTAAGTCCTTGAATTTGCAGCGGCCGGCTACTGTGCATGGGGTTGTTTTCGCTGTTTTAGTCAGACCGGCCCCGGCACGAGCTCGGTCAGCGAGCGGATGATGCGATCCGGCTTGACGGTCGATCCCTCGGGCAGGCCGTCGCCATGCACGTCGATCCAGATCGAATAGATGCCGAGGCGTTGCGGCGTCACGACTTCCCATTCCAGATTGTCGCCGATCATCCAGGTGTCGTCTGCGGTGACGCCGAGGGCGTCCATCGCGTGCAGATAGGCGCGCTCCTCGGGCTTGCCGAAACCGTGCTCGCCCTCGATCTGGATGTGATCGAAGCGATGGGTCAGCTCGAAGCGCTCGACCTTGGCGCGCTGCATGTCGGCGGCGCCGTTGGTGACCAGCGCGAGCTTGACGCCGTGCGCCTTGAACGCGTCGATCGCATCATGCGCGCCCGGAAAAACGAAGATCGCTTCCTCGCGATAGGTGGTGAAGCGGTCGGCGAGGCGATTGGCGAGATCGTCGGAGAGGGCGCGGTGGCCGTCTGCGGCGAGCGCGGCGAAGCCGCCTCGCACCGTGAGCCGCCGTGCCTCGCCAAGCTTCATCCGCCACGCGGCTTCCGCAGTCGACCAGAACTGCCGCGCATAGGCGAGCACCGCGGTCGCGACCTGCGGCGGCGGCAGCGGCGCGAGCTCCTCGGCAAACTCGTTCGCGATCGTGTTCCAGGCGATCTCGGGCCGGCCATAGGCCGAGAGGATGGTGTCGTCCATGTCGATCAGCATGGCGCGCGGCAGCGGCTTTGATGCGGGCTTCATCGCGGTCATGGCCATTTCACCTCCGGCGGCAGCGACGACAGGATCGAGTCCACATTGCCGCCGGTCTTGAGCCCGAAGATGGTGCCGCGGTCGTAGAGCAGGTTGAACTCGACATAGCGGCCACGCCGGATCAATTGCTCCTCGCGATCATCAGCGGTCCAGGCGCTCGCGAAATTGCGCCGGACGATGTCAGGGTAGATCTTCAGGAAGGCGCGGCCGACATCCCGGGTGAAGGCGAGGTCGGCGTCCCAGTCGCCGCTGTCGTGCCAGTCGTAGAAGATGCCACCGATGCCGCGCGCCTCTTTGCGGTGTGGCAGGTAGAAATACTCGTCGCACCATTTCTTGTACTTGTCGTAGTCGGCGACGCCGTTCGGCTGTGTGCAGGCCTCTTTCATCGCGGCGTGGAAGGCGAGCGTGTCGGCATCGTCCTGCGTGCGCCGGCGGTTGAGCACCGGCGTGAGATCGGCGCCGCCGCCGAACCATGCCTTTGTGGTGACGACGAAGCGCGTGTTCATGTGCACGGCGGGCACGTGCGGATTGCGAATATGCGCGATCAGCGAGATGCCGGAGGCCCAGAACCTGGGGTCGTCTGCTGCGCCCGGGATCTGTGCGCGAAACTCGGGCGCGAATTCGCCGTGGACCGTCGAGCAGTGCACGCCGACCTTCTCGAACAGGCGGCCGGACATCATCGACATCACGCCGCCGCCGCCGGGCGCGCCGGTATGATCGGTGCGCTGCCAGGGCGTGCGTTTGAAGCGGCCGGCTTCGCCCGGATAAAGGCTTTGCGGCGCGTCATCCTCCAGCCGCTCGAAGCTCGCGCAGATGTCGTCGCGCAAGCGCTCGAACCAGGCGCGGGCGCGGGTCTTGCGATCTTCGATCGTGCTCGGGTCCAATGTGGATGTCATTTGATCAGCCCTGCGGACCGTAATAGGTGCAGCTCTCGTTGCAACTGTCGCGGTGGATGCTGACGCGGGTGAGCTTGCCGATATGCTGTAGCCGCTCCCAGACGAAGCGCGAGAGGTTTTCCAGCGTCGGTGTGCCCAGCGCCTCGATCTTGTTGAGGTATTTGTGGTCCAGCGTCAGCCGGACGTCCTCGATGGCGCGCTGGACGAGGCCGAGATCGACCACCATGCCGGTCGCAGGGTCCGGCGTGCCGCGCAACGTCACCTCGGCGCGGAAGGAGTGGCCGTGGATCTCTTCGCTCGCCGCGCCAAACGTCGTTCCCGACAGTGAATGCGCCGCCTCGAAGCGGAACGATTTCGTCAATTCCCACATCTGTTCGAAAACCAATCCTATCTGATGCCGAGCGACTTATGCGTCTGCACGCTCAGCCGCCATTGCGGATGACGCAGGCAATAGTCGATCGCGCGCACGGTGTTCTGGGCGACTTCCGGTCCGTCCATCGGCTGGAGCGAGAAGCGCTCGAAGGCGAGATCCTCGAAGGCCTCTGGCGCGGCGAGGGCCTGCGGATAGACCAGCTTCAGTTCGTGGCCGCGGCGCTGCACGAGCTCGCTGCCGCCCTTGGGGCTGACGCAGATCCAGTCGAGCCCGGCGGGCGCGGCAATCGTCCCGTTGGTCTCGACGCCAATCTCGAAGCCTCTCGCATGGAGCGCGTCGATCAGGGCGCCGTCGACCTGGAGCAGCGGCTCGCCGCCGGTGAGCACGACGTAGCGGTTGTCGGATGATGCGGTCCATTGTGCGGCGATGGTGTCGGCGAGTTCCACGGCGGAGGCATAGCGGCCCCCGAGCGTGCCGTCGGTCCCGACGAAATCCGTGTCGCAGAATTTGCAGGTCGCATCCACCCGGTCGGCCTCGCGGCCGCTCCAGAGGTTGCAGCCCGCAAAGCGGCAGAACACGGACGCGCGCCCGGCATGGGCGCCTTCGCCTTGCAGGGTCAGGAAGATTTCCTTGACCGCGTAACTCAAGCTTCTCTCCTCAATCTGATGGGCCTGCGGGGTTCCGGAGCTGCCGCAGCGCCTCGCCTGCGGCCATCGCCGCAGTCATGGCGACATTGAGCGACCGCAGCCCCGCCGTGATCGGGATCACCAGCCGCGCATCCGCAGCCTCGACCACCGCATCGGTGACACCGGCGCTCTCGCGTCCGAATAGCAGGATGTCCGGCGTCTGGTAACGGAAATCGCGGTAGTCGGTGGCCCCTTTGGTGGTGAACAGCAGCAGGCGGGAGCCCTGTACCGCGCGCCATTCCTCGAATTTCGACCAGGAGTCGTGGCGGGTCACGCTGACATGGTCGAGGTAATCCATTCCCGCCCGGCGGAACAAGCGGTCGGAGAATGGGAATCCCGCCGGCTCGATGATATGGGCGGCCATGCCCAGGCAGGCGCAGAGCCTGAGAATCGTGCCGGTGTTCTGAGCGATGTCGGGTTGGAAGAGCGCGATCTGCATGGGCTGTGCAAGGGCTGTATCGGGGTCGGTGCGGGCCGGAAATGTCTCAATAAAACATCGCTGGCCGCGGAATTCGTGCATTGCACGCTCCCACGCCGTTAGCGGGCTTGCGCTCGCCCGGCAAGGGTGCCAATAGAACGATTCTGGACTGCTGTTTTTCGCCTTGTTTTGGCGAAGACAAGCCAAGTTCTGCCGCCGCGGGGGGCCGCGGGCGCCGGCACACTGCTCTGGGGACCTTGGGGGCTCCTGGAGCGGTTCCGTCGGCAGCATAAGAAGAAAGGGTTGGAATCGTGACGACAGCGTCTTCGGCGGACCATCCGACACGCCGTGATTTCTTATTCGTTGCAACGGGGGCAGCTGCAGCAGTAGGGGGCGCAGCCGCGCTCTGGCCCTTCATCTCTCAAATGAATCCTGATGCGTCGACCATCGCCGCCGGTGCGCCGATCGAGGTCGATCTCAGCCCGGTCGCCGAGGGACAGGACATCAAGGTGTTCTGGCGCGGCAAGCCGATCTACATCAGCCACCGCACCAAGAAACAGATCGAAGAGGCGCGCGCCGTCAACGTGGCGAGCCTGCCCGATCCGCAGTCCGACGAGGCCCGGGTCAAGCCCGGCCATGAGCAGTGGCTGGTCGTGATCGGCATCTGCACCCATCTCGGCTGCATCCCGATCGCTCATGAGGGCAATTACGACGGGTTCTTCTGCCCCTGCCATGGTTCGCAGTACGATTCGTCCGGCCGCATCCGCCAGGGGCCCGCGCCCGCGAACCTGCCGGTGCCGCCGTACCAGTTCGTTTCCGACACCAAAATCCAGATCGGCTGAGCTTCGGGCCTTCGTCCGAAGCTTCGCGCCGTCTCGTCGTACTATTTCCTCAGGATCGCATCATGAGCGGACCATCCGACTACCAGCCGAGCAATCCGGCACTGCAATGGATCGAGCGACGTCTGCCGATCATCGGTCTCGTCCATTCCTCCTTCGTCGTCTATCCCACCCCGCGCAACCTGAACTACTGGTGGACCTTCGGCGCCATCCTCTCCTTCATGCTGGGGATGCAGATCCTGACCGGCGTGGTCCTGGCGATGCACTACACGCCGCATGCCGATCTCGCCTTCAAGTCGGTCGAGCTGATCGTCCGTGACGTGAACTTCGGCTGGCTGCTGCGCAACATGCATGCCTGCGGCGCGTCGATGTTCTTCTTCGCGGTCTACGTCCACATGCTGCGCGGCCTCTATTACGGCTCCTACAAGGAGCCGCGCGAGGTGCTCTGGATCCTCGGCGTCATCATCTACCTCCTAATGATGGCGACGGGCTTCATGGGCTACGTGCTGCCGTGGGGCCAGATGAGCTTCTGGGGCGCCACCGTCATCACCAACCTGTTCTCCGCCATTCCCTATGTCGGCGAGAGCATCGTGACGCTTCTGTGGGGCGGCTATTCGGTCGGCAATCCGACGCTGAACCGCTTCTTCTCGCTGCATTATCTGCTGCCGTTCCTGATCGCGGGCGTCGTCGTGCTCCACGTCTGGGCGCTGCACGTCGCCGGCCAGAACAATCCTGACGGCGTCGAGCCGAAGACGGAAAAGGACACGGTGCCGTTCACGCCGCACGCGACCATCAAGGACGGGTTCGGCGTCGCCTGCTTCCTGCTGCTCTACGCCTGGTTCATCTTCTACATGCCGAACTATCTCGGTGACGCCGACAACTACATTCCGGCGAATCCGGGCGTGACGCCGCCGCACATCGTGCCGGAATGGTATTACCTGCCGTTCTACGCGATCCTGCGTTCGATCCCGAACAAGCTCGCAGGCGTCATCGGGATGTTCTCGGCGATCATCATCCTGTGCTTCCTGCCCTGGCTCGATGCCGCGAAGACGAGGTCGTCGAAGTACCGGCCGCTGGCCAAGCAGTTCTTCTGGATCTTCGTCGCGGTCTGCATCCTGCTCGGCTATCTCGGCGCCCAGCCGCCGGAAGGCATCTACGTGATCGCCGGCCGGGTCCTGACGTTCTGCTACTTCGCCTACTTCCTGATCGTGCTGCCGCTGCTCTCGCGCATCGAGACGCCGCGGCCGGTTCCGAACTCGATCTCGGAGGCGATCCTCGCCAAGAGCAGCAAAGCGGTGGCCTCCGTCGCCGTGGCGCTCGTTGCCGCTGGTGCGCTGTTCCTCGGCAACATGCAGGACGCACGTGCCTCCGAAGGCAACGACAAGCCGCCGGGCAACAAATGGTCGTTCGCCGGCCCTTTCGGTAAGTACGATCGCGGCGCGCTCCAGCGCGGGCTGAAGGTCTACAAGGAGGTCTGCTCGAGCTGCCACGGCCTGTCCTTCATCGCCTTCCGCAACCTCGCGGAAGCCGGCGGACCCGGCTACTCGGTGGCGCAGGCGGCGGCGTTTGCCTCCGACTACAAGATCAAGGACGGTCCGAACGATGCGGGTGACATGTTCGAGCGCCCGGGCCGGCCGGCGGACTATTTCCCCTCGCCATTCCCGAACGAGCAGGCCGCTCGTGCGGCGAACGGCGGCGCGGCGCCGCCCGACCTGTCGCTGATCACAAAGGCACGCTCCTACGGCCGCGGCTTCCCCTGGTTCATCTTCGACTTCTTCACCCAGTATCAGGAGCAGGGCCCGGACTACGTGGCGGCCGTGCTGCAGGGGTTTGAGGAGAAGGTGCCTGAGGGCGTGACCATCCCGGAAGGCTCCTACTACAACAAGTACTTCCCGGGCCACGCCATCAAGATGCCGAAGCCGCTCAGCGACGGCCAGGTGACCTATGACGACGGCTCGCCGACCACGGTCGCGCAATATTCCAAGGACGTCACCACGTTCCTGATGTGGGCCGCCGAGCCGCACATGGAAGCGCGCAAGCGCCTCGGCTTCCAGGTGTTCGTGTTCCTGATCATCTTCGCGTTCCTGATGTACTTCACCAAGAAGAAGGTCTGGGCCGACTCGCACTGAGCGGTGCATACGAGACAAAACAGAGAAGCCCCCGTGAGGGGGCTTTTTTATTGGACACGAGCGTGTGTTGTTTGGCGCGATTGCCTATCGCGCGCGCAGCGGCCAAAATACCGCTAACCGCTCCCCAGAAACTCGTCGGAGGACACCATGGGAACCGTGATCACCTTCAAGCGCCCGGACGGCAAGGACGCCTCGGGCTATCTCGCCAATGCCGCGCGCGGCAACGCGCCGGGCGTGGTCGTGATCCAGGAATGGTGGGGGCTGTCGGATCAGATCAAGGGCCTGTGCGACCGCTTTGCGCTGGCCGGCTTCGACGCGCTGGCGCCCGATCTCTACAAGGGCAAGGTGGTGCCGTATCACGACATGGACGCCGCCGGCAAAGAGATGAACTCGCTGGACTTCATGGATGCCACCACGCAGACCGTGCGCGGCGCCACGCAATATCTGTCGCGCAACGGTGCCAAGGTCGGCCTGACCGGCTTCTGCCTCGGCGGCGCCGTCACGATCATCGGCTCGGTGCATGTGCCGGAGCTCGCCGCCGGTGTCGTGTTCTACGGCATCCCGCCCGAGCAGGCGGCCAAGCCCGCCGACGTCAAAATCCCGCTCCAGGCCCATTTCGCCAACAAGGACGATTGGTGCACGCCCGAGCTGGTCACGGGCTTCGAAAAGGCCATGAAGGCCGCCGGCAAGTCGCTCGAGCTGTTCCGCTATGACGCCGAGCACGCCTTCGTCAACGAGCAGCGCCAGGCCGTGCACGACCGCGAAGCCGCCGAACTTGCCTGGGGAAGGGCGACGGAGTTTTTCCGGAGGCATCTGGGGTAATCGCTATTTCCGGGTCGCGGGGCCACCCTTGACGCCGTCCCCGCGCCATGGTGAGTATCCGCCCCATGAGCACCGCCGTCCGCCCAGCCCGTCTTTGGTGGCGCACCTCCTAAAGAGGTGGCCGGTGCGATTTCAATTCTCAAAATCGTCGAAGGTCGCCACGCAGTGCGGCGGCCTGATCGTTTGTCCTGTGTGGCGTTTCCTCGGCAAGTTTCGTAAGAGGACGACATGAACAGGACAGTCTTTGCCCTCCCGGCCCGAAGCGACTATGTGACGCGCGGCGGTCTCGCGATCACGCGCGTGGCGGAGCAGTTTACCGGCGGCGCCAACCGGCTCGACGATCTCATCAGCCTGCTCGACCGCCGCCGCGGCGTGGTGCTGTCCTCGGGCACCACCGTGCCCGGCCGCTACGAAAGTTTTGACCTCGGCTTCTCCGATCCGCCGCTCAAGCTCGAAACCACTGGCGTCAATTTCAAGCTGGAAGCGCTGAACGGGCGCGGGCAGGTGCTGATTGCCTTCCTCGCCGACGTTCTGCGCGAGCCCTGCGTCGTGATCTCCGAGAAGACCGCTTCGCGCCTGTCAGGCCACATCATCCGCGGCGATGCGCCGGTCGAGGAAGACCAACGCACGCGCCGCGCCAGCGTGATGTCGCTGGTGCGCGATCTCGTCGCCGCCTTCTCCGCCAATGACGACGGGCTGCTCGGCCTGTTCGGCGCCTTCGCCTATGACCTCGTGTTCCAGATCGAGGACCTCGTGCAGAAGCGTGCGCGCGAACAGGACCAACGCGACATCGTGCTCTATGTGCCGGATCGCCTTCTCGCCTATGACCGCGCCACCGGCCGCGGCGTGGTGCTGAGTTACGATTTTGCGTGGAAGGGCAAGTCCACCGAAGGCCTGCCGCGCGAGACTGCCGAGAGCCCGTACCTCAAGACGCCGCGGCAGGGTTTTGCCGATCACGCGCCCGGCGAATATCAGGCCACCGTCGAGACCGCGCGCGCGGCTTTCGCGCGCGGCGATTTGTTCGAGGCGGTGCCCGGACAACTCTTTGCCGAGCCCTGCGACCGCTCGCCGGCGGAAGTGTTCCAGCGTCTCTGCGTCATCAACCCGTCGCCCTATGGCGCGCTGATGAATCTCGGCGAGGGTGAATTTCTCGTCTCGGCCTCGCCGGAAATGTTCGTGCGCTCGGATGGACGCCGCGTCGAGACCTGCCCGATCTCGGGCACGATCGCGCGCGGCACCGATGCGATCGGCGACGCCGAGCAGATCCGCCAGCTCCTGAACTCGGAGAAGGACGAGTTCGAGCTCAACATGTGCACTGACGTCGACCGTAACGACAAGGCGCGCGTCTGCGTCCCCGGCACGATCAAGGTGCTGGCGCGGCGGCAGATCGAGACCTACTCAAAACTCTTCCACACCGTCGATCATGTCGAGGGCATGCTGCGTCCCGGCTTCGACGCGCTCGATGCCTTCCTCACCCATGCGTGGGCGGTGACGGTGACCGGCGCGCCAAAACTCTGGGCGATGCAGTTCGTCGAGGATCACGAGCGTTCGCCGCGGCGCTGGTATGCCGGCGCGATCGGCGCGGTGAATTTCGACGGCAGCATCAACACCGGCCTCACCATCCGCACCATCCGCATGAAGGATGGTCTCGCCGAGGTGCGCGTTGGTGCCACCTGCCTGTTCGACTCCGACCCCGCGGCCGAAGATCGCGAGTGCCAGGTCAAGGCCGCAGCCCTGTTCCAGGCGCTGCGCGGCGATCCGCCAAAGCCGCTGTCGGCCTTCGCACCAGATGCGACCGGTTCGGGCAAGCAGGTGCTGCTGATCGATCACGACGACAGTTTTGTGCACATGCTGGCCGATTATTTCCGCCAGGTCGGCGCCGACGTCACCGTGGTCCGCCATGTGCATGCGCTCGACATGCTCAAAAAGAAGAGGTGGGATTTGCTGGTGCTGTCGCCCGGCCCCGGCAGGCCTGAGGATTTCGCAATCAAGAAGACCATCGACGCGGCGCTCGAGAAAAAGCTGCCGGTGTTCGGTGTCTGCCTCGGCGTGCAGGCGATCGGCGAATATTTCGGCGGCGAGCTCGGTCAGCTCACGCACCCCGCCCACGGCCGGCCCTCGCGGGTGCAGGTCCGCGGCGGGCGCCTGATGCGCAATCTGCCGAACGAGATCGTCATCGGCCGCTATCACTCGCTCTATGTCGAGCGCGAGAGCATGCCCGAGGTGCTTGATGTCACCGCCAGCACCGAGGACGGCGTCGCCATGGCGCTCGAGCACAAGACCCTGCCGGTTGCCGGCGTGCAGTTCCACCCGGAATCGCTGATGTCGCTCAGCGGCGAGGCGGGCCTGCGGATTGTCGAGAATGCGTTCCGGCTGGATGCGCGCGTTGATTGAGAGGCACCAATGACTTTTGACCACGATCTGAAGGCGAGCGTCCGCACCATCGTCGACTATCCCAAGCCTGGGATCATGTTCCGCGACATCACGACCTTGCTCGCGGATGCGCGTGCGTTCCGCCGTGCGGTCGACGAGCTGGTCAATCCCTGGGCCGGCAACAAGATCGACAAGGTCGCCGGCATGGAAGCGCGCGGCTTCATCATCGGCGGCGCGGTGGCGCACCAGCTCTCCGCCGGCTTCGTGCCGATCCGCAAGAAAGGCAAGCTGCCGCACACCACCGTGCGCATCGCTTACTCTCTCGAATATGGCATCGACGAGATGGAGATGCATGTCGACGCGATCCGCCCCGGCGAGCGGGTGATCCTGGTTGACGATCTCATCGCCACCGGCGGCACTGCGGAAGGTGCGGTGAAGCTGCTGCGCCAGATCGGCGCCAATGTGGTCGCCGCCTGCTTCATCGTCGATCTGCCCGATCTCGGCGGTGCCGCCAAGCTGCGCGCCATGGACGTGCCGGTGCGCACGCTGACGACGTTCGAGGGGCACTGAGCCGCGTCGGCGCCCCGGCGATCGTCAGATCGCCTCGGCCTTCAATGCCGACCGCCAATGCAGCATGCGCTCCTTCAAGAGCGCATTCCTGACGTAGTCCGTCTCCTCATCTTCCAGACGCTCGCATTCGCCGAACGTCAGGCCCGCCTCGCCATGCGCGTTCCAGGCGGCCTGGAGGGCGCGGCAGGTGTGGCTGCCCTGGCGCAGCGAGAACCAGATGCGGTTCTGGATGGTCTCCAGGTTCGGCGCCTGGCCGACCCAGGCCTCGCCGGAGGCCGCGCAGCGGACGACGAAGATGCCCGCAATGGTCTTCCGCTCCTTGTAGGCGGCGACGGCTGCCTTCCGGTCGATGCTCACGGGGGTGGGACCTTGCTGAGGGGGATACCGATGTCCGCCTCGATAGATCCGGTCGGGCTCGCAGTCAATATTGTCCGGGTAAAAATTATCGCCTCAGGACCGCTGCAGGATCAGGCTGAGCTCGAGCTCGCGGAAGGCGAGGTAGTTCCGCCGGGTCCACTGGTGCAGCTCGGTGGAGGCGTCCTTTTCCTGGCGCAGATAGCCGGTGAAGGAGAAGTTCAGCCGGTCGATATAGGTTTTCAGGAAGCCGGGCAGCGCGGGCAGGCGGAACAACCGGCCGCCGGCCATCGCCGCCGGCAACTCGCCGCGGACGACGTATTCGTTGTCGACCGTGATCAGGTTCACGCGCGGGATTTGATCGCGCAGCATCTCATGGGCGCGGGCCGAGACGCGGTCGGTGTCGGCGAGGAACATGATCATCGGCGCGACATGCCGGCGTGCCGCCTCCTTGAGCAGGCCGATCTCGTCGGTCATCTTGAAGAACTCGTCGAAGGCGTGGAAGCCGAGGTCGATGACCTTGGCAAGCCCGTCGTCGACGATGACGCGGTCCATCAGCTGCATCTTGCCGTAGGTGTCGATCACGTCGGCGGTCTCGGTGATCTTTGGCAGATAGTCGAGCAGCGACGGCTCCTTCAGATTGACGTCGAAGGCCGTGACGTTGCCGTTCTTGAGCAACAGGAACTCGCTCAACAGCCGCGCCAGCAGGGTCTTGCCGACCTGCGGGCGGGGCGAGCAGATGATGTAGACGGGCGTTGCGGACATTGCGAACTATTATCTGAGCGGACTTGTCGCTCAATCCAGCCGTATCCGCCCGGGGTCCGCAACTATTTTTCGCTGCTGCGGGTGGCGGGCTTCGAACCGACGATGTCGGTCAGCCGGATCCGGTCGAACTCGCTCCAGACATTCGCCAGCCAGTGCCGGACATAGCCGCGCAGCACGAACGAATAGTTCGCGGCCTCGTCGTTGATGCCCTTGTTGGCGACGAATTTCAGGAACGGGACGGAGGATACCTCGACCTGTTCATAGGCCATTTCGTTGAGCTTGGGGATGGTCAGCTCGGTCGCGTCCTTGATGCGGTGGAAATAGGAATTGTAGGTCGACTGGTCCCATTGGAAGAACTGGGTGTCGTTGATGAAGTTCTTCACCAGGAAATATTTTGCGCCGCCCATGAAGCCCGCGGTCTCGGCGATCTCGTCCAGCGAGGCGATCGAGGGGCCGAGGATATGGAACACCGCGAAGGTGATCTGGCCGGCCTTCGCGGCGTCGAGGAAGCCGATGTCGCGGAGCGAAGCCAATGCCGGCGAGAGCAGGCCGGCGCGGACGTCGATCACGGTCACCGACGGGCTCGCCGCGTTGAGCGTGTCGAAAATCTTCATCTGATCGGCCGTCGTCATCATGTCGACGATCTCGGTGATCTCGGGGTGGAAGCGCTTCAGGGTTCCGCGCGGCGACTCCGTGTCGAAGGCGCGTGTCGGTACGTTGTTGGCGGAAAAATAATCGAGCAAGGTGCGGGACACCGTGGTCTTGCCCACTCCGCCCTTGTCCGCGCCCACCACAACCACTGCCGGCTTTGCCATTGCTGTCCCCTAACGCGCCCTCCGATTGCGAGGTCGCAATCGGCCGGGCCCCAAATCGATGTCCCAAGGATGTCCCAAGTCTGCTGTTGGGCGCGAACATGGCAGAAACAAGGGAGAATTCAAATCCTCGGCCTCTGGTTGTGGCAATTTCCGAGGTTTTTCCCAATCGCAACGCAACCCTTCGCAAGTCGCTTAAAATCCCACCCTTAACGACGGCCCCATGGACCCATCGGGTTGCCGGCTGCAGTTCCGGAGGGGGCGGGCACGGGCGGCGGACTGGCCGGGCCGCTTGCATCCCCCCAGGGCCCCTGGCGCAACGGCGACGGGCCGTCCTGCCGCTCCACCTGTGCCTCAGGCTCGTTCGCCTCGTCGGGCGGTGGCAGCGGGCCGGGATCATGGCCGCCCGCGAACTTGACCAGCGCGTCGACCCGGGACTGCACCGAGGGATGGGTCGCGAACAAATCGGCAAAGCCCTCGCGCGGATTGTCGACGCAGAGCTCCATTACCGCCGAGGTGGCGCCCGGCAGCTCGCCGCGGTTCTCGATCTTGCGCAGCGCCGAGATCATGGCGTCTGGATCTTTCGTCAGCTCGACCGAGCCAGCGTCGGCGAGATATTCGCGCGAACGCGACAGCGCGAGCTTCACCACCTGCGACACCAGCCACGCCACCACGATCAGCACGACCGCGATGATGATCACGATCACCGCACCTCCGCCGGAGCTCTTGCCGTCGCTTGACGACGAGGACGATCGCGACGATGAGGACGAGCCCGACGACCACGAGCCGCCGGAGCCGGAGCTCCAGCTGAAATTCGTGAACAGGCGGAAGAACAATTCGCCGAAGAAGCCGACCACGCCGGCAATGATGACGGCGACGACCATGAGCTGCACGTCGCCGTTCTTGATGTGGGTCAGCTCGTGGCCCAGCACCGCCTCGGTCTCCTTGTCGTTCAGCGCATTGAGGAGACCCGTGGTCACGGTGATCGAATATTGCCGCGGATTGAGGCCGGTTGCGAATGCGTTCAGCGCCGGGCTCTCCATGATCTTCAGCTTCGGCATGGTGATGCCGCGCGAGATGCAGAGGTTTTCGAGCAGATTGTAGAGCCGCGGCTCCTCCTGCCGGGTAACGTCATGGCCGCCGGTCACGGCGTCGATCATCGACTGGTGGAAGAAATAGGCGATCACGATCCAGACGGCCGCCGCGATCGTCGCGAAGGGAGCGGCTTTGAGCAGGTCGGCGAAGGCGCGGCTCAGATAGTAGGCGACGGTTTCATTGCCGTTGAGGACGACTTCGGCGACCAGCGCGCCGGCATAGACCAGCACGTAAACCAGCGCGAACAGGCCGGCGAGCAGCACCATCGAACGAAACTTGTTCGAGGCGATGTGCGTGTAGAGACCATACGCGGCCATGACGCGATGCCCTGCCGGCCTATCGGCTCAAATCAGAACTTCACCTGCGGCGCCGCCTCGACCTCGGTGCGGCTGGCGCCGAGATCGAAGAAATCCTTCTTGGTGAAGCCGAACATGCCGGCGAACAGGGCTGCGGGCATCTGCTGGATGCCGGTGTTGTATTCCTGGACCGCGTTGTTGAAGAAGCGGCGGCTCGCCGCAATCTTGTTCTCGAGGTCGGAGAGCTCGCTGGCGAGCTGCTGGAAATTGGCGTTGGCCTTGAGGTCCGGATAGGCCTCCGACAGCGCGATCAGCCGGCCGAGCGCGCCGGAGAGCTGGTTCTCGGCGGCGGACACCTGCGCCGGTCCCTGCGCGGACATCGCCGAGTTGCGCGCCTTGATGACGTCGTCGAGCGTGCCGCGCTCATGCGAAGCATAGCCCTTCACCGTCTCGACCAGGTTCGGGATCAGGTCGTGGCGCTGCTTGAGCTGCACGTCGATATCGGCAAAGGCCTGGCCGACGCGCTGGCCCAGCGCCACCAGCCGGTTGTAGGCGCTGAACGCCAGGAACACGAGGACGACGATGACGCCGAGGACGATCCAGCCGGTCGACATGGAGAACTCCTGAAGGGGAAAGAAGGCGGGCGCAGCCTAGACCAAATTGGCGCAGGATGAGAGCCCGGCGCAGAGGGAGGTAAGACTTGGTCGAATGAGGAACCATCCGAGTTCAAGGCAAAAGCGCCCGACGAAGTTAACTTTCGGCAATGACCGCGTCGCCCCAGCGCCAGCGCCGGGCGTTTGCATAGGCGGCCTTGTCGCGCCGCGGGACCTTGATGATCGCGAGGTTCTCTTCCGTGCAGAGCTTTGCGCTTATCTCGGCCTTGCCGACATCCGGCGGCGCCAGCACGCGCGCGGCCCGTGTTGCTGGCGCTGTTCGGGTCAGGGCGACGTAAATAAAACGTTCGTCCTCGAACGGCACCTCAGCGCCCTTGATCTGCCGGTGCGCCTGGGAGCGCGGCAGGCGCTGGTTGAAATGGCACCAGTCGGACGCCGCGAGCGGGCAGGGCTTTTCATGCGGGCAGGGCGCGGCGACGTAGGCACCTAGCGCGATCAATTGCTGACGCAGCGCGAGGATGCGGGCGTATCCCGCCGGCGTGCCGGGCTCGATCACGACCAGGGCGTGACGTGCTTTGGCCCACATCGCCTCCGTGAGCCTGCGCTGATCGGCCTCGCTGAGCTCGCCGATGATGTAGCTGGCTACGACGAGATCGGCTTGCGAGACCTCGGCGAGGTTGCCGCCGGCATCGCCGGGCAGATAGCGGCACTCCGCCAGTCGCGTGCTGTCGCGCGCCAGCTCAAGCGCGAGCCGGCTCAGCGTGGCGTTGGCGTCGAGCAGTGTAAAATCCTGCAGCGACGGAAACGCCTCCGCTGCGGCCCAGCTCGCGGTGCCCGGACCTGCACCAACATCGAGCAATGTTTCCGGGGCGAACTCAGGTACGATTTCGGTCAGCGCATTCAGGCTTGCGGCAACGGCCGCATAGGTCGCCGGCATCCGCGCGAGTGCATAGGCAAGCGCATCGGCTTCCGACTTGATCGTGCCGGAGCCGCCGCCGGCACGGTAGGTGGTCGAGATTTTCTGCGACCGCTGTGCTGCGTCGGTGCGCGAAAAGCCCTGGAGCTTGCCGTCGAGGGCTGCTCTCAGTTCAGGGGGGAGTGTGGGAGCGATCATCATCCGCGGTCATACCCCGCGAAGGCGGGGCATCCAGTACTCCGAGATAGCGCCGTCAAACCGAGAGGTCACCGCGTACTGGATCATCCGCTCCAGCGCGCAATTTGCGCACAAGGCGGATGATGACGTCAATGGGTGTGGCGCGACCGCTGCCTCACGCCACGTTCTGGTCGAGAATGTCCACCGCCTCGGCCAGGCTCACCGACACCAGTTGCGAGACACCGCGCTCGGCCATGGTGACGCCGAACAGACGGTTCATCCGCGCCATCGTGATCGGGTTGTGCGTGATGATGATGAAGCGCGTGTCGGTCGAGCCGGTCATTTCGTGCAGAAGGTTGCAGTAGCGTTCGACGTTGTGGTCGTCGAGCGGCGCGTCGACTTCGTCCAGCACGCAGATCGGCGACGGGTTGGTGAGGAACACCGCGAAGATCAGCGCCATCGCGGTCAGCGCCTGCTCGCCGCCCGAGAGCAGCGACAGCGTCTGCGGCTTCTTGCCCGGGGGCTTGGCGATGATTTCGAGACCGGCTTCCAGCGGGTCGTCGCTCTCGATCAAATGCAGCGCGGCCTCGCCGCCGCCGAACAGCTCGACGAACAGGCGCTTGAAGTGGTTGTTCACGACCTCGAACGAGGTCAGCAGCCGCTCGCGCGCTTCCTTGTTGAGGCTCTGGATGCCCTGGCGCAGCCGCTTGATGGCTTCAACGAGGTCATCGCGCTCGGTGACGAGGCCGGTGTGCTGGGTCTCGACCTCGCGCAGCTCTTCCTCGGCGCGCAGATTCACTGCGCCGAGGCGCTCGCGGTCGCGGCGCATCTTTTCGAGGTCTTCCTCGATGTCGTGCAGCGGCGGCAGCTCCGCGTCGGGCTCGATCTCGGCGAGGCCGGCAACGGCCTGCGGCTCGACTTCGAGCATGTCGCGAATCTCGCGCTCGATGTCCTCGAGCCGGCGCCGCGAACCTTCCATGCGCTCCTCGGCGCGGGCGGTGGCCTCGCGCGAGCTCGAGAGCGCTTCGAGGGTCAATTTCGCGACGCGATCGGTTTCGGCCATCGCGGTCTCGGCCGAGGCGAGCGCATCGGCGGCCATGCGGCGGTCGTTTTCAGCGTATTCGATCTCGGTGATCAGCGCGCTGCGCTTCTCGGCGAACACTTGCGGTGCGTTTTCGAGATCGCTGCGCTCGATCGAGACCTCGGTGATGCGGGTCTGGATGGTGTCGATGTGAGAGGCCGCGCTTTCCTTGCGGTTCTGCCACTCGGTGCGCTCAGCGAGGATCGCCTGCACGCGGCGGTCGGCAAGCTCGGCCTCGCGCGCCAGCGCCTGCGCCTCGGCGCGGACCTGCGCGGCCATGCGGCGATGGCCTTCGATGTCGCTGCGGACGGCGGCGAGACGGGTCTCGGTGTCCTCGCTCGACGGCAGCTCGGTGATGCCGGCCTCGGCATATTCGTAGGCGGCCTCGGCCTCGGCACGGTCGGCGGCGAGACGGCTGTGCGCCTCCGACAGCGTCGCCTTGCGCGCGGCGCGGCGGCTGATCTCGCGCTCGGCCGTGGCATGGCGCTCACGCGCGACGTTCAGCTCGCGCTGGGCGGCGCGCCAGGCTTCGCGCGAAGCGCCTTCCGTGCTGGCGGCCATCTGCAGCTCGGACTCGGCATTCTCCAGCGCCTGACGCTTGATCTGCGCGTCGATGCGGGCCTGCTCCAGCTCGTTCTCGATGTCGACGAGGCGGGCGCGTTCGGCAAGGCGCCGAGCCGCGCCGGTCGGGGCGTGGGCTGCGGCGACAAAGCCGTCCCAGCGCCAGACATCGCCTTCGGGCGAGACCAGCCGCTGGCCGGTCTTGAGCTGCGATACCAGCTCGGCACCTCGCTCGCGCGGCACCACGCCGATCTGCGCGAGGCGGCGCGCCAGCTCCGCGGGCGCCTGAACGTGGCTCGCGAGCGGCACGACGCCCTCGGGCAGCTCCGGATCGCCGTCGGTGACGCCGGCATTGGTCCAGCGCATCGGTGCGGACGGATCGACCGGCGCGTCGAGATCGTCGCCGAGCGCGGCGCCGATCGCCTTCTCAAAACCCTTATCGACGGTGATACCGTCGATGATCGGCGGCCACAGGTTCTTGGTCTCGCCGTTGACGATCTTGGAGATCGTGCGCGCTTCTGTATCGAGACGCTGCACGCGCTTGTCGGCTTCGACCAGCGGCGAGCGCGAGGATTCCAGTGTCTGGCGCGCGGCAACGTGCGCGGCTTCGCTCGCCTGCGCGGCGGCTTCCGAAGCAGCAAGGGTCTGCTCCGCGGTCTCGACCGTTGCGGTCAGCTCGTCGAGATCGCCGAAGCCACCGGTTTCGTCGGCGAGCTTCTGCTCCTCGGCCGCGACATTCGAAATCTCCTGGTCGAGCCGGGCGAGCTTGTCGCGGTGGGTGCGGACGTTGGCCTCGAGCTGGTTGCGCTTGGCGGTGAGGTCGGCGAGCGCGGTGGTGAGCTCGGCGAATTGCTGCTCGGTTTCGGTCAGCACCGCCTCGGCTTCGCCGACGCGCTCGTCGACGCCGGAGCGCTTCTCGACCCGCGACTTGATCTCTTCCTTCAACTCGGCATCTTCGGTGTCGAGCCGCTGCAGCGCGACGTCGGCGTCCATGGTCTGCTGCTGGGCGCGCGAGATGTCGCCTTCGAACTGGGCGAGGCGGCGCTCGAGCTCGGCAACGCGCTCCTTGGCGCGCTCTTCCTCGCGGTCGAGCAGCTCGCGGGCATTGGTCAGGCGCTGCAGCCCGGCCGCGGCGCGCGCTTCGGCATCGCGCAGCGCCGGCATTTCGGCAGCGCGGATCGCCTGGATGCGGGCGGCTTCGGCCTGGTGCTGGGTGCGCTCGGCCATCTCGCGCACGGCGAGATCATGGGTCTGGCCGGATTCGTTGACGTCGGCATGCGCGCCGATCCAGCGCAGGTGGAACAGCGTGGCTTCGGCCTTGCGGACCTTGGCCGCGACCTCGCGATAGCGCACGGCCTGACGGGCCTGCTTCTTCAGGCCTTCCATCTGGCCGGAGAGCTGGCCGATCACGTCCTCGACGCGGGTGAGGTTGGTTTCGGCGGCCTTCAGCCGCAGCTCGGCCTCGTGGCGGCGGGCGTGCAGGCCTGCGACGCCGGCAGCATCTTCCAGCACACGGCGGCGCTGCTCGGGCTTGGCCTGGATGATCTCGCCGATCTTGCCCTGGTGGACGAGCGCCGGCGAGCGCGCGCCGGTGGCGGCGTCCGCGAACAGGATCTGCACGTCGCGGGCGCGGACGTCGCGGCCGTTGATGCGATAGACCGAGCCCGCTTCACGCTCGATGCGGCGGGAGATTTCGAGAAGCTGGCTGTCGTTCATCGCCGCCGGCGCGGTGCGATCGGTGTTGTCGATCGTCATCGTCACTTCGGCGTGGTTGCGCGCGGGACGGTTGCCGGAGCCGGCGAAGATCACCGCGTCCATGTCCGCAGCGCGCAGCGATTTGTACGAGGTCTCACCCATCGCCCAGCGCAGCGCTTCGACGAGATTCGACTTGCCGCAGCCGTTGGGTCCGACCACACCGGTCAGGCCGGGCTCGATGACGAAGTCCGTTGCTTCAACGAAGGACTTGAAGCCGTGAAGGCGCAGGCGGGTGATTTTCATAAGCACGCATCTCTGTTGGCAGGCGCGAATCCCCCTGCCGGGACAATACCATGGAAGGCAATGTCACTCTCTGGGTGAGTCGCGCGAGGCGCCTCATGCGGCTGGACAATGGCCGCGGTGCGCCGCAAGGGCAACCGGCGAAAGCCGCTTTTCCCAAGGGATTTATGCCGGGAAAGCTACGGCTTTCGAGATGCGAATCAGAATCTTGACGAGCGAATCAGCTCTTCAGCAGCGGATTGATCTTCTTGGCGAATTCTTCGAACGAGGTCTCGCCCTTGATCTTCTCGCCGTTGATGAAGAAGGTCGGCGTCGAATCCACCTTCAGCACGTCGCTGGCATATTTCTGGTCGGCGGCGATCTTGTCGAGCAGCGCCTGGTCCTTCAGGCAGGCCTCGACCTGCTGCTGGGTGAGGCCGGCCTGCTTGCCGATCCGCGTCAGGGTCTCGGTGGTGTTCTTCATCACCCAGTCGCTCTGCTGGCGGAACAGCATGTCGGTGACGGCGAAGTATTTCGGCGCGTCGCCATTGGCGATGCAGCGCGACAGCATCGAGCCGGCGGCCGCTTTGATGTCGAGCGGGAACTCGCGGAAGACGTAACGCACCTTGCCGGTGTCGATGTATTCCGACTTGATCTTGGGGAACACCTGCTCGTTGAACGCTGCGCAGTGCGGGCAGGTCATCGAGGCGTATTCCGTGATGGTGACGGCGGCTTCCTTCGGGCCCAGCGCCATGTCGGGCAGCGATACGGGCTTGGCGACGTCGGCGGCGGCCTGCGCCATCGCTTCGGAGATGAACCGCAGCGGCGACAACCCGGCGAGCGCGGCAAGCCCGGTCAGCGACAGCATCGTGGTGAAGGCGCGGCGGGTGATGATCAAGGTCGGCTCCCGGGATTGGCGTGGTGTCGCCCCAGGGGTTTTATCGAGTTCCCGCCCGGGCGGCCTGTCGCTAGCTTGAAACGTCGTTTGAGGCAATGGCGAGCGGCAAGGACGGGTCCAGATTAGCGGCGGAATGAGGCTCAATTTCGCTTGATGGCGGCCCCGAGCCGGGCCAGCGCCGTCTTCAATTCTTCATCTTCGATGTCCCCCAGGCTTTCCGCCACCTTGGCCACCGATTTGGGGTCCGGCGGGCCGGGTCGCGGCCGCTGCCGGGGCCGGGACAGGGGGGCCTGGCGGAAGGCGAGCTTGCCGACCGCGCTCCAGCCGAAGAAGCGGTTGACCCGCTCCAGGATGACGTCGGCCGAATGCTGGATCTCCAGCGCCATCGGCCCCTCGACCCGCAGCACCAGGGTCGCCGGCTCCTGCGGCTGGCCCTCGACCGGCCGCGGCCATTGCATCTTCAGCGGCTCGGCATGGGCCGCGATCTCCGGCCCGGCAATCTGCGCCCACCGCGTCACCAGCTCGCGCGCGGCAAAACCCTGCTTCGCATAGGCCTCGGCAAAAACGTCGTTGAGCAGGAGCGACAGCGGCTTGGCGCTGATGGGACCGGGTTTGGGAGGGAATTTGGACATGGACCCTTATAGCACCCCGGCGCGATCCAAGGGCTCCCCGCCGCGAAGAAAGACGTGGATGCCCGCGACGAGCGCGGGCATGACGTGGAGAGGCCGGCGCGACGTGGTTACAGTGAGGGCATGAGCCTCAAGTCCGCCCTCAAGGCCAAGCCGGAACCCGTGCAGCCGGAAGCGTCGCCGCGCCCGCAGCTGCTGCTCGCCTGGTACGACCGCCATCGCCGCCGTCTGCCCTGGCGCGCGATGCCCGGCGAGGCGTCGGATCCCTACCGCGTCTGGCTGTCGGAGATCATGCTCCAGCAGACCACGGTCAAGGCGGTCGGCCCTTATTTCGAAAAATTCGTCGCGCGCTGGCCTGACGTCACGGCGCTGGGGCGGGCCTCGCAGGATGACGTGCTGCGGATGTGGGCCGGGCTCGGCTACTATTCCCGCGCGCGAAATCTCCATGCCTGCGCGGTCGCGGTGATGCGGGACCATGGCGGCTTCTTTCCCGACACCGAAGCGGGCTTGCGCGCGCTGCCGGGCATCGGGCCCTATACGGCGGCGGCGATTGCGGCGATCGCGTTCGACCGCCGCACCATGCCCGTCGACGGCAACATCGAGCGCGTGGTGTCGCGCCTGTTCGCGGTCGAGGAGGAGCTGCCGCAGGCAAAACCGCGGATCCAGCAACTGGCAGCGACGCTGCTTGCCAATTCCCGCGCCGGCGATAGTGCACAAGCACTGATGGATCTCGGCGCCTCGATCTGCACGCCCAAGAAGCCGGCCTGCTCGTTATGTCCGCTGAACGAGGATTGCACGGCGCGCGCGCAGGGCACGCAGGAGACGTTTCCACGCAAGGCGCCGAAGAAGAGCGGGACGTTGCGGCGCGGCGCCGCCTTCGTCATCACGCGCGGGGACGAACTGCTTGTCCGCTCGAGGCCCGAGAAGGGTCTGCTCGGCGGCATGACCGAAGTGCCCGGCTCGGACTGGCTCGCCGGACAGGAAGACGCGACCGCAAAACAGCAGGCGCCGGAACTGAAGGGGCTGTCGCGCTGGCAGCGCAAGGTCGGTGTGGTCACCCACGTCTTCACGCATTTCCCGCTGGAGCTCGTGGTCTATGCGGCAAAGGCCGAAGCCCGTACGCGCCCGCCCGCCGGCATGCGCTGGGTGCCGATCGCGACCCTCGCCGATGAGGCGCTGCCCAACGTCATGCGCAAGGTGATCGCGCATGCGCTGGGCTGAGCTCTCAGGCGGCGCGCGCCGCCCGCTCGTCGGTCGCCGGCATCAGGAAAGTGCGGTTGCGCCCCGTTTTCTTGGCGACATAGAGGCCCTGATCGGCGCGTTCGATGACGTCCTGCACGTCCCGGTCACTCTCGTCGAACAGAGCAAGCCCGACCGAGACGGTGACGGGGATGACGGTGTCGCCGTGGCGCACCGTCGCGGCCGCGATCGACGTCCTGATACGGTCCGCGAGCAGGATTGCGGTCTCCTGATCGATCTCGCGCAAGAGCACCACAAACTCCTCGCCGCCGAAGCGGGCCGCCTTGTCGGTGGTCCGGATCGACTGGCCGATGATCTCGGCGATGCTCTTGATGGCGTCGTCGCCGGCGGCGTGGCCATGGGTGTCGTTGATCTTCTTGAAATGATCGATATCGATCATCAGCGTCGCCATGTTGCGCTTGTAGCGGCGGCAGAACGCGACGGTATCGTCGGCGACGGCGAGGAACGAACGGCGGTTCATCAGGCCGGTCATGAAATCTGTTTCGGCGAGCTGGCGCAGCTTCAGCATGTCCTCCTGGAGCTGCATCGCATTCTCGGTCGCGCGCATCTCGGCTTCCCTGGTGCGCTCCTCGGCAAGGCCGATGCGGCGCAGCAGCGAGCGCAGCGCGCGCGAGAGCTGCACGACCTCGGCCGAGCCGCTCTGCCGCGCGAGCATGGTCGGGCCATGGGCGCGTCCGATGCGGTCCGCTTCCCGCGTGATGGCGATGATCGGCGCCGCGATCCGTCGCGACACCAGCACGGCCAGTGACAGCGCGATCAGCGCGGTGGCCGCACCGATTGCCAAGATCATTTGCGCCGAGGAGATGGCAGCCGCCAGCGCCACGCTCGCCGGCTGGCTCGCGGTGACGATCCAGTTCAGTCCCTGATAGTCGCGGTGACCCTTGCCGACGTGGAATGCCGTCAGCATCTGCTGGCCGTCCGCTGTCTCGCGGAAGGTGCCGACGCCGGTCTTCAGAAGGCCGGCGAGTTCGTCGCCGCCATACCGGATCGTCTCTTTCTGCGGGCCGAGCAGGACCATGCCGCCCTTGCTGAGGATCGAGAGCGTCGTGTCCGTATTGCCGTCGTTGGCTTCGACGTCCCTGATCAGATTGCTGGCCCAATCCCAGCTCAGATGACCGCCGAGCACCCCGAGCAGCTTGCCGCTAGCATCGTGCACGGGGACGGCGATGTCGACGAAACGATAGGGCTCGTTGTTGGCGCGCTGCGTCAGCAGCGAGGACAGCAGGACGGCCTCGTGCACGTCGCCGACGGCGACCCTTTCAAGACCTTGCTTGAACCAGGGACGTGCGGCCACAGACTTGCCTTGCAACAGGCCGCCGGTGGCGGCGACGACGTTGCCCTGGACGTCGGCAAAGCCGATCCAGGTGAATTCGGAGAACGAGCGCTGGAGGTCTTCCAGCGAGCTGCGCAGCGCAGCCGGATCACCCTGCCAGGTTCCCTTCATCGGTTGCAGCTCCGCGAACAGCTTCATCTCCTGCTGGCGCGTCGCCATGAAGCGGTCGAGCCGGCCGGAGGCGCTGGATGCTATGCCTGCGACGCTGCTTTCAATGAGTGCGGCGGTGTTTCTGTAGCTCACGAGTGCGGCGCCGGCAGCTAACGTGCCCACGAGCACGATGGACATCGCCGCCACCGCCGCAGCGATCTGCGTCCGCACCGTCAGATGGTCTTCGATCGCGTGCAGGCGGTTCGCGGCCTGCTGCAAAAGGGCACGCATGGAAAGGCTCCGGTTCACCGTCGCTTGTCCCATGTCGTAACTTCCAACCGCTTACCGGCGAATTGCTCGATTGGATCGTATTGAATCGGTCGTGAAGCCTGTTGGTTGAGGGGGCCTTAAGGCCCGTGCGGAATGCCCTAAATCCGCATGTCTTTCCGTATTTCCCCGGAGTGCTGCGCTGCGGCGGATCGCCTGCTGCCATGATGGTGTCAGCAGGCCTACGCTATCTGTCGAGGGCAACGGAGGTCCGCATGGTCAAGACTGCGCTCGACAACTTCAAGAGGCCGCCCTGCGCCGAGCTGTTGGGATGGAGCCTGCTCGATGCCCGTCCCGAGGACGGCTGGATCAGGCTCGGCTTCGATGGCAAGCCCGAATTCTGCAACCCGGCGGGTTTTATCCAGGGCGGCATGCTCTCGGCCATGCTCGACGATACGATGGGGCCTGCGGTCCTGGTGATGAGCGAGGGCCGGCTCTACACCACCACCATCAGCATGACCGTGAATTTCCTCAGCCCCGCAAAGCCCGGCCCGATCGTCGGTGAGGCCAAGGTGACGCAGCTCGGCAGGACGATTGCGTTCGTCGAGGCGAAGCTGATGGCCGAAGACGGCACGGTGCTGGCGACGGCAACCGCGAGCGAGCGATTGCTGGAGGCGGCGAGGGTGGTGGGCAAATAG
This sequence comes from Bradyrhizobium liaoningense, assembly GCF_018130785.1. Classification (GTDB taxonomy): domain Bacteria; phylum Pseudomonadota; class Alphaproteobacteria; order Rhizobiales; family Xanthobacteraceae; genus Bradyrhizobium; species Bradyrhizobium liaoningense_A. The sequence goes on from NZ_JAFCJT010000027.1 coordinate 56,050, forward strand.
CTGGCCGCGCACTGCTCTTCCTTCTCTACTTGTTGTGGGAGAAGGTGGCGTGAAGCGCCGGATGAGGGGTATCTCTCCGCGGATTCAAATAGCGAGATGAATGTGCGGAGACAAACCCTCACCCGGGTGTGTCCGTGTCTGCCAGCGTCGCTGCCCTCTCCCACAAGGGGGGAGGGCGCATCAACTGGCATCTGCCTCTCCGGCAAACTCACGCCCTCGCGCGGGCGTCCTTGCTCACGATCGGCGGCTTCGCGTTCAGCGCTTCCACCTGGAACCCCGCGACGCGCTTGTAGTTCGCTGCGATATCCTCCAGCTCTTTCTGCGACAGCACGTCGGTGACGACGTCGTAGCCGCCGGGCGCGCGCTCTTCGACGAGCTGCATCACCTGCTCGGGTCCGTTCTTGCGGTTGAGCAGGACGAGGTCGGTGGTCGCCGGCCTCCGCTCGGCCTCATAGGCCAGCAGCGCCGCAGTCGTTGGGCCATGCGCCAGGATCTCGCGGGTGATGGTGCGGGCATCGAGGATCGCCTGCGAGGCGCCGTTCGAGCCGATCGGGTACATCGGATGCGCGGCATCGCCCATCAATGTGACGCGGCCAAAAGTCCATTGCGACACCGGATCGCGGTCGACCAGCGGATATTCGTAGGCGTGCGGGCAGTTCCTGATCAGGCCGGGCACGTCGAGCCAGTCGAACTGCCAGCTCTCGAACCAGGGCAGGAACTCTTCCAGCCGCGCGGTGCGGTTATAGTCCTCGCGCCGCCACTGATAGGTCGGCGGCATGTGGCGTTCGGCGACCCAGTTGATCAGATGATTGCCGGCCGCATCCGGCGCCTTCGAGATCGGATAGCAGACGAATTTCAGGATCTCGTGGCCGGCCATGATCATGGTGCGGCCGGTGAGGAAAGCCTTGGAAGGCGTCACGCCGCGCCAGAGGATGCGGCCGTTCCAGATCGGCGGACCTTCGTTCGGATAGAGCTTTTCTCGCGCGGCGGAATGGATACCGTCGGCGGCGATCATGATCGCGCCGTCGTAGCTGCCGGCGGCCTTGCCGGTCGCCCTGTCGATGAAGTCGGCGCGCACGCCGTTTGCCGTCTCGGTCCAGCCGGTCAGATGATGGCTGGTCAGGATGTTGTCGCGGCCGAGCCGCTCGACCGCGGTGTCGAGCAGCAGCTGCTGCAGCGTGCCGCGATGGATCGAGAATTGCGGCCATTTGTAGCCGGCTTCCAGCCCGCGCGGCTCGCTCCAGATCGGCTTGCCGTGCTTGGAGAAATAGGCGAGCTCGCGGGTCCGCACGCCGCTGGCGTCCAGCCTGTCCATCAGCCCGAGCTCGATCAGCTCGCGTACCGCGTGCGGCAGCACGTTGATGCCGACGCCGAGCGGCTTCAGCTCCGCGACGCTCTCGAACACTTTTACGGGAACGCCGATTTCGTGCAGGCTGAGCGCAAGCGTCAGCCCGCCGATGCCGCCGCCGGCGATGAGTACGGTCATGACAAACCCCTCCGATTGCGGGCGTCTTGGCACAGGCGGACGGCGGTGGGCAACTGCGAAGAGCAAAGGTGCGGAGAACGTCGTGCTATGGACCTGGCGGCCCGCAGCCGTTAGTTTCCAATTTTCCCATGAGGTCCGACATGCTCAAGCTCTACTACGCCACCGGCACCTGCGCGCTCGCCACCTACATGACCCTGGAGGAGGCTGGCGCCGACTACACGGCCGAGCGGCTGAGCTTCAAGGATAACCAGCAGAACAGCCCGGACTATCTCGCCATCAACCCGAAGGGCCGCGTGCCCGCGCTGGTGACCGATCGCGGCGTGCTGACCGAGACGCCTGCGATGCTGGCCTACATCGCGCAGACCTTCCCCAAGGCGAAGCTCGCCCCGCTCGACGATCCCTTCGATTTCGCGCAAGCGCAGTCGTTCAATTCCTATCTCTGCTCGACCGCGCACATCAACCATGCCCACAAGATGCGCGGCGCGCGCTGGGCGACGCAGGAGAGCTCGTTCGCCGACATGAAGGCGATGGTGCCGAAGACCATGGGCGCCTGCTTCTCCTTGATCGAGCGGAAGATGTTCAAAGGTCCCTGGGTGATGGGCGAGCAGTTCACGATCTGCGATCCCTACCTCCACACGCTCTCGCTCTGGCTCGAGGGTGACAGCGTCGACATCAACGCCACGCCGAAGATCGCCGATCACTTCAAGCGCATGTCAGACCGCCCCGCCGTGCGCAAGGTGATGGACGCGCAGAAGGCGTAGGAACGTAGCTCTTGTAGGGTGGGCAAAGGCGCAAAGCGCCGCGCCCACCATCTTTCCAAGTTGTACGAAGAGGTGGTAGGCACGCTTCGCTTTGCCCACCCTACGATAGCTTGCGCTTGGCTTGCTCCAATTCCCGGCCCGTCTCCAGCATCAGCCGCCTGAGCCAGATCGATCCCGGATCCATCTGAGCGCGGGTCGGATGGAACATGAACTGCTCGTCGATCCCCGGGTCGAGCGGCGGCGTCACCGTCACGAGGCCGAGTTGTTTCGACAGCGCCGCGATCAGCCGGCGCGGCACGAAGGCGACGAGGTCGGTGCGGGCGGCGACGTGCAGCGCTTCGAGATAACCTGGCACGACGAGCGAAATGTGCCGCTCGATGCCCTTGGTCCGCAGCCAGGTGTCGATGAGATCCTCCGGTTGGCCGCGGATGATCACGCCGACATGGCGTGCCGCCAGGAACGTCTCGCGCCGCTTCAGCTTGGGTCCAATCGGATGGCTGCGCCGCACCGCCAGCGCGTCGCTGTCGGTGTAGAGCAACTGGCGGTGAAAGCCCTTGAACGCGTTTCCGATCGAGATCACGAGGTCGATGGTGCGGGCGAACTCGGCGTGAAAGATCGCAGGGCCCCGCCACGGTACGACGTCGATGCGGACGTTGGGCGCGGCCCGCGTCACCTTCTCCATCAAGGGCGGCATCAGCAGCTCGACCGCGAGATCCGGCATCATCAGGCGGAATTGCCGCTCGCTGCGCGCGGCGTCGAAGTCGTCGGGCATGAACAGCCCGCGCACCTGGTCGAGCGCCTGGGCCAGCGGTGCGCGGAGCGCTTGCGCCCGCGGCGTCAGCTCCATGCGCGCGCCGGTGCGCACCAGCAGCGGATCGCCGAAGATGTCGCGCAGGCGTTGCAACGCGTGGCTCGCGGCCGGTTGCGACAGGCCGATCCGAAGCGCGGCCCGGCTGACATTGGCCTCCCGCAGCAGCGCGTCGAGCGCGGTCAGGAGATTGAGGTCAAGCGAATTCAAATTCATGAGGCGAATAGATATCATATCTACTATCGATTTGAAGAATTCTCCTCCAGCAGGGATGATCTCCGTGTTGCCACCAAACGGAGATGCCGCCATGAGCGCGAGCGCCAACAAGAAACTGATGCAGGATATCTTTGCCGCCGCCGCCAATCCCGATCCGGCCGCGCGCGACCGGGCCCTGTTCACCGCGAGCCTTGCCGACGATGCCAGATGGGTCGTGACCGGCCAGTACTCCTGGTCACGCACCTTCACCGGCAAGCAGTCTATCCTTAACGATCTGCACGCTTATGTGCGCACCCGCTTGCGCGACCGGACCCGCACGGTCGCCCACCGCTTCATCGCCGACGGCGATATCGTCGTCGTCGAAGCCAAGGGCGACAACGTCACGCCCGAGGGCGTGCGTTACGACAACGACTATTGCCTGGTGTTCCGCCTCGAGGATGGGAAGATCAAGGAGATCCGGGAATATTGCGACTCGGTTCTGACCGAGAAGGCGCTTGGTCCGTTTCCGCAGACGCCCGTACGGGCCGTGAGCTGGCCGGATTGAGGACCATCTCGTCCGCCGACCGGTGTCGTCCGCCCCGGTCGGCCATGGTCGTGTCGATCTGGCGCAGGCTGGCAGCCATCGTCCGTTCAAGGCGCGAGCGGTCCCGGGCCCGGTACCAGCTCGCCGCCATGAGCGACCGGGAGCTTCAGGACTGCGGCATGACCCGAGCGGAGATCGCGTACGAACTGAGGAGACCGGTGCGACGGAGTTAGACAAACGGATGAGATCCAGGCGCTGCCTACCCCATTTTATCGTAGCCCGCGGAACCTTCGGGTTCCGCCGGGCGTTTGCCCGTTTCCGGGGCAATCGCGCCCCGGGCATCGCACGCGTTTGGGAAATTTCATGCTGGCTGGGGTTTCGGACGTTTCAACACAGGTGGGCCGCAGCTTTTCCGGACTCCGCGAACGATTGAGAGATGCGACCGCGAATGCGCACCGGGAGCTCGATGCGCAGCTTTCGTCGTTCGACCTCACAGTCCTGTCCGGTTACCGCCGCTTCCTGCAAGCCAGCGCCGGCGCACTTCTTCCGCTCGAATCTGCGCTTGTGCAGGCTGGCGTCGCCAAGATGTTTCCGGATTGGCGGGAGCGGGCGCGCAGCGCCGCGATCGCGGCGGATCTCGCGCAGCTCGGCAGCGCCGCGCAATCCACCGTGTCCGTGGCGCCGCTGACGCGCAGTGGCATGCTCGGCACGTTGTATGTTCTGGAGGGCTCCCGGCTCGGCGCAAAGTTTCTGCTGAAGGCGGTCGCGGATGCGGGCGATCCGCGCATCGGCGAGGCCACCTCCTATCTCAGCCATGGCGCGGGCAAACGGCTCTGGCAGAGCTTTCTGGCAAAGCTTCAAAACGAAGAGGCTTGCGACGAGGACGAGACGATCGAGTCGGCGCGTCTCGCCTTCGCGGCCTTCGAGCAGGCGGCGGACCGCGCATGAACGAGGCGGTCAATCTCACCAATTGCGATCGCGAGCCGATCCACATTCCCGGCAGCGTCCAGCCGTTCGGCTTCCTGCTCACGGTGCTGTCGGATTTCACGATCTGCATGGCCTCCGACAATGTGGGCAGCTTTCTCGGAACTGACGTCGCCGACCTGCTCCAGCAGCCGCTGTCGCGCGTCATCTCGGAAGCCGCCGTCGAGACCATTCGCAGCCGCGTCGATCATCTCAGCGGCCCCGATACGACCGAGCGCATGTTCGGTGTCGAGCTCCAGGCCGGCAAGCCGCCTTACGATCTCTCCATCCACTTCTCCGGCGTCTATCTGGTCATCGAGGCAGAGCCCAGCGTCAGCGAGCCCGGCGTCAATTCCGGCGAGCTCGTCCGCCTGATGCTGGAGCGAATCCGCAAGACCCGCGGCATGACCGAGCTCGCCCGCGAGGCGGCGCGCCAGCTCAAGGTCTTGACCGGCTTCGACCGCGTCATGGTCTATCAGTTTCACCCGGACGGATCGGGCGAAGTGATCGCTGAAGCTGCGGAAGCCGGCCTCGAACGGTTCCTCGGCCTGCACTATCCGGCCTCCGACATCCCCAAACAGGCCCGCATCCTTTATCAGCGCAACTGGCTGCGCATCATCGCCGATATCAATTCGACACCGGCCGCGTTGTTTTCGACGGCCACGCACAATGCGGGGCTGCTCGATCTCTCCATGAGCGTGCTGCGCTCGGTCTCGCCGATCCACATCGAATACCTACGCAACATGGGCGTCGGGGCCTCGATGTCGGTGTCGATCCTGCGCGACGGCAAGCTGTGGGGCCTGTTCGCCTGCCATCATTATTCGCCGCGCTACATCTCGTTCGAGAAGCGCACCGCGTCCGAGCTGTTCGGGCAGATGTTCTCCTGGATCGTGGAGGGGCGCGAGCGTGAGGGCGATGTCGCCTATGAGATGCGCGCTCACCAGGTGCAGGAGAGGTTGATCGAGACCGCGGCCTCGCACGAGCACAGCCGGCGCGCGATCGTCGACTTCCTGGGCGACTATCGTGGGATGATCGATTGCGACGGCGTGGCGGTGTGGTCCGACAACAAGATCACGCTTCAGGGCCAGACGCCGACCGAGGACGAGGTGAAGGAGCTGGTCGCCTTCATCAACCGGACCTCGCCGGGACGGATTTTCGCCAGTGCCGAGATTGCCAAGGTCTATGCTGCCGGCCAGTCCTTTCGCGACCGCGCGGCGGGATTTCTCGCCATTCCGATCTCGCGGACGCCGCGCGATTGCCTGATCTTCTTCCGGCGCGAGGTCGTGCGCTCGGTGAACTGGGCGGGCGCGCCCGACAAGGTCTATGACGAGGGACCGAACGGACCGCGGCTGACGCCGCGCAAGAGCTTTGAGCTCTGGCAGGAAACGGTGGCGGGTCAGTCGAAACCGTGGTCCACGGCCGACATCCGCATCGCCGAAAGCCTGCGCGTCACGCTGCTCGAAGTGATCCTGCAACTGTCCGACCTTGCGGCCCGCGAGCGTCGCGGCGCGCAGGAGCGGCAGGAGCTGATGATCGCCGAGCTTAATCACCGCGTCCGCAATATCTTGAGCCTCGTCCGCGCGCTGGTCGCGCAAAGCAAGGACACCGCCACTTCGGTCGAGGAGTTCGCCGGCGTGCTCGGCGGCCGCGTCCAGGCCTTGGCCCGTGCCCACGACCAGATCACCAATCTCAACTGGGCCCCGGTTGCGCTGCGCTCGCTGGTCGAGTCCGAGGCCGGCGCCTATCTCGGCGCGCGCGCCGGCCGCGTGAAGATGGGCGGGCCCGACGTCGCGCTCGATCCCAAGGCGTTCGCGACGCTGGCGCTGGTCGTGCACGAGATGATGACCAATTCCGCCAAATACGGCGCGCTCGCGGATTCCACCGGCCAGGTCGAGGTGGTCTGGCGGCTCGATCCGAATTCGAGCCTCGAGATCGAGTGGAAGGAGAGCGGCGGGCCGCCGGTGCAGCCGCCGTCGCGCCGCGGCTTCGGCACCACCATCATCGAGCGCTCGGTGCCGTTCGACCTCAAGGGCGAAGCCGAAATCCGCTTCGACCTGCTGGGCGTCCAGGCCAAATTCGTCATCCCGCCCAATTTCGTCGAACTGGTACCATCAATCGCAGGAGCCGCCATGCGCGTCGAGGAGCAGCAACCCGCCCGTCCGCGAATTTCCGAGACGGCACTGATCGTCGAGGACAATCTGATCATCGCCATGGCGGCGGAAGTCATCCTGCTCGATCTCGGGGCCCGCCATGTCGATACTGCGGCGAGCGTCGACCAGGCGTTGCGCGCGATCGAGCGCACGCGTCCGGGTTTTGCGCTGCTCGATCTCAACCTCGGCAACGAGAGCAGCATCAAGGTGGCCGAGAAGCTGAAGGAGATCGGCGTGCCCTTCATGTTCGCGACCGGCTATGGCGAGCGCGCGCCGATCCCGGAAGAGCTGGCGTCCGCGCCGGTGGTCCAGAAGCCCTACACGCTGGAAGTCGTCGAGAACGCGCTCGGCAAATTGCAGGGGACGGTCGCCCAATAAACCTCCATCCCGGCGGCCGCATGCAGCGCTCTGCATGCGGCTGCGGGCCTCGCGCCGAAACCTCGCGCCGCTGCCGATAAAATCAGCAGGTCTTGTGTGGGCCTGCGCACACATGCGCGAAAAATCGGAAGGTTCAATTAACAAGTGTCCTCCATTGTGTCGCGGTGCAGCGTGGGTGCCGAAAAGCGACTCGCGGGTGCCGGGGGTGGCCGTGACGATCGCAGGAGTCGTGCGTCCGCCCGAATTCACATGCATCTGGGTGGACAGTGGGAATGCCGAACTTTCGTTTGCGGATCAGGGGACGCCTGTACGCAGGCTTCATGGCCTTGGTGGCGGTTGGTCTCGTGATGGCGGTGGTCGCCATCTGGAATTTGCGGTCCGTGCAGGACCAGGTCTCACGACAATCCGCCCTTTCGGACAGCACCGCGCGGGTGCTGGAGATCTCGGCCCATCTCCAGGCCATCCAGCGGGCCAATCTGCGATACGTCTATGACGGCAGCGAGCCTGCGATGAAGGAGGCCGCCGAGCGGGAGACCGCGGCGACCGAACTGTTGAAGGTCGGGGCGCAGGGGACGCTCTCCGAGGAGCGGCGGAAGCTCTACAACGACCTGATCACCGACATCGCAAAAATGCGAAGCTTGCGTGACAATCTCGGCGACGCCGTCAACGAGGCGCGGACGGGCAAGGCGACGCTGCTGCCGAGCGGTGACGAACTGACCGTCAAGATGGGCAAGCTGGTCGATGTGGCGCGCGCCGCCGTCGACGAAGACACCGCGGCCCTCGTTGCGGACCTCGAATCCAGGCTGCTTCTCGTCCAGATCGCGAACTGGCGTTTCCTGGCCCTGCGCGACACCAAGGGGCCCGCCAACTTCAGAACCAATGTGGACAGGGCGTCGCAGCGCCTCTCGGCGCTCGAAAAGAGCCCGCAGGCGACGGAATTGCGAACCACGCTCACGCCGGTGAAGACCTCGCTTGGAATCTACAAATCCGCGTTCGAGACGACGTCGGCGGCGATGCTCCAGGCCGACGAGATCTATCACAAGAACCTCGCGCCCCTGATCGTCGACAGCATCGCCAAGCTCAAGGTCGCGGAAACCGCCTTGAAGAAGGACTACAAGGAGTCGCGCAGCCAGGCAGAAGCCGTGATTGACGGCACGACGAGCGTGCAGGAGATCGCGGGCGGCCTTGCCACCCTGTTCGGATTGATCGTCGCGTTCCTGATTGCCCGCAGCATCGTCGGTCCCCTGACGTCGATGACGCGCGCGATGGGGCTGCTGGCCGGCGGCAATCTCGAGGTCGAGATTCCCGGACGCGGCAAGGCCGACGAGATCGGCGACATGGCCAAGGCGATCGAGGTGTTCAAGACCAACATGATCGACACCGAACGCCTGCGCACGGAGCAGACCGAGATCGAGGCGCGCCAGGCGGAGAGCCGCAAGGCCGACATGGTCCGGCTCGCCGACCAGTTCGAGCAGGCGGTCGGCGAGATCGTGGACACCGTGTCATCGGCGTCGAACGAACTGGAGGCCTCCGCCGGCACCCTGACCACGACCGCCTCGCGGGCCCATGGCCTGTCCACTGAGGTCGCCAGCGCGTCTCAGGAGGCTTCGGCCAACGTGCAGGCGGTCGCGTCCGCCACCGAAGAGCTCTCCTCCTCGGTCCGCGAGATTGCCCGCCAGGTGCAGGAATCCGCCCGCATCGCCAACGAGGCGGTGGGGCAGGCGAGCCGGACTAACGAGCGGGTCGGCGAGCTCTCCAAGGCCGCCGCCCGCATCGGCGACGTGGTCGAGCTGATCAGCACGATTGCCGGCCAGACCAACCTCTTGGCGCTGAACGCCACCATCGAGGCCGCGCGCGCCGGCGAGGCCGGACGCGGCTTTGCCGTGGTCGCCTCCGAGGTCAAGGCGCTGGCCGAGCAGACGGCGAAGGCCACGGGCGAGATCGCCCAGCAGGTCTCCGGCATCCAGGCCGCGACGGAGGAATCGGTTGGCTCCATCCGGGAGATCAGCGGCACCATCGAGCGGCTGTCGGAAATCTCGTCGACGGTCGCGGCGGCCGTGGAGCAGCAGGGTGCTGCCACACAGGAAATCTCCCGCAACGTCCAGCAGGCCGCTCACGGCACGCAGCGCGTCTCGACCAATATCGGCGACGTGCAGCGCGGCGCCTCCGAGACCGGATCGGCCTCCTCGCAGGTGCTCTCGGCGGCGCGTTCGCTGTCTTCAGACAGCAACCGCCTGAAGCAAGAGGTCGCCAGGTTCCTGAGCTCGGTCCACGCCGCCTGAGCGGCGCGGGCATCACAAAAGCAAAGGTCCACGCGCATGCGCGTGGACCCGAGCCGAAGGTGTGGACGATCAGGCGACCTTGGTCGTCATGTGCTTGAACATGTTGCTGCGGGCCTCGTCGTCCATCTCGGCCTTGAAGGTGAACTTGTCCTTCAGGGCGATCGCGCGTGCGGCCGCCGGCCGCGCCGAGATCTCGTCCACCAACCGCTTCACATTCGGGTAGCGCGCAAACGCATCATCGCCGAGCTTGAACGGCACCATCCGCGCCCAGCCCCACAGCGCCATGTCGACGATCGAATAGCTGTCGCCGACCATGTAGCGGCGGCCTTTGAGGTGCGCGTCGAGAATCTTGTAGTGGCGATCGGTCTCGTACTGGTAGCGGTTATGGGCGTAGTCGTGGTTCTGGTCCTTCGGCGCAAAATGCTTGAAGTGCACGGCCTGACCCGAATACGGCCCGACGCCGGTGGCGATGAACATCAGCCATGACAGCGTCTCGCCGCGGACGTTGGCGGCGGGGAGGAACTTGCCGGTCTTCTCGGCGAGGTAGAGCAGGATGGCGTTCGAGTCGAACACGATGGTGCCGTTGTCGTCGATCGCCGGCACCTTGCCGTTCGGATTGATCTTCAGATAGTCCGGCGTGAACTGCTCGCCCGTGCGGGTGTCGATCTTGACCGGCTCGAAGGGCAGGCCGGCCTCTTCCAGATAAAGCGCGACCTTGGTCGGGTTCGGTGACCCGTTGAAATAGAATTTGAGCATCGATCATCTCCCGAGTGTCTGGTGGCCAAGAGCGAACGCAGCGTCATTGCCGCTGGCGGCCTTGTCTTGCCTGAACCTCGTCGGAGAGCGCAACCGGCGAGTTTGCCGGGCGGTATCTGCGTGGTGCGCAGATCAGCCGGCGTAACAAAGGCCGATCGCCGCCGTAATCACCATGGCCGCGCCCACGGCCTCAAGGCGCAGCCCGAGCCGGGTGGCGAGATGCATGTCGGAGGCCCGTGCCTTGCGCTCCGATCCGCGCGCATAGCCGTGCACGATGACGTCGTGATTGAAAGTGTCATGCGCCTCGTTGCTGCTGGCGAGCCCCACGCAGACCACCAGCACGCCGAAGATGGCGAGGCCGAAAAAGCCGAGCAGGGCGATCAGGAACATCGGAAACATGCCGAGCAGGAAGATCGGCAGCAGCGGCACCAGCAGCAATGTCTCGGACTGTCGTCGCATGGGAGCCGGACCGGTCAGGACGGGGGCTGATCGGTGAATTCTAGTCCTGGCCGTGGCCGCATTCAAGGAGCCGTAGGGTGGGCAAAGGCGCGAAGCGCCGTGCCCACCGCGTCGCTTGCGGCATTCTAGGTGGTGGGCACGCTTCGCTTTACCGACCCTACGGGACCGCGGAGAAAACTACTCCGCCCCCATGCCCGCGCGGATCTCGGCGCGCAGCTCGTCGATCAGCTTGAGACCCTTCTTGGTCTCGACGTGCCAGAAGGTCCAGCCGTTGCAGGCTTGCGCACCTTGCGCCACGGCGCCGATGCGATGGATCGAGCCGACCTTGTCGCCGAACATGATCGCGCCGTCGGCACGCACGAGTGCACCGAGCTTCTTCTTGGCGTCGAACAGTTTCGTGCCGGGCATGATCATGCCGCGCTCGATCAGCTCCGAGAACGCGACCCGTGGCGCTTCGCGCGCGGTCATGAACGGGGCGAGGCTTTCTTCCGGCAGCGGCTCGACCGCGGCGATGCGCGCCTCTGCCGCCCTGGCATAGGTCTTGTCGCGCTCGAAGCCGATATAGGAACGGCCGAGGCGCTTTGCGACCGCGCCGGTGGTGCCGGTGCCGTTGAAGGGATCGATCACGAGATCGCCGGGCTTTGACGACGACAGCAGCACGCGCGCGAGCAGGCCTTCCGGCTTCTGCGTCGGATGCACTTTCTTGCCGTCGGCGCCCTTGAGGCGCTCCTCGCCGGTGCATAGCGGGATCAGCCAGTCGGACCGTGCCTGCACGTCCTCGTTCGCGGCCTTCAGTGCCTCGTAGTTGAACGTGTAGCCCTTGGCCTTCTCGTCGCGCGCGGCCCAGATCATGGTCTCGTGCGCGTTGGTGAAGCGGCGGCCGCGGAAATTCGGCATCGGGTTCGACTTGCGCCAGACGATGTCGTTCAGGAGCCAGAAGCCGAGGTCCTGCATGATCGCGCCGACGCGGAAGATGTTGTGATAGGAGCCGATCACCCAGATCGTCGCCGACGGCTTCATCGCGCGGCGGGCGGCAAGCAGCCAGGCGCGGGTGAAATCGTCATAGGCGGAGAACGAATCGAACTTGTCCCAGTCGTCGTTGACGGCGTCAACGTGGGACTCGTCGGGGCGCTTCAGATCGCCCTTGAGCTGGAGATTGTAGGGTGGATCGGCGAACACGAGGTCGACCGAACCTGCCTGAAGCTTCGACATCTCGGCGACGCAATCACCGAGGATGATGCTGTGCGAAGCGGACTCAAAATTTGTGCGGGGCGCCCTTGCAGACGCCCCGCGACGCGACACTACCATGACTCAAGAACTCTGACTCAGGCGACGCTGTCGGCGACGCGGGACCAAACAACCGACTGACCGTTACAATGGAGCGGCAAAGTAAAAATCGACTTAACCCGCTGCTTTCGTGAGCAGCCCTCGCATCGCGCATTGCGCGCGTTTCGCTCTGCGCATTCGTCGTGTTTTCCAGTGTATTTCGTATTTCTTCGCGTTGCGGGAGCAGTCAGGTCCCCAAATTTCTCTCGGAAAAAATTGCACGATTCCCGGAAAAAATTGCTGCCATCGACATGCTGTCGCACTAGGCAATTTTTGCCGACCGCGATATTGATAAGTGCAACGGAAATTTTACGTATGTGGCGCGTTGAGCTTTCGCGCATCCGCGCGCCAAGAACCGCCCATCCGGGACCTTAAGGGAAAGCCGCCATGCGTTACGATGACTTTCGCCGCAGCGACGACATCGAGGATCGTCGCGATGACGGTGGTGGCATGGGCGGCGGTGGAGGCGGGTTCGGCCTGCCGATGGGCGGCGGCGGTCTAGGTATCGGTACCATCATCGTGCTCGGCCTGGTCGGCTATGCCTTCGGCATCGATCCGCGCATCCTGATCGGCGGCGCCGAGATCCTTACCGGCGGCGGCCAGGCGCCTTCCTACCAGACCGATCGTCAGTCGAGCTCGGCCAAGCGCGGCGCGCCGACCGACGAGATGGGCAGCATGATCTCCGGCATCCTCGGCGAGATCGACGACCGCTGGAGCGAGATATTCCAGGCCTCGGGCCAGTCCTACACCGGTCCGAAGGTGGTGCTGTTCCGCAACGTCACCAATGGCGGTCGCTGCGGCCGGGCAGAGTCGGCGATGGGGCCGTTCTACTGTCCGCCGGATCGTACCATCTTCCTCGACACCAGTTTCTTCCGCGAGGTCGAGACGCGCTTCCGCGGCTGCTCCGGCAAGTCCGCCTGCAACTTCACCACCGCCTACATCATCGCGCATGAGGCCGGCCATCACATCCAGAACCTGCTCGGCATCATTCCGCGCGTGACGCGGCTGCAGCAGCAGGCCGGCAGCAAGGCCGAGGCCAATGCGCTCCAGGTGAGGGTCGAATTGCAGGCCGACTGTCTGTCCGGCGTCTGGGTCAACCGCGAGTCGAAGAAGCGCCCGAATTTCCTCGAGCCCGGTGACATCGACGCCGCGCTGACCACGGCGAGCGCGATCGGCGACGATACGCTGCAGCGCCAGGCCACGGGACGCGTCGTGCCGGATTCCTTCACCCACGGCTCGGCGGCGCAACGCAAGCAGTGGTTCATGACCGGCTACCAGCAGGGTACCGTCCAGGCCTGCAACACGTTCGGCAACGGGTCGTAGCAAGCTATTAGTGGCGTCATCCTGAGGTGCTCGCCTTTTGGCGGGCCTCGAAGGATGGCGGAGTCTCCGGCCCATCCTTCGAGGCTCGCCGTGCGGTACGCTTGCACCGCACGGCGCGCACCTCCCGAGCGAACGCAAATGCGTTCGTCCGGGGATGACGGCGGTGGGTGGGAAAGAAGGTAAGTACCAATGGCCTCCATCGACGAAACGAAACAGTTCATCCCGCTCAACATCGCGGTTCTCACCGTCTCCGACACGCGTGCGCTCGCCGACGACAAGTCCGGCCAGACACTCGCCGATCGCCTCCTCGCCGCGAGCCATCATCTTGCCGCGCGCGAGATCGTCACCGACGACGTCGAGGCGATCCGCGCCGTGATCCGCCGCTGGATTGCCGACGCCGGCATCGACGTCGTCATCACCACCGGCGGCACCGGCTTCACGGGGCGCGACGTCACGCCGGAGGCGATCGAGCCGCTGTTCGAGAAGCGCATGGACGGTTTCTCGATCGCCTTCCACATGATGAGCCACGCCAAGATCGGGACGTCGACGATCCAGAGCCGCGCCACCGCCGGCGTCGCCGGCGCAACCTACATCTTCTGCCTGCCAGGCTCGCCCGGCGCCTGTCGCGACGGCTGGGACGGCATCCTCAAAGCCCAGCTCGACTACCGCACGCGTCCCTGCAATTTCGTCGAGATCATGCCAAGGCTGGACGAGCATCTGCGAAGGCCGAAGGCGCAGGGCGCAACGGTGTAAGCGCGGACGCTGAGGCTCTTTCTTCCCTTCCCCCCTTGTGGGGGAAGGTGGCATAGGCGGCCTTGGCCGCCGTTCTTAAGAGCACGCCGAAGCGAAGCTTCGGCTACGGCGCCGGATGAGGGGTATCTATCGGCGAGTGCGCTGCGAGAGAGTTGCGTCCGTGGAGACATACCCCTCACCCAAGTGAGCTTGCCTTTGCCAGCGTCGCTGCCCTCTCCCGCAAGGGGCAAGGGCACAGCAATGCGCATCGCGCCCGCTGCGCCAGTGACGATCTCTTCCGCCGCAGCGAGCCCACACCACGCGCCACAAATTCCGGTGCGCCTCCACGTGCAATCGTCGCGCCCGTCGCTTGTAGAGATCGACGAGCTCTCCCGTGATGAGCGCGTGCCGCCGCATCAGAGATCCCGCTCCCAGGTCTCGCCGACCAGATCGGCACCGAAGCTGTGGTGCTTCTCCTCCTTCAACATCTTGAAGCCCGCGCTCTGATAGATGCCGCGTGCGGCGACCAAAATGCTCTGGGTCCACAGCGTCATCCTCTTGTAGCCCCGCTCGCGAGCGCCCTGGATGCATTGCTCGACCAGCGCGCGGCCGACGCCGAGCCCCCGCGCCTTCTTCTCCACCTGCAACAGGCGCAGCTTGGCGATCTCGTCGGTGGCCTTGACCAGAAAGATCGAGCCGACCGGTTCGCCGCCGACTTCCGCGATCCAGCAGTGCTCGCGCGCGGCGTCATAGTTCTTGATGAACTGCGCACAGATCTCGGCGACCAGCGCCTCGTAGCTGATGTCCCAGTTGTAGTCCGCGGCATAGGCGGCGCCCTGCCGGGAGATGACCCAGCCCATGTCGCCGACGCGGTGGCTGCGCAGCACGACAGAAGCGGGCTGACTTCTGTGCGGCTCCAGCAAATCCTCGATGGTCGCCATGGCCTGCGTGAGTCGCGTTGCGTCGCCGGCGGACAGCCGGGCCAGCATCGCGGCGACCTCGTTTTGCGAGCCCAGGTTCAGCTTGGCGAAGGTCTGGCGGCCCTTGGCGGTGAGGCTGAGCTGGTATTGCCTGCGATCCGCGGGCAGGGGCTTTCGCGTGATCAATCCCTTCTCGTCGAAGCTTTGGACGATGCGGCTGAGATAGCCGGCGTCGAGACCAAGCTCGTTTCCGATCTCCTTTGCCGCAAGGTCGTCGCGATGTGCGAGTTCGTAGAGCACGCGGGCCTCGCTGAGCGAGAACGGGCTCTTGCCGAGATGCTGGTCCAGCACGCCGAGCTTGCGGGTATAGAAGCGGTTGAAGGCGCGAACCGCTGCGATGGGGTCGTCGGTACCGTCGATTGCCATGGAGTCACCTCAATAATTGCCATTGTCAAATAATTATTTGACTTTGGCAAGTATCTGGGGCGCGTACCGGCGGTTTCAGCCGACCATGACGATCCGGCTGCGCAGCATGGTTCGGGACGAGCGGCCGAGCCGCCGGAGCAGCTGCGCCTCGGAACGGCGGGCCTGGGGCGGGTAGCCGCCGATCCGATCGTAATGGTCACGCGCGATCAAAAGTCCCTGATCGCCGAGCGGACCGACGAATTTGCGCACCACGGTCCAGAGGACGTCGCGGAACCCGGTGTCTGCGTAGGGCGAACGTGCATAGCGGAACACCGCCGCACGATCCCGGCCGCTGGTGGCGACGGCCTGGATGAACTGGCTGGTCTCCTCGATCCAACCAGTTTCCAGCACGGCGCCGGCGGGGAGGAACATCAGCCAGGGCGAACGGGCCTGGAGCGCGCCGGCGGCAAGCGCAGCGCCTTGCGAGGAGCCCTCGAAGCCGATGAAACGGCAGCCTGCAACGTCCGCAACGCGCTCGATGACGCCGTTGCGGGTGCCGTCGACGAGAAGTACCTCGCGGATGACGCCCGCGGCGGCACCGGGTACCAGCGCGGCCAGAGTTGCGACCGCCGTCTGCTCGACGCCTTCGGTCGGTATGATGACGCTCAGCATGATTGAGGCTTCGATGTCTGCACTTCGGGAGAAGCGTAGCTTGTTATGAATGTGTCATAAACACGCCGCGTCGCCGAGTGCAACTTTTTGACGGCGCTTGGGTCCGCAATGGTAAACCACGGGCAGTCCGTCGCAGCCGAATATGTCGCGCTCGGGGTGGCGTGGTTGCTGAACGCTTCGAATGTCGTTTTCGTGAGCTTCAAACGGGGGCCTTCTCTACCGACATGATCGGGGCGAGGACGGCACGTTCGGCAAGGTTGCACCGGCAGTCTGACACAGACCTTGCGACGGGAAAAACGTGCAACGCTCGCCGCGCAAAGTGAGATGGTCCAGTGAACGCCGATCAACTTCCCGTTGGCACAACGCCAACATCGCCGAAGCCGGATGCCGCGCCGACCTTGCGGATACGCGCTGTGATGCTGGGTGAACGCATCAATCCCTCCGGGCTCGAGCTCGGGGCGCCCGTCTCCTCGACACCGGCCGCCTTTCGGGTCCATGCCGGCCTCGTCGTGATCTTCCGCTACGGTGTCGTGGTGCTGATCGGCCTCCTTCCTTCGGAGGAGAAGGTGTTGATCGACAGCCTGAAATCCCGCGTGACCGGCGAACTCAGCCCCTTCGAGGAGGAGATCGCGCAGGCGCAGCTCTGCAAGGACGAAAACGTCGAGGCAATCCAGCCCGGCGGACCGATCAATCTCTCGAAGTTTTCCGATGAACGGTTGCTGCTGATCGCGGACGCTCTTGCCAAGAGCACGTCACTCGCACGCGATGAGCGGCGCGTTGCTGCAGTCTTCGACGTGATCGAACCCTTTGCGCGGGAGCTCGCCGAGAAAGGCCGTACGTCGCGGCGGCGCAGAGGCATCTTGCAGCTCATCGGCAGTGCACTACTCGTCCAGCAGCGCGTTGCCGGCCGTGTCGCGGTTGCCGAAAAGCCCGACGCGCTCTGGGAAAAGCCACAGCTCGATCGCCTCTATGCGCGTCTCGAAGACGAGTACGAGTTGAAGGAGCGTCTCGACACGCTCGAACGCAAGCTCACGGTCATCGCGGAGACGGCCGATGCGCTGACCGACATCATCGACACCCAACGCTCGCTGCGGCTCGAGATTGCTGTCGTCGTGCTGATCTTGATCGAGGTCGCGATCGGGTGTGTTCAGATATTATCGGGGACTCACTAGGGCGTCCGTCCGCGACGAGATGCGCATGACTGTGCCCTCGCCCCTTGTGGGAGAGGGCGGCACCGTTAGAAGACACGAACTCGCTCGGGTGAGGGGTATGTCTCCGCATACTCATTTGCACATGTGAACGCGGACAGAACCCCTCATCCGGCGCTTCGCGCCACCTTCTCCCACAGGGGGAAGCCCGGAGCTGCCCGCCGCAATTCCATCTCGTGCTAGTCGGTTGGATTTTTCATCGCTCGCAGCACCGCCGCACAATGCCGCGCAATCGTCAGCTCCTCGTTGGTCGGAATGACGAACACTTCAACGGCGCTCTCGCCACTGCTGATGTGCTCGCGCGCCGCGTCGTTAGCGGCGCCATCGATGCGCACACCAAGCCAGCCGAGTCGCTCACCAATCGCACCGCGGATTTCCTTTGCATGCTCACCGATGCCGCCGGTGAAGACCAGGCCATCGAGCCCGCCCAGCGTGGTCGCCATCAGCGCGACCTGCTGTGCCGCGCGGAAATTGAAGAGTTCGACCGCCTCCTGTGCTGCAGCCTCGCGGCTCGCCAGCAGCGTGCGCATGTCCGCGGAGATGCCGGAGACGCCGAGCAGGCCTGACTCGTGATAGAGCAGGTGCTGGACATCCTCGACCGACATCTTCTCGTGCTGTTGCAGATAGAGCAGCACGCCGGGATCGATCGTGCCGCTTCGCGTACCCATCACGAGACCATCGAGGGGCGTCAGTCCCATCGTCGTGTCGACGCTGCGACCATCGCGCAATGCGCACAGGCTCGCGCCGTTGCCGAGATGCGCGATCACGGTGCGCTGGCCAACAAGCTCCGGTGCGATGTCGGCGAAACGGCCCGCGACATATTCGAACGATAAGCCGTGAAACCCGTAGCGACGGATGTCGCGCTCTTCATAGCGCCGCGGGATCGCGAAGCGGCTCGCGGGCGGCGCGATGCTGTGATGAAAGGCGGTGTCGAAGCAGGCGATTTGTGTCAGGTCGGGCCTTGTCGTCCTGATGGTGCGGACCGGTGCCAGGCAACGTGGCTGGTGCAGCGGCGCCAGCGGCGTCAGCGCCTCCAGTCTCGCATAGACGTCGTCCGTCAGCGTCACCGGGCCGCAATAGTCCGGGCCGCCATGAACGATGCGGTGACCTATGGCGCGCAAGCGGTGATCGCCAAAGTGGTCCTCGATGAAGCCGAGCACGTCGGCGAACAGATGGCCGCTGTCCGCATCGGATGCTTCCCTCCGCGTCTCGAACAGGTCGTCCCCCGCGGGACTCTTCACCACGAGCCGCGGCTTGGCCTCGTGCTCGTCGAGCAGGCCCTTGCAGAGCAGCGCAGGCTCAGTCGCCGATAGATCGAACAGGCCGAACTTGATGCTCGACGATCCCGAGTTGAGGACGAGGGCCGATGCCGTCATTACATCAACCCGTCTTGTTCGGCCAAACCCAGTCGCGCACCGCCGGCATGTCCTCGCCGTGCTCGCGCACGTAGCGCGAATGCTCGATCAGCTTGTCGCGGAATTGCTGCTTGACCTGCGCCGCCTTGGCCGCAAGCCCCGGCACCCGCTCGATCGCCTCGATCGCGAGGTGGTAGCGGTCGAGCCCGTTGAGCACGACCATGTCGAACGGCGTCGTCGTGGTGCCTTCCTCGGCAAAGCCGCGCACATGCATGCCGGCATGGTTGGTGCGGTTATAGGTCAGCCGGTGGATCAAATAGGGATAGCCGTGATAGGCGAAAATCACCGGCTTGTCCGACGTGAACAGGCTGTCGAAGTCGCGGTCGGAGAGGCCGTGCGGATGCTGCTCCTTCGGTTGCAGCGTCATCAGGTCGACGACGTTGACGACGCGGATCTTCAGGTCGGGAAGCGCCTTGCGTAGCAGGTCGACGGCAGCGAGCGTTTCCAGCGTCGGCACGTCACCGGCACAGGCCATCACCACGTCGGGCTCTTGTCCTGCGTCTTCCGTGCCGGCCCAGGTCCAGATGCCGATGCCGGCATCGCAATGCGTGGCGGCGTCCTGCATCGAGAGCCATTGCGGCGCCGGCTGCTTGCCGGCGACGATGACGTTGATGCGGTTGTAAGTGCGCAGACAATGGTCGGCGATCCACAACAGCGTGTTGGCGTCGGGCGGGAAGTAGATGCGGACGATGTCGGCCTTCTTGTTGGCGACGAGATCGACGAAACCGGGATCCTGATGGCTGAAGCCGTTATGGTCCTGCCGCCAGACGTGTGACGTCAGGAGATAGTTGAGCGAGGCGATCGGACGTCGCCATGGCAGGTGCCGCGTCACCTTCAGCCATTTGGCGTGCTGGTTGAACATGGAATCCACGATGTGGATAAAGGCCTCGTAGCAGGAGAAGAAGCCGTGACGTCCGGTGAGCAGATAGCCCTCCAGCCAACCCTGGCAGAGATGCTCGCTCAGCACTTCCATCACGCGGCCGTCCTGCGCGAGGTGCACGTCGTAAGGCTCGATCGGCTCCATCCAGACCCGTTCGGTCTCCTCGAACACGGCGTCCAGCCGATTTGACGCGGTCTCGTCCGGACCCATGATGCGGAAGTTGCGCTCTTGCGCATTGAGACGGATGACGTCGCGCAGGAATTTGCCTAGCTCGCGCGTGGCTTCGCCGGTGACGCCGCCGGGCTGCGGCACTTCGACGGCGAAGCTGCGGAAGTCCGGCAGCTTCAGCTCCTTCTTCAACAAGCCGCCATTGGCATGCGGATTGGCACCCATGCGGCGGAGGCCGTCGGGCGCCAGCACCTGAAGTTCGGGAACGAGCGCGCCATTCTCGTCGAACAGCTTTTCCGGCTCGTAGCTGCGCATCCAGTCTTCCAGAATCTTGAGATGCGCCGGATTCTCGCGGCAGCTCGCAACGGGAACCTGATGTGCGCGCCAAAAACCCTCGACCTTCTTGCCGTCGACCTCCTTCGGGCCGGTCCAGCCTTTGGGGCTGCGCAGCACGATCATCGGCCAGCGCGGCCGCTCGACGCTCTCGCGGCTGTTGCGGGTGTGCTGCTGGATCGACCGGATGCTGGCGAGCGCGACGTCGAGCGCATCGGCCATGGCCTGGTGCATCAGCTTGGGATCGTCGCCTTCGACGAACAGCGGCTCGTGGCCGAAGCCGCGGAACAGGTCGCGGATCTCCTCGTCGCGCATCCGTCCGAGCACGGTCGGGTTCGCGATCTTGTAGCCGTTGAGATGCAGGATCGGCAGCACTGCGCCGTCATGAGCGGGATTCAGGAACTTGTTCGAGTGCCAGGACGCCGCGAGCGGGCCGGTTTCGGCCTCGCCGTCGCCGACGACGCAGGCGACGATCAGGTCGGGATTGTCCAACGCCGCGCCATAGGCATGCACCAGCGCGTAACCTAGCTCGCCGCCTTCGTGGATCGAGCCCGGCGTTTCCGGCGCCGCGTGGCTCGGAATGCCGCCGGGAAAGGAGAACTGCCGGAACAGCTTACGCAATCCATCTGCGTCGCGCGCAATGTCCGGATAGATCTCGCTGTAGCTGCCTTCGAGGTAGGTGTTGGCCACCATGCCCGGGCCGCCATGGCCGGGACCGCAGACATAGAGCACGCTGATATCGAGCGCGCGGATGACGCGGTTGAGATGGGCATAGATGAAGTTCAAACCGGGCGTCGTGCCCCAATGGCCGAGCAAACGCGGCTTGATGTGCTCCGGCCGCAACGGCTCGCGCAGCAGCGGATTGTCGAGCAGGTAGATTTGCCCGACGGAGAGGTAGTTCGCGGCGCGCCAATAGCGATCGAGCAGATCGAGGTCGTTGCTCGCCGCGCGCGATTGTTGTTGATTTGTCATGTTCCTGCCGACCTTCACCCAGCGATCGTCACCAACATTGTTCCGCGACGATTGATCCCTGGCCGGCATCAGAGGGGATCGCCACGAGGAACGTGTTGCGTGAGGTCAAAGGACCGTGCCCGAAATTTGGGCGGCTACTTTGCATGGGGTTGTTTTTCAGTTTTTTGTTTGTGTTCTTGATTTGTTCCTTTGCCATGCTATCTTGGCTTCATGAGTCCAGCATCCTCTCATGCTCTCAAGCACCCGCCGGTCACGGCGCCCTCCGAGCCGGCGGGTGCGCCTTCTGACTTCCCTGAACTGGCGGTCGCCATCGACCGCCAGCGCAGGCGAGGGCGGGGCGCCCAGTCCAACGCCAGCGGCCGCTATGAGGCCGAGGCGCGCGTCGCCTTCGACGACGGCTGGCAGAGCCTTGAAGACCTGCCGCCATTCAAGACCAGTGTCGGCATCGACACCTCGCGCAAGGTGATCACCCGCAACGATTCCCCCGACATCGGGTTCGACCGCTCGATCAATCCCTATCGCGGCTGCGAGCACGGCTGCGTCTACTGCTTCGCGCGCCCGACGCACGCCTATCTCGGCCTGTCGCCGGGGCTCGACTTCGAGTCAAAGCTGTTTGCCAAGCCCGAGGCGCCTTCGCTGCTCGAGAAGGAGCTGGCCGCGACCGGCTACGAGCCGCGGATGATCGCCATCGGCACCAACACCGATCCGTATCAGCCGATCGAGCGCGAGCGAAAGATCGTGCGCGGCATTCTCGAAGTGCTGGAGCGCACCGGCCATCCCGTCGGCATCGTCACCAAGTCGGCGCTGGTCGTGCGCGACATCGACATTCTCGCGCGGATGGCCAAGCGCAACCTCGCCAAGGTCGCGATCTCGGTCACCTCGCTCGATCCGAAACTGGCGCGCACCATGGAGCCGCGCGCGGCGACGCCGCCGAAGCGGCTGGAGGCGCTGAAGCAGCTCTCGGATGCCGGCATTCCGACCACCGTGATGGTCGCGCCCGTAATCCCCGCGCTGAACGATTCCGAGATCGAGCGCATTCTCGATGCCGCTGCCCATGCCGGCGTCAAGGAAGCCTCCTACGTGCTGCTGCGGCTGCCGCTGGAGGTGCGCGATCTCTTCCGCGAATGGCTGATGGCGAACTATCCGGACCGCTACCGCCACGTCTTCACCCTGATCCGCGACATGCGCGGCGGCCGCGACTACGACGCGAAATGGGGCGAGCGGATGAAGGGTACGGGACCAATGGCCTGGACCATCGGCCGCCGTTTCGAGATCGCCTGCGACAGGCTTGGGCTGAACAAGCGGCGCTCCAAGCTGACGACGGATCACTTTGCGAGGCCGAACCGGAACGGCGATCAGCTCAGCCTGTTCTGATCGGGAAGCGGAAGAGACGTAGTATGAGTAAGGAACTCACCGTGCCGGTGCCGCGGCTCACCGTGATCACGCTGGGCGTAAGCGACATCCGCGCCAGCATCGCCTTTTATGACGCGCTCGGCTTCTCGCGTCGTTTGAAGGCGACCGGCGAGGCCGTCGCTTTCTACGATACCGGTGGTCCGGTGCTCGCCCTGTTTCACTGGGATAAACTCGCGGCAGATGCGGGATTGCCGGACAATCCGAGGCCGGTGACCTTCCGCGGCATGACGCTCGCCTGGAACTGCGCCACGCGCGACGAGGTCGATGCGGTTCTGGCCTTCGCTGTCGACAAGGGTGCCGCGCTGCTGAAAGCGGCGCATGAGACCGACTACGGCGGCTATTCCGGCTATTTCGCCGACCCCGACGGACATCCCTGGGAGGTCGTGGTCGCGCCGGGCATCGAGGTCGGTGAGGACCGGCGGGTGCATCTGGCCGAGTAGGGCGGCCGGCCTGAATAACGGGAATTGCGAAGGGTTCCCGGTTGCGTCGGCCGGGCCGCTTGCGCACGATCCCGGCCATGATTCGGGACAAGTCCACCAGGAATCCGGCCAAACACGCGCCAGAGAAGGACACGCCAAAGAAGGACGCCGCCAAGAAGGCAGCGCCTGCGAAGGCGGCCAAGCCGTCGGCCGTCAGGCAGAGAGCCATCATCGCCATTGCGCCTCCGAGCTTCCGCCGCGAGCGGGCGCTGATCAAGCGCGGCGTCTGGCCGGTTGCGGGCTGCGACGAGGCCGGCCGCGGGCCGCTCGCCGGACCCGTGGTCGCGGCCGCCGTGATTCTCGATCCCGATCGCATCCCGCGCGGCATCGATGATTCCAAGCGCCTGACGGCGGAGGAACGCGAAAAACTGTTCGACAAGATTTGCGCGACCGCTCAGGTCTCGGTTGCGGTAGCGTCGCGCTCCCGGATCGACCGCGACAACATCCTGCGCGCCTCGCTATGGGCGCTGAAGCGCGCCGTGGTGGCGCTGCCCGACTCGCCGCGTCATGTGTTTGTCGACGGCCGCGATCGGCTCGACACTGCCTGCGACTGCGAGGCCGTGATCGGCGGCGACGGTATCGTGCTGTCGATTGCGGCGGCCTCCATCGTCGCCAAGGTGACGCGCGACCGCCTGATGTGCGCGCTGGCGCAGGACTGCCCCGGCTACGGATTCGAGCAGCACAAGGGTTACGCCGTCCCCGAGCACCTCGACGCGCTCGACCGCCTCGGTCCTACCGTCCACCACCGCAGCTTCTTCGCCCCCGTCGCCGCCGCCCGCGCCAAGCATATGCCGTGGACGGTCGAGCCGGTGCGGGACTTGTTTGCGGTCTCGGAGGTCGAGGTACAGGTGGAGGCGAGCGTGCAGGTCGATGCGTCTGCGGGCCTCTAGCATTCCTTTCCCGTTGCGGCGCTCTTCGCTTCTCCCCGCTTGTGGGGAGAGGGAGAAGAGACTCAGTTGCCACGACGCGCGGCGCCCTTTATCAAAACAGATGTGAGCGAATAGGGCCGGCTGGACGGGTTGGCTGCATCTTTCGGACGTTGCATGCGGTTTACCTCCCTGGTCATCGAGCTCATTCGCGCCCGGCCGCGGCTGATCGTGTGGATCGCCGTGCTGCTCCAGGCCGCGATGTGGCTGTTCGTGGCGCTGGTGTTTTACCGCAGCCCGCCCGGTACCCTTGCGACCCTGCTGGCCTTCGGTCGCGAGTACCAGATCGGGACTGATCTGGGCCCGCCGCTACCGATCTGGCTCGCCGACATCGCCTATCGCGCCGCCGGCGGCCACGTGTTCGGCGTCTATGTGCTCGCCGAACTCTGCGAGATCGCGACTTTCGTCACGCTCTATCATCTCTCCCGCGCCGTGGTCGGCTCACAGCAGGCGGTGCTCGCCGTCCTGCTGACCATGACGGTGCTGGCCTTCTCCTCGCCGGCGCTCGACTTTGGCCCGCTGGTGCTGGCGCGGCCGCTCTGGGCGCTGCTGCTGCTGCATTCCTGGCAGATCATCGGCCAGCGCCGCGGCAATGCCTGGTTCGCCTGGTCGATCGAGGCGGGCCTCTTGCTGCTGACGACGCCCGCGGCGGTCTTTCTTCTCCTCCTACTCGTCGTCTTCGCGATCTCGACCGCCGGCGGACGCCGCACACTGCGCGCGCTCGATCCGCTGTTCGCGCTGATCGTCGTGGCCGTGCTGGCGCTGCCTTACGCGGTCTGGCTGATGCGCGCCGAGACGCTGGTCTTGCCGACCCTGCCCCAGGTTGCCGAGCTGAACGCCCGCGCACTGCACGCGGCCTGGCTGCTTGGCGGGCTCGTGCTCGGGGCCGCGGCGATCCCGGCGCTGACCTTTCTCAATGCCGGCCTGTTCGTCGCCAGGGGCGAGGAAGCGCCGATCATCTACCGGCCGCCAGCCGAGCCGCTCGCGCGCAACTTCGTCTATTTCTTCGCGCTGGCGCCAGCGCTCGGCGCGGTCCTGATCTCCGGCTTGCTCGGGCTCGAGGCCGTCGTCGGCGGCGCCGGCGTCGTGCTGGTCATGTCGGGCCTCGCCGTGGTCGTGGCGGCTGGCGACCTCATCGCGATGCGCCGCGCGCGGATGGTGCGGACGGTGTGGGCTGCCGCCGTCGTGGCGCCCGCAGCCGGCGTCGTGCTCGCCGTGCTGTTCCTGCCCTGGACCGGCGCCAACGAGATTGCGACCTCGATGCCGGCGCGCGCGATCTCGGATTTCTTCGACGAGAGCTTTGCCCGCCGCACCAATCATCGCCTGCGCGCGGTTGCCGGCGAGACCCAGCTTGCGAGCCTGATCACGCTGCATTCCGGCCGGCCACATCTCTTCATCGATGCACAGCCCGCGCGCACGCCGTGGATGTCGCAGGCCAAATTCAGCGAGACCGGCGGCGTCGTGGTCTGGCGCGCCTCCGACACCGCCGGCACCCCGCCGCCGGAAATCCTCGCGCGCTTTCCCGGCATCGTCCCGGAAGTCCCGCGCGCCTTCGAATGGCTGGTCACCGGCCGCCAGCAGCTCCTGCGCATCGGCTGGGCCATCGTGCGGCCGAAGGGGACGTAGGTCGGGCGCGTACTCTCTCCGTTCGTCATTGCGAGCGCAGCGAAGCAATCCAGAATCTTTCCGCGGATAGTCTGGATTGCTTCGTCGCTTCGCTCCTCGCAATGACGGGGAGGGAGCGCTCAGCCCCTCACGCGCCCGCCAGCACCTTCGCGATCGCGCGCAGATCCTGCCAGGCCAGGCGCTTGTACGATGGCGAGCGCAACAGATAGGCCGGGTGAAACGTCGGCAGTGCGCGGATGGTGCGCTGGCCGGTCTGGTACTCGAACCAGCGCCCGCGGGTGCGCATGATGCCTTCGCGCGTCGACAGCAGCGTCTGCGTCGAGGGATTGCCGAGCGTCACCAGCACGTCGGGATTCACCAGCTCGATCTGGCGCTGGATGAAGGGCAGGCACACTTGCGTCTCTTGCGGCGTCGGCGTGCGGTTGCCGGGCGGCCGCCAGGGAATCACGTTGGCGATGTATGCGGTGGTGCGGTTGAGGCCTATGGCCCCTATCATCAAATCGAGCAGCTTGCCGCTGCGCCCGACGAAAGGCAGCCCTTCGATGTCCTCGTCGCGGCCCGGCGCCTCGCCGACGAACATGATGCGTGCCTGCGGATTGCCGTCGGCGAACACCAGCCGCGTCGCGGTGTGTTTCAGCGCGCAGCCTTCAAAACCCTGCATCAGCTCGCGCAGTGCCTCCAGCGTCGGCGCGGTGCGCGCGGCCTCGCGCGCCGAGGCGATCGCGATGTCTGGCGCAGGTGCCGCTTCGCCGCGCATGACCGCCGGTGCGGCGACAGGACGTGGCGCCTCGATGGGAGGTGCGGCGCGCGGGGGCGGAGGCGGGGCATCCAATTCCGCCAGGCGGTCGATCGGTTCCTCCGCGAGCGCGCAGTCGACACCGGCCTCCAGATAGAAGGCGAGAAGCTCTCGGACGGTGGGCGCGGGCTCGGGGGTCATTTGGAAAGTCAGACTATTAGTTCATCTTAGGCCGCCTTGCATCCCAGCGGAACGCATTTCCGTGGTTGTCCTACCCGGAAAAATCGGAAACAAGGGAGCGCAAATGACGAGGAACCGTCTCAAGGGCTGAGATCAGATGAGCACCGAAGAACTTCCCCCGCGCGAATCCATGGAATTCGACGTCGTCATCGTCGGCGCCGGCCCCTCAGGCCTGGCGGCTGCGATCCGGCTGAAGCAGCTCAACGCCGATCTCAACGTCGTCGTGGTGGAGAAGGGCTCCGAGGTCGGCGCGCATATTCTTTCCGGCGCCGTGATCGATCCGGCCGGGCTCGACAAGCTGATTCCGGACTGGCGCGAGGATTCCGACTGTCCGCTGAAGACGCAGGTCAAGGACGATCGCTTCTACTGGATGACGGCCGGCGGCGCGATCAAGCTGCCGAACTTCATCATGCCGCCGCTGATGGACAACCATCACTGCTATATCGGCTCGCTCGGCAATGTCTGCCGCTGGCTGGCACGCAAGGCCGAGGCGCTTGGCGTCGAGATCTATCCGGGCTTTGCCGCAGCCGAAGTGCTCTATGACGAGCAGGGTGCGGTGAAGGGCATCGCAACCGGCGACATGGGCATCGGCCGCGACGGCAAGCCGAAGGACTCCTTTACCCGTGGCATGGAATTGCTCGGCAAGTACACGCTGTTCGCCGAAGGCGCACGCGGCAGTCTGACCAAGCAGCTGATCGCGAAGTTCGCACTCGATTCGAAGAGCGAGCCGCCGAAGTTCGGCATCGGCCTCAAGGAAGTCTGGCAGATCGATCCCGCCAAGCACCAGAAGGGCATGATCCAGCATTCATTCGGCTGGCCGCTCGACCTGAAGACCGGCGGCGGCTCGTTCCTCTATCACTATGACGACAATCTCGTCGCGGTTGGCTTCGTCGTGCATCTCAATTACGACGATCCGTATCTGTCGCCGTTCGACGAGTTCCAGCGCTTCAAGACCCATCCGTCGATCCGCGGCGTGTTCGAGGGCGGCAAGCGGCTCGCCTATGGCGCGCGCGCCATCACCGAGGGCGGCTATCAGTCGGTGCCAAAACTCAGCTTCCCCGGCGGCGCGCTGGTCGGCTGTGCGGCGGGCTTCGTCAACGTGCCCCGCATCAAGGGCGTGCACAATGCGATGGGCACCGGCATGTTAGCTGCCGAGCATGTCGCGGCCGCGCTCGCCGCCGATCGCGCCAACGACGAGATCGTCGACTACGAGAACGCCTGGCGTTCCTCGTCGGTCGGCAAGGATCTGTTCCTGGTCCGCAACGTCAAGCCGCTGTGGTCGAAGTTCGGCACCGTGCTCGGCGTCGCACTCGGCGGTTTCGACATGTGGTGCAACACGCTGTTCGGCGCCTCGCTGTTCGGCACCCAGTCGCATGCGAAGCCCGATCGCGCCACGCTCGATCCGGCGAAGAGCCACGCGCCGAAGAACTACCCGAAGCCGGACGGCAAGATCTCGTTCGACAAGCTCTCGTCGGTATTCCTGTCCAACACCAACCATGAGGAGGACCAGCCGGTCCATCTCAAGGTCACGGATATGAACCTCCAGAAGACGTCCGAGCACGACGTCTTCGCCGGTCCCTCGAATCGCTATTGCCCGGCCGGGGTCTATGAGTGGGTCGAAGAAGGCTCGAGCCCGCGCTTCCAGATCAATGCCCAGAACTGCGTCCACTGCAAAACCTGCGACGTGAAGGACCCCAACGGCAACATTACCTGGGTTCCGCCGGAGGGCGGTGGCGGTCCGAACTACGAGGCGATGTAAGCCGGGATTATCGGCCAAAGCGCTCAAGCCGGGGCCTGTGTGACGTGCCCCCGGCATTGTGACGCACGTTCGCGTGAGAACCGGGCTCCTGCGGCGGCCTGCGGCCACGATAAGGCCATACTGGCAGCGCCTTGGGGCGTTGTCGGCCGGTTTGGGGCGTGCGGAGGGGGCGCATCCCCGAATCCTTGCGGTGAAGCGCCAAAAGCGGCATTGTCGGCCCGACGGTTCCGGGTCCCCATGCCACCGGCCGCGTTCGCATGCGATACGGCCTACTGCTGCAAACCCAGGCACTACAACTCAAGGCGAGCCCCTGATGTTCTCAAATCGTTTCAACCGCTGGACTGTTGCCGCCATCGCCCTCATGGGCACAGCGATCGCGACGGTCCCCGGCGCGGTCCTGGCGCAGACGCCGGATCATCCGTCCGATACGGCGGCGCAATTTCCGACCCGGAACGATCTGAAGTCGCTGACGACCTCCGGCAGCTATCTCGCTGCCCGCCACGCCAGCGTCGAGCGCGATGCCGCCTCGGCCGCCGCCTTCTACCGCTCGGCGCTCCGCACCGATCCCAAGAACAACGAGCTGCTCGATCGCGCCTTCATCTCGTCGGTTGCCGACGGTGACATCGATGAGGCCGTCAAGCTCGCCGAGCGCATCCTCACCATCGACAAGACCAACCGCGTCGCGCGTCTCGTCGTCGGGGTGCACGATCTCAAGATGAAGAAATACGCGACCGCGCAAACCAACATCAACCAGTCGATCCGCGGTCCGATCACCGATCTCGTCGCCACGCTGCTGTCGGGCTGGGCCGCCTATGGCGCGGGCGATGCCAAGGGCGGCGTCGCCACCATCGACAAGCTCGCCGGTCCGGAATGGTATCCGCTGTTCAAGGACCTCCATGCCGGCATGATCCTGGAGCTCTCCGGCAAGGAGAAGGACGCCGGCACCCGCTTCGAGCGCGCCTACAAGCTCGACGATTCCATGCTGCGCGTCACCGAGGCCTATGCGCGCTGGCTGTCGCGCAACAAGGATTCAGCGGCCGCGATCACCGTCTACCAGGCTTTCGACAAGAAGCTCGCCCGCCATCCGCTGATCATGGAAGGCCTACGCGACACCAAGGCCGGCAAGAAGATGCCGCCGCTGGCCGACTCTGCGCAAGCCGGCGCCGCCGAAGCGCTCTACGGCATCGGTGCCACGCTGACCCGCCGCGGCGGCGAGGATCTGGCGCTGGTCTATCTCCAGCTCTCGCTCTACCTCCAGCCGACCCATCCGCTCGCGCTGCTCTCGCTCGCCGATCTCTATGAATCGGTGAAGCGGCCGCAGATGGCGATCAAGGTTTATGAGCGGGTGCCCGCGACCTCGCCGTTGAAGCGCAATGCGCAGATCCAGCTCGCCATCGATCTGGATTCCGCCGACCGCACCGACGAGGCGATCAAGATCCTCAAGGGCGTCACATCAGACGATTCCAAGGATCTCGAAGCCATCATGGCGCTCGGCAATATCGAGCGCGGCCGCAAGAAGTTCGGCGATTGCGGCGCGACCTATTCGCGGGGCGTCGACGTGCTGCCGCCCGGCAACGACAAGGCCAACAGCGTCTGGTATTATTATCGCGGCATCTGCGAGGAGCGCTCCAAGGAGTGGGGCAAGGCCGAAGCCGACATGAAGAAGGCGCTCGAGCTCCAGCCCGACCAGCCGCATGTCCTCAACTATCTCGGCTATTCTTGGATCGACCAGGGCGTGAATCTCGACGAAGGCATGAAGATGATCAAGCGCGCCGTCGAGCAGCGTCCCGACGACGGCTACATCGTCGACTCCCTCGGCTGGGCCTATTACCGCATCGGCAATTACGAGGAGGCGGTGAAGAACCTCGAGCGCGCGATCGACCTCAAGCCCGAGGATCCCACCATCAACGATCACCTTGGCGACGCCTATTGGCGCGTCGGCCGCACGCTGGAAGCCAAATTCCAGTGGTCGCATGCCCGCGATCTCAAGCCCGAGCCGGATGACCTTCCGAAGATCGAGGCCAAGATCGCCAACGGTCTCACCGACGACAATTCGAACTCTTCGGCGGCGCAGGCCGAGAAGAAGAAGGACGACGGCAAGGGCGGCTAGTCTGAGTGAAGTTGGGGGCGTGTCGCCAATGCCGGCGTTGATTGAAGAGGGGCGCGCGAAGGTCAATCTGAGCCTTCGCGTGGTGGGCCGTCGTGCCGACGGCTATCATGATCTCGAAAGCGTGGTCGCGTTTGCCGACTGCGCGGACCGGCTGACGCTGGAGCCGGGCGGCGAGCTGAAGCTCGTCACCACCGGGCCGCTGGCCGCGGCCTGCGGCGATACCGCGGACAATCTCGTGTTCAAGGCCGCCGAGCTTCTGGCCGAAGCCGTACCGAACCTGAAGCTGGGCGCCTTCGCGCTCGACAAGGTGCTCCCGGTCGCGGCCGGTATCGGTGGCGGCTCGGCGGATGCCGCGGCGGCGCTGCGGCTGCTGGCGCGCCTCAACAACCTGTCGCTCGATGATCCCCGCCTTCAGAAGGTGGCGCTGGCGACCGGAGCCGACGTGCCGGTGTGCCTGTTCTCGCGCGCCTGCGACATGACCGGCGTCGGCGAGCAGCTGCTGCCGCTCGCGCTGCCGA
The DNA here is from genome assembly GCF_018130785.1 of Bradyrhizobium liaoningense. Classification (GTDB taxonomy): domain Bacteria; phylum Pseudomonadota; class Alphaproteobacteria; order Rhizobiales; family Xanthobacteraceae; genus Bradyrhizobium; species Bradyrhizobium liaoningense_A. Next base: position 86,993 of record NZ_JAFCJT010000027.1, read on the forward strand.
GCATGCCCTGCGTGATGGTCAATCCGCGCGTGCCTGTTGCCACCAAGGACGTGTTCCAGGAACTGGGCCTGCGCAACGGCGAATTGCTGGTTGGCGCCACCTCCGTCCTCGACGCCCCGGCATGGCCGGACGAGGGCGCCTCTATTGCCGATTGGGTCGACGTTCTCGAAACCGTGGCCAACGATCTCGAAGCGCCTGCGTTGCGGATCGAGTCTGTCATCGGCGAGGTGCTGGAAGCCTTGCGTGACTCCGCTGGGGTCAAGCTCGCGCGCATGTCGGGCTCGGGCGCGACTTGCTTTGCGATCTACGGCGCGCCCGCCGATGCTCATGCCGCCGCCGAGCAGATCCGCCGCGACCACTCCGGCTGGTGGGTGCATTCGGGGACGCTGAGCTAGGTCTTTCCCCGACGACGGTGCCCGTAGGGTGGGCAAAGCGAAGCGTGCCCACCAAGCTTATTGTCGCAATCTGGCTCCGTGGTGGGCACGGCGCCTTGCGCCTGTGCCCAACCTACGGCAGCGGAGCTAGCTGCTCTCTTCGGCCAGCCCGAGGAACCGCCGGATCTCACCAAGCACCTCTTGCGGCTTGTCATGCTGCAGCCAGTGTCCGGCGCCGGCGATGGTCTCGACGCGCGCCTGCGGGAAGTAGCGCTCCAGGCCTGCCGCCTTTGCACCAGCCAGAAAGCTTTCACCGGCATTCAGCAGCAGCGTCGGACAGGTGATGCGCGACCACAGCGCGACGTGGTCGTCCGGCCACAGCCGGTGCGGCGCGCTGGCGCGCTGGTACGGATCGAACTTCCAGCTATAGGTGCCGTCCTCGTTCTGCCGCGCGCCGTAGGTGGCGAGATGCAGCGCGAGGTCGCGGGACAGCCGCTTGTTGTGAAGCACCATCTGCGCGGCCGCGTCCGCGAGGGTCGAATAGCGGCGCGGCGTGCGGTCGTGCAGCTTGTCGAGCTGGCTGGCCCATTTGCTGATGCGCTCATGCGTCGGCGGCTTCGGCGTATCCGGCAGCATGGTCACGCCATCGAGCACGACCAGCTTCGAGACCAGCTCGGGGAATGAGCCTGAAAAGATCAGGCTCACCATGCCGCCCATCGAATGGCCGATGAGGGTCACCTGAGGCGCGGCGACAACACGGATGAGCTGCGCGAGATCGTAGACATACTCGGTCAGCGCGTAGCTGCCGCCTCTGGTCCAGTCGGAATCGCCGTGACCGCGCAGATCGGGCGCGAGCACGTGAAAATGCGGCTGAAGCGAGCGGGCGATGAGGTCCCAGCTCCGGCAATGATCGCGGCCGCCGTGGACCAGGATGGCGACGGGCGCGTCGTCATTGCCCCAATCGGCATAGTGCAGCCGCAGGTCGTGTGACTCATAGAAGCGGCTTTGCGGGGCGCTATCCATTTGCCGGCCGCCGCGCCAGCGCGAGGGAGAGGCCGAGGCCCGCGATGAAGACGCCGGAGCCTTGCGTGAGGCGCCGCATGAGATGCGGCCTGCCAATCAGCTGCGTGCGTGTCGCCGAGGCCATCAGCACGACGACGACATCGGCGAGCGTGTTCAGCGCCACCGAGATCGAACCGAGCACGATGAATTGCAGCGTGATGTTGGATCCCGCGGCATCGAGGAACTGCGGAATGAAGGCGAGGAAGAATGCGGCGGTCTTCGGGTTCAGCGCCTCGACCAGCACGCCGTCGCGAAAGGCGCGCTTGTCACCGGCGGGCTCGCTGTCGAGCGACAGCGCGCGACCGGCGCCGCGAAACGTCTTGATGCCGAGCCAGACCAGATAGAGCGCGCCGACGAATTTCACGGCGGCGAACAGCTCCGCACTGGCAAGGATGATCGCGGAGATGCCAAGGCTGCCCGCGGCGACATGAACCAGCCCGCCCAGCGCCGTGCCGGCGGTTGACGCAAAACCGCTGGCGCGTCCTTCGGACAAGGTCCGTGCTGCGACGTAGAAAATACCGGGGCCGGGAACGGCGGCGATGAGACAAGCTGCGGCCAGGAACAGCCAGAAATTCGTTTCAATCATCCCGTTTTGGTAACGAAGCGTGCTGCGATTGCAAGGCCTCTTGTTTAGCCCATCCGGCGGAAGATCACGCTGGCATTCACCCCGCCGAAACCAAAGCCATTGGAGATGGCGTTGAGCATCGGCAGCGGTCGCGCGCTGCCTGAGACGATGTCAATGCCGTCCCCTCCCGGGTCGGGGTTTTCGAGATTGAGCGTCGGCGGCGCAATCTGGTCGCGCAGGGCGAGCACGGTGAAGATCGCTTCCAGACCACCGGCGGCGCCAAGCAGATGGCCGGTGGCCGATTTGGTCGCGCTGACGGTAATGCCGCGGTTGCGGCCGAACAGCGCGCCGATCGCGCCAAGCTCGCTCTCGTCGCCGGCCGGCGTCGAAGTTGCGTGCGCGTTGAGGTGCTGCAAATCTGCCGGCGCGAGGTTCGCCTGGCGAAGCGCGATCTCCATCGCGCGGCGGGCACCGTCGCCATCGGGCGGCCCCGACGTCATGTGATAGGCATCCGCCGTCGTGCCGTATCCAACGACCTCCGCGATCGGCGTGGCGCCGCGCGCCAGCGCATGCTCCAGCTCCTCGATCACCAGGATGCCCGCACCTTCGCCCATGACAAAGCCGTCGCGGTCGCGATCGAACGGGCGCGAGGCGCGCGCGGGCTCATCGTTGAAGCCGCTCGACAGCGCGCGTGCCGCCGCAAAGCCGCCGAGGCTGACGATGTCGATGCAGGCCTCGGCGCCGCCGCAGATCGCGACATCGGCCTCGCCGGCGCGGATCATGCGCGCGGCGTCGCCGATCGCCTGCACGCCGGCTGCGCACGCGGTGACAGGCGTGCCTAGCGCGCCCTTGTAGCCGTATTTGATCGAGACGTGGCCCGCGGCGAGATTGGCGAGGAACGAGGGGATCGTGAACGGCGAGAGCCGGCGCGCGCCGCGCCGCTCGGTGATGCGCACCGCCTCCGCCATTGCCGGGAAACCGCCGACGCCCGAGGCAATGATCGTCGCAGTTCTCTCCAACGTCGCAGCGTCCTGCGTCGTCCATTTGGCCTGCGCGACCGCTTCTGCGGTGGCGAGCAGGGCGAACAGGATGAAGCGGTCCATCTTGCGCTGGTCTTTTGGCGCGGCGGCCTGTGCGGGATCGAAACCTCCGTCCGCATCGTCGGCCTTGTCGGGCACGAGACCGGCGATGCGCGCGGGCAGTGCCTGGGCCCATTCCGGCAGGGGACGCAGCCCGCTTTGACCGGCCAGCAGCCGGCGCCAGGACAGTTCAACACCGCAGCCGAGCGGCGACACCGCGCCCATTCCCGTCACGACGATACGACGCATGTCAGTCTCCAGCCGGCGCGACGGCCGGATTCATGGCTTTGAGCGAAGCCAGCCGCGCGCGCATCCCGCGGCTGGCGCGGGGGCCTGCGATGACGACCGTATTGGCGAGCGTGATCGGACGCATATCGGCCGCGTCGACCACGACCGGATCGAACGGGCGAACGTCGCTACGGTTCGCCAGCACGATGGATTCGCCCTTCGGCGCGAGATGCTTGTTGCCCCAGGCCAGCAGTGCCACGACCACAGGGAAGAAATCCCGCGCCTTCTCCGTCAGCACATATTCGTACCGCGGCGGCCGTTGCTGATAGCGGCGGCGGACGAACATGCCGCTCTCGGTGAGATGGGCAAGGCGCCGCGACAGGATGTTCGGCGCGATGCCGAGGCCTTGCGAGAATTCGTCGAACCGCGTCGTGCCCTGGAAGGCATCCCGCAAGATCAGGATGCTCCACCATTCGCCGACCGTCTCAACGGTGCGGCCGACCGGGCATTCGAGGATGGAGGGGGATTTGGGCTGCATGGCTGGAGCGTAGGTTAGTGACTTGCAAAATGCAAGTTACCGAGGAGCGGATGTAAAGGCGCGTTTGGTGAGAACGCCGTGGTCGGGTTAGTGGCGGGATGTGCGGCAGCGACCTGCGCAAATGCTCTCCTGCCCCGGACGCAGCGCAGCGCCTCTCGGCGGTGCGCTGCAGAGCCGGGGCCCAATTTGCTGATCGCTGCGTGTCGCGTGGATCCCGGCTCTGCGCAGCAGCGTTTCACGCTGCAGCGCGTCCGGGACAAGAGAGAGAATGCGTCGCTGCCTGGCTCTTCGTCATTGCGAGCACAGCGAAGCAATCCAGAGTCTTGCCGCGGTGACAGACTGGATTGCTTCGCTGTGCTCGCAATGACGATGTTGATGCAGCGTGCGCATATCCATCACCGTCACCCTTGTAAGTCATGTTGCGCCGGATCGGCTAGAGTGTCCGGTGCGGTAACGGACGGGAGACCGCTTCATCCAAGGGC
>NZ_JAFCJT010000028.1 GCF_018130785.1 Bradyrhizobium liaoningense
ACGCCTCAAGCTCAAGCGGGCCGGCTGGAACGATGCCTTCCTCTTCGAACTCCTCGGCTACATGCGATAGCCCTGCCCTCCAGGGGAGGGTGAACGAACGCCTACTCCGCCGCCAGCGACTTTTGCTTGAGCGGCAGGCCCAGGCGGTCCCACACCTGCAAGAGCGCTTCGGCGAGCTGATCGATCAAGCCGTCGTCATGATAGGGCGAGGGCGTGATGCGCAGGCGTTCGGTGCCTTTGGCTACCGTCGGATAGTTGATCGGCTGAATGTAGATGCCGTGCTGTTCCAGCAGCAGGTCGGACGCCTGCTTGCATTTCTCGGCATCGCCGATGAACAGCGGCACGATATGGGTGTCGCTCGACATCACCGGCAGGCCGGCGGCATTGAGGATCGCCTTGACGCGGGCGGCGCGGTCCTGGTGGCGCTCACGCTCCCAGTTCGAGGTCTTCAGATGCTTGATCGCGGCGGTTGCGGCCGAGCAGATCGCCGGCGGCAGCGCGGTGGTGAAGATGAAGCCCGGCGCGTAGGAGCGCACGGCGTCGATGATCTGGCCGTTGGCGGCGATGTAGCCGCCGAGGCAGCCGAACGCCTTGGCCAGCGTGCCTTCGAGAATGTCGATGCGATGCATGACGCCGTCACGCTCGGCGATGCCGCCGCCGCGCGGGCCGTACATGCCGACGGCGTGGACCTCGTCGACATAGGTCATCGCGCCATATTTCTCGGCGAGATCGCAGATCTTGGCGAGCGGGGCGACGTCGCCGTCCATCGAATAGAGGCTCTCGCAGGCGATCAGCTTCGGCCGGTTCGGACCTGCCGCCTTCAACTTCTCTTCGAGGTCGGCGAGGTCGTTGTGGCGGAACACCACGCGCTCGCAGCCGGACTGGCGGATGCCCTCGATCATCGAATTGTGGTTGAGCTCGTCCGACAGGATCAGGCAGTTCGGAATGAGCTTCGCGATGGTGGCGATGCCGGTCTGGTTCGAGACATAGCCCGAGGTGAACAGCAGCGACGCTTCCTTGCCGTGGAGATCGGCGAGCTCGGCCTCGAGCTGCACCAGCGGATGATGCGTGCCGGCGATGTTGCGGGTGCCGCCCGCGCCGGTGCCGACTCGGGTCGCGGTTTCGACCATGGCGCCGACCACCTTCGGGTGCTGGCCCATGCCGAGATAATCGTTGGAGCACCAGATCACGACGTCGCGCTTGCCCTTGGGCGAGTGCCAGAGCGCATGCGGGAACCGGCCGGCGATGCGTTCGAGATCGGCGAACACGCGGTAGCGCCGCTCGGTATGGAGACGATCGAGGGCGGTATTGAAGAACTGGGCGTAATCCATCGGCAAAACCTAAGACGGAACTGACCAAAAGGGCGCATCTTCTTAGAGCTTTTCCAGCTCTAATGTCTATGCGGTATCCCACATTTGGGCATGGGGAGCATTTGGGCAAAATGCCCTATCGTGCGATTTGAAACTTGATCCCGATCAAGTGCGCGCGAGAGGCAATGTTGCTTTGCATCATCCGCGGCGGTGCTGACCTGACCGGCCTTTCTTGGCCAACCTTTCTTAGCCAACCCTGGCTTTCTTCCGCGGCTCGGCGCGCGCGTCCTTGACGGCGACTGCCGGCTTCAACCAATCCGAATTGCGCAGGGCATGCGCGACGCAATCGTGGATGTGGGTGTGCAGCACTTTTGCGGCGCCCCTGGCGTCGCGCGTCAGCGCCAGCTCCTTCAGCTCGCGATGTTCGGCCGCCGCCATCTCGCCGCGGAACACCACCGCGATCATCTGGTAGCGCAGATAGCGGTCATAGACCGCGGCATGTGCATCGAGCAGCACCTTCGAACCGCAGGCCGCGACGAGCGCGCGGTGAAACTGGAAGTCGCACTGTTTCCAGCTCTCCGCGTCGGACCGCTCGCCGGACAGCAGCATCCGCTCCATCGCCGCAAGCTTGTGATGCGCGGAGACGATGCGGGCCTCCCAGTCGAGATCGCCGGCCGCAAACGACTTCTCGATCATGTGGCCTTCGAGCAGCTCGCGCAGCTCCGCGATCTCCTGGAATTCGGTCGCCGAGATCGGCGCGACCTCGAAGCCGCGCTGGCCTTCGGCGACGACGAATCCTTCCGAGCACAGCCGGTTCAGCGTCTCGCGCAGCGTGGAGATGCTGGTGCCGTAGGCGCCGCTCATCCGCTCGAGCTTCAGCTTCTGACCCGGCGTCAGCTTGCCGAAGATCAGGTCGGTGCGGATGCGGCGATAGGCGCTGTCGCCCACCGTCTCGGCTGTCGTGTCGGGAAGGGAGTCCATGCCTCATCCTAACGCTTTCGACGTGTATTTTGGCAAATTTCGCAACTTTATCAAGCGTTTCATGTAATATCATAGAAAATCAAAAATGTAGGTTGATTTATAATTCGTCATATAAGACTGTCCCGCCCCTAAGAATGAGATCAACAAGGGAGGGGACGATGCCCGTTGGGTTCAAAGGTCTGGCTTTCGCGGCGGCGGTCGGCGCGATCGCCTTGGGCGGGATGGCGCCGGCGTCGGCGCAGGCCATTCAGGAGCGCACCATCCGCTGGGGGCATCTCAACAACACCGACCATCCCGTCAGCAAAGGCGTGCAGAAATTCGTCGAGATCGTCGCGGCAAAGAGCGGCGGCAAGATCAAGGTGCGCGAATATCCGGCCAATCAGCTCGGCAGCGAGATGCAGCAGCAATCCGCGCTGCGCGCCGGCACCCAGGAGATGCAGTCGCCGGCGACGACGTCGCTGGTCGGCATCGTCAAGGATTTTGGCCTGATCGACTTCCCGTTCATCGTCTCGACGCCGCAGCAGGCTGACGCCCTGCTCGACGGTCCGCTCGGCGCGGCGCTGCTGGCGAAGTTGCCGGAGAAGGGGCTCGTCGGCCTCGCTTACTGGGACCTCGGCTTCCGCAACGTCACCAACAGCAAGCGTGCCATCACGAAGGGCGAGGACCTTAGCGGCATCAAGATCCGCGTGATCCCGAACCCGGTCTATCTGGAGACCTTCAAGGCGTTCAACGCCAACCCGGTGCCGATGAGTTTTTCGGAGCTCTACAGCGCGCTGGAGACGGGCACCGTCGACGGCCAGGAGAATCCGTTCTCGGTGATCCTGTCGAACAAGTTCTTCGAGGTGCAGAAATATCTCAGTGTCACCAACCACACCTATTCGACCAACATCATTCTGATCAGCAAGAAGTTCTGGGACACCCTTTCACCCGACGAGCAGAAGATTTTGCAGGACGCCGCCATCGAGGCCCGCGACTACCAGCGCCAGGTCAGTCGTGAGCAGGCCAAGGCCGCGATCGACGAGCTCAAGGCCAAGGGCATGGCGGTCAACGAGATCGCGCCCGCCGAGCTCGACCGCATGCGCGAAAAGACAAAACCGATCGCGGAAAAATTCTCCGCCGATTACGATCCAGGGATCGTCAAGCTGTTCAACAGCGAGCTCGACCGCGTGCACGCGCTGAAGCCCTGAGCCGTCACGCCCGGAGCAGGCCAGACATGATGAAAGCGATCGTCAACGCATATTTCTGGCTGCTCCGCGCGGTCATCGCCGTGCTGCTCGCCGCTATGGTGGTGCTGGTGTTCGGCAATGTGGTGCTGCGCTACGGCTTCAACTCCGGCATCGCCATCTCGGAAGAGCTGTCGCGCTGGCTGTTCGTCTGGATGGTGTTCCTGGGTGCGATCATCGGCATGAAGGAGCACGCCCATCTCGGCGTCGACAGCCTGGTAAAAGTGCTGCCGCCGCTCGGCCGCAAGCTCTGCTACGGTCTCAGCCACGCGCTGATGCTTTATGCCTCGGTGCTGCTGACGGAAGGCTCGTGGAAGCAAACGGTGCTGAACTGGGACACGGTGGCGCCAGCCTCGGGGCTTTCCGTTGGCTTGTTCTATGCCGCCGGCGTCGTGTTCGGCGCCTCCTCCTGCGTGATCATCGTGTACGAGCTCTGTCGGCTCGTGACCGGACAGATCGCCGACGCCGATCTCATCGCCATCAGCGAGTCCGAGGAGCTTCCTCACGCGCCTGACGCCACGGGCGGAAAGCTTCAGGCATGACCGTCGCGGTCTTCACCTTCTCGTTGCTGGGCGCCATGGCGCTCGGCATGCCGATCGCGTTCGCGCTGATCATCTGCGGCATCGCGCTGATGACGTATCTGGCGATGTTCGATTCCCAGATCATCGCGCAGAACGTCATCAACGGTGTCGATTCCTTTCCGCTGATGGCGGTGCCGTTCTTCATCCTCGCCGGCGAGGTGATGAACACCGGCGGGCTGGCACGCCGCATCCTCAATTTTGCCATCGCGCTGGTCGGGCACTTCCGCGGCGGGCTCGGCTATGTCGCGATCCTGACCTCGTGCATTCTGGCTTCGCTGTCGGGTTCGGCCGTCGCGGATGCCGCGGCGCTCGGTGCACTGCTGGTGCCGATGATGGCCGCCGCCGGTCATAATCGTGCCAGTGCGGCTGGCCTCGTCGCGGCCGGCGGGATCATCGCGCCCGTCATTCCGCCCTCGATCGGTTTCGTCATCTTCGGCGTCGCCGCCAATGTCTCGATCTCGAAGCTGTTTCTGGCCGGCATCGTGCCCGGCCTCATGCTCGGCGTCGGCCTGTGCTTTGCTTGGTGGTGGGTGGTGCGCAAGGAGAATCCAGCGCGCCTGCCGCGCAAGAGTTTTGCGGAGATCTGGCGCACGCTGATCGACGGCTTCTGGGCGCTGATGCTGCCGATGATCATCATCTTCGGCCTGCGCTTCGGTATCTTCACGCCGACGGAAGCGGCCGTCGTCGTCGCGGTCTATTCGCTGGTGGTGGCGATGGGCGTCTATCGCGAGCTCAAGCCGTCGCAACTGCCGGCGCTGCTGGTCTCGACCGCGCAGACCACGGCGGTGGTGATGTTCCTCGTTGCCGCCGCGCTGGTCTCGTCCTGGCTGATCACCGTCGCCGAGATTTCCGACCAGATCGTGGCATTGACAAAACCGTTCGCCGGCAACCAGACGCTCCTGACCATCGTGCTGATGATCATCGTCGTCATCGTCGGCACCGCGCTCGATATGACGCCGACGATCCTGATCCTGACACCGATCCTGATGCCGATTGTCAAGCAGGCCGGCATCGACCCCGTCTATTTCGGCGTGCTCTTCATCATCAACAATGCGATAGGCCTGATCACGCCGCCGGTCGGTGTCGTGCTCAACGTCGTCTGCGGCGTCTCGCGGGTGTCGATGGACGATCTGATCCGCGGGGTCTGGCCCTTCATGATCGCGCAGCTCGTCGTGCTAGCTTTGCTGACGCTGTTTCCCGTTCTCGTCACCGGACCCGCAAAATGGTTCGGTGGCTAACTCCCAGAAGGACCTTCCATGAAGCGCGTGATGATCCTCAACGGTCCCAACCTCAACATGCTCGGCATCCGCGAGCCGCACATTTACGGCACCACGACGCTCGATCAGGTCAATGCGAGCTGCGAGGACGTGGCAGTGAAGCTCGGGCTCAAGCTCGCGTTCCACCAGTCTAACCATGAAGGCGTGCTGGTCGATCTGATCCAGTCAGCACGGCAGGATGCGGACGCGATCGTCATCAATCCGGCCGGCCTCTCCTTCACCTCGGTCTCGATCATGGACGCGATCAAGACATTCGAAGGCCCGGTGCTGGAAGTCCACATTTCCAACATCCACGCCCGCGACGAATATCACCGCCACTCCAAGATCTCGTTCGTGGCGACCGGCGTGATCTGCGGGCTGGGCCCGTTCGGATACATTGCGGCGCTGCACGCGATTGCGAATATGAAGTGAGCCGCTTCCACAAACTCGTCATGCCCGGGCTTGCCCCGCCTGCGCGGCCGAAGCCGCTTCGGCGAGGCGAAGGCCCGGGCATCCACCAACTCGTTTCGACTTGAAAGAACGTGGATGGCCGGGACAAGCCCGGCCATGACGCCGTGGCTCAAGTCGTGCTGAACTGCAGCACGCCGTCCCTTGTCTCCGCCGTCAGCCGGCCTTCCACGAGCATGTAGTTGACATGGGCGACGAGTTCGCCGGCGGCAAAACCCATCTGGTGTTCGTCCAGCACGTGCTTGTTGAACACGACCGGCACCAGGGCGCGCGAGGTTTGCGGCACCTCGCGGCAGGCTTCCGCGATCAGGCGGCAGCGCTCCTCGTGGTGATCGGCGAGCTGCTTGATGCGGGTCTTCAAGCCGTAGAACGGCACGCCGTGGCCGGGCAGTACCAGCAAATCATAGGGCAGGGTGGTGGTGAGGCTCGCGAGCGAGGCCAGATATTCGCCGAGCGAGTTCTGGTCGGGCTCGACCGCCCACACGCTGACATTCGGCGAGATCTTGCTCAGCACCTGGTCGGCGGAGAGGAACAGCTTGTCGTCGGCGCAATACAGCATCACCTGGTCGAGCGCGTGGCCGCCGCCGGTGATCACCTTGAAGCGGCGGGTGCCGATCACGACCTCGTCGCCGTGCGAGATGCGGCGATAGGACGGCGGCAGCACCGAGACGCGCTTGAGATAGTCCTGGCCGCGGCCGAGCAGCTTTTCGGTGAGCGACTCGTCCATGCCGTGGCGGCGGAAGAACAGCCGCTGCGCCTCGCGCCGCTCCTCGGTGCCGCGGTTCTGGTGATAGACCGATTGCAGATATTCGACCTGCGACATCACCAGCGGGCAGTTGAACCGCTCGACGATCCACCCCGCAAGGCCGACGTGATCGGGGTGCGAATGCGTGACGATCAGGCGCGTGATGTTGACGCCTTTCAGCGGCCCCTCGAACAGCTTGGTCCAGGCCTCGATGGTTTCCTCGTTGCCGAAGCCAGCATCGACCATGGCATAGCCGTCGCCATCGGCGAGCAGGTAGATGTTCACGTGGTTGAGGCGGAACGGCAGTTTCAGCCGCGCCCACAACACGCCGGGCCTGATCTCCACGACCTCTTCGGGGCCGGGATGCTGTTCCCAGGGGTAGCGCAGGGCCTCGGCCGAGGACTGCACGGTGTCGGTTTTTGCGTTCATGTTACCGGCTTAAACCCACCGCGGGCGGGGCGCCAGCCGAAAAAGGACGGGCCGTGGCCTCCGCATGGCCGTCATACCGGCAGTTTTCCGTAGCCCGGATTACGCTTCTCGCCATCCGGGCTACGGGCCGGCGTCTTACGCCGCCCGCATGTTGTTGAGGAACGCGTCGATCTCCCCGCGCAGCATGTCGGCCTCGCGGCGCAGTGCGTCGGAGGCGCCCAGCACTTCGCTCGCTGCGGCACCCGCCTCGGCCGAAGCCGTGGAGACGCCGACGATATTGCTGGAGACCTCGCTGGTGCCGCGGGCGGCATGCTGGATGTTGCGGGCGATTTCGCGGGTGGCGGCGCCCTGTTCTTCGACTGCGGCGGCGATTGTGGTGGTGACGTCGTTGATCTCGCCGATGATCCGGCCGATGCCCTGGATGGCGCCGACAGCGGAGGTCGTGACCGACTGCATGCTGGCGATCTGGGTGCGGATCTCTTCCGTCGCTTTCGCGGTCTGGCTTGCGAGGCTCTTCACCTCGGAGGCGACCACGGCGAAGCCGCGGCCGGCCTCGCCCGCGCGCGCCGCCTCGATGGTGGCATTGAGCGCGAGCAGATTGGTCTGCGAGGCGATGGTCTGGATCAGGTCGACCACGACGCTGATGCGGCTCGCGCTGTCGGCGAGGCTCTGCACCGTGGTGTCGGTGGCGCCTGCTTCGTCCACCGCCTTCCTGGCGATCGCGGCCGAGGTGACGACCTGCTTGCTGATCTCCTCGATCGAGGACGACAGCTGCTCGGTGCCTGACGACACGGTCTGCACGTTGACCGAGGTCTCCTCCGCGGCGGAGGCGACCGCGTTCACCAGTGCGTTGGACTGGTCGGCGGTGTTCGACATGCTCTGCGCGGTGGACTGCATCGAATTGGCCGACTGCGCGAGATTGTCGAGCGCGTTGCGAACCGTGCCCTCGAACTCGGCGATCTTGGCTTCCATGCGCGCGGCACGTTCGGCCTTGGCGACACGGTCCTTGTCCTGCTCGCTCGACATCGCGCGGGCCTCGATCATGCTCTCGCGGAACACCTGCAGCGTGTTCGCCATCACCGAGATCTCGTCATTATGGTTCTTGGAGCGGTAGGTTTCGGTCTCGAGGTCGCCGTTCGCGAGCAGTTGCATCGATTGGTGCAGGGCGCCGATCCGTCGCAGAATGTTGCGGCCGACATAGAGCCAGACGAACAGCGCCGAGCCGACCAGCATCAGCGCGCCCAGCGCCAGCATCGCGGTGGTGGCGAGCGAGATCTCCTGGCGCGCCTGGAAGGTCGACGCGTTGGTCTCCTTCTGCACGCCGTCGACCAGCTGCTGCACGCTGATGCCGAGACCGACATTGAGTTTGCGGGTTTCGTCCAGAATGGTCTGTCCGTAGTCGATGGCGTCGAGCTCCTTCTGGCGGATCTTGAACACGCCGGTCTTGCCCTCGCCGAACGCGAACAGTTTTTGCACGGCATCGCGCATGGACTGCATCGAGGCAACCTTCGGCAGGTCCTCGAGGTTCGACTTGACGCGATCGCGCGTCGCCTTGAATTCCTTCTCGATCACCTCAAGCGTGTCGCTGTTGTTGGCCGACAGCGCCGCCATCATGTCGGCGGCCATCAGATTGCCGTTGGCGGAGATCGTCGCGATCTGGGCGACGGTGCGCGCGGCTTCAGTGGCGTCGTCAGCAGAGACGTCCGCCGCGCCGAGGATCGCGTTCAGACGCGTCTGTGCGTCGAGCATCGCTGGGCCGGCCGCGCCGACGAAGGCGAGCTGCGACTTGCGCAACGCCTCATACTGCTTGTCATGCAGCGCGCCGGTCTCAAGCCGCTCGCGCGCGGCCGACACCAGGCTCTGGGTCGCCTCGTCGATACTCTTGGCGGTGTCGCGCAGCGCGGTCGCGATCTGCTTGTCGGCGCCGAGCTCGATGATCTCGCCGAGCTTGGCCATGGCGAGCTGCTGGATGTCCTTCACGCTCTTGGTGCGTTCGTTCAGCGCCTCGTCGGACGGCGATGCCAGCAGGCCCGGACCTTGCGCCGCCAGCGTCGCGCTTTGAGAGGCGAGCTGAAGGCTGGCGGAGAGGCGCGGAATGTCGCGGCCGCTCAGATCCATCATGGTCGCACCGAGATGATTGAACACGAAGCCGGCGCCGGCTGCGATCACGAGGCCCATGCCCGCGATCAATGCGAAGGCGGAGAACAGGCTGCCGCGCACGCCCCATTTCGGCATCTTGAAGCGAGGCCTGAAACGGCCAGGGACGCGGCCAAGCAGGCCACCAAAACGGATCGCCATCGAAATTCCCCCACGTGTGATCTTTATATTTTCGCGGCGGAGTATCCTTCGGCCGGGTTAAAAAATCGCAAGTTGCACAATTGGTTGCGCTCGTTCCGCACAGCGAAAAGAGAAAGGGCCGGCAGAGTTGCCGGCCCTTGATGATGAAGAGATTTTTGAGGCGCGATCAGTAGCGCGCGACCGCCGAATTGGCCCAGTTGAAGCGGTAGTTGACGCCGGCCTTGACGGTGTGGTCGTCGGTGGTGAAGCTGCCGGTGCCCGCCAGCGGACCGCCGGTGAAGCTCGCGTCGCCGAAATTGTAGTACTGGTACTCGGCCTTGGCCGACCAGTTCGGGGCGAACATGTATTCGAGGCCGGCGCCGACGGTGTAGCCGTTGCGGTGATCGCCGGTGATGAGGAAGGCGGTCGGCACGCCGCCGACGGTCACCTTCTCGTTGTTGTCGGAATAGGCGTAGCCGCCCTTCACGTAGAGCAGGCCCGGACCCCAGGTGTAGCCGACGCGGCCGGTGATCGAGCCGAGGCCACGCTGGTCGTTGCTGTAGGCGATGCCGCCCGGAAACACGGCGCCGACGCTGCCGGAAAGCCAGGAATATTGGCCTTCGACGCCGACCACGAAGCTCGGGTTGAACTGCCAGTCCGCACCGACCTGCACGCCGCCGAGGAAACGGCCGTTGCCGTTGTTGCCGGTGGAGAGGCCGTTGAAATTGTTGTCGCTGGAGAACGCGCCGCCGACATGGCCACCGAGATAGAAGCCCGTCCAGTTGTAGATCGGCGCGGCATAGGCCGGCGCGGGCGCCTTGTAATAGTTGCGATTGCCGAGATCGGCGCCGACGGCCGGCGCGGCAGCGCCCACCACGAGCAGCGCAACGGTGGCAAACAGAAACTTCTTCATCGTCTTGAACTCCAGCACTTTGGTCCCCGGCAGGCGCGCTGTCCGCGCCGTCGTTGGTTTTGCAGATAGCTCGCTTTTGACGAAAATGCTGTCACATGCATGGCACAACGGCTGCCAACCTAACTTATTGGGCTGCAAATGATTTTCGTGCTTAATGCCGGCTTAAGAAATGCTGAAGGAAGGCTTAATCTGTCGCCTTCACGGCAAGCTGCGTGCGTCTTGCGCTAACCAAGACGCCGCCGCGCTTCATCGCGCATCTGCTCGCGGAAGGCCGCGCGCTTTGCGGGCCGGTCTTCCTCGCGGACGTCGTGGCGATCGAAGACGTCGAACTTCTCCATGATCGGATAGCGCTCGCTCGCCATCGCGAGCACGCGCAGTACCTTGGTCGCGGACGGCGTCGGCCCGCTCACCTCCCAGCGCCGGATGGTATCAGCGCCGCCCTTCTCCGGCAGTCCGCAAAGCTTCGCCATGTCGGCCGCGGTGAGCTTGCGCTCGAGGGCATCGGAAAGGTCGTTGCGGAGCTGCTTCAGTTCGGGGCCGGTCATGCTGCTTGCGTCCAGGAAAGTCACCGAAGGCAATGCACTAGCGCTGATTCGGGTCCATCCGAAGGCGCGTCATGATCGTGATAGTGTGTCCGTGCCGGTCGAGCGTCAGCGAGGGGAAATCGTATGCCCGTGTTCAAGCTGCCCCTGTCGGGGGATGTCGTCCAGTCCATCTATCCGTCGTTCTTCAGTCCCACCGGCGGCCAGTTCGGCCTCGTCAACATCACGGTGGGGCAATCCTCGGCGCCAGATGTCGAGAAGGACGTGCTGTCGGATGTCGCCGGTTATGGCAAGCAGATCGGACAGATCGCGGACGCGCTGCTCACCGTGGTCGAGCATCTGGAGTCGCGGCCCGACCACGCGCTCGCTGACGATCCGGCGATAGTCGCCTTCAAGGAACTGATGCACTCTGTCGCGACAGTCAAGGAGCGACACGGCCGCAAGGCGTGTCGCCCGAAGCGACGATGACCACGGCGGCGGTGCCGGGGTCAGGCACATTCGGGCGTGCACGAAGTTATGAACGAGTGCCTATGGAAATCTTGCGATGAATGAACACTTGCGACAATGGGCTCGCAGCCAATGAAGGGAACCGCCATGACAAGCATCAAACCCGCCATTGCCGCACTCATCACCGTCGGACTGCTCGCCGCGCCCTTCGCAGCCGAAGCGAAGAAGGTCCGGGCGAGCCGGCATCACAGCACCAGCGTGGTAGCCCCGACTTATGGCGGCGCCGCATCGCCGGTCGCGCAGCCCCGGGCCGCTTACGGGGCGTCCGGACAGACGGTCGGGACGGTCACGGCACCCTCGGTCGGATCGTACAATTGGCCGTCGGTCGGCGTGACCAATTCGGTACCGACCTGGAACAACACCACGAGATAGAGAGCACGTCGCCAAGCCGCGCCGGCGACCGTCAACGCGTACCCGCCGCGAGGCCGGAGAGCAGGTAGAGCGCGACCAGCAATGTCGCGACCGACAGCATCGTCGTGACCGAGACGGTGGCCGCGACCAGCTTCTCCTCGATCTTGTGCTCGTGCGCCAGCACATAGACGGTCTTCGCCGTCGGCACGGCCGCGCATATGACGGCGGCGACCGTGTAGAGCGGATTGAGGCCGGTGACCACGCAAAGTCCGTAGACGATCAGCGGCATCACCACCAGCTTCACGGTCGCAAGCGCGAACGATGCCTTCAGGTTGGATCGCAGGCCGTCGACCGACAGGCCAAGCCCGATGGCAAACAGCGCGCAGGGCGTGAGCGCAGCGGCAATCATGTTCAGATATGCCGCGACCGGCGCCGGAATCGGCAAACCCGAAATCGCCCAGACGAGACCGATGAGCGTCGACAGGACCATCGGATTGAGCAGGATCTGCTTCACCAGTCCGGTGGAATGCTCAGCGCCGCGCACCTCCCTTTCCAGCAGGATGACCGTGAGCGGAAACATCACGCCGGCGACGAACACCGTCGCCACCGCGGCGGGCAGGACGGCGGGCTGGCCGTAGATCGCGTGCAGGATCGGGAGCGCCACGAAGCCGGTATTGGTCATCGCGGCCGCCATGCCTTGGATCGTGCTGCTGGCGAGATCGTGCTTGCCGCCCGCGCGGACCGCCAGGAACACCAGCGCGAAGCAGACGAGGGAGCCGCCGCCGAACGCGAGCAGGAAACGCCATTCCAGCAGGTTGCGCGCCGGCTCCTGGGCGATCGTGACGATCAGCAGCGCCGGCATCGCCACGTTGTAGGCAAAATGCACCAGCGCGTCCGCAAGCGAGCGGGAGAGATAGCCGAGTTCGCCGGCAAGCCAGCCGGTGACGATGATTGCGAACACGGGAAGAACGAGGCTGGCGACCTCCATCCGGCTTCCCCCTCTGCCAAGCAGCGCCGCCATTCTATCCTGGCGATGCATGCTCGTCACGGTTCAACTGGATGGCGCCGTCCTCGACCAGACGGCCGGTGGCCTCAGGCGCCCCTGCCGGCCTGTTGGCCGATCACGCAGCGCCATGCGGCCAGGCGTTCGGCCGGATGCTGGTTCATCCATTCGGCGAGCTGTGGCGCGCCCATCAGGCACGACTGCACCGAGATGTTGGCGAAGTCCGAGGTGGTGACGATCTGCTCGTGGCAATTTGTCGGAGACGAGAGACTGCAGAGCACGGCGATGATCTTGATCACGACAGATTTCCGGCGTCGCCGTTGGCCGCGCGGCCGATCGTTGCGTTGTCATGCTGCTCGCCGCTCGGATCAGCCGGCGGAAAAATGCTGTCGTAGATCGCGCGCGCCTCTTTGATCAGGCGAACGCGCTCGCGCTCGGATTTCGAGACAAACTGAATAACCTGGCCCATATCGGCTCCAATAGTTCGAAAATCCATCATCAGATGATGGAAATCATTCCAAGCGAATGTGGGGTGCCGACTTTGGCTTTGCAGCTGTGCAGGCGGTCACGAAGGATAAAAAGCCCGTGACGATTCTGTTCCTGCGCGGAACGGAATACCGGAGCAATGCGCCGATCTCGCGCCGCCGGTCCGCGCTCCCGTGACCGGCCACCGGCGCAAGCAAGGCGAGTTAAGGTTGCCGCGCGTGCGTCCCTGTCCGGCCGGAGCCGCTTGTGGTGGCATCGTGACGGAGTGTTGAGATCCACCGTATGACCCTGCTGCGGCACATTTTCGCGCACGCGGAGTTGTAAGGTTGCTCAGTGCAGCGGTTCGACAACCGAATGACTGACGCGACTGAGCGACCGCGATCGAAAGGATCACCCATGACAAGAATGAGACGCTCCCTTGCTACACTTATCGCTCTCGGATTGGCGGCGGCGCCATTCGCTGTCAGTGCGCAGACGTCGGGGACGAGCACACAAAACCGCACGAGCGGAAGCTCCGGAGCACCGGCACAGCAGGGCGCGACTTATGGAAGCTCCGGACAGACAGTCGGGACCGTTACGGCGCCGTCGGTCGGAACGTCTAATCAACCCTCGGTCGGCGTGACCAACTCAGTCCCCACCTGGAAGAACACCAACCCTCCGGCCAAGTAGCAGCCGCGATCGGCCGACTCACGCCGCCGGCGCGCGTTCCTTGCGTCCCGGCACCGCCGCCAGCAGCTCGCGCGTATAGGCGTGCTCCGGCGCGGCGAACAGTTGCGCGGTCGGCTTCAACTCGACGATGGCGCCGCGCTGCATCACCGCGATGCGGTCGCAGATTTGCGCGGCGACGCGCAAATCGTGGGTGATGAACAGCATCGAGAGGCCGAGGCGCGCCTTGAGGTCTTCGAGCAGTCGTAGCACCTGCGCCTGAACGGAGACGTCGAGCGCGGAGACGGCTTCGTCGGCGACGATGATCTCGGGTTCGAGCGCGAGCGCACGCGCGATGCCGATGCGCTGACGCTGGCCGCCGGAGAATTCATGCGGGTAGCGGTCGAGCGCGCCGGCGTCCAGCCCGACCATCTTGAGGAGTTCGCGGGCGCGGTCGAATGCGACCTTCGGATCGGTGCCGGCTGCGATCGGACCGTCGGCGATGATGTGACCGACCTTGCGGCGCGGATTGAGCGAGGCGAACGGATCCTGAAAGATCATCTGGATGCGATGGCGCTCGGCGCGCAGCGCCTTGCCAGAGAGCGAGGTGAGATCGGTTTCGCCGATCCGCACGGTGCCGCGATCGGCCTCGATGAGGCGCATCACGAGCCGCGCCACCGACGATTTGCCGGAGCCGGATTCGCCGACGAGGCCGAGCGTCTCGCCCTTGAGGATGCTGAAATTGACCTCGCGTGCGGCATCGACGCGGCGGTCCTCGCGAAACCAGCCGCCTGGCGTGACGTAGGTCTTGTCCAGCCCGATCACCTCGACGGCCCTGGCCTGGTCGTCGAGCGGCTCGCGCGCCGGCGGCTCCACCGACGGCACAGCGGCGAGCAGCGCCTCGGTGTAGTCGTGCTGCGGCTGGTTGAAGACGGTCGCGGCGGGTCCTTCTTCCACGACCTTGCCGTGCCTGAGCACCACGACCTGGTCGGCGATGTCGGCGACCACGCCGAAATCATGGGTGATGAACATCACCGCCATGTTGCGGTTGCGCTGGAGGTTGCGGATCAGTTTCAGGATCTGTGCCTGCGTGGTGACGTCGAGCGCGGTGGTCGGCTCGTCAGCAACCAGCACCGCGGGCTCGAGCGCGAGCGCCATCGCGATCATGGCGCGCTGGCGCTGGCCGCCCGAGAGCTGGTGCGGATAGGCGCGCACGATGCGCTCGGGGTCGGGCAGGCCGACCTCGCGCGCCAGCGACAGTGCCTTTGCGCGGCGCTCCTTCGGCGACAGCAGGCCGTGGGCCTCGAACATCTCCGCCATCTGGTCGCCGATCCGCATCAACGGATTGAGTGCGGTCATCGGCTCCTGAAAAATCATTGCAAGCCGGCGGCCGCGCAAATCGCGCCAGCCGTCGTCATCCAGCTCGAGCAGGTCGCGGCCCTCGAACTGGATCTCGCCGGAGGTGACGGTGACCGTATCAGGCAACAGGCCCATGAGCGCATGCGCGCACATCGACTTGCCGGAGCCGGATTCGCCGACGACGCAGACGATCTTGCCGGGCCGCAAATCGAGCGAGACGCCGTCGACGGCGAACGGACGCTCGGCACCCTTCGGCAGCGCGATCCGCAAGTTCTTGATGGAGACGGCGGGTGGGGCGGTGGTCATCAGCGACCCTCCCGCGACAGGCGCGGATTGAGCGCGTCATTGAGGCCTTCGCCGATCAAATTGAGGCCCAGCACCGAGATCAGGATGGCGACACCGGGAAACACGGTGATCCACCAGGCCTGGCGGATCACGGTGCGGCCGGCGCCCACCATGTAGCCCCAGGAAATCAGGTTGGGATCGCCGAGGCCAAGGAACGCCAGCGAGGATTCCAGCAGGATCGCGGTCGCCACCATCAGCGAGGCCAGCACGATCACCGGCGACAGCGCATTGGGCAGGATCTCGCGCAGGATGATCCAGGTGTTGCTCTGGCCGGTGACGACGGCGGCCTGGACATACTCGCGCGTGCGCAATGACAGCACCTCGCCGCGCACGAGGCGGGCGACCGGCGGCCAGCTCACCACCGCGATCGAGGCCACGATCGAATAGATCGAGGGCTGCAGGATCGCGACCAGCACGATCGCGAGCGCGAAGCTCGGAATGGTCTGGAAGAATTCCGTGAAGCGCATCAGGGCGTCGTCGACCTTGCCGCCGAAATAGCCGGCCATGGCGCCGATGGGAACGCCGACGACCAGCGCGACCAGCGTGGAGACCAGGCCGACCAGCAGCGACACGCGTGCGCCAAAGATCATGCCGGCGAAGACGTCGCGTCCGAGCGCGTCGGTGCCGAGCGGCACGGTCGAGAGCGTGAACGGCGGCAGGAACGGCCGTTGCACCATGCGCCAGGGCGAGTTCGGGAATAGCATCGGCCCGAACACCGCAACCGATATCGCAAGGAGAAGGATGATGAGCCCGATGATGCCGCTGGGGCTCTTCAGCATCGATTTCCAGAACTGTTTCATGAGGCGAATTCGATGCGCGGGTCGACCAGGCGGTAGACGAGGTCGGTGATGAGGTTGAAGATCAGCACCATGGCGGAGCAGATCACGAAGACGCCGAGCAGCAGATTGTAGTCGCGCTGCAGCAGCGCGTCGTACATCAGACGCCCGATGCCGGGCCAGGCGAACACGGTCTCGGTGATGACGGCGCCGCCGATCAGCGTGCCGGAATGCACGCCGGCCAGCGTCACGACCGGCAGCAGCGCGTTGCGCAGCACGTGGCGGCGCTGGATCACGGCGTCGGAAAGGCCTTTCGCGCGCGCCGTCTTGACGAAATCGAGCCGCTTCACTTCCAGCATCGAGGCGCGCGTCATGCGGGTGTAGGTCGCCATGAAGAATAGGCCGAGCGTCATCGCGGGCATGATCAGGTGCGCACCGACGTCGAGCGCGTGGGCGACGCCGGTGAGGTTGGCGCCGACTGTCTCGTAGCCGAAGCTCGGCAGCCAATCCATGGTGACCGAAAACAGCAGGATGCCCATCAGTGCCACCCAGAAGATCGGCATGGCGTAGAAGATCAGAGCGAACACGGTGATGGCCGTGTCGAGAAATGTTCCGGCAAAGCGCGCGGCAAACGTGCCGAAGAGAACGCCGAGCATCAGCGAGATCGCGAATGCCGTCAGCGTCAGCAGCAGTGTGGCCGGTAGCCGCTCGCCGATCAGCTTCGCGACCGGCGCCTGCTGGCGGAAGGAGAAGCCGAGGTCGAGGGTGACGACGCCCTTGACGTAGATGAAGAGCTGCTCCGGCAGCGGCTTGTCGAGGCCGAACTTTTCCCGGAGCTGCTTGACGAAGACCTGGTCACTGGCGCCGGCCTCGCCCGCCATCACGACCGCGGGGTCGCCGGGCGCAAGCCGGATCAGGAAGAAATTGAGGACGACGATCGCGAGCAGGACGATCACGCCCTTCAGGGCACGCTGAGCGACGAAGGAGACCATATCTAGAGCGTCATATCTTGAAGCGTGACCCGTGGCCACGGAGACGGTGGGCTCCCTCGCCCCGCTTGCGGGGTCGAGACGAGCTTCGCTCGCTCTGGGAGGGTTGGGGTGAGGGGGACTCTCCTCGAGGACGGTAGCAGCAGGACTCGCGGTGACTCCCCTTCACCCGAAAATGCGCCATCCGCACTTTCGACCTCTCCCCGCGAGTGGGGAGAGGTGAAGAAACGCCTCGTCACTTGTCGAGCCATGCGTCCTTGAAGCCGTCATTGACCCCGATCCCCGTGGTGATCAGGTTCTTGACCTTGCAGCGCGTGATGGTCGGGAATTGCAGCTCCAGCATCCAGGCCACCGGCACGTCCTCGACCAGGATCTTCTGCGCCTTGTCGTAGATCTCCTTGCGCTTGGAATCCGGGGTCGCGGTCGCGCCGTCGGCGAACAGCTTGTCGATCTCCGGGTTGGAGTAGCCCTCGACGTTGTTGAAGACCTGCCCCTTGGCGATGTTGCTGGAGATATAATTGCGGCCGACGCCGAGCGCGGGATCGCCATACTGGTAGAGATAGGTGAAGGCGATATCGTAATCCCAGTCGCCGATCTTCTGGTTGCCGCCGGCAACGTCGGTGGCGATCGTCTCGATGTTCATGCCGACGTCCTGGAGATTCTGCTTCACGGCTTCACCCCAGCGCTGCCAGGTCTCGCCATAGGCGAGCGGCAGCAGGCGGATCTTCTCGCCCTTGTAGCCGGCTTCCTTCAGTAGCGCCTTGGCCTTGGCCGGATCGTAAGGGTATTTCGGCACGTCGTCGGTGTAGAACCTGATGGTCGAGGCGGACGGGCCTGTCGCCACCTTGCCGAGCCCGTTCCAGATCACGTCCTTGGCGAAATCGCGGTCGATCGCGTACATGATCGCCTGCCGCACCCGCTTGTCGGCGAGTGGCCCCTGGCGGTTGTTCAGCCATAGCCAGGCGAGCGGCGAGAAGAATTCCCAGCCGGCGCCTGTGACGCAGGTGTCCTTCAGCTTGGACAGCCGCGGCACGTCGAAATTCTCGACCGAGCCGCCGGGCAGCACGTCGACCTTGCCGGTCTCATACGCCACCGAGCGCGCGGCCGCGTCGGGAATGATCTGCCAGTAGATCTCGTCGAGATAGGGCTTGCCCTTTTCGTGGTAGTTCGGGTTCTTGACCAGGCGGATGAACGAGCCCTTCTGCCACTCCTTGAACATGAAGGGGCCGGTGCCGACCGGCGCGTTGTTGTAGGGGTTGGTCTTCCAGTCGGTGCCTTCATAGAGATGCTTCGGCACCATCGGCATCGAGCCGACCTCGAAGATGCCGAGGAACGGTCCGAACGGCTGCTTCAGCGTGAACACCACCGTATAGTCGTCCGGCGTCTCGATCTTGTCGACCTGCGCCAGATTGGTGCGGGCACGCGCATGCGTCTGCTTCAGCATCTCCATCGAAAACAGCACGTCGGCGGCGGTGAAGGGCTTGCCGTCATGCCAGGTCACGCCCTTTTTGAGCTTGAAGGTGTAGGTCTTGGCGTCCTCGCTGACGCTCCAGCTTTCGGCAAGTTCCGGCAGCGGCTCGAGCTTGGGGCTGTAGCGCAGCAGGCCCTCGAAGATGTTGCCCGAGACCATTTGAGTCGGGCCGTTCTGGACCTGCGCAAGCATCAGGCCGGGCGGCTCGGGCTGGATCACGGCGTTGATCACGCCCCCCGTCCTCGGCTCTTGCGCCAGCGCCGAGGCCGTGAGGCCGCAAGCCAGGAGGGCACCAAGCAACACTCGTTTTGGCATGTCGTATCTTTCTCAAGCGAGACCGGCCTAAAACGCTTCGCACGTCATGGCGCGCAAAGCTCCGGCCGGCCCATCCCAGTCCCCATCCGATATCGAGGCTCACACAGTCTCGTTCGGCGCCGCAAGATGAAAGTCTCGACAGTGTTCGCACAAAAAATGTACAGCGCGTCCTGTTTTCACTTGATTCATTGTCTTGTCACGGAAGTCGGCATGGACAATGCCAGCCGCTCCGAACGATCCCGCAACGCCGCACTCGAAGCGGCCATCGCGATCATCGCGCGCGACGGACCGGGCCGACTGACGCTGGATGCGATCGCCCGCGAGAGTGGACTCAGCAAGGGCGGCGTGATGCATCAATTCCGCACCAAGGAAGCGGTGCTGAAGGCGTTGCTCGATCGGCAGATGGCGCATTTCGAGGAGTTCGCCACCAGCACGATGGCGAAGGTGAGCGCGACCTCTGCGAATCCCAATTTGGCGACCCAGCTCGCCACCGTGCGCGAAGCGGCGACATCGCCGAATTCCGCCGCGCTGGCGCTGGTTGCGGCCATGGTCGAGAACCCCAGCCTGATGGCGCTGCCGCGCGAGCGCGAGATGGAGAGGATGGCGGCAATCAGGGAAGAGGCCACGGATACTGATCTCGCGGTGCTGCGCTGGGCCGGCGCGATGGGACTGCTGCTGAGCTCGTTGCTCGGCATGTCGCCGCTCAGCAAGGACGAGCACCAGCGACTGTTCGCGCGTCTGCTCGACGACGCACAGTGGACCGGTCTCGAGCAGCCAGCGGCAAAGCGTGCCGCAAAATCCGGAGCGGCAAAGGCTGCAGGCTCGCGCAAGCGCGCCTGATTCATCGTTAACGAATTCCAACCGGCGACTGCCCAAAGCTGCGCCTGCGGCCAAATGCGCCAGGCCGCGCCGACAAGGAATGGGCCGCCGTGCCGGCACCGAAGCCGATGCAGGCCATGGCAAAATAACCGCAGCGCCTCCCGATTTGATCCGGATCAAGGCGCACGCGCCGCTTCCGCGATTTGATGACGGGACGCGCAAGACATGCGCGCCCCTGTCAAACCGCGAGATGCAGCGGCGATGGACGCCCTCTCCACCCTTCCCGAAGCGGATACAGACGATGTCGCGGCGCAGCTCGCGGACGAGGCCGCGGCGCGTTGCGCCCAATTGCTTTGCGATGCCGGCTTGCGGCCGACGCGCCACCGCCTGGCGCTCGGGCGAATGCTTCTCCTCGGCGATCACCGTCACGTCACCGCGGAAGGTCTTTATGACGAGGCGACGGCCGCCAATCTGCGACTGTCGCTTGCGACGGTCTACAACACGCTGAACCAGTTCACCGAGGCCGGCCTGCTGCGCCGGATCGCGGCCGACGGGGTCAAGTCGTTCTTCGACACCAACACGTCCGTGCATCCGCATTTTTATCTGGAGGGCGAGGATGTCCTGGTCGACGTCGCCGGCGGGCTCGCCTTCAGCAAAGTGCCGCAGCCGTTGCCCGGCCATGAGATCGCGCGGCTCGACGTCGTCGTCCATCTGCGCCGCAAGCGCGTGATGTAACGCGGGCCAGCCGGGTCTCTACTGCAACCCCGCGCGCCGGAACCCCTCCAGATAGTGCTCGCGATCGGCGTCACTGGCCCAGGGCAGCTGCGTTGCGATCCAGTGCAGCGAGATGTTGGGCTGGGTACGGCGGAGTTCGCCCAGCGCCATCTCGGCCAGCGCGCTGTCGCCGGTCATGCCGGCGGACACCGCGAGCACGCGGTAGGCGCCGGTGAGGTCGCCGCGATGGCGGATCGCCTCGCGCGCCAGCGCGATCGCCTCGTCGTAGTGCCGTTCGGTGAAGCGCGCATAGCCGGCAATGCCGTAATAGATCGCCAGCGACGGATCGCGCGGCGAGAGCCGGATCGCCCTCTGCGCCGCATCGAACGATTCCCTGGAACGACCGGCGTAGGACAGCGCGAGGGCGTAATAGCCCTGCGCCAGCGAGAAGTTCGGGTTGAGCGCGAGCGCCTGCTCGAACTCGGACAGCGCGTCGGAAAGCCTGCGCGTCGAGAAGAAGACGCTGCCGAGCGCGGCATGCGCCCAGGCATCCTCGTAGTCATGGCGTACCGCGGCGAGCGCGGCGGCCTCCGCAATCGGCGCCATTGTGGCAAGCTCCGCCCAGCCGAGATGGACGCCGAACATGTGGCTTGCCGCGAGCACCGACAGCGCCTGACCGTAGTTCGAGTCGATCGAAATGGCGCGTTCGAGCAATTCCTGCGCGGCCTTATGGTCCTGCTGGGTCACCCGCCAGTAATGCGACAGCGCGCGCATCAGCAGGTCCCAGGCATCAAGGCTCGCGGGCGGCTTGCGGTCGGCGCGAAAATTCTCGGCCGCATGGATCTGCGGCTCGATCGCCGCGACGATCGCGTTGGTGATGTCGTCCTGCACGGCGAAGACGTCGACAAGCTCGCGGTCGTAGCGCTCGGCCCAGAGATGGCTGCCGGTGGTGGCGTCGTTGAGCTGCGCGGTGATGCGCACACGGTTGTCGACCTTGCGCACGCTGCCTTCGACGACGTAGCGGACGCCAAGCTCTTCGGCGATCTGCCTGATATGAACCGAGCGTCCCTTGTAGGTGAAGGACGAATTGCGGGCGATCACCATGAACCAGCGCTGCTTCGACAGCGCGGTGAGAATGTCCTCGCTGATCCCGTCGCCGAAATAGTCCTGCGCGGGATCGCCGCTCATGTTCTCGAAGGCGAGCACCGCGATCGCCGGGCGGTCCGTCACGGCGCGCACCGGGGCAGGGCCGGGTTCCGCCGGCGCAAGCGTCGCTGCCACATCTTCCCGGACGTCGCCGACGAAGCGAAAGCCCTTGCGCGGGATAGTCTTGATCAGCCGCTGCGTCGCGCCGTCGTCGCCAAGCGCCTTGCGCGCGGCATTGATTCGGCTGTTCAGGGCGGAATCCGAGACGATGCGGTCGCTCCAGATCTGGCTGATCAGGTCATCCTTGCTGACCACACGGGCGCGTTGCGCGACCAGATAAAGCAGCAGATCGAACACCTGCGGCTGCAGCGGGACGGCCGCGCCGCCGCAGGTCAGTTCCCGCAGGTCACCGTCGAGCACGTTGTTTTCAAAAAGAAATCGCACGTTTCTGTCGTCTCAAGCAAAAATCAAAGTCGTCTCAGGCGAAAATCAACCGTCCATGAAAGTCAGGGGACCTCCAATCCGGCATGGTGCGAAGACCAAATAGTGCCGATGCCTCGGCACAACGGAGCGTTCTATGACCCAACTTGATCACCAGATTCATTCCATCGGCCCGGAGGTTGCGGGCTCACGCATTTTCAAATTCATCGCCTTTCTGTACGGAATTGCGGCATATCTCGTGTTTTTCGTCACCATTCTCTACGCCATCGGCTTCGTCATGGGGCTGGTGGTGCCGAAGACCATCGACACCGGAGCCGACACGCCGACGGCCGAGGCCGTCATCATCAATCTGCTGCTGATGACGCTGTTCGCGGTTCAGCACAGCGTGATGGCGCGTCAGCAGTTCAAGGCGTGGTGGACGCAATTCGTCCCCAAGCCGGTCGAGCGCTCGACCTACGTGCTGTTCGCGAGCCTGTCATTGCTGCTCCTGTTCTGGCAGTGGCGTCCGCTGCCCGCGGTCATATGGGATGTCGGAAATCCAGATCTTGCCGTGACGCTGGTCACGCTGTCCCTCGCGGGCTGGGTGCTGGTGTTCGCCTCGACCTTCATCATCAATCACTTCGAGCTGTTCGGATTGCACCAGGTGACCAACCATCTCGTGGGCAATGAGCCGGCGCCGCCGCGCTTCAAGACACCGTTGTTCTACAAGTTCGTTCGTCATCCGATCTATCTCGGCTTCATCATCGCGTTCTGGGCGGCGCCGGTCATGACCGCGGGCCATCTGCTGTTCGCCGTCGTGACCACGCTCTACATCTTCGTCGGCATCGCGTTGGAGGAGCACGACCTCGTCGATCTCTTCGGCGACGAATACCGGCAGTACAAACAACGGGTGTCCATGCTTATTCCATGGCGTAGGTCAGTATAATTCACGCGTATTTCCGCGCGCGTCCGCCGAAAGGAGGATGCGCGGCGGAACCGGGACGCGTAACGGACATTGCCGGACTCGAGCCATCAACGCTTTCTCGGGGTTGAGTTCCCCTCACCCCGATGCCTCTCCTGCATCCGCCTTCGCCGGGATTTCGGCGAACGGGAGCGGCGAGAGGGCTTCCAATCCTCATCAACGGAGACGACCAAATGAAACACGTCGGAAACTGCTTCTGTGGCGCGGTCACGATCGAGGTCACGGGCGAGCCGGCGGCGATGGGTTACTGCCATTGCCGCTCCTGCCGCTCGTGGTCGGGCGGACCGGTGAATGCCTTCAGCCTGTGGAAGCCGGAAGCCGTGCGCATCACCGAAGGCGCCCAGCATGTCGAGACCTTTGCCAAGACGCCGCTCAGCCAGCGCAAATATTGCAAGAAGTGCGGCGGCCATCTCATGACCAATCACCCGCCGCTCGACCTGATCGACGTCTTCACCGCCACCATCCCCACGCTCGCGTTTGCGCCGGGCGTTCACGTCAATTACGCCGAAACGGTGCTGCCGATGCGCGACGGCCTGCCCAAGCTGAAGGACTTTCCGGCTGAGTTCGGCGGCAGCGGCGAGATGATGCTGGAGTAGGGGCGCTCTTACCCTCCCCTGGAGGGGGAGGGTGAACCGCCTACCTCATCCCGGCGCGCCGAAACCCCTCCAGATAGTGCTCGCGATCCTCCGCCCGCCGCATCGGCAGCTCGCGCGTGAGCCAGGTGAGCGAGATGCCGGGCTGGGTGCGTTGCAAGCCCCGCAGCGCGGACGCCGCGAGCTGAGGATCACCCAACATGCCGGCGGCCGCCGTCAGCACGCGATGGGCGCCGACGAAATCGGCGCGCTGCCGCATCGACTCCCGCGCCATCTGCACGGCTCCCTCATAGTTGCGACCGATGAACTGGGCATAGGCGGCAACGCCGCAATAGATCGCCGCGAGCGGATCGCGCGGGCTCAGCCGTAGCGCGCGGCGCGCGGCGGCATCGCCGTCTTGCCACCTCCCCGCGTAGCACAGCGTCACGCCGTAGAAAGCGTGCGCCATCGCAAAATTCGGATTGAGTTGCAGCGCCAGCTCGAACTCCGCCAGCGCGTCGTCGAAGCGGCGGCGGAACAAATAAGTATATGCGAGGCCGTGATGGGCCCAGGCGTCCTCGCGATCGGCTTCCACCGCCGCGAGCGCCGCGCGTTCGGCGACCGGCACGGTCATGGCCATCTCGGCCCAGCCCATATGCGCGCCGAAGATATGGCTGGTCGCGAGCAGGCCCAGCGCCTTGCCATAGGCGGGATCGATCGCGGTCGCCTGTTCCAGCAGTCCTTGCGCGGCGGCGTTGTCCTCGCGCGTGATGCGCCAGTAATGCGACAGCGCACGCATCACGAGGTCCCAGGCGTCGAGGCTGCCCGGCGGCTTCTGCTGGGCGCGGAAGCTTTCGGCGGTATAGAGCTGCGGCTCGATCGCCGCGACGATCGCCTCGGTGATCTCGTCCTGCACGGCGAAGATGTCGGCAAGCTCGCGGTCGTAGCGCTCGGCCCAGAGATGGCTGCCGGTCGAGACGTCGTTGAGCTGCGCCGAGATGCGCAGGCGCTCGCCGCTCCGCCGCACGCTGCCTTCGAGGACATAACGTACGCCGAGCTCGCGCGCGACTTCGTGGATGTGCACGGCGCGGCCCTTGTAGACGAAGGAGGAGTTGCGGGCGACGACGAAGAACCAGCGCAGCTTCGACAGCGCCGTGATGATGTCCTCGCTGATGCCGTCGGAGAAATAGTCCTGCTCGCGGTCGCCACTCATGTTGGTGAAGGGCAGCACGGCGATCGCGGGACGGTCGGGCAGTGGGAGCGCCGCCTGCGGCGCCTGGGCGACTCGGCCCGGCTCCGGCGCGGCCGCGCCGCGCTGCGTCTGGACGGCGCCGACGAAACGGAAGCCCTTGCGCGCGATGGTGCGGATCAGCGCCTGGTTCGCGCCGCTGTCGCCGATCGCCTTGCGCGCCGCGTTGATCCGGCTGGTCAGGGTGGATTCGGAGACGCTGCGCCCGTGCCAGATCTTGTCGATCAGCTCGTCCTTGCTGACCACCCGGTCCCGGTTCTCCATGAGGTGGACGACGAGGTCGAAAACCTGCGGCTCCACGGCCACGGGAACCTGCTCGCGGCTCAGCTCGCGCCGGTCGGTGTCGAGAAGGTGGTCCCGGAACATAAACTGCACGTCGAAAACTCAACCCTCGCAATGACATCAGGCAATGATGAAATCAGAATGGATTTCGACTCGAAGTCTGTAAGTCCACTGAGCGGCCTGCCGGGTTCACCACGATCACGTGATGGCTGCTATGCCGTTTTCGGGGAGGAATACAACTTGAATGAGAATGTGGCGGGTCTGGTGGACTGTCGCGGGCTGCGCACCTGGCTCGATCTGCTGCGCGCACAATTTATCCGCGTCACCCTGAAGTGGCCGCCCTTGCCAGGGCCTCCAAAGGCGCCGGCCCGGCTACATCGCGGCCGCTCATTCGGAGGCTCTTCGTTCGCCGCTGCGTGTCGCACGCTTGGCATCTCAGGATGATGGGGTGATAGAGCGATGCGCCGTCGTAATGTCGTCGTACGGCATCGAATGTGTGGCCTGCCATGAATGTCCATTGCCGAACACCGTCACCTGCGTAAGCTGCTCTCGACACAAACACCAATCTTAAAGAAACGCCCATGCCCGCTTTTCCCGCCTCGACTACCGTGCTCGATTCCATGCTGTTCCGGGACGCCTTCGGCACGCCCGAGATGCGCGAGGTGTTTTCCGATGTCGCGCTGGTGGCGCGCTATGCCGAGGTCGAGGTGGCGCTGGCAAAGGCGGAGGCGAGATGCGGCGTGATTCCGCGGGAGGCTGCCGACCAGATCGCGGCGCGGACCAATGTCGCCGCGCTCGATTTCGATCTGCTGCGGCAGGAGACCGACATCGTCGGCTATCCGATCCTGCCGCTGGTGCATCAGATGGTGAAGCAATGCGGCGAGGCCGGCCGCTACGTGCATTGGGGCGCGACCACGCAGGACATCATGGATACCGCCGTGGTGCTGCAATTGCGCGCCGCGCTCGGGATCGTCGAGCGCGACATCGCGGAATTGCGAAACATCCTCGCGGACCTCTCGAAGCGCTACCGCGACACGCCGATGGCCGGCCGCACTCATCTCCAGCAGGCGCTGCCGGTGACGTTCGGCTACAAGACCGCGATCTGGCTCGCGATGTTCGACCGCCACGCCGAGCGTCTGGCGCAATTGAAGCCGCGCGTGCTGGTCGGCCAGTTCGCCGGCGCCGCCGGCACGCTGGCCTCGCTCGGCGACAGGGGGTTCGAGGTGCAGGAGGCGCTCTGCGCCGAACTGAAGCTCGGCGTTCCCGCCTCGACCTGGCACGTCGCGCGCGACGGCTTTGCCGAGGCCGTGAACTTCCTCGCGCTCGTCACTGGCTCGCTCGGCAAGATCGCGCTCGACATCATGATCATGGCCTCGACCGAGTTCGCCGAGGTCTACGAGCCCTTCGTCAAGGGCCGCGGTGCCTCCTCGACCATGCCGCAGAAACGCAACCCGATCTCCTCGGAGCTGATGCTCGCAGTAAGCAAGGCGGTGCGCCAGCATGCCGGCCTGATGCTGGATGCGATGGTGCAGGATTTCGAGCGCGCCACCGGGCCCTGGCATGCCGAATGGATGGCGATCCCGGAAAGCTTCGTGCTGACCGCCGGCGCGCTGCACCAGGCGAAATTCGCGCTCGCAGGCCTCATCGTCGATGAAAAGAAGATGAACGATAATCTCGCCATCAGCCGCGGCCTGATCGTGGCCGAAGCGGTCATGATGGGGCTGGCGCCGCAGATCGGGCGGCAGGAGGCGCATGACGTGGTCTATGATGCCTGCCGGCTCGCCAACGAGAAGGGGCTGACGCTGGCGGACGCGCTCTCGTCCGACGCCCGCGTATCGAGCAGAATCGACCGTGCCACCATCGATGCGCTGACTTCACCGAAAAATTACCTCGGCCTTGCTCCCGCCATGGTCGACCGGGTGCTGAAATCGGCAACGCGTTGAAAACCAAAATGCGTGAAACTGCGTATCTTCTCCGTGTCGCAAGGCGCTCGCGCACTTGCGCCCTGCGATGCTAGACTTAAATTGAACGACAGACGTTCGGCAGAGGGCCCCGCATGATTGATTACCGCAATTCCGCCACTCCCATCGATCCCGCAAAACTCGACCGGCTGGCCGAGGTCGCGGTGAAGGTGGGCCTGGGCTTGCGGCCGGGCCAGGATCTGCTCTTGACGGCGCCTGCGATCGCGTTGCCCCTGGTACGGCGGATCGCCGTGCATGCCTACAAGGCCGGCGCCGGCATCGTGACGCCGATTCTCTCCGACGAAGAGATGACGCTGGCGCGCTACCGTCACGGTCACGACAGCAGCTTCGATCACGCCGCCAACTGGCTCTATGAGGGCATGGCCAAGGCATTCTCCGACAATACCGCGCGGCTCGCCATCGTCGGCGACAATCCGATGCTGCTGTCCGGCGAAGATCCTTCCAAGGTGGCGCGCGCCAGCAAGGCCAATTCGATAGCCTATCAGCCGGCGCTGGAAAAAATCGTCAATTTCGACACCAACTGGAACATCATCGCCTATCCGAGCCCGTCATGGGCCAAGCAGGTCTTCCCTGATGATCCCGAGGACGTTGCGATCGGCAAGCTGGCAGACGCGATCTTCGCGGCGTCCCGCGTCGACCGCGAGGACGCGATAGGTAATTGGGCGAGCCACAACGCGGTGCTGCGCGAGCGCACCAACTGGCTCAACGGCCAGCGTTTTCGCGCGCTGCAATACGCAGGTCCCGGCATCGACCTCACCATCGGGCTTGCCGACGGACACGAGTGGGAAGGCGGCGCCTCGCTGTCCAAGAACGGCATTAGCTGCAACGCCAACATCCCGACCGAAGAGGTTTTCACCACGCCGCACTGCCGGCGCGTCTATGGCCATGTCGTGAGCTCGAAGCCGCTGTCCTACCAGGGCACGCTGATCGACAACATCGCGGTGCGTTTCGAGGACGGCAAGATCGTCGACGCAAAGGCCTCGCGCGGCGCGGAGGTGCTGAACAAGGTGCTCGACACCGACGAAGGCGCGCGGCGTCTCGGCGAGGTGGCGCTGGTGCCGCATTCCTCGCCGATCTCGCAGAGCGGGCTGTTGTTCTACAACACGCTGTTCGACGAGAACGCGGCCTCGCACATCGCGCTCGGGCAGTGCTATTCGAAATGCTTCGTCAACGGCGCGCAGCTGACGCCGCAGCAGATCGCCGCGCAAGGCGGCAATCAGAGCCTGATCCATATCGACTGGATGATCGGCTCTGCCGAGACCGACATCGACGGCATTCTCGCCGACGGCAGCAAGGTACCGGTGTTCCGCAAGGGCGAGTGGGCGAAGTAGCGCGTCGTGTGGCCATCCTTCGAGGCGCCCGCCGCTGGCGGGCTCCTCAGGACGAGGTCTCGTTTCGCGGCGAAATCTCAGACCCTCATGGTGAGGAGCGCCGTTTACGGCGCGTCTCGAACCATGCAGGCCGAACGCGCCCTCTCAGAGCCCCTCACGCCGCTGCGTTGCGCAGCATCGGGTTGTTGTCGATGCTGAAGCGGTTGAACAGCGTCGTGAACGGGCTGCCGTCGGTGGCCCGCACGATGGCGTCGGAAGCGGCCACCGCTTCGTAAAGCGCGCCGACGGGATCGCCCGCTTCAGGCAGGTCGAGCGCGCCACGGATTTCCTCTCTCGCCTCGTTGACATCGTCCTGGTCGTCGAGTGCCGCCTCCAGCGCATCGGCCGCGCGTCGCATCTCCTCGAGATCGCCGCCGGCGGAGCATTTGAGAATGTCGAGCCAGTAGGGGCGGGCGACGACGAGCTGGATGAAGGTCTCGAAACTCTCCGCGATAATTCCTGCGCGGCCCTCGGATGAGACGTAGAGCACATTCTGCGACGGCAGCAGCACGAACGCGCCGCCGGAGCCGTCACTGCCGATCTGGCGGGGACCTTCGACGCCGTCGATGGTGAACCAGGGCTCCTCGTCGGCTGCGAAGGAAACATCCAGGCTGCCGAGCCAGGCGACGACCTCGCCTTGGGCTTTCAGAACCTCCGGGGTGAGGGGCATCGGTGTGGGCTCCTTCGGTTGCTTTCGCGCACTTTGTCGCACCCCGAAAAAGTTGGGTTCATGTGCGCGAATTTGCAGGCAAATCGCGACGTTAACCTCTTCGCATCTGCAACTTGCGGCTGATTGTGGGGGCCTGCGTAAGAAAGAATTAAAAACCGGCTACTAGCGTTCCAACATCTTTCGAAACAATCCGGGCCCAGACCCGGCCATACATATTATATTCCCTGGGGAAGCAGATGTCGCCGTCATTGATTGAAATCAGTAATTGTAACGTGGATCTCGAGCTGCGGCCGATCGAGCCGTCCTGGATCATCGAAGGTAATCCGGTGTCGCGCTCGCACATCCTGTCCACCAGCGCCGACGGCACCGCATCGACCATTATCTGGCACTGCACCGAAGGGCGCTTCAACTGGTACTACGATATCGACGAGACGATCATGATCATGGAAGGATCGATCGTGCTCGAAAGCGACGGCATGCCGCCGAAGCGCTACGGCCCGGGCGACGTCATTTTCTTCCGCGACGGCGCGCATGCCAAATGGCATGTCGAAGGCCACGTCAAGAAGATCGCGTTCTGCCGCAAGACCAATCCCGTGATGATCGGCTTCCTGATCCGCGTCGTCAACAAGCTCAAGCGGATGTTCGTCTCCGCCGGCGAGCGCCGTCCCGCCTCGCTGTTGGGGGCTGGCTAGGGTTTAGACATTTTCAAGGACGCTTCCCAGCGGCCACGACGGAAGAGGGGCCGGGACCGACATCCCGGCCCCTCTTCTCGTCATGACGGCAGTTCGAGCCGGTAGACATCGGTCGCCGTCTGGGAGAACAGCGCCGTCTTCTCGGCCTCGCTCAAGGGCGCCGCGATGCGCTTGAAGGCGTTGAAGATCACCTGGTAGCTGCACTGGCCCTTGTCCGGCGGGAAATTGCTCTCGAACATCGCGCGCTTGGGCCCGAACGCCTCGATGCAGGTCTCGACATAGGGCCGCCAGGCCGCGGCAAGCTCTTCGGATGACGGGGGCCTGGGCCGCAGGTGGAAATCGTAGCCGAGCAGGCACATTGCGAGACCGCCGAGCTTCACCGCGACGTTCTCGCACTTCGCGATCTCCTGGATCGACGCGCGCCACTGCGGGAACACCTCTTCGCGCCTCCCGGCAAAGCGGCCGACGCCAGCCGGACCGCCGCAATGGTCGAGCACGATCTTGGTGTCGGGAAAGGCGCGCGCCAGCTCGGTCAGCTCGCCGATCTGCGGGTGAAACAGCCAGGCATCGAAGCTCAGGTTCAGCGGCGCGAGGCAGGCAAAGCCCTTGCGGAAGGTCGGGTCCTGCAACAATGCCTTGGGCCGATTGGCATACATGCCGGCGACCACAGGGTCCTGGTCCCAGGCCGAGGAATGCCTGATGCCGCGGAAGCGGCCGTTGCCCGCCGCGATCTCGGCTTCCAGCACCGGCTTGGCGGCATCGCCCAGCAGCAGGTTCACGTGGCTGACGATGCCCGCGCAGATCGCGGCCGTACCGTAGCCGCCGCTTGCGCTCATGGCGGCGACGCCGTTGGCGAACTCGACTTCGCCGACCGGCCGGAATGCCTCGGGCCCGTGCGCGCGATACATCGAACGGCAGTCGACATAGACGGTGGCGATGATGCTGTGCCCGGAGCCGATATCGGCCGCCATCTCCTCGATCAGGTAGCGATGCCCGCGATTCCAGAGATGGTGGTGGGGATCGACGATCGGACGGCCCGGATCGATGATCTCTTCCTGATATTGCGCGAGCCAGTCCTCGCGCGGCTCGACGAATAGCCCGCTCGTGTTGGCGGGCAGACCGCTTGCAGCCATCGGCATTCGCTCCCTCGGTGTTTTATGGTGGGAGCCTAGCATCTCGTCTTCGCATCCAGCTGCGCGCGCTGCGCAACGGCGCCCGTCGGCGTGAGCACAGCGGCGCTGCGCTCAGCCCTTGCGCCGCCTCGCTCTCACATCGACCACAAGGCGCCAATCTGTTGCCGTGGCAGGCTTGACCTCGCCAAGCCAATGGAAGGACTCGGCCGTGATCTCTGTAAAACTCCAGCGCGTCAGATCGCCCGCATCGGTCGTGCCTTCCTGCACGATGTCCTCGCCGCGCGGCCGGCCGATCTGCTGGCGGAACACGCAGCGCGCCGGATCGAACCAGCAAATCCGCCACACGGAAATGGAGGGGTCGTAGACCCGCAGCGTCGTGCCGTACCAGTTGCCGGCGATCGGAAAGGCCGGCACGCCGCGCGGGGCGGGGAATAATCCAGACATCCTGGACGGCACGGCCTTCCAGCACCCAGCCGAAATGGATTTCGCCGGGCGCAATGTGCCTGGTTCCATCAGGTCCATGAGCGGTGATCTCGGCATCCCAGTCGCCGACGAAGCGGCCGTAAAGCCGGAGCGCCGCCGCGTGCTCGGGGTTCGGTCCGTCCGCGTGCAAAAGTCTCACAAAGTCGGTCATGTCGATCTCCTGTCGTGAGGAGATCAGCACGAACGAACGGCAATCGACTTGGAGAAAATTGCGCGTCACACGCCGTCGAGGATGATGACCGTCGGCGTCGTCGGCAGCGCGTCCCGCGATATCCGGAAGGAGCGCTCGCTGCGCCGGTCGATCTCGAACTGCCGGCCGATGAGGTGCATGAACTCGTCGAACGGGGTAGCGAAGCGGTGCATCGGCAGCACCACAGAGGCGCGCAGCCGCTTGGTGATCTCGGAGACGCCGTCGAGCGACATGGTGTAGGTGCCGTCGATCGGCACCATCACGATGTCGAGCCGCCCGATCTGGGCGAAATGGGTTTCGTCGAGCTTGTGGTGGAGATGGCCGAGATGGCCGATGCAGAGCCCGGCGACCTCGAAGATGAAGATCGAGTTGCCGTCGCGGATCATGTCGATGCCGGAATCGTCACCGAAATAGCGGCGGATGTCGGTCGTGACGTTGCGGATGAAGGTATCGCCGATGCGCTCCGACACGATGGCCGGCTTGCCGTCCTCACCCCAGCCATGCAGCACATGGGGAATGCGCTTGTCGGGAAATAGAGAGTAGTGGGTACTGTGCGCCCGGTTCATCGTGACGACATCGGGCAGACGTCCGACCTGGTAGGCGCCGCTGTAGTCGGTCGCGATGCGCAGGCCGCCGGGCGTGTCGATGAAATAGGTGGAATGGCCGGCATAGGTGATCTGGACCTCAGCCGCCGCTGCCGCCTGCCGGAACGCCACTGGTATGGCGCGCGGCGCGGCATTCGCCATCGCCAGGCATTCACTGCGCTGAGGTGGCTGCTGAGCGAGTGCAGGAGAGAGGAATGCGCCGAACAGCGCCAGAGCCGCTGAAACCAGTCGCCGCATGAATCCGTCCCCGATGACTTCAGCAGAAGTCTAGCGTGCAATGCAGTGCGTGGCCAAGGGGCCGCGATCAACAGCGCGTCAGTGTCGCAGCCTCACTCCCGGCTTCTAGTTGCGCTTTGGGCTAAACTTCCAGGTGATGGCAACGAGGCTGGCTGTGATCAGGCCGCTGATGAGGCCGGCGATCGGCAAGGCGAGCAGCAGTGCGGCGCTGGCGGCCCAGCCGATCGAGGAAAAGGCTTCTGCGAAGGTCGCAAGCCGGGACGAGGTCTGGCGGCGGCGGAATTGGCTGCGCCGGGCCTGCACGCGGAACCAGAGCTGGATCGCGGTGGCGGAGGCGGCGCTGATGATGATCGCGCCGGCGCTGACCGCGGCCTGGAACGGCGAGGCGAACGCGAGTGCTGCGACCAGCGGGCAGAAGATGACGGCGATTGCGATCAGCACCACCTCGATCTTGGCGCGGATGACGCTGGATGGCGTCAGCGGCGCGGTCGCGACCAGGTCAGGGGCGTCCTCGCCCGAGATCGTCAGCCAGGCGAGTCCGCCGGCGAGCTGTCCCGCGGCCATGACCATCACAGGCGTGATCAGCGTCAGCGCCGCCGAGCTGTCGGCAAAGCTGCGCCAGAGCAGCAGCGCCGGCGGCACCAGATAGAGCAGCTGCATCAGCGTCTGCGAGACCAGCCAGGGATCGCGCCAGAGCAGCGAGAATTCCTTGCGCCGCAGCGCCTGTTGCCGCGATCCGCCGCGGAACGGGCGCTCCTTTGCACGCCTGCGGCCCGAGGTGCCGTAAGCCGCGGCATCGATCGCGGTGTCGGCAAAGCGGCCCGAGAAGATCGCCATCACGCTTCCGAGCAGCACGAGCCCGAGCGCCAGGAGCAGCAGCAACGCCTCGCTATCGCCCATCGTCGCCCGCGCCGGCCACCACCAGATGCTGTCGGCATCGGGCGCGTAGGCGGCGAGGCTGCCGGAGGTCAGGATGGTGAAGCGCGACAGCGTGCCATAGGACATGATCGCGGCGACCTGGAGCGCGATCACGAAACCTGCGCCGATGATCGCGGCGAGGATCTGGGCCACGAAGCGCGTGCGGGCCGGGCCGATCAGGCGGAACAGCAGGATGGTGACGGCGATCGCGATCGCCGCGGCCGACAGGCCCATGGCGACGACGACGCCGAATGCCGCAAGCCATCGCGCGCCGCCGCCGAACACCAGCACGTCGATGAAGGGCGTCGAGAACAAGAGCGCCATCACCGTGACGGTGAGCGCGATCGCGGCGATGCGCACCGAGAAGAGATTGGCCAGCGTCGCGGGCGAGGACATGATGAGGTCGAGGTCAGCGCGGGCGTAGAACACCCGCGTCACCGATTCGATCGCCTGCGACAGCATCAGGGTCCAGGCGAGAAAGATCGTCGCCGAGATCACGATCAGCGAGGATTTGTCGAGCGGCAGTTGCAGGTCGGCGAAGCGGCCGATCACGGCCCAGGCCGGCACGTGCAGCAGTGCCGCGAAGAACAGCAGGCCGATCATTGCGGCGCGCGCCCGCTTGCGCCGGCCGCCGGTCATCATGGCGAACCATTCGCGCCAGGCGAGCCGAAGCTCGTGGCGCGCAAACCAGGACAGAGCGGTTGCCGAGCTCATGCGGCTTCCTGGAGCGTCACCAGCGCGATGAAGAGATCTTCCAGGCTGGTGTCGGCATGGCCGTTCTGCTGGCGCAATTCAGTAAGCGTGCCCTCCGCAACCAGGCGGCCGGAGGCGATCACGCCGATGCGGTCGGCCATGCGCTCGGCAACCTCGAGAATATGCGTGGTCATGATGACGGTGCAGCCGGCGCGGACGCGATCGCTGAGGAGGCCCTTCACGTGACGGGCGGAAACGGCGTCGAGGCCGGTCAGCGGTTCATCGAGGATGATGAGGCGGGGATCGTGCACCAGCGCGCCGGCCAGAGCGACCTTCTGGCGCATGCCCTTGGAAAAGCCTTCGCAGCGTTCGTGCCGGTGCCGCTCGAGCCCGAGCGAGCTCAGCAGCTCCTCGGCGACCGGTTCCGAGACGGATGGCGCGATGCCCCAGAGGCCGGCGACGAATTCGAGATACTCCAGCGGGGTGAGCTTGTCGTAGATCATGGGCTCGTCGGAGACCCACGCCATCACCTGCTTGGCGGCGACGGGATTTGCGAGCGCATCGATGCCGAAGATCGAGACCGCGCCAGCATCGGGCCGCAACAGGCCCGCAACCATGCGCAAAGTGGTGGTCTTGCCGGCGCCGTTGGGGCCGACCAGCGCATAGAATTCGCCGGCGTGGATGGTGAGATCGAGGCTGTCGACCGCCAGACGGTCAAAACGCTTCGTTAACCCCAGCACTTCCAGCGCAGACTTGTCCGGCTTCATGACGGCCACACCATCCGGTTTTGCATCGCTCGCGACCATGATCCCAAG
This sequence comes from Bradyrhizobium liaoningense, assembly GCF_018130785.1. Lineage (GTDB taxonomy): Bacteria > Pseudomonadota > Alphaproteobacteria > Rhizobiales > Xanthobacteraceae > Bradyrhizobium > Bradyrhizobium liaoningense_A. Next base: position 34,945 of record NZ_JAFCJT010000028.1, read on the forward strand.
ATGTTTCGGCACCGTGAATCTACGGCCCACAAATTCCGCCATCCGGTTGCTACTAATGGCAAGTCACCGTTTGTTGACAGCGCTGGACGGTTCAGGCTGAATTGCCCCGGGACGAATGGCGCTAACGCGGCGAAACGACCGCGTAGCGACTGGACACAAGATGCAGCAACGCGGTCGCGAAGAACCGCCGGTTGTATCGGGAGGATGCGCGGCGATGCTGGATTTCGTTCAGCAGCTGGTCAGCGGTGTTGCCCTCGGCTGCGTCTACGGCCTGATCGCGCTCGGCTTCGTGCTCGTCTACAAGGCCACCGAGGTCGTCAATTTCGCCCAGGGCGACTTGATGATGCTGGGCGGCTTCTTCGCCTTCACCTTCATCGGCATGATGGGACTGAACTACTGGATCGGCTTTGCCGGTGCGGTGGCTGCCATGGCGTTGTTCGGCATGCTGGCGGAGCGCGTGGTGGTGCGGCCGATCCTCGGCTATCCGCAATTCTCCATCATCATGGCGACCATCGGCCTCGGCTATTTCCTGCGCTCGGTCGCCGGGATGATCTGGGGCACCGACGATCTGAAGATCGAGACGCCGTTCAGCCAGGGCGTGCTGCGCGTCGGCTCGCTGGTGCTGGCCTATGACAAGCTCTCGGTGATCGCCGCGACGGTCATCCTCTGCACGCTGCTCTGGCTGTTTTTCAACAAGACCACGCTCGGCACGGCGATGCGCGCCAGTTCGGAGAACATGCTGGCGGCCTATTACATGGGCATCCCGGTCAAGCGCGTGGTGTCGGTCGTCTGGGCGATCAGCGCGGCGGTCGCGACCTGCGCCGGCGTGCTGCTGGCGCCGATCACCTTCATCCATTCCAATGTCGGCCTCGTGCTCGGTCTCAAGGCCTTCCCGGCCGCAGTGCTCGGCGGCTTCGGCTCGATCCCCGGTGCGGTCGTCGGCGGCGTCCTGATCGGCGTGATCGAGAGCATGGCCGGCTTCTATCTGGCGGAGGGCTGGAAGGACGTCGCGCCCTACATCGTGCTGCTGGCCGTGCTGCTCTTGAAGCCTGAAGGCCTGTTCGGCCTCCACGTCCGCAAGAAGGTCTGAACGCCATGCGCTTCCTGTTCAAGACCAGCTACGAAGACGACATCAAGCTGTTTCCGCATTTGGGCTATTTCGTCTCCTACGGCATCCTGCTCGCGCTGCTGCTGATCGCGCCCTATGTGCTCTCCAGCTATCTGATGAGCCAGCTCGTCTTCGTCTGCATCTACGCGACGGTTGGCGTCGGCCTTCTGATCCTGACCGGTTTTACCGGGCAGGCCTCGCTCGGCCACGCCGCGTTCCTCGCGATCGGCGCTTACACCGCGGCGTACTTGCAGAAATACAACGTGCCGTTCCCGGCCTACTTCCTCGCCGCCGGCGCCCTGACCGGGTTGATCGGCGCGATGGTCGGCTTTCCCGCCTTGCGCCTGACCGGCATCTACCTCGTCATCGCCACCATCTCCTTTGCCCTGATCGTCGAGGAGATCCTGGCGCGCTGGGAGAGTGTCACCAACGGCAACGAGGGCATGCGGGTCAAGACGCTGTCGCTGCTCGGCGTCACGGTCCCGCGCGACAGCCCGACCTTCTATTTCCTCTGCCTCGCCGTGCTGGTCTTGACCATCGTCGGCACGCTCAATCTGCTGCGCTCGCCGACGGGGCGCGCCTTCGTCGCGATCCGCGACAGCGAGACCGCGGCGCGCAGCATGGGCGTCAATGTCGCGCTGTACAAGGTGAAGTCGTTTGCCATCTCGGCGGCGATCACCGGCTTTGCCGGCGTGCTGTTCGCGCACAAGCTCTCCTTCATCTCGCCGGAGATGTTCACGCTCCAGCTCTCGATCGAGTTCATCATCGTGGTCCTGATCGGCGGCACCTTCAGCCTGCACGGCGCGGTGCTCGGCGCGATCTTCATCGTGATGATCGACCCGTTCCTGACCTATCTGAAGGACGACATGCCCGGCATCATCGCCGGCATTGCCGCGACGTTCGGGGCGGGCCCGGCGACTGCGGGCAATATCCAGTCCAAGGTCGCGGCGTTCGCCTCGCTCAACGGATTGAAGGGTGCGATCTACGGCATCATCATCGTGCTGTTCGTGCTGTTCGAGCCGCTCGGGCTCTACGGCCGCTGGCTCAAGATCAAGCTCTTCTTCCAGCTGTTTCCGCTCTACAAGCGCGCCACTTTCAAGCGGCAGAAGATCTACGTGAAGTCGGAGCGCAACCGATGAGCTATTTTCGCGCGGAAAACCTGTCGCTGCATTTCGGAGGGCTGAAGGCGGTCGATGCGGTATCCTTCGCGGTCGAGAAGGGCGAGATCCTCTCGATCATCGGACCGAACGGCGCCGGCAAGAGCTCGATCTTCAACCTGATCTCGCGGATCTACCGGCCGACCTCGGGCCGCATCTTCTTCGAGGACCAGGACATCACGGAGCAGCCGCCCTACGACATCGCAAAGCTCGGCATCGCCCGCACCTTCCAGAACATCGAGCTGTTCGAGAACGCGACCGTGCTCTCCAACCTCCTGGTCGGCCGCCACCGTCATTCGACCACCCGGCTCTGGCAGGAGCTGCTGTTCCTGCCGAGCGTGCGGGCGAACGAGAAGGTGCATCGCCGCAGGGTCGAGCAGGTGATCGAGTTCCTCGATCTCGAACCCTATCGCGACAAGCTGATCTCGGGCCTGCCCTACGGCGTGCGCAAGGTCATCGAGCTGGCGCGCGCACTGTGCTCGGAGCCGAAACTGATCCTGCTCGACGAGCCGTCCTCCGGCCTGAATGTCGAGGAGACCGGCGACATGTCGTTCTGGATCCGCGACATGAAGAACGAGCTCGGCGTCACCGTGCTGATGGTCGAACACGACATGTCGCTGGTCAACCGCGTCTCCGATCGCGTCATTGCGCTGAACTATGGCCGGGTGCTGGCGATGGGGTCGCCCGCCGAGGTGCAGCAGCATCCCGATGTCGTCGCCGCGTATCTGGGAGCCTGACGCATGGACGCCGCCGTCACGCCCGATATCATCCTGAAGCTCTCCAACATCGAGAGCTATTACGGGCCGATCATGGCGATCCGCGGCATCTCGCTGGAGGTGCCGCGTGGCCGCATCGTCACCCTGCTCGGCGCCAACGGCGCCGGCAAGACCACGGTGCTGAAGACGATCTCGGGCATTCTCGATCCGCAGAAGGGCGCGATCGAATTCATGGGCAAGTCGATCCAGCGCATGGAGGCGGACCGGATCGTGCGGCTGGGCCTCAGCCATGTGCCGGAGGGGCGCGAGGTGTTCCCGTTCCTCTCGGTGCGCGAGAACCTGATGATGGGGGCGTATCCGCGCAGGGATCGCGATGGCGTTGCGGAGGATCTGGAGCGCGTCTACGGTTATTTCCCGCGGCTGAAGGAGCGCATCAACCAGCCGGCCGGCCAGCTATCCGGCGGCGAGCAGCAGATGCTCGCGATTGGCCGCGCGCTGATGAACCGGCCGACGCTGCTGCTGCTCGACGAGCCCTCGCTAGGCCTGTCGCCGATCCTTGTGAAGGAAATCTTCACGATCATCCGCCGCGTCAACGAGGAGCAGGGCATGTCGATCCTGCTGGTCGAGCAGAATGCCAAAGTAGCGCTGGAGACGGCGCATTACGGTTATGTGCTGGAGATCGGCCGCGTCGTGATGAACGACAGCTGCGACCGCTTGATGCATTCCCAGGACATCCAGGAATTCTACCTTGGCGCCAGGGAAGCGGGCGCACGAGGCGAGCGGCGCTGGAAAAAGAAGAAGACTTGGCGCTGAAGACTTGGCGCTGAAGGCTTGGCGCTGAAGACTTGGTGCCAGGGGAAGGCGTTATATGGATTGGCCCGTCCGCAACAACAGACCGCCGGCAAGGCAGGCAGCGGAAGGAGAAGCGACAAGGAGGAGACGTGCATGGCCCGACCGGCGGTGCTGACGGTCGCTGATACGATCGCGAAGAGCTTCTTGCGCGCCGCCGAGACGCGGGGCGACAGGCCGGCGATCCGCGAGAAGAAATTCGGCATCTGGCAGCCGACCAGCTGGCGCGAATGGCTGGAGATTTCGAAGGAGATCGCCTACGCGCTTCACGCCTCCGGCTTTCTGCCCGGCGACGTCGCGTCCATCATCGCCAATGCCGTACCGGAATGGGTTCATGCCGACATGGGCATTTTGTGCGCCGGCGGTGTTTCCTCCGGAATCTATCCGACCGATGCATCGTCCCAGGTCGAATATCTGGTCAACGATTCCCGGACCAAAGTGATCTTCGCCGAGGACGACGAGCAACTCGACAAGGTGCTTGCCTGCCGCGCGCGCTGTTCGTCCCTGCAAAAGATCATCGTGTTCGACATGGAGGGCCTCAGCGGCTTCTTCGACGACATGGTGATGTCGCTCGACGAGTTCCGCGCGCTCGGCCGCAACCACATGGTCGGCCGCGAGGCGCTGTGGCAGGAGATGATCGACAGCCGCAGCGCCGGCGACCTCGCGGTGCTGGTCTACACCTCGGGCACGACAGGTCCGCCCAAGGGCGCGATGCATGCCAACCGCAGCATCACGCACCAGATGCGGCATGCCAACGACTTCATCTCGGCGCGGGAGGACGAAGACCGGCTGATCTTCCTGCCGCTCTGCCACGTCGCCGAGCGGGTGGCCGGCTACTACATCTCGGTCGCACTCGGCTCGGTGATGAATTTCGCCGAGAGCCCGGAGACGGTGCCGGACAATCTGCGCGAGGTGCAGCCGACCGTCTTCTTTGCGGTGCCCCGCATCTGGGAGAAGTTCTATTCCTCGGTCACGATCGCGCTGAAGGACGCGACGCCGTTCCAGCAATGGGTCTACCGCCGCGCCATCGGCGTCGGTCTCCGCATGACGGATTGCCGGCTCGAGGGAAAGACGCCGCCGCTTCCGCTTCGGATCGCCAACCGCCTCGCGTATCGGCTGGTGTTCCGCAACATCCGCCGCCTGCTCGGGCTCGATCGGTGCCGCATCGCGTTCACCGGTGCGGCACCGATCGCGCCGGATTTAATCCGCTGGTATCTCGCGCTCGGCATCGACATGCACGAGGTCTATGGCCAGACCGAGAATTGCGGCGTCGCGACCATGATGCCGGCGGAGCGCATCAAGCTCGGCTCGGTCGGCACCGCCGTGTCCTGGGGCGAGGTCGCGCTGTCGCCCGATGGTGAGATCCTGATCAAGGGCGACTTCCTGTTCATGGGCTATCTGAATCAGCCCGAGAAGACCGCCGAGACCATCGACCAACGCGGCTGGCTGCACACCGGCGACGTCGGCACCATCGACAACGAAGGCTTTGTCCGCATCACCGACCGGATGAAGGACATCATCATCACCTCCGGCGGAAAGAACGTCACGCCGTCCGAGATCGAGAACCAGCTCAAATTCTCGCCCTACATCTCGGATGCCGTGGTGATCGGCGACAAGCGGCCGTATCTCACCTGCCTCGTGATGATCGACCAGGAGAATGTCGAGAAATTCGCCCAGGACCACGACATCCCCTTCACCAATTATGCGAGCCTGTGCCGCGCGGCGGAGATCCAGGACCTGATCTGGCGCGAGATCGAAGGGGTCAACGGCAATTTCGCCCGCGTCGAGACCATCAAGAGATTTTACCTGATCGAGCGCCAGCTGACCCCGGAGGACGAGGAGCTGACGCCGACCATGAAGCTGAAGCGCGGCTTCGTGAACAAGCGCTACGCCGCCGAGATCGAGACGATGTATCGCCAGCGCGCGGTGGCGTGACGAGCCTGCCAGTTCGAGAAAGCGAAGGAGCTGTGGCCCCCGCCCTTCGTGCCATACGGGCCCCCAAGGAGAGGAGACGTCAATGTCGAAATCGTTCAGCCCGTTCGGCCTTGCTGTGAGTGCCGTGGTGCTCACCAGTCTGCCGGCCGCGGCGCAAACCAAGGTCACCAATGAAGGCATCTCGGCATCCGAGATCGTCATCGGCACGCATCAGGATCTGTCCGGTCCGATCAAGGGCTGGGGCGTGCCGGTCGCAAACGGCATGAAGATGGCGACCGAGGAGGTCAATGCGGCGGGCGGCATCAATGGCCGCAAGATCAAGCTGGTCGTCGAGGACAGCGGCTACGATCCCAAGAAGGCCGTGCTGGCGTCGCAAAAGCTGATCGAGCGCGACAAGATCTTCGCGATGGTGGGGCCGATGGGATCGCCGACCGTGCTCGCCGCGCAGGACATCCTGTTCGACGCCGGCGTGCTGCAGCTCTTCCCGCTGACGGCGGCCGAGTTCACCTTCAAGTTCGATCCGGCCAAGCCGCAGGAACGGCTGAAGTTCAACAATCTGCTGCCCTATGTCGAGAGCACGCGGGCGGCGCTGAAATACATGATGGAGTGGAAGAAATTCCAGAAGCCCTGCATCATGCACCAGGACGACGAGTACGGAAAGAACGTGCTCGACGGCTTCAACCAGCAGCTCACTGCGATGAAGATCCAACCGGCCTCGGTGACGAGCTACAAGCGTGGCGCGTCGGACTTCAGTGCGCAGGTCGCCAAGATGAAGTCGGACGGCTGCGATCTCGTCGTGCTCGGCACCATCCTTCGCGAGACGATCGGCGCGATGACGGAGGCCAAGAAGCTCGGTTGGGACGTCACCTTCCTGGGCGCCTCGCCGACCAACGTGCAGGAAGTGCCAACGTTGGGCAAGGACTCTGTTGAAGGACTCTATGCAGCGAGCCTCTTCGAGATTCCCTACGAGGACAGCGCCAAGGGCAAGGTGAAGGACTGGCTGGTCAACTACAAGAAGATGTTCAACTCCGACGCCAACACGCAGGCGATCATTGGCTACAACGCGATGATGACCTTCGCCTTCTATGCCGACAAGGCGGGCAAGGATCTGACCGGACAGAAGATGCTGGACTCGCTGGAGTCGGGAGAGAAATTCCTCGACATCTTCAACTCGCCGCCGACCAAGTTCTCCAAGACCGACCATCTCGCCAACACCATCACCCAGGTGCAGCAGGTCAAGGGTGGCCGCTGGGTGCTGGTGAAGGACAATCTGATGTTTTGATCGGGCTTACCCTCCCCTGGAGGGGGAGGGTCGATGGCGCAAAGCGCGAGCGGGGTGGGGTGATCTCTCAACACGGGCAGCGCGCGATGTGAAGAGACCGTCACCCCACCCCGCTACGCATTCCGCTTCGCTACATGCGTAACGACCCTCCCCCTCCAGGGGAGGGTAAGAGCCGCTACGACCCCCCGACCGCCGTCCCCGAATTCACCGGCGTGAGCTCGTCTTCCCGGCAGCGCCAGCCGTCGGCGGCTTTCACGAAGGCGAAGGTCCGCTGGATTCTCAGGCGGCGCGTGACGTTGAAGGCCTCGCCGGATCGCTCCTTGTTGCCGACGCCGGGCTGCGGACTGCCTGTCCTGGGGTCCCAGCAGGTGCCGGTGCAGGTGGAAGCGACCTTGCTGCACATGCTGAAGGGCGCCAGCACGACCATCTCGATCTCGCCCGTGACCTGCGCCTCCTGGTCGGTCACCTGGCTGTCGAGCGCGTAGACGCGGTTGATGCGGAGGAAATTGCCGCACGAATTGGCGGCGTGAATCCGCGCGGCGCAGAAATCGACGGCATCGGTGTCGGGCGAGCGGGCCGCGACCTGCCGGCCGAACACTTTCTTCGGATCGCCCTTGGCGGCAGCGATCTCCTCGGTCTTGCGCTTCAGATGGTCGGCGAGACAATCTTCCGCGGACGAAAGCTCGGCAAGCGGCACGTTCTCCTTGCCGACGAGGTTGCACTTGCGATCGCGCTCCCTGGTCCAACGGCCGTATTCGGCGAAGGCAAAGCGTGCCGCAGTCGGGTCCAGCCTGCCGATCAGGCCGAGCACCTGGCGGTTGAGCTCGGTTTCGGTGAGCGCCAGCGACGGGTCCGCGCAGATCAGCGCGCCCGCGGCCGTGTTGGCCGCGAGACAGTCGAAATCGGGATCGCGCACGATTGCGGCGCGCTCTTCGGTGACCTTGAGAAGGCACGCCTTCACGCGATCGAAATCGTCGGTGCGGATCGCGGTCTGGCCGACGATGCCGCAACCGAGGTTGCGCTGTCGGATCCAGATCGCATTCTCCTCGATCGCGGGCAGGCGATCGGGCAGGCGGGCGAGCCGCGCCTCGATCGCCGTGCCGAGCTTCTCGGCAGCAGCGGCCAGCTCGGCGTCACCGCAGAGCAATTGATTGCCGGGATCGCGGATCTGCTGGCAGTTGTTCCTGGCAAACAGCGGCAGTCTGTCGGCGATGGAGCGGTCGGATGGGCCCGATTGCGCGGAGCCTGGTGCCGCCGGCAATACCAGCAGCGCAAGCACAGACAGCACGATGAACCGCATTCCAGTCGCCCCCGCATGGAAGACGCCATGCTAGCGTCCCGGATCGCGCGGCGAAACCGCTTTGTGGCGGGTGGTTGTGCGAGTCAGGTAGCCCGGATGGAGCCAACGGGTCGGCGCAGAGCGCCGCCCGATGACAGGCTCCGCGTAATCCGGGGCCGGTGCTAGTGGTTAGGGTGCGTACTCATAAAGTCGGTTGCTGCGAGGCGGCCACCTGATGCCTGCTTCGCTCCCAACAGCGGCGCAGGAGCGGACATCGCGGCACTTCGCCTTCGGGCCAAAACCGGACTCATGCGGTACAGCAAAACGCCTTGGCCGCATTCGTTTTCAAATGCCGCCTTTATGAGAATGGCGATCGGAATCCCTAGAATTCCTATGCCTTAAAGAATACTCCGTCGCTTCTGGTCAGGCTATCCGCCGAACGCGGGAAGACACATTACGCCTAGAAAGGGCTCCGAAGTGAACATCAAAGCAGTCGCTAAGCCGGCCCGCACCCTTCTTAGCCCGAATGATCACGCGTTGATCCTGATCGACCACCAGTCGCAAATGGCATTCAATACCAAGTCGATTGACATCACTACTCTGCGTGCGAATGTCGCGATGCTCGCTCGCGCGGCAAAAGGCTTCAGGGTTCCGACGATCGTCACGACGATTTCGAAGGATACCTTCGCGGGTCCGCTGTTCAGTGAAATCGCGGATGTCTTTCCGAACGCGGAGGTCATCGACCGCACGACCTCGAACGGCTGGGAAGACGAGGATCTCATCCGCCGCGTCAACGCCATCGGCAAGGACCGCTTGGTTATGTGCGGCCTGTGGACCTCCGTCTGTTGCAATGGTCCCGTGCTGTCGGCACTCGAGCAAGGCTATGAAGTTTATGTCGTCACGGATGCGTGCGGCGACTGCACGATTGAGGCGCATGAGCGGGCGATCGCGCGCATGACACAGGCTGGTGCACGTCCGATAACGTCGCTGGCCTATCTCTTGGAGCTGCAGCGGGACTGGGCGCGTCTTGAGACCTACGAGCTCACTGTCGGCATCGCCAAGCAGTACGGCGGCCCGTTTGGCGTGGGCCTCCAGTACGCTAAGACAATGTTCGAAACCCATGGGGGCCAGAAGGGCTAATTTGCAGAGGGTCTCGCCCGACACGGCAGAGGATTCCCATCCAGCAACTCTTGTGTCGCGTATTCTGAGAACAGAACGAGGTCCGATATGGGTCAGAAGCTACCTTCATACGGACGTAGGGTTCATTAGCGGGGGCTTTTGAACGGCTTCGCCCTCGCGCATCGAGCTTTGATCACCGTCGACCTTTCGAACGCGCCGTCTGGACTGCCAGGCATCTGGCGTCAGGCTTGTGGTGCATATGAAGATGGCGCTCCGGCGTGAGTACCAAAACACCATCGCCCCGATCCTCACCGCCCCAAAAACAGCGCCGCGCCACCCAGGCAACAGCCCTCAACAAGACTTCGGCGGCTGTAGATGATTATTCTTTGCCGCCACAATTGGTTTTCGGTTCGCCCGGCAAAACCCAGCTGCGGTCAGGAGAAAGATCTTCCAAAAGCGAACATGGCGGGAACGACAGGCACAGAGCGATTACTTGCTGTTGCCGTGCCCTTACGGGCATTGATCGCGGCACCCTCGCGTAGGGACCAGCAGCACCAAATTGAACTTCGTTAGAAAATTGACCGTCTTGACCTGGTTCAGGATGCTATTCGGCGCACAAAATTTTCGATGCGGACTCACACGATTTGACTTGGCTCAATGCGCACCATGCCGAATCGTAGATTGTTTCAATGCGAAAGCGGACAGCCGCGATGGGGCTCGATACTCAGTCCGCTTTCGATCGCTCGCGTGCGTCTCGGGCCGGTAAGCACTGATGTCGGTGGATGCGGATAACCTTCAGTCAACTGTGCGCTACGCTTTGTTGACGACGCGAGCTACCACTGTTTGTCCATTTCATCCGGATGTGATCATCCGCGTCGGCGACGACGGTGCCGAGACCCATGCTTATTATCGCGCCCGGCACATCGTCAAAAGCGATGGCACGTGCTGGGACCATGACGATCTGATGGACGAGATTTCGCGCCAACTTGTGCATGCGGCCGATGGCGAGTGCCCCCGGTGTACACAACTCCCCGGTCGTCGTAACTGAAGCCAACAGGCCACATCGGGCGTGCAGCAAGAGACCGCCCGAAGGCGTTCTCGCATTCGGGAGAGAAGGCGTTCTGTCAAATACAACTTGCCGGTCCAGGCGACGAGCGCGCCCAGGTAACCGGCCCACATCAGCCCGATCGAGAAGCCGACCTGGCTGCTGGCCGGGCCGGGCAGGAATTGGCATAGGCCGACGAGATCGGCGTACGCGTGCTCGTCGATCCACTTCCGCCGCACGACGAACTCGTCGCGGAAATAGCCGATGTGGGCGATCGGACCGCCGAAGCACGTCAGTCCCAACTTGAGGAAGATCAGGAGCACTTCGGCTGGCGAGCTCGAAGCCGTTTTTCCCTCAATCCTCTCTAACGTCATGACTTTCCCTTCGCCCCCGGTTCGCCGGCTGCCGTTCTAGGGGCGGCTCTCTCGTGGGTTCCTGAAAAAGCGGGGCCGCCGAACTCAATTTCTTTTGTTGGCATGGACTTGTCGCCCGTCTGTCGCGGAGCAATTGACCGGTGCTACTCCATGGCGTCGGACGGAGAGGTAGAGCGATGACGACGATCCATCGACGTGGAGACGGCCTTCGGATATCACCGCTCGTCAGTCGAAGAACACTGCTTCGCGGCGCACAAGCCGGTGCATTGTCGCTGATGACGGCCAGGGCCCTCCCACTCGTTCGTGCGCAGACGCTGAACAAGACGGCCGTCCACAAGATCAGGATCGCGCCGGTCTCGCTCGAGATCGCGCCCGGAAAGATCATCAAGACCACCGCGTACAACGGGACCGTTCCCGGGCCGGCGCTACGGGTCAAGGAAGGTCAGCCGGTTCGGATCGAGGTTACAAACGATTCCGGTTACCCCAATCTGATCCACTCGCACGGCCTGATGATTCCATCGCAGCAGGATGGAGCCACGGAAGAAGGCTCGCCGATCATCGAGCCCGGCAAATCCTTGACGTACGAATACGTCGCGAAGCCGGCGGGGACACGCTGGTACCACAGCCACGCAATGGCCATGACCGATCTGAACAAGAGCACCTATACGGGCGAGTTCGGATTCCTCATCGTGGAGCCAGCCGGCGGCGAGCCCGGCGACTACGACCGCGAGGTGTTGCTTGCCGCCCATCACTGGGACGGCCACTGGGTGAGCATGCAGGATATCAAGAAGGGACCGCCGCCGGACAACGGACTGGAGGTCATGTATCACGCCGCGACCCTCGGCGATCGCATGCTCGGTCACGGAGAGCCGATCCGCGTACGCGAGGGGGAACGCGTGCTGTTCCGGGTGCTCAACGCGAGCGGCAATATGGGCATCTCGCTGGCGTTACCGGGCCATCGCTTCAAGGTGCTGGCGCTGGACGGCAATCCGGTCCCGACCTCCGCGACGGTCGATATCCTGAAACTCGACGTCGCCGAGCGCGCAGACGTGATCGTGGAGATGAACAATCCGGGAGTCTGGGTTTTCGGCTCGACGGAGGACGAGGACCGCAACATGGGGATGGGCGTGGTCGTCGAATACGCCGGTCGCAGCGGCGAACCGACCTGGGCGCCGGCGACATCCAAATGGGACTACACCGCGTTCGGGCGTCCCGATGTGGCGGCCACCGCACCTGACGAGACGATCGGACTGAAGTTCGAGAAGATCCCCGGCGGGAGAGGCGGCTACAATCGCTGGACCATCAACGGAGAATCCTGGCCGGACACGAATCCGCTTTTCACCGTCGTCAGGGGCAAGCGGTACCGCCTGGTGCTGAACAACGACAGCGGCGACGAGCACCCCGTACACCTGCATCGCCACTCGTTCGAGATCACGAAGGTCGGCGCTAAGCTGACGTCCGGAGTGATCAAGGACACGATCAGCATGCCCAGATACTCGACGGCCGAGGTCGATTTCGTCGCCGAGGATCCCGGACCGACCTTATTCCATTGCCATCACCAAGACCACATGGACGAAGGCTTCGCTGGGCTGATCACCTACGCATGACGCGGCCGGCTATTTCTTGATGGCCTCGCCGGTGAACTCGAGCACACGCAGCTTCACTAGCGCCAATCCGCGCTTGCCGAGCGCCGTTGCCCGGTAGAAGGTGCGCGCGTACGCGGGGTAGCTGATGGCCCAATGCAAACGGGCAGGTCTGAGCTCGCCGGCTTCCTCCCTCCCTCATCGAGCACAAAACGGGCGACCGTCGGACCGACGACTAAACCACTGGGATCAGCCTTCACTGCCCAGTTGCAGGTCCCCGTTTGATGCGCGCTTGCGATCAAAGAGATAACACCGCCGACTAAGGCCCTTCCCAAGGTAGCCATTAAGGCCGCTGGCACTCGGGCTCCATAGCGGGCGGTGTCTGGTCAAGGCTAGTGACGGAAGGAGGCGATGGCAAGATCAACGACGACGAGCGCAGCATCAGGTGAGTCTGGAGCGCCTTGGCCGCGTCCCACGGTGGCGCATCCAAACGTCGCGCTCTTCGTCCGTCGTCAGGATCACGGCATGGCCTTCGGGTGGATCGACAAGACGACACGTTCGGTGACATCGTCAGGAAGCCGCAGCAGCCGCGTGAGGGCGGCTGCATCTCGCTGCCCATAGCGGCAGGTCAGCTAGACTTGTTGCCGAAACACCGCCCCGCATTTATGGGCAGGAACGCCGCCGTCCGTCATAGCCCATGTAAGTTCCGGATGCCGGATCGTAGGTCTGAAAGTGCTGGCAGCCGTAGCCCCCGCGCGGTTTGTGTTCAACGCGAGCTGGATCGCCTGGTTTAATTGCCGATTTCCTGTTCTCCGTGGCCACGTCCGGTTGACCTGCGGTCTGGGCGGGGTTCACGAAGGCGGCGTAGCTGTTTGCCCAGGCAGGCAAGGAGACACCGGGCCTCTCTTCCACAACGGCAGGTTTCTGTTCCATGGAGCGCCGCACGTCCGCCAGTTCTGTTGCAAGCGCTTCGGCCCTGTCGTGCTCCTGCTGCAGAGACTGCCACAGTACCGCCGTCGCGCTGTCGACCGCTTGGCTGAACTGGTGCGCCTCACCGTTGGGCATCGACAGCAGTTTCCCGACGTACCGCCATGCCTTCACAAGTTCTTTTTCGAGCGCCTCAGCCCTGGCGTGCTCTTGTTGCAGAGACTGCCGCAGTTCCGCTGTCGCGCTGTCGACCGCCTGCTTGAGCTGCTTCGCCTCGTCGTCCTTCGACAATGGCGTCTGTTGCGCCATGACCGGCGGGACGATCGTGATGAGCTTAGATAACTCCTGCTGAGTGGCGTATCGCGCCACATAGGCGACGACGTCGGCGTTGAGACAGAACCCGATGAGTGCCGCCGCGACGAGGGTTCGGGCGATCCAGGAAATTGCAAATCCCCGCCGCGCGTGTGACGCCTCGAGGATGACGACGTTTGGTGCGATCTTAAACGTATGGCGCATGTAAACCACCGCCGGGTTATCAGGCCATTGCTTCTTCACTTCGCCGGAAGCCTAATCCCGCCCGTTGTGCGCCTCAAGTTTGGTGTTACTCCTCGGTGATAGTTCCGGCTGCACGCGGCGATGCGCCGCCCCGAGCGGGAGAGGCAAGCCGCTACCGATTGCGGTGGACAACGTGCCGGACACAACGGAGGCCCCCGCGTTGACGCGCTCGCGTCAAGGTCGATGATGGGACGCTTGGTCGACTGCGGATGCGTTGCGCAGGATGGCTGATGGGCACGCAGTGCCGGGTGCGTTTATTTTCGAGTTCCAATCGTACAGAGATAGTCGCGCGGCATGGCTAACCCGACCGGCGAGCGGTGCTTCTCATGCATCGCGATGAAGTCTCGCTGAAGTGCCGTGCGCCTTTCAGGGGCGAGCGACGCGGCCAGCGTTTTTGTCGGACCATAGCCAGTCACAAATATGTCCCATACCGTTTGGCCGCTCGGCATGCGGAGTACCGTGGTGCCAGGTTCAAAGGCCAGATCGAATGTATCGCCAAGCAATTCCCGAACGCGGGCTTCCCGGCCCCACGCGAATGGCGAAGGAGGAGGATTGTCAGGCGGTGGCGGCATGTATGGCCGCATTGTCTGGAATATTTCTTCAACCGCGCTGCCAGGCAGCCAAGTGACCAGCCCCAGTCGCCCGCCCTTGCGCGTGACACGTGCCAACTCGGCAGCCGCAGCCTCGGGGCGCGAGACGAACATGACACCGAACGTCGAAGTCACACAGTCAAAGCTTTGATCCGGAAATTCCAGCGCTTCGGCATCGCCGACCTTGAAGTCGATCTCCGGTTCAATCAGTTTCGCCGCCTCGATAACGCCTTCACCAATATCGATACCAGTCACCTTTGCGCCTCGATTAGATAACCGCCGCGCAGTCCAGCCCGTGCCTGTCGCAACGTCAAGAATGCGCTCTCCCGGTTGCGGCCAGATTCGATTCACGACGTGATCAATGGCGTCCGCTATGCTTTGGCTCACGGTATCGTAGGACGCGCCGCCGGAGCCCCAAGTCGCGGCGGATTTGAGGTTATGAGCAAGAATTTGCGCCATGAAATTTACTCCTCGATCTCGATGGAATAATCAGCTCAGTCGCTTGAGCCCGGCGTGACGAGACATTGGCACGCAGGACGAACCTCAACCACAGTTTACAAATCGGTTGCGGCACAATGTCTCAGTTCAAGGTAGACCGCCTACCGCGATGATATGAGCGCGCGTCCGAAACAGATGCATGTCCTCTGCAACTGCAACCACGGATTTCTCGCGCCAGATATTCTCGATAGGTTCGGTCGCGCGGTCCCCGCACAAATCTACGCTCTCCACAGGACCCTTACCACCGGCCCCAGCTTGCGGAGGGCGGACGTCGGCTTTTGGGGTTAAAGCAAAAATCTTTCGCTCGATCAGAGTATTTCCGGGTTTGACCCGAAGCGGGCTCTAGCTGCAGCTCGTTAAAGCGGAGATGCACTTCTTCGTGTTACGCCACTAGGTTTGTCAGCACACGCCCGTCTGACGAAGCGTAACCCACCAATCGAAATTACGGTGACAGTCATTTAACTCGTCGCGACCAACAGCGTAAATAGGTACACTGTCACTGCGATATTCGAAGAATCTCATCGACGATTGAAGTAATCGGCCTAGTTGTGTCGATCTCGTAGTCAGCAGACTCCCTTAACAGAGGCTCGATGGTCGAGATCAGATGGCAAACCTTCTGCCGCTCCTCCGCGATTTGTCCGTAGCCGCCGGATCGCATCGTGAGCCGCTCCATGATTGTTGCGGCCGGAGCAGAGAGAAGAATTATGGCATCGATCATGGAAAAAAGTCGGCGCATGTTTTCGGCACAGCCGCTAATGAACAACGTCCCGTCTCCTGGCTGGGACAGGAGCGCGCGGACGCGATCTTCTCGCCAGGCCCAGTCCTTTCCTTGAGCTGGAGTCAGCATGTCTGCGGGATCAGTGTCGACCCATTGAGACCATTCGGGTGTGTCGAGGTCGTAAGCCTGATGACCTCGCGCAACCAACCCTTCGATCACGGACGATTTCCCCGTTCCAGACATGCCCGTAATCAAGACGCGCTTCATACATTTTCCTCGCCCTGAAGGAGTCGGCAGGTAGCGTCGAGCTCCGACCGCCGCTGTCCTAATAAACCAGGCTAGTGCCGGGCGACTTCTGTAGAGCGGCGGCCAACGACCGGTACTCCTCGCAGCCAGTCCCGCAAATGGATGCAATCCGGCCGAGGTGATAGAGCGCTTGCTCGCGGTTGCCCCGCTCGAGCTGCCACAGTCCATAATACTGCCACGTCAGCACGTGGTTCGGATCGGCCTTGAGTGCGCGCTCGTACCAGACCTGCGACTGCTCGTAGTCACCGAGCTTGCGGTAGGAGTAGCCGATGAGGTTGGCAACGTTTGGATGGTCGTCGTGGCCGAGCGTCTTTAACTGCTCAATCGCAGAGGCATAGTCAGTGCGGTCGTAGACCGCCGAATATGCTGCTCGGTACCCATGAGCAAAGGCGGGGTCGTCGAACAGGGACTGCTTGGCTTTTTTGGCCCTGGGCGCGTGAGTGGCCTTGTTGCCCGACCGATTCGGGTATGACGAAGGCGGATAAGCGGAGCGTTGCCCCCTCCCGCCATAGTCTGCCTCACTGCCACCTGGCTCAGTGCCCGGGGCCGCAACAGCCGGAGTGACCGAGAACGCAGCGATCAGCGCAATCGAACACGTCGCCAGCGTCGCAATCCTGATTATCAAGTTGGCCATGGAAACCTCCTGCAAGCTACGCCTTCGAGCTTTCAATCCAGCCGAACATGTTAACCCGGCTTACCTCAAACATTCCTGGAAAGGTATTTAGAAAAACGAGATTTGGTGTGACAGCAATGTTGTCTTATGAGTCGGTCAATGTCCGCAGCGGGTCAAAAGTTGGCCCCGGCATCTTGCAGGAGCTTTGTCCGTTCACCGCCTGGCAGCA
Organism: Bradyrhizobium liaoningense; assembly: GCF_018130785.1. Taxonomy (GTDB): domain Bacteria; phylum Pseudomonadota; class Alphaproteobacteria; order Rhizobiales; family Xanthobacteraceae; genus Bradyrhizobium; species Bradyrhizobium liaoningense_A. Next base: position 51,828 of record NZ_JAFCJT010000028.1, read on the forward strand.
GACATCGGGGTGCTCGCGGGGATGGTCAGCTACGGGCCACTTCGGGACACATGCTCCGCAAACAAGAACTTACTCGACGAGTAGGCCATTGAACGGTCCCAGTCAGTAACCGCAGCGGTCGTGGTTAAGCGGTTCAAAGCGTCTGGGGAGGTTGCTTTCCACCTCAAGCTCCCCTGCGATCCTGGCTACCAATCACGCAGCGCCATGCGGCCAGGCGCTCTGCCGGATGCTGGTTCATCCACTCGGCGAGCTGCGGCGCGCCCATCAGGCAGGACTGCATCGAGACGTCGGCGAAGTCCGAGGTGGTTACGATCTGCTCGTGGCAATCTGTCGGAGAAGCGAGACTGCAGAGCACGGCGATGACCTTGATCACGACAGTGGCCCCCCGTCGCTGCGATCGCCGCTGACCTTATGACTTATCGATGCCTTGTCATGCTTCTCCCTGACCGGATCAGCCGCCGGGAAGATGCTGTCATATATCGCGAAGGCTTCTCGAATTAAGCGAGCTCGCTCGCGCTCAGACTTTGAGACAAATCGAATAATCTCGCCCATATTGAATGCTCCTGCTACCATCAAGAGGGACAATTCCCTTTGATGTCGAAGAATAGGCGCGGCCTTGCTATTCAAGCTGTGATGCGTCTCACTATGCGCAGCGTGCTCTACTGAACGAGCCGACTGATCGCGAACGCAGCAACGAGAAAAACTCCGATAATTAATTCTGGCATGACGTGATCTTTCATCCTCTGATGTGAGCAACATCTGGTGAAGAGGAAGCCAGTGCCTCCCGCTGCTCGTGTCGATATCGGAGGATGGCCTTTCTATCTGTGACAGAAATCACGAGCGCCCGGCGGTCAGCGTTGGCGACGAAACTCGTTGGCAAGAATGATCTTCGTTTGTGGGATGTCTGCTTTGGGGTCAAAGGCTGACCTCGGCATCTTGCGGAGCTTTGTCCGTTCACCGTCTAGCGGCAGACATCGGGGGGCTCGCAGGGATGGTCAGCTACGGACCGAAAGCGGAAGACTCAGGAGCAATCGGGATGTAGCCGGGTCGGGATGGACGGTTCGTTCCACGAGATCGCCAGGAGCGGTCACATCGGCTTCGTGGGCAACGCGCTGGAGCGTGGCGTGCGGCAGGTGGAGCTGAACGACATTCAGGGGCTGGTAAATGTCCCATCGTGAGCATCGGGCGGCGCTTTGCGCCGACCTGTTGGCTCCATCCGGGCTACAAGAAAATCAGTGCGTCTCGGGCGCGACCATCGACAACCGCACGGGTTCGTCGACATATTTCATCACGGCCGACTGATAGAGCACGAACAGCGGCTGGTAGGTCTGCGCCGCGTCGTCCTCGACCATCGCCATGCGGCGATTGTCGAGCATCAGCCAGTGGCCGTCGAGCTTTGCTGCGGCTACCGCATGCTCTTCGCCGGCCCTGACGTCACGCACCACGACGATGCGGAGGTCCTCATTGGCAACGCCGGCGAGCCGCAGCGCGGCCAGCTTGGCGATGGCATAGTCTTCGCAATCGCCGGCGCCCCGCGCGAAGGTTGCGAGCGGCGAGCTCCAGACGTCGTCGGCGCCGTCATTGGTGGCCCGGATGGCAAGATTGATGGCGCGATTGGTCTCGCCGAGCTTCGCGCGGCCGTCGCGGCTGCGGGCCTGGTCGACGATGGCGATCAGTTTCAGGGCTGCGGGCGACGCGCAATTGTCCCGGTCGCCGTCGCACAGCGCGAGCTGCACCATGTCGTCGTCGAACTTCTGCTTCAGCGCGAACCATTTCTGCTGGAGACTGCCGGACGAGATGGCGAAGGCGAATACGCCGAACGGTTCGGCGGATTTGCGCACGAGGACGCCGGCCCCAGGCGACAGCAGCGTGCCGGCGCGGAGGTCGGCGGCCGATCCGAGCAGGATCAATCCGCACAACACAAGGACAGCGCGCCAGGCGCGCGAGCGAGCAGCGGTCTCCATCTGACATCCCCTTCCGGCTTCGCCAGGTCCCCCTCGACCTGTACGTGCCGGGCTTTGTTGCTTTCGCGGAGATAGTGCGAGACGGGCCGTTTTGTTCTGCTTAACGCGCCCGGCAGGGCTCCCAAAACCGTGGGACAGGCTGAAACGGGACTGTCCAAATTGCGTAAAATTTTACGATTCGCCGGCTAGGAGGGCTTTGGCTGCCGCGAAATGGAACCAATTGCAGGGAGAAGTTGTGGGAGGGCCGATTCTGCCTCCTATGGCTAACAGCCCGCTATTTCACGGGTTTTGTTAATTGGGTCACAGATTCTGCCCCGTATTTGCCGCAGGATGCTGCGCGGCACCACGATTTAAAGATGACACAAGTATCCGTTGTTTGATTTAGGCGCCGGGTTACTTTGGATTACTGGAAATGCGTGAAAAGAAGCCGAAAACCGACCTCGGAATATTTGAAGAATTACTTCGGCTTCTCTGTGAAGGCGCCGCTGTTGGGGGACTCCGCCGAGCAAGTGATACGAATCACACAAGCAATAGATGGTTTCGCTAAGGACTTGGTAATGCTATCCAAGCTTAGGCGGTCGTTACTTACTTAGATTTTAACCCTTTTTACGGTGCCCGGTTGAACTACGCTGGCAAATTTGACGCCACGATTCCCTTGGATGGCGCGGGTTCCCGCTCGGCCGCGGACGTTCATGTCGATCCCTTTACGGCCAAGCCTTTTATCGCCAAGCCCTTTGTCGCAAAGGCACACGGTCATGTGCCCGACGGCACGTTCGTTGTTCCCGATGCTAACCTGATCTTCAATGGCGAGTTGAAGCGCGCAGGTCTCGACCTCGTGCTGTCCCACGAGGGGCACGAATTCGTCGTTCACGACTATTTCAAGGGCGACAAGCGCGCAGCGATCGCCTCGCCCGATGGCGCCCACCTCACCGGCGACGTCGTCAACGCGCTCACCGGCCATGTGCAATATGCGCAGGCCGCGCCCGGCATCGCCGCCGCGCAGGTCATCGGCCACGTCACGAAACTCTCCGGTAGCGCGACAGCGATCCGCAACGGCGTCTCGGTCACCCTGAACAATGGCGACAACGTCGAGAAGGGCGACGTGGTCTCGACCGGCGCGGATTCGACACTCGGCATCACCTTCATCGACGGCACCGTGTTCGGCCTGTCCTCCAATGCGCGGATGGTGCTGAACGAGATGGTCTACGACCCCAACGGGTCGAGCAATTCCTCGCTGCTGAGCCTGGTCGCGGGCACCATCACCTTCGTCGCCGGCGAGACCGCCAAGCACGGCGACATGAAGATCGACACGCCGGTCGCCACCATGGGCATCCGCGGCACGGCGGTGCTGACCCAGATCAACTTCGTCGTTCCCGCCGGCGGCGGCGATCCGCAGCCGCAGGCGAGCTTCCAGGTGTTGGTCGAGCCGAACGGCACGACCGGCTCCTACATCCTGTTCGACAAGGTCACGCTGCTGCCGATCGCGACGGTCAACCAGGCCGGGCAGATGATCCAGATCAGCGGTGGCAACGTCTCGATCACCAACGGTCTGCTGTCGCCGGACGTGCAGAAGCTGATCACGGACGTGTTCACGCTGAAGTTCACCGACAACAACACCAACACCAAGCTGACCACGAACTTCACCGACACGATCACGCAGACCAGCGACGGCCTGGTGATCAAGACGCCGGCCGGCTACATCGCGACCGCGGTCTTCACCAACCTCAATCCGCAGGGAACGCAAGGGTCCGGCGATCACACGGCGCCTTTCAACCGTTACCCCGGCAAGCCTCTGTCTCAAAGCCTCGATCTCAACGGCAATGTGAAGACGGCGTTCGCGCTGACCGAGCGCACGGACACGACCGGCGACACCACGCATTCCGACACGATCTCCGGCCGCATCACCTTCATCGACCAGAACCTGGGCGATCGGCCGACGGTGAGCATAAACCTCGCCGAAGCGCCGAACTACGTCTACATGAGTGCCGGCCTGGACGTCACCGGCACGCTCTCTGCACTCCAGAAGCAGGATATCGCGGCGACGCAGATCCAGATCAGCGTCGTCGCCGATGCTGGCAACAACAACAACGGCTCGGCGGTCTGGACCTACACGGTCCCCGACCACGTCTTCGACTTCCTCGCGGCCGGCGAAACGCTGACGCTGACCTACATGGCCCGCGTCGACAACAATTTCTCGGTCAGCCCCGAGACCGCCTTCATCCCGATCACGATCACGATCACCGGCACCAACGACAAGCCGGTGATCACCACGAGCGTTCCGGTCATCACCTTCGAAGGCGGCACCAGCGTGCCGGGCGGGCCGCTCACCAGCGATGTGCCGACGACGGGAACGCTGAACTTCGACGACGTCGATCTCACCGACAAGCATACGGTGTCGGTGGCGCTGACCAGCGCGACCCTGCCTGATGGCACCGTTCCGCCGGGCCCGCTCGCGGCGTTCCAGAGCGCGATGTCGGTCGCGATCGCGGCGGGCGCCGACAGCACCGGGGACGGCACCGGCACCATCAACTGGTCGCTGGCCGATCTGCCGGTCTATCTCGCCGACTTCATTCCGAAGGGCGAGGTGCTGACGCTGGTCTACACCGTGACGCTGACGGACTCGCAAGGCGCGACCTCGCAGCAGACCATCACCGTCACGATCACGGGCACCGACGCGCCCGCGGTGGTGTGGATCGCGACCGACAAGGCCGGCGCTCCCTCCGGCGGCTTCTGGAAGGACGCGGCGAACTGGGCAACCGGTACGGTCCCGACCATCAATGACGACGTCATCGTCATCACCGATCAGCTGCACGGCCTGACGCCCTCCTATCCGGTGACGATCGACACCGCGGCCTACGCCAAGTCGCTGACGATGAACGATTTCGGTGGCCCACCGCCGAAGGTGATCGTCCAGAGTTCGCTGACGATCGCAGGCGCGCTCAACATGGGCGCCGATTCGATCCTCACGACCGCCACGACTGGAACGATGTCGGTCGGCGGCAAGGCCGAGATTTTGGGCACGAGCGTGCTCACCAATGCTGGCTATCTGACGCTCGCAGGTGGCGGCGATTTCGCTGGCGGTACCACGATCACCAATTCCGGCACGATCGAGCTGTCCGGCGGCACGCTGAAGACGCTGGCGGAGATCCACAATGCCGGCGGCCTGCTGAGAGCCGATGTCGGCTCGACGCTGATCGTCGATACCGCGACGATCGATGGTGGCACCGTCAGCATTCTGGGCACGCTGGAGCTCGATGGCATCAGCCTGATCGAGAACGGCACGCTGAACAATTCCGGCACCGTCAACGTCAAGGGCACGGTGGAGTTCGCCCACGAGACCGTGTCCAACACCGCGGCCGGTGTGATCGAGGTGCTGGCCAACGGCTGGCTGACGATCCATCAGGGCTCCAGCGTTATCAATGACGGCCAGATCACGGTCGATGCCAGCGGCAAGCTGATCGTCAGCAATGCGACCATCGACGGAGCTGGTGCGGTGATCGGCACCGTCGACGGTGATGACGAGGGGGGGCCCGTCCTCAACGCCGGCATTCGCGGCGCAGGCACGATTACCAACAACGGTGAGGTCGATCTGACCGGCGATGCCGTCCTGAGCGGCGGCATTCTGAATAACAACGCCGTCTTCAAGGTAAGCGGTGCGGGCAATGCGCTCAGCGATGAGACCGTCACCAATGCCGGCATCATCGAGGTGCTCGCCAACGGCGCGCTCGCGATCGATCTGGGCTCGACCGTCGACAATGCGAGTGGCGACGTCATCATCGACGGCAATGCCGCGCTGACGCTGGACCAGGCCACGATCAGCGGCGGCGCCATCAAGGGCGCCGGGACGATCGACGTCACCGGCGCCAGCAAGATCGACAACGCGGCCACGCTCAGCGTCAGCGCGGTGACGGTCGAGAGTGGCGTCACGCTGACGCTGGACGACACGACCGTTGTGGGCACCGCGATCGCCAATCACGGCACCGTCAAGGTCGATGCCAACACGACGCTGACGTTGAACGGTGCGAGCCTGGCCGGCGGCACGCTCTCCATCGCCGGCACGCTGGAATCGACCGGCGCCAGCGCCATCGACAACGCCGACATCGGCAACACCGGCACGATCTCGGTCACCAGCGGCACGCTGACGATCGATCCCGGCATCCTTCACGCCATCACCAATCACGGTCTGATCGAGGCGGTCGGCGGCGGCACGCTGAAGCTCACGGCCGCCACCATCGCCAACGCCGGCGGCTCGATCTCGGTCGACGGCACCTCGAAGCTCTATCTGTCCGGCGTCTCGATCAACGGAGGCAGCCTCGGCAATGCCGGCAGTCTCTACAGCGTCGCCGGCCTCAACACGATCACGGGCGGCGTCACCAATACCGGCACCATCGAAGTCCAGGGCGGCACGCTCAACCTGTCCGGCGGCATCACCGGTGTCGGCGCGCTGATCATCGACAATAACGCGACGCTCGAGCTCGGTGGCGCGGACGCGCAAACCGTCAGCTTCGCCGGCGGCACCAATACGCTCAAGCTCGACAAGGTTGGCGGCCAGAGCTTCAACGGCACCATCAGTGGTGAAGCGTCGACACCCGGCACCTTCACCGTCACCGGCAATGCCGACATCGCCTCGTCCAAGGGCGACGCACTCGATTTTACCGCGTCGGGCGGAACCAGCGGCAGCCACGGCAACATCGTTCTGACGCCGACCGGCACGTTGACCGGCGCGACCAACGGCATCGTCGTCACCCAGAACGGCATCGGCCACATCTCGCTGACGACGTCAGGCGACGTCACCGGCCAGACCGGCAACGGCATCGTGCTGCATGACGGCGCGAATGGCGCAGGCGATATCACGACAACCATCGGCGGCGGCGTTTCCGGCGCGGTTGGTCTCGATGTCGTGTCGCATGGCGATGGCGACGTCATCATCACGAATAATGGGCACATCACCGGCACGTCCTCGTTCGGCGTCAACATCGACCAGGACGATGCCGGCGCCACCGGCTCGACGCACATCACCAACACCGGCTCCGTGGTCGGCGCCGATGGCGTCGCTGCGATCTCCATCCAGGAGAACGGCACCGGCACGGCGACGATTGACAATTCCGGCACCATCGGGCCCGACGATGCCGGCTCGGTGACGTCCTCGACCTACGCGATTGTCGAGACCGGCGGTGCCATTACCATCAACAACAGCGGCGAGATCAACGGCAACATTTCGGTCGCCACCGCCACGTTCAACAACGAGTCGGGCGGTACCTGGACCGTCGCCGGCACGAGCGTGTTTGGCAACGCGTCGACGATCATCAATCATGGTGACATCGATCTGCTGGACGGGGCTTCGATTTCCGGGGCGGGGCTGAGCATCGAGAACGACAGCCACATCAACAGCTACGGCACGGCTTCGATCTCAGGCACCATCGCCAATACCGGCACCATCGAGATCCACGACGGGAACCTGACCCTGTTCGGCTCGCTGTCGGGCACCGGCTCGGTCACCGTCGATGAAGGCGCGTTGCTGAAGCTCGAGGGCACGGTTTCGCAAACGATCACGCTCGCCGGCGACGGCGCCCACCTTCAGATTGATACGTCGACGTTTGGCGGATCGATCGCGGCGCTGTCCGCGACCGACACGATCGACCTGTCCACCATCAAGTACGGGCTCGGCACCAGCGCCGTCTATGTCGCCAATGCCGATCCTACGACCGGCGGTGTGCTGACGGTCACCGGTGACGACGGCCAGAGCATCAGCCTGAAGCTGACCGGCGCCGACTACAGCCACGCGCATTTCGCCGGCAGCGATGACGGCACCGGCCACACGCTGATCACGATCCATGCGGACGACGATGCGCCGACATTCACCACCACGGATGCGGCGCAGCTGACCGCAAGCTTCTCCGAGCAGCCCGATACCACCGCGTCCTCGACGCTCGACCCGTCGCCGGCCGCGACCGGCTCGATCGACTTCAAGGACATCGACCTGACCGACCGGCCGACGGCGGAGATTACGGGCCAATCCGTGACCTGGTTCGATACCGATGGCACGACCCACCTGGCGCTGACCGGCCAGGAAGCCGGGCTCGAGCACGCCCTGACACTGCTGCCGCAGACCGGCAACAAGAACAACGGCGCGATCGGCTGGAGCTATTCGGTCGCCGACGGCGCGCTGGATTTCCTCGGCAGGGACCAGACCGCGAAAATCGTCTCCACCATCACGCTCGATGACCACGCGGGCCAGAAGACCACGGCCGACGTCACCATCACGATCACCGGCACGAACGACGCGCCGGTCATCAACACCGACCAGATCAGCGTCACGCAGGAAGGCGACAAGGTCTTCGTCCACGGCCTCTCAGTCACCGACGTCGATGCCGGCGCCCATGAAACGTTCACGCTCGCCGCGACGGCGGCCTCCCGTAGCTGTGTCGATCTCCCATCGGCGGGCGACACGTTGGCCGACGTCAACTCGGCACTCCAGGCGCTGGCCTATGCCGAGCCGAACGGGCCCGCGACCGACCAGGTTGCGGTGACGGTGACCGACGGCCATGGCGCGAGCGACAAGGTCAATCTGATCTTCAACCTGACCGGTGAAGGTCCGGTGACTCTCGCCGGCACGGCCGACAAGGACGTGTTCTTCGGCACCGGCTATCAGGACCAGTTCGTATTCGCGGCCGGTTCGAACCACGATACGATCCTGAACTTCACCTCCGGTACGGACAAGATCGACCTGTCGGCCGTGGTGACGACTTCCGATCCTCAGAGCTGGATCAATCAGCACGTGACCGCGTCAGGGGCGGTGGACACCCTGATCACGATCAACGCGACGGACAGCATCCTCCTGAAGGGCGTCGCCCACGTCCAGGCGAGTGACTTCATCGTCCATGCCTGATGGCCGCTTCATGCGCCGCGACCGCCTGCAGATACGCTGCCGTTCGCCGCGAAAGCGTGATATCCAAGCCGAATGAAACGTCTCAAGATCCTGCGGCGGTGGTTTGCGCGGAAGCTCGGCTTCGCGCGGCTGATGTGCCTTGCGCTGCTGGTCTTGTTCGCCGGCGCGCGCCTGTGGGATCCGCCGCCGATCCAGGAGTTGCGGCTGCGCACCTTCGACATGTTCCAGTTGATCGATCCGCGCCACAAGGCGGCGCGGCCGGTCACCATCGTCGACATCGACGACAAGAGCCTCGCCAGGCTCGGCCAGTGGCCGTGGCCGCGCACGCGGATCGCGGACCTGATCCAGAACCTCACCAATAGCGGTGCGGTGACGATCGGCTTCGACATGGTGTTCTCCGAAGCCGACCGGCTCAACCCCGATCTGGTCGCGAGCCAGATGCGCGATCTGGACGATGCCACCCGCGCCAGGTTGCGCGAACTGCCGACCAATGACCAGGTCCTCTCCGAAGCGATCAAGCGCTCGCGCGTGGTGCTGGGCGAAACGGGCCAGCCGGCCATTTCGTCCGAGATCGACAAGTCGCTGCCCTTCACCGGTGTGGCGACGGTCGGCGAGGAGGGCGCCGAACGCTTCCTGTTCGAGTTTCCCGGCCTGCTGCGCAACGTGCCCGTCATCGAGAAGGTCGCCGCCGGCCGGGGCCTGTTCTCGATCAAGACCGAGCGCGACGGCCTGATCCGCCGCGTGCCGTTGATCATGCGCGCCCAGGGCAACATCATGCCCTCGCTCAGCCTCGAGATTTTGCGCGTCGTCACGGGAACGCCGACGCTGCTGGTCCGGACCGACAAGACCGGCGTGCGGGCCGTGCGCCTCAAAGGCGTGGAGATTCCGACCGACAAGAACGGCCAGCTCTGGGTGCACTATGCCCGCCAGGATCCCTCGATCTACATCTCGGCGGCCGATGTGCTCGACAACACTGTGCCGCCGAACAGGATCGCCGGCAAGCTGGTGCTGGTCGGCACGTCCGCGGTCGGGTTGAACGACATCAAGACCACGCCGGTGTCATCGACCATGCCGGGTGTCGAGATCCATGCCCAGGTGCTGGAGAGTGTGCTCAGCGGCGCGGTGATCTCGCAGCCGAACTATGCGCTCGGCGTCGAGCTGATCGCCGCGCTCGTGATCGGCCTGCTCGTCATCATCTTCACGCCGAATCTCGGACCTGTCCGTCTGGTGCTCGCGGGCGCGATGTTCGCCGCCATCCTGGTCGGCGTCTCCTGGTTCTTCTATGCGCAGTACCGCTATCTCATCGACTTCACCTATCCGCTGCTCTCGACCACCGCGATCTATCTGACACTGATCTTCGCCAGCTTCGTGCGCGAGCAGCGTCAGCGCGTGCAGATCCGCGGCATGTTCGCGCAATACATGTCGCCCGTCCTGGTCGAGCAGCTCGCGCAGTCGCCCGAAAAGCTCGTGCTCGGCGGCGAGGAGCGCGAGATGACGATCATGTTCTCCGACGTGCGCGGCTTCACCACGATCTCGGAGAGCTACAAGCAAGATCCGCAAGGCCTGATCGCGCTGATGAACCGCTTCCTGACGCCGCTGACCGACGTCATCATCGATCAGAAGGGCTACATCGACAAGTACATGGGCGACGCCATCATGGCGTTCTGGAACGCGCCGCTCGATGACGCCGATCACGAGGTCAACGCCTGCGAGGCCGCGATCCAGATGCTGGAGCAGATCGACGCCGTCAACAAGGAGCGCGAGCGGGAGGCCGCCGACGGCGGTCACGTCTACATCCCGCTCAATGTCGGCATCGGCCTCAACACCGGCATCGGGGTCGTCGGCAACATGGGCTCCGACCTGAAGAAGAACTATTCGGTGCTCGGCGACAGCGTCAACCTCGCCTCGCGCCTGGAAGGACAGTCGAAGGAATACGGTTTCCCGATCATCGTCGGCTCCAGGACCGCGCTCGCCGCCAAGGACAAGTTCGCGATCCTCGAACTCGACTTCATCATGGTCAAGGGCAAGACCGAGCCCGAGGTGATCTACGCCATCGCCGGCCGCGAGGACGTGATGCATTCGGGCGCCTTCCAGCGTCTGCGCAACGTCACCATCGAGATGCTCGGCTGCTACCGCGGCCGCGACTGGCAGGGTGCGCTGGACGCGATCGAGCGCGGCCGCCGCAGCGAGGACGCCGACACGCTGGAAAAGCTGTTCAAGCTGTACGAGGCGCGCATCAAGGAATTCCAGATCAATCCGCCGGCGGAGGGATGGACCGGGGCGTATGCGCTGCTGACGAAGTAGCGGTGCGAGTGTGGGGCCATCGCTGGCGCTGCACTGAAAGTGTCGCCCCCGCGTATACCCCCAGGGAGATGTTATCGCGCGAGCCGGTAACCCCGAGTCTTCGCCAAGCTCTTCCCGGTGGTTATGCGTCCCGGGTCTGCGTTGCGCTTGCCCGGGACGACGGTTGAGTTCGACGCGCCAGCCTGCGTCAAACATCAACTCCCGTAGGGTGGGCAAAGGCGCGCAAGCGCTGTGCCCACCATATCTCCTCGTGTCGGCTTAAGGTGGTGGGCACGCTTCCGCTTTGCCCACCTTACGACGCCGGCGTTTGCCGCCGCCTCACTCCGTTCCGATCGTCGTCAGATCCTGGAACCAGTGCTGCGCCTGTACGAACTGCTTGATCTTCGGCGACAGCGCGTGCGGGTTGGTGTCGTGGACGACCCAGACCAGCACGGCATCGTCGACGATCAGCGCGTGCGCCTGGGCAATCAGATCGTCCTGCTTGGCGGTATCGAACGTCTGCTTGGCCTCGCTGATCAGCGCGTCGACCTTCGGGTTCTTGTAGCCGCCCCAGTTCACGCCGACCGGCGCGATCTGGTCTGAGGCGAAGAAGCGGACGATGGCGTAGAGCGGGTCGGAGGTGACATAGGCGATGTTGTTGGCGGTGATGCCGGCGTTCATCTCGTCGGCCGCGCCCTTGCGCCAATGCGTATATAATGTCTCGAGCTCGACCACCTTGAAGTCGATGTCGATGCCGATCTCCTTGAAGCTTTGCTGCAAAAATTCGTTCATCGGCAGCGACAGCATCTGGCCGGTGCCGCCCTGGGCGATGATGAAAGTGGCCTTCAGCGGCTTCGCCTTGGAGTAGCCGGCCTCTTCGACCAGTTTCTTGGCCGCGGCCAGATCATATTTCAGCTCGAAGCTCGGCTTGCCGAACCACGGGCTCGACGGGTCTACCTGGCCCTTGGCCGGCTTTGCCAGACCGTTCATCAGGCCCACCACCGCCTCGCGATCGATCGCAAGGTTCAGCGCCTTGCGCAGGCGGATGTCGGTCCAGGGCGAGCCCGGAAGTACGCTAAGATGATAGTTCCAGACATGCGGCGTGACGTTGTCGACGATCTTCATGCCGGCAGCTTTCAGCTGCGGCACGGCGTCCGGCGCCGGCGTCTCGATCAGGTCCACCTGGCCTGCGAGCAGCGCATTGGTGCGCGTCAGCGCTTCCGGCATCGGCACCAGCACGATCTTGTCGGCCTTCGGAATCCGCTTCGTGTTCCAGTAGTCCGGATTCTTCGTGAGCTCCGCAAGCTCGCGCGGCACGAGCTTGGTCAATTTGAACGGACCGGTGCCGGAGGGCTGGCTCGCGAACTTGTCCCAATCCTTGCCGAGCTTCTCGTACTGCGCCGGGCTCGAGACCAGGAACCACAGCATCTGATAGGGAAAGAAGGAATCGACCGTCTTGGTCGTGATCTCCACCGTGAAATCGTCGATCTTGGCGTAGCTCGCGACCGAAGGCAGGCGGGTCTTCACCTGCGCGCTCTGCCGCTTGTCGAATTGCGGCGCCTTGTCGTTGAGCACCTTGTCCAGATTCCAGATCACCGCATCGGCGTTGAACTCGCTGCCGTCGTGAAACTTCACGCCCTTGCGAAGCGTGAAGCGCCATTTGGTCTTGTCGGCATCGTCCACCTTCCATTCGGTGGCGAGCCCGGGCACCAGCTTGCCGGGGCGGTCGGCGACGTCCATCTCCCAGGCGACCAGCGGATCGTAGATCGTGTAGGCCGTGAACTGATAGGCGCCCGCGCCGCGATCGGGCTGGCCGGTCGTCAGCGGGATGTCCGCCATCGAGATGCCGTAGCGCACCACCGTTTCGGCGCGTGCGGCGATTGCGGACAGCGTCAGTGCAAGCACGGCGAGGCTGGTCGATAAGCGGATACGCATGGCCCAAGGCTCCCAGGAAGAAATCCGGGCCAAACCTGCAATCTTGATGCCAGAATAGGCAGCGCGGGGCTCGCGCCAGTGCGCGACAACATGGACTTGTCGCCGCAGGGCCAATCTGCAGAATAAATTAGCCTGCTGGCATAGCCATTGCATACGATTGCATCAAAATTAATCATCGGAAGCCGGAAAGGGACTGAGGCTATGCTTATGAAGACAACGACACGCGCGGCGCTGATTGCGGCGCTGGCCCTGGCGAGTGCGGCCGCATGGCCGCGCGCGGCCAGTGCAGAGACCGTGCTGCGGATCGGCATGACCGCTGCCGATATTCCGCGCACATTGGGCCAGCCCGATCAGGGTTTTGAAGGCAACCGCTTCACCGGCCTCACCATGTATGACGCGCTCACCGGCTGGGACCTGTCCTCGGCCGACAAGGCGAGCGTGGTGATCCCCGGCCTTGCGACCGAGTGGAAGGTCGACGATGCCGACAAGACCAAGTGGATCTTCAAGCTGCGCCCCGGCGTCACCTTCCATGACGGCTCGCCGTTCAACGCCGATGCGGTGGTGTGGAATGTCGAGAAGGTGCTGAAGCAAGACGCGCCGCAGTTCGACGCCAGCCAGGTCGGCGTCACCGCATCGCGCATGCCGACGCTGGCCTCCGCCAAGAAGATCGACGACATGACGGTCGAGCTCACCACCAAGGAGCCCGACAGCTTCCTGCCGATCAACCTCACCAATTTGTTCATGGCGAGCCCGGTGAAGTGGCAGGCCTTCTATGACAAGGCCGAAGGCGCTGACGCCAAGGCGAAGTCGCAGGCAGCCTGGACCGCGTTCGCCAAGGACGCCTCGGGCACCGGCCCGTGGAAGATGGCGAGCTTCACGCCGCGCGAGCGGCTCGAGCTGGTCAAGAACGCGGCCTATTGGGACAAGGCGCGCGTGCCCAAGGTCGACAAGATGGTGCTCTTGCCGATGCCGGAGGCGAACGCGCGCACCGCGGCACTGCTCTCCGGACAGGTCGATTGGGTCGAGGCGCCGGCGCCGGACGCGCTGCCCGAGCTCAAGCAGCGCGGCTTCAAGCTCTACGCCAATGAGCAGCCGCACGTCTGGCCGTGGCAGTTCTCGCGCGTCGAGGGCTCGCCCTGGAACGACATCCGCGTCCGCAAGGCCGCCAACCTCTGCGTCGATCGCGAAGGTCTCAAGGACGGCCTGCTCGCCGGCCTGATGGTGGCGGCGACCGGCACCTTCGAGCCCGGCCATCCCTGGCGCGGCAAGCCGGCTTTCGAGATCAAATACGACAAGGCGGCTGCGCAAAAGCTGATGCAGGAGGCCGGCTTTGGTCCGAGCAAAAAGTTGACGGTGAAGATCCAGACGTCGGCGTCGGGCTCGGGCCAGATGCAGCCACTGCCGATGAACGAATATCTCCAGCAGGCGCTCGCCGAATGCTATTTCGACGTGAAGCTCGACGTCATCGAGTGGAACACGCTGTTCACCAACTGGCGCCGCGGCGCCAAGGATCCCAGCGCCAACGGCTCGAACGCGACCAACGTCACCTATGCGGCGATGGACCCGTTCTTCGCGCTGGTGCGCTTCCTGCAATCGGGCATGGCGCCGCCGGTCTCGAACAATTGGGGCTTCATCAACGAACCCAAGTTCGACGATCTCGTGAAGAAGGCACGCCAGACCTTCGACCCCGCCGCGCGTGACGCAGCGCTCGCCGAGCTGCATGCGGCCTCGGTCGACGACGCCGCCTTCCTCTACGTCGCCCACGATGTCGGCCCCCGCGCCATCAGCCCGAAGGTGACGGGCGTCGTGCAGCCCAAGAGCTGGTTCATCGACTTCTCGCTGGTGTCGATGACGCCGTGAGGCGAGCACGCTGGTAGGGCTCCCCTCCCCCTTGCGGGGAGGGGTTGGGGAAGGGGGTTCACACGGGCGGTCCCTGTGTGGCCACCCCTCTCCCTAACCCTCCCCCGCAAGGGGGGAGGGAACCCTCGCATCGCGCGTCCCTTACTCAAGCCCGCGCACCCAATCGTGCGACATCACGTTAGGTCAATCAGTGCTCGCCTATATCGCTCGCCGCATCGTCTACGTCATCCCGATCGTCATCAGCGTGGCGCTGGTGTGCTTTCTGCTCGTGCACATCACGCCGGGCGATCCGCTCGTTGCGGTGCTGCCGGCCGACGCGTCGCAGGAGCTCGCCGCGCAGCTCCGCGCCGCCTATGGTTTTGATCGCCCGCTGCCCGTGCAGTTCGGGCTTTGGCTGCTTCGTGCCCTTCATGGCGATCTCGGCAATTCCATCGCGACCGGGCGTCCTGTGCTCGCCGAGGTCATGCGCGCGGTCAGCAATACTGTCACGCTCGCGGTTGCGGCCGCCATTATCGGCTTCACGATGGGCATCCTGCTCGGCCTGATCGCCGGCTATTTCCGCGAGACCTGGATCGACAAGGTCGCGACCTCCTTCGCCATCGCCGGCGTCTCCGTGCCGCATTACTGGCTCGGCATGGTGCTCGTCATCATCTTCTCGGTCCAGCTCAACTGGCTGCCCGCGGTCGGCGCCGGACCGAACGGCTCCAACTCCTGGGCCTGGGACTGGGCGCATCTGAAATATCTGGTGCTGCCGGCGATCACGACATCGGTGATCCCGATGGGCATCGTCACCCGCACCGTGCGTGCGTTGACCGGCGACATCCTCAGCCAGGATTTTGTCGAGGCATTGCGCGCAAAAGGCCTGTACGAAACCGGCGTGTTCCGTCACGTCATCAAGAACGCTGCGCCCACTGCGCTCGCGGTGATGGGGCTTCAGCTCGGCTACATGCTTGGCGGCTCGATCCTGATCGAGACCGTGTTCTCCTGGCCGGGCTCGGGCTTCCTGCTCAACTCGGCGATCTTCCAGCGCGACCTCCCGCTGCTGCAGGGCACGATCCTGATCCTGGCGCTGTTCTTCGTCTTCCTCAATCTGCTGGTCGACATCGCGCAAGCCGCGATCGACCCGCGCATCAAGCGGGGCTAGCCGATGAGCGAGCTTCCGTTGTCCGCCACCGCCGATGCCGCGCTCCAGGCCGCGCCCGCGACCAAGGCGCGCGGCTATTGGGCGACCGTCGGCCGCCGCATCACCCGCGACAAGGTCAGCATGGCCTGCGCGCTGGTGCTGCTGCTGATTTTCCTGTCCGCGGTGCTCGCGCCGTGGCTCGGACTTGAGGATCCCTACAAGGGCTCGATGATCCGCCGCCTCCGCCACATCGGCACAGCAGGCTACCCGCTCGGCACCGACGAGCTCGGCCGCGATATGCTGGCGCGGCTGATCTATGGCGGGCGGCTGTCACTGGTCATCGGCATCCTGCCTGTGATCCTTGCCTTTTGCATCGGCACCTCGCTCGGCCTCGTCGCCGGCTATGTCGGCGGCAAGCTCAACACCGCGATCATGCGCACGATTGACGTGTTTTATGCCTTTCCCTCCGTGCTGCTGGCGATCGCGATCTCCGGCGCTCTCGGGGCCGGCATTCTGAACTCCATCGTGTCGCTGACCGTCGTGTTCGTGCCGCAGATCACCCGCGTCGCCGAGAGCGTCACCACCGGCGTGCGCAACATGGATTTCGTCGAGGCCGCGCGCGCCTCCGGCGCGGGGCCCTTCACCATCATGCGGGTGCACATCCTCGGCAACGTCCTGGGTGCGATCTTCGTCTATGCCACCAGTCTCATTTCGGTTTCGATGATCCTTGCCGCCGGTCTCTCTTTCCTCGGCCTCGGCACCAAGCCGCCCGAGCCGGAATGGGGCCTGATGCTGAACACGCTCCGCACCGCGATCTACGTCAATCCCTGGGTCGCGGCACTTCCCGGTGCGATGATCTTCGCGGTGTCGATCTGCTTCAACCTGCTCTCGGACGGCCTGCGCAGCGCCATGGACATCAGGAACTAGCCATGAGCGAGAGCAACACATCCGTAGAAATGCTGGAGCCGGTCGAGGACGTCGGCGGCGTCGCGCAGCCGTTGCTTCAGGTCAACGGCCTGACCAAACACTTCCCCGTGCGCGGCGGGCTGTTCGCCCCAAAGCGTACCGTGCGCGCTGTCGATAACGTCTCCTTTTCCGTCGCGAAGGGCGAGACTGTCGGCATCGTCGGCGAATCCGGCTGCGGCAAGTCGACCACCGCGCGGCTGCTGATGCATCTGATGCCGCGCGATACCGGCGACATCATCTATGACGGCATGACCGTCGGCCAGTCGCTGTCGCTGCGCGAGCTGCGCCGCGGCATGCAGATGGTGTTCCAGGACTCTTACGCCTCGCTCAATCCGCGCCTCACCATCGAGGAATCCATCGCCTTCGGCCCGAAGGTGCATGGCATGGCCGATGGCACGGCGCGGGCGCTGGCGCGCGAGCTGCTCGGCAAGGTCGGCCTGCGCCCGGAAAACTTCGCCAACCGCTATCCGCACGAGATTTCCGGCGGCCAGCGCCAGCGCGTCAACATCGCGCGTGCGCTCGCTCTGTCACCGCGCTTGGTTATCCTCGACGAAGCCGTCTCCGCGCTCGACAAATCCGTCGAGGCGCAGGTGCTCAATCTGCTGGCCGATCTCAAGCGCGAGTTCGGCCTGACCTATCTCTTCATCAGCCACGACCTCAACGTCGTCCGTTACATCTCAGACCGCGTACTCGTCATGTATCTCGGCGAGGTCGTCGAGCTCGGTCCGGTCGACCAGGTCTGGGACAACCCTGCGCATCCCTATACCCGCGCGCTGCTTGCCGCGATGCCGTCGTCGGACCCGGATCGTCGCACCGAAAAACCGCCGATCACGGGCGATCCGCCCAATCCGATCGACCCGCCCCCGGGTTGCCGCTTCCACACCCGCTGCGCGTTTGCGGAGCCGCTCTGCGCAAATGCAGCACCAAAGCTCACGGCCGTCGATAGAATGGGCCATGAGGCCGCGTGCTACATGGCAATTCCGGGTTCAGGCCATAGCCGCGCGCCCGCAGAGGAAACAGCATGACAAGACCGACACCTAAAGAGATCAAGCCGATCGCGCAGATCGCCGGCGTCCCCGTGGATGACGAGATCGCGACGCGCATCTCCAATTCCATCGGGCCCGCCTTCGAAGGCTTTGCGGCCATCGCCGGCACGCTGCCGTTCGATCTCGAGCCCGCACTCTATCCGATCGCGCAGACGCAGAAGGTGTCGAAATGAGCACCGAGCCTGCATTGATGACGCTCACGGAGGTCGCGCGCGCGATCGCGATGAAGCAGGTGTCCTCACAGGAGGTGACGCGCGCGCTTCTGCATCGCATTGCGCAGTGGCAGCCGCAACTCAACGCCTTCATGTCGATTGAGGCCGAGCCCGCGCTGAAGGCCGCCAATGCCGCCGACGCCGAGCTCGCCAAGGGCAACGTCCGCGGTCCCCTGCATGGCGTGCCGCTCGCGCACAAGGACATGTATTACGACGCAGGCCACGTCTCGACCTGCGGCTCGCTGATCCGCCGCGATTTCGTGCCGACCGTGACGTCGACGGCCTTGCAGCGGCTGAAGGATGCCGGCCAGGTCCGCCTCGGCACGCTGCATCTGGCCGAATTCGCCTATGGCCCGACGGGGCACAACGCCCATTATGGCCCGGTTCGCAACCCCTGGAACGTCGCGCACATCACCGGCGGCTCCTCGTCGGGCTCCGGCTCGTCGGTCGCGGCGCGCCTGACGTTCGCGGCGCTCGGCTCCGACACCGGCGGCTCGATCCGCATGCCCGCGCATTTCTGCGGCGTCACGGGGCTGAAGACCACGGTCGGCCGCGTCAGCCGCGCCGGCGCGATGCCGCTGTCGCAATCGCTCGATACCGTCGGTCCGCTCGCGCGAACTGCTGAAGATTGCGCTCTGCTGCTGGCGCTGATGGCCGGCGCCGATCCTGCGGATTCGACTTGTAGCCATGAGCCGCTCTCGGACTACGTTGCTGCGACCAAGGGCTCGCTGAAGGGTCTGAAAATCGGCGTGCCCGCCTCGTTCTATGTCGACGATCTCGACGGCGAGGTCGCGCGCGTGCTGGATGAGACCATCGCCGTGCTCAAGCGCGAGGGCGCCGACATCCTCACAGTCGAGCTGCCGGACCAGCGGCAATTGTCTTCCGCAAGCCAGCTCGTGCTCGCCGCGGAAGCTGCCGCCTTTCACAAGCGCTGGATGATCGAGCGTCCGCAGGATTATGGGCCGCAGGTGCTGATGCGGCTCCAGAACGGTCTCGCCGTCCCCGCCATCACTTATCTGGAGGCGATGCGCTGGCGCGGTCCGGCACTCGCCGCACACAATGCAGCGACGGCCGGTGTTGATGCGATCATCGCACCGGCGTCGCCCGTGCCGGCGCCGACGATCGAGGAGAGCGATGTCGGCGGCGGTCCGAACGCGCCGGCCATGGTGCAGCGCCTGACACTGTTCACCCGTCCGGTGAATTTTTTGGGCCTGCCGTCGCTCACCATTCCGTCCGGCTTCACCACGAGCGGCCTGCCGATCGGCATGCAGCTGATCGGCCGCTCCTTCGATGAAGCGACCCTGCTCACCATCGGCGCGGCATTCCAGCGCGTCACCGACTATCACGACCGGGTACCCAAACTTCCGTCATGACAAAGCTCGTCGAGATCTCAGGCCTCAACATCCGCTTCACCGGGGAGCGCACGGTCTATGCCGTGAACGATCTCAGTCTCTCGCTTGGTGACGGCGAGGTGCTGGGCCTGCTCGGCGAGTCCGGTTCGGGCAAGAGCGTGACATTGCGTGCGCTGATGCGGCTGTTGCCGCGCAAGCGCACGCAGATTTCGGGCAAGGTCAACGTGATGGGCCGCGACGTGCTGGCCATGAACGACGAGGAGCTGTCGTCGTTTCGTGGCCAGACCGTCTCGATGATCTTCCAGGAGCCCGCGCTGGCGCTCGATCCGGTCTACACCATCGGCGCGCAGATCGCCGAAAGCGTCGTGCGTCACGAGGGCAAGAGCTTTGCGGAAGGGCGGGCGAGGGCGCTCGAAATGCTCGAGGTCGTGCGCATTCCCTCCGCAAAGCGCAGGCTCGATGCCTATCCGCACGAGATGTCCGGCGGCATGCGCCAGCGCGCGATGATCGCACTCGCGCTCGCCTGCCGTCCGAAGATCTTGCTCGCGGACGAGCCGACCACTGCGCTCGATGCCACCGTGCAGATCCAGATCCTGCTGCTGCTGCGCGAGCTGCAGCGCGAGTTCGGCATGTCCGTCATCTTCGTCACCCACGACATCGGCGTCGCGATCGAGATCTGCGACCGCGTTGCGGTGATGTATGCCGGCCAGATCGTGGAGCAGGGCACGCTCCGCGACATCGTCCGCACGCCGGTGCACCCCTACGCCAGGGGCCTGCTCGCCTCCACCATCCACGGTGCCAAGCGGGGAGCGCGGCTGGAAACCATCCCGGGCACCCCGCCGTCGCTGGCCGAAAAGCCCCACAACTGCTCCTTCGCCCCCCGCTGCAAGGTCGCCCAGCCGCGCTGTCTGGAGCAATTGCCTGCCAATGTGGAGGTTGGGCCGGGTAGGGCGGCGAGATGCGTGCTGGCGGAGTCGGTGGCGGCGACGTAGCGCCGACGACAGTTCTCTTCATAGCGGCCAATTCTCGCAAAATGAGCGAGCGGTGGGCCGCTCACTTCCGAAATGCGCGCCACGTCAGAATTCCTCTACGGCAACACCGAGTTGTCACAGTTCACCGGCCGCCAATCGCCGGGGCCGCTTCTACTGTGCATGGGGTTGTTTTCGACATTTTTGTCTCCGCACGCGCAACTCGGTCGCGGGGAACAGCATTCAGACCCCATTCATCCCGGTTCCCGTTCCATGCGGGGCATTCACGGAAGAGGGGACCTCACTTATGCACATTTCCAACGAAGGCCTGCTCGTCATCCTGTTCGTCGGCCTGGTTGCCGGCTGGCTGGCCGGAAAGATCGTGCGGGGCGCCGGGTTCGGCATCATCGGCGACATCGTGATCGGCATCTGCGGCGCGCTGGTGGCGAGCCTCTTGTTTCCGAAACTCGGCATCCGCCTTGGCACCGGCCTCGTCTCCGAGATCGTCTATTCCGCCATCGGCGCCGTCATTCTGCTCCTGGTGGTGCGGCTGGTGCGCGGCGGCGGCCGGTTCTAGCGTCACATTGGCTCAGTGAGCTTTTTCGCCTCTCCCCCGCTGGGGAGAGGCCGCGATGTCTGCTATAAAAAGCCGCAAAGACTGTGAAATACCGGACTTGCGTGCTGGGCCGTCAGGAGTTGATGTGGCCCATCAGGGTTCTGGATTAAATCGGCTGCGCTGGTTGCAGGGGAATACGATGTTAATCCGGGTCGAGTACCCCTGAACCGCCTGTGAAATCGGGGGCTCCGGCCCCTCATCTGGAAAGAGATCAGACTGATGGCAGCCGTACCTGGCGTTCGCCGTTCAGAGCTCGGTGACGCCTTGCGCGCTTGTCGCACGGCGTTCGTCGGCGTGGGCTTGATGAGCTGCATGATCAACCTGCTCTATCTGACCGGGTCGATCTTCATGCTGGAGGTCTACGATCGGGTGCTGCCGAGCCGCAGCGTTCCGACGCTCGTCGGCCTGATCATCCTCGCCAGCTTCCTCTATATGGCGCAGGGCGTGCTCGACATGATCCGAAACCGGATCCTCGGGCGCGTGGGCACCGCGCTGGACGAGGCCCTCAACAAGCGCGTGTTCGACACCATCGTGCGCCTGCCGCTCCTGGTCGGCAGCCGCAACGAAGGCCTGCAGCCGCTGCGCGACCTCGACAATGTCCGGTCCTTCCTCGGTGGCATGGGCCCGAGCGCGTTCTTCGACCTGCCCTGGCTGCCGCTCTATCTCGCCATCTGCTTCGCCTTCCACGTCCTGATCGGCGTGACCGCTTTGATCGGCGCCATCATCCTGGTCGGGCTGACTCTGGTCACCGAGTTCCTGTCTCGCCAGCCGGCGAAGGAGGCGATGGGCCTTGCCGCCCAGCGCAACGATCTCGCCGCCTCCAGCCGGCGCAACGCCGAAGTCATGGTGTCGATGGGCATGACCGGCCGGATGAACCAGCGCTGGAGCGAGGCCAACGAAAAATACCTCGATGGCAACCAGCGTGCGAGCGACGTCGCCGGCGGTCTCGGCGCGGTCGCAAAAGTGCTGCGCATGATGCTGCAATCGGCCGTGCTCGCGGTCGGCGCCTATCTCGTCATCCACCAGGAGGCAACCGCCGGCATCATCATCGCCGGCTCGATCCTCTCCGCCCGCGCGCTTGCGCCGGTCGATCTCGCCATCGCGCATTGGAAATCCTTTGTCGCGGCACGTCAGAGCTGGCAGCGCCTCACGCGTCTGCTGGAGCAGATGCCGGCGCAGACGATGCCGACCCAGTTGCAGGCGCCCACCAGCCGGCTCTCGGTCGAAGGCATCGCCATGGTGCCGCCGGGCGATCAGCGCCTCATCGTGCAGGACGTCACCTTCGCGCTCGCCGCCGGCAATGGCCTCGGCGTGATCGGGCCGAGCGGCTCCGGCAAATCGTCGCTGATCCGGGCGCTGGTCGGCGTCTGGCATCCGGTCCGCGGCAAGGTGCGGCTTGACGGCGCGGCGCTTGACCAATGGTCATCCGACATGCTCGGCCGCCATATCGGCTATCTGCCGCAGGACGTCGAATTGTTCGGCGGCACCATCGCGCAGAATATCAGCCGTTTCGATCCCGAGGCCACCTCTGATGGCATCATTTCCGCGGCCAAGGAAGCCGGCGTGCACGAGATGATCATCAAGATGCGTGAGGGTTACAACACGCAGGTCGGCGAGCAGGGCACCGCGCTCTCCGCAGGCCAGGCGCAGCGCGTGGCGCTGGCGCGCGCGCTCTACGGCAACCCGTTCCTGATCGTGCTCGACGAGCCGAATTCCAATCTCGACACCGAAGGCGACGAGGCGCTGACCCGCGCCATCCGTGCCGCCCGCGAACGCGGTGCCATCGTCATCGTGGTCGCGCACCGCCCGATCGGCGTCGAGGCGGTCGACCAGATCCTGGTGCTGCGCGACGGACGTATGCAGGCCTTTGGGCCTAAGGAGCAGGTGCTTGCCCAGGTGCTCCAGCCGCGCGTGACGCCGCCGGCACCGATCAAGATCGTCAGCGAAGGCGGAGTGCCCAAGTCATGAGCACGATGGCTATCGGCGGCGGAAAGCCAGCCGCGAAGAGGACCGTGCGGGATTCGATCAGGTTTCACCTGATGCTCGGACTGGTCATCGTGGCGGCCCTCGTCATCGGCCTCGGCGGCTGGGCCTCGACGGTGCAGATCTCGGGGGCCCTGATCGCGCCGGGCCAGGTCGTGGTCGAATCCAACGTCAAGAAGGTGCAGCATCCGACCGGCGGCGTGGTCGGCGAGCTGCGCGCCCGCGACGGCGACGTGGTCAAGGCCGGCGACATCGTGGTGCGGCTCGACGACACCGTCACCAAGGCGAACCTCGCCATCGTCACCAAGAATCTCGACGCAGCACTGGCGCGCACGGCGCGGCTCCAGGCCGAGCAGCGCGGTGTCGACAAGATCGAGTTCCCGCAATCGCTGCTCGATCGCGGCGACGATCCCGACGTCAAGAACCTGCTCTCCGCCGAAACCAAGCTGTTCGACGTCCGCGTCAACGGCCGCGCCGGGCAGAAGGCGCAGCTCCGCGAGCGCATCCAGCAGCTCAACGAGGAGATCGAGGGCCTCTCCGCGCAGGAGAAGGCCAAGGACAGGGAAATCGCCCTGGTGCAGCAGGAGCTCACAGGCGTGCGCGATCTCTACGAGAAGCACCTGGTGCAGATCTCGCGCCTGACCGCGCTCGAGCGCGACAGCGCCCGCCTCAATGGCGAGCGCGCGCAATACATCGCATCGCGCGCGCAGGCCAAGGGCAAGATCACCGAGACCGAGCTTCAGATCATCCAGGTCGACAAGGACATGGTGAGCGAGGTCTCCAAGGATCTGCGCGAGACCAACGACAAGACCGGCGAGCTGATCGAGCGCAAGGTCGCGGCCGAAGACCAGCTCCGCCGCGTCGATATCCGTGCGCCGCAGGATGGCATGGTGCTGCAATCGACGGTGCATACCGTCGGCGGCGTCGTCACCGCCGGCGATGCCCTTATGTTGATTGTGCCGCAGGCGGACGATCTCCAGGTCGAGGCCAAGGTCAATCCCGTCGATATCGACAAGCTCCAGATCGGCCAGAAGACGCTGCTGCGCCTGTCCGCGTTCAACCAGCGCACCACGCCCGAGCTCAACGGCGTCGTCAGCCGCGTTTCACCCGACGTCACGACCGACCAGCGCACCGGCCAGAGCTACTACACCATCCGCGTGTCGATGTCCCCGGAAGAGGTCGCCAAGCTCGGCGACTCCAAGCTGATCCCCGGCATGCCGGCGGAAGCCTTCGTCCAGACCGGCGACCGCACCATGTTGTCCTATCTGATGAAGCCGCTGCACGACCAGCTGATGCGGGCATTCCGCGAGAAGTGACGCGCGAGAGCGCGTCATCCCGGAGCGCGCCGCACACTCACTGTCATCGCCCGGCTTGACCGGGCGATCCAGTATTCCAGAAGCGGCTGTGATTGAACCCGGGCGCCGCGGCGTACTGGATGCCCCGGTCAAGCCGGGGCATGACGGCGGAGCGTGATGCGCAAGCCGTCCTTCGCTGACGATCACCACCGTTCTTTGCTATAGTTCGACTCAAGCCCAGCAACCCGGCGGTCGAACAATGCAATCCCCACCCTCCATCGCCACCAAATCCTTCACCGACGCCGTCCTCGCCGTCGCCCGCCTCGAGGAAATCTACGAGCGCAACACGAAATTCCTGCGCGACCGGTTCGAGGCCTACGTCAACGGCGAGGCGATCACGACGCGGGTGCGGGCCTATTATCCCTTCGTTCGCCTCACCACCGCGACGCATGCGCGGCTGGACTCGCGTCTCGCCTACGGCTTCGTCGCCGGCCCCGGCGTGCACGAGACCAGCGTCACGCGGCCGGATCTGTTCCGCGCCTATCTCACCGAGCAGATCGGATTGTTGATCCAGAACCACGGCGTTCCCGTCGAGATCGGCGAATCTGCCGAGCCGATCCCGATCCACTTCGCCTATCGCCGCGACATCAACATCGAAGCCGCCATCACCACCAGCGAGAATTCCCTTGTGACGCGATCGCTGCGCGATGCGTTCGACGTGCCTGATCTCGCCACCATGGACGATTCCATCGCCGACGGTACCTTCGAGCTTCAGCCGGGCGCGCCCGAGCCGCTGTCCCTGTTCCGGGCTGCCCGCGTCGATTATTCGCTGCGGCGGCTCTATCACTACACCGGCACAGATCCCGAGCATTTCCAGAACTTTGTCATTTTCACCAACTATCAGTTTTACGTCGACGCCTTCGCGCAGCTCTGCCAGCAGCGGCTCCAGTCCGGCGAAGCCGGCCTCGACGCCTTCGTCGCGCCCGGCAATGTGATCACGCGCGGCGGTGGCGCAACGAGCGGAGTGGCGCCCGTCCGCGCGCCGCAGATGCCGGCCTTTCATCTTGTCACATCAGGCTATCGCGGCATCACGCTGATCAACATCGGCACCGGCCCGTCGAACGCGCGCAATGTCACCGACCACGTCGCTGTGCTGCGCCCGCACGCCTGGCTGATGCTCGGCCATTGCGCGGGCCTGCGCAACACGCAGCGGCTCGGCGACTACGTGCTCGCCCACGGCTATGTGCGCGAGGACCACGTGCTCGACCGCGAGCTGCCGCTGTGGGTGCCGATCCCGGCGCTGGCCGAGATGCAGGTCGCGCTCGAGCAGGCGGTCGAGGACGTCACCGGCCTCGAAGGTTTCGAGCTGAAACGGCTGATGCGCACGGGCACTGTCGCGAGCGTCGACAACCGCAACTGGGAGATCTCGGGGCCCGAGGTGATCCGCCGCATGTCGCAGTCACGCGCGGTCGCGCTCGACATGGAATCGGCCGCGATCGCCGCCAACGGCTACCGCTTCCGCGTCCCCTACGGCACGCTGCTGTGCGTTTCCGACAAGCCGCTCCACGGCGAGATCAAGCTCGCGGGCATGGCCAGCGAATTCTACCGCCGCCGCGTCGGCCAGCATCTCGAGATCGGGTTGAAGGCGCTGGAGCGGCTCAAGCAGCAGGAATCGGAACGGCTGCATTCGCGAAAGCTTCGCAGCTTCGCCGAAGTCGCGTTCCAGTAAAGGACAACAGAACTGCCGTACGAATGCTGACGTCTCCGTGAGCGCAGTGCCCCGGAATATCGCTGCCAAGGCAGGGTTATCACGTTGTCAGGGGCCGCTTGAACAGCACAGGAGACGGAGATGTTCACGAAGATGATCAAGCTCGTCACGCTGGGTACGTTTGCGGCGGCGCTGCTGGGCTCGCCGGTGTTTGCCGCGGGCGGAGGAGGCGGGGGAGGCGGCGGTAACGGCTCCACTGATCCCTATGCCGGCGCCTATTCGGATCAGAGGCCGCAGCCAACCTATCCGAAGCGCCCGGGCACCAAGGCAACCCAGAAAGGCAAGAAGCCGAACAACCAGTCCAGCATCGGCGATCCCGCATTCGCGGCCGGCTACCGCGTCGCCTATGACACCATCTACGAGCGCAACGACTATGCGGCTGCGATCGCGCAATTGAAGTCGCTTGGCCATGACGACCATCCGAACGTCGCCAACCTCATCGGCTACTCCTACCGCAAGCTTGGCGACTACGAGCAGTCGCAGGTCTGGTACGAGCGCGCATTGAAGGCCGATCCGAACCATGTGCTGACGTGGCAGTACTATGGACTGTGGCAGCTCGAGCGGGGCAATCGCGAGCAGGCGCTCTATCATCTCAGCCGGATTGCTGCCATCTGCGGGACGGATTGTGAGGAGTATCGATCGCTGGCCGCGGCGCTCGACAAGCCGACCGGCACGGCGCTCGCCTACTGAAGCTGGAGAGCAGCCGGCTGATGGGGGCCGTATGGCCGCCATGTTCTTCGGCGCGGATGGTGACAAGGCGTCAGATTTTCAGCATTGTCCGGTTCGGGGGCGCGAACGGGACAATTGGATGCCGCTGACGCGCGACAAAATCATCGGCCATGACCTTGAACGGCTGGCCTTTCGCTTCACCATGACCAGTGAAGACGGCGCCGTGCAGTGCCAGATCAGCGACGCCGCGATGGACGAGCTCGCAGGCATGCAAGGTACCGAAAGCAGCGCGCGGCAGGCGCAGTTTCTGTCCCTGCGCGAAACCATCGAGCGGATCGCATCGGACCTCTATGATGAGGCGCCGCGGGTGCAGGGATATGTCGTGCGGATTTTCATGCGGAATTTGGGGAGGTAGGCGCCGCCCCATGTTCCGCTGTCATGCCCCGGCTTGACCGGGGCATGACAGCAACGATATGGCAGGACTGTCCGATTCACTTGACCGGCGGCAGCTCACCCCTCCAATTTCCTCAACAACAACTTCAGCGCCGTCGCCGCAAACATCTGCATGTTCGCAAACCTGTCATTGTTGCCCGTCTCCAGCGTGATCACCTCCGTTGCGGGCCCGGACACTGCCATGCAACTGTGCCCGGCCGCATCGCCGTAGCGGTTGCCGGTGGGGCCGGCGGCGCCGGTCTCAGAGAGGCCCCAGTCGCAGCCGAAGCGGCCGCGCATCTGTTCGGCGAGGAGTTTCGCATACGGCTCCGACGAGGAGCGAAAGCCCTTCATTCCTTCGTCCGAAATATCCATCAGCACACGCCTCGCATCGCGGGTGTAGACCACCGCGCCGCCGAGGAAGTAGGCGGAGGCGCCGGGCACCGCGAGCAGGCTGGCCGAGATCAGGCCGCCGGTCGAGGATTCAGCCACTGCAATCGTCTGTTTGCGCGCGATCAGTTTGGCCGCGACCTGTTCCGCAATGCCGACGAGCTCTTTCATCCCTAAAACCCCTTATTCCTTCGCAACTGAGCCCAGCCTTCCTAGCATACGACAGAAGCCTTGGCCGAGTTGCGGGCGGCGGGCAGGCCTGCTTGAATGGCGGGACAGAAGACGGCAGCCGCGAAGCGCTGCCCCACAAGACGAGGAAATGTGAAGGAGACGTCATGGCGTCCCTGATCGCCGGCGGGGTGGATTGCGACGTGCATCCCGCCGTGCCGCATCTGACCAGCCTGCTGCCATACCTGAACGACTATTGGCGCGATCAGGTGACGACGCGCGGCATGGTCGATCTTGTCTCGCAATCCTATCCGCAGAATTCGCCGATCGTCGCGCGTCCCGATTGGCGGCCGGAAACCGGCAAGTCCGGCGAAAGCCTGAAGGACATGCAGCGTCATCTGCTCGATCCGTTCCAGCTCACGCACGCCATCTGCAATCCGCTCTACGGCGTGCAGATGGTGTTCTCGGAAGATTTGCAGGCCGCCTTCTGCCGCGCGTTGAACGAGTGGCTCGTGAAGGAATGGCTCGATCGCGATCAACGGCTGCGCGGCTCGATCGTGATTCCGACGCAAAGTGTGGAAAAGGCCGTGACCGAGATCGAGCGCTGCGCACAGGACCGGCGCTTCGTGCAAGTGCTGATGCTGGTGATGGGCGACACGCCGCTCGGCAAGCGCGCGTGGTGGCCGATCTACGAGGCCGCAGAACGGCTCGATTTGCCGGTCGGCATCCATGCGGGTTCCGCTTATCACAATCCGCCGACTGCCGTGGGCTGGGGTTCCTACCACATCGAGGATTATGTCGGTCAGGCGCAGGCGTTCCAGACCCAGCTCACCAGCCTGATCGTCGAGGGCGTGTTCGCCAAATATCCGCGGCTGAAAATGGTGATGCTCGAATCCGGCGTCTCCTGGATCTCGCCCTATCTCTGGCGCCTGCACAAGTTCTGGCGCGGGGTGCGTATGGAGACGCCCTGGGTCGATCGCGCGCCGCTGGACATTGTGCGCAGCAACATCCGGTTCTCGTTACAGCCATTTGATGTGCCGCCGGAACCCGAGACATTAATTCGCCTGTTTGATCATATGCAGTCGGACGAATTGGTTCTATTCTCCACCGACTATCCGCACTGGCAGTTCGACGGCCAGGACGCGCTGCCCGAAGGTCTGTCCCCCGATCTCGTGCGCAAGATCATGATCGACAATCCGCATGCAACCTATCCCCGCCTGACGTGAGCCCGCTGCCAAAGGAGGCAAGGCGATGAATGTCCAATTCCGCGAGAGCCTAGAAGCTGCTTCCCCACAGACCGTCAAAACCGCGATCGCGGACTGCGACATCCATCCGGCACGCGCGACCCGGACCGAGCTTTATCCGTACCTCGCCAAACGCTGGCAGCATCATCTCGAAGTCTACGGTGTCCATGCCTATCAAGGCATGATGGAAGGGCCGCCCTATCCGAAGGCCCAGCCCAACGCCTCGCGCCGCGACGCCTATCCGCCGGAAGGCGGGCCGCAGGGCTCTTCGTTGCCTTTCATGCAGAAGCAGCTGCTCGATCCCAACAACGTGCAATTCGGCGTGCTCAATCCGCTCAACACGGGGCAAGGCATCCGTAATCACGAGCTCTCGGCGGCGCTGTGCTCGGCCATCAACGACTGGCAGATCGACAAATGGACCTCGAAGGACAGGCGGCTCAAGGCCTCGATCGTCGTCGGCAATGAGGACGGCCTGTCGGCCGCCGCCGAGATCCGTGAGCGCGCCGGCGACAAGAATTTCGTGCAGGTGCTCCTGCTCAGCCGCAACGTCGAGCCGCTCGGCCAGCGCCGTTACTGGCCGATCTATCAGGCTGCGGAAGAGGCGGGGCTTCCCGTCGGCGTGCATGCTTTCGGCTTCGGCGGCAATCCGATCACGCCGTCCGGATGGCCTTCCTATTACATCGAGGAAATGGTGGGCCACTCGCAGTGCCAGCAATCGGCGCTGGCGAGCCTTGTTCTGGAAGGTGTGTTCGAGCGCTTTCCGAAGCTGAAGATGGTGATGATCGAGGCCGGCTTCGGCTGGGCCCCGTCGCTTGCCTGGCGGCTCGACAAGGTCTGGCAGCGGCTGCGCAGCGAAGTGCCGCATGTGAAGCGGCCGCCGTCGGAATATATCCGCGAGCAGGTGTGGTGGACCACGCAGCCGATGGAGGACCCGGAGCGGCGCGAGGATCTTTTCGACGTCATCAAATGGATCGGCTGGGACCGTCTTCTGTTCGCGACCGATTATCCGCATTGGGACTATGACGAGCCGTCGCGCGTGCTGCCGGCGGGCGTAAGCGAGGCCAATCGCGAGGCGTTCTACCTCGGCAATGCGCAGAAGCTCTACGGAATAGCCGCATGATCCGAAAAAGTGTGAAGCGGTTTTTCGATCAGATCATGCGGAAGACATAAAGCATGGCGCGGCATGTGATTGCGCCCGTCGACGAGCTTCCGCCGGGCACGCGAAAATTTCTGGAGATCGACGGGCGGCCGATCGCGGTCTTCAACATCAAGGGCGAGTATTTCGGCCTGATGAACCGCTGCCCGCATCAGGGCGCGGCGCTGTGCGAGGGCCCGCTCATCGGGCTGGCCCAATCAAAGGATCCCGGCGAGATCGAGTACACCAAGCTCGGCGAGATCATCCGCTGTCCCTGGCACGGCTGGGAGTTCGACGTCCGCACCGGCCAGTCCTATTGCGACCCCCGCCGCTTCCGCGTGAAGGCCTATCCGGCGCATGCCGAGCCGGGTGCGAACGTTGTGAAGGGGCCGTATGTCGCCGAGACCGTCACGGTGAAGGTCGAGAGCGACTACGTGGTGGTGGAGCTGTAGCTGCACCTTTCACCCTCCCCTGGAGGGGGAGGGTGATCGCGCGCAGCGCGAGCGGGGTGGGGTGAACTCTCCCCACGGGCAGCGTTCGACGCGGAGGGACCTTCACCCCACCCCGTCTCACATTTTCGCTGCGCTCAATGTGAGCCGACCCTCCCCCTCCAGGGGAGGGTAAGAGGCGACGATGATCGAAGTGACTATCAATGCCCCGCAACCGGCTCCGCCGCCGTATCGTACGTCGGCACCGCCTTGCCGCCGCCGCGATAGACGACCGACGCGGCGATGATGCCGAGCACGGCCGCGAACATCAGCCAGAACCCGGGCGATGCCTTGTCGCCGGTATGCTCGATCAGCAAGGTCGAGGCGAACGGGGTGAAGGTGCCGAACAGCGCGGCGGCGAGCGCGAACGCAAGCGAGAAGCATGTGGTGCGCACATGCGCCGGCACGATCTCGACCAGCGCGCCGAGCATGGTGCCGCTGTAGACGCCGAAATAGAACGAAAACATCATCTCGACCGCGAGCAGTTTGCCAAACGTCGGCGCGGCTACCAGCCAGTGCAGCGCCGGGTAGGCGGTGACGAGCGTCAGGCAGGCGATGGCCAGTAGCACCGGCTTGCGGCCGATGCGGTCGGACAGCGCGCCGCCGACCGGATTCCAGAAGAAGTTGGTCACGGCGACGAGCAGCGTCACGAGCAGTGCGTCCTGCGTCGAGAGCTTCAGCACGGTCTTGCCGAAGGTCGGCGTGTACACGGTGACGAAGTAGAACGTCGTCGTGGTCAGGACCGCGATCATCATGCCGAGGACGACGATGCGCCAGTTGGCGAAGGCGGAGGCGAACACCTCGCTTGCGGTCGGATGCTTCTTCATGGCGAGGAAGGCCGGTGTCTCCTCGAGCGTCCGCCGCAGGACGAAGATCAAGGGAATGATCAGGCAGCCGACGAAGAACGGAATGCGCCAGCCCCAGGCGGCAACGGTGTCGGCCGGCATCACCTCGGAGAGGATGAAGCCGAGGATCGAGGCCACGAAGATCGCGACCTGCTGGCTCGACGACTGGAACGAGGTGTAGAAGCCGCGATTGCCGGGCGTGGAGATCTCCGCGAGATAGACCGACACGCCGCCGAGCTCGACGCCGGCGGAGAAGCCTTGCAGCAAACGACCGACCAGCACGATGATTGGCGCGGCGATGCCGATGGTCGCGTAGCTCGGGCAGAACGCGATCACGACGGTGCCGATGGCCATGATGCCGAGCGTGACGATCAGGCCCTGGCGGCGGCCGATGCGGTCGATGTAGGCGCCGAGCACGATCGCGCCGACGGGGCGCATCAAGGCGCCAAGCCAGAACACGCCGAAAGTGTTGAGCAGCGAGGCGGTCTCGTTGGTGGAGGGAAAGAACGCCTTGCCGATGGCGGCGGCATAGAAGCCGAACAGGAAGAAATCGAACTGCTCGAGGAAATTGCCTGAGGTGGCGCGCAGGATTGCGCCGATGCGCGACTTGATCTCGGGCGGATTGGTTGCTGGTCCAGCCATGACGTTACTCCCTGGAAGACGTGGCCGGACCGGAACTCATTTCACGGCAAGGCAACAGATTGATGCTGCGACAATCTGTCCTACCCCTCCCGCGCGGGGCGCGGCGAGTCAACCAATTTCACCGCGGAAGCTGATGATTTTTCAGGCTTTATTCTGCGTTGCAGCGATCATCCATTCGCGGAACGCCGCCAGCTTCGGCGCTTCGCGCCGGCCCTCCGGGGCGACCAGATAGAAGCCGGCATCGGCCGGCAGCGCGATCTTGAAGGGCACCACGAGCCGGCCCTTGGCGATGTCGTCCTGGACGTAGGAGGTCCGCCCCATCGCCACGCCGATGCCGTCGATTGCGGCCTGGATGGTCATGAAGATCATGTCGAAGGTGATGCCGGGCTGCCTGGCGATGTCGCCCGGAAGGCCGGCCGCCGTCAGCCATAGCCGCCAGTCGTCGCTGTTGGCATTGGAGGTGTGCAGCAGCGGATAGCCCCGGAGATCCTCGGGCTGGCGCAGCGGCTTGTCGCCGCGCAGCAGCGACGGACTGCACACCGGAAACAGCTCGTCCGCCATCAGCCAGTCGGCGCGCAGGCCCGGCCACTGACCGCGGCCATAGCGAATCGCGGCATCGACATTGTCGCGCTGGAAATCGACGAGGCTGGTCGAGGTGGTGATGCGGACGTCGATGCCGGGATGCTGCTCCTGGAAATCGGTCAGCCGCGGCAGCAGCCATTTCGCGGCGAGCGATGCCAACGTCGAGACGGTCAGCACCTTGTCATCGTCCTTGCGCAGCAGCCGGTCGGTCGCGAGGCGGAGGTCGTTGAAGGCGGCGCGGACGCCGGGGAGGTAGTCGCGCGCCTCAGGCGTCAGCGCCAGCGCGCGGTTCTGCCGGACGAACAGGCGGATGCCCAGCTCCTCCTCGAGCCGCCGGATCTGATGGCTGATCGCGGTCTGGGTCACGTTCAGCTCGGACGCGGCCAGCGTGAAGCTGAGATGGCGCGCGGCGGCCTCAAAGGCCCGCAATCCGTTCAGGGAGGGCAATCTGGCAGTCATCTGGCAGCAGGATGCATGACGTTATTTCATGCGAAGGGGTACAAATTGTCGTTTGTCGCAGCGCGGTGGCAAGCAGATATTAGCGGTCAAGTTAGCTCAAGGAGCTGAAAATGTCTACTTTGACCCACAATTCGATGACAAATCATCATGCACCCGGCCTCATCCAGCAAATCGGCGAGACGCTTCACGTCTGGCACGAGCGCTACCGGACCCGCCGCGAACTGACCAACTGGACGGCCCGCGATCTCCACGACGTCGGCCTGTCCTGGACCGACATCGCCTACGAGGCTGACAAACCCTTCTGGCGGGCCTGATTGGCCGCCAGGCCGGCGCCGCCTGATCACAGGGGCGCCGGCGGTCCCTCTTTCTGTAGGGCTCGTGTCATGAGCATCCTCCGCCTGGAAGATCTGAAGCAATATTCGGACGTGCTGCGCACCCGGCAGGGCGAGGCGATCAACGTTCGCTTCGTCGAGCCGCGCGACACCGAGGAACTCCAGCACTATTTCCGGTCGCTCTCGACCCGCTCCCGCTACAACCGTTTCTTCGGTGCGATCAGCGAATTGCCGAAGGGGCTGCTGGGTGAATTCCTCGACGTTGGAGCGCGTGAGCGCTTCACTGTCGTCGCGACCAAGATAGTCGACGGCTTCGAGACCATCGTCGCCGAAGCGCGCTACGCCTTCCATGCCGAGACTTCTACCCTCGAGTTCGGCCTGTCGGTCGACGACCGCTGGCACGGCCACGGCATCGCGACCGCGCTGATGAAGAATCTCGAATGCCGCGCGGCAGCTCTTGGTGCCGAGCACATGTTCGGCGACACGCTGCGCTCCAACGAGACCATGATCTCGCTCGCCCGCAAATCCGGTTTCGCTTTCGTCAATCATCCCGACGACTGGAAGCTGGTGCGCTTCGACAAGGAGATCGTGGTCGCGCCGAAAGACATTCCCTGCGCGAGCTGGCGCCTCGCCGCCCTTTCCCGTCAGGCCGACAGCCCCTCAGCCTCGGCCTGACATCACTCCGAGCCCGGCCTGGTCAAAACCAGAGCCGGGCCTTTTTTTGCCCTCACTTAAGCGCGGTCGTCGGTGAAGTCGGTCGAGGTCGCGACCGACCGCCAGCCCGCCAGCTCCCTCGCAACGAAGATGTGTTTCGCCTCGATCCGCTCCACGGTGTCGCTGCCGAGCGGCAGCCGCAGCGGCGGGTTCTTGGCGTCAACCAACTTCAGGAAGGCCTGTGCCAGCTTGCGCGGATCGCCGCGCTGGCCGCCATTGACGTCGGCCGTGTGCGCGCGGGTCTTGCCGACGCTCTCGTGATAGTCGTCGATCACCTGCGCGGTGCGCGACAGCGAGGTCTCGTCGAGGAAGTCGGTGCGGAAGAAGCCCGGCTCGACCACGGTCACCTTGATGCCGAACGGCGCGACTTCGCCGGCCAGCGCCTCGCTGAGGCCCTCGACCGCGAACTTCGTCGCGCCATAGACGCCCCAGCCGGGATACCCGGTGTAGCCGCCGACCGACGAGATGTTGATGACGTGGCCGGAGCGCTGCCGGCGCATATGCGGCAGCACTGCGCGGGTGACGCCGAGCAGGCCAAATACGTTCGTGCCGAACAGCTTTTGCGTCTCCGCGCCGCTGGCTTCCTCGATCGCGCCCAACAGGCCATAGCCGGCATTGTTGACGAGGATGTCGATGCGCCCGAAGCGCTTCACCGCCTGGCCTGCCGCTTCATGCGCCTGCGCCTCGCTGGTGACGTCGAGCCGGGTGGCCAGCAGGCGCTCGTGAGAGCCGAGCCGTGCGGTGACGGTTGAAGGATCGCGCGCCGTCGCGACCACGGTGTCGCCGGCCTTCAACGCCGCTTCGGCGATCAGCGCGCCAAATCCGCGGGACGCTCCTGTGATGAACCAGACACGCATGATGTTGCCCTTTCCGTATTGGCCCGGCGATGTGCCGAGCCGATGGGCAAGGTGTAGCGGCTCGCCATAGCTGAGATAATCCGCTATAAATTTTGCGACCTGCTGAGAAAAATTCATCAATGCGGATCGACCCGTCCGACCTCGCGACCTTCCTCGCCATCGCTCGCCACCGCAGTTTTCGCGCGGCGGCGACGGGGCTTGGCGTCACGCCATCGGCCCTGTCTCATGCCCTGCGCAATATCGAGGAGCGGCTGGGCCTGCGCCTCGTCAACCGCACCACCCGCAGCGTCGCGCTCACCGAGGCCGGCGAACGCCTCTTTGCCCGCATCACCCCGGCCTTCCGCGACATCGACGACGCGCTCGAGGACCTCAACAATTTTCGCGGCAAGCCGGCCGGCACGCTGCGCTTCACCGCCGCGCGCCAGTCGGCGCAGCTCGTGCTGCTGCCGATCGTGACGCGCTTCCTGAAATCGTTCCCCGACGTCAGCGTCGAGATCGTGATCAACGACGCCCTGATCGACGTGGTCGCCGCCGGTTTCGACGCCGGCGTGCGCTTTGGCGAGACCATCGCGGCCGACATGATCGCGGTGCCGATCGGCCCGCGTCACCGTTTTGCGGTGGTGGGCTCGCCTGCCTTCTTCAAGACGCACAAGCCACCCGCCACGCCGCGCGACCTGAAAGGCCTGCCCTGCATCCGCTACCGCTTCACCTCTGGCGCGCTTTATCACTGGGAATTCGAGCGCGGCGGCATCGAGCTCGCGATCGATGTCACGGGGCCTCTCACGATGAACGACCAGGACCTGATGGTCGACGCGGCGCTCGACGGGGCTGGCCTTGCCTATGTGTTCGAAGCGCAGGTGGAAGCGTTGTTGGCGAAACGCAAGTTGGCTCGCGTGCTCGCCGACTGGTGCCCGGCCTATCCCGGCTTCTTCCTGTATTATCCGAGCCGCCGCCAGTTACCCGCGGCGCTGCGGGCGTTTGTGGATTTTGCAAGGGCGCCTGCGAAGTAGCCTGGAGGGAGCGGCTGTATCCCGTCATCCTTGTAAGTCATGTTGCGCCGGATTGCGCCGGATCGGCTAGAGTGTCCGGTGCGGTAACGGACGGGAGACCGCTTCATCCAAGGGCTTTGAAGCCCGT
>NZ_JAFCJT010000029.1 GCF_018130785.1 Bradyrhizobium liaoningense
CGTTGGATCGAGATTTCGCATCACTCAATGGTCCGGCGTGGCCGGTGCGTAGCTCAGAGGCGCTGGTGACCGCCGTCAAGGCGGGTCTGACATTGCAGCCTAATTTTCAGTTCATCCGTCATCCCGGAGGAGGCGGCACAGATCCTCTCGGGGCGATGCGAGGTAGACCTCTAAAGGACGCGGCGGTTCTAGGGCTTCGGTCGGTCATTAAGTTCTGAAGACAGGCTCAGGAGGCCCCTCAGCAGGGCAGTTCAATGCGGAGTGGGAGGGCTACTCTGAGGTATTGCGTCCGCATTTAGAGGACAGCGCGTTGTAGAATCCTGGTATTTTGAGTGTGCCCGCCTCGACAATCATAGGAACCCACATTGCTGTGCAAGCGTTTTCGCTCGTGTGGGAGCGATCATGGCCAGCAAATCACTTTGGATGGACGTGGATGTCATGCCGGCGGCGAGCTCGCTTCCGGGCGACTTTGAATGCGACGTCGCCGTGATCGGATCGGGCATTGCGGGGATTTCCACAGCCTATGAGCTTTGCAAGAGCGGGAAGACGGTAGCGGTGATTGACAGTGGCCGGATCACGGGCGGCATGACGTCGCGGACATCAGCGCATCTTGCCCCGCTCTGCGACGATCTCGTCAGCGAAATGACCAAAATCAAGGGCTTGGACGCAACGAAGCTTTTCTGCACCAGCCAGGCAGCCGCTATCGATCGCATTGAAGAAATTCAGAAGCGTGAACAAATCGACTGTGATTTTCGCAGGTTAGACGGATATCTGTTCCAAGGGCGGGATATGCCCGCAGACGTCATTGATGACGAATTGGAAGCCGTTCAGGCGATCGGAGCCGCAGTGCACCGGCTGGTCGGCGTCCCGCTCAACGGCTGCGAAGACCGTCATGTTCTCAGATATCCGCGACAGGCAACCTTTCACCCAACAAAGTACCTCGCGGGCCTCGCCAAGGCTTGTCACGACAATGGCGTGAGTTTCTTCAGAGACACTCCGGTCGTGGAGGTCAGTGAGGGCAATGGCGCAGTATTGATCAAAACGACCTGCGGCACCGTGAGTACGACGCATGCCGTTGTCGCGACAAATTCTTCTATCTCGGACCGGTTTTCGATCCACACCAAAACGGCCCCCTATCGAACCTACGTGATGGCGTTCGAGATCAAGCGAGGCGCTCTACCGGATGCGCTCTATTGGGATACTGAGGAGCCTTATCACTACGTGCGGTTGCAGCCCGGACCGGATCGTACGGACTATGTCCTAGTTGGAGGCGAGGATCATAAAAGTGGGCAGGCGGACGATGCCGACGAGCGGTTCAAAAGGCTTGAGGTGTGGGCTCGAAAGTTGATTTCCGCTCTCGGACCCGAAACCCACCGCTGGTCCGGCCAAGTCCTCGACACCGTCGATTATGCGGGGTTTATCGGACGCGATCCCGCTGGCAAGAACATCTACGTCTCCATGGGCGACTCGGGCCAGGGACTGACGCATGGTGTGGCTGGCGCGATCCTTAATGCGGCCCTCATCCGTGGTGAGCAGCATCCGTGGCAGGAGCTTTACTCGCCTGGCAGGATACCCCTAAAGGCGACGAAGAACTTCATCGTGGAAAACGCTACCGTCGTGCAAAATTTTACAGAGTATCTTGCGCCCGCGGAGTTGGCCTCGCTCGAGCAGCTCGAGTGCGGCCAAGGAGCAATTGTCCGCAGGGGACTCAAAAAGATTGCCGCGTATCGAGATCACGCCGGCGAGCTGCATCTCAATTCAGCGAGTTGCACTCATGTGGGATGTCATCTCCGCTGGAATGGCTTCGAGACCTGTTGGGATTGTCCCTGTCACGGTTCGATGTTTGATATCGAGGGCGCGCCGATCAACGCGCCAGCCGTAAGCTCGTTGAGCCGCGTCAAATAATCGCCGCGAGGCTGCCATTACCAGACAGCATTCACAAGACGCAGACCATTCCGACGTCCGCAGTCCGCATTGGCCTTGGGCAACCGCAGAGCTCTCGGTTGCGCCGACAGCGAGTGAGAACTTCTCATGCGATGTTCTCATCGTCGGCGCCGGGATCACGGGCACCTTGATCGCAGAAAGACTTACCCGCCGCGGCCTCGATGTTGTCCTACTGGACCGTCAGATGCCGGGTCGGGGCAGCACCGCAGCCAGCACGGCCATGTTGCTATGGGAGATCGACCGTCCACTCTCCCACCTTGCAGCCGCTTATGGCTTCGAACAGGCTTCGCGCTGTTACAATGCGAGCCGGCGTGCTCTAGACGGCCTGGTCGATCTTGTTCGACGCCTTGAGGTCCGGTGCCAACTAAGATCACGCGGCTCGCTATATCTGGCCGCCGAATACGATGCGTCCGACTTGCGGTCAGAGGCTGAGATACGGAAAAGGGCGGGCCTCCCGACTACCTTCCTCGACTATTCAACGTTGTTAAGGGACTATTCCTTTTCACGGGAAGGCGCGCTCTATTCGGAAGGAGCCGCTGATGCCGATCCTGTATTACTTACATATGGCCTTCTGAAAGCTGTCCTCGGTCGCGGCGCGCGTCTGTACCAGGCGAATGCAGTTGCATTTGACAGCGCGCGATCCGGGGTTCACGTCATGACTGAAGGTGGCGTCGAGATTTCAGCCCAGTATCTTGTGCTCGCGACCGGCTATGTCATGCCAGATATCGTGCGGCCCACAATTCAGAAGGGGGCTTCAAGCTGGGCCGTAGCCACGATCCCGCAGCCGGCAGCATTGTGGAAGGATGGCACACTGCTGTGGGAGGCTTCCAAGAGCTATCACTATGCGAGAACGACAGTCGATGGTCGCGTCATTTTCGGCGGTGAGGATGAATCACTTGTCGATCCAGAATTACGAGACAGCTTGACCGCTTCCAAGACAGAGAAGCTTAAGCAAGCGCTTCATCAGCTGTGGCCTGCTAGTTCGCTCGAGCTTGACCATGCCTGGTCCGGTACCTTCGACACAACGGCCGATGGTCTTCCTCTGATCGGCAGAGTGCCAAGTTTTCAAAACATCTTTGCTGCGTACGGCTACGGGGGCAATGGCGTGACCTTCAGCTATCTCGCGGCTTATCTAATCGAGGTGCTGGTCTCGGGCCAAAGATCACCGCTGCTTGATGATTTTGCCCTCGATAGACAGGCCCCCTGACGCGTTAAAACGGTTCGAGTTAACGTCTAGGAAGCCGAGCGCTCCTGCCGGCTGCGTCGCGGTCGCGTTGCGCGCGCATGCGCCCAGAAGGCCGATCTAGCCCGCGAAAACCTCAGGCGGAGCTGCGCTCTACCGATCATCCCAATTCGGCCAGGATGTGATCTCGATGCGCGACGTGTTGCGCCTGAGTGGCGAGGAACGTCTCGAGAAGCTCTCGCGCTGCGGTCGTGCCGTGACCATGGCGGTCGAGCTCGGCGATCCGCTCGAGCTGATCGGCAATATGGAGTTCGCCTCGGGCGACGTGCCGCTCGGCCTCTTCGAGATGTCGGCGCTGCATTGCGGGATCCATGACGCAGACTAACTGATTAGACGAGCGCTGTCGGGAGGCTGCGGGTGCCAGCAGCCGACGGCGTCTTCGAACGAACCGAGGCATCCGCGGATGAAGTTAGGTTGCCTAGGCCGACTTCTTGATCGCTTCGGTGAGAGCGGTCCGCGCAACTTCCCTCAACTCGGCGAGCGTCCTGTTCCCGCCGCCCGCGCTTTCGAGCAGTCTTTCCGCGATCCGCTTTCTCAGTTCGTGATCGCCGCCGTGGGGAAGTGCTCGGCAGACATCTTCCAGCACGACGTCGTCTCGCCGGCGACTTTAGAGGCGCGAGGCGGCGCTGCCATTAACCGATGTTTAGTTCTGGCCGAAAAGTCAGCGGCCGCAGAGGTTGCGAGACCCGAGATGGCGGCTCAAATGCGTGCGACAATTAACATTTGGAAGAGAAACCAAATGCGTCTCGCGCTATTGTTCTGCCGTCACAGCACGGCCCATGGCATTCATCTGTGTTGAGAACGCCCGTAGCGCTCCCGCCTCCCTCGTGCGGAAAAGGAGCGTGCCTTGCAGAAGCGGCGGCGTTTCAAACAATCTCAATCGTTGCAGGAAAGACTGCGGACTTTCGCGGAGGACGCTCGCGCGCGGGCCTCTGGTCTGCCGCCCGGCGTCGAGCGTGATCAGTTGCTGAAGAAGGCCAGAGAGGCCGACACGGCATCTCACGTAGACGATTGGGTCAACTCGGTCGGCCTGCAGTCTCCGAAGTAGCTCAGTGGCTCAATATTTTTTCGACTTCAAATCCGTGGACGTGGCTTCGCGGGACAACGAAAGCATGGAATTGCCGGACACGGCAGCGGCGCACGACGTGGCTCTTGACGCGCT
This sequence comes from Bradyrhizobium liaoningense, assembly GCF_018130785.1. Lineage (GTDB taxonomy): Bacteria > Pseudomonadota > Alphaproteobacteria > Rhizobiales > Xanthobacteraceae > Bradyrhizobium > Bradyrhizobium liaoningense_A. Next base: position 4,350 of record NZ_JAFCJT010000029.1, read on the forward strand.
CGTGGAGGCGGCCCGCGAAGCGGTCGTCGAGGGATCTTGTGATCAGCGCTTTGCGGTCGAGGTCCGCAACGGAATTGGGCGGGTTCTCGAAGTGAGCGCGGTCTTCAATTCCAGGATTTTCAGAAAGCAGTGAGGCCAGGAGCGGACGCGCTGGTAGAGAAGTGCTTCCTGTTTGTCGCTCATGAAATGCTCAAGAATGATTCGACTTGTTATCTATGCCGAAATCACCCGGCTTCAACGCCCCAGGCGGCCGCGTGTACGGCGCCCGCCAGCGCCTCGCGGCGATGACACGAAGGTGCGTGCACACGAATCGATCAGAATCTGATTGGCGAAATGACGCTCCCACTCGGGGCTTTTCATGTCCAGCAAATAGGCCGCCATCCGCTGGGACGATTTCATCTATGAACCATCACAGCGCTGGCGCACGCGCAGTCGGGGTTGCTGACAGCGAACTCATTCGCCAAAGATGCCAGCGGCAATCCCCTAGCGTGCCCGAACGTTGACGCCGTCGTCTTGATCCGTCACTCGCTTTACTTCCAGCGGTTCGCAGGGGGCGTTTTCACTCCGGAGAGGGCACACGCATTCGACTTCGGCGACGAAGAAGCGCAGACGATACCTCGGCGTCGGTGTCGGCTGTGCGCTGGGCCAGCGCGTCGGGACGTCGCTAGTCGCATCGCGCGACCATTTATCGACGGGATTGAAGGCTATAATCCGGACCGGATAGGCGTATTGGCCGGACAGGAGATTTTGCAGGATCGTCTCGAGGTCGGTGTCAGACTCGTAGGTCTCGCGCCAGGCGCAACCGGCACGCGCGCCGAAGTCTTCAAGCACTAGATCGATGTCGCGGTCGAGGCGGTCGGCCGGCACGATCGAGCGCGAGGAACGCATTCGATATGACAAGGCGGAGAGGCCGCAGGGGGTCAAGAGGGTAGGCCAGGGCCGCTCTGCCGGTTGTGGCAGCGAGCCAGCGACGATTCAAATATTGGACCGCCTTTCTGTTCCTGTAGGCGTAGGGCGTACCGCGTAGATCGTGCGGAACGTCGCCGCACGGGATGGACGACCGAACCCTGCGGCCGCGCGCGCGAACGTCTGTGTTGCGGCTGGCTTGTGTTCTGCGGTGACGGCCCCACGAGACAGAATCCTGTCCGGAGGCCCCGGCATCATCATGCCCCGGGCCCGTTGCTGGTCCCACCACGGGCAGAGGATTCAAAGATGGGTGTCTATACCGTCGGCGAAGACCCTATTTTGTATCCGGCTCAGATATCGAGGCCACAGGCCTTTCGACAGAGTTACTTAATACTTGAACTCTGGCATCGACTTGAGTTGGTCTTTCGTGACGTTGATAACGGCTCGGTCGGGAAACCATTCGCGCGCAGTCTCGGACGTCATTCCTTCGGTCGTTTTCCCAGCCTTATTAGCGAATTTGAGGCTGCTCATCGCGACCAGCACATAATGCGTGCCCATTCCCAAAAAGCCGCCTGCCTCGATGACAAGACCCCTTACCCGGCCCTGAGAGTCGATGATGATGTCATAAACGTCGCCGACTTTGTCGTTGGCTTCATTGTAAACGTTGACGCCCTTCATTTTTGCTGCGCTCCAGTCTCCCGCAGCGGCGATTGGCGCGGCTGCTTCGGACGCCGTGTGAGCAGGCGTCTGGGCGAACGCCGCGGAAGCAAAGAGCAGAGCAGTGATGGTGGCCAATGTTCTCACGATATCCTCCCTAGCTGGAACCTTAAAAACAGAGGCGCTCGGCGTTCGTTCCTGGTGATGCGCAGGAACGGCCTTCACTTTTATTCGTTGGTGCTGCACCGATTAAACCGATCAGCAGGAGGCGGCGTCATGGATTGGAATCAGGTCGAGGGAAACTGGAAACAGGTCAAAGGCAAGATCAAAGAGAAATGGGGAAAGCTCACTGATGACGATCTCGACGTGATCGACGGGAAGCGAGATCAACTCGAAGGCAAAATTCAGGAGCGATACGGCTATCAGAAAGACCAGACGAGGAAAGAGGTCGATGATTGGTGCGGACGTCAGACTTGGTGAGCAGTTGATTTGAAGAGGCGGGTCCGGTGAGGTGCTCTCCGTCGCTGCGATGGGCCGCAGGCGCATCCACTGAGTTGCGCCTCGGCCACGCTGCTACGCTCCGCCAGCTCTGGCAACGAGCCAGCGACGACTCAAATAATCGCCCGCCGTTGTTGTTCCTTTTCGAAACTCAAGGCGGCGCTAACCGTATCTAACCCAATGTCCGAAGCTGACATGGTAGAAGGCAAGCCAGCGGCGAGAGGCGCTCCCACGTCCCGCGCGGGCAACAAGAGGGCTGAGCAAATGATCAGCACTGCTGAGTGCCGAGAACATGCTGAAAACTACAAGAGACTTTCTGGCGCGAGCGGCATTTCCAAGGACCGCGCCGCCGCCCTGAAAAACATCGCTCGAACTTTTGTGGGGTTGGCCGGCCAACTGGATAGACTGGCGTCCCTCGCGAGGAGCGAGCAGAGGTAGACCTCAGGTAGACAGCCTCAGGCTGGCGGCCTTATTGAAGTTTCCTGCGAAGCTTTCAGATGATCTGTCGCCTCGCCTGCGATTTCTCATTCGGCACCTTCTGTTCGCCGCCGCATTGTACGCGATGGGCCACGCTGATTTTGTGAGATACCTTCTTCAGGCGCAGACTTGCCTGGATGAGGCTGAAAGGGCGACGCGTGAGGTCGACAAGGAGGCATGGCTGAAGCTCGGGGAAGAGTGGATGGAGATGGCGCGCAAGGCTCAGGGGCAGAGGCCATACGAGCATTAGTCCCGGCGCGCCAATTTTCGGCTGGGACGCAGAGTTCAATACCGGGAACCGAATCTCTTTGGCGCCGTTAGAGTCGTGGTTGATTGCTCGAGGAGCCGCGCCATGGGAAAGCGCCGCAGAGTGAAACAAACCCGCTCTCTTGAAGAACGAATGGCTGAACAAGCCGCTAGGCTCAAAGAACGGGCCAATCAGTTGCCCGCTGGGGCGGAACGTGAAGCCTTGCTTAGGCAAGCTAGGATTGCTGAGATGGGCGCACATCTGAGCGACTGGCTGCGCTCGCCAGGCTTGCAGCCGCCGAAATAGCATTCTTGAGGAGCTCTGATGGGTGCCCTAGTTTGATTTAGGAACGTAATCGAGCCGCCCGACTCTGCCCCTAAAGCGAGCGGCCCATGATCCGATACTACTTCGATATCCGGGACAACACCGGCCTCTATCCCGATGAAGAAGGGCTTGAGTTCCAGACTCAGCGGGAGGCCGAGGTCGAGGCCGCCAATTCGCTTACGAGCTTGGCGCAGGACTTTGCGGACATACGGCAAGACGTGGCTGTCGAGGTGCGAACGGATGTCGAGCGTGTGTTTCAAGCTGCGTTCATTTTCGACACAAGCAAGACGAAGCAGTAAGGCCGCCTCAGTTGGCTTTCGGTTCAATGCCCGCAAGACCCTAATGCGGGCAAACATCGTCGGGTCACCACTCTCCGCCACCCGGATCAAGCCTTCCATCGCCGCTTGCCATTCAGGCGCGGCCTGCTGTTGCTTCGGCAGCGTGGCTTACTCGCCGGCGTCGCCGATCCTGATCAGATTCTTGAAGCGCCGACCCCAGTCTCGTTCGGTCATTCCTTCCGCTTCAGCTCAGGTCCCGCGGCAGCAATGGCGCGTTCAACCTCGTCGGCCAAATTTGCAGATGCTCGGCCAGCTTGGTGAACAGGTCTCGCTTCTTGGATTCAGTTGCCAGATCACGGATCAAGGCGCACTCGGCAGCATCGGTGCGAAGCTTTTCCAACTGAGCCTGCATGTCTTTCATGGTGATCGGTTCCGTTCCAGATCTGGAACTATATCGCTTCGTGCACAAGCAGACAGAACTTGTTCAGCGCTTCCATCAAATCGACGACGTTCTCTCCCTTCGGCCTCTCCTTTGGTCGGATCGTCTTGCCGGCCCGCTTCTCGTTAATCAGTACGACCAGCGCGGTTTCGTAGTGGTCCTCGAACTTCTCAGGATCGAGCGTGCCTGCATTCTGATTCACGATGTGCCTGGCGAGTTCAAGCATGTCTTTGGTGACTTTGACGTCCTGGATCTCGTAGAAATATTCCTGCTCGCTGCGAACCTCATAGGGGTATCGCAGTAACGTTCCCACAAGCCCCTTATCCATCGGCTCTAAAGCAATGATGTGTTCGCGATTGGTCAATACCACGCGACCTATGGCGACCTTGTTCATCTCACGGATGGTCTCGCGGATCACCGCGAACGCGTCGTGGCCGATCTTACCATCGGGACGCAAATAGTATGGGCGGATCAGATACAGTGGATCGATGTCGCTCTTGTCGACAAATTCGTCGATCTCGATTGTGCGGGTGGTTTCACATCGAAAAGCTCAATGCTCCGCTTTTCTACACGCTCAAGGCCACCGGATCTGAGTTCGGCGCCGGCATCAAGCATGCAGTTGAGAAGGGCTGGCTTGAGCTGCACGAGAGCGGGACGCATGTCCGGCTGATCGGCAGCAGCGCAAAAGCGGCCCCGGCAAAAGACTAAGTTGCCGGGGCCGTTTGGAGTTACCTTGGCGGTAATGGGGTCGCCAGGTGGTCATGAGCCTAGGAAAACCGGCCGTCGGGAGAGACACATCGACCGAACCCGCGAGTGCTCCGAAGAAGTCAGCCAAGAAGCCGCGCAAGACCGTGGTTGGCCAGAAGGAGATGTTAATGACCATCGCCGGCAAGAAGCAGGCCAAGGAAACGACAGCGAAGAGGCCAGCGGCGAAATCGCAGCGTCGATCTGCCTAGGACGTTTACCCACAAACGTCGGCTTCCGACGGCAAAGCGGAGGTCGTCCCGCTCGGCCGTCATCGTCGGCTCATGACCCGAAGCCGACTTGCGGCCGACTCCGATCCCCCGCGCAGTGTATTCGAACCAGTGCATTTGGAGCCGTCCCCCAATGCATGAGGGATCAGCAGCACCAATAAGCGCGCTCGGTTCGCAGTCTGCTGGTATCTGAATTTGGTCTCGCGACATGTTGCTTCTCGTTGCCAATGCGGCATCGAACTCCCAGAGCGTCACGGCAAGCCCGCTGACCGGTCAGCAGGGCTCAGAACCTCACAAATAGTTCCTCGCAGGAACCGAAAGAATGCGCTCGCTATCTTCCCGATAAAGGCGCACTGAACGCAAGTTGCGCTCCCGCTTACCCCCGCAGCGGAGCAACAAGCATGTCGGCTCAACGGTCGCCAGAGCACTCACTGACATTCGAATATCGGCTTGCGCAAGAGGCAAACAGTCTGCGCTTACAGGCCAAGGGAATGCCCTCGGCGTGCGGCGCACAGAACTTTTGCGAAAAGCCAGGCAGATCGATATTGCTGGAGAGATCAATAAATGGTTGACCTCGCCGGGATTGCGCCCGCCAACTTAAATTTGGGCGGAGTTCTTGCCCGACGTAATGAACTTCAGCACGCCACGTCGAGACTAAGCTTTATCGGGATTTTGCGCTCACCCTCCCAGGGCAGGTAAGCCGCCGCCCGCGCTCTATTTAAGCGGGCGGCGCTTTTGCGTGAGATGGACGAGCATCGTCCATGATTTTCATGCTGCCTCCAATCCAGCGTTCAACGCCGCCGCGATCATGCGCGATCTATCTAACCTCTTGCGCACTGCGGGCGTTCCAATCCGTGAAGATCAGCGGCGGCCGTCGGCGGCTTTTGATCCGCAACGTCGCCCTCCTTCAAATCGGTCGCACACAGTGTCCTAAGTTATTGTTGAACCAGCGTGCTCTCAGGTAGTTCAAGCAGATCACTGGCTGAGGCTCTGCCGTGGGCGTTGGTGACTGAGAGAGACGCGCGCTCCCGCCTGCTGACCAGGGACGCACGCGATGGTTACCTCAACAGGCCAACGAGAGCCGCAACGTGAACCTCCGAGCCATTGTCCGAAATGCGACGGGGTTCCGCGTCTCTACCTGCGACTACCGAACTTACGCGAAGGGACAGTCGCCGACCTTTACCGTTGCCAGAGCTGCAATGAGCTGATCTGGGACGACTAAGGGCGGCGCTCCCAGTTTGCATTAGCGGCTTCAGCCTGGAGAGTGCTAGGCTGACCTATGGAACATCAGGGTATTGAGTACACAATAGTCCAGACCATCAACCCCTCTGGCTGGAAATGGTCGTTTGAGCAAGACGGCCAGACGCCCAAAACCGGTATTGCCTTTAGTCGAGCGGAGGCTGTCAGCGCAGCTGAACGAGCAATCGGCCAATCCCTCAGAGATCAGCAACGGCAAGAATAGGTCACCTCCGTCCGGGCTTCTTCAATTTTGAATGTCGCCTCTTGGCACTTCTGAGACCTCCTGATCGCGACGATGAATGTCCGCATTCGAGGGGACAGCAGAAAACATTTGCTCGCACCGAGTTCTTCTCAGTTTTACCCTTAACGGATCAAAGCACTGGATCGTCGTTGACGCCAGCAAGTCCCGGGCGTTGAATGATCTTTGGAATGCGGACGGAGAAGTAGCGGCAGCCCGCGAGCGCTCGGGTGGCCGCTCCTGATCTTCGCCTTCAGGAAGAACAGTCTGGCTTCACCGACGCGTGCGGAGGTCGAGAGTCATGAGAGTTTCGACTGCGCTTTGGGCATTTTCCATCGCATTGCTCGCTGCGGCAGGAGTGCGTTCGCAAAGCCCGGAAGGGCCACCACCATGGGCCTATCCGGTAAACCCGCCAAATTTTCAACGCGCGCCTGACGATGGCACGATCCGGCGCGTTCCTGACAGCTCCGCCGGTTTTACCCTCACGCAAGTGCGCGATCTGTTCGCCGCGCCCGACTGGCATCCCGACGATCATCCACCAATGCCGGAAATCGTGGCAACAGGGAGAAAGCCGGAAGTGTTCGCGTGCGGTGTCTGTCACCGGGCAGACGGACCTGGTGGTCCCGAGAATGCCAGCCTGTTTGGTCTCTCCGCGGAATACATCATGCAGCAAACGGCGGAGTTTAAGACCGGCCTGCGCACGAACTCGGTGCCTCGCGTCGCCACCGACCTGATGATCAAGTTGTCGAGAGCAGTGACCGATCAGGAACTCAAAGAAGCTGCGGCCTACTTTGCATCAATCAAGCCGAGATCGAACATTACGGTCGTAGAGACCGACACGATCCCGAAAACACACGTGAGAGACTTGTTCTTGGCTGCGCTGGATGGCGCCGACAAAGAGTCCCTCGGTCGGCGAATTATCGAGATTCCAGAAAACGCTGAACACTTTGTCAGCCGAGATTCGCGCGCTCGCTTCATCGCCTACGTCCCGGTCGGCAGTGTTCAGAAAGGGCGGGCTCTGGCAACGAACAGCGATCTCCGCGTCCAGTGCGCGGCCTGCCACGGTACTGACCTCAAAGGGACAGCAACCGCGCCGGGAATTGCGGCGCGTTCGCCCACGTACATGGTCCGGCAGCTCTACGACTTCGGATCGGGTGCGCGGAAAGGCGCCAATAGCAAACTTATGAAACCTGTTGTTGAAAATCTCAGCGTCGAGGACATGATCGCGCTGGTTGCCTATTCGGCGTCGCTCACGCCCTAACGTCCTTAAATTTCTGACTTAGGACAGCATACCGGTTGGTTCCCGTGTGTTCCGGATTTCCCGCAGAGCTCCGCAGTAGTATCATGCGGCGTTACCAAGGCGAACCTGAAGGAGGGATCATGACGAACTTGGCCCCCGACATCAGAACCGAAATTGCCGCAAGTTATACCGCTTGGGATTCGGCATTCAACAAAGCTGACGCAAAGGCTATTGCCGCAGCGTACGTTTCCAACGCCAAACTACTACCGCCGACCCACGACGTCATATCTGGTCCGGTTGAGATCGAGAACTTCTTTGCTGGGCTCTTTTCGAGCGGATTCTCCGATCACAACCTGACGATCATAGATGCTGGTGGAGACGAGAAGATCGCCTACAGCACGGCGAAATGGAGCGCCAACGGCAAGGGAGCGGATGGGTCCCGCCAGGCCGCCGGCGGCATCGCTACGCACGTATTTGAGCGTCAGGCGGACGGTTCGCTAAAGTTGAGGTTGCACACTTTCAACTAAGCCGGCCGCACGTGTCGCCTGACACCGAGGAGGAGGCGTCGCGTGAATATCGCGGATTGGCTTCGTGGTCTTGGGCTGGAGCGCTACTTGCGAGCCTTCCAAGATGCGGAAGTCACGCTCGAGGTCCTGCCAGAGCTGACCGAAGCCGACCTGCGAGAGCTTGGCTTGCCGCTCGGCCCGCGCAAGACCGTGCTGAAGGCGATTCAGGCGCTCGCTCCCTCGATCAGTCCGGCACCTGTGGAGGCTGGGGCCTCGGCTGAACAGCCTCATCTGCCGCTGCCGTCGGAAGCAGACCGGCGGCAACTCACGGTCATGTTCGTCGATCTGGTCGGCTCGACTGCGCTCGCCTCGGGACGAGATCCCGAGGAGCTGCGCGACTTGATGCAGGCCTACCACAACACGGTCACAAGCGAGATCACCCGGTTTGAGGGCCACGTTGCCAAGTTCCTGGGCGACGGCGTTTTGGCTTACTTCGGTTGGCCGCGGGCGCATGAAGATGAGGCGGAGCGTGCAGTTCGCGCCGGGCTTCGGATAACCCAGGCGGTCGCGGCCCTTACCGAGCCGAGGGGCTCAGCACTCGCCGCCCGAGTTGGCATGGCAACCGGCCTGGTCGTCGTCGGCGAACTGTTTGGGGAGGGAGAAGCTCGCGAGCGCTCCGTCATCGGTGAGACCCCGAATCTGGCCGCCCGATTGCAAGGACTCGCCGAACCCGGCGGCGTGGTCATCGCCGAGTCGACGCACCGCCTCCTTGGTGCAGCCTTCGTATACCAGGACCTGGGCGCGGTGCCTCTCAAGGGGTTCCCTGAACCGGTACGTGCATGGCTCGTCATCGGCGAAGGCGCAGCCGAGAGTCGATTCGACGCACAGCATGGGGTTTCGACAACCGCGCTGGTCGGTCGAGACCAGGAACTGGCACTTCTTTTGGATCGGTTGGAGCAAGCAAAAGAGCGAGAGGGGCAGATCGTCCTGCTTGGCGGTGAACCTGGCATCGGCAAGTCGCGCCTCGTGCGTGCGCTGCGCGATCGACTCGCTGGCGTGCGGCACACACCGCTGAGCCATTTCTGTTCGCCTTTCCATACCAACAGCGCACTCTACCCTGTCGTTGGGCTCCTTGAACGGGCCGCGGGAATACGGAGAGAAGACCCTCCCGAAGAGCAGCTCGACAAGCTCGAGGCGATGCTTGCTCTTGCGACAGATGCCGTGCACGAGAGCGCCCCGATCCTCGCGGATCTGTTGGCCATCCCGACAGGCGATCGTTACCCACCAATGGAGCTTAGTCCACACCAAAAGAAGGAGCGAACGTTCCAGGCTCTGTTGGAGCAGATACGGGGCTTAGCGGCCAAGCGGCCGGTTCTTGCGATTTACGAGGATGTCCATTGGGCCGATCCCAGCACGCTCGAACTCCTTGATCGGGTGGTGGACGAAGTGCAGCGTCTCCCAATCCTCATGGTTATTACTTTCCGATCGGAATTCGTGCCGCGCTGGACGGGGCATGGACACGTATCAGCACTCTTTTTGAGCCGGCTGGGGCGCAGGCAAGGTGCTGCGGTGGTCGACCGGATAACCGGCGGCAAACCGCTTCCACAGGAGGTGCTGGAGCAGATTTTGGCGAAGACGGACGGCGTTCCGTTGTTCGTCGAGGAGCTTACTAAGACCGTCCTCGAATCGGGACTGCTTAAGGATCGGGGGAGCTCCTATGAGCTGATGGGCCCATTGCCCCCGCTGGCGATCCCGACAACGCTCCAGGATTCGTTAATGGCTCGACTTGACCGGCTCGCACCGGTCAAGGAAGTCGCGCAGATCGCAGCCTGCATTGGGCGTGAGTTCGGACATAACCTTTTGAAAGCCGTGGCGCCGCTCGGTGAAGATGCCCTCCAGCGCGCGCTCAATGAACTCATGGAAGCGGAACTCATCTTCCGGCGTGGAGTACCCCCGGATATCGGCTACAGCTTCAAACATGCCCTAGTGCAAGACATCGCGCACGAGAGCCTCTTAAAAAACAAGCGACACCAGATCCACACTCGTATCGCCGCAGTTCTCGAAGAACATTATCCCGCCCGTGCGGAGATGGAGCCGGAAACGATAGCTTTGCATCTCACCGAAGCCGGGCTGGCAGCCAAAGCGGTCGGCTATTGGCTGCAGGCCGGCCGAAATGCCGCTGGGCGTTCCGCCAATTTTGAAGCAATCAGTCATCTCACAAACGGACTGGAGGCACTCAAAGCCTGTCCCGAAGGGCCCGAGCGGGATCGCCAAGAACTCGCACTGCAGACGGCAATTGGTGGTCCGCTGATCGCCATTCACGGATACACAGCTCCGCAGCTCGGCACCGCGTTCACCAGGGCTCACGCACTATGCGAAGAACTTGATGATGCGGATGCCTTGTTCGCCACTCTCAGCGGCAAGTTCATTTTCCACTTCGTAAGAGGCGACTACGGCGCCATGCAGAGCCTGGCTGCCCAGGCGCAGCGTGCCGCCGAGAGCACCAAGGACATGGCTCTTGAATTGGGTGCGCGTCGTTTGGCGGCCCTCGTCGCTATGCACGCCGGAGACTTCCTCACGGCGCGCTCCGAGTTCGAGATAATATTGAGGCGCTATGACCCGGGCGTACATCGGCCGCCGCCTGTGCACTATGTCCATGATCCAAAGGCCTCTGCTCTACCCTATTTGGCGATCGTGCTTTGGATGCTTGGCTACCCCGAGCAGGCCAAAAAGGCGAGCCGCGCCGCGTTTGAGTATGCTGCGGAACTGAACCAGACGAATCTCACCGCTCATGTGGCGATCTATGCCGGAGCGGGACCTGCGGAGCTGATGGGGGATGTGGCGGCTACGCATGCGCACGCGGACGCAGTCATCGATCTCGCCGATCAACACAGCTTGAATTACTGGCGCATCAGCGGCCTGGCCTTGAGGGGCTGGGCCATGGCTCAGGAGGGCGACGCGGAGAATGGCTTGGCGCTCATGCGCCAGAATCTGAAAGCGCGGGATGGACTCGGCGCCAGTTGGTACCAAGTTCGATACTTGTGCATGTTGGCATCGACGTATTTGCAACTTGGTGATGGCGATAAGGGCCTCACTGCGGTCGCAGAAGCAAAGGCCCTCGCGGCGCGCAATGATGAACGTATGTGGGCGTCGGAACTGTCGCGCATCTATGGCGAACTGCAGAGGATTTCTGGTGCTCCACCGGGCGAGGTCGAGTCTTATCTGCAGGATGCGTTGAACGTTGCTCGTCGTCAAAGCGCAAAGTCCTTGGAACTGCGCGCCGCTGTCAGCCTGGCTCGGTTTTGGCGTGATGAAGGCAGGATTGTCGAAGCGCGGACTCTCCTTGCCTCAATTTGCGGATGGTTCACGGAAGGGTTCGAAACGCCTGACCTCGTTGCCGCCAAGGCACTCACCACGGAATTGACTCAGCTTTAGTGCTTATTTCGCTTGGGTGATGCGACACTGCAGCCGCCACGACGGCTCCGAGGTGAGCATGTTCTTTTTGCACCGGATGTTCGCTCAAGAGCATGCTGGCACTGACTTCACTTCCGCTTCTGCCCCCGAGGCGGTCATTTGCGTCGGATAACACCGTAAGAGCAGGAAGGGGCTACGGAGGCAGAAGGCGTCCTATCAAGCTAACGATGCCGGCCATCGAGGCGAAGTTAACAAGCTCCATTAGGCTCACCTAACTCGGGTGGGCTGTGACCGGCGGAACCATGCGCACAGCGCCGGCACGTCGGAGGCCCGCAATCGGGATCGAGCGCGTGCTGCGGATGGATCCCGCCACCGGCGTCGCGCGCCACGCCGATGCCGGCTATGAGACTGCGATCGGTTGCGCTCGCGCAGATGGGCTCGATTTGCCGAGAAAGTAGCCACTTAGTCGTTCTGCAGCAGCTTCGGCATCATCGTCTTGGTGCCGATCATGCAGATCCCGACGGCGTCGCGCACGATCGAGTCGAGATCTGACGGGATCGGCGTCTCGTAGATGATCTTGCGGATGGCGAGATAAAATATGCGGCCGTGCAGGCCCCAGAGCAACTCGGTCTCGCGCTCGCTGAGCGGATGAACCTTTGCATCGGGTAGCTTCAATTCGTGGCGCAGCTCTGCGGCAGCCGGCTCGATGATCTCACGGCGGACTAGATCGAGATAGCGACCGGTGATGCCGAACGACTTCATGCCGGAGAACACGAAGATCCGTACCCAATTGTACTCGAACACACGCGCGACATAGTCGAGATAGAAAGCGGGTCAGTCGCGCTTCCAATGGCAGCGCGCGGTCGCGGATCAGCGCGCCCCAGTCCGGCGACCAGCGGCTGAGGTAGACTTCCTGGTAGACGCGCTCGATCAGCGCTTCCTTGCTCGGGAAGTGGCGGTAGATCCCCGAATGGGTAATGCCCATGCGCTTGGCGAGCTCGCGGGTCTGGCCCTCGAAGCCGCGCTCGGCGAAGAAGCGGATCGCCTCGTCGACGATCGCCCGCTCGCGGTCGACTGCGCGCATGTTGCGGCGCTTTGGCGCGGTCCTGCCGCCGGCCTCGGTCCGCCGCCGGGCCGGTTGTTTCGCCGTCTTCTGCGCCTTTTTCGCCATCTTGCCGCTGAACCGCAACTCCTAGCTGCCTTCTTAGCCCAAAGACGTATTTGTGAATATTCCCCGCAGAACATCGGCCGGATAATGGAACAAGGTTTGGGACATAAAAGACGGTAACGGAATCCGTAGACCATCTCGCTTAGGTTGCATTTTCTTTTTCAATTGCGATGTCGTCATCGGCTTTTGTAGCGCAGCGCCTCGACAATCAGCGAGAAAGCGGGCGAGGGCTGCCGGCGGCTGGGGTAGTACAGGTGGTATCCAGAGAACGGCGGACACCAGTCTGCAAGCACGCGGATTAGCTGGCCGTCCGAGACATAGGGCTTAACATGACCCTCTGTGAGGTAGGCCAAGCCCAAGCCCTGCAGTGCGCCGTCCAGGAGAAGACCCGCGCTGTTGAACACCAACTGGCCTTCCACGCGCACGTTGAGCTCCCGTCCATCCTTCTCGAACTCCCAAGCGTAGAGACTGCCGCCGTGCGTCGGCAGACGAAGATTGAGGCAGTTGTGCCTGGTCAAGTCTTGGGGGATCTTGGGCCGTTTCCGCTCGGCGAAGTAAGACGGCGCACCGACTACGGCCATCTGTAGGTCGGGACTTATTCGCACGGCGATCATGTCCTTGGCGACGAGTTCGCCGGGGCGGATACCGGCATCGACCTGCTGCGCCACGATGTTGGTGAGCCCGTAGTCGATGATCACCTCGACTTTGATATCCGGATACTTGGGCAAAAGCCGGCCCAGCGCGGGAAACAGAATCGCGCTTGCCGCATATTCTCCCGCCGTGATCCGTACGGTGCCTGCAGGTTTCTCGCGAAGCTCGCTGAGAGCGGCGAGATCGGCATCCATCTCCATAAATTTGGGTCCGACGTTCAGGAACAGCCGCTCCCCCGCTTGCGTCGGAGTGACGCTACGCGTCGTCCGGTTCAACAGTCGAACCCCGAGCCGCTCCTCTAGACTTCGGACGATCTGGCTTAGCGCGGATTGCGTCATGCCGAGCTGCGCCGCGGCGCGCGTAAAATTGCGTTCCCGCGCGACCGCGAGAAAGGCGACGAGATCGCTGGCGTCGTTCCGGTCCATCCATAAGCCTGTCTAATGACTGCATTAATAATCTATCACCTAATCGCGGGGGCGAGGAAGGCCTAGGTTCTGATCAGCCATCGAGCCGCGGCACGGCTCCAGAAGAAGGCAGGAACCTATGACAGCCGGAATCAAGGACAAGGTCGTGGTGGTGACCGGAGCGAGCAGCGGGCTGGGCGAGGCCACCGCGCGGCTCCTATCGGCGCAGGGTGCGACCGTCGTGCTCGGCGCCCGCCGGGCGGATCGCCTCCAGGCACTGGCGAAGGAGATTGAGGGGCGCGGCGGCAAGGCCTTGACTCTGGAAACGGACGTGACCCACCGCGAACAGGTGAAGGCGCTCGTCGACGCAGCAGTGCAGACCTATGGCCGCGTCGACGTCATGATCAACAACGCCGGCCTAATGCCTCAGGCGCCCCTCGAGGAACTGAAGGTCGACGAGTGGGATCGGATGATCGACGTCAACCTCAAGGGAGTGACGTACGGCATCGCCGCTGCGCTTCCGCACATGCAGCGGCAGAAATCCGGTCATTTCGTCAATGTCTCGTCCGTCGCCGGACACAAGGTCGGCCCTGGGTTCGCCGTCTACGCGGCGACGAAGTTCGCCGTGCGCGCGCTGTCGGAAGGCCTGCGGCAAGAGGTCAAGCCCTACAACATCCGGACGACGGTGATTTCGCCGGGCGCGGTGGCGACTGAGCTTCCGAATACCGTCAGCGACCCTGCCGCCGCCGAGCGCCTGCGCGGCTTCTATGCGCAGGTCGCGGTGCCGGCCGACTCGTTCGCGAGAGCGGTAGCGTTCGCGCTGGGCCACCCCCCGGAAGTCGACATCAACGAGATCCTATACCGACCCACCAGGCAGGAGCTGTAAGGCTATGTCAGTCACGACCATGCAGGAGCCTGCTTCGGCGCCCGGTCTCACGGCGACCTTGCTGCCCACCATGGGCGTGGTGTTCGTAGCCTTTCTCGTCATCGGCGCGGCGATGCCCGTGCTTCCTCTCCATGTGCACAACGGGCTAGGCTTCGGCACGTTCGTGGTGGGTCTGGTCGCCGGCAGCCAGTTCGCGGCATCGTTGATCTCCCGACCGTGGGCGGGGCATTTCTCCGATGCGCGCGGAGCCAAGCGCGGGGTCGTCGCCGGCTTACTGGCGGCGGCCGCCGCGGGACTGCTCTATCTGCTCTCGTTCGGTTTCAGCAACTCTCCGCTGATTTCGGTCGCGGTCCTCCTTTCGGGCCGCGCTCTGCTCGGCGGAGCCGAAAGCTTCATCATCACGGCAGCGGTGAGTTGGGGACTGGCGCTCGCGCATTCGAGCAACACCGGCAAGGTCATCGCTTGGGTCGGGTCGGCCATGTTTGCGGCCTTTGCGATCGGTGCGCCGACCGGCTCAGCTCTGTATGCGGCCCACGGCTTCGCGGCGATCTCGATGGCCACCACGTTGGCTCCGCTCGTCGCGCTGCCGCTGGTCGCTCTTCTGCCTGCCGTTGCGCCGGCGAAGCACGCGCGGGCCTCGTTCGTCGAAGTGATAGGTGCCGTCTGGGTGCCCGGACTGGGATCAGCGCTCGGCTCGGTGGGCTTCGGCGCCGTGACCACGTTCGTCACCTTGCTGTTCGCGGCGAGGGGGTGGGCTAACGGATGGTCAGTCTACACCGCCTACGCGGTCGCCTTCATCCTGGCGAGGTTGTTCTTCAGCCATCTCGCCGACAGAATCGACGGCGCGAAGGTCGCACTAGTCTGCGCCGCAATAGAAGCCGTCGGCCAGGCACTGATCTGGCTGGCAGTCCGTCCCGAGATGGCGCTCGCCGGCGCGGCGCTCACCGGCTTCGGCTTCTCGCTGGTTTATCCAGGCTTCGGCGTCGAAGCGGTCCGCCGCGTGCCGGCCCAGAGCCGGGGTCTGGCCATGGGCGCCTACACCGCGTTCCTCGATCTCGCCCAGGGCCTCGCCAGCCCGGCGCTCGGTCTGATCGCGGCCGGGTCGAGGCTAAACGTCCTGTTTCTCGTCAGTTCGGCCACCGTGCTGTGCGCTTCGCTCGTCGCTTGGTGGCTGATCGCGAACCCCTCGACCTTGGAAGGATCCCCGCAATGAGAACGCTTGCAGCCACTTTGATCTCACTCTGCCTGTTCACCGGCGCGGCCGTTGCGCAGGCACCTACCCAAGGAGCAAACGCCATGCCCAAGCCCGAAGATGTTCGCGCTGTCGCGCCGGCGCTCGAAAGCTACGCGCAGAAATTCCTAGTCGATGATTTATGGAAGCGGCCCGGGCTATCCCGCCGTGATCGCGGCATCGTCACGGTGGCCGCGCTGATCGCCCGCGACCAGACCGTCGAACTGCCGCGCTACCTGGCGCTCGCACTCGACAACGGCGTGAAGCCGTTCGAGATATCGGAGATCATCACGCATCTGGCGTTCTACACCGGCTGGCCGAACGCGATGGATGCGATCCCCGCAGCGCGGGACGTTTTCAAGAGCCGCAACATCGGGGCCGACCAGCTCCCGCCGGCGACGGGGCCGCAGCTCCCGCTCGACGAGGTGGCGGAGAAGCAGCGGGCCACGCGGGTCGGAGAGCAGTTCGGCCAGATCACCCCGAGCCTCGTCCAGTACACGACCGACGCGCTGTTCCGCGATCTCTGGCTCAGGCCGTCGCTCGCGCCCCGCGACCGCAGCCTCGTCACAGTGAGCGCTCTCATAGCGACCGGTCAGGTCGCGCAGATCACCTATCACCTGAACCGTGCGATGGACAACGGACTGACGCGCGACGAGGCCGGCGAGGTGCTGGGCCATCTCGCCTTCTACGCTGGCTGGCCTAACGCATTCTCGGCGGCGCCGGTGATCAAGGACGTCATCGAAAAACGGCGGCAGTAGGTGAAGGCTCGCGAAACGGAGTTGCCGACGAGATCGCGACGTACCGTCTTGAGTTGCGCGGCTGCGGTCGCCGCGGCGGCCGTCGCGGCGCCGGCCGACGCCGGACGTGAACTGGTGACGTTTCCGGAATGCTACGCCGACGGCGTGCACTACGCCACGGTCAACCGCGGTGGCATCCGCGAAGAGATCTTCGCGACACCGGCGGCGGTAGAAGCGGCGAAGACCGGTCAGCCTCTGCCGAGTGAGTGGAACGGTGATCACCCTGGAAGATTACCGGGACGGGCAGCTCTACCGATACGTCGTGCTCGAAAAGCGCGCGGGTTGGGGCGCGGAGTATCGAGGAATCTGTCTCGGTCGGGGTCGAAGACGTCGAGCCGAAGGACTGGGCGAGTCAAGTCTACGGCCCGGACATCGTCGACAAGCCCGAGACCATCTTCAGGAAGCCCGGTTACGACCTCGCTGAACGGAGGAAGTGATGATCACCCGTAGAGGCGTGCTCATCGGCGGTAGCGCCGCCGCTTTGATCAATGTGGGCCAATCATCGGCGCAGACGACCGGCCCTTTGAAGGAGTTTCGCATGGACATGGATATCAAGAGAAATGGGTCGCGACCCTCGCAGAAGGGATCGAGCGAATGGTTCACCGGCGAGGTCCGCATCGACCCGCTCTTCTCGGCTCCGGATCCGGCTCGCGCCGGCGCTGGTCAGGTCACGTTCGAGCCTCGCGCCCGGACGGCCTGGCACACGCATCCGCTCGGGCAAACACTGATCATCACGGCGGGCCTCGGCTGGGTGCAGCGCGAGGGGGGGCCGGTCGAGGAGGTTCGCCCCGGCGACGTCGTGTGGTTTCCGCCTGGACTGAGGCACTGGCATGGCGCTTCGCCGACCACGGCGATGACCCACATCGCCATCCAGGAATCCGTCGGCGGCAAGAACGTTGATTGGCTAGAGAAGGTAAGTGACGATCAGTACCGGAAGTGATGTGCGGTCGCTGTAGAATGAGTTCCGAACCGGCCCAAGGAGCAGCGCATGGCGATCGTCTTCATCACCGGTAGCACGGACGGTCTCGGCCGGGCGGCGGCGCTATCGCTCCTCGACCAGGGCCACCGAGTGGTGCTGCATGCGAGGTCGACCGATCGCGTCACCTCGCTCGGCGAACTCGCGTCGCGCTGCGAGGGGGTGGTAGTTGGGGACCTGCAGAGTGGCGCCGAGGCGAGAGGCATCGCTGATCAGGTGAACGCGATCGGGCGCATGGATGCGGTCATCCACAACGCCGGCGTCTACACGCAGCGGAGCCGCGGTTCGACGCCGGAAGGCCATGCCGTCACGTTGGCGATCAACACCCTTGCGCCGTACATGCTGACCGCGCTGATCGAACGCCCGGCCAGGCTGATCTATCTCAGCAGCGGGCTTCATCGCGGCGGGGCAGGCTCGCTTAATGACCTCGACTGGACGAAACGGTCTTGGGATTCGGCAAAGGCATACGCCGAGAGCAAGCTGCACGCTGTCGCGTTGGCATCCGCGCTGCCGAGGCGATGGCCCCGTATCTTGAGCAACGCCGTCGATCCCGGCTGGGCGCGTACAAAGATGGGCGGCGCCGGGGCTCCGGTCGATGTCCAGACTGGTCAAGCGACCCAGAGCTGGCTGGCCGTGGGCGACGACCCAGCGGCGTTGGTCAGCGGGCGCTACTGGCATCACATGCAGCAGCAAGAGCCGGCCGGCGAAGCGGTGGATCCCGGTTTTCAGGACGAACTCATCGAAAAGCTGGGCGAGATGACGGGCGTGGAACTTCCGCGTTCCTAGAGGAAGGCCGTCAAAATTCCTCGCGGAGGCCCTTGAAAAAGGCGTGCCGCACTTTGCGCTCGGCCGACTTGGCCCAATACATGACCTCCGCGAGCAACTTCGGTTGGACCCAGATGTCTTGTGGGCGATCCGCTTCACGTAGGGCTGTGTCATCCGGATCCGTGGCTTCAGTCGTCTCTGAAGTTGGGCGACGGAGCCCTTGTCGAAGCCAGTCGGCATGAAGCCGCTTCTCAATGCCTCCCGAATGCGGGGAACGCCCATGGAGCCGGTTACGTAATACTCAAGAAGCGCAGCCCGGCCATTCGATCAGTAAATTGCTACACAATCAAATCGTGAGTCGCATGGAGATCGGCGTGCCATAAGTGATCGTGGTGCGCATCTGAAATATCAATGCCGTCAGCATCCTGGACCGGCGCCGGCCCCTCGCTCGCAACAGCATGCTGACCATCTCCATAGGCTTTTCCATTTCCGTGGCTCAGTTGCTGAAGGTCATACATGCCCGAAGACGTACTGTCGGCGCCACTCTTAAAATGAAAGGAATCGCCAAGGTCGGTGCCAACCCCTGATTTGGCCTGATCTGCGTTGTCGGAAGGGCCGCCCTTTCCTTCAGTCTTCTTCAATGCCGAATGTGCGTCGTTGGCAGAATTGACGGACGCCATTGGTATATCATGCTCCGGTTTGCCAGTATCTAGATCCCCTGCCTGTGGATGCTGTGTGTGTTGCTTGCCGGCCGCGGAGCCATCTTCAAAATTCTGCAAATGGCCGTGCGCATGTTCGCGATTCGAAACTTCTCCCGGAACCTCATGCTTGGCATGCCCCTTGGCGGCCACGGAGCCGTTTTCGGATTCTTGGGGTGACTTCTGAGTTTGACCATGATTTGAACCGTCTGCCGAGGCCCCATGCTTGGCGTGCCCCTCGGCGGCTCCGGAGCCATTGTCTGACTCCTGCAGGGGCTTTTGCGATTGACCGTGATTTAAACCGTCTGCCGCGCTTTCATTTTTGGCGTGCCCCCTGGCCGCGCCGGAGCTGTGGTCGGACTCATGCAGGGCCTTCTGCGATTGACCGTAATTTAAACCGTCTCCCTCATTCTTGGCGTGCCCCTTGGAAGCGCCGGAGCTGTGGTCTGACTCATGTAGGGTCTTCCGCGATTGACCGTTATTTAAATCGTCTCCCGGGGCGTCACGCTTAGCGGCTTCGGAGCTGTCGTCGGAAGTGCGCAAATCGGATTGCGATAGACCCTGATTTGTCCCGTTGTCCCGGCCTGTCTGCGTTGGGTCATGCTTCGCGGCTTCATTCGCGGCCGCCGCAACAACATCAACGGTCCCGGAACCTCGGGGAATAGGAGTTTCTCGGTCACTGCCGCCATCCTCCGCATAGGCATTGCCGACATAAAGCTCGCTGCCGTGTGTGGCGATTGAATCGCGTTGGGCGAACTCGAATGCGAACGTCCCATCGTACACGGCTGTGCCGCCGAAATTTGCGAAGCCGGGGAATACGGATGACACTCCGTTGGCGTCACTTGATGAAGTGACAATGTCATCGCCGAAATCGAACGCCTGCGCGGCGTGGTTGGCACCATCGAGCTCGTAGATCAAGGTGGCGAAAGCTGCAACCATGAAGATGCTGTAGCTGCTCGAAGCCGGCCTCGGTGCGTTCAGTGCTGCCTGCGCAAATTGGCTCGCTGCAATCTCGGCCACGGGCTCAGCGAGTTTGCCGGTAGGCGATGACGTTCCGGTTGCGGCGCCGGCGCGGTCCTTGCTCGCGCCTCTGGCCGGGGTGCCACCCGATATTGCTTCCTTCTGGCTGATTTTAATGGTGACGACTTCCGCGCAGCCGTTTGCGGTCATGACCGTAAAACTCCCGGTTGCGGCGTGACCGGGCGAATCTTCCAACGCTGCAAGGATCGCACCCGCCAGAATGCTCATCGCGCCATAACGGCGCGACAGTGCCAGCGCGGCGAGCTCCGTCCGGCTGTTGGTTCCGAGCTTCTGCCGCGCGTGATCGATGTGAATCCTGACGATCTCCAGAGAGACACCGAGGACCTGAGCAATTTCACTGTCCGACAAACCTTCGGCGACGAGATCCATGATCGTCCACTCGTTGACGGTCAAAAGCGCCATAACGTTATTGCCGAACGAGGCGATTCCATTAGCTTCGTTACCGACCCTCGCCAGGTCTGACCCCGGTTTTTCCAGCCTCAGGGACTGTACCAGCGCTTCTGGTTGGGCGTTCATCGAAATCGCGCCGCAGGCGCCGGTCGCCAGTGCCCTAGCAAGATCGCTGCAGGCGATAGTAGCAGTGAAGAACACCAGCCGGGAACAAAGGGCTTCGTCATCCACGACGGCGAGAATGTCGGAGGCGGTTACATCGGTGAAACCGTCGTCCAGTAACACCACATCGGGTGTCAAACTGCGAATGGCCGTGAGGCAACTAGCTCCATCAAGACAGCACGCAACCACTTCGAAATCGGGCTGCGCTTCGAGCAGCGATGCGAAGCCCTGCAGAACAATGGGACGTCGATCTGCTATCACAAGTCGAACGCGACGCATGGGCTTCCTTCGCTCGGCCTCGCAACACAACGCGAAAAGCGGCGATGTAACTCCGCTCGGCCGGTTGCGTTCCAAATTGTCAGGATGAATTCGTGCGGATGCAATCAGTTCGTCGAAATAGCTCCCTGTGGCTCTCCCTTTTACGTCGCGCGTCAGAGGTCGTGCCGCGCCAAGTGCGCAGGGAAAGCAGGACTCCCTCCGACATGGCTGTTGCGCGAGAATTGCCGAAACAGGATCCCAGTCGATGACCCTTCACCGCTGCAAATTGATCGCGACTGCAATCCGGACGAGGTCGGAGTGATTTTTAGCGCCGAGCTTGGACTTCAGCATGGAGGTCGTGTTGGCAACGGTCTTATAGGAGATGCCGAGTTCGGACGCGACTTCTAAGATGCGGTCGCCACGACCCAAAAGCCTCAGGATCTCGAGTTCGCGTGGGCTCATCTGCGTCAAAGGACTGGCCTTTATCGCCCCGCCCGCGAAGGTCGTCGCTTCCGTAAGACGCGGTGAGACGAAGCGCTCCCCGGCTGCAACCATTCGGATGGCCTTGGCCAGGAGCCGAGGATCATCGCTCTTCGAGACATATCCCTGAATGCCCATCTCCACAGCGCGCACAACGAACGCCGGATCCTCACTCACGCTAAACATGACTATTTTGGCGGCCGGATCACCCCTGCGGATTCGCCGGGTCAACTCGAAGCCGGTAAGATCGGGAAGGCTCACGTCAACGACGGTGACGTCGGGATGCTTCTGCAAGTACGCACGGTGGCCGTCCTTTGCACTGGAAGCCTCCAGGATCTCAACGGAAGGGTCCGACGTGAACAAAGCCCGGCAGCCGGTCACGACAACGGGATGGTCGTCGACGATCAATACCCGCATGTTGATCTGGTCCTCATTAGCACGTTGTCACTTCCTCCAGTTGGGGAGAACGTCGCGAGCACTGTAATGGTTCAAATATCTGAGCGGGACGTCGAGCGAACCGACCGAGGAGCACGAATTGCAAAAGATCTGGAATCTTCTTCCCTTCGGCAGAGGCTGCTGCTTCCGATACTATGATGATCCCGAGCGCCCTGGTGTCCGGTGGACGGCGTTTCTCGTGTTCTCTCCTGATCAGTTTGAGTACGAAAAAGAACAGGAATCGGGGCCCCACGTGCGGTCGCGAGAGCCCTCAATGGAGCCCTTGAGGCTTCGCAATCCGGAGCAGATGCTGGACGCCTTTGGCAGTGGGCTTGGTAAGCCAAACTCGAGGGCGACAATTTGCAATCGAGACCGCAATGATGCGCGCAAGACTCCCGGTATGAAATTCGGCCGTGGGTTGGCCGGGATGTCGAAGCCCATTAGGGCGCTCGACGGCAAGCTCCAATTTGCACGCGAAGACGAGCGCACAATCGTGCGCTGCAGTCTGCCGATCAGACGTTCCCGGGAACTAAATGGGAGCATAACCGGCGGTTTATACACCATTCAAGTCTCGGGGCCTAACGAGACCCTTCCACCGGGACAACTGTGAGTTGGACCATGTCGGGTTTGGGAGCTGACTTCGATCCCATTGGAATCGTGATTGATTGGTTGGATACATGCCGCGAGCGCCGCTTGGAAGACTTGCTATCGCTCTATGCAGATCTGGCTACTCTTGATTGCTGCAGCGGAGAACGGTTCGTCGGGCAGGCCGGCCTGCTTTGCTATTGGGAGGCCGCATTCGAACTGGACGAAGTCCATCCGGAGCCGGAAGGTGTTCGGCTCGACTACCGAGATTACAACGGCAGCGCTGTGAGCACGAAATTCTGGTTCGACGCCGAAGGCAGTATCACCAGAACGCTTTGCGTACCTCTCCCCGGTGCGAGATCGAGGGCTGCGTAGCGATAGGGGGCGAAGCAAGCGATCTCCGACGACCAGCGCCGGCCGCTTCCGGAGGCGAACTGGATCGCTACGATCCAGCACGGTCTGCCGAAGGATCTATTTCGGCCGTCCTATGAGCCTGGTTCGTACCTGGCCTTTCTTGGGCGGCTGACGGCCGACAAGGGCCCCGAAGACGCGATGCGCATCGCACGTGCTGCCGGCCCTCCGCTGCGGATCGCCGCCAAGATACCGCGCGCGGAGACGGCTTACTTCCAGAAGAAGCTCGAACCGAACATCGACGGCGAGAAAATCGAGCTCGTCGGCGAAGTCGACGAGGCGCGGAAGCAACCGTTTCTCGCCGGCGCCAGGGCCCTGCTGTTTCCGATCGATTGGCCCGAGCCGTTCGGCCTCGTCATGATCGAGGCGATGGCCTGCGGGACGCCCGTCATCGCTTACCGCTCCGGCTCGGTGCCGGAAGTGGTGGAGGACGGCGTGACCGGCTTCATCGTCGAGAACGCCGCGGAGGCGATCGAGGCTGTGAACGATCTCGGCCGTCGAGATAGAAGAGCCGTCCCCGCCCGGTTCGAGGAGCGCTTCGTCGCGAGCCGGATGGCGCGGGAGTACGAAAGCCGGTATCGCGAGTTGATCACGCGCGCGACGCCGTCTCGAAGGTAGGCGCGCTCCGATGAGGAGGGCGGGCTCCGCAGGCTCCAAAGACGTCTCCTGAATTCGCTAATCGCGAATCCTTCACTGAACTCCCAGAGTCGAGCGCTGCATCGGGAACAAGCAGAACCTCCTCGCGTTGTGGAGCGCGGCATCCGACCGGACGCCGACGTCACTGGAGGAGATAGAAGATGAAAAGCGTTCTTGCCGTCGCTCTGCTTGGCGCGGCCGTGATCGGCGGCGCTGCGTTCGCGCAATCCACGCAGCCGGCCGATCGCGCCGCTACCGCGACCACGGGCCAGCCGGCTCATGCGCAGATGGCTCTCAAGGGAAGCTGGCGCGCCTCGAAGCTGATGGGTCTGAACGTCTACAACGAGGCCAACGAGAAGCTCGGCGACATCAACGAACTGCTGGTCGACAAGAGCGGCAAGATCGAAGCCGTGGTGATCGGCGTCGGCGGCTTCCTGGGAATGGGCGAGCATGATATTGCCGTCTCCATGGACAAGTTGAAGTTCGTCGAGGAGCCGGTCCGGACTACCTCCAGCGGCAACTCGACTGCGCGTGACACGACCACCGGCGCCGCTTCCACGAACACCACCCACCGCAACACGAACGATTGGGTGCCTGACCACGCCGTCATGAATGGCAACAAGGAGCAGTTGAAGGCGCTGCCGCAGTTCAAATACTCAGACTACAATTAGGCAAGCAAACGCTCGCGGAAAAGGGACCCCACGGGCCCCTTTTTTGCGCATACGCAACCACGGAAATCCAAAGAAAACGGCCCGCCCGGGTTCGCCGGACGGGCCGCTTTAGCGTCAATCCGCTCAGTGCATGTGAATCAAGAAATAGCCGAGACCGCCAACAACGAAAACGGCGGGAACGGCCCACAAGATCAATACGGGCATGTGCTCCTCCGAACGATTACATCGGGGCAACGGACGCCTGGTGTTTACTGTTCAGTACAGACCTTCGTGGTCTTCACGGCGGACTCGGCTTCGGTCTTGGTCTTGTACACGCCGTCTCCTACGACGGTGGTGGTCGTGGTCGTCGGCTTGGTGTCGACGACGGTGCACTTCTTGGTGCTCGCGTCGCGGACGATGTAGAACTCTGCGGCGCTGGCTGCCTGTGTGCCGAGGGCGAAAGCGGCAAGAGCGCCGCATACGATCAGCTTCTTCATGATGTCCTCCTCCAATGGCGTTAAGTAGTCACTGCCAACGACACGCCCAGTTAGAAGTTCCACTTATTCCCGAGCGTAGATGGACAGTGTGCTATCGGGGCGGTCGCAGCAGGGGCTGTCTTTGGAGCGCGTTTCGAGACGGGAGCAGAGACTGATTACCGAATTATCCCGATTTGGAACTCACCATGCCACCGCGTGTTATCGGGCGACCAAATTGGGAGGTTTTCAGATGAACAAGCCTTTATTCTTAGCCACGACCGCCGCAGTTGCGATCGCAACGTCGGCGTTCGCGCAGTCGTCGCCCAGCACTTCGAGCTCGAATCCGCCGACGACGCAGCGGCAGGAGTCCACATCCACGACGACGCCGTCATCATCGTCCACGACAACGTCGTCCAGCTCGTCAGGGCAGGCCACGAATCCTTCGACAAATTCGACCCAGACACAGCAGCCGTCCTCGACGGGTCAAAACGCTGCGAATCCGACTTCCAATTCCAGCACCGGCACAAACGCCTCGCAGGCGCCGACCTCGAGCCAGGCCCAGACCAACCAGCCCTCCAATCAGACCACTACGCCTTCGAACCGGGCGCAGACCAATCCTCCGTCGAACACGAACGCCCAGTCGCAGAGCACCAATCCGCCCGCCTCGGGCACCAACCAGGCGCAGTCGCCGACGGGCAGCGGTTCGACCAACACGGCGCAGCAGCCAAACGACCGGCAGAACACGGCGGATCGCTCTTCGAACAGCAACGTGAACGCGTCGGTGAACGTCAACGATCAACAGCGGACCCGCATCAGCGCGTCGATCTCGCACCTGAACGTGCAGCCCCTCGCCAACGTGAACTTCTCGCTCTCGGTCGGCACGGCCGTGCCGCGCGACGTCCGTCTGCAGCCGCTGCCGACGGAGGTAGTCGAGATTGTGCCGCAGTATCGGGGCTACGACTTCGTCCTGGTGAAGGACGAGATCGTCATCGTAGAACCGTCCAGCTACAAGATCGTGGCGGTCATGCCGTATTCGGGTCGCTCCACGGCTGCCGCCCCGGCACGAACCGAGCAGCGCAAGGTCACCTTCAGCGATCGCGACCGTGAGGTGATCCGCAAGCAGGCCAAGGCGCGCCCCGTCGAGCGCGAGCGCCGCACGACCGGCAGCACCGTCCGCACCGAGATCCGGACCGGCGAGCGTGTGCCCGAAGGCGTGGAGATCGAAGCGTTTCCGGAGGAAGTCTATCGGGATGCTCCGACCTTGCGCGAGTACCGATACATCAACCGGGACAGCCGCACCTACATCGTCGAACCCCATGAGCGTCGCATCATCGAAGAGATCGACTGATCTCGCTACGGAAAGGAGAACATCCATGAAGACCATCGCACTGGGACTGTTCGCGGCCTCCCTCCTGGGATCGGCTGCGATCGCCGCTCCGCTCAATCCGACCGCCCCAGGCCCGACCGGGCTTTCCTCTGGAACGGAGCAGGTCCGGCTCGTCTGCAACGAGTACGGCCGTTGTTTCCGGACCCGCGGCCCGCGCTACGTTCAGCGCTACTACGGCGACGACGACGCCTACGTCGCGCGCCGCAGCTACGGCCACTACGGCGGACCCGGCTACTACGACCGCGGCTACGGCTACTACGGCGGCGGGCCGAGCATCGGGTTCAGCTTCGGTACCCGGAGCTGGTGAGTAAGACAAGGGCCGCTCTCCGAGCGGCCCTTTCGCTGGTAATCTACGGTGAAAAGATGTCCGCTCTTGCGAAGCTGATGGTACAGAAAGAGCAATTGCTGGCCGGCTCGAAGTCGATTCCGCCCCGAACGAGCGCGCCGAAATCCAAGCTCTGCTCGCCAAGATCGAAACCGCTCTTAATCTGCTTGAGCCACAGGGCGCTCCTCTGACGAGCGGCAGATAGCGATACTCAATCAGCATTTGAGGCGAGGATGATAATGCGATTAGTTGCCAACTTGGCTATCTCGCCTTCCTACATCGTTTGCGCCGAGGACGCTCCTATCCGATAGACGCCTTCGACGGTGCGTGGCACTTGATCTTCGAGACACGGTCCGGATCTTGCGATCCAAGCTACAATTTCGACGTGAACATCTCGAAGGGCAACATCTCTCATCCCAACCTTGTCAAATTTCGGGGCGCGTATCGAAGGCCGGCGCGGTGCGTGCTTCTGTAACGGTTCAGGATAAACATGCCGCGGGTGCCGGCAGATTGGAGCCGACAAGCGGATCGGGAACTTGGAGTGGCTATTCCGGCGCAGCCAAATGTAGCGGGATCTGGAAAGCGACCAAGGTCTAGGAGGACCTCAGAAGTATGGAAAAGGGTGGACGCATCCCGCTCGATAGAAAGCTGGCGGAGCTGGTGGGTTGCGATTGGCAGACGGCCGCCGAGATTCAGCGCATTTCGGGCGGAGAAACGCTGGAAGTTGCGAAGACACTCGACCGGCTGTGGGAGGGCGGGCTCATTGAGCGGGAAACGCTGGACATAGGCATCGGCGCGCGGCGCAAAGGTGGAGGGGCACAATTGCGACGCATCAGGTATAGGCGCAAAATATCGAAACCATAACGATCTCGTTTCAGCACCGGGAGCTGTCGCGCGACGGTGCCGTCGGCGGCCTGTCATCGGCGAGAGGCCAAGGTGGGCGCACCGGTAGGCGCCCGCGCCGGGTCCATCAGGCCAGCCTGCAATTCCGCGCGCCTCTCCGCCACAGCATGATCGAAAAGTTCGAGGGCCAGGGCAAAGGCAGCCAGGTCCTCTTGTTCGATGGCCCCCTCGTCGAAACAAGTGAGGGCTTCCTTGATGATGGCGTCGACCTCGCGTTGAGTGGCCGCGAACTCACTTTCGGATTGAACGGCGCGAATCTCGGAAGCCGCGGCAAGGATCCGGTTGCGATGGACGATGTTTTCGTCCCGTTCGTCCCGGTTGAGATAACGACGCAGCCATGCAGCGGCCGAGCCGATGCCTGACAGCAGCAACAAGGTGAACCAAATGTAGTCGCTATATTTGTCCAGGAATGTCCGTTCCGTGCCGTTGATGACGGCGGCTGCGCCGCGGTGCACGGACGGCTCGGCCTCCTTTTCGGTCTCCGGCTTGGTGATATGGGCGGCGCCGGCGGCATGCTGTGTGATGGTATCCCGGACCGCGAAAAGCTGCCGATAGAAGGCCGCCGCCTTGGCTTCGGAAAGCACTTTTCTGGCCAGGATCAAGTGGCTGACAGCGATCGTATCGACCTTTTCCTCGGGCCATGCCGGTTTCGCGTTGAAGACGCCGGGCGGAAGCTCGTCGGCCTCATAGCGCGAGTGCTTCAACGCGATGGCCTCAGATGCGTCGATCGGGAGGAACTTCGGCGTGCCGCGCGTGCGGGCTGTCGCCGCGATCGCGTCGGCTGTGATCTTGCTGTCGAGCGGACCCACGGCCAGGTACGCTTCGATAGTGCGATCTTGCGCGAGTTTTTCGATCTCGTCCGTGCCGAACTGCGCCACGCCGACCTTGTCCGGCTCCACGCCGGACCCATCGAGGATAACCCGCAAGACCGACGCGTTTGCTGCAGTCCTACCTATGACGCCGACCTTGCGACCGGCAAGATCTGGTATTTCAGCGATCTTTGCAGCGGTCTTCTTTTTCGCGACCTTGCCGCCTGGTCCGGAAAATGACCATAGGACGACGTAGTTCTTGCGCAGCACAGCGAGCGTTTGCGCGTCCGAAGGCATGCTCAGATCAGCGGGGCCGACCGCGAGCTCGGCCTTGCCATTGCCGAGCAGGGCGAGCGATTCGGCTGCCCCAGCGGTCGTTATCGGGGACAGCATCACGGTACGGCTTTCGTCGGCGAACGCCTCGGCCATGGCCTTTACCACCGCATGGTCTTCGCTGCCGGTCGGTCCCACGGCGACCCGAAGCGTCGTGGGCTGCAGGACGTAATAGAGAGCTCCGCCAGCGGCCAGAAAGACCGCGAATCCAACGGCTAGGACCAGCAGCAAGGAGCGGGTCTTTCGCCGCTGAATATCTTGTCTATTGCTGCCACTGGAGGAGGACATTTGCTCTCCGATGCTCCGCTTTCTGCGCGTCCTGCGTCCCAGCTCTCTACCGGGAACTTGCGGACCTCCGAGCCGTTCCCGAACCGGCGCACTTCTTGGATGTACGGACAATAGGCGTCCAGCCTAGAGGGACGGTAGACCATGAAAGACAGAAGGAAGCCGAATTCGCGCGGTGTCGCCAGGCGCGACCCTTCCCCCGAACCTCACCACGCCCAGCACCCCGCATTTGAACGGAGGGCCCATTTTTGCCGACGACAGCACATGCCGCCTCAGACCGGCTCGGAAGCGGTCGATGAGGACGCAGGGCGTCCGGAGCCCGGTCAGCTCTACGACCGCCGTCGTTCCGAACTCGATCAACGTCCCGAGCGGCATCCGCTCGAGGTCCAAGCCGGCGGTGGTAATGTTCTCGCCGAGTTCGCCCGGTCGGACCTTGAAGCCATCCGCGAAAAGGGTTGCGAAGAGCTCGGACGGGATCAGGTGGACCTGCCGCAGATTTGGGAGGCGGGGCTGGTGACGGGCCAGATAGCGGTGCCGGACGAACGCGCCGGCGTGGGCATCACCTTCCACGCCATGGCCTTCCACCAGCACTATGTGGTCCTCTGTCGGTTTGCTGAAGTGGTGCCCGCGATCAGCGGCGACCGCCACCACCCTTCCTTCGAGCGAGAGGTCGTGCGCGTGCGACATCAGGCCGCCCTTGCGAGCGAGCGCCGCTTCTGTCGGAAGTAGCGCGTGATCTCCGGCAACGTCATCGCGTTCAGGATCCGGTCCGGTGGTACGCCGCCCTTGCGCGCCATCTCGACGCCCCAGTGCATGTGATCGAGCTCGTCGACGGAATGGGCATCGGGGTTGATGCTCATCATGCAGCCGAACTCGAGGGCCGAATGGTGCCAGCGCCCAGTCGAGGTCGAGCCGCCATGGATGGGCATTGATCTCCACGACAACGTCGTGTTTGGCGCAGGCGCGCAGCACCTTCTCGACGTCGATTTCGTAGCCCGGCCGCCGCTGAAGCTGCCGCTCGGTCATATGGCCGATGATGGACGTGTGACGATCGGCAACGGCGCGCAGCAGGCGCTGCGTCTGCGCCTTTCGGTCCAGCTTGAAGCGACCGTGGATGCTGGCGACGACGAAGTCGAAGCGTTCAAGCACCTCATCGTCGTAGTCGAGCGAGCCGTCGGCCAGAATGTCCGACTCGATGCCCTTGAGGATCCGGAAATCCTTGCCGAAGTGCCTGTTCAAGCGGTCGGCTTCCAGGTGCTGCTGCGCGATCTCCTCTACGGAAAGACCGCCGGCATAGTGCGCAGATTTGGAATGGTCGGCGACCCCGAAATACTCGAACCCGCGCTGGCGGATCGCTTTAGCCATCGTCTCGAGGGTCTCGGTGCCGTCCGAGGCGTCTGTGTGGCAGTGAAGGATTCCGAGCAGGTCATTGTCGGTGACCAGCTTCGGTAACTTGCCTTTCAGGGCCAGCTCGATCTCTTCCCGCCCTTCCCGGAGCTCCGGATCGATGAAGGGAAGGCCGAGCGCGCGATAGATGTCGGATTCGTCACTGGAGACCAAGGTGCGGCCCTTGTGCAAGCCGTCGGCCTCCAAACGTATTCCTTTCTCGGCGGCTAAGGCTTGGAGCCGCTCGAGGTGCGCGGCGGAGCCGGTGGCGAAGAGAAGGGCGGCCCCGAAGTGTTTGCGGTCGGACAAGCGGATCCGCAGTCCGTCGGTCGCAGGCGGCTCCGACATCTTGGCGCGCTTGGAAACTTCCGCAACGATCGCGAGGTCGCCGACGAGTTCGCAGCCTCGGCGGAAGTCGCCGGCGATTGTCACGCGCTTGAGTTCGGGTCGGGCCTTGCGAAGTGAGTCCTTGGCGTGCGCGAGCAGGGCGGCAGCACGGTGCAAGTGAAGGCGGCCTTCTCCGCTTTTCGCGATGGCCAGGCTCAGTAGGAACTTGGTCTGGAGCGCAGCGCCGAGCCCTCTAGCCTTCTTGATGCGGGCGTCCTTCGCGGCAGCCTCGAGTTCGGCGAGCGAGGCAATGCCCAAATCCTTGTGGAGGCGGATCACCTTGTCCGGCCGCAGTCCTGGCACCGCCAACAACTGCAGAACGCCGGCCGGGATCTCGTTTTGCAGCTTCTCGAGGCTCGGATGCGTCCCGGTCCGATGGAGCTTGGTGATGATGTCGGCGATGGCTTCGCCCACGCCGGGCACTTCGGTGAGGCGACCCTCGTCGACGAGAACGTCGAGAGGGAGGGCGAGAGCTGCCAGGCTGTCCGCGGCGCGCGCGTAGGCCTTCGCCCGGTAAGGATTGCCGCCGCGCAACGCGGTCCGCTGCGCGTACTCGCGCAGGAGACCTGCTACGGTGCGAGCGTCGAGGCAGGCCACTCAACGAGCCTCCTGTCCAGCACGATGAGCAGTCGTTGCAGCAAAGTGATTTCGAGCGGTTGGCTCGTCGTTGGGCCGACTATCCAGAGATCTCTCGAGCTTCTGCGCGGCCCGGAAGTCTTCCAGGTGCTGCGGGTTAGGGCCATAAGCCGCCTCCTTCTTGAGGAGGTTATAGATTTGGCCGGCCACAAACTGCAGAGACTTCATCCTGCCCTTCGGCATCGATCGCGCCTTGCAGAGAGCCCGGACGGCGTACGCCCGGAAATAGTCGAATGCGTCTGACATGGTCAGTCAACGCCTGTTCTCGACTATAGTTCGGTCGCACGCGGCCTTCTCAAAGGTCCTCGCGGAGCCCGAACCGGACCGATAATTGACCGGCTGCTCGCTTGCACCGACTTCGTGAGGGCTCCCGACCGTATTGAGTTTGGTGAGTTCAAGCGCGAGTGTCTCGCCCATTTCAGGAACGACGACGCGATCGAGCGGGCCGTGAAGTACGCAAATCCGGACGGGAACGCAGCCTGAGCGAGCTTCAGGTCGTGCCCTACAATATTCCGCGCAAGAGCGTTGCGGGCTACTGCCCCGAATGCAATGGGCTGATCCCACTGTGGCACTATGCCGAAGGCAGTAAGGTGCCCGCGGCGAAGTCCGTTCCGGTGCGCCTGTTCAAGGATATCGTTCCGGAGATCATCGAGGGCGGCGAGATTCCGATCTCGACGGGTTGAGCCCGGCTGCCGAGCCAATGGCCTTCTCGTCGTCGATAGGCCCCGAGCTCGCCATTGGCGCCACAGGTGAACAGAAACTTCGACGGTCCTTCCGAATTGAACCGTCATCGACTTAATGATTGGAGTTCGGGATGAAGATCGGATTAGTTGGCGCCGCTGTCGCCGTGATGGCAATAGTCGCGGTCACCCCCCGATGCTCCAACAGCCGCGTCGCGCAACTTCACCCGCGACCGACAGATCACCCCGCGAGAAACCACGGTCAATTATAGATTTGAAAGTTTCAAGGTTCGCTTGTGCCAAGCTGCTGTCCTCCCAATTACTGAACTATCGGGTGGCATCATAACATGAGTCCGCCATGCTTTGGGGCGGCTATTGCCCATCGCCTCAGTTGGCACACTGCGCGACTTTGTTCGAAGGTTGGGGTGAGCCCGGAAGTTTCGGATCGACTGAAAAAAAACGACACGATTCCCGTAGAGCAGACATTCCCATCACAGTTCTCGTAATCGACAGCTGTTACTTCGGCGCTACCCGCTTTGTCCCGGATGGACCGCCGTTGTATGACAACCTCGCCACTTGGCGGTGGCGTCAAAATGAATCGGGAAAAAACGGTAAAGGAGAAGGAACGGCGAAACCTCGATCGGGTTGATCGAACACGTGGAGTGCTTCGATGGACAGGACCTCGATCTATGATGAACTGAGCCGTGTTGAACGCGATGTGATCGCAGGAGAGCGCCAGCTTGCAAAACAGGAGAGGCTGGTTCTCGACTTGGAAGAAGGAAGGTCGGAATACTGTAAGTGCTGAAAAGGAGCTAGAACGCTTGCGTGAATGCCAGCGCCTGCGCGACCAGGACCGTCAAAGACTCCTGTCACTGCTGCAACCCTGAGACAGCGAAAAGCATTATCCTTGAAATCCCACCTCGGCCGTTGGCGCGTGTTAACAAGGTGATTGATTAGCCCGCGCTGTCGACTTGAAAGCCCGGATGCGGGCCCTCAGCTGCCTTCCTCGATCGCTCGTGTCGTCGGCTTTCTGCCTCCCAGCGGACTCAATTGCGGACCGCGCGGGATGGCCGTTTGTGACCCGTTGCTGACCTGCTTGGTACCTCCAATCGTCCGCCTCTAGGAGTTGAGATGACGTATGTGCAAAGGTGGACAAGGTCGACTTGTGCATCGCGATGCCCGCCGGCGCTGCAAATTTAGACGAAACTTTTCAGCGGCTTCGCGGTTGTGGGAACCGAAAGGGCAGAGGGTTTCGGATGCGAATGCACGGGCAAGGGCGGTCGACGGGACGGGGCCAATGATGGAGGGTGGAAGAACGGTCTCGGCGCTTGGCCGCGCCGAATTGCTCGCCACTTTGGGCGAATGCATCCGAGAAATTCAGAATCCCGACGAGCTCGCTTATGCAGCCGCGGAATTGCTGGGTCGGACTCTCAATGTCAGTCGGGCAGGCTATGGTACCATCGACACCGCCCGCGAGACCATCACCATCACTAGGGATTGGAATGCCCCAGGCATCAAAACCCTCGCCGGCACTCTGCATTTCCGCGATTACGGTAGCTATGTCGAAGATCTCAAGCGCGGCGACACGGTTGTTTGCGAGGATGCCGAGCAGGATCCGCGCGTCGGTGACCGCGCCAAGGCGCTTGAGGATATTTCGGCACGCGCGCTTGTGAACATGCCGGTTACGGAGCCCGACGGGGTCGTAGCGCTCCTCTATCTCAACAATGCCACGCCTCGCATTTGGACCGAGGTGGAGCTTGAGCTCATTCGCGAAGTGGCCGAGCGGACCCGTACCGCCGTCGAGCGGCGTCGCGCCGAAGCAACCATCCGCGAAAACGAGGCGCGTCTTCTGTTCCTGGATGCGCTCGGCAAGCGAACGGCGGCGAGCCACAACGCCGACGACGTACTTGCGGTCACCACCCGCATGCTCGGAGAACACCTCGGCGTCTCGAGTTGCGCTTACGCTGATATGGATGCCGACGAAGACGGCTTCACGATCCGCGGCGATTGGGCGGCGCCCGGCGCCATGCATATCCTTGGTCACTATAGTCTCGCTGACTTTGGCGAGAAAGCCGTGCGGGAGTTGGGTGCGGGTCGGCCTCTCATCATAAACGATAATCGGAAAGAACTAGCGCCCGAGGAGGCGGCCACCTTTCAGAGTATCGGCATAGGCGCCACCATTTGCATGCCCTTTATCAAGGAAGGCAAGCTTACGGCGCTGATGGCCATCCACCACAAGAGCCCTCATGAATGGACACTACGCGAGTTGGCTCTCCTCAGCGAGGTGACCGAACGCTCCTGGGCCCATATCGAGCGCGTCAGGTTGGAGGAAGCCGCACGTGAGGCTGCCGAGCGCCTGCTTCTCGCCAACAAGGCGGCCGGCATCGGTACCTGGGACTTTGATGTGGTCCGTAACATCTTGCGTTGGGACGCACGCTGCAAAGCGCTATTCGGTCTGCCGCCGAATGCAGATGTTACCTATGACGATGCCTTTCTTGCCGGCCTGCATCCCGAAGACCGCGATCGTGTTCATGAGGCGGTTTCCAAAGCCTTGTCTCCGGGCTCGATAGCCTACAACATCGAATACCGAACGATCGGTATCAAGGACGGTATCGAACGCTGGCTCGCTGCGACGGGCGAAGCCATCGTCGCGGGTGGGCGCGCTGTGCGCTTCATTGGCACCGTGATCGACATAACTCATCAAAAAAGGTCCGAGCGACATCTCCGGCTTCTCAACGATACCGGCGCCTCGGTCGCCCGCGAACGTGACCTCGAGAAGATCGTGCAAATCGTCACCGATGCCGGCGTTGAGCTCAGCGGCGCTCAGTTCGGCGCTTTCTTCTACAACGTGCTTACGGGCGATGGCGGCAGCTATATGCTCTATGCGCTATCCGGTGTCCCGCGGTCGGCCTTCGAGAATTTTCCGATGCCGCGCAACACGGCCGTCTTCGAGCCGACCTTTAATGGAACCGCAGTAATCCGCTCCGACGATATCCTCAAGGACCTTCGCTACGGAAAGAATGCGCCGCGGAAGGGCATGCCTGAAGGCCATCTTCCGGTCCGTTCCTACTTGGCGGTCCCGGTCATCTCGCGATCAGGCGAAGTACTCGGCGGCTTGTTCTTTGGTCATGCGGACCCCGGGCGCTTTCAGATCGAGCACGAAACGGCACTGCTCGGCATCGCCGGCCACGCTGCGACGGCCATCGATAATGCGCGTCTCTTCCAGTCAGCCGAGCGCGAACTTTCGGAGCGCAGACGCGCCGAGACCAATCTGCAGACGCTCAACGCC
Organism: Bradyrhizobium liaoningense; assembly: GCF_018130785.1. Lineage (GTDB taxonomy): Bacteria > Pseudomonadota > Alphaproteobacteria > Rhizobiales > Xanthobacteraceae > Bradyrhizobium > Bradyrhizobium liaoningense_A. The sequence goes on from NZ_JAFCJT010000029.1 coordinate 39,307, forward strand.
GAACTCGAGGAACGCGTCGCCAGAGAAATCTCCGAACGCCTGAAGGCTGAAGAGCAGTTGCGTCAGTCGCAAAAAATGGAAGCCGTTGGCCAACTCACGGGCGGCATCGCCCATGATTTCAATAATATGCTGGCCGTCATCATCGGCGGCCTCAATCTCGCAAAGCGCAAACTCGCCAAAGGTGAAATCGATATCGACCGCTTCATTGATGGCTCGATTGACGGAGCCAATCGCGCCGCCACACTTACTCAACGCCTGCTCGCTTTCTCGCGCCAGCAGCCGCTCGCACCCGAACTACTAGACATCAATAAAATGATCTCGAGTATGAGCGAATTGCTCGACCGCTCGCTCGGCGAACTGATCGAGGTCGAAACGGTACTGGCGGCAGGCCTATGGCGTGTCAAGGCTGATCCAGCTCAGTTGGAAAGTGCGGTGCTCAATCTCGCCGTCAATGCACGCGACGCGATGGCGACCGGCGGCAAACTCACGATAGAGACCGGCAATGCCTCGGTGGACGACCGTTACGCGCGCGAGTACGCGCTTGGCGCCGGCCAATACGTTCTCATCTGTGTGACCGACAACGGTACGGGGATGGATGCCGATGTGCTCGCGAAAGCCTTCGATCCCTTCTTTACGACAAAGGACGTGGGCAAAGGTACGGGACTCGGCTTAAGTCAGGTCTATGGCTTCGTTCGCCAGTCGGGCGGGCACGTCAAGATCTATTCGGAACCGCGCGTTGGCACAACCGTCAAAATCTACTTGCCGCGTTACCAAGGAGACGAAGCCACATTGGCCGAAACGGTACCGGATGGGCGGGGCGGCGTAACCGGTCATAGCCGCGAGGTCGTCCTGGTGGTTGAGGACGACGACCGAGTGCGCGCTATATCCTGCGAAACATTGCGCGAGCTCGGGTATACGGTCATCGAAGCGGGCGGCGCACGGGAAGCAATTCGAAAGGTCGAAGCCGGCGCTTCCCCGGATCTGCTTTTCACCGATGTTGTCATGCCGGAAATGACCGGGAGCGAGCTTGCCAAGGTGCTGGTCGGATTAAGGCCTGGTCTCAAGGTGCTCTTCACTACCGGGTACACCCGCAATGCCATTGTGCATAATGGCGTTCTTGATTCCGGCACGAGCCTTCTCTCGAAGCCGTTCAATATCGAAGACCTTGCCACAAAGGTGCGGAGCATCCTCGACAGCCTCTAGTTGCGCGGCTTTTTCGGAGGGAAACGACCGTCCTGGCTATCGTCGTGGACCGGCCTGAAATCGTAAGCTAATCGCTGCTTGCGGGACCAGCACAGCTTGCGCATCGTGTCCGCTTCTGATGCTGTGGACGGCTCCTCCACCGGCACGAGAGTGCCAAGGAGTGGGCGCCGTTTGAGGCTCCCACGATTCGGAGGAGCAGCCTATGCAGTCGATTTCGACAATCGGTCTCGATATCGCCAAGTCGGTCTTTCAAGTGCATGGCGTTGATGCGGCCGGCCAGGTGGTCCTGCGCCGTCAGTTGAGGCGCCGCCACGTCCTGGCATTTTTTCAGAAGCTGGCGCCATGCCTGGTAGGCATCGAGGCGTGCGCATCATCGCACCATTGGTCTCGCGAGCTGCAGGCGCTGGGGCATACGGTACGATTGATGCCACCGGCCTATGTGAAGCCCTACGTCAGCGGCAAAAGAACGACAGCACCGACGCGGAAGCGATCTGTGAAGCGGTTACGAGACCTATCATGCGGTTTGTACCGACCAAGACGGTCGAGCGGCAGAGCTGCCTGATGCTTCACCGGGCGCGCCATCTCTTCATCCGCCAGCAGACTGCCTTGATCAATTCAATCCGGGCCTATCTCGCCGAGTTCGGGATTGTCGCCCCTGTCGGGCGCAGGGGTGTCGAGCAACTGCTGGAGATCGTCGCCGATAGAGCCGACTACCGGCTCCCCGGGGTGGCCCGTGCTTGTGTTGCTGCTCTCGGCAGTCAATTGCGCGCACTGAAGGCCCAAATCCTGGAGTTCGACCGACGCATCATCGCCTGGCACCGATCAAGCGAGACGAACGAGCGGCTTGACGCAATCCCCGGCGTCGGGCCGACGCTGGCAACAGCTCTGGTCGCCGGCATTGCCGATCCCAAGGCTTTCCGATCGGGACGAGACTTCTCGGCCTGGGTGGGGCTCGTGGAGGTGGAAAGGACAAGCTTGGCAGTATCAGCAAGCAAGGCGACCGCTATTTGCGCAGCCTGTTTACAGCTGGCGCGCTCGCCGTGATCCGCTATGCCAAGATCCATGGCACGGGGTATCGGCCTTGGCTTACGGGACTTCTGACGCGCCGACCCACCAAGGTGGCTGCGATCGCGCTCGCCAACAAGATTGCCCGGATGACGTGGGCTATGATGGCCAGGGGTGAGCGCTACAAGGGAGCCCATCGCGCTCGCGGCGTAGCCTATCGCGCCGGACATCCGGTGTGACGTAACGGTTGGGAGGGCGAACAGCACGTAATGCAGCGCCGGTCGATCCGGCGATCAGGACAACCCACTTGGGCCATGGCATCTTCGAATGCGTGCTTTTGACCGGGACCTGATCCGCGGAGGGCATTATGGCCAGCGGTCACGTGAACCGCGCTAACAGGCCGAACACATGGCTGCTCCGACTACCGCCCGCATACGTAAGGAAAACCCTTGCCAACCTGGAGCCGTCCACACATGGCCCATAGCCGACTTCTTGTGCAGTTCTTCGATTGGTCAGCTTGTGACCCGGAACGGACATTCTGAGTGTGAAAGTCGCGCGCCAAGTTTCACTAACTCGGCGGGTTGCAGGTTGTCAGCGCTGACAAGGGCAATCGGCCTGACGCACAGTGTCTTCATTCCATTCGATGAAGCCATCGCCTTCTTCGAAGGTGCGCGAAACATTTTCGCATCCCTGTAACTTGACTTAATCGTGGGGCCTAATCGAAAGGTCGCGATATGGAACCGACCAGCAGAATATCGGACCACATCGATCATAAGACTGCCCGGTCGATCTGTGACGAGGTGGGTGACAGATTGCAACAGAACTTATCTCTCGAAGCCTCGCCTCTGCCGCAGTACCTCGAACGTCTAGTCGGTGAATTGCGCAAACAGGAGCGTCATCCAATTGATGGCGTCGCAGCGCCTGCTAACCGTTTCCTTCATGCGACGCGACGGGTAGTCGCGGCCGTCTGAGCGCGTAAAGAAGAAGCCGTCGCCGCGCTCAACCCGGCGGCGGCTTTTCCGCTAATCTTGTCAGGTATGCAGCCGCCCGATCTTCCTCGTCTCACCACGTTCCTTCTCGGCCGCGTCATCCGCCAAGGCCCATAGCAGCCGCATCCCGGCCGATGGCCCGAAGTCGGCTTCTGACACCCCGGCAGACGCTTACTGGGTTAACTTTTGTTCTGGCGTCGCTCTGGTTCCGGGTGCACACTGGTTCTCTCACCGCTCGGCACCGTGCTTTGATCGGTGATGAGAACGCCGGTCGCGCTCCCGCCCAATTCACGCAGGGAAAGGAGAGTGCCATGGGACGACGCTCACAATCCCACATTGACGACAATCTGGACGTGGAAAGAGCCCGCATCATAGCGGAACTGAAAAATACACCGCCAGGACCGTAGCGTGATCTTCTCGAACTCAAACTGCGCCAGCTCGAAACCGCTTCTCATATCGACGGATGGCTAACGTCGCCGGGCCTACAACCCCCGGAGGAATGAGGCCGTCTCAGGCCAACCGAGGGATAGATCAACGAATTCGACTCATCGAACGATTTGCGAACGCGAGTGTATGTAAACACGCAGTAACTCAAAATGCGGGCTTCAAGCATTGGACGGGCAGCAGAAGCAAGAGTACCGCGCATATAGAACAGGTCAGGGCCAATGGCGCCTGCTTTGAACGGCGCCACGAACCGTCAGGCCGGCCGGCAGCAGCCGCGCCAGATTGGCCTTGCGCTTCGTCAATGGCAGCTGGCGCAGGTCCTCGCCGCCAAGCGCGAGGATGTCGAGCGCATAGAGCTGCACCTCGTGATCGTGCTTATGCGAGCGCAGGGCGTTGAAGTCCGATGCGCCGTCGACGCCGAGCACCACGGCCTCGCCGTCGATGACGAATTGCTGCTCGCGATTCTTTAGCGCTGCCTCGACGATCCAGGGAAGCGCCTGGTCCAGTCGCGGCCGTTGCGGGCGAAGAGCCGCACGGTCTTGCCGCTGCGCTCGACGCGCAGGCGATAGCCGTCATATTTGATTTCGTGGATCCAGTCGGGGCCGGTCGGCATCACCTTGGCGGCCGTGAGCAGACAGAACTCAAACGCTTTCGACGAGAGAAAGGCGCGGATTCATGGATTGCGAATCCGTAGTGGCGGCGGGTGTAAAAAAACACGCGCAGCGCGCTGTTCGCCGGAGGCTACGAAACCGGATGGACTGGATCGCTTATATGGTTGTCGGGCTGTTGCTGCTCTTTGTGGCAGGTAAGTTGTTTTGGAAATGGCTCAACCGAGGGATCTGGCGGAGCTAACGTTTCGACGACGTCAGTGCCGCCATCCGTCCTTGTCGACCTCGGTGATGACATGATGTCGAATGCAGTAGGCGCTGACGTCGTTCGGCCCCTACAGGCTCATGGAAATGATGGCGATCAGGCCGAGAACCGCCACTGCCCATGCCAGCGTCTGGAGCATCCACGGCTGCAACTGCCCGACCTCCCTGATACTCGACAGGGTGCGTCCGGGATCAGTGTGCTAGTTGAGACAGATCAAAAGCTGAAGACGAGGATCGCGACGAGGGCCACGGTGACGGCACCAGCTCCGATAGCAACAACGCGCGCGAGTAGATCATTCCCCATACCAAAGCTTAACTTAGGTTAACTTCGTCCGGCTATGCAGTTCGTGCCAGTTTTTCCCGCCACTGGGAAATTTACGGGTAAGCCCCGGAAATCTGGCGCCCGTGGCCGGACTCGAAACGGCGACACATTGATTACAGGTCAGCCGCTCGACCACTGAGACGACGGGCATAGACGCATAGGCTGAAAAAGCGGCTCCAGCCGGTAGGGGAAGTGCAAGATGGGACGTTGCCTGTCGGCCACACGTCCGACTAAACCAAGACGGTTTGTCGGGATTCGGACAGACGAGCCAGCGCCATTTATTCAGCCTGTCAGCCATTGAAGTGGTGTGATCGGCGGATCAGCCCGGCGGTCTCCTCCAAGGGCCGCCGGGTTTTTCCAATTTGCCAGTGGCTAGGGGCTGACGCCGCGGCGTGAGTGGAGGCAAGTGGCTTGGATAAGGATCTTCATTTCAAAATTGCTGTCATCGCCCTTGGCGCGTTTACGACCGTCTTGGCTATCAGGCTGATATATCCTGTCTGAGGCGTTCCTTCGTTGGCACCACGTCTGCACCCAGCAGACAATCGGCAGCCGGGAAAAACAGGAACCCTGCGTACTTTTGCCGGTTCTTCCCACCGCATGCCCACCATCTATTTCGACATTCTCAGTGATGCCGACAGGATCATCGACGACGAGGGCGTCGAATTGCCGGACACCTGCGTGGCCCGGCAGATGGCTCTGGAATTGCTAGGTCAGGCGATTTTGGATGGATCGCGCCGTGGCACTCCGGGCGTGACCAAAGTCGAACTGCGAGATCAGAACGGTCCTTTTCTGCGCGTGTCAGCCGCTGTCGTGATCGAGAAACTGTAGCGAGATCTCGGTGATCGCGCGCCCCTAAACGGACATTCATCAATGAGCGATTTTCTAAGTCATTCTTCAGCCGATATGTCCGTCTTTCCGAGACGGGACGACCTGCTCAGTAGGACTGAGCAAACCTCGTCGGTCAACGACCGTCGATGGACTGATGGCTATCTGTTGCCAGTCGTATTCTTATCCGTCGCCGGCGCGGCCTCGGTTGTGTGGATCGGCGCCATCGGATGAACAAGTTGGCGCTTGATCAACTGGGTGATTTCATAAGCCGTCCAGCAACGATAAGGCGCGCCGCCACCCGGCTGCGAGCCCTCGAATTCGTGACCGTTGCAGCCTGGCCACGAACGGTTCGGCTAGGAACGTTAAGCTTATTCCGCGATTGAACAGCAAAAGGGAGGACATCATGGTCCGTGACCTTTTGCTCCTGCTCACCGTTTCAATCGTGTTGAGCGCATTTATCTGGAGCATCTTCGGAAATTCGAAAACAAGGTCTGGGCATCCGCGAGTGAAGCATCACTTTCTTTGAATGCCGTTCCGGATTCTTTTCAACCGAGGTCTGAGTTCTTCCGTATATGAGGACCGTCGCTGACGCGTCCGTCGCCCGGCGCCCACTTCAGCGCAGGCAGGCCAGTCTTAAATCTCCTGCGCGCACTCTCGTGCGCCCAGCACGTTCTGCATAGGGTCAGCGGAGGATGGCTGTCGGGGTAGCTCCGGACCTCTCCTGCGGAGTAGCGGCACTTGCCGCTGTCGCAGTTTGGATTGTTGTTTGGATTCTTCACATTGGCCCCAGTCAAGTCGCGATCTGTCTAAAGTGAACGAAGATTGTGACGAGTGCATGCATGGGAAAAGCCTCAGCGCGCCGAAAAGGCGGCTCCAGCGGTAGGGTTGCGAGCGTGCTGGAGCCGCGCAGTCGCGATGTGCAAAGCGCTCTGGGACGAATTGGACTGGCCCGAAGCGTGTTTCAAATGCTGTTCGAGCACCAGCGTTCCTATTGAAGACGTGTTGGGCGGGATAGAACACATGTTACGCCCGCCTTAAAGATCGGGAACAACCGGAAATGCGCGCTGATGCAACTGCGCCGAACGACCGGCGATGTGCGAGGCCGTTTCGTTGTGTGGCGCTGAGAAAAGCAAAACCGCCGCCCACTTAAATATACCGCGAGCGGCGGCTTCCAGCCCGGGACGAATCAGCAAAATCCCGGATATCCACTAAGAGATGCGCGGCGAAAAGGTTCAGCCGCACCACGGGGGTGCTTGTGGGGATGGCGGATTTTGAGCGGGGCTGGCCCCAAGATGGTGGGCGTCATTCGCGACTGCTCGCGCGCGCATAGCGAGTAGTCATGGCAGCGCTCTCAATGTTGTGGTTTTCGGCCTCTGCTGGAGTTTCGAATGGCACCGCTACGACTTCGCCGTTCGGTGCAATCATCACGGCAAGGTACGGGAGCCCCAGCTGGGGCGGATTGTAAACAACGAAAGTTATGCCTGACATTTTCATGTATCTCGCATCCCAGGTAACGGCTGAGCGCCATCTTCCATGCGAAGCGATCTCCCGCTATTGCCCACCGGCCGTATCCCTAGATCAAGGTGAAGGAACTCTTGCGAAACTTTTCGTCGTGCGGGCCTATACAATTCCCAAAAAAGGGCTCCAGCTCAAATGGGGATGAGCCGGGGCCTAGAGGTTACCCTCGGCGAGCCCGAGGGCCGCGACTTTGCCGCCTGGCTTGGCCTCACGCCCCTTCAAAGATCGACAGGTGGCAAACAGAAGCTTGGCGCGACTTCCAAAATGGGCGAGCGCACGCTTAGGCGCCTACTCATCATCGGCAGCAGTGCCGTCGTGCAACAGGCGAGCAAACGCGGCGCGCCGAAGGGGTCTTGGCTCGAACAGATGCTGGCTCGCAAACCGCGCATGCTGGTAACCGTCGCGCTCGCGAACAAGATGGCGCGGATCGTCTGGGCGCTACTTATAAAGCAGGAGAACTACAGGGCTCCGGTCGCAGTCAGGGCGTAAGCCCAGCAGACCTGAGGTCGTCGTAGATGTAGTCGGTCGAAGGAGGGTATGGCACAACAGTCGGCGAGACGGGTCGGAAAACCAGATGTACCCATCGTGCCTAAGAGCACGCATTTATGATTTGGTTCCGGCCCGCGGACTCCCATACGGGCTGCAGCTTCATTGCATCAGAGGCCGGACAGATGGCAGCATCCGACTACGTGCCAATGCTCGTCAAAAACCACTTGCATCTCGCGGGGCGTCCACAGATGGGTACACGGCCTAGCCGGGAGGGTCGTTTCCTTTCGGCTCTTGTAGAAATTTCGGCATGTGTCCACGCGGTTCGCGATTACGTGGGGCAGGGCGCTCGGATGGGAGGCGGCAAAGCTTCGACTGCAGCTCGACGAGATCGGTAAAGACGTCGGCCTGGCGGCGCAGCTCGTCGGCGATCATCGGCGGCTGGCTCGCGATGGTGGAGATCACGGTGACCCGGACGCCACGGCGCTGGACGGCTTCGACCAGGGAGCGGAAGTCGCCGTCACCCGAGAACAGGACCATCTGGTCGATGTGCTCAGCGAGCTCCATGGCGTCCACGGCGAGCTCGATGTCCATGTTGCCCTTGACCTTGCGGCGGCCGGAGGCGTCGACAAACTCTTTAGTCGCCTTGGTGACGACCGTGAGCCCGTTGTAGTCCAACCAATCGAGCAGGGGACGGATCGAGGAAAACTCCTGATCCTCGATGACTGCGGTGTAGTAGAAAGCCCGAAACAGTTCCCCGCGGCTCTGAAATTCCTCCAGCAGGCGTTTGTAATCGATGTCGAAGCCCAGAGTTTTCGCCGTCGCGTAGAGATTGGCCCCATCGATGAAAAGCGCAATCTTGTTAGTCGAAGCGGATGACATGACTTGCGGGCTTTCCAGAGAGCCGATTTAGGTCTTCGCCGATAGACCAGCAATTGAATCCTTGGCTCGATCTCGCAGGACTACGAGACGCGCGAAAAATACTTCAAGCTTCAAGCAATCGCATGGAGAGGAGGAACTCCGCTGCCTCCAAAGAAGTTAGCCCATTACAATTGCTGATTAATGTGGCTATTTTAGGTGGTTGTTTTGGAGTATGCGTCTTATGAGCGATGTGGATTTTCCTGTCTTTGATAGTTCGATCACACGGCGCGGTCGCGGCTGGCGTTGGTGTGTTTCTGGCGAAGCGGGTAAAATCGTCCTGCAGGGTACTGAGCGCAGCCGACCAGCGGCACAGTATATGGCTGCACGAGCGACTTTTTTGCTGCTCCTCACCGCGCCGTACTGGAGACCCAGCAATGTGCTGCTTCCGGTTGACGGATACCCGGTTAAGCTAATTCCCACCGTGCGCCCGAACTCAACTGGCCTGAGATAGCCAAGGTCGAGTGCGCTTGGCTGCTCTCCGACTCTCGACGACGGGAGAAAGCTCTCCATCGCGGTGTTCATGAGAGTGCTCTTAGTGTGGCGTGGCGCGTAGCCGCCGTTGATTGCCTGATCGATCATAGGGGAAGGATCGACGTCGTTGGCCCACATGCGTTCGTTCCAACTCTCGGAGGAGGCGAACCAATTAATCTGTCCAGCGTTGTAGAGCCAAATAATACAGGAGGCTTCGATGTTGGACGTGCGGCTATTGGCAACCTCTCTCGCGGTGTTGGCTGCACTGATGTCAGTTGCCTTAGCAGAACCTGCTAAAGAGAAAATTCAACCGTCCAATGCTCAAACTCCACCCGAAGCACGTCCAATCCGAGTCATCCTCCCGGCGCCTTGGGAGCCCAAGCAAGCCGAACTTCAATTGCCGAAGTAGTTTTCGCTCCGCTGGCTTACACCCTGATGCCGATACGTTCTTAACGTATAGTTACCTACGTCTTCGCTCCGACACGAGCCTTCCCGATTGTGGCGGTAGCGAGTTTTGCCCGGTTGAACTGGCCGACAGTGAAATGTCCTGACCGAAGGCAGATGCAAAGAAAAAGCCCCGCGTTAGGTACGGGGCCTTTCCAAGCTGGTCAGTCGCGTCGCAAAACCACCAGCGCCACCATGAATGCTGTCAGTTGTATAACGCGAATCGCATGACATTGTTCCTTGGCGCGAAGGCTTTCCGACACAACGGCCGATGGGCGGCTTCGTGTAGCCGGACATCGTAGAATACGAACTTGCTGATCTGTATAGGCTTGGTCGCGGGCAGGGAACGGAAGCTTCTTCGTGGTGTTTCATCTTCGGTCACCACAACGCGCCCCCGTGTGACCAATCTCCATGGGCCTCAGTCTTCCCCCGGGACTGGGGCCTTCGGATTCATGTAGCGGGCAAGAAGCAGCCTAAAGAGATGAAAGCAAAAAGGCCGTCAGGGGCGCGCCGAAAATCCGCTTGAAATATCCAGTGACGCCAGACGGTCGTTACTTCATTGTCGCGGCGCTCGGCTTAATTGTACGAGGGTTGTGCAGCGCTACGGACCTTGGGGCCGCAGCTTGTGTAGATAATTTTGCCTGAGCTACCGAAGCGAAAATATAGCCGCACCGGCTTTCCCTCGTAGCTTTGGTAGTCCATCTGAACGCCGTGACCAGTCAGAGCAACGTCATCGAGGGTAAAGGCTGGCATGCGATTAGTTTCGAGCTTGGGCGCCCAGTATGCCGCGATGGCGTTTCGTCCCGTTACGCTCACGCCCTCACAGTCGCATTCTAACACTGCTCCCTCATCATAGAAGTTGAGCAATGCGTTGAGATCGCCACGTCGGCAGGCGTCGAGCCAGTCCACAATGGCGCCAATGGGGTCGAAGTCGTCCCGTGCAATAGACATCCAGAATTCCCTGCAACGCGCCACTACTCCCAGCGCGGGGCATAGCCTCTCGATGATGAACGGGTGTTGAACCGTACGTCCCGCAAAATTACTGAAGCGGCCGACGGCCGCGGCACGGCGGGGAGCAATCATCGAGCTCGCGTGCTGGCACAAACCGCATAGACCTCCACTGTTCGCGGGAGCAGTCTACTACCCGTAGATGTGGATCGGAGAGGCGCTATGATCAGCCCAATCCTCTTTGATATCGCCGTGATCGCGGTGAGCGCGTTCAACGTCGTGTTGGTGGCTTTGCTTATTCTTTCGTTCTGAGGATTTTCGGCGCTGCCCGGCCTTGGGGGCATTTTTCCAGTTTGCTCGAAGGCCGGGCCACATCTCCGGGGGACCGAGGGACCAGCATGGTTCCCAGCGCGCCCTCGGAACTTTGACTCTTTCGGACCCCTCCGGTTCCAGGCCGGCGCAACCCGCGCGCACCATCGGCACTGGCTGCTGCAACGGGTTGGCCTCGTCCCACTGCGCCGGCGTCAACACTCCTCGCTGTCGGGAACCCCAGTCACGAGCAGCTCTCGCGCCAAGAGGGCATGAGACGGTTCTCATCTCTCAAGATTGAAAATGCAGCGTGGTTGCAAAGTGTTGGCCGGTTCATAGTGTGGCGCAATCCTGAGGCCTTATAAACTTTGAAACGACCGTTCGGGAGGCGACGATGATCCCCGATTGGCTTGCACTTCCAGCGACCATCCTTTGCGCATTGTTCTTGACCATCATCGCTCTGATTGCCGTCAGGGCTTGGTAGGCGACGGGACAGGTTCGCCAACAGCGGCGCAGAAGCCGACTCTTCACGAAGTCCGCTAAGGGGCCGCAAGCGGACTCATCGGGGGCAGCAGGACCGATAGGGACGCGCGTTTCATCGCGCGCGCTCCGCACAAAACCGTCCTGGCGCGGATGCAGGATCGCGAGATCAGCGGACCGGCAGCATCAAATGCTCGTATTGCGTGCCAGGCCACATCACATAGGGCTTCGTTGGGTCGGCCTTCGCGTCGCGTGGATAACCATCCAACATCTTAGCGCCAGAGCCCACGATCATTACGTGTGCGCCGGTTTTGATCCAATTGTTGCCGGGCTCTTCTTTTGTTGCATAGGGGTCGGTGTTGCTTGCGCCTCCGTCCCCTTGCAGCATGTACATGAACCCTACCTTATTCGCCGGTGGCTCCTTGTGCTCCATCCATGCCGTCGCCCATTCCATCGCGTTTTGATCGCCGCACATCGGGTCGGGGTTGGCCGGATCGGCATGGCCCGGCATGCACGTCCACTGCCCAGTTCCTTTGCGCAAGGTCCGCATCTTGCCGTCGTGATCCATAGCGACGATCGTTGCGTCTTTGGCGATGGCCTGGGGTGCCGCGGACAAGGACAGCTTAATCAGCTCCTCGTCGGTCATCTTGTGGCCGGTTGACTGTTGAGCGAAGGCGTAGCTCGGCATAAGCGCGAGGACAAATAGAGTTACATGCGCCAGCGATTTCATCGCGAAATCCTCCATGAGTTTTCGCTGATGCCAGCCGCGGAGTAGCCGGAGGCCGGCGTCTGCGCTGAGGTCTTGCACGTAGTTATCCTAGCCTCCTTTTGAGCTCCTGAAACGCGCCATTTGGCCGCTGCGGAACGATCAGCGCCGGCACTTCCGCTCAGGTCAAAAGCGAACAACTCAGCGTAAGCAAATCTCGTCCGCTGCGCCCCACTAAGCTGACCACAGTGAGGGGCTTCGCCACTTCGCTGTTAGGGCAAGAAGCCAAATTGACTCGGCGTCACGTCAAAAAGCAAAGCATGCCGAGGAATTGATCGGCACCTAAGTGTACTTCCGGTTGAACCTTCGCTCGCTTCCGATGACCCACGCAAACGGGCTAGGAAACGGAGGTTTCCATGACCAGTTCCAATGGACACCCAGTGCATCTTTATCGGTTGATCGTAGCCGGCATGGTGGGATTGTGTGCGGTCACATTTTTCGGCATCAACACAGCCTATTCACATGACCTGATGCGACCTGAACTGAACGCTTGGTTCAAAAGTCTCAAGAATAGGGCAGGTGAGCCGTGCTGTGATGGTGGGGACGGCCAACAGGCGGAGGCCGAGTGGGATATGGCAAAAAATGGCTATAGAGTCCTTCTGAAGCATCCGCATCGGCCAAACGAACCCGGGCAATGGTTTGACGTGCCAAACTCTGTCGTAGTCAACGGGCAGAACCTCAGCGGCAGGGCGATGGTTTGGTGGTGGCCGTCATACGACAATGGAAGAATGACCCCTTTGTGGAGGTGCTTCATTCCCGGACCGGCGGGATAATCCTCGCTGGGAAATCAATAGCACCGTAAGTAAGTCCGCCATGGGTCGAGCATCGCGGCGCCGTCTCACCTTGGTCCGATCAAAGTCCTAAAGCCGACATCACGGCGTTTGAGCCGGTGAACAGCTAAGGGCCAAAGAAGCGAATTGCATCGTGACCAGCGCAAGGGATTTCCGGTCTAGGCAGTGTGTGCGCCTTCGCACTCTCCCATTTGTCAACGTGGTTGACGGTAATTGCCCGGAATTGCTGTTCCGCGAACTATTGGCTGGACTCTTCCGGCAACCAGCTGACTTTGCCTTCGCAAAACTGGTCGTGGTGGTTGAAGCTCGGCGCGTGGATCGGCTGCATTAGCGATGTCATGACGCGCGAGATGGACTCCCGAGGTGAACGGCGCCGTTGAAGTTGCCATCGCCTGCACCTCTTTCGTAATGAAACAATGGCCGGCCACAGCGCGACCGGTGACGGCGTCGTCATGCTGGCGGGAGTGCAGCCGCGGCAGACGACCGGGAGAGATGATCTAATCATTCGGAAAGGGTTATCCAACAGAGGAGTATCCTATGAAGTTGGCTCAAACATCAACACTGCTCATTTGTCTGCTCGGCGCGCCGGGAATTTCGTTGGCCGCGGACGCCAAGGCGGACGTGGCGAAGGCTTACGCCGCTTGGGATGCTGCATTCAACAAGCACGACGAGAAAGCCATCGGCGCCTCCTATGTCGCGACGGCAAAATTGATGCCGCCCACACAGGTCGCGTCGGGTCCGGCCGAGATCGAGAAGTTCTTTGCCGGACTCTTCGCGAGCGGTGTGACGGATCACAAGTTGGAGATGATCGATGCCGGCGGAGACGACAAGGTAGTCTTCGGCATAGCCAAGTGGAGCGCTACGGGTAAGGACAAGGAGGGCAAGCCGTCTCCCTTCAGTGGTTTAGCGACGCACGTCTTCGAACGCCAAGCCGACGGATCGCTCAAATTGAGGCTGCAAACATTCAACTAAAGCGGTCGAAGGCTTAATCGGTCGGGCGAGGGGGCGGCCTTACCGGACACCCAAAAGAGCTACTTGTCTCCGGTGCAAGATTTGTCCGGGTGGAGTCAAACCGCGGCTTGGCGGGGAGGGCAGTTCTTGCCGAAACGGGGACATTTGGTCTGATCGGCACGTCTCCGAAGAGCCAAGATCAGCGTGATCGTCGGATTCGGTCGCGGCGTGGACTTGCTACCTACGATGACGCGAGGATTCCGCAACTATCCTCTCATACAACCACCATCTTTACGCGCCAGTGCGGCTGGGGTCATTTGGAGCAACGGCCTCCTTGAACAGCTCAACCTTGCCGCGAGTGTTGTCTGTTACCGCAAAAACCTCGCAAAAATCGATCTGCGGCTTCATGCCGTAGCGCTCGATGATGCCCTCGAGCCACGGCCCGGTGTAGAACACCTTGGCGTCTTCGATGCGCTCCCACTGGTACACGCCGCCCGCCCAGCCGCTTTCGGACCAGATGAAGTGCTTGCTGATCAGTCCCGTCACCTCGCGGAAGTTGGGCGCGATCTTGTGAAAGTGCTCGCGACAGGCGGCGCAGTCGATCTGCGGCGGCAGTTTGTATCGTACAACGGCGGTAATCATGCGTCCTCCTTGTAATTGTGTCCCCGGCGCAACGTTGATGGCATTCCCGGGATCAAGCAAGCGAAGCGGGAAGCCGATGAGTCAAATGCGCAAAGTCCAACCAGTAGCTTCCGTTCTGCTGCGACAAGCCGACTATTCCAGAGCATGATGGACTTCGCCTTAGAAGTTCAGCCTTATCATGCTCGTGGTACAGACGGCCCTCAATTCGCGCAGCGCAGACACCATGCTGGTGCGTGCGCACGGCCGTAATGTTGTTCAATGCTCGCGCCGATCGCGATCAAATGCGACAGACGTTGCCATGAGTAGGTCAACACGATTGACGAGAGCCTTGATCGCCGAGCAACTATCTCCATCCAATTTTTTGCGTTAATGTGCCCCTCTTCACACTTGTGTAGCCGACGGGCTCCGATGATGCCCAAGGAGAGGTGAGCTAAGGCGCCGCGAAGCGCCGCCCGGTTCTATTCCATTCACACGCGAGTTTTGGAGCGGCACATGGAAAAGCGCGAGATTGGCAACAGCATAACGGAAGGTCTGACCGAAGCGAAGCGGGGCGCCTTCTCCCGCCGCTCGGTGCTGACGTTGGTTTGCACCCTCGGCGCTGCGGCGCCGTTTGGAATCTTCGGAGCGGCTCGCGCGCTGACGGCATCCGGGACTGGATCGCTGTCTTATATTCCTGGCGAGCCTCTTATTTGCCGCGCCGCGGCGAACAGTGAAGAGCTGCAGGGCCCACCTCGTCAACTAAAACTCGCCTGGAACGCGAACGCGGCGTGCACGGTCGCTGCGGCAGTCGCAAAGGAACGGGGTATCTTCGCCATGCACAATCTCGACGTCGATTTCGTCAATTTCGGCGGTACCACCGATCAGTTGCTGGAGGCGATTGCAACTGGCAAGGCGGATGCCGGTTTGGGATTGGCCCTGCGATGGCTCAAACCGCTGGAGCAAGGTTTCGACGTTCGGATCACCGCCGGTGTGCACGGCGGCTGCATCCGGCTCCTCGGCTCCAAGGCTGCGAATATTGACAGCCTGGAGTCCCTGCGCGGCAAGGCTATCGCCATTAGCGATCAAGCGAGCCCAGCGAAGAACTTCTTTTCGATCTATCTCGCCAAGAAGGGCATCGATCCGGCCCAAGAGGTGGAGTGGCGCCAGTACCCGGCCAATCTGCTCGCGCTTGCCGTCGATAAGGGCGAAGTGCAGGCGCTGGCCGAGATAGATCCGCTGCCCTATCTGTGGCTTAAGGAAGGTAAACTTAACGAGATCGCGACGAACTTAACGGGTGAATTCGCCGACCGCACCTGCTGCGTTCTCGCGGTACGTGGCAGCCTCACCCGAAGCGAAATGCCGGTGGCGGCCGCTCTGACACGATCGATACTGGAAGCGGCAGATCGAGTTGCCAGCGATCCCGCCGATGCCGCGGCAATCTATTCGGGCTACGGCGGGAGAGGGTCCGTAGAGGATCTCGCCACTATGTATCGTAGCCATACTCACCACAGGCATCCCGTCGGGGCGGAGCTCAAGAAGCAACTTTTACTCTACACCGATGAACTCAGAGCAGTGAACGTCATCAAGCGAAGCACTGACCCGGCCAAGTTCGCCGACCGGATTTATCTTGACGTTCTAAGCTGAGCCGATTTGGGAAGATCCGCAGTGAGCTCGGTCATCGATGAAGTGCCGAGACCATCAGAGAAATCGGGTTTCGGCTTTTTTGAAAGTTCGACCACTCGGTCGTTGATCGGCGGACTGTCTGTTGCCGCCGCATGGTCTATGGTCGCCGTGCTCGCTGCGCTCTGGCCGGATAAGCCCGAGAGCGATTGGGCCTACACGGGCGGCTTCGCCATTGCCTGCGGCGCGTTGGCCCTTGCGCTCGCTCTGGTAGCCTTTGCCGGCGTTCGTTTTGTTGCTTTTCAGCGTCTCCAGCGGCTTTCTCCGTGGCTGTTCGCGCTCGCGCTGTTTTTGGCTGCTTGGGAGGCCGTCACAGCAAAGCTTGGATTGCTGCCGTTGCCGTTCTTTCCGCCGCCGCAGGCCATTGTCGAAGTCGTAATCGATGATTGGGGGCGACTGGCTGAAGGCATCTTCGCCTCAGCGCGTCTGCTCGCGACCGGTTATTTTCTCGGTGCGGCGGTGGGATTCGTAACCGGCGTCGCGATCGGCTGGTCGCGGCTCGCCGGTTATTGGATCCACCCAGTTTTGCGGTTCATCGGCCCGCTGCCCGCGACAGCTTGGCTGCCGCTCGCATTTTTCGTTTTCCCGTCGAGCTTCAGCGCCAGCATTTTCCTGATTGCGCTCGCCACCGGGTTTCCGGTCACCGTGCTGACCTGGTCGGGTGTCGCCTGCGTGAAGAGCGCCTATTACGATATTGCGCGGACGTTGGGAGCAACCCAGCGCTTCCTCGTGCTCAAGGTTGCCATTCCGGCGGCAATGCCACATGTCTTTGTTGGCCTGTTCATGGGTCTCGGCAATTCGTTTGCGGTTCTTGTCGTAGCCGAGATGCTGGGCGTGAAGGCGGGGCTCGGCTGGTACCTGCAATGGGCACAAGGTTGGGCGGCCTATGCCAATATGTACGCCGCGCTGCTGCTCATGGCGTTCTTGTGCTCTGGGCTGATCACGCTGCTGTTCCGCTTGCGAGACCGCTTGCTATCCTGGCAGAAAGGTCTGGTGCGATGGTAGCGCCGATCGCAAGCGATCACGCGGCCCGTGGATCGACGCTAACGCTCCGCGAAGTGAGCCACAGCTTCGATCTCGAAGGGCAGCCCCTGCCGGTATTGGACCGCATCAGCCTTCAGGTCGGCCGCGGCGAATTTGTCGCTCTCCTGGGTCCGAGTGGGTGCGGAAAATCGACCCTGCTGCGGCTGGTCGCGGGGCTCGACACTCCAACAACCGGATCCCTGCTAGCGGAGGGAAGAGAGATCGAAGCACCCGATCCGTCGCGCGTCGTCGTTTTTCAAGATCCAACGCTCTATCCGTGGCGGACGGTACGGAGCAACGTTGCGCTCGGCCTGGAAGCCCGCGGGTTGCTACGCACTCATGGCGGGCGTATCGAAGACGCCTTGCGCCTGGTGGGGCTCACGGGCTTCGCAAATGCCTACCCGCACCAGCTTTCCGGTGGCATGGCGCAACGCGCGGCTCTGGCGCGTGCGCTTGTCAACGATCCAAAGCTGCTTATTCTCGACGAACCTTTGGGCCAGCTCGACTCGCTGACGCGCATCGCAATGCAGGCGGAACTCGTATCACTTTGGCAGCGCTCGCGCTTCACGGCGCTGCTTGTCACGCACGATGTCGAGGAGGCGCTCTTGCTCGCCGGCCGCGTCATCGTGCTGAGCGACCGACCTGCGCGGATCAAGGCCGAAGTCGTCAACAGCCATTCCTATCCTCGCCACCGCGGCGATCCGCACTTCGTTGAGCTTCGTCGCGAGGTGTTCGAGCAACTCGGCCTCGATGAGGCATGGTAGCCGTCAAGTCGCCGTGACAGATCTTCTCATACGCATCACAGAGCAAGCAGCACGGCGTGCTCGCCGCGATTGCAATGCGATTGTGTTAGCAGCTATGTACGACGGATCACCGCTCCTCCAACTGGAGCGACCAAGGCGCTGAAACCCCAGCAATTTTAATCGATCCTTATGAGGCATGCGCGAGTAGCTACGGTGACAAGCTACAAACAATTGGCCCAAACGTGAGCAACGCCGACAGAAGGTAACACTTTAAGATCGGCGGCACGCGTCGTGCGGCGGGGAGTTCATTTGCCCGGCGCACTCGCGAATTTGATAAAGCGACTTGTTCCACGAAACAGTGATGGGATGTGCATTGCGGGTGCACGCCTGCGAGGAATCGCCTCAGGGCTCGTGGCCGGTTGTTCAAGGGCGTCCGACGAGCAACGGCAGCACGTCTGCGCCGCCTGCCATGAGGGGATTCGACGGCTCGAAGTGTTCCCGCAATTCTCGCTTCCGGACGAGTGAGCGCGCATCCAGAAACGCATCCTTCAGACTAACGGCTTTCCGGAGCGCGACGTTGAAAAAAGCGTCGCCGAAATAGGTCCACTTGGCCTTGTCCTGACAGCCGAACGACGGATGGTTGGCATCGGCCGCGGTGATGACCAGCACATCGGGATTCGCCAGATGCGGGATAAAGACCCCGGAATAACAAGCCGAGATGACAACCACTTTGTGTCGCACACCTGTTTTCGCGAGCATGTTGCTGAGACGAGATGGCGTGAGCGTCTCTGTGTGCCGCCCCGCCTTGATTGCGAGGCCGTCTGGAGAGCCATGCGAGGTGAGAATCAAAAAGAGAACGTCTTTCTCAGCATCCAAGCGGTTGGCTGCCGCCTGCAACGACCTGGTCAGCGCTTCGATCGTTGCATTTCCGCCCTTCTTGGAATTGTACTCCACATTGATCGGGCCAGTCTCGAAACGGCCGGCTACGACCTGAGCTGCACTGGTCGCCTCGGATCTAAACACGCCTTGATCCCCGAACAGGCCAAAGGACACCACGCCAACCTTTCCAGCGTCCTCAACAGCATGTACGGACGAAACTAACGGCCAGATGGTCAGAAAAAAAGCGACGAGCGGCGCACCGAGCCAACTGATCGAGGACCTGGAGGTCATAGCGAACCTCGTTTCGAGATCGCCGCGAGAGAACTACCGCGCAAAACAAATGGTAAAAAGCCAGTTTAGTTCCATCCTTCGGAACGGCACGCCCATGAGCCCGGAAATGCGAAGTGGCAGCACCTGAGGACGAGGTCGAAGCCAAGAAGCGCGCCAGATCCTTAGCTGATGGGTGCGACGTAGAACTATGGTGTCAAGATCGAAAGATTGCGGAATTAAGACCGCCTCAGTTGGCGGCCTCTTTCGTGCTCACCATCTTGCTACGTCACCTTATGGCCCATCGCTTGCGTGAATGCGGTGCAGCTGGTCTGTCCTCACGCCCAGCTCTATTCTTCAGCCGACGACGTCACGGTCGATCGCAAAATCATCAAGTAGGAGTGAAGTGCCTCCCGAAAGCAGGCTGGCGATCAGCTCTGCCGCGAGAAAGCTGAATGTGATGCCATTCCCGCCGTAGCCGAAAGCAGCAAAGACATTCCTGCAACCAGGAACTCTCCCAATCAGGGGTAGCCCGTCACTGGTGGTGTTGAAGGCGCCCGACCAGTTGAAGGCCACATCGCCGGATGCCTGCGGCCAAAGCGCTTTCAGAGATGCCCTGAGCGCCTTCACCTTGTCCGGCGTCGCTGCATCGCGGGCGTCTGGCTGAATGAGAGTGTCATCATCCTCGCCACCCATGATGATCCGGCCGTCCGTTGTCGTACGCGCATAATGATAGTTCTGAGACGCCTCCCAGATCAGTGCTTGCTCAGGCCAGAGATTGTGTGGCTGCGGGACCGTTGCGATCGCCCAGCTGGACGCTGGTTTTTGGGCTCTAGGGCGCACAATGTCCGGCATCACATAACCGGTCGCAAGCACCACGTCGCACGCCTCAACCGACAGTCCGCCCTCAAGACCGACAGTCACGCCCGATCCGGCGCTGTAAAACGCAATCGCATCGGCTTTGAGCAGACGAGCGCCGCGCTTGACAGAAATGCCGAGCAGGCCGCGCGTCAGTCGCACGGGATCGGCGTCGGCCGCATCGCTTGACAGGATCGCGGCAGCCCGGCCGACCGTGAAACGTTGCAGCAATCCGGCATAGTCGAGCAAGTGAGACGGCAAATCGGCGCGGGACCTGACTGCATACTCGTCGTTGATGAGTTTTGGACTATCGCCCATGGCAAGATAGAGCGAAAGCCGCGGCCGCATCTCGCAGGGAATTCCATGATGCGCGACGAGCGACATCAATGCCCGCGTTGCACCGTGGCTCGCGCGATAGCAGCGAATTGCCTTTTCAAACCCGTAGAGCTGCGTGAGTTCGAGAAGCGGACGGTCGATTTCCCACAGCAGCATCGCCGTGCTTGCGACCGTGCTACCGAGGCTCGGCAGCTCACGATCGATCACCACCACTTGCCGGCCCTGCCGGGTCAGGCGTTCGGCGACCAGAGCGGCGGTGATGCCGGCGCCAACGATCAGCACATCGCAGCGGAAACTCTCCGTCACAGGCTTGATGTTCGGGGGTGGTAGATGGGCCCACGGCGAATATGGGCTTCGCAGCTCGTCCTGTTCGATGTTGTCGTCTTTAAAGATAAGACGCTCCCACAAACGCTCGGGCACCGTAAGGGCAACTCATCAAAGGTTGTGGCGTTCCCTACAGCGCAGCTGAGGGATTGTGGACCTCAAATGGGATCCGGCGCCCTCGTTTAGCAACGATACTCCGCTCCGCTGGTTGAGACTGCAAAGTCGCGGAGCCCTTCATGGCACATCGAGACAAGACTTCCGTATCCCGCCGGCAGATCGTCCGCGCGGCGAGCGCGACGCTCGCTGCGGCTTCGCTGGCATCTTCAACAGCGAAAGGAAACACTGATATGGCCGAGCAGGACCTGGTCGATCCCGTCACCCGCTATCCGAAGCCACCATTCAAGAAGCAGTCACAGCCCTGGCCCGGCCTCGCCGGCAAGATGGAGCCGCGTCCCGATCACGGCGAGACCAGCTACAAGGGCTCCGGGCGGCTCGCCGGCCGCAAGGCGCTGATCACAGGCGGCGATTCCGGCATGGGCCGCGCGGCCGCGATCGCATATGCACGCGAAGGCGCCGATGTCGCCATCAACTATCTGCCCGCGGAAGAGCCCGACGCACAGGAGGTCATCGCCCTGATCAAGAAGGAGCGCCGTACCGGCCTTGCGCTTCCCGGCGACCTCAAGGAGGAAGCCTTCTGCAAGAAGCTGGTCGAGCAGGCTATGCTGGGCCTCGGCGGTATCGACATCATCGTCAACAACGCCGCTCGTCAACAGACGCGCACCTCCATCCTCGATGTCTCGTCGGAGGATTTCGACGCGACCATGAAAACCAACATCTACGCTCCGTTCTGGATCATCAAGGCAGCACTGCCGCATCTGAAGCCCGGCTCTTGCATCATCGGCACGACGTCCGAGCAGGCTTACGATCCCTCACCCGATCTCTACGATTACGCACAGACCAAGGCGGCGACCATGAACTACGTGAAGTCGCTGGCGAAGCAACTCGCCTCGAAGGGCATTCGGGTCAACGGCGTTGCGCCAGGGCCGATCTGGACGCCGCTCCAGGTTTCGGGCGGCGCTACGATGGAGAAGCTCGAGAAGTTTGGCGGCATGACGCCGCTCGGCCGCCCGGGCCAGCCCGCTGAGCTCGCCTCGATCTATGTCCAACTCGCCGCAGCGGATGCGAGCTACGCGACCGGCCAAGTCTATGGTTCCGCGGGCGGATCAGGACAGCCGTAATCGCTGAAAGAGAGCTCGGGAACCATCACCGGCTCCTGAGCTTTACAAAGCTGTCATAAAGAACATGTCGACAGCTTTGGACGCCTGCCCGGACCGATGGCGCTCGTAACAGTCAAACCTACACGGATCGATGTCGCGATCGCCGATGAGATCGCGGCTCAGACCGACTACGAGGTCGAGGACGCTTCCAAGGCCCTCACTTGGGGCGCGGACGAGCATGTGCTGCTCGCACTGGCGGCGGCAGGCTGGCTTTATGTCCAGGTCCGCAAGCCGCAGCAGGCCCCACTCGCAAATCACATCCTGACGGTCTCACTGGTGACGGCCGTACTACCGCATATCCTCAAATCCGCGTTCGACCAGACCAGACCCGACCGGCTGACAATCGTCGGCCACCGACATGGCGTTCCCGTCTCCGGGCGGGCACGCGATGCCTTTCCATCCGGTCATGCCGTCCACATGGGCGCCCTGGCGTCCGCAGCGGGTCTGCTGCCGCCAGCGCGGCGTCGCACCGTGCGTGCTATCGCGGTCGCACTTTCGCTGACGCGGATCGCGCTGCTTGCGCATTGGGCAAGCGACGTCGTTGCCGGTTTTGCGCTTGGCGCCTCGGTCGAGCGATTCTTGCGGCCTTGGACATTGGCGGGACGTCGCCGCGACTCGCGACGCCCTAGAATTGAAAGGGCGTGACCGAAACGGAGAGCTTGCCGTCTCCCGATTTCTGTACGGAAAACTCGATCTCTTTCGACGCCTTCACATCACCCACCGTGACTGAAATAGCGCCGCTGCATTGCAAGGTGCGCTTCTGATTGCTGCTGGAGGTCGTCACGATCTTCTCGCCGAGAAGGTAGAGCGGCTTGTTGTTCTCCAGGCTGACCTTGGCCGTGGAATTCCTGGCGGCGAATTCGACCAGCGGATTGCGATGATCGTCCGAAACGATATCGAGGATGGCCTTTCGCGTTTCCGGAGAATCGCATTCAGGCTTTGCGTCGCAGCTGGCTAAAAAAAGGAAGATCGGCACACTACAGAATAAGTGCAGTCGATTTGGAGAATGCTGCATTCAAATGCTCTACGCTAGTGAATACAGCTATCAACAACTGCGAGGAACCATCGTTCCTGCAACATTGTCGTCCTGGTGATTGAAGACGACGATGCGATCTAAGGCCTTGTCGAAGATCCAGAAACCCTTTGCGCCGGCGCAGCTTACGACTGCAGTCTCTCAGCCTCTTAACGGGTCCTCGGTGGCCGGTGCGAGCAGGGATTGAGGCAAGACATGACGCAAGCATCGATACTCCTTGTCGAAGATGAAGCGCTCATTCGAATGATGCTTGTCGAGATGGTTGAGGAATTGGGGCACAGAGTCATCGCCGAGGCGGGAAGCGTAGATAAAGCGCGAGCTCTTGCACAACGCTGTCCTACCGAATGGAGGCAACACTGGGAGAGTAGCGTAAATCGTTGGCGCCTTAATGGACGGCTTGCCGCCCAAGCCGCTCAGGGCGCAAGGTCTAGCATATGGCTCAGGCCGGGCCTCGTTCTGAACTGTCACGAGGCGCCTCAATGCCGCCAGCCGTCCTTGTCGACCTCCGCCTGAAAGCCTTCCGGCATCCGCGGCACGTCACCTTCGCCAGTCACGTTACAGACCGGGCAGGGTGCGCCGGCGCCGCCACAGGTGCAGGCGCGTGGGCCGTCCCAAGGGCGGTCCAAATGGTTCTCGCAAACCCAGCCGAGATCGTCACAGTTTTCGCACGTCGTGGTCGTGGCACCGGCGGCCACCGGCTCATCCTCGCTGGACATCAGGCGACTCCGCGCAAGGGCAGCGCTAGCTGCATGTCGAAGCGTGTTGTGGCGTTGGCAGCGATGAAGTCTTGCAGTGCAGAAGAGACCTCAACGTCGGTGTCGACTAGAGCCGACCAAATAAAGCTTCGGAACAGTTGTTCACTTTGGCACTTAGGAACATCGGCACGGCCGCGGTGATTCGATGCTCCAAATGATTTTGACATGGTGGGCTAGGTACTGCGCTGATTGCCGTCATCGTCACTGCGTTCGAGTGGCGCGCGTTGGTCGGGTATTGGCGCCTCATCGGGTATTGGCGCCTCAAGAGGCCGCCGCCCGCAAACATCTCAATTGATGCAAAGTAAAGGCCGCCTCAGTTGGCGGCCTCTTTTCAGAGCGTGTACTCATAAATTATTCGCGAACAGCGGCGCAGAGTCCGCTAAGGCCAACAGCGGACTCGTTCAGCGTCTGACTTGAACTTCACGGCATCGACTGGGATCCAGAAGTGAATGCACAGTGGGCGAAGCTGCCGGAGGCTTGTGATGAAGCCTTACGCCGCATTGCCGAGGTACCCATCTCCTTGGTCTAATGGCTCATGACTTTCATTCAGGGACTTGCCTTGAACAGTTTCCAGATAGGCGTTCATTTCGTCACGCTGGCGGCAGCGTTCGCGCTCGCCGTGCCGATTGGGTGGGACCGCGAAAAGCGGGCGCGCAGCGCGGGGCTTCGTACGTTTCCGCTGGTCGCGCTGGCTAGTTGCGGCTTCATCCAGGCCAGCGAACACCTCCTGGCGTCCTCGCCCGACGGGATGGCAAAGGTCATCGAAGGCCTAATCACCGGCATTGGCTTTATCGGCGGAGGCGCGATCCTCAAGCAGGGCAATATGGTACAGGGTACCGCGACCGCCGCGAGCCTGTGGGCCACCGGCGCGATCGGAGTCTCGGTCGGGCTCGGCAGCTACGATGTCGCGGTGACGATCGCGCTGTTCACCTTCCTGACGCTCCGGTTGTTAACCCTCGTCGAGGAAGAGGACGACCCTCAGTGACATGTTTAAATCAAGCAGCCGCCGCGAGAGCCGCAATAGGCTGTAGGTTCAGCACAGCCCTACGCGCTCAGACGGCCGCGACTACCCGTCGCGTCGCATGAAGGAAACGGTTAGCGGGCGCTGCGACGCCATCAATTGGATGACGCTCCTGTTTGCGCAATTCATCGACTAGACGTTCGAGGTACGGCGGCAGAGGCGAGGCTTCGAGAGATAAGTTCTGTTGCAATCTGTCACCCACCTCGTCACAGATCGACCGGGCAGTCTGATGATCGATGTGGTCCGATATGTTGCTGGTCGGTTCCATATCGCGACCTTTCGATTAGGCCCCACGATTAACTCAAGTTACTGGGATGCGAAAATGTTTCGCGCACCTTCAAAGAATGCCGATGGCTTCATTGAATGGAACGAAGACACTGTGCGTCAGGCCGATTGCCATTGTCAGCGCTGATGCGCGATACTTGCGGAGGACAAGACTTCTGAGGAGCTGCAAACCTCTTCGGGATGATATTGGCTGGTGAACTTAGGGGGCCTGGCACTTTCTCGCTCCGAACTTTGACCGAACCAGCCTAAACAGCAGGATTTTGATGGAAGAGTTCGGTATCGCAACTTTGGCGAACCCGATTGCCGGGCTTTCGCTTACCTTTCAATTTGCCCCGCATTCTCAGTCTGTCCCGATACTCTTCGAGTGGTCCAATGTTCACAGCACCTCCGCATGAACCTGAGCCACGCCACGATCCGTAATACCCAAGCTCCGCGCCGCGGCCAACGAAAGGTCGAGGACGCGACCGCGGACGAACGGACCGCGGTCATTGACTACGACGATGACGCTTCGGCTTCCGTGGGTGACGCGCAACTTGGTACCGAAGGGTAGGCGGCGGTGCGCTGCTGTTAGCCGATTACGATCAAACGATGAACCGTTCGCTGTCTTGCCTTTGGGATAAGAATAGTAAGAAGCCGTGCCGGAGAAGACTCGAGACTGAGCTACTGAACGATCTTTCGAGGGCTCTTCCGAAGTCTGAGGTTGCGTTTGCTGTGTGGTAGAAGGTTGCTTTTGCGTTTCGTCCTTCTTTGTCTGGTCGCTTCCTTCAGGAACTGGCTCCGCGTGAGCTCTTGGAATGATGGACCACCTGTCATCGAAGTTTTGTCCGACCGCATGAGTTGGGTAGATCGCCATCCAAGCCGGGATTGTTGCAATCGCGATCATTCTACAAAGGACTTGCATGATCGGCCTCACGCACAAATGAAACTGATGGACAATGCAAACTCGTCTGCCTGTGTTCCTGCACGCGCATCCACGTGCAGAACAAAGGTGAATGCATACCGATGGTTCGATGCGTGGTTCCAAGGGTGTTTAGACGCAGCGCAGCAAGCAGCCATCGCGCTGCGACGCATCACGCCGGAGAAGCTGTAAGAAGGCACGAATCATATTCTCCGGGGCCGTTGCGCCAGCCTCAGCGAGCAGCGTCGCGGCTCCCTTTAGCTTGAACAAGAAGGGCGCGTTGATCCTCTCGATATAGATCCGGCCATCCTGAACAGCCTCAACGTTGGCTGCGAGCTCGACAGGCTTGCGCGCGGCCGCTTCCGGATTTGCGTAGGGTCGTTCGTCGGCGTGCTTCATCGGCGTGTCCCGTTGGCCGCCTGCGCGGCGGTGATGTGTGCGCGGTGCTGGTAGCTCTCCGGCACACGCGCGCCAATCGACCCACAATTTGAGATAGGTCCGTCGAGTTACGAAAAGCAGTTTGTGGCAAGGCACATTTTGCTGTGCGACGTTACGAGTAACCCGTGCCGACTTTGGCGAAGGTCTGTCGGGCCCCGCTGACGTGATCCAAAGAGCCTCAGAATTTGATGACTGAGCGCAATCCGACAACGGTCGCATTCTTGAGATGCTTACCGGGTGACATCCCCAAAGGGTCAGTTGTGCCGCCGCCGGGATGACGGATGAACTGAACGTTGGGCTGTAGCGTTAGGCCGGCCTGCACTTCGTATTGGTAGACAGCGGTCAAGAGCTCCTCCGAGGTCCGCAGCGGCCATCGCGGGCCGTTGATCGACCGAAAGTCCCGATCAAGAGCCTGTGCGCGGGGCGACACGTGGGCGTAGGCGGCCGCGATCCCGAACTTGTCGTGCGGGCGCGCGTCCGACAACCCGATAAACTCGAGGCCACCGTCGGCATAGAGATCGATCGGATTGCGGTCCGGCGGTCCGTAGGAGGCGCGAGCGAATACGCCGATGCCGCGATCGTCATCGTTGCCGACGCGATAGAGCTTCTGCTCGAAGACCGCGTAGAGGCCGTAGTCGCCCGAGTGCCCCGCAGCCGTTCCCGAACTGGCGGGATCCGCGAGAGAAAGCCCCGCCGTATCGAAGCGCAAGTCTGTGAACCTGCCGAAATGCCGCCAGCCACCAAGCTTGAGCTTGCCGTCCAGGCCCGGGTCGCCCTTCTTCGCATTCCACTGCAGTTGGGCTTCGTAGAGAGCGAGGGGCGGATCGTTCACCCGGAAATTGACACCGTATCGATCGCGCAGCTGTGGATCATCGGTGCCGGGACCGGCCGCGTTGCCGTCGAATACGGCAGTCAAAAACGAGAGATTGTCGCCCAAATCTGCGCGCAGACGTGCACCCATGGCGGCGAGCGGCGGCGAGGGGCCTCCGCCGGGCAGATTGAGAGAGAGACCGGCCGGCCAGCCGAGAGAGGCGTTCGTGAAGACGTCTGTGTACTTCGACGTCATGAATTCCGTATCGGCGGCGAGCTGTCCGGCCCTGAGAGCGATCTTCTCGCCCCATTTCTTTTCGAACCAGGCTTCGTAGAGGCGGGTCGTCGGCAGCGCCTCGATACCGCTGACGTCCAAGAAGTTGAACAGCGCACCGCGGGACAAGCCCCCGCCGTCGATCTGAAAAACGTTGGCGTGAAAGGTGACCTGCTTCAGGCCGACCAATTTCTCGAAATCGGCATCGACCGCGAAGTTGATGCGGTGCTCATAGACCGCACTCTGCTTCGCACCCCCGGAAGGGTTGCCCAGGATCTCACCGATATAGGTGACGGCAAACCTGACGCCCTGCTTCTCGAAAGGGTTCGGCAACAAACCCAGGGTCGTCTCCTGCACCGTGCTTTCGCCCGTGTCCGGATCGGCGGGCTTGAGGTCGTCGGTTTTCTTGTCCTCTTGAGCGACGGCGCTGCCGCAAACGATCAACACGGAAAGCAGTATCACCCAGCTTCGCATGCTACGGATCCTAACATTCCCGGCATGATGCAGGTTTTACGAGTGGTTACAACTTGGCCGCCCGAGCCAAGGCGACCGTTATGTTCAAAACTGCACATGGCGAACCAATAGGCCTGCCAGAACGTTGTCAGTTCCAACATCGGATCGATGGACCCGGAGGGAGCGACAAGGTGTCAACGAGGCGAAAAGCCGGCAAGAAGCCGATCGAAAATGAGGATCAGGACAGCTTCTTGCAGCGCCTGGGGCCGGGCCTGATCACCGGCGCTTCAGACGACGATCCTTCCGGTATAGGCACTTACAGCCAAGCCGGCGCTCAGCTCGGATTTGGCATCGGCTGGACGATGCTGATTACCTATCCGTTGATGGCTGCAATCCAGGAGATCTCGGGACGCATCGGCCGGGTCACGGGCCATGGCATTGCCGGCAACGTCTGCCGAAATTTTCCCGCGCCCGTCATCTGGTCCCTGATCGTACTGCTTTTCGTTGCCAACACGATCAACGTCGCCGCCGACCTTGGGGCGATGGGCGATGCCCTCAAGCTCCTGATCGGCGGTCCGGGAACGCTTTACGTCGTGGTCTTCGGCGCGGTCTCGGTGATCGCGCAGGTCTTCTTCAAGTATGAGCGCTACGTCTCCATTCTGAAGTGGCTGACGCTTGTGCTGTTCGCCTACGTAATCGCTCTTTTTCTCGCAAAGGTGCCGTGGTCCGAGGCCCTGAAAGGATTACTGGTCCCGAAGATCCAATGGAGCGCGGCCTTTCTGACGACGCTGGTCGCGATCCTCGGGACGACGATCTCGCCCTATCTGTTCATCTGGCAGTCCTCCCAAGAGGCGGAGGAGCAGCGGATTGATCCCGACAAGGAACCGCTTAAACGGGAGCCGCATAAGGAGGACGAGGAAGTTAAACGGATCCGGGTCGATACCCTTGTCGGAATGGCAGTGTCGAACATCATCGCCGTCGCGATCATCATGACGACGGCTGCCACGTTGCACGCGTCCGGCAAGACCGACATCGTGTCCTCCGCCCAGGCTGCAGAAGCTTTGAGGCCTGTCGCGGGTGCGCTGGCCGAGCTGATCTTCGCGCTCGGGATCATCGGGACGGGTCTTCTTGCGATTCCGGTGTTGGCCGGCTCGACCGCTTACGCGATCGGCGAAGGGCGCAAATGGCCCGTCGGATTGTCGCGAAAGCCGAAGGAAGCTATTGCGTTCTACAGCGTGCTTGCACTCTCGGTCGCGCTCGGCGTTGCCCTCAACTTCACCGCGCTCGACCCGATCAAGGCGCTCTATTGGAGCGCCGTCATCAACGGTGTGCTGGCCGCGCCGATCATGACCGTCATGATGCTGCTTGTGCGCCGTAAGTCCATAATGGGCGATCTTGTGGTCCGGGGGCCAGTCTACTGGCTAGGCTGGATCGCCACCGCAACCATGTTTTTGTGTATTGTTGGCATGGCTTGCTCGATAGGGAGCTAATCGGGTTCGCGCAAGGGTGCGGCCACTGCGTCGAGAGTGGCGACAGTTCGGGAGCGGAAACTGCCGGCACACCCTCTGTCCTTCCACACGGGAGGGGTCATACGAGAACAGCACCTTCCGAACGTGAAAGGTTTGCCTGTTCAAGCGGCCCGGCTGCCGAGCGATGAATAGCGGGTCGGGGCTTGGGACTGGCCTACATTTCCATTTCCACAGGTGGCGGTCTCATTTTCTTGGGTCGACGGCCTGCTCAATCCCGCCGCTGCAGTTGAAGCTCCATGAGAGCGATCCGTTGCAACGTTGACGGGTTGCGTTCTCCCGTACCTGCTGTCCGTAGAATTGATTCCGCAATGAGATTGACGTGGCCGGAGTGCACAGGCTCCGGCAGCGTTGCCACAGCGGCCTTTAGGGCCGATGTCATGGCCTCAATCACTTCGGGCGAAAACGACGCGTTGGCGAAATTGTGCATCTGTCCAATTGGGTTTGGTGCGGTCCACCAACGTCGGGACAATTCGGTAGTTCCCTATCGGAAAACGAACCGTTATGACAAAGGTCGCTCTGCTAAGCAGAACCATTTTGGCCGCGGGAGCTTCCTAATCCGGCGGATTAGCTCACCCCGGAAACGTCATGCCTTCGCGTCGCACGCCTGCCTCTTCAATCTCGACGGAAACGAGACAAACAACGACCGACAGCTCGACACCACCGCCGAAAGGGCAGCTACCAATTAAGCTTAAGCGTCAGCTCGCAACGGCGACCGAGCAGGAAGCATCAAGAGCATCAGCGAGTCGAGCGGCGGTTCTGGGGTCAAGGCGGAACAGCTTTATAGCCTTTGCGACACGGGTCGTAGGCGGCCTCACTGCTAAACTTAGGCCTTAGGCTCGTCCGGAAAATCGAAGCTGAGAAAAATGAGGGCGACCGCTCCGACGATCAAGAGCAACGACGCACAGAAGCGCCGCGATTCCGTAGGACTTAGGTCTCCGTTGGAAAGAACGAAGCCGACGCGCCGAGTATGATGGCACGCCGGCGTCGCCATGCTGAATCCGGACAGGGCAACTCGTCCGGTGATGACAGCGTAATCGGGCAACCGACGAGCGCAATCGAAGGCCGAAATTAAGCTTGAGCGGTAGGGTAAACGAGGGAGGAACAGCCCGACGAGCATGCTTGGAAGGCGCGTGCCCAGAGGAAGAAGCCGATGACCTGTTCGACTAACTTTCATGTCAAGACGCGAGGATCGGACTAGATTACAAACGTCGTGCCAAGATTGAGGACCATCTTTACCATCCACTGACCCTTGATCGTAAAGGTCATGGAGCTCGGGTTTGGTATCTCGAAATTAAAAAAAGCTTCCGCCCTTATTAAACGCCGCGCCCGACAAGCATCAGGAAAAAATGACACGTTTTGCGTGACGTCACCGCGGTCGCCCTTGACGTTCCTTGACGTCCTTCAATGACCATGGACCGCTGATGTGCGCACAAGTTGCGAATCTAGTTGGAAGTCCGTGTCCGAAACACCGCTTCCAGAGATTGGTCCGGAGCAACATAAATGTGCTGCGATATTAGCTACTCTGCTGCCAATCTTAAGCGATATCGACGCGGTGCCCGACGACGTCCGTACCCTCAGCACGTGCGCAGCAATAAACCAGTCGTCCGCCTTTGTGTCAGCTGCCACGGCCTCCCGCTGTAACTGAAACCTCTCGCCAGCGACTGGAGATTAACCGTCCTGACGTCATACCCATGTGAAGAGGTTCACACGACGTAAAACGACATCCTCGGCTCGCGTACCTCCGGCGCATGAGCGCGGTTGCGACCAGCCTTTCTTTCGTCGAAATTCGGGCACTAGTTTTGCTTTTTGGAAAATGGAGAATTCAAAGTGGCTATGGGGACGGTAAAGTGGTTCAATCCGACAAAGGGTTATGGATTTATTCAACCGGACAACGGCGGCAAGGATGTGTTTGTCCACATCTCCGCGGTTGAGAAGGCTGGTTTTACTTCGCTGGCAGAGGGGGCGAAGGTTAGCTTCGACGTCGTGAACAATCGCGGAAAGGACTCGGCGGAAAATCTGCGCGTCGGGTGAGCCTGCCAAACCGCGACGCGACGGTTCCAAGTTCGCCGCTTGGGTCTATCGTCGAATATCCTCTGATTTCCTCGTCGGCCATCCTGCGTTGGTTCGCTGGGTGAGTCGAATGATGAGCGAGGAGGAGGCGGATCGCTATCGAGTCGAAGCCGAGGAATGCCGCCGCTTGGCCGAAAGGGCAATTAAACAGCCGGACAAGGAGCCTGGTTGAGGCTTGCAACTGATTGGATGAAGCTGGCCGAAGGCGCCAGCTTGGGCGATGAGCGTAAGAAGTGAGGCTTGTTGCTCAGCGCGTCTATTTGCCAAGCATTCGTCAATGCGAAAAGGCCGCAGCGGAGAACCACTGCGGCCAGCCGGGTTAAAATTTGTAAGTGAAATATGGGATCCAGCCCGGCAGAATGGTAGCCTATCGCGACTCTGCCGGGGGCAATGTCAGCAATGTCACACTCTGGAAATGTTTGCGTACGTCGGCTTCACTGACTGAGGTGGGACTCGCCGGGGCTGGCGAAGGCGAGCCCTCAACCCCAAGGCCGCGAAAGCTCCGGCTGCCTTGACGGACGCAGTAGTCTGCACCTGATCGGCGCAGATGCGAGCGTTAAAACAATATCGAAATTTGGCGGCTCCCTCAACGAAGCCAGCGTCAATTTACCGCTGATGCCCCAGGCCGATACCCAACACGATCGCCTTCTGAGGTAGCGCGCCCTCGGTTCGCTTGGTCATCTTGGCGATTGACGACCGGCGTCCGAGCCTTGGAGTGCGCCTTCAAATCTTTGATGTCTTCCTTCGTCTACTCGCGGCGAACAGTCTTCTTTGTCTTCTTGGCCACTCGGCGCTCCTTCAATGTTTGATGTCGCGGTCTAACAACCTGGCGCGCGCATCCACACGTCCCGCTCCTCATCGGTGGTCAGGATCACCGGCATCGCTTTCGGATGGATCGGCTCGACCACCGCGTTCGGCGATGTCGTCAGAAATCCATAGACCTCATGCGGTCCCGGCACCGGCTGCGACTTCGTGCCGCGATCACCCCTGAATGGCGTCCATATGGCCGCGAAGGCGAACAGCAGACGCTGCTCATTCAGTACGAACCAGACCACATCCTTTTACGCTGATGCCGCAAGCCCAAGTCTTTTGGCGATTAGCATACGCTTCGGCTGTTAGCCGCTCCGCCCGTGGTCTCGGTTGCCTTAGTGCGTTGACATAAATCAATGGTCGTTGGGCGATCCCGCCGCTTGCTACAACCCCACCGACGACCATTTGGATCGACTACTCACACGCGAGCGGTCGGCGGAGCGGGACGGCTCCGACGCTCGCCCCCTAAATCCCGCGTCGGAGCCCGTCTCGTCTTTGTGTGAGATTACCAATGCTGCAGATCACAGGAGATCGAAATGGAGCAGATTTTGATAAACCTTGTTGCAGGAGCGCTTGGCGGCGCTGGCGCAGGCAAGTCATCGCCGACATTTGATCTTGGGACCGCTGGTAACATCATTTCTGGTCTGGTCGGAGGCGGGGTTCTCGGGCAGGTCGTGACGTTGTTAATGCCATCGGTCGTAGCCGCAGCCCAGTCGGGTAATCTGACTGTCGGCGGCGTTATCTCGCAAGTAGTTGCCGGTGGCGCTGGCGGAGCCATACTCACTGCGCTCATTGGTGCAATCAAGAACAAAGCTGCTGCCTGACGGTCAGTGTCCCGGATTGCGGTGGTGGCGGATGCCCCAGCGCATCATGCTCAACTTGCGCCCGGTGTCGGTGTTGCGGATCACCGGAGCCGGATAATCTGGAAACACGCCCGGCATCGGCGCAAGGTTGCCGACATAGCGGTTGACGAGGCGAAATAGGTTGATGATCACGGCTTGGTTGGTCGTGATGCTGTAGAGGTTGCACATCAGGTGCCGATGATCGCTATTCCGCAGCAGGTTCAGCGAGTGCAAGGGTGAGGAAGGTGTCGGCAATATCGCGTCGATAAAGCCACTTCGCGCCCCCGTCCTGCCAATCGCTGGTGAGCCAGCCGTACGAGCCTGTCACACTGCTGAGGCCAGTCGGCATGATCAATGCTCTGTTTGGGTCTGTTCGATCATAGGTCGAGACATCGTTCATGCCGTCGACGTAAGGCACGGTAAACATCTCTAGAGGCGCTTCCAGCTTGCGTTCCCGGCGAAGCTCGAATTTGTCGAGGGGGACGCGGACCAACTCCAAATCGTGCAAGAGAAGGTCGAGGTCGGACACGGGGAAAACCCTTACGACATCATCTTGCATTTTCGCTGTTCGCGATCACGTAGCGCTCGGACCACGGCATATATTCCGCCGATGAAGGCCGCAGATAGCAGTGCTAGATTGTTTGCATGTAAATCAGGCGTGCCGCTCGCGAGGCGCTCTCGCTCCTCATCTTCGAGTGCTCGCGAAAGAACGTCGATGCGTCCCATGTCCTGCACTTTCTTGGAAGCCATCGTGCCGATCATAGCGCTTTCGACCCTGTACGACGCGGTGGTCCACTTGTTGGCAAACGACGGATAATTGGCATTCGCCATCGCAAAGGCCGCTTGGAGGAGTTGAGATACGCTCATCTGCATCGTTTATCGTTCTCCCGGCCACCACGTTGACGGTGGATTAATCGCGCTGATCTTCGTCGCCCGCAGCGCCACCAGATGGCTGCGCTTGTACGGATAGCCCCGAACCTGCGAGCAATCCTTGCAGCGCATGTACCGCTCCAACTCATGGACCGGCGTTGCCTTCGGTCGCCGCACGATGTCGAGGGCGACCGTCTGGTTGGTGTCGCAGCCAAGGCAACGCACTTCGAGGTAGCGGTAACCGGCATTGAGCGCATCGCCGAGCGTGGGCGACGGTTGCGCTGGCCCCTGGAAACCGAGCATGCGCGCGTTCCACGCCGCGACGGCGAGCCGATCGGCCTGCTTGCGCGCTTCCGCCGCCTGCTCGGCCGCTGCCCGGACTGACGCGCCGTAGATGGTTTCTCGTGACTTGGTGCCCATGGGTGGAGCATCGCCCGGAGGTCCGGCATTCCGCAAGTCGCTACCGCTTGCGGTGGATAGCGCTCCGGGCACAACCGGACGGTCAAGGGGCAGCCCGACACGGAAAAGGCGGTGCGAAAGCGGGACCGGGTTTTAACGGGTATTCGCGGTGCCAAGCTCTATGAGACCATCCGCCGCGAGACCCTGCGGGTGCAGACCCCAGACGCGGGCGGATGCCCGCAAGCGCATTGAGCGACAGGAGCAAGCAATGCGATTTCATGGACTGACCATAGACGAAGAACGACAATTCGATGACCTCAGGCTGAAGCTGAAAAGGGCGCGCGAGGCGGCGATCGGCCCCGCTGCCGCCTACGATGCGGCGCTCGCCGAAATGCGCGAGTTTGTTGAGAACGCCCACTTCAAGGCTGAGGAGTTCCTCGGCGAAAGATACAGGGTGAGCGATGTGACGGTGCGGACCACCGACCATAAGGTGGCCGTCCAGAAATACGAAAGCGCATGGTACGAGCCCACGAATGGTAATCTGCTCGCCACCAACTTCGTGGCGGTTACGCAGGCGCACATCGACTTGATCGAGGACTTGCCGGTGAAGCCATGATCCCGCAAGCCTTGAAGGCGGCTCGCCATCACTCGATCTTATCCCGCGCGAAGCGAATTTGGTACCTATCCGCAACGCAATTCCGAAAACGCGGGGTCCAAATATATTGAAAGGGTGCCGTTGCGCGGTCCCCCCATCCGCCTATGCCCTTCAAAGGACCCCAGCTCCAGAAATCTCAGGAGATGTCTCTAGCGGCGGGCCGCGGCGGGCATCATGTCTTCACCGCGATGTACTGCGATGCGATGTCAGCTTTTGAGGCAGAAGCAGACACGTGCTGATCAACCCGGCGTTTCGCCTTTTGACCCGCAACGGACACCTGACAGCCATCGCCCGAAGTCACCTTATGAACCTAAAACCGACATGCACCTTCAATAGAGCGCATTGCAGAGAGCTTAAGTCACGCAGCAGTTAGGGCTGCGAATGAGCAGTCAAAACGGTATCGAAAGCCGCTTTGCTGGTAATCCAAAGTTGGCTCGCACTTAAGCTCGCTACCAATCACGTATGTAATAATGACCGAACCAAAGCCCGGCTTTCTCGGTGGCTCGACAGAAGGGCCGTCGATCTCCACCCAATCCAGAAAGAATTGATCGTTCGTAATGCCCCACGCGATTTCAACGCGACCAGTTGGCACAGAAAGAGCGCCATACTTGGCGGCGTTCGTCGCTAGTTCATGAACTACCAGTGCAAGCGTTTGCGCCTTCTTGGCGGGAACCGAGATCGCAGGTCCCCGCACGTTGATGCGCTCGCCGTGGGATTGAAGCTCTGCGGTGACGATGTTCCTCAGGTGGACGCTTTCGGCTGACTCCTCGGTCAATGTGCTGTAAGTGTTTGATAAAGCGCCGAGGCGTCCGATGAAGACCTCGCGGGCCTCGTCAAGCGTACGCTCGCCGCTTAGTGAGCGTCGCGCGATGGACTGGATAACTTGGAGGAGATTTTTCCCGCGATGCGCTAGCTCCCGCATGAGCAGAGTCTGACGTTGCTCGTGGTCATGCAATGCTCTGGCTGCCACGCTGCGTTCAACATGACGACCCGCAAGCTCTGCGCACAGGTCCAGCCCAGCAAGTTCGCGGTCGTCTGGCTCATGCTCTTCAAGCCAATAGACAGAAATCATCGCGAGCACATTGCCAGCTTTGTCCAGAATGGGAGTGGAGACGGCCCCCACCGCACCGTACGAGCGGAGAGCAGCAGCGATTTCGGTGAAATCACGATCTTTACGAAGGTCACGAACAGCTACACGGGCGCGGCGATTTAGTGCAACCGCACAAACGGAACAGTCTTTAAGAGTAACAATAGCAAACTGGTCGAGAATGCTCGGACCGAATCCTATCTGGCCGATCATTTCCAGTTGGCCGTCAGCATTCAGCAACTGCACCGAGCCGAGACTGGCATCAACCAACAGCGCTGCCGTCCTCAGCACATCCATGAGACCTTCAGACAACGTTGAGGCCTCACCAAGCCGAAGGCCCAGACCATGAATTTGCCTGAGGTCTTCAATTTCGGCCGTTAGCTGCTGTTCGGTCTCGGAGAGATAGGGCGACTCCAAGGCGAGGGACATTTCGGCGCTCCGCGTTACAGGCGAGAGTCAGATGTCTCTCAGCCATCGACCCCTTGCAGGCATAAGAGCCAACGCCGATGACGATCCCATAATGCAACAAGCGCCCCCAAGGGGTCAAAGGCATTATTGCTCTGCAAAACGTTCAAAACGTCCTTTTGGGCCTCTGGCTGACTCGTTTGCGCCCTGGTCGAATTTCGATCTCCCCTAATTTTTTATTGGAACAATCGCAACTGTTCCCGCTCCGGAACGTTGATCGACGGGCAGCGAGAGCACCGCCATACGTCAGAGCGTCGCAGAGTTAAGCAGGTCCGGTCGCTTGAAGAACGCTTAGCCGAAGAAGCCCGACGCCTTCGCGAAGAGGCCGAACTACTACCTCACGGCCCTGTACGCGACGCAACCCTTCGCAGGGCTCGCCAAGCCGAGACCGGTTCTCACATGAGCGAATGGCTGAGGTCTCCGAGCTTGCAGGCGCCCGACTAGGCGCGGCATAGCAGGGGCTGCCGTATCAAGTCCGACTGGACTCATTCATTGCGGTCACCCCGGGCCCAGTGGCGGCCGTGAAGCTATTTGACGACCTGTCAGCGGACTACCAGGCCAGGTCTCAGTCCACGACATGGCAACGAGATCAAAATCGAAGCGCTGAGGCAGGCGGTCCAAGACAATTTCCCGTAGGACACCGGGACATAGCAACCTTATGCGCTCGCCCGTGTCTAACCTAAATGAACCCTCCTACTAAGCCAGATCTGGAAGCCAGGCTCGTTCGGTATCGAGAGCTGACGCATCAGTATTTCGACCCCGTCTCGGTCGAGAACATGCGTCTCGCGATGGCAGAGCTGGAGCAGCAAATTCGCGACTACAAAGAATAAGCAGCCTGAGCTGGCACGAAGTGCTTAGACAGCCGGGGGAGGACGAAGCACCGTAGTTCATCTCTAGATTGTGGAGGTGGACCATGATCGAACGGCTGATGCAGGCGGCCATCGTGGCGACCGGTGCTTTGAACGCAGCACTTATGGTCTGGCTGATCCTATCGTTTTAATCCGCTAGCAACCAATCGCAAATGGGAACATTGTTCTGGCATCACCGACCTAGACCATCAGGCCTTCGAGGCCCATGCGGCAGGCTGCGCCGAACAGGTCAGGGCCAATGGCGCCTGCTTTGAACGGCGCGACGAACATGCCGTCAGGCCGGCCGGCAGCAGCCGCGCCAGATTGGCCTTCCGCTTCGTCAATGGCAGCTGGCGCAGGTCCTCGCCGCCAAGCGCGAGGATGTCGAGCGCATAGAGCTGCACCTCGTGATCGTGCTTATGCGAGCGCAGGGCGTTGAAGTCCAATGCGCCGTCGACGCCGAGCACCACGGGCCTCGCCGTCGATGACGAATTGCTGCTCGCGATTCTTTAGCGCTGCCTCGACGATCCAGGGGAAACGCCTGGTCCAGTCGCGGCCGTTGCGGGTGAAGAGCCGCCCGGTCTTGCCGCTGCGCTCGACGCGCAGGCGATAACCGTCATATTTGATTTCGTGGATCCAGTCGGGGCCGGTCGGCACCACCTTGGCGGCCGTGAGCAGACAGAACTCAAACGCTTTCGACATAGTCGAGAGATAGGCGCGGTTTCATGGATTGCGAATCCGTAGTGGCGGCGGGTGTAAAAAAAACACGCGCAGCGTGCTGTTCGCCGGAGGCTACGAAACCGGATGGACTGGATCGCTTATATGGTTGTCGGGCTGTTGCTGCTCTTTGTGGCAGGTAAGTTGTCTTGGAAATGGCTCAACCGAGGGATCTGGCGGAGCTAACGTTTCGGAACGACGTCAGTGCCGCCATCCGTCCTTGTCGACCTCCACTTGAAATCCTTTCGGCATGCGCGGCACTTCACCTCGCCAGCAACGTTACAGGCCGGGCAGGGGGCACCAGCGCCGTCACAGGTGCAGGCACGCGGGCCATCCCATGGGCGGTCCGGATGGTTCTCGCAAACCCAGCCTAGATCGTCACAGTTGACGCACGTCGCGGTCATTGCGCCTGCGGCCAAAGGCTTTTTCTCGCTGGGCATCAGACGATCCCGCGCAATGGTAGCATTAGCTGCATGTCGAAGCGCCTTGTGGCATTGGCGGCGATGAAGTCTTGCAGAGCAGACGAGACCTCAGCGTCGGTGTCGGCTGCGCGCTGGGCCAGCGCGTCGGCGACCTCGGAAGTCGCATCCCGCGACCAACCCTCGATGGCATTGAAGGATACAATTCGGACCGGATAGGCGTACTGGTCTGACAGGAGATTTTGCAGGACGGTCTCGAGGTCGGCGTCAGCCTCATCCGTCTCGCGCCAGGCGCGGCCGGCGCGCGCGCGGAAGTCTTCGAGCACCAGATAGATGTCGCGGTCGAGGCGGTCAGCGGGCACGATCGACGGCGAGGAACGCATACGCGACTCCGATACGACAAGGCGGAGAGACGGCCCCGGCTGCAGGGGGGCAAGGGGGTAGGCCGGGGCCGCTCCGCCAGCTCTGGCAGCAAGCCAGCGACGACTCTAATATTTGTCTTCCCTTGTGGTTCCTTGAACCAGTCGACTCGAGAAAAAGGTACCGGCCCGCTTCCGGGAAACTTCGGTAGTGGGCGCCGGTGACCCCTGCACGCCTGCCAGCAGCCCAGGGCGCCGCGCTTGTTGTCCTTCCCATCAGCACGATTCACAAATGTTGTTGACTGGACCGAGGTGATCGGGAAAACTATGCAAAACCGGGGAGGCTGGAACATTTCATTTCGAAAAATTTGAAACCCGGAAGAGAGGGCCGCTGTATCGAAGCAGCGGCCCTTTGCTGTGTGCCTCGGCGATTAGGTTCCTGCCAGTTCAGTTGTGTGCACTATTGGACAGAACTCGACGGGCTGTGCGTACGTTAATATGTCATCACAAAACGGACCGTGGCTTTTATCTGTGATGAGATCGCCCATCACAGCGCTCCCGCCTTCCTCTCAATGGAAAGGAGCGCGCCATGTTCAAGCGGCGGCGTTTCAAGCAACAGGTAACCCTTCAAGATCGGCTGGCAGCCTGGTCAAAGAAGGTCGAAGAGCAAGCCGCCAAGCTTCCACCAGGTCCGGAGCGAGAGGCCCTTATCAAAAAGGCCCGCCAAGCCGACGTGGCAAACCATCTGGACGATTGGGTCAAATCCCCCGGCCTTCAGTCGCCCAAGTGAAGACAGTGATTCAAGACCGTCAAGTCGAGGACTACGCGTTCCGCGCTCGCGTTTGCCTTGTCATCGCCGCCGTGGGCTTAGTGATCTTCCTCGCTGGGCTGCTCATGAGCGTTGTTTGAGCTAGATCAAACTATGCCCACTTCAAGGGCAGACCATCCGGCGATGCCGGAGCCCAACCAACCAACTAATGGTAAGGACGCCAAGCCGTCGAGCTTGGATGAGGCTCGCCGCATCATCGAGGAATATGCGGCAGCGCTTCGAGAGATCATCCGCAAGCTCGCACGCAAGATGAACTAAGGCCGCCTCAGTTGGCGGCCTGTTTCAGCTAAGCCGTGAACCCACAATCTGAAGAAGACCGCAATCAGGGTTGAAGCTGCACGAATGGCTTGGGCCAACTCGCAATAATTGCGCAAAGATTCATTCCCAGAAAATGGATCAATTGAAAATGCCTAGCGAAGAAAACGATAGCGAGGGGTCCAAAGCGACCAGAAACGCTGCGCATCGATACGGCGGCTT
Organism: Bradyrhizobium liaoningense; assembly: GCF_018130785.1. Taxonomy (GTDB): domain Bacteria; phylum Pseudomonadota; class Alphaproteobacteria; order Rhizobiales; family Xanthobacteraceae; genus Bradyrhizobium; species Bradyrhizobium liaoningense_A. The sequence goes on from NZ_JAFCJT010000029.1 coordinate 79,406, forward strand.
CACGGCAAACATGCAGGCGTACCAAGCAAAGCTTCTTGAGATAGCTCAGGCCAACGTGCAATTTGCTTTTGATCTCGGCCTGAGACTTGGGACGATCAGGTCACCAGCTGAATTTTTCGCCGTCATTACGGAGTTTACACACAGACGGGTCGATATGTTCTGGCACCATTCGAAAGAATTGGCGGCATATCCGTTCTTGCGCATCAAGCCGCCCCGAGAGCTCACAGCTCTGCCGGGAGGATAACTGCAAGCCGTACACCGCTGCGGCAAAGGATGGACGCAAACGCGGATCACGCACGCGCCGATCATGGTTGCTTGCTTTCGGCTGGGGAGTGCGGCTCACAACGAGGGAGCGGAATCAGCAACCCTTAGCGGGCTCGGTGCGAGGGACCCGCGATCAGGAATGTAGGTGGACACCATGTCCACAACTGAAGCCGTTCTGCTGATGGTTTTGGCGGGACCTGTTGTCTGATTCTCGGCAACATCGCGTTCAGGTGACAGCGGAGCGAAAGAATCAGCCTATCGGCGTCTTTGCCGATTGCGACGGAGTGCCGCCGCGCCTTGCGTGGTCCTGTTTCACGGAAACGGCAGCATGATTCAGGATCTCGTCCTAAGCGGTTTGGTCGACCGCCTGGCCCACAAGTATCGCGTCGTTTGCTTCGACCGGCCAGGTTTGGCTATAGCGACCGTCCGCGCACGCGCATCTGGACCCCCACAACACAAGCTTCCTTGTTCGCGAAAGCTCTTGATCGGCTTGGAGTGCGCAATCCCGTGGGCTCGGCCACTCCTAGGGAACGCTGGTGGCAATCGCTGGCGCTGCGAAGCGGTTATGCCGTGTGCTTGTTTCCGGCTACTATTTTCCAACCTCTCGGACGAACTTTTGGCTCATGTCAGGTCCGACACTGCCGCTGGTCGGGTGCGGGTTTGGAAAGCGTGAATGGCTCTGTTGGCCAGCATGAGAGGACGATATTCCCCGAGCGTCATTTGGGTAATGATGCTTTCGAGCAGGAAGTTTGCGGTCGCGTCGGGTCGGATGATCTCTCCGGACTTTACGAGAAAGCCCCAAGCTATATTAAAGGATTGCTCGACGACGCTTGACATAAACATGACCAGAAAACGCCGTCATCCCCGCGGCGTTCCTATGTCGGCGGGCTGAGCCGGGTGACTGCGCCCAATCGACAAGGCGGTTGGCGACCTCTGATGAGCGTCGCATCTTTTCTCCGGGCCAGGCGGAGGTACGGGCAGCTTGCTTCATGGACGCTAGGGGCTAAAGCGCCAATCGGTCTTGCAGCGTCGTCCGCCGCTTAAATCGCCGTCTTTTCTTCATGGCACCCCGTGCTGGCGCACCGTATCGATTCGCTGGAATCTCTAATGGTGCTCTGCCGTAGGCCAGAGGTCGCGCGCGAGCTTGTGGTCACAGAACTCCTTTGGCCAGACTAACTGGCCTTCCGCGATCGTTAACATTGTTGAATCGCATCGCGCGAAAAGTCGGCTATAGTAGCGTTTTCCCTCCGGGGGTAAGTCATGTTCGATACGGCAACCACCGCGCTTTTGCGCGCGGTCCTCGATGAAGTCTGTGAGAGCGTTTCGCACCGCGAGATCGGAGCGCGCACCCACGTCGCCTCGAAAATTCTAGAGGCTGCTACCAGAGGCGAGGTCTCTCCCGAAGAGCTCAGGCAGGTCGGCCGGGACGCCCTCTCGCACGCGCCTACGATGTGGCGCTGATCGAGCGGGGCCGGCGTGAATTTCCAGGTGACGGTGCTGAAGATTCTGGTGAGCTATCCGGACGGCTTCGCCGTGATGGAGGATATCAAACGGGACATGGTCCTCCTGGCGACCAGCGGCCGTGATTGGGCGGACCGGACCCGGCGGCTGGAAGATCACCGCAAAGGGGCGTGCCGTACTGGAATTTATGGAATCCCGCCCAGCCGTACCCGAACCGGTCCCAGCACGTCTGGTCGAGGAGGTTGCGGAAGCGGTAGTCCTGCCGGCTGCCGTTCCCCCGCTGCGACAGCCCGCCGATCGTGCCAAGCGGCGTCGCGAAAAGCGCGAACGTCGTCGCGAGGCACATGAACGGTCTCGGGCGAACGCCTCCTGAAAAGAAATTGCCGCCAGCCAGGCCCGGCGGCTTGGATAGTCCCGGACTGTCGATTGCCTTCAGGCCCCAAGCGCACAGCCGTTACCTCGTTTGCGGCCATGCTTATCCGCTTTACCGAACGCGTTCCGATTTCATCTGGCCGCTGACTTGTGCACCGCGTCCCACAGGGGAGGGGGCGATAGGAGCGCGGAAGCCGAAACCGCGCGGTATCGCCAACCTAGGCTTCGAGCCAGAAGAGCTTCGCCGCTTGCTCTCGCTGAAGAGCGAACTCGAGCGGCTGCTGTCGCAACGCCGTTACGATCGGCCAAGAAGGATTGTCAGTGGTTGAAGTGGCGGCACCGGGCCGACCTGCATCGCAGCGTCGCCGGACAGTCAGATCCTCGTTAGACCCGTTCATCGGGACAAGCCTCACAGGTCTTCGCGAAGGCCCTTGAAGAACGGGTGGTGCACCTTCCCCTCTGCCGACTTTGCGCGGTACTCGATCTCCGCGAGCAGCTTCGGGTCGACCCAGATGCCCTTGTGCGAGATCCGCTTGGCGTAGGGCTGCGTTTCCCGGCTGAGCGGCTTCAGTCGCTTCTG
>NZ_JAFCJT010000003.1 GCF_018130785.1 Bradyrhizobium liaoningense
CAGCCACAAAATGCTCCAGGCGAGGTGGAATAACGACTTTCTCCTCTCCGTCCTTGCCCATATGCGATAGCCCTACCTTGCGGGGGAGGGTGGGGGAGAGGGGTAGCCCAGCAAAAGGTCGGAGTAATAAGCGAGCCGCGCGCCCGCTACGGCAGCCCCCGCGCCTCGAGCTGATGCACCAGCAGCAGGGTCGGCTCGGCGAGGCTGTCGCCGGAGCCGTCGAGGCCGAAGGCGGCGGCGATGCCGTCGCGGTTGCGCAGCAGCGTGCTGCGCGGGCAGTGGCCGGCGCCGCAGAGCGTCTTCTTCAAGGTCTCGCCCTGCGCCACGAGGCTCGCGGGATCATTCGCGGCCCAGGCCAGCACGATCGGCGCGTCGACGTTGAGGATGCCGGGGAAGACCGACCGCTTGTCATATTGGGTGGCGTCGGTGCCGAGATAGGCCTTCTCGCTGTCGCTCGCGTCCTTGCCCGCGCGGTAGATCCCGGACACCAGCACGACGGCCGCGACATCGGCGCGGTCGGTCTGGAACTCGGGATGCGCCAGCAATGTGGCAACATGGAAGGCACCGGCGCCGTAGCCGACCGCGACGATCTCGCGGGCATCGCCATTGAACAGGTCGATATTGCCGTGGACCCAGGACAGCGCCGCCGCGACGTCGGTCGCGCCCATCGGCCAGGTTGCCGAGGGCGCAAAGCGATAGCTGACGCGCACGCCGATCATGCCGTTGCGCGCGGCAAAGCACATCGCCTGGTCCTGGATCTCGCGGGACAGGTCCGGCGCGCCGCGATCGCCGGTAAAGGTGTCGCCCCCCACGAACAGCAGCACGGGCCGGGGCGTATCCGCCTTGGTTTCGCTGCTGGTGGCGACGTCGAGCACATTGGCCTCGCTTTCGCCGTAGCGCAGCCCGCGCGAGAAAGAGATCTGCTCGCAGAGCCGCGCGGTGCCGCCGGCGGTCGTGTCGTTGTCGGTGAGGCCCACCCGGACGAGATCGGACGGCCCTGTGAGCCGCGCCGGCAACGGACCGTGCGCGGAGGCTGTCGTCATGCCCAGAATGAGAAAAAAAGCGAGATAATTCTTCATGTTGGTGCCGGCCCCGGGTCCCCGATATGGGCTCGCGCGTTTGGCCTGTCTTTTCAATTCGCCTTATTAGTTATTTGGTCTTGAGGCGATTTCACGGCACCCGGTTTCTTCCCCCATGCGCAGTTCAATTCCCCGGCTGGAACGTGCAGTCGGCCCCGCTGCCGTCCTTGCGGCGGATGGCGTTGGGGTCGATCGTGCAGCTCAGCTTGCTCAGGCTCTCGAAGTTCGATCCCGCCGCACCATCGGGCGGAATGCCGGCGAGCGCTTCTGTCGCGAAAATTTCATTGGCCGTCGATCCGTTCACGGTCCTGCTCTTCTTGCCGAAGGTCACCTCGCAATTGCGTAGCGTGATGTCGATATTGCCGGTGCGGCAGACGATTCTGTCCGCGGTCACGACGATCGGCTTCTTGTAGGGAACGTCGCTGGTCCCGGCGAACAGCATCGCCACCGCCTTCCGCTCGGCGCCGGTCAAGTTCGGCGACAGCGGTGCGATCACGCCCGCGAGCGCCAGCGCCGTCGAGCCCGTGGCTTTTGCAGGCGTTGCGCCCGAGGCGCCGGTGGCGTTGAAGGCGCCGGCAAGAACGAGCGTGGCGACGATGCAGGCCCGAATCCTGGATCGGGACCTTGTCGTGAACGTCATTCGCGTCGCTCCCTTTCCGGTCACGGCTTCGACGCCGCAAGGCGTCCCGAGCCTATGACAGGATTGCCGTTCCTGGCAGAGCCTTGCGCTTCAGGCTGCTTGTCGATGGCCTTGATGATCGCAGCCGCCGCCGTCTGGCCGGACTGGAGAGCGCCTTCCATGTAACCGAAATAGGCAAAGCAGGTGTGCTCACCGGCAAAGAACAGACGGTCCTCAAAGCCCTTGGCCAGCAGCGGACCGGCGCGGCAGACCTCGCCCGGGGCGGGACAGGAGTAGCCGGCGGCGGTCCATTCGTCGCGCGGCCAGGCCATGAACTCCGGCTGATCGGCCAGATGCGCGACATAGCCCTTGTAGACGCTGCCGATCTGCTGCGCGTAGAACGCGTCGACCTGCTTCTGGTCACCGGGCTGGTAGTGCTTGAGAGCTTCCGCCGCGACGTCGGCGCCGGCGAACAGGCTGAGTTCGACCGGGTGCTCCGGCGGGGCGATCTGGTTGTCCGTCCCTTCCCAGGTGACACCGAACTGGTTCGAGATGGCCGTCGGGGCGAGGCCCTCGCCGATCCAGAAGCGCTTCTTGAGCGGGCTGAGATATTTCACCGCCGTCCCCATCGTGACGTAGTAGTCGTGCGGCAGGGGGGGCGTGATCGTGATCTTGGCGTTGGGTGAGTCCGGCCACAGGCTCGGTGGGATCGCGAGCACGGCATAATCGGCGGCGAAGGACGCGCGTGCGGCTCCGTTGCCGGAGGGGCTGAACTCCAGGGTCACGCCTTCGCCGTCGATGCGGATGGCGCGCACCGGCGTCGACAGGTGGGTGCTGGCGCCCTTGTCCCCGATGTCCTGCGCGAGACGAATGGCGAGCTCCTGATTGCCTTCCGAGCAGCGCAAGGTCTCGGTCTGGGTGAAGAAGGCGTCGATCTGGTTCTTCATCCGTCCGCCCGCGACGACGGCCAGGTTGGCGAGAAGGCTCTGCTTGGTGGTCGGCTGGCCCGCGTCGTTGGAGAACTGCTCCTCCATGGCGTGCTTGGTGAGATTCGAGCAGTCGAGGCTGGCGATCCACTCCGCAATCGTCCGGGCGTCGAGTTTCCTTGCTCCCTTGGCGCGCCAGGGCTTGTCAGGCTTGACCCGGCCGGCCCACCGGCTGAACTTGCCGAAAGCGTCGTCCATCTCGTGATAGACCAGCTTCATCTGGCCGTCAGAGAGCTTGTGGCCGTCGAGAAACAGCGGCATGTCGAGCTCGAGCGCTTCGAAATTGGTGTCCGAGGTGATGACGGACAGGCCAAGCTCGAACCGCTTGGCATATTTCAGCCAGAGCGGATGGTTGTAGCCGATCAGCTCACCGCCGGCCTCGACGATCCCGCTCGGCTTCGTCTTGCTGAGAACCCGACCGCCGAAGCGGTTGCGGGCCTCGAACAGCGTCACCTCGCAATGCGCGACGAGCTCGGAGGCCGCCATCAGGCCGGCGAAGCCGCCGCCGATGATCGCGACTTTCGGGCGTCGCACCGCCAGCGCGCGGAGCGCCGTGGGTGAGCGGATCGTGGGCGGGGTGGGTTGAAGGGCGAGCTTGTCCTTGACCCGCCGTTGGCGCTCTGCCCCCGAAATCTTGGGCCCGTAACGCCGGTGCAGCCGCGCAAACAGCGAACGCATCGCGTGCTTCCCTTGAAAATGTCTTCTGTCGGGACGGCGCCGTGCCGCGCCCTGAAATCCTGCAGTGTCGGCAAAAATAGGCCGGCTGATAGAAGCGAGATTAACTTACAATCTTGCGGAGAGTCGAGTGGCGGCTCCTCTTCCACCCGACTTCTTCCCCCCCCCCGGCCCGCAATTGCAGCGAAAATCCGCGAACCGCGCGACGATTGCGCGGTGCGGCTGTTTTGGTCTGACGTGTCAAACATTTGGGTCGCGCGACCGCGGCCGCATGCCGGCAGCGCGTTCTACTGTGCATGGGGTTGTTTTCGTAGTTTTGGTTTTTGACCGGTCCGTTAGGCCCGCTTCATCGTCCGGAAGGTGATGGAATAGCGGCGTGCCTCGACCGGCGGGATGCTGTGCTCCCATTGCGACCGCGCCTCGCCGTCCATCATGTAAAGCGAGCGCGGCAGGGCTTCGAGCGTGTGGCGCTCCCATTTGTCGCCACTGCGGCGGCGGAAGCGGAATTTGCACGGCGAGCCCAGCGACAGGCCAAGAATCTCTTTGAAATGCGGCTTGTCGCGGTGCCAGCCGATGCCGACGCCGGTGTCATATTCGGTGCAGAGCACCTGCCGGACGCTGCCCTCGGCGAGGCCCGCCCATGCCTCGACCTGCCGTGCGACGGGCAGGATGCAGTCCGGGATCGGCTCGGCATCGGCCAGCCGTTGTAGCGAATAGTCATAGCGATAGCCGAAGGAAGCCACCCGGCGGTTGCCCTCGAAGGCGCCGAACTGGAAGCGCTGCAGCGGCAATGCCGCGATGCGGCCGATCAAGTCCTGCTCGACGGCGGTATCGATAAAATTGTCCGTATAGCGAAGGCCGGCCGGACCTCCTTCCGGGTCGGCGAATAAACCAAGCTGCGTCATTCCTCGCATTTCCGTGATGGAACCTAATGGCGGCTGATGCGACTTACATAGGACACGGAAAAAAACGTGCGAGGCTGTCATGGCAGAGAAGCATACCGCCGATCCGGCAGAGATCATGCGGGCGACCGGTCATCCCGAGCTGGAATACGCCGCCGGCTGGACCATCGCCGGTCTGGTCACTATCGGCACCATCGTCGCCGCCTGGGTGTTCGCGATCTAGGCTATCGGAAACTGAAGTTCGAAGGCCGCGCCGTCGTCGGTCGGCTTGAGCCTGATCGAGCCGCCATGGCTCGCCATCACTGCGCGCGCGATCGCCAGCCCCATCCCGGTGCCGCCTTGGTCGCGGCGGGTGGTGAAGAACGCGTCAAAGATCCTGTCGCGGTTCGGCGCCGAGATCGGCTCGCCGTCATTGCTGACGGTCAGAAGCAGGGTCGTCCGCTCGTCCACCGCCTCCAGCCAGATTGACCTCGCCTTGTGCCGCATCGCGTTGTCGGCGAGATGCGACAGCACGATCAGCGCCTTCTCGCCGGACATGCCGATCGCCCGGTCGAGGCTGCCGCTGGCCGAGATGGAGCCTTCCGGAAACCGGCTCCTGAGGTCGGCGATGACGGGCGCAAGCTCGGTGCGCTCGTTCTGCGGCAGGCTTTCGGCGCGGGCGAGCTCGCGCAGCCGCTGCGCCATCGCCTCCAGCCGTTGCGTGTCCGACAGGATGTTGGCGATGAACGTCTTCTGCTCGGCCGGCGTCAGGCCCTCGGCTTTGCCCTGATACGAATCCTGCAGCAGCTCGGCCGCACCCTTGATCGAGGTCAGCGGCGATTTCAGCTCGTGGGTGAGGTGGGCCGAGAACGTCGCGATATAGTCGGAACGCCGTGCCAGCTGCTCGGCCATGCCGAGGAAGCTGTGCGAGAGCTGGGCAAACTCGCGCGTGCCGTAATGTCGGAGCGGCCTGAACGCCTCTCGGTCGCCGCGGCCAATTCTGGCGGCGCGGTCGATCAGCTCGCGCATCGGCAGCGTGATGGTGCGCGAGAAGACGAGGCCGATCGCGATGGTGCCGAGGATTACGGCAAGCCCCGCCAGCACGAATTTGCTGCGCTCCTGGTAGAGATGGTCGAAGATGTTGCTCGGCGTCCGCGTGGTGTAGATCACCCCGGCAACGCGGTTGTTGACGATGACGGGCATCGCCGAGAACACGTGCACGCCGAGGCCGCGGCTGAAGGAATAGATCGGCGGCGGCGGCTTGTCCGGCACGCGGTTGCGCAGGGTGGCGCGGTATTGCCCGTGCAGCGCGTCGGCGACCTCCTCGATATGGGCGAGCGACTGCCCGACCTCCTGGCGCCCGGCGATCACCACGCCCTGCTGATCGAGGATGCGAAAGCCCGCCAGCGTCACCTTCTGGGTCTCGCGGATGATCGGCGTCAGCTTCGCGCCGATCTCGACATAGGCGGGCTGTGCAGGCTGAGTCGCGGCCAGCGCATCGGGCCGGCGTCGCAACAGATCGTTGGCGGTGAGGTCGAGCGCGGGGCGGATCGGGGTGACCTGGTCGCCGGGGTCGGGCAGCACGTTCGGCGGCACCTCGGCGCCGAGCGTCAGGCCGTTGTCGAGCCGCGCCGTGACCTCCTGCGCATAGATTGTCGCGAGCACGCGGCTCTGCGCGATCAGCTCGGCCTGGGTCTGGCGGATCAGCTGGTTGTCGTAGAGGCGGAAGAAGAACAGGCCGACCAGCGGCAGCACGCCGACGGTCGCCAGCACCGTGAAAATCACGAGGGTGAGCGACGGCCGCCATTTGTCGGGCGCCGCGCTCATGCCTCTTTCTCGCAGCGGCCGAGCTTGAAGCCGACGCCGTGGATGGTCTCGATCACGTTCTCGCAATTGTGCGCCGCGAGCTTGGCGCGGATGTTGCGGATGTGGCTGTCGATGGTGCGGTCGGAGACCTGGATGTTGAGGTGATAGGCCGCCCTCATCAGTTGCTCGCGGTTGAACACCGAGGTCGGCCGCGTCAGGAACGCGCGCAAAATACCGAACTCGATCGCGGTCAGTTTGAGCTGTGTGCCGGCGAAGGTCGCGACATGCTGCTCGGGATCGATCAGAAGCCCGCCCTGCGACAGCGCGGCCGGCCCGGCCTTGGCCTCGCCATTGCGCGGACTGAGGCGGCGCAGGATGACGTTGACCCGCGCCACCAGCTCTCGCGGGCTGAACGGCTTCGTCACGTAATCGTCGCCGCCGATCTCGAGGCCGAGGATGCGGTCGATCTCCTCGTCGCGCGCCGACAGGAACAGGATCGGCACGTCCGAGGTTTTGCGCACCTCGCGGCAGACGTCGAGCCCGTCGAACTCGGGCATGCCGATGTCGAGCACGATCAGGTCGGGCCTGTCGGCGGCAAAGCGGGCGAGCGCCTCCTTGCCGTCGCGGGCCTCGATCACGTCCATGCCGGCCTTCTTCAATGTGACGCGGATGACCTCGCGGATGTGGGCCTCGTCGTCGACGATGAGAATGCGATGCGCCAAAAAACTCTCCGCTGCCTCGTCAGCCCGCCGGTTGATCTTTCGCCTGCGCATCCAGCCTGCGCTGGAGCCGCCAGTTTCGGAAGTCCCAGCTCCGCCAGGCCAGATCCTGGCGCTGCTGTTCTACAAGGCGGTCGCGGCGCGACACAAGGCAGCTCTCCGGGGTGCCGGGCCGGAGCAAGATGGCCTTGTCGATGGCAGGCAGCGCCTGCGGCCCGAGCGTCAGGAGATAGTTGATGTCGACCTGCAGGCCTTTGCCCGATGCCTCCCGGCTGTGGGCGACATTATAGTTTGCGATGAAGGCATCGAAGTTCACCAGCGAGCAGCCATAGAGCACGACCGCCAGCGCGATCAGATTGACGCCGACGAGCCATTCGTTGGACCGGTCGAGCACGATGCGGGCAACGATCAAAATCAGGCCCAGCGCCACCAGCGCCATCCAGATGAAGGCCGCGATGCGCCAATAGGTCAGCATGTAGATGTCGACATAGAGATCGAGGCGGAAGATGGACGACGCGACAAGCAGCACGTTCTGCCCGACCCAGAGATAGACCAGCGGGCGGATCACCTTCGATTTCTCGGCCGGGCCGCCCGGGCGCATTGCGATCAGCACGAAGGCGGCCGCGAGCAGCGCGGTCGCGATCAGCGGATAGGCGCCGCGATGGGCATAGCTCGCATAGGTCAAATTGTCGGGCAGCGCGACATGGCCCCAGAGATAGATACCGTCGAGAATGGATTGCGCCGCGAACAGCAGATTGAAAAGGATCAGCGAGCGCAGAATGGTGGAGGGGCCCAAAAACTCCGGCGCGACGAAGGGCGGAAGCGGCGGCGGCACGGGGACATCGGCGGCGGTCGTGGCGACAATTTTCCTGCGCCGCCAGCGGACATGGATGAACGGCCAGATCAGCGCCAGCATCAAGGTCCAGAACAGCGCGCGCCAGACGCTGACATATTCGAAGATTACTTTCGGATTGAGCAGGGACACCCATTGCTCGATCACCGGATTGGCGGCGGCGAACAGCGCGACGAACACTGTGCTCAGGACCACCGGCATCAGCCAGAGCGCGATGCCGCGGGTGAACGCCGACATGTTGAACACCTGAAGCGCATCGGGGAAGAACCGGAAGAAGCCGAACGCGAAGAAGTTTCGCAGCGCGCGGGCGCGGTCGGCGAGCCCGGTTGTCTCCGGATTGGTCGCAAGCAGGAGGGCGATGACCAGCGCGGCTACGAGGATCAGAAACGAGAGCGCGTTGAGTTCTTCCACGGCCGGCACGAGACCGATCGCGACGATCGCGCCGCCGATCGCTACACGCCGACAATCCAGCGTCGCGTGGTTGGCGATCAGCGAGGCGCAGGCGATCGCGATGGCAAGGATCACCAGCGACAGCCCCATTCGCTGGCCGTAGAGCAGAAAGTCGGCGAGTGCAGCCAGCACCAGCGCCATCGCGAGCTTGGCCGAAACCGCCGAAGGCCTGATCGGTTGGATGTCCGTCGTCGACGTCGTAGCCAGGCTCGTCATGTCCAAATGACCTTTCGTGAATATCGATGTCGTGTAGTCTGCACGGCGCTTGCGCAGAAGGCGGGGCCTTCGTCTGCACGGTTTCAGGAGTCTTTTGCAGTTTTCGTGCAGGTGCGGTTTTGCCCCTCGCGCAGCTTCAGTCGCTTTGATAGGTGCGATGCGTTCATCAATTGGGGCGTGACGCATCATGCAATTCCTCAATCGCATCGGTCTCATTCTGCTCTGGCTGGCCGCGCCGCTCGCCGCATTCGTGGCCGCGAACAAGGACGATCCCTATCTGCTCGTGCTGCGCGGCGCCGGAAACATCGCGCTTGTCGTCGCGAGCGTCGTGATTGTCATCGTCCTGCTGCGCAGAGGGCGCTGGCGCAGCATCGCGGGCAAGCTGCTCGTCGTGCTCTGGTGCCTGCCGCCGGTCCTGATGTCGGCGGCGCATCTGAAGTTCGAGCTGCGCAAGCACGACGTCCTTGCCGCCAGCGCCACCGAGGCGCGTCAGCTCGGGTCTCACTTCATGGTCGGCTATTCCTCTTTTCCCGAGGTCGCGCGCTTGGCCGAGCAGGGCTTGATCGGCGGCGTCTACGTCACCCGGCACAACATCCGGGGGCGGACCATCGAAGCGCTGCGGGCCGAGATCGCGGCGCTGCAAGACAAGCGACGTGCGGCGGGCCTGCCGCCGCTGGTCGTCGCTGCCGATCAGGAAGGTGGCATCGTCGGGCATCTCGCGCCGCCGCTGACAAAGGTGCCGGCGTTGGCAACGCTCACCGGGCTTGCCCCCGGCGACCAGCAGGCCAAGGCCGAAGAGTTCGGCCGCATCCACGGACGCGATCTCGCCGGGCTTGGCGTCAACCTCAACCTCGCACCGGTGCTCGATCTCAAGCCGCCAGTCCGGCGCAATCGCCTCGATTTCCACACGCTGATCGGCCAGCGCGCGATTGCCACCGATCCTGCCGTCGTCAGCACGATCGCGAGCGCCTATGTCCGCGGACTGGAGGAGTCAGGCGTCGGCGCCACGCTGAAGCATTTTCCCGGCATCGGCCGCGTCCGCACCGATACGCATCATTTCAGTGCCAATCTCGACACGCCGGTGAAGGAGCTGGAGGCAACCGACTGGCTGCCGTTCCGCGAGGTGCTGTCGCATTCGCGCAGTGCGCTCATGGTTGGGCACATCACGCTCACGACCGTCGATCCCGATCGCGCCGCCTCGCATTCGAAACGCGTCGTGGAGGGGATCATCCGCGACAAGTGGGGTTACCAGGGCGTGGTGATGACCGACGACCTTGTGATGGGTGCGATCTACCAGCACGACGTCTGCAAGGCCGTGGTCGAGGCCATCAACGCCGGTGTCGATCTGCTGCTGGTCGCCTATGACGGCGCGCAATTCTACCGGGTCTTCGCCTGCGCCTTGGAGGGATCGCGACAAGGCAAGCTCGATGCGGTGATGCTGCGCGCGAGCGAGGCGCGGCTGGAGCGGTCCCTTTCGGCCCGACGCACCATGAATTCAACCGTGGCTGTGTCGGATTGATTGGTCGCGATGTGAGGATCCAGTGAAGCTCCGACACATGCTCCTTGTCGCGTTCCTCAGTTCACCTCGGGGCATCGCCTCTCCGCGTTGAACCGTTCACGGGCGGAATAGCGCCAACGTCGGCGGCGCTTCGTGGGCGGAGTGACCGTCGTCCGGCTCACGCTTCGCGCGCGATCAACCCGTCGATCATCGCGCGCACCAGGCCCGCGATTTCCTTGCGCAGAGCCGGCAGCGGCACGGCGACCAGCTTCTGCTCCAGTCCCAGCGCCACCATGCCATGTACCGCCGAGAACAGGCTGCGTGCGGTGATGCCGAGTTCTTCGGGGCTGCGCTTGGGAAACAGCGCGGCCAGAGGCATGTAGATGTGCCGGAACAACTGCATCTGGTCGTCGATCGACCAGTCGGGGACTTCCTTGCCGGCTTCCATGCGGTGCTCGAACAGCGCGCGCCAGAGTTCGAGATTCTCCGCGGCGAAATCGCAATAGGCGATGGCGATGCGCACCAGCGTCTCCTGCGGCGACGGTTCGCCCGTGCTTTCAGCTGCGCTCAGCGTCTCGTCGAGCCTGAGCAGCGTGCGCGAGCCGACGCGCAGGATCAGCTCGTCTACGTCAGCGACGAGATTGTAGACCGCACCATTGGCGCAACCGATCTCGCGGGCGAGATCGCGGGTTTTCAGGCCCGCTAATCCCCGTTCGGCGATCATTCGTTCCGCCGCCAGGATCAGCTCGGCCCGCAGTTTCTCTCGACGTTCCAAGGCCTTAGACATTTGTTAACCAAATTCGTGAGCGTTGCTCAAATTTATCTTGAGCGTCGCTCAAGATGTGCTACATAGGACCTGTGAGCAACGCTCATAACAGGGAGCAGCAAATGTTCAAGACCGTAGTGACACTTTTCCGCGGCAGCGTTGCCGCCGCAGGCGAGGAGCTGGAAGACCGCACGGCCCTCCTGATCCTCGACCAGCAGATGCGCGATGCGGCTGCGGCCGTCGAGCGCAGCAAGCGGACGCTGGCGCTGGCGATCGCGCAGGACCAGCAGGAAGGCCGCAAGCTCGAGGCGACCGTCGCCCGCATCGCCGATCTCGAGACCCGCGCGGTTGCGGCGCTCGACGGCGGCCGCGAGGATCTCGCCAAGGACGCCGCCGAAGCCATTGCAGGCCTCGAGGCCGATCGCGATGCGGCGATGACGGCACGCGCGCTGTTTGCCACCGAGATCACCCGGCTGAAGCGGCATGTCGCAAATGCGCAGGCGCGCATCACCGAGCTCGACCGCGGCCGCCGCGTCGCCCGTGCCTCGGAAGCGGTTCGCTCGCTTCGCCGCAGCGGCATCGAGGCGGCCCGTCCTTACGAATCCACGCTGCCGGAGGCGGAGAGCACCTTGCGGCGCCTGCGCGACCGCCAGATGGAAGCCCAGGCGGCTGACGATGCGCTGGTCGAACTCGATGCGGCCAGCGGTCCGCTCGCTACCGCCGAGAAACTCGCCGAGCAGGGCTTCGGCCCCCGGCTCAAGACGACCGCGGACGACGTGCTGGCGCGATTGAAGTCCAAGCGCGCACCGACTGCCTGATCTCAAACCCCATCATCATTCGAACCGACAGGAGAGCATCATGAACCAGAACGGCCAGCCCCACAGCAGCGCCTGGGTGACCTTCACTTACGCGTCCTTCGCAGCCTCGGCGTTCCTCATCGCCCTCGGCGTCTTCTTCCTGCCGATCGATCTCTGGATGAAGGGCTACCTCGCCATGGGCATCGTGATGCTGGTCCAGACCTGCATCACCCTGACCAAGACGGTGCGCGACAATCACGAAAGCAGCCGGATGGTGAACCGCATCGAGGATGCCAAGGCCGAGCGTCTGCTGATGGAAGTCTCCAAGGCGGCTTGAACAAGGCCGACCGACAAGCAAGGAACCGGCGGAGCAACTCGCTCCGCCGGTTCGCTACCTGAGGCGCAATTCTCGAGCCCCGCTGAAGATTTCATTTACCCTGCCCTGACAGCGCCAGGTTGTGCTTAGCGCTCCTTAATACGTGCAGTGCACAGATCGCGACCGATCGAGGACAGGCAGATGGCGTCTCTGGAGAGCGGCGACCCGGCATCGCGCGCGAAGAAGAGTTTTGCGAAGCTCGGCGCTGCCGCCACGAGGCTTCGCGGACAGGCCGGATTCTGGCTGGGCGCACTGTCGCAGCCGACTATCGACCTCACATTGCGAACATCCCCGGGACTGCGCACGCGGATCATCGAATCGCCCGGGCTGTCGCTGGCTCGGGCAGAGCTCGATACGCTCGTCGATCAGCTTCGCATCATCGCCGCCAAGACGCTGCCGCAAGAGAGCCTGACCTACGGCATCTTCTCCGGCGAGCCTGAACGGCTGGCACGCGCCATCATCACGCTGATCTGCGAGGAGGAGAGCGGCCGGCCGATCGCCTTCAACGCGCTGTCGGTCATGGACGTCACGCTCGACGGCCGCCCGATCGAGGTCACCCATCTCGGACTCGTGATGGTCGACCCCGATGTCCGCGGGCAGGGCCTGTCCTGGGTCCTCTATGGGCTGACGGCGCTGGTGTTGTTCGCACGTGACGGATTGCGTCCGAAATGGATCTCCAACGTCACCCAGGTTCCGTCCGTGGTCGGCATGGTCAGCGATACCTTCTCGGATGTGTATCCGTCGCCACTGCCGGGGGCGCGCCAGAGTTTTGCGCATTTGCAGCTCGCCCGCGGCATTCTGGCCCGCCACCGCGCCGTGTTCGGCGTCGGCGCGGAAGCCGGCTTCGACGAAGCGCGCTCCGTGATCACCAACGCCTATACCGGTGGCTCGGATGCATTGAAGAAAACCTTCGAATCCGCTCCGAAGCATCGCAACGAGATCTACAATGATTTTTGCGCGCGCGAGCTCGACTACGCGCGGGGCGACGACGTGCTTCAGCTCGGCCGCATCGATCTTGCGGGCGCGCGGCGCTATGTCATGAGCGAGGTGCCGCACGGCTCGCTGCCGGCGTTGTTCGCGGCATCGGCGATGCTGGCGCTGCAGCGGCTGGTGCTGCCTCTGATCTACTGGCTGGACGATACCCGCGCGTATGGCTCGCTGAGGCCGCGCCGCAACGATGCCGAGGGCGGGCGATGAGTTTCGACTATTATTCGTTCACCGGCCGCAATCTGGGCTTCATCGACGAGCGCGAGCAGCAATTGCTGCGGCAGGCGCGCGTCTTTGTCTGCGGCGTCGGCGGCATGGGCGGCGCGGCCTTCATGGCGCTGGCCCGCGCAGGCGTCGGCAAATTCGTGATCGCCGATATCGACCGGTTCGAGGTGTCGAACCTGAACCGCCAGGTGTTTGCCTTTGCCGACGAGGTCGGCCGCGAGAAGGCCGAAGTCGCCGCCGAGGCGGCCCGGCGCATCAATCCGACGATCGAGATCGACGTGCTCGGCGAAAGCTGGACCAGCGAATTGAGAGGTATCGCCGAGCGCTGTCCCATCATCGTCAACGGCATGGACGACATTGCCGCCGGCGTGCACCTCTATCGAACGGCGCGGGACGCGGCGGCGACCGTGATCGACGCCTACATGTCGCCGCTGCCATCGGTGATCGTGGTGCGGCCGGACGATCCGAGGCCGGAAGAACGGCTCAACTATCCGACGCGGAACAAGGATTGGCGCGACATCAACGAGGAGGACCGGCGCGCGGCGATGCTCGCCGAAATCGAGCACGTGATGCTGCACTCGTCGTCGCGCAACTATGTCGATCTCGAGATCGCCGGCGAGGTCGCCGCCGGGCGGCGGAGCCGGATGTCGTTCGCGCCGATGGTGATCTCGACCGGGATGCTGATGGCGTATGAGGCGATTGCGCTCATTATCGGCCGCAAGTCGGGGACCGATTGCCGCGGCTGGTTCCTGAACCCGCACCGGCCCGCGATCGAGAAGCCGCGGAATGCGCTCGTCGCCGCGCTGATGCGCCCACTGGTGCGCCGCGCCATCGCCGAACTGACGAGTGGCAAATGAGCGCGGGCGCGATCGCCGATTCCATCGTCAATCTGTGCGGCGCCATTGGCCTCGCCGTGGCGATGATGACGTTCTACCGGCGCGATCCCCGCAGCCCGCTGACGCACCGGTTGCTGGTCGCGCTCGGCGTGATTGCCGTGCTGTTCATGATCCGCGGCGCGGCGTGGTGGACTGGGAGCGTCGGCCTCGACCGTCTCTCGGTGCTTCCGGCATCGCTGATCCCGCTCGGCGCGCTGATCGTGACGGAAGGCATTTTGCGGCGTCATGCGCCCCGCGCGGTGAAAATCGCCGCGCTCGCGGGCGCTGCGGTGCTGGGGCTCGGCGGTGCGCTCGGTCTCGAACAGCTTGCAAAACCCTATGCGCTCGCGCTGGCGCTGTTCCAACTTTCGGGCTTCGTCACCTGCGGTCTGCTGCTGGCGCGGCGCGACCGGGCAGAGCTGATGGGGTCCGAAAACCGCAGCATCGCGCGGCTCGCGGTCGGCGCGCTGCTGGTGCTGCCCTTCATCCTCACCGATTTCCGCACGTTGTGGCCCGATATCCCGGTCCGCCTCGGCGCACTCGGCGCGCTGCTCACGGTCACGGTCATGCTGATCGCCGGTGGCGGCGCGGAGACGCGGCGGCACGGGCTCACGCTGATGACGCTGCGGCTGGCAAGCTCCGCCCTGCTCGGCATTGCCGCCGCCTTCATGGCGTCGGATGTCGACCTGGCGCAGGTCATCCGGTTCTGTGCGGTCGCGGTGGCCGGCGTGCTCACCATCGGCATGATGACGGACGCGCTTCGGGCCCTGTTCGAATCGCAGGAGCCGGGCCTGCTTAATTCCATGGCCGCGTCCCCCGCGCAGACGCGCGCGCAGCTGGTGGCCGAGCTCGCGCGCCATCCGATCTTCGAGAGTGCGCGGCGCTTCCGCGCCGTGGACCTTGCTCCCTACGATCCGCCGCTGCTCCATGAGCTTCTCGTGACGTCGCGCGTGCTGCGCCGCTCCGAGGCACCCTGGGGGCTGGCGCTCACCCATCCCGCGGTTGAGCGCATGACGTCGCTGATGACCGCGTACAGCGCCACCCATGTGATCGCGCTCGGGCGGGATCCGATCGATCTGATCGCGCTCGCCGTGCCCGTCACCTCGGCCGATCCCGCCACCGAGACGGCGCTCACCCTGGTGCAGCGGTTGCTGACCCTCACGCCGGAGGCCGCATGACGTTCGATATTCGCGAGGGCGACCGCAAGGCCGCATTCGACGCCGCGCTGAATGCCTATGGGGCCGACAGTCCCTATGTGCCGCCGCTGTGGAGCGATTTCGACCGGATGTTCGATCGCGCCAAAAATCCCTTCGTCACGGAGGGCCATGGCCGCTACGCGCTGTTCTCCGCGCACCGCGACGGTCGGCCGGTCGGCCGGATCGCCGCCTCGATCCACGACGCCTCCAATCGCAAGCATGGCACGAGCAACGGCGCGTTCGGCTTCTTCGACTGCGTCGACGATGCTGAGGTCGCGGACGCGCTGCTGCACGCCGCGGAGCGCTGGCTCGCCGAGCGCGGCATGAATGCGATCACAGGCAATTTCAATCTCACGGCGATGCAGCAGATCGGCGTGATGACCGATGGATTCGACAAGGCGCCGTTCACCGACATGATGTGGAGCGCCCCGCATATTGCCCGCCATCTGGAGCGCGCCGGCTACAAGGCGGTCTTCCCGATGACGACGTTCGAGATTGCGCTGGACCAGGGGCAGCCGGAGCAACTGCTCGGTGACAAGCAGCGCGCGGTGCTCGCCGATACCGACTTCGTCTGGCAGCCGATCAAGCGCTCCGCGTTCAAGGTGCGGCTGGAGGATGCCCGCCTCATCCTCAACGACGGCTTTGCGGAGAACCCTATGTTCGTGCCGCCGACCGCGGCCGAATATCTGTTTCAGGCCGGCGACATGATGTGGATCATCGACAAGCGGATCTCGACCGTGGTCTATCACCGCGGCCGCCCCGCGGGCGCCATCATCGCGATTCCCGATCTCAACCCGCTGGTGCAGTCGGTCGGAGGCCGGATCGGCCTGTCGGCGCCGTTTCGTTTCCTGAAGCACCGGTTCAGCAACACCCGCGCCGTCCTGATCTATCAGTCGGTCTGCCGCGACCTGCACAATCGCGGGCTGAACGGCGCGATGCTGTATCGCACCGCGCTGGCGTTGCGCGAGGCGGGCTACCGCACGCTGGGCGGAACCTGGATTGCTGATGTCAACGGCGCCTCGCTGCGTCAGGTGGAGAAGGTCGGCGCAAAGCCGCTGCACCGGCTGCATCTGTTCACCAAGCCATTGGCGGCGTCATGAGCCTACTGACCCCGGACCTGTTGCGCGAGCTCGTCGCGGAGGCGCGGCTGGCGCCGAGCGTTCACAACATCCAGCCGACGCGCTGGCAGATGCTTGCCGACGGCCGGCTGGCGCTGGTCGATGATACCTCGGTGCGGGCGCCGGTTGCCGATCCCACCGGACACGATGTGCGTGTTTCGCACGGCGCTGCCCTGGAGGGGATGAGCCTCGCGCTCAACCGGCGCGGATTGCTGATTGCCGATCTCGCGATTGAGGATCAGAAGTCTACCTCGCCCCATGCGGTGTTGTGCAGGCTGACGATCGGCAGCGGCGCTGCCTCCGATCCGCTCACGGCCAGCGTGCCGCGACGGATGTCCTGGCGCAGCACTTTCGCTGCATCTCCGCAAGACGAGACCTCGCTGATGCAGCTCCCCGCGTCGCGCAGCGATATCGTCTGCATCCGCGATCACAAGGCGGTCGCGGAGATCTCGACTTGGGCGGACGAGGCCGAGCTCTCCTTCATTCGCGAGGCTGACTTTCGGCGCGAGTTGCTGACATGGATGCGGCTGTCGCCGAATGATCCCCTCTATCTCCAAAGCGGTCTCAACCGTGAAGCGCTTGCAATGAGCGCCGTCGAGGCGAGCGGCGCGCGTCTCGTGCTGGGTCCGCTGTTCCCGGTTCTCGACAAGCTCGGTCTCGCGGCGTCCCTGCTGTCTGACCGCGCCAAGACGCAGTCGGCGGCGGCCATCGTCCTGTTCCGCCGGCCGCGTGGCGAAGACCCGCTGGTGAGCGGTCGTCATTTCTATCGCGCGTGGCTCGAGATCGATCGTGCGGACCTCGTCGCCTGCCCGATATCGTCGCTTGCCGATAATCCAGCCTCAAATGACAAGCTGAGAGCTCTGGCAGGGCTGGGTGACGAGGCGCGCCTGGTCAATGTGTTCCGCGTCGGCCGCCCAACGGCATCGCGATCGCCACGACATTTCCGGCTTCCGGTCGATCAGCTGATCGTCTAGCGCCGGGCATCATATCGCGCCTGCGAAATGCAACTGAGCCATGACGGATCGCGCGGGCGTGCGCCCTTGCGTGACGTCGCGGGCAGGGGCACTCTGCGCTGGCGGCGCACGAGTACGCCGCCAAAAAGATGTGCTGACAAGATCTCGGCGAGGAAGCTCCATGGCGGTGACGCGGATCGACTGCGACATCCATCCGGCGGTTGGTGGCACGCGCACGACGCTGCTTCCCTATCTCAGCGATCACTGGAAAGAGCAGGTCGTGAGCCGCGCCATCGACGGGCTCGATCTCACCTCCTATCCGCCGAGCATGCCGTTGTCGGGCCGTGCCGACTGGCGGCCGGCCAATGGCGCCAAGCCCGGCTCCGATCTTGCAATGGTGCAGAAGGGGGCGTTCGAGCAACTCGGTGCCAGCCACGCGATCCTCAACGTGCTCTACGGCGCGCAGGCCGTGTTCGATGCCTACATGGCCGCCGACTTCTGCAAGGCCATCAACGACTGGATCGCCGCCGAGTGGCTGTCGCGCGATCCGCGCCTGCGGGCCTCCATCGTGGTGCCGATGCAGGATCCGGATCTGGCGATCGAGGAGATCGAGCGCCGCGCCGGCGACAACCGTTTCGTCTCGATCCTGGTGCTGGCGCAGGGCGAGACCCTGCTGGGACGGCGGCATTTCTGGCCGGTCTATCGGCTCGCGGAGAAATACAAGCTGCCGATCGCAATCCATGCCGGCACGCAATATCGGCAGGCACCGAGCTCGGCCGGCTGGCCGTCGCATCGCTACGAATACTACTTCGTCGAGGCGCAGGCGTTTCAGGCGCAGATCCTGAGCCTGATCTATGAGGGCGTGTTCGGCAAGTTTCCGAACCTCAAGGTCGTGCTGATGGAGTCCGGCGTGAGCTGGCTGCCGGCCTTCATGTGGCGCGCCAACAAGACCTGGCGCGGCGTCCGCGTCGAGGTGCCCTGGGTCGAGCGCGAGCCCGCCGCGATCATCCGCGACAATTTTCGCGTGACCATGCAGCCGTTCGATGCGCCCGGCGATGCCAAGAGCGTCGAGGAGATCATCGACCAGATCGGCTCCGAGAAGATGTTTTTGTTCGCGTCCGACTATCCGCACTGGCAGTTCGACGGCGACGATCCGATCCCGGCGAACCTGCCGAAGAGCATCATCGCGAAGATGTGCGTCGACAATCCGCTGGAGACGTTTCCGCGGTTGTCGATCAACTGATTCAGGAGGTTCGCATGAGTGACGTCATCGATCGCCCGTTGCTTGACGAGGAAAAGCCCGCGGCCTCGCGGCTGCGCATCGTCGATTGCGACGTGCATCCGAGCCTGCACTCTTTCGACGACCTCAACGAGTTCCTGCCAAAACGCTGGCAGCAGCATCTGAAGGAATATGGCAGCCATCTGCGCACGCCCTATCTCTTCACCACGCCCTATCCGCGCTCCTCGCCATTGATTGCGCGGCGCGATGCCTGGCCGCCGACGGGCGGGCCGCCCGGCTCCGATCTCGCCTTCATGCAGAAGCAGCATCTCGATCCGCTCGACGTCGAGTTCGGAATTTTGCAGGTGCTCGATCTCTTCATCTTCTCGCAGCAGAACCTCGAATTCGGCGCCGCGATCCAGCGCGCCATCAACGACTGGCAGCTGGCGTTCTGGTCGCACAGGGATCCCCGCCTGAAGGCCTCGATCCTGGTCGGGCAGGACGGGGTGGATCTTGCGATTGCCGAGATCGAACGCTGCGCCAGGATCGGCGAATACATCCAGATCAACGTCTCGCCGCGCGCCAACGAGCCGCTCGGCCGCCGTCGCTACTGGCCGATCTACGAGCGGGCGCAGGAACTCGACCTGCCGCTCGGCATCCATGTCGGCGGCTATGGCGGACATCCGCCGACCGGTGGCGGCTGGCCGTCCTATTATGTCGAGGAGCACCAGTCCAACGCGCACACCATCGCGGCGCAGCTTGCGAGCCTCGTGATCGAGGGCGTGCCGGAGCGGTTTCCAAAGCTGAAGATCGTCTTCATCGAGGGCGGCTTCGGCTGGATCCCGTCCGCGGTGTGGCGCATGGACCAGCACTTTGAACGTTTCCGCAGCGAAGTGCCGCATCTGAAACGCAAGCCATCGGAATACGTGCGTGAAAACTTCTGGTTCACGACGCAGCCGATCGACGAGCCGGACGAGGCGCGGCATCTGCGCGCGCTGATCGAATGGGTCGGCATCGACCGGCTGTTATTCTCGTCGGACTATCCGCACTGGGACTTCGACGATCCGCGCTTTGCCTTCAAGACGCCGCTGTCCGAGGCGGAGCGGAAGAAGATCTTCAGCGCCAATGCCCGCGCGGTGTACAAGTTCTGAGACCAGCATGGCCCGTCACATCGTCGCGCGCACCTCGGAGATCCCGCCCGGCGGCAACAAGGTCGTTGATATCGCCGGGCGCGACATCGTCGTGTTCCATGTCAATGGCGAGTTCTTCGCGCTGCTGAACCGCTGTCCCCACGAGGGCGCGCCGCTGGAGAAGGCCGCCTGCGTGGCGCGGCTGACCTCGCCGGAGCCGGGCGTCTATGAGCGGTCGCGCGTCGGCGAAATGCTGCGCTGCCCCTGGCACGGCTGGGAATTCGACATGCGCAACGGCCAGTCCTGGTTCGATCCGAAACGGGTCAAGATCCGGTCCTATCCCGTGGCAGTGGAGCGCGGCGACGAATTGCAGAAGGGCCCGTATGTTGCCGAGACGTTTCCGGTGCATGTCGAGGACAGCTATGTGATCGTCGAGGTCTGAACCGGCTTTGCCGATTGTGATTTCCACGCAAGTGCGATATGGCTCTCGCGCTTTCAGAGGCGGAGACGAGCTTTGTCGAAACAATCCCTGCGTGAGGAGGCCGAGCGCCTGATCCGCGAATCGATGGAAAAGAAGACCATCGTCGTGAAGCAGGGCTCGACCCGCATCGAGGCCGTCTGCGGCAAGTGCGGCGCGCCGAACCGGGTCCAGGCGGAAAAGGGCCAGAGCCGGGTCAAGTTCGCCTGCAAGAATTGCGGGCATCAGCAAGAGACGCTGTAGCTTTTCTTACCCTCTCCCCTTTTGTGGGAGAGGGTGGCATAGGCGGCCCTCGGCCGCCGTTCTTGAGAACGCCGATGCTTTGCATCGGCTATGGCGCCAGCGGCGAGACGGGTGAGGGATCTCTCTCCGCGAGAGACGCTGCTCCTGAATTTGCGGATGCAACCCCTCATCCGGCGCCGTAGCCGAAGCTTCGCTTCGGCGTTCCCTTAAGAACGGCGGCCCGAAGGCCGCCTATGCCACCTTCTCCCACAAGGGAAGGGAAGACAGTTACTCCCCGTCCACAAACCTCGCGAACGCATCCGCATAGTCCGGGTGCCACCGCGACAGCGGCGGCCGGTTCTCGACGATATCCCCCGCGGCCCACAGCATGCGCTTCTCGTCGAGCGCGCGCGGCACGTCATTGTCCGGGCACAGGATGTAGAAATCGCCGGCCTCCAGCCGCGCCAGCATGAAATCCACGGTCTGCTCCGGCGTCCAGGCGCCGGCCGGTTTTTCGGTGCGGCCCTTTGCGGTCAGGCCGGTGAAGACGAACCCCGGAATGAGCAGATGCGCGCTGATGTGGCAGTCTTTCGTATTGCGCAGTTCGTGCTGGAGCGCTTCCGTAAATGCCTTCACGCCGGCCTTGGACACGTTGTAGGCGGGATCGCCGGGCGGGGTGGTGATGCCTTGCTTGGAGCCGGTGTTGATGATGAGGCCGGCCCTGCCGCGCGCGATCATGTTGGGCGCGAAGATGCGTGAGCCGTTGACGATGCCCCACATGTTGACGCCGATGATCCGCTGCCAGTTGTCGGGCTCGCCGAACAGCGTGCTGCCCGGCTGGATGCCGGCATTGTTCATGAGGATGTCGGTACCGCCGAAGCGCTCGCGCACGGCGCGTTCCAGTTCCGTCACGCTCTCCGCCTTGCTGACATCGACCGCGAACGTCATCACATGTGCGGCAGGCGCGACGGATGACAGTTTTGTTGCGGCTTCCGCCAGCCGCGCCTGATCCACGTCAGCGATGCACACCTTCATGCCGGCGCGCGCGAAGGCTGCAGCGGCGGCTAGTCCAATACCGGACGCGCCACCCGTGATCACGGCGACATTGTCTTTGACGATGGCGGAATGTGGCATTGTCGGTCTCCGGGGGAGGGGCTCGGTCGAGCTATAACATGGCGCTCGCGCGACCCTGCACAAGTCGGCATGGGAGGTCTTCGTTCCACGGCGACTTTACGCCTATCCCGCACCGCTGTATTCTCGTCGACCTAACGATCCCGCCCAGATCGAACCAATCAATCACTGATAGGGAGTGCAGCCATGGCTGTGTCGCAGGCTATTCCGATCACGCGCCATCCGTTCGCCAACGGGTCCTACAAGCAGATGCTGATCGACGGCAAGTGGGTCGATGCTGCCTCCGGCAAGCGCTTCGAGACCCACAACCCCGCCACCGGCGAACTGCTCGCAACCGTCGCCGAGGGCGACAAGGAAGACATCGACCGTGCCGTTGCGGCCGCTCGCCGTGCCTTCGAAGGTCCCTGGAGCAAAGTAAAACCGTTCGAGCGGCAGAACCTGCTGCTCAAGCTCGCCGACCTCGTCGAGAAGAATTTCGACGAATTGTCCCAGCTCGACACGCTCGACATGGGCGCGCCGCTCAGCCGCACCCGCGCCTATCGCCTACGTGCCGTCGGCATGCTGCGCTATTACGCCGGCCAGACCACGGCGATCCATGGCGAGACCATCGAGAACTCGCTGCCTGGCGAAATCTTCTCCTACACGCTGAAGGAGCCCGTCGGTGTCGTCGGCGCCATCATTCCCTGGAACGGTCCGCTCACCGCGACGCTCTGGAAGATCGGCCCGGCGATCGCGACCGGCTGCACCGTGGTGCTCAAGCCTGCCGAAGAGGCACCGCTGACCTCGCTGCGCATTGCAGAGCTCGCGATGGAAGCAGGCATTCCGCCCGGCGTCGTCAACGTCGTGCCCGGCTATGGCGAGACCGCGGGCGCGGCGCTGGCCTCGCATCACGATGTCGACAAGGTCGCGTTCACCGGCTCGCATGTCACGGGACAGTCGATCATCCGTGCCTCCGCCGGCAACCTCAAGCGCGTCTCGCTCGAGCTCGGCGGCAAATCGCCGGACATCGTGTTCGCGGATGCCGACCTCGACGCCGCCGTGCCCGGCGCCGCGATGGCGGTGTTCGCCAATTCCGGCCAGATCTGCAGTGCCGGCACGCGTCTGTTCGTCGAGCAGTCGATCTACGAGGAGTTCGTCGGCCGCGTCGCCGAGTTCGGCAAGAAGCTGCAGGTCGGCAACGGCCTCGATCCCAACACCCAGATCGGCCCGCTCGTCTCCGAGCAGCAGCTCGAGCGCGTCACCGGCTATCTCGACATCGGCCAGAAGGAAGGTGCGCGGGCGCTCGCCGGCGGTGGCCGCGTCACCGAAGGTGCGTTGTCGAAGGGTTTCTTCGTCTCGCCGACGGTGTTCGCGGGCGTCCAGGACAACATGCGCATCGCGCAGGAAGAGATCTTTGGTCCCGTCATCTCCGCGATCGCGTTCAAGGACATGGACGAGCTCGTCAAGCGCGCCAACAACACCACGTTCGGCCTCGGCTCCGGCCTGTGGACGCGCGACGTCAGCAAGGCGCATGCGGTTGCGAAGAGCCTGCGGGCCGGCTCGGTGTGGGTGAACTGCTATCAGGCGATGGACCCGGCCGTGCCGTTCGGCGGCTACAAGATGAGCGGCTACGGCCGCGAGTCCGGCAAGCAGCACGTCGAGGAATATCTCAACGTGAAGGCCGTCTGGATCAAGACCGCGTAAGGCCTGTTCTCTCCCGCGTTCCGCGAGAGGGAATATCTGCTTTTAGTAGGGGCGGCGCCTTTTCCGGTGGCCGCCCCTCGCTATATGATCAGCATCCTTCCATAGCCGTTCGGGGCACCCATGAAATTCGAGGCGTTGTTTAGACCGTTGCAGGTTGGTCCGTACAAGCTCGCGCATCGCGTTGCGCTCGCGCCGCTGACACGCATGCGTGCCGAACGTGAGAGCTTTTCGCCGCGGCCGCTCAATGCCGAATATTACGGCCAGCGCGCAACAAAGGGCGGCCTGCTGATCGCCGAAGCCTCGCCGGTGCTCTCTCACGGCCGCGGCAATCCGGCGACGCCCGGTATCTATTCGGAGGCGCAGATCGCCGGCTGGCGCAAGGTGACGGATGCCGTGCACGCCAAGGGCGGCATCATCTTCCTCCAGCTCTGGCATGTCGGCCGCGTCTCGCATTCCTCCTTCCATGGCGGTGAGCTGCCGGTCTCGGCCTCGGCGATTGCGATCAAGGCCGAAGGCATGAAGGCGATGACCGCCGACGGCAAGATTTCTGATTACGAGACACCGCGCGCGCTGGAGACCGATGAAGTCAAGGGCGTCGTCGAAGCGTTCCGGCAGGGCGCCAGGAACGCGCTCGCCGCCGGCTTCGACGGCGTCGAGATCCACGGTGCCAACGGCTATCTGCTCGAGCAGTTTCTGCAGTCGCGCAGCAACCAGCGCACGGATGAATATGGCGGCGGAATCGAGAACCGCGCGCGGCTTCTGCTGGAAGTGACGCAGGCGGCGATCGACGTCTGGGGCGCGAACCGCGTCGGCGTGCGGCTGTCGCCCCACGGCATCGCCAATGATTCCGGCGAGCCCGATCCGATGCCGCTCTACACTCATGTCGTGAAGGCGCTCGACAAGCTTGGGCTTGCCTATCTGCATTTCATCGAGCCGCGTTCCAGCGGCGCCGGCCGCGCCGACGTCCACTGGGAGAACGTGCCATCGGCGATGGTGCTGTTCCGTCCGCACTACAGTGGCGTGCTGATGACGGCCGGCGGTTTTACCGGCGAGACCGCGAATGCCGCGATCGCCGACCGACACGCCGACATCATCGCCTTTGGCCGTATCTTCATCTCCAACCCCGATCTGCCGCGGCGCCTCGAGCAGGACTACCCGATCACGCCGTACAACCGCGCGACGTTCTATGGCGGCGAGGAGAAGGGTTATACGGATTACCCGGTGTATGACGAGCTGACGCCGGCGTAAGTATCTCCGTCATTCCGCGGCGACGCGTAGCGTCGGGCTCTGATGCGCAATTGCGCATCAGAGAATCCATTTCACGTCCTGGCTTGCCGTTCGATGGATTCCGGGCTCGCGACTTCGTCGCGCCCCGGAATGACAATCATGTGTTGTCGTCTTCGCAATGACGATGGAGGGCCACGATGGCCAAAGCCGCCGCCGCCGCAGGAACTGCCACCGGCCAATGCCTCTGTGGCAAGGTCACCTTCGAGATCGACATTCCCGCGCGCTGGGCCTGGCATGATCACTCTGCCAGCAGCCGCCGCGCCCATGGCGCCGCTTATGCCACCTATGTCGGGAGCTGGAAGAAGCGCTTCCGTATCACCTCAGGCAAAACCGCGCTCACCCGCTACGAAGACAAGGCCACCAAGACCGCGCGCAGCTTCTGCTCGCATTGCGGCACGCCGATCTCCTATGAGCGCCCGCGCGGCCCGCACATGGTCAACATCCCCCGCGCGCTGTTCAAGGAGCGCACCGGCCGCCAGCCGCTCTATCACATCGCGATCGAAGAGCTGCAGGAATGGGCATATACCGGCGAGCCGCTGGTGCCGCTGAAAGGCTTTCCGGGCGTGGTCTGGCAGCGCTCGAAAAAGAAGAAGCGCGCCGGCGGTGAGGATCCGTTCGAGCTGGGTCGCGAGGAGATGTGAAGCGCGCCCGCGCAACGCAGCCATGACCGCGCTTCCTTGCGCGCCTCCCGTGACTTCGGCCATCATGCGCCCGTCCTTGCGGCAACGTCCGCTCCTGGAGGAACCATGAAGAACAAGATTACCGGCCGCTCCGCCTTTCTCGCGCTGCTCAAGGATGAGGGCATCACCCATCTGTTCGGCAATCCCGGCACCACCGAGCTGCCGATCATGCATGCGCTGAAGGACCATCCTGATCTCACCTATGTGATGGCAATGCAGGAGAGCCTGGTGGTCGCGATCGCGGATGGCTACAGCCGCGCCTCCGGCAAACTCGTCGCCTGCAACGTTCATGTCGCACCGGGGCTCGGCAACGCGATGGGCTCGCTCTACAACGCCCAGTTCACGGGCACGCCGATGATCCTGACCGCCGGCCAGCAGGAGCAGGGCCACGGCCTGATGGAGCCGGTGCTTTATGGCCCGCTGGTGCGGATGGCCGAGCCGCTGGTGAAATGGGCGGTCGAGGTGACGCGGCTGGAAGATCTGCCGCGCATCGTCCGCCGCGCCGCCAAGGTCGCGATGACGCCGCCGACCGGGCCGGTGTTCATCTCGCTTCCGGGCGACATCCTCAACAGCGAGGCCGGCATCGATCTCGGCCGCTCCACCCGCATCGATGCTCGCGTAAAGCCGTCGGACGAGGCGCTGAAGGCGTTTGCCGCGCGGCTGCTCAAGGCCGAGCGTCCCGTCATCGTCACCATGGACGAGGTGGTCAAGAGCGATGCACTGAAGGAGGCCGCCGAACTCGCCGAGCTGCTTGGTGCGGCCGCCTATCAGTCCTCGACGCCCTATGGCTCGCATTTCCTCTCGGAAAGCCCGAGCTTCGTCGGCACGCTGGCGCGCGTGCAGAAGGCCGCGCGCGATACGCTCGCGCCTTACGATCTCCTGATCGCGCTCGGCGGTGATCCACTGCGGATGTCGGTCTATAGCGAGGTCGATGCGCTGCCTGACGGACTCGGCATCGTGCAGATCGGCCTCGTCGATTGGGAGATCGCCAAGAATTACGGTGCCGAGATCGCACTCAAGGCGGATCTGAAGGAGACGCTGCGCGCGCTGATCCCGGTGCTGAAGGAGATGGGCGGTGCTGCGCTGACAAGCCGTGCAAAGCAGCGCCTCGCCGAGCTGGCGCCGAAGAACTGGACCGCACGTCGCGCCGCGCTGGTCGAGCAGATCGGCAAGAGCGCCGGTCGCAGTCCCATCGATCCGGACTGGCTGGTGCTGCAAATGGTCGAGGCCATGCCCGATCATGCGATCCTCGTCGACGAAGGGCTCACCTCGAGCCGCCAGCTCACGGCGTTGCGTCCGCACCGCGACCGCTTCGGCTACCATGGGCTTGCGTCCGGCGGCATCGGCTGGGGCCTGCCGGCCTCCGTCGGCGCCAGCATCGCCAATCCGGATCGGCCCGTGGTGTGCTTCTCCGGTGACGGCAGCGCGATGTATTCGATCCAGTCGCTGTGGACGGCGGCGCATCACAAGCTGCCGCTCAACGTCGTCATCGCCAACAATGGCGGCTACCGCATCATCAAGCAACGCCTGCTCGCCTTCCATGGCGACGACAATTACGTCGGCATGGATTTTGTCGATCCGCCGGTGGATTTCGCAGGGATCGCGAAGGCGCTCGGCTGCGAGGCGATCAAGGTGAGTGATCCGCGCGAGCTGAAGGGGACGCTGGCGTCGGCATTCGGCCGGCCGGGGACGAAGCTGATCGAGGTGATGGTGGACGGGAAGGTGTAAGGCTGGCTCTCTCCTCCGTCATTGCGAGGAGCACTCGCGACGAAGCAATCCAGACTGCTTCTGAGGAGGGACTCTGGATTGCTTCGCTGCGCTCGCAATGACGAAGAGGTGGCCTCTACCCCTTCTTTCCCACCCGATACCCCGCCGCCGGATGCGGCGCGTTGAGCCTCGCGCGGCCGTCGCCGAACAGCTTCTCCCGCAGCGTGCCCTTCGCATATTCCGGCTTGTAGCGGCCGCGCTTGGTCAGCTCCGGTACCAGCATGTCGGCGATATCCTCGAAATCGCCGGGCGAGATCGCGAACGCGACATTCAGCCCGTCGACGTCGGTCTTCTCGAACCAGTCCTCGATCTTGTCAGCGACGCTCTCGGGCGTGCCGACCACGACCGGGCCGGCGCCGCCGATGCCGACATGCTCGATGACGTCACGCACGGTCCAGACGCGATCGGGGTCGCCGCGGGTGACGTTATCGAGTGCGCTGCGGCCGGCATCGTTCTGGACGTGACGCACCTGCTGGTCGAGCTCGTAGCCGGAGAAATCGATGCCGGTCCATCCCGACATCAGGGCCAGCGCACCTTCCGGACTGATATGTGACCGGTAGTCGGCATATTTCGCCGCAGCTTCGGCTTCCGTGTTACCGAGGATGATCGTCATCATGTTGAACATCAGGATCTCGGCCGGGTTGCGGCCGAGCGCGGCGGCCTCCTGGCGGATCGCGGAGACTCGCGGCCCGATGATCTTGGCCGACGGTCCCGACATGAACACGCATTCGGCGTGCTTCGCCGCGAACTGCCGCCCGCGCGGCGAGGTGCCTGCCTGATACAGCACGGGCGTCCGCTGCGGCGACGGCTCGCTGAGGTGGATGGTGTTGTTGATGCGGTAGTTCGCGCCCTCATGGTTGACGCGATGAACCTTTGTGGGATCGGTGAAGATGCCGCGCTTGCGGTCGCGCAGCACGGCGTCGTCCTCCCAGCTGCCTTCCCAGAGCTTGTAGACCACCTCCATATATTCGTCGGCGATGTCGTAACGGTCGTCGTGGCCGGTCTGCTTGTCCTTGCCGGCGCCGCGCGCGGCACTGTCAAGATAGCCGGTGACGACGTTCCAGCCGATCCGTCCCTCGGTGAGATGGTCCAGCGTCGACATCCGCCGCGCGAACGGGTAGGGCGGCTCGAAGGACAGATTGCTGGTGACGCCGAAGCCGAGATTCTGCGTCACCGCCGCCATCGCCGAGAGCAGCAGCAGCGGCTCGTTCGACGGCGTCTGCGCTGCATTGCGCAAGGCCGCGTCAGGACTGTTGCCATAGACGTCATAGACGCCGAGCACGTCGGCCAGGAACAACCCGTCGAAACGGCCGCGTTCCAGCGTCCTGGCGAGATCGATCCAGTAGGGCAGGCGGTTATATTCGGCGGTGCGGTCGCGCGGATGGGTCCACAGCCCGGGTGATTGATGCGCGACGCAATTCATCGCAAAGGCGTTGAGCCTGATCTGCTTGGCCATGAGGGTCCCCCGGCGCCCTGTACCGAGCGCTCTTCGAATGATAGACGTGCGCCGCAACTTGGCGAAGTTCTTGCATATAATTGGCCCTTGGCAAGGGCCAAGAATAGAAAGGCTTGCGCTTGGCCAAAATCAGCGGCGCTCCCGCTCTTGGCAAGCCAATCTCAAGAGCGCAAGAACGAAATCCCAAGAGAACTACAAGAGAACTACAAGCGAACTACAAGAACTGTCCAAGTCCCCGCCACTTTCGAAGGGCTACCTGTCTCGGGTAAGGTCCTTCGTCCCAAAGCCTCGAAAAACCAGCCATGACCAGAGCCGACGCCATCATCCGCGCCCGTGACGATTTCAAATCCGGTGCGTTCCTTTCCGAGCTCGACCGCCGCGTGGCCTTCAGGACCGAAAGCCAGAACCCGTCGCGCGGCGTGGAGCTGCGCGGCTATCTGGAACAGGAAATGCAGCCGGCCTTTGCTGCGCTCGACTTTACCAGCCGCATCGTCGAATCCCCGAGCGGCAAGGCTCCGTTCCTGCTCGCCGAACATCACGAGAGCGCGTCAGTGCCGACCGTGCTGATTTATGGTCACGGCGACGTCGTCGACGGCATGGAGGGGGAGTGGCGCGACGGCCGCGATCCCTGGCGCACGACGGTTGCGGGCACGCGGCTCTATGGCCGTGGCACTGCCGACAACAAGGGCCAGCACAGCATCAACATGGCGGCGCTCCGCGCGGTGCGCGAGGCCCGCGGCGGCAAGCTCGGCTTTAATGCCAAGTTCATCGTCGAGATGGGCGAGGAGATCGGCTCGCCCGATCTCGGCAAGGTTTGCGATCTCAATCGCGATGCGCTCAAGGCGGACCTGTTCATGGCCTCCGACGGGCCGCGCCTGTCGGCCGACCGGCCGACCTTGTTCCTCGGCTGCCGGGGTGGCATCCGCATTCATCTGGATGTCAATTTGCGCGATGGCGGCCATCATTCTGGCAATTGGGGCGGCGTGCTCGCCAATCCCGCGACCATTCTCGTCAACGCGATCTCGACGCTGG
Source organism: Bradyrhizobium liaoningense (assembly GCF_018130785.1). Lineage (GTDB taxonomy): Bacteria > Pseudomonadota > Alphaproteobacteria > Rhizobiales > Xanthobacteraceae > Bradyrhizobium > Bradyrhizobium liaoningense_A. The sequence goes on from NZ_JAFCJT010000003.1 coordinate 29,161, forward strand.
TCGACGGCCATGGCCGGCTTCAGCTCGACGCGCTGAAGCCGCCGCGGCTCACCAACCAGATCCGCAGCTATCTTGCCGACGTGCAGGTGGTGCCGACCGAGGACGAGCCGGCGCTCGCGGAGGACTGGGGCGAGGAAGGGCTGTCGGCCGCCGAGCGGCTCTATGCCTGGAACACGCTCGAAGTGCTGGCGATGTCGTCCGGCAATATCGGCAAGCCGGCCAACGCCATTCCCGGCCACGCCAATGCCGTGCTGCAACTGCGTTTCGTGGTCGGCACCAGGGTCGACGGCCTGATCGAAGCCATCAGTGCGCATCTGGTCGCAAGGGGCTTTCCGATGGTCGAGGTGCGGGCGGCCCAGAGCTTTGCCGCCTCCCGCACCGATTTCGACAGCCCCTGGATCAAATGGGCGGCGGATTCGGTCAAAAACACCACCGGCAAGACGCCGGCGGTGCTGCCGAATTTCGGCGGCTCGCTGCCCAATGACGTGTTTTCCGAGATTCTGGGCCTGCCGACGATCTGGGTCCCGCACTCCTATCCCGGCTGCTCCCAGCATGCGCCCAATGAGCACATCCTGCTGCCATTGACCGAAGAGGCCTTGACGGTGATGGCCGGGCTGTTCTGGGATCTCGGGGAATTGCCAGGACCCCTAACAAGGCCGCTGACCTGAGCCGTTAACCTGAGCTGCGATCCAGCCAAAAGTCACATTCTATTCCAACCCAATTTGTGCTTGCATCCCGCCGGCATCATCCTGAAAGGGGACTAAAAGTGAAACACTTCCGTAGCATCGGCCTCGCGCTCGCCGCGACCTTCGCCGTCAGCCAGGCTGGGGCCCAGGAGCTGACCGGTACGCTGAAGAACATCAAGGACACCGGCGCCATCACGCTGGGCTTCCGCGACTCCTCGATCCCGTTCTCCTATCTCGACGACAACCAGAAGCCCGTCGGGTTCGCGATGGACATCTGCTACAAGATCGTCGACGCCGTGAAGAAGGAGCTCAAGCTCGACAAGCTCGAGGTCAAGCTCAATCCGGTGACTTCGGCGACGCGTATTCCGCTGATGGCCAACGGCACCATCGACCTCGAATGCGGCTCGACCACCAACAATGCCGAGCGTCAGAAGCAGGTCGCCTTCACCAACACCCACTTCCTGACCGCGAGCCGCTACGTCTTCAAGAAGTCGAGCGGCCTCAAGTCGATCGACGACCTCAAGGGCAAGACGGTGGTCTCCACCGCCGGCACCACCAACATCAAGCAGCTCACCGAAGCCAACGTTGCGAAGGGCCTCGGCGCCAACATCATTCCGGCCAAGGACCATGCCGAGTCCTTCCTGATGGTCGAGACCGATCGTGCGGTGGCCTTCGTGATGGACGACATCCTGCTCGCGAGCCTCGTCGCCGGCTCGAAGTCGCCGGACGACTACGTCATCTCCAAGGACGCGTTCTCGAAGCCCGAGCCGTACGGCATCATGCTGCGCAAGGATGACGCCGCCTTCAAGAAGGTGGTCGATGCCGCGACCGCCGCGCTCTACACCTCGGGGGAAGGCCAGAAGATCTACGAAAAGTGGTTCACGCAGAAGATCCCGCCGAAGGGTCTGAACCTCAACACCCCGATCTCGGCCGAGTTGAAGAACGAGTTCGCCAAGCCGAGCGACTCGCCGAATCCGGACGACTACAAGTAAGCTCCGATCCGTCCTGGAAGCAGGACTTCGGGATCAAAATGATGTCCGGTCACTCTTGACACCAGGGTGGCCGGACATTTGCATAGACGCCCAAGACCTCTTTCAAGAGATCTGTGATTGGCGCGTTCGCGCGGGGGACACGTGAACTACCACTGGAACTGGGGAATTTTCTTCGAGCCGAACCCGATGGGGACCGGCACCTATCTCGACATGCTGTTGTCGGGGCTGGCGCTGACCCTGAAGACGGCCGTGCTCGCCTGGATCATCGCGCTGATCTTCGGCTCGCTGATCGGCGTCATGCGCACGCTGCCGTCCAGGGGCGCCTACTGGTTCGGCTTCTGCTGGGTCGAGTTCTTCCGCAACATGCCGCTGCTGGTGCAGCTGTTCCTGTGGTTCTTCGTGCTGCCGGAATTGCTGCCGAAAGCCGCCGGCCTGTGGCTGAAGCAACTGCCGAATGCGCCGTTCTGGACGGCCGCGATCGGCGTCGGCTTCTTCATGTCGGCGCGCGTCGCCGTGCAGTTGCAGGCAGGTATCGGCTCGCTGCCGCGCGGGCAGAAGATGGCGGCGACCGCGCTCGGGCTGACCACCGCGCAGGGCTATCGCTACGTGCTGCTGCCGATGGCGTTCCGCATCATCCTGCCGCCGCTGACCTCCGAGTTCCTCAACACCATCAAGAACACGGCTGTGGCCATCACCATCGGTTTGCTCGAACTCACCGGACAGGCGCGCTCGATGCAGGAATTCTCGTTCCAGGTGTTCGAGGCCTTCACCGCCGCGACCCTTCTCTATCTCCTCGTCAACGCCGTCGTGGTGACCGCGATGCGCTTCCTCGAGCGCTGGGTCGCGATCCCCGGCTACATCACGGGGAAATAGCGCGATGCTCAGTAATTTCGATTTCGACGTCATCCGCCGCGCACTGCCCTATCTGTTCTATGAGGGCATGACGTTTACGGTGACGCTGACGGCACTCGCAGCGCTTGGCGGCCTGATCTTCGGCACGGCACTCGCGCTGATGCGGCTCTCGGGCTTCAAGATCCTGGGCCGCATTGCCGGCATCTATGTCGACTTCATGCGCTCGCTGCCGCTGGTGCTGGTCATCTTCTGGTTCTACTTCCTGGTGCCCTATATCGGGCAGTGGCTGACCGGTGCGCCGCGTCCGATCAGCGTCGGCGCGTTCGCATCCTCGCTCATCACTTTCATCATGTTCGAGGCGGCGTACTTCTCCGAGATCATGCGTGCCGGCATCCAGTCGATCTCGCGCGGACAGCCGGCGGCGGCGAGTGCCCTTGGGCTCAACTATGCGCAGACGATGCGCTACGTCGTGCTGCCGCAGGCGTTCCGCAACATGCTGCCGGTCCTGATCACCCAGACCATCGTGCTGTTCCAGGACACCTCGCTGGTCTACGTGCTGTCGATCACGGACTTCCTCGGCGCGGCCAGCAAGGTCGCGCAGCGCGACGGGCGGCTGGTCGAAATGTATCTGTTCGCGGCCGTCGTCTACTTCACCATTTCCTGCATCGCGTCCTTCGGCGTTCGCCGCCTCCAGGCGCGCATCGCCATCATTCGATAGAGCGTATCGGTCATGATCGAAATCAGCCACGTCAACAAATGGTACAGCCCGACCTTCCAGGTGCTGACCGACTGCACCACCAGCGTCACCAAGGGCGAGGTCGTCGTGGTCTGCGGCCCGTCGGGCTCGGGCAAGTCGACGCTGATCAAATGCGTCAATGCGCTGGAGCCATTCCAGAGCGGCGACATCTCGGTCGACGGCACCAAGGTCAACGATCCCAAGACCAATTTGCCGAAGCTGCGCTCGCGCGTCGGCATGGTGTTCCAGCACTTCGAGCTGTTCCCGCACCTTAAGATCATCGACAATCTCTGCCTCGCGCAGCAGAAGGTGCTGGGCCGGTCGCACGACAAGGCGACGACGAAGGGCATGCAGTTGCTGGATCGCGTCGGCCTGAAGGAGCACGCGCAAAAGTTTCCGGCGCAGCTGTCCGGCGGTCAGCAGCAGCGCGTCGCGATCGCCCGCGCGCTTGCCATGGACCCGATCGTCATGCTGTTCGACGAGCCGACCTCGGCGCTCGATCCGGAAATGGTGAGCGAGGTGCTCGACGTCATGGTTGATCTCGCCCGCGAAGGCATGACCATGATGGTGGTCACCCACGAGATGGGCTTTGCCCGCAAGGTCGCCAACCGCGTCATCTTCATGGACCGCGGCGAGATCGTCGAGGACGCCCCGAAGGATGACTTCTTCGGCAAGCCGCGCAGCGACCGTGCGCAGAAGTTCCTGTCGAAGATTCTCTCCCACTAGCCCCTCTGTCATTCCGGGATGGCCCGAAGGGCCAGGCCCGGAATCCGTCGGGCGGCAGTACGCGTGGTGAAATGGATTCCGGGCTCATTCGCTACGCGAATGCCCCGGAATGACAAAACATGGGTGTTTGCTCCCTCCTTTTCGCGTATAAGCGCGCAAATTCCCCACTCCCGCCAGGAGACCTGCCTTGGACTCGATCGCCTACGTCAACGGCTCATTCGTCCCGCTCTCTGACGCCAAAATCTCGGTCCTCGATCGTGGCTTCCTGTTCGCCGACGGCATCTACGAGGTCTCGGCCGTGCTCGACGGCAAGCTGGTCGACAACGCCTCGCATCTGGCGCGGCTGGAGCGTTCGGTCGGCGAGATCAAGCTGAAGCTGCCGGAGACGGTCGAGCGCATCACCGAGCTCCAGAAGGAGCTGATCGCGCGCAACAAGGTCGAGAACGGCCTCGTCTATCTCCAGGTCACGCGTGGCGCCGACAAGGGCCGTGATTTCGCCTTTCCCAAGGGCGACGTCCAGTCGAGCCTGGTGATGTTCACCTCCGAGAAGGACATCATCAACGCCGCCTCGGCCAAGACCGGCATCAACGTGATCACGGTGCCCGACATCCGTTGGGAGCGGCGCGACATCAAGAGCGTGGCACTGCTCGCGCAAGTTCTGGCGAAGCAGGCCGCGGCCGAGGCCGGCGCCGGCGAGGCCTGGATGCTGGAAGACGGATACGTCACCGAGGGCGGCTCGTCCTCGGCGTTCATCCTGACCAAGGACGACGTCATCGTGACCCGCAAGAACTCCAACGCGATCCTGCCGGGCTGCACCCGCAAGGCCGTGGTGGCACTCGCCGAAGAGCGCCAGCTCCGCGTCGAGGAGCGTTCCTTCACGGTCGCCGAAGCGCTCGCCGCCAAGGAAGCCTTTGCCACCTCGGCGTCGTTGTTCGTTCAGCCGGTGGTCGCGATCGACGGCCAGAAGGTCGGCGACGGCAAGCCCGGCCCGATGGCCACGCGGCTGCGCGAAATCTACGTGGAATTCGCCAAGGCGACGGCGGTTTAGGCCGCACGTTTCGCTGTCGTAGGGTGGGCAAAGGCGCTCTTGCGCCGTGCCCACGTCTTCTCTCGGATTCGCTGAAAGAACGGTGGGCACGCTTACGCTTTGCCCACCCTACGAGACCGCCCTTGAGAAACGCGTCGCGCGCCTACGCCACGGACGCCTTCACCTTCACCGGATGGACCGCGCGGAACGCGATCGCCAGCCTGTTCCACGCATTGATGGCCCCGATCAGCATCGTCAGGTTCACCGTCTCCGCATCGGAGAACTGCGCACGGACCTGCTCGTAGACGTCGTCGGGCGCGTGCGTCTCGGCAATCAGCGTCACCGATTCCGTCCAGGCCAAGGCGGCGCGTTCGCGCTCGGTGTAGAGCGGAGATTCGCGCCAGGCGTTGAGCAGATAGATGCGCTGCTCCGTCTCGCCGCGCTTGCGGGCGTCCTCGGTGTGCATGTTGATGCAGAAGGCGCAGCCGTTGATCTGCGACGCGCGGATCTTGACGAGCTCGATCAGCGATTTCTCGAGTCCCGTGGACTGGATCTGCTCTTCCAGCGCCATCAGCGCCTTCATCGTGTCGGGGGCCGCCTGGTAGAAGTTCATGCGGGGTTTCATGGTCGTTCTCCTTGCTTGCTGGGTTGACGTCAGTGGGCACCACCGGCCGAGGTCTGGCCGGGCTTCTTCAGGAACAGAACGGCGGCGAGCGCCACGATCAGCGCCATGCCGAGCAGATAGAAAGTGTCGCTGAAGGCGAGGATGTAGGCCTGCTTCTGTACGATATGGCCGATCGCGACATAGGCACGATGCGCGGCGTCCGCGCGGTCGAGAATGCCGTGATTGACGAAATATTGGGTGAGCTGCTCCAGCCGGGTCCGCGTCGCCTGCTCGAACACCGAGACCGACTGCATCAGCACGTTGGAGTGATATTGCTCGCGCTTGGTCAGCACGGTCTGGAGCAGCGCGATGCCGACGGCGCCGCCGAGATTGCGCATCATGTTGAACAGTCCGGATGCCGAGCCCGCATTCTCCGGTTCGATGCCTGATGTCGCGACCGCCGACAGCGGCGCCATGACCAGCGCCTGGCCGATCGCACGAACCACGTTGGGCCAGAGCAACTGATCGGCGGCATAGTTGCTGGTCATGTAGATGTTCATGAAGTTTGAGGCCGCGAACAGGACGAAGCCGACGCCGATGATGATCCGCGCGTCGAACTTCTGCATCAGGCGCGGCACCAGCGGGATCAGCACCAGCTGCGGCAGTCCGGTCCAGGCCAGCACCATGCCGATCTGCTCGGCGTTGTAGCCCTGAATGCGCGACAGATATTGCGGCAGGATGAACACCGAACCGTAGAGCGCGACGCCGAGCAGGAAGTTCGCGAGCATGCCGAAGCCGAAATTGCGGCGCACCAGCAGACGCAAATTGAGCAGCGGCCTCTTCGCCGTGAGTTCGATGATCAGGAAGGCGGTCAGCGCGGTGGCCGCGACGACCGACAGCTTGACGATGAAGGGCGAGCCGAACCAATCGTCCTTGTTGCCCTCTTCCAGCACGGTCTGAAGCGCCGACAGGCCGATCGCCATGGTGATGATGCCGGCCCAGTCGCCCTCCGCGAGCTGCGACAGCTTCATCGGCCTGGGCTCGAGCGCGTACCAGAGCATGCCGACCATGATCGCGCCGGGCACCAGGTTGACGTAGAAGATGTACTGCCAGCCGAAATTCTCGGTGAGATAGCCGCCGATGGTCGGGCCGATCGCCGGCGCGAACGTCGCCGACAGCGCGAACAGCGCAAGGCCGACGGGCTGCTTGGCGCGAGGCAACAGCGTGATGATGAGCGTGAAGGCCATCGGGATCAGCACGCCGCCGGTGAAGCCCTGTATCGCGCGCAGCACGATCATTTGCGGCAGGTCCTGCGCCAGCGCGCAGGCCGCCGACAGCAGCAGGAACAGGATCGCATTGGTGAGCAGATAGATCCGGATCGAGAACACCTGCGCGAGCCAGCCAGAGAGCGGGATCACCACGATCTCGGCGATCAGATAGGAGGTCGAAATCCAGCCGCCGTCGTCGATGCCGGCGCCGATCGCGCCCTGGATGTCGGCGAGCGAAGCATTGACGATCTGGATGTTCAGCACTGCCATGAAGGCGCCGAGGGTCGCGCCGATCACCGCGATCCAGGTTTTTGCGGAAACCGCCGGCGTGGCGGGCGCAGCAGGGGCGGGAATGTTGGCAGCGGAAGCGGCGTTGACGGTCGGTTGGAGCGTGCTCATGGAAGCCTCGTCTCGGTCACGGAGACAGGATGCATTAGGCGGTTGGTTTCGATAATCGAGGGAGTGTGGGAAGGATCGTCCGGCAAGGCTTGATAATCCTGCCGGTCTTGCCCGCCTCAGCCGCCGTTCGGGCGGACCGTGTTGTCGGCGAGGCGTTTGGCCGTCGCGCGCTCGGCCAGGACTGTCGCCTTGGTGTCGACCGTCGGCACTGCGGACATGCCGGGGCGCAGCAGGCCGGTCAAACCATGGTCGTCGAGCACGATCTTCACCGGCACGCGCTGCACGATCTTGGTGAAATTGCCGGTGGCGTTGTCCGGCGGCAGCAGTGCGAATTCCAAACCGCTCGCCGGTGACAGGCTGTCGACATGGCCGCGCAGGGTCTGGTTGCGAAAGCTGTCGACGTGCAGCTCGACCGGCTGGCCCGGACGCACATGTGTGAGCTGCGTCTCCTTGAAGTTCGCGACCACATAGACGGCATCGAGCGGGACCACCGCCATCAACTGCGTGCCGGCCTGCACGAACTGGCCGACGCGCAGCGAGCGGGCGCCGACCGTGCCGTCGACCGGTGCGGTGATCTCGGTATAGGACAGGTTCAGCGCCGCCTGGCCCGCGACGGCGCGGGCGCGGTCGAGCTGGGCTGTGGCCTGGGCGCGCTGGGTGGTGAGCACGTCGACCTTGCGCTGCGCGGCTACCAGGCCTGATTTAGCGTGCTGCAATTGCGCGTTGCTGGCGCGCAGCGCTGCATCGGTCTGCTGTGCACGCTGGATCGTGCCGGAGCCCGACTTCATCAGGTCGTCGTAGCGGGCGCGTTCCTCCTGCGCGAATTTCAGATTGGCGTCCGCCGCGGCCACATCGGCCGTGCTTTGCTCGATGAGCGGCTGCTGCAACTCGAGCTGGGCGTCGATGTTGCGCACCGAGGCTTCGCCGGCGGCGACATCGGCGCGGGCCTGGTCGAGCGCGGCCTTGAAGTCGCGGTCGTCGATCTTCGCCAGCGTCTGGCCCGCCTTGACCTTCTCGTTGTCGCCGACCAGGACCTTCGCGATGTAGCCGGAAACCTTGGGCGCGACGATGGTGGAATCCGCCTTCACATAGGCATCGTCGGTCGTCTCGAGATAGCGGCCGTTGGTCCAGTAGTCGTGTCCGTAGTAGACAATCGCTGCGGTGCCTGCGAGGAGCGCGAGTGCCAGCGCCGCGCGCCGGACCCTGCTCCGGACCGGCACAAGCCGTGGGGCCTTGGAGGAATCTTTAGTTATTTCAGTGGCTTGCTGGAATTTTTCGGTGCGGGGCATCTCGGACATCGCGGTCTCCTATCGGCTGGCTGGGACTATCGGTCTTTCCAGTTCGAGCGATAATCGGCGAAATGCTGGAAGGATTATCCACTCAGAGTGGATGGTCTGGAGGCAGCGTCTTGGCATGTCTGGTCTATCGAGCCAGAGCCGCGACTGCCCCAGAGCGATTGCCGCGCCTGTCGAGCGATTGCTGCTAACGCATGCGCCGTGCCGCGGGTGAGATCTGATGGATAATCCGGGCGAATTCCTTGCGATTATCGATCGAAAGCGGATAATCAGGCGGCATGGACCGATTGACCAGCCTCGAAGTGTTCAGCCGGGTGGTCGAAACCGGCGGCTTCTCTGCAGCAGCCCGCAAGCTCAACATGTCCACCACCATGGTGAGCAATCACGTTCAGGCGCTGGAAGACCGGCTCGGGGTGAGGCTGCTTCAACGCACCACGCGCAAGGTCAACCTCACCGAGATCGGCAAGGCCTATTACGACCGCTGCGTCCAGATCCTCGCCGATATCGAACAGGCCGACGATATCGCCGGCGCGCTGCAATCGACGCCGCGCGGCACGCTGCGCATTCACACCGCTACCCACATGGTGCCGTTCGTCGCGCCCGTGATGGCCGAATTCCTCGCGACCTATCCGGAGGTCAAGGTCGATTTGCGCATGGGCGAGACCAATGTCGACCTGATCGAGGAGGGCTTTGATCTCGCGCTCCGCATGATCGCGCCGCCGGACTCCAGCCTGATCGTGCGGAGCCTGGCGACCTGGCGGCACGTGCTGTGCTGCTCGCACGCTTACATCGAGGCGCATGGACGCGTGCAGAGGCTGGAGGATCTCGCCGAGCACAATTGCGTGCGTCACATCAATTATCCCTTCGATGAGTGGCGCTTCTTCGACCGCAAGGGCACGCCGGCCTCGGTGCGGGTATCAGGCAATCTGATCACCAACAGCGGCGAAGCGTTGCGCGAGGCAGCGTTGCAGGGCAACGGCATCAGTCTTGCGGCCGGCTTCCTGGTGGGGGATGACCTCGATGCGGGCCGGCTGGTGCGCCTCCTGCCGGAGTACCGGCCGGTCGAGATGTCGATGAATGCGGTCTATCCGCACAAGCATCATCTGTCGGCGAAGGTGAGGACCTTCATCGACATGCTCGTGCACCACAGCGCCGAGCAGCAGAAGCTGATCAATCCGTATTCGTGAGCGGCATCAGCAGAGCCGTAGGGTGGGCAAAGGCGCGAAGCGCCGTGCCCACGATCTTTTCAGATCGGCGCCAATGGTGGGCACGCTTCGCTTTGCCCACCCTACGATTTCGTCAACGCGGCGGCGGCAATCGTCCAAACACGGCGTCGAGCGCCATGCCGATCGCAAGCAGCCGGCGATCACTGCCGGCGGGGCCGTCCAGCTCGAGCCCGATCGGCAACCTGCTCGTAGCGCCCAGCGCGATCGGAATCTGGATGCCGGGAATGCCGGCATTGCTGCCGGGATCGGTGTTCTGGATGAAAAGGCCGAAATTTTCGAGGCTGCTGGAGTCGGGATTGGACGCAATGGCGACGCGTGGCGTGGTCGGGAAAGCGACGGCGTCGAGCCGGTTATCGGCAAAGGTCTTGCCATAAAGTGCCTGAAGCGCTGGACGTGCGGTTTTGATCGCGGCGTCATAGATCGGCTTGGCATCGAGCAGCGTGCCGTCAGGGCCGGGCAGTTTTCGCGGCAGCACCAGGCCCTCATAGGTGCCCTTGACGTCGGGACTGGCGATGTCCTTCACCAGCGCTTCCATGCTGAGGCCGGTGCCGGTGTGCGCGAGATAGGCGACCATGTCGTCATAGGCTTCGTACAGCGCGACGGGAAAGCTGACCTGGCCGTTGAGCTCGGCCAGTTGCGGGATCTCGATCTCGACGACCGTGATGCCCTGCGCCTTGATCTGCATGACCGCCGCCCGGAAGGCGGCTTCGGTGTCGGCATCGAGATTGGTTAGCATCGATCTCACGACGCCGATCCGCACCTGCTTCAGATCGGCCGGCGCAATGGCGTCGCCGCCCGCGATAACGCAGTCGAGCAGCGCGACATCCGCCATGGTCGCGGCCATCGGCCCCGCGGTGTCGCGGGTGTGCGAGATCGGCGCGATGCCAGCCTGCGGATAACGTCCGACCGTCGGGCGCAGTGAGGCACATCCATTCAATGCGCCGGGGACCCTGACCGATCCGCCGGTGTCGGTGCCGAGCCCGCCCGCAACGATGCGTGCGCCGATCGCGGCGCCCGTGCCTGAGGAGGAGCCGCCGGCGATCAGGGCGCGGTCATAGGCGTTGCGCACGCCGAACTCGGCGCCGGTCTTGAACGCGGTGTTGTAGCCGGAGATGCCGAAGGCGAGCTCGTGCATGCAGGTCTTGCCGATGATGATCGCGCCTGCGGCTCGCAGCTTCGCCACCACGGGCGCATCGGCTTTCGGAATGTAATCCTTCAGCGCGGGCGTGCCGGCGCTACAGGGCAGTCCCGCGACTTCGATATTGTCCTTGATCACGATGGGAACGCCGCCGAGTGGCTTATCCTTGTCGCTCGTCGCGTCGAATGCGGCGGCCGCCTTCAGAGCGCCGGCCTCGTCCAGCGTGACGAAGGCATTGAGATCGGCATTGGCTTTGGCGCGGGTAAGAGCTTCCGTCGTGAGCGACGTGCTCGTGACTTTTCCGGCGCGAAGGTCGGCGGCGGCCTGGCTCAGGGTCAACTGGTGGAAATCCATGATGCGTCACCCCATTGCGGGAGCGCCAACAGGGCGCCCCTCGGGTCCAGAGGCTGATGCCTTGCTGGCACGGCGTCAACCGTAGGCGCGTGCCTTGGGCGATGCCGTTGTTGCTAAATCCGTGAGCAGCCTTTCGGTTTCGGATCGCACCCTCGTGATTGCGGCATCCTTCACCGGCCCGTAGCCGCGGATATCCATCGGCGCCTTTGCGATGGCAATGATGTCGGGCAGATGCGCCGCGTCGAGCCGGTCGAGGATCCGCACGATCAAGGCCTCGTACCACGCGACCAGCTCGCGCTCCGCGCGCCGCTCCGCTGCGTAGCCGAATGGATCGAACGGCGTTCCGCGCAATCCCTTCAATCGCGCCAGCATGGCGAGCGGCATCTGGATCCACTGACCGAAGGCGCGCTTGCGCGGACGGCCGCGTGCGTCGCGCTTGGATGACAGGAACGGCGGGGCGAGGTGATATTGGATGCTGTAGCCGCCCTCGAACTCACGCTTCAATTCGTCGAGGAAACCGGTCTGCATGTGGAGGCGCGCCACCTCGTACTCGTCCTTGTAGGCCATCAGCTTGAACAGGGAGCGCGCGACCGCTTCGGTCAGCACCTCGCTGTTCAGCGGGGCTTCGGCGCTGCGGATCTTCGCGATGGTCGCCCGATAGCGCATCGCATAGGCGGCGTCCTGATAGGCGGTGAGGAAATCGGCGCGCCGGGCGATGAGCTGGTCGAGCGTCTCGGCCTTGGGCGCCTCGTCCGTCTTCGGCACAAAGTCCGGATCGGCTGCGGCGATCCGGCCCCAGGCAAGGGCCTGCTTGTTGCGTTCGACCGCGACGCCGTTGAGCTCGATCGCGCGCAGCAGCGCTTGCAGCGAGACCGGCACGAGCCCGCGCTGCCAGGCAAAACCGAGCATGATGATGTTGGCATAGACGGCGTCGCCGAGCAGCCGCTCGGCGAGCGCATTGGCGTTGATCGTGTCGAGATTGCCGTCTCCGATCACGCGGCCGATCGCGCGCAGGCGGGCAGGCGAGGCGAGATCGGTGTCGCGGAAGCGGACGACGTCGCCGGTCGGCATCTCCGCGGTGTTGACAGCCGCGCGCGTGTCGCGGCGATAGGTGCCGGACGCCTTTGGTGAGGAGCTGACCACGAGGTCGCATCCGATCAGCGCGTCGGCCGCCCCCTGGTCGATGCGGACCTGGTGGAGCGCCTCGGGGCTCACGGCAAGCCGGACATAGCTCAGCACAGGCCCGAACTTCTGCGCAAAGCCTGTGAAATCGAGCACCGAGACGCCGCTTCGTTCGAGATGCGCCGCCATGCCGATCAGCGCGCCGACCGTGATCACGCCAGTGCCGCCGACGCCCGTCACCAGCAGGTCATAGGGACGGTCGAGCGTTGTCCGCGCGGGCAGGGGAAGCGTAGCCGCGTGGCCGAGCGCGTCGATCTGGCTCGCGCTTTTCTTCCGGCGGATCGCGCCTTCGACGGTGACGAAGCTTGGGCAAAAGCCGTTGAGACAGGAAAAGTCCTTGTTGCAGGTCGAGAGATTGATCCGGCGCTTGCGGCCGAACGGCGTCTCCCTCGGCTCGACGCTGAGGCAGTTGGACTCGACCGAGCAGTCGCCGCAGCCTTCGCAGACGAGATCGTTGATGTAGGCGAAGCGTCTGGGATCGGCGGTCTGCCCGCGCTTGCGCCGACGCCGTTTCTCGGTGGCGCAGGTCTGCTGATAGATCAGCACCGACACGCCTGATACCTCGCGCAGCTCGCGCTGCACGGCGTCCATCTCCTCGCGCGGATGGATGGTGACACCGATCGGCAGATCTCCCGGAGAAAACTGCGTGGTATCGTCCGACACCAGCGCGATGCGCCCAACGCCTTCGGCACGGACGCTATGTGCGATGGCATGCACGCTGACGGGTCCGTCGACCGGCTGGCCGCCGGTCATCGCCACGGCATCGTTGAACAGGATCTTGTAGGTGATGTTGGTCCCGGCGGCGATCGCCTGCCGGATCGCCATCGAGCCGGAGTGGTAGTAGGTGCCTTCACCGAGATTCTGGAACACATGCTTGTGGCCGGTGAAGCGTGACGACGCCGCCCAGTTGACGCCTTCGCCGCCCATCTGGATCAGCGAGGAGGTCTCGCGGTCCATCCAGCTCGCCATGAAATGGCAGCCGATGCCGGCCAGTGCCTTGGAGCCTTCCGGCACCTTTGTCGACGTGTTGTGCGGACATCCGGAGCAGAAATACGGCGTGCGCGTCGCACCGCTGACATTGATCGTGCGCGCGGCCTCCGGCATCAGCGCGGCTGCGCGTGCGGCGAGATTGAGGCCCGGGAACATCGGATCGAGCCGGCGCGCGAGCACGCCAGCGAGCGCACGCGGCGACAATTCGCCGATCCAGGAGATCAGCCGCGCCCCTTGCTCGTCGTGCTTGCCGACCATGCGCTCGGGCTTTGCGCCCGGATAGTCGTAAAAATACTCCTTGAACTGGCTCTCGATGATGCCGCGCTTTTCCTCGACCACGAGGATCTCGCGCTTGCCCTTCACGAAGTCCATCGCGTCATGCAGCGCCAGCGGCCAGACCATGCCGACCTTGTAGACGTCGACGCCGATGTTGCGGCAGGCCGCTTCATCAAGGCCCATCAGCCGCAGCGCCTCCATCAGGTCGAGATGCGCCTTGCCCGTCGTGACGATGCCGTAAGTGGCATTGGGAATATCGTAGATGTGGCGATCGATCGGATTGGCTTTTGCGAAGGCGTAGACCGCGTGCTTCTTCGCCTCCAGCCGCTCCTCGATCTGCGGGCCCGGCAGGTCGGGCCAGCGATAGTGCAGTCCACCCGGCGGCGGCGTGAAGTCGGGTACGCGGAAGGCACGGGGCGGGTGCAGCGCGACGGATGCGCCTGACTCGACGATCTCCGAGATCGCCTTGAAGCCGACCCACATGCCGGAGAAGCGGCTCAGCGCGTAGCCGTATTCGCCGAATTCGAGATATTCGCTGACGCTTGCGGGGTGCAATGTCGGCATGAACCAGCTCATGAAGGCGACATCGGACTGGTGCGGCATCGACGAGGAGACGCAGCCATGGTCGTCGCCGGCGACGACCAGCACGCCGCCACGCGGCGAGGAGCCATAGGCGTTGCCGTGCTTGAGAGCATCGCCGGAGCGATCGACGCCTGGGCCTTTGCCGTACCAGAGCCCGAACACGCCATCGACTTCACGATCTGCCTGCGTTTCGACCTGCTGCGAGCCGAGCACCGCGGTTGCCGCGAGGTCTTCGTTCACCGCAGGGAGAAATTCGATGCGGTCCCGCCTGAGCCGCTCCTGGATGCGCCAGAGCTCGAGATCGATGCCGCCGAGCGGCGAGCCGCGATAGCCGGAGATGAAGCCGGCGGTGCTCAATCCAGCAGCGCGGTCGCGCCGCGCCTGGTCGAGCGCGATACGGACGATGGCCTGCGTGCCTGTGAGGAAGACGCGGCCCTCCTCGCGGTCGTAGCGGTCGGACAGCTCATAGGTGTCGAGTGACGGAACGGCGTCCATGCGGACCTCCCGCGGCATCCCTGCCGGATGGAGGAAGGCTAGGCCCGGGCGGCTGGTAGGTCCTACCTAACTTTCCCGACGATGCGCCTATTATGGTAGAATTATCCCATATGGGATATAAAACGGTAAAATAACCCATTCCGGTGAGAGTCATGATCGAGGAGCAGGACGCGCGGATTCTCGCGCACCTTCAGAAGGATGGCCGTGCCACCAACCAGCAACTCGCGGAGGAGGTCGGCATGTCCACCTCGGCGTGCTGGCGGCGGGTGCGCGCGCTGGAGGTGAGTGGCGTCATCCAGGGCTATGCGGCGCTGGTCGCGCGCGAGCAGGCGGGCTTTGCGATGTCGGCCATCCTCCACGTTTCGCTGGAACGGCATGACGCAAAATTCGTCGACGAGTTCGTCGCGCGGGTGACCACGCGGCGCGAGGTGCTGGAGTGTTTCGCGACCACGGGCGATGCCGACTATCATTTGCGCGTCGTCGTCCAGGACATGGCGGCCTACAACCGCTTCCTCGACGAGTTCATGTTCCGCATTCCCGGCATCCGCTACGTCAGGAGCAACGTGGTGCTGAAGGAGATCAAGACGAGTGTGGCGCTGCCGTTTTGATTGTGCGGGACGTGCCGTGGTGCCGTAGGGTGGGCAAAGGCGCGCCTGCGCCGTGCCCACCATCTCGCCCCCATTACGAATGCCGTGGGCACGCTTCGCTTTGCCCATCCTACGGCACCTCTACGACCGCTGTTCCCGCACAAACCTGTTCCGCAACGTCCCGATACCGGTGATGTCGATTTCCACGATATCGCCGTGCTTGATGTCAGGCGATGCGCCGTCCGTGCCCATCCAGATCACGTCGCCGGGCCATAGCGTGAAGTACTTGGTCAGCTCGACAAGGAATGGCACCACACCAAAAATCATGTCGTTGGTGTGAAAGCGGTTGGTCTCCTTGCCGTTGACCCGGACAATCGTCTGCATCTTGGCGAGATCGGCCTCGGTCTCTATCCACGGCCCCATCGGCTTGAACGTGTCGGCATTCTTCGAGCGCCACAGGCTGCGGTCCGCCTTCTGCCAGCTTCGTTCGCTGACGTCGTTGCCGATGGTGTAGCCGAACACGCAATCCATCGCGTTCTGTTTGGTGAGATGCTTCACCTTCTTGCCGATGACGACGACGAGCTCGCCTTCATAGTGGATCTTGTCCGTCGCGAAGGACGGGATCACGACCTCCTCGTCATGGGCGATCAGCGCGTTCTGGGCGCGATAGCCGATCTCGGGCCGATCAGGCACGGCCGGCACCTCCCCGCGCTTGTCGGCGGCTTCCTTCAGGTGCTTCAGATAGTTCAGGCCGACGCAATAGAACGTGCGCGGGACCAGCGGCAGTTCGATCTTGACCTCGCTAAGTGGATGCGTGCGCGAGGTGCGCTGCCATTCGCTGAAGGGATCGCCGTCGACCGCGATCACCTGGTCGTTCTCGATAATCCCCCAGGAGGTTTTCTCCGAGGCGGTGAATTTCAGCCAGCGCATGCCGGATCCTCCAGTTATTCCGCGGCATCGCGCGGCTGTACCTTCCAGGCGCCGGCGGCAGGCCGCTTCAACCCGAGATTTTCCCGCAGCGTCCTGCCGCGATACTCCTTCTGGAACAGGCCGCGGCGCTGCAATTCCGGTACGATATGTTGCACGAAATCGGCGTAGGAGCCGGGCACGTAGGTCGCAGCGATGACAAAGCCGTCGCAGCCGCGCTCGACGAACATCTCTTCGAGCTTGTCCGCGATCTCCTTGGGACCGCCGACCATGGCGTCGTGCACCTGGCCGCGGCCGGAGAAGGTAACGAAGTCGCGCGCGCTCGGATTGCTCTTGCCGGAGTTCTTCAGCACGCCGTCGCGGATGCCCAGAATGCCCTGCATGCTCTTCAGCTCGTCGTTGGTCAGCGGCTCGTCGAGACCCTTGGAGGCGAAATCATAGTTGAGCGCCTCAGCCAGCAGCGACAGCGCGTCGATCTCGAGCGGCAGCTTGTTGATCAGCGCCATCTTGTCTTCGGCCTCCGCCTTGGTCGCGCCGCAGACCGGCGTCGTCAGGTTGCAGAGGAACATCTGGTCGGGATCGCGGCCGGTTTTCGCGGCTTCGTTGCGCACGGCGGCATAGCCTTCCTTGGCGCCGGCGAGATTGCGCGCGGCGGTGAAGATCACCTCGCCCCATCGGCCTGCAAAGCGCTGGCCGCGGCCGGATGCGCCGGCCTGGATGATGACGGGATGGCCCTGATCCGAGCGCGGCACGGTGAAGGGACCACGGGACTTGAAGGCCGCCCCCTTGTGATCGAGCCGCTTCACCTTGGCCGGATCGGCAAAGCGGCCGCTTGTCTTGTCCATGATGAGCGCGCCGTCTTCCCAGGTGTCCCAATGGCCGAGCACGACTTCCATGAATTCGTCGGCGCGATCGTAGCGCGAATCATGTTCGGGATGGGAATCGCGGCCCATGTTGAGAGCTTCGCCATCATTGAGCGAGGTCACGACGTTCCAGCCGGCGCGCCCGCCGGACATCAGATCAAGTGTAGCGAAGCGGCGCGCGACATCGAAGGGCTCGTAATAGGTGGTCGAGCAGGTCGCCCCCAAGCCGAGATTCTTGGTGACGAGGCCCATCGTGGTCAGCACGATCAGCGGGTCCATCTTCACGCAGCGGATGCCGTATTCGACGGTATGGGCGTGATCGTTGCCGTAACGATCGGGCATCGCCAGCCGATCGTCGAAGAACGCCATGTGGAACTTGCCGGCTTCGAGGATTTTGGCGATCTCCTGATAATAGTCCGCCGACATCGAATCGTCGCGCGAGTCCGGATGCCGCCACGAGCTCGGCAAATTCGTGCAGTTCTGCGCCTGGAGGAAGCCGACCAGTACCATCTGCCGCGTCATGCTGTTCTCCCAATTTCCGTCAGGCCAGATCGAGCACGGTATCGAGCCGGTACTCGCGCGCCAGCGCGCGCAGCTTTTCCCAGGTCGCATCCTCGATCTCGAGGCCGTCGCGCAGGCGTTGCTGCTCGCGCAACCCCTCGATCTCGCCGGGATAGAACACGCCCTTGCTGCCTTCGGAGGGCGGCGTGGATTTCAGATAGTGCGCGAATTCGGCGACCTCGCGCTTGAACTCCTTCAACGGGCGGAAGGCGGCGACATTGAACACCGCCATGAAGCATCCGTCATTGTGACGTCCGGTCGGTTCGACGCCGAAGCCGAGACCGGTGAGCAGGCCGCACAGCACCTCGACCATGGCGGCGAGGCCGCTGCCCTTGTAACCCTCGGTGCCGCCGAGCGGCAGCAGCGCGCCGCCCTTGCGATACTGGGTGGGATCGGTGGTGTGCCGTCCCTCGGCATCGATGATCCATCCGGTCGGAATCTCCTCGCCGCGCGCGACTGCGAGCTGGATCTTGCCGGCCGCAACCGCCGAGGTTGCCATGTCCAGATAGAACGGCGCGTCGAGATCGGACGGCACCGCAATCGAGATCGGGTTGGTGCCGAGCCGCGCCTCCTTGCCCCCGAACGGCGCCACGTGCTTCGGCGAGCGACCGGAATCCGCGGTCGCAATCCCGATCATGCCTTCGCGCATCGCCATCAACGGATAGGCGGCGAGGCGGCCGACATGACTTTGGCGGAACACGGTGCAGGCGGCGACGTTCGCCGTCTTCGCCTTCTCGATCGTCAGTGCCATCGCCTTGGCGTTGACGTGGAAGCCGAACCCCCACTGGCCGTCGATCACGGTCGTGGTCGGCGATTCCTGGACGATGGACCATTTCGCGCCTGGAACGATGTGGCCTGCCTTGATGCGGTCGATGTAGGTCGGAACCGCGATCACGCCATGGGAATCATGGCCGGCGAGATTGGCGTTGACACAGCCGACGGCCACCGCATCGGCCTCTTCCTCGGAGGCTCCGGCGGCGCGGAGCAGTGCTGCGCTGATGCGCGTGAGTCGGTCGGCCTCGACGATGGGCATGGCGTTCCCCGGCATTGTGCCCTTAACGGGCTGCTTGTTGTGAGCCATCGTCTCAAAGCGCGGGAGCGATATCAATCTCCCGTAAACCAATACAGGGCTGCAAATTCGCAAAGAGAGCGCGCCTTTGGTGGGAGATTCCTCCCGTGCGGCGGCATTCCCGACAGTTTGGCGCCGGTCGTTCGCAGCTCGTTCACTTTGATCGAGGGTTTGCAGCGCGCAATAACGACCACTTAGGCGGTGGCCGTTCATAAAGCGCCCGGGAAAATTAGGCAGAAATGCCCGGGAGCTGAGATCGTGCAGACGACCCTCGCGCGCACCTTTGCAGCGTTGAGCGCCATCAACGAAGCGATCCTCTACGCGAAATCGCCGGACGAGCTGTACCAGAAGGTCTGCGACGCCGGGTTTTCGAGCGGGGATTTTTTGGCCGTCGCCGTGTTCCTGGTCGGACCGGATGGCCGGCGGCTGTGCTTTGCGGCCGGCTGCGGCGATGACGTCGCACGGCTGCGTTCGCTCGAGATCACCACTGATGCCGGCACCGCCGAGGGAGCGGGCGTCGGCGGCGAAGCATTTCGCGATCAGAGGCTGAGCATCAGCAACGATTACCTGAATGATCCTCGCTCGCTGGCGTGGCGCGAGGGCGCAGCCAAGGCCCACATTGGCGCGGCCGCGGCGCTGCCGCTGCTCTGCAGCGGCAAGAGCGTCGGCGTTCTGTATGTGACCCGCAGGGAGGCCGGCTCGCTGAACGAGCAGATGGTGTCGCTGTTCGAGCGCATGTCGGCCAACATCTCCTATGCGTTGGACAATTTCGCGCGCGAGACCGCGCGGCAGACCAGCGAGCGGGCGACGCGACGGCTCAACCGCATGTTTGGCGCGCTCAGCGCGACCAACGAAGCCATCCTGCGCGCCAAGACCGAGCATGAATTGTATCAGCTGGTGTGCGATGCTTCCGTACACGGCGGCAAGTCGCTGGCGACATTCGTTCTGCTGAAGGAGCAGGACTCGCATTGGCTAAAGCCCGTCGCCGGCACCGGTGAGAATCTGGAGATCGTGGCCCGGACCCGCTACTCCGTCGATCCCGAGAATCCTTACGGTCGCGGCATCTCCGGCGAGGTGTTCCGGACCCAGAAGCCGTTTGTCGAACGCGATCTCGCGCGTCGCACCAAGGGGACGCCGTGGGAGCAGGCCAATGTCAACACGGGCGTTGCCGCCTGTATCGCGGCTCCCCTGATCCAGCATGGCCAAAGCATCGGCGTCATCCTGTCCTTCCTCAGCCAGTCCTGGGCGAAGGACGAGGAAGTTGTCGCGCTGATGCTGCGCATCGCCGAGAACGTCTGCTTTGCCCTCGACAATTTCGACCGTGAGGCCGAGAAGGCGCAGATCGCGGCCGAGGAAGAGCGTCTGGCGCGCATGTATGCGGCGCTCAGCGCGACCAATGAGGCGATCTTGCGTGCGCGCTCACGGGCCGAGCTGTTCGACCTCGTCTGCGAGGCCACGGCGAAAGGCGCCAAGTTCACCTCAGCCACCATCGCGCTGGTCGATCACCATGCCGAGCTGCTCCGGGTGGTCGCCTGCTACGGACCGAACGCGGATACGGTGCGCTCCTTCAAGTTCTCCACCTCCGACGAGGTGCCCGAGGGGCGGGGGCTGACGGGAACCGCCTTCCGCACGCGCCAGCCCTGCATTAGCAACGATGTGCTGTCCGACGACCGGATCGCGCCGTGGGCAGCCAACGCCCGCCGCAACGGCATCGGATCCTCCGCGGCGCTGCCGCTGTTCAACGGTGATCGCGTCGAAGGAATATTCCTCTTCAACTCGCCGGAACGCGGCACATTCACGCCCGAATTCGTCGAGTTGCTGCAACGGCTCCAGGCCAATGTCGCCTTCGCGCTCGAGAATTTCGATCGCTCGGACGAGAAGGCGAAGGCGGAGATGCAGCGCAATCGCCTGCGCGGCATGCTCGAGGCGCTGAGCGCGACCAACGAGGCAATCATGCGCGTGAAGACCCGCGCCGACTTGTTCGAGGCGGTCTGCGAGGCGGCCGTGCTCGGCGGCACCTTCACGTCCGCCACCATCGCCATGGTCGATCCGACGGGGCGCCACCTCGACATCGCCGTCACCAAGGGCGAATGCCGCAGTCACGTCGAGACATGGCGTTTCGCGACCTCCGCCGATGAGCCAGAAGGGCGGGGACTCGCCGGCACCGCGTTCCGCACCAAGGCGCCTTGCGTGGCGAACGAGCTCCTCACCGACGTTCGTGCGACGCACTGGCGCCGTATCGCGCGGGACCAGGGCACGAAGTCTGGCGGCTGCTTCCCGCTGCTGAAGAACGGCGCCGATGCTGTCGGCATCCTGCTGTTCCTTTCGCCGGACGAAGGCACCTTCACGCCTGATCTGATCCAGCTGCTCGGGCGTCTGGCGGAAAACGTCTCCTTTGCGCTCGACAATTTCGACCGGGCCGAGGAGCGGTCGCGGACCGAGGCGCAGAAGGAGCGCCTGACGCGCATGTTCGCCGCGCTGAGCGCCACCAATGAAGCGATCGTGCGGGCCAAGTCGCGCAGCGAGCTGTTCGAGCTCGTATGTCAGGCCGCGTCCACCGGCGGCAAGTTCACCTCGACGACCATTGCGCTGGCCAGCGCCGACAGCGATCAGCTCGCGATCGTCGCGGCCGCAGGGCCGTCCGCCGAAACCACGAGGAACGTTCGTCTCTCCATCGACGCCGACCGGCCCGAAGGCCGCGGCATGAGCGGGACGGCGTTTCGAACTCGCCGGCCCTGCATCAGCAACGATTATGTCAATGACAGTCGTGTGAGCGCCTTCCATGCCGTCCTGCAAGGCGACGGCGCGCGTTCCGGCGCGGCGTTCCCGCTCATCACGCACGACCAGCCCGTCGGCGTCATGATCTACATGTCGACGGAGCAGGAGACCTTCACGGCCGAGTTCGTCGAGCTGTTGCAGCGCCTCGCCGACAACGTCTCCTTTGCGATGGAAAATTTCGATCGCACCGACGAGAAGAACGAGGCGGACGAGCGGATCGAATACCTCGCCTCGCATGACAGCCTGACCGACCTGCCGAACCGCGAGACCTTCAACGGGCTGTTGCGGGAGGCGATCGACGAAGCTCAGCGCCACGATCACCGTTTCGCGGTCCTGTTCATCGATCTCGACCGTTTCAAGGTCATCAACGATTCGCTCGGCCATGAGGCCGGCGATCTGCTCCTGCTCGAAGTGGGGAACCGGCTGCGCGGTGCGCTGCGGGCAACCGACGTGGTCGCGCGCCTCGGCGGCGACGAGTTCGTGGTGATCCTCGACCAGTGCGGTGAGATCGACGACGTCCAGCGCATAGCGACCGGGCTGCTCACGGCGCTTGCCGAGCCCATGGAGCTGGCCGGCCACGAGTGCCACACCACGGCCTCGATCGGCATCGCGATGTATCCGGCCAACGGCTCCGACGTTCAGACGCTGACCAAGAACGCCGACATGGCGATGTATCTTGCCAAGGAAGACGGCAAGAACGGCTATCGCTTCTTCTCCAATGAGGTCAAGACGCAGTCGATCGAGCGGCTGTCCCTGGAGAGCGCGCTGCGCCGGGCGCTGGAGCGCGAGCAGTTCTCGCTGAACTACCAGCCCAAGGTGGACATGGAGACCGGCCAGATCACCGGCGTCGAGGCGCTGCTGCGCTGGACGCATCCGGATCTCGGCAGCATCTCGCCGGCGCAGTTCATTCCGCTTGCGGAAGAGACCGGGCTGATCGTGCCGATCGGCCGCTGGGTGGTCAAAGAGGCCTGCGCGCAGGCCATGGCCTGGCAGCGCCGCGGCCTGTTGCCGGTGTCGATGGCGGTCAACCTGTCGCCGCGGCAGTTTGTCGACGAACATCTGTTGCAGGACGTCGACGAGGCGCTGGCGGCCTCCGGCATGTCGCCGGTGCTGCTCCAGCTGGAGGTCACCGAGAGCATGATGATGCGCAATGTCGGGCGCGCGCTGAAGGTGCTCGACGCCATCCAGAGCCGCGGCATCCGCCTCGCCATCGACGATTTCGGCACCGGCTATTCGTCGATGTCGCTGATGAAACATTTTCCGATCGACACCATCAAGATCGACCGCTCCTTCGTGCGCGACTTGCCGCAGGATTCGGAGGACCAGGCGATCGCGCAGGCGATCATCAGCATGGGCAAGGCGCTCGGCATGACCGTGGTCGCCGAAGGCGTCGAGAACGCCGAGCAGGAGGCGTTCCTGCGCACCCATGGCTGCGACGAGATGCAGGGCTTCCTCATCTCCAAGCCGCTGCCGGCACGGCAGATGGCCGAGCTGTTGCGGCCGATGGTGCTGCCCGTCGCGCCGCCGCTCCAGCCGGAGCCGGACATTGCCGCCGAACAAGCCGCAGCGTTACGGCTGAAACGCGCTGTCATCTGACGGCTGCGGGTGCAGCTCGCGGACGTTGTCTTGCTTGGTTTCCGCCTTGCGCGGAAAATCATCCGGCCAGGGCTGCGAGGTCTGCTCGGCGAACAGCTCCAGGAGGGCATGCGCACCTTCGGCAAAGCTTGAGCCGTCGCCGAGGCCGAGCTCACAACACCACACCTGTCGCATAGGCTCGTGCGCGTCGACCACCGCCATGGCCGGCCCCCACCACCAGGCCGGCGCGGGCGAGCGTTCGTCCTCGGGCACGGCGTGCCATAGGACGAGCTCGTCCATCACGCGCTCGAATTGCAGGCTTGCGGCCTGATGCATTCGCTCCGTGCTCCCTGGGCGGCGCCTGAAAGCAGGCCGATGCCCGGACTCGATCGTGGCCTTCGCTGTGAAGAACAGGCTCGCGCTATTGGCGGAGCCTCACATGCCGCTTCCATTGGCGGCCATAAGAGCAACATGCGGCGGTCGGGACATGCGCCGCCGTCGGCTGTGATCATCTCTTTAGCCGCTCAGGGGCCCGACCGGCAAGTCGCAATACGGGCGTCTAGCGCGTCCTGAGCGGATGCGCCTTCTGGTGCCAGGCCCAGGCGGTCCGGATCACCGTCGGCAGGTCGGAGTGGCGCGGCACGAACTTCAGCACCTTTCTCGCGGCGGAGACATCGGCGACCAGATAGGTGGGATCGCCCGCGCGGCGCGGCTTGACGGTGTGCGGCACCTCGCGCCCGGTCTCCTGCCTGATGGCGTTCAGGATCTCGCGGACCGAAAAGCCGGAGCCCGTGCCGAGATTGAAGCTGCCGCCGGCATGTCCGGTTTCCAGGAGCTTCAATGCAGCGACATGCGCCGCAGCGAGGTCGGTGACGTGGATGTAGTCACGGATCGCGGTGCCGTCGGGCGTATCGTAATCGTCGCCGAACACGGCGAAGTCGACATGGCCCTGGAGCGCCATCATGGCGCGCGGAATGAGATGCGTTTCGTTGTCACGCAGCTCGCCGATGCCGCCGGCCGGGTCGGCGCCGCTGGCGTTGAAATAGCGCAGGCAGAACGCGCCGAAGCCATAGGCCGCGCGATAATCGGCGAGCATGCGCTCGATCATCCATTTCGACGCGCCGTAGGGATTGATCGGCGCGCAGGGGAAGTCTTCCGGCAGCTCCTTGGAATCGGCGTTGCCGTAGACGGCGCCGGTCGAGGAGAACACGATGCGTCGGCAGCCCGCGTTGCGCATCGCCTGCAGCAGCGACAGCGTGCCCTGAACGTTGTTGATGTAATATTTCTGCGGGTCGGTCATGGACTCGCCGACGAGGCTTGCCGCCGCGAAATGCATCACCGCCGTGACCTTGTGGTCGGCGAAGGCGCGCGCCAGCGCGGCGCCGTCGAGCAGGTCGCCCGTCACCAGCGGGCCGGCGACGAAGCTGCGATGACCTGTCGAGAGATTGTCATAAACGACGGGCTGATAGCCGGCGGAAGACAGTGCGCGGCAGGCATGCGAGCCAATATAGCCCGCGCCTCCTGTGACGAGGACGGTCGGTCGATCGGTCATGTCGTCTTCTACTCTTCTCTCAGCGATTGGAAGGCCGTTTGCGGCTGAAGAGAAGATAGAGCGCGCGAGGGTTGGTGGTCAAATAGCGCCAGAGCAGGCGGCGCGGCTCGAGCCAGGTGCGCCAAACCCATTCGAGGCCGATTTTCTGCATCCATTGCGGCGCGCGGGACCGGCTGCCCGATAAAAAGTTGAACAAGCCGCCGGATGTCTTGATAACGCCAACATTGGTCAGCAGCGGCGTGTATTCCTCGACGAATGCCTGCTCATTGGGCACGCCGAGCGCGACCCAGAGGTAGTCAGGCGCGAGCGCGTTGATCTCCTCGACCTTCGCGCGCAGGTCCTCGCCGCGGAGATAGCCGTGGCTGTATCCGACGATCTTGAGCTCCGGATAGAGCTTACGGACGTTCTCGACCGCCGCGGTGTTCTCGGCCTCGCTGGCGCCGAACATGTAGAAGGTACGGCCGAGCGCTTCGGCCTTGCGTGCGACGACGTGGAACAGGTCCGTCGTCGCGACGCGCTCGGGCAGTGGAAACCAATGTTGTAGCCGCGAGGCCGCGACCAGCGGCTGGCCATCGGCATTGATGAGGTCGGCGCCGCGGAACAGGCGCTCGGTCTCCGCTTCGGTCGAGCAGCGCGCCAGCACCTCGCCATTGGCCGAGGTCAGATGCAGCGGACGGCCGATGCGTTTGCCGGGATCGGTGGCCGCGATCATGAAATCGGCGGTTGCTTCCATGTCGAGCGCGGCCATGCGAAGGCCGCCGACGGTGATCCGCGGCACGTCGGCGGTTGCGGCCCTGCCGTCCAGATTGACGCGGCGCTCAAGCATATTGTCTGCCTCGCTGGCGCGCCTGGGTTGCGGGCGTGAGCTCGTCGAGCACGACGCCGACGAGCTTGCGCTCGGCGCGGCCGAGCGTGTTCAGGATTTCTTCCAGACCGTCGTTGATGTCGAGGCTGGTCGGCAGCACCGCCACCAGCGCGTCGGCGTTGCCGAGCAGCTTGCGGCTGCCTGTGTTGAGCGGCGTCACGGGGCCGTCGAGGATTACGAGATCGTAGCCGCCGGCGGCGCGCGCCTGCTCGATCGCCTTGCGGATGGCCTCAGCCGCCTTGCCGGCATCGCCGTCGGCAGCCGGCAGCACCGAGATGTCGTTGACGGTCTTGATCTCGCGCGCGGCCTTGCTGCCGATCGAGAGCCAGCCAAGCTTGCTCGGCTCGCTCTTGCCGGGACGACTGACCTTGTTCGACAGCGAGTGCGCCTGATGGTCGGCATCGATCATCAGCACGCGGGCGCCGTCGCGCGCGGCGGCGAGCGCGAAATTCAGCGCCGTCACGCTGCGCCCGGTGGTCTCGCCGGCACCGACGAGTGCGATGACCGGCATCGCCTTGCCGCCGGCGCGCCGGGCGACAGCAATGCGCATATCGCGCCAGGCGTTGAGAAGCGTCGTCAGCGGAAAGCCGGGGCGGAGCGTCGGCCAGCCCAGCCGGGTGAGATCGACGCCGCCGCCGGTGGCGAGGATGGCGCCGAGCGTGTGGATGACGTCGGCCTCCTGGAGGCGCGCGATCAGCGGCTTTCCGATCAGCGCATTTTCGTCGATCTCAGGCTGCAGCGTTGGCGCGGCGAGTTCCGGCAGGGCCTGTGCAACCTCCGGCGCTAGCGGAGCCGGTTGGGGCTGGGCGACCTCAGGAGTTCGCGAAACCTCCGGCGCTCGGGGTGTCGGCGGTGCGGGCGTGCGCTGGGGACGGGCCGGCGCGGGCGCCGGCGCGATCGCGCCGGTGGACAGAAGCTCGGCCGCAACGAACCAGCTTGCAGCGGCGAGCGCGCCGAAGATGAAGCCGATCATGGCGAACATGCTCATCGCCGGCGGGAACGAGCGCCGCTGTGGCACCGTGGCTTCACCGATGACGCGGGCCGCCGAGGTGTTCAGCGTCTCCTGTTCCTCGGTTTCGCGCGAGCGCTTGAGGAAGGACTGATAGACGTCGCGGCTGGCATCGGCCTCGCGCTCGAGTTCGCGCAGGCGCACGGCAGCCTGGCTGAGCTGGACGCTCTGCCGCTTCTGCGCTTCCAGCGCGCGGTTGAGCGAGGCTTCGAAGTCGCGGGCGCGCGTCAGATCGTTCTTGGCGGACTGGGCGAAGCGGTCGATCTCTTCGTTGATGGTGCGCTTGAGATCCTCGACCTGCTTCTCGGTCTGGCGCAGTGCCGGGTGGCGCGGGCCGAGCTCGCCGGCCTGCTCCGCATATTTCTTGCGCGCGTCGGCATATTGCGCGCGGAGGTTCGCGATGGTCGGCGATTGCAGCGCTTCCGAATTCGCGCCGGCATCCGCCGCCGTGCGCCGGCTCGCCTCGATCTGGTCGAGCCGCGCCTGCGCATCCATCGTCGCAGCGCGGGCCGCAGAAAGCCGCTGGTTGCTGGCGGAGAGCTGCTGATCGCTGATCAGCGCGTCCTGGGTACCGACGAAATTGTTCTGGGCCTTGTAGGTTGCGAGTGTCGTTTCGGCGTTGCGCAGCCGCTCGCGCAGCTCCTTCAGACGGCCGGAGAGATCGTTGGTGGCGCGCCGTGCGGCCGAAGCCTGCGAGTTACGGGACTCCGCGAGGTAGGCGCTGGTCAGTGTGTTGGCGAGCATCGCGGCCTTTGCCGGATCGGTCGACCAGACCTCGATATCGACGATGAAGCTCTTCTCGGTCTTGCGGATCGTGATGTGCCGGTTCAGCGCATCGAGTGCCGCCAGCTGTACTTCCTTCTTTTCCGCGGCGGAGGGCGCGGGAGGATGAAGGCCGATCAGGCCGAGCAACGACGACATCAGGCTCCTGGCGTCACCGCCGCCGCCGAATTCGGGGTCCTTGTCGAGACCAGCCTGCTGGATCACCTGGAGCAGCACGCTGTTGGACGTGATCAGGCGCGCCTGGCTCTCCACCACCATGGCCATGCCGGAGACGTCCTGCGCGCGCGGCGTGAGCTCGCGATCGACGAGCTGAAGCTCGCGCGGGTCGACATAAAGCTGGGCGGTCGCGGTGTAGCGGGGCGTCAGGCTCTTGCCGACCGTGACGGCAAGCGTCGCACCGAGGAGGGCGGCGGCGGCAATCGCGACCTTCCGCCGCCAGAGCAGATTGACGAGCTCCAGCACATTGAAGCCGGCCTGAGGCCTCTGCTGCGGGGTCTCCGGTCCGGCCCGATCTATCGGCTGGTTATAGTCAAGCATGATCCCCAGCTTTCATTCCAACTGCCGCAGGCTGAGGGGTTACTCTTCGCTCCACGCCACGCACCCGGGATATAGGTGCCCAATCAACGCAACAGGGAAAATTAACCATACTCAGTGAGGGACTATTCACTGAAATGGCAAACAAAGCGTTTAAGCGCATGCCACTCGTCGACGCGTCGCCGTGGCACGGGCGATGGCGGGGACCTTCGGAGATTAACGGTTCGTTACCGCGCGCAGCGAGGCCGCAAGGCTTCGCTCGTCCTGCGATGGACTGCGCGCTTACCATGGTGATCAGCTTTTCCGAAGGATGACGTGATAATCGCCGCGGCGAACGTCGGTCCCGCGCGGGAGGACGGCATTCAGCACGGCTGCGCCGGCATCGACCAGCGCGGCGAACAGCGGCTTGCGCCGGCGCATCTCGGGATAGCGCGGACTCTCGACCTCGCGGCGGTAGATCATCTCGAGGCCGTTAGCGGCTGCGAATGCTTCGAGCCGCGGCAGCGTCACCAGCGGATGGAAGAAGGTCGGGAACGGCGGCTCGCCGGGCAGGCCGGCGTCCTTGATGCCGCGGATATTCCGATAGAACCAGACGTGAAACCAGTGCGGCGAGTACTTTGTGACGACGCCTGACAGCGAGCGCGGATTGGGCGCGCCGATCAGGATCATCCCGCCGGGCTTGAGCGCGTCGCGGAAATTCAGGAGCGCGGCATCGACATGGGGCAGATGCTCGATGACGTTGTAGCAGATCACCAGATCGAAGGTCTCGCGCCCGAAACGGTAGGTCTGCACGTCGCCGAGGATCGCCTCGTCCGCGTAAGTATTGTTGCGGACCTGGTCCTCGTCGATATCGACGACGGTGACCTTGCTGCGGTTCAGCAATTCCGGCGGCAGAACGCTGCACGAGCCGCCGCCGGCTTCATAGGTTGCGAGCTGGCCCTGCGGCAGCTCGCGGCGCAGCACGTCGTGGACGGCGAGCAGGCTGTCGCGGGCTTCGCCGGGGACAAGATCGTGCAGCGCCTCGGTGCGTGAAGTGGCCGCCGGAATTTGGATCGCCGTGGCTGTCGCGAAATCGATCGTGGCTGGCTTGTTCATTTTTTCTGACCGCGCTTGTTCGACTCAAATTTACAGGAAAAATCCCGCATGCCCGAAGAGCAAATCCGATGCCGCGCCGCTTCACCGGTCGCGGTGCTTACGGGCGGGTTAATGCGCATAGGCGTTAACTACGGCATCGTCCATGTTGGGCTGTTACCGGCGCAATGGACTGCGAATTGCACTATCACGCATGCAACGTTTTGCAGGAGAAACACGCGAAAGCGGTTAAGTGCATGTATGCGGGGAGATCGGGTGGCTCGGCGCCGTTTTGCGCCCCTCGCCGGCCGTTCATTTTGGGCCGGATCTGTCCCGCGGCGATGTGCCGTCGCAGGACGGCGCCGATCCGCGCGGTTGACGCAGGGTTTTTTCAATAAATCTCGGACATCTAGAACGCCATGACGCTGATCCCGACAGACCTTTCCGCCAGCCGGATCTCGGATGCCGTGCGCGATCCCAACCGGGAGATCGCGGCGAGCTCCCGCGTCATCGACCTGTCGGTCGGCATCGTCGTCTGCATCCCCTGCTTCCGCCGCCCACAGCATTTGCGGCTGACGCTGGACTCGCTCGCCAGCCAGCGCACTCCGCGCTCCTTCGCGGTGGTCATGGTCGAGAACGACGCGGTGGGGCGCGAAAGCGCGCCGGTTGCCGCGGAGTATCTGGCCGACGGCCGGCTCCAGGGCGTCTGCCTGGTCGAGAAACGGCAAGGCAATTGCCAGGCGATCAACGCCGCCTTCGAGACGGCGCAGGCGCTGTTTCCCGCCGCGACGCGCTTCCTGATGATCGACGACGACGAGATCGCCTCGCCCGACTGGCTCGAGCTGATGGTTCGTACCGCGGAGGCGACCGGCGCCGACGTGGTCGGCGGGCCGGTGCTGCCGGTCTTCGACGACGACGGCAAGCCCTGGCTCGCGCGTCATCCCGCCTTCTGCCCCGCCTATGATTACAGCGGCGCGGTACCGCTGATCTATGGCTGCGGGAATTGCCTGATCACACGTGCGGCGTTCGAGCGGTTCGATCGACCCGCCTTCGACCTGCGCTTCAATTTCCTCGGCGGCGGCGACTGCGATTTCTTCGTGCGGTGCCGCGATGCCGGCATGATCTTCCACTGGACTGCCGAGGCGGTCATCACCGAGACCGTGCCGCAAAGCCGCACCAGCCTCGGCTGGATCGCCAAACGCGGCCTGCGTATCGGCGCCATCAATTACCGTGTGCAGTACAAGGCCGCACAAAGCGCGGGGGCGCGGGCGCGGGTGTTCGCGCAGATGCTCGGACGGCTGCCGCTGTCGCTGGTGCGTTCCGCTCGTCTGCTCGCGACATCGAAGGCCGTCGTCGCCATGCATCCGGCGCTGGTCGCGTTCGGCTCCCTGCTGGCGGCATTCGGCATCGAGCCGAAGCCGTACGAGGCCTCGAAGATCGTGTCCTGACGTGACAGGGTCGGATTAGATGCCGAAGCGGGCGAGGGCGACCCTGAGCGTGGCGCGCGGCAGCGCCTTGAGAGAGCGTCGTCCGACCATCCCGAGATAGCCGAAGGCCTGGCGATATCTGCCGAAGCGGACCGCTTGCATCGCAGAATAGGTGACGAGATGAACCTCGGCCGCCAGGCGCAGCCCGGCTGCCATGCCTTCGGGCAGCCGCGCCAGGATCAGGCCATCGTCGAACACCCGCGCAATCGCCGGGAAGAAATCCTTCGGCGTCCGCACTGCGGCATTCATGGTGTTGGCGGTGTGCAGGCGATAGTCGAGCAGCAGCTTCGGTGCGAACTCGAACTCGCCGATCGCGGCGAGGCGGCACCAGCAATGCCAGTCTTCGCAATATCTGAGCGAAGTGTCGAAGCCGCCGATGGCGCGAAAGGCCTCCGCACGTGCGAGCGCGATGCCGCCATTGACGATGAAGTTGCCACTGGCGAGCCGCGCCAGCACGTCGCCCGACGGCTTGCGGCGTCCTTTCAGCAGGCCGCGTCGGCCGATCTGCCGCCCCTCGCTGTCGATCGTATCGTAGTCGCCGTAGACGAGAACCGCGCGCGGAGCGCCACGTGCCGCCGCCAGCAGCGCCGCCACCGCGCCGGGGCGCAGGCGGTCGTCGGCATCGAGGAAAAGCAGCCACTCGCCGCTCGCATGCCGCGCGCCGAGATTGCGCGCCGCCGATACGCCGGAGGAGTCGTTGATCATCAGCCGCAGCCGCGGGTCACGAATGGCGCGGACGATGGCCGTGGTGGTGTCGCTCGAGCCGTCGTCGACGACGATCACTTCGCTGATCTCGCCTTGCGCCAGTGCGCTGGCGAGGGTCTCGCCGATATAGGCTGCGACGTTCTTGGCGGGAATGACGACGGACACCGATGTGGTCTTGCTCGCCGGCAGCGGCTGACGCACCGCCGGAGCGAGGCGCGAGGTAGCCGGCAAATCGAGAACGTCTTCGGCGGTAATCAGAGCCACGGCTCGCCTTTAAGGGTCTGTTAACCAGGGCGCATCTGCCGAACTGGCATTGCGATCAATCGCAACATTGGCCCGCTGCGAATGATACTCGGATTACAGCCAAATCGTTGCCGCGAGGGCCTGTGCGTCCCTGGTTTCGTAGATTAGCGTTAAGCCGGTGGCATTAAGCCTGTCGCAAATTTGGAAGAGTGCGACAGCCGGTCCCATGCGAGAATGCGGACGTGATTGCCGCGGATGGATCCAGTGCCCGCAAAGACGTTCGAACACGACCCCGATGCCATGGTCCTCAACCTCTTCTATGAGGACAAGGACGATCGCTGGTTCCCCGGCGACCGGCATCTGCGGCGCATGGCGCGCCGCATGTTGCTCGGCGAGCCGCGCATGAGCGGGCAGCTTCGCGTGTTCCTCAATCTCTGTGCAGGACTCGAGCGGCTCGGCATCCGCTACCGTGTCAACGACTTCGGCTACATCGCGCAGCATACCGACGAACTCGCCTGCATCATCGGCCGCACCTTCCTGCTCGACAAGTTCGCGTGGAAGAATCCGATCCTGCTTGGAGTGGCCGCCCACAATCATCCGCTCGACGACCCCGATCTGTTCAAGCGGCTGCCGGTGAAGAAGGTCGTGGTGCCCGGCCCTTGGTATGTCGACATGTACCGGCCGTACTGGCCCGACACGGAGGCCTGGCCGATCGGTATCGATACGGATCTCTGGGCGCCATCGGCGCCGTCGCAAAAGACCGTCGATGTGCTGATCTACGACAAGGTCCACTGGGACCGCGAGCGCTATGCGCCGGAGCTGATCGAGCCCGTCCGCGCCCGGCTTCTGAAGGAGGGCCGCTCGTTCACGGAATTGCGCTATGGCAGCTACAAGGAAGAGGACTACCAGGCCGCGCTGGCGCGTTCGCGCGCGATGATCTTCCTGTGCCAGAACGAAAGCCAGGGCATCGCCTATCAGCAGGCTCTGTCCTGCGGCGTGCCGGTGTTCGCGTGGGATCCCGGCGGGCCGTGGCGAGACCCCGATTATTATCCGCACCGCGTCCAGTTCGCGCCGGTGTCGTCCGTGCCGTATTGGGATGACCGTTGCGGCGCCAAATTCCCCGACATCGCGG
Source organism: Bradyrhizobium liaoningense (assembly GCF_018130785.1). GTDB lineage: Bacteria > Pseudomonadota > Alphaproteobacteria > Rhizobiales > Xanthobacteraceae > Bradyrhizobium > Bradyrhizobium liaoningense_A. The sequence continues at coordinate 61,730 of NZ_JAFCJT010000003.1, forward strand.
GCTTCGAAACGGGCTGGGACAGTTTCTGGGCCGGGTGCGCCGCTGGTACGTTCGATCCGCGTGGCTTCGTGCTCGACAATCTGACGCTGGAGCAGCGCGCGCTGCAATATTACGAGATCGCATGCAGCATCGTGCGGCCGCAGGCGGTGTCGCAGACCCCCGGCATGCTGGTTGACGGATGCTTAACAGGGACGGGCTAAAACCTGAAACTTCCTCGGCTTTACCACCTGCCTTGAGCCATGGATCGCAGCGCCACTGACATGACCGACGTCGAGGCCCGATCGTTGGGCCACGTCCTGCACGATGGGCTCGCGGGGCTCAATGCCGTGCGGGCGGCGCGCTGCCTCGTTGCGGTCGCGGCGCTGCTGCTTGTGCTGGTGACGCTCGATCCGTTTCCCGATCTTCGCAACGAGGACGTGACCACCGTCGTCGGCGGGCGCATGGCGCTCACCTATATCTCCTGGGGCCTGCTGGCCGCGGTCGCGATGCTGCTCGTCGCCGCGACCGATGCCCCCGCGCTGAAGAGCCTGGTGACCCCGCTGCATCTCTGTCTCGTCGGCTGGCTGTTGATCAACATCGTCTTCTCCGAGAGCCGCGGCGTTTCGATCCAGCGCTTCGTGCTGGCGATCAGCGTGACGTCGCTCGCAGTGCTGTTGCCATTGCTGCCGCCGACACAGCGGACCTTTAACCTGTGCCTTGGCGGCGCCGCGCTCGTGCTGTTGGTGCTGTGCTATCTCGGCGTCTTCCTCGCGCCGCAATATTCAATGCACACCGCGCTCGACCTCACCGAGCCGCAACTTGCCGGCGATTGGCGCGGCAGTTTTGGTCACAAGAACATTGCGTCGCCCGTGATGACCATCCTGGTCTATGTCGGCATCTATCTCTGCGCCGTCGGCTCGTTCGTGATGGGCCCGGCGATCGCAGCACTTGCCGGCATCTTCCTGATCTTCACCGGCGGCAAGACGTCGACGGTGCTGTGCCTTGCGATCTACGCGCTCGCATCGCTGGTCTATGTCACGCCAAGCCTGTGGCTGAAGCGGCTGATCTGTTTCGTGCCGCTGATCGTGATGAACCTGCTGACGGTCGGCAGCGTCCTGAGCCCGGCGCTCGGGGCGATGACGCGGCTGCTTCCGCTCGATCCGACCTTCACCGGCCGTTCGGCCATCTGGGAGTTCGCGCTCGCGGCTGTTGCCGAGAAGCCGATCATCGGTCACGGCTATGCGGCCTTCTGGGACGACGTGACCGCGCGGCAGACGGCCCAGGGTTCCGAATGGGCGACGTCGGCCGCTCACAGCCACAACAGCTATCTCGATCTCGCGGTCACCATCGGCTTGCCGGGGCTGTTGCTCGTGATCCTCGTCTTCGTGGTCGCCCCGCTCGGCAATTTCCAGTCAGCCCGGGCTCACAACCGTAGTCGCGCGCTGGCAAAACTGTTCCTCACCGTATGGCTGTTCGGCTTGTATTACGGGGCCACCGAGACCTTCCTGCTCGAACGGCAGAATCCGATCTGGTTCTTGTTCGCTCTCGCCGTGGCAGGCCTGCACCTCCTGGCCAGGTTCCAATGCGTCGAGCAGATGGAACCCAGCGCTGACAGCTTGTCGCAACCCGGGCGGCAATAGTGGCATCGGCTTAACGATAAGCAGCGACGTCGCTTGTGGTCTGCGACAAAACATAATCTATCTCAAGACATTCAGTAATCGTATGTCCCGCGGATGACGTTTCTCAGCGTCGAGCAACCAGATGGTCTTGTGTCCAGCGCGTCGGGAATCGCCGTCGATTTCGTGCGTGACTGGCGGCAGGCCGCATTGCGTCTGGGCGCGGGGCATCGCACCGCATTCCAGCATGGCTACTGGCTCGGCGCATGGTACGAGGCGTTTCACGATGTTGCGCCGCTGATCGCATTGATCTCCGATGCCACGACCGGCAAGGACATCGCGGTGGTGCCGATGATCAGCCACATCAGGCGCGGCATCCGCATCGTCGAATTCGCCGACCTCGGCGTCTCCGACAACAACGCGCCGGTCCTGGCGCTCGATGCCGAGCTGGACGTCGATGCCGTCAACAAGGCGCTGGTCGACGCGCTGCGCGAGCTGCCCGACCGCTTCGACCTGATGCGTCTGAAGAAGATGCCGGCTCATGTCGGCGGCAAGCCGAACCCGCTGGTGTCGCTCGGCCGGGTCGGATCCTGCTCGCTCAACGGCAATCTCGTGCTGACGGGCGACAATTACGAAGACTATCAGGCGTCGATCAAGCGCATGCAGATGCCACGCTGCTGGCGCGTCTTCAGCCGGCATGAAGGTGCGCGCTTCGAGGTCGCCACGGATGTCGCGCGGGCGCACGAATTGCTCGACGTGATGGATGTCCAGCAGCAGGCGCGCATGAGAAAGCTCGGCTCGCGCTTCGTCCTCAACGACCAGGCTCATGCCCGATTTTATCGCGAGGTCGCCCGCCAGGGTGTTGCGGAAGGCTATGCCGTCATCTCGGCGCTGGTCTGCGACGAGGCCGTCGTCGCCACCACGCTCGGCGTCAGGTTTGGTGCGACATATTTCCTCCTGCGCATCAGCCACGCCGGCGATTCATGGTCGAGCTGTTCGCCGGGGCTGCTCGTCACCGAGCGCACCATGGCGGCGCTGCATGCAGAGGGCGTGCGCCGTTTCGATCTCAGCATCGGCAACCAGGACTACAAGCGCCGCTTCGGCGCCGAGCCAGTCCCGTTGACCGATGTCAGCATCGCGCTGTCCTGGCGCGGCGCGCCCTATGCATGGCGCGACCATGCCGCCCAAGGCCTGCGCCGTCATCCGAGGCTCGCGGCCCTGGCCGCCCGCGCGATACGCAAGATGCGGTGACGGAGCCCGTCATATCGAGAGGCCCGCACTGAAGGCGTCCAGCAGCGCGCGACCCTGCGGCCAGTCGCCGAGCCCGCTCGACGCATTGATGTGGCCAAGTGCGCCCAGCACGATCAGACCGGACTTCCAGGCGCGCGCCCGCTGCTGCGTCTTCTCGAGCCCGCCATAGGGATCGTTCGTGCTGGCGATGATGAGGGAAGGGAATCGCAGCGCGCGGTCCGGTACCGGCTTGAACGCAACGGCGTCCGCGGGAAAATTGGCGCCATCAGGATCGGGCGCCGCGACCAGAAAGGCACCCGCGATCGTGGATGGGAAGCGCGTGGCCCAGTGCGCAACCAGCAGGCAGGCGAGGCTGTGTGCGACCAGCACCGGCGGCTTCGCGCAGCGCCCGATCGCCCGTTCCAGCGATTGCTCCCAGTCGTCGAGGTCCGGCCGGTCCCAGCTCGCCGGCTGAAATCGTGTGAAGTGCGCATCGGCGTGCTCCCAGATCGTCTGCCAATGGGTGTCGCCGGATCCGCCGAGACCGGGCAATGTGATGATGTCGTGCATGATCGTCCCGTGATATCTGGAATGGAGGCGCAGTGTGTCCGATCCTGGCGCTGCGTCACATGGCAAGTCATCGGCGGAATCGATCATCTGCCGATGATCTCAAGGTGGAATGGAGAATTTTCTTGGATCGTTTCGGGAGCATCGACGCCAAGGATCTGAAGATCCTGGAGGCGCTGCAAGCCAATGCGCGTGTGCCGCTGTCCGAGCTTGGCCGTTCCGTCGGGTTGTCCCAGCCGGCGGTCTCCGAACGCGTCAAGCGGCTCGAGGAAGCCGGGATCATCGAGGGCTACGGCGCCCGGATCAATCCGCGCGCACTCGGCCTCGGCCTGATGGCATTGGTGCGCCTGCGCACCACGCATGAGCACATCAAGACCTGCCTCAAACGATTTGGCGAGATTCCCCACATCGTCGAAGTCCATCGCGTGACGGGCGATGATTGCTTCGTGTTGAAAGTGCTCGTTCCGGCGCCGGAAGATCTGGAGACGATCGTGGATCGCATCGCCGGCTTTGGCGCGGTCACGACCTCGCTCGTGCTGCGGAGCGAGCCGGTGCGGCCGATCGGCCGGGATCTCGTCAGGAGGAAAGCCGCGCGGAGTTGAGCAGTGATCCGCGGAGCCGGCGCGTCATCGCACTGACACAAAACTCGCGACTGCGCTGTGCTTCCGGTTCCCGCGGGCGTTGTGCTATCGTCGCCTCCGCTTTCCGGAGGCGACATGGAAGATCGTTCGGCGAAATATCGCGCATTCTATGCGCAGTTGATCTGCGCCGCAGCCAGGACGACGGATCCCCGTATCGAGCAGGCCTTTCGCACGGTCCGGCGCGAAGCCTTCGTCGGACCCGGACCGTGGTCGATCTCCGTCGGTGGCCATCCCTATGTCGCGACGCCCGACGATGATCCCGCCTTCCTCTATCAGAATACGCTTCTGGCGCTGGACCCGGCGCGCGGCCTCAATATCGGGATGCCCGGCGCGCACGCTTTCTGGCTCGGCGGCTGCGGCGTGAGGGAAGGCGAGACGGTGATCCAGATCGGTGCCGGCAGCGGATACTACACGGCAATTCTCGCCGAGCTCACGGGACCTTCGGGCCGTGTCCTTGCCTATGAGATCGACGAACGCCTGGCGGCACTCGCTCGCGAAAATCTGAAAGGCATTGCCCATGTCGCTCTGGAAGATCGCTCGGGCATCGCGTCCGATTTACCCAACGCGGACGTGATCTACGTCTGCGCGGGCGCGGCGCAGCCGGCCGTGGAATGGCTCGATGCGCTGCGGCCCGGCGGCCGGCTGGTGTTTCCGTTGGCGCCGGAGGGCATGCTCGGTGGCATGTTGATGATCACGCGCCCGGACGCGGGCGCGATCTGGCCGGCGAAATTCCTGAGTCGAGCCCAATTCATCGGCTGCGCGGGATTGCAGGATGCGGATGCCGGCCGGCGATTGGCCGAGGCGTTCGCGAGAGGGTGGGAGAGCGTGCAGTCGCTGCGCAGAGCGGGCGCTCCGGACGAGACGTGCTGGTTTGCCGGTGAGGGCTGGTGGCTCTCGACGGCTCCGGCACCCGTCCCGACAGATTCAATCAAGCCCCACGCCGACCTCACGCAGGCGTGACGGATCGCTCGCGCCTTACGATTTCGCGCACCCGGCGCATTGCAGCCGACCGCGTGAGGCACGGAACAAGCTGCGGCAATACCAGCGCCGCGCCAGTGCTTGCGCAGGCCTGCGGATCATCTGCGCGATCAACAAGAGTTCGAAAGCCATACGTATCGCTTTTGGTCAAATATCCCGACCACGTAGATGGGGCGGCGTTCCCGAATGAGAACGCCGCCCCCGTCGCATCAGCCATGCAGTCGCTCGAGCGTAAAGCCTAACTGCGCTCAGCCATGAAGTTCAGCCATGAAGTTTAGCCATGAAGTTTCCTGGCGGTCTCCGCGATCTGGCGGCCCTGGTAGCGCGCGCCGGCGAGCTCGTTGGCGCTGGGCTGGCGGCTGCCATCGCCGCCGGTGATCGTGGTGGCGCCGTAGGGTGCGCCGCCGGTGACCTCGTCGAGCTTCATCTGGCCGGCAAAGCCGTAATTCATGCCGACCACGACCATGCCGAAGTGCAGCAAATTGGTGATGATCGAGAACAGCGTCGTCTCCTGGCCGCCATGCTGGGTCGCGCTCGCGGTGAAGGCGCCGCCGACCTTGCCGTGCAGCGCGCCCTTCGCCCAGAGCCCGCCGGCCTGGTCCAGGAAGTTCGCCATCTGCGAAGCCATGCGGCCGAAACGGGTCCCGGTGCCGACGATGATCGCGTCGTAATTGGCGAGGTCCTCGATCTTGGCGACGGGCGCTGCCTGATCGACCTTGTAATAGGACGCCTTGGCGACCTCGGCCGGCACCAGCTCGGGCACACGCTTGATGTCGACGGTGACGCCGGCTTCGCGCGCGCCTTCAGCGACGGCATTGGCCATCGCTTCGATGTGGCCATAGGCGGAATAATAGAGGACGAGAACTTTGGTCATGGTGGTCTCCGTTGGGATTTTGCGATGGGGTGAGTTGTCGTTTCGAAGGAGATGGATGCCCGGCTCGAGGCCGGGCATCACGAGTTGGTGTGGTCGCGGCGGTTACGCTGCGTCGACGAGCACGAGCTCGGTGTCTTCGAGCGCGGTGATCTTCAGCCGGTCCTCGTCGCGGATCGCGGCGCCGTCGCGGGCATTCACGCGCACGCCGTTGATCTCGACGGAACCCGCCGCGGGCACGAGGTAGAGATGCCGCGACTTCTGCGGCTCGTACTCCGCGCTCTCGCCGGCCTTCAGTGTGGTCGCCAGCACCCGCGCATCGGCGCGGATCGGCAGCGCGTCGGCGTCACCCTCGATGCCGCTCGCAATCGTCACGAGCTTGCCGGAGCGATCGGCCTTCGGAAACGGCTTCGAGCCCCAGGTCGGCTGTCCTCCGCGCGCCACAGGCTCGATCCAGATCTGGAAGATCCGCGTCCTGGTCGGTTCGAGATTGTACTCGGAGTGGCGGATGCCGCTGCCGGCGCTCATCACCTGCACGTCGCCCGCTTCAGTGCGGCCCTCGTTGCCGAGGCTGTCCTGATGGGTGATCGCGCCCTCGCGCACATAGGTGATGATTTCCATGTTGGCGTGAGGATGGGCGGGAAAGCCGGTGTTCGGCGCGATCTCGTCGTCGTTCCACACCCGCAAGGCGCCGTGGCCCATGTTGTTCGGGTCGTAATGGCTTGCGAAGGAGAAATGATGCTTGGCCTTGAGCCAGCCGTGATCGGCGCCGCCGAGCTTTGCGAAAGGTCTGAGTTCGATCATCTGCGTATTCCTTGTTTGAGTGGGAGGCGCCTTGTTCAGGCGCCGAACCCGCCATCGACGTTGAGGACGGTGCCGGTGACGAAGGAGGCTTCCGGGCTTGCGAGGAACACGACGCCGGCGGCGACTTCCTCGGGGCGGCCGAAGCGCTGCAGCGCGTGCTGCTTGCGCTGGGTCTCGGCGAACTCGCCACCGTCCTTCGGGTTCATGTCGGTGTCGATCGAGCCGGGCTGCACCACATTCACGGTGATGCCGCGCGGGCCGAGGTCCCGTGCCGCACCCTTGGTGTAGCCGACGACGGCCGCCTTGGTGGCGACGTAGTCGGCAAGGCCCGGGAACGAGGCACGGTCGGCGAGCATCGAGCCGACGGTGACGATGCGGCCGCCTTCGCCCATCAATAGCGAGGCAGCGCGGATCGCCGCGATCACACCGTGCACGTTGACCTGATTCTGGCGAGCGAGCGCTTCAGTGTCGGCCTTGGCATCGTCGATCGCGCCGCCCGCGGCAACGCCGGCATTGTTGACGAGGATGTCGAGATGGCCGAATTCCCTGGCGACGTCGTTGACGAGCTGCGTCACGTCCTTGGCCGAGGCCTGGTCGGCCTTGAACGCGCGGGCCTTGACGCCGCGGGCCTTCAGTTCGGTCACGACCGCTTCGGCCTTTTCGGGCGAAGCGACGTAGCTGATGGCGACGTCCGCGCCTTCATCAGCGAGAGCGCGGGCAGAGGCCGCGCCGATGCCGCGCGAACCGCCGGTGACGAGGGCAACCTTGCCCGAGAGCTTCCTGGTCATTGGATTTCTCCATTCCTGAATGTCTGATGACCCTTGGATAAGCCTCGGCCTGTGGTATAGAAATAGAAACTGTTGAAACGCATTGTTTCCCAAAATACCCTAGTTGGACCGGCTCCTATGGCAAAACTCCCCGATTTCGAAGCGCTCGCGATTTTCGCAAAAGTCGTGGAATTACGGTCGTTTGCGGGGGCTGCGGGCGAGCTTGCGATGTCCAAGGCGACGGTGTCCAAGGCGGTCACGCGGCTGGAGGAACGGCTCGGCGCCCGGCTGTTCAACCGCACCTCGCGCCGGCTGGCGCTGACCGATGCCGGCCACAAGCTCGCCGACCGCGCCACGCGCCTGCTCGCCGACGGCGAGGCGGCCGAGAACGAGGCGCTGGCGCAATCGGTGGCGCCGCGCGGCCTGGTGCGCCTCGCCGTGCCCATGACGTTCGGCATCAAGGCGGTGGCGCCGCTGCTGCCGGAGTTTTTCGAGACCTATCCGGAGGTCTCGGTCGATCTGCATTTGAGCGATGCGACTGTCGATCTGATCGGCGAGGGCTTTGACATGGCAGTGCGGATCGCGCGGCTGCCGGACTCTTCGCTGATCGCGCGGCGGCTCTTCACCATGCCGCGCTTCACGGTGGCCGCGCCGTCCTATTTCAAGCGCCATGGACGGCCGACGCATCCGATGCATCTCGCCGAACACAAATGCTTCAGCTACGCCTATCTCTCGACGCCCAATGTCTGGCACTACACCAATTCGGCCGGTGAGCAGGCGAGCGTCCGTCCGGGCGGCCAGCTTCGCGTCAACAATGGCGAAGCCGTAATGCCGGCGCTGATTGCCGGCCTCGGCATCGCCGAGCTGCCCGAGTTCATCGTCGGCGAAGCCATCTCGTCCGGCGAGGTCGAGGTCATCCTGAAAGACTGGAAGCAGGCCGAAGGCGCCGTGCATCTGGTGACCCCGCCCGGCGGTCCGAGGCCAGCGCGGGTGGAAGCGCTCGGCGATTTTCTCGCAGCGAAACTACCGCGCACATGCAAGAGGCGGCCGCGCGGGAAATCCAAGACGTAGCGCGAGCGGCCTCAACCCCCCCTGTCATTGCGAGCGCAGCGAAGCAATCCAGAGTGCCTCCGCGGAAAGATTCTGGATTGCTTCGCTGCGCTCGCAATGACGGAGCGTGACTACGACACCTTCACGCCGTTAATCGCGACGATCCGCAAGGTCGGCTTCAGCGTCCCCTCCAGTTGCGTCTTCAATTCGTGAACGCGTGGGTCGTTCGAGCGCGCCGCGCACACGCCGTATTGATGGACCGATTGCGCCAGGGCGCGCCGCGCCTCGGGCGTCCGCGTCAGTTCGGGCTTGGACAGCCGCAGGACGATCGCCGCGAGATTCACCAGCATTTCGTCCAGGGCGCCGTCGATGGTCGCAAGATTCCGCATCACTCACTCCCTCAGGAGGGCAACCGCGGCTTCACGGATGCGTTCCGGAGGGGGCCGGACATGGTCAATGCTTCGTTAATGCCTTGTTCTTGCCGCGCGGCGCGTTAGGCTGGCGCAACAAAAGAAAATCGGGGGGAAGGGGACCATGATGGATCGACGCGATCTCTTGCGCGCCGCAGCGGCATTGCCGTTGTTGCGGGCTGCATTGCCTGAGCCGGCCTTCGCGCAGGCCTATCCGGTGCGCAACATCACCCTGATCGTGCCGTTTCCGGCCGGCGGTCAGGCCGACCTTGCGGCGCGCCCTGTGGCGATGGCGCTGGAGCGGATCCTCGGCAAGCCCGTCATCGTCGATAACCGCGCCGGTGGCGGCGGCGGATCGGTCGGCAATGCCGCCGCGGCGCGCGCAGAGCCCGACGGCTACACCCTGCTGATGACGCTGTCCTCGCTCGCGGTGCTCCCCGAAGCCGACCGTCTGTTCGACCGACCCGTTGCCTACGAAGTCTCGCAGTTCATGCCGATCGCGCGCGTGCTCGCCGATCCCACGCTGCTCGCGGTGCCGGCCTCGGCGCCGTGGAAGACGGCGCAGGATTTTGTCGACGATGCGAAGAAGCGCCCGGGCCAGATCACTTACGGCTCGTCCGGTCCTTACGGGACGCTGCATGTCGCGATGGAGATGTTCGCAAGCAGCGCCGATATCAAATTGCTGCATGTTCCGTTCCGCGGCGCCGGCCCGGCGCTGACCGCGCTGCTCAGCGGCACCGTGCAGGCGATCGCAGCCGCGCCTGGCACGCTGAAGCCGCAGGTCGACGACGGCAAGCTCCGCGTGCTCGGCAATTGCGGCGCGCAGCGCATCGCAAGCTTTCCTGATGTGCCGACCTTCCAGGAGCTCGGCTACAAGGATGTCGAGATGTACATCTGGGCCGGCCTGTTCGCGCAGAGCTCGCTGCCGGCGCCGATCGCGACCCGGCTGCGCGAGGCGATGGCGCAGGTGATGACGAGCCCCGACGTGCTCAAGGCCTTCGACACCTCGGGCAGTCTCGTCGCCTATCAGGACGCGCCGGCCTTCTCGCAATTCGTCGCGGCCGACAGCACGCGTCTGATTGCGGCGGTGAAGAAGATCGGCAAGGTGGAGTAGGGAGTCTCTCTAGAATTCGCGCGGACCAGGCCCCGCAGCGTGTGCCGGTCATATCCCGATGCGAACGCGCCCTCATAAGAAGCCTTGAACGATGTCACGGTTGTGAGATCCCACCGGATCTCCGCGCCGGTGAACGCCACCGTGCGAGCCCGTTCGACACCGGTGATCGCGAACGGAATGCCGGGCGCGCCCACGGACGGTAGCTACAGCGGCGCGTTGATGCATCAAATGGACAAAGGCGCAAATTTCGATGGCCTGCCGCGCAACCGCGCTTGACGCGCGTTGCGCGCAACCGCCAACGCGATATTGGTACTCCGCTACACCAGCTGGAGACGCGCGCCGATGGCGGCCGATGACCAATCGATCCATGGCGCGCCGCGCCTCGGCTATGCCGGCGACCCGCATGGACCGGCCTATGAGATGTGGCGGGAGGAATTTTGCCGCCGCGTGATGGCAGCCGATCTTGCGCCTTTGTCCGACGGCCCTCTTCACTGCGACGTCAAAGCGTTGATGTTGCCGCAGGCAACGATATCCTTCTGCAACGGCACGCCGATCAGATTTATGACGCTCGGCGCCAGCGACACTCTGGCGCTGCTGATGGCGCCGGATTCGCCACTGCACGCGGTCATGGGCCGTCGCGCGCTCGAAGTCGCGCCGCTGGGCATCAGTCTCATCGACGCCTCCATCAAAGACGCATTCGTCTCGCAGCTCGAGCAGGGCGGCAACAAAGCCGCCTTGTTCGACCGCAAGACGCTGCTGTCCTATTGCCCCGATGCCGAAGACAGCATTGCGCGGCCGCTCGATCATAACCCCGCGCTCACTGCGCTGCTGCATCGATATTACGACTTCGCGGTTCAGCACGCCCCGGGACTCGATGCGCTGGCGCAGCACGCCGTTTCGCAGCACCTGATGGATTTGATGGTGCTGGTGCTCGGCGGCAGGCGCGATGCCACCGAACTGGCGAAAGAGCGCGGCCTCGCCGCGGCCCGGCTCGAAGCCATCAAGGCCGACATTCTGGCGCGGCTCGACGACGGCAGCTTCACGCTCGCCGACTTCGCGCGGCGCCATCGCGCCAGCCCTCGCACCATTCAATTGCTGTTCGAGCGCAGCGGCGTCACGTTCTCGGAGTTCGTGCTGGAGCAGCGGCTATTGCGGGCGGCACGGCTGCTGCGCGATCCGATGCACCGGGCGGGCAAGATCAGCGACATCGCTCATCTCTCCGGTTTCAACGACGTTTCGTATTTTCACCGGGCATTTCGACGGCGCTTCGGAATGACGCCCTCAGATGCGAAGGCGCAGCAAGCGGAAGGCTGAATTAGGTTCCAGGCGCGTTTTCACGTTTTGTTGTTGGTCCAGAACCGCCTCCCGCCTCATTGATTGATGAGAATTCGAGGGAGTCGAGAAGGATCGGGACATGCGAACAGAGCGGATTGCGCTGGGTTTGGCGCTTGCGATCGGCGGCGTTGTTGCGCAGAGCGCGGTGTCGGCACAGGAATATCGCGGCACAATGGAACAACAGATGGCCTGCACGCCGGATGTCTGGCGGCTGTGCAGCGACCAGATTCCCGACACGAATCGCATCGTGGCCTGCTTGCAGCAGAATACGCCGCAGCTATCGAGCTCATGTCGTGCGGTGTTCCAGTCGAACAACCAGGCCCAGCCACAGCAGCCGGTTCCGCGTGGCCGGGCTGTGCCGGCGCCGCGCTCCAACAATGCGCCGCCGCCTGTCGCCGCGCCACCACGTCCCTATGATGATGACAACGACTAGGGTGTGATCGGGAAAAGTGTGATGCGATTTTCCGAAAAGATCGTGCTCAAGCGATAACCTGAAGCACGATGACGATTCATTGTGAATTCATGCACCTTGGGCGCGCAGATGCGGTCGCAACCGCCTCACTCCCGACTCGTTCGGCGTTCCCCTTTGCTGTCCGACTCCGGTCGATGCCCGAGCGCTGTCCGCAAGATGACACCGAAGAGTATTGCTGCGACTGGCCAATGGAACCAGATCTTGTGCATGCCGGTGAAAACGTTGATCAGAATCAGAAAGCCCGAAACCGTGAGGGCCGCTGCAACCGGGCGGGGCAGCTTCGCCAGCCAATCCGAGACGAAGCCCATCCAATTGGATGGCTCGTGCCTGCTGTCAATCCATCGAGCGCCAGTTCCCGAATCTGCAACTGCTCGGTCCTGGGGAGTGACGCTGTCGTCAACCGGGAAGCTCCGTCGCCCAGCGCTTTGGCCGCTCGTGGACACGCGATAGCTGGTCATGGGAGCAACGTTCTTCATTGGTCGCTGCCCGAGACAGTCGAAGCCAACGGACAATTTGTTGTGCACCTGATCGTAGACTGAACTAGAGATCACGACGCCGCCGGGTTCGGCGAGTTCTTGCAGCCGCGACGCGATATTGACCCCGTCGCCATAGATGTCGGACCCGTCCACCATCACGTCGCCGAGGTTGATGCCGATGCGAAACCGCATCGGGTCGGCGTGCGGCGGGTCCGAATCCTGGTTGGAAATTTCCTGCTGAATTTCGACTGCGCATTGCACGGCTTCGACGACGCTGGCGAACTCGGCGATCACGGCATCGCCCCAGGTATTCACGATCCGGCCGTCATGGCGCTCCACCAGTCCCGCAAAGGCAGTGCGGTAGCGGCGCAGCGTCTCCAACGTTCCGGTCTCGTCTGCTCCCATGAGGCGAGAATAGCCCTGCACGTCAGCGCACAGGACGGTGGTCAATCGTCGTTTCACCTTGTCGTCGGTCATGGTCCATATGCTAGCCTTCCTGACCGGTAATTGCATCAGGCATCGCATCTGGCCCATCGCGGCTCAACGACCGGTTGTCCAGTCCCGAACCCGTCATAACGCTGCAATGAATTGCGGCCAGCCAGGTGCCAAAACCGACCTGGCGCGAGGTCGCCCTCCGCGCCGCGGTTCACGAGGACCGGCCGGAGCCGCCTTAAGGCCTGTGCTCGCAGACATCGACCCATTCGGCTGCGGTGAGCTCGGCCATGCGATCGGGCGTGATGCGAACCGCGCTGTGAGTCGAGCCTGCGGCCGGCACCACCACGTCGAACGCCTTCAGCGACACGTCGCAATAGATCGGCAGCGGCGACTTCAGCCCGAACGGGCAGACGCCGCCGACCTCGTGGCCGGTGATCTCGGCGACCTCCTCCAGTCCCAGCATCTTCGGCTTGCCGCCGAACGCAGCCTTGACCTTCTTGTTGTCCATGCGCGAGGTGCCGGCGGCGACGATCAGGATCACGCGCTCCCCGATACGCAACGACAGGGTCTTGGCGATCCGTCCGGGCTCGACGCCATAGGCTTCTGCGGCCAGCGGCACCGTGGCCGAGCTGATCGGGGATTCGATGACGGAGATGTCGGGGGCTTTCTCGGCAAAGAAGGCGCGAACGGATTGCAGGCTCATTCCAGTCAGCTCATTCCAAACTCATGGGTGGGCGGCGATGCTTAGGCGATTGTTGGCAGTTCCGAGAGCGCGCGGACACGATGATCCGGCGCGAACCCAAGCTCGTCCATCTGGGTCCGGATCGCCTTGAACATCGTCAGCGGTGCCACGAGTTCGTTCTCGACGCAAGCCAGCGCCATCGCCTCGGGCGTCACGCGTTCGATCCAGGCGACGTTCAGCCCGAACGACTTTGCGCCCGCGACGTCCCAGGGGTTGGACGAGACGAACAGAACCTCGTCCGGCCTGGTGCCGAACGCCTCCCCGATCAGCATGTAGGCCTCTGGAGATGGCTTGAAGACCTTCTTCGCATCCACGCTGATGGTGGCATCGAGCAGACGGTCGAGCCCGGAATTGCGCACGAGCGCATTCAGCATGTCCGGACTGCCATTCGAGAGGATGGCGAGTTTTCGCGGCTTCAGCGCCGCAAGCGCGCCGGCTGCATCCGGATAGAGACCGAGATGCAGATATTTCTCGATCACCCGCTCGAACGCCTCGCCTTCATAGGCGAGGCCGAGCAGGCGCAGCGTATAGGCGAGCGAGTCGCGCGTGACGACCGCAAAATCCTGGTAGCGCCGCATCAGCGAGCGCAACCAGGTGTATTCGAGCTGCTTGATCCGCCAGACCTGCGTGATGATCTCGCCATAGCCCGGAAACGCATCCTCGGTGATCTCCGCGACCGACTGGATGTCGTAGAGCGTTCCGTAGGCGTCGAAGACGACGGCCTTGATGCTCATGGCTCGCTCCTCTGGGACTTTGCGGTGGCGCACGGACAATACCGAAACGGCCCGGTACTCGACAAGATCGGAACCTTCTTCAAACAATCGTCACCCCGTCGACCTCGCGCAGCAGATTGACACTGCCGCCGGCAGGCGTTTAATTCAGGGTACGGGGATTTGCGATCTCCCCGCGAGGCGACATGCCCAAGTATCGCGTCCTGGTCACCAAGGACGCCGCATGTCTTCTTTCATCTCGATCTCATCAGAGAAATTGTCCCCTCAATTGGTGCCGCCAGCGCGCCGACCCTCGTCGATGTCCGTATCGACAAGGATCGCGCGGTCTATTTGCGCACGCGACAAGACGGCGAGCACCAAGAGCTAGCGAGCACACGGGGCCAAGTCGGGGACGACGATGAAGTGGAGGACTCCATGACGACGAATACCGACCGCCGAGACTTCATCAGGGGCGTGGGGGCCGCCGCGGCATCGACCGCAATACTCGCGGGGACACAAGCCCTTGCGCAAGCCAATCAGCCAACAGGAGCCAGGCCAATGACATACCAGCCCAAGCCGATGCCGTTCGATCCGAAATCCATTGCCGGCATCTCGGAGAAGGTGCTCGTCAGCCACTACGAGAACAACTATGTCGGTGCCGTAAAGCGACTCAACGCGATCGGAACGCAACTCGCCGAGCTAGACTTCGCGAAAGCTCCGAACTTCGTCATCAACGGCCTGAAGCGCGAGGAACTCGTCGCGTCAAACTCGATGATCCTCCACGAAATCTATTTCGACGGGCTCGGCGGTGCCGGCAAGCCGAGCACACCACTTGCCGACGCGATCGCGCGCGATTTCGGCAGCATGGAGCGGTGGCGCGCGGAGTTCTCCGCCATGGGCAAGGCCGAAGGCGGCGGCTCCGGCTGGGTGATTCTTTCCTACTCACCGCGCGACAAGCGGCTGGTCAATCAGTGGGCCGCCGACCACACGACGACGCTGGCCGGCGGACGCCCCGTGCTGGTGCTCGACATGTATGAGCACGCCTATCACATGGATTATGGCGCGGCGGCCGCGAAGTATGTCGACATCTACATGGAAGCGATCAAATGGGACAACGCTGCAACACTGTACGATCAATACAGGCGGGAAGCCTAGGCGTTGTGCAAGAAAATGAGCGTAGCGCTCTTGGGGGCGGCGTTGTTCCTATTGTCGGTGGGAGGAAACGCGATGGCAGAAACTGTAAATTTTGACAACGCGGCAACCGGCGCAGCGCCCGAAGGCTGGACTCTGACGATGACGGGTCGTGGCCAGCCCAAATGGACGGTCGAGATGGAGTCGACGGCGCCAAGCAAGCCGAACGTCCTGAAACAATCCGGTCAGGCGACGTTTCCAGTGGCGCTCAGGAACGGCACCCGCATCCTGGACGGGTTTGTCGAGGTCAAGTTCAAGGCGATCGCAGGCTCCGAGGATCGTGCGGCCGGTATTGTCTGGCGCGCAAAGGATGCCGACAATTACTATGTCGTGCGGGCCAACGCTCTTGAAGACAATGTTGTGCTCTACAAGACGATCAAGGGTGTTCGCAGCGCGCTCGATATCGTCGGCCGGAAAGGCGGCTATGGCGTCAAGGTATCGGTGCCATCAGGTCAATGGCATTCCCTACGTTGCGAATTCGCGGGAAAGCTATTCAAGGTGACGTATGACGGCAAGCTGATGTTCGAGGTCGAGGACGAATCGATCAGGGACGCCGGCATGATCGGCTTGTGGACCAAGGCCGACAGTGTCACCGTATTCGACGACCTGACGTACGGTGCGCTGAACTAGGTTAACGTCGGCGTCGACCCGCTCACGTCGGAGAAACCATGCTCGCTCGAACCCTGCTTGCGGCTACCGTTCTGTTGATGCCCGCGCACCCGGCAATGGCGGAGGAGCCGCTCGTAACCTACAAATCCCTGAGTCCCGAGCTGGCGCTTGATCTGGCCCGGGCATCGCTTGGCGATTGCCGATCACGCGGGTACCAGGTCGCCGTCGCGGTCGTCGATCGCTTCGGGGGGACACAGGTGATCCTTCGTGACAGGTTCGCAGGCGCCCACACCGTTTCAACGGCCTCGGGCAAGGCGTGGACCGCAGCAACATTTCGTACCAGCACCGCCGAACTGAATGCGGTCAGCCAACCCGGCATGATGCAGGCTGGTATCCGAAATCTCCCCGGCACGGTCATTATAGGTGGCGGATTGATTGTCGAAGCGGGCGGCTCGCTGGTCGGAGCCGTCGGTGTGTCTGGGGCGCCTGGCGGTGATGCTGACGAAGCCTGCGCCAGGGCCGGAATCGACGCCATACGCGACAAGCTGGAGTTCTAGGGTCGCCTTGCCCCTCAGCGCTGGCAGAGCTGCTATAGCCGACCAAGCAGATTCCGCCAGCTTATGCGTTTCTGCTAGATCCCCAGCAGTTTTCGCGCGTTGGCCTTCAGCACCTTCGGCCGGATCTCGTCGCGGATCTCGATCTTGGCGAAGTCCGACAGCCAGCGGTCCGGCGTGATCACCGGCCAGTCCGAGCCGAACAGCATCTTATCCTGAAGGATCGAGTTGATATAGCGCACCAGGATCGGCGGGAAATATTTCGGCGACCAGCCGGACAGGTCGATATAGACGTTCGGCTTGTGGGTCGCGACCGACAGCGCCTCTTCCTGCCAGGGGAAGGAGGGGTGGGCGAGGATGATCTTGAGGTCGGGGAAATCGGCGGCGACGTCGTCCATGTACATCGGGTTGGAATATTTCAGCCGCATGCCCATGCCGCCGGGCATGCCCGAGCCGACGCCGGTCTGGCCGGTGTGGAACAGCGCGATCGCGCCGCCATTGTTGATCTCTTCATAGAGCGGATAGGCCATGCGGTCGTTGGCGTAGAAGCCCTGCATGGTCGGGTGGAATTTGAAGCCGCGGACGCCGTATTCCTCGATCAGCTTGCGTGCTTCGCGCACGCCGAGCTTGCCCTTGTGCGGGTCGATCGAGACGAAGGGAATGAGGACGTCGAGATGGTCGGAGGCGATCTCCAGCATCTCCTCATTTTTGTAGCGGCGGAAGCCGGTCTCGCGCTCGGCGTCGACCGGAAAGATCACTGCGGCGATGTTCTTGGAGCGGTAGTAGGCCGCGGTCTCCGGCACGGTCGGCGGATGCTTGTGCGGCGACTTGAAGTAGTCCGCCATCTGCGCCTGGAAATCGTCATAGCCGTCGTCGGGATGGGTGCCGCAGGGCTCCTCGGCATGGGTGTGGATGTCGATCGCGACGACGTCGTCGATGTTGGGCAGCTTCAGCTTCGGCATTGGTTTCCTCCCGAGGGTTGCCAAATTGATTATATGATATAACGAATTTGGCAAGGCGTCGCGGGCGGCGAAACCGCAGTCGGCAAAAGTCTTTGCCGTGGGTGACCTCTGACCGGGCAGATCGGGCCGATCCGGCCGCTTCTACTGTGCATGGGGTTGTTTTCGCGAAATTGCCGGTTCGGAACGGGGCAGTTAACATTGACATCCAGTCCCCCCATGCCTTAAGAACCGCCCCGTCCCGGGCGGTCGTCCGCCGGCGGGAAAAATCTCATTTTGCCACATTCGCGCGTGCCGAAACGGTAATGCCGAACACGGCCTTTCGAACGTTCAGGATTCTGCCATGAAGGTCCGTAACTCGCTGAAATCGCTGCGCGGTCGCCATCGCGCCAACCGCCTGGTCCGCCGCAAGGGCCGGGTCTATGTGATCAACAAGGTGCAGCGCCGCTTCAAGGCTCGCCAAGGCTGATCTTCGGGCGACTGATATTGCCCTCGCGGTCGCCTCGCGCGCTCCCGCACGACCACGGCTCACACGAGTTTGACGCCGCCTTTGCTTTGCAAGGGCGGCTTTGCGCGTTTAGACTTTGACCATGGCAGTGAGATTCCCGTTTGCGCGCCCCCTGTGTCTGGCCCTTGTGCTGGGAACCGCCGGCCTTGCGCCGGCGCTGGCGCAAAATGATCCGCCAGCTCCTCCCGGCAAGGAGCAGAAGAAGCTGCCGGAGGCGCCGGCCAAGCTGCCCAAGGTCGACCGCAGCAAGAATCTCGATTTCCTGTTCGGCGCGCTGAAAGCAGCGCCCGACGAGGCCAGTGCCAAGCACGTCGAAGCGCGGATCTGGGCGATCTGGATCCAGACCCCGAGCGACACCGCGTCCTTGCTGATGGCGCGGGCCAAGACCGCGGTCGACGCCAAGAAGATCGATGTCGCGATCAAGCTGCTGGATTCGGTCATCAAGCTCAGGCCCGACTACATCGAGGCCTGGAACCGGCGCGCCACGCTCTACTACATGCAGAATGACTACGCGCGCTCGCTTGCCGACATCCGCGAGGTGCTGATCCGGGAGCCTCGCCATTTCGGCGCGCTCGCAGGCCTCGGCATGATCATGCAGGAGGTCGGTGACGAGAAACGTGCGCTCGAGGCCTATCGCAAGGCGCTCGCCGTCAATCCGCACCTCGACAAGATCCCCGACCAGGTCAAGGTGCTGACCGAGAAGGTCGAAGGCCGCGACATCTAGCGGACAAGTTGATCATTTCCCGAGCGATTGCAGCGTGCGCGGATTAACCACGATCGCACGTGCGGCGTTCTCAGGGGTATTGTCGACGCGCGCGCAGGCTTAACTGCATGGCAGGAGCGGAAGCCATGAAGCGTTTGATCTTTGCAGGTGTATTGCTGCTCGCGTCGGGCTCGGTGAGCCTCGCCGACGGATTGTTCTGGGTGGTCGGCAACAGCGCCACCGGCCAATGCAACATCGTCACCAGCAATCCCGTGATCATCGGCGACATCTGGTTCGGCGACGGTCCCTACAAGTCCAGGGCCGATGCCAAGCTTGCCCGTTCGACGATCCGCGCCTGCCCCGCGGTCACGCCCGACGAGGAAAAGGACGAGGACGGAGCGAACTAGCCCGCACTTAGTGCAGGACGCTGCTGCCGCGCTCGACAAGGCCGTGATCGGCGGCTGCGGCGTAGGCCTTTGCAAGCTCCGCCTCGAGATGCTCGTTGATCAGAAGCAGTGCCCGCACGGCACCGCGCAGGTCGCCGTTGCAGCTCGCGACGATCTCATCGATCGCAGTATCGTTGGATCTGAAGCTCATCGAAATTCTCCGGTTCAAATCAGGACAAATCCTGCCGGTCTTTCCCGCATCCCGTGAGGCTGCGAGGAGATCGGCGCCTACCCGCGCCTAGATGGCGGAACCGACCGTGGCGATTATATGGAGACCGCGATGACGACTGCATGAAGCTGGCCCGAGGCTTGCGTGCTGACGGGAATGTGATTGATTTCGTTGCATTTTTTCCTGCTTGAATTATGCACATATCCACAGCCCCGGCATTTCAAGTGGAGCCGGGGGCTCGCGGAGCGAAACTGCCGCCCGCAGGTGTCGTAACTGCCAAGTGCCCTGGATCGCCCGGATTCTCCCCATGATCGTGATGTCAGTCCTGACCGCGCTGGTCCTGCTGGCGCTGGCCACGCAGGCCGGCGTCCTTGCCGTGCAACGCGCCTTTCCGCCTCAGGGCCGGATGATCGAGGTCGACGGCGCTGTGCTTCACGTCGTCGATATCGGTCCGCGCGGTTCAGCCATGCCGATCGTGATGCTGCACGGCGCGAGCTCCAATCTCGAAGCGATGCGGCGTCCGCTCGGCGACATTCTGGCCAAAGACCATCGCGTCATCCTAATCGACCGTCCCGGCCACGGCTGGAGTACGCGCGCGCGGCGGCAGGATTCGACGCCACAGATCCAGGCCCGGATGATCGACGAGGCGCTTCGTAATCTCGGGATCGATCGCGCGGTCTTCGTCGTGCATTCCTGGAGCGGTGCGCTCGGTGCGCGGATTGCGCTCGATCATCCCGGCCGCGTCGCCGGTCTCGTCATGCTGGCACCGGTGACCCATCCCTGGCGCGGCGGCGTCGGCCGCTACAACGAGATCATCGCAACACCGGTGATCGGCCCGCTGCTCGCCTATACCATCACGCTGCCGCTGGGATATTTCGTTGCCGAGGCCGGTGCGCGCAGCGTCTTCCTGCCGCAAATCATGCCGGACGGTTTCGTGCAGGACTCCGCGACGCCGCTATTGCTGCGCCCGCGCGAGTTCATCGCCAATGCCTATGATTTGGTGACACTGAAGGCAGCGGTGACGGCGCAGGCTGCGCGTTACGGCGAGATCAAGGCGCCGGTCACGATCATCGCCGGCGAGCCCGACAAGACCGTGAAGACCGATATCCACGCGCGCCCGTTTGCCGCGACCGTGCCGAATGCAAAGCTGATCGTGCTGCCCGATCTCGGCCACATGGTGCAGAACGCCGTGCCGGATCTCGTGAAGACGGAGATCGAGGCGATGATCGGTCAAATCGCCTCGGCGCAGGCGGCCGCCGATTAAGGCGTTTTCGAGCGAAGTGGATACCGGTTCGCGCAAGAAAACGCGTCAAGACAATAAGCCCGAGCTTCGGTTGTGACTCAATCAGAACCGAAGCCCGGGCGGCCGCCGATCGCGCGCTTACTGCTTGATTTTCCCGTCCTTGTCGAACTGGGAGACGTAGGACCAGAGATTGTTGATCTCGTTCTCGTTCTTGATGCCGGCGAACGCCATCTTGGTGCCGGGGATCTTGGCCTTGGGGTCCTTGATGTATTCCTTGAACGTGGCTTCGTCCCACGTGATGCCGGAATTCTTGTTCGCATCCGAGTAGTTGTAGTCCGGCGCGGAGCCCGACTTGCGGCCGTTGAGGCCGTTGAGCTCGGGGCCGACCTTGTTCTTGGCGCCTTCGCCGATCGCGTGGCAGGCCAGGCATTTGTTGAACGACGATTTGCCGGCCGCAACATCCTGCGCCATCGCGGCGGGTGCGGCGGCAGTCACGGTGAGGATCATCAGTGCGCCAAAAGTCAGTTTTGTCATCGGGTGCTCTTCGTCTCTTCCCTGGTGGGTCTAGGCCTGGTCGGTCTCTTGCCTGGTCGGCAAAGGCCGGATCTGCCGGTTTTGGCAGGCCCGCCCGGCTTGGACAAGCCGCGAAACCATGACAGGTTTCATGATGTCCTACTTGTCCCAGAGCGAACTCGCCGAAGATCGCCGCTCCGACTTTCGGATGGCCTACCCAAACCACCGCGGACGTGGTTGATTTGCCGCGAGAATTCGATCGTGCGGCGTGAGCCGGACGGATATGCCATGAAGGATATGTTATGGCCATCATGATGCCTGCGAGCGACCAGGCCGTGCTCGCGCGCCGCGCCGAAATCGTGGCCGCATTGCGCGCAATTGTGCCCGGCGAGGGCGTGATCGATACGCCTGCCGAGATGCGGGCCTACGAATCCGACGGGCTGACGGCCTATCGGCAGCCGCCGATGGTCGTGGTGCTGCCCGATACGACCGAGCAGGTCTCGCTTGTCCTGAAATATTGTGCCGGGCAGGGCATCAAGGTGGTGCCGCGCGGCTCCGGTACTTCGTTGTCCGGGGGCGCGCTGCCGCTGGAAGACGGCGTGCTGCTGGGCCTCGGCAAGTTCAAGCGGATCCGCGAGATCGATTTCGACAACCGCGTCGTCGTCACCGAGCCCGGCGTCACCAATCTCGCCATCAGCCAGGCGGTCGCGCATGTCGGCTTCTATTACGCGCCGGATCCGTCCTCGCAGATCGCCTGCTCGATCGGCGGCAATGTCGCGGAGAATTCCGGCGGCGTGCACTGCCTGAAATACGGCATGACCACCAACAACGTGCTCGGCTGCGAGATTGTCCTGATGAGCGGCGAGATCCTGCGCATCGGCGGCAAGGGGTGCGAGAACGCCGGCTACGATCTCATGGGCGTCATCACGGGCTCGGAAGGTCTGCTCGGCGTCATCACCGAGATCACGGTGCGCATCCTGCAAAAGCCGGAGACGGCGCGCGCGCTGATGGTTGGATTCGCACAGGTCGAGGCAGCCGGCGAATGCGTGGCGCGCATCATCGGCGCCGGCATCATCCCCGGCGGCATGGAGATGATGGACAAGCCGGCGATCCACGCCGCGGAGGCCTTCGTTCATGCCGGCTATCCGCTCGATGTCGAAGCGCTTCTCATCATCGAGCTCGACGGTCCCAAGATCGAGGTCGACGAGCTGATCACGCGCGTCGAGACCATCGCGAACGCTTGCGGCTCGACCACCTGCCAGATCTCGACCTCGGAAGCCGAGCGCAATTTGTTCTGGGCCGGCCGCAAAGCCGCGTTTCCGGCCGTCGGCCGCATCTCGCCCGATTATCTCTGCATGGACGGCACAATTCCCCGCGGCGCGCTGCCGAAGGCGCTCGCCCGCATCCGCGAGCTGTCGGAAAAATACCAGCTCGGTTGCGCCAACGTGTTCCACGCCGGCGACGGCAATCTGCACCCGCTGATCCTCTACGATGCCAACAAGCCCGGCGAGATCGAGCGCGCCGAGGCCTTCGGCGCCGACATCCTGCGCGCCTGCGTCGAGTTCGGCGGCGTGCTCACCGGTGAGCACGGCGTCGGCATCGAGAAGCGCGATCTGATGCCTGACATGTTCAGCGAGATCGACCTCAACCAGCAGCAGCGGCTGAAATGCGCCTTCGACGCGCAGGGCCTGCTCAACCCCGGCAAGGTGTTTCCGACCCTGCATCGCTGCGCCGAGCTCGGCCGCATGCATGTGCATGCCGGCAAGGTAGCGTTTCCGGATATTCCGCGGTTCTGATGGCCGCAGCGTCGGCTTCGCAGAACGCGAAGCCGGGTGAGGGGGCCTCTCCGCGATCAACCCTCTTGCAGTTGAGTTCGCTGATAGAACCCCTCATCCGGCGCCATGGCCGGCGCAAAGCACCGGCGTTCCTAAGAACGGCGGCCGTAGGCCGCCTATGCCACCTTCTCCCACAACGGAGAAGGAAGAAGAGACCTCACAGCAGCCCGTACTGGGCCCGCTCGCGCTTCGCCAGCAGCGGCAGCGCCTCGCCGGCGATGTAGGTCTTGAAATGGGCGCTCTCCTGATGCGCCTTGAACGCGGCCTCGTCGCGGAACAGCTCGTAGAACAGGAACTGGGCCGGATTGTCCTTGGCGCGCGAGATCAGGAACAGTTTGACCCCGTCCTCGCGTTGCGCCTCCGGCAGGAAGCGGTCGAGGATCGCGGCGACCTTGTCGGCCTCGCCGGGCTTCGCCTCCCATTGCGCGACGACGAGCAAACCGCCGCCGTCGACGGCGGCGCTGAGAGATTTCTGCGTGGCATAGTGGTTCATGGTCCTTCCTCCTTGCTGCTGGGCTTGAGATGACGCCGCCGTCCATGGCGAGAGATAGATCGCCAGCACGGCTCCGAAGGCCCGGATCACCGACCTGCGGCTGAACGCTTCGTGGACGCGCGGCGCCGGCCGCGCATGAGTCGATCGCATGTCTGTCTCCATCGGTTGGTCTCGATCGCGATCGGGGCAGACTTGTAGTGGCGGCCTGCGGGCGTTGGTTCGCCGGTGATCGAAGTGTCGATGTCGTGAACGCTTCGATGGCGAACGAAGCGTCGATGCGGCCCGGTGCCTGATCGCAAACGCGCCGGCAGCGGTCGCCGGCCTCACGCCGCATTGATTTTGGCGACGAATTTCGCTACCGGCTTTTCCCGTGGATACGCTCAGGGTCAGAGACGCCAAAGACGTCGAAGAGGTGGTGCGCGCGGCGATTGCCAACGAGCAGCCGCTCGAGATCATCGGTCATGGCAGCAAGCGCAGCATCGGTCACGCCATGGCGACCAACGCCGTGCTCGACATCTCCGCGCTGAATGCCGTCACGTCCTACGAACCGAACGAGCTGATCGTCACGCTCCAGGCCGGTGCGCCGCTGGCCGACGTGCTGTCGCTGATCGATGCCAAGAACCAGCAATTCGCGTTCGAGCCGATGAATACGGCGCCGCTGCTCGGCACGCCCGCGTTAGGGACCATCGGCGGCATGATCGCGGCCGGCCTCGCCGGTCCGCGGCGGATCAGGGCAGGCGGGGCGCGCGATCACCTGCTCGGGGCGCACGCCGTCTCCGGTTTCGGCGACAGCTTCAAGACCGGCGGCAAGGTGGTGAAGAACGTCACCGGCTACGATCTCTGCAAGCTGCTGGCGGGGTCCTGGGGTACGCTGTCGGTGATGACCGAAGTCACGCTCAAGGTGATGCCGAAGCCCGAAGCGGAGCGGACGCTGCTGTTGCGCGGGCTCGACGATGCCGTCGCCAACAAGGCCATGACCGCGGCGCTCGGCTCGCCCTTCGACGTCTCTGCCGCCGCGCATCTGCCGAAATCGGCGTTCCGGGCGAAGACCGACGGGCTTGGCGACATCGCTAGCCAGGGCGAAGCGCTGACCTTGCTGCGGCTCGAGGGCATCACGGCGTCCGCCGCGCACCGCGCCGGCTCGCTGCGCGAATTGCTGGCGCCGTTCGGAACCGCGACGCTGATCGAGGACGCGGCCTCTGCCGCGCTGTGGGCCACGATCCGCGACGTGCTGCCGTTCGCAGCCGGCGGCGCGCTCGGCGCCTGGCCGGTGTGGCGGATCGTTTGTCCGCCTGCTTCCGGCGCGGCGCTCGGGACCCAACTGGCGCGCGAGACCGGTGGCGACGTGATTTACGATTGGGGCGGCGGGCTGATCTGGGCAGCGCTGCCGCCGAAGGCGGACGCGCATGCCCCGGCGGTGCGCCAGCGTGCAGATGCCCATGGCGGACATGCGACGTTGATCCGGGCGGCCGAGGACGTCAGGCGCGGGGTCGACGTGTTCCATCCGCAGGCGCCGGGCATTGCCGCTTTGAGCGAGCGTGTCCGCGCCAGCTTCGATCCGAAGACCATTCTCAACCGGGGACGGCTGACGCGGGGCGCTGCGGCATGAAGACCGAATTCTCACTGGCGCAGCTCGCCGACCCTGATATCGCGCAGGCCGACAAGATCCTGCGCGCCTGCGTTCATTGCGGGTTCTGCACCGCAACCTGTCCGACCTATGTGCTGCTCGGCGACGAGCTCGATAGCCCGCGCGGCCGCATCTACCTGATCAAGGAGATGCTGGAGAAGGACCAGACCCCGACCGCCGAGGTGGTCAAGCATGTCGACCGCTGCCTGTCGTGCCTGTCCTGCATGACGACCTGCCCCTCAGGGGTGAACTACATGCACCTCGTCGACCAGGCCCGGGTCAGGATCGAACAGCGCTACCAGAGGCCGCTGACCGAGCGGCTGCTGCGCCAGGTGCTGGCCTTTGTCCTGCCGGACCCGCAGCGCTTCCGCACCAGCATGTGGCTGGCGCGGCTCGCCCGTCCGCTTGCCGTCTTCCTGCCGACGCCGCGGCCCTCGGCGACGCCCGGCCTGATCCAGCGCCTCAAGGCGATGCTGGCGCTGGCGCCGAACCGTCTGCCGTCGCCCGGCCCGCTCCCGGGCAGCGTGTTCGCAGCGCTCGGCAAGAGGCGCGGCCGGGTCGCGCTGTTGCAGGGCTGTGCCCAGCAGGTGCTGGCGCCGCGCATCAACCAGGCCGCGATCAGTCTTCTCACCCGCCATGGCGTCGAGGTCGTCCTTGTCAGGGACGAGCAGTGCTGCGGTGCGCTGACCCATCACCTCGGCGACGACCAGGATGCGCTGGCGCGCGCCCGTGCCAACGTCACGGCCTGGCAAAAGGAAGCCGCCGGCGAGGGGCTGGACGCGATCCTGGTGACAGCCTCCGGCTGCGGCACGGTGATCAAGGACTACGGCTATCTCCTGCGCGAGGACACGGCGTTCGCCGCTGATGCGGCGAAGGTGTCCGCGCTCGCCAAGGACATCACCGAATACATCGCCGGCCTCAAGCTCGCGACCACCACGCGACAGGACAACATCGTCGTCGCCTATCACTCCGCGTGTTCGTTGCAGCACGGGCAGAAAATCACGGGCCTTCCGAAAGAATTGCTTTCCAAGAATGGATTCGTGGTGAAAGATGTGCCGGAGAGCCATTTGTGTTGCGGCTCGGCGGGGACCTACAACATTCTCCAGCCCGAGCTTGCGGGCCGGTTGCGCGATCGCAAGGTCGCCAACATCGCAAGCGTCAAGCCGGACATGATTGCCGCGGGCAATATCGGCTGCATGGTGCAGATTGCCAGTGGCACGTCAGTTCCGGTCGTACACACGATTGAGCTTCTCGATTGGGCTACGGGCGGGTCGCGGCCGGCATTGAATGCGTCGAGTTGAGCCTTCGTCCGGAGGTGACGGCAGAACGACGCCCGATCGACCATTGTTCGGCGGCAACAGGAGGACCACGATGGCGAAAGCGAAGAAGAAAAAAAGCAAGAAGGCCAAAAAGGCCAAGAAGGCTGTAGCAGCGAAGAAGGCAGCCAGGAAGTCCGCGAAGAAGTCTGCCAAGAGATCTGCGAAGAAATCGAAGAAGGCCGCCCCGAAGAAGGCCGCCAAGAAGGCTGGGAAGAAGTCGGCCAAGGCTGCCAAGAAGGCCGCCAAGCCGGCTGCACCGAAGAAGGCCGCAAAGAAAGCGGCACCGAAGAAGGCGAAGGCAGCTCCTGCGCCGAAGCCGTCAGCGCCGGTGGTAGCTCCGGCTCCTGAGCCCGCCGTCGAGACAAGCTGGGCGATGCCTTCGTCTTCTGCGGAGCCGACGCCGGCCGACGGGCAAGGTTAGGCTCCAAGGTCAGGCCCCAAAGGTTTGGCGCCAAGGTTTGGTGCCCAGTCTGGTCCAAGGTGAGGGCAAAGACTGGGTCCATCCCGACGATAACGACCGACAACAGGAAGGCCGCGGCGGTGACGCTGCGGCCTTTTTGTATCGTCACAATGGTCCCGGTCGGTTGTCGTTTCTCGCGTCGGTCTGATTCGTGGCACAGGCATCACTGCACCGGAGGCTCCCGTATTAATCCGGGCGGCTCTGTGCACTTTGGAATGCAAATAATGTGATCGAGAAGCAACACAGGCGGACAACCTTTTGTAGAATCGTCAGAACGCCTAAAAAGTCGGCAGATGCCCGTGATTTTTGCTTCACGGTTCACATGCCCCAATCCAGATTGTCGCAGTAACGCAATTTTGCAGACAGGTCGTACCCCGGGGGGCTTCCGGGAAACCGACTGGGTAGAACTGGTGATGGGGATCAAAATGAAAAAAGTGGCTTTGTTGGCAACGGCGCTGGCAATGGTGACGGGTTCGGCTTTCGCGGCAGACATGCCGGTCAAGGCTCTGAAGGCCCCGCCGCCGCCCGCCTTTGACCCCTGGGATGTCGCCTTCGGTGCCGGCATCATGAGCGATTACATCTTCCGCGGCGTCACTCAGTCGAACCACAATCCGTCGGTCACCGCCTATTTCGAGCCGCGCTACAACGTCAACAAGGACCTCCAGCTTTATGTCGGTACGTCCGCGGAGAGCATCTCGTTCCCGAACCGCGCCGCGGCTGAAGTCGACATCTACGGCGGTATCCGCCCGACCTTCGGTATGTTCGCCTTCGACTTCGGTATCTGGGGCTACCTCTATCCGGGCGGAAGCTGCTTCGGTTCGCAGGGCACCCTCGCCCAGGGCAATTGCGGCACCGGCCTCGACAATTCGCAGGGCGCGATCGGCCTTCCGATCAACGGCAACTTCGCCAAGAAGGACGCAAGCTTCTACGAAGTCTATGCCAAGCTGAACCTTAACATCAACGATCAGTGGGTCGTTGGCTTCAACGAGTACTATTCGCCGAACTTCCTGAACCTCGGTGCCTGGGGCAACTACGCCTCGATCACCGCCAAGTGGACCGCGCCGAGCACCACGTTCGGTGCCAGCGGCGTCGGCATGTATGTGTCGGGTGAATTCGGCCGTCAGTGGCTCGGCACCTCGGACATCTTCTACGGTATTGCCGGCGACCCGCTGTACTCCAACGGCATCAAAGAGCCGAGCTACAACACCTGGAACCTCGGCGTTGGCTTCACCTACAAGGTGTTCACGCTCGATCTCCGCTACTACGACACCGACCTCTCGAAGGGTAACTGCAACGCCTTCACCAGCGACTTCTCGGCCACCAACTCCAGCCCTGGTTTCGTGACGCCGATCAATGGCGGCGCGAACGCGACCTCGGCGTTCGGCTCCAACTGGTGCAGCGCGGCCGGCGTCGCCAAGCTCTCGGTCGACCTGACGGCGATGACCAACCTGAAGTAAGTTTTCTTCCCGTAAGAGACTTGGTGAGGGCGGCAGGGCAACCTGCCGCCCTTTTGCTTTTCTCCGCACCGTCATGGCCGCGCTTGCCGTCTTCGCTGGAGCTTCGCCCGGCCCGATATCGGTCGTCCGGCGAAGCCCCGGCCGAGCCGGGACCAGGCCATCCATGTGCAGCCTCAGGCTCCGAAAGACGTGGATGCCCGGGCCTTCGCCCCGCCGAAACCAGATGCACCGGACCGGAAGCCATCCCGCTCGCGTCTCAGCGCGCCGCGCTCGGCTCCGTCTCGGCTGGCGCAGCGCCGCCACCGAGAACGTGGATCTCGCCTTCCTTTACCAGCGCCACCTTGCGGGTGTGGAAGGCGTCCAGCGTCGAGCGGTGGCCGATCGAGACGATGGTGGCCTGCGGCAGCTTCTCCGCCAGCAGCCGGTAGAGCCGGGCCTCGGAGGGCTCGTCCAGCGACGCCGTGGCCTCGTCCAGGAACAGATAGTCCGGCACGTGCAGCAGTGCGCGCGCAAGCCCCAGGCGTTGCTGCTCGCCGAGCGACAGCGTCCGGTTCCAGTGGCCTTCGTTGTCGAGCCGTTTTGCCAGCCGCGGCATGCCGACCGAGTTGAGCGCTTCCGCGATCTTCTCGGGCGTGATCGTGCCATGCGCGGCGGGGTAGATCACGGCGTCGCCGAGCGGGCCGATCGGAAAATACGGCCTCTGGGGGAGCATCATCAGCCTGGCCTTCTCGGGAATGGCGATTGCCCCGGTGCCGAAGGGCCAGATGCCGGCGATGGCCCGGAACAGCGTCGACTTGCCGGAACCGGAAGGTCCCGTCACCAGCACCCGCTCCGCCGGCTCGACCGTGAAGGCATCCGCGCTGACCAGAGGCTCACCGTTCGGCAGCTTCACCAGCAACTGCGCCAGCGTGATTGCCTTGCCGTTCGATGGCGCAACGCCGATGGTCGGCTCGCGCGCCGCGATGTTGGCTGCGGAACTGACCGACATCTCGAAGCCGTCGAGACGGGCGACGATTGCGCGCCACTCGGCCAGCGAGCGGTAGGCCGTGACGAAGAAGGACAGCGCATCCTGCACGCTGCCAAACGCCGAGCCGGTCTGCATCATGTCTCCGAGCTGGATGCGTTTGGCGAAGTAAGCAGGAGCAACCACGACGTAGGGAAAGATCGTTGCAGCCTGACCATAGCTTGCCGTGAAGGCGGTGAGGCGCTTGGTCCGACTCATGATCGCGTACCAGTTGGCGATGACGGAGCCGAAGCGGCGCAGGAGATGTCCCTGCTCCGCGCTCTCACCTTTCAATAGAGCGATCTGCTCGGAATTTTCGCGCACGCGGATCAGGTTGAAGCGGAAATCAGCCTCGAACCGTTGCTGCTCGAAATTGAGGTTGATAAGCGGTGCGCCGATCCAGTGCGTCAGTCCCGTCCCCAGGATCGCGTAGACCAGCGCGCACCAGACCAGAAAACCTGGGATGACGAAATCGGTGCCGTAGATGTGCAGGGGGGCCTTGTTGGACAGACCCCAGAGGATGACGACGAACGAGGCCAGCGTCACGATCGACGACAGCAGACCGAGGCCAAGGACGAGCGTTTGCTCGACAAAGTTCTTGACGTCCTCGGTGATGCGCTGGTCCGGGTTGTCGGCCGGGTCGCCCTTGAGCTGCATGCGGTAATGCGTGGCGCCGTCGAGCCATTCGCCGAGATAGTGCTGGGTCAGCCATCGCCGCCAGCGGATCTGGAGCCATTGGTTCAGGTAAAGCTTGTAGACGGCCAGTGCGACGTAGGTGAAAGCAAGGCCGAGGAAGATCCAGACCTCCATGACGAACTCGTTGAGATCGTAGGCCTGGAGCGCGCTGTAGAACCGGTTCTGCCATTGATTGAGCAGCACGTTGATCGCCACCAGCGTCAGCTCCATAGCGATGACGACGCCGAGCAGGCCGCGGCCGGCCCATTTGTCCTCGGACCGGAAATAGGGGATGGCGATTCGCCAGACTGTCGCGAGCGTGGCGCTAATGTTCTTCACAGAGCTCTGTCTCCTGAGGGGATGTGCACAACGCCCATAGGCCAAATGGCTGAGGCAACGGCAGAAACGGGCGCGCTTAGACTAAAGTCGCAAGTTCAGCAATTTGCGTTGGCTTGTCGCAGCTTGCAACCCTAGCATGGGTACAACGGCGCGGGGTGGGGGCCTCCGGGACTTCGCGGGCTTGTGAGCGGACGGGAACCGCCGCACTCGCGAGGAATTCGCGCCCAGCTCGGGGGTTATCGCTTCCAGCGTCAAGCAGGTTCGGCTGTCCACGCGGGCCGCCTGCCGCAACAGGCGTGGGGGAGGAAGCCATGTGGAATCAAATCTATAATCCGCTGAACAACGCGGCGTTGTCGACCATCGCGGCGGCCATACCGGTCGTCTCGCTCTTGATCATGATCGCGAGCGGGCGCGTGAAAGCGCACATTGCGGCCGTGATCGCCGTGATCATCACCAACCTGATCACGATCTTCGTCTTCACGATGCCGGCGGGTATGTCGATCCGTGCCTCGATCCTCGGCGTCGTGACAGGCTTCTTTCCGATCGGCTGGATCGTCCTCAACGTCATCTTCCTCTATCAGGTGACAGTGTCCACCGGGCGCTTCGAATTGCTCAAGCGGGCCATCGGCGGTGTCACCGAGGACCGGCGCTTGCAGCTCCTGCTGGTCGCGTTCTCGTTCGGCGCTTTCTTTGAGGGTGCTTCGGGCTTCGGCACGCCGGTCGCTATCACCGGTGCCGTGCTGATCGGCCTCGGCTTCTCGCCGCTCGCGGCATCAGGCTTGTCACTCATCGCCAACACCGCGCCGGTCGCTTATGGCGCGCTCGGCACGCCGATCCAGGGCCTCGCGTCCGTCACCGGGCTCGATCCCTACATCCTCGGCGCGATGGTCGGACGGCAATTGCCGTTCTTCTCGCTGATCGTGCCGTTCTGGGTGGTGTGGGCGTTCGCGGGTTGGCGCGGCATGAAGGACGTCTGGCCGGCGATCCTCGTCACTGGTGTGTCGTTCGCGGTCCCGCAATTCGTGATCTCGAACTTCATCAATCCCTGGATCGTCGACATCGGGGCGTCGCTGATCTCGATGGGCGCGCTGATCCTGTTCCTGAAGGTGTGGCAACCAAGGCAGCTCTGGACATCGCCGGAACTGCGCGGCCACGACGAGTCGGCCGCGCAGATGGAAAAAGCAACGCCACTCGACAAGACGCCGCTCACCCAGTCCGAACTGTGGAGCGCGCTGCTGCCGTGGATCATCGTCTGTATCGTGATGCTGATCTGGGGCAACGGTGCCTTCAAGACCTGGGCGAACGGGATTTTCACCTGGAACTACGCCGTTCCCGAGCTGCACCAGATGATCAACAAGGTGCCGCCGGTGGCGGCGAAGCCGACGCCGGAAGGCGCGGTGTTCGCGTTCACCTATCTGTCCTTCACCGGCACGGGTATGCTGATCGCCGCGATCATCTCGGGCTTCCTGATGGGCGTCGGCCCGGGACGGCTGCTGGTCGAGTATGGCCGCACCATCCGGCTGTGCGCGATCTCGCTGATCACGATCTCGGCGATGCTCGCGATCGGCACGTTGACGCGGCTGTCCGGCGTCGACGCGACGCTCGGCCTCGCCTTCGCCGCAACCGGCGTGCTCTATCCCTTCTTCGGCACGCTGCTCGGCTGGCTGGGCGTGGCGCTGACGGGATCGGATACGGCGTCGAACATCCTGTTCGGTAATTTGCAGAAGATCACCTCCGAGCAGCTCGGCCTGTCGCCGGTTCTGATGGCGGCCGCGAACTCGTCCGGCGGCGTGATGGGCAAGATGATCGATGCGCAATCGATCGTCGTCGCCTCCACGGCCACGCGGTGGTACGGGCACGAGGGCACGATCCTGCGCTTCGTGTTCTGGCACTCGATCGTGCTGGCCTGCCTTGTCGGTGTGCTCGTGACG
Source organism: Bradyrhizobium liaoningense (assembly GCF_018130785.1). Lineage (GTDB taxonomy): Bacteria > Pseudomonadota > Alphaproteobacteria > Rhizobiales > Xanthobacteraceae > Bradyrhizobium > Bradyrhizobium liaoningense_A. Next base: position 93,961 of record NZ_JAFCJT010000003.1, read on the forward strand.
TTGCAGGCCTATGTCTGGCCGTTCACGGCGATGGTGCTGAAGTAGCAGGCCACGCCACGCCTCAACGCAAATCCCCGCAGGGCTTCGCCGCCTTGCGGGGATTTTTGCATCTGAAGCATGATCCGGAAAGTGCGAAGCGGTTTTCCGAAAAGATCATGCTCAAACAACAACCTGAAGCGCGATGACGATTCGTCCCAATCTCACCGCGCTTTAGCTTCCGCGAACCTTCTCAACGGCGCCGCCGTCTTATAGAAGGTGCCGCAAATCAGGTCGGTCGAGAGGTCTCATGGTTTCGCTCAGGCAGATGGTGTGTTTGGCGGTTGCAATGCTCGCGATATCCACGCTCGCGCGTGCAGAGGACGGTTTTCCGTTCGGCACCGAGATGACGCTGGAGGCCCTGCCGCAGCCGGGCTCGAAGCGGATTCCGAACATCGAGATCGGCGACAACGGCGAAGTCGTGCTGGAGCTCTGGTGTAAGGGCGGCAAGGGCCAGTTCTCCGTCGCCGGCAACACCGTGATCTTCGTCCCCGGCCAGATCCAGGACCGTTCCTGCCCGCCGGCCAGGGCGCAGGCCGACGACGAACTCGTCGCAGCGCTGGGCAGCATCGAGACCTGGAAGCGCCAGGGCGACGTGCTGACGCTGATCGGCCCGAAGCCGCTGCGCTTCAGAACGACGGGGAACTAGGTCTCGTGTCCCGGACGCGCTGCAGCGTGCAACGCTGCTGCACAGAGCCGGGACCCAGACTCGATCGGCGACTTCGCTTGCGGCCTCTGGGCCCCGGCTCTGCAGCGCATCACTGACGTGCTGCGCTGCGTCCGGGGCACGAGAGCCTATTTCCACACCGACTTGTCGGCGTCCCAGCGCTGGCCCTTCAGCTCCTTGGCGAGCGCTTCGATCGAGCCATTGTCGTCGGGCTGATCGCCTTCCTCGTCGGCCGAAGCGTCATCCGAGAGGCTGAGCTTGGCGCCGCTGCTCTCATCGGCGGTCGTGGTCGAGGGGCTGCCGATCCACAGCATCAGCCTGTCGGTCGTGCCGGGCTTGTCGGGCGAGATCAGGCCTGCAACCTCGATCGTGTCGGTGAGCTCGAGTGCCGGAAAATCCTGGTTCGGCCGCTTGAAGACAAGCTTGAGCTTGCCGGTGGCCGGGTTGAAGCTGTGCGAGACCGGCCTTGCCGCCAGCGTCCTGCTCAGCACGCCGGCGACGGCCGAGGCGAGCTTGTCACGGTTGATCTTGTCGCCGTCGCGCCAGTCGGCGGCCGCAAAGCGGATGGTGCGGTCCATCTCGGTCATCCCCGCAGTCCAGCCCGCCGCGGTGACACCTGGCATCGCCTTGAATTTCGCCAGCAGCGCGGGCGCGCGTTCCGGATCGACCGACATGTTGATGGTCTGCTCGCCGGCGCGCAGCGCGTCGCAGCCGACGGTAAGGCTCGCCAGCGTCACCTCGACGTCCTGGCCCTTCAGGCTCTTCAGGAACTCGGTCGCCGCATCCAGCTTGACCTTGACCGCGATCGCTTCCGGCGAGACGTCGGTGAAATCCCTTGGCTGCGGCGTGATGCCGTCGTCCGAGGTCTGGTTGTCCTGGAATTCCTTCTCGCTGAGATCGGAATTGTCAGGCGAGGTGACCTCGGTCACGGTCTGGCCAATGCTGATCTGGCCGCGGAATTCGAACGTGTCGCCAGACTGTTTGCGCAACAGCTTGACGGCGACGGGCGCCTTCTCGCCGAGGCTCTGCGTGGTGCCCGTCAGGTTCTGGCCGGCGACCTGGAGATTGACGACGAAGCGGTCCTTGCGGTCGGAATTCTTCGCGACGGGATAGCAGACGTCGAGCACGGCCGCGGTCACCGTCTTGCCCTGCCGCGTCTCCTTCAGGATCACGTCGGCATTGCCGTCCATCAGCCCGTCGATCGAGGTGAAATAGCGCGTCTCGGTTCCGCCCGGCGCCGTGGCCTTCGGCGACAGCTTCATCTGGGCGGATGCGACATCGGGCGAGACGGCGAGCAGGGCCGCCAAAAGGGCTGTCGAACAAACCAGAAGCGCACGCATCGATGAATCCTCGCGCAATCGAATCGGCGCGCCACCGTAGTGGGTTTTGGCCGCCGGTTGAATTGGAAAGCGGACGGGCAGGGTCGGCAAAAAAGAAGGCCGCCCGGAGGCGGCCTTCATAACATTGCAACGGAACGGAGGCTTAGAAGCCGCCCATGCCGCCGCCGGCCGGCATGGCGGGCGGAGCTTCCTTCTTCGGCATTTCGGCGACCATGGCTTCGGTGGTCACCAGCAGGCCGGCCACCGACGAGGCGTCCTGGAGCGCAGTGCGCACCACCTTGGCGGGATCGATGATGCCCTTCTCGACCATGTCGACATAGTCCTCGTTCTGGGCGTCGAAGCCGAAGGTCTCGGACTTGTTCTCCAGGATCTTGCCGACGACGATCGAGCCTTCCACGCCCGCGTTCTCGGAGATCTGGCGGATCGGGGCTTCCAGCGCCTTCAGCACGATGTTGATGCCGGCCTGGACGTCGGCATTGGCGTTGGTGAGACGGCCCACCGCCTTCTTGGCGCGGAGCAGCGCGACGCCGCCGCCGGGGACGATGCCTTCCTGCACTGCGGCGCGGGTAGCGTTGAGCGCGTCCTCGACGCGGTCCTTCTTCTCCTTGACCTCGATCTCGGTCGCGCCGCCGACGCGGATCACCGCGACGCCGCCGGCGAGCTTGGCAAGGCGCTCCTGGAGCTTCTCACGGTCGTAGTCCGAAGTGGTCTCCTCGATCTGGGCCTTGATCTGGCCGACGCGGGCCTCGATCTCCGGCTTCTTGCCGGCGCCCTTGACGATCGTGGTGTTCTCCTTGTCGATCACGACCTTGCCGGCACGACCGAGCATCTTCACCGTGACGTTCTCGAGCTTCATGCCGAGGTCTTCGGAGATGAGCTGGCCGCCGGTGAGGATCGCGAGGTCCTCGAGCATGGCCTTGCGGCGGTCGCCGAAGCCCGGCGCCTTGACGGCGGCGACCTTCAGGCCGCCACGCAGGCGGTTGACCACCAGGGTGGCCAGCGCCTCGCCCTCGACGTCCTCGGCGATGATGACGAGCGGCTTGCCCGACTGCACCACGGCTTCCAGCACGGGCAGCATGGCCTGCAGGCCGGACAGCTTCTTCTCATGCAGGAGGATGTAGGCGTCCTCGAGCTCGGCGGTCATCTTCTCGGCGTTGGTGACGAAGTAGGGCGACAGATAGCCGCGGTCGAACTTCATGCCCTCGACGATGTCGACCTCGGTGTCGAGCGACTTGTTCTCCTCGACGGTGATGACGCCCTCGTTGCCGACCTTCTGCATCGCCTGCGCGATCATCTTGCCAATGGCGGAATCGCCGTTGGCCGAGATGGTGCCGACCTGAGCGACCTCGGAGGACGCCGCGACCGGCTTGGCGCGCTTTTCAATGTCCTTGATCACCGCCGCAACCGCGGTGTCGATGCCGCGCTTGAGGTCCATCGGGTTCATGCCGGCGGCAACCGCCTTGGCGCCTTCGCGCACGATGGCCTGGGCCAGCACGGTCGCGGTGGTGGTGCCGTCGCCGGCGAGGTCGTTGGTCTTGGAGGCGACCTCACGCAGCATCTGGGCGCCCATGTTCTCGAACTTGTCCTCGAGCTCGATCTCCTTGGCGACGGTGACGCCGTCCTTGGTGATGCGGGGCGCGCCGAAGCTCTTCTCGATGACGACGTTGCGGCCCTTCGGGCCGAGCGTCACCTTGACGGCGTTGGCGAGAATGTCGACGCCGCGCAGCATGCGATCGCGCGCGTCTCCGGAAAACTTGACGTCTTTGGCAGCCATTTCTTCTATCCCTCGTGTTTCGTGATGTGTCCTGCCGCTGTCTCGTCGCACCAATTCCGGGATCCCTGGATCGAACCCGGCGGAATGATGGATGCCCGGATCGCGCGATCCGGGCATGACATTCAGCGGCTGTTGAGGCTGATGGCCTTAGGCCATGACGCCCATGATGTCCGACTCCTTCATGATCAGGAGCTCTTCGTTGTCGATCTTGACTTCGGTGCCCGACCACTTGCCGAACAGCACGCGGTCGCCGACCTTGAGGTCGATCGGGATCAGCTTGCCGGCCTCGTCACGGCCACCGGGACCGACGGCGACGACCTCGCCCTGGGACGGCTTTTCCTTGGCGGTGTCCGGAATGATGATGCCGCCCTTGGACTTTTCCTCGGCGTCGATACGTTTGACCACGACACGGTCATGCAGCGGACGAAATTTGGATTTAGCCATGACGTTTCCCTTTGGAGGCTCGCTTCGGAAGTAATGGAAGTGTGTGAGGCGGCTTCCGTCCGCCCTCTTGCCGAGGATCGAACGGCGCGCTTAGCAATCGGGCTTTCCGAGTGCTAATAGTGCGCCCGGAAATATGGCTTGGCCGCGATCCTGTCAAGCAAGGGTGGTTAAGCGATTGGTGAGGCGGATATAGGATCGTGTCTACAACTTATTGGTCGTGCTGGCGTATAAAGGACGTCATTGCTCCGACAGCGGTTTTGCGCTTGGCTGCGCCAAGGATGCGGTCGGGGTCCTGTTTGGGGGACGGTTTGCTCGGGGGAATGTCATGATCAGTTCAGCTCACGCACGCACGGTTGCCAATCTGGCGGCCGCCTCTTGCCTGGCGCTGCTGCTCGGCGCCTGCGGCGGCGGTACGAGTCTGCCGTCCTTCTCGTCGTCGCCGCCGCCGGAGGCCGAGCCCGGCTCCGGTCCGGAAATGCCGGCGTCCATCCGTGCCGACGAGATCGTCGGCCGCTGGGGTCTCGCCTCGTTCCAGAACCCGGCCGACCGCGCCCGCACCGAGGCCGCGGCCCGGGCGCAGTGCAAGAACCCCTACGTGATCACCGCCGGTTCCTCCGGCGGCGTGATCATGCATCTCGCCGACCAGGCGACGCCGCAGGAGCTGCGGCTGAAGGGCTCGCCCAGCGGCAAGAACTACATCGGGCCGGCGGGTCCCACCCCCGGCGAGCAGGACCGCGAGATCGTCTCCTTCGACGGCCGCGTCCTGATCACCCGCTTCATCGACAAGGACGCCGCCACCCGTTACGGCAACATGGTCTACGTCCGCTGCGCGCCGAGGGCGTAGTTTCTCTACTTCGTCATGCCCCGGCTTGACCGGGGCATCCGGTACGCCGCGGCCTCTCTGCTCAATCACCGCCGCCTCTGGAATACTGGATCGCCCGGTCAAGCCGGGCGATGACAGTGGAGGGGACGGCCCCAAAACAAAAACGCCGGCGAAAGCCGGCGTTTTCTTTTTCCGTAGTGTCGCGCCCGATCAGTCGAACAGCGCGTCGATGTCGTCCTGCGAGGCGTGGCCGACGTCGCCGGCGAGCTTGGGGCCGTTGAGGAGCTTTTCGTCCTCGCTGCGGGTGTCGGCCGGCGCGGGCACATGGGCCTTGATCGCGTCGACGCCGCCCCAGATCTCCATCATCGCATTGATGTGCTGCTCGATGAACTTCATCGTGGTCATGACCTTGCTGATGCGCTGGCCGGTCAGGTCCTGGAAGTTGCAGGCTTCGAAGATCGAGATGACGCGTTCCTGGATGTCGTCGGCGAGCCGCTTCTGCTGGTCGGCCGATTGCACCTTGGACATCGCGCTGGCCGCCTGGTCGATCGACTCGGCCGCTTCGAGGATCTGCTGGGTCGCCTGCTCGGTGCCGCCGACGACCGCACCGAGCTCCCCATTGACCTTGGCCATTTCGCCGCCGTCGAAGCTCTTGCCGTGCAGCGTCGCGATCTCGCGCTTGGTGCGGTCGATGGCGTCGTGGATGAGGTCGAGTTCGACCTTGAGCTTCTCGCACTGCTCGATCTGCGCCCGGTAGGTCTCGAGCATGGTACGAGCTTCGGAGAGCTCATGGGCGGTGGAGGCGTCGATCGCGGCCATGGCTGCGCTGCCGGACAAGGGCGCGGGCGCAATGCCCTTCGCCATCTGTGCGCGGATCGCACGCAGCTCCGCCATGATCTCGTTATGCATTGGCGCAGCCTCCTCAATCATTTCGGGGCTGGGCATCTCGCCGACAATAGCCTCTTCGACACGAAAACGTTTGCGGTGAATAGCCATCAGGAACTCCCCCCACCTCACTCACGCGTCTTTGTAGGCAGAAGCAATTTAACACGAGGTTCACAGCGGGAACTGTTGCGCGGCCGCACGCGACGGCGCGAAAAGAAGCGATTAACCATGGGCCTGCGGCGTTCATCGAAAATAAACGCTGATCGCCAAATTGCGCCGCTATTCGCGACGTGGTGAATCCAAACGCCGCTTCCGTTTACCAAACAAAGCGGCTTTTGCCCTTTATTGACCACGTCGCGGTCGCCGATCAGCCATCGGCTCCGCACGACGCATGTGATCTAGACGAAACAGTACAGAGTACGTCGATGTTCAAGAAAATGTCTGTCGCGCTGCTCGGCAGCGCTTGCACCTTCATGGCCGGCGCGAGCAGCGCCAGCGCCTTCGACAATAGCGTGCCGAACAATCCGCCTGCGGTGCTTTACCAGCCGCAGGTGCCGCCGGCGCCGGTGCGCGTCGCCTCCAATGCGAACATGGGCGGCGGCTTCATCGAGTTCCTGTTCGGTGACGGTCCCGGCCGCGGCCCGGCCTACGCGCCGCAGCAGCCGGTCTATCAGCAGCAGCCCGGCTATTACGATCAGCGCCGCCTGCCGCCGATGGGCGAGCCGCAGATGCAGGGTGGATATCAGCAAGGCGCAGGTCTCCAGCAGGAGGCGGTCGATCCGCGACAGCGTCCGTTCGATCCGAGATTCGAAAAACAATCCGTTGACTATAGCGGCAAGGAAGCTGCCGGCACCATCGTGGTCGATACGCCGAACAAGTTCCTCTATCTCGTCGAGGGCAACGGTCGGGCGATGCGCTACGGCATCGGCGTCGGCCGTCCCGGCTTCACCTGGTCCGGCGTCAAGTCGATCACGGCCAAGCGCGAATGGCCGGACTGGACGCCGCCGGCGGAAATGATCGCGCGCCGGCCCGACCTGCCCCGGCACATGGAAGGCGGCCCGGAAAATCCGCTCGGTGCGCGGGCGATGTATCTGGGCTCGACGCTCTATCGTATTCATGGCTCCAACGAGCCCTGGACCATCGGCACCAACGTCTCCTCCGGCTGCATCCGCATGCGCAACGAGGACGTCATCGACCTCTACGGCCGCGTCAATGTCGGCACCAAGGTCGTGGTGATGTGAGCGCCTGACGCTCGACATGAAAACGGCCGCCTTCCGGGCGGCCGTTTTTGTTTGTCGCGCCGATCGAGCAGCTTACGCGTAGTCGCTGCCGCCGTCGTCGCCGCCGCCGAAATCGCTGTCGTCGGCCATGTCCACATCGTCGTCGTGGTCGTTGTCGTCGTAGTTCTGATCGTTGTTGTAGTTGTCCCGATCGTTCGACGCCTGGTCGGTGAAGCCCTGGCGGGAATTGTCGTCGCGGTCGCGGTTGGAGCCGATGTCGTTGAGACCGGCATCGCGCGCGAGCGAGCCGCCGGACTGGTCGCTGCCGCCCCAGGGACTGCGGTCACCGCTCAAGGCGTTGGTGTCACCGAAGGCCTGCTGGTGCGATCCGCCCATCATGCCGCGGATGCTGGAGAGCAGCAGCGAGCCGCCGACGACGCCGGCCGCCGCCGCCGCCGCCGTGCCGAGGAACGAGCCGCCGCCACCGGCCATCGGCGGAGCGCCATAGCCCTGACCCGGAGCTTGACCTGGAGCTTGGCCGTACGCCTGTCCGTAAGGCGGCTGGCCGTAGCCCGGCTGCGTCTGCTGCATCGCCTGGCCGCTGTTCCAGACCGGTCGCGCGTCACGCGGCGGCACGTTCGGAACCGAGCCGCGCGAGGGGCCTCCGCCGAACAGCGTGTCGCGCATCGTGTCGAGGAAGCCGCCGGACTGCGCCTGCTCGGGCGCATGGGCCGCCTCCAGCTCCTGGATGCGGTTATGGGCGCGCTTCAGCGCTTCGTCCTGCAACAGCGTGGTCTGCACCAGCGCATAGATCGCGCCCGGCGCCTTGCGCAGGCCGTCGGAGATCGCGGCGATCGCGTCGGGATCGCGCGGTGCATTTTCCAGTTTCGAAAGCCGGTCGAAAAGCTCGTCAACGAGCTGGCGTTCCTGCGGCGTCATGATCAGTCTCCCTCGCGCAAATCAAGCGCGAGGCAGATGTAGGGTTCCATTGTGGCCCCAACAGTGCCGGCCGGATTAAATTTCGGTATGCGACAAGCTGCCTCGTTGGGCCGGCTTTCCGCCGGTTTCACCTAAGCGTGACGCCGCTGTCAGCCAGCAGGCGCGCAAATGCATCGCCCGAGAGATAGGCGTGCTCGCGCTCGCGAACGTCGGTCATCGGATCGAGGCCAGCGAGGATGTCGTCGACGAAACCGGGATGGCACATCACGAGGCCGCCATCGGGGAGGCCTTCCAGGAACTGCCGCATCAACACGCCGAAATCGGCCTCGCGCGTAAAGTCATAGGCGCCGGCGAAGCCGGGATTGAAGCTGAGGCCGGCGCTGGCGGCGCGGCGGCGGAATTGCGCGCTAAGGATGTCGAGCACCATGGCTTTTGGCGAGGCCAGCCGCTGCACAAGAGGCAGGTCGCGCCCGCCCTGGCGCACCCAGGCCTTCGGAGCGACTTCGCTGACCGCATCGACAAAGCCGTCGCGCACCTGCGGATAGAGCTGCACATGCTGATGGCCGTCGACGAAGTCAGGCGCGCGCCCGAACGCTTCCGCGAACGCCGCCAGCTGCGCCTTGACCTCATTGCGAAAGAACTCGCGGTCGAGCCGGCGCGCAAGGCCTGCGCGCAGCAGCTTCGGGAACGGCATGAACATGTCGCCGTCCAGCGGTCGGAAATGCATGGTGAGCGGCCGGAATGGCGCCGACAAGGTCACGTGCAAGCCGATCGCGCAGCGCGGGCTCGCTTTCGCTGCGGTCCGGAGCGCCTCGATCTCGCCGCGCTCGATCGCAGGTCCCACCATCATCACCGAGGTGGCATTGAGACGGCCGCGTTCGATCAGGTCGCGGATGGCGCGATTGACGCCCGGGCTGATGCCGTAATCGTCGGCGCAGAGCCAGATCCGCCGCGGCGTCGCGGCGGCGCTCATTCGGCCGCCGTCCTGCTCGAAGCGTCGTCGGCCTTGTCGGTCTCGAAATGCTTCTGGCTATGCTCGGCGACGAAGTAGATCGGGCGCGCCTTCAGCTCGGAGAGGATCTTGCCGATGTATTCGCCGACGATGCCGATCATGATGAGCTGCACGCCACCGATGGTCATCAGGCCGATCACGAGCGAGGGATAGCCGGGCACCTGCTTGCCCGTGGTCCAGACCTCCCAGAGGATCGAGAGGCCGAACAGGAAGGCGCCGCCGGCGAGGATCACGCCGAGCAGGCTGGCGAAGCGCAGCGGCGCCACCGAGAACGAGGTCACCCCTTCGATCGAAAGACCGAGCAGGCGCGCGGCGCTGAAGGTCGTCACGCCATGGGTGCGCGGTGCCGGCTCGTAGTCGACGCGGATCTGGCGGAAGCCGATCCAGCTCGCCAGTCCCTTGAAGAAGCGGTTGCGCTCCGGCAGCTGCCTGAGCGCTGCGACCGCGCGCGGCGACAGCAGGCGGAAGTCGCCGGCGTCTTCAGGGATCTTCTGGCGCGCGCCCCAATTGATCAGCGAATAGAACCCGCGCACGGCGACACGGCGCAGGAAGGGCTCGTTGTCGCGATGGGCCTTGGCAGTATAGACGACGTCATAGCCGTCCTCGATCCAGTGCCGCACGAGTTGCTCGACCAGGGCCGGCGGATGCTGACCGTCGCCGTCCATGAACATCACGGCGCCAAGCCGGGCATGGTCGAGGCCGGCCATCAGCGCCGCCTCCTTGCCGAAATTGCGCGACAGCGAGACCACCTGGACGTCGACCGCGTCGGCCGGCAGCGAACGGGCGATCGACAGCGTCGCATCCGCGCTGCCGTCGTCGACATAGACAACCTCGCAACGCAAGCGGTAGCGCTGCCGCAAGGTCTTTGCGAGATCGCAGATGCGCTGGTGCAGGGCGGCGAGGCCCGCCGCCTCGTTGTAGACGGGGACGACAATCGACAGCCCCTTCGCGGCGGCGCTGGCCGCGGTGGTCGTCAAGCCGGAAACGTCAGAGCCCAGCGTCATTGATCAAGGTTCCAGAGGCGTCCATTGTTCTCAGCAGCATATGGTAGCTGCCGTTTGCTGTCGCTACGCTGAACGGAGCTGCTCAGCAAACTTTGGGCTCACCGCCGCAGGAACGCCTCGAGCTTGGCGAAAAGCGGGTTCTCCCGGTCGAACACATAGTCGAGCGAAACCACCGAGACGGTCTCGGCGCCATGCTCGCGCAGGAAGCTCGCCAGCGCATAGAGCTGGCCCGGCGGGCAGTGCAGCGTCAGCATGCCCGATGAGGTCGGCCCGCCGAACGGGGCCTCGACACCGAACCGGCTGTGGGCTTCGCCGAGCAGGGCCGCGTCGCATTGCCGGAAGCGGGTGCGGACCTCGCGGTATTTGTTGGCCCGCGCCCTTGCCGCGATGTGATCGAGGATGACGCGCGCAGTCTCCCGCGCCTGCGTCGACCAGTCGGCATCCTTCGAGGCGACCAGATTGGCCTGGCTGCGCAGGATCACACCGTCGTCGAGCACCCGCAAGCCATTGGCGGCGAGCGTCGCACCCGTGGTGGTGATGTCCACGATCAGTTCGGCGCTGCCGGCCGCCGGCGCGCCTTCGGTGGCGCCTGCGCTTTCGACAATGCGGTAATCGGTGATGCCGTGGGTCTGGAAGAAGGCACGGGTCAGGTTGATGAACTTGGTCGCGACCCGCATCCGCGTGTGATGCTGCTCGCGGAAGCCGGTGGTGACGTCGTCGAGATCGGCCATGGTGCGGACGTCGATCCACGCCTGCGGCACCGCGACGACGACGTCGGCATAGCCGAAGCCGAGCCCGTCGATCAGCGACACGCGCTTGTCGGCGTCCGCGATGTTCTCTCGTACCAGATCTTCGCCGGTGACGCCGAGATGCGCGAGGCCGCGGGACAGCTGCGAGGCGATCTCGCTGGCCGAGAGATAGGCGACCTCGACATTGTCCAGGCCCGCGATGGTGCCGCGATAGTCGCGCGCGCCGCCGGCCTTCGACAGCTTGAGCCCGGCGCGGGCAAAGAACGCCTCGGTGTTTTCCTGAAGGCGGCCCTTGGAGGGAACGGCCAGAACGAACGGCGCGCTCATGACTTAAGCTCCCACCTTGCGGCCGATCCGGGTCAGCGCGTCCACCCAGACCGAGAAGCCGACCGCTGGGATCGGCTCGGCCGAACCGAGCTGGGTCATCAGCCCGTCATAGCGACCGCCAGCGACCAGCGGTTCGGCGCCGTTGCCCCTGTGATGCAGCTCGAATTCGAAGCCGGTGTAATAGTCGAGGCCGCGCCCGAACGCGGTCGAGAAGCGCGTCTGCTTCACGTCGATGCCGCGCACCGCCATGAAGCCGACCCGGCTTTCGAGCTGGTCGATTGCCGCGGAGAGATCGAGCCCGGCATCAGAGGTGAGCGCGCGCAGCTCGGCTACGGCGTCGTCGGGATTGCCCGAGATGCCCAGAAAGCGCTTGAGCACGGTGATCGCCTCGCGCGGCAGTGCGCCACCCTTCAGCGTCGACTGCTCGAGGAAGCGATCGGCGATCTCGGCCGTGGTGCGGCCCCCGACATTGGTGGTGCCGGCGATCGACATCAGATCGGTGACGAAGGCGAGCGCGGCCTTGCGGTCGGAGCCGGCGAGCGCGGCGAGCACACCCTCATATTCGCTGCGGGTCGCGGTGGTCGCGGCCGCCAGCTTCTCCAGATCTTTTTCCAGGCTGATCTTGCGGTTGAAATCCTTGACCAGGCGGCGGCGCCAGACCGGATAGAGATTGAGCGCGTCGAGCAGCGCATTGAACAGTGCGACGTCGCCGGTCCGGATCTCGACATCGCGGACACCGAAGGCTGCGGTCGCTTCCAGCGCCAGCGCCAGCATCTCGGCGTCGGCCGCGGCTTGATCCTGGCGGCCGAACGATTCGATGCCGGCCTGAAGAAACTCGCTGGCCTGGCCGCTGCGGTAGCGGAACACCGGACCGAGATAGCTGAACCCGGCCGGCTGGCCGGCGCGGCCGGAGGCGAGGTAGTCGCGGGCGACTGGAATGGTCAGGTCCGGGCGCAGGCAAAGCTCCTCGCCGGACAGGTCCGTCGTCAGATACAGGCTCTTGCGGATGTCCTCGCCGGAGAGGTCCAGGAACGGCTCGGCCGGTTGCAGGATCGCAGGCTCGGCCCTGACATAGCCCGCCTGGGCGAACGACAAGAGCAGCGTATCCGCCCAGGCGGCGGAGCCGGCAGCATTTGAGGTGGCAGTCGCGGTCATAACAGGGGTCCATCGTCCCGGTGGAACCGGGTAGGGCGAAGAAGGGAGGCGAATTGGCGCAGGCCTTAGCATGGCCGGAAAGCGGTTTCGACCTCCAAAGGATCAATCGCTTAACGGTCGGGCAATGCCGGGATCAGGTGGGCCCGCCGCCCCAATCGCCCAGCACGGCCTGTACCAGCGCCAGCGCCGCCACCGCGGCCGTATCGGCGCGCATGATCCGGGGTCCTAGCGCCAGCCGCAGGATTTTCGGCTGCCGCAGCAGCAGCGCCCGCTCTTCCTCGGCAAAGCCGCCTTCGGGGCCGATCAGCACGTCGATGCCTTGTCCGGCTTCGCGCGCGCCTTGCAGGCTCTGAACGGGGTTCTGGACCTGTGCCGCTTCATCGCAAAAGATGAGCAGCCGGTCGGCGGGGCGCTGACTGAGATACCGGTCCAGCGGCGCCGGCTCTGCCACCGTGGCGATGCTGAGGATGCCGCATTGCTCGGCGGCTTCGACGACATTGGCACGCATCCGCTCGGTGTTGACCCGGGAGGCCTGCGTGAAGCGGGTCAGGACCGGCTGAAGCGTGGCGGCGCCCATCTCGATGGCCTTCTGGACCATGTAATCGAGCCGGGCATGCTTGAGCGGCGCGAAGACGTAAGCGAGGTCGGACAGTCGGTCCTGGGGCCGGGTCTGCTGGAGGATGACGAGACCGTCCGGCCGCTTGCGGCCCTCAATCGCGGCCTGCCACTCGCCGTCGCGGCCATTGAACGCCAAGACCTCGGCCCCGGCGGCGAGCCGCAGCACATTGCCGAGATAATTGCTCTGGTCGCGGTCGAGCGGAACCCTGGCGTCCTGGGCAAGGGGGGCGTCGACAAACAGGCGGGGGGCGCGAAAATCGTGGGAGGGCATCGTTCAAAGGTCCAATTTGCCGCCGTTATTAACCGAAAGCCGCCATTTCGGGGGTAAATATTGCCGAATCGGTGCGTCGGCGCGCCGCGCTCTTGCCCTATTCGACGGGTTGTTAAGGGCCGGCGGGAATCGTAGAATCGCGAGCACGCTGGTTGCGCTTCATTTGGGAAGACGCCGAACCCCGTAAGCTCCTGCCGGAGAGACTGCCTTCATGATCCGTCGTTTGATGGTTCCGATCACTGCCGCCATGGTCACCTTGGGCGCCGCGGGTGCCCACGCGCAGGGCTTCCCTGCGCCGCTGCCTGGCCAAGCCCCAACCACTTCCGCGTTTCCGCCCGTGAATGGCTCGGCGCCGACCGCTTCGGTCGGTGCAGCGCCCCAAGGATCGTTTCCCGTGAACGGCGCCGCGCCCGTCGGTGGCGCAGGTGCCTTCAGCGCCGCCCCGCCGACGCAAGGCGGTGGCGGTGCCGGCGAGGAGTGCATGAAGGCCTTCATGCCGCTGCGCGAGGAGGCCGAGAAGCGCGGAAAGCTGATCAAGGCCGCGAGCGACCGCCACGCGCCGCCGGACGAAGCGTGCAAGCTGATCCGCAATTTCAGCCAGGCTGAGACGAAGATGCTCAAGTACATCGAGGCCAACGCCTCGAAGTGCGGGATTCCGGCGCAGGTCAGCGCGCAGATGAAGGACGGCCATAAGAATACCGAGGCCATGGCGACGAAGGTCTGCAACGTCGCGCAGCAGATGCAGAACCAGCCGCGCGGTCCGGCTGGTCCGTCGCTGAGCGAGGTGCTGGGTTCTGGCTCTGCGCCTGAAGCCAACGCCGGCAAGAAGGGCGGCAGCACCTTCGACACGCTCAACGGCAACGTCCTCACCCGATGAGCGACACATCCGCCCGCGTTGCCGATTCCACCGGCAACTGGGTCGATACGCTCGCGCCGCAATGGGCGCGGCCTTATCTGCGCCTGTCGCGCTTCGATCGTCCGATCGGCTCCTGGCTGCTGTTGATGCCGTGCTGGTGGTCGGCGGCACTCGCCGCCGGTATGGCGCACGACGTCCGCCGCCTCCCGCTCACCATCGTGCTGTTCTTCGTCGGCGCCTTCGTCATGCGCGGGGCGGGCTGCACCTGGAACGACATCACCGACCGCGACCTCGACGACAAGGTCGAGCGCACCCGCTCGCGGCCGTTGCCGTCGGGGCAGGTGACCACCAGGCAGGCGCTGGCGTTCATGGTCGCGCAGGCGCTGACCGGTCTCGTGGTGCTGCTGCAATTCAACCGCTTCGCGGTCCTGACCGGCATCGCCTCGCTTTTGATCGTCGCGATCTATCCCTTCATGAAGCGCATCACCTGGTGGCCGCAGATCGTGCTCGGCCTCGCCTTCTCCTGGGGCGCGCTGATGGGCTTTGCCGTCACCTTCGGCCGCATCGACTTGACCGCACTGGTGCTCTATGCCGGATCGATTTCGTGGGTGATCGGCTATGACACGATCTATGCGCATCAGGACGCCGAGGACGATGCGCTGATCGGCATCAAGTCCACCGCGCGCCTGTTCGGCGCGCACACGCACCAGGCGTTGATCCTGTTCTATGGGCTTGCGGTGATGCTGATCGGCGTCGCGCTGGCGTCGGGCGATGCGCGCTGGCCGGCATGGCTTGGGCTTGCCGCCTTCGCCGTGCATCTGGCGTCGCAGATCGTGCGGCTGGATATCAGCGACCCCTTGCTCTGCAAGCGCCTGTTCTACTCGAACAAGTATGCGGGCTTCCTGCTGTTCGTTGGATTGCTGGTCGACGCTGTGATGCGGGCGGCGTAGCTGTCGTAGGGTGGGCAAAGGCGCTCTTGCACCGTGCCCACCATCTTTCCGAGATTGAGATAAAAAAGGTGGGCACGCTTCCGCTTTGCCCACCCTACGGCACCGTGCTTGCCGTTCAATCCCGCGCGATGATCTCACGCTCTTCGCGATGAACCGACAGCTCGCGCGTCATGGCGGTGCGCCGGCGCATCAAAAATTTCGGACGGCGGGCGCGGATCGCGTTGCAGCGGCGGCGGCGCTGTGCGGGCTTGCGGGCGCCTTCGTCGAGCTGCGGAAGCGCGAAGAGTTCGCTCCAGACGGCCCAGGCCTCGGCGAGCTCGTCGCCATCGGCGCTGACCAGCAGCGGAACGGAGAGCGAGGGATCGCGATGCACGAGGACGAGGGTCTGCGCCTCGTCATTGCCGCGCAGCGCGACGCCGACGAAGTCGCTGACGCGGACGTTGATCGCCATTTGCATGCCGCGGACGGCACGGCGCAGCACGACACGTTCGCGATGAAGCTCGATCTGCCTTGTGTATCCGTCGGCGCGCGGATCGTGCGCATCGAAGCGGACCGGAAGGGAAAGAGGGTCGAGCCGCAAGCTGCGGCCCGACCCGGCGGGAGCGACCCCGCATGTTGCTGTTTGACGCCTCACGGCTTTAGTTCTCCCCGCCGGGATTATGTTCCCGGTCGATGCGAGGACCTTAGCGCGCGCCGTTCCGAAACCACTTAAAAAGGCTGGTTAATCCAACGTCACCGCCGCTCATGATTGACAAGACCTTGGCACGCATGATTGACGAGACGTTGCGCGAGAGGAGCGAATCTGAGCTTTTTGCGGGCTGAAAACGCTTGAAGTCCGTGCCAATTGGGCACATCTGGTGTTGAGGGCCGGTCTCGCCCCGAAACCTCCCGCCGCAACAGGATTTCGTTTGTGAACCCTTCACCAAGCTCGACGCTTTCGTCCAAAGCCAATCGCGACCTGTTCGATCAGTCCGCGCTCTCCGATCTCGCGCAGCGGCTGGTCGAGGCCGCCAAGCGCGCCGGTGCGGATGCGGCCGATGCGGTTGCCGTGCGCGGCATCTCGCAGGGCGTCGAGGTGCGTGACGGGCGCGTCGAGGAATCCGAACGGTCCGAGGGCGACGATGTCGGCCTGCGCGTGCTGGTCGGCCAGCGCCAGGCGGTGGTTTCGACCAACGACGCCAGCGGCGATGCCGTGACCAAGCTAGCCGAGCGCGCGGTCGCGATGGCGCGTGTCGCGCCCGACGACAAATATGTCGGCCTGGCCGATCCGGCGCTGCTCGCGCGCGACTTCCCCGATCTCGATCTGCTCGATCCCGACGTGCCCGCGACCTCGGAGCTCGAGCGGCGCGCGCTCGAAGCCGAGGCTGCCGCACTCGCCGTGAAGGGCGTGACCAAATCCGGCGGCGCCTCCGCGTCCGCCGGCATGGGCGGCATGGTGCTGGTCACCAGCACCGGCTTCCATGGTTCTTATTTGCGGTCCAGCCAGGGCATTTCGGCGACGGCGATATCGGGCGAAGGCACCGGCATGGAGCGTGATTACGACTTCACCTCGGCGCCGCACGGCGCCGAT
The DNA here is from genome assembly GCF_018130785.1 of Bradyrhizobium liaoningense. Lineage (GTDB taxonomy): Bacteria > Pseudomonadota > Alphaproteobacteria > Rhizobiales > Xanthobacteraceae > Bradyrhizobium > Bradyrhizobium liaoningense_A. The sequence goes on from NZ_JAFCJT010000003.1 coordinate 110,601, forward strand.
CTCCTGTCGCCGGAAATGGTCGGCCGTTCCGCCGGCGAACGCACCGTGGCGCGCGCCAATCCGCGCAAGGTCGAGACCTGCAAGGTGCCGGTCGTGTTCGATCCGCGCGTTGCCGGTTCGCTGGTCGGCCATGTCGTCGGCGCCATCAACGGCGCCTCGATCGCGCGCAAGACCAGCTTTCTCAAGGACAAGCTCGGCCAGCAGCTGTTTGCGAAAAACATCCGCATCGTCGACGATCCCCTGCGCAAGCGCGGCCTGCGCTCGCAGACCTTCGATGCCGAAGGCGTCGCGGTGAAGAAGATCGCGCTGGTCGACGAGGGCGTGCTGACCACCTGGCTGCTCGACTGCGCGACCGCGCGCGAGCTCGGCCTCACCACCACCGGCCACGCCCATCGCGGCGTCTCGTCCTCGCCCTCGCCCGGCCCGTACAACCTGCATCTCGAACCGGGCACGCCGACCCCGGCCGAGCTGATCTCCGACATCAAGCAGGGCTTCTACGTCACCGACCTGATCGGCTCGGGCGTCAACGGCGTCACCGGCGATTACAGCCGCGGCGCCTCCGGCTTCTGGATCGAGAATGGCGAGCTGACCTATCCCGTCAGCGAGGTGACGATCGCAGGCCATCTGTTCGAGATCTTCAAGTCGATGCAGCCGGCGAACAATCTCGAATTCCGCTACGGCGTCAATGCGCCGACGGTGCGCATCGAGGGTTTGACGCTTGGCGGACGCTGACGCGACATCGACAGACGAAACCATCCTGACGCGCGACGCGGCGCTGCTGCAAGACTCGGTACGGGAAGCAGGCAGCCTCGCGCAGTCGATGTTTCGCACCGAGTTGAGGAAGTGGACCAAGGGCGCGTCCTCGCCGGTGTCGGAAGCCGACATCGCCGTCAACGATTTGCTCGAAGCGCGCCTGCGCACTGCGACGCCCGATTATGGCTGGCTGTCCGAGGAGAGCGCCGACGACGAGGTGCGGCTGTCGCGGCGGCGGACCTGGGTGGTCGATCCCATCGACGGCACCCGCAATTATCTGGGCGGCCATGACGAATGGTGCGTCAGCGTCGCGCTGGTCGAGGATGCCGCGCCGGTGCTGGCTGCCGTGTTCGCGCCGACGACCGACGAGTTCTTCTTCGCGGCCCGCGGGCAGGGCACGACGCTGAACGGCAAGGCCGTGCGGGCATCGTCCGGATCCGAACTCGACTTCTCGCGCGTCGCGGGCCCGAAGCCCCTTGTCGAGCGCCTGAAGCCGTCACTCGGCGACATCAAGCTGCATCCGCGAATCGGTTCGCTCGCGCTGCGCCTGTGCCGGGTCGCCGATGGCATGCTGGATGCGGCTTTTGCGGGGGGCAACAGCCATGATTGGGACCTTGCCGCGGCCGATTTGATCGTGCAGGAAGCGGATGGTAGGATGAGCGACCTCTCCGGAGATCCCATCCTCTATAACCGCCGGGAAGTCACGCACGGGGTGCTGGTGGCAGCGGGTCGCGATCGTCATGCGGGCATCGTCGCGCATTTTCGAAATCGTCCCTTGCCCTGAGTGCGTCCGCCGTGCTTCTCGAACACTGCTTTGCCGGGCAGCCCGTTAGGAACAGAACCCATGCCAGATAGTGCCCCGCAACAATTGCTGCATCTCGTCATCGGCGGCGAACTGCTCGATCTCGAGCACAACACCTTCAAGAACCTCGACGACGTCGAGATCGTCGGCCTCTACCCGAACTATGCGTCCGCTCACGTCGCCTGGCGCGCCAAGGCGCAGAGCACGGTCGACAACGCGCAGATGCGCTATTTCATCGTCCATCTCCATCGGCTGCTCGACCCGAATCAAGAACCGGCGCGTTGAAAAAACTGCTTCGCAATACGCTGCGAAGCAGCTGGCTTCAGCGTGCCGTCGGGGTTCTGGCGGCCGAATATCTGCGTCTGGTCTGGCGGACCAACAAATTCACGTTTGATCCGCCAGATGTCTATGAGATCGTCGAGCCGCAGATTCCCGCGATCTTCGCCTTCTGGCACGGCCAGCATTTTCTCACGCCCTTCATCAAGAAAAAGGAGTCCTACCGGGCTAAGGTCCTGATCTCGCGGCATCGCGACGGCGAGTTCAACGCAATCGCCGTCGAGCGGCTCGGCATCGGCCTGATCCGTGGTTCCGGGGACCACGGCGGTGCCTTCCACCGCAAGGGCGGGGTGGGGGCGTTCAGGGAAATGGTGCACACGCTCCAGGACGGTTGTAATGTCGCGCTGACCGCCGATGTCCCCAAGCGCTCGCGCGTGGCCGGGCTCGGCATCATCATGCTGGCACGGGAATCGGGGCGGCCGATCATGCCTTTCGCGATGGCGACCAGCCGCTTCATCCGGCTCAAGAACTGGGATCGCACCACCATCAACCTGCCGTTTGGGCGGGGCGCATTGGTCGGCATCAAGGAAATCCACGTGCCGCCGGATGCCGACGCCGCCACCATGGAAGCGCTGCGGCTGGAGCTGGAAGAGACCTTGAACGAGGCGACCCGCCGCGCCTATGCGCAACTCGGCCGTCCGGGGCCCCAAGATGGCTAATTCGCTGCCGATAACGCTGCGGATGTACCGGCGCCTGGCGTCGGGCCTGGTGCCGCTTGCGCCGGCGCTGATCAAGCGGCGGCTGAAGCAGGGCAAGGAGGATCCCGCCCGCGTCGGCGAGCGGCGGGGCCTGTCCCGGGACGTGCGTCCGCACGGCCCCCTGGTCTGGATTCATGGCGCCAGCGTCGGCGAGGTGCTCGCCGCAGCGGCGCTGATCGAGCGCCTGCGCGACCTCAATCTGCGCATCCTGCTCACCTCCGGCACCGTCACCTCCGCCGCCGTCGTCGCAAAGCGCTTTCCGCCCGACGTCATCCATCAATACGTGCCGTATGATTCCCCGCGCTATGTCGCGCGCTTCCTCGATCACTGGAAGCCGTCGCTGGCGCTGTTCATCGAATCCGATTTGTGGCCGAACCTGATCCTGGCGGGCGCAACGCGCCGGGTGCCGATGGTCCTGATCAACGGGCGGATGTCGCCGCGCTCCTTCCCGCGCTGGCGGCGGATGTACGGCACCATCTCGGCGCTGCTGTCGCGGTTCGACATCTGCCTTGCGCAATCGAAGACCGATGCCGAGCGCTTCTCCGCGCTCGGCGGCCGCGACGTCGTCACGACAGGCAATCTCAAGCTCGACGTGTTGGCGCCGCCGGCCGATCCCGCCAAACTCGAACGGCTGATGGCGATGACGCGCGGCCGCCCGATCATCGTCGCGGCCTCGACCCATCCGGGCGAGGACGAGATGCTGGTCGCGGCGCATCGCAGCCTCGTCGGTTTCTTTCCGCAGCTTCTGACGGTGATCGTGCCGCGGCATCCGGATCGCGGCGCCTCGATCGCGGGCTTGATCACGGCGTCGGGCCTGAAGTCGGCGTTGCGCTCGCACGGGGAATTGCCGACGGCCGCGACCGACGTCTATGTCGCCGACACCATGGGCGAGCTCGGCCTGTTCTACCGCCTCTCGCCGGTCGTGTTCATGGGCGGATCGCTGATCCGCCATGGCGGCCAGAATCCGATCGAGGCGATCAAGCTCGGTGCCGCGATCGTCCATGGTCCGCACGTCTTCAATTTCGCCGACGTCTACGAGGCGCTCGACAGCAGCGGCGGTGCGCGCCAGACCGACACGCAGGAGGCTCTGGTCAAGCAGCTCGGCCAGTTGCTGGCCGATCCCACGTTGCGCGACAAGATGCAGCGCGCAGGTTCTGGCGTGGTCGAGGATCTCGGCGGTGCGCTCAATCGTACCATGACCGCGCTCGAGCCCTATTTGTTGCAGCTGCGGATCGAGATGGGGGCCGCCAATGCGTGAGCCGGCCTTCTGGTACCGGCCGCGTTCCTTCAAGTCTCATGCGTTACGGCCGTTGGGCTTGCTCTATGGCGCGATCACCGAACGGCGCATGCTGCGCAAGGGCTTTGACGCCGGCATCCCCGTGATCTGCGTCGGCAACTACCATGTCGGCGGCGCCGGCAAGACGCCGACCGTGCTCGCGTTGACGAAGCTGTTGCGCGAGCTCGGCGAGACGCCGGTGGTGCTCAGCCGCGGCTATGGCGGACGCCTCAAGGGGCCGGTGATGGTCGACCGCGAGCGCCACACCGCTTCCGACATCGGCGACGAGCCGCTGATGATGGTGCGCGACGTTCCTGTTACGGTCGCGCACGATCGCCTCGAAGGCGTCGCGCTCGCGAAGTCGCAGGGCGCGACCGTGATCCTGATGGACGACGGCTTTCAGAACCCGCGCCTGCTGAAGGACGCCTCCCTGATCGTGATCGACAGCGAGCGCGGCCTCGGCAACGGCAAGGTGTTTCCGGCCGGTCCCTTGCGCGCGCCGCTGAAGGCGCAGCTCGCGCGCACCGATGCGCTGGTGCTGATCGGCAATGGCCATGCCGCCGACGATGTCGCGGCGGAGCTTGCGAAGCGTAACAAGCCGGAGCTGCGCGCGCGCCTGAAGCCGGATGCGGCCTCGGTCGCGCAGCTCTTCGGCAAACGAGTCCTTGCGTTCGCCGGCATCGGCGATCCCGAGCGTTTCTTCCGCAGCTTGCGCGCCTGCGGTATCGAGGTCGCGCGCACGCGCCCCTTCGCCGATCACCACATGTTTTCGCAGGACGAGATCGCCGCGCTCGCAGCCGAGGCACAGCGCGAGCAACTCACGCTGGTGACGACGGAAAAGGATCTTGCGCGCCTGCGCGGCCGCGAGGGCGCGCCCGACGGCATTGTGCCGTTCGCGGTGCAGCTCGAATTCGATGATCCGGCAGCGCTCCGGCAATTGATCAGCGATCATCTCTACAAGGCGCGCGAGCGGCGGTTCAGCAGGCGATGATCTCGCTGGCTGGGCAAAGCGACTCCGCCGTAGCCGAACACCGCGCGCGATATGCGACAATAGATCGGGGCGACATGTCGCGGCGGATGAATTGTCTTCCGCACGTTCGGGAGTTGATGTAGCCTTGCATGAGAGCCGTCACCGGGACGTGCCGAACTCCCGGCAATCATCGGCGGCGTTTATGCCCACGGCGGGCAACGTACCTTCATCATTTCAGATGCGAGACCGTTACGATCAGTTCGGAACGGCAGGAGAGTTATTGCCAAAAGCTCAGAGGAGAACATGCCATGCATTTTTGCCTCACTGGACAATACACACCACGCGCTCTCAACGCCATTTTGGAAAATCCCACGACCAATCGCCAGGAGGCGGCGAGAAAACTGATCGAAGCGGCCGGGGGCAAGCTGATTTCGATGTACAGCGTTGCGGCCGACGGCCCAGGCGTTTTGGTGATTTTCGATGTGCCTGATCCGAGCGCGGCTCCGGCCATTTCCGGTCTGACCGTCACGGCGGGTACCCTGCAGAACGTGAAGCTGACCAGGTTGTTCACGCAGGACGAGATCAAGCAGGTCCGCCAGAACGCGGCGAAACTGCGTTCTTCGTATACCCCGCCCGGAGGCTGACATCCGGATCCGAAGCGAAGCCGCCGCAGTCGTATCAAGCGGCGGCAACGCTCACGTCACAGCAAGAATCAATTCTGCAAACCGACGTGAGGCCAAGGCCTTCCGGCGACCATTGATGGACGATGCGGTACGCCGCGTGCTGCGTCCGGCGCCATGGGGCCGACTGAACGATTCAGCGGTCAGTCCACTCACCAGGCTCCAACGGCCATCATTCCGATGATGGTCAGGCACGAGACGCAGGTCACCATGACAGTATAGCATTCAGGTGTATTCATCGCTTGCTCCCAAACTGCCGCCAATTGCTTGGTCACTGCTACGCGGGAGAGTCCGCCGGTCTCGGAGCCGCTTCAATGCGACAAGCCGTGACCGGTCTTGCGTTGTGCGTCCGTCCTCTCATCGTCACCCTGATCCGCAAGATGATGATGCGCTTCGGGAGCTTCAGAGCGTTGAGCTGTGATCAGAAGCTGTTTCCGCATTTCAGCGAGACGGGCGCGGCAATATTCACGATAGAGCATGTCTAGTATGGTGGGCATGATCACCCCCATCCTTTGACTTTCGATTTGCAAATATTCCACCGCGAATTTTCGAGGTGATCGTAGCCCGTCAGATGGCTCTTCGATATGAGCCCGTTCACAGACTGCGCCAATTCCAAAGCTCGATGGCCGTTTGGTTGACTTGATTGTCTGCGCGATAAAGGAGCAGGGCCAATTACCTAACATGCAGTTTAGCAGCCCTCTGTTTCACCAGAACTTCGTCGAACAACTTAAGGGCGCCGAATCGCAGCAAGGAATCCAACCACAGCGCGAAATGACTCACCAGGGAGTGCAAGCGCTATTCGATGCAACGCGGATCGGCACCACGGAGATCATTTCGGCTGTGAGACGCACAGTTCAGGTGCGCGCGAACATCGTCGCCATCCCCATGCCGCGCGAAAAGCTGTATCGCTCGTACTGCGTCGGCAGGCCCCGCTGTGCCCATCCTGCAGCAGCCTGCCATTCAGGCGACATTCATCGCAACGCGCCTATCGGTTCCAGTCGATCAGGAGAATCCGATGAAACTGCCATCCGCAGCCGTCGCTGCCAGCCTTGTGTGTCTGGTCATTGCGCCCGTGTTTGCGCAGCCGACGCCGCCGGCGGGGCCCGCTGCTCCAATCAGCACGGTGCCAGTTCCTGCGACCAAGCGCGTCACATGTCTTGCAACGACGCAAAGCCTGAAGGGCCAGGACAAGCGCGATCAGATGCAGCTGTGCATGGCGCAGGCGCGGGTGGATTGCCTGAAGCAGGCCATCGATCAGAAGGTTGTCGGCGAGCCCAGGAAGAGTTTTATCAGGACCTGTGTGGGCGGCGATGGCACGGAACAGCAATAGTCGCGTGCCGGTGGCCTCACGGCTGCGGCTTCAGCGCGCCAGGAAAATGCCGCTGCAACACGGCGGCAGGGGTGGCGTAGGCCTCTTGCAGGTCCACGCTCCAGTACTTCAACTCGTCGAGCGGGATGCGCGTGTCGGTGATCGCGCAGCGCACGAAGGTCCCCGGCGAGATCACGCGGAAGTCGCCATCGAGATATTGCACCTGCGCTTCGCCATGGCCCGAGGGGCCGAACTTGTTCAGCACGGTCGAAAGTCTCCGTGGAAGGCCTCTCCGTGGAAAACCCTGGAGGGCACGATGTGTTGGACCGGATGTAGCATAGATAGGGTGGCTTGTCCGCCCGGTAAACCCACCGGTTTGTGATGTTTTGGCGCCGTTTCCGCGTGATAGTGCTTGGACGAAGGATCCAACGGCAGAGTCCGATGCGCCTTCGACTGACTACCCTGTTCCTGATGCTCCTGATGTCGGCCGCGCACGCCGCGCCGGCGCCGCAGCAGATCGACATTCCGCTGTCGTCCGGAATCCTGCATGCGCAGCTCTACAAGCCCGAAGGCGAGGGGCCGTTTCCGACCGTGATCGCGCTGCACGGCTGCGGCGGCCTTGGCAATCATTCCGAACCGGTACTGCCGCGCTATCGCGACTGGGCGCTGCAATTGCTGAGATCAGGCAACGCCGTGTTGCTGCCGGACAGCTACGGCTCGCGCGAGCTCGGGCCGCAATGCCGCGTCAAGGAGAGCCACATCAAGGCGCGCCGCGAGCGCGTTGCCGACATCGCGGCATCGCGCGCCTGGCTGATGAAGCAGAGTTGGGTGGCGCGCGATCGTGTCAGCCTGATCGGCTGGGCAAACGGCGCCAGCGCGCTGCTCTGGGCCGTGCGCCCGCAGAGCGCAGCGCGCGATCTGGGCCCGGATTTTCGCGCCGCGATTGCGTTCTATCCGGACTGCCGGATCTCCGCCGGCCTCGGCTGGAGCGCGCGGGTGCCGACCCTGGTGTTGATCGGCGCCAATGACGACGTCTCGTCGCCGCCGGCCTGCCGCCAGATGGTCGACGGCGCCCGCGGCCGCAGCGCGCTTACGCGCATCGTGGTCTATCCCGACGCCTATCACGATTTCGACCGCGCCAATACGCCGCTGCACGCTGCTGCCGGTACCATCGACGCTGGCGCGCCCGAGCACGGCCATCTCGGCACAGACGCCGAGGCACGCGCGGAGTCGCAGCGGGAAGTCGCGGAGTGGCTGGCGCGGTAGCGATGGTCTCGTCGCCCGGCGGAGCGGACTTGTCCCGCCGTAGCTCGCTAGAGCGAAGGCGGAAGCGGGGCCGCCCGAGGAACAAATTTGGCGGACAGCCCCGCATCGACCACCGCCCTGCACGGATAATGGCCGACCGTGAATCTACGTATCGCGTGTCGCTGTGGTTTCAGCACGTGGCGGCGCCATCATTCGACCATGATGTCGATTAAACGCAGTCCTCATGCGCAACCGCTTCGTCCTCTTCTCATCCGCACTGATCGTCTTCACCGTCGCGATCTTCCTGTTCGAAGCCCACGCCGGCGCGCCGCAACGCGCGGCGGAACATTGCGGCTTCTGGACCACGATCGACGCGGGATTGTCCTGCCGATAGGCCGCCGCATACTCCGTCATTGCGAGCGCAGCGAAGCAATCCAGAATCCTTTCCGTTGAGGGACTCTGGATTGCTTCGTTCGCAAGAGCTCCTCGCAATGACGAGGATGAGAGTGCTCGCCATGGCGACTCCAAGCCGCCCTCGCGCCTCAGAACAGATTGCCCTGATCCACCGGCTTCGCCACGCGCTTCGCCGCGGGCTTTGCGTCCTGTGCGGCCGGCTTTGCTTGCGACGGCGCACGCTTTGGCGTCGGCGCCGCACGATCCGCATCCGCGGTCGCACCCACGCGTCCATCTGCAAACTCGATCTCGACGCGTGCGCCGGGGCCGATTGCGTCCGCCGAATGCAGGGGATGGCCGGCTTCATCCCGCACCAAGGCGAAGCCGCGCGCGAGCACGCCGCGATACGACAAAGCGGAGAGCAGCTTGCCGCTGTTCTCGACGCGGGCATCCAGCCGCTGCAACAGCGTGACAAGCGCGCGGCCCGCACGCTCGGCCAGACGATGCGTGCGCTCGCGCTGGCGGAGAATCGCGTTGCGCTGTGCCTGCGCGTTGGAGAGTTTTGAGGCGCGCAAGCGCACCTCGAGTCCGGCAAAGCGGTCGCGCCGTCGCCGCAGCAGCGAGCGCGCGGACAGGCCGAGCCGCTCGCCGCTTACGGTGAGGCGGTGATCGGCCTGCGATATCTGCCCGTGCAGCACCCGCAGCGTCAGCTTGGCGCTGGCGGCGGTAAACCTGCGGAAATGCGCGTGCGTGTTGGCCTTGAGGCAGCGGGGCAGTGACGCGCCCGCCGAATCCAGCCGCTGCCGCGGGATCGCGAGCAGGTCGCCGGCTGCCGGCAGCGCGCGCGTGGCGGCACGCAATTCGCTGCGGCGGCTCTCCTGGGCGCGCTGCCAATAGGCGCGGGTGCGGCGGCCGAGATCGGCGACCTCGACGAACAAGTCGCTGCGCACCGGCACCGCCATCTCGGCTGCCGCCGTCGGCGTCGGCGCGCGCTTGTCGGCGACGAAGTCGATCAGCGTGATGTCGGTCTCATGTCCCACCGCCGAGATCAGCGGGATCATGCTCTCGGCCGCAGCCCGCACCACGATCTCCTCGTTGAACGACCAGAGGTCCTCCAGCGAGCCGCCGCCGCGCGCGACGATCAGCACGTCGGGCCGCGGAATCTTGCCGCCCTCGGGTAGCGCGTTGAAGCCGCGGATCGCGGCCGCGACCTGCTCGGCCGAGCCTTCGCCCTGCACCTTGACCGGCCACACCAGCACGCGGCGGGGAAAGCGGTCTTCCAGCCGGTGCAGGATGTCGCGCATGACGGCGCCGGTTGGTGAGGTCACGACGCCGATCACCTCGGGCAGCCAGGGCAAGAGCTGCTTGCGGGCCTCGTCAAACAGGCCTTCGGCGGCGAGCTTCTTCTTGCGTTCCTCCATCAGCGCCATCAACGCGCCGATGCCGGCGGGCTCCAGCGCCTCGATCACGATCTGGTACTTGGATGAGCCCGGATAGGTCGTGAGCTTGCCCGTGGCGATGACCTCGAGCCCTTCCTGGGGCTTGAAGCGCATGCGCCCGTGCACGCCCTTCCAGATCACCGCCTCGATCTTGGCGCTCTCGTCCTTGAGCGCGAAATAGCAATGGCCGGAGGAGTGGGCGCCGCGGAAACCAGAGATCTCGCCGCGGACGCGGACATGGCCAAAGGCGTCCTCGACCGTCCGCTTCAGGGACTGTGAGAGCTCGGAGACGGTGAATTCGGGGGCGTTGAGCAGTGGTTCCGCAGGCGGCATAGGCAAACGATTCGGCATTTTGGGGTCGGACCCGACGTTAAGGATTTTCGCCGCGCGGCGCCAATCCGGGGATTGATCTAAAGAGTACTCTGCAATATAGAGTTCTCTATTGAAGGGCGATTTAACGGAGTTTGCGTCATGGCGGTGCGATTGCTGCGAGGTGCTCTGAACGTGCTGAAATGGGGGCTATGCGCGGTCGGCGCGGTCGCGCTGCTGCTCACCGCCCTGATCGCGACGCCGCTGGAGCGGCCTGCCGAGATGCGCTCTGTCTCGGACTCCGCCAAGGGGATCGACTGGTCCACCCTCCCGCCGCTGGAGCGCTTCCAGGCTCGCGACGGCACCTGGCTCGGCTTCCGCCACTACGCGCCGAAGGGAATGGCCACCGACCGCGGCGCCATCTTCATCCATGGCTCCTCGGCCTCCTCCGCCACGGTCAATCACGCGCTGACGGCGGCGCTGGCCACGCGCGGCGTCGAGACCTGGGCGCTGGACATGCGCGGGCACGGCGCCTCGGGCACGCGCGGCGACATCGGCTATGTCGGTCAGCTCGAGGATGATCTCGTCGACTTCGTCGCTCATGTCCGTAAGGCCGCGCCCGATTTGCCCTTGACCTTGATCGGCCATTCCGCCGGCGCCGGCTTCTCGCTGCGTATCGCCGCGACGCCCATCATTCAGGACCTGTTCGTCCGCACTGTCCTGATCGCGCCCTATCTCGGCTACGACGCGCCGACCAACAAGCCGCATTCCGGCGGCTGGGCCAATGCCGACCTGCCGCGCCTTTTCGCTCTCGCCGCGCTGCGCAAGCTCGGCATCGACTGCTGTTCGCAGCTCCCGGTGCTCGCCTTCGCGGTGCCGCCGAACTCCGAGCGGATCCTGGTGCCGACCTATTCCGATCGCCTCATGCGCAACTTTGCGACGCGCGGCTATCGCCTCGATCTGCCGGCCGTGACGCATCCGCTGACGATCTTCGGCGGCGCTGAGGACGAGATGATGATCTCGGGCAAATATGCCGAGGCCGTGCAGGCGACAAAACCGTCGGTCGACGTCAAGGTGCTCGACGGCATCAACCACATGGGCATGGTCACCAATCCGAAGGCGGTCTCGGCGATCGCCGAGGACGTGGCAACCCGCGGGAGCGGGCAGTCATGATCGACAGCAAGCAAGCCACGGACGCGCTGGCGGACATCAACGATACCGTCCGCCGCGTGCGGCAGTCGCAGATCTACCAGGTCTCAAGTCTCGTCATGTTGATGTGGGGCGTGCTCGTCTTCGCCGGCAACATCTCCAGCTGGCTCTGGCCGCGCTATGGGCTCTCTTTCTGGATCGGCGTCTACGTCCTCGCGACCGCCGGGCTCTTCGCCATCAATGCCTATAACTATGCGCGATCCCGCATCCGTACGTTCGACCGCCGCTATCTGCTGACGTTCCTGTTCATCGTTGCCTTCGGCATCTTCTGCTGCGTCTTCGGCCAATTCACGCCGCGCCAGCAGACGACGTTCTGGCCGGTCTACATCATGCTGTTCTACATGTTGGCGGGCGTGTGGTTCGGCACGGCCTTCATCGTGATCGGCGCCTCGATCATCGCGCTGACGCTGATCGGATATGTCTACATTCCCGGCATGCCGTTCCTGCTGTGGATGGCGGTCGTCAACGGCGGCGGGCTGTTCGTCGGTGGCCTCTGGATGCGGCGGAGCTAGACATGGCCGAGCTCGACGACATCATCCATCAACCGCTGCGCCTGAAGATCATGGCGGCGCTGAACGCGCTCCCGGCGGCGGCGGGCCTCGAATTCGCCCGGCTGAAGAAGCTGACCGGCGCCACCGACGGCAATCTCGGCGCGCATATCGAGACCCTGGCCAAGGCGGGGTACGTCTCGGTGGACAAGGCGTTTGTCGGCAAGAAGCCGCAAACCACGGTCACCGCGACCGCAACCGGCCGCGGCGCCTTCGCGCGGCACGTGGCAACGTTGCAGGAGATCATTGCGGGGAAGCAGGGCTAGCGCTGCGATGCCGATTATTGCGCCCTCTCCCCTTGCGGGAGAGGGCAGCGAGGACGGTAGACGCAGCCTCACTAGGGTGAGGGGTTCACTCCTCATCAAAAAGTCTTTCCGCGGGTGGAGACCCCTCATCCGGCGCTTCGCGCCACCTTCTCCCACAAGGGGAGAAGGGAAACAGCGAAGCGCGCGCGCCCCGGAATGACGGGGAGGGTGGGGCAACACCCCTTGAGACGCGCCGCGATTCGTGCGACCTCGCGTCCAGCAAACCCCTTTTTTCGAGCCCTCGATGCACATTCTCCTGCTCGGTTCCGGCGGCCGCGAACATGCCCTGGCGTGGAAGATCGCAGCCTCCCCCCTGGTGACCAAATTCTGGTGCGCGCCCGGTAATGCCGGTATCGCGCGCGAGGCGGAGTGCGTGGCGCTCGACGTCGCCGACCATGCGGCCGTGATCGATTTCTGCAAAAAGAATGCAGTCGGGCTCGTGGTGGTCGGTCCGGAGACGCCGCTTGCCGCCGGCATCGTCGACGACCTCACCGCCGCCGGCATCAAGGCGTTCGGGCCGAACAAGATCCCTGCCCAGCTCGAAAGCTCCAAGGGGTTCACCAAGGCGCTCTGCACGGAATTCGGCATTCCGACCGGCGCCTACAAGCGCTTCACCAACGCCAAGGACGCCAGCGATTACGTCCAGAGCCAGGGTGCGCCGATCGTGGTCAAGGCCGACGGCCTTGCCGCCGGCAAGGGCGTCGTGGTCGCCAAGACCGTGCGCGAGGCCGAGGACGCCATCGCCATGATGTTCGAGGGCGCCTTTGGCGAGGCCGGCGCCGAGGTCGTGATCGAGGAATTTCTGCCGGGCCGCGAGATCAGCTTCTTCGCGCTGTGCGACGGCGAGACCGCCATTCCTCTCGCTTCCGCGCAGGACCACAAGCGCGTGTTCGACCACGACGTCGGCCCGAACACCGGCGGCATGGGCGCCTATTCGCCGACGCCTTTGGTCACGCCCGCGATCCACGACGCGATCATGGCCAAGATCATCCTGCCGACGGTTGCCGGCATGAAGCAGCGTGGCACGCCGTTCCGCGGCATCCTTTACGCCGGGATTATGCTGACGACGCAGGGACCAAAACTGTTCGAGTTCAACGTGCGCTTCGGCGATCCCGAGTGCCAGGTGCTGATGCTGCGCATGATGTCCGACATCGTGCCGGCGTTCATCGCCGCCTGCGACGGGGAGTTGAAGCATTTCGATCTGCGCTGGTATCCGGAATCCGCGCTCACGGTGGTGATGGCGGCGAAGGGCTATCCCGGCGACTATCAGAAGGGTACGCGCATCGAGGGCCTCGATGACGCCTCAGAGGTCGAGACCGTCGAGATCTTCCACGCGGGCACGGTTGAGAAGGACGGCGCGATCCTCGCCAACGGCGGCCGCGTGGTCAATGTCTGTGCGCTCGGCAAGACCGTGACGGAGGCGCAGGCGCGCGCCTATCAGGCTGTCGACCGCATCAACTGGCCGGAAGGCTTCTGCCGCCGGGACATCGGCTGGCAGGCGGTGGAAGCCGAGAAGGCCAAGGGCTGACGGCGTTTTTTCCGGTCGCCGGGCAAAGCAAGCGGCGTCACGGCTCCGCCACATCGAGATTCCAAAAATGCGCAATCGGTTGTTGGGCTTAGCGTCCCTCGCCGATGGCGCCGTGCTACTGTGCATGGGGTTGTTTTCGACATTTTTGTTCTGAGGTGATGGAACCCATGTCCGATCTCGCCGATCTCTATCCCGGCTTCGCTTCCGAATGGATCAACACCTCCTTGGGCCGCATCTTCGCCCGCGTCGGCGGCAAGGGGCCGCCGCTGCTGCTGCTGCACGGCTTCTCCGAGACCAACGTGATGTGGCACCGCGTGGCGCCGCAATTGGCCGACAAGTTCACGCTGATCATCGCCGATCTGCCGGGCTATGGCTGGTCCGACATGCCCGGGAGCGACGCGCTGCACACCCCCTACAGCAAGCGCGCGATGGCAAAAGCTATGGTTGAGGCGATGGAGCAACTCGGCCACGTGCATTTCGCGCTCGCCGGCCACGACCGCGGCGGCCGCGTCTCCTATCGCCTCGCGCTCGACCATCCCGGCCGGCTGTCGAAGCTCGCCGTGCTCGATATCCTGCCGACCTATAATTACTGGGAGCGGATGAACCGCGCCTACGCGCTGAAGATCTACCACTGGACTTTTCTGGCGCAGCCCGCGCCGCTGCCGGAAACGCTGATCTCGGGCAATGGCGAGTTCTTCCTGCGCTTCAAGATGGCCAGCCAGACCAAGTCGAAGACGCTCGACGCCATCGACGAGCGCGCGCTCGAACACTACATCGCGCCGTTCCGCGATCCCGCCCGCGTGCATGCGATGTGCGAGGACTACCGCGCCGGGGCCTATTTCGATTACGACCTCGACAAGACCGATTTCGAAGCCGGCAAGAAGATCACCGTCCCGATGCTCGCACTATGGGGCAATGCCGGCATCGCCCAGGCCGCCGCAACGCCGCTCGACACTTGGAAGCAGTGGGCGACGAACGTGGACGGCATGCCGGTGGATTCCGGCCACTTCCTCACCGAGGAAAACCCCGACGTCACCGCAAAGGCGCTGCGCGAGTTCTTCCTCGCGCCTTAGCGCCGCTCCCGAAAGAACTCCCTGAGCAGTCGCGCCGCCTCGCTCTCGCCGACCCCGGAATAGACGTCCGGCGCGTGATGGCAGGTCGGCGAGGCAAAAAATCGCACGCCAGACTCGACCGCGCCGCCCTTGGGATCGGCGGCGCCGTAATAGAGCCGCCGGACCCTTGCAAAGGAGATGGCGCCCGCACACATGGTGCAGGGCTCGAGCGTCACGTAGAGGTCGCAGTCCACCAGGCGCTCGCTGCCGATCTTTTTGGCCGCCTCGCGCAGCGCAATGATCTCGGCATGGGCCGTCGGGTCGTGATCGGTCAGCGTCCGGTTCGCCGCGGTGGCGATGACCTCGTAATTCCGGACCACCACGCACCCGATCGGAACTTCGCCCGATTTTCCGGCGTTTTCGGCCGTCTTGAGCGCCAAATCCATGAAAGAAGGGGCTTTCATGCCTCGTATCATTGCCAGAAACCTGCTAGTAGCTCCGCCTTCAGCAAGAGTGAATACCGGTTTTGCCTGAGCGTGCGGCTCGGAACGAGCGCGCACAATGCTCTCGCGCCACCCCTGAGTGAGATTATTCATGCCTCGCGACAGCGACAAAGACAACGATTCCCGCGGCCGGCGTGACCGCGGCCCGGCCAAGGGCCCATCCAAGGGCCGTTCCGGCAAGGCGCGCGGCCCCGAGAAGAAATTCGCCAAGCGCGGCTTCGAGGGCAAGGGTGATCGCGACAGCCGCCCGGCCCGTGGCGACCGTGACAGCCGCCCGGCCCGTGGCGACCGTGAGAGCCGTCCGTTCCGTCGCCGCGAGGAGGGCGATGCCCCGCGCCGCGATTTCAGCGACCGTCCGAAATTCAAGCGCGACGATCGCGGCGGTGAGGGGCGCGGCGAGCGCAGCTTCAAGCCGCGTGGCGACCGTCCGTTTTCCGATCGCTCTTCGCGCGACGGCGAGAAGCGCTCGTTCAAGCCGCGCGGTGATCGCCCGTCCCATGGCCGCGACGATCGTCCGCCGCGCAGTCGGGACCGCGACGACTCCCGTCCGGCCGGCCGGACCGGCGACAAGAAGTTCGGCGACAAGCGGCCCTATTCGCCGCGCGGCGACCGGCCGGAACGCAAGTTCGACGGCGAACGAAAATTTTCGCGGGGAGGGGATCGCGGGCCGCGCGAGGATCGTGGCGAGCGCAGCTTCAAGCCGCGTGGCGACCGCCCGAATTTCGATCGCGGTGATCGCGCGCCGCGTGGCGAGCGCCCCGAACGCAAATTCGAGGACCGGAAGTTTTCGCGAGGCGGACCGGATCGCGGGCCGCGCAAGGATTTTGGCGGTCGCGATCGCGGTGAGGACAAGCCCTGGCAGAAGCGCGACGATCGTCGCGATGGTGGCCGCGGTGAGGACCGTCCGCGCTTTTCGCGCTCGCGCGACGACCGTGCATCGGGCGATCGTCCGTTCCGCGACCGGCCGAAATTCGATCGGCCGCGCGAGCGCTCCGAGGGCCGCTCCGACTGGCACGAGCATCCGCGCAGTGAAGGTCGTTTTGGCGACCGTCCGCGCCGCGACAACGAGGACGACAGCAGGATCTTCGAGAAGCGCCCCGCTTTCGGCGGCCGCGGCGCCTATCGGGACCGAGATCGGGATTTCGAGGGCCGCCCGCGCCGGGACGAAGCACCGAAGCCGAAGAAGGCCGGCGAGCGCATCGCCAAGGTGCTGTCGCGTGCGGGCCTTGCCTCGCGCCGCGACGCCGAGGAGATGGTCACGCAGGGGCGCGTCGCCGTCAACGGCCGCGTCATCAATTCGCCCGCGCTCGACATCACCAAGAACGATGTCGTCACCGTCGACGGCAAGCCGTTGCCGGAGCGTGAGCGCACGCGGCTGTTTCTCTATCACAAGCCGCGCGGGTTGATGACGACGCATGACGATCCCGAGGGGCGTCCGACCGTGTTCGACAATCTGCCTGAAGGCCTGCCGCGCCTGATCTCGATCGGCCGGCTCGACTTCAACACCGAAGGCCTGCTGCTGCTCACCAATGACGGCGGGCTCGCGCGCACGCTCGAATTGCCCGACACCGGCTGGCTGCGCCGCTACCGCGTCCGCGCCCATGGCGACGTCACGCAGGCGCAGCTCGACGAGCTCAAGAACGGCATCGAGGTCGAGGGCGTCAAATACGGTCCGATCGAGGCGACGCTGGAGCGCGACCAGGGCGCCAATGTCTGGCTGGTGTTCGCGATCCGCGAAGGCAAGAACCGCGAGGTGCGCAACGTCTGCGCCCATCTCGGGCTCGAAGTGAACCGGCTGATCCGCGTGTCCTACGGTCCGTTCCAGCTCGGCGAGGTCCCCGAAGGCCAGGTCGAGGAGATCAGGTCGCGCGTGCTGCGCGAGCAGCTCGGCGACAAGGTGATCGAGAAGTCGGGCGCGCAGTTCGACGTGCCCTCGAAATCGACTTCGCGCGTCGACGACCCGCCGAGCGAGAAGAAGCCCGCCAGCAAGCGTGCCGTGATCAACGATCGCAAGGGCCGCCGCGTGCTGGTGCAGCGGACCGGCAGCGAGGAAGCGCGCGAGCGCAACGAGGAAGAGGCCAACGGCTACGGCCCGCCGCGCCGCCCCAAGCGCGGCTATCACGGCAAGCGCGACCTGACGCCGCGGGACGGCGAGTAAGGCCAATGGTTGATACGACGCTGACGCGCCGCCACAGGTCGTCATGGCCGGGCTTGACCCGGCCATCCACGTCTTGCTTGCGTCTACGGTTGAAGAACGTGGATGCCCGGGGCAAGCCCGGGCATGACGGAGACATCTAGATGCGCGTCGTCGGCGGTCGATTGAAGGGGCGCAATCTGGCCTCACCGTCCTCGCGCGACATCCGCCCGACGGCGGACCGGCTGCGCGAGTCCGTGTTCAACATTCTCGTGCACGCTTACGATGATCCAATCGAGGATGCGCGCGTGCTCGATCTGTTCGCAGGCACCGGCGCGCTCGGCATCGAGGCGTCCTCGCGCGGCGCCAAGTTCACGCTGTTCGTCGACAACGGCGCTGAGGCGCGGGCGCTGCTACGCAACAATGTCGAGACGCTCGGCCTCGGCGGCGTCACGAAAGTCTATCGCCGCGATGCCACTGATCTCGGGCCCGCGCATCCGGTCGAGCCGTTCTCGCTGGTGTTCCTCGACCCGCCCTACGGCAATGGCTTTGCCGAGAAGGCGCTCGCGAGCTTGCGCGATGGCGGCTGGCTCACACCGGGCGCACTGCTCGTGGTGGAAGAGGCGAAGGCCGCGCAATTCGTGACGCCGGAAGGGTACGAGGAATTGGAGCGGCGGGCTTATGACGACACGGAGTTCGTGTTTTTGAAGAGACCGTAGCTTCGCTGCCGTAGGGTGGGCAAAGCGAAGCGTGCCCACCACCTATGGTAATCATGGAAAGATGGTGGGCACGGCGCTGCGCGCCTTTACCCACCCTACGAAATCATCGCCGTCCGAACAGCTTCTCCACATCGCTCAGCTTCAGCTCGACATAGGTCGGCCGGCCGTGATTGCACTGGCCGGAGTTCGGGGTGTCCTCCATCTCGCGGAGCAGGGCGTTCATCTCTTCCGGCCGCAGCCGGCGGCCGGCACGCACCGAGCCATGACAGGCCATGGTGGCGGCGACGTGCATCAGGCGGCGCTCCAGCGGCAGCGCCTCGTCCCACTCGGCCATATGCTCGGAGAGATCGCGGAGCAGCCGGCCTGCATTGGTCTTGCCGAGCAGCGACGGCGTCTCGCGCACCGCGACTGCGCCGGGGCCGAAGGACTCGATCGCCAGCCCAAATGAGGCAAGCTCCTCGCTGCGCTCCAGCAGCCGCTCCACCGTGGCCTCGTCCATCTCGACGATCTCGGGGATCAGCAGGATCTGCCGTTGCACGCCGTTGGCGGCGAGCGAGGCCTTCAGCCGCTCATAGACGATGCGCTCATGCGCGGCGTGCTGGTCGACGATGATCAGGCCGTCGCGGGTCTGCGAGACGATGTAGGTCTCGTGGATCTGCGTGCGCGCCGCGCCGAGCGGGCGGTCGACGAGATCGCTGACAGGCTGTGCCTCGATCCGCACGTCCGCACTGGGCGCGCCGACATCGAATGCCGCCTGTGCGCGCTCGGCGAAGACGGGCGCGGCGGAGCCTTCGAACGACGGCATCGGTGCGACCGGGGCGGATGGCGAGGCGCGCCAGTCCCAGCTCGCAGGCCGCGGCGTGAACGCCGGCCGGAACGAGGACAACGCGCTCTCGCCGCTGTTGGCGGCGGTGCGGCGGCCTTCGCGCGCGAGGGCTTCCTTCAGCCCGTGCACGATCAGCGCGCGCACGAGGCCGGCATTGCGGAAGCGCACCTCGGTCTTGGCCGGATGCACGTTGGCATCGACCTCGCGCGGATCCAGCGTGACGAACAGCGCCAGCACCGGATGGCGGTCGCGCGGCAGATAATCGGCATAGGCCCCGCGCACCGCGCCGAGGATCAGCTTGTCGCGCACGGGGCGGCCGTTGACGAAGAGATATTGCCCGAGCGCGTTGGCCTTGGTCAGCGCCGGCGCCGCGGCATAGCCGGCGACCACGACGCCCTCGCGCTCGGCATGGACCTCGATGGCGTGGCTGCGGAATTCCGCGCCGAGGATATCGCCGAGACGCGTCAGTCGTCCGGCGGCGCCGGGCAGGGCGGCGGTCCAGGTCACCGGCG
The DNA here is from genome assembly GCF_018130785.1 of Bradyrhizobium liaoningense. GTDB lineage: Bacteria > Pseudomonadota > Alphaproteobacteria > Rhizobiales > Xanthobacteraceae > Bradyrhizobium > Bradyrhizobium liaoningense_A. The sequence continues at coordinate 130,147 of NZ_JAFCJT010000003.1, forward strand.
CGCGCTCCTCGCCGGCCAGAGTGAAGGCGACGTCGGGCCGCGCCATGGCCAGGCGCCTGACCACCTCGCGGATCGCCTCCGCCTCGGTGCGGTCGGTCTTCAGGAATTTCAGCCGCGCGGGCGTTGCATAGAAGAGGTCGTTGACCTCGACGCGCGTGCCGTGGGCCAGCGCCGCCGGCATGATCTCGGATTTGTCGCCGCCCTCGACTGACAGCGCCCAGGCATGTGGTTCGCTCGCGTGCCGCGTGGTGATGGAGAGACGCGCGACGGAGCCGATCGAGGGTAGCGCCTCGCCGCGGAACCCGAGCGTGCGGATCTGGAGCAGATCCTCGTCATCGAGCTTGGAGGTGGCGTGGCGCTCGACCGCGAGCGCGAGGTCCTTCGCGGTCATGCCGCTGCCGTCGTCGGTGATCCCGATCCGCCGCCGGCCGCCGCCATCGGTGAAGACGTCGATCCGGCTCGCGCCGGCATCGATGGCGTTCTCGACCAGTTCCTTGACCACGCTTGCCGGACGTTCGACCACCTCGCCGGCGGCGATGCGGTTGACGACTTGCTCTGGCAGCTGGCGGACGGGCATGGGGCTTTCGATCTGGATTCGCTGACGGCTCTATTCTAGGCCGTGTTGCGTCAAAAGCATGTGTTGGGCAACAGCCGTGTGGCGGCCTGGGGAAGAGGGATGCCTATCACATTGAAGGGATTGGGCGTTCGAGAAAATTGCGCAACCGGGACGGAGCGGTTGCCCTGCGACGGTCCTGATTGTGGGGGGCCGGACAGCGGTGTAGCATCGTGAAAAAATGGCAACAGGACGGGAGGACGCCATGTGCCATCTCTTCGCGCACCAGCCCCAACGCGACTACGAATCCCAGACCCGCTCGTTGCGGATCGGCGGGCACTGCACCTCGATCCGGCTGGAAATGGCGTTCTGGGACACGCTGGAGGAGATCGCGGCCAAGGAGAACATGAGCGTCGGCAAGTTCCTGACCACGCTCTACAACGAGGTGCTCGACCATCACGGCGAGGTCAACAATTTTGCCTCGCTGCTGCGCTGCTCCTGCCTGATCTATCGTTCCAAGAGCATGGTGACGGTGCCGGAGTTCAAGGCCTCCGTGACGCCGATTCTCGACGCGGCCGAGTAGCTATCCCAACAAAAGTGCGTAGCCCGGATGAAGCGCGGTAATCCGGGATTCAGCTCACTCGCGAGCCCCCCGGATTACGCTTCGCTCCATCCGGGCTACGAGACTACCGAACTCCCTCCGCCGTCATTGCGAGGAGCACTTGCGACGAAGCAATCCAGACCGTCACCGCGGTGGGATGCTGGATTGCTTCGCTTCGCTCGCAATGACGGCGAGAGAACACAGTTTTCTTTGGACCGTCAGATCTCCTTCTTCTGCATCGCACCCGCAATGTAATCCGCCTGCCGGATCGCGAGTGCGACGATGGTCAGCGTCGGGTTGCAGGCCGCGCCGCTGGTGAACTGGCTGCCGTCGGAGACGAACAGGTTCTTGACGTCGTGGCTCTGCCCGAACTTGTTGACCACGCCGTCGCGCGGCTTCTCGCTCATCCTGTTGGTGCCGAGATTATGCGTGCTCGGATAGGGCGGCGTCGGATAGGTCACGGTGGCGCCGACGGCGTCGTAGACCGCCGCACCCTGCTTATAGGCATGCGCGCGCATCGCGACGTCGTTGGGATGATCGTCGAAATGCACGCTCGCGACGGCCTGCCCATGCTTGTCCTTGACGACCGGATCGAGCGTGATGCGGTTGGTCTCCTGCGGCATGTCCTCGCCGACCAGCCACATGCCGGCCATCCTGGGATAACCGTCGAGCGCTGCGGTGAACGGACGTCCCCAGGCGCCGGGATTGAGGAACGCCGCCATGAAGGGCAGGCCGATCGACAGGGTCTCCATCTCGTAGCCGCCGACGAAGCCGCGCTTCGGGTTGTTGACCGACTCGTCGCGGATGATGCCGGCCATGGTGGTGCCGCGATACATGTGCACCGACTTCTCGAACACGGCATAGACGCTGCCGGTCATGTGGCGCATGTAGTTGCGGCCGACCTGACCCGATGAATTGCCGAGGCCATCGGGGAACATGGTCGAAGCACTGTTCAAGAGCAACCGCGGGCTCTCGATCGAGTTGCCGGCCACCGCGACGATGCGCGCCTTCTGGCGCTGCATCGCGCCACTCTCGTCGGCGTAGACGACGCCGGTGACCTTGCCGCCGGCATCGTGCTCGATCTTGACCGCCATGCTGCTCGGCCGGACTTCGAGATTGCCGGTCGCCTCGCCCTTGGGGATTTCGGTGTAAAGCGTCGACCATTTCGCGCCGGATTTGCAGCCCTGGAAGCAGAAGCCGATCTGCTGGCACGATCCACGTCCATCGCGCGGCTGGCTGTTGATTGCCATGTTGCCGGTGTGCACCGTCTTGTAGCCAAGCTTCCTTGCGCCGGCTTCGAGCACCTTGAAGTTGTTGTTGCCTGGAAGTCCGGGAATGCCGTTGGTGCGCGTCACGCCCATCTTGTTCTCGGCCTTGGCGTACCATGGCTCCATCTCGGCAAGCGTGACCGGCCAGTCCAGCAGGTTCGCGCCGGGAATGTTGCCGTAGGTGCTCTTGACCTTGAATTCATGTTCGTCGAAACGCAGTGACGCGCCGGCCCAATGGGTCGTCGAGCCGCCGACCGCCTTGACGATCCAGGCAGGAAGGCCCGAAAAATCCCTAGCGACGCGCCATGTCCCCGACGTGGTGCGGGCATCGGTCCAGGCGAGCTGCGTAAAGCTCTCCCATTCGTCGTTGACGAAGTCCTGATTCTCGATGCGCGGGCCGGCTTCGAGGATGACCACCTTGACGCCCTTCTGCGCGAGCTCGTTGCCCAGCGTTCCGCCGCCGGCACCGGAGCCGACGATCACCACAACGCTGGAGTCGTTCAGATCGAATTTTGCCATATGCGTTCTCCTGAACCGTTGGGGTGCGACTTAGGCTTTGGGCAGCCAGTCGATGTCGGCAAAGCCGCGGTTGATGTAGCCGCCGTGTTCGGCGGAGGAGCCTTCGTAGCCGAACCGCGGCCAGACCTCTTTCTGGTTGTAGAGCGAGACAACGAGGTCGCCGCGCACCTTCTGGAAGAAGTCGCTCTGCTCGATCTCTTTCAGCAGCACGACGCGATCGGCTTCCCATGGCACTTCGGCGTAAGCCAATTTGTGGCGATCGCGCGCGTTCTGATCGAGCCGCGTGATGCCGTCGCTGATCAGCGACTTGACGGCGGGGTCTTTCGCCGCCTTGCCGTCCCACGGCTTGATCGCGGTGATGTAATAGCTGTCGCCGAGGACGTCGTGCGGATAGATGTCGCGCGCAACCTTCAGCAGCGTCTTCATCGTTGCGGGCGAGAGTGTGCTGGCATCATCGGCCCAGGCGTCTTCGATGCTGACGGCGACGCTGGTCGCGACTGCGACGACCGGAACGGCGGTTGCCGCGCCCTTGAGAAAGACGCGGCGGCTGTGCTTGCTTCGACGATCGACTTCTCTCATGGCATTCCTCCGTGGATTTTGTGATTTGGATTTTTCTGATTTGTTTCAGCCGAAACGACCCCCTCGCTGGATCACCTCGATCTTGTAGCCGTCGGGATCGCTGACGAAGAAAAATCGCGCCAGCGTTTTGCCGTCGTGCTTGAAGTCGCGCAGCGGTCCCGGCGCGAGCTTCTCGCGCTCGAAGCGGGCATGTTCGGCATCGAGATCCTCGACCACCACGGCGAGATGGCCGTAGCCGTCGCCGAGCTGGTACGGTTCCTTGCGATCGAAATTCACCGTCAGCTCGACCTCGAAAGGTGAGGAGGGGTGACGCAGATAGATCAGGGCAAAGTCCGAAAACTTCAGATGGTCGGCGACTTCGAGACCGAAGGCGCGCTTGTAGAAGCCGAGCGAGCGTGCCTCGTCGAGCACGCGGATCATGGAATGAACGGGCTTTGCCATTCAGTTCTGCTCCTTCAAATAGACGATGATGGCGGCGCGCGTCTCCGCCTTCGCCTGCCGGTAGACCATGGTCACGCCGGGAATGACGGCTTGCGGATTGGTGAGCCATGCGTCGAGCTTGGTCTCGTCCCAGGCGAAGTCCGCCTTCGACAGCGCCTCTGAGTATCTAAAGCCTTCGACCTTGCCGGCGGAGCGGCCCACGATCTTCACCAGTGGCGGGCCTTGCCGCGCCGGTTCCGACTGGCTTGTCGTGTGGCACACCGCGCATTGCTGCTTGAAAAGCGTGGCGCCATCCGGTGGCTTCGCGGCGGGCAGGGGCATTTGCGCATCGGCAACCCGCACCACCAGCACCATCGCGGTGCACAATCCCAGCACGACTGCGCGCATCGCCAAGAATCCGCCCGTTCACATCAACGTGCGCAAACTCTAGGCGGCGTCAAAGATGCGGTGGTAGTAGCGGGCTGTTTCGCGACGCGCGGAGATATTCGTGGCCGCGTGTGTTCCGCAATGCCTTATATGCGGAGCACAATTCCGCGAAACCGCCGTCAAATCCCTAAACGATCACCACACCATGCGCATTGCATGGCGAGTGCGCCGCTTGAACTCTTTACGCGATGCAATGGTCCGGTGCAGACGAGCGGCGTAGGGAGCCGCCGAGCCGTTCATCGCGAAAAAATCCAGGAGAAATGGATGAAGTTGGTGAAGACCTCGATGATCGCATGCGCTCTGTCGGCTCTCATTGCGACGCCCGTGCTCGCGCAAGGCGCGCCACCCGCCAAGACAGGCGGCACCATGCAAGGCAAACCCATGCAAGGCGGAACGATGGGCAGCGGCGATGAGGAGATGAGTGCTCAGCCGGGTGCGGCGGGCGAGAAGACCGGCATGAAGTCGACCAAAGGCACCAAGGGTACGGTCGGCACCACAGGCAGCGCTGCGCACAAGGGGACCGCCGACGATCCCACGACGGGCGGTGCAGCCCCATCCAAGCGTTACTAGTCTCGCCGGGTCAAACGGCAAAACTCCGGTCGCGTTGCGGCCGGAGTTTTTCGGTTGCGTTTGCTAGTCGTCGAAGCGGCCGCCGCCCCGCCCTGCCTTGATGTCGCTCCGGCGCTTCTTGCCGTCGAGCCGGCGCTGCTTGGAGGCGTAGGTCGGCCGCGTCGCACGTCGTGGCGTCGGCCGTATCATCGCCTCGGTCAGGATCTCGACGAGCCGGTCGATGGCGTCCTGGCGGTTACGTTCCTGGGTGCGGAAGCGCTGGGCGTGGATCACGATCACGCCGTCCTTGGTCATGCGCTGGCCGGCAATGCGGGCGAGCCGGATCGCCGCGTCCTCCGGCAAGGTCAGCTTGCGGGTGTCGAAACGCAGCTGGGCCGAGGTCGAGACCTTGTTGACGTTCTGCCCGCCCGGGCCGGAGGCGCGGACAAAGCCGATCTCGATATCGTCCTCGTCGATGACGAGATCGCGGGATATCCGCAGCATGATGGCACCATTCGTGATGTCCGGACATATCGCGGACGTCTACGTTCGGCAATGGTGCATCGTGGAAACGCAAATGGCCGGGGCGAACCCGGCCATTTCATAAGACGTATGGACGTTACTGCGACCGTCAGTTCGACTTCGTCGCCGGTGCCGCGGCCGGTTGCGCGGCGGCCTGCGGGGCGCGGCCGACGACGACGGTCAGAAGCCCCTGGCCCCAGAGGCGCTTGGCGGCCGCCTTGGCGTCGTCCAGGGTGACGGCGTCGACGATGCCGTTGCGCTTCTCGATATAGTCGATCGGGAGCTTGTCCTGCTGGTATTGCAGCAGCGCCTGCGCGAGCTTCGAGGAGGTGTCCAGCGCCAGCATCTGCGAGCCCTTGAGGTAGGACTTGGCCTCGTCGAGCTCCTTCTGCGTCGGGCCCTCCTCGGCGATGCGGCGCACCTCCTTGTCGATGGCGTCGATGGTGTCGCCGGCGCGGTCGGCACGAGTGCCGGTGTTGCCGATGAAGACCGCCGAATGCTCCATCCAGAGCAGCGATTCGAACACGGAATAAGCCAGCCCGCGCTTCTCGCGCACCTCGCGATAGAGCCGCGAGGACAATCCGCCGCCGCCCAGGATGTGGTTGACGATATAGGCGGCCATGAAGTTCGGATCGCTGCGCTTCACACCGGGCCCGCCGAAGGTGATCACGGTCTGCGGCACGTCGAGCGGCACGAAGGCGCGCTGCGGTGGCTTTGCAGCCTCGACGTCGGCGACCGGCGTGAGGTTGGCCTTTGCGGGCAGGCTGCCGAACGTGTGGTCGAGCAGCTTGCCGAGCGTGGCCGGATCGACGTCGCCGACCACCGCGATCTTCAGCCCGTCCTTCGCAATCACGCGGCCGACATAGTCCTTCATGTCGGCGACCGTGATGGTCGGCACGCTGTCGAGGTTGCCGTTGGTCTGCCGGCCATAGGGATGATCGCCGAAGGCGACCTCCAGGAATTTGCGGCTCGCCAGCGACGACGGATTGGTGGTCTCGCGGCGCAGGGCCGAGATCACCTGTGAGCGGATGCGTTCGACATCGGCGGTGTCGAAATGCGGCGAGGTCAGCGCGCTCCTGAGCAGGTCGAAGGCTTCGTCCTTGTTGTCGCGCAGCATCCGCAGGCTGCCGCGGAACGTATCGCGGGTGGCGCTGAAGGAGAGCTCGATGGCGCGGCGGTCGAGCCGCTCATGGAAGGTCTTGGAGTCGAGATCGCCGGAGCCTTCGTCGAGGAGATCGCCGACCAGGTTGGCGACGCCGGACTTGTCCTTGGGATCCTGCGCCGAGCCGCCGGCAAAGGAATACTCCATGGCAATCAGCGGCACGGTCGCATCCTGTACGAACCAGGCTTCGATGCCACCCGGCGAGGTCAGGTGCTGGATTTTTGCAGCCGCCTGTGAGGGCGAGACCGCAGCCAGCGCGAGTGCCGCGCCGGTGGCAAGGGAGAATGCAACGCGTCGAAGGAAGGGATAGGTCACGAACGCTTCTCCTCGCGCTTGGCGGCACTGGTGTCCTTGATCAGATAGCCCGTCACCGAGCGCTTCTTCTCGAGCCATTTCTGCGCGGCAGTGCGAACCTGCTCGGCGGTGACCGCGCGAATGCGGTCGGGCCAGCTCCTGATGTCCTCGATCGAAAGGCCCGTGGTCAGCGCGCCGCCATACCAGCGCGCCAACACGGCCTGGTTGTCCTGGGCGTAGATCGCTTCCGCAATGAGCTGGGTCTTGACCCGCTCGAGGTCCTCGGCGCGGATCGGGTTCTGTGCGATGTCGGCGATGACGCCGTCGACCACTTGCTCGACATCGGCAAAGCTGACGCCCGGTTTCGGTGAGGCCGAGATCGCGAACTGGGTCGGGTCGAGCGAGATGCTCGAATAGCTGGCGCTGGCGGAGACCGCGAGCGGCTTGTCGACCACGAGGGCGCGGTAGAGATAGGAATTGCTGCCGCTGCCCATCAGCTGTGCCAGCACGTCGAGGGCCGCGCTTTCACCGGCCGCGGCGGTCGTCGCCGACGGTACGAGATAGTAGCGGCGCAGGCTCGGCTGCTCGACGCGCGGGTCGGCCAGGGTGACCGTGCGCGGCGCCGCCGGCTCCGGCTCCTGCGGACGGACGCGGCGCGCCGGGATCGCAGGCTGGGCCGGAATGGAGCCGAAATTCCGCTCGACCAGCGGCCGGATGTCGGCGGCTTCCACGTCGCCGGCAATCACAAGGATCGCGTTGTTCGGCGCGTAGAAGCGGCGGTAGAAGGCGAGCGCATCCTCGCGGTCGAGCTTCTCGATCTCCTGGTGCCAGCCGATGACCGGCCGGCCGTAGGGATGATTGAGATAAAGCGCGGCCATGATCTGCTCGTTGAGCCGCGCGTCCGGATTGTTGGCGACCCGCATGTTGTATTCTTCGAGCACGACGTCGCGCTCGGGCAGCACGTTCTCGTCCTTGAGGATCAGGCCGGTCATGCGGTCGGCCTCGAACTCCATCATGGTCGGCAGCTGCTCTTTCGGCACGCGCTGGTAGTAGTTGGTGTAGTCGACCGAGGTCGAGGCGTTCTCGTTGCCGCCGACGCGGAGCACGGTCTGGGAGAATTCGCCGACCGGATGCTTCGAGGTGCCCTTGAACATCAGATGTTCGAGGAAGTGCGCGAGCCCGGACTTGCCTGGCGTCTCGTCGGCCGAGCCGACCTTGTACCAGATCATCTCCGTGACCACGGGCGTGCGGTGGTCGGGGATCACCACGACCTGCATGCCGTTGCCGAGCGTGAAGCTGGCGGGTGGGGCCGATGTCACCGTGGTCTGGGCGAGCGTGGCGCCGGTTGAGAGGACACTCGTCGAAAGCAGCGCGGCGAGGAGGCAGGCGGCCGATCGGTAAGAGGACATCATAATCCTTATGAAAAGGCCGAGCCCGGATGTCCGGCTCGGAGGCACGGCATGCTACACCGTGCGGCTGAGGCTTCGCGTCACGAAGCAGAGAACTCAACGCGTAGGCAAGTTACTGATTGGCAATTTGCAGACGGTGCCCGGCGTGCATAACCCGCGGGTGCCATGTTGGCGCCTGTCAGGATGTCGCGGTGGGGCAGGAAGGCTGTTATTCCTTTTCCTTGCCCGACATGATGTCGAAATAGGTCCGGCGCGACTTGTCCGGCCCGGCACCGTAGGCGTAGTTCGGCGAGGGGGTCTGGTAGCCCGGCGGCGGCTCGACCAGCGACGAACGCGGCGGTTCGCTGGTGAATTTCTTCTCTTCGGAGCTGTTGCTGCCCCTCATCATATTCCACAGACCACCGGCGTAGCCGAGGTCGGAGGGACTGAGCGACGGGTTGGCGTTGGTGCCCGGCTGGATCGGGTCATTGCTTGTACGGGGGGCTGCGGCGACCTCGCCGGCCTTCATCTCGGCGGGCGTCAGAGGCCGGGCGGCCTGCCAGTTTTCCGTTTCCTTGGTAGCCTTCTTGCGCGCGGCAATGGCTTCCTTGCGGCGCTTCTCCTCGGGGTCCTTGGGCCAGTTCGGTGCATTCTTGGCCTGGGTCGCGGGAGGCGGCAGGTCCAGCTTGGGCGGCACGACCAGCGGGGAGCGCTCGCGGTATTCGATGCCGGGCTTTTCCATGCTCTTGGCACCGATGCCAGACATCAGATTGTCGATGATCTTCTCTTCGAAGGTCATCCCGTCATCATCCTCGTCGTCGTCACCGGCGCGGGCCGCGCCTGCCGACATGACGAGACCGATGCCGAGCGCAACAGCGGACAATTTCAACGCCCGCCAGAACCCCGCTTTGGGGTCTCGAACCATCGAACCGCTGGTCTCGGAGCTGCGCATCACTGTACCTGTTCCATATTGTGGCAGATTGCTGCTCTTTGCCGCTCGCACGCGGCCAATCCTCGCAAACGCAGGGTTCCACCTGCCGGTCCGTATCGGCCGGGATCAGGGCGCTTTTGCGGCGGGTACCCCCAGGAAGGAATCATACAATAGCGCCGCCACCCCAGCAACGATGGCCACGTCCGCGAGGTTAAACACGTACCAATTATAGGTATTTCCACCAATCTCGATGTGGAACAGGGCGAAATCGACCACCGCGCCGTAGGCGAAGCGGTCGATGCCGTTGCCGAGCGCGCCGCCGATGATCAGCCCGAGTGCGACGGTCGCCAGTAGGGTGTGTGAGCGGGCCATCCAGATGGAGAGGGCGACCACGGCGACGGCCTTGACCGCCATCAGCGCGATCTGCGCCGACTGGCTGTCGTTCTGGAGCCAGCCGAAGCTGATGCCGATGTTCCAGGCCAGCACCAGGTCGAAGAACGGCATCACCTTCACCACGCCCTTACGGGCGAGGTCGAACCCGTTCAGCAGCCACAGCTTCGAGGCTTGGTCGGCCACGAGCGTGACGATGGCCGCGAGGATGCCGGCGCGAAGCGGGGTCATGGCCGGGGATCAGACCCCCACCCCCAGCGCCTTCCATTCGCGCAGCGCCTGGGCGTCGCGCGGGGTGACGTCGGGGTATTCAGGGTCTTCACCGACCATGGGCGAGATCTTCCAGGAGCGGGCGCATTTGGTGCCGACCGCCTTCTCGACGATCACCGCGACACCGGGTACCGCATCGAGACGGAACGCGTTCGCCGGCGCCTCGCCCTCACGCACCTCGTAGTTCGAGGTGATGCAGACCTCGGCGAGATCGGTGTCGAACAGCGTCGCCAGCATGTCGCGGTCGGCGACATAGATCACCGGCGAGGCCTCGAGCGACGAGCCGATGTTCTTGGCAGCGCGCTCAACCTCCAGCGCACCCGTGACGACGCGGCGGACGTCGCGGATCGTCTCCCACTTCGCGGCGAGCTTGTCGTCGCGGAGCTTCTCGATGCCTTCGGGAAACAGGGTCAAATGGACGGAAGGCTGCGCGTCCGGCCGGAACATCCGCCAGGCTTCGTCGGTGGTGAAGCTCAGGATCGGCGCGAGCCACTTCAGCAGGGCATCGCACAAGAGGTCGATCGTGGTGAGCGCGGCCTTGCGCGCCTGCGAGGACGGCGGGTCGCAATAGAGCGTGTCCTTGCGGATATCGAAGTAGAACGCCGACAGCTCGGAGTTCATGAAGGCCGAGAGGCTTGCGACCACGGTCTTGTAGTCGAAGGCGGCATAGGCCTCGCGAACGGTTTCGGCATGGCCGGCCAGTTCGTGCAGCATCAACCGCTCGAGCTCGGGCATCTCGGCATAGGCGACCTTCTCGCTCGCCTTGAAGTGATGCAGCGTACCGAGCATCCAGCGGATCGAGTTGCGCAGCTTGCGATAGGTCTCGATGGTGTTCTTCAGGATCTCCGGGCCGATGCGCTGGTCGTCGGCATAGTCGGTGGCGCAGACCCACAGGCGCAGGATGTCCGCGCCCGAATCCTTGATCACCTTCTGCGGCTCGACGGTGTTGCCGAGCGACTTCGACATCTTGCGGCCGTTCTCGTCGAGCGTGAAGCCGTGGGTCAGCACGATGTCGTAGGGCGCGCGGCCACGCGTGCCGGCGCTTTCGAGCAGCGAGGAATGAAACCAGCCGCGATGCTGGTCGCTGCCTTCGAGATACATCACGGTGTCGTTGCCGCCGTCGATCTTGCGGACGATGTTGCCGAGTTGCGGGAAGTTCTGGCGATCCTCGAGCACGAAGGCGTGCGTGGAGCCGGAATCGAACCAGACGTCGCAGATGTCGTCGACCTTCTTCCAGTCCTCGCTTGCGCGGGACCCGAGGAAGCGTTCGCGGGCGCCGTCCATGTACCAGGCGTCGGCGCCTTCCTCCATGAAGGCCTCGGCGATGCGCTGGTTGACGATCTCGTCCTGCAGGATCTCGGCCGAGCCGTCGCTCTTCTCGCGCACGAACACGGCGATCGGCACACCCCAGGCGCGCTGGCGCGAGATCACCCAGTCCGGACGATTGGCGATCATGCCGTTGATGCGGTTCTCGCCCGACGGCGGCACCCATTGCGTGACCGAGATCGCATGCAGCGCGCGGGCGCGCAGCGTGTCGCCCTTCTTCGCGTGGCCCTCCTCGCTGATGTCCTTGTCCATCGCGATGAACCATTGCGGCGTGTTGCGGAAGATCACCGGCTTCTTCGAGCGCCACGAATGCGGATATTGGTGCTTGAGGCGGCCGCGCGCGAGCATCTTGCCGGCCTCGATCAGCGCCTTGATCACTGCCTCGTTGGCATCGCCCTTCTCGCCCTTGTCGTTGAGCACGCGCTTGCCGGTGAAGCCGGGGGCCTGTGCGGTGTAGGCGCCGTTCTCGTCGACGGTGTAGGGGATCGCGGTCGGGATGCCGCGCGCGTCAAGCTCGCGGGTGTTGGCCATCCAGACGTCGAAGTCCTCGCGGCCATGGCTCGGCGCGGTGTGTACAAATCCGGTGCCGGTATCGTCGGTGACATGCTCGCCGGCGAGCAGTGGCACGATGAACTCATAGCCGCCGTCGAACCCACGCAAGGGATGGGCGCATTCGACAGCGTCCAGCGTATCGCCGGGAATGTCGCGCACCTTTTCGTAAGACGTGACGCGCGCCTGCTTGAACACTTCCGCGGCCAGCGCATCGGCCAGGATCAGGAGATCGCCGGTCTTCGCCCAGTTGTCCGCGAGCGCATCCGTGACCTTGTAGAGGCCATAGGCGATCTTCGGCGAGAACGAGATGGCACGGTTGCCCGGCAGCGTCCACGGCGTGGTGGTCCAGATCACGACACTTGCCGAGGCAAGTGCGCCATGCGCCGGTGACGTGACGGGAAACTTCACCCAGACCATGTCGGAGGTGTAGTCCTCGTACTCGACCTCGGCTTCCGCAAGCGCGGTCTTCTCGACCACGCTCCACATCACCGGCTTGGAGCCGCGATACAGCGTGCCGTTGGCCGCGAACTTCATCAACTCGCGGGCGATCTGCGCTTCGGCCGGATAGCTCATCGTCTGATAGGGATGATCCCAGTCGCCGATGATGCCGAGCCGCTTGAATTCCTCGCGCTGCACGTTGATCCAGTGCGTCGCATAGGCGCGGCATTCCTTGCGGAACGCCACCATCGCGGCGGAGTCGCGGAAATCAGGCTTCTGCTTGCCCTTCTTGCGGTAATTCTCCTCCTCGATCTTCCATTCGATCGGCAAACCGTGGCAGTCCCAGCCGGGCACGTAATTGGAGTCGAAACCGAGCATCTGCTGGCTCTTGGTCACGACATCCTTGAGGATCTTGTTCAGCGCGTGCCCGATATGGATGTTGCCGTTGGCGTAGGGCGGGCCGTCATGCAGCACGAATTTGGCGCGGCCCTGGGCTTCCTGGCGCAGCTTGTCGTAGAGGCCGATGTCGTTCCAGTATTTCAGCAGTTCCGGCTCGCGCTGCGGCAGGCCGGCGCGCATCGGAAAATCCGTCTGCGGCAAATAAAGGGTCTTGGAATAGTCGTTGGCGTCGGACTTTTGCGGCTTTTCGGACATGGGGCTGACTGGCTCGGAAGGGCGCGGAAACGGATGGCGACTGGAATCGCGGGGTGAAACGACAAAATCCCGGTCTTGCGCCGAGCCGAAGGCTCAGGCGGAAGCCGGGCCGCTAATCCCTATGATGCGCCGCGCAAACATGGGCACTCCATAGCAGCCGGGCGGGGGAAGCGCAAAAGGTTCGGCGGGGCCGGTTTTCGGCCTCAATCGATCACGCCGAGCCTCGGAAACGCGTCCGGGGCGGCGGCCAGCATGGCGCGGGCGCGGGCGGAATCGTCGTCCATCTGGCGGATCAGGGCCTCAAGGCTGTCGAATTTCAGCTCCTCGCGAATGAAGCCGACGAAGGCGCAGTCGAGCGCTTGTCCGTAGAGGTCGCCCTTGAAGTCGAACAGGAAGATTTCCAGGAGGGGTGCGCCATTATCAAAGGTCGGACGGCGGCCGAAGCTCGCCACCCCGTCCAGCCGCTCGGCACCGCGGCCGACCCGTACCGCATAGATGCCGTGCTTGAGGCCGCAATTGGCATCGAGGCGGATGTTGGCGGTGGGATAGCCGAGGTCGCGGCCGCGCTTCTCGCCGTGGATCACCTCGCCGGTGATGAACCAGGGCGCGCCGAGCATGGCGGATGCTTCGTCGAGCTGGCCCTCCGCGAGTGCGATCCGGATGGCGCTGGAGGAGACCGGCCGCTCGTCGATGTCGACATGGGCCTGCACGTCGACCTCGATGCCGAGCCGGGGGGCCTCGTTCACCAGGAGGCTCGGCGAGCCGACGCGACCCTTGCCGAAATGAAAGTCGTAACCGACCGCAATTCCGCTGACGCCGAGGCGCCCGATCAGGTCATGGTGAATGAAATCTTGCGCGCTGGTCCCGGCTCTCGCCTTGTCGAAGGTCATGACCACGGCGCCGGCAAGCCCGGTGCCGGCCAAAAGCCGCAGCTTGGCCCGCTCGTCCGTCAGGCGGAATTGCGGGGTGTTCGGGCTGAAAAACCGGCGCGGATGCGGCTCGAAGGTCAATGCCAGCGCAGGGCGGCCATGCGCCCGGCCCATTTCCAGGGCCGCTGCGATCACGGCGCGATGGCCGAGATGAACGCCGTCGAAATTGCCCATGGCGACCACGGCGCCCCTCAAAATCGCGGAATCCGGCGTTGTGTCGCGGATAACGGTAAAATGCGGGACCATCAGGGGAATTCTCGAAGCGGCAGGACCTGCGGACCGTGGCTTGACCCGCCGGACGAAGTCAAGCGGCAGGGGGGCAGCCGCATTGAACATGATTTCAGTCCTTCGGAGGCGCCCCCAGTTAACGCGCTGTTTAACGCCTCGGTGCTAGTCCTTGAAATGTGGAACAACGGGGCTGCGGCCCGGCTGGTCCGATCGTAATATTTCCTGGGTTTGCGTTGGGGGAGTCGAGATGGCGGTTGATTTGTCGATGTCGGTTCTGGTGGTTGATGACTACAGCACCATGATCCGTATCATCAGGAATCTCCTGAAGCAGCTTGGCTTCGAGAACATCGATGATGCAAGCGACGGTTCGGCGGCGCTGAACAAGATGCGTGGCAAGAAGTACGGGCTCGTGATCTCCGATTGGAACATGGAGCCGATGACGGGTTACGACCTGCTGCGCGAAGTGCGCGCGGATCCGAACCTCGCCACCACGCCCTTCATCATGATCACCGCGGAATCGAAGACCGAGAACGTGATCGCGGCCAAGAAGGCCGGCGTGAACAACTACATCGTCAAGCCGTTCAACGCGGCGACGCTGAAGACCAAGATCGAAGCGGTCTTCCCGGACATGGCGAGCGCGTAAGCGCCGCCTGACCGCACAGCAGCTCTCGATAGAGATCGTCATGCCCGGGCTTGTCCCGGGCATCCACGTTCTTGGATCCTGCAAATGAAGACGTGGATGGCCGGTGCGTAGGCGAGCGGAAGCGACGCCGTCCTTCGGACGGCTAAGCCCGGCCATGACGGCATTTGGGTCTAAGCAATTGGTCTAAGCCCGCAGCACCTGCGTGGGCTCCACCATCACCACTTCAATTCGCGCATCAGCGCCTTCGGCGGGTGGCCGAACAACTCCATCACCGATTTCGGGTCGAGCTGGTCGAGGCCCTCGAACTCCTCGGCATGGATGCCGCGGGTGACGAACAGGCAGTCGATGCCGAATTCGCGCGCGCCGGTGAGGTCGGTGCGGACGGAATCGCCGATTGCCAGCACCTTCTTCCGGTCGATCATGTGACCCTGGCGTTCGCCGGCGAGCGTCATCGCGCGCTCGTAGATCGGGCGATGCGGCTTGCCGTAGAAGATCACCTCGCCGCCGAGTTCGCGATAGAGTTCCGCGATCGCGCCGGCGCAATAGATCAGCCGGTCGCCGCGTTCCACCACGATATCGGGGTTAGCGCAGACCAGCGTCAGCTTGCGCTCGCGCGCCTTCAGCATCATGCCGCGATAGTCTTCCGCCGTCTCGGTCTCGTCGTCATAGAGGCCGGTGCAGACGATGTAGTCGGCTTCTTCCAGCGGCGCGGTCGTCGCATCGAGGCCGCGATAGATCGAGTTGTCGCGCTCGGGTCCGAGCCAGAACATCTTGCGGCCGGGATGCTCGGCGACATAGAGCCGCGTCAGGTCGCCCGACGAGACGATCGCGTCATAAGTCTCATCCGCGACGCCGAGCTTGCGCAATTGCCGTTGGACGGAGTCGGCCGGGCGCGGGGCATTGGTGATCAGGATCACCGTACCGCCACGGCTGCGATAGGTGTGCAGCGCCTCGCAGGCCTCGGGGAAGGATTCCAGGCCGTTGTGGACCACGCCCCAGATGTCGCTGAGCACAACGTCAACGCCGCCCACGAGCTCGCGCAGGCTTTCGGCAAAATGCAGTGTGGTCATGATGCGTGCGGCCGATCAGATGCGGCGCGCGAGCGCCGCGTTGCCGGTGGTGCGCTGTGGCGGAGGCGCGAGCGACGTTGCGCCTGGGCTGGGGGAAGCGGAGCCATTGGATCCCTGAATGTCCTGCGCCTGGTTCGGCGAGATCCCGCCGGTAGCAGATGCGCCATCCGGCCGCAATGGCCGGGGCGGCGCGAACAGGAACCCCTGGCCGAACCGCACGTCATAATCGAGCAGGTCCACCACTGCGCGCTCGCCCTCGATCCGTTCGGCGATCAGGTCGATGCCGAAGCGGCCGAGCAGGTCGGAGAGGTCGGAAGGGTGGATGTCCGAGGTCGAGGCCTGCCTGGGGTCGAGCAGGAGGGACGCCGGCACCTTGATGAAGCGCACGCCGCGATCGGCGAGCTCGCGCGGTTCGATCCTGAGGTCCGTGACATGGTCGATCGAGAAGCGGAAACCGCGCTGGGCGAGCGCGGCGAGATTCTCGGTCTCGGCCGGGCCGAGATTGCGGAAGGTCGATTGCTTGAACTCCAGCACCAGCGATGGCGCCAGCGCCCGGTTGGCCTCGAGGAAGTCGAGGCACTGCGCGAAGCTCGTGGAATTGCCGAGCGTGGAGGCCGCGACGTTGCAGAACACGCCGACATCCTTGTTGCGCACCATCAGGCGCCGCAGCACCTGCACACAGCGCAGCATCACCATGTTGTCGATGCGTCCGATCAGGCCCGAGGCTTCGGCGATGCTGATGAATTCCTCGGCGGCGATCAGCTGGTCGCGCTCGTCGCGCAGGCGCGTCACGGCTTCGTAGAACCGCACCTTGCGCTGCGGCAGCGTCACCATCGGCTGGAGGAAGATGTCGATACGGTTCTCGTCGATGGCGTTGCGAAGGGTCGCCAGTAACTGGGTCTGGTTGCGGCCGTTTGCCGTCTGAACCGGAACGGCGGCCTGGGTCTGGATCGCCGGTGTTGGCCGCGGCGGCGGTGCGGGCAGCGGGGGAGCGGCGGCCGGCCGTTCCTCGAAGCGCGCAGTCAGGTCGAGCGGCGGCTCCGGCTCTATCCGGGCGACCGGAGCGGGGGAGGAGGTCGGCGCGGCCCCGGCCAGGAGGTCTTCATGGGCTGACACGGTGGTGGCGAGCTGCCTGACCAGCCCGCCGAGCTCGTTGATCTCGCCGACCACTGACTGGATGCGGTCGGAGTTGGTCGAATTGGCCGAGGCGATGCGCCCCTCCATCGCCGCGAGCCGGCGGCCGAACTCGGCGACCTGGCGGGCGAGGTCGGCGGTGCCGCGCGAGAGGTCGGCGATCTGGCCGCCGACGTCACTGCGGTCGCGCAGCCGCATCGAGACCGCGTTGTAGAGGATCAGGAAGGTCAGCGCGGTCAGCGCCACGATGGCGGACTCGGTTCCGCTGATGCCGGCGACCGAGTAGAGGACAAGCCCGAGCGAGGCCGCGACCAGAACCATGCAGATGGCGATGAAGATCGTCGAAATGCGAATCATGCCGCGCGTTACGCCTCAAAGAGCTGACAGCCTCACCCGGGAAAACACGGGTCAGTGTGCGAACCCGTCACGCCTCATGCTCCCCCAAGCGGGGCGACCTTAACATCATTGTTGATTCGAGGGGATAGCGGCTGCTTGCGGTTCACGTGAGTCCGGCCCGGCGAAAGCCTTCGAGGTAGTGCTCGCGGTCGGTGGCGAGCTTGATCGGCATGAATTCGGCGATCCAGGCCAGCGACACGTTCGGCTGGGTGCGCTGGAGTTCCTTGAGAGCCGCGCGGGCGATCTCGGTCTGCCCGGCCATGCCGGCGGCCGCGGTCAGTACCCGATGCCCGCCGACGAAGTCGCTGCGCTGACGCAGGGACTCCTGTGCCAGCCGGATGGCTTCCTCGTAGTCACGACCGAGGTAGCGGGCAAAGGCGGCGATGCCGAAATAGACCGGCGCATAGGGGTCGCGCGGGCTGAGGCGGATGGCCCGCCGTGCGGCCTCATCGGCATCCCGCCAGCGGCCGCAATAGCCGAGCGCCAGTCCATAATAGCCCTGCGCAAGCGCGAAGTTGGGATTGAGGCGGAGCGCCGTCTCGAACTCGGCGAGCGAATCCTCGAACCGCCGCGCGAACAGATTGACGTGGCCGAGCGCATTATGCGCCCAGGCATCCTCGTCGTCGGCCCGGATGGCGGCGCGCGCCGCGCGCTCGGCGACCGGTATCGCATTGGCCATGTCCATCCAGCCCATATGCGCCGTGAACATGTAGCTGGTACCGAGCAGGCCGAGCGCCTTGCCGTAATTCGGGTCGAGCGCGATGGCCTTCTCGAGCAGGGCTTGAGCGGCGACGTGATCCTGCCGCGTCACACGCCAATAATGCGAGAGCGCGCGCATCAGCAGATCCCAGGCGTCCATGCTGTCGGGCGGCTTGCGCTGGGCGCGAAAGCTTTCCGCGGCGTAGAGCTGCGGCTCGATCGCAGCGACGATCGCTTCGGTGATCTCGTCCTGCACGGCGAAGACGTCGGCGAGCTCGCGATCATAGCGTTCGGCCCAGACATGGCTGCCGGTGGCGACGTCGTTGAGCTGCGCGGTGATGCGGACGCGATCGCCGTCCTTGCGGACGCTGCCCTCGACGACATAGCGCACGCCGAGTTCTTCCGCGACCTGCCGCAGATGGACCGTGCGGCCCTTGTAGATGAAGGAGGAGTTGCGCGCGATCACGAAGAACCAGCGCAGCTTCGACAGCGCGGTGATGATGTCCTCGCTGATGCCGTCGGAGAAATAATCCTGCTCGGCCTCGCCGCTCAAATTTATGAAGGGCAGCACCGCGATGGCGGGACGGTCGGGGAGCGGCAATCCAGCCAGCGCCGAAGCGGCCGGCTTGCCTGGCGCAGCGTGCGTGGCTGCCGGCGAAAGTTCTGTGACCTCGCCGACGAACCGCAGGCCTTTGCGCGCGATGGTGCGGATCAGCCTCTGCTCCTCGCCATTGTCGTTGACCGCGCGCCTTGCGGCATTGATCCGGCTGGTCAGCGTCGATTCCGAGACGACACGGCCGTTCCAGATCGCGTCGATCAAATTGTCTCGCGTCACCACGCGCTCGCGGTTGCGGACGAGATAGAGAAGGAGATCGAACACCTGAGGTTCGAGCGCCAGAAATGTCTCCGCACGCCGCAATTCACGACGCTCGGGGTCGAGCAGGAAATCCTCGAACTGGAACGTCACAATTCCTCCTCGGCTCCCGTCCGGAAATCAAGGCGGTCTCAGCGTAAAATAACGCCGCTCTCAAGGCCAGCGATGCGCATGCGCCCTATCGTCCCGGCGTTTTCAACCGCAGGAGAATTGCCCATGTCGACATCAGCCGCACTCAAGCCAGCCGCACCCGATCTCGCCGCCGTCAAGCAGCGCCAGCACGGCGCCTGGTCGTCCGGCGACTATGCCGTCGTCGGCACCACCTTGCAGATCGTCGGCGAGCAGCTCTGTGAGGCACTCGACATACGCGCCGGCAGCAAGGTGCTGGACGTCGCCGCCGGCAACGGCAATGCGACGCTGGCTGCGGCACGGCGCTGGTGTGACGTCACATCCACCGATTACGTGCCGGCGCTGCTCAAGCGCGGGCAGGAGCGGGCGGCCGCGGATCATCTGGCGGTCGAATTCCGCGAGGCAGACGCCGAAGCGCTGCCGTTTGCCGACGCGAGCTACGACGTCGTGGTCTCGACCTTCGGTGTGATGTTCACGCCCGACCAGGACAAGGCGGCTTCTGAATTGGCGCGGGTCTGCAAATCCGGCGGCAAGATCGGCCTCGCCAACTGGACGCCGCAGGGCTTTATCGGCCAGCTCTTCAAGACCATCGGCAAGCATTTGCCGCCGCCGGCCGGCGTGAAGTCGCCGGCGCTCTGGGGCACGCAGGCGCGGCTCGAGGAGATGTTCGGAAGCCAAGCCTCTGAGATCGTGGCCGAGCCGCGCATGTTCGTGTTCCGCTACCGCTCGCCGGACCACTGGCTCGAAATCTTCAAGACCTTCTACGGGCCGACGCTGAAGGCGTTCGCCGCGCTCGACGAGAGCGGCCAGGCCGCACTGAAGCGTGATCTCCTGGCGCTGCTCGGCGAGTTCAACCACGCCGATGACGGCACGATCGTCGTGCACAGCGAATATCTGGAAGCGGTGATCACAAAGCGCTGAGTGCCCGCGAGATGCGGTCAGGCCTGTTCGGCCTGACCGTCGTCGTCAGGACGGCGCAGCGGCGCCGACCGTGTCGGCCGAGACGGCGTCGCGACTGCCGAGCGGCTTGGGCCGCCCGGTGGTCGTGTCATGCAAGGTTTGACGTTCGATCTCCGAGTTCAGCTCGGCGCCGAACATGATGACGATGGCCGACATCCACATCCACGTCATCAGGCCGATCGCAGCCCCAAGCGAGCCGTAGGTCGCGTTGTAATTGGCGAAGGCGGAGAGATACCAGGACAGTAGCGACGAGCCGGCGATCCAGAGCACTGCGGCCGTCACCGCGCCGAGGCTCAGCCATTGCCAGCGCGGCGCGTCGCGGCTGGGTGCGAAGCGGTACAGCATGGCGAGCGCCCCGAGCAGGATGACGAGCAGCAGCGGCCATCGCGCGAGCGCGACGATCAGCTTGCTCTCGGGCGCAATGCCGAGATGATCGAGGGCGAGCGGGAAGGCGACCACGGCGCCCACCATCAACAAGAGTGCGACGATGCCACCGACCGTGAAGGTCAGGGAGATCAGGTTCAGCTTGATGAAGCTGCGCTTCTCGCGCTCCTCATAGGCGACGTTGAGGGCGTCGAAGATGGATTTGACGCCGGCATTGGCGCTCCAGATCGCGAGCCCGAGACCGAACAGGAAGGCGGCGCCCAGTGCCGTATTGCCGTTCGAGACCACGCGCGCGACCTGGTCCTCGACGATCTGGAAGGTGCCCGCGGGCAGCATCATCGCGAGCGTCTGAAGATTTGAGCTGATTGTCGAGGGATCGGCGAATAGTCCGTAGGACGAGACGAGTGCGGTCACGGCGGGAAAGATCGCGAGCAGCCCGAAGAAGACGACGCCGCCGGCGGTCGCAAGCAGGCGGTCCTCGTCGATGCGCTGATAGGTGCGCCAGAAGATATCCTTCCAACCGGCCCAAGGGATTGCGAAGGGGCTTTTCGAGCGCCGGCCGTGACCGGGCTGCATGGCTGCGCCGGCCGGGCTCGTTTCCGGTGAACTTGCTTCATTCTTGCGATGGTCTTGCGGAGGCCCCGACCGGATGAGGCCGGACTCCTGAAAGTAGCGTTCCGCGGACAGCACGAAGACGGCCGTGGCGGCGACCAGCAACCAGCTGTCGAACTGCTCGGTGTGCCGCACACGCATTTCAGGCGTCCAATCCGTGGCCGTGCCGCCGCCGGCGCGCGGCCGTGAAGCCCAGCAGCCCGACGGCTGCGAGCATCAGGCCAAGTTGCACGGGCCGGTTGGTCCGGGGCGACAGGGCGTTGCCGCCACGGCCACGTTCGCCCGGTGCGAGCGGCACCAGCGGAATCGTCGTTGCGACCTCTTTCACCGCCTGCTTGACCGTTCCGCGCGGGATCCGCGGGGTGGCGATGGCAACGCGCATACGGCTGGCAAGCGGCACGATCGGCTTGTCGCGACGCTTCAGTTGGGCCAGAGCCACGCCGGCGCAGGATACGGCCAGCACCAGGAGCACGGCCGCGACCGCACCAAAGCCCCAGAATTGTCCGTAGGAGATCGCGACCCAACGATAAAGGGCCATCAGGCCGACAAAGAAGGTGGCGATCAGGAACAGCCCGGCCGCTGCGAACAATCCTGCCGCGACCGCATAGGACGTCATGCGTCCCGTGGCCTGGCTGGTGCGGTCGCGCATGTACGATCGCGCGGCGCGCTTGAGGTGGTTGATCTTGAGCGCCATGCCGGCGCGCAGCAATTCACCCGATGGCGCGAGCATGCGGACATCCTCCGAGAACGAAAAATTCGTCGGGGGATGAACGTGGCGGAATTTGACTTGTTCCGGGCGGCGCGTAGATGCCGTGACGGATCAGCCGAGATCGGCGGCGGCGATCCAGAACACCTCGCCCTCGGACTCTTCGGTGTCGAGCCAGAGTAGCGGCAGTTCCGGAAAGGCCTCGTCGACCAGTTCGCGGCCGCGCCCGATCTCGCAGATCAGCCCGCCATCGGGGGTCAGGTGGTCGGGCGCATCGCGCAGGATCCGGCGCACCACGTCGAGACCGTCGGCGCCGCCGTCGAAGGCGAGCTTCGGCTCGGCGCGGCACTCCGGCGGCAGCGCGGCCATGCCTTCGGCGTCGACGTAAGGCGGGTTGGTGATGATCAGGTCGTATTTTTCGTCGCCGAGCGGTGCGAACAAGTCGCCGCGGTGGAGCGTGATCCGCTCGTCGAGCCCGTGCTCGCCGACATTGCGCGCGGCAACTTCGAGCGCGCCCTTGGAGACATCGACGGCGTCGATCGTCGCATTCGGGAACTGATGCGCGGCGAGGATCGCGAGACACCCCGATCCCGTGCAGAGATCGAGCACGTGCTCGACGGCCGTGGGATCATCGATCAGGGACCCCACTTCGCCGTCGCCACCGAAATGCGAATCCAGCAGCTCGCCGATGAAGGAGCGCGGAACGATGACGCGCTCGTCGACATAGAACGGCAGGCCGCGCATGTAGATCTTGTTGACGAGATAGGCGGCCGGTTTGCGCGTGGTGACGCGCTTATGGATCAGGTCGAGGATGGTCTTGCCCTCCGCCGTCGTGACGCAGGCATGGGCAAAGATCTCGAACTGGTCGGGATGCAGGTGCAGGGACTCGCAAACCAGGAAGACGGCTTCCGCGACCGGATCGGTCGTGCCATGCGCAAAGGCGAGTTTTGCCTCAGCGAAGCGGCTCACCGCATAACGCACGAAATCGATCAGCGTGAGCAGCTCGCCGCGGCCGACTTTTGCG
This sequence comes from Bradyrhizobium liaoningense, assembly GCF_018130785.1. Lineage (GTDB taxonomy): Bacteria > Pseudomonadota > Alphaproteobacteria > Rhizobiales > Xanthobacteraceae > Bradyrhizobium > Bradyrhizobium liaoningense_A. Next base: position 152,798 of record NZ_JAFCJT010000003.1, read on the forward strand.
AGCTTCGGTGCGGCTTTCGCGAGTTTTGGGGCGGCGCGGCCGCGCGTCGTCTTTTTCGATGCTCTTGCCATCAGGATTTGGTCCAGCGTGCGGTGGCTTCATCGTCGCGGGCATGGGCTTCGACCCAGCCGGTGCCGGTCGCGCTCTCTTCCTTCTTCCAGAACGGCGCGTTGGTCTTGAGATAGTCCATCAGGAACTCGGCGGCCTGGAACGCCGCCTGGCGGTGCTGCGAAGCCGTCAGCACCAGCACGATGTTCTGGCCGGGCACGAACCGGCCGACGCGGTGAATGACCGTGACGCCGTTCAGCGGCCAGCGCGAAACGGCCTCGTCAGCATGGCGCTTGATCTCGTCCTCGGCCATCCCCGGATAATGCTCGAGCGTGAGCGCGGCAACCTTCGAACTGTCCTCGTCCGCCCGGCAGATGCCCGAAAAGCTCACGACCGCGCCGATGTCGGTCCGGCTTTTGGTCAGGATCGCGATCTCGCGCGCGATGTCGAAATCGTCTTCCTGGATGCGGATGGTGACGGGGCAGGTGGCGACGGGGGAGGTCATGGCCTAGCCGCCGGTCATCGGCGGGAAGAACGCGATCTCGCGGGCGCCCGTGATCACGGCGTCCGATTTGACGTGGGCATGATCGATCGCGGTGCGGATCACCTTCGGCTTCTCGAAGGCGTAGGCATACGCCTCGCTCTGGCCGGACAGCCAGGCGATCAGCTCCTCTACGGTGCGCACGGTCGCCGGCGGCTCGATGGTCTCCTCGGCCTTGCCGACGCGCTCGCGCACCCAGGCGAAGTACTTCACCTTCATCCCTCATCCTCCTTGATGAGGTGATGGATGCCGGCGCGGAAATAATCGTAGCCGGTGTACATGGTGAGGATCGCCGAGGCCCAGAGCAGCGCCAGTCCGATCATCGAGACCACGGGCACCACCTCGTCGCCGGCCGGGCCAGCGAGCAGGAAGCCGATGGCGATGAGCTGAACGGTCGTCTTCCATTTCGCAAGCTTTGTCACGGGAACGCTCACCCGCAACGCCGCGAGATATTCGCGCAGGCCCGAGACCAGGATCTCGCGGCACAGGATCACGATGGCGGCCCACAGCGACCAGCCATGGATGATGCCGTCGGCGGCCAGCATCAGCAGGCAGGATGCGACCAGCAGCTTGTCGGCGATCGGATCGAGCATCCGGCCGAACGCCGATTGCTGATTCCAGATCCGCGCGTAATAGCCGTCGAGGTAATCGGTCACTGCTGCCGCGATGAAGATGGCGACCGCGACCCAGCGCAGCCACAGCGGACCGTCCATGATCGACTGTGCATAGATGCACCCGACCACGACCGGGATCGCGGCGATCCGGCCATAGGTCAGGATGTTCGGGAGGGACATCGCGCGGCTGGTCGTCCCTCGTGTCGTGGCGATGTTCATCCGTCCTACCAATACCGCTCGTGCCCTAAGGTCAACCGTCCCGCTCCCCAAATGGGGTGCAGCATGCGACGACCATATGACCGCGGCCCCCTTAGTTCACCCCGGCTGGGGATGGAAATAGTCGAAAATCCTGCGGGCGCTCTCGGCGCTCACCCCCGGAACCTTGCCGAGATCGGCAATCGAGGCCCGTTCGATCTCCTTCAGGGTTCCGAAATGATGCAGCAAGGCACGTTTGCGTGACGGGCCGATGCCCGGAATCTCCTGCAAACCCGCCTCGCGGATGTCCTTCTTGCGCAGCTTGCGGTGCGAGCCGATGACGAAGCGGTGGGCCTCATCGCGCAGGCGCTGGATGAAATAAAGCACGGGGTCGCGCGGCTCGAGCTTGATCGCCTCGCGCTCCGGCATGAACAGGGTTTCGCGGCCGGCATCCCGGTCCGGTCCCTTGGCAACCGACATCAGCGACACCTGGGTCAGGCCGAGATTGGTAAAGATCTCCCTGACGGCGTTGAGCTGGCCGCGACCGCCGTCGATGATCACGAGGTCGGGCCATTGCGGGAAGTCGTCGTCCTTGGTCTTGCCAGCGGCGTCCTCGGGCGGATTGATCAGGCGCTTGAAGCGGCGCTCCAGCACCTCGCGCATCATCCCGTAATCGTCGCCCGGCGTGAGGCCTTCCGACTTGATGTTGAACTTGCGGTACTGGTTCTTCACGAAGCCATCGGGGCCGGCGACGATCATGGCGCCGACGGCGTTGGTGCCCTGGATGTGGCTGTTGTCGTAGACCTCGATGCGCTTGGGCGAATGCGGCAGGCTCAGCGTCGTGGCCATGGCGTCGAGCAGGCGGCTCTGGGTCGCGGTGTCCGCGAGCTTGCGGCCCAGCGCCTCGCGCGCATTGGTCAGCGCGTGGGTGACGAGCTCCTTCTTCTCGCCGCGCTTGGGCGCCGTGACCTCGATCTTGTGGCCGGCCTTGATCGACAGCGCATTGGCGAGCAGCTCGCTCTCCTCGATCTCGTGCGAGAGCAGGATGTTCTTCGGCGGCGGCTTGTCGTCGTAGAACTGGGCGAGGAAGGAGCCGAGCACTTCTTCCGGCGTAAAGGTCTTCTCCGCGCGCGGGAAATAGGCGCGGTTGCCCCAGTTCTGGCCGGTGCGGAAGAAGAACACTTCGACGCAGGAGAATCCGCCCTCCTGGTGGATGGCGAACACGTCGGCTTCTTCCACCGTGCGCGGATTGATGCCCTGCTGCGACTGGATCGCCGACAACGCGGCGAGGCGGTCGCGGTAGAGCGCCGCCCTCTCGAATTCGAGCTCGCCGGAGGCCTTTTCCATCTCGCCGGCGAGCTCCTGCTTCACCGCCTGGCTCTTGCCGGAGAGGAAGTCGGTCGCCTCGCGCACGAGCGTCGTATAGCCGGGGAAGTCGATCTCGCGGGTACAGGGGCCGGCGCAGCGGCGGATCTGGTAGAGCAGGCAGGGCCGCGAGCGGCTCTCGAAGAAGGAATCGGTGCAGGAGCGAATCAGGAACGCGCGCTGCAAGGCGGTGATGGTGCGATTGACCGCGCCGGCGGAAGCGAACGGGCCGAAATAGCGCCCGGGCCGGGTCTGCGCACCACGGTGCTTCAGGATCTGCGGCGCCCAATGGTCGCCGGTGATCAGGATGTAGGGAAACGACTTGTCGTCGCGCAGCTGCACATTGAAGCGCGGCCGGAGCTGCTTGATGAGGTTGGCTTCCAGCAGCAGCGCTTCGGTCTCGGTGTTGGTCGAGACGATCTCCACGGTCACCGTGGCTGCGATCATGCGCAGGATGCGCGCCGGTTGCGGCGCGCTCTGGCGCGCATAGTTCGACAGGCGCTTTTTGACGTTCTTGGCCTTGCCGACATAGAGCACGTCGGCATTCGCACTGAGCATGCGGTAGACGCCGGGCGAGGTGGGGGCGAGCCGGACCGCGCGCTCGATCGCCTCATGGCCGGTCGCCAGCGGCTCTTCGCCGACCGCACCGCTCTCCTCCAGGATGTCAGGCAGCAGCGCATCGTCCTCGTCCTCGCCAGTGGTGGTGGCGGGATCGAGGTCCGGCGGCGTCAGGCTCTCCGGCGGGGCGTCTGCCGTTGCGCCGCGCGGCGGTTTGCGCGCGCGTGCGTCGTCCGGATTGTCGGTGGAATCGTGAACCATGGTGCGAATTTAGGCGCTGGGGATGCCGATTTGAAGTTCCGGCGATGCGGCACGCACAGGATGGCGGCGCGGTTCCCGGTAACGCTTGCTTAAGCCTGTTAAGAGCGCGGTAACCCGGCTTAACAGCCCTTTAACTTAAAACTCTTGATAAATCTTACGCGAAAAAGAGGAGGTTCCGTAACCATGCGATTTTGCCTCGCGCGGCGGCGCAGGCATCGCGGGCGGCGGCAGTTGCGTTGGAGAGTACCGATGAGGGGGTTCGTTGTAGGCGCAGCCGTGTTGGTTGCAGCCGGCTGGACAGCTTCGGCAGAGGCCGCCGATCTCAATTACGGGCAGGGTGCGCCCTACACCGTCAATCAGCCGCTCAATGCCTATAGCTGGGCCGGTCCGTATCTCGGTGCCAATCTCGGCTATGAGTGGGGCTCGGTGAGTAACTCGCCAGTCAAGCCCTCCGGTTTCGTCGGCGGTGTGCAGGCCGGCTACAATTTCCAGAACGGTCCATGGGTGTTCGGCGTCGAGGGCGATATCCAGGCCGCCGGCGCTGATGACACCTTCGCGCCGTGGAAGTTCTCGAATCCCTGGTTCGGCACGCTGCGCGGCCGTGCGGGCTATGCCTTCAGCAACGTGCTGTTCTACGGCACCGCCGGCCTCGCCTTCGGCGAGCTGCGCGCGCAGACATTCGGCTGGACTGAGTCGCACACCACCGCTGGCTGGACCATCGGTGCCGGCGCGGAAGTCGGCTTCGCGCCGAACTGGAGCGCCAAGCTCGAATATCTCTACATCGATCTGTCGACGAGCCAGTTCGCAATTACCGGCGTGTCAAACGGGTATAGCGCCAGCGTTGTGCGCGCAGGCGTGAACTATCACTTCTGATAGCTGAAGAAGAAAATACCGGACACATCCTCCCGGCCGCTCGCGGCCGGGATTTTTTTGCGCCAGGTGTTCGCTCGAAAACGCTCTAGGAGAGGATGACCAAATTAACCGCCTTCGGTCCCTTCCCCTTCTTGTCCGGCTCGACTTCAAAAGTAATGCGCTGTCCTTCGGCGAGGTCTTTCAGTCCCGCCCGCTCCACAGCAGTAATGTGCACGAAGACGTCGCGGCCGCCGTCGTCGGGCTTGATGAAACCGTAGCCGCGCTCACCGTTAAAAAACTTGACCGTTCCCGTCATGGCCATCGGGAAACTCCCCCTCATTGCTCCTCCGTCGCGACGCAGACTCACGTCACGACATGACCGGGCCTTACGAAGCCCGGGAGCTGGCCATCCTTGGGCGGACCTTTCGGTCCGATCGGATCTTTCTTAGGCCTTCACTCCGCCGCAACCATTCGCGGAAGCGGAACGTAAAGCCAGTCACGGAAACAGCATAATACGGTTCTTTGCAGATTGACTACCGCCCCTGCATATTTTTCCCAAGAATGCCGGGGTGTTACGGCCGCGGCACCTCTAATCGGAATCTGGCAGCTCCGCCCTGTCCGAGCGGCATTTCCAGCTCGGGCAGGATCGTCTTGAGCTCACCGTGCAGCGTGTACGGCGGATTGACGATCAACAATCCGGTGGAGGTGAGGGCGGCACCATCAAGCTGCGGCGCGACACTGAATTCGAGGCGCAGACATTTTCCTGGTGGTTTTGCTGCGGCTGCGAGCCGCGCCACTGATTGCGCCAGTGTGTCGGTGGTGCGCCGGTTCTTGGCCGGATACCAGATTACATAGATACCGGTCGGCCATTTCGCGAAAGCCGCCGAGAAGGCGTCGCCGAGCTTTTCGAACTCGTCTTTCGCCTCGAACGGCGGATCGATCAGCACGAGTCCGCGCCGCTCCTTCGGCGGCACGAAGGCCGGCAGCGCCATCCAGCCGTCGAGATCGACCACGCGTGCCTGTTCGTCGCGGCGCAGCACGCTGATCAACGCCTTGCGTGCCTTCGGCTCGAGCTCGCAGGCGACGAGGCGATCCTGCGGCCGCATCAGCCCCCGCGCGATCAACGGCGAGCCTGGATAGGCCTTGAGCCCGCCCTTCGGATTGTAGGCGCGAACGATATCGAGATAGGGCTTGGTCAGCGCCACGCTCTCGTTCGAGAGGCGAGACTGCATCAGCCGCGCGATGCCGGTCAGCCATTCGCCGCTGCGGCGCGCCTCGTCGCTTTCGAGATCGTAGAGGCCGGCGCCCGCATGGGTGTCGATAACGCGGAACGCTCCCGGCTTGTCCTGGAGGTAGGTCATGATGCGCGCAAGCACGATGTGCTTGATGACATCGGCAAAGTTTCCGGCGTGGAAGGCGTGGCGGTAGTTCATGGTGGAGAGTTACGACATCGCGCGATGAAAGTAACTGCGGTCATTCCGGGTTCACGCTTCGCGCGCCCCGGAATGACGGCGACCCAGTCTACCCACCCCTGATCGGCGGCATCGTCACCTGGTCGCGGCGGCAGGCGCGACGCTCGATCTCCTCGCAGGCCCGGAATTGCAGGTCCTTGCTGAGGCAGATGCGGACCTCGGAGAGCCGGGTCCGGTTGCAGGTGACCGAGATGGCCGCGTTGCTCAGGCCCGCATTGGCCTTGATGAAGGCTTCCTCCACCTCGCCCGGCGCCACGGTCTTGGCCTGCGACAGTTCGAGATATTCCGCGGGAATCTTGATCGCGGCGCGCGCCTTTCGGATCGTCTCGAAATAATTGCGGCTGTCGAGCCCGGAGCAGGTGCCGTGCTTGTCCCATTCGTTGAAGATCAGCCCCGGCGCCGGCATCAGGTCGAGCATCGAAGAGACGATGTTGCGGTTCAGGCGCGGCGACGGCCGCTGGCAATATTCGGGGAAGCCATTCTCGTATTGCGGCCACAGCCCGTGCACCACGAACGCGTAGGGCCGCCCGCTGCACTGCATCTGCGAGCGACGGCCGCCGCGGTCGCGCTCGGACGCCTCCTCGCAGAACGAGGGCGACCAGGACAGCGACAGCACATAGAAATCGAATTCGCCGGGCGCGTTCTGCCGTTTGTCCTGGGCCTTCGCGCCGCCCGGCAGCGCGACCAGTCCGGCGGCAAGAACCAGTGGAAGGGTCAGGGAGATCACGAGACCGGAGAACGAATGCAATCTAAAATGAAACATGGCGACGCCCTCAACTAGACTGTGCAATCAGCCTAGCAGGTAACAAGAACATTTCAAGAACAAAATTCGAGCGGCAGCCGGCCAGCCGCCTGATCAGCCCGATTCAGGGCCTTTCGATCAAGGCTTTACGATCAGGGCCTGGCGGCGCGGCAGGCCGGATTGTAGGCCCAGTTGCGGTCCAGCCCGACCACACACCATTCGACACCATTGCCGTAACCCGCGAAGCCGCCATCCTCGATGATCGAGAAATGCACCTTGCGCACCTTGCCGTCATTGAGCATGGCATCGCCGGTGCAATAGCGGCGCGGAATGTTGTCGGACTGCCAGGGCCGGAACGCGATCTCGCGAACGCCGGCGAAGCCGGTGATCTTCAACGAGGAATTCCAGAACGAGCTTTCCTTCTCCCAGAACTGGGTGGCGATCGTCGGCAACGCCTTGTCGCAATCGGCGACGGCGCCGTCATAGCGCGGCCCGCTCAGCCAGAAGTTCAGCTCCAGCGGATTGGCGGCCCTGGCCTCACCGAGCGACAGCGCCCCGAACATGAGGCCGAGCACGGCGGCAAAGCGGAGCGATTTCAGGGAGAGGGCGCGCATGGGCAATCCGGACAGCTGGGTCTTGGAAGGTTGGACGGTGCCGCGAAGGCGGGGGGAGGTCAAGTGCAGCGCGGCAACACTTGGCCAAGAGTTGACCCTCACGTCGCAGCCGGCAGGGCATCAGTTCTTTTCATGGGCATCCCGGCACCGTAAACTGGCGCCAACCAATTGGAGTAACGGGAATGCGAATCATTGCGGCCGCAGGCCTTCTCGCCGGCCTGGTTGTCTCGGGCATGATGGCCAGCCAGCCGGCACGCGCGGACATGCTTCCGGTGCCGCCGTTCAAGGGCAACGACACCGGCGGCATCATCGCCTATTCGCTGGCGACGCAAGCCGACGCGCGTCAGGTCGCGGTCGACCACTGCGCGCGGTACGGCAAGGTCGTGAAATTCCTCGCGGTGCAGGCCTATGAGGGCGGCTACATCTCGTTCTCATGCCGCTGGGTGCCCTATGGCGCCGCCGATCAGCCGATCCGCACGCTCTACTGAGGCGCCGTCGTAGCGCTGCATCTCTCAGCCGGGAGCTCTCCACATGACGCGCAAACTCGCTTTGCTCGGCTCGGCCCTTTGTCTCGTCCTGGCGGCAGGCAGCGCCAGTGCCGATGACCTGCCGGTGCGCAAGGCCGGCCTTTGGGAGATGAAGATGGTCAGGACCGGCACGCCCGTGCCCGAGATGACCATGCAGCACTGCACCGACGAGACCGTCGACAAGGAGATGAGCAACAACATCTCCCCGATGGCAAAGCAGATCTGCGCCAAGCAGGACATCAAGAAGACCGCGACCGGCTATGTCAGCGATTCCGAGTGCAACGTCGCCGGCATCAGCACGACTTCGCACGCCGAGATCACGGGCGATTTCAACTCGGCCTATACGGTGAAGACCACGTCGCACGCACAGGGCGGCGCGGCCGGCGCCGCAGGCCGCGACACGACGATGCAGCTCGAAGCCAAATGGCTCGGGGCCTGCAAGCCCGACCAGAAGCCCGGCGACATCGTGATGCCCGGCGGCTTCAAGATGAACGTGCGCGACATGGACAAGCTGAAGGCGTTGTTGCCGAAGTAGGTGAGATCGTAGCCCGGATGACCTTTCCCTCTCTCCTTGCAAGGGGAGAAGGGAAGAGCTGCTACACCGGAATCCGCACGCTCGCCCTCAGTCCGCCCATCGGGCTGTCGCCGAGGGTGATGTCGCCGCCATGCGAGCGCGCGATGTCGCGGGCGATGGCGAGGCCAAGGCCCGTGCCGCCTTCGTCCTGGTTGCGGGCATTGTCCAGCCGCAGGAACGGCTTGAATACTTCTTCGCGCAAATGCGCGGGAATGCCGGGGCCGTCGTCATCGACCGTCACGGTCAAATAACGGTGATCGCGCTGGCCGGTGATGGCGATCGCCTTGCCGTAGCGCGCCGCGTTGGTGACGAGGTTGGCGAGGCAGCGCTTGAACGAGGCCGGCTTCACGGTGACCACGGGCAGGCCGTGGAACGCAACGGTCGCGGTGTGGCCGTGGCGTTCGGCGTCGCTGCGCAGCTCCTCGAGCGCCTGCGCCATGTCGGTCGGCTGCGATTGCTCGCCGGAATCGCCGCGGGCAAACGCAAGGTAGTCCTCCAGCATCATCGACATCTCGTCGACGTCCTTGCGCATGCCCTCGAGCTCCGGGTTGTCGCCAATCAGCGCCAGCTCGAGCTTGAACCGGGTCAGGATGGTGCGCAGATCGTGGCTGACGCCGGCGAGCATCGCGGTGCGCTGCTCCATCGTGCGCTCGATGCGTGACTTCATTTCGAGGAAGGCGACCGCCGCGCGCCGTACCTCGCGCGCGCCGCGCGGCCTGAAGTTCGGCGCCTCGCGGCCCTTGCCGAAACTTTCGGCGGCGTCTGCCAGCCGCAGGATCGGTCTGATCTGGTTGCGCAGGAATAGCACCGCGACGATCAGGAGGATCGAGGACGTGCCGACCATCCAGAACAGGAAGATCTCCGAGTTCGAGGCATAGGCGGCACTGCGCTGCGCGAACACGCGCATCACGGCGTCGTCGAGCTGGATGCGGATCTCGACGACGTTGGAGCGGCCGACCGTATCGATCCAGAACGAGCGCCCGATCTGGCGGCCGAGCTGCACCGACAGCGTCTGGTCGAGCAGCGAGAAGAACGGCTTTGGTCCCGGCGGCGGCATGTCGCCAGCCGGCAGGAAATCGACGACGAGGCCGAGCCGCTGCTGGGCGATGCGGCGGACCTGGTCGCGGTCCTTGTCCTGCGGATAGCCCTTGTAGACGTCGATCAGCGCGGCGATGTCTTGCACCACCGCGGCCGACAGGCGGCGCGTCACCGTGTTCCAGTGCCGCTCCATGAACACGAAGGCGACGACCGACTGGAGGATCACCATCGGCACGATCATGATGAGGAGCGCGCGGGCGTAGAGGCCGGTCGGCATCCAGCCTTTGAACGCGTTGCCCATCCAGCCATTGGCGGCGGAGACGCGGCCGGCGGCGCTTTTCAACAGCGTCAGGCCGGTATCGATCGTGCTCATCGGTCGCGCTTCACTGATTTATGGCGAGGCCACCAGGCGGTAGCCGATGCCGCGCACCGCCTGGAGGAACAGCGGATTGGCGGGATCGGTCTCGATCTTGCGCCTGAGGCGGTTGATCTGCACGTCGACGGCGCGCTCGTTGACACTGCCATTGCCGGTGAGCGCGCTGCGCGGCACGGTCTCGCCCGGTGTTTCCGAGAGAACCCGCAACATCTCGCGTTCGCGGTCGGTGAGGTGAATGACCTCCTCGCCCTGGCGCAGTTCGCCGCGATCGAGATGGTAGATGTAAGGGCCGAACGCGATCTTCTCCACTGTGGCGGCCTGCGGCGGCGGCGCCGCGCGCTTGAGGATATTGTTGATGCGCAGCGCAAGCTCGCGCGGCTCGAACGGTTTTGCCACGTAGTCGTCGGCGCCGATTTGCAGGCCTTCGATGCGCGCTTCGGCTTCATGCCGCGCCGTCAGCATCACGATCGGCACCGAAGAGGAGGTCCGGATGAAGCGGGCGAGATCGAAGCCGGTCTCGCCCGGCATCATGACGTCGAGGATCAGCAGGTCGAAATGCAGGCCCAGGAGCTTCGAGCGCGCATCGCCGGCGCTCGCCGCGGTGGTGACGCGATAGCCTTCGCTGGCGAGAAATCGCGACAACAGATCGCGGATGCGGCGGTCGTCGTCGACGAGCAGAAGATGCGGCGCATCGTCGGCCGGTTCTACCGGCGGGCGGGCGAGCGTGGCAGCGAACGGCACGTTCACTCCTTTCCGTCTTGATTGACGTTGGCGAAGATCGTCTCTAGCACCTTGTCCGGATCGTCGCGGTCGATCATCGCGCGCAGGAAGCGCTTGACGGTCTCGGCATCCTGCGGCGCCATCTCGGCGAGCGCCTTGGTGATCCGCGTGGTCTGGAGCCCGGCGAGCTTCTGCACCAGCGCCTCGCCCTTCGGCGTCGCGTAGAGCAGGCGCTGGCGGCGGTCGTTGTCGCCGGTCTTCTGCACGATATAGCCCTCGTCCAGGAGCTGCTTGAGCACGCGGCCGAGCGACTGTTTTGTGATGCGCAGGACGTCGAGGAGATCGGCGACCTTGAGACCGGGATAGCGGTAGACGAAATGCATGACCCGGTGGTGGGCTCGGCCGAAGCCGAAGGCCTCCAGCTCCTGGTCGGGATCGCCGACGAAATCACGATAGGCGAAGAACAGCAGTTCAATGATATCCCAGCGCAAATTGCCTCCATCGCCTGCGGCCGGCCGCAGCTCGGCAGCGTCTTGAGAGGGAGTCGCGAAATTTATGTCAGGCATATTGACGTATCTTGGGTTCAATGTTACAAAACGATCAGCCCGCACGAAATTTTAGATCGTTCTGCGTCGGGTGGCAGTTTCAAGAGCGGCCGGAGAGAGCCGGACAGGCGGCAACGGCCGAAGCAGATCTACCGTGCAATTGTCGAGCGGCATTTCGGCAAAACATACTGGACTTCCGTCTTCCGCAAAAGCATGTCCTCGGCGACATGCTGGCCACGGAAACCGGCCGTAACAAGGCTGGCGGCGGTCCAGCCAGAAAGCTAATCAAGCCAGCCGGGCCTAAACAGGGCAGGCGGGCGCCAGAACAGCGCCGCTACCGGCAGCGGGAGGCAAGGACATGAGCATGAAATTCGACATCCAGCCCGCATCCAATCCGACATCCGAGAAGGACCGCGTCGCCAAGCTGGTGGATCCCGGCTTCGGACGGGTCTTCACCGATCACATGGCGATCGTCCGCTACAACCAGGCCAAGGGCGGCTGGTACGAAGCACGCGTCGAGGCGCGCGCCAACTTCCAGCTCGATCCGGCCGGCGCCGTCCTGCACTACGCGCAGGAAATCTTCGAAGGCCTCAAGGCCTACAAGCGCGACGATGGCGGCGTGAACCTGTTCCGCCCCGACGCCAATGCACGGCGCTTCAAGGACTCCGCCGACCGCATGGCGATGGCACAGCTCCCCGAAGACGTCTTCATCGAAGCCGTCGAGCAGGTCGTGCGCATCGACCGCGCCTGGATGCCGGGCGGCGAGGGCAGCCTTTATCTGCGCCCCTTCATGATCGCGAGCGAGACCTTCCTCGGCGTCAAGCCGTCGTCCGAGTACATCTTCGCGGTGATCGCTTCGCCGGTCGGCTCCTACTTCAAGGGCGGACCCGCCCCGGTCTCGATCTGGGTGTCGGAGAACTACACGCGCGCGGCGATCGGCGGCACCGGCGCGGTCAAGTGCGGCGGCAATTATGCCGCGAGCCTGCGCGCCCAGGCCGAAGCGATCCAGCACGGCTGCGATCAGGTCGTCTTCCTCGACGCGGTCGAGCGCCGCTACATCGAGGAGCTCGGCGGGATGAACGTCTTCTTCGTGTTCGACGACGGCTCGCTCTCGACGCCGCCGCTCGGCACGATCCTGCCGGGCATCACCCGCGACTCCATCATCGCGCTCGCGAAGGATGCCGGCAAGACGGTGCGCGAAGAGCCGTACTCGCTCGACCAGTGGCGCAAGGATGCGGCGAGCGGCAAGCTCAAGGAAGCGTTCGCCTGCGGCACCGCGGCCGTGATCTCGCCGATCGGCAAGGTGCGCTCGGTGAGCGGCGATTTCGACATCAGCGGTGGCGCCGCCGGTCCCGTCGCGATGGGCCTGCGCAAGCAACTCGTCGACATCCAGTACGGTCGCAACAACGATCCGCACAACTGGATCCGCAAGGTGCTTTGATACGACATTGATAGCGTTTCCCCTCTTCCTTGAGGGAGAGGGGAAACACGCAACGTTTGTGGCTTATTGCGCTATGAACGTGCTGCTGCCGACACGCGACAAAGCCAGGAGACATCGAAGCATCCTGGACATCGCGATCATGGCAACACAACTTTCCCAACCCCTGAAATGGGTCGTTCTCGCCGCAATCACCGGCGTCAGCGTTTTCAGCATCCTGACCATCGGCCCCGCGCCCGAGGTCGCAGCGCAAGACCGCTCGCCGATCGTCGAGGTGCGCACCACCGATCCCGAGATGAACACCGCGATCGCGCGCGCCCGCGGCACGCTTCCCACCTTCTGGGCCTCCTATGAATCGCAAAAGCCGTCGGAGGCAGGGCACTCCCTGAAAGTGCGCTTTTCGACCCGCCGGGGCGGCGAGCACATCTGGATCGCCGAGGTGAAGAAGCTGCCCAACGGCACCTATTCCGGCTTCTTCGCCAACGAGCCGCGCGATCTGCCTGGCAAGCGGGCAGGCGACGAGGTCAAGTTCAGCGAAGCCGACATTTCGGACTGGATGTTCATGCGCAGCGGCAAGATCGTCGGCGGCGAGACCATCAAGCCGACGCTGAAATCGCTGCCGAAGGCGGATGCCGATGCCCTGAGGGCCCGGATGGAGCAGCCTTAAGGGGGCGCGGTCGGTCTCTCTTCCCCTCTCCCCGCAAGCGGGGCGAGGTGAAGCGAACTCCGGTTGCCGCATCCCGCGTCGGCTGGTAAACGCCCGCATGGCCGAGAAACCCAAAAAACCCCAGAAACTGAAGGCGCGCCTGCCGCGCGGGCTCGAGGATCGCGATCCCGCGGCGATCCGGGCGACGCGCGAGATGGTCGAGAAGATCCGCGCCGTCTACGAGCTCTACGGGTTCGAGCCCGTCGAGACGCCGGCGATGGAATACACCGACGCGCTCGGCAAGTTCCTGCCCGACCAGGATCGCCCGAACGAGGGCGTGTTCTCGTTCCAGGACGACGACGAGCAGTGGATCAGCTTGCGCTACGATCTGACCGCGCCGCTCGCGCGCTATGTCGGCGAGCGCTACGGCACCGACGGTCTGGTCCTGCCCTATCGCAGCTACCGCGTCGGCTACGTCTTCCGCAACGAGAAGCCCGGCCCGGGCCGCTTCCGCCAATTCATGCAGTTCGATGCCGACACGGTAGGCTCGGCGACGCCGGCGGCGGATGCCGAGATCTGCATGATGGCGGCGGACACGATGGAGGCGCTCGGCATCGCGCGCGGCTCCTATGTCGTGAAGGTCAACAACCGCAAGGTGCTCGACGGCGTCCTCGAAGCCATCGGGCTCGGCGGTGACGAGAACGCAGGCCGCAGGCTGACCGTGCTGCGCGCAATCGACAAGCTCGACAAGTTCTCCGCCGACGAAGTGCGCAAGCTGCTCGGTCCCGGACGATGGGATGGCGGCGAAGAAGGCAAGGGCGACTTCACGAAGGGCGCCAACCTGAGCCCGGCGGAGGCTGATGTTGTTCTCGCCATCACCAAACCGCGCGACGATTGGAAAGACGCGATCGCCGCGGCGGAAACTTACCTCGCCAAGAGCGAGATTGGTCAGGCCGGCGTGAGCGAGCTGGAAGAGATCGCCAAGCTGGTGACGGCGTCCGGCTATCGTGCGGACCGCATCAAGATCGATCCGTCCGTCGTGCGCGGCCTCGAATATTATACCGGCCCCGTCTACGAGGTCGAACTCCTGCTCGAGACCAAGGACGAGAAGGGCCGTCCCGTGCGGTTCGGCTCGGTCGGTGGCGGCGGGCGTTACGACGGCCTCGTCTCGCGCTTCCGCGGTGAGCCGGTGCCGGCGACCGGGTTCTCGATCGGTGTGTCGCGCCTGCAGGCTGCGCTGACGCTGCTCGGCAAGCTCGACACCCGGCCCGAGTTCGGGCCCGTCGTCGTCACCGTGTTCGATCGCGACCGCGTCGCCGACTACCAGAAGATGGTCGCATCCCTGCGCACCGCCGGCATCCGCGCCGAGCTCTATCTCGGCAATCCCAAGAACATGGGCAACCAGCTCAAATATGCCGACCGCCGCAACAGCCCCTGCGTGATCATCCAGGGCTCCGATGAGAAGGCGCGCGGCGAGCTGCAGATCAAGGATCTGATCGAAGGCGCCAAGGCCGCCGCCGCGATTGCCTCCAACCAGGAGTGGCGCGAGAGCCGCCCGGCGCAGTTCTCGTGCAGCGAAGCCGACCTCGTCGCAAAGGTGCGCGAAGTCCTGGGCCGCCATGACGTAAAGTGGGGATAGCCATTCCGGAAGGCAGTCACGCCCGGGCTTGTCCCAGGCATCCACGTCTTGTTTGATGGTGACCGTCAACGGCCGGTGTTCGGCTGCAAGGGAGAGAACTATGCCTGAGATTACCGTCAGCATGGCCGAAGGCCGCACCGACGAGCAGAAGGCCGGCATGATGCGCGACATCACCCAGGCCCTGGTGAAGAATCTCGGCGTCGATGCCGATGCGGTCGTCATCCAGATCAACGAAGCCCCGCTTCGCCACAAGATGAAGGGCGGCAAGACCTTTGTGGAGCGCGCGGCGGCGGCGAAGAAATAGCCAGCGCTATATCGGCAGTCTCCACTGTCGTCCCCGCGAAAGCGGGGACCCATAACCACAGGGAGTGGTTATCTGGCGAGCTGGTAACTCCGAGTCTTCGTCAAACTCAATCCTGTGGTTATGGGTCCCGGATCAGCGCTCGCTACGCTCGCTTGTCCGGGACGACAGCGGAGTTTGAGGCTCCCATGGACGCACGCGACTTCATCAAGGTCGGCATGAGTGCCGAGCGCACGCTGGTTGTGCCGGCGGAGCGCACGGTCGGGCATTTCGTGCCCGGCATGCCCATGGTCTACGCGACCCCGATGATGATCCTGGAGATGGAGATGACCTCGGGCGATGCGATCCGCGCCGCGCTGCAGCCGGGCTGGGTCACCGTCGGCACCGAAGTCGATATCCGCCACCTCGCAGCCGCTCTCGTCGGCGCGACGGTGCGGACCACCGCGAAGGTGGTTGCAGTCGAGCGCCGCGTCATCCGCTTCGAGGTCGAGGCGTTCGAGGGCACGCGCAGGCTCGGCGAGGGCCGCCATGCGCGCGGGCTCGTCAATGTCGAGATGTTCAACAAGCGGCTGGGGGCGTAGCGGCGAGCGCGATGCCGTAGGGTGGGCAAAGGCGCGAAGCGCCGTGCCCACCATCTTTTCGGGATCGCGAACGAAGTTGGTGGGCACGCTTCCGCCTTCGCTCGTCGAGCTTCGGCGGACAAGTCGCTTTGCCCACCCTACGGCACCGTCTTACTTCGCCAGTTCCTTCGATCGTTTCGTCGCCGCCGCGATCGCGCGGATCATCAGGTCGCGCAGGCCAGGCTCGCCCATCAGCACGCCGAGTGCTGCGGCGGTGGTGCCGCCCGGCGAGGTGACGTTCTGGCGCAACGTGCTGGAGGGAAGCTCCGACTGATGCAGAAGCTCACCGGAGCCGGCGACGGTTTCGCGTGCAAGCTTCGTCGCCAGCGCTTCGGGCAGTCCGGCCTCGACGCCGGCGCGCGCGAGCTCTTCGGCGAGCAGGAACACATAGGCCGGGCCTGAGCCGGATACCGCGGTGACCGCATCCATCAGGCCTTCATCCTCGACCCATTCGACCGAGCCGGTGGCGCGCAGCAGCGCATCGGCCACCGCGCGCTGCGTGGCGCTGACGTTCTTCGCCGCGACGGCGACCGTGATGCCGCGACCGATCGCGGCCGGCGTGTTCGGCATCGCGCGCACCACGGCGCCACCGCAGACCTCTTCGAGCGATGCGATCGTGGTGCCCGCCATGATCGAGACCACCGAGGTTTTTTCCGAGACGAATGACTTCAGCTTGGGACCGGCCTCGCGGAATATCTGCGGCTTCACCGCGACGACCAGCGTCTCGACGTGGCCAGCCGCCTTCACGTCGGGATTGAGCGCGACGCCCTTGGCGGCCAGCGCCGTAAACTCGGGCGAGATGTGCGGATCGATCACCGCGACACGGTGCGGGTCGAGCCCGCCCGAAAGCCATCCGGTCAGCATCGCGCCGCCCATCTTGCCGGCGCCGGCGAGAAGGATGGTCCCGGTGATATTCTTGAGGGTGCTGTTTGCCATCGCTGTTACCACAAACTCGCTGTCGTCCCTGCGAACGCAGGGACCCATAACCACAGGAGGTTCTAGTGGACGGAAGGCAGAGCAACAAGCGTCGCGCGATACCGAGAAATCACGCGGTAGGGGTCCCGGATCTGCGCGTCGCTTGTCCGGGACGACGCTGAGGAGGGAGCGGCTGCCCCCTCACTCTCTTGGAGAGAGACCTTACGCCTCTCCCACCGTGTCGAACATCGCCGCGTCCATCGCCTGCGCGGTGGTCTTGCCGGCCCACACCACGAACTGGAACGCGGGAAAGTAGCGCTCGCAGGCATGGATGGCGCCGGCGAGCATGGCTTCGCATTGCGCGGTCGAGGCAGTCAGGCCGCCGGGCAGCACCAGCGCCTGGCGGTGCATGATCATGCCGGTGTTGGTCCACAGGTCGAAATGGCCGACCCACAATTGCTCGTTGACCGCAGCGACCAGCCGTTGCACTTCGCTCCGCCGCGCAACCGGGATCTTCATGTCGAAGGCGCAGGCCAGATGCAGCGCCTCGATCTCGCCCATCCAGGTGAAGGAGATCTGATAGTCGGTCCATTGTCCCTTGGAGACAATCGTGAGCTCGTCTTCGCCGGAGCGTTCGAACGGCCAGTTGTTGCTGGCAGCGATGTCCTCGACCACCGCGAGCGGGTGATTTCTGGAATCGATAGTGCCTTCGAGCAGGGACATTCCGTCTCGACCTCTTGCCTTCTTGTTGTCTTTGATACGCACGCGGTCGGCCCGGCGCGCTCCCTCAACGTCGCTGTCGCGATCCCCTCGGATCAGCGCGAGCCTGTCGCGGATCAAGTGATGTGATTTGCGGAATCTGCGCAACTGGCTGCCGAGTCCGTCCACAAGCCAGGACTCGTTCGTCCACAGCTCATCTCCGCCACAATTCTTAACGAATGAGAACAAATCGGAATCGGATTCGCCGATGGCGCGCCAATCGTTAATTCCGCCGGGCGAGGCCACACCCGTCATGGCGGCATGGGACCATGCGGTTTTTGATGCGGAACGCGCTTGCTGCGGCCGCCGGGCGGCGTCATATTTCCGGTCAGGCCGTTCATCCCGGGCGGCCGATGTTCTCAGGGCGGGGTGAAAGTCCCCACCGGCGGTAAGGGTCGCAAGGCCTAAGCCCGCGAGCGCCTTCCCGAAGGATTTTTCTGACGGGAAGGGTCAGCAGATTCGGTGCAACTCCGAAGCCGACGGTTAAAGTCCGGATGAAAGAGAACGGTCGGTGGCAGACGCATCGCAAGGTGCGGCTGTTTGTCGTTCCGTGTGCCCTGATTCTGGTCCTTTGAAGGAAAGCCATGAATCAGATGTTGCAAGACCCCCAAACCGAAACTTCCGAAGTCACCCAACCGCCGGTTCCGCAGGATCCGGCACCCGAGCATCCGCGCTTCGCGAAACCGCAGCGGGTGGCCTTCGTGCAGGCCTGCTGGCACCGCGACGTGGTCGAGGAGGCCCGCATCGCCTTCGTGAAGGAGGCAGCTGCGCGTCACCTCAATCATGTCGACGTGTTCGAGGTGCCGGGCTCGTTCGAGATCCCGCTGCATGCGCAGATCCTCGCCAAGACGCGGCGCTACACCGCGATCGTCGCGGCGGGCCTCGTCGTCGATGGCGGCATCTACCGACACGAGTTCGTCGCCGACACCGTGATCAAGGCGCTGATGGACGTGCAGCTGCGCACTGAGGTGCCGGTGTTCTCCGCGGTGCTGACGCCGCAGCAATTCCACGAGACCGAGGTGCATTACGATTTCTTCCGCAGGCACTTTGCGATCAAGGGCGTCGAGGTTGCGGAAGCGTGCGCCAACACGCTGCTCGGGCTTGAGCGCTTGCGCGGCCAGGTCGCGGCGGGAATTGTGTAGCGCGCCCTTCACACGGCGCTGATTGTCAATCCCGCCGCCGTCCCTATAAAGTCGGCGGCGGGAGGAGGCCGTGCCGTGGAGACGGGCGGCCGTCAAGGTCATGTTCGAAGGACACGATCCCTATCTCGTCGCGCTCTCGGTGGCGATCGCGAGTCTGGGTGGCTACACCGGCTTTGCGCTTGCTGCTCGCATCCGCAACACGCCTGGCGTCAGTAACCGCGTTCTGCTCGCGGGTGCGGCCGCGTTTCTGGCGGTCGGCATCTGGACCATGCATTTCGTCGGCATGCTGGCCGCGCCGCTGCCGCCCGATACGGTCTATCTGGTTCTCCCCACCATCATCTCGTTCCTGATCTGCGCGCTGGTGGTCGGCATCTCGCTGTTCTTCGTCTCGATTGGCGAGCCAACGCTGAAGCGGGTGGCCTCGTCGGCCGTGCTGCTCGGCGTCGGCATCGCCAGCATGCATTATGTGGGGATCCATGGCCTCGCCGGCCATTTCGGTATCGTCCACGACCGGACTATGGTGCTGCTCTCGGTCGTGGTCGCGATCGTCACCGCCTATGGCGGCCTTCGCGCCTTCCTGGCGCAGCAGGAAGGCGTCCGGCTGATCGTCAGCTCGATTGTTTTCGGCATTGCCGTCTCCGGCATGCACTACACCGCGATGCTCGGCATGCATTTCGAGCCGCTGACGGGCGCTGCGCATCACCATGTCGGCGGCGGCCTCGCCGCATCGCAGCAAATTCTGTCGATCATCGTTGCCGTGCTGTGCTTCGTCATCGCGGCCGGCTTCTTGCTGTCGCTCGTCCCCGATCAACGGCGTCAGACTTCGAACTCTGCTGCCGCCGAACCGGTTACTTCGCCGGTCGCGGCGGCCGCCATTGAACTGATTGCTGCGCCGGCTGCAGCTCCGCGTCCTGTGGCCCCGCTCGGCGGTCTCGGTCAGCCGCCGCGCACGCCGGTTCCACGGTTGCCGGTCGAGAGCGCCGACGGGACACATTTCATCGAGACGGCCAACGTCCGCAGCGTTCGGGCGGACGCGCATTACACCCGCGTCCATGACGGCACCCGCGAGCGGATGTGCCCGTGGTCGATCTCCGAAGCCGAGGCGCAGCTCGATCCCTCGCTATTCCTGCGGGTGCACCGCAGCCATATCGTCGCGATCCCGCATGTCGCGCTGGTCCGGAAAGAAGGCGATGGCGCCGTGCTCGAGCTCGACGGCCCGTCGCCGCACCGGGTGCCGGTGAGCCGGGCCAAGATAGCCGAGGTGAAGGCGCGGCTGGGGCTGGCGAACCGGCGGCAGGCGTAGGACTCAGACCACACGGGAAGTGCTCGCCCTTCTCCTACCCTCCAGGGGAGAGTGGGCATCCTGCGCCATAGGTCGTTCTTTCTGTCGCAGTTCGTGCTCTTCCAGCCGCATCTCGTGCGAAAAACCTCGATTTGTGCCCGAATAGTTGCGGCGGCCCCAACGCAAGAGTGAGCCTCCCCCCAACGTCCGCGCCGTCGCGCGCAAAGGACGACGAGGAGGAGATGATGATCCCAGGCTCATTCAGCTATCACCGGCCGGCGAGTGTCGCCGATGCCGTCAAGCTATTGTCAGACCTCGGCGAGGATGCCCGGCCCCTGGCCGGCGGGCACAGCCTAGTGCCGATGATGAAGCTTCGGCTCGCCACCCCCGCCCACCTGATCGATCTTCACGGCATCGCCGCCCTGAAGGGCATCCGCCGCGACGGCCAAAATCTCGTCATCGGCGCGATGACCACCCAGCACGAACTGCTGGCCTCGGACGACGTCGCCAGGTCGATGCCGATCCTGCACGAGGCGGCGCTGCTGATCGCCGACCCGCAGGTGCGCTACCGCGGCACGATCGGCGGCAATGTCGCCAATGGCGATCCCGGCAATGACATGCCGGCGCTGATGATGACCTTGGGGGCAACCTATCGCCTCGAAGGCCCGGGTGGCTCCCGCGACGTCGCGGCGACCGATTTCTACCAGGGCGCCTATTTCACTGCGCTCGAGCCTGGCGAAATTCTCACCTCGGTGTCGGTTCCGGTACCGGCGGCCGGCCACGGCTACGCCTACGAAAAGCTCAAGCGCAAGGTCGGTGATTACGCGACTGCCGCTGCCGCCGTCGTTCTCACCATGGCCGGCGGCAAGGTCGCGACCTGCTCGATCGGGCTGACCAACGTACACGAGACGCCGCTGCTCGCCGCTGACGCCGCCAAGGCCGTGATCGGGACCAGCCTTGATGCAGCCACACTAAAGAAGGTCGCCGCTGCCGCCGAAGCGATCATGGCGCCGGCCGCGGACGCGCGCGGACCGGTCGAATACCGAAAGCATGTCGGCGGCGTCATGGTGACGCGGGCGCTGCAGCGTGCCGCTTCCGTCGCAAAATAAGGGGAGGGGATCGATGGCCAAAACACACGTAACTATGAAGGTGAACGGCGCCGAGGTCGAAGGCCTCGTCGAGCCGCGCACGTTGCTGGTGCATTTCATCCGCGAGAATCTGCAGATGACCGGCACCCATATCGGCTGCGAGACCACGCATTGCGGCGCCTGCACCGTCGATATCGACGGCATGTCGGTGAAGTCCTGCACCATGTTCGCGGTGCAAGCCCAGGGCAGCGACATTACCACGGTCGAAGGCATGGCCAATGCAGACGGCACGCTCTCGGCGCTGCAGGAAGGTTTCCGCATGATGCACGGCCTGCAATGCGGCTTCTGCACGCCCGGCATGATTGTCCGCGCGCATCGGCTCTTGAAGGAGAATCCCTCGCCGAGCGAGCAGGAAATCCGGATGGGCATCTCCGGCAACATCTGCCGCTGCACCGGCTACCAGAACATCGTCAAAGCCATTCAATACGCCGCCGCGAAGATCAACGGCGTGGAATTCCGGGAGGCCGCAGAATGAATGACCTTACTCCCACGCGGGAACAACGCACCGCTGCGCTCGAAGGCATGGGCTGCAAGCGCAAGCGCGTCGAGGACATCCGCTTCACCCAGGGCAAGGGCAATTATGTCGACGACGTCAAGCTGCCCGGCATGCTGCATGGCGATTTCGTCCGCTCGCCGCATCCGCACGCGCGCGTCAAGAAGATCGACGACAGCGCGGCGCTGAAGGTGCCGGGCGTGCTCGCGGTCATCACCGCCGAGACGCTGAAGACCGTCAACCTCGCCTGGATGCCGACGCTCGCCGGCGACGTGCAGATGGTGTTGGCCGACGGCAAGGTGCTGTTCCAGAACCAGGAGGTCGCCTTCGTGGTCGCGACCGACCGCTATGCGGCCGATGACGGCATCAACGCGGTCATCGTCGAGTACGAGCCGCTGCCGCCGCTGGTCGATCCCTTCAAGTCGATGGACAAGGATGCGCCGGTGCTGCGCGAGGACCTCGTTGGCAAGACCACCGGCGCGCATGGTCCGCGCAAGCACGACAACCACATCTTCGAGTGGACCGTCGGCGACAAGGAGCTGACCGACGCCGCCTTCAACAAGGCCGAGGTCAAGATCAAGGAGATGATCTCCTATCACCGCACCCATCCGTCGCCGCTCGAGACCTGCCAGTGCGTCTGTTCGTTCGACAAGATCAAGGGCGAGCTGACGATCTACGGCACGTTCCAGGCCCCGCACGTGATCCGCACGGTGGTTGCGCTGATCGCAAAGCTGCCGGAGCAGAAGATCCACGTGATCGCGCCCGATATCGGCGGCGGCTTCGGCAACAAGGTCGGCGCCTATCCCGGCTATATCTGCGCGGCCGTCGCCTCCATCGTCACCGGCAAGCCGGTGAAATGGGTCGAGGACCGGATCGAGAACCTGACCGCGACTTCGTTTGCGCGCGACTATCACATGACGACCGAGATCGCCGCGACGAAGGATGGCAAGGTGACGGGTCTTCGTGTCCACGTGCTCGCCGATCACGGCGCGTTCGATGCCTGCGCCGACCCGTCGAAATGGCCGGCCGGCTTCTTCAACATCGTTACCGGCTCTTATGACTTCCCGACCGCGCACCTGGCGGTCGACGGCGTCTACACCAACAAGGCGCCCGGCGGCGTCGCCTACCGCTGCTCGTTCCGCGTCACGGAGGCCGCCTACTGCATCGAGCGCGCCATGGATATCCTGGCGCAGAAGCTCAACATGGACCCGGCGGAGTTGCGGCTGAAGAACTTCATCAAGCCGGAGCAGTTCCCGTATCACTCGGCGCTGGGCTGGGAGTACGATTCCGGCGACTACCACACCGCCATGCGCAAGATGATGGAGACGACCGGCTACGCCGCACTCCGGAAGGAGCAGGCGGAGAAGCGCGCCGCGTTCGCGCGCGGCGAGACCCGCGAGATCATGGGTCTCGGCGTCTCCTTCTTCACCGAGATCGTCGGCGCCGGCCCGTCGAAGAATTGCGACATCCTCGGCATCGCGATGTTCGACTCCTGCGAGATCCGCATGCATCCGACCGGTGCAGGCATCGCGCGGATGGGCACCAAGAGCCAGGGCCAGGGCCACGAGACGACCTGGGCCCAGATCATCGCAACCGAGATCGGCATTCCCGCCGACAACATCATGGTCGAGGAGGGCAACACCGACACCGCGCCTTACGGGCTCGGCACCTACGGCTCGCGCTCGACGCCGGTGGCGGGCGCCGCGATCGCGATGGCCGCGCGAAAGATCAAGGCCAAGGCGCAGATGATCGCGGCCTACAAGCTCGAGGTCCACGAGGACGATCTCGAATTCGACATCGACGGCTTCCGAGTGAAAGGTCTGCCGGAAAAATTCATGTCGATGAAGGATATCTGCTGGGCGGCCTACAACTCGGTGCCCCCTGGCATGGAGCCCGGGCTGGAGGCGGTCAGCTATTACGACCCGCCCAACATGACCTATCCGTTCGGCGCCTATCTCTGCGTGATGGACATCGATGTCGATACCGGCGTGTACAAGGTCCGGCGCTTCTACGCGCTCGACGATTGCGGCACCCGCATCAACCCGATGATCATCGAGGGTCAGGTGCATGGCGGCCTCACCGAGGCCTTCGCCATCGCGATGGGCCAGGAGATCCGCTACGACGACGTTGGCAACGTCGTCACCGGCTCGTTCATGGATTTCTTCATGCCGACCGCGGTGGAGACGCCGCATTGGGAGACCGACTTCACCGTCACCCCGTCGCCGCATCACCCGATCGGCGCCAAGGGCGTTGGCGAGAGCCCGAATGTCGGCGGCGTGCCTGCCTTCTCCAATGCCGTCAACGACGCGTTCTCGTTCCTGGGCTCAACGCATATCCAGATGCCGCACGATTTCTGGCGCAACTGGAAAGCGGCGAAGGATCTGGGGGCGGTGGCGTAGTGTTGTCGTCATTGCGAGAAGCGAAGCGACGAAGCAATCCAGACTTTCTTTGCTGTGGCATTCCTGGATTGCTTCGCTTCGCTCGCAATGACGGAGGAATAGGGAGATGAAAAACCGTGACGAAATCGCGCAAGCACTGGCCGCGTCGGGCTATATCGCCGATGCGGATCTTGCGACCGCGATCTCGCTGATGCAATTGTTGCGGCGTCCGCTGCTGCTCGAAGGCGAAGCGGGCGTCGGCAAGACGGAAGTGGCGAAAGCACTTGCAAAAGTGCACGCGACCGAGCTGATCCGCCTGCAATGCTACGAAGGCCTCGATCAGTCCTCCGCTCTCTACGAGTGGAACTACCAGCGGCAGTTGCTGGCGATCCAGGCCCATCGCGGCATGGACAGCATCGAGGATCAGGTCTTCTCGGAAAAATACCTGCTGGAGCGTCCGCTGCTTGCCGCGATCCGCCGCGCACAGGCGCCGGTGCTGCTGATCGATGAGATCGACCGCGCCGACGACGAGTTCGAGGCCTTCCTGCTGGAGCTGCTGTCGGACTTCCAGGTCTCGATCCCCGAGCTCGGCACGATCGCGGCCGTCACGATCCCGCATGTCGTGCTGACCTCGAACGGCACGCGCGAGCTCTCCGACGCGCTGCGCCGGCGCTGCCTCTATCACTATGTCGATTATCCCGACGTGGATCGCGAGACCCGCATCATTCTGGCGCGCGTCGCTGGCGCCAGCCCGTCGCTGTCACTCCAGATCGCGCGCATGGTCGAGAACGTGCGCAAGGAGGAGCTGCGCAAGGTCCCCGGCGTCGCCGAGACGCTGGACTGGGCGGCGGCCCTGGTCGGCCTCGAGATCAGCGATCTCCACGACGCGCCCGAGACCGTGTATGAGACGCTGGTCTGTCTGTTGAAGACCCATGAGGACCGCGCCCGCGTCACGCCCGAGGTGACGCAGCGTCTGTTGGGGAGGGTCGCATGAGCTGTTGCGGCTCCAGCCCCGGATATGACGACCTCAATGAGGTCTCTCGTCTCGTGTCCGCGCGTCTCGCCGCCTTCCTGCGCACGCTTCGCGATGCCGGTTTTCGCGTCGGGCTCGCCGAAGGGCAGGATGCCGCGTCCCTGATGACCGCGGGCTACGCCGCCAGGCCAGGCCTGCTGCGCGCGGCGTTCAAGCATCTGTTCTCGGCACGCAAATCCGACTGGGACAAGTTCGACGGTCTGTTCGACGCGTTCTGGTTGGGCAAGCGCGTGCGCTCGCGCTCCCGCACGATTGGGTCGACGTCCGGCGCCAACAATCCTTCGCTGAAGAGCCTGCGGGACGCGGCGGCAGAGCAGGGCGGCAACCAGACCGTTACCGACCAGCTTTCGTCGTCCGATGATGCGCCGGAAGGCGGCTCCGGCGAGGGCCGCATGGAAGGCGCCTCGCGAGCGGACAATCTTGCGGAAGTCGATTTCAGGAAGCTGAGCGATCCCGATCAGGTCGCGCAGGCCCATGAGGCCGCAGCCCAACTCGCCAGGGCGATGCGCACACGGCTGACGCGGCGCGATCTGGCGCGCCGGCGCGGCTACCGGCTCGATCTCCGCCGCACCATTCATCGCAACATCAGCCATGGTGGTGTGCCGATCAGCCTCGTCAAGCGCCAGCGCAAGGACAAGCCACTGCGGCTAGTCGTGCTGCTCGATGCCTCTGGCTCGATGAACATGTACACCGCGGTGTTCCTGCGCTTCATCCACGGCGTCCTCGACCAGTTCCGTGAGGCCGAGGCGTTCCTGTTCCACACGCGTCTGGCCTATGTCTCCGATGCGATGAAGGAGAAGGACGCCAGCCGCGCGCTCGACCGGCTCTCGATCATGGCGCAAGGCGCGGGTGGCGGCACCAGGATCGGCGAGAGCCTGCAGACCTTCAACCGCTGGCACGCCGCACGCGTGATCCATTCGCGCAGTTGCGTGATGATCGTGTCGGATGGTTACGAGACCGGCGATGCCGCGCTGCTCGGGCGGGAGATGGCCGCACTGTCGCGTCGTTGCCGCCGCATCGTCTGGCTCAATCCGATGATGGCGTGGGAGGGCTATGCGCCCGAGGCCAGAGGCATCAAGGCGGCACTGCCGCATGTCGATCTCTACGCGCCCGCCAATTCGCTGCAAAGCCTGCGCGCGCTCGAACCCTATCTGGCGAAGCTTTGAGGAGGCTTCCGATGACCGCTCATGTCGAAGTGCTTGACGTAGTCGCACAGATGAAGGCCGCCGAGCGTGCCTTCGTGCTCGCGACGGTGGTGCGTACGGTGTCGGTGACCGCGGCGAAGGCTGGCGCCAAGGCGATCATCGCGGCCGACGGCACCATCGTCGCGGGCTGGATCGGCGGGGGCTGCGCCAAGGGCGCGGTGCTGAAGGCGGCGCGCGAGGCGCTCGCCGATGGCGAGCCGCGCATGGTGTCGGTGCAGCCGGAGAACCTGCTGGCCGAGCTCGGCGTCAGCGCGGGCGAGAGCCGCGACGGCATTCGCTTCGCCAGCAACATGTGCCCGAGCAAGGGCACGATGGACATCTTCGTTGAGCCGGTGCTGCCGCATCCCTCGCTCGTCATTCTCGGTGCGAGCCCGGTGGCGCTGTCGCTTGCGGCGCAGGCGCGCGTGCTCGGTTATCACGTCACGCTCGCCGCGCCGGTTGCCGATCGCACGGCGCAGCCGGATGCCGATGCGGTCATCGATGGTTATCACCTCGGCGAGCTCAACGACGCAAAGCGCTTCGTCGTGGTCTCGACGCAAGGCAAGGGCGATGAAGCCGCCTTGCGTGCCGCGGTCGCGACCAAAGCCGACTACCACGCCTTCGTCGGCAGCCGCCGCAAGATGGCTTCGTTGCGCGCCAAGCTCCTCGCAGAAGGCACCAATGCCGCCGCGATCGACGATGTCAAGGCACCGGCCGGGCTCGATCTCGGCGCCATCACCCCGGAGGAGATCGCGATGTCGATCCTCGCCGAGATCACCCGGGACCGAAGGCGCGGGCAGCGCGCCGCCAATCAGGCAGCCAGCAGAGAGTGAGACACCGATTATGCAGATGAACGACAGCCAGCGTATCCCAGCCTCGCGCGAACAGGTGTGGGCGGCGCTGAACGATCCCGCCGTGCTGAAGCAGTGCATCCCCGGCTGCCAGTCGCTCGATGTGACCGCGCCGAACGAGATGACGGCGACCGTGGTCTTCAAGGTCGGCCCGGTGAAGGCGACATTCAGCGGCAAGGTGACGCTGACCGATCTCGATCCGCCCAACTCCTATCGCATCTCGGGCGAAGGCTCCGGCGGCGTCGCCGGCTTCGCCAGGGGTGGCGCGGTGGTGCGGCTGGAATCCGAGAGTACCGACGTGACGGTGTTGCTTTACGAAGTCGATGCGCAGATCGGCGGCAAGCTCGCGCAGCTGGGAGCGCGGCTGATCAATTCGACCGCGACGAAGCTTGCGGGGGAGTTCTTTAAGTCGTTTGCGGAGGTCGTGAGCGCGAAGGCCGAGGCAGGTTAGCTGCCGTAGGGTGGGCAAAGCGAAGCGTGCCCACCGCCTTCATCGCACAGAAAAGGTGGGCACGGCGCGTTGCGCCTTTGCCCACCCTACGATAGCTGCGCAAGCTCACCCCAGCGACACCCCCGCCTTCGCCCGGCTGATCCCCAGCGTCAGGATGCGCTGCAGGAGATCCGGATATTTGAGTCCGGCATGTTGAGCCGCCGTGGCGAACTCCTGGCTCTTGGCGATCTCGGGGTTGGGATTGGCTTCGATGAAATACGGGGTGCCGTCGGCGGCGAGACGAAAATCGATGCGCGCGTAGCCGTCGAGGCCAAGCGCTCGGTAGATGCGCTTCGCGGCGCGCTGGATGCGCGCGGTGACTTCGGGCGCGAGGTCCTTCGCCGGCCCGTCGACGATGCCGACCTTCTCCTGATAGTCGGTGTCGTGCTTGGCTTTCTCCGTGGCGATGTGCCGTGATCTGCGCCCGCCCATGCTACCGAATTTCAGTTCCCAAACCGGCAGGACGCGCAGGCGGTTGTTGCCGAGCACGCCGACATAAAGCTCGCGCCCCTCGATGAACTGCTCGGCGATCGCAGCGGATTCGACCCGCTCGTGGATGAAGGCGACGCGCTCCGCGAGCTTCTCGTCGGTATCGACGATCGAAGCCTGCGAGATGCCGAAGGACCCGTCCATGTTCAGGCTCTTGACGATCAGCGGCAGCGCAAGGCGCGTCGGGCGTTTCACCTTGCGGCGCATCGGGAAGACGGCGAAGGCGGGCGCCGCGATCCGGCGGTGATGCACCAGCGTCTTGGACAAATCCTTGCCGCGCGCCAGGATCAGGCCGCGAGGATTGCACCCGGTATAAGGGACCTTCATCAGCTCGAGGTAGCTGGCGATGTGCTGGTCGTAGGCGACGTTGTTGTGGAATTCCTCCAGCAACGTGAAGACCACGTGCGGCTTGAACTCCTCGATCGCCTCGCGCACCGGCTTGATTTCGTCCTGCGCGCCGAGGGCGCGAACCTCGTGGCCGGCCGCGCGCAAGGTGCTCACCACGTCGTATTCCGTTTTCCACGCGTTGATTTCCTGCGCGGTGTATCCGTCGGTTGAGTCCGGAGGCATGAAGTCCGGATGCATCAGCACCAGAATGCGCGAGCTTCTCATAGCGCGATCCATTTGCGCCGAGACGGGCCAAACAGCGCGTGCATCGTCTTGGCGGTCACGAGGACGGTGAAATCGAGAACGAGCTTCTGTTCGGGGCCGACGGCGCGCAGGTCGAGCTCACGGCAGCGGGAGATCATGTCATCGAGCACGGCATCGAGCGTGAGCTGGTTCTCGCCCGTCCATCGCGCGACCAGCTGCCTGATCTGTGCGCGGTGGCGCCTGATCAGGGCCGAAGCCGGCTTTGAGCGGTGATGCCGTGGATCGGCTGAAAACAGCCTGGAGAGGTCGCGGTCGTAGGTCTTCGGCGGCGTGAAGGCGTAGAACGCCTGCTTCTTCTCGTAGTGGTCTTCGAGCGTCTGGCTGAGCCGGCCCAGCGTATCGACACGCTCTCGCGTCGTGATCAGCGGCCGCTTTCCCGCGATCTCGCTCATCAGCTCGTCGACATATTCGAGCTTCTTCAGTGCGGGCCAGCCGGCATATCGCGTCCGCCAGTTCGAGCGCGGCCGCAGCCACACCGCAAAGGTCTCGGCGAAATCTTCATCCGGATGGCTCTGGGCGTACCACAGCCGGAGATGCTGGACGTAGCGCCTGCTGGCAGGATTGGGCCGGTAGTAGCGCGGGTAGTGTTTCGACGACGGGCCGAACAGCTGCTGCCAGCGCCGGCGGCGCTGCAGCTGATAGCCGTGCTGCATGGCATGGCCGGCCTCGTGACGGAGGATGGCCATGCACTCGCGCCAGGTCCCGCCCTCGACGTCGAACATCATCTTCTTCTCGAGCTTCATCAGGCGCGGATGGGCGAGATAGAACGGAATGGCGATGCCCGGCACATCGCCCGGACTGAACCATTCGCTCGAGATCCATGTGTGCGGTCGCAGCCGGATGCCACGCTCTTCGAGCTCCTCATGGAGCGTGCGGACGCAGTCCTCGAGCCAGGTGCCTTTGACCGTAACCCTCAGGCTGGAGAGCCGCTGCTTGAGCAACTCGTCATCCGACAGCTTCTCCCAGGCAAATTTCCGGTGCGGCATCAGGAATCCAGAGGGCAGGGATGACTCGGTATCCGGATGATGTCATGGGCGGCAGCCGGCAACAACCCGCGGGGTCTGTGAGGCGTGCTGCGGCGCGTCAGCGCTCAACGCCGTAGGGTGGGCAAAGCGAAGCGTGCCCGCCTTCTTCGCGGCAACAAAAAAGGTGGGCACGGCGCTTTGCGCCTTTGCCCACCCTACGGCATCGCGAAACTTAACTTAGTCGAACAGGCTCGACACCGACTCTTCCGCCGCGGTGCGCGCGATGGCGTCCGAGATCAGGCTGGCGATCGGAAGCGTGCGGATGTTCGGCGCCTTGGTCACCGCATCCGTCGGCAGGATCGAATCGGTGATCACGAGCTCTTTCAGCTTCGAGCCCGCGATGCGGGCGGCCGCGCCGCCGGAGAGCACGCCGTGGGTGATGTAGGCGTAGACGTCCTTGGCACCCTTGGCGATCAGTGCGTCGGCCGCGTTCACCAGCGTGCCGCCGGAGTCCACGATGTCGTCGATCAGGATGCAGGTGTAGCCGGCGACGTCGCCGATCACGTTCATGACCTCGGATTCGCCGGCCCTCTCGCGGCGCTTGTCGACGATCGCGAGCGGAGTGTTGATGCGCTTGGCCAGGCCACGTGCGCGCGCCACGCCGCCGACGTCAGGCGAGATCACCATCGTCTTGGAGAGGTCGAACTTGTCCTTGATGTCGCGCACCATCAGCGGCGCCGCGTAGAGATTGTCGGTCGGGATGTCGAAGAAGCCCTGGATCTGGCCGGCATGCAGGTCGAGCGTCATGACGCGGTCGACGCCGGCCTGCGTGATCAGATTGGCGACGAGCTTGGCCGAGATCGGCGTGCGCGAACCTGATTTGCGGTCCTGCCGGGCGTAGCCGAAATAGGGCAGCACCGCAGTGATGCGGCGTGCCGAGGAGCGGCGCAGCGCATCGGTGATGATCAGCAATTCCATCAGATGGTCGTTGGCGGGGAACGAGGTCGACTGGATGACGAAGGCATCCGAGCCGCGGACGTTCTCCTGGATCTCGACGAAGATCTCCATGTCGGCGAAGCGCCGTACCACTGCCTTGGTCAGCGGCAGGTCCAGGCCTTGCGCGATGGCCTGCGCGAGAGCCGGATTTGAGTTGCCGGCGACAAGCTTGATGGAGCCGTTCTTGGCCGACATGGACGCTTCCTCCCGCGCTTTGCTGGATACGACGTGCAACATCAAAGAATACCCACTGGAAGCACGGTTACGACGGGCGAGGAAATATCAGGCCGGGGGCTGCAATGGCAACCCGGGATGCTACGTTTTCCCTGCGAAAATCCTGAGTCGGGCCAACGGTTTGGCCGCAACTTGGGGCCGTGGTTTAGCGGGGGTTATTGCTCGGCGTAACCGAGCGCCGAGGCCGGCATCCCGGCCGCCGGAGCCTCCGGGATCACGCCGGCCACCGCCGGTCCCCGCAAGCCCGGAACAGGGCTCGGCGTGTCCGGCGTCCCGTTGATCATGTTGGAAAGTCCGCTGAATCCGGCCTGGGCGATCTTCCGCAGCACGAGGTCGTCGGCGGCGCCCCAAGGATCGCGGCCGCCCTTGGCGGCGGTCAGTTCCTCGCCGGAGAGGCGCAACGCCCGCTGCTGGTTGGCGTCGTAGACGTCCCAGACCCAGGCGATCACGGTCTTGCCGCGCACGATCTGGGCGGAGAGGTAACTGCGCACGTGGTAGGCGGCGGTCCCCTCGCGGGAGACGACGGACAGGCTGCGGAGCTTGGATTCGCTGTCGAGCACGCCGACCATGCGGTCGAACACCTGCGGGGGTGGCCCGTCGATCGATTCGAAGGCCACCGTCGCCCCGGAGCCGGCGCTCGGCGCCATCGCATAGGAGTTGGCGGCACCGCCGCCGCCGCCGGCGCAGCCCCCAAGCGCGGTCGCCACCGCCAGCAGCATGACCGCCAGCACGCGCGAACCCGCGCGGCCCAGGATGAATGACGCGTCCCTCATTATGGAGGGCAGCGATATCGTTAAAATCGATTAAGGTCTAGGGCAGGAAGGACACATCATTGGGCCGATGGAGCCGGGAAATTACCGATGAAGCGAGTGACTTTGGGCGTGATTGTTGCCTGTCTCATCGCGGGACGGGCTGCGGCCGCAGAAAGTGCGGCCGAAGCAATCCGGGCTTTCGGATTGATCGGTACCTGGTCGGCGGATTGCAAACGGGACCCCTACCAGGCTTGTGAGAACAACCGCTGCGGCGCGCGATTGACGTACATCGTGCCCACTTCTGGAGCGCCCACCATCAGGAATGTGATCGGAACGTTTTCGCCCGGGCAGGTGCGGACATTTGTCAGCACGATCCATTCAGCAACCCGCGTAGCGGGCGACAAACTCAAGATTGTGTCCGTCCAGGATCCTCCGCCTAGCACGACATTGGTGTGGTGGCGTCAGCCCGGCGAGATATGGGAGATCGTCCTGCTCAAGGTCGGCGACAAATATCGGACATTCTCCGCGCATCGCGACGACTGGAAGAAGATCGAAGTCGATGAAGGATTCGAGGTCCGACCTCCGCCACCGCCTCCGCCAGCGCAAGTGTACGTGGATTTGCCAACCAAATGGCTTCGCGGAAAGAATGAAATGCCATTGTTCGAACGATGCAGCGACTAGTGGGCTGCAGCGAGGGTTGGGCGAAATCCGCCTTTACCTCTCCAGCGCGATCGCGTGAATGTGGCGGCCGTAATCCGGCTCCTTGCGATGGACGGAGCGGCGATAGCTGAAGAAGCGCTCGTCGGCATAGGTGTCCAGACCGAGATCGTCGATCATCAGGATGCCGGCGGCTTCGAGCCGCTTCCGGATGAAGCCGGCGAGGTCGAACATCGCGTGTCCGGCGCGCACCGACGGGATGAAGAACATCGCGTTGTCCGCGTCCGCCTCGATGAAGCGCGCCACGAATTCGTTGCCGACCTCGTAGCTGTCCTGCCGGATCAAGGGGCCGATCGCGGCGATGATGCCGCTGCGCGTGGCGCCGAGCTTCTCCATCGCCGAGATCGTTGACTCCAGCACGCCTGATAGCGCGCCTTTCCAGCCGGCATGGGCGCCGCCGATCACGCGCGCGCTGGGATCGACGAACAGCACCGGTCCGCAATCGGCGGTGGAGACGCCGAGCGCAATGCCGGGTGTTTTCGTGACCAGAGCATCGCCCTTCGGCCGCGGTCCGCTCGGCCACGGCGCTTCGGCCACGAGGACATCGGGCGAATGGATCTGGTGCAGGCTGATGAAGCGCTCCGGGGCGACGCCGACATGCTCGGCCATGCGGCGGCGGTTCTCCGCGACATGCGCCGGATCGTCGTTGGAGCCGAGCCCGCCGTTGAGCGCCGAATAAATCCCGCCTGAGACACCGCCCTCGCGGGTGAAGAAGGCATGGCGCAGGCCGGGCACGGCCGACAGCAGCGACGAAGCAAGCGTCATGAGGCGCCTCCGGCCCGTTCGAGATCGCTGAGGCCGGCGATGCCGGTCAGCCGCGGCTCGGAGATGCCGAGCACCTTGAACATTGAGCCCATGCCGCTGCGGCCCGTATCGGTCAGGCGTTTGAGCGCGACCGAAATGTCGGTGGCGACGTCAGGCGCCGCCTTCTGCATCAGCGCGGCCGCACGGGTATCGATGCCGACGCGCTTGAGGAAATCGCCCTGCGTCACCGGGCCGTGCACGCGTGCGCCGACATCCTCGGCTGCACGCGCGAGTGCCTGGAAGTCGACGTGGGCGGTGACGTCGGCCTGGCCCGGCGCCTTCAGGGGATCGGTGAAGGTGTGGCGCGCGATCGCCTGGAAGGTGTCGCCGGCATCGCTGCGCAGATGGCCGTAGTCGATGATCAGCGCCGCGCCGTCCTGGTCGCGCACGCGCGTGGCGAGCTTCATGATCTCGCCGTCGGGCCGCCATTCGAACACGGCGCCGACGGGCGCGGCGCGCACCAGAGGCGGCAGCAGCACGTCGAAGCGCGGCGTCGGGTCGGCGGCGGCGCCGAATTGAAGCTTGCCGTTGGGGTCGATCTCGATCACGCGCTCGTGCCAGCCGTCCTCGCGCTTCACCATCTGGTGGATCGGCAGCACGTCGAAATATTCGTTGGCGAGGATGATGCTCGGGCCCTCGGGCACGTCGTCGATGCTGTCGTGCCAGGCGATGTTGCGCACGCCCGCCAGTGTCGCGCTCTGCCGCTCGCGCAGCACGGGATTGACCTCGACCATGTGGACGTGAAGCGCCTGGTAGAGCGGCGGCAGCACGCGCAGTGCGCGCAGCGCATCCGCCATCATGGTGCCGCGGCCGGGGCCGAGCTCGATCAGCCGCAGGAATTGCGGCGAGCCCATCTGCTTCCATACCGAGGCGGTCCACAGGCCCAAGAGCTCGCCGAACATCTGGCTGACCTCGGGCGCGGTGGTGAAGTCGCCCTCGCGCCCGAGCGGATCGCGCGAGACGTAATAGCCATAGCGCGGATGCATCAGGCACAGTTCCATGTACCGCCAGACCGGCATGGGGCCTGAGGATTTGATCAGCGCCTTGATCTCGTTGAGTAGAGGCTGTTCGGTCACGGTCTGTCTTCTCGAAAGGAATTAACGAACGGCCTCGATGGGCTTCGGCGCACCGCGCCTCACAGCCAATACAATAAGTATGAGGCCGACGATAAGCATCGGGATCGACAACAGCATGCCCATGGTTAATCCGCCCCAGAGATAGCCGAGCTGGACGTCCGGCTCGCGGAAATGTTCGCCGATGATCCGGGTCAGGCCGTAGATCAGGATGAAGCTGCCGAGGATGAGTCCCGGCCGCTTCAAGGCGCCGAGGCGGATCATCACTGCGAGCACGGCGAACAGCAGGAGGCCCTCCATTCCCGCTTCATAGAGCTGGCTCGGATGGCGCGGTACGTTACCGCCGGTCGGAAACACCATGGCCCAGGGCAGGCTCGGGTCGGCGGCGCGGCCCCATAGTTCGCCGTTGATGAAGTTGGTCAGCCGCACCAGGAAAATCCCGATCGGGGCAACGCCGCAGGTGATGTCGCCGAGCGACAGGATCGAGATGCCGTTCTTCCGGGCGAACCACATCACCGCCACGACGCAGCCGAGGAAGCCGCCGTGGAACGACATGCCGCCTTCCCACAATCTGAAGATGGCAGCCGGATGCTCGATGAAGAAGGGCAAATTGTAGAACAGGACGTACCCGGTGCGGCCACCGACGATGATGCCGAGCGTCACCCACAATATGAAATCGTCGATCTGCGGCAGGCTGATCGGCGACGAGCCGGCCCACAGCCTGTCGTTCTTGATCAGGGTGCGCGCGTAGAACCAGCCGAACGTGATTCCGCAGATATAGCCGAGTGCGTACCAGCGGATCGCGAACGGGCCGATCTCGATCGCGATCGGACTGAACGACGGAAAGTCGATGAGCAGATAGGGCATCGCGCCTTCTATTGCTGGACGAGATTGCGGCGATAGAGCGCCAGCAGACGCTCCCAATGCCGTTCGGCGGCGTCGCGGTCGTAGACCGGGCGCTTGGGGAAGGCGAAGCCGTGATGCGTGCCGGGATAGATCTCGACCTCGGCTTTAGCGCCGCTCATGCCCTGCTTGACCTTCTCGATGACCTCGGGGGGCGCGTAGATGTCGGTCTCGGCGCAGGCGAAATAGAGCTCGGCCTTGGTCTTGCCGGCGGCGAGATGCGGGCTGTTGTCTTCGTCGGTCGCCAGATGCGTTCCGTAGATCGAGGCGGCGGCCTTGACGCGGTCGGCAAAGTGCGCCGCCGCGTTGACGGCGTAACGGCCGCTCATGCAATAGCCGACGGTGCCGACGATTTTCGTATTGGCAGCCGCCTGGCCCTCGGCATAGGTGAGCAGGGCCCTGGTGTCCTCCATGATCATGGGAATGTTGAGCGAGGCCATGAGCCGGAACATGCGCTTGCGCTCGGGCGCATTCGGGTCGGCCGGCAGCGCGCCGAGCTCCATCACGCCGGAGCGGTAATAGAGGTTCGGCAGCATCACGTAATAGCCCGAGGTCGCGAGCCGGCGCGCCATGTCGCGCAGCTCCTCGCGGATCGCCGGAGCATCCATGTAGAACAGGATGACCGGAAACGGCCCGCCGCGCTCGGGATGGGTGATGAAGGTTGCGGTGTGGCCGTCCTTGGTGGGAATCGCGATCTGCTGATCGATCATCTCGTGCGCCTTCTGATTCTTGTTATGCAGGGACGTTGAATACGATTGCAAGGAAACCGGGGCATGACAAGGATACCGCCGATCGGCTCTTGAACCGTTCCGCTCGGATTGCCATTGTCTTTCCGACAGTTCGCGCAAAGTTTATCTGAGGCCGCCAGGAGACCGAAATGACCCAGACCAACAGCCGGTTTTTCGACGAGATCGGCCGCCTGATGAACGATGCCGCCGGTGCGGCCCAGGGCGTCAAGCGCGAGTTCGACACCGTGATGCGCACCCAGGCCGAGAAATTCCTGCGCGACATGGACCTCGTCAAGCGCGAGGAGTTCGAGGCGGTCAAGGACATGGCCCGCCTCGCCCGCGAGGAGAACGAGGCCTTGAAGGCGCGGATTACAGCGCTGGAGGCGAAGCTGGGCGGGTAGGGCCGGCGGTAAGGCAGGCGCTCTCTTCCCCTCCCCCTCCAGGGGAGGGTGGGGAACCGCCTTTCGGCGGCCCATTCTCCTTGTCATTTCCGCGTCTTCCGGGTAAAAGCCCGCCACGTCCGCGGCCCCCGCACCCCTGGAGGCTTGCTGCGGCGTACACCATGGGCCGCCTTGCGGCCCATTAACTTTTGCAAAAACAAGGACTTAACGACATGGCGACGACCGTCAAGGAATTGAAGGCGACCGCACGTCCGAAGAGCGGCAAGGGGGCCGCCCGGGCTGAGCGTCGCGCCGGCAGAGTGCCCGGAGTGATCTATGGTAACAACCAGCCCCCGGTGACGATCTCGATCGAAGATCGCGAACTGCGCCAGCGCATCCTCGCCGGCCGGTTCCTGACCACGCTGGTCGACATCGACCTCGAGGGCAAGAAGCACCGCGTGATTCCGCGCGACTACCACCTCGATCCGGTCAAGGACTTCCCGATCCACGTCGATTTCATGCGTCTCGGTGAAGGCGCCACCATCCGCATCAGCGTTCCCTTGCATGTGGTGAAGGCCGAAGGTTCGCCCGGCGTGAAGCGCGGCGGCACGGTCAACATCGTCGCCCACGCAATCGAGCTCGAATGCGGTGTCGAGAGCATCCCGCAATACATCGAAGCCGATGTCGGCGCGCTCGAAATCGGTCACTCGCTGCATCTGTCGGACGTCAAGCTGCCGGCCGGCGTGAAGGCGCTGACCCGCGAGGATGCGACCCTCGTCACCATCGTGCCGCCGTCCGGCTACGCCGAAGAGCAGAAGGCCGCGGCTGCGGCTGCAGCTCCGGGCGCTGCTGCGGCTGCTCCGGCGGCTGGCGCTGCGGCTCCGGCTGCGGGTGCTGCTGCTCCGGCCGCGGCTGCCAAGGCTCCCGCCGGCGGCGACAAGAAGAAGTAATCTCTCAAAGCTGGCGCGCGGTCCCTGATCGCGCGCCGAGCGAGGGGCGCGCCGCGTCATGCGACTCTTTGTTGGGCTCGGCAATCCCGGCGCAAAATACGCACGTAACCGGCACAATATCGGCTTCATGGCCGTCGACGAGATCGCGCGGCGTCATGGCTTTGCGCCATGGCGCCGCAGGTTTCAGGGCGAGACCTCGGAAGGCACGCTCGGCAAAGAGCGCGTGATCCTGATCAAGCCCACGACCTACATGAACGATTCCGGCCGCGCGGTGCAGGAAGCAGCAAGCTTCTTCAAGATCGCGCCGGGCGACGTCACCGTGTTCCATGACGAGCTCGAACTGCCGCCGGGCAAGGTGCGGGTGAAGATCGGCGGCGGCATCGCCGGCCACAACGGCCTGCGCTCGATTTCGGCGCATATCGGCAACGAGTATCGCCGGGTGCGGCTCGGCATCGGTCATCCCGGCGTCAAGGAGCTGGTGCACGGCCACGTGCTGTCGGACTTCGCGAAGGCCGACAACGACTGGGTGGCGACGCTGTGCGAGGCGGTGGCCGAGCATGCGGCGCTGGTTGCCAAGGGCACCGACGCGACATTCGCCAACAGGGTGCACCTCGCCATGCAGGCGAAGGGATTTTTGACCAAGGACGAGAACGGCAAGGAATAACGCTCGTGGGATTCAAATGCGGGATCGTCGGATTGCCCAATGTCGGCAAGTCGACCTTGTTCAATGCGCTGACCGAGACGGCCGCGGCGCAGGCCGCGAACTATCCGTTCTGCACGATCGAGCCGAACGTCGGTGAGGTCGCGGTGCCCGATCCGCGGCTCGACAAGCTGTCGGCGATCGCCAAATCGGCGCAGATCATTCCGACCCGGCTAACCTTCGTCGACATCGCCGGCCTCGTGCGCGGCGCCTCCAAGGGCGAAGGCCTGGGCAACCAGTTCCTTGCCAACATCCGCGAGGTCGACGCCATCGCCCATGTCGTGCGCTGCTTCGAGGATTCCGACATCACGCATGTCGAGGGCAAGATCGCCCCGCTCGCCGACATCGAGACCATCGAGACCGAGCTGATGCTCGCCGACCTCGACAGCCTCGAGAAGCGCGTCGACAACCTCACGAAGAAGGCCAAGGGCAACGACAAGGACGCCAAGGAGCAGCTCGACCTCGTCAACCGCACGCTTGTGCTGCTGCGCGAGGGCAAGCCCGCCCGCCTCGTCGAGCGCAAGGCGGAGGAGGAGCGTGCTTTCGGGATGCTCGGCCTGCTGTCGTCGAAGCCGGTGCTTTACGTCTGCAACGTCGAGGAAGGCTCGGCCGCCACGGGCAATTCGTTCTCCAAGGCGGTGGAGGAGCAGGCGGCCAAGGAAGGCGCCGTCGCCGTCGTCATCTCCGCCAAGATCGAATCCGAGATCGCCACCATTTCACGCGAGGAGCGCGCCGACTTCCTGGAGACGCTGGGTCTCGAAGAAGCCGGCCTCGATCGCCTGATCCGCGCCGGCTACACGCTGCTCGACCTCATCACCTATTTCACGGTCGGCCCGAAGGAAGCGCGCGCCTGGACCATCTATCGCGGCACCAAGGCGCCGGGCGCGGCCGGTGTGATTCATACCGACTTCGAGAAGGGTTTCATCCGCGCCGAGACGATTGCGTATGAGGACTATGTCGCGCTGAACGGCGAAGCCGGCGCCCGCGATGCCGGCAAGCTGCGTCTCGAAGGCAAGGAATACGTCGTCGCCGACGGCGACGTGATGCATTTCCGGTTTAATACGTAAGCTGAAGCTGTCATTCCGGGGCGCGCCTCTTGGCGCGAACCCGGAATCCATTCATCCCCTTGCCCTGACGCCCGATGGATTCCGGGCTCGCGCTTCGCGCGCCCCGGAATGACGGCTACCGCATCCCGCCGCCCTGGTCCCTTATCGCGCCGAGATGCTCGTTGATACGGAAGATGATCAGGATCAGCTCCGCGGCGATGCGCGAGAACACGACGCCGACGACGACGCTCGCGACCGACGACAGCAGCATCAGGAAGCCGCCGAACGGGCTGATCGCCATCGCCGCGAGACCGGAGAAAATTCCGGAAAGGCCGAACAGGCAGATCAGAGCGATCACCAGCCAGTAGAAGGTCTTGATGATTGTGGGAGTTATGAACCGGTCCCACTGAAACAGATCGCTGAATGAAAACATTGCTCTCCCCAAGGCAAATCGAGCCTTCAAATCGGGCCTTGCAAGTGGGGCCTGACCCCCGGTTGATCCGACTCAAGACCAAAGCCGCTGCGCCCTATGTAGCACGAGCCATGCGGGCCGGCGGGTTGAGATTGCCGCAAAGTGCGGCCACAATCTGTCATTCCCTCAAAGCTTTCCCCAGATGACCCTGACCTTC
This sequence comes from Bradyrhizobium liaoningense, assembly GCF_018130785.1. Lineage (GTDB taxonomy): Bacteria > Pseudomonadota > Alphaproteobacteria > Rhizobiales > Xanthobacteraceae > Bradyrhizobium > Bradyrhizobium liaoningense_A. Next base: position 192,176 of record NZ_JAFCJT010000003.1, read on the forward strand.
GAAGACTTCCCGACCGGCCGGTACGGAACGTTCGGCCCGCGCCATGTCACCCGCGACGAGATTTTGGCCTTTGCCGCCGAGTTCGATCCGCAGCCCATGCATCTCGACGAGGAGGCTGCCAGCAAGAGCATGCTGCGCGGCCTGTCCGGCTCGGGCTGGCATCTCTGCTCGCTGATGATGCGGATGATGGCCGATGGCTTCATCACGCGCGCCGCTTCGCTCGGCTCGCCCGGCGTCGACGAGGTGCGCTGGTTGTCACCCTTGCGGCCCGGCGACGATCTCATGCTCGACGTCGACGTGTTGGAGGCGCGCACCTCGAAGAGCCGGCCGGAGCTCGGCATCGTCAAGTTCAAATGCACCGTGCGCAACGCGGCGGGGCAGGCGCTGTGCGAGATGACCTCGCCGATCCTGATCAAGCGGCGCGAGGGAGCGGTCTGATGCGGTTCTTTGAGGACATCGCGATCGGACAGCGCCGCGAGATCGGCGCCTATACGTTCACGGCGGAGTCGATCAAGACCTTCGCAGCAAAGTTCGACCCGCAGCGCTTCCACCTCGACGAGGAGGAGGGCAAGAACTCGCTGTTCGGCGGGCTCGCCGCCTCGGGCTGGCATGTCGGCTCGGCCTGCATGAGCCTGCTTGTCGCGGATGGCCAGCGTCTGGCGCGTGAGGCCGCGTCGCGCGGCGAGGAGGTCGCTGTGTGGGGCCCGTCGCCGGGCTTTCGCGACCTGCGCTGGCTCAGGCCTGTGCTCGCCGGTGATACCGTCGCCTACGTCAACGAAGTCATCGACAAGCGCACCTCGGCCTCGCGCCCCGGCTGGGGAATTTTGACCGCCCGCACCACCGGCACCAACCAGCGCGGCGAGGAGGTCTATTCCATCACCGCCAGCGCCTTCGTGCCGACACGCGGGAAGAGCGGTTAGACCCGTTCCAAGATGAATGGCGAAAAGAGCAGCCGAGTGTTGCACCCGCGCTATGGACGCGATTCGGGGCGGCTGCCATAAGCCTGCTCAACATGATGACCCGCGAAGCAGTTGGCGGAACCATCGAGTTGCTAACCAATTATGAACCTGTCGCTGTCTAATTGAAACGAATTGGGCAGAGAACAGGGGACGAGGACCATGGCAGATCGCGGCGCACTCAAGCTGGTCGGATTTATCTTCGCTACCGCGACGCTGGCAGTGATGCTGGTCGCCGGCATGGTGGTGAAGGGCTACGCCGATGGCGCGTACACCCTGGAAGCCTCGGCGGTCGACGCGAGCCGTTAAGGGCTCGTTAACTCCTTGGGGCCGCCACGCGCGCCTCCGTCTTCAGCGGCTATAGACGAACGCCAGCACCGCGATCGCAATCGCCAGCAATCCGACAAAGCGCAGCATGATCGTGCCGAACTGGTTCGGCGCGGGCCGCAGCGGGATAGGGTCCGTATTGTCGGGCCGAATGCTTTCCATCTGACATGTCCCCAGGCCCGGCCCTAGGCGGCACGGGCGCATGGCATTGGTCGGCGCTGGGGCGTGGAGGGTTCAAAAGTGAACCGGGGCGGCCGCATTGACTGTGTGAACGCATGTCTACGGCCACAATCTTTCGCAGCCACACCCTCCGCTGGATGCCCCGGCTTGACCGGGGCATCCAGTACGCTGCGGCGTCTCGGCTCTTGCCTCATTGTCTCTGGAATACTGGATCGCCCGATCAAGTCGGGCGATGACACCTATTGTGGGGAACGTGTGCGCACCCAACTCCCCCCACGAATCAAAACCGCCGCGCCCCTTTCGGAACGCGGCGGCGGAGATGCCTGGAGGCAGTGATCAGCTGTTGCGCAGGCCGTCGGCGGCGCGCTTCCACTGCGCGACGTTGTCGGCAATCATGCGGGTCGACTTCATCGCGGCCTGGCTGAGCTGGGCATAGCCGGAGATCTCGCGCTGGACGCGCTGGCCTTCGGCATGGAGCAGGTCGCGCAGGCTCTCGAGCTCGGAGATCAGGTTCTCGATCTCGCCGAGAGAGGTGCCGGCGACGCGCTGGATCAGCGAGTTGACGTTGGTGACGGTGGCTTCCGCGCTCGGATCGAGCGGCGGCGTGTCGGCGGCCGCCGATGCCGGCCGGCGCAGATAGGCGATGTCGTTGCGCACGAAGTCGCGGATGCCGGCTTCGACTTCCGTCACTGCGGCGAGGTTGGTGTCGACCGTCTCGGTCTCGGTGGATTCGGTCTTTTCCGGACGCATGGCGTTCATCGTTGTTCCCCTGTTCGCGTTGAGCGCAGCGCGAGTGTGTCCCGCACGACGAATTCGGCTATCCGACTAGGGCGTTGGATTTTGACCGCAACTTGGCGGAGATACGGCAAGGGCAGACGATTCGGGGGCTTTGCCGTGGCGTATGGTTAGGAGAGTCTGAACGTCGTTGAGGCAAAGCGAGCGCGCGGCCTGGTCGGTGCTGGACTACCTCTCCCCGCGGGGGGAGGGCTACCAGCTCTTCTTGAAGCCCGCCGTCAGGCTCTTGTTGATCGCGCCTTGCGAGGTCTCGCCGACCGAGCCGGAGACCGTGACGTTGTCGAACAGCTTTTGCTCGGCGCCGACCTTGCGCAGCCATTTGTCGTCGGTGGTCGACAGCGACTGGCCGGCGATGATGCTGGTGCCGGTGTCGGTGATGGTGACCTTGGCGGTCTGGTCGGTCTCGTAATTGCGCGTGACGTGCCCGCCGATGCCGGGCACCGCGGTGGTCCCCTGCTGGTTGACGCTGTAGCCGTTCTGGAGCGTCAGCGACGTGTCGCTCGACAGCGGCACCGACTTCGTCAGCGACGCCCCGATCTTGCTCTGCTCGGCGCCGGGATCGACGCGGGCTTCCACCGCGGTCTTGTCCCAGATCGAGCCGGCGCCGGGTGCGGTCGCCGCGGCCCAGGCGCTGCCGGAGGATTGCGGCAGGCTGCCGCCGTTGGTGGCTTTTTGTGCCAGCAGCTCGGACATCGTCCGCGGCTCGCTCGTCACCGTCATGTCGGCGCCGATGCGGGCGTCCCAGAACGAGGATACCGACTGCTTCACCGTCACGGCCGAGGAGCCATTGGCATTTGCATTCGACGACCAGTTCAGGCCGTCCTTGCCCGCGGCTTGCGCGCGCTTCTTGGCGGCCGCGATCTCGTTGCCGGTGCCGGCGTCGACCGCGAGCTGGCTCCAGTCGAGCTTGTCGACGTCGATGCCTTTGAGCACATCGGGGTCGTTGACGTCGGGGGCTTCGGCGGACTCTGCGGCCTCAGCCTCGTCGTCGGGCGCCGCTGCCGTCGTCGTCGTGGGCGGGATGATCTGCGCCGACACCGTCAGCACCGAGCCCAAAATGAATGCGGCCGCCAGCACCGGCAGCCTGGTCCAGCCAAAACCTGTCGAGAATTCCATCGTCCTGCCCGCGAGCCCAGCGCATGCTTGCCGTCACTATAGTGCGGCCTTCGGTGATGACCATGCGCCATTCCGTCCGCTCAACACATGGTGATCTATCGTTGCGAAATTGTGGCGGCTCGCCTCGAATGGCGAACCAACGGGCCGCGCGAAAGACGCGCGCCCGATGACGAGCTTCTCCACGACGACATCCGGCGGGGCTGGAGGCCAGGACGTCGCGGGCGCATCGTTCATCGGTCCCGAAAAGCGGGGCCCGCTGGCGTCCCCCTCAGCCGACGCGCGTCATCTTCGGCAGATGAATGGCGCGGCCGAGTGCCTGTTCGACCAGATCGAACGTGTCGACCAGCACGCGCATGCTGATCAGTTTGCCCGCCCTGAACTGGGCGAACTGTGCGACCCGCAAGCTCATCGGCTTGTCGGAATCCAGCGCGGTCAGCGAATAGCGCAGCATCGAGGCGGCGGAATCCACGCCGAGCATGATGCTCTCGCGGTCGAAGCGGCGGACACGGAAATTGTCGGCAAGCTGGCGGATGACGTCGAGCACAGCGTCCCGGCCCTGGCGCGCGCCGAGGAACGGAAACATGTCGATCGGGCCGTAGATCGCCCACTCGACGTCTTCGTCGATCAGGGCCTCGATGTCCCTGAAATCCCGGTCGTTCACCGCGCGGTGCAACGCGCGCGAAAAACGCCAGAGGCTGTGCTCTGTCATTTGGGGGCGTCCTGAAGCTGGCTTGCAGAAAAAAACGGAAAACAACCCCATGCACGGCAATGTGCTCCGGGGCCGCTCAACTCATTTGTATACAAATAAAATACGCAATTTCGGTCAAAACGCAATTCACGTTTTCGCAATGCACAATTGATGCGGCTTTGTGAGATTTGCAACAGACCCCCGTAAACTCCCGGTCTACTTACCTCTTCCCGTAAGAACCGGGCGAGGGAGGAGGGTCATTCCCCGTCCGCCCGCGCGCCCACGATCAGCGGCCCGATCTCCCGCTCCAGCACCTGCTGCACCAGATCGTAGGAATCGATGATCTCGCGGATCTGCGCCACCAGTCCGCCCCGGAAGCTGTAGAACACGGCCATGTCGAACTGCACGATGCGATCGTTGCTGCGCTTTTTGAAGTAAGTATGCAGGTAGGTCGCGACCTCGTCGCCCTCGACAAGGATGTGCGGCGCCTTGTAGCGGATTTCGGAATAGCGCGACCAGACCGTCTGCCACAGCTCGCGCAGCTCCTGCTTGCCGTGACGCGGCATCATGTGGGGCAGGATATCGATCGGCGCGTGGGTGAGAAAGTCGACGTCGTCGGTGCAGCACGACAACGCGGCCTCGATATCGCCATGCGCAAAGGCGTCGAGCAGATGCAGCACGCGTTGCCTGTTCAGCGATTCAACCGTCATGCCGCTTCCGCCCTCGTGGGGTGTCGATTGCAAACGCCAATGCGCGCTCTGCGGGTCCACCAATCCGCAAAAACAAAGGTGTCCGGATCATATGACGCGCCGATGCAATGCCGGGTTCACAATCTACAATTGAAAGTTGTGCATGTATCCGCCTGCTCGAATTCGAGCGGGCTTTCGCGCCCCGCGATGCCGCCGCGTGCATACCGGCGGGCGCGTCCCGCCATGCACGGCCTATGCCGGTCATCACGGCGTCCCGGGGCCGCCGCCGGTATGGGTAGCCACGAACTCAGACCTCGCCCGGAGCTACCCCGCTCCCTAACCCTCCCCGCAAGGGGGAGGGGACGTAGCGGAGCGCGTTCCGCGAACGGCGAAGCCGCGAACCCGGAATCCATCCCACTCGTCACTCCGGTACCTGACCGCGTGACCCATCTCACATCACGCCCATCCCGGCGCAGCTATCGTCATCGGCATGTCATCAGGGAGACGTGCCATGGCTGCCATCGCCGCCGCGAGAAAGCCCCGCCTGCACAACGCGCTCGAAGGCCTCGCGCTGACAGCGATTCTCCAGAGCTTCCCGACCTTCGCCGCCGCCGCCTTCCTGCTCAAGCTTGTCGGCAACCACGACCTCTCCGGCGACCCCGGCGTCGCCATCTTCGTCGCCATCGTCTCGCTCGCCCACGCTATGCTCGCGGTGACGCTGGGCCCGAGCTTCCCGGCCGTCTTCAAGACCGTCTACGAGCCGAAATTCTTCGAGGCGCACCTGTCACTTTCCGACAAGATCACCGCATGGCGCACCCAGCCGGTCGCCTCGCTCCAGCTCGTGACCATCGTGCTGCTGCTGTCGGTGATGGCCGTGGTGACGGCGAGCATGGGGTGAGCGCGCCATGCCCTTCATCACCGCGTCGAAATCCGCACCCGTCAACTGGCTCGAAGGCTTTGCGCTCACCACGATCCTTCAGGGCTTTCCGATCTTCGCCGCGGCGTCACTGATGGTGAAGCTGCTGGGAGATCACCGCGGCAGCAGTCCCGTGCTCACCATTGTGTTGGCGTCGGTCTTCTACAGCATCTTCGCCGTCTCGGTCGGGTCGGCATTCCCCAGGCATTTCAAGAACGGCTACGAAGCACAGTTCTTCGACGCAAGCCTGTCCTTCTCCGAAAAGATCGCCCGCTGGCGCGCGAAGCCCGCAACGTCGCTGCAGCTCATGGCCTCGGTGTTGCTGTTGTCGCTGCTGGCGACGATCGTGGGGTGAGACACCTTCGTCATTCCGGGGCGCCGCAAAGCGGCGAGCTATGATGCGCAATTGCGCATCCGAGAATCGATAGCCACGACAAGCGCGGACGATGCTCCGCCGCCTACCTCTTCTTCCACCCACCTCTTCGTCCCGGCTGCCCACCGGTCGACTTCGGCGCCGGCCCGAACTCCGGGCCCGACTGCCGCGAATCCGTCGGCTGGATGATCCGGCTCGTGCTGCCGAACGGCTTTGACGGCAGCGTCTGGTTCTCACGATATGGCAGGGATTCCGGCCCGTGCATCTCGTCGAGATGCGGCTTGTGCACCTTCGAGCCGCTGCCGCCGCCGCTCGCTTTCAGCGCGGAGCTCACGGTTTTCTTCTTCATCGCGCTGACCGGCAGATTGGCGGCGTCGCCGTATTTCTTCGTGCCCGCGTAGGCGCCGGCCTTGCCCTGCACGATGCGCTGTTTTGCGGTGGGGTCATCGACCACCGCGAGCTCGGTGGCGCGCAGGCGCTTGACTTCGTCGCGGAGGCGGGCGGCTTCCTCGAAGTTCAGGTCGGCGGCAGCCTCGCGCATGCGGGTTTCGAGATCGGCGAGCACGGCTTCGAAATTGTGGCCGATCGAGATGACGTCGTCGGTCATGTCGTGGCCGCCGACCTCGACCAGCACGTGGTCGCGCTCGTAGACCGAGTTGAGGATGTCGCCGATCTGCTTCTTCACGCTCTCCGGCGTGATGCCGTTGGCGGTGTTGTACTCGACCTGCTTTTCGCGACGGCGGTTGGTTTCCGCGATGGCGCGCTCCATCGATCCCGTCATCTGGTCGGCGTAGAGGATCACCTTGCCGTCGACGTTGCGCGCGGCGCGGCCGATGGTCTGGATCAGCGAGGTTTCGCTGCGCAGAAAACCTTCCTTGTCGGCATCGAGGATCGCGACCAGGGCGCATTCGGGGATGTCGAGGCCTTCGCGCAACAGGTTGATGCCGACCAGCGCGTCGAATGCGCCGAGGCGGAGATCCCTGATGATCTCGATGCGCTCGATGGTGTCGATATCGCTGTGCATGTAGCGCACGCGAATGCCCTGCTCATGCAGATATTCGGTGAGGTCTTCCGCCATGCGCTTGGTCAGCACGGTGATCAGCGAGCGATAGCCGGCCTGCGCGGTCGCGCGCACCTCGCCGACGAGATCGTCGACCTGGGTGCGGGCGGGGCGGATATTAACGGGAGGATCAATGAGCCCCGTCGGGCGAATGACCTGCTCGACGAACACGCCGCCGCTCTCGTTCAGTTCCCAGCCGCCGGGCGTTGCGGACACTGCAACCGTCTGCGGCCGCATCATGTCCCATTCCTCGAAGCGGAGCGGGCGGTTGTCCATGCAGGAGGGCAGACGAAAACCGTATTCGGCGAGCGTCGCCTTGCGGCGGAAGTCGCCGCGGAACATGCCACCGATCTGCGGCACCGTGACGTGGCTCTCGTCGGCGAACACCAGCGCATTGTCGGGGACGTATTCGAACAGCGTCGGCGGCGGCTCGCCGGGCAGGCGCCCGGTGAGATAGCGCGAATAGTTCTCGATGCCGGCGCAGCTTCCGGTCGCTTCCATCATCTCGAGGTCGAAGGTGGTGCGCTGCTCCAGCCGCTGTGCTTCCAGCAGGCGTCCCTGGTCGTTGAGCTGGTCGAGCCGCTGCTTCAATTCTGATTTGATCGACTTGATCGCCTGCACCAGCGTCGGGCGCGGCGTCACATAGTGCGAGTTGGCGTACATCTTGATGAATTCGAGCTCGTCCTGCTTGTGGCCGGTGAGCGGGTCGAATTCCTCGATGGTCTCGATGGTGTCGCCGAACAAATTCACGCGCCAGGCCCGGTCCTCATAGTGCGCCGGGAAGATGTCGATGACGTCGCCGCGCACGCGAAAGGTGCCGCGGGTAAAATCGGCCTGGGTGCGCTTGTACTGGAGCGCGACGAGATCGGCGATGAGCTGGCGCTGGTCGATGCGCTCGCCCTTCTTCAGCGCGAATGTCATCGCGGTGTAGGTCTCGACCGAGCCGATACCGTAGATGCAGGACACCGACGCCACGATGATGACGTCGTCGCGTTCGAGCAGCGCGCGCGTTGCCGAGTGGCGCATGCGGTCGATCTGCTCGTTGATCGAGGAGTCCTTTTCGATGTAGGTGTCCGTGCGCGGAACGTAGGCTTCCGGCTGGTAGTAGTCGTAATAGCTGACGAAATATTCGACCGCGTTGTCGGGGAAGAAACTCTTGAACTCGCCATAGAGCTGGGCGGCGAGCGTCTTGTTCGGCGCCAGGATGATGGCGGGGCGCTGCGTCGCCTCGATCACCTTGGCCATGGTGTAAGTCTTGCCGGAGCCGGTGACGCCGAGCAGCACCTGCGAGCGGTCGTTACGCTGGACACCCTCGACCAGTTCGGCGATCGCGGTCGGCTGGTCGCCGCGCGGCTGGTAGGGCGATTTGATCTCGAAGCGCACGCCGCCTTCGGACTTTTCCGGACGCGGCGGCCGGTGCGGGGTCCACACCTTGGTGGAGCCGTCGTCCTTGCGGAACTCCGGCCGGCCCTCGCGGATCAGCGATTCCAGCGCATCGGCGGTGGCCTTGACGCCGAGCGCCTCCATCTTGGATCGCGGCGGACGAGCCAGCGCCTCGGCATCGTCCTCCTCGGTAGGGAGGCCGAGCTGCCGCGCCAGTTCCGGATCGAGCGTCGGGATCGTGGCCGCGGTGCCGTAGTTGGCCTGCGGCGCTTCGTCAAAACCTTCGGTCGATGCGCGCGCGCCCGGCGGCTGTGGATTGGGCCGCAGCGGCATCGGCTTGGTGTTGTCCTGTGGAAACTCCTTCGGCGTCGAGGCGCGCGCCCGATGCGCGGCAGCCTCGCCCCCGGCACGGCGGTCGCGCGAATTGTCTGGCGGCGGCTGCAGCCCGGTGCCCGATCCCAGCCCCGCATCGCCGCGATTGATCGCGGGATTGAGCAACTCGGCCAGCGCCGGCCCGATCGGCTGCACGTCGGGCCGATGTGCCTTCGAGTTCGGGGCCTTGTTGGGAGCCTTGGATTTGGGAGATTTCGGGGGAGCAGGTTTCTTCGCCATGCCCCGAATATGGGACGAGTCCGCCCTTCAGAAAAGGGCGAAGGTACGTCAGTGCTCGGGCTGCTGACAGTAGGATGGCAGCAGGCTTGGAGATCAGGCTTTGGCTCACGCCGCCGGCGGCGGGCCGTCGTCGTCGCCAGCCCGATACGGCTCGAGGATGTCGAGATGGATGCCACCGCAATCGGTGCAGCGCATGGTCCAGTACTCGCATCCGGCACGGCCGCCGATCACACGGAGCACCGCGAGATCGCCGTCGCATTCGGGGCATTTCGACAGCACATTGCGGGCATAGATCCTCGGCCGCGGCGCGTCTTCGAATTCGATGACTGACATGACCGGTTCCCCCCTTTGCGCTGCGCTGTCCCCTGGTTGCAGTCCCGCTCGCTTATTCGTCTTCGTTGTCGTCGGCCCGCCGGCGGAAACGGTCGATGTGGTGCTTGGCATCGGCGATTGCCGCGTTCTGATCAGGCCAGGCGAAACCGACTTCCATGGCCGGAAACAGCACCCCGTCGATGGCGAGGGGGCTGAGATCGGCGCGGCGGATGCGGGCATGCCAGAGGCCCTTGCCAGCCTCGAAGGATTCGATGTCAAAACCGTCGTAGAGGGTCGTCATTGCAGTCCCCAAATGTCCGTAAGTGTCATGTTGGAGGGTCAGGGGACCACGTTTGGCGGGTTCAGTATGTGAAGCCATTCACAAGCGGCCGGCTTTTTTGCCCAAGGAGCTCGTTGAACGGGCGTCAGTTCCGTGGCGAGGCGCGGCCGATCCGCCTGGCGGGGCGTGCGGCGGGCTCCGAGGCCGCGCGCATGATCCAGCGCCGGAATGCGGCGAAGTCGCGCTGCTCGGTCTGAAAACTGCGATAGAGCAGGTACCAGCGCATGCCCTTGGGCACCGAGAGATCGAACGGCGCGACCAACCGGCCGGCGGCGAGATCGTCGTCGATGTAGGGCCGGATACCCATGGCGATGCCGAGCCCGTCGGCGGCGGCCTGGAGCGCCTGGCCGTAGAACTGGAACTCCGGCCCGCGCGCGTTGATGCGCGTGAGGTTGGCGGCCCTGAGCCAGATCGGCCAATCCTCCGGCGAATGTTCGACGCGGATCAGGCTTGGCCCTTTGAGGTCGGCCGGACGCTTCAACGAGGTGGCGAGGCGGGGCACGCAGACCGGGGTGAGGTCGCCGGCGAACAGCGGCTCGGCCACGAGCCCCGGCCAGTCGCCGGTGCCGAGCTTGATGCCGCAGCTCCAGTCCTCGCCGAACGGCACCGACGCGCCGCCGGTGGTGAAGCGCACCTCGATGTCGGGCTCCTCGCTGCGAAACTCCGACAGCCGCGGGATCAGCCAGCGCATCGCAAAGGTGTGGCCGACGCCGATGGTGAGCACGCGGACGCTCGAGGCCGTCACCTGCGCGGTGAGGCTCGCCAGCGCATCGAAGATCGGCGTCAGCCCGCTTTGATAGGCGCGGCCGGCCTGCGTCAGCACGAGCTTGTTGGCCTTGCGCTCGAACAGCGCGACGCCGAGACGTTCCTCCAGCAGATGCACCATGCGGCTGACGGCAGCCGCCGACACGCTGAGCTCGAGCCCGGCCGCGGCAAAGCTGCCGGTCCGCGCCGCCGCCTCGAATGCCTTGATGCCGTTGAGAAACAGCAGCCGCCGCAAATCACCGACCCTCAGGAAAGCTGATGCAAGGCCAAGATAACTCAGTTTGCGAAGCCAGCGCAAGCGAGGCACGTTCTTCTTCGCCGCTTCCCGCGTGCGGGGTGAAAGAGTGAAGCAGCGTGCGTCCCCGACTTGACCCGTACCCGCAGGAGATTCCCCGGTGACGCCCATCATGATCGCTGCCCTTGGATTGCTGATGGTCGCCACCGCGTTCCTGTCGGGGCTGTTCGGCATGGCGGGCGGGTTGATCCTGATCGGCGTGCTGCTGGCGCTGATGCCGCTGCCGACCGCGATGGTGCTGCATGCGATCACGCAGATGGCCTCGAACGGCTGGCGCGCGTTCCTCTGGCGGGCGCATATCCGCTGGCGGCCGGTCGCGAACTACATGGTCGGCGCTGCCGTCGCGCTCGCGGCCTGGTCGCTCACCCGCTACGTCCCGGACAAGCCGATGGCGCTGCTGCTGCTCGGCATCACCCCGTTCATGGCGCGGTTGCTGCCGTCGAACATCAAGCCGGATCCCGACCGTCTCTGGCAGGGCACCGTCTATGGCACGATCTGCATGGGCTTGATGCTGATGACCGGCGTATCCGGCCCGCTGCTCGATACCTTCTTCCTCGGCGGCGATTTCGGCCGGCGAGAGAAGGTGGCGACCAAGGCGATGTGCCAGCTCGTGAGCCATTTCACCAAGCTGATCTATTTCGGCGGCGTGATCGACCAGGCCGCGAGCCTCGATCCCGTGCTCGCCGGCGTCGCGATCGCGGCATCGATGCTCGGCACCACGCTGGCGCGGCGCATCCTCGAAGCCATGACCGATCAGCAATTCGTGACCTGGTCGAACAAGTTGATCACCACCATCGCCTGCTACTACATGGCCTATGGCGGCTGGCTCCTGCTCCGGACCCCGGTGCTGGCGGCCTTCGACAAGGGAGGCTTGCAATGAGCTGTAACGCCGATCCGCTGGTGCTGGACTTCGTCGAATGGGTCGCGCGCGAGCCGCGCGCCTACGCCGAGGTGATCGCAACCTGGAAGACCTCGTGCCCGCGCCTCACCATCTGGGAAGATGCGGCGGAGCGCGGCTACGTCGCCCGCGAGACACTGCCCGGGATCGGGCTGATCATCGCGGTGACGGAAGACGGTGAAAGGCTGCTGCGAACGAACGGGCGGTGACACACGCCTCCGCCGCCACATCGTCATTGCGAGCGCAAGCGAAGCAATCCAGAATGCTTCCGCGGCGGCAGTCTGGATTGCTTCGTCGCAAGAGCTCCTCGCAATGACGGAGCATGTGGAGGCAGCTCATGTCGCTCAAACTCTTCGAACTCGTCGGCACCGACGCTGCGCGCCCGTTCAGCCCGTATTGCTGGCGCACGCGGATGGCGCTGGCGCACAAGGGCCTCGCGGCGGAATCGCTGCCCTGGCGCTTCACCGAGAAGAGCGCGATATCGCCGCACGGCTCGGAGAAGGTTCCGGTGCTGCTGCATCATGACAAGCCCGTGATCGATTCCTGGGCGATCGCGACCTATCTCGAAGACAATTTTCCAGACCAGCCGTCGCTGTTCGGCGGTGAGGGCGGCCGCGCCATGGCCCGCATGCTCAATGCCTGGGGCGACATCGCCGTCGTCGGCGGCATCTTTCCGCTCATTGTGGCTGACATCCCGAAGAATCTCGCCGAGGTCGATGCCACCTATTTCCGCCAGTCGCGCGAGGCGCGCTTTGGCGGCAAAACGCTGGAAGACGTGATGGCGAGCCGCGACACCGGCGTCGTCGCATTCCGCAAATCGCTCGAGGTGATGCGGCAAACCCTGAAGAAGCAGCCGTTCATCGGCGGCAGCGCGCCGAACTATGCCGACTACATCGTGTTCGGCGGCTTCCAATGGGCGCGCGCGGTGAGCCCGTTCAAGCTGCTGGAAAGCGATGATCCAATTTATGCCTGGCGCGAGAAGTTGCTCGACGCGTTCGACGGCATGGCGCGGAAGTCGCCCGGGCACGCGGTGTAAGGCAGGCCCCTTCCTCACTGTCGTCCCTGCGTTCGCAGGGACGGCAGCGAGGGTGTCACGACCCTCTCGCGTTCAACGAGCAGCCGCGCTCGCCGCCTCCGCCGCCGCCTTGCGCAGACACTCCCGGCACAAACAATCCTCGCCCTTGACCGGCATCGGCAGCCGCGCGGTCTCCTCCGCGCACCAGCAAGTGCCCGAGAGGTCGCAGCCGAACTCGGTGCCGCAGCGGGAGCAGGCGAGGCGGCGCGGTTCCTGTGCCGGAGATTCTTTCGGATTTGTCATGATTTACGCAAAAGCCTGGCCGTCATTTTCATGCCGGGTTCATCTCCCGCTGCGGTATATTATGCGTCGCGCACGTATCAGGAAAGCGGTTGGCAACGCGCGAAGGACATATCGATGGCCCGCGATTCGCAAGCCGCCCTCGTCGCGCTTAACCGTTTCGGCTTCGGAGGGCGCGGCGGGGCGTCCGGCGATCTCATCAATGCGGCGTCCGATCCGCGCGGCTTCGTGAAGGCGGAACTCGCCCGTCCCAACGGGGTGCTGCTGGAGGCGCCGGGTCTGCAATCGACGCCGCAGCTGGGCCAGGCCGTGTTCGCCTATCAGGATCAGGTCAAGCAGGCCCGCGAGGCTGCGAAGGCCGCTGCGCCCGCTGAAGGGGGGCAGCAGGCACCGGCCGATCAGAAGCCGGGGCTGCGCCGCAATCTCTCGCTCAATGCGACCGCAACCGAGATCGCCGGTCAGATGGCCGAGGCCAAGCCCGCCGACAATGCGGCGAAGCCGGACGCCATGCAGCCCAATGCCGCCGCGCCACCTGCCGCAAAGCCTGCGCCGCAGCCGCTCAACGTCATCCAGAAGACATTTCGCGCCGAGGCGCTGGCGCGGTTGCAGCGCGCGACGCTGGTCGAGTGCGGCTTCACCGAGCGGCTGGTGGTGTTCTGGTCCAACCATTTCTGCATCTCCGCCAGCAAGGGCGAGCTGGCGCGGATCTGGGCCGGCGCGTTCGAGCGCGAGGCGATCCGGCCGCATGTGCTCGGGCGTTTCGCCGACATGCTGAGGGCGGTCGAGCAGCATCCGGCGATGCTGTTCTTCCTCGACAATCAGCAATCGCTCGGGCCGGACTCGCGCGCCGGGCAAAACCGCAAGCGCGGGCTGAACGAAAATCTCGCGCGCGAGATCATGGAGCTGCATACGCTTGGCGTCGGCGGCGGCTACACGCAGGAGGACGTCACCTCGCTCGCGCGCATCATCACCGGCTGGACCTTTGCCGGTCGACAAGGGCAGCTGGGAACGCCCGGCTCCTTCGTGTTCAACACCAATGCGCACCAGCCCGGGCCGCAAACGCTGCTCGGCAAGATCTACGAAGCGAGAGGCCTGGCACAGGGCGAGGCTGCGCTTGCCGACATCGCGCGCCATCCCTCGACCGCCAATTTCATCGTCACCAAGTTCGTCCGCCATTTCGTCGCCGACGATCCGCCGCCGGCTCTGGTCGCGCGATTGCGCGATGTCTTCGTCAAGACCGACGGCGACCTCAGGGTGCTTGCCACGGCGCTGGTCGATTCCGACGAAGCCTGGAAGGCGCCGTTGACCAAGATGCGCTCGCCTTACGACTTCGTGGTCGCGAGCGGCCGGCTGCTGGCGCGCGTACCGGAAGATCCCGGCGGTTATCTCAACAATCTGAACCTGCTCGGCCAGCCGTTGTGGTCGCCCGCCGGTCCGAACGGCTTCCCGGACACCAGCGCCGCATGGGCCGCGCCCGAAGGAATGAAGCTCAGGCTCGACATCGCCGCGCAAATGGGCGCGCGGCTTGGGCCCAACATCGATCCGCTCGACCTGCTGGAATTCGTCGCGGCGGATGCGGCTTCCATCGAAACGCGCAAAACCATCGAGCGCGCGGAGTCGCGGCAGCAGGCGCTGGCACTGCTGTTGATGTCGCCGGAAATGCAGAGGAGATGAAGATGATCGACTGCGTCGAGAACCGCCTCCTCACCTCGCGCCGCGGCCTGCTGCTCGGCGGCGCGTCCTTCGCGGCCTGGGCGTACCTGCCGAAATTTGCGCGCGCGGCCGACGGACGCGACCCGCGATTGGTCGTCGTGATTCTGCGTGGCGCGCTCGACGGGCTCTCGACCGTCGCGCCGGTTGGTGATTCCGACTATGCCGGCCTGCACGGCTCGATCGCGCTTGCCGCCGATGGCGCGCATCCCGCCATCATGCTCGACAGTTTCTTCGCGCTGCATCCGGCGATGCCGGAATTCGCGCGCATGTATCGCGACAAGCATGCCGCGGTGATCCATGCGGTGGCGACGCCCTATCGCGACCGCTCGCATTTCGATGGCCAGGACGTGCTCGAAAGCGGCTATGCCGGGCCGGGCCGCGTGCAGTCCGGCTGGCTTAATCGCGCACTGGAGGCGCTGCCGCGCGGCGAGCGCGTGTCGAGCGGGCTTGCGGTTGGTCCGACCACGCCACTGGTGCTGCGCGGCAATGCGCCGACTGTCGGCTGGGCGCCGGTCGCGCTGCCGCAGGCCGATGACGACACCGCGATGCGGCTGGTCGATCTCTACCGTCATCGCGATCCCGCGCTGGCCTCGGCGCTGTCGCAAGGTCTTCAGCTCGAAAAGGCAGCCAACGGCGACGACATGAAGCGCAAGCCCGGCAATGCCGTCGCGCAGATGCGCCAGGTCGCGCGTGGTGCTGCAAAACTGATGGCAGCCGACGACGGCCCGCGCATCGCCGCGCTCGCCTTCGACGGCTGGGATACGCATGCCAATGAAGGCGGCCCTGTGGGGCGTCTCGCCTTCCTGCTCGGCGGGCTCGACGGCGCGCTCGCCGAATTTGAAGGTGGCCTGGGGGATCGCTGGCGCGACACCGCAATCGTCGTCGCCACTGAGTTCGGCCGCACCGCGCGCATCAACGGCACTGACGGCACCGATCACGGCACGGGAACGATCGCGTTGCTCGCCGGCGGTGTCGTGAAAGGCGGTCGCGTCATCTCGGATTGGCCGGGTCTCAAGCCCGCCAACCTCCACGAGGGGCGCGACCTCAAGCCGACCACCGACCTGCGCTCCGTGATCAAGGGCGTGCTGCAGGGCCAGTTCGGTCTTTCGGATCGCGTGCTTGCCGAGACGGTGTTCCCGGACAGCGCAAGCGCAAGGCCAATGAAGGGATTGGTTGCTTAGTCAACTCTCTGCGTCATTCCGGGGCGCGCGTCAGCGCGAACCCGGAATCCATCCCTCCGCTGGTTCTTGAGCAAAATGGATTCCGGGCCGGCGCCTTGCGGTGCGTCCCGGAATGACGACATGATGAGCCGAGCATCAGGAGATCACCCGCATGTACATCGCCATGAACCGCTTCCGCGTCACCAAGGGTTCTGAAACCGCGTTCGAACAGGTCTGGCTCTCGCGCGACACGTTTCTCGACGGGGTGCCGGGCTTCGTCGAATTCCATCTGCTGCGCGGCCCCGAACTCGAGGACCACACGCTCTATGCCTCGCACACGATCTGGGCGAACCACGCCGCGTTCGAGGCGTGGACCAAGTCGGAGGCGTTTCGCGCGGCGCATCAGCGCGCTGGCGATAACAAGCCGCTTTATCTCGGCCATCCCCAATTCGAGGGCTTTGAGGTGATGCAGACGGTGGGACGCGGCGCGAAGTAACGCGCCGCGCTTCAAACATCAGCCCTGGGTGATCTTGTCGATCTCGGCAAGATCCTCGGCGGTGAGCTTCCACGCGATCGCCTTGACGTTCTGCTCGATCTGCTCGACGCGGGTGGCGCCCGCGATGACGCTCGAGACCTGCGGGCGGCCGGCGAGCCAGGAGAAAGCGAGCTCGAGCATCGAGTGTCCGCGCGCTTGCGCAAAGGCCTGCAGCTTCTCGACGATCGCCTCGTTGCGCGGGGTGACATAGCGGTCGCGCAGTCGCGGAGTTTGGCCGAAGCGGGTGTCGCCGGGCGCGGCCTGACCCTTTTTGTATTTGCCGGTCAGAAGTCCGCTTGCGAGCGGGAAGAACGGCAACAGGCCGAGCTTGTATTCCGTTGCTGCCGGCAACAGGTCCTTCTCGATGTCGCGCACGACCAGGGAATATTCGTCCTGGCAGGAGACGAAGCGGCTGACATTCATCGCGCGCGCGACGTACTCGGCTTCGGCGATCCGCCACGCGGGAAAGTTCGAATTGCCGATGTAGCGGACCTTGCCCTGGCGGACGAGGTCGTCGAGCGCACGCAAGCTCTCCTCGATCGGTGTCAGCGGGTCATAGTCGTGCTGCTGGTAGAGATCGATGTAATCGGTCTTGAGCCGCTTCAGGCTCGCCTCCACGGCGTCCATGATGTAGCGGCGCGAAGCGCCCTGCTTGGTGCCGTCCTCCGCCATCGGCTTGGAATATTTGGTGGCCAGCACGATGTCCTTGCGGCGGTCGCCCAGCACGGCGCCGAGCACGTTTTCCGAGCCGCCCATGTTCGAATAGATGTCGGCGGTGTCGAACAGCGTGATGCCGAGATCGAGCGCGCGATGGATTACCTTGCGCGAGGTCTCCAGGTCCGTGCGCTGGCCGAAATTGTTGCAGCCGAGCCCGACCGCAGACACGCGCAGGCCGGAGGCGCCGAGATTACGAATTTCCATGGGAGGTCCTGTCAGGAGAAAGCAGCGGCTCATTGTGACCGCGGTGCGCCGCAGCAGCAAGGCTCCGCCTGCGTTGCAGCCATGCCGGCAATGAACGCGCAAAAAAATGCGGCCCCTGTCAGACGCGGCGACTGACGGGGACCGCTTTGGGGCGCTTGATCGGTGACGGGGGCCTGATCAGACGCAGGGGCAGCGTAGTCCTGCTATGTTACGCGAGGGTGACAGGCAGAGTTATCCACAGGGACTCCGAGGCTGCCGCGATCAGAAGATCTTGCGATAGACGATGAAGCCGGAGCGTTCGGCGACCTTGTCGTACAGGCTCTGCGCCGTGACGTTGGTCTCGTGCGTCTGCCAGTAGACGCGCGGCGATCCCGCGAGCTTTGCGCGCTCGTAGACGCCGTGGATCAGCGCCGAGGCGACACCCTTGCCGCGCGAGGCCTCCAGCGTGAACAGGTCCTGCAGATAGCAGGACGGCTCGATCGCCGTGGTGCTGCGATGGAAGAGGTAGTGCGTGAGCCCGAGCAGCTTGCCGTCGCTCTCGGCGACCAGCGCATGCACCGGTTCATAGGCGTCGAAGAAGCGCTGCCACGTCATCCGCGTGATCTCGGGGGCCAGCGCGGTCGGGCCGGAGCGGCCGTAGAAGGCGTTGTAGCCGTCCCACAATGGCAGCCATTGATCGTAGTCCTGTTTCGTGACGGAGCGAATGGTGAGTGACATTTGAAAGTCCCGCGATCTCGAAGGAAGCGAACAGCCGTGACGCCTCCTTCATACGAGATGATCGCGTTGCCGATCAATCACGCTCCCGCATCACTCCGCGACGCGCAAGTACCGCATCAGCCTGCGTCCCGCGGGATCGCGCAGCGAGCGGTAGTAGTCGGCGCGCGCGGGCGCGTCGGTGTGGCGCACGAGGTCGGTCACGGGCGTGTAGCTCAGCATGCGTCCGCCATCGGGCAGGGCGGCACAGACGAAGCGCAGCACCTCGCCATTGCGCAAGGCGATGTTGATCGGCGTGGCATCGCCGATCCGCACCATTTCCATCCGTTGCGCGATGAAGGTACCGAGCTCGTCCTCGGGCAGCTCGAACGCGCCGGTGTCGCGGCCGTGATACATCAGCGCGATGAAGGGCGGCTTGCCGTCGGCCACTTCGTCCGGCAGCGCAAAATAGTCGCGAAATGCGCGGTTGATGAATTCGGCACGCGTCTCGGCGTCGAGCAGCACGATGCCGATATCGACCTGGTCGAGCGCGGCCGACAGTCGCGCGGCGGTGGCGTGGCTCTGGCGCTCGGCGGCGAATGTGCCAAGCAGCCGCTCGCGCATCAGACCGGTGATTGCGGCAGTGCAGGCAGTCGTCACGGCCAGGAGGCCGAGCCGGACCAGATCCGCCGCCGCATAGCCTGGCAGGGTCCGATGAGTCAGAAAGAACAATGCCGCGCCGATCACCCCGACGGCGGCGCTGGTCATGGCGGAAGCGAGACCCGACAGCGAGCCGGCCAGCGCCACGATGCAGACGAACAGGGGCGCAGGCGAGGGAACGGGGACATAACGATCGAG
The DNA here is from genome assembly GCF_018130785.1 of Bradyrhizobium liaoningense. Taxonomy (GTDB): domain Bacteria; phylum Pseudomonadota; class Alphaproteobacteria; order Rhizobiales; family Xanthobacteraceae; genus Bradyrhizobium; species Bradyrhizobium liaoningense_A. Next base: position 211,076 of record NZ_JAFCJT010000003.1, read on the forward strand.
CAGGATCGCCAGCAGCGCAATTGCCGCCGTCAGCGCCGGACCGGAGATCGCACGCCATCCGAACCGCATGGGCCAGTCTTGCTCCTCCCGAACGAGGTAAGGCCGCAACACTGGCTGATCGTTGCGCCCGTGCGATGCGATTTCATGCGGCGCGCTTAAGGGGCACTTGCCTGCGAGTGCAAAGCTTTCGGTTGTTTTTAGACTAAATGCGCGTGCCTGAAGCGCTGCTGGAGCGCGGGCGCGTTGAGCGTGGACGTCCCCGGACTCTTTCGCATGCCGGTGAAAATCAGCAGCGACGCCGCGACCAGGATGGCCGCAGTCAGGGTGATTGCAACGATGACCACAGGCGATTTCATCGGTGTCCCGTCGCGATGCCGGTCGGCGCGGGGCCGCGCGGCACCTTGAAGGCTATCCAGGATGAAACGGGGATCAGACCGGCAGGCCCATCGCCATGGTCGCCTTGGTCGACAGCACTGTCAGGGTGACGATCAGGCACAGCGAGAGCGCGGCGACGGCGAGCGAGGCCGCGACCGCGTTGGTCAGCCGGGAAGACGAAACGGTAGCGGTTTGGCCCTGAAAGCCTGCCGTGCCGGACGCCCGAATCATGGTCTAAATCCTTCAACGTGCGAGCGAATCACCCGCGACTCGGACAATTTCCCTGTTTCAACCGGCAATATTGGGGCGGCCACAGCGTCGAAAATGGCGAGAATACGGCACGGGCTGCCCTTATACCCGCTATTCCGGAGCAAGCGCGCCTTCAGGCGCCGGCCGCGATGCTGGCGGGGTCGTCGATGTCGGCCGGCCGCCAGTCCATCGTCACGAAGCCGGGCGCGGCTTCCACACGCCTCAGCCAGTCCCGGATTGCCGGGAAGGTCGAGAGGTCGAAGTCGCAGCGATCGGCGAGGTGGGTATAGCCGTACAGCGCGATGTCGGCGACCGTGAGCTGCCGGGCGGCGAAATAGGCGTTGGTCTTGAGGTGGTTCTCCATCACCTGGAGCGCGCCATAACCGCGCTCCATCCAGTCTTCCAGGGAGTGGGTCTGGAGATCGCGGCCGCCCTTGACCAGCGACAGCCAGAAATAGGCGGCGCCGATGTTCGGCTCGAGCGCATGCTGCTCGAAGAACATCCATTGCAGCGCCTCGGCGCGGTCGATGCGGTTCTCAGGCGCGAGCGGCGTGCCGACCGCGACGTACCAGAGGATGGCGTTGGACTCGGCGAGATAGCGGTCATTGCCGACCTCGAGCAACGGCACCTGGCCCGACGGGTTCTTGGTCAGAAAGTCCGGCGTGCGACTCTCGCCGCGCAGAATGTCCACCTCGACCGCTTCGTAAGGCACGTTCAACAGGGCGAGCGCAAGGCGGACCTTGTAGCTGTTGCCGGAGCGTTGCATCGAATAGAGCTTGTACATTCTGGGAGTTCGTTCCGAGGACGGGAAGGCGCGGTGTTTCATTGCCTCGCACCGCGGCTAAACAATGATGCGGTTGCGAATCCGCCGCAAGGCCCGCGCCATAGAAAAACTCGAAAACCCTACCGCACTGCAATGCCGCGGAAGATCATTTTCGTGCGACGCTGCAAATCAGATCACGCTTGCGTCAGCGCGCGAACGCATCGCGCCGCACGTTCGTGCGGGACGGCTGAACAGTCGTGATCGCCTCGGTGGCTGACGGGCCCAAATCTCTCAAACAAGTCTCTCAAGGCAAGTCGCTCAAAGGTTGTCTCAAGCGTCCTCTCGAGCGTCAGACTGCCGTCAGCTTCATGGCGTTCCGAAGGGCGCAAAATTGCTCCGAGGACAGGCCTTGCCGGATATGAGGGATTCCTGCGGCAAAGTTACGGAAAATTGCGGGAAAACGCGCCTTGAAACGCTCCAGATCCGTAAACTTTTTCGAGATCGGGCCGAAGTTTCTTGCGGCGCAGCGGCGCACGTTTTAGGGTGGCTCATTCCCACAATCGGAGTCGTGAGGCCAAAGGGTTCACGACGCTTGTCAGGAGATGACGATGTCCTTCCTTGCCGCTGCGCTCGACCGTGTGAAGCCGTCCGCGACCATCGCGGTCACGGATAAAGCACGCGCGCTGAAAGCGGCGGGTCGCAACGTCATCGGCCTCGGCGCCGGCGAGCCCGACTTCGACACGCCCGCCAACATCAAGCTGGCGGCGATCCACGCCATCGAAGCCGGCAAGACCAAGTACACCGCCGTCGACGGCATCCCCGAGCTGAAGGAAGCCATCATCGGCAAGTTTCAGCGCGAGAACGGCGTGGTCTACAAGCCGAACCAGATCATCGTCGGCACCGGCGGCAAGCAGGTGCTCTACAACGCTCTGATGGCGACCATCAATCCGGGCGACGAGGTGATCATCCCCGCGCCGTACTGGGTCAGCTATCCCGAGATGGTGGCGCTCGCCGGCGGCGAGCCGGTGCCGGTGGTCTGCACCGCCGCGACCGGCTTCAAGCTCCAGGCCGAAGCGCTCGAGCGCGCAATCACGCCGAAGACCAAATGGGTGATCCTGTGCTCGCCGTCGAACCCGACCGGCGCGGCCTACACCAGGACCGAGCTGAAGGCGCTCACCGACGTGCTGGTCAGGCATCCGCATGTGTGGGTGATGACCGACGACATGTACGAGCACCTCGTCTATGACGACTTCCAGTTCACCACGGTCGCGCAGGTCGAGCCCAAACTCTACGACCGCACGCTCACCGTGAACGGCGTGTCGAAGGCCTATTGCATGACCGGCTGGCGCATCGGCTACGCCGGTGGTCCCGCGCAGCTCATCAAGGCGATGTCGACGATCCAGTCGCAGTCGACCTCGAACCCGTCGTCGATCGCACAATGGGCGGCAGTGGAAGCGCTGAACGGTCCGCAGGACTTCATCCCCGCCAACAACAAGGTGTTCAAGGAGCGGCGCGACCTCGTCGTCTCCATGCTCAACCAGGCCAAGGGCATCGAGTGCCCGCGGCCCGAGGGCGCCTTCTACGTCTATCCGTCCTGCGCCGGCACCATCGGCAAGACCGCGCCGTCGGGCAAGGTGATCGACAATGACGAGACCTTCGTCACCGAGTTGTTGGAGACCGAAGGCGTCGCCGTGGTGCAGGGTTCGGCCTTCGGCCTTGGCCCGGCGTTCCGCATCTCCTATGCGACCAAGACCTCGGACCTCGAAGACGCCTGCAAGCGCATCCAGCGCTTCTGCGGCAATCTCCGCTAGGCTTCTCGCGACAGTGCAAATTGGAAAGGCCCGCGGCGCGCGGGCCTTTTTATTGCCGCGTGCAATCTGGCATGCCCGGGAATGTTGTGGCATAGAACGTCGCGCCTCGCTTGCAGGCGCGCTTCTCTGCTCGCATCACATCCATCGCCGGAGACATTCATGCGCCGTTCGTTCGTCTTGGCCGGCCTCGCCGCCGCCTGCCTCCTTGCCTCCGTCGCAAACAGCGGCGCTCAGCAGCAGCGGATGGCGCGGGTCGGTGTGCTCGAATGCCGCGGCGGCGCCAGCGTCGGCTTCATCGTGGGCTCGGTGACCAATCTCGGCTGCGTGCTGCGCGCCGACGGCTTGCCGGACGATCGCTACGTCGCCACCATCCGCAAAGTCGGTGTCGACATCGGCATCACCCAGGAGACGGCTCTGGCGTGGGGCGTGTTCGCGCCGGTCGACCGGCTCGGCCCCGGCGATCTCTCGGGCAATTACGCGGGCGCGCAGGGCAGTGCATCGGTCGGCGTCGGCCTCGGAGGCAATGTACTGATCGGCGGCTCCAACAATTCGATCGCGCTCCAGCCGCTCAGCGTGCAGGGCCAGGTCGGCCTCAACGTCGCCGCCGGCCTCGAGAGCCTGGAACTCCGTCCGGGCCGTTGACAATTTCGCGTGTGCAGATCGCGTCGGTTCGACGCGAATGCGGCAACGACGCACCGCAGCGATTTTTGATGCTTGCCAAATCTCGGGGACGGGCAGAGCATCTGCGCTTGCCGACCCAATCATGGGCCGAGCTCCACACCAAGGAGGCGGCGAATGGGACAAGACGTCAGAAGTCCCCGAGGTCCACGGTGCATCGCACTGGTGGGCCCATTCCAAAGCGGTAAAACCACACTTCTCGAAGCAATACTGGCGCGAACGGGCGCAATCCCGCGCGCCGGCAGCGTCGACGCCGGAACGTCGGTCGGCGACGCCGCCCCGGAGGCCCGTGATCACAAGATGACCGTCGGGCTGACTGCCGCCACCACGAGTTTCATGGGCGACAGCTACACCTTCCTCGATTGTCCGGGTTCCGTCGAGTTCGCCCACGACATGCGCGCCGCGCTGCCTGCGGTCGATGCCGCAATCGTGGTCTGCGAGGCCGACGAGAAGAAGCTGCCGCAGCTTCAGATCATCCTGCGCGAGCTGGAGGAGCTGAAGATCCCGCGTTTCCTGTTCCTCAACAAGATCGACCGCGCCAACAAGCGCATCCGCGAGACGCTCGCAATACTCCAGCCCGCGTCGCGCGTGCCGCTGGTGCTGCGCCAGATCCCGATCTGGAAGGACGAGCTGATCGAGGGCTTCGTCGATCTCGCGCTGGAACGTGCGTTCATCTACCGCGAGCACAAGGCCTCCGAGGTGGTCGCGCTCGAAGGCGGAAATCTCGATCGCGAGAAGGAGGCCCGCTTCTCGATGCTGGAGAAGCTCGCCGATCACGACGACGCGCTGATGGAGCAACTGCTCGAGGACATCCAGCCGCCGCGCGATGCGGTGTTCGACGATCTCGCGCGCGAATTGCGCGAGGGGCAGATCTGCCCCGTGCTGCTGGGCTCCGCCGCGCGCGAAAACGGCGTGCTGCGCCTGATGAAGGCTCTGCGCCACGAGGCGCCGGGTATCGAGGAGACTGCAAAGCGTCTCGGTGTGCCGGCCAGCAAGGAGGCGCTCGGCTACGTGTTCAAGACGCTGCATTCGCAGCACGGCGGAAAGCTGTCGTTGACGCGATTGCTCGCCGGCCATCTCGACGACGGAGCCACGCTGCAATCCGCCTCCGGCGGAAGCGGCCGTATCTCCGGCATCCTCGCCGTCAACGGCGCCTACGATACCAAGCGTGCCGCGGCCGAAGCCGGCGACACGGTTGCGCTCGCCAAGGTCGAGCCGATCAAGACCGGCGACACGGTCTCGAGCGGCAAGTCCCCGCCGGCTGCGCTGGCCGCCGCAGAGCCGACGCCGCCGGTGCTCGCGATCTCGATTGCCGCCACCGACCGCAAGGACGACGTCAAGCTCGGCCAGGCGCTTGCCCGGCTGCACGAGGAGGATCCTTCGCTCGGCATCGTGATGAACGCCCAGACCCACGACACCGTGCTGTGGGGCCAGGGCGAGATGCATCTGCGCGTCGCGAGCGAGCGGCTGCGCGACCGCTTCGGCGTCAAGATCACCTCGCATCCACCGGCGATCGGCTACCAGGAGACCATCCGCAAGCCGATTGTCCAGCGCGGCCGGCACAAGAAGCAGTCCGGTGGCCACGGGCAGTTCGGCGACGTCGTGCTCGACATCAAGCCGCTGCCGCGCGGCGAGGGCTTCAAGTTCGCCGAAAAGGTCGTGGGCGGCGCGGTGCCGCGCAACTATATCGGAGCGGTGGAAGAGGGCGTCGTCGACGGACTGGCGCGCGGTCCGCTCGGTTTTCCCGTCACCGATGTGCAGGTGACGCTGACCGACGGCTCCTATCACAGCGTCGACTCCTCCGACCTCGCCTTCCGCACGGCGGCGCGGGTCGGGCTCAACGAAGGCCTGCCGCAATGCCAGTCCGTCCTGCTGGAGCCGATCCACGTGGTCGAGATCGTCTGCCCGACCGACGCCACCGCCAAGATCAACGCGATCCTGTCGGCGCGGCGCGGCCAGATCCTCGGCTTCGACACGCGTGACGGCTGGAGCGGCTGGGACTGCGTTCGCGCCATGATGCCGGAAGCGGAGATCGGCGAGCTCATCGTCGAGCTGCGCTCGGCCACCGCAGGCGCCGGCAGCTTCACCCGTCAGTTCGACCATATGGCCGAAGTCACGGGTCGCGCCGCCGACCAGATCATCGCCGCGCATCAGCACGCGGCGTGATGCAAGGAAGCACGGCTCTCTCGCACCCTCTTCCCGTTCTTTACGGGGAGAGGGTGGGGTGAGGGGCCCTTTCCGCGGGTACGGCGTTTCGTTTGGTCGAACCCGCGCCCAACCTCCGTAATTGCGAGCGCAGCGAAGCAATCCAGACTGGCTCTGCGGAGGCGGTCTGGATTGCTTCGTCGCAAGAGCTCCTCGCAATGACGAAGGAGGCAGACGTGCTCTTGCGTCTGCTGTCAAATGATGTATTTTACATCATTGTGAATGCTCCAGATATCACTTATAAACTTTGATACGTGAGGCCAAGGTGATCACGTCGTTCCAGATGCGGGCAGCCCGCGCGCTGCTTGGCATTGACCAGAAAACCCTGGCCGAGCTCGCCGGTGTTTCACTGCCGACCATCCAGCGGATGGAGGCCAGCACCGGCAATGTGCGCGGCGTCGTCGAGACCCTGATCAAGGTGGTCGAGGCGTTCGACCGGGCCGGTGTGGAGCTGATCGGCGAGCAGGCGCGCAGCGACAGCGGCGGGCGGGGCGTTCGCCTGAAGGAGCCGGGGCCGCCGCGCCGCGTGGGAGCATGATCGCGTCGATCGTGCTCGGGATCAGGATGAGCTAGCGCATCGTCGTCGCACGCGCGCGCCGCACGATGCACCGGAGCATTGTGGGCAGCGGAGCACTTTGCGGACATGAGCATCACCGGCGAACACGCAGGCAAGCTTCATCAGCTGCGTCGGCCGACCTTTGCCGAACTCTATCTGCCAAAACTCGTCACCGTCTGGCGCGAAGGCTACGGCGTCGCGGATTTCCGCGCCGATGTGTTCGCGGGCCTCACGGTTGCGATCGTGGCGCTGCCGCTGTCGATGGCGATCGCGATTGCCTCGGGCGTGACGCCGGACCGCGGGCTCTACACTGCCGTCGTCGGCGGCTTCATCGCGTCGCTGCTCGGCGGCAGCAGATTCCAGGTCGGCGGGCCCGCCGGCGCCTTCATCGTGCTGGTCGCGGTCACCGCGGAGCGGCACGGCGTCGACGGAGTCATCCTTGCGACGCTGATGGCGGGCCTGGTCCTGATCGCCGCGGGTCTGTTGCGGATCGGTACCTACATCAAGTTCATTCCCTATCCCGTCACGGTCGGCTTCACCGCGGGCATCGCCGTGATCATCTTCGCCAGCCAGCTCCGCGATCTCGGCGGGATCACGCTGGCTGGCAAAGAGCCGAGCGAGTTCGTGCCAAAGCTTGTCGCGCTGGCCGCAGGCCTGCACACGATCAATCCGTCGGCGGTTGCCGTCGCGCTCGTCAGCATCGCCATCATCGCCAGCTTGCGGATCTGGCGACCGTCGTGGCCCGGCATTTTGATCGCGGTCGTGCTCGCTGCGGTCGCGTGTGCCGTGCTGTCGCTACCGGTCGAAACCATCGGCAGCCGGTTCGGCGGCATTCCGCGCGAATTGCCGTCCCCGGCGCTGCCCGCCTTCTCGCTTGCGAAGGCGAAAGCGGTGCTGCCGGATGCGATCTCATTCGCGCTGCTGGCCGCGATCGAATCGCTGCTGTCGGCGGTGGTCGCCGACGGCATGACCGGACGCCGTCACCGCTCCAATTGCGAGCTGGTGGCGCAAGGCGCGGCCAACATCGGCTCGGCGCTGTTCGGCGGCATCTGCGTCACCGGCCTGATCGCGCGCACCGCCACCAACATCCGCGCCGGCGCGCGCGGGCCGCTGGCGGGCATGCTGCACTCGGTGTTCCTGCTGCTGTTCATGCTGATCGCGGCGCCGCTCGCGAGCTACATCCCGCTGGCCGCGCTCGCCGCGGTGCTCGTCGTCGTCGCCTGGACCATGGCGGAGAAGCACGAATTCGCGACGTTGCTGCGCTCATCCTGGGGCGATGCGGTCGTGCTGCTCGCGACCTTCCTGCTCACCATCTTCCGCGACCTGACCGAAGGCATCCTGGTCGGCTTCGCGCTCGGCGCGGTGCTGTTCATCCACCGCATGGCGGAGATGACGGGGATCGAGGAGCGCTCACCGCTGGTGGCCGCCGATCGTCCCGACGACAGCAATGGCGAGCGCGTTCCTTACGATCCCGCGCTCGCCATCGATCGCGACGTGCTGGTCTATCGCATCACCGGCGCGTTCTTCTTCGGTGCCGCCTCGGCCATCGGAAACGTGCTCGACGGCATCGCCGACCAGCGCAAGGGATTTGTGGTCGATTTCGCCGCGGTGCCGTTCCTGGATTCGACCGCCGCCAATGTGCTCGGCCGCGTCGCCGCCAAGGCGCACCGCCAGGGCATCCGGCTGTTCATCACGGGGGCGTCGCCCGCGGTTCGTCGCGCACTGCTCACCCATGGCGTGACGCCGCCGCGTGCGCGCTATCGCGAGACGATCGCGCGTGCAGTCGCCGACATCAAGGGCGGCGCGACGCAGCCTGTGGCCAATGATGGGGCCGCGACCTGACGGCAGCGCACTTCTCAAGCCGGCCGATTTGATCGACACTGCCGCGTCACGGCAGTGGTGCAGGGAATGCTGGATTCGCGTCGCAATGTTGCGCTGGCCTGTGCGCTCAGCATGCTGGCGGGCTATGTCGATGGCTTCCTGCATCTCGGCGGCCTGTTCGTTTCATTCATGAGCGGCAACTCGACGCGCCTCGGCGTCAGCCTTGCGGAAGCGCAATGGTGGCAGGCCGCTGGCGCGTTCGGCCTGATCGCGCTGTTCGTGGCGGGAGCTGCGGCCGGCAGCCTCGTCGTGCTCGGCGGCGGGGCCGAGCGGCAGCCCTGGCTGCTTCTCATTGAGGCGGGGCTGCTTGCGGGTGCCGGACTTTGCCATGCCTACGGCCTGCCGAACCTCGCGATCGCGGCAATCGTGCTCGCGATGGGCCTGGAGAACGCCGTGTTCCAGATCGACGGCGGCGCGGGCCTCGGCCTCACCTATGTCACGGGGGCACTGGTCAAGGTCGGCCAGCTCCTCGCGGTGAGCCTCACCGGCGGGCCGCGCTGGAGCTGGGCGCCGAACCTGCTGTTGTGGGCGGCGCTCGTTGCGGGCGCGGCGGGCGCGCTCGGCTATGCCTGGATCAACCTCGCCGCGATCTGGTGCGCCGCCGCCGCGGCGCTGGCATTGGCCGCGATCGTGGCTGCGGCGATGCGGCGGCCGCGCGCTTGACAGAGCCGCCGGGACGCGAAATGGATCGCCTCGAACACGACCCGAGGGAAAGATGACCGCGCTCAGGACTCCCGCAGCCTGTTTGATCGGATGGCCGGCCGCGCATTCGCGCTCGCCGCTGATCCATCATTACTGGCTGCGCACGCTCGGGATCGAGGGCGGCTATGTCATCGAGGCGGTCCCGCCCGATGATCTCAGAGACTTCGTGCTGCGGCTGTCGCTGCGCGGCTTCGTCGGCGCCAACGTCACCATCCCGCACAAGGAAGGCGTGCTGGCGCTGTCCACGCCCGATGCGCGGGCCAAGGCCGTCGGCGCCGCCAACACGCTGTGGTTTGCCGGCGGCGAGCTGCGCTCGACCAATACCGACGTCGAAGGCTTCATCGGCAATCTCGATGCCGGAGCGGCCGGTTGGGACAGGGCGGAAGAGGCATTGGTGCTCGGGGCCGGCGGTTCCTCGCGCGCGGTCGTGTTCGGCCTGCTCGAACGCGGCATCAAGCGCATCCATCTCGCCAACCGCACCATCGCGCGCGCCGAGACGCTGGCAAGGCAATTCGGGCCGAACGTGCATCCGATTCCCTGGGACGGCATCAACGACCTGCTGCCGCGCGCAAGACTTCTCGTGAACACGACCTCGCTCGGCATGCACGGCCAGCCTTCACTCGATGTCGACGTGGCGCGCCTGCCGGACGGGGCGGTGGTCGCAGATCTCGTCTACGTCCCCCTGGTGACGCCGCTGCTGGCGGCTGCGAAAGCGCGCGGCCTCAACACCGCCGACGGCCTCGGCATGCTCCTGCACCAGGCGGTGCGCGGTTTCGAGCTGTGGTTCGGCCAAAGGCCTGAGGTCACGGCCGAGCTGCGCGCGCTGGTCGAGGCCGATCTCACAAAGACTTGAAAGAATAACGGCGAATAGCGCCCCATCTCCGGAGTTCTATCCCCGTGGGGACAATCCGGAGACCGTCATGCCTGTTCAACGTGCAATTTTCACGCGTCCGCTCATCGCCGTCGCAATGGTGGCCGCGTCCACCCTCTATGCAGTCGCGCAGAAGGCGCCGGTGCCGACGCGCGTGCGCGGCACGATCGAGAGCGTCAATGGCGACACCATGCAGGTCAAGTCGCGCAGCGGCGAGGACGTCAAGCTGCGCATCTCCCCCGACGTGAGCGTCTCGGGCGTCACGAAAATTTCACTCGCCGACATCAAGGTCGGCTCCTTCGTCGGTGCCACCACCGTGCCGGGATCCGATGGCGGCAACAATGCCGTCGAGGTCCATGTGTTTCCGGAAAACATGCGCGGCACCGGCGAGGGCTCGCGGCCTTATGACCTCAAGCCCAATTCCAGCATGACCAACGCCACGGTCTCGGAGAGCGTGGTCGGCAATGACGGCCACACGCTGCTGGTCAAGTACAAGGACGGCGAGAAGAAGGTGTTCGTGCCCGACAACACGCCGGTGGTGACCTTCGTGCCCGGCGACAAGTCCGATCTGAAGGCCGGCGCAAAGGTCATCGCCTTCATGAAGCAGCTGCCGGACGGCTCGTTCGAAACCAACCGCGTCAGCGTCGGCCGCGACGGCCTGACACCGCCGATGTGATGGAGGATGGCAACATGTCGAAATCAAGCTGGACGCCACGCCTGTTGGTGGCCGCGTTCGCCGTCGCTTCCATGTTCTCCGCCTCGGCGCAGCAGGCGCCGACGGTCCGCATCCGCGGCACCATCGAGAGCGTCGACGGCAATACGCTCGGCATCAAGACGCGCGAAGGCAGCGACGTGAAGGTGCGCATGACCGACAACGTCGCCGTGTTCGCCGTGGTGAAGACCTCGCTGTCGGAGATCAAGGAAGGCTCCTATATCGGCGTCACCGGCATGCCCGAGCCCGACGGCACGCAGAAGGCGATCGCGGTGCACATCTTCCCGGAAAACCAGCGCGGCGCGGCTGAAGGTTTCCGTCCCTGGGATGCGCGCGCCAACTCGACCATGACCAACGCGACCGTGGCCCAGACGGTGGAAGGCACCGACGGCCAGAACATCACGGTCAAGTACAAGGACGGCGAGAAGAAGGTGGTGGTGCCGCCGGACACGCCGATCGTCACCTTCGTCGCCAGCGACAAATCCGAGATCAAGCCCGGCGCCAAGCTGATCATCTTCGGTGCGGCGAAGAAGGAGGACGGCTCGCTGGAGGCGAACCGGGTGAATGTCGGCAGGGATGGGATCACGCCGCCGATGTGAGGGATGGCGCTGAACTCGTAGGGTGGGCAAAGGCGCACTTGCGCCGTGCCCACCACATTCCTGCGTTTCGCGAAAGTCGGTGGGCACGCTTCGCTTTGCCCACGCTACGGCGCTGCCGCTTCAGTCACATCGCGATGATATGATCGTCGATCTCGGCGATCCTGTTGACGCCGCACAGGCCCATGGTGGTGAGCAGCTCTTTCTGGATGATGTCGATCGCCTTGGCGACGCCGGCCTGGCCGCCGGCACCCAGGCCATAGGCGTAGGCGCGGCCGATCATGCAGGATTTCGCGCCGAGCGCGAGCGCGCGCATCACGTCCTGGCCGGAGCGGATACCGCCGTCGAACATGATCTCCATCTTCTCACCGACCGCGTCCACGATCTCCGGCAGCATCTCGATCGAGGACGGCGCGCCGTCGAGCTGCCGGCCGCCATGGTTGGAGACGACCAGGGCCTGCGCGCCGGTTTTCGCGGCGAGCTCGGCGTCCTCGACGTCGAGGATGCCCTTCAGGATCAGCTTGCCGGGCCAGATGCTGCGGATCCACTCGATGTCGTTCCAGTTCAGCGAGGTGTCGAACTGCGAGTTGATCCAGGTCGACAGCGACGTGATGTCGTCGCTGACCTTCAGATGACCGGCGAGATTGCCGAAGGTGCGGCGCTTGCCTTGCAGCACGCCGGAGACCCAGGCGGGCTTGCTGGCGAAATCCAGCAGCTTCGACAGCGACCACTCCGGCGGCACCGTCATGCCGTTCTTGATGTCCTGGTGGCGCTGGCCGATCACCTGGAGGTCGACGGTCAACACCAGCGCGCTGCACTTGGCCGCGATCGCGCGCTGGATCAATTCCTTGATGAAGCCGCGGTCCTTCATCACGTAGAGCTGGAACCAGAACGGCTTCTCGACATTGGCAGCAATGTCCTCGATCGAGCAGATCGACATCGTCGACTGCGTGAAGGGGATGCCGGCCGCCTGCGCGGCGCGGCAGGCATGGATCTCGCCGTCGCCATGCTGCATGCCCAAAAGACCCACGGGCGCAAGCATCAGCGGCATGGTCGAGGGCTCGCCGAGGATCGTGGTCGAGGTGTCGCGCCTGGAAACGTCGACCAGGATGCGCTGGCGGAACTTGATCGCCTGCATGTCGTCGCGGTTGGCGCGCAGCGTTTCCTCGGCATAGGAACCGCGGTCGCAATAGTCGAAGAACGCCTTCGGCACGCGGCGCTGATGCAGCGTGCGAAGATCGTCGATACAGGTGATGTGCTTCATGAACGTTTCCCCGGCCCGTCTCGTCTCGGAAAGTCTTGCATCGGAAGATTGAGGGGTCATCTAGCATGGTTGGATGCACAGCCAAATCGTTTGAGAGGAGAGCTCTATGACCAGGCCGCACAGCCATCCGACGCCGGAAGAGATCAAGGAGAAGCGGGATCTCGACAAAGCGCTGGATGAGGGCTTGGAAGAGACCTTCCCGGGGTCCGATCCCGTCAATGTCACCCAGCCACCGCCGAGCCGCCCAGACGGTCATGTCAAGCGCTCCGGCTAGGGGCGGGTTCCATCCGGTTCCGCCATGTCCGCCGGAAATATAATGTTAACAACAAGTTACCGGGGCGCCTTGGGCCCCGTCCCGTAATGATTAATCACATTTTTTGAAGCCAAGTTAGCCGCGAAGGCTTTATAACGTCTCAGCAAATCAGGGCTGCGGGTCCCTTTCGGGCATCCCGTAGTTGTAGAGGGGTCCCTGATTGTTGCGTGGGGGACGATATGAGCCGCAAATATTTCGGGACGGACGGGATTCGGGGCCGCGCCAACGGACTGATCACGCCGGAGCTCGCGCTCAAGGTCGGCCAGGCGGCAGGCCTTGCGTTTCAGCGCGGTGACCACCGCCACCGGGTCGTGATCGGCAAGGACACGCGCCTGTCCGGCTACATGATCGAATACGCGATGGTCGCGGGTTTCACATCGGTCGGCATGGACGTGCTGCTGGTCGGCCCGATGCCGACGCCGGCGGTCGCGATGCTGACCAAGTCGATGCGCGCCGATCTCGGCGTGATGATCTCGGCCTCGCACAATCTGTTCGAGGACAACGGCATCAAGCTGTTCGGCCCGCAGGGCTTCAAGCTTTCCGACGACGTCGAGAAGCAGATCGAGCAGCTGCTCGACGAATCCCTCGACAAGCGACTCGCACAGAGCGCGAGCCTCGGGCGCGCCCGCCGTATCGACGGCGTGCATGACCGCTACATCGAATTCGCCAAGCGCACGCTGCCGCGCGATCTCTCGCTCGACGGTCTGCGCGTCGTGGTCGATTGCGCCAACGGCGCCGCCTACAAGGTGGTGCCGGAGGCGCTGTGGGAATTGGGCGCCGACGTCGTGCCGATCGGCGTCGAGCCGGACGGTTTCAACATCAACAAGGAATGCGGCTCGACCTCGCCGGAAGCGCTGTCGAAGAAGGTGCGCGAGATGCGCGCCGACATCGGCATCGCGCTCGACGGTGACGCCGATCGCGTCATCCTGGTCGACGAGCGCGGCCACCTCGTCGACGGCGACCAGCTGCTCGCGGTGATCGCGCAGAGCTGGAAGGAAGACGGGCGGCTGTCGCGGCCGGGCATCGTCGCCACCGTGATGTCCAATCTCGGCCTCGAACGCTTCCTCAAGGGGCAGGGCCTCGATCTGGTGCGCACGCCGGTCGGCGACCGCTACGTGCTCGAGCAGATGCTGAACGGCGGCTACAATCTCGGCGGCGAGCAGTCGGGCCACATCATCCTGTCCGACTACGCCACCACCGGCGACGGCTTCGTTGCGGCACTACAGGTGCTGGCGGTGGTGCAGAAGCTGCGCCGGCCGGTGTCGGAGGTCTGCCACCGTTTCGATCCGCTGCCGCAGATCCTCAAGAACGTCCGCTACAAGAGCGGCAAGCCGCTCGAGGATTCCGACGTCAAATCGGCGATCTCCGACGGCGAGAAGCGGCTCAACGGCCACGGGCGCCTCCTGATCCGCTCGTCCGGCACCGAGCCCGTGATCCGCGTCATGGGCGAGGGCGAGGACCGCCTCCTGATCGAGGACGTCGTCGACACCATCGTCTCCGCGCTGGGCCAGGCGGCGGCCTGAGCCTTCCTCGACCGCAGTATCGTAGGGTGGGCAAAGCGAAGCGTGCCCACCACTTCTGCTGCGGTGTTGGATCGATGGTGAGCACGGCGCAAGTGCGCCTTTGCCCACCCTACGATTCCGGACTCGCGGGGAGGGTAAGAACCACGCATTCCAGCCATTTGCGATTGGCGGTGGTTCCACCTTCGCTCGCATCGTAATGAGCGAGTGCGGCGGTTCGCCGCGCCGGGGTGCTCCATTGAACAAGCCTGTCGTCGTCTCCGAGGAAACGCTGACCGAGCCGGTCGTCGTCAGGGACGTGGCGCCCGCCGCCCGGGCTGCCGCAGGGCCGGCCTATGTCGTGCTTGCCGGCATCAGCTTCTCGCACTTCCTCAACGACACCATGCAGTCGCTGATCGCCTCGGTGTATCCGATCCTGAAGGACACCTACGCGCTGGACTTCGCGCAGATCGGCATGATCACGCTGGCCTTCCAGTTCACGGCCTCGCTGCTCCAGCCGGTCGTCGGGCACTACACCGACAAGAAGGCGCAGCCCTATTCGCTCTCGATCGGCATGGCCTCGACCTTCTTCGGCCTGCTGCTGCTCAGCGCCGCACACCAATATCTCGTCATCCTTGTCGCCGCCGCGCTGGTCGGCCTCGGCTCGGCGGTGTTTCATCCGGAGTCGGCGCGCATCGCGCGGCTTGCCTCCGGCGGTCGCTATGGTTTCGCGCAATCGGTGTTCCAGCTCGGCGGCAGCTTCGGCACGTCGATGGGGCCGGTGCTGGCCGCGCTGATCGTGGTGCCGTTCGGGCAGGGCAGCATCGCCTGGTTCTCCTCGATCGCGTTCCTCGCGATTCTCATCCTCTGGCGCATCGGCCGCTGGTACGAGCCGCAGATCAAGGCGAAGAAGGCGGCGACGGCTCAGGTCCATCCCGACGCGCCGAGTTCGCGCCGCGTCGGGGTCGCCCTTGCGGTGCTGGTGGCGCTCTTGTTTTCGAAGCAGCTCTACGTCTCGAGCCTGTCGAGCTACTACATCTTCTATCTGATCGATCGCTTCGGCGTGTCGACGCAGGCGGCGCAGATCTATCTCTTCATCTTCCTTGCCGCGAATGCGGTGGGCGCGTTCTTCGGCGGCCCGCTGGGTGATCGCTTCGGCCGCAAGATCGTGATCTGGATCTCGATCCTCGGCGCGCTGCCCTTCACGCTGGCGTTGCCCTATGCCGGGCTCTATGCGAGCGCGGTGCTCAGCGTCATCATCGGCCTGATCATCTCCTCGACGACGTCGTCGATCATCGTGTTCGCGCAGGAGCTGGTGCCGCACCGCTTCGGCATGATCTCCGGCGTGTTCTTCGGTGTTGCCTTCGGCATCGGCGGCCTGGGTGCCGCCGTGCTGGGCAAGCTCGCCGATCACACCTCGATCGAGTTCGTCTACCAGGTCTGTGCCTGGCTGCCGGCGATCGGCCTGCTTGCGGTGTTCCTGCCCAAGCTGCCGCAGCACCTGCGTTAACAGATCCTGTTTCGCCGCAACGCGGCTTCATACATCGTTAGCAATTGCGGTGCGTAGGCGCCGCATTTTTGCAACGCTCTCGCTGCATCCGCGTGTGCAGTCAGAAAAAATCAACCTTAAAAATTAGGGTTAAGTGGCGCTTAAGCATTTGGTGCCATCGTCCTCCCGTGAGTTTCCAGAACGTGGGGCGTCAGCATTTTGCCTCACCGGCCATAAGGACGAAGCCAATGCGTAGCGTTAAGTCTCTCCTTGCCGCGGGTGCGGCGACCCTGATCTCGTCGATGGCGTTCGCCGCCGACATGCCGATCGCCGCTCCGCCTCCGATGTACGCGCCGCCGGCTCCGCCCGCCGACTTCGGTGGCTGGTATCTCCGCGGCGACATCGGCATGACCAACCAGAGCGCCAAGCGCATCGACAGCGCCACCGCGCAGACGTACCCGACCACGACGACGGGCCTCGGCTTCGACTCCTCGCCGCTGTTCGACCTCGGCGTCGGCTATCGCTTCAACAACTGGTTCCGCGCCGACGTGATCGGTCAGTATCGCGGCAAGGCCAATCTGCACGGTTCGCAGAGCGTGTTGCTCGGGCCGACCGACGTCGAAGCCAACACCTACACCGGCAGCAAGTCCGAGTGGGTCGTCATGGCCAACGCCTATGTCGATCTCGGCACCTGGTGGTGCATCACCCCGTTCATCGGCGCCGGTGTCGGCGGCTCCTACAACAAGCTCTCGGGCTTCCAGGATAACGGCGTCCGCTACACCGCCGGCGCGCTGTCCAACAGCGTCACCTATTTCGGCGACAACGGAAAGTGGAACTTCGCCTGGGCCGCTCACGCCGGTCTCGCCTACAAGGTCAACCCCGGCTTCACGGTCGAACTGGCCTACAGCTACATGGATCTCGGCGACGCCGCGCTCGGCAACTACCGCGCGTTCGACGGCAGCATCTCGGGTCCGTCGACGATCAAGGTCAAGGACATCACCTCGCACGACGTCAAGCTCGGCGTGCGCTGGGATCTCAACAGCCCGCCGGCCTACATGCCGCCGCTCGTCACCAAGGGCTGATCGTCAGCTCCATCGCTTAACGTCTCTTAACGGCGCGGGATCATCCCGCGCCGTTTTGCTTTGCGTATTTTTCATGGCGAGCGGCGATGAAAGCGTCTGGCGCAACCATTGGTTAAGGTTAACGAGCCATGATCACGAGTGAAAGTTCGAGTTCGATGGAGCGTTAGGATGCGTAGGCTTCTGTTGGCGGCGGCGATGTTGGGGACGGTGTCTGCCGCGTACGCGGCCGATATGCCGGAACTGCCTTTCCTGCGCGGCTCGGTTACCGATGGTCTGACCAGCGCGCGGCCGAACTGGCAGGGCGGCTATTTCGGCGCCCAGGCCGGCTACGGCTCCTCCGATGAAAACTTCAGAGGTTCGACCAGCAACATGATGTCGTCGCTGCTGGCCGACACGTTGATCGAGAGCTCGATGGGCGTGTCCCAGTGGAATCTCGGCCTGGGCAAGGCCTCGCAGCGCACCACCGGTTACGGCGCCTTCGTCGGCTACAACGGCCAGTGGGACGACGTCGTGCTGGGTCTCGAAATCAGCTGGCTGCATGGCACGTTCGGCGGATCGGCGTCGGCCACCGAAAGGCGCGTCAGCGCCACAGCGCTGTCTGACGGTAACTTCCATGATGTCACGGCGACCTCCACGTCTTCGATCAGCATCAGCGACATCGGGACCTTCCGCGGTCGCGCCGCCTATGCGTGGGGATGCTTCCTGCCCTACATGTTTGCCGGCTTGGCGCTCGGCAATGCCGACATCGTGCGCACGGCCAATGTGCAGGATCGCGTGAGCACCACCCAGTTGGGGACCTACACGGCGCTGGCGCCGTTGAGCTCTACCGATGCCCAGCACAATCACCTGATCTACGGCTACACCGCCGGTCTCGGCGTTGATGTCAACCTGGTCGGCGGCTTGTTCATGCGGGCGGAGTACGAATATATCCGTTTCTCTTCCGCTGTTGACACCAGCATCAACACCGTTCGCGCGGGCCTCGGCTACAAGTTTTGATACTGCTTCGCTGCCACCGCGGTTGACAGCCCGCGTCCGTCCTGATGCTCTGTCGCTCCAACGGGGCGGCGGCGATGCAAATCTACGGCGACAGCAATTCCGGCAATTGTCTCAAGGTGAAGTGGGTCTGCGACAAGCTCGCGCTGCCTTACCAGTGGATCGAGGTCGACACCCGCAAGGGCGAGACGCGCACGCCGCAATTCCTGAAAATGAACGGCGCCGGCCAGGTGCCGACCGTCGCCTTCGACGACGGCCGCACGCTGGCGCAGTCCAATGCCATCATCCGTTATCTCGCCCGCGACAGCGCGCTCATTCCGCGCGACGCCTTCACGGCGGCCAAGATGGACGAATGGCTGTTCTGGGAGCAGTACAGCCACGAGCCCTATATCGCGGTGTGCCGCTTCCAGCTGGTCTATCTCGGCAAGGACGCCTCCGAGCTCGATCCCGACAAGGTCAAGCGCGGCTATGCGGCGCTCGACCGCATGGAGCAGCATCTGGCGGCAAGCCGCTTCTTCGCCGGCGCGGAGGTTTCGCTCGCCGACGTCTCGCTGCTCGCCTATACCCGCCTCGCGCATGAAGGCGGTTTCGATCTCGGTCGCCATGCGGCCGTCCGCCGCTGGATCGGCGAAGCCGAAAGCTCGCTCGGCCTTCCGCCGGCTCGCTGAGAGTCGCGCTGATTCTTGGAGTTTCCCGACATGAACGAGAAGTCCGTCTCCATCCGTCCCGCGCGCCGTGAGGATGTTGCGGCGATCGTCGCCATGCTTGCCGACGATCATCTCGGGCGCGCCCGCGAGCGCGTGGAGGATCCGCTGCCTGCGTCCTATTACCTGGCATTCGAGCGGGTCGAGCGCGATCAAAATCTCACGCTCGTGGTGGCAGAGAGCGAGGGCAGGGTGGTCGGCTGCCTGCAACTTGCGATCTTGCCGGGTATCAGCACGCAAGGCGGCATCCGCGGTCTGCTCGAAGATGTCCGCGTTGCTTCCGATTGTCGCAGCCGCGGCATCGGCGAGCAGCTGGTGCAATGGGCGGTCGCGGAAGCGAAAGCGCGCGGCTGCAATCTGGTCGAACTGCTGACGCATCAGACGCGAACAGATGCGCAGCGCTTCTACAAGCGGCTCGGCTTCGCTGCGAGTCACGTCGGCATGACTGTCCGCTTTTGACGCAGCTCGTCGCGGCCGTTGCGCGGTCAGCAAATTCGGATCGCGCATTCGTTCATGTTAAGAGCTGATAAACTACCCAGCCGTCGTTCACGTTGAATGAGGAACGAACGGTGCTACGGCAACGTCTGACACCGGGCTCGGTCGGTTCGGGGATTTCGATGACAAGCTATTCCATGATCAAGGTCGGCAACGATTACGTTGTGCAGGCCAATGACAAATGCATTTTGAAGGTCGGCAGCCGCCGCCGCGCGGCGCAATTGATCAGCGATGCCACGGACTTGCTGAACGCGCTCGCCCCGGTGGAATCCCCGGATCTCGCGCCGGAAGCGCCTTCACTCCCCCGTGAGGCTCCTGAACTTTCTTGACTGGTCTTCCCGATTCCCGTATCAGCCGCGGCGGGACACCTCCCCCCAACGGGAGGCTTACTATCTGGAAGGGTAGATCATGACCGTAGCGAAGCCCGCTTCGCGGCCGAACGTGCCGCATTTCTCCTCCGGCCCCTGCGCCAAGCGCCCCGGCTGGAACGCCCAAAATCTCAAGGACGCAGCGCTCGGCCGTTCGCATCGCGCGAAGGTCGGCAAGACCAAGCTCAAGCTCGCGATCGATCTGACGCGCGAAGTGCTTGAAGTGCCCGCCGATTATCGCATCGGCATCGTGCCGGCGTCCGATACCGGCGCGGTCGAGATGGCGCTGTGGTCGCTGCTCGGTGCGCGGCCCGTCACCACGCTCGCCTGGGAATCCTTCGGCGAGGGCTGGGTCAGCGATATCGTCAAGGAATTGAAGCTCAAGGACGTCACCAAGCTCAATGCAGCTTACGGTGAGATCCCCGACCTCTCGAAGGTCGATCCGAAGTCCGACGTCGTCTTCACCTGGAACGGCACCACCTCCGGCGTCCGCGTCCCGAACGCCGACTGGATCAGCGCGACCCGCGAAGGCCTGACCATTTGCGACGCGACCTCGGCCGCATTCGCGCAGCCGCTCGACTGGGCCAAGCTCGATGTCGTCACCTTCTCCTGGCAGAAGGCGCTCGGCGGCGAAGCCGCGCACGGCATGCTGATCCTGTCGCCCCGCGCCGTGGAGCGGCTCGAGACCTACAAGCCGGCCTGGCCGCTGCCTAAAATCTTCCGCATGACCAAGGGCGGCAAGATCAACGAAGGCATCTTCGTCGGCGAGACGATCAACACGCCCTCGATGCTCTGCGTCGAGGATTATCTCGATGCGCTGAACTGGGCCAAGTCGATCGGCGGACTGAAGGCGCTGATCGCGCGTGCCGATGCCAACACCAAGGTGCTGGCCGACTGGAAGGCGAAGACGCCCTGGATCGACTTCCTGGCCAAGGACGCCGCGATCCGCTCCAACACCTCGGTGTGCCTGAAGTTCACCGATCCCGCGCTCACCTCGCTCTCGGACGACGCGCAGGCCGACTTCTCCAAGAAGCTGGTCGCGCTGGTCGAGAAGGAAGGCGCCGGCTACGACTTCGCGTACTACCGCGATGCGCCAGCCGGCCTGCGCATCTGGTGCGGCGCGACCGTCGAGGCCAGCGACGTCGAGCTGCTGACGCAGTGGATCGACTGGGCGTTCGCCGAGACCAAGGCGCAGCTCGCCAAGGCGGCCTGAGTTCTTACCCTCCCCTGGAGGGGGAGGGGCGACGCACCGTGAGCATGATCCGGAAAAGTGGTCTCCGGTTTTCCGACAAGGTCATGCTCAGACAAGAAGGTGGCGCGGGGTGGGGTGATCTCTCCACACGGCGCACCGGCGATTTTCTTTTTGCAGCTTCACCCCACCCCGGCGCTTCGCGCCGACCCCTCCCCTTCAGGGGAGGGTGTGAAGGACAGATCCCATGACCAAACCCAAAGTTCTCATCTCCGACGCGCTCTCTCCCGCCGCCGTTCAGATCTTCAAGGATCGCGGCGTCGAGGTCGACTTCCAGCCCAATCTCGGCAAGGACAAGGACAAGCTTGCGGAGATTATCGGCAATTACGATGGTCTCGCGATCCGCTCCGCGACCAAGGCGACCGCCAAGATCCTGGAGAAGGCGACCAACCTCAAGGTGATCGGCCGCGCCGGCATCGGCGTCGACAATGTCGAGATCCCCGCCGCCACGGCCAAGGGCATCATCGTGATGAACACGCCGTTCGGCAATTCGATCACGACTGCCGAGCACGCCATCACGCTGATGCTGGCCCTGGCCCGCGAGATCCCGCAGGCCGACGCCTCGACCCAGGCCGGCAAGTGGGAGAAGAACCGTTTCATGGGCGTCGAGATCACCGGCAAGGTGCTCGGCGTGGTCGGTTGCGGCAACATCGGCTCGATCGTCGCCGACCGCGCACTCGGCCTGCGCATGAAGGTCGTCGCCTTCGATCCGTTCCTGTCGCCGGAGCGCGCCAAGGACATCGGTGTCGAGAAGGTCGAGCTCGACGACCTCCTGAAGCGCGCCGACTTCATCACGCTGCACACCCCGCTCACTGAGAAGACGAAGAACATCATCGACGCGGCCGCGATCGCCAAGATGAAGAAGGGCGTGCGCCTGATCAACTGCGCCCGCGGCGGTCTCGTTGACGAGCAGGCGGTGGTCGATGCGCTCAACTCCAAGCACATTGCGGGTGCCGCCTTCGACGTCTTCGTCGAGGAGCCGGCGAATGCGAACGTGCTGTTCGGCCATCCCAACGTGATCTGCACGCCGCATCTCGGCGCCTCGACCACGGAAGCGCAGGAGAACGTCGCGCTCCAGGTCGCCGAGCAGATGTCGGACTATCTGCTGTCGGGCGCGATCTCGAATGCGGTCAACTTCCCGTCGATCACGGCGGAAGAAGCGCCGAAACTGAAGCCGTTCATCTCGCTCGCCGAGAAGCTCGGCTCGTTCGCCGGCCAGCTCACCGAGAGCGGCATCCTCAAGGTGCAGATCACCTATGAGGGCCACGTCGCCGAGATGAAGATCAAGGCGATCACCTCGGCCGTGCTGTCGGGCCTGCTGCGGCCGATGCTAGGCGAGGTCAACGTGGTGTCCGCCCCCGTCGTCGCCAAGGAGCGCGGCATGGTCGTGGACGAGATCGTGCGCGCCGCCCAGAGCGACTATGAGAGCCTGATTACCGTCACGGTTGCGACCGAACGCCAGGAGCGCTCGGTCTCCGGCACCGTCTATCACGACGGCAAGCCGCGCCTCGTCGACGTCAAGGGCATCCGCGTCGACGCCGAGTTCGGCAAGTCGATGATCTACGTGACCAACGAGGACAAGCCGGGCTTCATCGGCAAGTTCGCGAGCCTCTTGGGCGACGCCAAGATCAACATCGCGACCTTCCATCTCGGCCGCGTCGCGCCCGGCGCCGATGCCATCGCGCTGATCGAGGTCGACGGCGTCGTGCCGCCCGAACTGCTCGCCAAGGTGCAGGCCCTGCCGCAGGTCAAGCAGGTCAAGGCACTGACGTTCTAAGACGCCGACATATTCCGACCCGCGGAACAACGCCGCCTCCATCACCGGAGGCGGCGTTTTTATTTTTCCCGCGCCCGCCAAACTTTGTGTACCAATGGCGCGAGGACGCTCCGTTCAAAATCGTTCGAAAAGGGAGAAAACAAATGCGTGAAGCCGTCATCGTTTCCTATGCACGCACGGGCCTCGCCAAGTCCGGCCGCGGCGGGTTCAACATCACGCCGCCGATGTCGCTCGCGGCCCACGCCATCCAGCACGCGGTCGACCGCGCCGGTGTCGAGAAGGACTATGTCGAGGACTGCTATCTCGGCAATTGCGCCCATGGCGCGCCGAACATCGGCCGTCAGGCCGCGCTGCTCGCCGGCTTGCCGACGACCACGGCCGGCGTCTCCGTGAACCGCTTCTGCTCCTCGGGCCTGCAGACCATCGCGATGGCCGCCAACTCGATCCGCTCCGACGGCGCCGACTGCATCGTTGCCGGCGGCGTCGAGAGCATCTCGATCCCGGGCGGCGGCTCGCCGAAGGAATCGATCGATCCGGAACTGCTCAAGGTCGCTCCCGATATCTTCATGGCGATGATCGACACCGCCGACATCGTCGCCGAGCGCTACAAGCTCAGCCGCGAATACCAGGACGAGTTCTCGCTGGAATCGCAGCGCCGCATGGCCGCGGCCCAGCAGGCGAACAAGTTCAAGGACGAGATCGTCCCGATGAAGACGAAGATGAAGGTCGTCGACAAGCAGACCAAGGCGGAATCGATCGTCGACTACGTCGTCGATCGTGACGAGTGCAATCGCCCCGAGACCACGCTGGAAGGCCTCGCCAAGCTCGAGCCGGTGAAGGGCCCGGGCAAGTTCGTCACCGCCGGCAATGCCAGCCAGCTCTCGGACGGCGCCGCCGCCGTGGTGCTGATGGAAGCCAAGGATGCCGAGAAGCGCGGCCTCAAGCCGCTCGGCCGCTTCGTCGCCTGGGCAACCGCCGGCTGCGAGCCCGACGAGATGGGCATCGGCCCGGTGTTCGCGATCCCGAAGCTGCTGAAGCGCACCGGCCTGAAGATCGACGACATCGATCTGTGGGAGCTCAACGAGGCCTTCGCCAGCCAGTGCCTCTACTCGCGCGACAAGCTCGGCATCGATCCCGCCAAGTACAACGTCAATGGCGGCTCGATCGCGATCGGTCATCCCTTCGGCATGACCGGCGCGCGTCTCACCGGCCACATCCTGCAGGAAGGTGCGCGCCGCAAGGCCAAGTGGGGCGTGGTGACGATGTGCATCGGCGGCGGCCAGGGCGGCGCCGGCCTGTTCGAGATCTACAGCTGAGGCGGTTGCCTTGCTGAATGCAAAAGGGCACGGCGCACGCCGTGCCCTTTTTGTTTGCGATGCGCCACGCACTCAGCCGTCATCGCCCGGCTTGACCGGGCGATCCAGTACTCCGAGAAAGTCGTTATTGAATCGAGAGGCCGCGGCGTACTGGATGCCCCGGTCAAGCCGGGGCATGACAGTGTAGCCAATCGCGCAGGGCTTCCGCTGTAGCTCTCACGCCCCTACCACCGCCGGTGCGAACACCACTTCGATCAGCGTGCCGGAATTGCCCGCGCTCTTGATGTTGAACCGGGCGCGGTTGGCTTCGACCAGGGCCTTGGTCAATGACAGGCTCAGCGCCGAACTGTCCGCGGCATCGCCGGGCGGTGGCGTGCGGAACGGCTCCATCGCGGCAGCAACCTCGCGCTCGCTCAGGCCGTGGCCGGTGTCGCGGATGCGCAACGCGATCTCGCCGCGGTCGGTGAGCGCTGTGGAGACGATGACCTGGCCGCCGGCACTCGCAAGCCGGATCGAGTTCGAGATCAGATTCATGGTGATCTGCCGCATCGCGCGCGCGTCCACGCTCACCTGCGGCAGCGCATGTCCGAGCGAGGTGCGGATGATGATGCGCTCGCGGTTGGCCTGCGGCTGCATCACCATGACGCAGGCTTCGACGAGATCGTTGAGGTTGAGGTTGGCGAAGGTGAGATCGAGCTTGCCGGTCTCGATCCGCGACAACTCCAGGAGATCGTCGATGATGGTGATCACGCGCTCGCCGGAGGCGCGGATGTCCTTCATGTATTCGCCGTAGCGCTCGTTGCCGAGCGTCCCGAAGCGCTCGGAGATCATCACCTCGGCGAAGCCGATGATGGCGTTGAGCGGCGTGCGGATCTCGTGGCTGATCCGCGCCAGCATGTCGGCCTTGGCATTTGCCGCGCCGTCGGCGAGACGGCGGGCGTTCTTCAGCTCGCTCTCGCCCTTCTTGCTCTGCGAGAGGTCGCGGAACACGGCGAAGAAGTTCGGGCCGTCGGGCCTGGTGCGGCCCATGATCATGGCGAGCGGAATGACGCCGCCCTTCTTCTCGCGTCCCAGCACCTCGCGGCCGTGGTCGAGCAGGCTCGCGATGTCCTGGCTCTTGAGGTTTTCGAGATAGTCGGCGACGATTTGCTGGCTCTCCGGCGCGAACAGCGTCACCAGGTTCCGCTGCATCAGCGTTTCGCCGTCATAGCCGAACAGCGCCTCCGCGCTGCGGTTGCAGGCGTGGATGTTGCCTTCGGCATCGAACATGACGATGCCCTCGGCGGTGGTGTCGAGGATCGCGGCGAGATCTTCCGCGTCGGCATCGCCGACCTCGGGCTCGAGCTCGGGCGCGTAGGGGAAGGATTCCGCGACGACAGGTTCGACGACGATCGGTGGCGCGACAACAGGCGCAGCAACGACAGGTGCCGCTTGCGGCAGCGCGCAGATCAGCGCATGCGCGCTCTCGCCGTCCCAGTCGATCGTGTGCAGATGCGCTTCGGTGGTCGGAAGCGGCTGTTCGCCGTTTGCCACCGTCGCGCTGATCGTCACCGGCGTGCCTCCTTGCGACGTGCTGCTCGCCGACGACACGCCCGGTTCGACATAGAGCGCATCGAGCCCGCCGGCATGCTCCAGCGCGCCCAGGCTGGAATAGCCCATGCGCGCGAGGAAGGCGGGGTTGGCGTAGAGCAGCCGGTCGAGCCGGTAGATCAGGATGCCCGTCGGCAGCAGGTCGAGCAGCGCGCGGTCGCGCGCGCTGTGGCCGTGCGCAGGCGGCGCGGGTTCGGTCAGCCATTCGGCCGGCGCGTGCGGCGCCTCGAGCTCCGCCATCGGAGGTTCGGACGCACTCTCCGCGGCCGGCGGCTCGGACGTGCCGGCGGCGATCGTCTCGTGCTCGCGTTCGAGCCGCTCGGACAATTGCCGGGCGAGCTCGTTGAACGCGCTGTTCTCGACGGGCGTCAGCGTCGGCGATCTCTGATCACTGGGTGATCTGACATCGCCGGGCGGGCGGAACGGCACGACATTGGGAGGCGTTTCCACTGGCGTTTCCGGATCGGTTGGGTGTGAATTCGCGTCGGTTACGGGTTCGGGCAGTTCAGGTTCAGGTGTTGGCTCAGGCTCGCGTGCGGGCGGCTCGCTCGGCGGGAGCGGGGCCTCCGCCACGGGCTCGGGATCGGGCTCGACGACGTCGGCGGAGAGGCCGTGCTGTGCGGGCGGCGCGGCGAACAGCTCAAAGCGCCTGAGCGCATCGAGCCGGTTGAGCCCGTCGAGATCGCGGCAGACGCCAAAACCCTTGAAACCCGCGAAATTGCGCTCGCGGTCGTAGACGGGCAGGCCTGCGAGCTCGACCGGCAGATGCTCGCCGCCATCGGCCGGCCAGTTCACGGTGATCCCGGCCCAGGTGTCGTGGCTCTCAAGCGCCTGCGCGACGCGGCCTTCAGGATCGAGCGCAAATTCGTCGGCGATCTCGCGCCAGGGGCGGCCGAAGCCGGCGGCGGTGTGCGCGCCCATCAGGTGGATGAACTCGCTGGTTGCGAGCACAAAGCGCCCCTCCGCATCCATCTGCCACAGGAAACGCAGCGGATGCTGACGCGGTGCGGGCGGCTCCGCTGATTGCGGTTCGACCATGAGCGAGGTGATCGGCGCGGCCTGCGGCGAGACAATGGCCTCTCGCGGGTTTTCAACTGGAGTTTTGGGCGCGGCTTCGCCGATCGTTTCCTGGGCAGGCTGTTCGGCCGCCTCCGGGATCGTTACGACCATCGCGTCGCTCGCGGGCACGTCCACGATCATCTCTGATGGCGGGACGGCCTCTGTCGCAGCCGGCGTTTCGACCGGCTCGGCGAAGGCGTCGAACAGCGCGATTCCGGATGCAGCCTTGCTCGGCCGCGCAGGCTGCGCGTAATCAGGCGCTGCGGCCGAAGGGACCGGCGGAGCCTCAGGCGCGGGTTGAGCGGCTTGTTCGCCCGCGCTGTTCTCGTCGACATCGGGCGCGGCCTGCCGGGCGGCCGGCTCGATCAGCGCGACCAGGCCGACATCGGCGCCGACGCCGACCCGTTGCAGCACCATCTGGCCGATGCCGATCGAGGTCTCGGCGCGGCCTTTCGCCAGCGCATCGCTGCGGGCCCGGTCGAGGCCGGCATCGCCGAGATCGCGGAAGCCGACCAGGGAACGGGCGGCTTCGCTGGCGCCGACGAACAGGCCGTCGGGCGCGAACGCCGCCATCGGCACCCTGGCGCCCTCGACGAGACGATGCAGGCGTTCGACCAGCGGCATGGTGCGCAGCGTCGGGTCCATCGCGGTGACCAGCACGCCATGATGGCCATCGGCGAAGTCGAGGCGGACGCAGGCGCAGGTCATCAGCATGCCCAGGCGGGCGCCGAAGCCGCGCAGCCGTTCGAGCTTGACGGCGCCGTTCGGCGTCAGCTGGCGCGCGAGCCGGGCGACCTGGCGGCGATGGCTGTCCGCCGGGCCGAAGGTCCTGTCCGCCAGCGCTGTGGCATTGGCCGCGCCGAACAGCTTTGCACCGACCGGATTGGCCCAGAGCACGCGCGTGCCGTCGATCGACCAGAGCCAGGCGGGCAGCGGAGAGGTCGCGTGCACGGCCAGCCGGGGATCGCCCACGCCTCGCAACTGGAAATCCGAACTCGTCATCCGACCGGCTTCAAGTCTCGCTTGTCAGCATCAGGGTGCAAGGCTGCCGGAATGACAGCCTTAAGAAAGGGTTACTATCGCGCGCAGGCGCGGGCAGGTCCACGGCTCCGGTCTACACGGGCCGTCCTAAAGCCGCGATAACCTTAATCTGGCCGACCCCGCAAGCCGCAGCCCAACGGCATCCGCAGGATTCGCGGGCCGCCGCGCGGCGATGGATACGGCCAAGCCGAAGCAGGGAGATCTGGCCGAAAGAGCAGGCTGGCGCGGCATCACAGGTGCCGATCCTCCCCTGGAGGGGGAGGATCGGTTCGCATGCAGCGAAGCGCAATGCGAACCGAGGTGGGGTGACAGTCTCTCCGCCGAAGCGGTGCCCGAGTGGAGAATCACCCCACCCCGCTCGCGCTGCACGCGATCGACCCCCGAACGAGCTCCGCTCGTCTCGCCCCCCTCCAGAGGAGGGTAAGAAAGCAGCCCAGCAGGCACCCAATTACCTCAACCCTGAGTTCCCCGGATCAGGAACCTCATCCTCACCGAGATTAAATTTTCGCGGCGCAGCCCTGATCACGTTTGCGTTGCACAATGTTGACATCTTAGGCAGCAATAGTGATGGGCGCTGGGTGAGCCATCTCATTCGTTCTGCGTTTCCGATCTTCGTTCCCGCTGAATTTGAGGCCTAGGTTGGGGCCGGCGGGCGCGCCGGAAGGCTCACTCCATTTTTTCATTAGCGTGAGGGACAACCATGACAGCTGCGACTGATCCGTTTTCTGCCTCGATCATTCCGTTCGAGGTCCCCGAGCAGATGCGCGCGTTCGCCGAAAAGGGCGTTTCGCAGGCCCGCGAGAGCTACGCCAAGTTCAAGGACGCGGCCGAGACCCACAACGGCACCGTGGAAGCCGTGTTCACCTCCGCCAACAAGGGCGCGAGCGAGTACACCGCCAAGCTGGTGGAGTTCATGAAGGCCAACAGCAGCGCCCAGTTGGACTTCGCCCAGCAGCTGTTCGGCCTCAAGTCGCCGGCGGAAGCGCTGGAGCTCTGGACCGGCCACACCCGCACCCAGCTCGAGACCTTCCAGTCCCAGGCCAAGGAGCTGGTCGAGCTCGCCCAGCGCGTCGCCGCCGAGACCGCCGAGCCGATCAAGGCCTCCGCCTCGAAGTTCTACAAGCCCGCCGCCTGATCAGGCCGGCTGGTTTAAATCAGGAAACCCGGGCCTAGAGCCCGGGTTTTGCTTTGGAAATAACCTCGTCCGAAGCGCGATTCTCGGGTTTTGCGGCCTTGCCAAAAACGCCCGTTGCACCTAGTTTCCGCCCCGTCCAGCCCCCCTCGGTGACCGGCCTGTTAAAGGCGCCCCCGGGCGGCTCGCAAGGATGCAGTTGTAGCTCAGTTGGTTAGAGCGCCTGTCTGTGGAACAGGAGGTCGGTGGTTCGAGCCCACCCAACTGTACCAACACACAGAATTTCCCTGCAATTCCGGTATCTTACTGATAGACCAAACGTTTTCGCGCCCTTTAAAATACAAAAGGCGCTACAAGTGGCATTGCGGATGGTCGCGTTAAGTCGTGCTGATGATGGTTGATGGTTTGCTCGGAAGGGCGTTCCCGAGGATGTCCGCGAGGAGTACCAGCGGCTCTACGGTGTCAGACGTGAGGCACACCTCAAGCTCCCAGCGGACACTCCTCGCCACGAGGCAAAGGTGCGCCTCGGGGAGTGGGAAGCCGAAGTTGAAACTCGCATTGCAACGCTGCGAGCCCAAAGGAATGGCGAAGGTCAGCCCCTTACTCGCGTAAACGCAATCGCGCTCGCTGGCCGATGGTACAGTTGGTATGTCGCGCAATACGAAAATGATCCCGGACCGGCGAAGGTCTGGCGGGAATTGAGCGACCTGTTTGTATGGAACGTGATTGGTGCCGAGGCCCCTGATAGTTACGAGGAGGACCCAAGGTCCGATCCTCACTGGGATTGGGCCAAGGAGCCTGAGGTTCGCGAAGCGGTACGGCCACGGGTCGCTGAGCAGGCGCGTGTCGCTACATTTCTTGCCAGCGAAGGCATCGCCCTGAACGCTACCGCGTACGCGCTCTTTTTGGACGCTGTGAGCGACAACCTCTTGCCTGCGTTCTCGGTGCTGGAGAAGCGCGCCAATGGCGATTAGCCGCGATGGCATCGCTAAAGCCTCGCTATCTCGCGTTCACAAGCAGAGCAGCCGGGCGCGTTGTCTGCTGAAAATCGGCACAGTACGGACACCAGCAATCCCACCATGGAACACAGATTTTTATCCTTCCAACTACTTCTCCTAGATGGGCTGAAGGTTGGTGGAGCGAACAAAAGCGGCATTGGCACGAATTCGCCGATACAGTCCGATCACAAGTCCCCGAGAGCCTTTCGCCTCTCGAGCCTGCCAACAACTAGTTGGATTATGGTGACAGTGCTGTCACCGTAGTTCTAGATTCGTTCAACGGCACCCATCGCAGTTGCCACTTCTCGGACATGGCCTAAGAGCTCTTCAGCAGTCGTTTCATTGAACGTCTCGACGCCATCCCATTCGAGCGGGTGATATAGAAATCCAAGCTTCGGTTGATCGAGATACGCTGCAACGACCGCAGCACCTCTCCAAAAATTCGCTAGGATTTGGTAGGTGTAATAGTTGATCCCGGTTTGTTGTTCGGCCTGCTGTTCCTCGCTCTTAGCTTTGCCGAATTCCATGTCTTGGAGCATCGTCGCCCCTAGTACATGTTGGTAGGTATGCCCGAACGGCGACGCGAGAACCGTGATCATAAAGCCTCCCACACGGCTACTCAAGAAACGTGCTGGCTGCGTCGCAATTTGGTTGATTGCACAAGCGAACCGGTGCTCTTCAGGGGTAATGAATGGGATGATGGTGCTATGCGCGAGAGCTGTGGGGGTATCAGCCTCAATGTTCTCAACTGCGGTAACAATGTCGGGCTGACCTATCCATAGACGGTCATCATTCTCAGTGATCAAGCCGTCTTTCCAGATCTTGAACATAGCGACTCTGCTGCGGTGAGAGGCCACGAGAAACTCTGTCCGAAACTCTTCACCCCTTGCTGCACTCTCAGCGCTGGCGTCTCTCAAGGGCTTGATCACGTCTTCGATGCGACGGCCGCTACGCGCAATTGCGGCCGCTTCCTGGATGGCAGGCAACGCATGTCCCACAGTCCCTGCATAAGCGACCGAGACATCTTCGCATAGGACAATAGCCTTCACTCTCCCAGGAATCAGGTTGCTCTTTGCTGCAGTTTCATCGTGGATCATTGTGTCCGTAGCGATAAGCATGCGATCACCAAATCGACGCGATAATCCAACGGTCATCTTCAGCCTTTCTCTTCACCGCAAAAAGTCGCCGTTTTCGAAGTATCCAGTATGAAATCGCCGGGACGGACCCCCTGCGAGTGCTACCTCACCCCCGCTACGATCACCACCGCCACTGGCAACGTCACCGCCGCCAGCAACGTTCCCAGCGCCACCGCCGGCATCGCCAGCGGCTTGAGCGCGCCCAGCACTGCGACGGGTCCTCGTCTTTGATCTCGAAGCGGAAGAAATGCGCAGAGTGATCGGCTGCGTCAACATTTCTGGCTTGGTTTGCTCATCTTCCGCGATGTAGCCTGATTACGCATTGCGATCTGCGTCGATGGCCGTACTCATCCCAATGACCTCGGCCGCATCGCGTCTAGCCTTCCCGGGGAAATTCGAGCGCAACAATCGTTGGGGATCTCATGTCGAACTCCGATCTCGCGTTGTCGATCGCGCTCGGTGTCGGTCTTGCGGCCGCGACGGGCTTCCGGGTGTTCCTGCCGATGCTGGTTGCCAGCGTGGCCGCTTACTCGGGTTCGCTTCCTCTGGGCGACGGTTTCGCGTGGCTTGGAACACCTGCTGCAATGCTGATGCTTGGTGTGGCCGCGCTCCTGGAGGTTGGTGCGTATTTCGTTCCCGGCGTGGACAATTTGCTCGATGTCATCGCCGCGCCTGTCGCCGTGATCGCCGGAGCCATCGTGTCGGCGGCGACCATGGCAGACCTTCCACCGATGATGAAATGGACGGCCGCCATCGTCGCGGGCGGCGGCGCGGCCGGCATCGTGCATGGCGTCACCGCGGCCCTGCGGGCCAAATCGACGGTCCTGACGGCTGGCCTCGGCAACTCAACCGTTGCGACCGCCGAACTGGGCGGTGCACTCCTCGTATCGCTTCTTGCCCTGGCTGCGCCGGTTGCCGCCTTCGTGATCGTCGTTCTGATGCTCTGGCTGGCGATACGGTTGATCCTGCGCCTGCGCAGGTCAACTCATCGCACTGATGCACCGGGATGATTGCGTGTGCTCCGCGCGCAGTGCTGCTACCTCGCCCCCGCCACGATCACCACCACCACCGGCAACGTCACCGCCGCCAGCAGCGTCCCCAGCGCCACCGCCCCCGACACCGGGTTCACCAGCCGCTGATATTGCGCCGCGAAGATGTAGGCGTTGGCGCCGGTCGGCATCGCCGCGAACAGCACGATCACGCCGGCCGCGACCGGAGGCAGGCCGAGCAGCTTGGCCAGCACGAACGCCGCCGCCGGCATCGCCAGCAGCTTGAGCGCGCTCATCGCGGCGACGCTCAGCATCTCGCCTTTGACCTCGAACCGGAACAGATTGATGCCGAGCGCGATCAGCGCCGCCGGCGAGCCCGCCTGCGCGAGCAGCTCGATCGTCCGGTCGACGACGGGGTTGAGGCCGAGCCCCGTAAAACGCCAGACCACGCCAAAACCGATCGCCAGCATCAGCGGATTGCGCGCGAGATCCGCGAGCACGGGGCGGATGACCGACAGGACCGAGCCTGTCCGCTTGCGGCTGACAAGCTCCATCTGCAGGATGCCGCAGAGCCAGAGCAGCGGCGTGTTCACCGACAGGATCAGCGACATCGGGCCCGCGGCCTCGTTGCCGAGCGCCGAGAGCACGAGCGGAATGCCGAGCATCACGATGTTGCCGTAGACCGAGCCGATCGCGAACACGACGCCGTCCTCGCGGTCTTCGCGCCGTTCGCGCAAGCATGCCGAGATCGCCAGCGCCGCGATCCAGGTGACGGCGAGTGCGCCGTAATAGGCGCCCCACATCCGCCAGGGGCTGACATCGGGGAATTCCGACACGACGATGGTGCGGAACAGCAGGGCAGGGATCGCGATGCTGAAGGCGAATTCGGTGATGCCCTTGTGCGCGGTCTCGGAGACGAAGCGAAACAGCACCGACGCATAGCCGGCCGCGATCAGGGCGAACACCGGCGCGACGATCAACATTGTGGCCATGCGCCCCTCACCTCACGGGGACATCACACGACCACCCCACATCCTCGATCATGCCATCATGCCGCTGTTTTGCCCGACGTGTCAAATCGACTTCGTAAAATCCGCAGAGGTGGATTTTGCGAGGGATATCAAGACCCGGCCTACTGTGCATGGGGTTGTTTTCGCATTTTTTGTTGGAAGGGGCGGTAGGGGGCTCGGGTTGAGGGCCGGTCCGGCCAGTATCGACAAAGGGGAAAGCGGTGTAGCGCGGAGCCCTTCCCCACCCACAACTTGTCATCCCCCGCGAAAGCGGGGGATCCAGTACGCCGCGGCCTCTCGTGGAACGTTTGGCGTCTCTGGAATACTGGGTCGCCCGGTCAAGCCGGGCGACGACACCTGAGAGTGTAGCCGGCAGCCGGGCCCCCCGCCTGTTGCCGAGACCGCACACGTCCGAGCTTTCGCTTCACGCCTCGTTGCCAACGAACGCCCGTTCACCCACTATTCGCTTTGACTCGACACTCTGGGGGGATCGATGCCGGCGTTCCGCTTTCACAAATCCATGGCTGCTGCGATCTCGGGCATTGCTCTCGCCGTCCTGGTCCATCCCGGCGCGGGCTTCGCCTACACGCAGGAGGAGCAGCAGGCCTGCTCGCCGGACGCGATGCGGCTGTGCGGGGAGTTCGTTCCCAACGTCGACGCCATCACCGCCTGCATGATCCAGAAGAAGGCGCAGCTCTCGCCGCAGTGCAAAGTGTTCTTCCGCCAGGGACCCGAACCGGGCGAGGCCCGCGCCAAGAAGAGCACCAAGCCTTCGCAGAAGACGGCCAAGAAGAAGAAATCCAGCGAAAGCTGAGCGCGGGACCCCGCGTTCTTTCTTTGAAGCTCGTCATGCCAGGTCAACAGCGCGAAGCGCCGTCGCGTCGACGTGTCCCGTACGTGCGCTGCCGGCATCAGCTGCGTGCCAGCCTCCGGACTCCTTTTGTTCGCCTCGCCGTGCGGACGCCTGCGACAATTACCAGCGCGTTCGACGGAAAAGAGTCGCGGGAGGGTTTGCGCGGCGAGGTTGCATTCCGCTTTTTCCCGCGTTGCTGCCGAAAAAGCGCGGGATTGCCGGCATGAAGGGCGTTTCGTTGCAGTTTGTATCTTGGTCGTGCGAAGCAGTGTGACTCAAAAGCCAACACGTCTTGTTATTTCGTGACTCCGACGGAACTGCCGATAAATTTTTCTTTCCCGAATCAGCGCGGTGATTCATTTTCGTGGCCTGGGGTCAATCTGGAGGCGAAGGGTATGAACGTTATTGTTTTTGCATCGCGTAAAGGCGGCTCGGGCAAGAGTACCCTCGCCGCACATCTTGCCGCACAGATCAAGGCGAGCAAGCAGGTGATGCTCGTGGACGCGGATCCGCAGGGCTCGCTCACGCTGTGGCACAAGCTGCGCGGCACCAACGAGCCGCCGATCAAGCCTGCCGTGAACTCGGTCAGCGGCATCGTCTCCGCTGCCAAGCGCGACGGTTATGAATGGGTGTTGATCGACACGCCGCCGAACCTCTCGGCCGTCGTCGACGACGCGATCAAGAACGCGACCATGGTGGTCATTCCCGCGCGTCCCGGCGTGTTCGACGTCAACGCGGTGCAGGAAACGATCCAGATGTGCCGCGCGGCGCGCAAGCCGTACGCGGTCGTGCTCAACGGTGCGCCGGCGCGGCGCGACGAGTCCGAAAGCCCGATCGTCACCATCGCCCGCGAGGCGCTGGCGAAATTCCGCGCTCCGGTGTGGGGTGGCCAGATCACCAACCGTTCGGATCTGCTGATGGCGCTCAGCCACGGCGAAGGCGCGCGCGAGTATCAGGCCGAGAGCCGTGCGGCCCAGGAAATCGCAAGGCTGTGGGCGGCGATCGAGCGTTCAGTTAAGGCTATTCGCGGCACGGCGTCGGCATCCGGCGCAATGCACAAGCAGGCGGCATAATTTTCATAAATCATTCCCCGGACGGAAAACGCGCGGATGTCCGCGCGTTTTGCGTTTTGGTCCGGTGGAGACGAGTTACGCCACCATCAGCATGTAGAACACGATGACCGGCGACAGGGTCAGGATCACCGACCAGATGCCGGCGGCCCAGAGAATGTCCTCGGTGGTAAAGCTCTGCTGTCCGGCGTCGTAATGCGACGCCACTTCATTCTGAGTATTCACGAAACGCCCCTGCGATTTCTTCGCTTATGGACGCCAGTGATAGCCGGGATGTTTTAAGATTCCGGGTCGCAATTTCGGGCGCATTCGAACACAGGTGCTACCACGGATTAACCATCCCGGCCGCGGTGCGCGCGTCAGCCGACCAGCCAGACGCGAAACAGCAGCACCGGCATCAGGCCGAGCATCACCGCCCAGAACCCGAATGACGACACCACCAGAAGTCCCTGCAAGAGATCGGCGGGCGCGAATTGGCTCGCGGCCTTAGGCCGGGTGCGTTGTGCCATGGTTTTCCCCCTTCGGAAGACTTTGAATGAAAACGATAGGCGCGATTGCGTAAACGAGCCGTGGATGCGCCATGCGGCGCCTGCGAAGGGCATTCGCGCGAGGTTAACTACGGGGCACGTTCTTACCCTCCCCCTCCAGGGGAGGGTGAAGGACCCGCGCCGCCGCTAAACCCAGTCGCTGTATTTCCTTCTGATCTCGTCGATGTAGTCCGCACGCGATTTCACCTCATCCGCGGTCAACCCGATATCGCGCCGCAGCCAGTCGGATAACTCGCTCGCATATGAAACGCGTTCCCATGCCGCCTTCAGCGCATCGCGCCATTGGCGAATGTCCATAGGTCGATCTCTTTCCGGATTGTGATGTTGTCGAGCGGGCACGACGCTGCCTTCCCTCTCCCGCGCGGGGAGAAGGGGGTGCTAGCGTGAGCGTGAAGAGAGAAAGCGAAAGCGCTAGGCGGCGACTTTCATCCGCCGCTCGATTTCGCGATCGAGCGCGGCGGCGAGTTCGCTGCTCACTTCCACCATCGGCAGGCGCACTTCCGGGCTGTCGATCAGGCCGCACCGCCACAGCCAGTACTTCGCCGGCGCCGGGCTCGGCTCGGTGAACAACAGGCGCGTCAGCTCGGCGACCTCCTGCCAGTGCGCCTGCGCCGCGTCGTGGTTGCCTCGCTTCATCTCGGCATGCACGGAAGCAAACGTCGCGGTCTCGACATGGGCGGACAGCACGATGCCGCCGTCGGCGCCGTCGGTGAGCGCCTCAAGGTAGTTCGCATCCTCGCCGGTGAGCACGCGAAAGCCCTTCGGCCTGTCGCGCAGGAGCGCGATGGATTGCTCGCGGTTCGCGCCGCAATCCTTCAGCCCGACGATGTTCCGATGCTCGGCAAGCCGCAGCAGCGTCTGGTTGGTGATGTTGACTGAGGTGCGATAGGGGATGTTGTAGAGCGCGATCGGCCATGCCGCGTGATCGGCAAGGGCTTCGAAATGAGCCAGCAGCCCGCGCTGCGAGGGCCGCACATAATAGGGGCTCGCGATCAGATAACCGTCGATCGGCCAGTCCGCGGTCTCGTCGAGGCGTTCCTTCAGCCGCGAGGTGTCCGCGCCTGACAGTCCGAGGCAGATCGGCAGCGTGCGGCGCCCCGCCGCCATCTCGTCGCTCACGATGGCGACGAGGCGCTCGAGCTCGGCTGCGCGCAGCGTCATGCCTTCGCCGGAGGTCGCCCCCAGGATGAAGCCGTCGATGGCCTGTCCGCCATAGTGCCGTGTCAGCCGCCGCAGCGACCTCTCGTCGAGAGCGCCGTCGCGAAACGGCGTCACGAGCGGCAGCCAGAGTCCGTGCAAATGTTCTTCAAGTCCGGTCATGTTTCTTCTCCTTCTCGATAAAACCTGAGACGGAGGGCACATGAAAAAACCCCGTCCAGGCGGCGGGGTTTTCGGGATTTGGCTCGCGATGACGAAGTCTAGCTAGCGCGCGCAAAAATCCGAGGCCCCGGGATGGGGGCCTTTTTTCGAGACGATTGCGCACGACTTCGTGATCATTTGTAAATGATGCGGGGTATGCGTGGAACTGTCAATACACGCGGAACGCGATACCCGAATGGGACAGAAAAAAAGCCGGGCTCAAGCGAGCCCGGCTTAAGGTATTGGCCACGTGAGGCCGACACAATCACCTTCCAAGAGGGATTACTGAACTCCCGCGCCACTGGAGGAGGGGGACAAATGCGCAACGCGAAGGCTCAGCGTGCAAGCAGTATGGGCTTGACGAGCGCCATGCAGCAACCGTCCAAGCCGCATGTCAGACATGCGGAAATCAGGACGGCCAGCGCTGCGCCTTGCTCACCACGAAGTCGCGGAACACCTGCACGCGTGCGACCGTCTTCAACTCCTCGGGATAGACGAAATACGTGTCGAGTTGGATCGAATCCGATTCGCCGAACAGCTGCACCAGTCGGCTCTGTTCTTCGATCAGATAGTCCGGCAGCGCCGCGATGCCGAGGCCTTGCTGGCAGGCGCGGACGAGGCCGAGGATGTTGTTCACCCTGAAATAGGCCTCGCGCGGACCAGAGCCGTTGCGGCCGGCTTCGACCAGCCAGTTGCGGTTCTGAAGATGCGGCGCGAAGTTGCCGTCGGAGAGCGTGATGATGCGGTGGGAGTCGAGCTCCTCGAGCGTGCGCGGCGTACCGAAGCGCTTGATGTAATCAGGCGAGCAATAGGCGTGGAAGCCCATCGCGAACAGCTTGCGCTGGATGAGGTCCGGCTGCGTCGGCTTGCGGGTGCGGATCGCGACATCCGCCTCGCGCATCGACAGGTCGAGTTCCTCGTCGGTAACGATCAGCGAGATCCGGATCTCCGGATAGAGCGCAGTGAACTCGCCGAGCCGCGGGATCAGCCAGTTGATGCCGACGCCGGGCGTGGTGGTGATCTTGAGGTCGCCGCTCGGCCGCTCGCGGCTGTCGGTCAGCTTGGCGCGCGCCGCCTGGAGCTGCATGAACACGTCATGCGCAGTGCGGAACAGCAGGTCGCCCTGCTCGGTGAGGATCAGGCCGCGGGCGTGGCGGTGGAACAGCGAAACCGAGAGCTCCTGCTCCAGCGCCGAGACCTGGCGTGACACCGCCGATTGCGACAGGCCGAGCTGCTCGCCCGCATGCGTGAAGCTGCCCGCTTCCGCCGCCGCGTGAAACACCTTCAGCTTGTCCCAATCCATATCCGTAAATCCGTCGCGTGTTCGAGGCATGATCTTTATTCCGCTGCGGCGCGCTCGCTGGCGCGCAGGGCCAGGAAACGTTCGGCTTCGAGGGCTGCCATGCAACCGAGGCCGGCGGCCGTCACGGCCTGACGATAGGTCTCGTCGGCGACGTCGCCGGCGGCGAAC
The DNA here is from genome assembly GCF_018130785.1 of Bradyrhizobium liaoningense. Lineage (GTDB taxonomy): Bacteria > Pseudomonadota > Alphaproteobacteria > Rhizobiales > Xanthobacteraceae > Bradyrhizobium > Bradyrhizobium liaoningense_A. The sequence goes on from NZ_JAFCJT010000003.1 coordinate 249,280, forward strand.
AGGCCGGGCACCGAGGTGGCGGTCGAGTTCGGGGCGACCTCGACATAGCCCGACCGTTTCAGCTTGACCTTGTCCTTCACGAGCTCGGTCGCCGGCGCATGGCCAATGGCGATGAACACGCCGTCGGTCTTCACGTCCGTGAGCGCGCCGGTCTTGACGTTCTTCAGGCGCACATGGGTGACCTTGTTCGGGTTCTCGGTGCCGCAGATCTCGTCGACAGCTGAGTCCCAGACCACCTTGATCTTCGGGTGCTTGAACAGACGCTCCTGCAGGATGCGTTCGGCGCGGAAGTGATCGCGACGATGCACGATGGTGACCTGCGAGGCATGGTTGGTGAGGTACAGCGCTTCCTCGACTGCGGTATTGCCGCCGCCGACCACCACGACCTCCTTGTTGCGGTAGAAGAAGCCGTCGCAGGTGGCGCAGGCCGAGACGCCGCCACCCTGGAATTTCGCCTCAGAGGGCAGCCCGAGCCAGCGCGCCTGGGCGCCGGTGGCGAGGATGACGCTGTCGGCGAGATAGACGTCGCCGCTATCGCAGGTGAGGCGGAACGGCCGCTGCGAGGTGTCGAGCTTGATCACGAGGTCGGAGACGATCTTGGTGCCGACATGCACCGCCTGCTTCTCCATCTGCTCCATCAGCCAGGGGCCCTGGATCACGTCGGCGAAGCCGGGATAGTTCTCGACATCGGTGGTGATGGTGAGCTGGCCGCCCGGCTGGATGCCCTGGATCAGGATCGGCTCGAGCATCGCGCGCGCGGCGTAGATCGCCGCGGTATAGCCGGCGGGGCCGGAGCCAATAATGACGACCTTTGCATGAACAGGAGCGGACATTTCGATGGACGCCTTTCACGGGGGATTTGCAGCGCGGGCGCGGAACGTGCCGGGAGGCCTCGCGGAGGCGCTGAAATATCAGAGCTAATCTAAGCCTTCTGGTGAGCTATGCAAGAATTGCATTCCCTGTCGGCGGATTTTTCCAACAGGGAACAAAAGTCGATTGCGCTGCACGCGCAATAAAATTGCTCAATCGCTGCGAACTGGCTATGAGGATTGCGTCAAATCCATCGATACCGCCGCAAAGGCCAGGAGTTCCAATCACGTGTCGCGGAACCTAGACGAGATCGACCTGAAGATTCTCACCGAGATCCAGGCCGACGGTCGAATCACGAATGTCGAGCTGGCCAAGCGCGTCGGCATCTCGCCGCCACCTTGCCTCCGCCGCGTCCGGGCGCTGGAGGAGGAGGGGTATATCCACGGCTATCGAGGCCTGCTCGACGCCCGCAAGCTCGGCTTCGACGTCACCGTGTTCGCCGCCGTGCACCTGTCCAGCCAGGCCGAGGCGGATTTGCGCGCCTTCGAGGAGTTCGTCCGCGCCGAGCCCCTGGTGCGGGAATGCTGGATGCTGTCGGGCGAGGTCGATTTCATCCTGAAATGCGTCGCGCCCGACATGGCCACCTTCCAGGATTTCGTCACCCACCTGACCGCGGCGCCCCATGTCCGCAACGTCCGGACCTCGCTGGTGCTGCATAACTCGAAATACGAGGCTGCGGTGCCGCTGGACGTGAAGGGAAGAAGGTAGGGGGCTCTTCGTCATTGCGAGCGTAGCGAAGCAATCCACTCCGCGGAAAGATTCTGGATTGCTTCGCTGTGCTCGCAATGATGCATGGAGAGAGCGCGAACCCCTCACATTCCGAGCAACACGCCGAAACAAGGAGGCCGCGCAATGCGCGGCCTCTTCAAAACGTCATCGCAGCGGCAAATCCTTACCGCCACTCCACCTTGGTGATCTCATACGCCTTGGCACCGCCGGGGGCGTTGACCTCGACGGTCGAACCCTTCTTCTTGCCGATCAGCGCGCGCGCGAGCGGCGAGGTGATGGAGATGCGGCCCTTCTTGGCGTCGGCCTCGACCTCGCCCACGATCTGCCACACCGTCTTTTTCTCGGTGTCCTCGTCGACCAGCGTCACGGTGGCGCCGAACTTGATGGTGTCGCCGGACAGCTTGGATATATCGATGATGTCGGCGCGCGCGAGCTTGTCTTCGAGCTCGGCGATGCGGCCTTCATTGTGGGACTGCTCTTCCTTCGCGGCATGATATTCCGCGTTCTCCGACAGGTCGCCGTGCGAGCGCGCTTCCGCAATATGCTCGATGATGCGCGGACGGTCCTCGGACTGGCGCTTCTTCAATTCTTCCCCGAGCGCGGCAAATCCGGCCGAAGTCATCGGAACCTTTTCCATCGTCTCTCTCGTCCTTCGATCGTGCGCCCCAGAACGCGGATGGGCGCCGCAACCTTGATTCGTCAGTCTTTTGGAGCCCAACGCATGGGCCGCCGGAAGCCGACAGATATGGGCTTGGCAACGGAACAGAACAACCACAATGGCCGGGCAGTTCCTCCGGCCATTCTGGCTTCATTGCCAATCACTTAGCGGGGGCTTCGCCACCGCTAGCGATCAGGTTCCCGAAAAGTAGCTCTGCAGGGTACGAACCTCAAGGTCCCCGCCCAGATAGGCGCGGATGCCCTGCGCGGCCGCCACGGCCCCGGAAAGAGTGGTGTAATACGGCACTTTATGCAAGAGGGCCGCGCGCCGCAGCGAACGGCTGTCGGCGAGCGCCTGCGGGCCTTCGGTGGTGTTAAGGACGAGCTGGACGTCGCCATTGGTGATGGCATCGACGATGTGCGGCCGTCCCTCCAGCACCTTGTTTACCTTCTCGGTCGGGATGCCCTGGTCGGTCAGGAAGCGCGCCGTGCCCGATGTCGCCAGCACCTTGAAGCCGAGCGAATGCAATTCGCGAACGGCCTCGGCGATGCGCGTCTTGTCGCTCTCGCGAACCGAGACGAACACCGTGCCCTTGCGCGGCACCCGCGTGCCGCCGCCGAGCTGGCTCTTGGCAAATGCCACCGCGAAGGAGCTGTCGATGCCCATGACCTCGCCGGTCGAGCGCATCTCGGGGCCAAGCACCGTGTCGACGCCGGGGAAGCGCGCGAACGGAAACACCGATTCCTTGACGCCGACATGCTTGAAGTCCGCCTTCTTCAGCTTGAAGTCCGCGAGCTTCTCGCCGGCCATGATGCGCGCCGCGATCTTGGCGACCGCCGTGCCGACCACCTTGGCGACGAAGGGCACCGTGCGCGAGGCGCGCGGGTTGACTTCGAGCACGTAGATCTCGCCGTCCTTGATCGCATACTGCACATTCATCAGGCCGACGACGTCGAGGCCGAGCGCCAGCTCACGCGTCTGCCGCTCCAGTTCCTCGATCATCCTGGTATCGAGCGAGTGCGGCGGCAGCGAGCAGGCGCTATCGCCGGAATGGATGCCGGCTTCCTCGATGTGCTCCATGATGCCGACGATGAAGGTGTCCTTGCCGTCGCAGAGGCAGTCGACGTCGATCTCCGTTGCATCGGACAGATAGCGGTCGAACAGCAGCGGGTTCTTGCCGAGCACGGTGTTGATCTGCCCGGTCTTGTCGTTCGGGTAGCGCGCCTTGACGTCGGCCGGCACCAGCTCCGGCAGCGTGCCGAGCAAATAGTCGCTGAGCTGGTTCTCCTCGCGGATGATCTGCATCGCGCGGCCGCCGAGTACGTAGGACGGGCGCACCACCAGCGGCAGGCCGAGATCAGTTGCGACCAGGCGCGCTTGCTCGACCGAATAGGCGATGCCGTTCTTCGGCTGCTTCAGCCGGAGCTTGTCGAGCACGCGCTTGAAGCGGTCGCGGTCTTCGGCAAGGTCGATGGCGTCGGGCGAGGTGCCGAGGATCGGCACCTCGGCAGCTTCCAGCGCACGCGCCAGCTTCAGCGGGGTCTGGCCGCCGAATTGCACGATCACGCCATGCAGCGTGCCGTTGGTGCGCTCCTTCGCGATGATCTCCAGCACGTCTTCGGCGGTGAGCGGCTCGAAATAGAGCCGGTCGGCGGTGTCATAGTCGGTCGACACCGTCTCGGGGTTGCAGTTGACCATGATGGATTCGTAGCCGGCGTCATGCAGTGCGAAGCAAGCGTGACAGCAGCAATAGTCGAACTCGATGCCCTGGCCGATACGATTGGGCCCGCCGCCGAGGATGATGACCTTCTTCTTGTCCGACGGCGTGCTCTCGTCCGCGGGCGCGCCCGCAAACGGCGCCTCATAGGTCGAATACATGTAGGCGGTCGGCGACGCGAACTCGGCCGCGCAGGTGTCGATGCGCTTGTAGACAGGGCGGACACCGAGCGCGTGGCGCTTCGCCGTCACGTCAGCTTCCGTCGTCTCGGCGAGCACAGCGAGCCGGGCATCGGAGAAGCCCATGGCCTTGAGCGTGCGCATGCCGAAGGCGTTGCCCGGCAGGCCGTTCTTCCGGACCTTCTCCTCCATGTCGACGATGCCCCGCATCTCGCTGAGGAACCACGGATCGATCTTGCAGGAGTTGAAGATCTCATCGTTGGTCCAGCCGAGCCGCATCGCCTGCGCGACCTGGAGCAGCCGGTTCGGCGTCGGCGTGCCGAGCGCGGCACGGATCGCGTTCTTGTCGTCGTGCTGGCCCAGCCCCTCGATCTCGATCTCGTCGAGCCCCGTGAGACCGGTCTCCAGCCCGCGCAGTGCCTTCTGCAGGCTCTCCTGGAAGGTACGGCCGATCGCCATCACTTCGCCGACCGACTTCATCGACGTGGTCAGCGTGGTCGATGCGCCCGGAAATTTCTCGAAGGCGAAGCGCGGAATCTTGGTGACGACGTAGTCGATGGTGGGCTCGAACGAGGCCGGCGTGGCGCCGCCGGTGATGTCGTTGGCGATTTCGTCCAGCGTGTAGCCGACCGCGAGCTTGGCGGCGACCTTGGCGATCGGAAAGCCGGTAGCCTTCGAGGCCAGTGCGGACGAACGCGACACGCGCGGATTCATCTCGATCACGACCATGCGGCCGTCTTCGGGATTGACGCCGAACTGCACGTTGGAGCCGCCGGTCTCGACGCCGATCTCGCGCAGCACCGCCAGTGAGGCGTCGCGCATGATCTGATATTCCTTGTCGGTCAGCGTCAGCGCCGGCGCGACCGTGATGGAGTCGCCCGTGTGCACGCCCATCGGATCGAGGTTCTCGATCGAGCAGACGATGATGCAATTGTCTTTCTTGTCGCGCACGACCTCCATCTCGTACTCTTTCCAGCCGAGCACGGATTCTTCGATCAGCACTTCGTTGGTCGGAGACGCGTCGAGACCGCGCTCGATGATGTCGAGGAACTCTTCCTTGTTGTAGGCAATGCCGCCGCCGGTGCCGCCCATCGTGAATGAGGGGCGGATGATTGCGGGCAGGCCGATCTCGGACAGTGCCATCAGCGCCTGGCCGAGCGCGTATTCCTGATAGCGCTTGCGGCGGTCGCTTTCGCCCAGCGTCCACTGCCGCTCGAGTTCTGCAAGCTCCGCACCGGACGCCTTCGCGCGCTCCGCCTGGTACTTGTCGCGGAAGGACTTCTTCAGCTCGGAGGCGTTGGCGAGCCGCGATTTCGGCGTCTGGAGCCCGATCTTCTCCATGGCGTTGCGGAAGAGCTGGCGATCCTCGGCCTTGTCGATCGCATCCGCGGTGGCGCCGATCATCTCGACGTCGAACTTTTCCAGCGTGCCTTGCCGGCGCAGCGACAGCGCGCAGTTCAGCGCGGTCTGCCCGCCCATGGTCGGCAGCAGCGCAAAGCCGCCGGGAATGACGTGACGTTCCTTCTCGATGATCTTGGCGACGATTTCCGGCGTGATCGGCTCGATATAGGTCGCGTCGGCCAATTCCGGGTCGGTCATGATGGTGGCCGGATTGGAATTGACGAGGACGATGCGATAGCCCTCTTCCTTCAACGTCTTCACCGCCTGGGTGCCCGAATAGTCGAACTCGCAGGCCTGGCCGATCACGATGGGACCGGCGCCGATGATCAGGATGGTGGTGATGTCTGTACGTTTGGGCATCAACTCTCGCCGGACTGGATTTTGGGCACAAAAAAAGGGCGCGCTTGCCGCGCGTCCCTGAGCCGAGAGCGCGGGGGTCTCCCTCGCGCGCGGGTGGGTCTTAGACCAGATTCCGGGGCGGCGAAACCCCGAAAAACGCCCATCAACCGGCAATTTTGACGGGTTTTGGCCGTGCGTGCCAGCCACGGGCGAGATGCACCAGAAGCGAGGCCGCAACGCTCGATCCGCCGATCCAGCCGAGGTCGTTTGGCGAGAGGGTGGCCAGCACCGCGCCGCCCAGGGCACCGCCGATGGCAAAGCCGAGATACATTGAAGAGGCGTTGAGCGAGAGTGCGATCATCGAGGCCTGCGGCTCAATCCGGATGATGCTGGCGATCTGGGCTGGATAGAACGCCCAGCCCGAGATGCCCCAGAGGAAGATCGCGCCGAGCACCGCATAATGAGCCTGTCCGGGCATCAACTTCAGGACCAGCGAATGCAGGATCAGGGCGCTCGCCATGCCGGCGAGCCCGAGGCCTGCGGTGGCGAACGTCCCGAGCCGGTCGGCCAGGACACCGCCCAGCATGTTCCCGATCGCGGCGGCGCCGCCGAACACCAGCAGCGCGAGGCTGATCTGCGCGGCGTCGAAGCCGAGGCTGCGCAGCGGGACTGCGAAATAGGTGAACACGGTGAAGCCGCCGAGCCCCCATAAAATCGTGATCAGAAGCGCGATCAAGACATGGCCGTGACGCGCCACCGCCAGCCGCTCGCCGAGCGAGGCGGTGTTGCGGGGCAGGCCGCGGGGCAGGCCAAGCAGCAGGCCGGCAAGTGCAACCGTGCCGATCAGGGCCACCATGGCAAAGGTCGCGCGCCAGCCGAGCAGGCTGCCAACGAGATTGCCGAGGGGAACGCCGATGACGGTCGCAACCGTGAGCCCCGAGGTGACCAGCGCCACCGCGCGGCCGCGCCGTTCGGGCGCGGCGACGGCGACCGACACGGCGAGCGCCGTCGGCATGCACAACCCGGAGCCCAGAGCCATCAACATGCGCGAGGCCAGCAGCAGGGCGTAGTTCGAGGCCACCATGGCAGCGAGGTTTCCCGCGATGAAGGTGGACAGCGCCAGCGCCAGCACGGTGCGGCGGTCGATGTTGTTCAGCGTCACCGCCAGGATCGGCGAGCCCACGGCATAGGTGAGGGCGTAGGCGGTGACCAATTGGCCGGCGGCCGAGACGGAAATCGTGAGATCAGAGGCGATCGACGGCAAAAGTCCTGCAATGACAAAGCCTTCGGTGCCGATCGCGAAGGCCGAGAGGGCCAGCCAGAACACGCTCATTGGACAATATCCCTATGTTCAACGTTTATTGAACTATTGAACGTGCGAGCCAGATGAGTCAATTGGTTCAAGAACTATTGAACATTGCGGCCGCTTTGCTATGATTCCCCGGGTCATGAGCCGCGCACCTCTCCATCCCACCCGCGAGCAGATCGAGCTGCCGATGGTTCTGGATTGCCTCAGCGATCCGATCCGGTTGGCCATCGTCTATCAGCTCGCCCAGCAGGAACGTGTCAGCAGCGAACTCTGCTGCGGCGACTTCAGCGGCCTTTCCGGCAAATCCAACCTCGCCTACCACTTCGCCAAGCTGCGCGAATGCGGCCTGATGCTGACGCGCGTGGCGGGAACCAATCGCTTCATGCGGCTGCGCCGCGAGGATCTGGATGCACGCTTTCCGGGGCTGCTCGATGCTGTACTCAGCTCCGCGGCCAAGGATGCCGACCGGCTTCAGCTCATCGCCGAGTGCGATGTGACTGTTGCGGGTTGAAGCTGAGACGATTGTACGCCACGCCCGACTTCGCCCTTCGGGCTTCGTCGATGCAGCCTTCGCGACGAAAGGGCTCGCCTGGCCGAAGCGGCGTCAGCCGCGAAGGCTGGAGACCCGGCCTGGATTTGAACCAGGATGAAGAGCGTTGCACCGCCCTCGCGTAGACGCTTCCGCCACCGGGCCGCGGCGATCTTTACCGATTGGCGTGTGACAAGCCACCTCGGCCAATCGTTATGCTTAACGAACCAGAGGCGGCCGCGCCATGAAGGTCATGCGCCAGCGATTATGGCCGATATTGGTGTGGGCGCGCTGGACCGCGAAACCGGCTGCGGTCAGCTTGGCGACGATCTCGTCCTCGCTATAGCGCTGAAGCCCGATGCGCGTGCGGAGATGACGGTAATCTGACAGCGCAGTGCTGATCAGCCCGACCAGCGCGTCCTTCAGGAAGCCGTGTCGCAGGCCGAAGCTGAGTAGCGCCATCACATCCCTGAACATGCCCACGTTGGGCTGCAAGATATCTCCGAGCACGAGCTTGCCGGACGGGGTCAGCAATCGCCGGATATTGATCAGCGCGGCATCGAGCTCGTCCGGCGCCATATATTGCGCGACCGAGTTCATCACGACGAGGTCGATGGATTGATCCTGCATCTTGCGGACGTCATCGAGCGAGCGGACCCGGATTTTTGTATTCGGGGCAAAGCGCGCGATCAGCCGGCCGCGCACGCCGGGGGCCGGCTCAGCGAGAATCAGCTTGCCGCAGGCCGCGGCGACCTGGCTCGCCGACAGCGCCTCGCCGCAGGCATAGTCGAGCACCGTCGCCTCGGGCGATGCGATGTAGCCGATGATGTCCCGCGCGATGATCTGGAAGTGCAAATCGCGATGCAGCTTGCTGACATAGATCGTATGCGTGGAGTCGTAGTAATCGATCCAATCGTCCATGGTATTTCGTAGGTCCCGGCCAAACGGTTCCTGTCAAGGAACCGGCGCTGCCCGCCTGCGTTAGGGGTGCGGCGGCGCGCCGTCAATGTCCGCGTCCTAACAGGAAGGTTTCCCGTGAGCAAAGCCCCCACCAAGGTCTCGCCCGATCTCGATACCCCCACCGATCTGTCGCCCGATGGGGTCAAGAAGGTCTCTGAGGCGCTCAACGCGCTTCTGGCCGACGCATTCGCGCTCTATCTGAAGACCAAGAATTTCCACTGGCACATCAGCGGCCGGCATTTCCGCGACTATCATCTGCTGCTCGACGAGCAGTCCGACCAGATCTTCGCCACCACCGACCAGCTCGCCGAGCGCGTCCGTAAGATCGGCGGCGCCACGCTGAAGTCGATCGGCCAGGTCGCAAAGCTCCAGACCATCAAGGACAACAACGAGGACTACGTCCCGCCACGCGAGATGCTGCGGGAGCTGATGCAGGACAACAAGCACGTCGCGGCTGCGATGCGCAAGGCGCACGACGTCTGCGACGACGCCGGCGACGTCGCCAGCGCCAGCATCCTCGAAAACTTCATCGACGAGACCGAGCGCCGGACGTGGTTCCTGTTCGAGGCCACCCGCCAGGAAGGCGGCAACGAGGCGTAGGGGTACCCTGCCGTAGGGTGGGCAAAGGCGCGCAAGCGCCGTGCCCACCATCTATCCTTGCGGCTAATATTGGTGGGCACGCTCCGCTTTGCCCACCCTACAGCGCCGCGCTTGTCGCTACCGCCACAGCCTCATCAAAGCTCCATCCCTGCCCGTCACCGGATCGGCTGGCGGCAGCGCGACCTCGGGAATCGTCTTCAGTGCCCTGGCGTGGTTCGCTGGCGTTGCCCGCGTCACCACCATCTTCGATCCCGGCGGATAGGCGCCGATGATGCAGAAATCGTCGCTCGCCCTGATGCACTGATGTCCAGTGCCGGCCGGCAGGATCGCGACGTCGCCCGCCCTGATCTCCAGCTCCTGGCCATGATCGCCGCCGAAGCGCACGCGAGCACTTCCGCGCGCGACGCCGAGCGCCTCATGCACCGTCGCGTGATAGTGCAGATAGTCGTAGACGCCGTTGCGCCACGTGCCGCCCCAGCCATTCGCTTCGAACAGGTTTTCGATGGTCTCCTCGGGACGCCCGGAATCGAGCTTCACCGCACCCTGATAGACCAGGAAGGGAAGGATGTTGTTCGGCACGAGCCCGTCATCTTCGAACACGATGGCGAGTGGCTCGGCATTGTCGCGGACGGCGGACATGGCAGGGCTCCTGCGTGAGCGTAGCAGGAATCAACGAGGGGCGTGAGACGACGTTCCTCGCGTCCGGGCGAACCGCAGCGGCGAGCCCGGAATGACAAGAGCCCGGGTCAAGGCCCGGGCTCGATGTCGTCGAGGCAGTTGCAGGAGAGCCAGCGTTACGCGCTCTTCTTCTGCCGCATCAGATCGGCGAAGCGCTGAAACAGGTAGTGCGAGTCGCGCGGACCGGGCGAGGCCTCGGGGTGGTACTGCACCGAGAACACCGGCTTGCCGTCGAGCTGGATGCCGCAATTGGAGCCGTCGAACAGCGAGATGTGGGTCTGCGTCGCGCCCTTCGGCAGCGTCGCCTCGTCCACGGCAAAACCGTGGTTCATCGACGTGATCTCGACCTTGCCGGTGGTCTCGTCCTTCACGGGATGATTGGCGCCGTGATGGCCCTGATGCATCTTCTTGGTCTTGGCGCCGACGGCGAGGCCGAGCATCTGGTGGCCGAGGCAAATCCCGAATGTCGGCGTGCCCGACTTGATGACGTCCTTGATGACAGGCACCGCATATTTGCCGGTCGCGGCCGGATCGCCCGGACCGTTGGACAGGAACACGCCATCCGGCTTCATCGCCAGAATGTCTTCGGACGAGGTCGTCGCCGGCACCACCGTGACCTTGCAGCCGACGCCGGCGAGCAGGCGCAGGATGTTGCGCTTGATGCCGTAGTCGATGGCGACGACGTTGAACTCCGGCTTCTCTTGTCGGCCAAAGCCCTTGTCCCACAGCCAGGGCGTCTCGTCCCAGGTGAAGCGCTGGCCGGAGGTGACCATTGGCACGAGGTCCATGCCCTCGAGGCCCGGCCATTCGCGCGCTTCTTCCTTCAGGCCATGCAGGTCGAACTCGCCGGTCTTGGAATGCGCGATCACGGCGTTGGGCATGCCCTTCGAGCGGATCAGCGCGGTCAGCGCGCGGGTATCGATGCCGGAAAGGCCGATGATGCCGCGTGCCTTCAGCCACTGGTCGAGGTGCTTGGTGGCGCGGTAGTTCGAGGGATCGGTGATCGCGGTGCGCAGGATCACGCCGCGCGCGCCGGGCGTCGCGGCCATGTTCACCGTCTCGATGTCCTCGTCGTTGGTACCGACATTGCCGATATGCGGGAAGGTGAAGGTGATGAGCTGGCCGGCATAGGAGGGATCGGTGAGGATCTCCTCATAGCCGGTCATCGCGGTGTTGAAGCAGACCTCACCGACGGCGTGGCCTTCGGCGCCGAGACCGAAGCCTTCCAGCACAGTGCCATCGGCGAGCACGAGGAGCGCGGTCGGTTTGTGGTCCGGCCAAGCGGGATCGTTGTCATGTTGTGTCATGAGCCCGGTTCATAGTCCGGGCCGGCGCCGCCGTCAAAGCGGAGAAGCGCCGATTCACATGCGTTTTTGCATATTTGACAGGTCCCCTCAGGCACTTAAGCTTGGCAGAATAATTTCCGGCATTTTCCGGGGCTTGCGAGGCAATAATGGATCAGACCACCCCGCTTCTGCTGATTCCGGGGCTGGCCTCCTCGGCCCGGATCTACGCCCCGGTCATCCCCGCGCTCTGGCGGTTCGGGCCGGTGATGATTGCCAACCATATCCGCGATGACAGCATGGCGGCGATCGCGGCCCGCGTGCTGAGCGAGGCCCCGCCGCGCTTCGCGCTCGCCGGCCACTCCATGGGGGGCTACATCGCGCTCGAGATCATGCGCCAGGCGCCCGAGCGGGTTTCGAAGCTCGCGCTGATCAACACCCAGGCGCGGCCCGACACGCCTGAGGCCACCGCGCGCCGCCGCGGCCTGATGGAACGCGCAAGGCGCGGCGAGCTGCGCGCGGCACGCGAGGAGATGTTTCCCGAACTGGTACATCCCTCGCGCCGCGACGATGCCGGCATTCGCCAGCTCGTGCATGAGCAGGGCGACGACGTCGGTGTCGAGGGTTATCTCCGCCAGCAGACCGCGATCATTGCACGAGTGGATTCACGGCCGACGCTCGCCACGATCAAATGCCCGACGCTGGTTCTGACGGGCGATCAGGACAACACGATCCCCAACGCGTTCTCAAGGGAGATGGCGGAGGGCATTGCCGGCGCGAAGCTGGTTGTTCTGAAGAATTGCGGACACCTGCCGCAACCGGAGCAGCCCGAGGCGACGACGCGGGCGCTGGTCGAATGGCTGGGAACCCCGGTTGTCTCGGGGCCGCGAACGGCCTAGATCAGGCGTCGGATATTCGAAGGGATCACGATCATGCTGCGCGACGACATCAACAATGCGGTCAAGGAGGCCATGAAGGCCAAGGACGAGCGCAAGCTGTCCACGCTGCGCATGGTCAACTCGACCATCAAGAACGCCGACATCGAGGCCCGCGGCAGTGGCAAGCCGCCGCTGAGCGATTCCGACCTGCTCGGCGTCTTTCAGAAGATGATCAAGCAGCGCCAGGAATCGGTCGAACTCTACGACAAGGGCGGCCGTGCCGAGCTCGCAGCCCAGGAGCGCGAGGAGATCGCAGTGATCTCGGCGTACTTGCCGAAGCAGATGTCGGATGACGAGGTGAAGAAAGCGATTTCGGATGCGATCGCCGAAACGGGCGCCGCCGGCATGAAGGACATGGGCAAGGTGATCGCGGTGTTGCGCGCGAAGTACGCCGGCCAGATGGATTTCGGCAAGGCCAGCGGCCTGGTGAAGGCGGCACTGACGGGCTGAACTCTTACCCTCCCCTGGAGGGCCCTGGAGGGGGAGGCGCGATTGCGCGAAGCGCGAGCGGGGTGGGGTGATCTCTCCACTCGGGCACCGCTTGTGTGGAGAGACTGTCACCCCACCTCGGTTCGCATGTCGCTTTGCTCCATGCAAACCGATCCTCCCCCTCGAGAGGAGGATGGGCACCTTTGTTGCCGCGTTCATTCGGTCTAGTCTTTCGGCACAAACAATCGGAGGGCAACCGATGACCGGCGCCATCAAACCGTTTCGCATCGCCATCAACGACGACATTCTCTCCGACCTCAAATCGCGTCTCGCCCGTACGCGCTGGCCGGAGGCGGAACTCGTCGACGACTGGAGCCAGGGCGCGCCGCTGAAGTGGATCCGGGAGATCTGCGCCTATTGGGCTGATGGCTACGACTGGCGGGCGCGTGAGGCGAAGCTCAACCGCTTCGAGCAGTTCACCACCGAGATCGACGGGCTCGACGTCCACTTCATCCACGCGCGCTCGAAGGAGCCGTCGGCGCTGCCGCTGATCATCACCCATGGCTGGCCCGGCTCCATCGTCGAATTCCAGAAAGTGATCGCGCCGCTGGTCGATCCTGCCGCGCATGGCGGCAATCCTGCGGATGCGTTTCATGTGGTGTGTCCGTCGCTGCCGGGCTTTGGCTTCTCCGCCAAGCCAAAGACCACCGGCTGGGGCGTCGACCGCATCGCCGCGACCTGGGCGAAGCTGATGGATCGGCTCGGTTACGCGCGTTACGGTGCGCAGGGCGGCGACTGGGGTTCTGCGGTGACGACATCGCTGGGCGCGCAGGACGCCGAGCATTGCGCCGGCATCCACATCACGCTCGCCTTCAACGCGGCGCCAAAGGTCGAGGGCGAGCCGACGGCGGAGGAGAAGCGGGCACTCGCCGGCCTCAAGCATTACGTCGATCTCGATTCCGGCTATTCCAAACAGCAGTCGACGCGCCCGCAGACGCTCGGCTATGGCCTGACGGATTCGCCGAGCGGGCAGGCGGCCTGGATTCTGGAAAAATTCTGGGCCTGGACCGATTGCAACGGCCATCCCGAAAACATTTTTGACAAGGACGAGCTGCTCGACAACGTCATGCTCTATTGGGTGACGGAGACGGCGACCTCCTCCGCACGGCTCTACTGGGAGAGTTTCGGCAGGCGCCGAACAACCCCGGTCGTGAAGGTGCCGACCGGCGTCGCCGTGTTCCCCAAGGAGATCATCACGCCGGTCAGGCGCTGGATGGAGCCGAACTTTCCCAACATCATGCACTGGAGCGAGATGGGGAAGGGCGGGCATTTCGCCGCATTCGAGCAGCCGGAGCTGTATGTTGGCGACGTCAGGAAATTCTTCCAGACGGTGCGCCGTTAGGGGATGCCTCCGCATCGTCATGCCCGGGCTTGTTCCGGGCACCCACGCGCTTAAAGTGGTTGCCAAGCAAGAAGAACGTGGATGGTCGGGACGAGCCCGGCTATGACGCTGAGAGTACGGGAAACGATCCAAGCCCATGCTGACCGAAGCCAAGACCTACGACGAGCTCTACCGCAATTTCCGCTGGGACATTCCGGCACGCTTCAACATGGCGGAGGCGTGCTGCGACCGCCATGCCGATGGCACCGGCCGCCTTGCGCTGGTCTATGTCGACGAGAACGGCGCGACCACGCGCACCTCCTTCGACGAGGTCGCGGAGATGTCGCGGCGCTTCGCCAATGTGCTGAAGGCGGACGGGCTCGTGCGCGGCGACTGCGTTGCGGTGTTCCTTTCGCAGTCTCTCGAATTGCCGATCGCGCATATGGCCGCGTTCCGCTCCGGGCTGATCTCGATCCCGCTGTTCGCGCTGTTCGGCGAGGACGCGCTGGAATTTCGGCTGTCGAACTCGCAGGCGAAGGCGATCATCACTGATGAGGCGGGCTGGGAGAAGCTCACGAAGATCCGCGATCGGCTGCCCTATTTGCAGGACATCTATATCACGAGCGGCGCCGTGCACGCCGGCGCAAAACCGTTCTGGTCGGCGATCGAAACCGCGTCCGAGGACTTTGCGACCGTCGACACCGCGGCCGACGATCCCGCCCTGATCATCTACACATCGGGCACGACAGGCAATCCGAAGGGCGCGCTGCATGCGCATCGCGTCGTGCTCGGCCACCTGCCGAATGTCGAGATGTGCCACAACTTCCTGCCGCGCCCCGGCGATCTGATGTGGACGCCGGCGGACTGGGCGTGGATCGGCGGCCTCGTCAACGGCCTGTTCGCATTCTGGTACCACGGCATTCCGCTGGTGGGGCATCGCGCGCGAAAATTCGAGCCGCAGGCGGCGATGGAGATGATGGCCGACCTCGGTGTCCGCAACGTCTTCCTGCCGCCGACGGCGCTGAAGCTGATGCGGCAGGCTGGCGTGAAGCATCCGGGCGTCAAGCTGCGCAGCATTTTCACCGGCGGTGAATCACTCGGCGGCGAGCTGCTGGGCTGGGTGCGCGAGACTTTTGGCATCGATGCGCATGAAGTGTTTGGCCAGACCGAGTGCAACCTCGTGATCGGCAGCAACTCCAACCTGTTTCCGATCCGCCCGGGTTCGATGGGCAAGGCGACGCCGGGCTTCGACGTCCGCATCGTCGACGACAAGGGCGAGGAGCTGCCCACGGGGCAGCGCGGCATCATCGGCGTGCGGCAGCCATGCCCGTGCACGATGATCGAGTACTGGCGCAATCCGGACGCGACGACGAAGAAATATGCCGGCGAGTTCCTGCTGACCGGCGATCTCGGTATTCAGGATGAGGACGGCTATTTCTGGTACGTCAGTCGCGAGGACGACGTTATTACCACCGCTGGCTATCGCGTCGGTCCGTCCGAGATCGAGCACACGCTGATGAAGCATCCCTCGGTTGCGATGGCGGCGGTGGTCGGCATCCCCGATCCGATCCGAACAGAATCGATCAAGGCCTGGATCGTGCTGCGTCCCGGCTTTGCAGCGAGCGACACGCTTGCGCGCGAGATCCAGGAATTCGTGAAGGTGCAACTCGCCGCCCACGAATATCCGCGCTTCGTCGCGTTCGCGGAGACGCTGCCGATGACGGCCACGGGAAAGGTGCTGCGGCGCGAGCTGCGGGCGCGAGGTTAAAGTCTTCCAATTCAGCGTAATCAGCCAATGCCAAAGACGTCTCAAGCCGCGGGGCTTCACCGCGCCTCACTTGCGAAGCTGCACGAACTGGATGCGGCGCTGGAGCTCATGTATTACGGTTGGCGCGGGATGACGCTCGAGGCCGACGAATATCTTGCGAAGCAGGGCCTGTCGCGTCCGCACCATCGTATCCTCTACGTGGTGGCGCGCCGGCCCGATATCGCGATCGGCTCGCTGATCGAGATCCTCGGCATCTCCAAGCAGGCCCTGAACAGGCCGCTCAACCTGCTGCTGGATCGCAAGCTCCTGACGTCGAAGCGAGCACCCGAGCAGCATCGCTCCAAGCTGCTGCGCCTGACGGGCGCTGGGCAACGCATCGAGCAAAAGGCATCGGACCACGAACGCAAGGTCCTACGCGAGGCGTTCGATCGCGCCGGGGCGTCGGGTGCGGCGGCATGGATGGCCGTCATGGGGGCGATCGCCGACAACAACTGACGATCCGTCAAGTCAACATAGTTGACATGAGGGGCGAGCTTTGCCACTTTCCTGACCAACGAGCCAGGGGAGGGTTCCGCCATGAGCGGATGGAGAATGGATCGCGCAGCCGCTGAGCGCTTTGTCGCGGCATGGTGTGCGAGCTGGTGCCGGGTCGACATCGACGCGGTCGTCGCGCATTTTGCCGACAATGCGCAGATGCGCAGTCCTCTGGCGTTGACGCTGACCGGTTCTCCGGTCGTCACCGGCGCCGAGAACATCCGGGCCTATTGGCGCGAGGCCTATGGCCACATCGAAAGCGCCGACCTGAAGATCCAGAGCTGGAGCTGGGACGAGGCGATCGCGCGCCTGACCGTGTGGTGGCAGCTCGGCGACACGCGCGCCAGCGAGTTCATGGATTTCGACGATGCGGGCCGTGTGGCGCGCAGCGAAGCCTTCTACGGAAAATGATCATGCACCTTTCGGATTTCGTCCTGCTCCTCAACACGCTCTGGTTCGGCGGCGCCTTCATCCAGTTCAGCGTCGCCCAGCGCAACACGCTGAAGATACTCCTGCCGCGCGAAGAGCGCAGCAATCCGATCGCGCCGACCCTGGCGGCGAGCGTGGCGTTCCTGGGCGGGATGAATCTGCCGATCGGGCTTTTGTCGTTCTATCTTCTGGCCGCTCGTCCGGCCTTCTTCCAGCCGGTCGAGGCGCAGCTCGCGCTGTTCCTGTTCTTCGCCGCCTGCCACTTCAGCCAGTTCGCCTATAACCTTCCGGTCCTGATGCGCGGAGGACGTGTCGGCGTGGCTTACTGGCCCGTGCTGAAGGGCCCGATGCTGAGGATCTTCGTCATCGACGCGGCTTTGTTCGTGGCCAACCTTGGCGTGGCGCTTCTACTCGCGTCGCGCTCCTGACGGGCAAGATCCTGCGGCGCGAGCTTATCGCGCCGTGCCCGACAGGGCAGACCGCAGCATCGCGGCAAGATCCTGCCGCCGGAACGGCTTGGTCAGAATGCGTGCGTCGTCGACCCCGTCGGGCGTCTTGACGGGATTTTGGGTGTAGCCCGAGGTGAAGAGCACCTTGAGCCCGGGCCGCAGGCCGGTCGCTTGCCTGGCAAGCTCCTGCCCGAACATGCCGCCCGGCATCACGACGTCGGTGAACAGCAGGTCGATGTCGCCGGGGCACCGCAACAATGCGAGAGCCGCGGGGCCGTTCGACGCCGTGATGACACGATAGCCGAGCGTCTTCAGCTCGTTCTCGACATAAGCCCGAACCATGTCGTCGTCCTCGACGACAAGAATGGTCTCGCTTCCGCTGGGAGCGACGATCCGTTCCGCGGGTGACGGATGCTCGTTTGGCGGCGTTGCAAGGCGGGGAAAGAACAGCCTGACGACGCTGCCTTGTCCCGGTTCGGATTGCATCTGCACGACGCCGCCGGATTGCCGTACAAATCCGTAGACCATGCTCAGGCCGAGCCCGGTGCCCTTGCCGACCTCTTTGGTGGTGAAGAACGGCTCGAACGCCCGGCTCGCCACCTCGGCGGTCATTCCGCTGCCGGTGTCAGCCACGGCCACCATGACGTAGTCGCCCGGCCGCGGCTCGCCGTTGACGTCCAGGTCGGATTCACCGAGCGAGGTGTTGCGCGCCTCGATCGTCAGCTTGCCGCCGAGCGGCATGACGTCGCGCGCGTTGAGCACGAGATTGAGCAGCGCAGTTGTCAGCTGGCCGGGATCGACGCTGGTCAGCCACACATCCGGTTCGAGCACGAAGGTGCATTCGATGTGCTCGCCCAGGGGGCGGCGCAACAGCTGCTCCATCTCGCGAATCTTCCCGGCGATGTCGATGTCTCGCGGCCGGAGCGGCTGCTTGCGCGCAAAGGCGAGCAGGCTCCGCGTCAGGTCGGAGCCCCGCTCGGCGGCGGTCGCGATGTCGTTGGCGATCCGGTGCAATTCCTTGTTGCCGGCCAGCCTGTCGGCAAGATGCTCCGAATTGCCGAGAATGACGGTCAGGAGGTTGTTGAAGTCGTGCGCCACGCCGCCGGTGAGCTGGCCCATGGCTTCCATCTTCTGGGATTGGCTGAGCTTGTGGCTGAGGTCGGCGATGGCGGCGCGTTGCTGCTCGAGCGACTCGGCGGTGCCGTTGAGCAGCGTCATCAATCGGCCCAGCTCGCCGCCCGGGTGGGGCGGCGGAATTCGCGCGCTGAGATCTCCGAGCCCAAGTTTCTTCGCCATGGTGGCGAGACGTCCGACCTGGCGCCCGACGCTCACGGTTGCAAGGATCCAGACGGCCGCGAGCAGCAGCAGCGAGGCCACCGCGAGCATCGCCATATCCTCGTAGAGCCGGCGATTTGCCGCCGCGACCAGTCCGTCCTTGGACCGTCCGACCATGATGTAGAGGCCGGCATCGCGGGTCGAAGGCGAGCGGGCTACGGCCCAGACCTGCGTGCGGCCCTCGCGATCGGTCACTTCCTGAAACGTCTTCCGATCAGGATCCGTCGCGAAGCGGAACAGGTCGGATCCCGCAATCGATGCGCCGACGGGCTCCGTCCAGCCTCCTCCCGAGGGAGCGACGAGGACGGTGCCCTTGCCGTCGATGAGCAGGATCTCCTTCTCGGCGAGCAGCCGCTTGTGGTGATGCTCCGCGAATTTGCGCAGGTTGAACGACGCGAGCAGGATCAATTTCAAGGCGCCTGCGTCCGATCGCACCGGGTATGCGATCTGGAGCACCGATATTCCGGTCAGCCGGCCGAATACCGGCTCGAGCGCGATGCCGCGCGACGCCAGGGCCTGCTTGAAATAGGCGCGATCCCGGAGGTCGAGCGTGCGGTTGGTCCGCAGCGAATCGCAGAACAGGCTACCGTCGGGATCGATGGTCAATATCCCGGTGAACTGTGGGTATTCCTCGCGCACTTCCGACAGGAACGCCGAGCACGCCGCCTTGTCGCGCGTGTCGAGATCGCGTGCACGGGCCAGACCATAGTGAAGCTGGGCGGTGCCCTGAATCTTCTCGTCCAGATCGCTTGCAATGTTGTCGGCCGATGCGGCCAGATTGGCCAGGGCCGCGTTGATTTCGCTGCTCCGGTTCTGCACGAAACGCAGCCCGACGAGGATGGCCGGCACCAGCATGGCCGCGATGACGAGTATCAGTAGCCGGGTACGCAAGCTCATCGGTCGGGCGGTCCAATCTGGTCATCGCGCGTGCTGGTTCGAGCATGCAATCTGCGGCACCACCCTCCGCTCAGTCCATAGCCATCGCGCCGAAAAAGCTCCCGCGGGGAAAGATTTCGGCCGCGCACATCATGTTTGAGTCCCGGAAGGTTCGCCCGCGGGGCCCTGTAGGACTGGCGTCGGGGCTCCCGGGATACCGTCATCCCGCAATCAACTCGCGCGTGCGCGCAGGCGGCGAGGGCGCTAATATCGAGGTCGCGCACGACGGAGATCGTGCCGGCGACGAGGAGGAAGCCGAATGTCGATCTCGGGGAAAGTCGATCCAGTGGTGCGGCCGGTGGCGGCGACCGACATCGCCGAGGCGCTGGTCGAGGGTTTGCGTGATTTCCAGGCGCTGCCGCTCTACGGGCTCTGCTTCGGCGCGCTCTACGCAGGCGGTGGCATCGCCATCATGCTGTGCCTCACCGCCTTCGGCATGGTCTATCTCGTCTATCCCCTGGCGGCAGGCTTCGCGTTGATCGGGCCGTTCGTGGCGATCGGCCTTTACGAAATCAGCCGTCGCCGCGAGCGCGGCGAGCCGGTCTCCTTCGCCGCGATCTGGTCGGCGATACGCGCGCGCAGCGAGATCGGCTGGATGGGCTTCGTCACGCTGTTCGTGTTCGTGATCTGGATGTACCAGGTGCGGCTCCTGATCGCGCTGCTGCTCGGCCTGCATGCTTCGTTCTCGAGTCTTCAGGAATTCATGACGGTGGTGCTGACCACGAATGAAGGCCTGTTGTTCCTCGCCATCGGCAACGCGGTCGGCGCCGCGCTCTCGCTGATCCTGTTCTCGCTGACGGTGGTGTCGTTTCCGTTGCTGCTCGACCGCGAGGTCGATTTCGTCACCGCCATGGTGACGAGCGTGCGTGCGGTGGTGACCAGCCCGCTGCCGATGATCTCGTGGGCTGCCGTGATCGTGATGCTGCTGATCGTCTCGGCGCTGCCGTATTTTCTCGGGCTGATCGTGACGCTGCCCGTGCTCGGGCACGCGACATGGCATCTTTATCGGCGGCTGGTGGTGCCGGTGTAAGGTCGTCGCCTCTGTTGCTTTCGCTCTCCCCTTGGGGATGTCGTAGGGTGGGCAAAACGAAGCGTGCCCACCATTCAGAAAGATGGTGGGCACGGCGCAAGTGCGCCTTTGCCCACCCTGCGATTCCGAGTTTGCGGAGACAGACCCGTCTCGCTCACGGCGTCTTGATCCCCATCGCCTTCAGCGCATCCAGCATCCGCTGCGGCGGGCCCATCTTGACGACCAGCGGCTTGCCTGTCTCGAGCACGCTCTTGAGGCTGGAGAGGATCGCAGGCCAGCCCGAGCGTCCGCCTGCAAGAATGTCATCGCTGAGCGGACGATCATGGCCTTCGCTCATGGTGAGCCGGACCGCCTCGCCAGCCGGCTCTATCTCGTAGGTAACGAGGGTCGGTCCGAGCTTCTCGATCAGCTCGGGCCAGTTGACGTTGAAGGTGACCGAGAGCTTTCGCGGCGGATCGTATGCGAGCACCTCGCCGCTGATGTGCAGGGCGCCATCGGGCGTGCGCACGATGAACGCGCCGCCAAGGCGCGGCTCGACCTCGACGGTATTGCCGAAGAAGTACTGCTTGCTGAACTCGGCCGAAGTCAGCGCCTCCCACACCTTCTCCGGCGTCGCAGCGATGTAGATGGTGTAGACCGTCAGCGGCTTGAACTGATCGATGTTCATTTTGCGTCGAATCCCTTGTTGAGCGCGCTGCGGGGAATAGCCAGTACTTTGCCTCTCTCAAGCAGGCTCTTGAGCCCGGACAGGATCGCCGGCCAGCCGTTGGAGACGGCGCCGAGATATTTGCCGCCCTCGACGAAGCCGTCATGCAACACGGTCAAACGCACGAGCGGGCCGAACGGTTCGATGGTGAAGACGACGCGAGATATCGGCTCGCCGCGCAGTTCCTCGTATTTCTGGTGCTTGAAGCTGTAGGACAGGCGGCGCGGCGGATCGGCCTCCAGAATCTCGCCGGAATCGGTGACCTCGCCGTCGAGCGTCAGCGCGAAGGGCGAGCCGACCTTCCAGTCGGATCTGACCTCGGCGCCGAACCAGTATTTCTTGGTGAACTCGCTCGACGTCAGCGCCTGCCACAGCTGCTCCGGCGTGGTCTCGATATAGCTCACATAGACGAATTGGGGCTTACTCATCGCGCTTCTCCAATTGACGTTTCAACTCGCTGAGCGCGGCGAGCTTGCCGCGCTCGAATTTCCTGATCCAGCGTTCGCCGATCTGATGGATCGGCACCGGATTGAGGTAGTGCAGCTTCTCGCGGCCATGCCTGATGGTCGTGACCAGATTGGCCTCCTCGAGAATGACAAGGTGCTTGGTCACGGCCTGGCGCGTCATCGCGAGGCCGTCGCAGAGCTCGTTCAGCGTCTGGCCGTTTTTGGCGTGAAGCCTGTCCAGCAGCGACCGTCGTGACGCATCGGCGAGCGCTTTGAAGACCTCATCCATGACGGCGATAATAGGCAACCAAATGGTTGCATGTCAAGATGGTGTCTTTGGCGCCCGCAAATGGCTGTGCTAGCCTTGAAGCTCAGCCAACGCAGATTGGCTCCGGGAGGACTTTGATGTTCCGTTGCGTCTTGACTGCTGCCGGCCTCGTTCTTTTTGCTTGCAGCACCGCGGCCCATGCGCAGAAGCAGACCATCGGCGCGCCGCCGGAAGCGTCCAACATGAAGCTGGTCGGCACCAACGACCTCCAGGCGCGCAGTGCGTACCAGCCGACCATCCACCATCAGGGCGATCGTTGGATCGCCTATATCGGTCATCACGGTGGCACCGACGACGTGCCCGCGCCCGTCAACCCGATGACGGGGCAGGCCGAACCGAACGGAACGTCTATCGTCGACGTCACCGATCCCGCGCGTCCAAAATATCTGCGGCATTTGCCGGGACAGGAAGGCAAGTACGAATCCGGCGGCGCGCAGATGGTACGGGTTTGCGACGGCAAGTCGCTGCCGAAGGGCGATCCCAATGCGGTCTACATGCTCCGCACCTTCGGCAGCGAGGCGCATGAGATCTGGAACGTCGCCGATCCCGCAAATCCCGTGCTCATCACCCGCATCGGCGGCCTGAAGGACACGCACAAGAGCTGGTGGGAGTGCGACACCGGTGTTGCCTTCCTCGTCTCCGGCGCGCCGGACTGGCGCACGCGGCGCATGACGCAAATCTACGACCTCAGCGATCCCGCGCATCCGCAGAAAATCCGCGACTTTGGCTTGCCCGGCCAGGAGCCCGGCTCGACCGGCGCCGTGCCGACCGAATTGCACGGACCGATCTCGACCGGGCCCAATGGCAATCGCGTGTTCTTCGGCTACGGCACCAACAAGGGCGGAATCTTGCAGATCGTCGACCGCGAGAAGCTCTTGAGCGGACCGAAGGAGCCGACGCCGGACAATCTGCGCTTTCCCGAGATTTCGCGCATGCCGATGTCCGCCTTCAACGGCGCGCACACGACGTTTCCGATGCTCGACATGCCCGTCGCCGAATTCGCCGAGGACAAGGACGGCAAGACCCGCGACATCGTCATGATCGTCGACGAGGCGATTTTGAACGAATGCGGCGAGGCGCGGCAGATGGTGTGGTTCGCCGACGTCACCACCGAGACGCGGCCGATGATGATCTCGAGCTACACCGTGCCGGAGGCGAGCGGACAGTTCTGCCAGCGCGGCGGCCGCTTCGGCTCGCATTCCTCCAACGAGAGCATGGCGCCGGTCTATTACAAGAAGATGGCCTTCATCGCCTTCTTCAATGCCGGTGTGCGCGCGCTCGACATCCGCGACCCCTATCATCCGAAGGAGGTCGGCTATTTCATCCCCGCGATCACGAAGGCCACCGACAAGCGCTGCATTCCCATCGAGGGCGGCGAGCGCTGCAAGGTCGCGATCCAGACCAACAATGTCGAGACGGATGATCGCGGCTACATCTACATCGTCGACCGCGCCAACACCGGCCTGCACATCCTCGAGCTGACCGGACCGGCGCGCGCGGCCGCCGGTCTGCCGAGGACCTGACGATGCGGTGCGGAGCGGCGATCGTGGCTGTCGTGATCGCGCTCGGTGTATCCGGTGTCGGGACCTATCGGCTTGCGCCAGCGGCGGAATCGGCACGCTGGCGCGAAATCGCCTGGCCGTTCCCGCGCGACGGCTGGCCCTCCGGCCGCGCGTTCCGCTGCGACGGTGCCTGCGCGGGCACCGAGCTCTACGTGCGCGCCAAGCGCGGCTTCTGCAATTGCGACCGCGGCGTCGCCGACGACGATGAGGTCGATCGGGTTGCCGACATCGATCTGATCAGCCCGCGCTTTGCCGCCGTCGCTCCAGGTGAGGAGGTGGGTCTTGGCGAGATGCGCGGCCGTGCCAGGCGCTATGATCTCGATCTGTCCGACGGGGCACGTCACGCCGCGATCGGCATCGCCGTCTCGCGCCGCTGCGATCTCTTCGTCGCTGCGGCCCAGGGGCGTGGCGAAGCAAGCGCCGTGCAGCGTGCGGCGCTGGCGTTCCTGGAGACGCCGGAGATGAAGGTATGGGCGACGGCAGCGCTGGACGGAGAGTGAGTGTCATGCATTAATGCGCCAAACCGCACTCAGCGAGTCCTCCCCATGATGTCCATGCAAGCCTATTTCGCCTTCGTCGCCGCCTGCATTGCGCTGGCCTTGCTGCCGGGGCCGATCGTGACCCTCGTCATCGCCAACGGGCTGCGCCACGGCACGCGCGCGGCGCTGACCAACATTCTCGGCGTGCAGATGGGGCTGTTGATCGTGATTGGCATCCTCGCGGTCGGCCTCACCTCGCTCATGGCGACAATGGGCTATTGGTTCGACTGGGTGCGCTTCGCAGGCGCGGCCTATCTGGTCTGGCTCGGCATCAAGCTGATCCGCGCTCCGGTTGAAGGCGTCGACACCGACGCGCCTCCGCCTCCCCCTCGCGGCGGCTTTCTCTTGCAGGGCTTCGTCGTGGCGTTGTCGAACCCGAAGCTGCTGGTGTTCTTCGGCGCGTTCATTCCGCAATTTATGGACATGAGCAAGGATCACCTGTCGCAGGTCCTGGTGCTCGGAATCACCTTCATGGTGCTTGCCGGCCTGACGGACGGAATCTACGCGCTGCTTGCCGGTCAGGTCCGCGGCTTTTTCTCGGCGCGCCGCACCCGCTTGGTGTCGCGCGTCTCCGGCGGCTTCATGATCGGCGGCGGCATCTGGCTGGCGCTCATCCGGGCCAAATAACCCTTTCTCAAGCCGGTTCGCGCTTGAACCCTTCGCAGCGGCGATGCGTCCAATCGGGCATTGCCGCTGACGAAGGAATTTAGCCGTGCCCGATCTACCCTGGTTCGTCTATGCGATGCTGCTCGCACCGCTCGGGCTGTTATTGGTCGCCGCCGTTGTGAAGACCTGGCAGGCGCGCGAGGCGCGAAGCTGGCCACAGGCACCGGTGAAGGTTGTCCGTTCGGTCGCCGAGGTGCGCGAGGTCAGGGTGCCCGACAGCGACCGCAAGGAAGGCTATCGGCTCGAGAGCCGCAATTTTGCGAACGTGACTTACGAATATTCGGTCGGCGGCCGCAAGCTGAGCTGTAACCGCATCTCGATCGGCGAGGACCTCGGCAATTTCGAGGTCGCCGAGAAGCTCGCAAAATATCCCGCCGGCAGCATCGTCACCGTCTATTACAATCCCCGCCATCCCGATCAGGCCGTGCTCGAGCGCGACCTGCCCAAGGGGCTGTGGGGCTGCCTCGGCATCGGTACGGCTATCGTGCTTGGCATCGTGTTCGGCTCGGCGTTCGGGCTCAGCCAGGCTTATGCCTATCTTGCGCACCACATCGGGCGGCCCGATCTTGCAGGCCTCGTCGTCGGCTTCGGCGCGTTCGGCCTCCTCATCGCGCTGATGGGGTATGCGGTGCTGCGGCAGGCGTCGAAGGCGGCGCGCTGGCCGGTGGTGCCGGGCACGATCAGGCTGTCGGGGATCGAGCACTATCTCGAGGCCAGCGAGCCGGGCGAGCGCCGCGGCACCGAGATATTCGGCAAGCGCGTGACCTACACCTATCGCTATCAGAACGTCAGCTACACCAATGAATGTGCGCGCGTCGCGGCCGGGACGCAGTCAGGGTCCGATGAGATGTTGCAGAAGCTGATGTCGCGCTACCAGCACGGCGCGACGGTCGAGGTGCGTGTCAATCCCGACAACCCGGCCGAGGCAACGCTCGATACAAGCGGCCCCGTCCGCATCGCCTGGGTGCTGTGGGGCATCGCCGCGATTTTCGCAGCGCTCGCGCTGTTCGTCGCGACGCGGGGCGGCTAATCGACCAGCTTCTCCCTGCGCAATTCCACCTCGATCTCCGCAAGAATCCTCGCGAGCCGCTCCGCCCATTGCTGCTGGCCGGACTGGTCCGCGATCAGATCCTGGCGGATCTCGATGCCGGTGTTGACGAGGCCGCGGGCTTCGCCGTGGACGGGGATAGTGTAGTCGCTGAGGTCGCTCACGGCATAGGGCTCGTTGTCGCCGACGACGAGATCGCCTTCAGCGCGCAAATGTTTCAGCAGCAGCTGCGGCAGCACGGTGTCGCGGTTATACAGCGCGGCGATGTGCCAGGGCCGGGCGACGCCGGCATAAGCCGGCGTGAAGCTGTGCAGCGAGACCAGCACCGTCGGACGCGTGCCGTGCAGGCGGCGGTCGATCACGGCATCGATGCGGCGGTGATAGGGCTCGAAGATCTCGCGCCGCCGCGCCGCGCGCTCGCCCTCGGAGATGCCCTCGTTGCGCGGGATCGCGGTCGCCTCGGATATCACGGGGATCGAGCTTGCAACGCCGGGTGAGCGGTTGCAGTCGATCACGAGCCGCGAATAGCGCTGCGCGATCAGATGCGCGTCGAGCATTTTTGCGAGCCGCTCGGCGACGCCGGCAATGCCGATGTCCCAGGCGATGTGCCGCGTCAGCTCGCTTTCTGCGACGCCCAGGTCGCCGAGCGCGCGCGGCAAGATCCGTCCGTAGTGATCCGAGGTGAGCAGGAAGGGCGATGTCCCTTCCGCATTGACCTCATGCACCGGCGGAATGTCACCCGCGCCGAGCAGTTGATCGGTCGCGTTGGCCGTGTCCAAGTCCATGCTGATTGCCTATGGAAAAAGCAGTTACAATCTAAATTGGGCAGCAATCGCTTGCAGGTCGGTCCACCCAAAATCATCATGATCGCCAGACGATGCCGTTGCTGGCGATTCATCACAAGACCAAATCTCGCTTGCCCCCGGGCTTCGCCGGAACGAACGAAATGTGCAGCTGTCGTTTTGCTCAATTGACGGCTATAGACATCCCATGACCTCTGATCGACTTTTCGTCTACGGCACCCTCATGCGCGGCTTTGACCATCCGATGGCGAGGCTGCTTGCAGGACACGCGGACTTTTTGGGTGAAGCGACTTGTCGCGGCCGGCTCGTTCTCGTGAAGCATTATCCGGGCCTGTTGCTGTCGGATGCGGCCTCGGACATCGTGCATGGCGAGCTCTTTCACCTGCGCGCTCCCGACGAGCTCCTGCGCGAGCTCGACATGTACGAAGCCTGCGGTGAAGGCTTTTCGGAGCCGACCGAATATCTGCGCAAGCTGATCGACGTGAAGCTGCGTGATGGCACCACGGAGAAGGCCTGGACCTACGTCTACAATTGGCCCGTCGGCGATCTGCCTCTCATCGAGACCGGCCGCTTTCTCGAGCACTAGCACTTGATCCGGAAAAGTGGGTAGCGGCATTCCGAAAGATCATGCTCAGACAATATCTAAAGCGCGCTCTCATCGCGCTCAGGCCGAAAGCACTTCCTTCACCACGCGCACATCCACTTCGCGCTCGACGTAGGTCCACTCCTCGGTCTGCCTGAGCATGGTCACCAGCTCTTCGAACAGCGAGGCATCCGGGGGGGCGAATTCGAACCAGGTCAGGAAGTCGAAGGGGCCGCCGAGGTCGCGGCTGTGGTAGAGCTGCCGGGCGATCGCTGGCAGGAAGCGCAGGCTGCTCGCAATGTGGTGCGACTTGTCCTCGAAGATCTTGCGGCGCTCTTCCTGCGTCAGCTCCCACCAGGCTTGCGATTTGCGGATCGGGATCAGCGCCGCGGAGGTGGCCTCGAGCCGCCCGAGCCCCGCCTGCACCGCGGTGAGCTGCTGCTGCTCGGCGCGCTCGGTGTAGCGCAAGCTGCTCGCAACGCCCACCAGCCGCCATGCATTGCGCGAGGGCACCAGCGGCAATGCGACGGCATCGCTGTCGACGACCGACAGCGCCGGCATGAAGGGCAGGGGCTCGCCCGTCACGGGCGAAATCGAGGTGACGCGCCAACCCCCGCTATGGCCGCCTCGAAACGTCCTGAACATGGCCTATGGAAGCGTGGAACTGGGCCGGATTCAAGCTTTTCCAATCATTCCGGGCTCGCGCGACGCGCGCCCGGGAATGACAAGGGGTATGACGGAATCGCCTGTGTATAGGTCGAATAACCCGGATAACCCGCCTAAACCTGACTTTTGGCTGGGCCGCACCTATATCCCTGATCCTTCGCCCGACTCACCCGGTTTCGCGTTACACACACGCCATGCGCTTCACGCCCCAGTTCCTCGACGAGCTTCGTGCCCGGCTTTCGGTCTCCGAAGTCGTGGGCAAGCGCGTGAAGCTGAAGAAGGCGGGGCGGGAGTGGAAGGGGCTGTCGCCGTTCCAGCAGGAGAAGACGCCGTCCTTCTACGTCAACGACCAGAAGGGCTTTTACCACGACTTCTCCTCCGGCAAGCACGGCGACATCATCACCTTCGTGATGGAGACCGACGGCCTGACGTTCGCGGAGGCCGTCGAGCGGCTCGCCAACATGGCGGGACTGGCGCTGCCGGCGGTGACGCCGGATGCGGCGCGGCACGAGCAGCGGCGGCGCACGCTGCATGACGTCATGGATCTCGCCGCGAAGTTTTTCGCGGAGACGCTGGCCTCGCGGGTCGGCGCCAAGGCGCGCGGCTATCTCGCCGATCGCGCGATCTCGCCGGCGACGCAATTGCAGTTCCGCCTCGGCTATGCCTCGCCCGATCGCTTTGCGCTGAAGGAGCATCTCGGCAAGCTCGGCGTCTCCGTCGACGACATGGTCGAGACCGGGCTGCTCGTTGCCGGCAACGACATCCCGGTGCCCTATGACCGATTCCGCGATCGCGTGATGTTTCCGATCACGGACTTACGCGGCCGCGTCATCGCCTTCGGCGGTCGTGCGCTCGAGAAGGACGTTCCGGCGAAGTACCTGAACTCGCCGGAGACGCCGCTCTTCCACAAGGGCGACAATCTCTACAATCACCAGACCGCGCGCAAAGCCACCCATGACGGCGCATCGCTGATCGTGGTCGAAGGCTATGTCGACGTCATCGCGATGGTGACTGCTGGCTTTGCTGGCGCGGTCGCGCCGCTCGGCACCGCGCTCACCGAGAGCCAGCTCGCGCTGCTCTGGAAGATGGCGGATGAGCCGATCCTCTGCTTCGATGGCGATCGCGCCGGACAGAAGGCGGCGTATCGTGCCGCTGATCTCGCGCTGCCATTTCTTGCGCCCGGCAAGAGTCTGCGCTTTGCGCTGCTCCCCGAGGGGCAGGACCCGGACGATCTCGTGCGCTCCGGCGGCCGCAGCGCCATCGAGGAGGTGATCGCGGCGGCACGTCCGCTCGCCGAGATGATCTGGTCGCGCGAGCTCGAAGGCGGCAACTTTGCAACGCCGGAGCGCCGGGCCGCGCTGGAAGCGCGCGTCAAGGAGCTGTCCAACGGCATCCGCGACGAGGTGGTGCGGCGCTATTATCGCGACGACTTTGCCGAACGGCTTCAGCGCACCTTTGCGCCCGATGGCGGACGCGGCGGCTTTGCCGGCCGGGGCAATTTCCGGCAGGGTAGCGGCGGCCGCCCGTTCCAGCCTCGCGGCGGGGGCGGTGCGAATCGATTCGGTGGCCAGGGATTTGGTGGAGGCCGCCGCGGCCCGCCCGGTCCCATTCCGCTCCCCTCCGGCCCCTACCAGGCGGCGAGCCCCCAGCTCGCGTCCAGCCCGATCATGCGGGGCCAGCGCAGCGCCATCTCCCGCCGGGAGGCCCTAATTCTGCAGTGCCTGATCAACCACCCCTGGCTGCTCCATGAGCACCTCGAGGAAGTGGCTGCCTTGGAGCTCGCCCACCCCGAGGCCCACAAGCTCCGGGCCGGCATCATTGCCGCCTTCGCCCACGACCATCACCACTCACCTGATCCTGGCGAGCAGGCCGAAAAGATGCGCGGCGATCTCGAGAATGGTGGATTTTTGCAATCTCTTCAAAGGGTTGAGGGGGCCATCACCACCGCGGCGGTGTGGGGCGCCCGCGAAGGCGCGGCGCAGGACGACGTTCTCGCCACCTGGCATCAGCTGGTCGCCTTGCATCGGCAATGGCATTCACTACTTAGAGAGCTGAAGGACGCCGAGCTGGCCTTGGGGGAGGACCCCAGCGAGGCCAATTTGGCGTGGCTGCGTGACGTCAAGGCTCGGATAGGAGAAGTCGACGGTACCGAGGCCCTGATCGAGGGTTTTGGCGAGCTGTCGGGCCGGTTCCAGAAGAGCGTGTGATGAAAGAATCATGCGGACGGCCGGGACCGGAACCGCTAAAAGACTCGCCAAATCCAAGGTTTGGCGGCAAAAACAGGGTTAATCGAGGCTTAACGGTCTTGTAGCACTTTGGCCACCAGGCGGCCGCAGGCAGAACAGACGCGTCAGGAATGAATCCGCGCAATCGCTGTTGGCACTACACCTGCATCCGCTGCGACAAAGAGGCTCACGAAGCGTTAGGCAAATCCGGCGAGAGAAAGGTCGGGGTGGCGAGAGATAGGCGCGCCGCCCTTTCCGTGTCGTGATCTGACGAAGCGAGAGCGTCGAACAACAGGTTCAAGTGAATTCAGGCGGGCGGGCCGTTGGGCCTTCTGCATGAAGCGCGTTTAGGAGCAATGGATGGCCACCAAGGCAAAGACGCTGCAGGCGAAGGACAAGGAAAAAGACGACAAGGCAGCGGACGCGCCGGAGAAGGACTCCCAGGACGCGCCGTCGCCCTTGCTCGATCTGTCCGACGCGGCAGTGAAGAAGATGATCAAGCAGGCCAAGAAGCGCGGCTTCGTGACCTTCGATCAGCTCAACGAAGTTTTGCCGTCCGACCAGACCTCGCCCGAGCAGATCGAGGACATCATGTCCATGCTCTCGGACATGGGCATCAACGTCACCGAAGCCGACGATAGCGAAGGCGAAGAGGACAAGGACGAGGGCGGCGAGGACGAGACCGACAACGAGCTCGTCGAGGTCACACAGAAGGCCGTCACCGAGGTCAAGAAGAGCGAGCCGGGCGAGCGCACCGACGACCCCGTGCGCATGTATCTGCGCGAGATGGGCACGGTCGAGCTCCTGTCCCGCGAAGGCGAAATCGCCATTGCGAAGCGCATCGAGGCCGGCCGCGAGGCGATGATCGCAGGGCTGTGCGAAAGCCCGCTGACCTTCCAGGCCATCATCATCTGGCGCGACGAGCTCAACGAAGGCAAGATCTTCCTTCGCGACATCATCGATCTCGAAGCGACCTATGCCGGGCCCGACGCCAAGGGCGGCATGAACACCGCGATGATCGGCGGTCCCGCCGGTGAGAACGGCGAAGCGTCCGCCGAAGGCGGCGAGGCCGTAGCAGTGAACGGGGCCGCGCCGGCGCATGTCGCGCCGCCCGCCGCGCCGCCGTCGCCGACGCCGTTCCGCGCCGCGCCTGCGCCCGGCAATGCCGGCGAAAGCGAGAAGGATCCGGGCGAAGCCGCCGCCGAAGCCGACATGGACGAGGACGACGAGTTCGAGAACCAGATGTCGCTCGCGGCCATCGAGGCCGAGCTCAAGCCGAAGGTCGTCGAGATCTTCGACAAGATCGCCGACAGCTACAAGAAGCTGCGCAAGCTTCAGGAGCAGGACATCCAGAACCAGCTCGAGAGCACCTCGCACGGGCCCTCGCTCTCGCCGCACCAGGAACGCAAGTACCGCAAGCTGAAGGACGAGATCATCGTCGAGGTGAAGTCGCTGCGCCTCAACCAGGCGCGTATCGATTCGCTTGTCGAGCAGCTCTACGACATCAACAAGCGCCTCGTCTCGCACGAGGGCCGCCTGATGCGCCTTGCCGACAGCCATGGCGTCGCGCGTGAGGACTTCCTGCGCAACTACACCGGCTCGGAGCTCGATCCGCGCTGGCTCAACCGCGTCTCGAAGCTCTCGGCCAAGGGCTGGAAGAACTTCGTCCATATCGAGAAGGACCGCATCAAGGACCTCCGCCACGAGGTGCACCAGCTCGCCGCGCTCACCGGTTTGGAGATCGTCGAGTTCCGCAAGATCGTGCACTCCGTGCAGAAGGGCGAGCGCGAGGCACGCCAGGCCAAGAAGGAGATGGTGGAAGCCAACCTCCGCCTCGTGATCTCGATCGCCAAGAAGTACACCAACCGCGGCCTTCAGTTCCTCGACCTGATCCAGGAAGGCAACATCGGCCTGATGAAGGCGGTCGACAAGTTCGAGTACCGCCGCGGCTACAAGTTCTCGACCTACGCCACGTGGTGGATCCGGCAGGCGATCACCCGCTCGATCGCCGACCAGGCGCGCACCATCCGCATCCCCGTGCACATGATCGAGACGATCAACAAGATCGTGCGCACCTCGCGCCAGATGCTCAACGAGATCGGCCGCGAGCCGACCCCGGAAGAGCTTGCCGAGAAGCTCGGCATGCCGCTCGAGAAGGTCCGCAAGGTCCTCAAGATCGCCAAGGAGCCGCTCTCGCTCGAAACCCCCGTCGGTGACGAAGAGGACTCACATCTCGGCGATTTCATCGAGGACAAGAACGCGATCCTCCCGATCGATGCCGCGATCCAGTCGAACCTGCGCGAGACCACCACGCGCGTGCTCGCCTCGCTCACCCCGCGCGAAGAGCGCGTGCTGCGCATGCGCTTCGGCATCGGCATGAACACCGACCACACGCTGGAAGAAGTGGGCCAGCAGTTCTCGGTGACGCGCGAACGTATCCGCCAGATCGAAGCGAAGGCGCTGCGCAAGCTGAAGCATCCGTCGCGGTCGCGGAAGCTGCGGAGCTTCCTGGATAACTAACTCGGATCGTCATGCCCGGGCCTGACCCGGGCATTCATCCAAACGAAAACGGCGGGCCGAAAGCCCGCCGTTATTGTTTGTGCCGACGCTTCGCGCCTCTCGCGGGCAGCGTCTATTTCTTCTTCGCCCCGACCCGCTCGATCCGCTTGATCTCGAGCGCGGGCCGGCCGGACTTTTCGGCGATCTCGCGGTCCTGCTCCATGATGAAGCCGCGCGCGGGTTCGTCGCCGTCGAGGCCGCCGAGCAGTTCTGAGGGCACGCGGCGGTTGGAGCGTTGGGAATCGTCTTCATAGAAGACGTTGAAGAAGGCGAATTCGCCTTTGGGATTGGTTCCGGGTTTTTTGGCCATGGCGGCTTGTCGTCGATCAGGGGTCCGCAGTCAAATGACTTCCGCGGTTTGTCGACACCAGTGTCAAGCCGAGACGCCAACCAGCAGTGGTGCTGCCTTGATTGCTAGAGCACATCGAGGAGGGCGCCAGGCGCCTGCTGCGACCCTTCCCTCAATAAACGGCGGGCCGCAAAGCCCGCCGCTTATTTTTGGTCTTCAGTGTCGCCCGGGGCTGGTGGGGCGACAACCTAGAATAGAAGATTATAACCTGCGCCGTGCCGTGGCAAGGCAAATCGTTGACGCTGTGATGTCGCAGCGAGCGCGTCAGATATGCGCTGGTTGCGACTTCTGGTTTTGGTGCGCATCAAAGCATTTGTTTGGGCGGCCAAATCACTCTGCTCAAATTTCCCGCTCTCGCAACGCAGCGAAGCGGTGCGCGCTTTGTAAGAAAGCGCGCTCGCCTGCACGTATTCCGTCCGCGTGCAGGTTGTGTTCCATGTGCGAACGAGTTCCATGTCCGCGCGGGTGCGCATTTCATTGCGTGCGCGTGCCGAGTTCCGGTACGGCGAGCCACTTCTCCACCAACAACGCCATGCAACGGATACTCTGAGCGTAGGGGGAAAGATGAGAGAGGCCGTCACGGCGCCACCAGCTCCACGCGCCGGTTGAGCGCGCGGCCGGCGTCGGTGGCATTCGAGCCGACCGGTGCGAGCAATCCGACGCCGGCGGTGCGCAGCCGCGTCTGCGCGATCCGAAAGCTCTTCACGAGCTCGGCTGCGACCGCTTCCGCGCGGCGCTTCGACAGATCGAGATTGTATTCGTAAGCGCCCTGGCTGTCGGTGTGGCCGACGATGAAGACATTGAGCTGCGGCTGGCTCGTCAGCAACTTTGCGATCTGCTCAAGCGTCGGGCGGCTTTCCGGTTTGAGCACCGCCTTGTCGGTGTCGAAGTAGATGCCGTAGAGCGCGATGTGGCCGGTCTCACCAAGGCCCTTCGCCATCGCGGCGGCATCCACCATCTTGTTCGCGATGGCACCGAGCTCGGCGACAGTTACTTGCGCGTAGATGTCCTGGTTGTTCTGGCTGACGAGGACGCTGGCCCAGGTCTCGCGTCCGCCTTCGGTCTTGCGGCCGGCGTAGTAGCGGTAGTTGAAGCCGTCGACCCACATCTGCGGCACCGGCAGCGTGTCGATGCTTTCCGTGAAGGGAATGGCGCCGCAGGCGTCGGTGTCGCAGGCCAGCAAGGTCTCGAAGCCGGCTTTCGCAAGCTGCGTCTCGAAATTGCGCGACACTTCCAGGATCGAGGGGCCGGGATTGGTGCGGTAGGCGATCCGGACAATGCGGCCCTCGAGCCGCCGCGCATCGGCGGGCTGGCCGTCCTTGAAGGCGGCGGCCTGCATCCGCGCCGCGTCAAAATCCTTCATCACGTAGCCGGTGATGACGCTGCCGGTGAAGCGGCCGATGCCGGGATAGTCGCGGCTGCCTGCGATATCGCGCGTCTGCGCAGAGGCGGCGGTGACGGTGAAGGAGAGCAGGGCGAGGACAGCGAGCATCCGGTGCGGAATGGGCATGGTCATCTCGATCGGTTGGGGAGGGCGGGCGCAATTCATTTGTCGCGCCCAAGCTGCGATCGGTTCTGGCGAGGATTTGCCGCTTTGACGCGAATCCGGTTCCCGGGCATGATCGCGCGCCGTTTTCCGCGCTCATTCTTCAGAGGATTTTCCCGCATGTTGAGACACGCCTTGGCCACCGCCTTCATCGTCTGTCTGGCCGACGGATCGGCGCAGGCCGCGCGCTGCGGCGGCGACTTCAACAGCTTTGTCGCCAGCATGACCTCGGAAGCACAAGGAGCCGGCGTCTCGGCGAGCGTGACCAGCGCGGCCTTCAGTGGCATCGCCCAGGATGGCGCGGTGCTCGCCTTCGACCGGCGCCAGCGCTACACCTTCAACAAGAGCTTCGAGCAATATGTCTCGACCCGCGTCGGCCCCGGTCGCATCAATGGCGGCCGCGCGCTGCTCCAGCGTCACGCCGCGCTCTTGTCGCGCATCGAGCAGCAGTTCGGCGTTCCCCGCTATATCCTGGTCGCGATCTGGGGGCTGGAGAGCGATTTCGGCAAGGGCGATATCGGCAAGCTGCCGGTGATCCGCACGCTGGCCACGCTCGCGCATGATTGCCGCCGCACCGAGCTGTTCCAGGGCGAGCTGCTCGCAGCCCTCAAGATCGTGCAGCGCGGCGACCTGCCGCTACGCGACCTCATCGGCGCCTATGCCGGCGAGATTGGCCAGACCCAGTTCCTGCCGTCGTCCTACATCAAATACGGCGTCGATTTCGACGGCGACGGCCACGTCGATCTGCGCCACAGCGTGCCCGACGTGCTGGCCTCGACCGCGAACCTGCTCCACACGAGCGGCTTCAAGATGGGCCAGCCCTACGGCGAGGGCACCGCCAATTTCGAGGCGATGCGCGAATGGAATAGGGCGGTGATCTACCGCAAGACGATCGGCTATTTTGCGGACCGGCTGGCGGGGCAGTGACTTCACCCTCCCTCTCCAGAGGAGGGTGAAAGCAAACAACGCTCACGTCCCCTTCGCCATCTTCTCCAGCTTCCGCTGCAACGGCGCCCAATACGTCCCCGGACGGAAGCGCTGCAACAGGTCCATGAAGCGGGCGTCGTTGCCGATCAGGATGCGGGGCTCGTTCTTCTCGATGCCCTTGATGATGCGCAGCGCGGCGTCTTTCGGCGTGGTCTTTGCCGCGTTCTCGAACCGCTCGATCGATTGCGCGCGGCGCGCATTGTCGGTGACGCCGACCCCGGTGCGCGAATTGCGCGCGATGGAGGTGGCGACGCCGCCGGGATGCACCACCGACAGTTTTACGGGGCTGCCCGCGACCGCAAGCTCGTGCCGCACGGTCTCGGAAAAGCCGCGCACCGCGAACTTGGCGGCGGCATAGGCCGATTGTCCGGGCGGCGCGATGATGCCGAAGATCGAGGAGAGGTTGACGATGTGCGCCTCCGGCCGCGTCTTCAGGTGCGGCAGGAAGGCGCGCGTGCCGTGCACCACGCCCCAGAAATTGATGTCGAACAGCCACTCCATTTCCGCTTGGTCGATCTCCTCGAACGTCCCCATCAGCGCCACGCCGGCATTGTTGATGACGATGCCGAGCGCGGGATGCGCCGCGACCGCATCACGCGCGAACCCTGCGATGTCGCCGGGCTCGCTGACGTCGACGCGATGCACGCTGACCTTGCGTGCGGATCCGATCTCGGTGGCGAGCGTCTTCAATCCAGCCTCGTCGCGATCGGCGAGCGCGAGATCGCAGCCGCGGTTGCCGAGCTCGATCGCCAGCGCGCGGCCGATGCCGCTCGCAGCTCCCGTGATGGCGGCAGCGCCGCGAATCGAAGTCATGATGTCCCCCGTCAAGCCCGTCGTGTGGAACTACGATTTACATTTTTTCATAATGGAACTGAACCACAGGCGCGCTGGCTCCTTAACATACATTACGCAAGCAAGGATTGGAGCCGCCCATGGGACAGGCAGAACCATTTCGCGCAACGGCGCTGATCGTTGAAGACGACCCCATGCAGCGGGAGATGCTGAGTCTGCTGCTGGAAGAGAGCGGCTACCAGGTCATCCAGTGCGAAAGCGCCGAGGCCGCTCAGGGGGTGCTCGACAGGAACGCCGGCGCGCTCTGTCTGATGCTGACGGACGTCCAGCTTGCGGGGCGCATGAACGGGGTCGAGCTCGCGCACGTCGCCAAGGACCGCAATCCGAAGCTCGATGTCGTCGTCACCTCCGGCCGCCCCTTGGCGCAGCCCTTGCCCGCCGGCGCGAAATTCTGGGCCAAGCCATGGGCCCCGCTCGACGTGCTCCGCGAGGCCGAGATCGCGCAGCTGTCCTGACGGTCGATCCGGGAGCTGCTTTCTTGCCGTGAGGCACGATGATAAGGTCTGCCCATGACCTTGTCCTTCCTGCTCACTTCGCTCATCGTCGTCGCCTCGCCCGGCACCGGCGTGCTTTACACGCTGGCTGCGGCGCTGACACGCGGCTCGCGCGCCAGCATCGCCGCCGCCTTCGGCTGCACGCTCGGGATCGTGCCGCACATGATAGCTGCGATGCTCGGGCTTGCCGCGGTGCTGCACACCAGCGCGCTCGCCTTTGCCGCGCTGAAATGGGGCGGCGTCGCCTATCTGCTCTACATGTCCTGGCAGGCGCTGCGTGAGACCGGGGCGCTGGCGGTCGATGGCGAGATCAAGGAGCGTTCGAACCGCCGCGTCATCGTCACCGGCTTCCTGATCAACATCCTCAATCCGAAACTGTCGATATTCTTCCTGGCCTTCCTGCCGCAGTTCATCGCGGTGGATGAAGCCCATGTGCTGGCGCGGATGCTGGAATTGAGCGGCGCCTTCATGGCGATGACCTTTGCGGTGTTCGTCCTCTACGGTCTCTGCGCGGCGTCGGTGCGCGAGCGCGTCATCTCCCGCCCGCGTGTCATGGCCTGGCTGCGCCGCAGCTTTGCCGCCGGCTTTGCTGCGCTTGGTGCCAAGCTAGCGTTTGCGGAGCGGTAGGCTTCTCCGTCGCGGCAGCTGAAGTGGAGCAATAAAAAAGCGGGCCTTGCGCCCGCCATCCTCAAACTCTATCGGCCCTTACCCGACGCCCGGGCGGAGCGAGGCTCCACCCGGGCAAAGAACATGCTGGCTACTTCTTCTTCGCGGCCTTCTTGGCCTTTTTCTTCGTCGCCTTCTTCGCCTTCTTCGCTTTCTTAGCCATAGTATCCTCTCAAGGGTTCATGGTTAAACGCGACACGAGGGATGCTCGGCGGAGGGCCAGCCTCGCAACATCCTCGATCACAAACTCAGCAGATTCGCAGGTCTCTGCCCCGTGCTGTCACATCTGTGTCATCGCGTTATCCACAGCTCAGATGCATTTTCGGGTGATTTTTGCCCGCGAAACCGCATCGCGATGCGCATCGGCGCGACCGTGCGGGGAGGCCGCG
The DNA here is from genome assembly GCF_018130785.1 of Bradyrhizobium liaoningense. Taxonomy (GTDB): domain Bacteria; phylum Pseudomonadota; class Alphaproteobacteria; order Rhizobiales; family Xanthobacteraceae; genus Bradyrhizobium; species Bradyrhizobium liaoningense_A. Next base: position 287,175 of record NZ_JAFCJT010000003.1, read on the forward strand.
ACATGCCTAACGATCCGATAATCGCGGCGTGCTGTTCATGAATCCAAAACCAAGGGTGAGCTTTCGCAGAACGCAGTGAGGTTCCGTTAAGTGCAATCCGCGCATTGTTCTCCGCAAGAACGCGGGGGCGGGTCATGGACGAACGGCTGTCAGAGACGGGGGGCGCGACGCTGCGCGTGCCGCACGCGCCATGCTGAACGTACCGACACTCTGGACGGTCTTCGTCGTCAACTTCCTGGCGCTTGGCCTGATCTGGGCCTACGTGACGCGCTCCTATCCGAAATTTGCGGCCGCGCGGTTCTGGATGGCATCGTCCTTCGTCGGCGCCACCGGCGCGATGACGGCCCTGGTCCGCCTGTTCGTCGCCTCGCCCCTGCCGCTTCTGGTTGGCGCTGCCGGCATCATCGCGGCGAGCTGCCTCGCCGCCATGGGCATTCAGCGCTTCTATGACCGGCCGGTCTCATGGCGCATCATGACCGCAACGGGAGCGCTAAGCCTCGCCGGTGTCGTGTTCTTCATGGTCGGCTTCGAGCACATGCAGCTGCGCATGCTCAGCTACACGCTCGGTCAGGGCCTGCCGCTGGTGCTGGCGCTGCGTCTGCTCCTGGCGCCGCCGGAAGGCCGCGTCAGCCCGGGCGCGCGGCTGTCCGGCATCGTCATCCTCATCATCATCGCGATCTTTGCGGTTCGCACGCTGGGCAATCTGCTCGGCCACGATTTCTCGGCGCGCGCCGGCGGTCAGGGTCACGCCGTCATGGTGCTGGGCCTCCTGTTCCTGTCGATGACCCTCAATTTCGGCTTCCTGCTGATGGCAATGGATCGCCTGCGCAACGAGGTCGCCGACCTCGCACTGCTCGACGATCTCACCGGCGTCGCCAACCGGCGGCATTTGTTGCAGCGCCTGTCCGAGGAATGCGCCCGTTCGGAGCGCAGCGGCGAGCCGTTCTCGCTGCTGGTGATCGATCTCGACGGCTTCAAGGGCATCAACGACACCCATGGTCACGCCGCGGGCGATGCCTGCCTGCGGCACTTCACCCTGATGGCGCAAACGCGGCTACGGCCGGGCGACATGCTGGCCCGCACCGGCGGTGACGAGTTCTGCGTCGTGCTACCGTCCTCGTCCCTGCGCGAGGCTGCCGCGATCGCCCGCCGCGTGCTCGATGTCTGCCGCCGGGATGCCGCGGCCTGTACCACCAAGGACATCCCGATCGCCATCTCGATCGGCGTTGCCGAGTGGGACCGCGGCGTCGGCCAGTTTCCGGACCGCCTCATCGCCCATGCCGACCACGCCCTCTACGAGGCCAAGAAAAACGGCAAGAACGACTTTGCCGTCTACGATCCGGCCCCACCGCTCTCGCCTGAGCCGCCCGGGCTCGGCGAGGCCGCGCGCAAATTCGCCTAGGGTTGTGCTAAGCTCGGGTCCGCATTGGACCCACACGATGATGTCTCGCCTGCTCGCGGCCATTTTCGCCGCTCTCCTGATCGCTCCCGCCGCTGCAACGGATGCCGAACTCGCAAAGATCGCGCGCGTCTCCGGCACGCCTGACATTCCCGGCCTGAAAATGGTCTGGCTCGCGCCGTGGGGCGATGTTCGCGACGCCCATCCCTGGCGCAACATCATCGTGCACCAGATCGAAGGACCGGCGGGCTCGGCCCGTGTCGGCGCACTGGAGCAGTCGAAGAAGCCGACCCGGCGCGGCGTCACGGTGTGGGTCGAGACCGACGGCACAGTCTATTGGGCGGTCCCCGAGAACCTCGTACCGACCCATGGCGACGGCGCCAACCGCAACGACAACAAGTACATCGACAACAAGGTGACCTATCGCCAGGTCGTGCGCGACAACTCGATCGGCGTCGAGTTCGCCGGCAACTTTCCTGACGTCACGGCAGGCCCGACCGAGGCGCAGGTCGTGGCGTGGAAGATCCTCGTGAAGGTCCTGCGCGCGCGCTACGACATCCCGCCCGACCACGTCTATGCGCACAACTGGATCGACTACAAGGACGCCCGCTATTGCGAAGGCTGCTGGCTGGCGACGCTGGCGAGGACGTGGGGTGAGTAGTTGAGTAGGCGCGTCCGGCAACCGGAGGCCGAACCCTCCGGTGCCGGACGGCCATCACCAGCGACCGCTATCGACTCTCATCGCCATTCCGAGTCCACCGAGTCGTCCGAGGCTCAGGGGAATGCCTTGGGAAGATCGGCGGAAGGCTTCGTGACGATCTGGTGCGCGTCGCGCCAGATGACTTCACGCTGGCGCGAGGTTGTAATCGTACGCACCGGCAGGCCACCCTCCTCGAGCAGCCAAGCGCAGTAGCGCGCGCGGCTGACAGCCTCGCGAGCTTGAGGATCGAACCAGCAAATGCCCCAGATCGAATCGCGCCGCTTGAAGTGACGCGCGATGCGTCCGGGAAGCGGCAGATGCTGCGCGAACCAATTGAACTGGTTCGAGAGCTCCTGCCGAATCCAGTCCGGACAGTCGTTTCGCTGGACATACCAGGCCGCACGAAAGAAGCCGCTCTCCACGCGACTGTGCGGGTGGATGAGCGGTGTAACGAACCGCAAATACATGACGACACGGCGCGACGCCTTGTTGCGTCACGCCCCTCGCAGCGATATGTAATGAATGGAGAACAGCCGCGAAGCGGCGTTCAGCTTATGACCGATTGCCGATCAAATCGGGTGGCGGTCAGAACGTATCGATCTACTTTTCATGCCGCCTCCCTTGAAGTGCGCTGAACCAAAAGGGCGCGATATCGCGCCGGGGCGGCAGCACATACACCGGCAGGCGTCCTGCGGCAAGCGTGAAGGCCGATCGTCCGGCTTTCGTTTCTCGCGACGTCGTCACGCGCCTGAATGACGAGCTAGACCGGCTGCGACATCCACCCAAAAAGCCGCAGCATCAATCCCGGCCGTCGCGGCAATTCCGGCGGCCCGTCGGCGGCCAGCACGCGTTTGAAAAAGTAATCCAGGAACACCATGTCGTTCGGCTCGGTAACGGTGAATGTCTCCTCGCCGAAGAACACGCTGTAGTTAAAGAAGAACGGCCCTATGATCGGGATCGTCGCGGTCGACGCGTAGTCCTTGGAGATGACGAACTCGGCGGGGTCGAGCCCGTGCTCGCGCATCGCCTGCTCGACCAGTGGCAGCCTGCGCATGAACTGGGCGGAGAAGCCGCCGACGGTGGATTGCAGGATGATCGACACGGTGTGTGTCCGTCCAATTGATGCTGTCGGTCCGATATTCCTGGGTCGGTTGACCGGCAGCGCGGGTTCGAGACAAGGCCGGTTCTATTTCGGCCAAGGGCAGGCGACCGTGATGGCGGTCTCACTCACCGCTGTCTCCAGAACACGCGATCCAAAACAAAAAAGCCGGCGTTGCCGCCGGCTTTCTGTCGCTTGTCGATCCGCCAATATCTTACCGTGAGAAAAAGCCCCGCTTAGTGCGCGGCTTCCAGCGCGGCCTGTTCCGCCCGTGCGATCGTGCCCTTGACCGCGGCCTGCACCTTTTCAAAGGCGCGGACTTCGATCTGGCGGACGCGCTCGCGCGACACGCCGAACTCGGCGGCAAGGTCTTCCAGCGTCATCGGCTCATCGGCGAGGCGGCGGGCCTCGAAGATGCGACGTTCGCGCGGGTTGAGCACGCCCATGGCGCCGTTGAGGGCGTCGCGGCGTTCGTCATATTCCTCGTGCTCCGCCAGCATGGCTTCCTGGTTGGGCGTGTTGTCGACCAGCCAGTCCTGCCATTCGCCGGCTTCGCCGTCGTCGCGGATCGGCGCGTTGAGCGACGCGTCGCCACCGAGGCGGCGGTTCATGTCGATCACGTCCTGATCGGTGACGCCGAGGCGCTTGGCAATGATCTTCACCTGGTCCGGGCGGAGATCGCCCTCGTCAAGCGCGTTGATCTTGCTCTTCGCCTTGCGCAGGTTGAAGAACAGCTTCTTCTGGTTCGCGGTGGTGCCCATCTTCACGAGCGACCAGGAACGCAGAATGTACTCTTGAATCGACGCCTTGATCCACCACATCGCGTAGGTGGCGAGACGGAACCCCTTTTCGGGTTCAAAACGCTTCACCGCCTGCATGAGGCCGACATTGCCTTCCGAGACGACCTCGGAGATCGGCAGGCCGTAGCCGCGATAGCCCATGGCGATCTTGGCCACGAGGCGGAGATGGCTGGTGACGAGTTGGTGCGCCGCGTCGCGATCGTCATGCTCACGCCAACGCTTGGCGAGCATGTATTCCTGCTGGGGTTCCAGCATCGGGAACTTGCGGATCTCGGCGAGGTAACGGGATAAGCCGGATTCTCCATTGAGGACCGGCAGAGCAGCGGTACGGGCCATTGTGAAGCCCTCCAAGGTTCAGGCCCCCGATAGCGGCGGGCCAGGCAGACGACCGCTTTGTCAAAGCCGGCCGGGCTGCGATGTTCCGTTGGTCATTTCCAACGCAGGCGCAATATACCCCATGGGGGATCAAAAAGGGAAGGATTGCTGACGTCACGTCCCCGTGTGGCAGCTATAACTTTTTGTAATGTAACGATTTTCCAAGGTGGCCTGCGTCATAGCGCCGCTTTCAGGGTGTCCTGGAGGAGAAGCAAATCCTTCGGCAAAGGCGCTTCCCAGTGGAGTAATTCTCCGGTCCTCGGGTGCTCCAATACCAGCAAGTAAGCATGCAGGGCCTGCCGCCCAAGAGCGGTCAGGACTCCTTGCGACTCGGGCCCAAGCTGGTTCGCCTTGGTCTTGAAATGCGGGCCATAGACCGCGTCGCCCATCAGGGGGTGGCCGATATGGGCGAGGTGAACGCGGATCTGGTGCGTGCGTCCGGTCTCAAGTTCGCAGGCGAGCAGGGAGGCGATCGGCTTGCCGTCACGCCCCGCAAAACTCTCCAGAAGCTCCCAATGCGTCACCGCCTCCCGGCCGCCCTGGCGCACCGCCATCTTCTCGCGCGCATGCGGATGGCGGTCGATCGGCGCATCGACGGTGCCGCGATGGCGTCCCGGCAGCCCCCAGGCGAAGGCCATGTAGCCACGGCGCATCGCTCCCGTCCGGCCGTGGTCGGCGAATTGCGCGGTGAGCGAGGCATGGGCGAGGTCGTTCTTGGCGACCACCATCAGCCCGGTCGTGTCCTTGTCGAGCCGGTGCACGATGCCGGGCCGGCGCACCCCGCCGATGCCCGAGAGCGACGTGCCGCAATGGGCGATCAGCGCATTCACCAGCGTGCCGGTCTCGTGGCCGGCGGCGGGGTGCACGACCAGCCCCTTCGGCTTGTTGAGGACCACGATGTCGTCGTCCTCGAACACGATATCCAGCGCAATGTCCTCGCCCTTGGGCTCCGGCGGGGTCGCCTCCGGCACGTCGATTATGATCGTGTCGCCGGATGTGACGTGATAAGCGGGGTCGCGGACCGCGGCGGCCTTGAGGCTCACTGCGCCCGCCAAAATCAGGGCTTTCAGCCTCGATCGCGACAGGTCGGTGAGGTGTGCCGCCAGCACGCGGTCGAGCCTGGCCGAGCCCTCGTCGCCGGCGACGACCACCTCCAACCTTTGCGCAGAGCCAGAATTTTCCATGACGACGTCTGATACCGCTGTTCCCGAACCGAGCCCCGAGCAGGCCGCGCTGTTCGCGCGGGTGCGGCGGATGATGCTGATCGCGGGGTTGACCACGGCGCTGGCAATCTGCGCCGTCCTGATCGCGGTGGGCTACCGCCTTTTCAAGTCGGAGGGAAGGGCGGCGGAGGTCGTCGGTGACGTTACCGCGACCCTGCCGAAGGGAGCCAGGATCGTCGCGACCGGGGTGGCCGGGGACCGCCTCGTGGTGACGCTGGACGTCGGCGGCGTCATCGAGATCCGCACCTTCGACGCCCACACCTTGAGACCCGCCGGAAAGCTGAAATTTGCCAATGAGCCATAAAAGGGCCGTTCGGGTCCTTGCGGCGGACAAATTTCGCGGCTATTGGCTAGCCCTCACGCTCCCTTCGTCTAGCGGTTAGGACGCGGCCCTCTCAAGGCTGAAACAGGGGTTCGATTCCCCTAGGGAGCGCCAGCAGCTTGATGAAATGGTCTAGGGATGCTCGGCGGCGAGGTCTCTGACATATTGGCTTCCACCCTCAAGGCTGGATTTTGTCAGCTCGTTGGGACCGCTGACAAGGTTTCCGGAATAGTTGCTTTTCTTCGAAGGCGCGGATTCGGTACGTCCAAGACCGAGTTGGTTGGATAGCAGCGCCGCGGTATTCCTCAATAATCCCGATCCGAAGGAAGGCTCGGTTGGCCTGTATTCCGGTTGGTCAGTGAATGGCCAGCGCGATGGTGCACCCAATGATGGCTTCGTGCTTGTTCCCATGCAGATCCTGCAAGCTGCGTCGGAAGATCCCCAAGTCGCTATGTGGTTGTGGAAGCCGGTGGGCGTCAGGGTTGCCCTAAACTGAGCCGGTCAGCCGGAATATGCCGATGGAATTTAGGTGACAGTGCACTTAACTACCCCCCTTCCTCTCCGTTGACGGGCCACCAACTCACCCAACGATGTCAATCTCATGAAGCGCGCACCACTCGCGGAGCGCTTGCTCCGTGGCGTTCTCTTGGAACGCATACCAAATTACGGTGACAGTGCATTTAATTCGTCTGCTCTCATGGGGGTCATGTCGTGAGAGATAAGTGCACTGTCACCGCAATTTCATCATAAGAGCTAAGTGCACTGTCGCCGCAATTGTGCCCTGCGTCAGCCAGGGACGCGTTGCGCGTGATGAATGCGGTGCGCGCCGACCCTGGCTTCGAAGTTGCGTCTCGCATCACTCACCGACGTCCCACGCTAGATCGTCGCTTTCCGCAAGTCGCGATGGCTCGCTGCCGAAGGCGGCTGGCTCTGATCGCGCACTGTCTTCGACCATTGATGAACTTGGTTCAGCACCGAGTGCACGATAACCGGCCTAGTCGGATCGTCGGATCGGGTCCAGATGGCGATCATCCGCTGACGAGCGCGGTCAGGAAAACCCGACATGGCAATGTGGCAGGACACACCTGACACTCCAAAAGCTGCTCGATCGGCGGGTGCCGCACCTGTGCAACGTCGCGACCAGGACGCTGCATCATCCCGAGAAAGAGAACCTGCATGAGCATCAAAGCGATCGCAAAGCCCGCGAGAACACTTCTGAGCCCGAATGATCACGCGTTGATCCTGATCGATCATCAGTCGCAAATGGCATTCAATACCAAGTCGATCGATATCACCATATTGCGTACGAATGTCGCGATTCTCGCTCAGGCGGCGAAGGCTTTCAAAGTCCCGACGATCATCACGACGATTTCGAAGGATACCTTCGCTGGTCCATTGTTCAGTGAAATCACCGATGCCTTTCCGAATGCGGAAGTCGCCGACCGCACGACCTCGAACGGCTGGGAGGACGAGGATCTCATCCGCCGCGTCAACGCCGTCGGCAGGGACCGCCTTGTCATGTGCGGTCTTTGGACCTCCGTATGTTGCAATGGCCCCGTGTTGTCGGCGCTCGAGCAGGGCTATGAAGTCTATGTCGTTACGGATGCGTGCGGTGACTGCACGATCGAGGCGCACGAACGGGCGGTCGAGCGCATGATCCAGGCCGGTGCGCGTCCGATGACGTCGCTGGGTTATCTGCTGGAACTGCAGCGGGACTGGGCGCGTCTGGAGACCTACGACCTCACCGTCGGCATCGCCAAGCAGTACGGTGGCCCCTTCGGCGTCGGCCTCCAGTATGCCAAAGCGATGTTCCAAAGCCACGTCGACAAGGCTTGAACTCGCACAATCCCGATCGCGCAGACAAGGTTGATCCATCCCCTTTGGCGTCAAATGAACGGCGCTCGCATCCGCTGCGAGGATGCGAGCGCGTGCCGATCGGGCTGCGATGGACCGCGGTAGATATCATTCCAACTCACAGCGCTTCGAGCGCCTCGCGCGACGGAGCGATCGGCAGCCAGTCCGGGATGCGGCGCTTGGCGAGCCAGTAGGGCCGCCACAGCGACGTCCAGTGTCCGCGGTCGAGCGGTGCCGTGCCCCAGTCGTATTGCCTCATGTCGATGTGCGACAGATCGTGCTTGTGAAGCCATTGGCGAGCGGCCCACCACAATTCGCGCGAGGCCTCGACATTGCCGGGCCCTTTGAGCTCGACGAGGTTCGGCAGCGGATCGCGAAAGCGGCGGGCAATCCGCAACGTCGCGACCCTCTCGCCGTCCTTGCGGACGCTCCAGAGCCGCGACTGATTGTGTGCGAGGCTGTTGCCAAAGGTTCTGAGGCAATTCCGCATCGCCTTCGCCTCTGCGGCGATGGCGGAAGTCGAATCCAGCGGCATGAATTCGTAGCTCGCCATCCGGCCGGGCCGCAGCCACATGTCGGCGATCGGCAGGCGGCCGAGGTTGGCGTGCAGGGCAACGACCGTTCGCCAATCGTTTGCGGCCGAACGTGCGGCATCGATGCGCAGATCGGGGGTCCACGGACGCTCGATCAGATCGTGCCCCAATGTGGCGGGCTGAGACGAAAACCACGCCCAGAGACAGAGCTGCCGCAACCGCGCAGTTTTCACACGCTGCGGCTCGCGGACGAACTCGCGCGCGACCCACGCCGCCATCGGCTCATGCGCGAGCGCGGCGGCGTCAGCGAGCAGCTGAAGCCATGCCGGCGCCAGCTTCGGAGAGCGCGGCAGGTGGTTGGCGATTTGCCGGCGAAACAGTTCACCGTCGGGCAATCGCGGGATCGGGCGCTCGAACGCTTCGGGAGGAAGCTTGCGCAGCCACATGGGTAGATCCGCAAATGCGGCGACCTGCGCGAGGGCGGCGCCATCGATCACGCACGCAATGGCGCGCGCGGGATCGAGCCGGGCTCGCGGAACGGCCAGCGCGAAGAGCAGCGCGGGAAAGCTCGCGGCGAGATCGGCCAGGCGCGGGTGCCGCGCGGCCCGGGCACGTACAGCACCCTGGCAACGTGGATGGTATCGCCGAAGCCTGCGTTCAAGCAGGTCGGAATGACCGGCCACCTGACGAGGGGCCGGCAGGAGATTGGATGTCATGACAATAGGTTCGCGATCGCGCGCCGACAGGCCGCGGCAGATTCGATGTGATGCCGAACGTTGTGGTCTCACCCGGGAATCGATCCCGGGCGGGGCGCGTCAAATATCGCGCGTCGAACCCGGGAAGCGTGCAGTCGTAGACATGGTCGCCTCCAAAACTGAAATTACGGGCATCCAATAGCTTGGCATTTGCGACTATGCAACCCGAGACTGCACCCCGCCTGCGCGTTTCAGGCAATAGCCTTGCGACGATATGCATGCTGCATCGGCATCAGCGGCGGTAGTCGTTCCCTCCAAAATCTGCACTATGCGCTCCGCGCCTCCGGAGCTGCTGCCGGGTCTTCGGAGGTTCTGGCAATAGCATGCGGAGTGACGACATGAGCGGCTTGGTGATCTCTGGCGGACGGGTGGTGGATCCCGCAAGCGGGATGGATGCCATTGGCGATGTGGCGGTGGTGGACGGCAAGATCGCGGCGGTCGGCACGGGCCTCGGCGGCGCCGAGCGGGAGATCGACGCGACCGGGCTCGTGGTCGCGCCCGGCTTCATCGATCTGCACGCGCACGGCCAGTCGATCCCGGCCGACCGCATGCAGGCGTTCGACGGCGTGACGACGACACTCGATCTCGAGGCCGGCGTGCTGCCGGTCGGGTCCTGGTATGAGCGCCAGGCGCGGAAGGGGCGCGTGCTCAACTACGGCGCTGCCACTAACTGGGCCTTTGCGCGCATCGGCGCGATGACCGGCTCGAATGCGGAGAGCTCGCTGGAGGCGTTCGGCAACGCCATGCGCGACCGCCGCTGGATGGACAACGTGGCGAGCGATGCGGAGGTCGCCGGCATCCTCGAGCGTCTCGCGCGCGGCCTGAACGAGGGCGGCATCGGCATCGGCATCTTGAACGCCTACGCGCCGGGCGCCGGCGTGCAGGAGCTGACGGCGGTCTGCCAGCTTGCCGCCAGGCAGGACGTGCCGACCTTCACCCACGTCGCCTACATGTCGCGCGTCGACCCTGAAAGTGCGGCGGAAGCCTATATCCGCCTGATAGGTTATGCCGGCGCCACCGGCGCACACATGCACATCTGCCATTTCAACTCGTCGAGCAAGACCGACATCGAGCGCTGCCGCGTGCTGGTCGAAAAGGCGCAGGCGCAGGGCCTGCCGATCACGGTCGAAGCCTATCCCTACGGTACCGGCTCGACCGTGCTGGCGGCGGCCTTTTTCAGTGACCCGGAGTTCGTCGAGCGCAACGGCACGGGGTACGATTCCGTCCAGCGCGTGACCGACGGTCACCGCTTCCGCGATCGCGAGGAGCTGCTGAAGGCGCAGGCCGAAGAGCCGTCCTCGCTGGTGCTCTGGCACATCCTCGACACCGAGAACAATGCGCATCATCGCGATCTGCTCGACATGTCGGTGCTCTATCCCGGCGGCGCGATTGCGTCAGATGCGATGCCGTGGACGACGTCGGACGGCAAGACCTACACCGGCGATGCCTGGCCGCTGCCGGATGACGCCACCTCGCATCCGCGCTCGGCTGGCTGCTTCACGAAGTTCATCCGCGAATGGGTGCGCGAGCGCAAATCCGTGTCGCTGCTGGAAGGCGTGCGCAAATGCGCGCTGATCCCGGCGGAGATCCTGTCGCAAAGCACGCCCGCGATGCGCGCCAAGGGCCGCCTCGCCAAGGACGCCGATGCCGACATCGTCGTGCTCGACTACGAAAAGCTCAGCGACCGCGCGACCTTCACGGCGATGAACCGCCCATCGGAAGGCGTGCGGCATCTGATCGTCAGCGGCCAGCCTCTGATCAGCGATGGCGTGCTGGACGTGGCAGCGCGACCCGGCCGTCCTGTGCGCCGCCCCGTCGTCGAGGGCTGATCCCATGCCGGTCCCCATTCTCCTGGTGACGGGCTTTTTGGGGGCGGGCAAGACGACGGTCGTGAACCGTCTGCTGGCGAACGCGGAGGGACGGCGGATCGCGGCAATCGTCAACGATTTCGGCGCGATCAACATCGACGCGGAGCTGATCGCGGGTGCGAGCGACGGCGTGGTCAGCCTCGCCAATGGTTGCATCTGCTGCTCGCTCGAAGGCGATCTCCTGCGCACGCTCTCGACGCTGCTTCGGCGCGATCTGAAGCCCGAATATATCGTCATCGAGACCAGCGGCGTCGCCGATCCCGCCGACATCGTCCGCAACCTGATGGACCCCGTGATCCTGCGCGAGGCGCCGCTGGAGACGGTGCTCTGCGTGATGGATGCGGCGGCATCGACGGCTGCCCTGGATGATGCGCTCCACCGTTCGCAATTGCGCGTCGCCGATATCGTGGCGCTGAGCAAGCTGGATCTGGCGGATGAGGGGGCCGGCGCGCGGATGCGCGAGGCCATCCGCGCGCAGCGCGTCCCTGCCGTGGTGGTCGATGCGAAACACGGCGAGATTCCGTCCGCGCTGCTGTTTCCCGCGAATGTCGACCGCGCGCCCACGCCGCGCGAGCCAGGGCCGCGACGGCCGTCCGAGGAGCGCTTCGAGACGCTGAGCTGGGCCTCGGACCAGCCGCTGTCGCTGCCGCGCCTGCAACAGGCGATCGGCCATCTTGCGCCAAAGCTTGCGCGTGCAAAAGGCCTGTTCGAGACCGTCGAGCAACCCGGGCGCCAGATGGTGTTTCAGTTCGCGGCCGGCCGTGCGACGCTCGCGCCGGGCGATGCACCGGCGCAAGGCGTGCCGCGATCGCGGATCGTCTTCATCGCCGAGCTTGGCGTGCTCTCAAGGGCTGAGCTCGAGGGGATCATGGCGGCGTGTGTTGCACGTGAATAGCGTGTGTCATCGATGTGCGCCGAACGAAATGCAGCATTGCCGTAACGCTGCGAGCCGCGTCTTCCAAAAGACAAAAATGCGCCAGAGTTTTCGATCCGCTTGATCATGGAGTGAAATGAGAATGAATCGATCAATCGGAGCTGCACTGCTCGCCGTTGCGCTGGCCTGGCCGCTCGATGCTACGATCCTGATGTCATCGGCGAGTGCGGAGCCGGTTGCCTCAGTCACCGATTTCAGCGCACAGCGGCATGGCGGCGGCGGTCACCGCCCGGGTGGCGGTCATCGTCCACCCGGCGCTCACCGGCCTCGTCCGCCCGCGGTGCGTCCGCCGATAGCTCACCGCCCGCCGGTCCACCGGCCGCATCGTCCCTGGGCTCGCCCGTCGCGCTATTCCTGGCGTCCCGGCGGCGCAATCGCCGCGGGTGCCGCGCTCGGCTTCGTCGCGGCAGCGACCGCCGCGGCTTGGGCCGGACAGCCGCCGGCGTCGAACCTGTGCTGGTACTACACCGACTTCACGCGAACCCAGGGCTTCTGGGATACGTGTCCGTAAGCTCGAACCAGCCGAATCAGGTCACGGCCTCACGCAAACTGCGCGATGCCGTGGCCGACGGACCAGTTCTCCGCGGGCGCATCGAGCACATTCACGAACACGTCCTCGGGCCGGATGCCCGGGTTTTCGCCGAGCAGCTCCGCGATCCGCCGGTACAGCGCCTTCTTCTGCTCAGGGGTGCGCGAAGCGAACACGGTGATCTGGATCAGCACGGCGTCGTCGCTGCGCTTGACGCCATAGGCATTGCCGCAGCGGAAGTTCGAGGCGTCATGCTCGCTGATGGTCATGAACTCGTCGCCCTCGGGCACGTTCAGCGCCTCGCGCATGGCGCGGTACAAACCATCGAGGATCGCCTGCCGGTAGGCTTCCGGTTTGCCGGCGCGCATCGAGACGTGAAGGAGAGGCATGAGCTGGTCCCTTTTGGCATGCGAGCCTGATCGGCCAGAGCGCACGCAAGCGCCGGCGGTTGGGCCCATTGACGGAACGGGCTATCAATTCCAATTAGTTTTTGACACGATGTCGAGAAAACACGTTATTGACATCGTGTCAAATATTTTTGCGGGCAAAGGAGCAGGATTTGAGGCCGCGCGAATTCGACCACGACGATGTCCTGCGCATCGCGTTCGACCAGTTTTGGCGCAAGGGCGTGCGCGGCACGTCGCTGTCGGACATCGCGCGCGATGCCGGCGTTCAGCGCGGCAGCCTGTACAACGCGTTCGGCAGCAAGGAGGCGCTGTTCCTCCAGGCCTATGAGCGTTATGCGGGCGATTATCTCCTCGCCCTGCAAAAGGCGCTCGGCGCGGGCTCGTTGCGAAAACGCCTCACCACGTTCTTCGAGTTGACCATCACCAACTTCCGCTCGGGCTCGCCGCCACGGGGATGTCCGACCACGCGCGGATTGATGGAGCTCGGCGCGGCCGAAGGAGATGGCTTGGATGAAGACGCGCGTCAGGCTTTTGCGGGCCTCATCTCGCGCATCACCATGCTTGTTCAAGAGACGTTGGCGGCAGGCGCAGAGCGCGGTGAGTTCAATGGCAATCCTGCGGCCGCAGCGCTGCACATCATCACGGTGACGCGCGGCCTTGGAGTGCTCGAACGTGCCTTCGGCGACGAGCCGCAGCTGCGCAAGATCGCGGCTCACACCATCGATCTCGTGCTCGGCAAGAAGGGCGGTTAGGTCAGGCCGCAAAACGACGACCCCAGCGGTGGTGATCCCTGGGGCCGTCTGGAGGTTTTATGGAGGGCATCGAGCACTGCGTCTCCATGGCGATGTTGATAGCGCAAGGTCGCTTGAGATGCGACTAGAACCCATCAAAGCGTCAGCACAAGGCGAGCGCGTTGACCGCGCGCGTCGTCGCGATCTCGTTCTCGTTGCCGACGAACTGGCAAACGACAGACTCGAGTTCGCCCGGCTGCTTGCTTCGCGCGACCGCCAACAGTCGCATCAATTCCGCCTCGTCCTTCGACAGGCGCCGGCACGACGGCGGCATGAAGCACAGTTCGCACGGCCGGCCGCTGCGCAGGATCCTGACGAGCGCGGCGGCGCGCGCCACCAGCAGCGGACTGTCGGCGATGCCCGGCGCCTCGTCGGCGAAGCGATAGGCCGCTTCCCAGCAGTCGGAGGCGCCGGTCGCATAGGCCGCTCCGATGAACCGGAACAGCGACAGCGCGACGCGGGAAAATTCATCGTAGCTCTCGACGCATGGACGCGTCGCAAGCGCGGCCTGGAGCGGACAGAGCGGCGACTGGCCGGCTTCCTGGACTGGCGCAGAACCGCACGTATCGTGGAGCATGAATGGTCTCGTCAGTGCAGCGTGGGACTTCCGACCAGCCAGCTCTTCATCATCATCGTCCGGTCACGGTCGAAAGATTGAACGTGTCGATCGGGCAGGATGAGGCCAGCCATGCGGAAGATCGTTGCAAGCCCTCGCACCGGTGCGAGCGCCCAATCGGCACCGACCGGCGGCAACCAGCTCTCGAACTGTTCGCGCGCGACATCGATGCGCTCCTGCTGTGCCGCGGCGATGGCGTGCAGGATTCCGTGCTCGCTATCGGACATCTTCGGACAGGTAGGGCAATGAACCTCGATGGCCGTATGCGCCGTGCACGCAAAGATCTCGATGATGGATTCCAGCGAAGGTACGGCGTCGCCGACGCGGAAATGGTCGTACACTTGCTGGATATCGGCCGCGGTCGGAACCGCGGTCCCGCTGCGTGCCTTGGCCCGAAATCCCCAGATGAAGAGCCGCTCCGCGGCGCACAGCGCGGGAAGGTCGAGCGTCCTGGTGTGTGTCGATTGATGCATGGAGCCTCCAACTGTTGGCTGCGCGCACGCCCCGGCCGGCGCAAAAAGATTTGCGCCGATCGTTCGGTCAGGGGCTCGCGCAAGTCAACGCCGCGAAGGCCGATATCGAGGTCTTCTAGAAGCGCGCGGCACATTGGAAGCTCCCTGTTTGGAGCTATTCCAAAACAGACACGAAATGTCGACGAATTCTAAAGTGTGCTCACACGAATGCGACGTCGACGCGGGTGTCCCTCTTGGACACCATCCGGCAGGCCCGCGACAGGCCGTCGCTGGCAATCGCCAGCTTGAACTGATCGGGCACGTCGGCGGTTGAGATCACCTCGATCGTCGCTTCGTCCTCGGAGAGCGCACGCACGGTGCAGTCGAAGGTCGAGCGGCCCGAGTTGAAGGTGATCTGGCCGGCCTTGAACACGCGCCGGCGTGCCGGCGAGATCGAGGGCGCGGGATCGACCCAGGCGATAGTCTGGTTGCGGCCCGCGTTTTTGGCCGAGTACATTGCGAGATCGGCGTTGCGCAGGGCGTCGTCAAAATGCTGGCCGCTGAGCAGTGAGGCAGCGCCGAAGCTGCAGGTGACGGGGACCGGTCCGCACGGCGTATCAATTGCTTGGCCTGCAATGGCCACGCGCGTCTTTTCGATCGCGGCCATGCCGCTGGCGAGGTCCGTGTGCGGCAGCAGGATGGCGAATTCTTCGCCGCCGATGCGGCCGACGATGTCGGAGCCGCGCAACGAGCGGCGGCAGGTCGCGATGACCGACGACAGCACGGCATCGCCGACGGCATGACCGTAACGGTCGTTGACTCCCTTGAAGTGATCGACGTCGAGCACCGCGAGCGTCAGCTTGTGGCCGTGCCTGTTGGCCAGCGACGCAAGACGTTCAGCTTCGGCGCGGAAGGCGCGGCGCGACAACGCTCCGGTCAGGTTGTCCTGCATGCTGAGATTGCGCAGCAGCAATTCGTCGACGGCGACTGCGGCGAGATCGGCGAGGATGCCGAGCGCCTCGGCATCGAACTGGCGCGGTGTGGCGTCCATGATGCAGAGCGTGCCGATATTAACACCGGAGATCTTGAGCTGCACGCCGGCATAAAAGCGGATGAAGGGGCGTTCGCGCACGAAGATATTGTCGGCGACGCGCGGATCTTCATGGGTGTCGGGAATGACCAGCGGAGTGTCCTGCTCGATGGCGAGGCTGCATAGCGCCGGACGGCGATCGGTCTCGCGATCGGCCATGCCGACCTCGGCCTTGAACCACTGCCGGTGTCCGTCGATCAGCGTCAGCGTCGACATCTGCACGCCGAAGATCCGCTTGCACAGCGCCGTCAAACGATCGAACGCGGGCTCGCGCGGCGTGTCGAGGATGTCGAGCTGGGCGAGAGTGTCGAGGCGGCGGGCTTCTGTGGCGGCGTTGATTGGCATTTGTCTGGCTCCCTTGCCGCAGTTTTGCGCGAGCGGATTAACGCCAAATTGAGCCGCGCCCGATTCCGGATAGTTTTGCGGGCGATCGAGAACCGGGATGCTTAAAGCTTTGCTAAGGGAGGCGGGATAAAATGGCATATCAGCCCCGCCAAAATTTGCGAGCACCGATGTTTTTCTCCCGCATCAGTTTCAAGCTGGTCCTGATTGTCGGTATCAGCCTCCTCGGCATGATCGCTCTGGCGCCGATCGCGCTCTCGACCCTGCGCGCGCAGATGATCGCCGACCGCCAGGCCAAGACGCAGCACATGGTCGATGTCGGCTACGGCATTCTCGCCCACTATCAGAAGCTCGAGAGCGATGGAAAGCTGCCACGCGAACAGGCGCAGGCCGCGGCGATCGCAGCGATCAAGAGCCTGCGTTATGACAAGGTCGAGTATTTCTGGATCAACGACATGGCCCCCAAGATGGTCATGCACCCGATCAAGCCCGAGCTCGACGGCAAGGATCTCTCCGGCATGAAGGACCCCGCCGGCAACGCGCTGTTCATGGGCTTCGTTGACGTCGTCAACAAGCAGGGCGCTGGCTTCTACGGCTATCTCTGGCCGAAGCCCGGCTTCGAGCAGCCGGTCGGGAAAATCTCCTATGTGAAGGGCTTTGCGCCCTGGGGATGGATCATCGGTACCGGCATTTATCTCGATGACGTCGACGCCGTTTTTCGCCAGAACGCGATGACTTTCGCCTATATATGTCTGGCCGTTCTAGTCCTGGTGCTCGCCTGCTCCTTCGTGATCGGCCGCAGCGTGACCCGGCCGCTCGCGAAAATCACCACGCTGACCGAGCGGCTCGCCGCCGGCGACAGCGCGTTCGAGGTGCCCTACACCGGCCGCAGCGACGAGGTCGGCGGGCTCGCCAAGGCGCTCGCCGTGTTCAAGGACAATGCGTCGGCGGTGGGCCGCATGCATGCCGAGCAGCAGGAAACGAAGCAGAGGGTCGACGACGAGAAACGCAAGACGATGGCTGATCTCGCCGGCAAGTTCGAGGCGAGCGTCCAGGCCGTCGTCCGCGACGTCTTCAACGAGGCGCGCGCGATGCAGCAGGCCGCGCAAGGCATGTCGGAGACCGCGAACAAGGCGACCGACCGCGCAAGCTTCGTCGCGACCGCCTGCCAGCAGGCGTCGAGCAATGTGCAGACGGTGGCGTCCGCCGCCGGTCAGCTGTCGTCCTCGATCACAGAGATCAGCCAGCGAGTCGCACAGGCTGCAAGCGTGGCCGACAAGGCCGCCGCGGACGGTCAGCGCACCAACGACACCGTGCAGGGGCTGGCCGCCGCCGCGCACAAGATCGGCGAGGTCATCGACCTCATCAACCAGATCGCCTCGCAGACCAACCTGCTCGCGCTCAACGCCACCATCGAGGCGGCGCGCGCGGGCGAGGCGGGCAAGGGATTTGCCGTGGTCGCGAGCGAGGTGAAATCGCTGGCGAGCCAGACCGCGAAGGCGACCGACGAGATCGGCGCGCAGATCACCGCGATCCAGGCCGAGACCAGCCAGGTCGTCGGCAACATCGAGAGCATCCGCAAGACCATCATGGAGGTCAACGAGATCTCCTCGTCGATCGCCGCCGCGGTCGAGGAGCAGGGCGCCGCGACGCAGGCGATCGCGCATAGTGTGCAGGAGGCGGCCTCCGGCACCGACCAGGTCTCGCAAAACATCTCCGGCGTCACCGATGCGACGGCCGAGACCGGCCAGGCCGCAGGCCTCGTGCTGCAATCGAGTGGCCGGCTGTCGCAGAAGCTGCAATCGCTGGAGAACGAGGTCAGTGCCTTCGTTGCGGGCGTGCGGGCGGCCTGACATCGCGCTCATACGATCTGCCGTGGCGCGGATTATCCGCATCGTCACGACGCGCGCGGGCAATTGATATTCCGGCCCGCGGGACCGGTCACCACGACCGGCTTTCCCGCCCTTGACGGCTGCGGCTAAAGTGAAGAAGCAGGATCATCGAACCTGCCGACCCGCGCATTGCTGCGCGGCATGGAGACGCCGCATGTCGTTCAAGAAGCTCCTGATCGCCAACCGGGGCGAGATCGCCATCCGCATCGCGCGTGCGGCGGCCGACGCCGGCATCGCGACGGTCGCGATCCATCCCGCGGATGACGCACTCTCGCTGCACGTGCGTGTTGCCGACGCGGCGGTCGAGATTCCCGGTCGCGGCGCGCGGGCCTATCTCGACATCGAGGCCGTGGTGACGGCGGCGAAGAGCGCCGGCTGCGATGCCGTGCATCCCGGCTATGGCTTTCTCAGCGAGAACGCCGCATTCGCCAAGGCCTGCGCTGACGCAGGCATCACCTTCGTCGGGCCAAAGGTGACGGCGCTTGAACTGTTCGGCGACAAGGTCGCAGCACGGCAGCTGGCGAGGCGCTGCGGCGTGCCGATCATCGCCGGCACCAGCGGACCGTCGAGCCTCGAGGAGATTTCGGCATTCTTCGGATCGCTCGGTAGCAACGCCGCGATCGTGATCAAGGCGATGGCCGGTGGCGGCGGCCGCGGCATGCGCGTGGTCGAGAATGCGTCCGATCTCGCTGAGGCCTGTGCACGCTGTCAGTCCGAAGCCAAGGCTGCGTTCGGCTTCGACGGTGTCTATGCCGAGCGCCTGATCCGGCAGGCACGCCATATCGAGGTCCAGATCATCGGCGACCGCCATGGCGCGATCTCTCATCTCTGGGAGCGCGAATGCACCATCCAGCGCCGCCACCAGAAGCTGGTCGAGGTGGCGCCGAGCCCGTCGTTGAGCGAGCCCTTGCGCGGCCGCATCATCGAGGCGGCGAAGCAGCTCGCGACGGCGGCAGCCTACGACAATCTTGGCACCTTCGAGTTCCTGGTCGACGGCACCGCCGAGGACAGCTTTGCCTTCATCGAGGCGAATC
The DNA here is from genome assembly GCF_018130785.1 of Bradyrhizobium liaoningense. Lineage (GTDB taxonomy): Bacteria > Pseudomonadota > Alphaproteobacteria > Rhizobiales > Xanthobacteraceae > Bradyrhizobium > Bradyrhizobium liaoningense_A. Next base: position 306,190 of record NZ_JAFCJT010000003.1, read on the forward strand.
CGCGGCTCCAGGTCGAGCATACCGTGACGGAAGAGGTGCTCGGCCTCGACCTCGTCCGCGCCCAGCTCGCGGTTGCTGCAGGCGCGACGCTGGCCTCGCTTGGCTTGGCGCAGGGCTCGATTCCGAAGCCGCGCGGCTACGCCATGCAGCTCCGCGTCAACATGGAAACGCTGGACGAGGCGGGCGCCACGCATCCGACCGGCGGCGTGCTCGCCGTGTTCGAGCCACCGTCGGGGCCCGGCGTGCGCGTCGATAGTTTTGGCTACGCCGGCTACAAGACCAGTGCCGCCTTCGACTCGCTACTTGCAAAAGTCATCGTGCATACGCCGGGCGAAGCCTGGCACGACGTTGTGGCAAAAGCCTCGCGCGCCTTGCGTGAGTTCAGGATCGACGGCGTCGTCACCAACATCGCCTTCCTCCAGGCTGTGCTTGCGCATCCCGATTTCAGGACCAACCGCATTGCGACCGATTTCATCGATCGCAACATCGCAAAGCTCGTCGACGCGGCCGATGGCGCTGCCAAGCCGCTCTATTTCGCCGCGACCGAACGAAGCGCCGGCCAAGGCGCAGAGGCGCACGCCGCGCAAGCAGTGCCCGAAGGCACGGTGATGGTCGCGGCGCCCTTGCAGGGAACCATCGTCACCATCCAGGTGAAGGAGGGCGAGATCGTGCGCCCCGGCCAGCAGCTCGCCGTGATCGAATCCATGAAGATGGAGCATCTGGTCATGGCCGAGCAGGGTGGCCGCGTGATGAAGCTGGTCGCCGCCGATGGCGTTACCCTGATGCATGGCGAACCGATCATGTATCTGGAGCCGCTCGACGTCGCTGCCGATGCATCGGCAGCGGAAGCCGATGTCGATCTCGACCACATCCGTCCTGATCTTGCCGAGCTGATCGCACGCCAGGCCAATACGCTCGATGCGAACCGGCCGGCCTCGGTCGAGCGCCGCCGCAACACCAACCAGCGCACCGCCCGCGAGAACGTCGCCCAGCTTGTCGACGACGGCTCGTTCATGGAGTACGGCAGCCTCGCCATTGCGGCGCAGCGGCGTCGGCGCAAGGTCGACGATCTCATCAAGAACACGCCGGCCGACGGCCTCGTCATGGGCGTCGCCACAGTGAATGCCGAGAAATTCGGCCTCGAGGGAGCGCGCTGCATCGTCGTGGCCTATGACTACACCGTGCTCGCGGGCACGCAGGGCCACATGAACCACAAGAAGATCGACCGCATGCTGACGCTGGCGGAAGACTGGCGTGTGCCCTTGGTGTTTTACGCCGAGGGCGGCGGCGGCCGGCCGGGCGATACCGACCGGCTCGGCATGACTGGCCTCGACGGCCCGTCATTCGTGCAATTCGCGAAGCTCTCCGGCCTCGTGCCTGTTATCGGCGTGGTCTCCGGCTATTGCTTTGCCGGCAACGCCGCGATGCTCGGCTGCTGCGATGTCATCATTGCCACCAAGAACGCCTCGATCGGCATGGGCGGCCCGGCGATGATTGAAGGCGGCGGGCTCGGCGTCTATCACCCGGCCGAGGTCGGCCCGGTCTCGTTCCAGTCGCCCAACGGCGTCATCGATATCGTCGTCGAGGACGAGGAAGAGGCGACATCCGTCGCGCAAAAATACCTGTCCTATTTCCAGGGCGCGGTGAAAGACTGGCAAGCCGCCGACCAGCGCCTGCTCCGCCGCGCCATCCCCGAGAACCGCCTGCGCGTCTACGACATCCGCAGCGTGATCGATCTCGTCGCGGACAAGGACAGCGTGCTGGAGCTTCGCCGCGACTACGGCGTCGGCATGATCACCGCGCTGATCCGCATCGAAGGAAAGCCGTTCGGCCTGATCGCCAATAATCCGCGCCATCTCGGCGGTGCCATCGATGCCGATGCCGGCGACAAGGCCGCGCGTTTCCTCCAGCTCTGCGATGCCTTCGACCTGCCGATCGTCTCGCTCTGCGACACGCCCGGCTTCATGGTTGGCCCGGAAGCCGAGAAGACCGCGATCGTGCGGCACGTCTCGCGCATGTTCGTGACAGGCGCGAGTCTCACCGTGCCGCTGTTCGGCATCGTGCTGCGCAAGGGCTATGGTCTCGGCGCGCAGTCGATGATCGGCGGCGGCTTCCATGCCTCCTTCTTTACGGCGGCCTGGCCGACCGGCGAGTTCGGCGGCATGGGCCTGGAAGGCTATGTCCGCCTCGGCTTCCGCAAGGAGATGGAGGCCATCGCCGACCCCGAAGAGCGCGAGACCTATTACCGGAACAAGGTCGCCGAGCTCTACGCCAACGGCAAGGCGGTCTCGATCGCCTCCGTGTTCGAGATCGACAACGTCATCGACCCCTCCGAGACGCGGCGGTGGATCATGGCGGGGGTGCGCTCGGTGCCGAAGCCCCCGGCAAGGACGGAGAAGAAGCGGCCCTGCATTGATACGTGGTGAGGGCAGTGCAGCAATTCAGAGCCGCTTGAGGCAATCCGCATCCACGTTCTCTCGCACACGCGGCAAAGGCGTGGATGGCCTGGACGAAGCCCGGCCATGGCGACACTGGGGCATCGCGCCATATACCTGCTCCCGGTTCCCGATTGACATCCCCGCCCGTGCTGCCAGACTTTGCACAATAATACAGGGTGGAGACGTCCGCGATGGCCAGCCTGTCGGCATCGAACCATGTCGCCCGTGTCTTGTCCGTCGCCAATCACGTGGCCGACGTCGATGCCTCTTCGCGGATTGCCAATTCGTGGCGGCGCTGCCTGATCAGCCACAAGCTCGATCCCGCCCGTCAGGGCCCGCCGCAGACGCTGACCGAGTCCGAGATCCGCCACGTCGCCGAGCCCTTGGAGGAGACGATCCGGCTGCTCACGCCGGAGCTCGACGATCTCGCCCGCGTGCTGCGCGACGCCGGCTACTGCGTCAATCTCGCTGATGCGAACGCGACCATGCTGTTCAGCCGTCTGCCCGGCGAAGCCGATGCGCGGATGTTCATGGACTGGAAGATCTACACCGGCTCGAACTTTGCCGAGGCCTTCGAGGGTACAAACGGGCTCGGCACCGCGCTCGCCGAGGAGAAGCCGATCCTGGTGCATCGCGACGAGCATTTTCGTGCGCAATGGCACATGTTCTCCTGCGCCGTGGCGCCGCTGTTCGACCAGGCAGGTCGGCTCGCCGGCGCCATCAACATCACCTCCTGCCGCGAGGACCTGGAGCGCGCCGCGCATCAGCTCGCGCTCGCGGTGACGATGGAGGCGACGCGGCGGATGGAGGGCGCGATCTTCCGCGGCCATTTCCGCAACGCCTGGATCGCGACCGTGCCGGGCGACGGTGGCAGCGGCCTGCTCGCTTATGACGACGACCGCCGCATCGTCGGCGCCTGCCGCTCGGCGCGCGCGTTGCTCGGCCTCACCGACGGCCTGATTGCATCGGGCATCGACCTGTCGCGCTACATCAAGTTCGATCATTCGCGCAACACGGAAGTGATCGTCGAGCTGCGTCGTGCCGACGGCAGTCCATTGGGCCAGGGCCATGTCGCGCCGCCGCTGCGCGCGAAGTCGCATGCGCCGCGCCGCGATGGGCCGGTCGATCGTTTCGACGCGCTGCACCGGCTCGCCGGCCGCGATCCCGGCCTGGTCAAGAGCGTGAAGCGGCTGAGGAGCATCGGCGATCACAATCTGCCGGTGCTGCTGCATGGCGAGACCGGCGTCGGCAAGGACGTGTTCGCGCGCGCGATTCACGCCGCCACCAACCGTGTGCGCAACAATTATGTCGCGCTGAACTGCGCGGCGATGCCGGAGAGCCTGATCGATGCCGAGCTGTTCGGCTATGAGGCCGGCGCCTTCACCGGCGCGCGCCGCGACGGCTCAAAGGGTCTGATCGTGCAGGCCGACGGCGGCACGCTGTTCCTCGACGAGATCGGCGACATGCCGATCGCGCTGCAGACCCGCCTCTTGCGCGTGCTCGAGAACCGCGAGGTCTGGCCGCTCGGCGCGCTCAAGCCGGTTCCCGTCGATATCCGCCTGATCAGCGCCACCCATCGCGATCTCGGCCGCATGGCGGAGGAGGGCGCCTTCCGCGCCGATCTCTACTTCCGCCTGCGCGGCATGGAGGTACGCCTGCCTGCGTTGCGTGAGCGCGCCGACCGGGATGACATCATCCGCCAGATCGCGCGCGAGGAGGCGCCGGACTGCCGCCTGTCGGACGAGGCCTGGGCGTTGCTGGAGGCCTATTCCTATCCCGGCAACATGCGCCAGCTCCGCCACGTGCTGCGGCTCGCGGGGTGCACTGCGGAGAACGGCGTCATCGCCGACACCGACCTCGATCTTCCGCCATTCGGCGGAAGGGCGGCGGAGCCTGATCTGGAAGCGGCTGAACGCGCCACGATCATCGAGACCCTGCGCAAGCATGGTGGCCGCGTCACTGAAGCTGCGCGCGTGCTGAAACTCAGCCGCGCCACGCTCTATCGCAAGATCAAGCAATTGAAGATCTCATTCTAGCGAGTTCGCGGACTTCCGCCGGAACCCGACTGTGCTCGACTCTCCTGGATCGGTTCCAGGCGGCAAACACGCCGCCGCGCACCTACATTTCCCTGAGTGCGAGAGAGGAGAGCATTCGATGGAGGAGATCGAAGTCTTCCTGGCTGTCATCGAGGCCGGCAGCCAGACCGCCGCCGCGCGACAACTCGGGCGATCGCTGCAATCAGTGAACCGCGCGCTGGCTGCGCTGGAGCAGAGCGTCGGTGTCGAGCTGGTGCGGCGAACTACACGGCAATCGGTGGCGACCGAGGCGGGGCTCGCGTTCTATCGCCGCGTCAAGCCGGCCTTTGCGGAGATCACCGAAGCGCGTCTCGAAGCGGCAAACCGGCGCGTCGAGCCGTCGGGACTGCTGAGGGTCGCGGCACCAGTCCTGTTCGGATCGACCCATGTGGTGCCGGTGATCGCCGAATTCATGGCGCGCTTTCCGCAGATCGAAGCCGACGTCAACATGTCGGACCGGCCCGTCGATGTCGTCGGCGATGGCTTTGATCTCGCCGTCCGGATCAGGGAATTGCCGGATTCTTCGCTGAAGACCCGGCGGCTGGGCGAGCTGCGTACCGTCGTGTACGGCGCCCCCGATTATTTCGGGCGCCACGGCCGTCCGCATCATCCGAATGATCTCGCGGGTCATCAATGCATCTTGCGCCGGACTGACCGCGGCGAAGCCGATACATGGCGGTTTCAGATCGACGGCCGCCTGGCGACCGTGCAGGTGAATGGCCGCTTTCGTACCGACGGCACGACGGCCGCGCATGCCGCCGCCCGTCACGGCATCGGTGTCGGATACGGCCCGTTCTGGCAGATCAGCGATCTCGTCGATCAAGGCGTGCTCGAAATCGTGCTGGAGGCGTTCGAAGCGCCGCGAACGCCGGTGCGCGCGGTGTTTCCGCCAAGTGCGATACCGCCGGCGAAGACGCATCTCTTCGTCGATCTGCTGGCCGAGAGGTTAAAGCACGAGCGGCTTTGAGATGCGTCCGGGAGCGCATTCTCTCGATTAGCGGGAATCTCTATCCCGCGATGCGCCGGTTGTCCCGGCGGGCAGTCGATCGCAGCTTGAAGCGCAAGGGCCCATCCGCCCGGCGAGGCGCAAAGGACTGCACCATGACTCCCAACCGACGGACACTCTTGCACGCGGGCGTCAGCGTCACGGCGACGCTGGCTTCCGCCACCCTGGCCGGACAGTGCGGCGCGCGCGATCCGCGGCCGCCGAAGATATTGCTTTCGGACGATCCGGAGTCTTGCGCGGCTGCCGCGCAGGATTTCGGCCATATCGTTCAGAAGCGGCCGCGGGCCGTCTGCAAACCCGCGACCCACGGCGAAGTCGCCGATATCCTGCGCTGGACGCGCGAGCAGGGGCTGAAGGTCGCCGCGCGCGGACAGGGCCACGCGACCTACGGCCGGGCCATGGCCGAGGACGGCATCGTGATGGATCTCGGTGCGCTCGCCGCGATCCACCGGATCGAGTCTGATCGCGTCGTCGTTGACGCGGGCGCGAGCTGGCACAGTGTGTTGGAGGCGACCTTGGCGAAAGGGCTCGCACCGCCGGTCCTGACCAACTACCTCGGCCTGTCCGTTGGTGGCACGCTCGCCGTCGGCGGAATCGGCGGGTCGTCCTCCCGCCACGGCCTCCAGACCGACCAGGTTCTGGAACTCGATGTCGTCACCGGCGAAGGCGTGGAGCTGACCTGCTCGCCGACCGCGCATGCCGAGCTCTTCGATGCCGTTCGGGCCGGGCTGGCGCAATGCGCGATCATCACCCGGGCAACGCTTGCCTTGATGCGCGCACCCAAACGAGTCAGGCGCTATCTGCTGTCTTACCCCGATCTTGCGTCGCTGACGGCCGATCAGCGGCGCGCTCTGGACGCGGCGCGCTTCGACCAGTTGCAGGGGGCCGTCGTGCCCGACGGTGCCGGCGGCTGGCGCTACCAACTGGAAGCAGGCGTCTTCTACGACAGCAGCACGCCTCCCGACGACAAGGCTCTGCTTGTGGGGCTGTCCAACAAGCACGAGACTGTCTCCGACCTTGCCTTCGGCGACGACGCCAACGCATTCGCCAAGCTCGAAAAGCTGCTGCGGTCAAACGGCCAATGGTTCAATCCGCACCCCTGGCTCCTGACCTATCTGCGCGGTAGCAACGCGCTGGAGGTCGCAAGCGAGGTCATTGCCGGGCTGAACGCCGATGATCTCGGCCCATTCGGACGGATCACTTATTACCCGATATTCACGAACGAATGCCGCACGCCCCTGCTTCGATTGCCCGACGAGCGCGTCGTGTTCCCGTTCAATCTCATCCGCATCCCGGCGTCGGCAGACAAGGCGCATGCCGATCAGCAGCTCACCCGCAATCGCATGCTGTACGATCGCATTCGCGCTGCTGGCGGCATGCTCTACCCGGTGAGCGCGCTTGCGATGTCGTCGCAGGACTGGGCCGATCATTTCGGCCCGAGATGGCCGCTGCTGCGCGAGGCCAGGCGCCGTCATGATCCGGGTGGCATCCTCACGCCCGGCTACGATCTGTTCTAGATCATGGGACCGGAGACGCGACGGTCATACCCGCTCCCACAAGGGGAGAAGGGAAGGGCAGCGAGTTCGTCGCGTCGCTCTCTTACGAAAAATCGGTCCAGCTCAGATGCCGCGAATCGAGGTCGCCGACTGAAACGGTCTCGCGGATTTCTTGAGGGACATGAAAGCTGCTGCGCAAATAGACCAGCGGCGCGGCTCCGTCGGAATGTGACACCCCCCGCACTTCGCCGACGAAGATCGAATGCGTCTTTGTCTCGAATTCCTGCGCCAGCACGCAATCGAAGGCGGCGACCGCATCCGTAAGCAGCGGCGCGCCTGTCACCCCGCGCGTCCACTGGCCAAACGCAAAGCGATCGTCGCCGTTGACGCCCTTCTGGCCGCTGAAGGTCAACGCGAGCGCGGCGTGGTCCTCATGCAAGAAATTGATCGCGAAGGCGCCTTCCTCGCGGATGCGCGCATGTGCACTGGCGTTGCGGTTGACGCAGACGATCAGCGAGGGCGGGTTGTCCGACAGTGAGCAGGCCGAGGTCACCGTCAACCCGGTGCGCTTGCCGTGCTCGGCGCCAACCGTGACCAGCGCAACCGCGCCGGCGCATTGGCGCATCGCCTGTTTGAAATCCTTTGCGTCGACGCTCACGTCGAAATCTCCGAAACGAGTGCGGGTGAGGCACGATCGCGCCGCACCCGCATCGGGTCAAGCCGCCTTCTGCGCGGAGCCGAGATGCTTCAGGCGCGGCATCACCTCGTTGCGCAGCAGCGAGAGCGAGTGGTGCCAGGCCTCGGCCTTGTGCTTGTAGTCGAAGCCGAACACCAGCAGCACGCCGAAGCCGCCGACCTCGTCATAGATCTTCTCGATCTTCTCGGCGACCGTCGCGGGCGAACCGACGATCCAGTTCCGCTTGGCGCAATATTCGACGGTGACGTCGCTGTCGGGCACATCAGGGGCGTGCTTCAGATAGTCCTTGAAGCCGAAATGGCCGAGCAGGGGCAGGAAGTACTCGCTCATCATCCGGCCCATCATGTCGCCGGTCGAAAGCTTCCACGCCTCCTCGTCGGTATCCGCGACGAACACCTCGCGGACCAGCCGCCAGTCCTGGCGATTCGGCTTGCGGCCGGTCTTGGCGGCGCCGATCTCGACCGAGTCCCAATGGCTGCCGACATAGGCCGGGTTGAGATTGAGGCTCATCGGGATGAAGCCGCGCTCGCCGGCAAGCTTCAGCGTGTCCGAGTTCTTCGACAGGCCGGCAACGCCGATCGGCGGATGCGGCGCCTGCAACGGCTTGATGTGGGGCTTGAGGAAGTCGAACATCGTGTCCGGCTTGGTCACCGTCCAGAACTTGCCCTTGTAGGTGAAGGGCGCGGGATCGGACCAAAGCTTCAGGATGATCTCCAGCGCCTCGCGGGTCATATCGCGGTTCTGACCGCTCATGCCGTCGACGTTGAACATCGCCCAGTCGCTTGGCAGCCCCGAAGCCGCGACGCCGAAATTGAGCCGGCCCTCGGAGAGATGGTCGAGCATCGCGACGCGGTTGGCGAGCTCGGCCGGATGGTGATAGGGCAGCAGGAAGCCGCCCGGTCCGATGCGGATATTCTTGGTCTGCATCAGCGCCTGCGCGATCAGAAGGTCCGGCGTGGGATTGGGTTCCCAGGGCGCGGTGTGGTGCTCGCCGACCCAGGCCTCCTGATAGCCGAGCTCGTCGAGCCAGCGCATGACCTGCAGGTCCCAGTCGTTTCCTTCCTTCAGGCCGCACTCCGGCGGATGCGAAGGCATCGTGAAATAGCCGATCTCCATGGGTTTCCTCTCTACAATTGACGCGTCTTGTTGCGCGGTTCGCGGTGTGAGTAGGACGACTTCAGCAAGCGGTGTGCCAGCGCCGGCAGTGCCTCGGACCTGCGAGAAAATGCTGGTTTGCGGCCGCAATAGTCGATATCCCGGGGCGGATTTGCAAGGGGCCCGTCTCACTGTCGCGAGACGGCGTCTTGCCGGTGAGACTAGGGATACCCGTTGAGATGACCGAACCCGCCTATGTCGCGGTGGACTGGGGCACCAGCAGTTTTCGCCTGTGGCTGGTCGACCGTGCCGGCCATGTGCTGGCCGAACGTCGCAGCGACGAGGGCATGCTGGCAGCGGCCAAGGCCGGCTTTTCCGGCGTGCTGCAATCGCATCTTGCCGCGGTCGAGGCGCCCGCTCATCTGCCGGTTCTCGTCTGCGGCATGGCCGGCGCCAAGACCGGCTGGGTCGAGGCCGGCTATGTCGACACGCCGGCGCCGCTCGCCGCCGTCCTGCAGCAGGCGGCACGCGTGCCGGGCGAGGCGCGCGACATCCGCATCCTGCCCGGCATCGCGCAGCGCGATGCAAGAGCGCCTGATGTGATGCGCGGCGAGGAGACCCAATTGCTCGGCGCGCTCGGCCTCGATGCCGCCGGCGAGGCGCTGGTCTGCATGCCCGGCACGCATTCGAAATGGGTGCGCGTGAACGACGGCATCGTTGCGCAGTTCTCCACCTTCATGACGGGCGAGCTTTTCAGCGTGGTCTCGCGCGAGACGATTTTGTCGCTCGCGGTCGCCAATGCCGATGACGCCGAGGATGTCGCGAGCTTCAAGGCGGCAGTGAAAGCCGCGTTTGAGGCGCCCGCCTTCGCGGCCAACCTGCTGTTCGGCGCGCGGTCGCGGCAGCTCCTGTTCGGTGGCTCACCGGCCGCCGCGCGCGAGACGCTGTCGGGCACGTTGATCGGCGCCGAGCTGGCAGCAGGGCTGTCCGGCACTGTGCCGAAAGCGGGCATCACGCTGATTGCTTCGGGGCGGCTCGCGATGCTGTACCGGCTCGCCTTCGATGCCCTGTCGGTGACCGTGCAGCCGATCGATGCGGATGAAGCCGTTCGCCGCGGCCTGTCGATGGCGGCGGCCGCGATCTGGACGAGTTAAGAAGGATTCTTGAGATGAGCGTTCCCTTTCCGCCGATGACGCGGCCGCTGGTTGCGATCCTCCGTGGTGTCAAGCCCGAAGAGGCCGAGGCGATCGTCAGCGTGTTGATCGAGGCCGGCATGACCGCGATCGAGATTCCCTTGAACTCGCCCGATCCGTTCCGCTCCATCGCCACCGCTGCGAAGCTCGCGCCGGTAGGCGTCCTGATCGGCGCCGGCACGGTGCTGACCGCCGCAGATGTCGATCGTCTCAACGATGTCGGCGGCAAGCTGATGGTCTCGCCCAATGTCGACACAGGGGTACTGGCGTGCGCGCATGAGCACGGCATGGTGACGTTGCCCGGCGTGTTCTCGCCGACCGAGGCGCTGCTTGCCGCGCGCTCCGGCGCATCGGGCCTGAAGTTCTTTCCGGCGAGCGTGCTCGGCGCGTCCGGCATCGCCGCGATCCGCGCCGTGCTGCCGGCCGGCGTGATGATCGCCGCGGTCGGCGGCGTCGCCGACCAGAATTTTGCGGAGTACATCAAGGGCGGCGTGACCGCGTTCGGGCTCGGCTCCAGTCTTTACAAGCCCGGCATGACGGCCGCGGATGTTGCCGCTCGCGCAAAGGTGACGATCGCGGCCTACGATCGGGCGATTGCGAAAGACTGAGCCGGCAATAAACAAGCCGTGATGCGGTCACAGCCGCGGCTTATCCTATCTTGCTGCATCAGCGAGATCAGGAGACCGACATGGCGATCAACAATATAGCCGATCTGTTCGTGGCAACGCTCGAACAGGCTGGCGTCAAGCGCATCTACGGCATCGTCGGCGACAGTCTGAACGCTTTCACCGAGGCGCTGCGCCGCCGCGGCACCATCGAATGGATCCATGTCCGGCACGAGGAGGTCGCGGCGTTCGCGGCCGCCGGCGAAGCCGAGATGACAGGAAGCCTCGCGGTCTGCGCGGGCTCCTGCGGTCCCGGCAATCTGCACCTGATCAACGGCCTGTTCGACGCACATCGCAGCCGCGTCCCCGTGCTCGCGATCGCTGCGCAGATCCCCTCGGCCGAGATCGGCGGCGGCTATTTCCAGGAAACCCATCCGCAAAACCTGTTTCGGGAATGCAGCCATTATTGCGAGCTGGTCTCGGATCCGACCCAGCTTCCTTTCGTGCTCGAGAACGCGATCCGCGCCGCGGTGGGATTGCGCGGCGTCGCCGTCATCGCGATGCCCGGCGATGTCGCCTTCCGCACGCCGCCGAAGCGTGAGCTCTCGACGGCGCGCGGGCTCGCATTGACGCCGCCGAATGTCGTGCCGCAAGCCGATGAGCTGAAGGCGCTCGCCGATCTCCTGAACGGTGCCGAGCGCATCACGCTGTTCTGCGGCCGCGGCTGCGCCGGCGCGCATGCACCGCTGATGCAATTGGCTGAAGCGCTGAAGAGCCCGATCGTGCACGCGCTCGGCGGCAAGGAGCATGTCGAATACGACAACCCCTACGATGTCGGCATGACCGGCTTCATCGGTTTCTCCTCGGGCTACGCCGCCATGCACGCCTGCGACGCGCTGGTGATGCTTGGCACTGACTTTCCCTACAAGCAGTTCTTCCCGACTGACTGCCAGGTCGCGCAGATCGACATCCGCCCGGAAAATCTCGGCCGGCGCTGCAAGATAGATCTCGGCCTCGTCGGCGACGTCAAGCTCACCATCGAGGCGCTGCTGCCGCTGCTCAAGAGCAAGACACAGCGCAGGCATCTCGATGACGCCATTGCGCATTACAAGAAAGCGCGCGAAGGCCTCGACTCGCTCGCCAGGGGCACGCCGGGCAGCAAACCGATCCATCCGCAATATCTCGCCAAGGTTATCAGCGACCACGCCTCCGACGATGCCGTCTTCACCGCCGATGTCGGCACGCCCACGGTGTGGGCCGCGCGCTATCTCGACATGAACGGCCGCCGCCGGCTGATCGGCTCGTTCGTGCATGGCTCGATGGCCAACGCGATGCCGCAGGCGATCGGCGCGCAGGCCTCGCAGCCCGGCCGCCAGGTGATCTCGCTATCGGGCGACGGCGGTTTCACCATGCTGATGGGTGATCTCATCACGCTGACCCAGATGAAGCTGCCGGTGAAGGTCGTCGTCTTCAACAACGGCGTACTCGGCTTCGTCGCGCTGGAGATGAAGGCCGCGGGCTTCGTCGATACCAATGTCGATCTTGAGAATCCCGATTTCGCGGCGATGGCGCGCGCAATGGGAATCTTCGCCAAACGCGTCGAGGATCCCGGCGAGCTCCCGGGCGCCGTGAAGGAGATGCTGGCCCATGACGGGCCCGCGCTGCTCGATGTCGTCACGGCGAAGCAGGAGCTGTCGATGCCGCCGACCATCACGCCCGAGCAGATCAAGGGTTTCAGCCTCTGGGTGCTGCGCGCGGTGATGAACGGCCGTGGCGACGAGGTGCTCGATCTCGCGAAGACCAATCTTTTACCGCGCTAGCTCCGCTTCACCGAGGGCGCGGGCAGCCGTTCGTGGCGGTTCTGGAAGCGTTGCCAGTGCAACACGATGCCGATGATGAGCGCCGGGACGAAGCCAAGCACGATCAGGAAATGCGGCAGCTGTGTTGGCGAGATGAATGCAATCGCGATGTCCGAGATCAGCCACAAGGCGGCGAACATCACCGCAAAGTCCGTACGCGGGCAGCGGAGGTAGTAGAACACGGCGGTGATGACCACGGCGGGTCCGATCGCAATTCCGATCATGACCGCCGTCAGCTCCGTCGGCGTCAGCGCGTCGAGCACCATCGATGCCAGCAGCCAGAGCGCGGCGAACATGGCGATGATGTCGAGCGGATGCCGCAACCCAATACCTCTCGCAGGGAACGTGCTATCGTTGTGGCCCGGCCCCCTGTCGTCAAGGGAAAATACGCCTATTCCTCGTCACTTCCGGGCGTTGGCCGCAGCATGAAATGGCCGAAAGCGGTGGCGATCGGCTTGTTCGCATCGTCCTGCCAGGCGCGCGCCTCGAAGGCGACGATGCGCCGGCCCTGTTTCACGATCGAGACATTGGCAACGGTATCGAGGGCGCGGCCGGAGCGCAAATAGTTAACAGTGAGTCCGATCGGCTTGGGCAGCGCGGCGATGCCGAGCTCACGCCGCACGCCGAGGATCGCGGTGGTCTCAAGGAAGGCGCCGGTCATGCCGCCATGGATCGCGGGCAGGATCGGATTGCCGATGATCTTTGGCGAGAACGGCATCGTCAGCGTGCCGTCATCGTTGACGCGAATGCCGAGGCAGCGCGCGAACGGGCTGTTGGCGAATGGGCCGTCCGGATCGTCCGGCGCCTCCAATGTCGGGATGCTGCGCGAATCCATCCTGCGGTCCGCGAGCATGTTGGTGCGGTTGGCACCGATCATGAAGCAGGCGGTTGCGGTCGCGACCGGATCGTCCTCGGACTCCTGGTAGGCGGTGGAGCGCACGAACGCGATCGAGCGGGTGGTGCGGTAGCAGACCGAATGCGCCTTGATGTCGAGGCCGGGCGTTGCCGGCTTCTGATAGTCGATGCGCAGATCGAGGGTTGCGATCGCGCGCGTGCCGTCGAGCGCAAGTTGCACCGCCATGCCGCAGCTCTCGTCCAGCATCGCAGTGACGACGCCGCCATGCAGCACGCCGGTCTCGGTGTCGCCGACGAAGACGGGACGGTAGGGCAAGCTGGACCAGGCCTCGGCGGGTGCGAAGCGGTCGAGCTGCAGCCCGCTGATATGGCCGTAATCGGAGCGGCGGCCCTTGATCGCCTCGGCGAGTTCCTCGAACGGGAGCGTGGTCGGTGACGTGGACATGGTGACGTTCTAGACCAGCGGCGGGCGCGGCGCAAAACCCCGAATGCGGCCGCACGGCAGGTCCATCTGGGCCGGTTTGGCCTCGACAGGGCGGGCCGAAGCAACGATGGTGGGCACTTCGTCTGTTAACTATTCGTGAGGAGTGCCCATGGCCGACCCCGAAACACCCGCCACCAATCAGGGGCCCGTGACCATTTCGAGCTCAAGCTCGGAACGGGCACCGATCATCTATTTCGACGGCGCATCCTGCTTCGGGCACCACAACGGCGCGATCCAGATCGAGCTCGCCGCCAACCTCCTGATGCCGGTCGGCGCCGCCGTCAGGGTCGACGTGGTCCAGACCGCGCACTTACGTTGCAGCGTGGCCGCAGCGCTGGCGCTGCGCGAAGCGCTCGACAAGGCGCTCGCAATGTACAAGCAGGGCCAGCAGCAGCCGGCTGAGGTGATCCCGACGGTGAAGAACTGACAGTCGCGTTTTGGAGGTCGTCTTCGGCCTTCATGGTTCTCGCGGCGACGAGAAGCGTCGTCCGTAGGACGACCGCTTCGCGGCCTCCTCACCATGAGGGTCTAACGCCTCTCGCCGCGAAACGAGGCCTCATCCCGAGGAGCCCGCCAATGGCGGCCGTCTCGAAGGATGGCCGCAAGCGCACGGCCCTCCGAAACGAGTAACTTCGCCTCAGCCCACATGCACCTTCGGCTTCTTGCCGCCGTTCCACTTGCCGTCGAGCGCGCGCTCGATCTGGGCGGCGAGTTGCAGCAAGAGGCCGTCATTGGCCTGTTTGGCAATGGCCTGGATCCCGAGCGGCAGGCCGTGCTGTTGCGACGCCATCGGCATCGAGATCGCCGGCATGCCGCAGAGATTGGCGAGCGGCGTGAAGGCGAAGAAGCGCCAGAGATTGCCGAACCAGTCCAGCACATCGGGATTGTCGGAGATGGTGAGGTATTCTTTCGTGCCGACCTTCGGCGTCGGCAGTGCGGTGATCGGCGTCAGGATCACATCCCACTGCTCGAAGAAGCTGCCGAAGCCGCGCGAGGTCGTGTTGAACACGCCTTGCATCTTGGCGCGCTCGGCGAAGGTTGTGTGGCGGCCGGCTTCCCAGATCCTGATGTTCATGGGCTCGATCAGATCTTCCGGCGGCTTCTCCAATCCGCGCGCGGCGAGCATGTTGGAGATCACCACGGCAAAATTCGAGATGTAGCAGGTGGTCTGCGCCGCGAAGGCGGCGCGGAAATCGAGCTCGGGCAGCGCGTAGTCGACGTGATGGCCGAGGCCCTCGAGGAAGCGGCCGGTCTTCTCCAACTCGGCGGCGATCTCTGGCGTCGCGGTGTAATCGCCCCAGGTGTGCGACAGCGCGATGCGAAGCTTTGACGGATCGCGCTTGATCATTTCGGAATACGGCTGCGCCGTGGTCCAGAACGGCATGAACTCGCCGGGCGCAGGTCCCCGGGCATGATCGACGAAGGCGGCGGTGTCGCGCACCGAGCGCGACTGGCAGCCCTGAATCGAGACGAGGCCGGTGAGATCCGACATGTGCGGCGCCAGCGAGAACACGCCGCGCGACACCTTCAGGCCGATATTGCCGTTGACGCCGGCGGGAATGCGGATCGAGCCGCCGCCGTCGGTCGCATGCGCGATCGGCACAACGCCGGCTGCGACCATCGCCGCGCTGCCTGCCGACGAGCCACAGGTGGTGTAGTCGGTATTCCATGGGTTGCGCGTGACATAGACGGCGGGATTGTCGGCCGAGCTGCACACGCCGAACTCCGGCGTCGTGGTGCGTCCGATCAGGTTGAGGCCGGCCTGGCGGAATTTACCAGTCAGGAACGTGTCGGCGCTCGCGCGATTGCCGCGCATCAGGAGCGAGCCCATCTCCTGGAGCCGGCCCTTCATGGTCGGTCCGAGGTCCTTCATCAGGAACGGCAGGCCGGCAAACGGGCCGGCGAGATTGGCGCCGTCCTTGGCCGGATCGGCTATCACGTCCTCGAACAGCTCGACCACGCCGGACAGTGCCGGATTGACCTTGGCCACGCCCGCGGCGGCCTGGCGCGCCAGTTCCTTCGCCGCCAGCTCGCCCTTGCGGACGCGCGCCGCGAGGCCAACGCCATCGTGCTGCGCCCATTCATTCCAGCTCATCGGCAAAGTCATGAAGTCAAGTCCCCTTAGGTGCGACGCCAGCTTTTTCGCAAGGGCCCGCGTGAATCAACTGAGCCGGCGCGAAGGGCAGGGTTGCGCCGGGTGGAGAGGTCGGCGTCATTAAGACAGCCGCGCGATGACCGCAACCGGCCCGCCGCCGGCAGGCCCCTGATGCTCGGCGCCGCCGGAGACATAGACCGCGCCGGTGCCGGCGAGGCCGGCGATCAGGCCGCCGACGGCTGCGCGGGCGTGGCGCGTCGAGCTGATGTCGGTATCCTCCAGCATGGTGTGGCGGAAGCCGCGCACGCTGCCGTTCGGCGAGGCCTCGGCCTTGACGAAGACGTTGACGAACTCGCGGCCTTCGGTGGTTTGCGGCGCGGCGCCAAGCCCGACGCCGTTCAACGCCGATATCACCGCCGGGGCATCGATGGCATCGTTCATCACGGCGTGTCCGATCTCGAATTGGCTCACTGAGGACGCCGAGTTGCCGAGCACGATCACGACGTTATGCATCAGCTCGATCCCTGACGAGGTGGACGCAACCGACGAGAACAGATCGTAGCGCCTCAGCACGTCGTCGTCGCGGATATCGGCAGCGATCTCGCCGAGCGCGACCGCGACCCCAAGCGCGGAGGCGCCGCGAGAATAGGCCATCGAGCTGTAGGCGCTGGTCGTGGCCGTCTTGTTGCCGCGCGCGTTTGCTGCTTCGACGCGGTCGCTGGTGAGCAGCGGGCATTTGATCTGCACGAAATGGACGTCGGCGGGATCGGTGATGCCGGCATCCTCCATCGCTGCAGTCACCGCCTTGGCCGTTTCCATGATCTGTGCGGAGCGGCCGATCTCTTCGGGCAAGAAGTCCCGCGTGTGCGCCATGCCGATGCTCAAGCGCTTGCCGGACATGCCTGCCGGGCGCTCAGCCTCGCGCCGCGTGAACACCGTGATATGCGGGCTGAGCACGCCTTCGGTGCCTCCCGACATCACGAAGGCGATGCGCTGCTCGACCGCCGCTGGCGAAAGGCCGAGTTCCGGCGCCAGCGCCGTGCACAACGCAGCAACGGCATATTCCCGCGTAAAATCGTTGACGCCGCCATTGCCTTCGGTCTTGCCGAGGATGGCCAAAATCGTTGTCGGGTCGATCGTGCCGGAGCCGATCATGGCCATGAGGCCGGAGACGTCGCCGGGGCCGGTGGTGGCGATCTTGAAGACGCCGACCGATGCTGTCCGCATTGCAGTCCTCGTGTGGAGTTCGATGGTCCGGCGGGTCAACCAGCCGTGGAACGGAGGCGCATGTCAAGGTGCACGCGATGTCCTCTCACCGTCACCCTGAGGTGCGGGCGAAGCGAGCCTCGAAGGGCGACGGATCGGCCATTTTTGGTTTCCCGCGACGCAAGAGAGAAGCCGACGGCATCCCACGAATGTGGCGAGATCGCATCGGGTCAACAAAAAAATCCTCTGTCGACGGTTGCGCGCCGCACCTTGATGAATCAACCTCGGTTGGTCCATAAGCGGCGTCCCGCGGCCGGATTTCGGTTTGCGTCGCGTGCTAGGATAGAGGGAATCTCGCGTGGCAAATATCAACCAGAAAATTGCGCAGGAGCTTGGGGTTCGGGCCGAGCAGGTCGAGGCGACGGTGGCGTTGCTCGACGGCGGTGCCACGGTTCCCTTCATCGCCCGCTACCGCAAGGAAGCGACCGGTGCGCTCGACGACGCGCAATTGCGCACCCTGGAGGAGCGCCTGGGCTATTTGCGCGAGCTCGAAGACCGCCGCAAGGCCATCCTCGAATCAGTTCGCGAGCAGGGCAAGCTCGATGCCGCGCTGGAAGCCTCCATTCTCGCCGCCGACAGCAAGGCGCGCCTCGAAGACATCTATCTGCCGTTCAAGCCGAAGCGCCGCACCAAGGCCGAGATCGCCAAGGAAGCCGGGCTCGAGCCGCTCGCCAATCAGCTGATGGCAGAGTCCGGCAACGATCCGAAGGTGGTCGCCGAAGCCTATGTCAACGCCGAGAAGGGCGTTGCGGATGCCGCTGCCGCGCTCGATGGCGCGCGCGCCATCCTGGTCGAGCGCTTCGACGAGGACGCCGACCTGATCGGTTCGCTTCGCGAGGAGATGTGGACCAACGCGCGCATGGCCTCCAAGGTGCGTGACGGCAAGAAAACCGAGGGCGAGAAATTCGCCGACTATTTCGAGTTCTCCGAGCCGCTGACGAAGCTCCCGTCGCACCGCATCCTCGCGATGTTCCGCGGCGAGAAGGAAGAGATCCTCGATCTCCAGATCCAGGCCGAGGCCGAAGCGCCGCCGCCGGGCGTGCCGAGCGCTTATGAATTGAAGATCATGAAGCGGTTCGGCATCGCCGACCTCAAGCGCGCCGGCGATCGCTGGCTGATCGACACCGTGCGCTGGGCCTGGCGTACCAAGATCCAGGTGCATCTCAACATCGACTTGCGCATGCGGCTGTGGAACGCGGCGGAGACCGAGGCCGTGCGCGTGTTCGCCTCCAATTTGCGCGACCTGCTGCTCGCGGCACCCGCCGGCACCCGCGTCACCATGGGCCTCGATCCCGGCTACCGCACCGGCGTCAAGGTCGCCGTCACCGATGCGACCGGCAAGGTTGTCGATACCGCCGTGATCTATCCGCACGAGCCGCAGCGGCAGTGGAACGAGTCGCTCGCGATCCTCGGCAAGCTCGCGCTGAAGCATCGCGTCGAGCTGATCGCGATCGGCAACGGCACCGCCTCGCGCGAGACCGACAAGCTCGCGGCCGATCTCCTCAAGGGTCTCGCCGAGCTGAAGATGTCCAAGATCGTGGTGTCGGAAGCCGGCGCGTCGGTCTATTCGGCCTCGGCTTTCGCCTCGGAGGAATTGCCGGGTCTCGACGTCACCCTGCGCGGTGCGGTCTCGATCGCGCGGCGGCTCCAGGACCCGCTCGCCGAACTCGTCAAGATCGAGCCCAAGGCGATCGGCGTCGGCCAGTATCAGCATGACCTCGGCCAGGCCAAGCTCGCAAAATCGCTCGATGCCGTGGTCGAAGACTGCGTGAACGCCGTTGGCGTCGACGTCAACACCGCATCGGCACCGCTCCTTGCGCGCGTGTCGGGCGTCGGCTCGGGACTCGCGCAGAGCATTGTGGCGCACCGTGACGCCAACGGCCCGTTCAAGTCGCGCAAGGCACTGAAGGAGGTGCCGCGCCTCGGCCCGAAGGCGTTCGAGCAGTGTGCCGGCTTCCTGCGCATCCTCGGCGGCGAGGACCCGCTCGACGCCTCCGGCGTGCATCCTGAAGCCTATCCCGTGGTGCGCCGTATTCTCGCGGCCACCAAGAGCGACATCAAGGCACTGATCGGCAGCAGCGACATCGTCCGCACGCTGAAGCCGAAGGATTTCGTCGACGAGACCTTTGGTCTGCCGACCGTCACCGACATCCTGCGCGAGCTCGAGAAGCCCGGCCGCGACCCGCGTCCGGCGTTCAAGGCTGCCGTGTTCAAGGAGGGCGTCGAGGAGATCAAGCATCTCCAGAAGGGCATGATCCTCGAGGGCACCGTGACCAACGTTGCCGCCTTCGGCGCCTTCGTCGATATCGGCGTGCACCAGGACGGCCTGGTTCACATCTCGGCGATGTCCAGGAACTACATCAAGGATCCGCGCGAGGTGGTGAAGCCCGGCGACATCGTCAAGGTGAAGGTGCTGGACTTCGAGGTCGCCCGCAAGCGCATCTCGCTGACATTGCGCCTCGACGACGAGGTCGGCGCCAAGAAGGACGCGCCCGGCATGCAGCGGGATAACGGCTCGCGAAACCCGGCGCGCATGACGTCGTCGGCCCCGCGCAACCAGGAATCTTCCGGTGGTGGTGCACTCGCCGAAGCCATGCGCCGCGCGGCGGAGAAGAACAACGGCAAGCGGGCGTGATACTTGAACCTCTCCCCGCTCTTTGCGGGGAGAGGCCGGATAGCGCTAGCGATCCGGGCGAGAGGCAAGGCATGCGGTTGACCGGATCAAAGGTTCCTCCGGCTCGTAAGCTGATGGTGCACGGGACAAGCGTTGCGATCACTTTTTAGATTGCACTCGCGGATGCAGCCCCTCTCCCCGTCAGAACGGGGCCAGGGAACGAAAGAGCGTTCGTCCCTAACACCTGCGTCAGAATCTGGCGCGTTTGTAAGTTGAAGGTGCCTGTCCCTTCCTCTCATCTGATCCTCCTCGCGCGGCAGAAAGATCGCCGCGCAGCACGGAGGATGCTTCGATGGACAACAAGCTTCTCAAGGGCGTCACCGCGGTGACGCTCGCCGCAATGATGGCGCTCGCTTCACCCGTACTTGCCCGTGGCGGCGGCGGTGGCGGAGGGCATGGCGGTGGCGGCTTCGGCGGTGGTGGCTTCGGCGGCGGCCATGGCGGCTTTGGCGGTGGCGGGCATTTCGGTGGCGGCGGAATGCATGCGGGCGGCTTCGGCGGCATGCGCGCGGGTGGCTTCGGCGGCATGGGTGGCGCGCGCTTTGCTGGCGGCCCGGGCTTCGGTGGAGCACGCTTCGCCGGTTCGCCAATGGCCGCCCGCGCTGCCATGGGGCCGCGCTTTGTCGGTGCACCATTGGCGACCCGCGCCGCTTTCGGCCCGCGGTTTGCTGGCCCGGGCTGGCACGGCAGGCCGTTCGTCGGCCGCCACGCCTTCTTCTTCCGGCATCACCGCTTCAACCGGTTCGCTTTCGTCGGCGCGCCGTTCTTCTATGCCAACTATGCCAACTATTACGACGATGGTTGCTGGCAAAGGAGCTGGACAGCCTATGGGTGGCAATGGGTCAATGTGTGCGGAGACTATTGGTAGTCGCATCGCGGTACCGCACCATTGTCGCGATCGCCACCGGGCGGTTCCGCTCAGCCCCGGAACGGGATAGTCTGGTGGCGATCGTCGCGCGGAGTTTTGCATGACCGGAGGTCACCGCCGCATTCTGGTCGTCGAGGACGATCCGGAAACCGCAGGCCAGCTCGTCGAGGAACTGACCACCTCGGGCTACGACGTCGATCTTGCCGCGACGGGTCGTGAAGCCCTGAGCCACGGCGCCGCGCGTGACTATGCCGTGATCACCATCGACCGCATGCTGCCCGACATCGACGGCATCACCGTGATGCGCCAGTTGCGCGACGACGGCATCGCCGCACCGTTCCTGATCATCTCCGCACTCGGCGAGGTCGACGACCGCGTGCGCGGCTTGCGCGCCGGCGGCGATGACTATCTCGTCAAGCCGTTCTCCTTCACCGAATTGCTGGCAAGGCTCGAGGCCCTTGGCCGCCGCAGCGAGACCATTGCCAAGGAAACGATCCTACGGGTCGGCGATCTCGCCGTCGACCTGATCGCGCGCAACGCCAGCCGGCGCGGCCGGAAAATTCCGCTGCTGCCGCGCGAGTTTCAACTGCTCGAGTATCTCGTCCGCAACGAGGGCCGCGTCGTCTCCCGGGCGATGCTGCTCCAGCATGTCTGGGACCTGCATTTCGATCCCTCCACCAATATCATCGACGTCTATGTCGGGCGCGTCCGCCGCAAGGTCGACGATGCCCAGGCCTATCCGCTGATCCATACCATCCGCGGCATCGGATATTGTCTCCGTGCTCCTGGCTAAGACGCTCCGCTCCTCGACCTTCCGTCTGGCGCTGATCGCGATCGCGGTATTCGGCCTGATCGTCGCGGCGATCATGGCCTATGTCTATTTCGGCACAATCGCCTATGTGAAGAGCCGGGTCGGTGACGCCGGCGATCACAGCGGCTTCACCGCGATGATCGAACTTGCGATGATCGCGGTCGCCGCGCTGCTGGCCGTGCTGGCCGGGCTCGCGGCCGTGCTGGTGACGCGGCGCACGGTCGGTCGGATCGAGGAGATCAATGCGGCCAGCCGCGCCATCATGCTGTCTGGCCTCGACCGGCGCATTCCCTTGCGCGGCAGTCACGACGAGTGGGACCGCGTCGCCGAAAACCTCAACCAGATGCTCGACCGCATCGAGACACTCATGGCCGAGGTCAAGCAGGTCAGCGACAACGTCGCCCACGATCTGCGCACGCCGCTGACGCGGATGCGCGGCCGGCTGGAAAAGGCCTATCACACCCCGCGAAATGGCGAGGCCGATGCGACGTTGATCGGCGACACCATCGCAGATCTCGACGCCGTGCTCGGCATGTTCGCTTCCATCACGCGGATCTCGGAGATTGAAACCCGCGCCCGCCGGAGCGCGTTTCGCGCGCTGAACCTCACTGAGATTGCCGGCGAGGTCGTCGAGCTCTACGACGCCGCGGCGGAGCAGGTGGCGACCCGCCTCAGCCTTGGCGGCGACCGCGAGGTGGCGATTACGGGGGACCGCGACCTGCTGTTCGACGCCATCGCCAATCTGGTCGACAACGCGATCAAGCACGGCCGCGCGGGCGGGCAGGTCACCGTGCTCTGTCGCAGCGCCGGCGGCGGGGCGGTGATCGCGATCGCCGACGATGGTCCGGGCATTCCCTCCGAGGAGCGCGATCACGTGTTCAAGCGCTTCTACCGGCTCGAACAGAGCCGTTACACGCCGGGCAACGGTCTGGGCTTGAGCCTGGTCGCGGCCGTTGCCGGCCTCCATGGCGCCGGGATTGCGCTGCACGACAACGCGCCGGGTCTCACGGTCCGGCTCAGCTTCCCGGCGACATCAACGCAATAGGGCCGACGGCGTCATAGCTCGATCACGCCGCGGCGTGCCGCATGCGCGACCGCGTCGGTGCGGCCGGTCGCATCCAGCTTGTCGAGCAGCGAGCCGACGTGGAATTTGACCGTGTGCACGGAAATGCCGAGCTGGCGCGCGATCAGCTTGTTGGACGCGCCTTCAGCCATCAGCGCCAGGACATCGAGCTCGCGCTGCGTCAGTGCGATGTCTTCCGGCATGCTGCGCGGATCGCGGGCGAGGATCGTCGCCGTGGCGGCCTCGCCGGGCGCGGCGAGCCGAAGCCCGGCGATGTTGCCGAGCAAGGCCGCCAGGCGATCGGCGAGGGCAGGATCGTCGATCTCCAGGGCGAGCACGATCTCGGGCGCCTTGTCCGCGCTCACGCCTCCGGCCTCTCGCCGACCGTGACCTTGAAGCTGACTGGCTCGCCGCCGCGGCGCACCGCGACATCGACCACCGCGCCGACGCTCGCAGGTCCCAGCGTCCGTGACAGCGCGCGCACGCCGGAGAGTTTCTGGTCGTTGACCGCCACGATGACGTCGCCCTGGCGGATGCCGGCCGCAGCCGCAGGACCGGCCTGGTCGACATTCATCACCATCGCGCCGATGCCGTCGTCGAGCCGCACCGGCTGGAGCCCGAGGCCGAGATATCCGCGGGCAATGTGGCCGCGCGCCTCCAATTGTGCCGCGACCCGCTCGATTGTCGCCGCCGGGATCACCAGCACCCGCCGCGGGCCGAGCACGGCCATGCCGAAGGCTTCGCCCGAAGCATCGAGCGCAAGGCCGCCTTGCTGGCCGAAGCGCAGGCGAACGTCGAGCTCGATCCGCGCATCGATGTCGCCGCCACGCAGGCTGCGCCAGCTCTTGCCTGACGCCGACACCATGCCGAGCGCAGCGCTCGGCGCATCGCGATCGGTGGCGACGACGATCGACAACGAGCCGAGGGGCGGAACGGTCGCGGCCAGCTTGACTGGCGCAATGCGGGCATCGGTGCGCAACAGCGCGACGTCGGTCGTATGGTCGCGGCCAGCGATCGTGGCGGCCGCGGTGCTGCCGTCGGGGAGGCTGATCTGGACCTCGCCCTCGTCGGCCAGCGCTTCGTCGGCGGTGACGATCAGGCCGGGTTTCCAGACGAAGCCGGTGGCGCGGGTGCGATGCGAATGCACGGCGACGATGGATGGCGCGGTGCGCGTCACGACATCCGCGAGCGCGGACGAAAGGGACGACAGAGGAGTGGGGTCGGTCATGGAAGGCTCCTGTAGATTGTCCTCAATCTGGGATGTCGCGGGCGATTGCGAAACTGGCCGGGTGGCCAGGACAGATGGGGCGGTCGGCCTCCGTAGGACCACGGCCGACGAACATGTGATTGGGACGCGCTCACGGGAACGTGTAGCAATCCGGCAATTGCACCGCACGTCCCTAAGCGTTTCCAGCGAGCCCCGACGATGACCATCGACCTCACCCGCCGCACCTTGCTTCATCTCGCCGGCGCGACCTCGCTCGCGATGGCGGCCGCGGCTGCTGCGCGTGCCGAGGGCACTCCGCAAGGCGGCGGGCCGACTTATGCCAGCCGCACGCCGATGCGGGTGGGCATGGTGACGCTCCGGGTCAAGAACCTCGACAAGGTCGCAGACTATTACCGCGACGTGATCGGGCTCGCCGTGATGGAGCGCTCGGCGAGCACCGCGAGGCTCGGCACGGCCGGCATCACGCTGCTGGTGCTCGAAGCCCGTCCCGAGGCCGCGATCGAGCCGCGCAACGCTGCGGGCCTCTACCATACCGCCTTCCTGATGCCGACGCGCAAGGACCTTGCGCGCTGGCTGGTGCATGCTGCCTCGCATCGCGTGCCGCTGTCGGGCTTCGCCGATCATCTCGTCAGTGAATCCGTCTATCTCGACGACCCCGAAGGCAACGGCATCGAGGTCTATGCCGACCGCGATCCCTCGCAGTGGCAGTGGAGCGAGGGCAGCGTGAAGATGGCGAGCGACGAGCTCAACATCCCCGACCTCTTGTCGCTGACCAATACGCGCGTCGCTGACTATGCGAAGGCCCCGGACGGCCTGCGCATCGGCCACATGCATCTGCGCGTCGGCGATCTCGCGCAGGCGCAGAGTTTTTACCACGGCACGATTGGCCTCGACCCGACCCGCAGCCGCAATGGCGCTGCGTTCCTGTCGTCGGGCCGCTATCACCATCACCTCGGCATGAATGTCTGGCAGAGCCAGGGGGCCGGCCAGCGCGACGATCAGACCACGGGGCTCGCCTGGTTCTCGCTGCTCATGGCCAAGCAGGACATTCTCGCTGCGCAGGAGGAACGCCTGCGCAAGGGCGGAGCGCAGGTCACGGCGCTCGCCAACGGTGTGGAGGCCGTCGATCCCTGGGGCACGCGGGTGCGCCTGATCAGGATTTGATCGCCGGCGCGGGCATTGCTAATACCGGTCAGGCGCTAGCCAGTTTTCCGGGGTTCAGCCTGACATGCCCGATTTTCACGGCGTCTTTCCCTATCTCGTTTCGCCCGTCGATACCGATGGCACGGTGCGCACCGAAGTCCTCGGCAAGCTCTGCGACGATTTGATTGGCGCAGGCGTGCACGGGTTGACGCCGCTCGGCTCGACCGGCGAGTTCGCCTATCTCAATGCCGCGCAACGCACCGCGATCGTGCAGACCACCATCCAGGCCGCGAAGGGACGGGTGCCGGTTGTGGCCGGCGTCGCCTCCACGTCGACGGCGGACGCGGTGGCTCAGGCGAAGGCCTATCAGAAGTGTGGTGCCAACGGCATCCTGGCGATCCTGGAAGCCTATTTTCCGCTCGCCGATGCCCAGGTCGAATCCTACTTCCGCAGCATCGCGGATGCCGTGGACATTCCCGTCGTCATCTACACCAATCCGCAATTTCAGCGTTCCGATCTCACGCTCGACATCATCGCTCGCCTCGCCGAACATCCGCGCATCGGCTACATCAAGGACGCCTCGACCAATACGGGCCGGTTGCTCTCGATCATGAACCGCTGCGGCGATGCCTTGCGCGTGTTCTCGGCCTCCGCCCATATCCCGGCCGCAGTGATGCTGATCGGCGGCCTCGGCTGGATGGCGGGCCCGGCCTGCATCATCCCGCGCCAGAGCGTCGCGCTCTACGACCTCTGCAAGGCCGGCCGCTGGGACGAGGCCATAGCGCTCCAGCGCAGGCTGTGGCGGATCAACGAGGCCTTCGCCCGCTTCAACCTCGCGGCCTGCATCAAGGCCGGGCTAGCGATCCAGGGCTACGACGTCGGCGATCCCGTCCCGCCGCAAGCGGCGCTGACGGCCGATGCGCGCAAGGTGGTGGAAGCGGCGCTGCGGGAGCTGGGCTAGGCTCCTCCGTCGTCATGGCCGGGCTTGACCCGGCCATCCACGCCTTAACCCGCAGCACAAAGAACGTGGAAGCCCGGGACGAGCCCGGGCATGACGAATCCGTACATATCCCGCCTAAAACCGCGGCTGGTATGCCTCCGATCGATCCGCTAAAAGGCTGCCCGCAGTTTCGAAAAGACCCTGAGGACCCCACGGAATGAATATTCTTCCCGGCAATTTGCGTTTCGGAGCGGGCCAGCCCGTCAAGCGTTTGGAAGACCAGCGGCTGCTCACCGGGAAGGGCCAGTTCATCGACGACAAGCCGGAGGAGGGCGCGCTGTGGTTGCATGTGCTGCGCTCGCCGCATGCCCACGCGAACATCGTCGCGATCGACACCAGCGCAGCCGCGTCGATGCCGGGCGTCGCCGCGATCTATACCGGCGCCGACCTCGTCAGGGACGATATAGGCACCATCCCGACGCTGAGCATCTTCAAGCGCCCGGACGGCAAGCCGATGACCGTGCCGCCGCGCCGCCTGCTCGCCCATGAGATCGTGCGCTATGCCGGCGAGGCGGTCGCAGCCGTGGTCGCCTCGTCGCGCACCGAGGCGCAAAGCGCGGCCGAAGCGATCGTGGTCGAGTACGACGTGCAGCCCGCGGTGGTCGATCCGGTCGAGGCCGTAAAACCCGGTGCGCCCGTGGTCTGGCCCGAGGCGCCCGACAACATCGTCGGCGCGATGAGCTATGGCGATGCCGCAAAGGCCGACGAGGCATTCGCCAAGGCCGCGCACACGGTCGAGCTCGACATCGTCAGCCAGCGCCTCGTGCCCTCCGCGATGGAGCCGCGCTCGACCATTGCCGAGATTGACAAGAAAACCGGCCGCCTCCTCCTGCACGTGCAGTCGCAGACCCCGGCCTCGACCCGCGACGTGCTGGCGGAAGCCGTGCTCAAGCGTCCCAAGGACAGCGTACGCGTGCTGGTCGGCGACATCGGCGGCGGTTTTGGCCAGAAGACCAACCTCTATCCGGAAGACGGGATCGTCGCTTATGCCGCGACCAAGCTGAACAAAAAGATCCGCTGGCGCGGTGACCGCACCGACGAGTTCGTCGGCGGCACGCACGGCCGCGATCTCACCTCGACCGCCTCCTTCGCGCTGGACGAGAAGGGCAAGGTGCTGGCCTATCGCGTCAAGTCGATCGGCTGCACCGGCGCTTACTCCTCGGGTGCGGCGAACATCATCCCGCTGGTGCTCGGGCCATTCGTGCAGACCGGTGTCTACGATCTACCGCTGGTGCATTTCGAGGTGCAGTCGGTGATGACCAACACCGCGCCTGTCGGCGCCTATCGCGGCGCGGGCCGCCCGGAGGCGGTGTTCATCGTCGAGCGCCTGTTCGACGCAGCCGCCCGAAAGATCGGCATGGATCCGCGCGCGATCCGGAAAGCGAACTACATCAAGCCTGCGCAGCTGCCCTACACCAACGCTGCCGGGCAGGTTTACGATTCCGGTGCCTTCGCCCACATGCTCGACCGCGCCGTGAAGCTCGCCGATTGGGATGGCTTTGCCGCGCGCAAGAAGGCGGCGAAGAAGAAGGGCCTGCTCTACGGCCGCGGGCTCACCTCCTACATCGAATGGACCGGCGGCCGCGCCCACACCGAGAAGGTCAGCCTGCACGCGACCTCGCAGGGCCGCGTCGTCCTGCATTCCGGCACCATGGCGATGGGGCAGGGGCTGCAGACCACCTACACCCAGATGATCTCGGACACACTCGGCATTGCCATGGACAAGATCGACGTGGTCCAGGGCGATACCGATCTCGCCATGGGCTTTGGCAGCGTCGGCTCGCGCTCGCTGTTCGTCGGCGGCACGGCGGTGGCGGTCTCCTCCAACGATCTGATCCAGAAGGCACGTGAGAAGGCGGCGAACGTGCTCGAGACCTCGGTCGAGGACATCGAGTACCAGGGCGGCATGCTCACCGTGGTTGGTACCGACCGCCGCATCAGCCTGTTCGATCTTGCCGAGAAGGAAGGCGGCGCAAAACTCAGCGTCGATTCCGAAGGTGAGGTCGATGGCCCGAGCTGGCCGAACGGCACGCATATCTGCGAGGTCGAGATCGACCCCGAGACCGGCGTCTCCCGCGTTGTGCGCTACACCACGGTCGACGACGTCGGCGTTGCCGTGAACCCGATGCTGGTCACCGGCCAGATCCATGGCGGCGTCGCGCAGGGCATCGGCCAGGCGCTCTACGAAGGCGTATCCTACGACGCCGACGGTCAGCTCCTCACCGCCAGCTACCAGGATTACTGCATCCCGCGCGCCGACGACGTGCCGCCGATCGTGGTGACGCTAGACGATTCCGCGCCCTGCCGCACCAATCCGCTCGGCGCCAAGGGCTGCGGCGAATCCGGTGCCATCGGCGGCCCGCCCTGCGTCACCAACGGCGTGATGGACGCGCTCGCCGAGCTCGGCATCACCCAGCTCAACACGCCGCTGACGCCGCAGAAGATCTGGAAGGCGATCCGGGACGCGAAGGTTGCGGGCTAAGCGCAGCTGTTACGCGGGCTATCGCGACACATTCCACTGCCGTCCCGGGGCGCGCACAGCGCGAGCCCGGGACCCATAACCACAGGGCGCGGCTTGACGCGAAGCCGCCAACTCCGAGTCCCCGTAACCAAATCCGCCTGTGGTTATGGGTCCCCGCCCCCGTGCGCAATTGCGCACTAGGCGGGGGCGACACCGAGTAGGTGGCTCCATCCGGACTACGAGCCTCAAATCCCCAGCATCATCTTTGCGATGATGTCGCGCTGGATTTCCGAGGTGCCCCCGAAGATCGTATAGGCCCGGCCGTTGAGATATTCCGGCACCACCGTCAGCATCTCCTCAGGCACCGCGGGCTCGTGGTTGAGCTTGTAGAGCGGGCGCATCGGCTCGACTGCGAGCGCATCGTGACCGATCACGTCGACGCCCAGTCGCGTCACGGCCTGGCGGATCTCGCTGTTACGCAGCTTCAGGATCGACGACACCGCGCCGGGATTTTGTCCGGTCTGCAGCGCCGACAGCACGCGCAGCTCGGTCATCTCCAGCGCGTCGATGTCGACTTCGACCTCGGAGATGCGCGAGGCGATATCGGGACTGTCGATCGCGCGACCGGTCAGATCTGACTCGGCGAGCTCCGCAATCGCCTTCAACCCCTCGCGCAGCTTCGCCGACGCAATGCCGGAGCCGCGCTCGAACTCGAGCAGATATTTGCCGTAGGTCCAGCCCTTGCCTTCCTCACCGACGCGGTTGGCGACGGGTACGCGCACGTCGTCGAAGAACACCTGGTTGACCTCGTGGTCGCCGCCGATGGTGAGGATCGGACGCGTGGTGATGCCTGGCGTCGTCATGTCGATCAGGACAAAGCTGATGCCGTCCTGCTGCCGCGGCCCGTCGCTGGTGCGCACCAGCGCGAACATGCGGTTGGCGTGGTGCGCATGCGTGGTCCAGATTTTTGTGCCGTTGATGATGTAGTCGTCGCCGTCGCGCACCGCGCGCGTCTTCAGCGACGAGAGATCGGAGCCGGAGCCCGGCTCGGAATAGCCCTGGCACCAATAATCCTCGCCGGAGAGAATCCGCGGCAGGTAGAAATTCTTTTGCTCGGGACTGCCGAAGCCGATGATGACGGGCCCGACCATCTTCACGCCCATCACATTGACATTGGGCACGCCGGCCCGCGCGCTCTCGGTCTCGAAAATCCAGCGCTGCGCCGGCGTCCAGTCCGGGCCGCCATATTCGACTGGCCAGCCCGGTGCGCCCCAGCCCTGCCGGTGCAGCGCGCGCTGCCAGGCCATGCCGATATCAGGATCGGAGAACACCGACGGCGTCAGCGCGGTCGCGCGCTTCATCTCCTCAGTGAGATTTTTCGCGATGAAGCCACGCACCTCGTCCTGGAAGGCGCGCTCCTCGGCATTGAACGACAGGTCCATGATGCGCTCCTTGCGTCAGGCAGGCTGGGTGGTGCGGCCGAGCCAGGCGTGGCGGCCATAGTGATGCGCGCTGCCGCCGAACAGCGTGTCGAAGGCGACCAGCCGCTTGAAATAGGCACCGACCTCGAGTTCTTCCGTGACGCCCATGCCGCCATGGAGCTGGATCGACTGCTCGCCGACGAAGCGCGCGCATTTGCCGATCTTCGCTTTCGCACCCGACGCGGCCCGCGCGCGCTCGACCGGCGGGCTATCCGCCTTCAGCGCGGCGCGCAGTGCCATCGAGCGTGACTCGTCGACCTGCATCGCCATGTCCGCGAGGCGGTGGCGGATCACCTGGTTGGCGGAGAGCGGCCGGCCAAACTGCTTTCGGATCTTAGTGTATTCGAGCGTGGTGTCGAGCAGTACCTGCATGATGCCGACGGCTTCGGCGCCAAGCGCGGCCATGGTGCGATCGACGGCCCATTCGATCGCGGAAAGCGCATCGCTGCCGTCACCGAGCAGCGCATCCTCCGGCAGCTCCACGCCCGATAGCTCTATGTTGCAGGCCCGTCCGCCGCCGAGGCGCTCATAGTCGCTGATCGAAACGCTCGGCGTCTTCGCCGGCACCAGGAACAAGCCGATCCGTCCCGATGGTCCCTGATGATCATGGATATGCGCGGAGATGATGATCTCGTCGGCCGCGTGGCCGTCGAGCACGGCGATCTTGCTGCCGGCAAGGCGCCAGCCTTGGGCGGTCTTGTGGGCGACGGTCGCGACCTTGGTGAGATCGAACCGCGCCGCGCGCTCGGAATGGGCGAAGGCGAGTTTGAGTGATCCGTCCGCGACCTTCGGCAGCCTAGCCTGTTTCTGCGCCGTGCTGCCGCATCTCTCGATCAGGGCCGCTCCCAGCACGACCGTCGCGACATACGGCTCGGACACCAGCCCGCGGCCGAAAGCTTCCATCAGAATGCCGATCTCGACCGTGCCGCCACCGAGCCCGTCAAACTCTTCCGCGATCGGCAGCGCCAGCCAGCCGAGCTCGGCGAACTGCTTCCACACATCAGGGCTGAAGCCGGACGGGTCCTTCGCCATCTTGCGGCGGTGATCGGCATCGTAGCTTTCGGCCACGAAGCGTTCCGCGCTCTCGCGCAGCAGCCGTTGCTCGTCGCTGAGATTGAGGTCCATGTATCTACTCCGCGGCCGCCGCCGGCTTGCGCACGGAGGGATGAAGTCCGGATGGATCGACCACCATGCCGAACTCCTGAAGATTATGGGCGTGACAGAGCTGATGCAGCGCGAAGGCCTGGTCGATCGCGGCGGGCTGGCCCATCACGTCGACGGAGCGGTTCACCGCCTCCTTGGTCAGCTTCAGCGCGAAGGACGGCTTTGCTGCGATCCTGAGCGCCAGCTCCATCACGGATGCCGAGAGTTCCGCGCGCGGCACGACCCGGTTGACCATGCCGAGCTGATGCGCCTCCTGCGCGCTCCAGCTGTCGGCGGTGAACAGAAATTCCTTGGCCTTGCGCGCATCCAACTCCCAGGGATGCACGAACCATTCGACGCCGCAGACGCCCATGGTGACCACGGGATCGCAGAATTGCGCATCGTCGCTGGCGACGATGAGGTCGCAGGCCCAGGCCAGCATCAGGCCGCCGGCGATGCATTTGCCATGCACCTCGGCAATGGTCGGCTTGGCGAGGTTGCGCCAGCGCCGCGTGATCTGGAGATAGATTTCCTGTTCGCGCGCGAAACGTCCGTGCGCGTTCGGTTCGGCAAAGCCGCCCCAATTTCCTACCGGCGGAAAATCGACGCCTGCGGCATTTTTGCCGCCCGGGCGCAGATCGTGGCCGGAGGAGAAGTGCGGACCGTTGCCGGCGAGGATGATGACTTTGACCGTATCGTCCTGCACCGCCGCATCGAAGGCGGCGTTGATATCGTAGGTCATTTGCAGGTTTTGCGCGTTGCGCGCCTCGGGCCGGTTCATCACGACCCGTGTAATCGCCGGATCCGGCCTCTCCACGAGGATGGTCTCGAACGAGGTCATCGCGTTCCCCCTGGCGTTTCCGTTCTTGTTTTGCTCAAGTTGACTATGTCGGCCAGGGATAGGCAAGAGGCTTGCGTAAATCGGCTGCTTTTCGCCCGCAATCTGGTAGTTTGCGCCAGATTTCACCGGGAGAAATTTGATGCGCAAGATCCTCACCGTGCTGGCGGCGCTGGCGTCGCTCAGCCTGACCAATTGCGGCTACAACGCGATCCAGAGCGAGGACGAGCAGATCAAGGCCAACTGGTCCGAGGTCGTGAACCAGTATCAGCGCCGCGCCGATCTCGTGCCCAATCTCGTCAATTCGGTAAAGGGCTTTGCCCAGCAGGAAAAGGACGTGCTGCTCGGCGTCACCAATGCCCGCGCCAAGGTCGGCAGCATCCAGGCCACGCCCGAGGTGTTGAACGACCCGGCCGCGTTCCAGAAATTCCAGGCCGCCCAGGGCGAGCTCTCCAGCGCGCTCTCGCGTCTCCTCGTCGTCACCGAGAACTACCCGCAGCTCAAGTCGGACGCGCTGTTCAAGGACTTGATGTCGCAGCTCGAAGGCACCGAGAACCGCATCACGGTGGCGCGCAATCGCTACATCAAGGCGGTGCAGGATTATAACGTCACCATTCGCTCCTTCCCGAGCAACCTCACCGCGATGATGTTCGGCTACAAGGATAAGCCGAACTTCTCGGTCGACAACGAGAAGGAAATCTCGACCGCGCCGAAGGTCGATTTCAACCCGGCGCCTGCGCCGTCGAAGTAAGCGCGTTCGCCCCCAATGCGCGCCACACACTCCGCTGTCATTCCCCGCGAAGGCGGGGAATCCAGTACGCCGCGGCTCCTGCGTAGTCCTCTGGCGTCTCTGGAATACTGGATCGCCCGGTCAAGCCGGGCGATGACAGCGAGGTTGTGGCGCGCTTGTTCTGCTGTTTCACTGTGCGTTGCCCTCTTTCTCGCGCTTGCACTTACCTTTGCCTTCCCCGCCTTGGCCGATGTCACCGTGCCGCAGCTCACCGGCCGCGTGGTCGATCAGACCGGCACGCTGTCGAGCAGCGACATCGCCGCGCTGTCGCAAAAACTGCGTGACTTCGAGACGCGCAAGGGCAGCCAGGTCGCCGTCCTGATCGTACCGACGACGGCCCCGGAGACGATCGAGCAGTTTTCCATTCGCGTCGCGGACGCCTGGAAGATCGGCCGCAAGAAGGTGGACGACGGCGCGATTCTCGTCGTCGCCAAGAACGACAGGCATTTGCGCATCGAGGTCGGCTATGGCCTCGAAGGCGCGCTGACCGACGTCACGTCGCGGCGGATCATCGACGAGATCATCACACCGAAATTCAGGACGGGCGATTTCGCCGGCGGCATCTCGGATGGCGTCGATCGCATGATCCGCGTCATCGACGGCGAGCCGCTGCCGGTTCCTTCACCCAGCGTCAACTTCGGCAATCTGGACGATCTCGCACCGATCTTCATTGTGACGCTGTTCGCCTCGATCGGGGTCGGCGGGTTCTTCCGGGCCATACTGGGGCGGCTGCTCGGATCATTGGCGACCGGAGGCATCATCGCGGCGCTGACCTGGCTCATTCTCGGCTCTGTCGCGCTCGCCATGGCTGTGGGAGTCCTCGGCTTCATCATCGGGTTCATGGCCGATCTGTTCTCGGCTATAGGGCCAAGCTCGGGCTCGTCGCGCGGCGGTTCGTGGTCGAGCGGCTCCTCGGGAGGCGGGTGGAGCAGTGGCTCGTCGAGCGACAGCGGCAGCTTCAGCGGCGGCGGTGGCAGTTTTGGCGGCGGCGGCGCCTCGGGGAGCTGGTAGCGGTCATGAGCATCAAGCGCATTGCCAAACATCTCGTACAGCATCATTGGCGGGCGAAGCAGATCTTTCCGCCAAGAGTGCTCGCCCGCATCGAGCAGGCGATCAAGCAAGGCGAGACCACGCATTCCGGTCAGGTCCGCTTCGTCGTCGAAGGCGCCCTCGACGGCAGGCCGCTGTTCCGCAACCAGCCGGCCCGCGCGCGCGCGCTCGACGTGTTCTCGCATCTGCGCATCTGGGACACCGCGCACAACAACGGTGTCCTGATCTATCTCCTGCTCGCCGACCGCGACGTCGAAATCGTTGCCGATCGCGGCATTGACGCGAAGGTCGGTGGGGAGGGCTGGGAAAGCATCTGCCGCGCGATGGAGGCCGAGTTCGCCTCCGGCCAGTTCGAGCGAGGCGTGATCGGCGGCATTGAGGCGGTATCGCAGGAGCTGGCGCGGCATTTCCCGCCCCAAGGCCCGCGTGCGAACGAGCTGCCGGATGCGCCGGTGGTGATGTGACCGCGAAGCAATCCAGACCGCCTCTGCGGAAAGGCTCTGGATTGCTTCGCTGCGCTCGCAATGACGAGGTGGATGCAGCGCGCTCAACTCTCTGACCGTCACCCTGAGGTGGCCGCTTCTTCAGCGGCCCTCGAAGGGCGACGGCCCGGCCGTTGCGCGGCCGTTCATCTTCCCCCGCTTACAATTTGTTTCACGCCCGCCACACCGGTTCCACGTTCCCGGCCAAATTCGGCCCCGGATGACTTCCTAAAATTTCGGTAAGCGGGTCCCGAGGTAAGGATTTCGCAAGCAATGAAAGTTACCAAAAGGTCAATCCAGCGTGGAGTATTTGAACTGTGAGCGAACCAATGGCTGAGCAGGCTGCCCAGGACAACAGCGTCGTCGAAGCCGCCGCGACCGCGCCGGCTGTCGAGGCTGCCGGGATCGAGGCCCCCTCGATTGCTCCCGACCATGAGACGTTGCCCAAGCCGGATCCGGTGAAGGCCGAGGCTCCCAAGATCGAGCCGCCGCGGATCGAAGTTCCGAAGTTCGAAGCCAGGGTTGAGCCGAAGGCCGAGACCAAGCCCGAGCCGAAGCCCGGCAAGCTTATCGTCATGGCGCCCTCGGAGCGCTCCTGGGAGCGCGAGGAGTTTGCCCCGCATGTGAAGGCGGACGAGCCGCGCGAGACCGGCGGCAAGCGCCGCCTGTCGGCGATGGCCGCGGTGGTGGCGATCGCGGCCTGCGTCGGCGCCATCAGCGGCGCGCTCGCGACCGCCGGCATGATGCACTTCGCAGCCCCGGCCCCCGCGCCGGCGCAGGTCGCCGACACCAGCGCGCTGGACGCCTCTGTCGCCCGGATCGATGCCGACGTCGTCGCGCTGAAGGCCAACGTCGAGCACACCTCCAAGACCGGCCTCGGTCAGTTCAACCGAACCAACGACCGCCTCGACAAGCTCGAGAAGGCCCAGGCCGAACCGATGGCAAAAATCGCAAAGTTGTCGGAGGCCGTCGACAAGCTCCGCGCCACGCCGCCCGCGGCCCCCGCGCAGGCCGCAGCGGCAGCCGCGAAGGAGACCACCGGCTCGATCGCGCCGACCCAGGTTGCGACCGCCGCCGCCGCACCGGTTCCGGTCCCTGCCGCGCCGAAGACCGAGGTCGGCCGGTTGCCGACGATCGACGGCTGGGTGCTGCGCGACGTCGCCAATGGAGGCGCGCTGATCGAGGGCCGCGGAGGCCTCTACGAGGTCTACGCCGGCGACCCCATCCCCGGAATTGGCCGCGTCGACGCGATCCGCCGCCAGGACGGCCGCTGGGTCGTCGTCACCAGCAAGGGCCTTATCGTCGCGCGCTGAGCGTTCGATATCCGATCTTCAAAGAGGCGCTTCACCACCGTGTGAAGCGCCTTTTTACTTGAATAGGCCGGCTTGCGCGGTGTTACCTCAGGCATGAGCCGCGCATTGCGAATTCTCGTTGCTGCCGTCGTCTTGCTGGGCGGCACCGTGTCGCTTTTCGCCGCGGACAACGCGCCGCTGACGCGCGGCACGGCGATCACCGATCCCGATCTCCTGCGCAAGCTCGACCAGCACGACGCGCTCACGATCTCGCGCCTGCTGTGGCCGGAACGGAACGCGGACTTTCCGCTGACGACCGATCTGCTGTTTTCGCAGCTGTCGCAGCTCAAGGGAATTCCCCCCGCGATCGACGCGGAATTCGACCGCTACATCATCGGGCAGAAGGCGGCATATCCGATCGAGACCATCGGCGTCGGCGAAGGCTTTGACGTGCAGTTGTTCGACCGGGCCAATCTGAAATCCCGCGACACGCGCTTTGTCCTGGCGGGCATCGTCAACCGCATGGACCGCGCCTATGTCGCGGAAGACTCCTGCGGCGAGATCCGGCTGATCTATCGACTGGCGCATTTCGAGACCAGGCCGGACGGCGGCAAGAACGCAACGCGGCTGCCGATGACGCTCAATCTGGTGATGAAGGCGAGGGATGCGCGCCAGACCGATGCGAACGGCAAGCCGGTCACCTGCGCCGAGGTCGCGCGGCGCTGGCTCGACAATGGCGACTGGCAGGGGCTGATCGGCAGCAGCTCCTATCCTTACGATGCCATGCTCGATCGCATCGAAACCAACATCCAGATCTCCATCGCGCCGAAATCGGCGTTGCACGATTTCCGCTCCGACTATCTGCTCAAGGTGTTCAAGTACAACGCCGCCACGAAACAGTTCGAGGAATCGACGCTGGAGAACCAGATCGACCGTGATCGGATTCTCGCGGATGACGCGCTTCGACGTGACTTCAAGGCCTGGCTGCTTGCGCCGGACAATCTTCGTGAGTTCGATCGTGGCACGGTGCTGATCCCCGAGAAGTTTCTGGCGAAGGCCGCGGTGGTGTTGACGCCTGCCGGCCTCGATGCCTCCGCATTGCAGCCGGAGTTCGGCATGATGCAAGGGGAAGGAAAAGGGGAGGGCAAGGACAATCCCGTCTTCACCGACAACGACGTTGTCGGCGCGTTGAAGCAGGCGGCCGCGCGCGGGGACATGCAGAACATCCGTTCGGTCGCGGGCTTCCAGCGCCGCCTCAACGACGTCACCTGCGCCGGCTGCCACCAGACCCGCGGCATCGGCGGCTTCCATTTCCCCGGCGTCGACTGGCTCGCGGACAAGCCGTCTAATTCCACCATCGTGCCGGCTTCGCCGCATTTCTTCGGTGACCAGCTCCGACGCCGCGACATCCTGACCGCATTCGCCGCGGGCAAACGCCCTGATTTCTCACGCGGATTTGCCAGCCGACCGCAGACCCGCGGCAGCGGGGAGCTGGCCGGTACCGAATATCAGGATGGCTGGGGTGCCCATTGTTCCCTGCAAAATGCGGGATCGGGAGCGCCGGACAGGAGTTTTACGTCATGGAGCTGTGCTAAAGGTCTCACCTGTCAGGCTGCCGCGGCATCGAGCCGCATCGGCATGTGCTTCATCAAGACGCGCTAGCGCATGATCCGGAAAAGTGTGTAGCGGTTTTTCGATAAGATCATGCGCAAGAAACCGACCGATTTGGATCACCCATGACGGACTCGAGCGAAGCCAACAAAGAGCGCAATCGCGAGATCGCGCGCAATGAGGAAGCCAAGCAGGTCACCGGCAGCATCCGCGTCAGCACCTGGGCGGTCGCGGTGGTCGTCATCGTCGGCGGGATTTTGTTCACTCTAGGCTGGCTGGCGCTGAGGTAGTCGCACTCTCTTTCGTCATGCCAGGGCTTGTCCCGGGCATCCACGTTCTCGTCTCCGCGCTCAAGATCGTGGATGGCCGGGACAAGCCCGGCCATGACGGCGCTGAGAATTCGGTGCGTGCGCCCTCACGTCGCGTAATTCGTCATCCGCTTGCCGGGCAAGAGCTCGTAGGCCGGCTTCCAGCCGGGCAGTGCGGCCATGCGCCCGAGCCAGGCGTGGATCGCGGGATGGCTCGTGGCGAAATCAAAGCCGTGCTCGTCGCTCGGATAGTGCAGATAGGCCATCATCGAGATATCGGCGACCGTTGGCCTCGTGCTGATCGCGAAGGCGTTGTGCCGGAGATGCCCGTCGAGAATGCCGAGAAAGTCCTCGAGCCGCCGGCGAAAATGCTTCAGCACCTGCGGGTCGTTCTTCTCGGTGAACGCCCGCATGAAGCGATAGGTTGCCATGTAGCCGGTGAGCTTGTGGTTGTCCCAGAACAGCCAGCGCAGCAGCTCGAATTTTTCGTCCTCCGTTTCGGCGCCGAAACGGCCGTACTGCTCGGCAAGCTTGAGCAGGAGGGGCGCCGTCTGCGTCATCTTCACGCCGTCGACCTCGAGCACGGGAATCTCGCCCATCTCGTTCACGGCCTTGCGCCACTCCGCCGTGCGCGTGACGCCGCCGCCGAAATCGGTCCACACCGGCTCGAACCTCTCGCCGCAGAGCGTGAGCATCAGCGCCAGCTTGTAGCTGTTGCCGGACTCCGGGAAGTAGTGCAAGCGGTAGCTGGGCATGGGACCTCACGGCGCGGGAGCTTTGCCGGTGATTATACCGGGATGCTTCCACGCCGTCATTGCGAGCGCAGCGAAACAATCCAGCAATGCATCCGCGGTGGGATTCTGGATTGCTTCGCTGCGCTCGCAATGACGAGGTTGCGAGGACGTGCCAACCCTAGCCAACAGCGCCCGAACCTCGCAGCTGCTTGATCGCCTTCTCGTCGTATCCCGCCCCGCGCAAAATCTCGTCACTGTGCTCGCCGACGGCCGGCGGCTTGCGCGGCTGCACCTTCTTGGCGCCGTCGATCCAGATCGGGCTCGAGATGGTGAGCATGGTGTCGTTCTCGAACGGCACCAGCACCTCGTTGTCGAGCATCTGCTTGTCGTTCGGGATGTCGTCCAAAATGCCGACGATGCCGAACACGAGGCCGTTGCCGTCGAGGATCTTGCGCCATTCGGCGAGATCCTTGGTCGCGAAGGTCTCGTCGAAGATCTTGATCAGCTCGACCGAGCGGGCGTGGCGGTCGGGTTTGGTGGCAAAGCGCGGATCGGTGATGAGGTCTTCGCGTCCCAGGCACTTGGCCAGCGTCGGAAACTGCTTCTCCTCGCTCAGCAGCGACAGGATCAGCCAGCGGCCGTCCTTGCACTGGTAGTGGTTGGCGACGGCATTGAGCGCGCGCTCGCGCGGGCGTCTCTCAGCGAACTTGGCGCCGCAGAGCTTGGCCTGCGCCAGCACGCTTGCCGCCCACACCCCATTCGCCATCAGGTTGGAGGCGACATGCGAGCCCTTGCCAGTCTTCTCGCGCTGATACAGCGCGGTGACGATCGCGCCATAGAACGCCATGGCGCAGGGATGGTCGCCCATGCCGGCGACCGAGCGGGCCGGCGTCGTGTGGGTGTCGGCGCGGACGAGGTCCATCAGGCCTGAGCGCGCCCAATAGGCGTTGCTGTCGAAGCCGGGCTTGTTGGCCTCTTCGCCCTTTTCGCCATAGCCGGTGAACGAGGCGTAGATCAGCCGGTCGTTGAGATGGGCGAGATGGTCATAGGTGATGCCGAGCTTGGCGCGCACCGGCGGCGGCATGTTGGTGATGAAGACATCGGCCTCTTCGACCAGCTTGTAGAGCACGGCCTGCGCCTCCGGCTTGGAGAGGTCGAGCGCGATGCTCTTCTTGTTGCGGGCCTCCAGCAGCCAGGCGAAATTGTGCTCGCTGGTCGGATAGCCCGGAATGTTGGGCAGATTGCGGTAGGGGTCGCCGGCGCCGGGCGGCTCGATCTTGATGACGTCGGCGCCGAAATCCGACAGCACGGTCGCGGCCGCGGGCGCTGCGATGAAGCTCGCGCAATCCAGAACCTTGAGCCCTGCAAAAATGCCCTTTTCCATCGCGGCGTTGCTCCCTCGCTCTTGTTGTTTCCCGCGCGCTGGAATTGGCGCCGGCCAAGTCATGGCAGCATTAGACCGATGTTTCGCCGGGATGCAACGGCGCCAGGCGCAGGGCTCATTGCTGTGATCCGTCACCCTGAGGTGGCCGCAAAGCGGCCCTCGAAGGGCGACGGCCTGGCTGCATCCGGGCGGCCGTTCATCCTTCGAGGCTCCCGGCGCGATGCTTGGCATCGCGCCACTCGCACCTCAGGATGATGGAACTGATATCGCGCATTGTCGTGAGGACGCGAATCCGGAAGCGGAGCTCACTCCTCCCCCGCAAGCAGGGCTGCATTACCACCGGCAGCGGCGGTGTTGATCGTCACCGTCTGCTCGGTCGCAAAGCGCGCGAGGTAATGCGGGCCGCCCGCTTTCGGGCCGGTTCCGGACAGACCGTTGCCGCCGAACGGCTGCACGCCGACCACGGCGCCGATCATGTTGCGGTTGACGTAGATGTTGCCGACCTGCACGCGGTCGATGATCGCCTCGATGGTGTCGTCGATGCGGGAATGAACGCCGAGCGTGAGCCCGTAGCCGCTGCGCTCGATCGCTTGCAGGACGCGATCGAGGTTTTCCGCGCGATAGCGCACGACATGCAGGATCGGGCCGAATACCTCCTCGGTGAGCTGGCCGGCGTCCTTGAGCTCGAAAATGTGCGGGGCGACGAAGCAGCCGTCGGGCACGGTGCCGGCAAAGTGCAGCCGCGCCTCCGACTTCATCCGCGCGATATGTGCATCGAGGCGCTGCTTGGCTTCAACGTCGATCACCGGCCCGACATGGGTTGCGACATCTGCGGGGTCGCCGATTCCAAGTTCACCTGCGGCGCCTGCGATCATCTCGATCATGCGATCGGCGACGTCCTCCTGCACGAACAGCAGCCGCAGCGCCGAGCAGCGCTGGCCGGCCGAACGGAAGGCAGAGGTCACGACGTCGTCGGCGACCTGCTCAGGCAGCGCGGTCGCATCCGCGATCATGGCGTTAATGCCGCCGGTCTCCGCGATCAGCGGCACGATCGGCCCGTCCTTGGCGGCGAGCGTCCGGTTGATCAGGCGCGCGACCTCGGTCGAGCCGGTGAAGACGACGCCCGCGACGTCGGCATGCGCGGTCAGCACGGCGCCGATGCGGCCATCGCCGGTGACGAGATGCAGCGCGCTCTTGGGAATGCCGGCCTCGTGCAGCAGGGTGACGGCCTCACGCGCGATGCGCGGCGTCTGCTCGGCGGGTTTTGCCACCACGCTGTTGCCTGCCATCAGTGCCGCCGTGACCTGGCCGAGGAAGATCGCCAGCGGGAAATTCCAGGGCGAGATCGCGACGAAGACGCCGCGACCGCGCATGGCGAGCGCGTTGCTCTCGCCGGTCGGGCCCGGCATGGCGGCATCAACGCCGAACAGCTTTCGGCCCTGTGCGGCATAGTAGCGGCAGAAGTCTGCGGCCTCGCGCAGCTCCGACAGCGCATCATCCAGCGTCTTGCCGCCCTCGGCTTGCAGCAGCGCGATGAAATGGGCGCCTCGGCTTTCCAACAGATGCGCGGCCTGCTCCAGTGCGGCCGCGCGCGTGGCCGCCGGCGTTCGGCTCCATGCGGCAAAACCGGCGCGCGCTGCAGTCACCGCCGCATTGGCTTGATCCGCCGTCGCATCCGCGATCGGCCTGAGGTCGGCTGCCTCGGCCTTCACGTCTGCCAGCAGCCGGTCGAGCGCCGCGCGCGCGCCGAATTCGACGCCGCGCGAATTGCGCCGCTCCGGCGCGAAGAGATCGCCCGGCAACGGGATTTTGGGATGGGCCGCCGCTTGCGGCCGGACAATGGCATCTGCCGGACGCTGCAACAGCGCCACAACCGGCACACGATAGTCGGCCGCCTGCGCCACGAACGACGAGTTGGCGCCGTTCTCCAGCAGCCGCCGCACCAGATAGGCGAGCAGGTCGCGGTGGCTGCCGACCGGGGCATAGGTACGATAAGCGATGTCGGGGTGATCCTTGGCGAGCTGCTCGTAAAGCGCTTCGCCCATGCCGTGCAGGCGCTGGAATTCGAATCCGCCGCCATCTTGCGCAAGCTCCAGCACGGTTGCGACCGTCAGCGCGTTGTGGGTGGCGAATTGCGGAAAGATGCGCGGCCGCAAGCCGAGCAGTTTTGACGCGCAGGCGACGTAGTTCAGATCCGTCATCGCCTTGCGCGTGAACACGGGATAGCCGTCCAGCCCGCGCTCCTGCGCGCGCTTGATCTCGGTGTCCCAATAGGCGCCCTTGACCAGCCGCACCATCAGCTTGCGGTCATGCGCGCGGGCGAGCGCGTCGACATAGTCGATCACGGCGCTGGCGCGCTTCTGATAGGCCTGGATCGCCAGCCCAAAGCCGTCCCAGCCGCTGAGCGAAGGATCGGCGAGCGTTGCCGCGATCACGTCGAGCGACAGCTCCAGCCGGTCGGCTTCCTCGGCATCGACGGTGAAGTTCAGATCATGGGCCTTGGCGCGCTGCGCCAGGTCGAGCAGTTGCGGCACCAGCTCGCGCATCACACGGTTGCGGCTGATCGCCTCGAAACGCGGATGCAGCGCCGAGAGCTTGACGGAGATGCCGGGACGGTCGGGCAGGGGATGGCTGCCCGCAGCCTTGCCGATGGTCTCGATCGCACTGGCATAGGCGTCGAAATAGCGCCTGGCGTCCGCCGCCGTGCGCGCGCCTTCGCCGAGCATGTCGAAGGAGTAGCGCGTCTTTTGGCTGGAGCGGGGCTTACCCCGCTCCAGCGCCTGCTCAATGGTCTCCCCTAACACGAAATGATTGCCCATCAGCCGCATCGCCTGGCGCGTGGCGGTGCGCACCGCCGGCGCGCCCAGCCGCTTCACCAGCCGGCCGATGGTGCCGTCGGGCGTCTCGCCGGGCTGGATCACCCGTGCCGAGAGGCCGAGCGCCCAGGCCGACGCGTTGACCAGAAAGGCCGTCGACTTGGTCTCGTGGTGGATGAAGTCGCCCTCGCCGAGCTTGTCCTCGATGAACTGGTCCGCGGTGCGCGCATCGGGCACGCGGAGCAGCGCCTCGGCCAGTACCATCAGGGCGAGCCCCTCCTTGGTCGAGAGCGCGAACTCACGCAGCATGTCCTCGACACCGCCAAGCCGGTCGTCGCGCTTGCGGATCGCCTCGATCAGCCGCGTCGCGGTGCGGTCGATCCGCGCCTCCTGCGGCGGACTGAGATGCGAAGCCGGTAAGAGCCGCGTGGCAATCTCGG
The DNA here is from genome assembly GCF_018130785.1 of Bradyrhizobium liaoningense. Lineage (GTDB taxonomy): Bacteria > Pseudomonadota > Alphaproteobacteria > Rhizobiales > Xanthobacteraceae > Bradyrhizobium > Bradyrhizobium liaoningense_A. The sequence goes on from NZ_JAFCJT010000003.1 coordinate 348,971, forward strand.
CGTCATCGGGCGCGTAGGGGGCGGAAAAGGAAGGCGGGATGTTCGGCATGGCGTGTCCTGTCGTTGAAGCCCAGGATAAGGCCCGCATTACCGTAGTTCGATAGACAAGTTAGCCATTTTGCCTTAGAAAATGAAGATCATTTACATATAACCCGCAAGAAATATGGAACTCGATCGAATCGACCGGAAAATCCTCGCGGTTCTGCAGCAGGATGGGCGCATAGCCAATGTCGAGCTCGCCGAACGCATCGGGCTCTCGCCGACCTCGATCGGCGAGCGGCTGAAGCGGTTGCAGCGTGAGGGCTTCGTCGAGGGGTATGGGGCGCGGCTCAATCCGCACCGGCTCGGCCTCGGGCTCCTGGTGTTCGTCGAGGTGCTGCTCGACAAGACCACGCCGGACAATTTCGAGCGCTTTGCACGCGCGGTGAAACTCGCGCCCGAGGTGCTGGAGTGTCACATGGTTGCAGGCGGCTTCGACTATCTTGTGAAGGCGCGGCTTGCGGACATGACCGCTTATCGACGCTTCCTCGGCGAGACCCTGCTGTCGATGCCGGGCGTGCGCGAGACGCGAACCTATGCGGTGATGGAAGAGATCAAGCGCGACGCACCGTTGCCGGTGGAATAAAGAAATGCCGTCGCGATTGCCATTGCTGTGGCGTTGAACAAGCGGCCTTCAAAGGCAAAACAGCTATCCTCGTGCAATCGCAACGCCTGTCGTCGAATGCACCGGCCGTCTTCTAAAATTTTTTTGGCCCGGCTCCCGGATCAATCCGGGAGGCAGCAATGGCTGCCGGGCTTATACTTTGAGGTTCTCTGCGGAGGTCTTGCCCCGGTTTGCGATCTCTTCGTATTCCACCGTCTGTCCTTCGTTCAGGGACGACAGACCGGCTTTCTGCACTGCCGAGATATGCACGAACACATCCTTGCCGCCCGACGCAGGCTGGATAAATCCATAACCCTTCGTCGGGTTGAACCACTTGACCGTACCTTTAGCCATCACGTCTTCTCCGCGGGTCTTCCTCCGAGATCTCGAACCGCCAGTCCCCGCCAACCGGCCGGTTCGGTCCTAACAGGATACGCGGAATGTGGCCGGCTTGGTAGCTCAAACCATATCGGCATTTCGCAGGATTCCGCTCAACTTCGTGGCGTTTTTGCCGGTTTTGCCCGTTTCGCGGTCAATTGATCGGCACGCCGCGCGCCATCCGTCAATAAGTCGCGGCCAGATAATCGACGATCTTGCCGACATCGGTATCGTCGATCGGGGCGCCATAGACCTTGATCATCTTGGTCACTTCGGCCTGCCAAAAGCCCTTCTTGTCCTTCATCGGCGGCTGCGTGTTGACGTAATCGGCCGAGTGGCATGCGCTGCAATTGCCCTGCACGACCTCGAGATTGGGGCCTGGCTTGAAGGCGGCGACCTCGTCGGGCGTCTTGTAGTTGAGCGGCGCTGCAAGCGCCGAACCGACCATTGCGGCGACGGCGAGTGAGACGGCGAGGAGAACGGTGCGCTGCATGATCATTCTCCCTCAGGCCACGGTCACGCGGACGGTTTCGACGACGTTGCGTAGATAACCCGCCGGGTTCCAGCGTGGCGCATCCGGCTGGGTCTCGCCGCCATTGCCGGTGGCGCGCACCTTGAGCTCGTGGGCGCCCGCCGCGAGCTTCACCGGCAGCTTCCATTCACGGAATGAGTATTTGCCGAGATCCTTGCCGAGCTTGGCGCTGGCCCAGGTCTTGCCGCCGTCGGTGGAAACCTGGACGTCCTTGATGCCCTTGCCGCCGTCGAAGGCGATGCCGCGCAGCGTCGTGCCGCCGGCCTTCAGCTTGGCGCCGTCGGGAACGCTGGTGATGAAGGAACGGATGGTGAAGCGGTTGATCGGGATCGTCGCCTTCGGCGCGGTGCCCGGCTCGACCGCATTGTTCGGCGTGTCCGGAATGCGATAGGCCGACTTCATCCAGAAGCCGTCATAGACATTGTCGATGACGGTGATCTCGTTGAGGTGCTTGACCCAGTAGGTGCCGTAATAGCCGGGCACGATCAGGCGCAGCGGGAAGCCGTTGAGGAACGGCAAATCCTCGCCGTTCATGCCATAGGCCAGCATCACCTCGCCGTCGGTGGCATGATCGAGATCGAGCGCCTTGACGAAATCCGGCGTCTTGTCGCTGACGGGGCCGTCCATGCCGTTGAAGGTGACCTGCTTGGCGCCGCTCTGCACGCCCGCCATCTCCAGCACGGCCTTCAGCGGCACGCCGCGCCAGCGCGCATTGCCCATCGCCCCATTGGCGAGCTGGCCACCGGCGACACGCGGCTCGGAGAAGCCGCGGCTGTTGCCGGAGCACTGGTTGACGGCGACGATCTCGGTCGCCTTCATTTTCCTGATGTCCTTGAGCGACAGCTTGAGCGGCTTGTCGACCTTGCCCTTGACCTCGAGCGTGAACTTGTCGGGATCGAGATTGTAGGGCAGGTCCGAGAGGTGGTAGCGCACGAAGAACGCGTTATTCGGCGTGATCGGGCCGTCGTTGAACACCGCGAACGGCGTCTCGAGCTGCGGCGGCCGGCTGGTCAGTCCGATCATCGGCCGCTTCTGCGGATACTTTACCAGCGGCCGTTCGCCATTGGCGAAGGGCAGGGTGACGGTGTCGAGCGCCAGCGCCCTGGTGGAATTCAGTGTGGCCGCAAGAGCGGCAAGCCCCGCTCCCTTGAGCAGGTCGCGTCGATCGAACATGTGGTCTCCTCCCGGAGCTTTTCGTTGGACCAGCGGTCATCACCGCGATCCTGCGCTCATCTGTCGCAACGATCGGGACGAAGTCAATTCGTGCTTTCGCAGCAGGCCCATGCCGCTGCGCTGCAGCGAGCCGGTGTTACGCGGCGACGATTGCGAGCCAGGCTCTCACCGCGTCGGCGGTGCGTTCCCTCGCCCCGCCCGCGGAGAGAGGTGAAGAAAGGTCAAGCCGCGACGCGCTCGCTTCGATCAACGAGCGCCGACAGCTCCCTGGCGTCCGCGACGACGCGCACGGCCATGGGCTCGTCGCGGCCGCGGATCGCGACCTCCTGCTGTGGCAGCGAATCGTCGGCAAGGCCGGCGGTGCGGCGGACCTCCTCCGAGACGATGGCTTCGCAGGCCAGTGTCTTGGTCATGTCCTGGAGCCGGGCGGCGACGTTGACGGCATCGCCGAGCGCGGTGAAGACGATGTGATCGCGATAGCCGATGTCGCCGATGATGACCTCGCCGCCGTGAAGGCCGATGCCGAAGCGGATCGGCTGGCGCAGATCGTGGCTCAGGAGCTCGTTGAGCTCGTCGATATGTGTGGCAATGCCTGCGGCGGCCTTCAGCGCCTGCTGGCAGGCCGTTTGCGGATCGGCGGTGAGCCCGAACAGCGCCAGCATGCCGTCGCCGACGAACTGGTTCGGCTGGCCGCCGTTCTCGATGACGGCCTGCGAGACGGCGCCGAGGAAACGGTTGACGATGAAGACCGTGTCGAACGGCAGCCGTTTCTCGGCAAGCTGCGTCGAGCCGCGCATGTCCACGAACAGGCTGACGAGATAGCGCTCCTGACCGATCCGTGCCGGCGTCGAGGCGTGCGCATTCGCCGACAACGTATGCGGCATGAAGAGCTGGAAGAAGGAGAGGTCGGAGTCCGGCCGCAGCTGGCAGGCAAGCCGGATCGAGGGATCGGCGGCGCCGACGCGCGCAAGCACGAAGGCCTCGCGCTGCGACGGCTCGGGCAGGGCGGCATGGTCGCCGATGATGCGGATGCGGCAGGTCGAGCAGCGGGCGCGGCCGCCGCAGACGCTGGCATGCGGCACATTGTGGCGCAGGCTTGCTTCCAGCACGGAGAGGCCCTTCGGCACGCGCACCGTCTTGCCGTTGCCGTAGGACAGCGCGATCATGCCGCGGCGCCGTTCGCGTAAGGCGCGTACACCGCGCGCCACCAGCGCCAGCCCGAGCAGGCCGACATAGCCGATGGTGAGGCCGCCGGTGATGCGGTCGAGCGTCTCGGCTTCGGCCGTCGTGCCGAGCTGGCGGCGGGTGAGATTATGCGTGCGCCATTCCCCGTCGTCGGCCTCGACGACGATGCTGCGCCCGCCCTGGTAGACACCGAGCAGCGACAGCGTCGGGATCAGCACGGCGGCCGCGAGCAGATAGGGGGCCGCGCGCACAAAGAACGGTTTCAGGCGGAGCCAGAAATAGATGCCGATGCAGCCGTGCACCCAGGCGATGACGAGAAGGATCGTCATCGTCCAGATGCGGTTCGACGCGACGAAGAACAGGTAGAGTTCCTGCGGATAGAGTTTTTGGTGTCCGTACAGCGTCTGGCCGAGCCGCACGCCGATCACATGTGCCATGACGAGGGCGGGAATGCTTAAGCCCAGCGCAAGCTGGAGCGGCTCGATCGTGCGCCAGCGGAACTGCCGGCGCTGATACAAGGCGTAGACGCCGAGCCCCATATGGGTGAGCGCGGCCGTATAGAACACGATCGCAACCGGCAGGAACTGCCAGAATAGCGTGTGGTAGTAGACCCCGACCTCCATGGCATCGACCGAGATGTTGCCGAGCGCATGGTTGAGGAAATGGCTGACCACGTAAGCGAACAGGATAATTCCGCAGACCAGCCGCACCTGCCGCACGCTGGTCGCGCGGACGAGTTCGGGCATGTGTACGGGAGCGGTGGCCATGATTCGGTTGTATCAGTTCATGAAGGAGAACAGCCAGCCTAGCGTTTAATTCCGCCGGCGGACGGTTGGCCGGATCACATGCGCGGGAAGGTTACAGAACCGTAGGGTGGGCAAAGGCGCGCGCCACACCCACCGCTGTCGTCCCGGACAAGCGCCGCGAAGCGGCGCGCCGATCCGGGACACGTAGCCACAGGGAGGCGTTTGGCGAAGACTCGTGGTACCAGCTCGCGCCACGATTCCTCCCAGTGGCTATGGGTCCCGGGCTCGCGACTTCGTCGCGCCCCAGGACGACACCGGTATGCGCGGCTGCCTGCATTGACTCCCCCCCGCAGGTTGGCGAAAAGCGCGGCCGTGACGACAGCCCCTGATATCACCATCCCCTCCAACGGCGCCGTGCGCCGGCCCCTCCTCGTGGCCGTGCTGATCATCGCCGCGATGACCGTGCTGCGGATCGTCTATGCTTCCGCCATCGAACTGCGCACCGACGAGGCCTATTACTGGACCTGGTCGAAGGAGGCTGCGCTCAGCTTCCTCGATCATCCCCCCATGATCGCCTGGTTGATCCGCCTGGGCACCGCGATCTTCGGCGACACTGTGCTAGGCGTCCGCCTCAGTGGCATCGTCGCGATGCTCGTCACGCAGCTGCTGCTCGCCGACATCGTCCGCCGCCTCACGCATGATGCGCGCGCCATCATGTTCGCGATACTGATGCCGGAGGCTGCGCTCTATTACGGCCTGCTGATGGCCAAGGTCGCGCCCGACGTCGCCATGATCCCGTTCGCGGTGGCGATGATGTGGTCGCTGGTGCGGCTCGCACAGAGCGGCGACGGACGCTGGTGGCTTGCGGCCGGGCTGTTCGCCGGGCTGTCGATGCTGTCGAAATTCACCGCGATCATGTTCGCGCCTGCGGTTGCCGCGTTTCTGCTGGTGCCGGATTGGCGCTGGCGCTGGTTGCGCAGTCCTTACCCTTATCTCGCGGTGCTGATCGCGATTGCCGTGTTCTCCCCGGTGCTGATCTGGAACGCACAGCACGACTGGGCCTCGTTCCGTTTCCAGGGCGTGCGGGCCACCGCCAATTACGGCATCTCGCTGCGCACGATCGGCGACTACATCGGCCTGCAATTCGGCCTGGTCGGCTTCGTCATGCTGCCGGTGGTGCTGTCGGGCCTCGTGATGACGGCGTGGCGCGGCTACCGCACGCGCGAGCCGGTCGCGATCCTGCTGTCGACCGCGGTGCTCGTGCCGTTCCTCTATTTCCTCTTCAAGTCGACGACGCTCAGGGTCGGCGACACCTGGCCGATGTTCATGTGGCCGGTCGGTTTCGCAGCCGCCGCGGTCAACCTCGTCATGCTGTCGCGTGAAAACCGGTCGGCGCGGCTGATCCGGTCGAGCCTGTTCTGGTTCAACACGGCGGTCGTCTCGGGGATCGCCTTTGTCGTCATAGTATTCCTGTACTACGTCGCCGCGCCCTGGAATTTTCTCGGCAAGATTGATCCGATCGGCGCCGAGGCCGGCTACGAGCAGGTCGCGGCGCGCGCGCAGGCCGCGCTCGACGAGACCGGCGCCACCTGGATCGCGACCACGGACTATCGCACCTACGCGATGATGCGCTGGCTGTTCAGGGGCCGCGTGCCCGTCATCGAGATCAACGAACGCGGCCGCTTCCAGGGTTTTCGCGATCCAGGCATGGATCGGATCCGCGGGCATGCGGGCATCTACGTCGGCCGAGAGCCGGACAATCGCGCGCCGGTGTGGGAGTCTATCCCGGCGAAGCGCGAGCAGCTTGGCCAGGTCGAACGTCGTTGGCGCGGCGTTCTGACGGACACCTATGCGATTGAGAAGCTCACCGGCTGGACGCCCGAACTCTCACCGCCAACGGATTCGCCGCTGTTTCAATGGCGGGTGCTGGCGGGGGAATTCGAGAAGCGTAGGCTCTCCTAGCGAGGCACCCTTCTTCCCTTTTCCCCTTGCGGGAGAAGGGGCTGACCGCCACCGTAGCCAGGCATTGCCAATGTCCCAAATGCAAAAGAGGCCAAGCGTTGAAGCGGCTTGGCGTGGCTTGAGAACAACATACAAACAGAAATCTGAGCTGATCGTTTAGCTGCCGCCAGCATTTTACCGACATTCACAGGCCGCCATCCCAGAATACCACCCGCTCGAGCATCTAAGCCACTAAGCTGGAGCAGTCCTGACGAAACATATTTGCTCTAATTAATATTATCTGCGGGGGGATGAGACATGTTTGATGTCTATCGCAATGGCAAGCGGGACTTCCTCGTCGTTAGCAACGGCTCTCCGATGCCCGTGCTCTACTCTTCCAATAAATGGCGCAAGAGCAGAGGGAGAGTTCTCAAAGTCAGCGAGGAGATCAGGGCAGCCGTGCAGGAGCGAGGTTATTATCTTCGCAGCGCGCGAGTGACTAAGAAGGACCTGATCCACGCCGAGTGCGCCGTTGCCGATACTACACGGGCAATCTCTAAACATCCGGCCGACTAGGCAACCGCAAGCTCCCCAAGCCTCATTAGCCCAGTCAAGGCACTCCCGACTGAGCGAGGATCGAGCGCGCCAATGGGCTGCATGATTCAATCCCGTGCACCGAGTTCTTCCAGAACAACGCGCCTCCGCAACTCGTGCGCAGCGGCCGTCAAATGGGACCCTGCGATCAGCCCCAGCCGCTTCAATCTTGGGAGAGCGACGGGGTCACACAGCTCGATCGAGAGCCCGGCTCCCAATATCGCAATGGCGCGTTGCTCCTCCGCATCAAGATCAGTCCAGCGGATGCCCTTCATCACCGGCCTCAAATCGTCCAGCGCACCTCAAAATCCAAACGCGCGCCTGATTTGCAGCAGCATGTCAGTGGCCGCGTCGGTGTACCGACCGTTGGTCAGGTATCGATCCAGTTGCAGTGTGCTAATCAGCGCCACAAGCGCTGCCGTTAAGCCCTTAAACATTGGGCCTCTCCTGAAAGAGACCGCCAACCGGGCGTGTCGAAATATTGAGCCGTTCTCAGAAAGCGCGCCGCATATGGCGGCCTAACATGCAAATGGTGACATTGACTGGTAACCAGTTTCTTAATGGGTTGATGCGCCGTGGTATGGAAGGCGCTGGCACGAGCGTTGCCGGATTGCGTGCTGCGACGCGTGAACCGATCAGCGGACAAGCGCGGTCACGTCCGACGTCTGCCAGAGAACAGACATAGCAGTGACCCGTACCGCCGTTCTGCTAAGGGCCAAACCTAACGAGGATTGGCCATCCGAGATGTTAGGCAGATGGTCTTTCGCCAATACCCCGCGTGACCTCAACCGCCGACGAGATTGCCCTCTGGTGAATGAAAACTCCTCAGAAGGAGCGGTCTTCTTGAGCCACAAACGCCACTCTGATCTGAGCGCGGTGCAATAGTCACTCGTTGAGAGCGATGTCAGGCTCGTTCGCGTCTAAACGCTGGGCAAACTCGCCATGCTGCCGCTTCGTGGCGGCTTGCGATTCCCCGCAAGACCTAGCAGCAGAAGGACCTGAACGAAAACTGCCACTTTATCGATGAAGTTTCAAGATGTACGCTTTGTTGTGCTTGTTGCAACCCATGAGGGATCGAAGCCCCGTTTGCGACCATCCTTCTTCCATGGAAGTGGCTTCAATGACTGCGACAGTGGAGGGACAACCTCTCAGCGCCTTTGCCGAAGCTGAGCGTCGTCAGGTGACGGTAGTGTTCGTAGATCTAGTCGGATCTACTCGCTTGGCCGAAACACTCGATCCGGAAGATGTTGGCGATCTCATCGTCGCCTTTCGGCGTGCGGCGACGACAGCAATCGAAGCGCACGGCGGTTTTGTGGCTCGCTATCTTGGTGACGGCATCCTGGCCTATTGGGGGTATCCGAAGGCGAACGAGCAGGATCCCAGACGAGCCGTATCGGGCGGTCTTGCAGTCGTCGCAGCAATCGGCGAGGTCAACCGAACCTTGCCGATTGGCGGTGCGCAGCTCAGCGTCCGTGTGGGGATTGATTCTGGCATTGTCGTGGTGGGCAAAATTGGTACTACGGGCGCAAGCGCTACCGCCGATATTGTAGGCGGAGCCCCAAACGTCGCCGCCCGAGTGCAGCAACTCGCCCATCCCAACACTGTCTTTGTAACCGAAACGGTACGTCAGCTTGTGCATTGGCAATTCGAGTTTGCCGCGGGTGCCTCCGTTGAGCTGAAGGGTGTGGCCGCTCCAGTTTGGATTCATCAGGTAATCGCCGAGCGTAAGGGCTCGGAGCGAATACGGAGTACACGTTCTAGGCGGATCTACGACCGAGAGATCGAGCGGAGTCTTCTCGATCAGTGTTGGCGCGGTGTTTTAGCGGGTCGAGGCCACACGGTTCTCATTAGCGGTGAACCAGGGATAGGGAAGACCACATTGGCCGACTATTTCCGGCAGACTGTTGTGGTCAGCGGCGGTACTTGCCTCTACAGTACGTGCGCCCCCGAAGGCACTCACTCTCCGTTACTGCCGATTCGCGATCTAATGCGGCAGGCGATTGGAATTACGCTCCTCGACGATGCTGCAGCACTACGGTCTAAGCTGGCCGCGTCGCCGGTCAATGCTGACGCAAGTGAAATATTGTGCAAGTTGCTCGAGCAGCGCGCTTCGGATTTGCAGCCCTTAGAATTGGGCTTTCGTGCCCCTGCTACTACCGAGGCCAAAGAGCAGATCTTCACGGTCATAGCGGATTGGATGCTGGGGCACTCTCGCGGCACGCCCCAGGCGTTGATTATCGAGGACTTACAGTGGGCTGATTCCTCCACGCTTGAGGTTCTCGACCGAATAATGAGCAGCGTTGCGTCGACTCGCTCGTGTGTATTGCTGACTTGGCGAACCGGCTTCCAGACTACGTGGATCGATCGCGCCGATGTAACCCAGCTTTCCGTGATGCGCCTTAAAGATGAGACCGTGCAAGACCTTGTCGCAGGCATGGTCGGCGACAAAGCGATGGAGATGCAGGTCCAGCATGCCATTGTTGCGAGAGCCGAAGGCAATCCGCTGTTCGCCGAGGAGCTTGTTCTCCTAGCCGGCCAGCGGCCAGCCGCAACCGCCCCAGGCGATATGCTCACATTGCCATCGTCACTCAACGACTCGCTATCAGCGCGCCTTGATAGCCTAGCAGACTTGAAGCCGATAGCTCAGATAGCTGCCGTGATTGGTCGCGAGTTCGATAAACACGTATTGGCGCGTGTACTAGACGTTTCGCATGCCGATCTCGCACCAATGCTCGAAACACTGGTGGCATCTGGCCTCGTTGTCGACTTAGGCGCTGGGCTTCACGCAAGCCACAGTTTCAAGCACGCCCTCGTTCGCGAAGTCGGGTATAATAGTCTACTCAAAGTGCGCCGCCGCGCCATCCACGCCAAGATCGCCGCCGTCCTTGTTGGTGAATTTCCACGGACTGCTGACGCGCACCCCGAACTCATTGCGCAGCATTACGAACGAGCGTCAATGTTTGACGAGGCACTAATCTGGTGGAGTAAGGCGGGAGTTCAAGCAGCTCAGCGATCGGCGACAAGGGAGTCTATTTTGTCGCTCGAACGTGCCCGCACACTATTTGACCGCTTGCCGGATGATGAGACGCGGGCCTGTCAGAAGGCCGAACTGCTTAATATGCTTGGTGTGCAATACATTGCAGCTCACGGTTACGCTTCGCCGTTGGTTGAACAATCTTTCCGAGAAGCGGCCGAGATTCTAGAGGCTCGTCAAGGGGCGCCATCCGACCAGTTATTCACCGCTCTTTGGGGGCTACATACGCATGCCATGGTGCGGTCAAACGTTCCGGTCGCCATCGAGATTGGTGGTCGCATCCTCAAGCTCGCCGATGCAGAAAGCGATTCTGACAAGATATTGCAGGCACATCGCCTCCAAGGACTTGCTCGATTGCTCATGGGAGAACACCGCAAATCAGCCGACCATTACGAGGAGGTCCTGAGACGTTACAATTCGCTCCATCATGAGAGTCATCGATTCCGATATGGTGCTGATCCGGTAGCATTGGCGCTGGCGCAGCTCGCATGGAGCGAATGGATTAGTGGACATATAGCACAATCGGAGCGCCACAGCTTGGAGGGCGTTGCCCAGGCGCAAAAACTCGAACATCCTCACTCAATCGTTTACGCCAGCGGCGTCAATGCGTTGCGCCTGCTTACCGCACGGGAATTTGCGCGGAGTGCCCACGTTGCGGATGAGGCATACAGTCTGGCAAAGAAACATGGCTTTATCTACTGGATCGCATGGTGCGAAGTGATCCTTGCCGCACTTCAGCGCGCAGCAAATCCGGAGCGTGCAAGGGCTTTGCTTGCTGCAGCTAAGGCTAAATATCAGAATACGGGGGCCCGTCAGATAATTCCTTATGCTCATGCTCTAGAGGCAGAGTGCTGCCTCGATCTCGACCGTGTGGCGGAAGCGTCGACTGTACTGGACGAGGCGCTCGGGCTTGTGGAGGAAACCGGCGTGAGAATTTATCAAGCGGAGCTTCTTCGCTTGCGCGCATGCGTAAGCTTTCGTCTGGGCGAGCCGAGTGCCAAGGGATACATCGAAGCGTCACTTAATATTGCTCGGGCACAGGCAGCAGAATCTTTCGTGTTGCGGAGTCAAATCACGTGGCTTGAAAATGCGACCGAAGCGAAGGTGCGCAGCGAGTTGCGCCGCGACATCTTGAATACCCTTCTTGGAATGGCAGAGGAGCCGGAAACCGTAGATATGCGCCATGCTCAACGACTCATTGTATGATGCTCTTGTGTTTGATGACTTCGTCAGCGCGCGCAGGCTCGGGCGGTGAACGCGGCTACCACTTGCCTCAATTGCCATTGAGCTAACGTAGATGCCCATTCAGGGCGGGCCGGGACGAGAGCCTCCTTTTCGAGCCGCCTAGCAATCTACTATGATTTGGTCACGTCGGGCTCGTCTGTGAGATCATGACCGTTGTTGGGTCCCGACTGCGAACATGCCGCTTTCCTTTTTGCCCCGAAGCGGTCATTCGGACTGATGCATGCGCGCTACGGCGGGCACACCACCGCGGCACAACTGCAGCCTGAGCCTCGCACGCAAGTTACTGCAGGGTTGCCAATTTGCGCATCTTGTGCCAATTTAGCACTCTCAACGTGTGCCTGATATTGTTGCGACGCCAAGATTTTGCGAAACAATATGGTTGGCCGTTATGGCGCCCATTCAGAACCCGTTTTCGTTGGAGAAACCTCTCAAACTTTCGGTCTGCTTTACCGAGACGTGTAACCTCTCGTGCCGGCATTGCTATGCTGATTGCTCGCCCCAAAAGGCAGCTGCCGAACTGACCGGCGATGACTGGGAGCGTTTTCTCAACGAAATTGCAGGGTTAGGTGTAGTTTTCCTCTATATCGAGGGAGGAGAACCCTTTCACAGGCCCGACTTCCTGCCCTTCCTTACTTCCGCATCAAGTCGTTTCTTTACGGAAGTTCGTACTAACGGGACGCTCATCACCCGCGCTCTTTCCAAGGAATTGAGAGAGATCGGCGTTGGTATTGTACTTGTCGATATTCTTAGCCCGCGCGCCGAGGTCCACGACTATTTCACTGGAACGAGTGGAAGCCATGCACTCGCCTGTGAAGCCGTCAAACACTTGCTGGATGCAGGAATTGAGACTCAGCTACTTACAATCCTTAATCAAAAGAATGTCGGAGATCTGCAGGGCTTTGTTGAGCTAGCCAACAAGCTTGGTGTCAAGACGGTCGGCATTTTGCGGCCGTATCCGCTTGGACGCTTCAAATATAGCTGGGCGGAATTCGCTCTGTCGCTCGACGAGATGCATGCGGCTCTTGATTCACTTCGGTTGCCTAGCGGCATGAAACTTATGCAATCTTGGCATCCAAATAATGGCAATTCGTGCTGGCAGATGGCTGCCGTTAACGCATTCGGAAGTTCGATAGGTTGCGCCTACCTACGAGAGTACGTTGATTACGGGAACATCAAAGATGTGCCCTTCATGGAGACGTGGCAACATCCGCTTTATCGAGAGTTGAGGTCAGGTCGCGTTACAGACACCTGCCCAAGTTGTTCATCGAGCCAAGGCTCCCATGGTGGGTGTCGTTCTACCGCGTACGCGTTTCACGGCGCCTGGGACGCACCAGATCCATTCGATAAAGTGCTTAACAAAGGAGTAGACGTGCGTGTCCTTCCTGAATGGTTGCTACAGGCGCGTCCCAAGCCTCCGGGTGCGGCCGGTTGAAGAGATGAAGAGTTGTGTGGTGTTTCGGCCAAATCCGCCGAAGCTGTTTATGCTGAACCTCAACGCTTGGCTGATATTCGAACTCTGCGACGGCGGCACTTCGTACGAAATTGAGCAACGGTACCGACAAAAAGTGGAAGGCCAGATGTCCGAGAGCGAAGCTAGGCGTCATCTGGTGATTGGTCTCAAGAATTTACACGAACGAGGTCTGATAGAATTTGAGGAGGGACTGAATGAGTAACATTGATTCAACCCAACTTGTTACCAGTCTTATAGCGGGCGAAAGGCTTACCTCCCCAAGCATTGAGTCGATTGAGCCAGAGGTGCGAACTGGCGTCTCTTTCCCTTTTTGTGACCTTCTCAAACATGGGGAGGGTAAGGCTGATATCGAAAAGCTCCTTGCCGAAAGCGTCCTCCTTGGATCGCTCGTGGTTGAATGGGGTTACAACGTCCCATTTGATCAGCATGATGCATTCAAAAAGTGGCTGATCGTCAATGAGGCGAAGATTGCGAATGCAGTTCCAAAGGACGTGACGTACCGTGGAACGTACGCAGTTTCGATAAGTAGTGAAAAGCACAGTGGGCGTTATCGCACTATTTGGGGATTTACCACGCTCCACGCTCTCGAGACGTTCGGCGATGAGATGCACACTGCATCTGCCTTTGCACAACTTGTTGCTGACCTGAATGCCTTCCGTGACCGGGATCGCGGTGCGGAGTATAGCGAGCAGATCTACCAGCCGGTGCGTTGCTCTCTGCGATACGGCTAATCCATCGGAAAGCCACGTCACCTTTCGTTGAACTGCGGGGAGATCATCGAGAGGGACGAGCGTAGCTTCAGCCCGAGCACCGTGCTGCAACTGATCGTGGTTCTCGATGCTCGGGGGCAGGACCGCGGGCAGCTGATGGCCGAACTTGTACGCACTGCACGGTCAAAAAGCGCGTGAGCGAAACACTGCTTTTTTGACCGTCGTGTCTTCAGTCGTCGCCGGACCTTTCCACTCGCGGCCTGGATTCTTCATTGCGTGACGGGGCGTTGGCGCATCGAAGATAGCCGCCGAACTGGGCTGCCGTGCCGGGCCGGTGGGCGAACGGCGCGAACGAAGGCCCGGATAGTACCGCTACTCCTCGTCCTTCTTCCGCAGCAGATCCGTTGCGAGATCAGAGAGCTTCGGCGGCGGCAGCGCTGCGAACGGCAGCGGCCTTGTGACGTCGATCGCGGCCAGGCCCAACCGCGCCGTCAACAACCCGTTCAGTACACCTTCACCCAGCCGCTGCGACAGCTTCGCCGCGATCCCATGTCCGAGCATCTGCTGCACCAGGCTGTCGCTCGCGGCCATGCCGCCCGTGATGGCGAGATGGGCGATGACGTGGCGGAGCAGGCGGATCATGCCGAGCGCGCCGGGGCGGCCGCCATAGAGATAGGCGAGCTGGCGGATCAGCCGCAGCGCGGCCACGAACACGAACATCACGTCGATCGCCGCGCGCGGCGAAACGGCGGTCACGATCGAGACTTTTTGCGCGGCTGATGACACCAGCCGCCGCGCCTCTGCGTCCAGCGGAGACATCAATTCGCGCTCGGCGAGCCGGATCATGTCGGCGCCGTCGATGATCTCGCCGGCGTGGCTTTCCAGCGTGGCACGGGCGCGCGCGAGTTGCGGGTTCTGGTGCGCGATCCTGAGCAGGTCCTGCACGATGACGCGGCTCTCCTTGCGATCGTCGCTGGCAAGGACCGCGGCTGCACGCTGATGCAGTTTCTCGATAGTCGCGAGGCGCGCCAGTCCGAACGCCTCGCGCCCGATCACCACCGCGAGCGCGAGCGTAGTGACGAAGGCGAGGGCAAGGCCCACGAAGCCGAGGCTTTCGCTGCGCGCAAACAAATCCTCGATCAGATGAACGACGCCGAGCCCGACGCCGAGCACCGTTAGCCCGGCGAGGCCGGACCAGAACAGCGTGCCCCAGGGAAAACCGCGCCGCGCCGGAAGCGCGGTTTGAACCGGCACCGGCAGCGTCGAGGGATCCGGCTCCGGCGTGATCTGGATCGTGGCGCGACCGATCCGGCTCGTCTCGTCGGCTTCGGTGACGACGACGCCGGGATCGTCGAGCCGGAACGTCGCCGGCCGCCGCGGCTTGGATCGGTCGTTCATGACAGCTTGTCTCCGATCAGGAACTGCAAGGCACGGTCGAGGCGGATGTGTGGCAGCGCCGGCTCGTCATTGCCCTCGCGCTCGAGCTTTGGCGGACGGAAGCGCAGGAAACGAAAGTCGCTCTTTTCGGCAGCTTCCGTCGAGAGGCCGCGGAATGCGTCTGTGCCGTTGAACAGCGGCTCGGGGTCCGGAGGCAGGTCACCCGGAAAGGTCGCAACCTCCGTGTTGCCGTCGAAGAACTCGCCGCCGGCGCTTTCGCCGGCCGCCGGCGTTCCCAGGATCGAGGGCAATTTGTCGCGGCCATGGGCGACCTGGGCCTCGCGCGTGGCGCGAACGGCGGCGAGCGCCACCACGTCGATCGCAGCGCCGGTGTCTTCCGCGCGCGCAACCGCGCGGGTGACCGCACGGCGCAGCACCGCCTCGAGGCGGTCGTGACTGGAATGATGCAGATGGTCCGCCTTGGTCGCCGCGAACAGGATGCGGTCG
The DNA here is from genome assembly GCF_018130785.1 of Bradyrhizobium liaoningense. GTDB lineage: Bacteria > Pseudomonadota > Alphaproteobacteria > Rhizobiales > Xanthobacteraceae > Bradyrhizobium > Bradyrhizobium liaoningense_A. The sequence goes on from NZ_JAFCJT010000003.1 coordinate 364,507, forward strand.
ATACGCGGCCGGAACAGGCTGGTGAGGAAGGTGCTGCGGCCGATGCGAAAGCAGTCGAGAATGCCCGCGAGCGCGGCTTCGAGATCGTGCAGCGCTTCGGGGCCGGAGTTGAACGCGGCGAGCGCGTCGGCCAGCACGATCTGGCGATCGAGCCGGGCAAAATGATCATGGAAGAACGGCCGCACCACGACGTCCTTGTAGGCCTCGAAGCGGCGGACCATCATCGCCCATAGCGAGCCGTCCGGTGCCTGGCCGCCAACGGGCACGTCGAGCGGTGCAAAAGTCAGCGCCGGCGTATCGGCGAGATTGCCGGGCATCAGGAAGCGGCCGGGCGGCAGCAGGCTCATCGCAAAGCGCTCGTCGCGGCAGGCGCGCAAATAGCCTTTGAAGAGCTTTGCCGCCGTCAGCGTCGCCTGCTCGTCCTCGCGCGCCCCGGGCTTGAGCGTTGCGAGATGCGCGTGCCAATCCGCCGCAAGATGCGCACGCGGCGCCTCGCGCGACAGCGCGAGGCTTTCGGCGGACCATTGCTCATAGCTCTTCTGGAGCAGCGGCAGGTCGAGCAACCACTCGCCGGGATAATCGACGATGTCGAGCGTCAATGTGCGGTCGGAGCCGTTCTGGCGCTGATAGTCGATGACGAGCCTGAGTTCGCTGATGTCGACGGTCGAGTTCGGCCAGCGCCGCTCCTCGATCAGCGCACGCAAATGGTTCTCATAGGCAAAGCGCGGCACGGCGTCGTCGGGCTGCGGCGCCAGATGCGCCCGCGCGATCCGGCCCGAGGCATAGGCCTCGAACACCGGAAAGCGGCCGCCGCGCGTGAGGCCGTGGATCAGCGCAGTGATGAATACTGTCTTACCGGCCCGCGACAGGCCGGTGACCCCGAGCCGCACCGTCGGGTTGAAGAAGTGCTCGCCATAGTCGATCAGCGCCCTTGCCGACAGCCGCGCTTCTTCGACCATATCCTGGAAACTGAATGCCATATGAACGTGATTGATCCGGGGGCGGGCGGAACAGTGAGACTGTTCACAAAAGTGGCAATCGCGTGAGGAAAATCAAGCTTCATACTTCCACCGCCTTTGTCGGCAAATCAGCCGTTTGAACGACGCGCCGATCTCGAAAGACCCCTACAAGAGGGCATTGTCCTCGCCTTTGCGGATTGCCATGACCGTCTTCCAACTGAAACAGCTCGCATCCACCTCTGTCCACGCCGCAGCCGACGTGATCGGCTGGAACTTCGACCGTGCCGAATTGATCGCGGACGGCGTCATCCACGCGATCGGCGTGTTCTGCGGCATCGTTGCCGCCACGGTCCTGGTGGTGCTGACGGCGATTTATGCCGATGCCACCAACATCGTCGGGGTCTCGATCTATGTCGCCGGCCTGCTCTCGATGCTGGTGCTGTCGGCGACCTATAATCTCTGGCCGGTCTCGCCGGCCAAATGGCTGCTGCGGCGGTTCGACCATTGTGCGATCTACCTGCTGATCGCGGCGACCTACACGCCGTTCATCCTCGAGGTGAAGGACAGCGTGTTCGCGCTGGTGCTGCTCGCCGGGGTCTGGTGCGTGGCGATCCTCGGTATCGTGCTGAAACTTCTTTACCCCGGCCGGTTCGACCGCGTCGCGGTCGGCATCTATCTCGCGATGGGCTGGAGCGCCGTGATGCTCTACGACGCCGTGGTCAAGGCGCTGCCTGCGCTGGTGCTGGGCTTCATCCTTGCGGGCGGCCTGTTCTACAGCTTTGGCGTGATCTTCCATGCCTGGCGGCGGCTGCGCTTCCAGAATGCGATCTGGCACGGCTTTGTCTTGGCCGGCGCGGCATGCCATTATACCGCGGTGCTCGACCTCGTGTTGAGCTGAGCAAGATCCGCGAAGCGGAATAAGCGAAGCGGTATAAGATAGCCGAGGGCTATAAGAAAAGAGGAGACGTCGCATGCAGGTGACCGGCAAGGTCGTGGTCGTCACGGGCGGCGCCAACGGCATCGGCAAGGCGCTGTGCGAGGCTTTTCACAAAGCGGGCGCGGCGAAGGTCGTCGTCGCGGACATGGACGCCGCCAATGCGAGGGCGGTCGCAGCCACGGTGGATGGTGCGGCCTTCAAATGCGACGTCGCGCAGGAGAAGGATATTTCGCACGTCATCGAGGAGACCGAGCGGCAGTTCGGTCCGATCGAGTTGTTCTGCTCCAATGCCGGCATCGGCGGCGGCTTCGATCCGATGTCGGTCAATGCCGGCGGCGCCTCCGACGAGCCTTGGCAGCGCAGCTGGGCGATCCACGTCATGGCCCATGTCTATGCAGCGCGGCATCTGATCCCCCGTATGAAGGCGCGCGGCGGCGGCTATTTCCTCAACACGATCTCGGCCGCGGGCCTGCTGTCGCAGGTCGGGAGCCCGGCTTACTCGACGACCAAGCACGCCGCGGTCGGCTTTGCCGAGAACCTCGCGATCTCGCACAAGGCGCACAATATCAAGGTTTCGATCCTGTGCCCGCAGGGCGTCGACACCAACATGCTGCGCTCGATCCCCAAGGGCCCGCAATCCGGCGACGGCGACCTCACGCCCGAGCAGGTGGCGAAAGACGTGCTCGCCGGCCTCGAGCAGGAGACGTTCCTGATCCTGCCGCACCCGCAGGTGCTCGGTTACATGCGCAAGAAGACCGAGAATTACGACCGCTGGATCGGCGGCATGGCCAAGATCCAGGCGAAGATGCGGGAGGAGTTCGGGAAGTAGGGAAGGCTGTTGCCACCCGCACCGCTGTCATTCCCCGCGGAAGCGGGGAATCCAGTACGCCGCGGCCTGTCGAGGAATCACAGCCGTCTCTGGAATACTGGATCGCCCGCCTTCGCGGGCGATGACACCGAGAGTGTGGCTACGCCGCCGACTCCGCCTCATCCTCCACCCGGCTCTGCCGCAGCGCCCGCGCATAGAGCATCATGCCCTCGCGCACTGTGCGCTGTTCGGTCTCTGTCAGCGCGGCCAGCGCGCCGCGCACCTGCTGCCGGCCGAACGCGTGCAGCGCCTCCAGCGTGCGCCGGCCCTTCGCCGTCAGCGACAAGAGCTTGCTGCGCGCATCGGCCTCGTCATGCGTCTCCCGCAGCTCGCCGCAGTCGACCAGCTTGCGCACCATGCGGCTGACGCTGGATTTCTCCAGACGCAGGAAATCGCCGAGCTCGCCTGAATTCATCGGACCGCGGATGCCGATCTCAAGGATGGTGTGCACGGCCGAGGGCGGATAGTCCGAGGCCGCCACCGTCGCATCCATGAAGCCGAGCTCCCGCACCATCAGCCGCGAGGCGGCGCGGATATCGTCGATCAGCGAAGGCTCGGTCATGCTTGACTCTCCGCATATAGTTGTATCATACAACTATATGCGCGCGACGAGGCGCGCAAGCGTTTTGGAGTGACCCATGAGCGGAACTGTGCCGGCCGGCGAGCGGATGAGAGGCAAGGTCTGCCTCGTCACAGGCGGCGGCAGCGGCATCGGACGCGCCACGGCGCTGCGGATGGCATCCGAGGGCGCCGAGGCGATCATCGTCGCGGGACGGCGGGAAGCCGAAATCGAGGCCACCGCGGTCATATGCCGGGAGCTCGGCGCGAAAGCCATCCCGGTCAAGACCGACATCACGCGAGAGGACGACGTCGTGCGCCTCGTCCGCACCGCCATCGAGCGCTGCGGCCGGCTCGACGTCGCCTTCAACAATGCGGGCTTCCAGGAGCGCCGCGCGCCGCTGGAAGAGCAGGGCACGGACATCTACGACAGCGTGTTCGACACCAATGTCCGCGCGCTGTTCCTGTGCCTGCGCCACCAATTGCCGGCGATGCTGGCGAAAGGACGCGGCAGCATCGTCGTCAACGCCTCCGTCAGCGGTGTGCGCAATCCCAATCCCGGCTTCTCGCTCTACTCGGCCTCGAAAGCGGCTGCGATCTCGCTGACGCGCTCGGCTGCGATGGAGAACGCCCCGCGCGGCATCCGCATCAACGCCATCGCCCCCGGCCGCGTCGTCACCGACATGATGCTCCGCGCCGGCGTCGGCGATGTCGCGACTGTCAGTGCTGGCCTGCCGCTGCGGCGGATGGGGAGCCCGGAGGAGGTGGCGGAAGCCGTGGTGTGGCTGTCGTCGGATGCGTCATCCTACGTCGTCGGGCATGTGCTGGCGGCGGACGGGGGATTCTTGGCGTCGTGATGTGTGGCGTGGTCGCGCCAAATATTCAGTGTCGTCCCTGCCTAGTGCGCAATTGCGCACCAGGCAGGGACGACAAAGTTAATGCTTCTGCCCGTACAGCACCGGCACCGCCGAATCCACGACGACCTCGACGAGGCTCGTCCCCTCGAACGCCATCCCGCGCTTCAGCGCCTCGTCCAGCTCCGTCGCCTTGCTCACCCGCACCGCATGGCACCCCATGCCTTCGGCGAGCCGCACGAAATCGATCCCCGGCAATTCCAGCCCGGGCACGTTACGCACCTGCATCACCTGGCTGAACGAGCGCATCGCGCCGTAGCCGGAATTGTTGATGACGACGATGGTCAGCGGCAGTTTTCGTTGAGCTGCGGTCCACAGCGCCTGGATCGAATACATCGCCGAGCCGTCACCGATCAGGCACACCGTACGACCGTTCGGCTTGCCCAACGCCATGCCGACGGCGGCGGGTAGCGAATAGCCGAGGCCGCCGCTCGCCATGGTGTAGAAACTGTCCTGGCCGCGCATCGGCATGAACTTCTGCATCGCCGGCCGGTGCGAGGGCACTTCCTCGACCAGCGATGCGCCATCCGGCATCGCCTGCGACAGCGAGTGCAGCAGAAATTCGACCGGAAGCGGATCGGCGGCCTTCGGTGCCGGCGGCAGCGTGCGGCCTTTTGGCGCCGCGCGTTTGCTGTCCGGCAGCATGTCGAGCAGCGTGGTGAGGGCCGGCTTCATCGTCGCGACGATGCTGGTGCCGACGGGCGTAACCGCAGCCGCATCCGGATCATCGGTGATCTGAAAGATCGTCGCGCCTCCGTCGAAGATCGCGGCGTGGCCTTCGACGTGGAAGGTGAACACCGGCGCGCCGATGACGACCACGAGATCGTGCTCACGCAGCGCGTCGGAGAGTTGCGCCGGCGAAGCATGCAGGAAACCCGCGAATTGCGGATGCCGCTCGGGAAACGAGCAGCGCGCCGAGAACGGGCTGACCCAGACGCTCGCCTTGGCCTTCTCGGCCACGCGCACCATCAGGTCCACCGCGCCGGCGCGGTCGACGCCGGGGCCGACGACGAGGGCAGGGTGCTTTGCCGAGCCGAGCGCGGCAACCAGCGCTTTCATCGCGTCAGCCTCGGGACCGGTCTCGCGGCTGACCTTGCGCGCCTCGATGGGAGCTGCGGCATGCGCCCAGTCGTCGATCGGGATCGACACGAAGGTCGGCCCGCAGGGCGGCTGCATTGCGGTGTAATAGGCCCGCGCGATCGCTGCCGGCACGTCCTCGGGCCGCGCCGGCTCGATGCTGTATTTCACGTAAGGCCGCGGGAATTCCGATGCGCGCTCGGCATAGAGGAACGCCTGCAGCGGCAGGATCGAGCGCGCCTGCTGGCCCGCGGTGATCACGAGCGGGGTCTGGTTGCGATGTGCGGTGTAGATATTGCCGAGCGCGTTGCCGACGCCGGCGGCCGAGTGCAGATTGACGAAGCCGGCATTGCGCGTCGCCTGCGCGTAGCCGTCCGCCATGCCGACGGCGGAGGCTTCCTGCAGCGCCAGCACGTAATCGATGTCGTCAGGCCAGTCGCTCAGGAACGGCAGCTCGGTCGAGCCGGGATTTCCGAACACCCTGTCGATGCCCAGGGAGCGCAGCAGATCGAGAGTCGCCTGCTTCACGGTGACGGACTTGCTGCCGCTCTTGCCGTTCTTGGCCATGGTTTCCGTCCCTGTTGTTGATTGCTGCTACCAGCCGTCATTGCGAGCGAAGCGAAGCAATCCAGACTGCCTCTGCGGTGACAGATTGCTTCGTCGCTTCACTCCCCGCAATGACGAGGAGAGTGCGTCACCACACCGCCGTTCCCTTCATCGTCGGCTGTCCCTCGGCATTCGCTGTCCACAGCTCCAGGCCCGCCTCGGTCTCGCTGGCGTTGATGGAGAATTCCGTGCCCTCGAACAGCGGCTGCACGCCGCGATAGGTGAACTTCTTCGGCGCCCTGCCGTCGCGCAGTTTCGCCGCCATCTCGATGATGAGCGCCGCCTGCAGCGGCCCGTGGAAGATCAGGCCCGGGTAACCCTCGACCTTGGTGACGTAGTCGCGATCGTAATGGATGCGGTGGCCGTTGAAGGTCAACGCGGAATAGCGAAACAGCAGCACGGGGTCCGAGACGTGCGTCTCGCGGTGTTGCGCCTTCGGCGGCGGAGGCGGAGCCTTGGCGCCAGCAGGCGCGCTGCTCGTCATCTCGCGATAGACGATGTCCTGCCGCTCGCGGATGGCAACGCCCCGCGGCGAGGAGATGCTGTGCTCGACCGAGACGAAGCACAGCGTGCCGGTCGAACCGGTCTTGACCTGAACATCGGCGATGCGCGAGGTCCGGGTCGACTCATCGCCGACCTGCAGTGGCTGCAGGAACTCGATCTCGCCGCCGGCCCACATCCGGCGCGGCAGCGGTACGGGCGGCAGGAAGCCCCCGCGGGTCGGATGGCCGTCGGGGCCGAGCATCGACATCGGAAACACCGGCTGCGCCAGGCACCAATGCACCGTGAACGGCGCGGCATCGCCCGCTTTGGGCTCGCCGACCTCCTGGAACAGCGTCGCGCGCAGGCCCTTCACGAGCTGCGCGGTGACGATGTCGGTGGCCTCCGTGCTGCGGCCGATCCATTGCCGCAAGTGATCGATGTCGAGCTTCTCGGTCATGGCGCCTCGCTCTGTTACTTCTTGGATTGGGGATTCTCGCCGATGCCGGGCACGGCGCCATAGGCGCGCGTCTCGCCGACGATGATTGGCGCCGGCGCGGGATAGCTGACGCGGCCGTTCGGCGTGTCGACCTCGATGCGGCGCAGATGCGGATGGCTGGTGAGATCGGCCATGGTATTGACCTCGGCAAAGGCGATGTCGGCGTCCGACAGCCGCTTCAACAGCTCGTCGCGCGTCATCTTGCCGAAAATGTCCGCGACCGTCGTGTCGGTGAAGTCGCGGTTGCGCACGCGCTCGACCATGTTGGCGACGCGCGGATCGGCCGGCAGATCAGGCTGATCGAGCACCTTCACGCAAAGCGTCTTCCACTCGCGCTCGCTCTGGATCGAGATCAATATGTCCTTGCCGTCCTTCGAGGTGAACACGCCGTAGGGTGCGATCGAGGGATGGCGCAGGCCCATGCGCTTGGGCGGATTGCCGGCCTCGGAGTTGAGCAGCGGCACGGTGCACCAGTCCGCCATCACGTCGAACATGGAGATGCGGATGTCGGCGCCCTTGCCGGTCCGTCCACGCCCAATCAGCGCCTCCAAAATCGCCGCATGCGCAGTGGCACCGGTCGCGACGTCCACGATCGACATGCCGACGCGCGAGGCGCCGTCGGGATTACCGGTGATGGAGGCGAGCCCACTCTCGGCCTGGATCAACAGGTCATAGGCCTTGCGATGCGCGTAAGGACCTTCGTCGCCATAGCCGGTGATCGTGCACGAGATCAGCCTTGGATAATCCTTCAGCAATCGCTCGCGCGAAAAGCCGAGCTTGTCCATCGAACCCGGCTTGAGGTTCTGGATCAGCACGTCGGCGCTCGCGATCAGCTTCTCGAGCTCCGCGCAGCCTTCCTTGGTGGCGAGATCGACCACCGCCGATTGCTTGCCGCGGTTGAGCCACACGAAGTAGCTGCTCTGGCCCTTGGCCGCCGCATCGTAGCCGCGGGCGAAATCGCCTTCGGGCCGCTCGATCTTGATCACCTCCGCGCCGGCATCCGCCAGCCGCGACGAGCAGAACGGCGCCGCGACCGCCTGCTCGACCGCAATCACCCTGATCCCGTCAAGTGCTCCCATGGCGCGACCTCAGTACGAGCGAGGCATGCCGAGCACGTGCTCGGCGACAAAGGACAGCACGAGATTGGTCGAGATCGGCGCCACCTGGTAGAGCCGCGTCTCGCGGAATTTGCGCTCGACGTCGTATTCCTCGGCGAAGCCGAAGCCGCCATGGGTCTGGATGCAGGCATTCGCCGCTTCCCAGGACGCATCGGCCGCCAGCATCTTGGCCATGTTGGCCTCGGCGCCGCAGTCGAGCCCGGCCTCGTATTTGCGGGTGGCTTCCTTCACCATCAATTCGGCCGCGCGCATCGAGGCGTAAGCCTTCGCGATCGGGAACTGGATGCCCTGGTTCTGGCCGATCGGCCGGCCGAACACTGCGCGCTCCTTGGCGTAGTTCGTGGCCTTCGCAATGAACCACTTTGCGTCGCCGACGCATTCGGCCGCGATCAAAATGCGCTCGGCATTCATGCCGGAGAGAATGTAGCGGAACCCCTTGCCTTCCTCGCCGATCAGATTCTCCGCCGGCACCTTCATGTCGGTGAAGAACACTTCGGTGGTGGCGTGGTTCATCATGGTGCGGATCGGGCGGATCTCGAGGCCCTTGTTCTTGGCCTCGCGCATGTCGACGATGAACACGGAGAGGCCGTCGGTGCGCTTCTTGCTCTGTTCCTTCGGCGTGGTGCGCGCCAGCAGAAGCATCAGGTCGGAATGCTCGGCGCGGCTGGTCCAGATCTTCTGGCCGTTGACGACGTAGCCGGCGTTGCCGTCCTTGCGCGCAAACGTCTTCAACGAGGTCGTGTCGGTGCCGCTGGTCGGCTCGGTGACGCCGAACGCCTGAAGCCGTAATTCGCCGCTTGCGATCTTCGGCAGATATTTTGCCTTCTGCTCGTCGTTGCCGTGCCGCAGCACGGTGCCCATCGTGTACATCTGGGCGTGGCAGCCGCCGCCGTTGCAGCCCGCGCGCTGGATCTCTTCGAGGATCGCGGCCGCGGCGGAAAGCTTCAGGCCCGCGCCGCCATATTCCTCGGGGATCAGCACCGAGAGATATCCGGCCTGCGTCAGCGCATCGACGAAGGCCTTGGGGTAGGCCATCTCGCGGTCGAGCTTGCGCCAGTATTCACCAGGAAACTGCGCGCAGAGCTTTGCGACGGCCTCGCGGATGTCGGCGTGATCTTCGGTGTGGTGTTCTTCACTCATGGCGTTTCCCGTCTGTAGCCGCAGTTAAGATAACGCCGGCCGATCCTCTGGCGTTGTGAAAACAATGCCAGCCCCCTATGCTCATTTGCTATAGCGTATGAAGTAGCCTTCCAGGATTGGCAAGCATGGATTTCCGGCAGCTCAGGACCTTCAGTTGCGTGGCGGAGCTCGGCAGTCTCTCGAAGGCATCCGACACGTTGCGCGTGGCGCAGCCGGCGCTGAGCCGGCAGATCAAGCTCTTGGAACACGAGCTGCGCACGGAGCTGTTCACGCGCAATGGCCGCGGCATGGTGCTGACGGAAGCCGGCCGTCTCTTGCTGGCACGCACCTCCGGCATCGTGCGGCAGATCGACCAGATTCGCGACGATATCCAGTCGGCCAAGGGGCCGCCGTCCGGGCAGGTCGTGCTCGGCCTGGTTCCGACCGTGAGCTGCGTGCTGTCGGCGCGTTTCGCGCGGCGCTGCGTCGAAAAGTTTCCCGGCATCTCGCTGCGCATCGTCGAGAGCTACAGCGGCCATCTCGTCGAATGGCTGCATCGCGGCGAGATGGATCTGGCCATCCTCTACGGCCGCTCCGCCGACCTGCATCTCAACGTGGAGAGCCTCGGCCGCGACAACATCGTCGCGGTCGGCCCGCACGGCTGCGGCCTCGCGCGCAAGAAGAGCGTCGATATCGGCTGGCTGCTGCGCCAGCGGCTGGTGCTGCCCAGTCATTCCCACGGCCTCCGCGCGTTGATCGAGCACGCGGCCGCCCAGCGCAAGATCAAGCTCGACGTCCAGCTCGAGGCGGATTCGTTCCGCGTGCTCACGAGCCTGGTCGAGGAAGGCCTCGGCTTTGCGCTCTTGCCGCCGTCATCGGTCCACGGCGAGGTCGCGGATGGGCGGTTGGAAACCGCGCCCGTATCCAAGCCGATGACGCGCGAGCTCATATTCGCCTCTCCGATCGACCGTCCCGCCTCGACGGCCTCGCTCGCCATCACGACACTCTTGCGCGAGGAGGTCGCCGCCTGCCGCAAGGAAGGGGTCTGGGACATCCGCCTCGCCTGAGGCGCCGGCACTGTGTTCTCAGGAGGATTTAGGACACGAGGCTGCAGTCGGCCCTTCGCATCTTGAGCGAGCTGTCATGCCGGAATTTTATAGCTGGGCGGTGTCGCCGCGTTAGCCGCTGTGGCCGTGACAGGCCGGTGTACCCACGACCTCGTCATTGCGCGCGTAGCGAAGCAATCCAGGAATCCCTCCGAGGCGACAGTCTGGATTGCTTCGTCGCAAGGGCTCCTCGCAATGACGGAGGAGAGAGCTCAGCCTGGAATCCTCACCGGCAGCGACTCATATCCCTTGATGAAGCTCGAATAGATCCGCTTGGGCTCGCCGACCACCTCGATCCGGTCGAACCGCTTCAACATCTCCTCCCAGACGATCCGCAGCTGCAGCTCGGCCAGCCGCATGCCGACGCAGCGGTGGATGCCGAAGCCGAAGGAGAGGTGGGTGCGCGGCCGCGGGCGGTCGATGATGAACTCGTTCGGCTTCTCGAACATCTCCTCGTCGCGGTTGCCGGAGACGTACCACATCACGACGCGGTCGCCCTTCTTGATGTGCTTGCCGCCGATCTCGGTGTCGGCAAGCGCGGTGCGGCGCATATGCGCCAGTGGCGTTTGCCAGCGGATCACCTCGGGCACCATGGAGTCGATCAGCTCCGGATTGGCGCGCAGCCTGTCGAACTGGTCCGGGTTCTCGCTCAGCGCCAGCACCGAGCCGCTCATGGTGTTGCGGGTGGTGTCGTTGCCGCCGACGATGAGCAGGATGATGTTGCCCATGAGATTGTCGGGGTCCATGAAGCGCGTCGCATCGTTATGCGCCATCAGCGACAAGAGATCGTTGCGCGGCGCGGAGTTGACGCGCTCGTTCCACAGCTTCGACATGTAGGCGTAGCATTCGTCCATCTCGCGGCGGCGTTCTTCGGCGGACGCAACGATGCCGCTCTTGGGCAGCGCAGTCGCGACATCCGACCAGCGCGTCAGCTTGCGCCGCTCTTCCCAGGGGAAGTCGAACAGGGTCGCCAGCATCTGCGTCGTCAGCTCGATCGAGACGCGCTCGACGAAATTGAAGGTCTCGTTGCGCGGCAGATTGTCGAGCACGGTCTGCGAGCGCTGGCGGATCAGCTTTGCTAGCTCGTCCAGATGGGTCGGCGTGAACATCGGCGAGACAGTCTTGCGCTGCGCCGAATGCTGCGGCTGGTCCATCGCGATGAAGCTCGGCCAGTCATAGCCCTGCGGTACATCGCGGATCCCGATGCCGCCGAGCGTCGAGTCCGACGAGAAGATGCCGTGGCTGGTGTCGACATGCATGATGTCGTTGTACTTCACCACCGACCAGTACGGATCGATCGGCGCATTGGTGCAGTAGTGCACCGGCTCTTCCTTGCGCAGCCGCTCGAACCACGGCCACAAGGTGTCGTCCTGGAACAGCCTGGGTGCGCCGGGGTGGAATTGCGCCAGCGGCGTCGCATAGGCCTCCTCGCGGGCCTTGCGCATGCGTTCCGCCTTGTCGGTCTTGACCGGAGTCTGGATGTTCATGGTGGTAGCTCCAGTGTTTCTCTGTCTTCGCATCTCCCCGCAAGCGGGGAGAAGGAGCAATCTCACGCCGCAATCTTGACCGGCAAGGTTTCAAGACCCTTTACGAAACTCGAATAAACCCGCTTGGGTTCACCGACCACGTCGATATGGTCGAAGCGCTTGAGGATCTCTTCCCAGATAATCTTGAGCTGAAGTTCGGCAAGTCGCAAGCCGACGCAACGGTGGATGCCGAAGCCGAAAGACAGATGCGTGCGCGGCCGGGCGCGGTCGATGATGAAATCGTAGGGCTTTTCGATCGCCTCTTCGTCGCGGTTGCCCGAGACGTACCACATCACGACCTTGTCACCTTTCTTGATCTGCTTGCCGCGGAACTCGAAGTCGGCAAGCGCGGTGCGCCGCATATGCGCCAGCGGCGTCTGCCAGCGGATCACCTCCGGCACGAAGCTGTCGAGCAGGCCGGGGTTCTCGCGCAGCTTGCGATACTGCTCCGGATGCTGGCTCAGCGCGAGAAGCGAGCCCGACATGGTGTTGCGGGTGGTGTCGTTGCCGCCGACGATCAAAAGGATGAGATTGCCGAGGAAGTTCTTGGCGTCCATATCGCGGGTGGCGGCACCATGCGCCATCATGGAGAGCAGATCGCTCTTCGGCGGCTGCGCGATGCGCTCCTTCCACAGCCGCGCGAAATAGCCCGCGCATTCCGCAAGCTCGGCCTGACGTTCGTCTTCGGTGGCGACGAGGCCGTCGGGCCCGGGAATGGTGGTGGCGATATCAGACCAGCGTGTCAGCTTGCGGCGGTCCTCCCAGGGAAAGTCGAACAGCACCGCGAGCATCTGCGTGGTGAGCTCGATCGAGACCTGGTCGACCCAGTCGAACACCTCGCCGCGGGGCAAATTGTCGAGGCACTCGGCCGAGCGCTTGCGGATGTTGAGGGCGAGATTGTCCAGATGCGTCGGGGTGAACATCGGCGCCACGGTCTTGCGCTGCGCCGCGTGGCGCGGTGGGTCCATCGAGATGAAACTCTCGCGCCGCAGGTCCGGGTCGATGTCGCGGATGGTGATGCCGCCGAGCGAGGAGGCCGAGGAGAACACCGAATGGTTGGTCTCGATCTCCATGATGTCGTTGTAGCGCGTCACCGACCAGTACGGCCCGAACATCGAGGCCTTGCAATAGTGCACGGGGTCTTCGCGGCGCAGGCGATCGAAATAGGGCCAGAACGTATCAGTCCTGAACAACTCGGGATCGCCCGGATCGAACTGCTCCAGCGGCAGTGACGTGGCGCGTGCGCGTAACGCGTCGAGGTTCGCCGCGCTCTCGATGGTCCCATGCATGACCGCTCTCCCTGACATTCCCCGCGCGCTTTTTTCTGAATTCTGCGCTGCGGTATTTGATTTGCAATTACAGCCCGTTGTCTGCTTCGGAGCAAGGGAGAGTTTTGCCACATCCAACCTTTGCGAGAGGGCCGGACGGCCGTCACGCAGATGTGTCAACGCGATCCTCCGCACGCCCCGCCTGCGGAATCATGCGAGTAATCGACTGAAATCGAGGCAAATCGAACCCGCTCATCTTGGGGATCGACTAATCTCTGATCTATAGTTTGACCGTACCAGGTCCGCACCCCGAGGTTGCCGCCGTGAACGACATGCAATGGGCCCCGATCGGCTCTGAACCGCTCCCGCCGCCGCTGCCGCCGACGCGGGTCGATTTCACCGGCAACCGCTCCGAGTTCCGCAAAATGGTCACCAAGGGTGCCATGCTGGAGCTCGTTACTTTCGGCTTCTACCGGTTCTGGCTGGTCACCGACATCCGTCGTCATTTGTGGACGAACACCGCGATCGACGGTGACGCCGCCGAATATACCGGCCGGGCCAAGGAGCTGCTGATCGGCTTCCTGTTCGCGCTCGCGATCCTGGTCCCGATCTACCTCGCTTATTTCCTTGTCGGCATCGAGTTCGAGCGCTGGCAGGGCTTTGCCTCGACGCCGCTGTTCATCAGCTTCTACGCCTTCGGCCAATTCGCGATCTTTCGCGCGCGGCGCTATCGCCTCACGCGCACGGTCTGGCGCGGCGTGCGCTTCTGGATGGACGGCTCGGGCTGGGCCTATTCGTTCCGGGCCATGCTGTGGGGGCTGCTGGCGTTCCTGACCCTCGGCCTGGCGCTGCCCTGGCGCGAGGCCTCGCTCGAACGCTACAAGATGCGGCACACCCATTACGGCGATTTAAGCGGCGACTTCGAAGGCGACGGCTGGACGTTCTTCAAGCGCGGCTGGTGGCTGTGGCTCTTGAGCCCGATCGCAATCGTGATCTTCCCGCTCGCCCCGTTCTTCTATGCCGAGTTCAAGGCGCGTGAATGGCGCTGGTGGCTTGACGGCATCCGCATCGGCGGCGTCAGCCTGTCCTCGGAGTTGCCGCACAACGCGTTCTACGGCCTGTACTGGAAAGTGATCGGCTGGTGGATGCTGCTCTCGACCGTTTTCGCAGCCTATATGGGCGGTGGCGCCTTGCTCATCGTCGCGCTGAGCGGCGTTCCGGCCGATCAGGTGTTCGGATCCGACAATGCCGCCAAGAGCATCCCGATGGTGGTGATGATGGTCATCGGCTATTTCGCCCTGGCGCTCGCGATCAACATCGTCATGCGGGTCTATCTCCAGCGCGATATCTGGGCCAAGGTGCTGGAAACCGTCGAGGTGCACAACATCGCGGCCGCGGCGGATGTACGCGGCACCGGCGAGCTTGCCAGCGCGCTCGGCGAAGGTTTTGCCGACGGGCTCGATGTCGCGGGATTCTGATCTGTGAGTGACTTGTCCACCGAAGTTCCGGCGCAGCCTGCAAAGCCGACGATCTTCTTCGACGGCGAGTCGAGCCGCAGGCGGCAGGTGATGCTGACGCTCGGTGATACGCTCGAGATCCTCGAGGAGGGGGGAACGCCGGTACGCTGGGCCTATGCCGACATCCGCCGCACCGACAGTCCGGCCGGCGTTCTCCGCCTGGCCTCCACGTCCGCGCCGCCGCTGGCGCGGCTCGAGATCCGCGACGCCGCGCTCGCCGCAGACGTGACCGTCCGCTGCACGCGCCTCGACGAGCACCAGACCACGCGCCGCGGCGTCGCAAGAATCGTCGGCTGGTCGGTGGCCGCCGCCGTCTCCATTGTCTGCGTCGTGCTGTTCGGGGTGCCGCTCGCTGCCGACCGTCTCGCACCGCTGGTGCCCAAGCCGGTTGAGCGGCGCATCGGCGACGCCGCCGAAGTCCAGGTGAAAACCATCTTCGGCCGCAAAGCGTGCGAAGACCCTGCGGGCAAGGCCGCGTTCACAAAACTCGTCAATCGTCTGCGCGATGCCGCGGGCCTCGACGACGATTCCATGACGGCGGGCGTGCTGCCGACCTCCGTGCCGAACGCGTTCGCGCTGCCTGGCGGCAAGGTCTACGTGCTGAAGGGCCTGCTCGACAAGGCGGAAAGCCCGGACGAACTCGCCGGCATCCTCGCCCACGAGCTCGGCCATCTCAAGCATCACGACAACATGCGCGGCCTGATCTACAACGGCGGCACCTCGTTCCTGATCGGCCTGCTGTTCGGCGACGTCACCGGTTCCTCCGCCGTGATCTTCGCCTCGCGCAGCGTGGTCGAAGCCTCCTATTCGCGCGAGGCCGAGACCGCCGCGGATACGTTCGCGATCGAGATCATGCACAAGCTCGGCCGCTCGCCGAAGCCCGCGGCCGAATTGATGTTCCGCATCACCGGCAAGGAAGGCGGCTCCGGCCTCACCACGATCCTGGCGAGCCATCCGCTCACCGAGGATCGCCTCGCGCGCATGACGAAGGAAGATCGTCCCGCCAGCGGCCTGCCGCTGTTGACGGACAAGGAATGGCAGTCGCTCAAGCTGATTTGCGGCAGCGGGAAGATCTAGAGCGTTTTCGAGCGAAGTGGCTACCGGTCCGCGTGGAGAAAACGCGTCAAAAAAAGAATCGAGAGTTCCGCGCTCATCTCGTCCCGTAGGCGCGGTCGCCGGCATCGCCGAGGCCCGGCAGGATGAAGCCGTTCTCGTCGAGCCCTTCGTCCACTGCGGCGGTCCAGATCGGCACGTCCGGGTGCAATCCGCGCAGTCGTTCCAACCCTTCCGGCGCGGCGATCAGGCAGGCGAGGCGGATGTCCCTGGCGCCGCGCTCCTTGAGGCGGTCGATTGCGGCGACGGCTGTGTTCGCGGTCGCGACCACCGGGGTCACCACGATCGCAAGGCGCTCGCCGAGGTCGGACGGCGATTTGAAGAAATATTCGACCGCGGCAAAACTGTACGGCTCGCGGTACAGGCCGATATGGGCGACGCGCGCGGTCGGCACCAGATCCATCATGCCGTCGACGAAGGTGGTGCCGGCACGCAGCATCGGCACGAACACCAGCTTCTTGCCGGCGATCTTGGCCGAATGCATCGTCGCCAGCGGCGTCTCGATGACGGTATCGGCGAGCGGCAGGTCGCGCGTCACCTCGTAGCACAGGAGCATGCCGATCTCCTTGATCAGCTCCCGGAACGACTTGGTCGAGATGGACTTGTCCCGCACCAGGGTCAGCTTGTGCTGGACCAGCGGATGATCGACGATCGTGACGCCTTCCATGACGGGATGCTCCTGAAATTCATCGATACGCAATGGTTCACGTTGCGGATGAATGGATTAAAAAACCGTGCCGTCGCTGATGACCTTGAGCGGCGGTGCCCCGTCGGGCCGGCGCGCGAAGGCGATGGCGCGGCCGGCGGCCCAGGTGCCACCTTCGAGAATGCTCGCGAGGGGCAATGTCTCAGGCGTGCGGCCGAGCTTGGCGCGGACGCCACTCGCGAGCCGGTCGAGCAGCGCGACGGTGAGCGCACGCCACTCCACGACGAGCAGGGAATCCACCGCATGCGCGCGCTCGGCATCGGCCGGATCGCGCAGGCGCAGCACCTCGTGATCGACGAACAGGCCGCCATTGCGGTATTCGGCAAGCCCGGTCAGTCCGTCGATGTCGGTGACCTCAAAGCCGGCGCGCTGCAGCGGTTCGATCAGCGAATAGCTCAGCCATTGCGACAGCTTGTGCAGGGGGACGAGAGCTGCGGTTGCGTCGTCCGCCTTGATCGCCGGATGGCGCCAGCAATCGCCGAGTGGAATCCCGGCGAGCTCGAGCCGTGACGGCCAGATCGGCCCGAGCTGGTTCAGCACTGCGGCCAGGATGGCGGGCGCGGCGACCGCGCCGCCCACAGCCTGCGCCGCGATGTGATCGAACAGGCCGCCCGGCCGCGGCGTATCGTGCAGGCCGAAGATCTCCGCACCCTCGGCAACCAGCTTGCCCAGACGCCGCAGCAGATCAGTGCGTCCGTCGAGACCGAGCAGCGGATTGGCATCGCTCACCTGAAAGGCGGAGGTGAGGGAGGCCAGCGGCAGTTTCGCGAGCACGTCTGCATCGGCCCTGAACGGCGCACGCGGATCGCGCGAGAAGAGGCCACCCGCAAACATGTCGAGGCTTGCAATGGCAAGCCCTTCCGATCGACCGATGCTTTCGCCCGTCACCACGTCACGGTATCGCCACGCCGCGCCCGCGCCGGCATCGAGCAGCACGCTGACGATTGCGAGGTCGAACTCCGCGCGCGCCCGCGCCGCACGGTCGGGCCACGACGTCGCGTCAGCCAGCCGTGCCCAGCGGTCAACGCCAGCAAGCACAAAGTGCCGCCAGCGTGCATGGAAGGGAATCTCCAGTGTCGGATAGGCTTTGCGCGTGACCGCGATCACGGCCTCCGCCACGCCGTCCATGCGGTCGAGGTCGATCGTGAAGTGCTGGAGCCCGCCGGCGAGGCCGATCTCGAGCATTTTTGCGGCACGCGCGCGAACCGCTCCTGCGCTGAGCAGGGAGCGGGCCTGTTGTTCCAAAGCCTCCGCCATCGCGCGATCAGTACTTTTCCAGCGAACGTCCGACCACGCCGTTCACGTCCTTCTCCGGCGCGATGTCGGTCGAGTAATAGCCGGCAGCCTTTTTCGCGGCGATCTCGACATAGGCGTCGGCCGGGATCAGCTCCGGCGGGATCGGTACGCGCTCCACGATGTCGATGCCCTGCGAGGTCAGGGCGTCATGCTTCATGTCGCTCATCGACAGGAAGCGGTCGATGCGCTTCAGGCCGAGCCAGTGGATCGTATCCGGCATCAATTGCTGGAAGCGCGCGTCCTGGACGCCGGCAACGCATTCGGTGCGCTCGAAATAGGCGGCCGCCGCATCGCCGTCCTCCTGGCGCTTGCGCGCATTGTAGACCAGGAATTTGGTGACCTCACCGAGCGCGCGGCCTTCCTTGCGATTATAGATGACGAGCCCGAGCCCGCCCTCCTGCGCGCCGCGCGCGGATTCTTCGATGCCGTGGATGAGGTAGGGGCGGCAGGTGCAGATGTCCGAGCCGAACACGTCGGAGCCGTTGCACTCGTCATGCACGCGGCAGGTGATCTTGGTGCGGTGGTCCGGCAGTTTTGTCACATCGCCGAACATGTAGACGGTGGTGCCGCCGATCGGCGGCAGGAACACCTTCATGTCCGGCCGGGTGACCAGCTCGGGGAACATGCCGGCGGTCTGCTCGAACAGCGTGCGCCGCAGCTCGGTCTCGCCGGTGCCGAAGCGCGTCGCAAGGCCCGGCAGGTACCAGACCGGATCGATCGCGATCTTCACCACCGACACGCTGCCATTGGCGTGCACGACCTCGCCGTCGGCGCGCAGCCGTTTTGCGGCCAGCGCCTCGCGGATCTCCGGCAGGTCGAGCCGCGCGCGCGTCACCGCGATACTTGGGCGGATATCGACGCCCTCGGCGATGTCCTTGCCGAAATTCTCCGCGACGAGATGCCCCCAGGGATCGAGCGCGACGATCTTGTCGGGATCGCGCCATTGCTCAAACGGCCCGATGGTCGCGGCCGGAAAGGTGTTGGTGAGGTCGGGACGGCGGATTGGATCGAGCGCGCCGGCGGACACCGCGAGCGCGCGGTACATCGCGTAGGAGCCGCCATGGCTGCCGATCACGTTGCGATCCCCAGCGCGCGATACTGTGCCGATGATCGGCCCCCGGGCGCGCGCGTCGGTTGCGCCCCAGTGAATCGGAAACGCGGCCTTTTTGCCTGGCTCCGGATGGGAGGTGAGGCGGATGTGATCGGTACGGTTCGCGCGGCTCATGACCAAACTCCCAAAAAGCCGACGGCCCGCCGCTCGGACGGGCCTGGCTCGGTCGCGTTGCCAATGCGGAACACCGGCGACGCAAGCTCAATCCAACATATTGTAGCGGCCAGCCACGACAGACAAGTTAATGGTGTCCACGCTGGCCTGTGCCGCCGATGCCGTTCAGATGGGCATACGTGGGTCGGGCCCGAACGGCGCTCGGCGTCGCATTGTGAGCTATATGTATGTAATTGTTTGTATTTTTGAAGGGGTGGCGCCCCTGGCGCGCCTAGACCAATTGCCGGTCGCCCTTCGGGGTCCGGATCACCGCCCGAAACGAAGGCGCGGGATCGTGACTGAAGCGGATACGCGGATCGTCGAGAAAACCCGCCAGCGATGACTTGATCGTGTCCACATCGGGATGCCGTATCTCGAACTCGACCAGCGAGCAGCCGAGATCGGCCATGCGCGAGGCTGGATGCGGACCTTCAGGCCACTCGATGATTGTCGGGAACGCACCGTCGAACGGCATCGACCCGTCGGGCGGAACGGAGATCAGCCATTCGAGATTGCCGCGCGTCACCGTGATCGCCGGCCGGGCGGCATGCGGGATCTTCGCAAGCGCGGACTTGATGTCGGACGTGTTCGCGACCCACGTCATGAGCCTCGGCGAAGAGGCGAGCGCCGCATGGGTCCGCGCATCGTCCATCGCGAACCAGCGCGGCCGGCTCGGGGCGGGAGCCGACGGGTTCGGCGCGATGACTTCGAGGAACGACGTCCCGCTCAGCCGCAGCAGATGATTATGCGTCCCCATCAGCGGATGCGCGCCGCCGGCCGGTGGCGCAATGCCGAGCGCTTTCTCGACATAGGCGACGCCCTCGGCAAGGTCGTTGGCGGCGACGGTGATGTGGTCGAGATGGAGCATGGCTAGCGATCCAATTTCTTGTTGAGCTCCTCGAAGCTATAGCCATATCGCGCGGCGAGGTCGGACCAGAAGCGGATGTACTTGAACTGGCTTAGCGGCACCCGGAAATCGGATGGGGCATACTCGCGCTCGAAATAGTCATCCAGATCCATCCCGTAATAGATTGTGTCGAAGCCGAAGACGGAAAACACCGGGTTGCCCGATTCATGCGGCTCCTCGGGCAAGTATCGATGGGCGATCAAGGGAATCAGTTTGGGTGCGCGCGAGACGATGTCTCGCAACACTTCCTTGCGGGCCTGCATATCGGAAGGCCGCTCTCCCCACTCCGGCCACCAGAACGGATTGTGCTCGATGGAGGAGAGCAGCCGGGCGAGAGGAAAGTCGAGCGCCCGCCTGATTGCGGCGTCGTCATTCCAGTCGTGTCCTTCGACCGGTCGCTTCTCTCTCAGAAGAGCGACCAGGTCCGGCGGAAAGATCAGGCCAAATCGCTCCTGCGCACGATCGAGCTCGCTCTGACTGTAGCCTTTGGTCCATTGAACGGTCATTGCCTGCCCGCACCGTGAAAGAGATGGCGTATCTTGCACATGTCGACCCTGCAGACACGCTCCAAAGGGCGTCTGGACAAAATGTATATTTTCAGACATAATGTATAGGTCAGCTCCGCCCCAGGGAAACGCCATGTCCGCCGCCAGCTACATCGACCCTCGCAACGGAAAACTCTATCCGCTCGACCAGCCGCGCTGGTGCTCGGACGAGCGCACGCCGCTTCTGGTGACGCCGGGGGCGGGTATCTCGCGCGAGGACATTGACGGCCGCGCGCGCTCGCTCTGGCGCTACAGGGCGGCGCTGCCGGTCGAGATCGCAAAGCCGATCTCGCTCGGCGAAGGCTGCACGCCGCTGGTTCAACAGGCCTGGGGTGACCTGCGCCCGTTCTTCAAGCTCGAATGGTTCAACCCCACCGGCAGCTTCAAGGATCGCGGCTCGGCGGTGATGCTGTCGTTCCTGCGGCAGATCGGCGTCGACGCGATACTCGAAGACTCCTCCGGCAATGGCGGCTCGTCGATGGCGGGGTTAGGAGCCGCCGGCGGCATGCGCGTGAAGATCCTGGCGCCCGCCTCGACATCGCCGGCCAAGATCGCGCAGGTGCGCGCCTATGGCGCGACGGTGCAACTCGTCGAGGGCCCGCGCGAGGAGTCGGAAGCCGAGGCCATTCGCCAGTCGAGCCAGACCTTTTACGCCAGCCACAACTGGCAGCCGTTCTTTCTCGAAGGCACCAAATCGCTCGCCTATGAAATCTGGGAAGATTTTGGTTTTCGCGCGCCCGACAACGTCATCGTCCCCGTCGGCGCCGGCAGCAGCCTGCTCGGCTGCGCCTTCGGCTTCCGCGAGTTGTTGAAAGCCGGCCAGATCGCAAAGCTGCCGCGGCTGTTCGCGGTGCAACCGCAAAACTGTTCGCCGATCGATGCAAGCTTCAAGGCCGGTGTCGACACGCCTGTCGCGCGTGAGGTGAACAAAACCATCGCCGAGGGCACCGCGATCAAGAATCCGCTGCGCCTGCGCGAGATCATCGGCGCCCTGCGCGAGAGCGGCGGCGGCACCGTTGCGCTCACCGAGGACGAGATCGTCGCGGCCTTGCGTCGTCTTGCGCGGCAGGGCCTGTTCGCGGAGCCAACCAGCGCCAGCGCGGCCGCTGCGCTGAAAAAGCTCTCGGCTGCCGGAGCGATCAAGGCGAACGAGACCACGGTCGCGGTCCTCACCGGTACGGGGCTGAAGGCTGCAACCACTGTCGCCGATCTCGTGCAATAGGGGCGGGCGATGGGCCGCGCTAAATTCACTGCGTTGAGCAGGGCGACCGCCGAGCAAAAATTGCTGTTCGATCAGTTGCGGCAGATCGCGCAAGGTCTGGGCGAGACCTTTGCGCCGTTCTGCGAAGTCGTGCTGCACGATCTCACCGACCCCAAACAGGCGATCGTCGCCATTCACAACAATCTGTCCGGCCGCAAGGTCGGCCAGGGCGCGACCGAGCTTGGCCTCGCCCGCATCGCCGACCCCGACTACGCGCAGGTGATTTCGAACTACGCCAACAGCTTTGCCGACGGAAGGCAGGCCAAGAGCACCTCCATCGGCATCAAGGGTGCGGACGGTTCTTACGTTGCCGCGCTCTGCCTCAACGTCGACCTGACGCTGTTCCAGGGCTTGCAGAGCGCCATAGGCCAGTTCGTCAGCGTCGATGCGAACAACAGCCCGCGCGAGTCGCTCAACCCCGTCGGCGCGGAGGCAATCCGCGCCCATATCGACCAGTTCGCCGCGCGCCGCGCCACCACGCCCCGCGCGCTCAACACCGAAGATCGCCGCGCGTTGCTGCGCGAATTGCGGGACGCCGGCTGCATGCAGGTACGTCGCTCCTCTGACATCATCGCGGCCCATCTCGGGGTGTCGCGTGCCACGGTGTATGCCGATGCCCGCTAATACGGATTTGCTGGATCTGGAAACGCCCTGCCTGCTGCTCGATGAGCAGCGGCTCCGCGCCAATGTCGCGCGGATGAAGGCGCATCTCGCTGGACTTGGCGTGGCCTTCCGCCCGCATCTGAAGACCGCAAAATCGCTCGACGTCGCGCGCATCGCCATGAGCTCGCCAGCGGGGCCGGCCACGGTCTCGACATTGCGCGAGGCCGAATATTTCGCGGCCGGCGGCGTGCGTGACATGATCTACGCCGTCGGCATCGCACCGGCGAAGCTCGCGCGCGTCTCTGCCATCCGCGCCACCGGCGCCGATCTTGCCGTGATCCTCGACAGTCTGGAGCAGGCCGACGCCGTCGCCGCACATGCCGCGCGAACCGGCGAAGCCATCCCTGCGCTGATCGAGGTCGACGCGGACGGCCATCGCTCCGGCGTCGCGCCGACCGACGCGGCAACGCTGGTCGCCATCGGCAAGCGTCTGGTCGCAGGCGGCGCGACCTTGCGCGGCGTGCTGCTGCACGCTGGCGACAGCTACGCCCTGAACGATCCCGCAGCCATCGCGGATGCGGCGGAAGCGGAACGCATTGCCGCCGTGACTGCGGCGAACGCCTTGCGCAGCGCAGGTCTGCCCTGTCCCGTCGTCAGCGTCGGCGCGACACCGACCGCGCGTTATGTGCGCGACCTGACCGGCATTACCGAGGTGCGCGCCGGCGTCTTCATGTTCGGCGATCTCTATCAGGCCGGCGTCAGCTCGGTGGCGATGGACGATCTCGTGCTCTCCGTGCTTGCCACCGTCATCGGCCACCAAAAGGCGAAAGGCTGGATCATCGCTGATGCCGGCTGGATGGCGCTGTCGCGCGACCGCAGCACGGCGAAACAGGCGCTCGACCAGGGTTATGGCGTGGTCTGCGATCTCGCTGGGAAACCGTACCCGGACCTCATCGTCACCGACGCCAACCAGGAGCACGGCATCATCGGCTTGCGCAAAGGCTCCAATGCCGCGCTGCCCGATCTGCCCATCGGCTCCCGCGTCCGCATCCTCACCAACCACGCCTGCGCGACCGGCGCGCAATATGATCGCTATCAGGTGCTGGATGGTGAAGGCGGAGTCAGCGCCGTGTGGCCGCGGATCAACGGGTGGTAAGCACAGCGTCGCGCGGCCTTGCTTACCCTCCCCTGGAGGGGGAGGGTCGATCGCGCGAAGCGCGAGCGGGGTGGGGTGATCTCTCCGCACGGGCACCGCCTCGGTGGAGAGACTGTCACCCCACCCCGTCTCACATTTTCGCTTCGCTCAAATGCGAGCCGACCCTCCCCCTCCAGGTCCCTCCAGGGGAGGGTAAGAGGTTACTCCTTCAGATCATTCGCGCGCTTCACCCAGGCTCGTACGTCGGCGAGCACGGCGGGTAGCACCGCCTTGACCTCCTGCAGGGTCATGCCGGGCTTGATGCGGGGATCGTAGAGCAGGTTGAGGATGTACTGGTCGTAGACGTCGAAATAGCCCATCGACACATTGTCGTTGAACATGGTCCAAGGCACGCTCGGGGTGTCGTTGATGGGCCCAAGTGATTGCAGCAGCTCCTCATAGGCGCAGTCGAGGAAGGTGAAATCGCCGTTGTCGACGGTGAGGATCACGTCGGAATGCTCGATCTCGAAATTGTCGTTCTTGCGGAAGCCGGACAGGCATTGCGGATCGAGCGAGGTGCGGATCTCGCGCGCCTTCTCCGCGCCGTAGAAGGCGGCAATGGTGCGGAAGAGATCGCGGTCGCGTACGAGCTTCACCCGCACGTTCGCCGCCTCGCTGGTCGTGGTCATGGCGATGTCGAGATGCTGCACGCGGGCGGCGATGTCGGCCACGACTTTTGCCAGCTGCGTCTTGCGGTCGGCGCGGTCGCTCTCGGCGTAGACGCGCACCGGCCCGTCGAATTTTCGGATGCGGTCGACGCGGCCGGCGAGGTGGTACTCGGCGCCGAACGCGGTCTTCAGAAAGCCTTCGACGATCTCGCCGTCGGTGAAGCTCTTCTTCTCGGCGCGCTGGCGCGAGGCGATCGCGGGCAATTCGCCCGCGACGGCGATGGTAGCGGTGTCAGGGGCGAACGCGAAGGTGGCGAGTGCCAGCAGGGCGATGCGAAAGCCGGACGAAGGCGGGGCCAATGCGCTCATTGCTATCCGACGCTGCCGTATTCGGAAGCGACGCACAAGACCGCATATTCACGCGCCCTGCGGGTTCCCGCAATTCGTCGGCGGCTAGTTGTTGAGCACCACCACCTTGGTGCCGACCGAGACGCGGCTATAGAGGTCTGTGACGTCGTCATTGGTCATGCGGAAGCAGCCCGAGGACACCGCCTGGCCGATCGTCTCCGGCTCGTTGGAGCCGTGGATGCGGTACAGCGTCGAGCCTAGATACATCGCGCGCGCGCCGAGCGGATTCTCGATACCGCCCTTCATGTGGCGCGGCAGGTCGGGCCGGCGGGCCAGCATCTGCGACGGCGGCGTCCAGGCCGGCCATTCCTTCTTGGCGGTGATCCTGTGCACCCCGCCCCAGCGGAAGCCGTCGCGGCCGACGCCGATGCCATAGCGCAGCGCCTGGCCGTTCTGGAGCACCAGATAGAGGCGGCGCTCGGTGGTGTTCACCACGATCGTGCCGGGGGCGTAATTGCCGGTATAGTTGACCGTGGTGCGGGGGATCGGGCTCGAGCCGCCGCGGAAGAAGTTCGGGCCGAAGCCCATGATGTCACGCGAGTCGAACTCTTGGGCGAGCGCACCGCCTGTCGTGGCCGACAGCAGTGCGATGGCGGCAATCGGTGCGGCAAAAAACCGGATCATTGTCTCCCCCAAGGAAAAAATCGATTCAACTGAAGTTACAGGCCATATTTGCGGGCTTTTCGCAAGCCACGGCCCCGTGAGGCAGGCCCTTTACGAATGAGCCATGCTTAATGATTGGCGTTACCAAATCGGCAACAGCGCCAATTTGCCGGAAAATGTTAGCCAAACCCGCGCATCGCCCCGCGGGGCAGGGCCGCGATGCCGGCTATTGCTTTGACGAGGCGAGCGAACAATGATTGATCGGACGGATTATTGGACATTGCCGGTCGCGGGAGCTGAAGAATGAACGGTGCGGAAAGCCTGGTGCGGACGATGGTCAAGGGTGGGGTGGACGTCTGCTTCACCAATCCGGGCACCTCCGAGATGCATTTTGTCGCGGCGCTCGACCGCGTGCCGGGCATGCGCTGCGTGCTCGGCCTGTTCGAAGGCGTGGTGACCGGTGCCGCCGACGGCTATTTCCGCATGAAAGGCACGCCGGCCTCGACGTTGCTGCATCTCGGTCCGGGCCTCGCCAACGGCCTTGCCAATCTGCACAACGCCAAGAAGGCCAATTCCGGCATCGTCAACATCGTCGGCCAGCATGCGGTCTACCACATCGGCTACAACGCGCCGCTGACCTCCGACATCGAGGGCCTGGCCCGGCCGATGTCGTCCTGGGTCCGCACCTCGCCGGATTCCAAGTCGGTCGCGGCCGACGGCGCCGCGGCGATCGCCGCCGCCAAGAGCTCGCCGCCGCAGATCGCGACCCTGATCCTGCCCGCCGACACCGCCTGGAACGAGGCCGACGGCATCGCCGAGGTGCCGGCCGAGCAGCAGCGCGCGAGCTATTCGCCGCGGGCAGTCGAGCAGGCCGCGAAGATCCTGCACGGCGACGGCGGGGGCACGCTGCTGCTGATGACCGGCAGCGCGCTGAGCGAAAAGGGCCTGGCGCTCGCCGAGCGCATCGCCGGCAAGACCGGCTGCACCGTGATGGGGCCGACCTTCCGCCCCAAAATGGCGCGCGGCCGCGGCCGCTACTCGATCGACCGCATCCACTACGTGATCGAGAACGCGCTGCCGATGCTGGCGAAGTTCCGCCACATCGTGCTGGTCGAGTCCGACGATCCCGTGGCGTTCTTCGCCTATCCGAACAAGCCGAGCATGCTCAAGCCCGAGGGCTGCGAGGTGCACCGCATGACCACCTGGGGCGAGAATTCGGTCGCGGCGCTCGAAGCGCTGGCCGGCGCGGTGAAGGCGAGCGCGAAGGACGTCAGGCCGCAGGCCTTGGCTGAGCTGGTGAAGCCGACCGGCGCGCTGACTTTCGCCACGATCGCGCAGGCGATCGCTTGCGCGATCCCCGAGAACGCGATCATGGTCGACGAATCCCTGACCACCGGCCGCGGTTTCTTCCCGCCGACGGCGGCGGCCGCTCCGCACGACTGGCTCCAGAACATGGGCGGCTCGATCGGCTTCTCCACGCCGCTGTCGATCGGCGCCGCGATCGCGTGCCCGGACCGCAAGGTGATCACCATGGTCGGCGACGGCAGCGCGATGTACACGATCCAGTCGCTGTGGACGCAGGCTCGAGAGAACCTCAACATCGTCACCATCGTGTTCGCCAACCGCATCTACCAGATCCTGCGCGGCGAGTTCGACAATGTCGGCGCCGGCGAGCCCGGCCAGCGCGCCAACGACATGCTCCGGCTCGACCGTCCGACGCTGGACTTCGTCGCGCTGGCGAAGGGCATGGGCGTGCCCGGCCGCGCCGTCACCAACGCGGAGGAGTTCAACAAGGCGCTGGCCGAAGCCGTCGCCGAGCCCGGGCCACGGCTGATCGAAGTCCAGATGTAGGCTGCATCAGGAGCGCCGAGAGCCGGGGGGCACGATGCAGAGCGAGCTGAACAAGGTGATCGCGGCGCTCCGGGACTTCTACACCCACGAAGGGTTCTTGTTCGAGAAGGACGTCGGCGAGCGGGCGGTGACGCACCGCTTCGCCGTCTATCTGGAGCGGCAATTCTCCGGCTGGTCGGTCGATTGCAACTACGACCGCCTCGGCGAGCGCACGCTGCATCTGCCGCACGGCGCGATCGTCTCCACCGACGATCATCTGGGAAAGTCGATCTACCCCGATGTCGTCGTGCATCAGCGCGAGATCCCGAACAATCTGCTCACGGTGGAGATCCGCAAGGCGAGCAATCACACCTCGCTCGAGCACGACCAGCACAAGCTGATGGCGATGACCGACGCCCATGTCTGGTTCGCCTACTGGATCGGCGTGCTGCTGGTGCTGGACAAGCACCATGTGACGATTTCGGAGGTCTATGTCAGCGGCGTCGTGGATCAACCACTGTCGCTCTGGTTTGCGGCGCGGCTGGAGGAGAGCGGTCTCGGGGCCGCGCACTAGACCGTCTCCACAGCGTCATGGCCGGGCTTGTCCCGGCCATCCACGCCTTGTCACGCAGTGCAAAGAACGAGTCTCATCTCATCAGGCCTCAGTGCAGCGGATTGCCCTGGCCGAGCGCGTAGGCGACGAGGTCCTTCAACGCGAAGCTGGAGCCGGTCACCGGCGTCCATTGCGGGTCGAGCGACAGCACGGAGGAGTTGTCGCCGAACATCAAGCCGAGGAAGACTTCGGCGACGATACGGCCGCCCACGGGGCCGAGCTGCGGCGTGTTGACGGTGCCGGGCCCACCGGTGACGGGGATCGTGACGGCGGTCTGGAACTGCCGCGCCTCGGCCAGGATGTAGGTCCAAAGCGGGCAATTGCCGGCAAACACGCCATTCGCGATGGTTGCGATCTTGGTCTGCGGATCGCCGGCGCCGGGTTCATCGACGGCCTTGCCGATGATGATCTCGTCATCCGTCAGCGGTGTCAGGTTCATCGCCCTGGCGACGGCCTGGCCGGACGGCAGTTTGAGCCGCCAGCTGCGCTCGAGATTGCGCAGCGCCAGCGATGACGGATTGGACGCGACCTCCGGCGGCAGCTTGCGCAGCGGGTCGACCAGCGACGTATCGATACGGTAGGCGAACTGAAGCCGCTTGTTGTTGTCGGCATTGGTGTCGTCGTCCTCGACACCGTAAGCGCGCGTGTCGAGATCGATGAAGCGGCCCCAGTCCATGGCGCGTCCCGGGCCCATGGCGCGGAAGCCCGTCAGCGCGTTCGTGTCGGGATTGTGGGGGTCGGGGAAGATCTGCAACAGCATGTTGTCCGCATCGTTCAGCCGATAGCCGGGGCGGATCATGGAATGGCCGAGGCGGTAGGCCGCAACCGAGAACTCGACCGGCATGAACGGATAGGTCTTCCAGTGGTAGTGGGCGACCTTGCTGCGATCGTATTGGCCCGCGGTCCTCAGCTCGTCCAGCACGCTGGCGTGGACGATGCGCGGCAGGAAATCGTTCAGCGCGACGTATTGATAGTGGAATCGGACGCGCTGCTGCACCTCTTCGAACGACAGGCTGTCGTTGTCGTCGACCATGCGGTTGTGAAAGCGCAGCATCAAGGCCTGGAACTGCGAGACGATGCTGTTCTCGTCGTTGCGGGGGTCGCCGATCAGGGCGCGGCCCTTGAAGCGCGGCAGGTCGCTGGCATCGGGTACGCCCGCGCCGGTCAGCTTCTCGCCGAGGCGGAACTTGGCACCGTCATACATGTAGGGCTGATCGTTCGGACCGCGGCCGTAGAGATTGTCCAGATCGAACGACGGCGTGCGGAAGTCGACGAGCCCGTCGGGGTCCTGCTGCTTGGTCAGCGAGCTGACCGGATCGAAGGTGATGTCGTGGTCGATGAACTGGCCGAAATAGGTGTAGAGAACGGGAATGCCGCTCTCCTCCGCGTCCGGCCCGTCCTTCGGCCCATCGAAGTCGGCGACCATCTTGTCGGCCAGCGCCGAAAGGTTCGCGACATTGTCGGCGTCGTTCGGACCGAATTTCGCCGGCGTGAGCTTGCGGAACATGCGTCCGAAGCGGCCTTGGGAAAGCGGCGAACGCGTTGCGTTCAGACCGCGCGGAACAATGCTGTGGCGGCTGCTCATTGAAAACACCTCCTGAAAAAGTCACGACGTACAACGAATAAAGCTAAAGTTGTTCGCATCAGAATATGCAGGTCACGCTAGATCAGGCGATTGGGTGCCACAAGCGATCTGCTTCACACACTGCGCGACATCGATGTTGTTCCGGGAGGGAGCGTTACGAGCAAGCTGCGGCCGTGCTTTGCAAATTTTTCCCGCGGGGATGACGAATAACATTCTCGTCATCGGCAGGCGCAAGCGGCGTCGCGCAGTGTCAGTTCGCCGGACTGTCGGCGAAGTGGATCGTCTTCACGTAATAAGTGTGGCGGCGTGCGCGTCATGCGCGCACGCCGTGACGTCGTCAGTAGGCGCGCTGCTGCGAGAGCGCGTAGCGCGGATTGATGCCGCAATAGGCCGACGTGCCGGAGGCGGAGGCGAGGCACTGCTGATAGCTCGCGAACTGGCAGTTGCCGGGATAGCCCCACATGCGACCCTGCAGGCAATATCGATCGTTTGCAGGATGTGCCTGGGCGGCCGGGGATGCTACGGCGATCAGGGCGGCGAACGATGCGAGAGTGAGGATGATGCGACGCATTTCGATCTCCTTCGAGAGCGGGTGGATGGGAATGTCAGCGAGCCCAACTCGTCTGATACATGGTCATGCCTCTTGGTGTCGACGGAATGCCGTGCGTTCGCGACGAGGCACATCATGACGCGGCGCGCGACCAGCAATGTGATCTCCGCCACAGTTCGTGGTGGGGTTCCGGCCTGTCCTGATCAGACTTGCGCGCGTCGATCCCGGAGAACTACGCTTGTCTCATTCGGAACAGGGTATTTTGGAGGTTCTAATGCAAAGGTCATATTTGGTGGCTGCGACAGCAGCGCTGGCGCTTCTCATGCAAACATCGCTCGCGCTGGCCCAGAGCGCGCCGGCCGCCGGGGGAACCGCAGCGCCTGCCGCGACAACCACTGAGCCGGCAGCGACGACGACCACGCCGGGCGCGACCAACGACACCTCCAGCCAGCCGGCCGACTCCAAGAAGAGCGCGTCGAAGAAGCCGGCGAAGAAGAAGATGACGCGGCAGCAGGAGATCGATCATTCGGTCGACAGCGGCACCGTGCCCGCGCGCTACCGCAGCTCGGTGCCCAAGCAGTACCAGAAGTATATTCCGTTCGATAAGCAGTGACGGATCGCACGGCGGCGCGACGTGATCGGGCGTCGGGCCGCCGGTGCCATCGCGTGACGGCCTTCGCGTGACGGCCTTGGCCAGGCGGAATCCGGCCATACTTCCCCAGTGGCGGTCCGCGAGAGCGGTGCTAAAGTAGGTCGAAGCCCGGGGGGAGAAATGAGCGACGACGTGAAGGATGCTGGCCTTGTGGCCATGATCAGCAGCATCCTGGGAGGCAACAAGCGCGCAGACACCGTTGCGCCGCCGCCGCTCACCGAGGCTCCATCGACAGCGCCGACGAATGGGTTCGAGCTGGTCGAGCCGTCCACCTCCGATCGTGCACCGGCCGAACCCGACGATGCGCCCGATACCGTGCCGGCTGCCGCGAAGCCGGTCGAGCCGCCAGCAAAAGTCGCGACGACGCCTGATGGCAAGCAGTTGCTGCCTGCCGAGGCGATCGCCGATCTCGTGCTCGGCGAGCTGCGCAAGCTGGAGAATTTTCCGGCGACCGGCGCCTCCGTCACGGTCTACGGTTACAGGCACTGGAACGCGATGATCACCTTCGCGCCGTTCTCGACCACGTTCCAGAACGCGACGCGGTTCCGTCAGGCCATGCCGGACCTCGTCTTCAAGCTGCGCCGTTTCGTCGAACTTGAGATATAGTCCGGCAAATCACCGACCGGCTGCCCGGCGCGGTTCCTCGTCAGGGGCTTGCGGCGTGAAGGCGCGACCGGTGCCTCCAACAGTACGACAGGATTTGCGAGTTGAGCGTTGCCTTTACCAAGGAAGAAAGCGCCGAAACCGCGTCCGAGACGCTGTTGCCGGATCGTCCGATCTCGCCTCACCCGAACCTCGTGACCGAAGCCGGCTTGCAGGCGCTGCAGGCGCAGCTTCGCGAAGCGCGCGAGGCCTATGAAGCCGCGCAAGCCATCGAGGACGTCAACGAAAAGCGCCGGCAGTCGGCGGTGCCCTTGCGTGACGCCCGCTATCTGACTGAACGGCTGCGCACGGCGCAGGTCATTCCCGATCCGGCGTCGACCGACGTCGTCGCCTTCGGCAGCACCGTGACCTTCAGCCGCACCGATGGCCGCGTGCAGACCTACCGCATCGTCGGCGAGGACGAAGCGGATCCAAAGGCCGGGTCAATCTCGTTCGTCGCACCGGTCGCGAAGTCGCTGATCGGGAAGGCGGTCGGCGATGTCGCAGGGACGGGCGCGCAGGAGATCGAGATTCTGTCGATCGCCTAGGGATGCGATCCGAGGCCTGAATGGCGGGCGCGTAAGGATCGAACCCCGGCAGCTCTGGCTTCGGTTTGGTTTCGCCAACGCCGGGGAAGCCACTGGGTCAGTTGCGCTGCCGCGATTGACTTGGCTGTTCAGCAAAAGCCGCGAACGTCATATAGTGAGGGCTATCAAGACCAATACATTGCTTGTCAGGCAAAGGGAGGGATCCATGCGGAAGTCCCTGTTCTTCGTCATCGCAGCCGGTGTCGGCCTATCAGGACCACAGGCTCTGGTCGCGCAGGACGATGTAGATCAGCAGCTCGGCAGCGTTCATTTCCAGACCTCTTGCAACGATGTGGCCCAGCGTCGTTTCGATCGCGGGATGCGCTATCAACATTCCTACTGGTACGCCAACGCCAAGGAGATCTTCGAGGATGCCATCGAGGCTGACCCGACATGCGGCATGGCCTATTGGGGCATTGCGCTCACCTACATGGACAATCCGCACAACGCGATTCCAAAGCCGAACCTGGCGCCGGGCCTCGCCGCGATCGTGAAGGCCAAGGAGATCGGCGCCGCGACCGAGCGCGAACGCGATTACATCGATGCGCTGATGGTGATGTATGCCGATTACGACAAGATCCCTCACGTCCAGCGCATGCGCATGCTGCGTGACGCGCAGGCGCGCGTCGCGGCAAAATATCCAGACGACGACGAAGCCCAGATCGCCTACGCCATTACGCTCAATACGTCGGCGGATCTGAACGACAAGACCTACGCGCAGCAAATGAAAGGCGCGGCGATCCTCGAGCCGATTTCCAGGCGGCTGCCGCTGCATCCGGGCGTGACGCATTATCTGATCCATCTCTACGACTACCCGGCGCTGGCGCAGAAAGGGCTCGATGCCGCCAATCGTTATGCCAAGATCGCACCGGCCGCGCCGCACGCCCAGCACATGCCCTCCCACATCTACACACGCGTCGGCTATTGGAAGGAATCGATCGACTCCAACACCGCTTCCGTGAAAGCCGCGATGGCCGAAAAATCGGTCGGCAACTACCTGCATGCGCAGGACTACATGGTCTATGCTTACCTGCAGCTCGGCCAGGACAAGCAGGCGCGTGCCGTCATCGACGACATGATCAAGGAGACCGACTTCAAGGCGACGGTCGCAGCGGCAGATTACGCGCTGGCGGCGTCTCCGGCGCGTTATGCGATCGACCGCAGCGATTGGGATGGTGCCGCGCAGCTGCCGGTCAGGCCGAGCAACCTCAACTTTGCGATGGCGGTAACGCATTTCGCCCGGGCCCTCGGCGCGGCACATTCCGGCAAACCGGAAGCCGCAAGGGCCGACAGCCAGAAGCTGGCGGAATTGCGCGACAAGCTGCAGGACGCCAAGGACAATTACTGGTCCGGAATCGTCGACATCCAGCGTCAGGTCGCCGTCGCCTGGGTGCTTTACGCCGAGGGCAAGTATGACGAGGCGCTCAATGCGATGAGTGCCGCGGCGGATGCAGAGGACAAGACGGAAAAGCACGTGATCACGCCCGGACCACTGGCGCCGGCGCGCGAGCTTTACGGCTTCATGCTGCTCGATCGCGGCATGGCCAAGGAGGCACTTGCTGCATTCGAGGCAACCAAGGCGAAAGAGCCGAACCGCCTGCACGCTTTCGCGGGGGCGGCCAAGGCCGCCGAAACCCTTGGTGACAAGGAAGCGGCACGACAGAACTATCAACAGCTCGTAACGCTGACCGCCAGTGCCGATTCGGAACGCCCCGAGGTTGCGGCGGCGAAGAAATACCTCGCCAGCAACTGAGCCGGAACGAGAACGGTGCAGTGATGAGAAGGACAGCCGCCATCGCCGTCGCAGCAATCTCGCTGGGAAGCGCGCTGGCGGCATCGCTCTTGTGGCTCTATGTGCCACGGCATGCCGCCGCGACGTCCGCCACGCCGGTGTGGCAGGAGGTGACCTGGCCCTTCCCGATTGACCCCTGGGGCAAGGGAAAGTCGTTCCGCTGCAAGGCGGCCGATTGCGGTGTCGAGGTGACGCTGTACCTGCGCGCCAAGATAGGTCTTTGCAATTGCGCGACGGGCGTCGCCGATGATGATGACCTCGATCGTATGGGCGATACCGTTCTCCTGGGCGAAGTCTCTCCACTCGGTTCCGGCCATCCCATCAGGATTGCGTGGATGAACGGTCGCAGCCGCGCCTACACGCTCCACTCACGTGGTGCTCCCGGCAAAACGCTGGTGTCGGTCGTCTACAACGAGCGTTGCGACATGATCGCAGCGACCGCTGTCATTGGCCACGATCGGCCGGAGACCATCGAACCTCGCGTGATCGAGTTTCTCGGCAGCAGCACCGCGATGCACTGGGCTGAAGTCACACTGGGTCTGTGATTGACTGGGCCTTCCGGTCAGCAAGCATTTCAATGCCGCGAATGACCGCTCGCGACTTCGGTCGGCTCTTCAGCAGGTCGCCCGGCCGGCAATGCGCCGCCGGCCGGGCCGACACGCCACGCAAGGGATCAACTTCCTTCGTGCAGGACCCGTGGTCACCGTGCTGTCATGAGCCGGAAGTTCTAACGATGAGCTTTATGTTGAGCAGGTTGACGCCCTTGAACGGGTTCGGGACGCTTTCGATCGTTCCCGTACCCGTGGCGTTCGCATAGGCACCCGTGCCCGACAGGATCGTGTATTCGCCGGTTGATTTGCCGTCTTTGGCGATACCGGTGTAGCGCGCGGTAATCGAGCCTTCCTCGAACGTGTAAGTGCTGTAGCCGAAGAAGGGACCCGACCCTTTCAACAAGTCCGAACTATTGACGAACTCCTTCACTCCGATGCGGCCATCGTTGAAGACGGCGACCCCGAAGAATTTGCCAGACACTACCGTCTGTCCCTCGACGTTTGCGGCCTCTATGACCTTGAGGTCGAGCGGCTTCGTGATGAGCTTGAACTCAAGCACCCGCTCACCGGCTACAGCGCTTGACGCCGCGACGGCCAAAGCCACGCCAGAAAGGAAAAAGGTGAGAGACTTTCGCATAGGCTCCTCCTGCGCTTGTTGAACTCAAGTCAAGAAGTTCCGGCGAGCTGCACATCATGCCCCGGCTGTTCGCGGCGGCACGAACGAGAGCCCTCGGCGACGCCCCGGCGGCGGCTGAAGCTCTCTGTACCCCAAGGCGCGAAGCCGGGACGCAAGTATAAGTCCCAGGCGATGGGAGAAAAGTTCAGGTTTTCGCAAGGGTATAATATGCCGTCACTCGCGTGGGACTCTCCGCGGGTCGAAATAGCCGATCGGATCAAGCGGCCAGGCTTGCCTGGTACGCGTCTCCCGCATCTGGTCCTGTTCAAGGCATGCCTTCGAATCGGCCATATCCGGCGCAAGCGATCCCGATTGATCGTCCGACGTCGGCAATTGTGCATGGGGTTGTTTTCGGATGCCATCGACAGGAGCAATCCCATGTGCCTAAAGTGCTGATATCGATGGTCTCCAGCGTGTCCGCGAACAAAGCCCGATGGTTGGATGAGACGATTTCTGTCGGGAGCGTTGCCGTTCTACGCGCTGGCTGGACTGGCCATGTGCATGTACCTCGTCATGTACAAGGCGAATCTGTTCGACCTGAACGCCGTCGTCCAGGGCGCGACCGGTTCATGGTGGTTTCCGGTCTTCATGTTCGCCTGTGTGCTGCTGGAGTCGGTCTTCCCGTATTTCGGCTATTTTCCCGGAACCGCCCTCATCCTGATGTCCGTGGCGCTCAATCCGAAGCCCGCGGATGTCTCGGTTTTCATCATGGCGTGGCTGGCCATCATCGTCGGCGCCGTTCTGAGTTACGGACAGGCGCGCTTCTTCAGGCCGTTCCTGCAGCGGGTTGCCTCGAAGGCGGCGTTGAACCGATGCGAGTCGCTGTTCGACGCCTACGGTCCCTACGCGCGCGTCGCCCTGTTCGTTCATCCCAACGCGTCCGCGATGTATTTCACGGCGCTCGGACTTCTCGGCCGCAACCTGACGCGCGAGCTCGCCTATCTCTGTGCGGGCGCCGCGGCTGCCGTCGGCATCCTGTTCGTCATCGTGACCAGACTGGTGTCGTCCGCAGGCGCCACCGATGATGGGGAATTGCAGGTGCTGCTGGCATCATGCCTGGTCGCCATCGGGACCCTCGTCGGCCTCTACGCGGCCTGGCGGCCGGATCGGGCTGCTTGAAGCTTGATCGGGAAGATTGCGAAGCGGCTTTCCGGCCAGAGCGCTCGCTTTGAGCTTGGTCGGTCATGATCCATTTGCGGAAGCACCCAAGTCAGAGCCTGAACCAAGGCAGGGTGAGATAGACGCAAGCGATCATCGAGAGGATGGGAATTACCCACACCCATCCCGACCAGAAGTTTCGCACTGAACGTCCGGGTAACGACGTAGCAACGAGGGCGACGATCAGTGCCCCGAGCGCGGCCGTCGCGGCCCACCCGTACCAGTACATCGCGGGAGCTAGAAATCCCATCGCAGGGTCAGCAACGTCTCGCGAATGATGCGTGCCCGCCAGCACGATGCCGAGCGACGGGAAAACGGTGAAAAGAGCAAGGTCCTTTGCGAGCGCAACCACGTAGAGGAAGCCAAATGTCGTCCCAAACGCGAATGCAAAGCGGCGGAACGCAGCCGATAACGTCATGCGCCGAAACCTCTGATGTTGTTTACGACGTGACCAGTCAGGAATCCCCACCAGATGACAAAGGCGAGGATCGAGGTGAGCATCGTGCGCGTCTGAGCAGGCTCATCGGCATGCGGCCGTCGCCAGCAAACCCAGTAGGCTGGTAGCAACGCAAAACCGATAGCGGCGAAGTGCTCCTTGAGGTCGAAGAAGCCCAGGGCTGGCCAATGACCGGCGCGCTCTAACTCTGGCCTGATGTCGACGCGAAAATACAGATAGATGATCCCACCGAGCAGGATGGAGATGGCATACAAGACGACGACGGCGTCGGCGAACCGGGCCGATGGCACGGAGCGAAAGCGACCGAAAAACGAACTGGGGCGCATTCCCACAGTCGCCCACGTCGCCAAGGTCTGGTGCGTAATCGCGCCAAGCAGTGCGACGGCGACCAAGCCGTGAACAATCAGGAATACTGTTGCCAGAGCCTCACTCCCGGCCTATTGCCCGCTTGCTGTCATGTGAAGAGTTCCTCAGTCCCGAATGGCTCCGCCGACCACGGCCGGAAGCGATTGAGGGTGAACTTCGTCTTCTGGCCGGGTTCAACGTCCACCAGCACGTAGTTGTACTCCTCTTGCGGAGGCTGGCCCTTCCAGTAGAGGTCCTGCGGATAGTCGGCGGGCACCTTGATGCTGGTTCGCCCCGGCAGGATCGGGTCTTGTTCTGCGCCCCCGCCGCCCAGCATCAGATACTTCACCCCATCGACGTCGTAGATTTCCGTGGTGTGGACGTGCCCGTTCAACACGACCACATCCATGTCCCTGGCATACGACGCAATCACCTTGTGCGGGTTATCGGGAGCCGGGATCGGGCCTAAGCCTGACCGCGCAAACACGGGATAATGGAAGACGATGAACGTCTTCCGAATGCCATTGGCCCTCGCCTCGTCCATCCACTTTTGAAGCTGGGCCATCTGCTCGGCATATTTTGGCCGATCAGCGTCCCACAGCGACGGCGAACGATAATCGTACTTGCCACTCCAGAGATAGATGAAGCGGGTGCCCTTGAAGTCGAATTTGTAGATGAGGTTTTCCGGCGTGACGCCGAATTTTTTCAGATATGGCACAGCCGAAAGGACGCCCTCGATCTTTGGGTCGGCCCACACCTCATGATTACCCACACTCATGAAAAAGCGCCCATCCAGGCCGGCTGCGCGCATCTCGTCATCCGGCGCGGGTAGCTTCTTCAACATTGTTTCGTTCACGCGCTTCCAGTACGGGCTGTCACTCACGGTCAAGCCCTGATTGCCCCACCACACGGCGTCACCGCTATTGACCACGAATTTGGCGCGACCGGATTGAACGTCCTTGACGATTTCACGGGTCACCCATTCGCCGCCCTGAAGCCGGAACATTGTCCGATGCACTCCGGGAAGCAGTTTCACGTCTTCAACGGATGCCTCGGTGACCCAACCCTTGTCCACCGTCAGGGTCATCACTTCCGTCTTGGATGCGAACGGCATGACGACCTTGATCAGGTCTTTTGTGACCGGATCGAAGATCATCTTCACATCCTTCGCTACGACGGCCTCGGCGACCTTTTCCGGCATGACCAACCCGAACATCTCGACGAAGAACTTGCTGAGGTCCGGTTGTCCCTCTTTCAATGGGAGGTACATCATCGGTCGGGTATCGCCGACCGCAGCGAATGAAAAGCCGGCCGCTGCGGGAAGCGGTGCTTGCGCGGGCGTTGTCTGTGTCTGGGCACCGGCAACGCGTGGCACGGAGAATGCGGGCAGTGCGGCGAGTGCGCCTAGAACCAGGCGACGACTGGGCTCGTTACGCCAAGAGGATTGCATGATGATCACCCCTGATCGAGGAGAGGGAATGAGCCGCCGCATAGGGCGCGCAAACAGCCCGATTTGCCGGCCGTTTCCCGTAGACCTTCAGCGGCGGGCAAGCTTGATATAGATCAACGTCGTCACCAGCCGACGCGTCTGCAGTGGCGAGCATGACGTCGATAAAATTGCCGCTGTGGCTTCGCTTTTTCCTGCTTGTCGGCGTCGTCGCCTTTGCAGCAGGCGCAAGTCTTGTTGCCTATCGGTACTACAGCCGCCCGGTAACGCTGAGCGTGGCGGTCGGCTCGATCGACGGCGAGGCAGCCAAGGCAATGTCAGCGTTGGCGAGCGAGTTCGTTTCGACGAACGCGCCGGTGCGGCTCAAGGTCATTGACAGCGGCACCGTGCTTGAGGCCGCTAATGCCTTCTCCGCGGGCAAGGTCGATCTCGCCGTGGTTCGCGGCGATGTCGGAGACTTGTCGCATGCGCAAGCCGTTGTCGTCGTCAGCCATATGGTCGTACTGATTATCGCGCCGCCGGGATCGTCCATCGACAGCATAAGCAACCTGAAGGGACGCACGGTCGGCGTCGTCAGCGGAGCAGCGAACGCCAAAATTGTCGACGCGTTGACCAAGGAATATGATTTGACGAGCGCAAAAGTTGTATTCAAGAACCTTGCGTTGACGGATGTCCGGCAAGCCGTTCAGTCAAAACAGGTCAGTGCCCTGCTCGTCACGATCCCGCTCGCCGAAAAATACCTCTCGCTCGTTCGCGGATTTTTTCAGCTCGACCATAAGAAGGTCCCGGTACTGATCCCAATCGAGTCCGCCGCAGCAATTGCAGAAACTCAACGTGCCTTTGAAAGTTTCGACGTCCCGAAGGGCACGCTGCGGGGATCGCCGCCGGTCCCGGAAGATGACCTGACGACCCTAAGGACCTCGCTATACCTGGTTGCGCAAAAGAAGCTCGGCACTGATCTGGTAACCAGCCTCACGCAGGCGATCATGAGTGCGCGCAGGAATCTTCTACGCGAGCAGCCGATTTTCGCGCAGATCACCGCGCCCAGCACCGACCAGGATGCCTACCTTCCGCTGCACCCTGGCGCCGCAGCCGTCTACAACAGCACCACGCAAAGCTTCATGGATGAGTACGGCAACTGGATCTATTTGACGCCGATGGTACTGGGTGGCGTTGCCACCATGCTTGCGGCGGCGTGGAAATTCCTGGGCCTCGGCAGTCGCGCAGCCGAAGGTCCGCTCGATTCTCTCTACGCCCTGGCGCGCCGGATTCGGAAGGTCGATACGGAGGCTGAACTTTCGGATATCGAAGACGAAATCGACGGCATTCTAAAGGCGGAGCGCGCCAAATCCGCTGCTGGAGACGAGAGCGCGGTCGATGATGCCACATTGAACGTGGCAGCCCACCGGCTGGAGAACTTGATTCACGACCGACGCACATTGATCGCCAGGGGACCCGCAGTTGCCTCCGCGGCGTAGGCGACACAGCGCCAAGTCGCGACACGCCGCGGGACATACGGGTGAATCATGAATGCAATCGCACTATCGTGCATTACGTTTCTGTGCATCTCAGGCGGTGCCCTGCTCGGTATGTTCCTTCCTGGGCATCACCTGAGCACTGATGACAAGGATGTGGTCAGGCTGGGCACGGGCCTCATCGGGACGATAGCCGCGCTTGTCCTCGGCCTGCTGATCGCCTCGGCGAAGGGTTCCTACGACACGCAGAGCACTCAAGTCACGCAGATGACGAGCAATGTTGTCCTGCTCGACAATCTGCTGGTGCAGTACGGACCGGAGACGAATGACGAACGCAATCTATTGCGGCGCGCCATCGTTGTTTTAGCCGATCGAATGTGGCGCGAGAAAAGTTCCGAGGTCGCCAAGGCAAACCCATTCGAGGGGAGCGCCGCAAGCGAAGCATTCTTTGCGAAGCTTCAGCAGCTTTCGCCGCAGAACGATGCCCAGCGCTCCTTGCAGGCCAGGGCCATACAGATCGCCACCGACATTGCGCAAACCCGCCTGTCGCTGTACGCCCAGACGAACAACTCGATCCCCATGCCGTTCCTGGTGGTGCTGATTTTCTGGCTCACCATCATCTTTGGAAGCTTCGGCCTGTTTGCCAGACCCAGCGCAACCGTTTTCGGCTCGCTGTTCGTTTTTGCACTGTCGGCCGCCGGGGCGATCTACCTGGTCCTGGAGCTGGGGCAGCCATTTGCGGGTTTGATGCAGATTTCCAGCGCGCCACTGCGCAGCGCGCTCACGCCGCTCGGTCCCTGACGTTCGCACGCCTCGCAAGGAGCTTTCAGCGACTCTTGAAATCTGGGATCAATGGTGGGCGCACATGGGGTCGAACCATGGACCTCTCGCGTGTCAAGGCAAGCTAGTCGCTCGGTGGTGCGGGCCTCTCCTTGGATGATGACATCATGCCCCTGTTTTGCCCGACGCGTCAATCGGATTTCGGAAAATGCGGAACCCATTGATCCGACTGACGCCGGCTACTGTGCATGGGGTTGTTTTCGACTTTTTTGATGAGGCGGCCCAGAAAGCCGCCATGGCTCGACGATCGTCCGCCGGAGCAGACATGTGGCTGCAAGTCGCTTCGACCGGAGCCTTCACTGGACGTCTTCCACTTGCTCGGCATGATCAGGCGGAGTTGAGGCATGCCCCTCTCGAGCGCGTTTCGGGAGCGGCGCCTATTCACGCTACGAAGCGCCGTCGCGAACCTCGAACGAGTCCATCAATTCAAGGATACGCTGCTGCATACTGCGCCAATCGGCCACGTCCTCCGGTCGATGGCGGAAATAGAAATGCCGCCCCTTGTTGATGAAGCGGTGCTGACATGATTTCGGAATGGCGTCGGATGGCATGCCACAGCCGATCACCGTGGTGTTGATGCCATGACCGTCGGCATGAACAAGATAGCCATATCCGACATAATCCTTGCCATCCCCTGCCGTGCGTGACGGTCTTGGTTTTCGAGAGGCCGAACCCCGTGCTCTGCTCGACCACGTTCCTGCTGGGAGTCTCCCTTATCAGGCTTAACACCCATTCTGGATTCCACTCGACGAACACCCAGTTGCTGTCACGTTCCTCCGGCGCGAGGTCGCTCCATCGTCGACTGAGCGGCTGGAAGTCGGGCGCTGTCGTCGCGAGCCGCAAGGTGGGGCTCATCCCGCCGCTCCACTTTGCCTGCCAGACACTTGGGATGCGATAAGTATCCTGCGCAGAGTACCTCACGTAATTGCTGTCGGACGATTGGGGGATGAGCGCCAGCCGCTTACCCGCGAAGTCACGCACCGGCAGGCAGGTCACCGCCGGCCCACGGCCCTCGATTTGCCCGTTGAGCACGCCCGGCTCGAAGGTGCGGCGGCGATACGACCAGTGATACAGGCGTGGATTGGCAGCCTCGCCGACAACGAGGATGGCATGGTGCTGCATGTACAGCGGACCATCGCGCTTGGCCCACATTGTCAATGCTGACAAGTCGAGCCAGGAGCGGGCGGGGCGATAGTCGGAAGTCCTATCGGCGATTTGGATACAATACGGCTGGGATCCAGCGGCCTCTTCGGCTTCATAGGCGACAAGGAGTGATGTCGCAGCGCCCGCGACGATGACAACCGCGGTAACCACTAGAACCAGGCCGACGAGCTTTCGTGGTGATACCAACTCTATCCTCGCACACCGCAGTCGTGTTGCCGTGTAGCAGCGTAAGTTTATCGATCAGTTGGGCGAGAGGACGATTTTGAAAGGAGATGTTTAGATTTCGTTGACTCGATTCCGGCGACGGTGCTTGAGGTCACCTTCTGGCCCGTCGCGGACGATGTCGGTCGGTTGCCTAATTACTGCTCGGGAGAGCAAGGCGAACATCTGCACGCCTCGGCAAAGGAGCTTTCAGCGATTCTTGAAGTCTAGGCTGAATGGTGGGCGCACATGGGGTCGAACCATGGACCTCTCGCGTGTCAAGGCGGGCTAGTCGCTCGGTGGTGCGGGCCTCTCCTTGGATGATGCCATCATGCCCCTGTTTTGCCCGACGCGTCAATCGGATTTCGGAAAAGGCGTAACTCATTGATCCGACTGACGCCGGCTACTGTGCATGGGGTTGTTTTCGACTTTTTTGATGAGGCGGCCCAGAAAGCCGCCATGG
>NZ_JAFCJT010000030.1 GCF_018130785.1 Bradyrhizobium liaoningense
CAGCCACAAAATGCTCCAGGCGAGGTGGAATAACGACTTTCTCCTCTCCGTCCTTGCCCATATGCGATAGCCCTACCCTGGAGGGGGAGGGTAAGCGCGCGGCCTACTCCGGCTTGCCGTAATTCGGCGCCAGCAATCGATTGCGGATCAGGTAGCTCATGGTGCGCGTCCAGGCTTCATCGGTGTTACCGCGCATGTCGGCGCTGGCGGCGGCGATCATGTTGCCGGTCTTCACGTCACGCAGATAGATGTTGAGATTGATGATCAGGTTCGAGACCTTCTGCACCATGCCGGTGATCTCGAGCTCGGCGCCCAATTCTCCCGCAAGCTTAAGGTCGCAGCCGCCGCAGGCCTGCAAATTGGCGTGACGGGCGGCGTCCCTGACCGGCGCGATATCGAGCAGCTGGAACCGGCCTGACTCAGCCAGCGCCTTGCGCAACTGCTCGCTGATGCGCTCGAGCCGCGCCTCCTCCGGCTTCGAGCCGTAGAACTCGCCGGGAAGGCTGGTATCGATCAGCTCGAAATCGAACACGGCGAGCTTCGGCGGATCGGCCAGCGCGACCGAACCCGTCAACAGCAAAGCCGCGAAACATATCAGCGCTCGCATGATCGTGATTCCGGGCCTCGCGCGCGCGGGGACGAAATGCGGGGTTGCAAGCCGGGCCAAATCGGTCATGCTTTAGCAGAGACAATTCTCCACCGGCGGTCAAGCCAGGGAGAACATCTGGAGGAAACATGATCCGATGGTTGGTCGGCCTGATCGGCTTAGGTCTTGCCGCGACGAGCGCGCTCGCGGCCGACCCGGTCCAGATCGGTGTCGGCTATCTCGGCGTCGCCGGCACCAGATCGACGCTGTCGCTGGTCGAGCAGCCCGCGGAGAATGACGGCGTCGCTGGCGCGCGCCTCGCCATCGACGACAACAACACCACGGGAAAATTCCTCAACCAGCGTTTCACGCTGGAGGAGCGCCGCATCAAGGAAGGCGAAGATCCGGTTCAGGCTGCGACCGCGCTTGCCGAGAAAAACGGCTTCATCATCGCCGATCTGCCGGCCGACGCGCTGTTGAAGGTCGCAGATGCCCTGCGTGAGCGCGGCACGCTGCTGTTCAACGCCGGCGCGATCGATGAGCGCCTGCGCGAGACTGATTGCCGCGCCAATGTCATCCACACCGCACCGACGCGTGCGATGCTGGCCGATGCACTCGGCCAATATCTGGTGTGGAAGCAGTGGAAGCGCTGGGTGCTCGTGGTCGGCTCGCATGACGAGGACAAGCTGTTTGCCGACGCGCTCCGGCGTACCGCCACACGCTTCGGCGCCAAGATCGTGCAGGAGAAGACCTTCGAGGACAAGGGCGGCGCGCGCCGCACCGATAGTGGCGTCACGCTGATCCAGCGGCAGATGCCGGTGTTCACGCAACAATTGCCGGCCTACGACGTGCTCGTTGCCGCCGACGAGAGCGAGGTGTTCGGCGCGTACCTGCCCTATCGCACCTGGGATCCCCGGCCCGTCGCAGGCTCGGCCGGCCTCGTGCCAAAAAGCTGGGACGCATCGCAGGATCAGTGGGGCGCGATCCAGATGCAGAACCGCTTCGTCAAACTGAACTCGCGGCGCATGACATCGCTTGACATGCAGGCCTGGACGGCGGTGCGCATGATTGGGGAAGCCACCTCACGCACCAATTCCGGCGATGTCAAGAAGGTCACCGATTTCATCAAGGGACCGGATTTCTCCGTCGCTGCCTTCAAGGGCACGAGGCTGACACTGCGCGACTGGAATCTCCAGCTACGCCAGCCGATCCTGCTGGTCGACGGCCGCATGGTGGTGTCGGTGTCGCCGCAGGAGGGATTCCTGCACCAGGTCTCCGAGCTCGACACGCTCGGCTTCGACCGCCCGGAGAGCAAATGCAAGCTGAAATGAGGACATTAAAGTGAGGACCTGGATGTTGCGCATGTGGCGTGTTGGGTT
Organism: Bradyrhizobium liaoningense; assembly: GCF_018130785.1. Lineage (GTDB taxonomy): Bacteria > Pseudomonadota > Alphaproteobacteria > Rhizobiales > Xanthobacteraceae > Bradyrhizobium > Bradyrhizobium liaoningense_A. The sequence continues at coordinate 1,966 of NZ_JAFCJT010000030.1, forward strand.
GCTGTCCGCGCTGGCGCTCGCGGCCGTGCCCGCGCATGCATTCATCGCCTATGTCTCGAACGAGAAGAGCAATACCGTCTCGGTGATCGACACCGACAGCTGGACCGTGACCAAGACCATCAAGGTCGGCCAGCGCCCGCGCGGCATCGATTTCACGCGCGACGGCAAGTTCGTGATGGTCGCGGTCGGCGACGACGACACCATCCAGGTCATCGACGCCAAGACGCAAGCCATTGTGGACAGCCTGCCCTCCGGGCCCGACCCGGAATTGTTCGCGCAGGACGCGGCCGGAAAAATCCTCTATGTCGCCAACGAGAACGACAATACGGTAACCGTGATCGACCTTGAGAAGCGCGCGCGGCTCGGCGACATCCAGGTCGGCGTCGAGCCGGAGGGCATGACTATCAGCCCCGATGGCAAGACGCTGATCAACACGTCCGAGACGACCAACATGGCGCATTTCATCGATACCTCGTCGCGCCAGATCGTCGCCAACGTTCTGGTCGACGCGCGGCCGCGCTTTGCCGAATTCAAGCATGATAGCTCGGAGCTGTGGGTGTCCTCGGAGATCGGCGGCACCGTCTCGATCATCGATCCCAAAAAGCACGAGGTGACCGGCAAGGTTACGTTCGAGATTCCGGGGTTGCGGAAAGAGGCGATCCAGCCGGTCGGCATCGGCATGACCAGGGACGACAAGACCGCTTTCGTCGCGCTCGGCCCGGCCAACCGCGTCGCCGTCGTCGACGTCGCCTCGCGCAAGGTGACGAAATACCTGCTGGTGGGACAGCGCGTCTGGCACATGGCGTTCACGCCGGACGAGAAATATCTGCTCACCACCAACGGCGTGTCGAACGACGTCTCGGTCATCGACGTCGCCGCGCAAAAGGTGATCAAGACCATTCAGGTGGGCGAACTGCCCTGGGGCATTACGATAGCACCATGACCAGCCCTGCCCCCGTCGCCGAACCACAGGAGATGCCGAGGCCAGACGTGGCCGCGGTGCCGGCGCTGTCAATCGACGGCGTCAGCCACGCCTATGGGCCGCGGCGGGCGCTGATGGACGTGTCCTTCAATGTACAGCCTGCGAGCTTCACCGCGCTGCTCGGCCTCAACGGCGCTGGCAAGAGCACGCTGTTCTCGCTCGTCACGCGCCTGTTCGGCATCCAGACCGGCCGCGTCTCCATCTTCGGCCACGACATCAGCCAAAGCCCCGGCGAAGCGCTGCGGCTGCTCGGCGTCGTATTTCAGCCGCGCACGCTCGATCTCGATCTGTCGCTGACGCAGAACCTGCTCTATCACGCAGCCCTGCACGGCATCAGCCGACGCGAGGCGGCTGCGCGCAGCGCCGAGCTGCTCGGCCGCATCGGGCTTGCCGATCGGGCGGCCAGCAAGGTGCGCGATCTCTCGGGCGGCCAGATGCGGCGGCTGGAGATCGCACGCGCCCTGCTGCACCGGCCGCGGCTGCTATTGCTGGACGAGCCGACCGTCGGCCTCGACGTCAAGGCGCGCGCCGACATCATCAGCCATGTTCGCCAGCTCGTGACCGGGCAAGGCATCGGCGTGCTCTGGGCCACGCATCTGTTCGACGAAATCATGGCCGGTGACGATCTCGTCGTGCTGCACCAGGGCAAGGTGCTGGCGCAGGGGCCGATGAGCCGCGTCATCACGGATGCCGGCGCGCAGGACGTCAACACCGCCTTCATGCGCCTGACCGGCGCGCAAACCATGCCGGGAGGCGGCACATGAGCAGCATCACGACGCGGGACACACCGCGCGGTTTCTCGGCCGCGGAATACATGACCTGCCTTACCGGCATCGTCTGGCGCGAGGGCCTGCGCTTCCTGCATCAGCGCGAGCGCTTCGTCTCGGCGCTGGTGCGGCCGCTGGTGTGGCTGTTCATCTTCGCCGCCGGCTTTCGTCAGGTGCTCGGCATCTCCATCATCCCGCCTTACGAAACCTATATCCTCTACGAGGTCTATATCGCGCCCGGGCTGATGGCGATGATCCAGCTCTTCAACGGCATGCAGTCCTCGCTCTCGATGGTCTATGACCGCGAGATGGGCAACATGCGCACGCTGCTGGTGAGCCCGCTGCCGCGCGGCTTCCTCCTGTTCTGCAAGCTGCTGGCGGGCACTGCGGTGTCGCTGCTCCAGGTCTATGCGTTCCTGCTGATCGCCTGGTTCTGGGACATCACCCCACCTCCATCGGGCTATCTCACCGTGCTGCCGGCGCTGATCCTGTCCGGACTGATGCTGGGCTCGCTCGGCATGCTGATCTCCTCCGGCATCAAACAGCTCGAGAATTTTGCCGGCGTGATGAACTTCGTGATCTTCCCGATGTTCTTCGCCTCCTCCGCGCTCTACCCGCTCTGGCGCGTGCAGGAGGGCAGCCCTTATCTCTACTATCTCTGCGTGGCCAACCCGTTCACCCATGCGGTCGAGCTGATACGTTTTGCGCTGTATGGACAGATCAACTGGATCTCGCTGGCAGTGGTCGCGACCTGCACAATCGTCTTCATGATCGGCGCGATTCTGGCCTATGATCCCTCGCGCGGGCTGGCGCGACGGGGCCCTGCGGGAGGCGAAGGATGATGTCTCGAATCGTGGTCATGGCCGCTCTGGCGCTTGCGCTGTCGGGCACGGCCGCGCGCGCGGCCGATCCGCGCTATCCCGACTGGCCCTGCACGCAGGCAAAAGTGCCGGTGATTTCTCTCGCTGCCGTATGGGCCGGCCCGGCGCTCGACGATGCCGAGACCAAGTGGAAGGACGACGCCAAGGTCAGCGCGCTGGTCGCAAAGCTGTCGGCGCGCAAGACACCGCTCGACGAGGCGGAGAAGTCGGTCAAGGATTTTCTGGCGGGCTCCACGGACAAGACCGCGAACGCAAAACTCCTGTTCGCCGGCCTGTTCGACACGCTCAATGCGCAGCGCTCCCAGGTCATGAGCGGGCTCGAACGCGTCAGCCGCAAGCAGCGCGAGGCCGCCGACAAGATTCGCGAGGAGACCCTGGCGCTCCAGGCGCTCCAGGGCGCGACGCCGCGCGACGAGGCCAAGGTCGAGGCACTCAGCAACGAGCTGATCTGGAAGACCCGCATCTTCGAGGACCGCCACAAGGTGGTGCGGTTCGTTTGTGAAGTTCCGACCACGATCGACCAACGCCTGTTCGCTCTGGGACGCGTGATCCAGCAGGAAATGGAATAGCGTCAGCCTCGCTGACAGCTCACCAAAAGTTCCCGCGATCGCCGCGGGATCGTTAACCTTTTGCCGCGCTATCTGCCGGAACTAAATCCATTGAAGATGGCTTGTCGAAGTGAACTTCAAGACGTCGGGAGGCCTCGATGGGAACAACAAAATTCATCTTTGCGGGTGCCGCGGCCCTCGGCATGCTCGCAACCAGCGCTCTTGCTGACGACATGACCGGAATGGTCACCAGAATCGACCGGCTCAATAGCACGATCTCGATCCAGCAGATGCAGAAAGGCACGGTCGGCGGCAGCGCAGGCGGCGCCGGCGCGCTTCAGGAGTACAAGGCCAAGGACGCCGCGATGCTGGATGCCGTTCATGCCGGCGACAGGGTGACGTACACGGCGACCGACAATAACGGTACGGGCACGCTGACCAAATTGCAGAAGCAGTAACCCTGCATCTTCTCCCCGCGCGCGGCACGGCGTCATGGCCGGGCTTGTCCCGGCCATCCACGCCCACGGATTGAAGTACGTGGATGCCCGGGCATGACGGCCTGTGGCTACTGCTCCGGCCGCGGCTGCGGCTGCGTCTCCTCGGTCGGTAGTTTGGCGCGCTCCCAGCCGTCGGTGCCGTCGGGGTACCAGGCGACGTTGGCATAACCGTAAGCTAATGCGCGCTTGGCGGCGTTCCAGGACATCCAGCAATCGGCCAGGCAATAGATCACGAGCAGCGCGGCCTTGTCGCCGCGCGCAGCACGGGCGAGGCCGCGCTGGAAATAACCGTCCATGGCGGGCGGCAGCGCGCCGTAGCCGGTGTCCGGCAGCCAGATGCTGCCTGGTATGTTTTTCCGCGGCATATCGCGCCAGACGGTGCCTTCGGGAAGATTCTTCGGCTTCGGCGCGCGTGGCAGCACGTCGATGAACGCGCCGCGCTTCGCACGCCAGATCTCTTCGGCCTCAGCAGTCGTCAGCACGCGCGCACCAGCCAGCGTCGCCGGCACCGGCGCGCGGTAATTGTCGGCGCGATACCCCTCGGGCTCGAACGGCTCCTGCTGCTGCGCCAATGCCGGCGCCGCCACGATGGCGGCGAGCAGCGCGGCGGCAAGCAGCCGCCTCATGGCGTCTTCTTGGCCGTCTCCGCACCGAGCGGCCGGTCGCTCTCGTCGAGCAGCGGCACGCCGAAGTCGAGCAGGATCTTGTTGATCTCGCCCTGGTTCTCCTGGATCAGCTTGTTGAGCTGCCGCTTCCAGTTCTGGTCGGCGGGGCGCACGCCCATGCCGATGCGATAGACCAGCTTCGGCCCGGTGGTTTCCTTCACCAGCGGCGTGACGTGCAGCGATCCGGCCTTCTTCGCATAGTACCCGGCCATCGGCCCCCATAGCACGCCGGCGTCGATCTTGCCGGCGGCGAGGTCGTCGATCATGGCCTGCGCCGAATTGTCGAAGCGTGTGTCGATCATCAGCGGATAGGGCTTTGCATCGCCCATCAGGCCGGCCAGCGCCATGTTGGTCGCCGGCGGCGTGCCGGCGACGATGCCGACATGCTTGCCCTTCAGGCGCGCGTCTTCGAGCGTATCGACGTCCTCGAGCCCGCTGCCGGTCTTGGCGACCAGCGCATAGGTCGTGCGGTAATAGGGATTGGTGCCCTGCACGAGGTCGTCACCTTGCGGAAATCCCATGATGACGTCGCAACGATGCGCGCCCAGCGTCATGCGAACGAAGCCGGTGGCCTGCGGGAAGAAGACGTAGTCGAGCTTCTTCTGGAGCTTGTCCGCGAGCAGCTCGGCGAGCTTGTTCTCGAACCCCTCGCCCTTCTCGTTCGAGAACGGCAGATTGCGCGGGTCGGCACAGACGCGCAGCACTTTTGGGTCGACCAGCTCGAACGAGAGGTCGCCGGTCTCGCTGGTCTGCGCAATGGCGACGTCGTCGAGCGCGCAGGATGCAGCCAGGACCCACAGTGAAAACAACCAGCGACGATGTCGTCCGGCCTCCGTCATCGCGCTTCCTCCTCGGTTTGTTTGAATGCTAGCCATGCAACGCATGGCGCGCCATGTTTGGCCAAACTTTGTGCTGGCTTTGCTTTGTTGCAGTGCAATGCGCGCAACCCTTTGAACTGAGGCGGAAAAGTGTCTCGCATCGCTCTCGTGATCGCAGCCTTGTCCCTGCTGGGGACAGTAACGCTAGCACGCGCCGCGGCGGCCGAATTGCCTGTGAGCGAAGTCGCACCGGGAATCTTCGTACACTCCGGGACCATCGCGCTGATGACCCGAGAGAATGAGGGCGACATCGCCAATGTCGGCTTCGTCGTCGGCGAGGATGCGGTGGCGGTAATCGACACCGGCGGCAGCCTGCGCGAAGGCGAGGCACTGCTGGCCGCTGTACGGGCGCGCACCAGCAAGCCGATCCGCTACGTCATCAACAGCCATGGCCATCCCGACCATGTCTTCGGCAACGCGGCCTTTGTCGCAGCGGGAACCAGCTTCGTCGGCCACAGCAAGCTGCCGCAGGCGCTGGCGACACGCGGGCCGTACTATCTCGACAATTTCAGACGCATCATGGGTGGCGAGCTGATCGATCCCGTGAAGATCGTGCCGCCCACCCTGCTCGTCGTTGATACCATGACGCTCGATCTCGGGTCGCGCCGCCTCACCTTGCGGGCCTGGCCGACCGGGCACAGCGACAGCGATCTGACCGTGTTCGACGAGACCAGCAAGACGCTGTTCGCGGGCGACCTCGTCTTCCTCAGCCATATCCCGGTGATGGACGGCAGCATTCGCGGTTGGCTCGGCATCCTCGGGGAACTTGAGAGGATTCCGGCGCGACGCGTCGTTCCCGGTCACGGCCCCGTGAGCGACTGGCCTGCAGCCCTGACCGATGAACGGCGTTATCTGACGGCAATGCTGACCGACGTGCGGGCGTCGAACAAGAAGGGCGAGCCGATCCGAACTGCCGCCGACAAGGCCGCAGCAACGGAGCGGTCGCACTGGGAGCTGTTCGACGACTACAACGCCCGCAACGCAACCGCAGCATTTTCGGAAATTGAATGGGAGTAGCGGGCGGGCTACGATGCGCCAAATATTGCTTCGTCCGCGCGGGACCATGACCATGCCGGGATGCACACGCCGCCTGACCTTGATTGCCGCATTGCTCGGCATCGCATTCGCTGTGCCGGCGAGTGCCGAAGAGGCTTACGATCCCTGGCCGGGCCTGGTGCAGGACATCTTCAGCAACCGTCCGATCAACGACGGCAACGACGTCATCGGCATCGAGATGCCCTATCGCGCCGAGGACGCGGCGATCGTGCCCGTGACCCTGCGCAGCAAGCTGTCGCCCGGCGACAGCAGGCGCATTCGTTCGATCACCCTCGTGATCGACCGCAACCCCGCGCCAATGGCAGCGAAGTTCGAGCTCGGACCGGACGCGAACGTCACCGAGATCTCCACGCGCGTGCGCGTCAACAACTACACCGACGTCCACGCGGTCGCCGAGCTCAGCGATGGTCAGCTCTACGTCGCCAAGACCTATGTGAAGGCGTCAGGCGGCTGCTCGGCACCGGCAGGAAAGAATATCGAGGAAGCCAGGAACCGGCTCGGCCAGATGCGCTACCGGCAATTCGCGCGCGAGGAGGCACCGGCGAGCCGCGTCCGCGAGGCGCAGATCATGATCGGCCATCCCAACAATTCCGGCCTGCAGATGGACCAGGTCACGCAGCTCTACATCCCCGCCTTCTTCGTCAACCAGCTGAAGCTGACGCAGGACGACAGCCCCGTGCTGTCGATGGAAGGCGGCATCTCGATCTCGGAAGATCCCAATCTGCGCTTCACATATGTGTCCAACGGCGCCAGGCGTTTTCGCGCGGAAGCGAAGGACACGGATGGACACGTGTTCCGGAACGAGTGGGATGTGGAGAAGCCGGGGACTTAAGTCTCTCGATTGTCATGGCCGGGCATAGCCGTCCGAAGGACGGCGTCGCTTCGCTCGCCTATGTCCCGGCCATCCACGGACTTCGCGCCGATCCTAAGAACGTGGATGCCCGGGACAAGCCCGGGCATGACGACTACCGTTGGCGTGAAGCTAGCTGTCAGAAACACCTCACCTCGGCTTCCGCCTGCGCGCGCCTGAGATCGTTCACCGCCGTGTTCGCCTGCTCCGACGTCCGGAACTGGACACCTAAATTGCCTCGCACCTGAGACATGCTGAGTGCCGTCTCCGCGGTGACGTAGCGGTCATAGGACACGATCGAGGCCACCACGTCGATCGAGCAGGAACATTGCTCGATCGACTGGCGCGACTCGCCATTGGCCTTCATGCAGCCGTAGACGTATTCGGCACGCGCCGAGGTCGGATAATCATTGGCCTCCTCGGCACGCGCGGCGGAGACGGTCGCAGCCCACACCGCCAATGCGGCGACAATCGGTCGTAGCTGTCCGGCCAGATTCATGAGCGTCCTCCCGCTGGTTGCGACGAAAGCTATGCTATGCGTATTGTCATGAAAAGCACTCCCTTCGAGGAAACGGCTCACAAGGTGATGAGAGCACTTGGTTTGAGAGCGCCTGGACGAACATTGGCGCTCGCGATGACGCTGGCGCTGTCGCTGGCCGCACCCGGCCGCGCCGCGGATACGATCCGCCTTGCAGTGCAGAAGACCGGAACATTCTCCTGGGAGCTGGCCGCGATCCGCGCCGGCGGGCTCGACAAGGAAGCCGATCTGTCGCTCGACGTCGCCGAGCTCGCGAGCCCGGAGGCCGGCAAGATCGCCCTGCGCGCCGGGAATGCCGACATCATCCTGTCCGATTGGCTGTGGGTGTCGCGCGAGCGCGTGCTCGGCGCCAAGCTCACCTTCTATCCCTATTCCAGCGCGCTTGGCGCGGTGATGGTGCCGGCCTCGTCGCCGCTCAAGACGCTCGCCGACCTGAAGGGACGGAAGCTTGGCGTCGGCGGCGGCGCGATCGACAAGAGCTGGCTGCTGTTGCAGGCGCGGATGAAGCAGGACGGCATCGATCTGAAGTCGGACGCGAGCATCGTCTATGGCGCGCCGCCCTTGATTGCCGCCAAGGCGCTCGATGGCGAGATGGATGCCAGCCTCAACTTCTGGAATTTCTGTGCGCAGCTCGAGGCCAAGGGCTTTCGCCGCCTCGCCGGCATCGAGGACATTTTGCCGAAGCTGGGGGCCAAGGGCGCGGTATCCGCGGTCGGTTATGTCTTCGACGAGAGCTGGGCCGCAAGCCACCGCGATGCGGTGGCGCGTTTCATTGCGATGACCCGCAAGGCCAAGCAGCTGCTGGTCACCTCGGACGCCGCCTGGGACAAGATCGCGCCGCTCACCGGAGCGAGCGATCCGGCCATCCTCAAGACCTACCGCGACCGCTATCGCGACGGCATTCCGCGCCGGAGCATCGTGGACGAGGAAAAGGATGCGCGCGTGCTCTATCGCGTGCTCGCCGAGATCGGCGGACGCGACCTGGTCGGGCCGGCGGCCGAGCTCGATCCCGGCACCTTCTATCACGCGGTCCCCGGAGACTGAGGTGCTGCGTCTTCTCTCGTTTTCCCTGTTCCTCGCGACCTGGTGGATTGCGGCGCTGTTCGTCGGCGGCGCAAAGCTGCCCTCCCCGCCTGCCGTGCTCAGCGTCATCATCGCGGAAGCATCGAGCGGCGCGCTGTTCCTGCATCTCGGCGCCACGCTGGCGCGCGTCGCGCTCGCCTTCGTGCTGGCGATGTCGCTCGGCAGTGCCATCGGCTATTTGATGGGACGGGTAAAGCTCGCCGACCGGCTCGGCGATCCCTGGCTGATCCTGCTCCTGAACCTGCCGGCGCTGGTCGTGATCGTGCTGGCCTATATCTGGGCCGGCTTGACCGAAGCGGCCGCGATCGCGGCGATCGCCATCAACAAGCTGCCGACCGCCATCGTCACCTTGCGCGAGGGCACGCGCGCGCTCGACCGTTCGCTGGACGAGATGGCCACCGTGTTCGCGATGCCGCGCTGGCGCGCGTTCCGCCACGTCGTGCTGCCGCAGCTTGCGCCCTATATCGCAGCCTCGGCCCGCTCCGGATTGTCGCTGGTGTGGAAGATCGTGCTGGTCGCCGAACTGCTCGGGCGGCCGAACGGCGTCGGCTTCGAGATCGGCGTCGCCTTCCAGCTGTTCGACACACCGCGGCTGCTCGCCTATTCCCTGACATTCGCCGCCGTCGTTCTCGTGATCGAGACGGCGTTGGTGCAGCCGTTCGAAGCCCGCGCAACCCGGTGGCGGCCCCGTGCGGCTTGAGGTCGAGATCACCGGCAAAACGTTCAAGAACGCGGCGGGCGGCACGCAGGACGTGCTGGCGCCGATCAAGTTCTCGCTCGGAGGCGGGGAGGTCGGCGTGCTCATTGGTCCGTCCGGCTGCGGCAAGAGCACGATGCTGCGGATCATCCTCGGGCTCGATCCGGATTTTCAAGGCACCGTCGCGCGCCCGCCGAACGCGCGGATCGGCATGGTGTTCCAGGAGCCGCGGCTGTTGCCTTGGCGCTCGGTCGAGCAGAACGTGCGGCTGGCGGCGCCCGCCGTCAGCGACGCCAAACTGTCCGAACTGTTCAAAATCCTGGAGCTGGAGGCACATCGCAGCCACTATCCCGGTGAGCTCTCGCTGGGATTGGCCCGGCGGGTGGCGCTCGCCCGCGCCTTTGCCGTCGAGCCGGATATTCTGGTGCTCGACGAACCGCTGGCATCGCTCGATGACGCTCTCGCCGGACGCCTGCGCGATGAGATTGCAACGCTCGTCGCGAGCCGGCCGGTGATGACGCTTTTGGTGACACACAGCCTGGACGATGCAGTGCGCCTGGGCGATCGGCTGTTCTTCCTGTCGCCGCGGCCAGCGCGGATCGTGGCCGAGGTGCCTATCGGCATCCCGCGCGACACACGGGGCGAAGCCGAGATTGCAGCGATCAAGGCCAGCCTCGCCCAACGAACTCAAGGCGACCGCGCCGAGCGAGATGTCTCATAGCCGGTCGCTTGGCGGACGTGCTAGACAGGCCGACGGCGGAGTTGATGATGACGCGGACGGTCGCCCTCGCAACGCTTGGCTTCGCGCTCGTCGCGATGACGGTGAGCGCGCAGGACATGATGCGTGACGTCGACCTCACCTCCCCCGCGATGGTCTCGGCCGAAATGACCAGGCCAGAGGTCGAGGCCGTGCTGGCCAAAGCGAGCGCCGCGCAGCCTGCCGATTTCACCGGCAAGCGCCTGTCGGGCCTCGATCTCTCGGGGCTGGACCTGTCCAACGCGGTTCTCCGCGCCGCGCGGCTCAACAAGACAATACTCCGAGACGCCAGGCTTGATCGTGCGATCCTCGATCAGGCGTGGCTGCTGGATGCGGATCTTACCGGCGCAAGCCTGAAGGGCGCCAATCTGTTCGCGTCGCAAATGGCCCGCGCGCGTCTCGACGGTGCGGACCTGTCGGGAGCGCGCATCGCTGCCGACCTCACCGGCGCAAGCCTGGTCGGCGCCTCGATCGCGGACGCGCACCTTGGCGCCGATATGCGCAACCAGTCGATGGGGCTGATGCGCGCGGTGCTGAGATCCGCCAATCTGGAACGGGTGAACGCGCGCAACGCCGATTTGTCGCGCGTCGACCTCGAATTCGCGGTCCTCAGGGGCGCCGACCTGCGCGGTGCATCGCTGAAAAACGCCCAACTCGGCGGAGCCGATCTGACCGGCGCCATCGTCATCGACGCCGATTTCGACGGCGCCGATCTCGTCTCGGCGAAGCTGATCGCACCGAACGGCCTTGACCGTGCCAAAAATTTCGACAAGGCAAAGAACCGCGAGCGCCTGATCAGGCAATGACGGCGCGCCTTTGGGAGGACTGGCTGATGCGTTGGGTTCTAGCTTTGATCGCGTTGTTGACGCTTGCCGGCGAAGCCGCCGCGCAGACCAAGGGCAAGGGCATCCGGCTCTGGAATCTGACGACGGAGACGATCTCCGGCTTCCAGCTCTCGCCCGCCGGCAAGACCGACTGGGGACCGAACCAGTGCCTGAACGACAAGGACAAGGAGGTCGACCACGACGAGCGGCTGCGCATCACCGGCATCGAGCCCGGCCGCTATGACGCCAAGGTCAGCTATCCCAATGCACGGCAGTGCATCGTCCGCGACATCGAGATCAAGGCGGACGCGGTATTCTCGATCGCCGACAAGGACCTGAAGGACTGCTCGAAATAACGAAGGCGGCTCACGCCTTGTCGTTCGGGTGCGGATATTCGCAGCGCCACCGCACCGCCTGCCACTTCGGATGGTCGCCGACCCATTGCGCGATATAGGGTGGCGCGGCCATCGCGCATTGCCTCGGCGACCCCGCATAGTTGAACACCAGATGCTGCTCCTCGCAGGTCGCAGGCGAGAGCACCGCACACACAGTCACCACCAGGTCAATCGGATTCATGCCGGGATCCTGTCGCAAGGGACGATAAAGATTAGCACGAAAGGATACGTTCCGAGGAGCGGGAAGTTTCAAACGAGCGTGTGGAACGGAGTGTTCCCTCTCCCCGCGTGCGGGGAGATGCGAAACAAAGTGCGCTAGAAGTTCACCCCGAACACCAATCGCGCCTGATGGCGCTCGAAATTGACGAGGTCGAGATTGCCGCCTGATCCGGCCGGGCGGCCCCAGGCCTGCATGCTCCAGCTCAGGGTGAGCCGCGACTTCTCCGATAGCTGGAAATAGGCGGTCGGACCGACAAACAGCGCCTGCCCTGAGAACTCGCCGAGGCCGATGCCCTCATATTGCCGGAAGTAGCGCATCTCCCCGCCAAGCAGAAAATTGGGGCGCACGCGCACCATGCCGCCAAAGGCCGCGCCGATCGTCGAGCTCTTCTCGGACACTCCCGCCACCTCGAAGCGCGCCCATTCCGGCTGATAGATCAGGTTGAGCGCCGCGATGGCGTAGTTCGGAATCAGCTCACGGTCGAAAGCGAGCCTGAACTCGGAGCCGTACATCCGTCCCTTCGCGCCGCTGGTCTCGTCGATGCGATCGCCATGGAATTCGGCGGCGACAGTCAACCCGAACGGCGCGCGCTCGCGGTCGAGCAGGCGGTAACGCAGGTCGAGCGAGGCGCCCTGGAAATTGAACTGGCGGCGGTCGTCGATATCGGGGACGCCGGTGATGTCGTGCAGCGTGGCGGTGCCGCCGACCTCGACACGGAAGTTCGGCAGCGGCACGACCTCGATCTCGACCTCCTGCTGGAGGGCGCGATAGGTACCGCCGCCCTTGCCGAAGCTCCCTGTCGTTTGGGTCTGGAATTCGCGTTCGCCGGGATTGCCGACGTCGGTGCCGATCATGAAGCCGAAGATGTGCTCGGTATCGAAGCCCTCTTCGGCACTGACACGCGCCGGTGCAAGCGCAAAAGCGAACGCAATTGCCGTCCAGATCGTGTGGGCTCCAAGGCGCATTGCGAACACTACCACGGCTTCGACGGCGTTCGCCATCGAAGCCGCGGCAGGTCGTCAGTCTTACTTGCGCGCAGCGCAGGCGTACATGTTGATTTCCATGCCGACCGGCACTTCCACGATCTTCGGAGCTTTCCAAGCCATTCGGGTCTCCCAAGGGTATTGAGCGCGACATCGCGCGGGGCAAAACCTAGGGCTGCGTCAGGTGCAGCGCAAGCCTGGAATCGAAGCGCAAACACAGCGAACTGTCGCATTATGCTCGCGAATTTCCCTCTCGGGCAAACCGCCTTCGCTCCCAGTCAAGCGCGGCTGATTCACCGCAACAATCGTTGCAGCGCGCGGCCGGCGCGCGAGTTCAGCTCCTTCGCATCCAGCGTTCCGTCCTTGTCCGGATTCGCTGCGTTGAAGCGCTGCTCCACCACCGCGAGATATTCGTCGAGCGTGAGAGTCCCGTCGCGATCGGGATCGGCGGCGGCGAGCTCTTTCGCCGTTAACCGTCCGCGCAATTCGCGCGCGTCCAGCGTGCCGTCGTGATCAGGATCGAGCTTTGCGAACACCGCGGTGGCCGCCTTCTTCACCTCGGCGAGATCAAGCGTGCCGTCATTGTCGGTATCGAACATCTTCACGGCGCTGCCGGAGGCAGCCCAAGCTGGACCGGACAGCACTGCACTCGTGAGAGCAAGCGCAACAGAGCGACGCGATATCATTCAGACCTCCCTGACCAAGAGCCCCGATTCGGGCGGGATCAAAACAACATAAGTCTACAAGCGAACCCCGGTTCAAGTCCGGAATTGCAACCGGCGCGCGACACAACTCGCGGAACCCGACTGCCCGAGCAGAGCGGCCCAAGCTGGCTCCGCTTCATGCCACGGAATTTTTCCAGCGTCTGCGCACAAGTAGAAGTCGATTGTCAGGTTTCCGTCAGGTGACCGGCATCTGGCATCCAACATATCGGCGACGCACTTACGACTTTCGTATTGACGGGTTTTGCAATCGGGCGGAGTGTTGCTTCCGCAGCGTCAAAAGGCGCGCATATTGGGAGGAACGGATGAAACGCTTTGCGATGGCCGCGAGCCTCGTCATGCTTGCGTCGACCTGTGCGTATGCACAGACGACCGAACAGTTGGTCAAGGGCGCGACCGATACATCGAACGTTCTCAACTACGGGATGGGCTACAATCTCCAGCGCTTCTCGACGCTGAACCAGATTAACAAAGACACCGTCAAGAATCTCGTCCCGGTCTGGAACTACTCCTTCAACGACGATCGCAGCGAGGAATCGCAGCCGCTGGTGTACCAGGGCGTGATCTACGTGACCTCGCACAACGCCACCATGGCGGTCGACGCCAAGACCGGCAAGCAGATCTGGAAATCCAAGGTCGAGTATCCCGCTGAGACGCCGCGCATCGTCTGCTGCGGCATCATCAATCGCGGTGCTGCGCTCTATGACGGCAAGGTCTTCCGCACCACGCTGGACGCCAACGTGATCGCGCTCGATGCCAAGGACGGCAAGGAGCTGTGGCGGCAGAAGGCCGCCGACATCAAGGAAGGCTATTCGATGACGGTGGCGCCGCTGGTCGCCGACGGCGTTGTCATCACCGGCATCTCCGGCGCCGAGTTCGGCACCCGCGGCTTCATCGACGGCTGGGATCCGGCGACGGGCAAGCATCTGTGGCGCACCCATTCGATCCCCTCGCCGGACGAGCCCGGCGGCGACACCTGGAAAGGCGACACCTGGAAGCTCGGCGGTGGCTCGACCTGGATCACCGGCTCCTACGATCCCGAGCTCAACACGGTCTATTGGGGCATCGGCAATCCCGGCCCGTTCAATTCGGCGGTACGTCCCGGCGACAACCTCTACACCTGCTCCGTGCTGGCGATGGATCCCAAGACCGGCAAGATCAAGTGGCACTACCAGTTCTCGCCGAACAACCCGTTCGACTATGACGCCGTGGCCGAGATGGTCCTCGCCGACATGAATGTCGAGGGCAAGCCGACCAAGGTGCTGATGGACGCCAACCGCAACGGCTTCTTCTACGTGCTCGACCGCACCAACGGAAAGCTGCTCGCGGCCAATCCTTACGTGAAGGTGAATTGGGCAACCGGCGTCGATATGAAGACGGGCCGCCCGATCGAGACCGACGTGGCGAAGGACGCGCGCGAGGGCAAGAAGGTCACCGTCTATCCGTCGATCCTCGGCGGCAAGAACTGGGAGCCGATGTCGTTCAATCCGCAGACCGGATTGGCCTACGCCAACACGCTCGCCTTTGGCGGCAAGTACAAGGCCGAGCCCGTCACCTTCAAGCAGGGTGAATGGTATCTCGGCATGGACCTCACCGATCCCTGGGAGTTCGGGGACGGCGCGCGGGGACACCTGAAGGCGATCGATCCCATGACCGGCAAGGCCAAGTGGGAAGCACCCGCCGACATCCCCCGCTTCTCGGGGGTGCTGTCGACGGCGGGCGGCGTCGTGTTCACGGGCGCGCTGACCGGCGAGTTCGAGGCCTTCGACGCCGACACCGGCAAGAAGCTCTGGCAGTTCCAGACCGGCTCCGGCATCGAGGGACAGCCGGTGACCTGGCAGCAGGATGGCGTGCAGTACATTGCCGTCACCTCCGGCTATGGCGGCGTCTACTCGCTGTTCTCCGGCGACGAGCGCCTTGCCAAGGTGCCGCCCGGCGGCTCGCTTTGGGTTTTTGCGGTCAAGCAATAACCCCGGCGCTATGCTGAAAGACATCTCTCACAAGACGGTGGCGACGATCGCCACCGTCGCGGTGCTGACGGTCGCGCTTGCGGCGACCGTTCGTGCCGCGGACGACGCAACCGGCAATCCCCTGCAGGCGCAGATCGACCATGGCAAGTCGACCTACGCTTCGAAATGCTCGCATTGCCACGGTCCCAACCTGATGAACTCCGGCACCATCACACCGGACCTGCGCGCCTTCCCCGACGACAAGACGCGCTTCGTCACCACGGTGAAGAACGGCAAGAACAACAAGATGCCGCCCTGGGCCGACATCCTCAACGACGACGAGATCGGAAATCTCTGGGCCTTCGTCTCCAGCCGGAGGAAGCCATGAGGGGCTGGCTCGCTGCGTGGAGCGTTGCCGCGATCCTCGCGACAGCCACGGCCGCCCGCGCGGCCGATGATCCACTGAAGATCTGTCTCGACGAGGACCGGCCGCCGCTCTCGGTGCATCACAAGGGCAAGCCGGATGCCGGCTTCGACGTGCTGCTGGCGCAAGCGATCGCCGAGCGGATGGGACGGCCGCTGAAAATCCAGTGGTTCGAGAGCAAGCTCGACGAGGATTCCAGCCCGCAGCTCGAGGCCAACGCTTTGCTCTCCGACGGGCGCTGCTCGCTTGTCGGCGGCTATGCGCTGACGACGGATTCCCTCGTCAAGCCCGGCATGAAGACGGCGCGCCTGCCGGATTTCGCCGGCGCCACGCGCGACGACCGGCGCCGCCGCGTCGCGCTCGGCGAGCTCGCGCCGAGCAAGCCCTATGTTTACTCGCCGATGACGGTCGTGCTCGGGCCGAAGGCGCAGGGGCGCAAGATCGGCGACATTGGCGACCTCGCCGGCCTGCGCCTGGCGATCGAGAGCGGATCGCTGGGCGATGCCATCCTGATGACCTTCGACAAAGGGCGCCTGATCGACAGCATCACCCATCTCGTTCCCGGCCGCGACGATCTCCTCGGCGCGCTCCAGCGCGGCGACTATGACGCGACGCTGATCGACCTCGGCCGTTTCGACGCCCACCGTGCCACGCATCCGGACACCGTGATCACCGCATCCGGCTATTATTACCCGATCGGCGCCAATCGCGGTTATGTCGGGCTCACCAGCGATCCTGCGCTGATCGAGGCCGTCAACAAGACGCTGACCGGCCTTGCTGCCGAAGGCAAGATCGCCGAATTCGGCAAGCAGGCCGGCCTCACCTATCTGCCGCCGCGCGAGCCTGCGGTGCTCGGCGATGCCTGGGCGAAGATCATTCAAAGGTAGGTAGCCACATTCAGCGGTGGGTAGCCACACGCGCCGTTACATCACCGATGTCATGCCCCGCGAAGGCGGGGCATCCAGTACGCCGCGGCCTCTCGATTCAATCGCAAGCGCCTCTGGAATACTGGATCGCCCGGTCAAGCCGGGCGATGACAGTGAGGTGTGTGGTGCGACCGTCGCTCCACACACCAAAGTGCCGACCACATTTCCGTGGTATGCATAGTGTTTCGTTCGCCCCTTTGGTGCCCCGTGAATCCCCCCACGACACCCTCCGCCGCGGGCTTGCGCGATCTCCTCTCCCGCGAAGTCAAGAGCAGCGAGCTCCTGCGCGCGGTGATCGTCGTCGGCCCGATGGTCGCTGCCTATTTCATCTCGCGCGAGACGGCGCTGCTGAACCTGGGGCTCGTCGCGGTCTCGCTGCTCATTCCGGCGCTCAGGCGGCACTTTCCGCCAAAAGTCGTCGCGTGGCATTATCTCGCCATCCTCGTCACCTTTGCCGCGCTTTTCCTTGCAGCTCCGGTCAAGCCGCTATTCGTGGTGCTGACAGCGCTCGCCGGCTTCCTTGCGGTGGCGGGGACACGCTATGGTGAAGATTTCCGCACGCTCGGCAATTGGGTGTTCATCCCCGCCGTCTATCTCGCGTGCGAGGTGCGGGAGGGCGTGAGCGCCTCGGAAGCCGTCCGTCATGCCGGCGTGATCATCGCCTCGTCTCCGATCGCGCTAGCGCTCGTCTGCGCCATCCAGATTTACGACCAGCAGCGGCGCGGCAATGCCGCGACCTCGTTCGGACCGCCCGCGACCGAAGGGTTTCTGCCCGCAGCGGCAACCGCCATGGCCGTCTTTGCCGCTGCCGCCCTGGTCGAGATCTTTAACCTCGAGCAGGGGCAATGGGTCATGTGGTCGGCCGCAAGCGTCGTGGTTGGCGACCTCACGGCGTCCACCGGCAAGCTGAAGCAGCGGGCGATCGGCGCCTTCGTCGGGGCGCCGTTCGGCTTTCTCGCCGGCCTTGCCCTGCCGCAAAGCCGCGTCGGCTACGCCATCGCGATTCTCGCGGCCACCCTCACCCTGATCTCGTTCTCCCGCTACGTTGTCGGCTTCGGCCTGCGCTGCTTCTTCATCGCGCTCGCCGCGTCCTTTGCCGGCGGCGCCAGCGGCATCGCCGAGGAACGCATCGTCAACGTGCTGATCGGCGGTGCGTTCGGCCTGATTGCGGTGGCCCTGACCGAGATCGTCTGGCTGCGGGTGATGCGGAAGACCCGATCGCCCGGATGACGCGCAAATGGGCGTCGCGCGTCCCTGTCGAATGCGCCAATCTGTCTCGCCTACCACCCCAACCTGATGCAGTAGGGTCGACAAAAATCAGGAGGGAATCATGCCCGCAAAATTCGATCGCCGCCACTTCATTGCCGCCGGTACCAGTGCACTCGCGATGCCCTTCGTCGCGCGCGGCGCCTCGGCGCAAGGCGCGTCGCAAGGCAATTGGCCGTCGCGACAGATCCGCATGATTTGCAGCTATCCTGCCGGCGGACAGACCGATTTGCTCGCGCGCGCCTATGGCGAATTCATCTCCAAGCAAGTCGGCAAGACCGTCGTGGTCGAGAACAAGCCCGGCGCCTCCGGCGCGATCGGCACCGCAGAGGTCGCCCGCGCCGAGCCCGACGGCCACACCATCCTGTGCTCGATCTCGACCACCTACATCATGAACCGGGTCGTGATGAAGAATCCCGGCTACGACATGGACAAGGACCTGACGCTGGTCAGCGTCATTCCGGGCGCCGGCCTGTTGCTGGTCGCGAACCCCAAGACCGGCGTCAAGACGCTGGAGGATTTCGTCGCCTTCGCGCGCAAGAGCGGCAAGGTCAACTTCGGCACCTATAGTGCGGGCTCGGCCCCGCACATGACGATCAACGAGCTCAACAAGCAGTACGGCCTTTCCATCGAGCCGGTCCACTATCGCGGCGAGGCACCGATGTGGACGGGAATGCTGGAAGGCACGCTCGATGCCGCAATGGGCAGCTACACGGCGGCGCAATCCGTCCTGCAAAGCGATCGCGGCACCGTGTTCGCCGTGCATTCGAAGAAGGTCGACGCGATCCCTGCCATCAAGACCCTCCCCGAGCAGGGCGCAACGTCAAAGTTCTTCACCGTGAGCGGCTTCTCCGGCTGGGCCGTGCCGAAGGCGACGCCGCAGCCGGTCGTCGACCGCCTGGCCGAGCTCTGCGTCGCCGCCAACAGCGATCCGAAGGTGAAGGAGGTTCTCGCGACCTTCGTGCTCGAGCCGGCAATCGGCTTCAAGGAGACCAATGCGCTGTATCAGCGCGAATTGCCGATCTGGATCGAGAGCGCGCAGTCGCTCGGCCTCGAGCCGGCCTGAACCTTGCGCGGCGCACAGCTGTCCATCGCAGCCCGGCATCCGACCAAAGCCTAGTGTCGGAAGGGCATTTTCCCGCTATGATTGTGCGCCGCTGCCGGGAGCCCTTGCCGGCGGACAAGAAAGGCCGATCGCATGACACCGGATGGCGTTGCCGTAGGCGTCATGATCATTCTGCTCTTTCCGATGGGCTATTTCACGCTGGCCTCGCCCGCCTTCCTGCTGGTGAAGCTCGATATCCAGCCCGTCGCACAGCTATTGCGCGGGATGTTCAACGCCCATTTTCTGGTGATGCGCGTTGCCGGCGTGATCGGGACGCTGGCTTTCCTGCTCGACGGGCGCCTGGTCGCCGCGATGGGCGTCGGCCTGCTTGCCGCCTTGGCCATCTGCGGGCGCCGCTGGTTCATGCAACGGATCGACGACCAGCTCAGCGCGAGGGACGCTGGCGATGCTGAAGCCCCGCACCGCCTGCGCCGGCTGCATTGGAGCGGAATGCTGGGCAACGCGGTGCTGCTCGTCGCTCTCGTGACCAGCATTCCCTACGTCGCCATATCGGCCTGAGATATCGCCGCGCGGCCTGCGTCGGCTGCGGCGCTCGCCTAATGCTCGCCCGAAGCCGCGGCGCCTTGCTGGGCCTTGTGGATCGAGGACGGCACCACGCCAAAGTATTTCCGGAACACGCGGCTGAAATGCGATGAGCTGGAGAAGCCCCAGGAGAACGCGACGTCGGTGATGGTCTTGCCGCCGTGCGCCTCGAGCTCCTGGCGACAGTTCTGTAAGCGTGCCTGCCAGATATAGTCGCTCACCGTGGTGCCGCGCTCGGAGAACAGCATGTGCAGATAGCGCTTGGAGCAGCCGAGCTCGGCGGAGATCTGGTCGATGCACAGATCCGGGTCACGCAGGTGCTCGCGGATGAAGAACTGCGCGCGGACATACATCGCCTCGGGCCCGACGCGATCGAACATCGTGTCCGCTTCGCGCAGCGGCAGCAGCAGCAGGTCGATCAGCGAATCGGCGACGCCGACCGCACTGTTCGCCGACAGCTTGGCCGCCTCGTCGAAGGTGGCATGGACAAAATCGTGGGCGATCCGCCCCGTCCCCGTCTTCGCCGACAATTTGCAAGCCGGCATCCGCTGCGACGGGAATCCGCGGTCGCGCAGCAGCGCCTTCGGCACGATCACCACGTCGTGGCGGGTGAAGGCGGGGCTGATGATCGAATGCGGACAGGAAACGTCATAGGCGATGATGTCGCCCGGATTCAGTTCGATGTGGCGGCCTTCCTGCTCGAAATAGGACACGCCGTAAGTCTGGAAGTGGATCTTGATGTACGGGTGTTCATTGGCCTTGGCGCGCGCCAGCGTGTGCGCGATGCGATGCTGGCTCACCTCGATCTGGCAGAGCTTCAGGCGCGAGACGCTGGTGTAGTCGATGCGGCCTTCGAGCGAGGACGCCTCGAGCGGATCGACATCGAAATACCCACACAGGCTCGTCAGCCCGTCGATCCAGCTCTGGATCTGCCGCTTCGGCGTCAGTCCGGTCGTCGAGAGCGTGTGAATTGTGTCGGACATTAATCCAGCCACTGGTTTGATCCGGAGATTCGACGCGAATCGCGACCAGCGCTTCCCGAGCCCTCAGCCGTGATTGCGTGACGTTTACCTCGAATTTGAGCGGTCTTTTAGAACGAGCGCCACGTTCCATTGCCACCCTTGAAACTTAATCCTCCGCCTTAGTTGCAGCGCCGTCAAGGGGAACCTGAGCGTCGAAGGCAGTCGAGAAGCCATGCGGAAGCCGCTGAATTCGCTACTGCAAAATCAAAATCTTCGCGTCCGTGCGCTGTCAAGCAAAGCAGTTTCCCTCTTGGGCAAGTTTCCCGATGACGAAGTCGTTAGGGATTGCGGCAGGAACAACAAGAACGGGCCGCTCTGCACGTGGACCCGTGGCTCTCATCCGGAGGAGGAAACAGCACAGCATCGTTTTCTGGTCCCAGACGTGACCGCCCTGCACGAGCAGACGCCGGACGAGAAGCCCGGTGATTAAGCAATTGCTTCGGAAACAATAAAACGAGACCAACGGAGGAATGACTATGCGCAAGGTGCTAATGGCGACCTATCTTGGCTCCGCGGCGATGCTCGCCGTCGGCAGCGCGTCAGCCAATGACGAGCTGATCAAGATGTCGCAGAACCCGAAAGACTGGGTAATGCCGGCGGGCGACTACGCCAATACCCGCTATTCCAAGCTGAACCAGATCAACGCACAAAACGTAGGCAAGCTCCAGGTCGCCTGGACCTTCTCCACCGGCGTGCTGCGCGGCCACGAAGGCGGCCCGCTGATCATCGGCAACATGATGTACGTCCACACGCCGTTCCCGAACAAGGTCTACGCTATTGACCTTTCGAACGAGAACAAGATCGTCTGGAAGTACGAGCCGAAGCAGGATCCGAACGTCATCCCCGTGATGTGCTGCGATACGGTTAACCGCGGCCTGTCCTACGGCGACGGCAAGATCATCCTGCATCAGGCCGACACCAACCTCGTCGCGCTCGACGCCAAGACCGGCAAGGTCGAGTGGTCGGCGACAAATGGCAATCCGGCGAAGGGCGAGACCGGTACGTCGGCCGCGCTGGTCGTCAAGGACAAGGTCCTGGTCGGCATCTCCGGCGGCGAGTTCGGCGTGCAGTGTCACGTCACCGCATACGATCTCAAGAGCGGCAAGCAGGTCTGGCGCGCCTTCTCCGAAGGTCCGGATGACCAGATCAAGGTCGATCCGGCCAAGACAACGTCGCTCGGCAAGCCGGTCGGAGCCGATTCCTCGCTGAAGACCTGGCAAGGCGATCAGTGGAAGATCGGCGGCGGCTGCACCTGGGGCTGGATGTCCTTCGATCCCGCTCTGAACCTCGTGTATTACGGCTCGGGCAACCCCTCGACCTGGAATCCGAAGCAGCGTCCGGGCGACAACAAGTGGTCGATGACGATTTTCGCGCGCGACGCGGACACCGGCATGGCCAAGTGGGTCTATCAGATGACGCCCCACGACGAGTGGGACTATGACGGCGTCAACGAGATGATCCTCTCGGATCAGCAGATCAACGGCCAGCCGCGCAAGCTGCTGACCCATTTCGACCGTAACGGCCTCGCCTACACGATGGACCGTGAGAACGGCGAACTGCTGGTCGCCGAAAAGTACGATCCGAAGGTGAACTGGACCTCCGGCGTCGACATGGACAAGAACTCGCCGACCTATGGCCGTCCGAAGGTGCTCGACGCAGCGTCGACCGACAAGGCCGGCGAAGACCACAACGTGAAGGGCATCTGCCCGGCCGCGCTCGGTACCAAGGACGAGCAGCCGGCAGCCTACTCGCCGGACACGCAGCTGTTCTACGTTCCGACCAACCACGTCTGCATGGACTACGAACCGTTCAAGGTGAGCTACACCGCGGGCCAGCCCTATGTGGGTGCGACGCTCTCGATGTATCCGCCGCAGGGTGAAACCCACATGGGTAACTTCATCGCCTGGGACGGCAAGACCGGCAAGATCGTCTGGTCGAACAAGGAGCAGTTCTCGGTCTGGTCGGGTGCGCTCGCAACCGCCGGCGGCGTGGTGTTCTACGGCACGCTCGAAGGCTACCTGAAGGCGGTCGACGCCAAGTCCGGCAAGGAGCTCTACAAGTTCAAGACTCCCTCCGGCATCATCGGCAACGTCACGACCTATGAGAACGGCGGCAAGCAGTACGTCGCAGTGCTCTCCGGCGTGGGCGGCTGGGCCGGCATCGGTCTGGCGGCAGGTCTGACCGATCCGACCGCCGGTCTCGGCGCAGTCGGTGGCTACGCGGCTCTCAGCAACTACACGGCACTCGGCGGTACGCTGACCGTGTTCTCGCTGCCGGCGAACTAGCCTCACCTTCGTGTCGCCCCGGCGCGTGGATCAACTCCACGCGCCGGCTCGTCTCCACCTGATGCCTTCGAGGATCATCTCTTGCGTAAAATCTGCTTTGTCATCGCTGCGACCATCTTCGTGACTTCGGGAGGAATTGCCGTTGCGGACGGTCCGGGCGACCCGACCGCCGTCAAGAAGGAAGACGACGGAAAGTGGCTCGATAAGGAAGGAAACCCGACCTACAAGATTTCGGCCGACGGCACCGTGGACTGGTTCACCTATTCCGGATATCGCCGCTATCACTCCGACTGCCACGTCTGCCATGGCCCCGACGGCATGGGATCCACCTACGCACCGTCGTTGAAGGATTCGGTCAAGACCATGAGCTATGGCGACTTCCTCGGCGTCGTCGCCTCCGGTCGCAAGAACATCTCGACCGCGCAGGAGAACGTCATGCCCGCCTTCGGCGACAACCCGAACGTCGCCTGCTACATGGACGATCTCTACGTCTATCTGCGCGCCCGCTCCGACGAGGCGTGGGGCCGTCAACGTCCCTCCAAGAAGGAGGAGAAGAACGAGACCTACACCAAGGCGGAAGACGCCTGCATGGGTAAGAAATGAAGGTTACCAGGACCGATACCACCTCGTGGCGTCCTGCGAGAATTTGAGGAGTTTACGATGAAGACACGTGCCGCCGTTGCTTTCGAAGCCAAGAAACCACTCGAGATCGTCGAAGTCGATCTGGAAGGACCGAAGGCCGGCGAAGTCCTGGTCGAGATCAAGGCGACGGGCATCTGCCATACCGACGCCTACACGCTCGACGGCTTCGACAGCGAAGGAATCTTCCCGTCGATCCTGGGGCATGAGGGCGCCGGTATCATCCGCGAGATCGGACCGGGCGTGACCTCGGTGAAACCGGGCGACCACGTCATCCCGCTCTACACGCCGGAGTGCCGGCAGTGCAAAAGCTGCCTGAGCCAGAAGACCAATCTCTGCACCGCGATCCGCGCGACGCAAGGCAAGGGCGTGATGCCTGACGGCACCAGCCGCTTCTCCTACAAGGGCAAGCCGGTCTACCACTACATGGGCTGCTCGACCTTCTCGAACTTCACCGTGCTGCCGGAGATCGCCGTCGCCAAGATCCGCGAGGACGCGCCGTTCGACAAGAGCTGCTACATCGGCTGCGGCGTCACCACCGGCGTCGGCGCCGTCGTCAACACCGCGAAGGTCACGCCGGGCTCCAATGTGGTCGTGTTCGGCCTCGGCGGCATCGGCCTCAACGTGATCCAGGGCGCCAAGATGGCCGGCGCCGACAAGATCATCGGCGTCGACATCAACGACTCCAAGGAGGATTGGGGCCGCCGGTTCGGCATGACCGAGTTCGTCAACCCCAAGAAGATCACCGGCGACATCGTCGCGCATCTGGTCAACCTGACCGACGGTGGCGCCGACTACACCTTCGATTGCACCGGCAACACCACCGTGATGCGCCAGGCGCTGGAAGCCTGCCATCGCGGCTGGGGCACCTCGATCATCATCGGCGTTGCCGAATCCGGCAAGGAGATCGCCACCCGCCCGTTCCAGCTCGTCACCGGGCGCAACTGGCGCGGCACGGCCTTCGGCGGCGCCCGCGGCCGCACCGACGTGCCGAAGATCGTCGACTGGTACATGAACGGAAAGATCCAGATCGATCCGATGATCACCCACGTGCTCAAGCTCGAGGAGATCAACAAGGGTTTTGACCTCATGCACGAGGGCAAATCCATCCGTTCAGTCGTCGTGTTCTAGCTCGAAAGCGTCACACCCAAGGAGGATCGACCCATGACTGTTGCACTCCATCCCTCGATCGATAACGGCGTCAAACAGGGTAGCGGCAACTTTGCCGGTGGCACACTGGTCTGCAAATGCACGGACCACCCGGTCAAGGTCGCGGTGAAGGGCGACGTCGCCCACAACCACGCCTGCGGCTGCACCAAGTGCTGGAAACCGCAAGGCGCGAACTTCTCGGTGGTCGCCGTGGTGCCGCGCCAGAACGTCAGCGTGACCGAGAACGGCGACAAGCTCCAGATCGTCGACGCTTCCGCGGTGATCCAGCGCTACGCCTGCAAGGCCTGCGGCACGCACATGTACGGCCGCATCGAGAACAAGGGCCACCCGTTCTACGGCCTCGATTTCATCCATCCCGAGCTGTTCCAGGAGCAGGGCTCGCAGGCGCCGCAATTCGCCGCCTTCGTCTCCTCCGTGATCGAATCCGGCGTGAAGCCGGAACAGATGGCAGGGATCCGCTCGCGGCTGAAGGAAATCGGGCTTGAGCCCTATGACTGCCTGTCGCCGGCGCTGATGGACGCGATCGCGACCCACGTGGCGAAAGCCAAGGCTGCCTGACAAGGCCGCCTGAACAGGCCCGCCAGACCTTCGCCGTGCCCGTCCGCTCGCTGGCCCCGACCATCGCCAGCGAGCCGGACGGGTCTGGCCCCAACCAATCGCTGCGATGCCTCCGCTTCGCACGACGCAAGACACGAGGGCCATGAGCTCCTCAGATGAGCTCCTCAGTCCTGGTCTCTGAATGACTGCGCAGTGCCGCCGACTTCCCCTCGAAGTCCGCGCCTCTGCGTTTCTCCCTCCCTCGACTGAGGCATCCTGCTTCGTCCGCGCAGCCTCTGCCGGACGAAGCTTTTTTGTCGTGCACGTTTCGCAGGCGCAGGGGCGTGATGCCGCGCCCTGCTTTTGACAAACCTTCGTTGCAATCTTTTCCCGTCAAGAACAACCGGCTGTGAACGCCGGGCCGGCGCGGTCTCTGCTACGATTGCGTCGTCACGATGCCGCGCGAATTCAATCAATCAAGAACAAGACGGGAAGTAACAAGCACATCCGGACATCACGAGTCGCGTTCCAGCTTCCTGCCGGGATCTGCCCGCGCGGGAGAACAGGCCGGAATGCGGCGGCAACGGTCATTGCGTCGACCTGTGTCGGCAATGTTGAAATCAACATGCTTATGAAGAGCGAGGGACCATCATGATCAAGGTGAAGATCAACGGCCAGGAACAGAGCTGGGACGGCGACCCGGATCTCCCGCTACTCTGGTTCTTGCGTGACGAGGCCGGACTGACAGGCACCAAGTTCGGCTGCGGTCAGGCCCTGTGCGGCGCCTGCACCGTCATCGTCGACAAGGAGGCCGTGCGCTCCTGCATCACGTCGATCAACGACGTCGCCGGGCGCGAGGTGACCACCATCGAGGGGCTGCATCCGAACGGCGATCATCCCGTCCAGAAAGCGTGGCGTCAGGTCAACGTGCCCCAATGTGGCTTCTGCCAGGCTGGCCAGATCATGCAGGCCGCCGCACTGCTGATGGAGAACCCCAAGCCGTCGCACGACCAGATCCGCGAAGCGATGGCCGGCAACATCTGCCGCTGCGGCTGCTACCAGCGCATCGAGAACGCAGTCCATCTCGCATCGACGGGAGTGTGACATGAATTTCATCGACAACCCCGGGAAGCTTCGTGGCTTCGAGAAGCACATTCGGGTCGAGAAGGTCTCGCGCCGCAGCATCCTGAAGGGGCTCGGCGTCACCGGCGGCTTCGTGCTCGCCGCCCCCGTGATGTCGCGCCAGGCCTTCGCCTATGAGACCGGCGCCGGCAAGATGCCGCACGGCGTCGTGGTCGATCCGCGCGTCTTCGTCGCGGTCGCGCCCGACGGCACCGTCACCATCCTCGCCCACCGCGCCGAGATGGGCACCGGCGTGCGCACCAGCCTGCCGCTGATCGTGGCCGAGGAGATGGAAGCCGACTGGTCCAGGGTTAAGGTGGAGCAGGCCCATGGCGACGAGGTCAAGTTCGGCAACCAGGACACCGACGGCTCCCGCAGCACGCGGCATTATCTGATCCCGATGCGCCAGATCGGCGCCTCCGCCCGCACCATGCTGGAGCAGGCCGCCGCCAAGCGCTGGGGCGTGCCGGCGACCGAGGTCAAGGCCGTCAACCACGAGGTCGTCCATAGCGCCAGCGGCCGCAAGCTCGGCTTCGGCGAACTCGCTGCCGACGCCGCCAAGGAATCGGTGCCTGCTATCGAAGGCCTCAAGCTGAAGGACCCCAAGGACTTCCGCTATCTGGGCAAGGGCCAGGTCGGCATCGTCGATCTCCACGACATCACCACCGGCAAGGCGCGCTACGGCGCCGACGTACGCCTGCCCGGCATGAAGTATGCCGTGATCGCACGCCCGCCGGTGACCGGCGGCAAGCTGGTCTCGTTCGATCCGGACGCCGCGCTGAAGGTCCCCGGCGTCGAGAAGGTGATGCAGGCGCGCGGCTGGCCATGGCCGTCGAAATTCCAGCCGCTCGGCGGCGTCGCGGTGATCGCACGCAACACCGGCGCGGCAATCAAGGGCCGTGACGCGTTGAAGCTGACCTGGGACGACGGCGCCAACGGCAAATACGACTCCGTCGCCTATCGCAAGGAGCTCGAGGAAGCCTCGCGCAAACCGGGCCTCGTCGTACGCCAGGAGGGTGACGCAGACGCTGCGCTGAAAGGCGCCGACAAGGTCGTCGTCGGCGAATACTATCTGCCGCACCTCGCCCATGTCAGCATGGAGCCGCCGGTCGCGGTCGCCGACGTCA
The DNA here is from genome assembly GCF_018130785.1 of Bradyrhizobium liaoningense. Classification (GTDB taxonomy): domain Bacteria; phylum Pseudomonadota; class Alphaproteobacteria; order Rhizobiales; family Xanthobacteraceae; genus Bradyrhizobium; species Bradyrhizobium liaoningense_A. Next base: position 29,424 of record NZ_JAFCJT010000030.1, read on the forward strand.
AGGGCGACAAGGCGGAGATATGGGCGCCGGTGCAGAGCCCCGGCGGCACCCGCGAGGACGTCGCCAAGACGCTCGGCATTCCCGAGGACAACGTCACCGTCAACGTGACGCTGCTCGGCGGCGGCTTCGGCCGCAAGTCGAAATGCGACTTCGCGCTCGAGGCCGCGCTTCTGTCGAAGGAGCTCGGTGCGCCCGTGAAGGTGCAGTGGACGCGCGAGGACGACCTCCACCACGACTTCCTGCACACGGTCTCCGTGGAACGGATCGAGGCGGGGCTCGACAAGAGCGGCAAGGTGATCGCCTGGCGCCACCGCAGCGTGGCGCCGACCATCGCCTCGACCTTCGCCGCCGGCGCAAATCATGCCGCACCGTTCGAGCTCGGCATGGGCCTCGTCGACATGCCTTTCGAGATCGCCAACATCTCCTGCGAGAACCCGGAGGCTGCGGCGTTCACCCGCATCGGCTGGTTCCGTTCGGTCTCGAACATCCCGCGCGCGTTCGCGGTGCAATCGATGGTCGGCGAGATCGCGCATGCGACCGGCCGCGACCAGAAGGAGACGCTGCTCGCGCTGATCGGCAGCCCACGCATCGTCAAGCCCGCCGTGAAAGATATGTGGAACTACGGCGAGCCCTATGACAGCTACCCGATCGACACCGCGCGCCTGCGCAAGGTGGTCGAGCTGGTCGCCGAGAAGGGCGAATGGGGCCGTCAGGTGCCAAAGGGCCATGGTCTCGGCATCGCCGTGCACCGCAGCTTCGTCAGCTACATCGCGACCATCGTCGAGGTGGCCATCGACGAGAAGGGCAAGCTGTCGGTGCCGCGGGTCGACACCGCGATCGACTGCGGCACCTATGTCAACCCCGAGCGCATCGCCTCGCAGATCGAGGGCGCGGCGATCATGGGGCTTAGCCTCGCCAAATACGGCGCGGTCACCTTCAAGGACGGCAAGGTGGAGCAGAAGAACTTTGACGACTTCCAGGTCATCAGGATGGATGAATCCCCTGGGGTCACCAATGTCTACATCGTCCCGCCCGGACCCGACACGCCGCCGAGCGGCGTCGGCGAGCCCGGCGTGCCACCCTTCGCACCTGCACTGATGAATGCGATCTTCGCAGCCGCCGGCAAGCGTATTCGCAGCCTGCCGCTCGGCAAGCAATTGGAAGCATAGAGGCGGGAACACAAGGCGGCCTCGCGCCGTTTCCATCGATCTGACAGGAGCAGATCGATGACCAACATCTCAAAGGCGCTCGCAGTCTCGTTGCTGTCGGGCGCCTTTTTCATACCAGCCGCTGGCGCGTTCGCCCAAACCAACACGACCCCGCCGACCACGGCCACGCGCCCCACCGCGCCCGACCAGAACTCACTCCCCAACGCCACCGCCCCGCCCGCCTCGACCACCCAGACCACCGGGCAGAGCAGCACCGATCCCAAGGTTCAGGAGATGAACCAGAAGGAAAAGGACAAGGTGGACCGTCACGGGAAGTAGTTGCCTGGCGCTTTTGCCCGCAAACGCTTCCGCATCGTCATGGCTGGCTCGTCCCGGCCATCAACGACCTTTGCTTCGGCACGAAGTGGTGCGCAGATAGCGATCCATCACACATGCAAAATGCGGCGGACGTTGCCGTCCGCCGCATTTGCCCCCTGACGCTCCGCTTCCTTCGATCCGCCCGCGGAGCTTATTTCTTCAGCGCAAACACCCAGATGACGCCGCCCTGCGGCACATTGGATTCGATGCCGATATTGTTGGTCGCGAGCGCATCCTGGATGCGCTGCGCGTCGACGCCCCATCCGGACTGGATCGCGATGTATTGCGTGCCGTCGATCTCATAGGACGACGGCATGCCCATGATGCCGGAGTTGGTCTTCTGCTCCCACAGCAGCTCGCCGGTCTTGGCGTTAAAGGCGCGGAAGTTGCGGTCGTTGGTGCCGCCGACGAAGACGAGATCGCCTGCGGTCGCCGTCACTGAGCCGAACAACTGCGACTTCGGGAAATTGTGCTGCCACACCTTCTTGCCGGTGGCGGGATCCCAGGCCTGGAGCTCGCCGAAATGATCCGCGCCGGGCTTGGTCTTCAGCCCGATGTCTTCCGGCTTGGTGCCGAGCCAGAGCTCGCCGGGCTTGAGCGGAAGCTTCTCGCCGGTAAATCCGCCGCAGAAATTCTCGTTGGCGGGCACGTAGACAAGGCCTGTCTTCTGGCTATAGGCCGCCGACGGCCAGTCCTTTCCGCCCCACAGCGACGGACAGAACTCGACGCGTTTGCCGACGGCCGGCTTGTGATCGGGATCGACGATCGGCCGCCCGCTCTCGGCATCAATGCCCTTCCAGACGTCGGTGGAGACGAACGGCCAGCCGGCGACATAGTTGATCTTGGTCGGCGTGCGCTCGAGCACCCAGAAGATCGCGTCGCGGCCGGGATGGACCAGGCTCTTGATGTTGCGCCCATTGCGTTGCAGGTCGATCAGCATCGGCGCTTCGACCTCGTCCCAGTCCCACGAATCGTTCTGGTGATACTGGTGATGGGTCTTGATCTTGCCGTTGCTGGGATCGAGCGCGAGCACCGACGAGGTGTAGAGATTGTCGCCGGGGTGCATCTCACCGGGCCACGGCGCGGCGTTGCCGACGCCCCAATAGATCGTCTTGGTGTCCTTGTCGTAATTGCCGGTCATCCAGGCCGAGCCGCCGCCGTTCTTCCAGTCGTCGCCCTGCCAGGTGTCGTGACCGGGCTCGCCCTCGCCCGGAATGGTGTAGGTCCGCCACAGCTCCTTGCCGTCCTTGGCATCGAATGCAGCGACATAGCCGCGCACGCCGAACTCGCCGCCGGAGCCGCCGACGATGACCTTGCCGTCGACGACCAGCGGCATCAGGGTCATGTACTGGCCCTTCTTGTAATCCTGCACCTTGGTGTCCCACACCACCTTGCCGGACTTGGCGTCGAGTGCCACGACATGGTCGTCGGTGGTGGCGAGATAGAGCTTGTCCTCCCAGAGGCCGACACCGCGGCTGGTCGGGTGCAACTGGAACAGATCGTCGGGGAGCTGCCGCTTGTAGCGCCAGTACTCGTCACCCGTCTTCGCGTTCAGCGCGATCACCTGGCCCATCGGCGTCGCCACGAACATCACACCGTTGTTGACGATCGGCGGCGCCTCGTGGCCTTCGACCACGCCGGTGGCAAACGTCCAGACCGGCGTGAGGTTCTTCACATTCGAGGTGTTGATCTGGTCGAGCGGGCTATAGCCCTGCCCGTCATAGGTGCGCCGATAGAGCATCCAGTTGCTGGGTTCCGGATTTTCCAGCCGCTGCGCGGTGACCGGAGAATAATTCTCGATCGGGCCGGCGCCGGCGGCGGTCGAGGCAAGACACGTGAAGGCGACGAAGCCGGACAGCAACCATTGCTTCCTGGTCATGGACGTTTTCATGGACGTTCCCCTTTTTCATCCGTTTGAATTCTTGTTTTGAATTCTTGTCGTTCGTCCCGTCGTCCGCCCCTCGGCGGATGCGGCCTCTCGTGACGCGGGCATACCCCGCACCGTCCATCATCCTGGCTGCACGCCACCTACCTTTCCGATGAAGTTGCCGGCGACGCTGAGCGAACCGTCAGCGAGCGCGAGCGGCAGCGCGGCGAGACGCCGCGGCGCCGGCCCGAACACGACCTGCGCGCCCTCGCGGGGATCGTATTCGGAGTTGTGACACATGCACTTGAACACCTCCTTGTCGCCGACATCGCTCTTGACCCAGGCGGTGACGGGACAGCCGGCATGCGAGCAGATCGCCGAATAGGCCAGGATGCCGTCGACGGCGCGCGCGCGGGTCTTCTCGTCGAGCTCGGCGGGATCAAGCCGGATGATCAGGATCTCGTTGAGCCGCGAGGCGCTGCGCACCACCGATGTGTTGGGATCCTTCGGCCAGGCATGGACCGGCGGTCCGCCGGCCGGGAGATCGGCCGCGGTGATGAGCTTTCCCTCCTTGTCGCCTTCGGAGAAGACGAGGAGATCACCCTTCTGCGGACGTTCGTCGGAGCCTGGCGGATCCTCGCCCGCGCGCGCCTGCGTGGAACAACCAAGGCAGGCGGTCGTGGCGAGCGCGCCAAGCAGCAGCGTCCGCCGCGTCTGTTCTGTGCCCGCGTCGACTTCAGGTTCCGCGGTGCTCTCTGACGATGAGGGAGTGGTGTTGAATGATGCGCGCGACATGCACGCCAGCAGGCGCTGGAACTCTGCCGAAAAAAAGGCGGAGAATTGGCGCCGCAGCGCATCAATATGTCTTTGCTCGCTTTGGTTGAACGCAAGTGAATGCATTCCAGCGCATATTTGCAATTGCAACGTCACGTCGCGCGATCGGCATGATGATTTTGCAGATCAGACCGATGATGCGGGAATTGGTGCAACGCGTTACTGGCTGCGCAGCGCAACCTCGAAGCGATACAACTGTACGTTTTACAGGCAGGCTTGCTGCCGTCAGGACCGGAGCACGTGACGCGGCGCAGCGATGCGGCCAGCGATGGTCGCCGACGCCATCTCAAAACTGTCGGCGATACGACGCGCCTTGTCGATGAAGAGTGCTGCCGCCGGCGGCGGGCAGACCTCGCGCGCGGTCTGTTCGAACAGATCGAGCCAGCGGTCGAAATGATCGCCGACGAGCCTGAGCGGCACATGCGCCCGCATCGGCGAACCATGATAGCGGCCGCTCATCAGCACGACCGATGACCAGAAATCCTTCAGCTTGGCGAGATGCTCGTCCCAATTCTGCACGATCGCAAAAACCGGCCCCAGCAGCGCATCCTCGCGCACGCGTCCGTAGAAGCGGGTGACGAGTTCCCCGATCATCTCCTCGGTGATCCCGGTGCGCTCGATCGCATCCTGGGTCAGCAGGTTCCGCCGCGCGGCCGCCGCCTCGCGCTCGGCCTTCAGTCGATCCGACATGTCCTTCGCTATCCGTTCCGTTGTTCCCGCAGGCCGCCCGTTCGACATTGTCGGGCCAATTGCGCGCGGCGTCTTTGTCGCAGCGCAAATTGCGGGGATCGGGCGGCGGATGCCGAGCACCCGCCGCCCGCGCCATCAGGCGCTATAGGTGTAGAAGCCCTGCCCGGTCTTGCGGCCGAGATGGCCGGCATCGACCATTTCCTTGAGCAAGGGAGCCGGACGGTATTTGGGGTCGTTGAAGCCCTTATAGAAGACCTCCATCACCGAAAGCATGGTGTCGAGCCCGACGAGATCGGCGAGCGCCAGCGGCCCGATCGGATGGTTGCAGCCGAGCTTCATGCCGGCATCGATCTCCTCGGCGGTTGCGATCCCTTCCTGGAGCGCGAAGATCGCCTCGTTGATCATCGGGCACAGGATGCGGTTGACGGCAAAGCCCGGGCTGTTCTTCGCAGTGATCGCCACCTTGCCGACCCGCTTGGCGAAATCCATCGCCTTGGCATGGGTGTCGTCGGAGGTCTGCAGGCCGCGGATGAGCTCGAGCAGCGCCATCACCGGCACCGGGTTGAAGAAGTGCATGCCGATGAAGCGGTCGGGACGATCGGTCGCGGCGGCAAGCTTTGTGATCGAGATCGACGAGGTATTGGTCGCGAGCAGCGTGCGCGGCGACAGCGTGGCGCAGAGATCCTTCAGGATCTTGACCTTGAGCTCCTCGTTCTCGGTCGCGGCCTCGATGACGAGGTCGCAATCGGCGAGCTTCGCGCGGTCGGTGGTGCCGGTGATGCGCTTGAGCGTGGCGTCGCGGTCGGCCGCCGACATCTTCTCCTTCTTGACCAGGCGCTCGAGGCTGCCCCCGACGGTCGAAATCCCGCGGTTCACCGCCGCATCGGAAATGTCGACCATCACGACCGAGAGCCCGGCCGCGGCACATATCTGCGCGATGCCGTTCCCCATGGTCCCTGCCCCGATGATGCCAACGGTGTTGATCATTGCTTCACATCCTTCTCATCCTGCGGTCCGCGCCAGCTCCGGCCCGGCCCCATTGTTCCTGCATCAGGGTCTAGCACCGCCACCTCGCGGGAGCGACCCGATCCTGTCCCTTCCTTAAAGCATCCAAGGCGGGAATAAAGCCGCCTTTGGGTTGCGAAACGGCACGATTTGGCGGTCTGACAGGCGGTTTTCCCGAATTTGCGCGTGCTCTACCCCCGAGCGCTTTTCACCGGGGACGGCTGAGCCCGGCCCGTTCGGACCGCCTTGATCTACATCAATCGGACGATGCGGTGGTCGCTAACGGTGTGGTGTAATTGATGCGCAATGGCCAGCGCGAATGCCTCGCGACGCTATTGTGACATAGCCCACATCAGCCTCGTGCCCCACCTGTTAGCGTCGCGCAAATGAAAAAGCATATTGCACTTCCCGTCATCCTCACCGTTCTGCTCATCGCCACGCAGGGCTTGGCAGCCGAGACCAAAGGAGCCGGCTCAACCTTCGTTTCGCCCGTGATGGCGAAATGGATCGACGCATACAAGACGAAGACCGGCAACACCGTCAGCTATCAAGCGGTCGGGTCGAGCATCGGCGTCGGCCTGATCAAGAAAGAGGCCGTCGACTTCGGCGCAAGCGACATGCCACTTGATCCCAAGGAGCTGGACAGGCTCGGCATGATGCAATTCCCGATCGTGATCGGGGGCGTCGTGCCGGTCGTCAATATCGATGGGGTCAGGCCCGGCCAGATCCGCTTCACCGGCCAGATGCTCGCCGACATCTATCTCGGCAAGCTGAAATCATGGAACGATCCGGCCATTCGCGCGATCAACCCCGACATCAGGCTACCGAACATTGCGATCACGGTGGTTCATCGCATCGACGGATCCGGCACGACGTTCAACTGGTCGAACTACCTCTCGAAGGTCAGCCCGCAGTGGAAGACGAGCGTCGGCGAAGGCACCTCGGTCGAGTGGCCGCTTGGTCTCGGCGGCAAGGGCAATGACGGCGTCGCCTCGCTCGTCAGCCTCGTTCCCGGCGCGATCGGCTATCTCGAATACACCTACGCGCTGCAACGGCTGGATAGAATCTCGTTTGGCGTCGTGCAGAACAGCGCCGGCAATTTCGTCGTCCCCGACGCCGCATCGTTCCAGGCAGCGGCCTCGAGCGCGGACTGGAACGCAGAGAAGGACTTCCACCTCGTGCTCACCAACGCGCCCGGCGAAGACGCCTACCCCATCACAGCCACGACCTTCGTGCTGATGCCGAAGGCGCCGAAATCCGAGGAACGATCGGCAGCGGCCATCGACTTCATCCGCTGGTCGCTGGAGAACGGAAAGTCCCAGGCCGAGACGCTCAATTACGTGCCGCTGCCGACCGCCCTGGTCGATCAGATCGAGCGCTACTGGCAGCAGAGCATCGAGACACCCCCCACGGTCTCGGCCTCGGCTAACGTCAAGCGCTGAAGCTTGGACGAGCGGCCGTCATGCCCGGGCCTGTCCCGGGCATCCACGTTCCTTGTGCCAGCCACGCGACCCCGATCCTTCTGGAAATCTCGCCGTGAATCGTGATTTAGTCCCGCGAAAGGCCTGTTGCCGGCTCGCAGCGGCGAGAACGCGCGAAGGTCCAAGACCGGGGACTTTCGAATGGACGTGATCATCTACCACAATCCCGACTGCGGCACGTCGCGTAGTGCGCCTGCCACGATCAGGAGTGCCGGCATCGAGCCGCACGTGGTCGAATATTTGAAGACGCCACCCTCGCGAGCCTTGTTGCAGCAGTCCATCGCGCGCATGGGGATTTCGGTGCGCGAGGCGGTCCGCGAAGAGGCGGCGCCCTATGCGCAGCTCGGGCTCGACAACCCGGCACTGACGGATGACCAGCTGCTCGAAGCGATGATGGTACATCCGATCCTGATCAACAGGCCGATCGTGGTGACCCCGAACAACGTCAGACTTTGCCGCCCTTCGGATCTGGTGCTTCATCCGACGCCGAAGCGTTCGGCCGGATGAACGACTTCGCGCGATCCATCGGCGCCGCGTTCACCCTGATCGGCGAAGCCGACGCCGAGCTGCTCGGCATCGTCGCGCTGTCGGTGCGTGTCAGCCTGACCGCCGGCATCGTCGCGCTGCTGATCGGCGCGCCGTTCGGGGCCCTGCTCGCGATCACCCGATTCCGCGGGCGGCAGGTCGTCATCGTGCTGACCAATGCGCTGCTCGGCCTTCCGCCGGTCGTGGTCGGGCTTGCGCTCTATCTTCTGCTGTCGCGGTCCGGCCCGCTGGGAGCGGCCGGACTGTTGTTCACGCCGACCGCCATGGTGATCGCGCAGACACTGCTCGCGACCCCGATCGTGGTCGCGCTGGTGCACCGGCCGGCGAGCCTCCTTTGGGCGGAGTATGGCGACCTCGCGCGGATCGACGGACTATCGACGCTGCGCAGCATTGGCTTGCTGTTCGCGCTTGGCCGGACGTCGCTGCTGACGGCTTTTCTCGCAGCTTTCGGGCGCGCGATCGCCGAGGTCGGCGCCATCATTATCGTCGGTGGCAACATCCGTGGCTTCACGCGTACGATGACGACGGCGATCGCGCTGGAAACCAGCAAGGGCGACCTGCCACTGGCCCTCGGGCTCGGACTGATCCTGCTCGCACTCAGCGTCGCGGTCTCGACCGTCGCCTTCCTGCTAGTGGGACGCGTTGGGGAAAAATAGCTGCTCGCCGCCGACCTTGTAGCCGGCGATCGCATCCTGCCCCTTCGGCGAGACCAGCCAGTCGATGAAGGCCTGTCCGTCCTTCGCCTTCACATTCGCATGCATCGCCGGATTCACCAGCATGACGCCGTACTGGTTGAAGAGCCGCTTGTCGCCTTCGGTCAGGACGGCAAGCTCGCCCCGGTTCTTGAATGACAGCCAGGTGCCGCGGTCCGACAGAAGATAGGCGTTCGACGACGAGGCCATGTTCAGCGCCGGACCCATGCCCTGGCCGATCTCGCGATACCAGCTGTCCTTGCCGGCACCGATATCGACGCCCGCTTCCTTCCACAATCTCAGCTCGGCCGCATGCGTGCCGGATTTGTCGCCGCGCGAGATGAAGGTTGCCTTTGTCGCCGCGATCTTGCGCAGCGCATCGGTGACGTCCTTGCCGCCGGCGATCCGCGCCGGATCGCTCTTCGGCCCGACGATGATGAAGTCGTTGTACATCACGTCGAAGCGCTTCACGCCCTGCCCTTCGGACATGAACTTGTCCTCGGCAGGCCTGTCATGGACGAACACCACGTCGGCATCGCCCCGCCGCCCGATGTCGAGGGCCTGGCCGGTGCCGACGGCGACGACTTTCACGTCGATGCCCTCAGCCTTCGAGAACAGCGGCAGCAGGTAACCGAACAGACCCGACTGTTCCGTCGACGTCGTCGAGGCCACGGTGATGCTGCGATCCTGCGCGTAAGCGCTCGTCGACCAGAGCAGAACCGCTGCGATGGCGGCAAGCTTCCTCATTGCGTCGTCCTCATATCGGATGTCGGGTGTTCGAAATTACTCCGGGCGAACAGCGCGGGGAACCCCGACGATCGGCCCACCTGGTGGAGCCACTGATTAGGAACGCCGTCTCCATGGGCAGGTTGTCACGAAGGTAGACCCCACGGAGAATCCCATGAAGAAGATCATTTTTGCATCCGCCTGCATCATGGCGCTGGCAACCGGTGGCGCTTTCGCACAGACGCAGCCCGCCCCGGGCGCTTCCAGTCAGGGCGAGGTCGGTCAATCGTCGCGGGGTCCGGCGACCAAGGGCATGACGACGGGCAAGGCGTCGAACATGCAGAACGAGGCCGGCAACAGCAAGGGCACGCAGCCTCCGAGCGCAGGCGGCAGCAACACCAACAACATGGGCAGCCAGGCCGGCGGCGCCGGCTCCGGGAAGTAGGCCGCCAGCGCTCCGAAATCTCGAGGGGGGATGATCGTCCCCTCATAAGGGTTTTCGCGCATACGCTCGCATTGATGCATTTCGAATGAAGGATGCAACACAGCTGGCGTTGCAATCGTGGATCGTCCGAAAGCGCGACACTCGGGCGCGTCGCCCTCTCCCGCGTGGTGGGCGCACGGATGTTCTGCAATTGGTCCCACCAACATTGACATCGATGTGACGGCCGGGGCAGTTTTTTGCATTGCTGGCGAATCAGCGATTGCCTCACGCCGAGTACCTCTTGGACAACTCCCTGTGCTTTCGAGACTGATATCGTTGCTGCGCCGCATTCCTGCGGTGAAATGGGCGTTCACCCGACTTCGGCCCTTGCCGCACGGCAGCAGCATCGACGTCGCGCCGATCGTGGCAAGTGATTCTCCCGCAATCGTTGCCGACATCGCAGAAGCTGTTCCGGCTCCCGACAGCAGCAGCTCTCACCCGCTGTGCGATGACACCGAGATCTCCGTTGCGACTCCGGTCGCCGAAGATGGCACCGCTATCTTTGTCATCTCGGAGGGCCCGTCTGCAGCGCCAACTGATATCGCCGTCATCGACGATTCATCCTTGGACGCGCCGACAGAGGTCGAGCCGGTCGTCGAAGAGGTTTCGGTCTCGTCAGTCGAGGTGGAGAGCGAGGCAGTTGATGCTCCCGAGCTCGTCAGCAACGAGCCGCCTGCGGAGTTCCAGACCGACGTTGCATCCGTCGTCGTAGAAGAGACTGCGGTCCCCCTCGTCGAGATCGAGAGCGAAGCGGTCGATACTCCCGAGCTCGTCAGCAGTGACCCGCCTGCGGAACTCCCGGCGGACGTGGAACCCGTCATCGTTGAAGAGGCGCGGGTCGCGCCAGTCGAGGCCGAGAGCCTGCAGGCCAACGCTCCCGGGCCCGTCATCAGCAGCGATACATCTCCCGAACTCTCGACCGAGGAGGAGCTTGCCGTCGTAGAGGAGACGCTGGTCTCGTCGATCGACATCGACATCGCTCCGGCTGATGCCCCTGTTCTCGCCGTCAACGACGATACCTCCTCTGACGTCGCTGCTGTTGAGTCGGCTGTCGTGGAGGACTCGTGTGCCGCGCTTGCGGACAGCGAAGTCTCGGCGGAGGACGTCTCCGGGAGCAGCATCGACAGCACGCTCTCCCCCATCGTCGCAATCGAGATCGAGCCGGCCCCGGCCAACGATCCTGGCCCGATAGCACCGATCGCCGCGGAGGGTTCCTCTGCCGACGCACCGAGCGTCGTCACGCAGGTCGCGCCGGAGCCGGTCCTCTCGTCTCCCGCTCCGGTGATCCCCGGCGCGCCGAAGACGCGCGCGAAGGTCGTGGAACCCCTCGACCGCGCCACGCTGATCCGGCAACGCTGGACGGAGACCGGGATCAGGATGTGGAATCCGCGGCTTCACGGTGCCGGCGATGCCACGCTGAACATCCAGGGCCGCGTCGAGTTGCTGCCGCCCGCGCCCGGCGAGACCATGCCACGTTACGACAAGCTCGAATTCAGGATGCTGGGCGGGCAGATCGTCTGCGAGGGCGTCGTCGTCGAGGCGCCTCCGTCGGCGGGTCAGCGCAGCTTTACCCGGCTCGCCGAGCCGCGTAACCCCGACCGGCCCCGCGAACCGCTACGGGAACGCCAGGCCGCTCTCGCCTGACCCTTGTCCTCTGTGAGCATGCCCGCCATATGCTAAGCTGACGCCCTGGACATGGGAGGCCGCATGCCCGCAAGATCATTGCGCCTGGTCGTGATTGCCGCCCTCTGCATCTCGCAAGGGGCCTTTGCGGCGTCCGGCAAACGCCCGCGCCATGTGCCCGCCACCGATCCGGCCGCGCCCTACAAGGCCGACCGGCTCTCGACCTCGCGCGGCCAGACGATCCTCAACACGCCGGGCCAGACCACCGTGCTGACGCGTCAGGTCCTCGACGACATGAACGCGACGACCCTCCGGGACGCCATGCGCTCGACCGCCGGCGTGACGATCGGGCGCTAGGCGCTTTCGCGCGGCCTTTCGTTCAGGGAATCGGATAGCCCTTCCAGATCCACTCCAGTGCCGACGGCAGCGTTTGCGCGATCGTCGGCCGGTCGACGTGCTTGGCGTTGCGCACGAACAGGAACTGGTAGTGATAGCCCTTCTCCGCCAGCACCTTCGCCATCAGCGCGTTCGACAGGGTCCAGTCGTGCATGCCGTCGGGAATGGTGGGGTTCGGATAGAACAGGTCCTGGTCGCCGCCGAAGAACCAGAAGCGGATCGGCTTCGCCGGCGCGGCGACGATCAGCGGTACGCCAGGCGGCTCGGCCGGCGTGAGCACGCCGGCCTTGGATATGAGGTTGGGACCGGGCGGCCCCGTCCATGCGCTGTGATATTCCCAGGCGCCGCCGCGCAGCGACGGATCGTGCGGCCATTGCTGGTTGACCATGGTCGGTGAGAAGGCCAGCACGCGGTGATAGAGATCCGGATAGAACCACGCCATCGTGAAGGCCGCAGCCCCGCTCGAGCTCAGCCCCATGGTCGCACGCCCTTCGGGATTGCCGGTCAGCTTGACGTCGGCGTTTGCCTCGACCCGCGGTAGCACTTCGCGCTCGACGAACTGCGCGTAGGCGCCTGACACCGCGTCATATTCGCGACCGCGCTGGCTGCCCTGCGCATCCTGGCCGCCATTGCCGATCTGGATCGCGATCATCGGCGGCACGCGGCGCTGCGCGATCAGATTATCGAGCGTGGTGGCGAGATCCTTGTAGGCGTTGGAGCCGCCGTCGCCGACCACGATGAACGGCGCCTCGGTGCCGCGCACATATTGCGCCGGCACGTAGACGTCGATCGTGCGCGACCAGATTCCGGGATGGCTGGTCGTGACGATCATGTGCGACTTGTCGTCCGGCGCCGTGACGGTCGTCATGATCGAGGAATTGGTGCAGCCGGCGACGTCGTCGCGGATCAGGCCGGGATTGTAGATCGTGCTCTCCTTCGACGTCAGCGTGAAGGATTTTGTCGTGCCGTGTGGTACGCCTTCCTTCGCAATCGTCTCCGGCGCGGGATTGTGGGTGGGCCCGATGATGAAATTACCCTCGGCGCCGGGCGGCGGCAGCGTGCCGTCGGGCAGCTCGGTCGCGCGCGGATAGTTGGGGTTCGAAGGATCGCGCGTCGGTGGCGCCGTCTTGAAATCAAGGCCGGTCGTGTCGATGAAGAACGGTGCCGCCTTGTCGGTGGTGTTGGCCCCGGGCGGCACAGCCATGTTCTGGGTGACGCAGGCCGGCTGCGAGAAGGCGATCGAAGCAAAAGAGACGACGGAAATCAGCGTCGCTGCGAGGACGGGGAATGAATTGGTCATTTCAGCTCCCGGTGCCGACAAGTCTTTCTGGCTCGTCTTGACGCAAAGTATGGCGGGCCGCCTGCGCGCGGTCAAACAGCAAGCGGCCGCATTGCAGCGATAGCCGCCATGCTCAAACCGAACGGCGACCGGTATTCCGTGCATGTCCATGAAATTTTTCCGGATACGAGGCCGTTGCTGCCGCAGCTCGCGCGACGTAGCTTGCGCACCGGCCGTGCCGCGCAAAGGGCACGCACGGTCAAAACGAACAAGAACACTCCGGGAGGCAACCTATGAAGAAGCTCGCGGCCACGCTATGTGCGCTGGCGTTCCTCGCAACCGGCGCGCAGGCGCAGACCATCAAGGATTTCCTGGCAGTGGTCATGCAGAAATGGATGGCGCCATTCGACCCGTTCCAGCTGATCGGCAACATCTATTATGTCGGAACCGACGGCATTGCCGTTTATGTCATCAAGACATCGCAGGGCCTGATCCTGATGGACACGGCGATGCCCCAGTCGACCGGCATGATCAAGGACAACATCGCGAAGCTCGGCCTCAAGGTCGCCGACATCAAGATCATCCTCAACACGCATGCGCATCTCGACCACACCGGCGGCTTCGCCGAAATCAAGAAGGAGACTGGCGCACAGCTCGTTGCCGGTGAGCGCGACAAGCCTCTGCTCGAAGGCGGCTACTATCCAGGCGACGAGAAGAACGAGGACCTCACCTTCCCCGCGGTGAAGGTCGACCGCACGGTGAAGGAAGGCGACAAGGTCACGCTCGGCGACACCATGCTGACGGCGCATGCAACGCCCGGTCACTCGCCGGGCTGCACGAGCTGGGAGATGACCGTCAAGGACGGTGGCCAGGACCGCGAGGTGCTGTTCTTCTGCAGCGGCACGGTGGCGCTGAACCGGCTGGTCGGCCAGCCGACCTATGCCGGCATCGTTGATGATTACCGCGCGACCTTCGCCAAGGCCAAGGCGATGAAGATCGACGTGCTGCTCGGGCCGCATCCGGAAGTCTATGGCATGCAGGCCAAGCGTGCGGAGATGAAGGACGGCGCACCGAACCCGTTCGTCAAGCCGGGCGAACTCGCAACCTACGCAACCGGCCTGTCGGAGGACTTCGACAAGCAGCTCGCCAAGCAGACGGCGGCGTTGGAGAAGAAATAGCGGCCGTTTGCTCTCTCTTCACCTCTCCTCCCGCGGGAGAGGTGAAGCCACTGGGTCCGCTCGCAGCCTTGCACGAACTCCTGGACAAGGCCGCGATCGCAATGCTCAACGAGCTCGGCAAGCTCTTCGGATGATCGGCTGGCGTGAAGCCCTCCGGCGCCGTCACACCGCGCAGTAGCGCTCCTGGATGTCCTTGTCCGCCAGCAGCGCCGCGGCACTGCTCTCGTGCACCACCTCGCCCTGGTCGATGATCACGGCACGATCGGCCAGTCGTAGCGCCCATTCGACGTTCTGCTCGACCAGCAGCAGCGTCTTGCCCTCGTCGCGCAGGCGGCGGAACAGCACGCCCATCTCCTCGACCAGGACCGGCATGATGCCTTCCGAGGGCTCGTCGAGCAGGATCATCTTGGGCTTTGCAATCAGCGCGCGGGCGATCGCGAGCATCTGCTGCTCGCCGCCGGAGAGCGTCACGCCCTCCTGATCGAGGCGCTCCTTCAGGCGAGGAAAGGTTTCGGCGATCTCGTCGATCGCGGCGCGTTCCTCGATCTCGCTGCCGGCGGCGACGAGGCCAAGCCGCAAATTTTCGCGGACAGATAGGCCAGGGACGATGCGGCGTTCCTCAGGCACGTAGGCGAGGCCAAGATGGAAGCGCTGATGGGCGCGGAGCGACAGAAGTTCCCCGCCCGCAAAGCGCACGCGACCGGTGGCCTTCGGCATCAATCCCATCATCGCCCGCAAGGTCGTCGTTTTGCCGGCGCCGTTGCGGCCGACGAGAGCGACCACCTCACCCTGGTTCACGTGCAGGGAGATGCCGTGAAGGATGTGGCTTGCACCATACCAGGCTTGGAGGTCATTGATTTCGAGCAGCGCGGTCTCAGCCATAGCCTTCACTCTGTCCGAGGTAGACCCGGCGGACTTCCGGATTGCTCCTGATCTCATCGGGCGCGCCGTCGGCGAGCAAGCGGCCGTGGTGCAGCACCACGACGCGCTTGGACAGGCCCAGCACCATCTTCATCTTGTGCTCCACCAGCAGCACGGTGCGCTTGTCGGCGAGCCGTTCGAGCAGCCCGACCATGTCCTTGGTTTCCTCCGGCCCCATGCCGGCGGTCGGCTCGTCCAGCAGCAGTAATTCCGGCTCGGAGACCAGCGCGATCGCGATCTCCAGCGCGCGCTGCTGGCCATGCGAGAGAAACTTTGCCAGCTCGCCGCGCGCTCCGAGCAGCCCGACTGCATCGAGCGCGGCATCGGCGCGCGCGTTCAGCTCAGTCAGCCGGGCGCGGTTGCGCCAGATGTCATAGCTCACGGTCAGCGCCTGAGCAGCCACGCGCACGTTCTCGTGCACGGACAGGTCCGGAAAGATGTTCGTGATCTGGTAGGAGCGCGAGATGCCCTGATGCACGAAACGGTGCTGCGGCAGGCCGTTCAGCTCGCGCCCTCTGAAATGAAGCCTCCCCGACGTCGGGGCCAGCGCCCCCGACAGGATGTTGAAGAAGGTGCTCTTGCCGGCGCCGTTCGGTCCGATGATCGAGGTGAGCTGTCCCGCGGCAAAGGACACGGTGATGCCTTCGAGCGCGACGAAGCCGCCAAAGCGCTTTCCTATGCCCTCGACGCGGAGCAATTCGCCGCTCATGGCCGCGCCTTTCCGATACCGATGGCGTCGAGCAGTGTGCCCCAGATGCCCTTGGGCAGGAACAGCACGAACAGGACGAAGATCGCACCGACGAAGATCTGCCAATGCGGCGTCCAGAGCGAGATGGCGTCTTCCAGGATCAGGAAGCTCGCCGCGCCGACGAAGGGCCCAAAGAAACTGCGCGCGCCGCCGAGCAGCACCATCATCACGATCATGCCGGAGGTCTGGTAGTGCAGAAGGTCCAGCGGCACGATCGACAGATGCAGCGCCAGCATGCAGCCGCCGAGCGACGAGATCGCGCCCGACAGCATGAACACGATCAGCTTGCTGCGCTCGACGTCATAGCCGCAGGCCCGCGCCCGCTGCTCGTTCTCGCGAATCGCCTCGATGACGGCGCCAAACGGCGAGTTCAGGATCCGCGACTGGAACCACATCGCCAGCGCCGCGAAGGCCATCAGCACGTAATATTTGTTGACGGGGTCGAGGAAATTGACGGGGAAGCCAAACAGGTTGATGCGGTCGACGGTAAAGCCGCGCAGGCCGTTCTCGCCGCCCGTGAAGGACGATGCCTGAAGCGCGACATAGTAGACGAGCTGGGCCAGCGCCAGCGTCACCATGGAGAAATAGATGCCGCGGGTGCGCGTCGAGACGATACCGATCGCGGCGGCAAGGCAAGTGCTGAGGAGCACCGCGATCGGCACCGCAGCGAACCACGGCACGCCGTAGCGGCCGATCGCAATGCCGGTGAAATAGGCGCCGGCGCCGAAGAAGGCCGCCTGGCCGAACGACAGCAGCCCGGTGTAGCCGAACAGCAGATTGTAGCCCATCACCACGACGCCGTAGATCAGGACGTTGACGGCCAGCGCTTGCGACGGCAGCAGCCAGGGCAGCACGGCCAGCACCGCGATGGACAGCAGCACGCGCTGTTCGAGAAGCCAGCCGAGCCCGCTGGACGAGGGCTTGGCGACCGCTTCGTCGCTCGATGGTGACATCACGCGGTCCTCCCTCTCACGCCGAATAGGCCTTGCGGGCGGATCAGCAGCACCACCGCCATCAACGCGAACATCACGATGGTCGCCATTTCAGGTGCGAACAGCGCCACCAGGCTGATGGAGATGCCGACCATGAGGCCGGCAACGACCGCCCCGACGATCGAGCCAAGGCCGCCGATCACGGTCACCACGAAGGCTTCGGCCAGCACCAGCGAGCCCATCTCCGGATTGACGCTGCGCATCGGACCGGCGAGCACACCACCCAACGCAGCAAGTCCGACGCCGAGGCCGAAGATCGCGAGCCAGACCCGACCGATATCGACGCCGAGGACCTGCATGATGGTGGGATCGCGGGCGCCGGCCCGCACGATCAGGCCGATGCGGGTCTTCTCCAGCGTCAGCCAGAGCACCAGCAGCACCACCGCAACCAGCGCGATGACGAACAACCGGTAGCGCGGGAAGAAGCCGATGCCGAGATCGAGTACGCCAACGAGCTGCGGCGGGGTCGGAAACGGAATGCCGTCGCTGCCGAACACGATGCGCACGCCCTCGACCAGGATGTAGCTGAGACCGAAGGTGAGCAGCAGGGGATCGTCGATCGAGCGCCCGTAGAGCCTGCGGATCAGCACGAACTCGATCAGCATGCCGAACGCGCCGATCAGGATGGGCGCGAGCAGCAATCCCCACCAGAAGCTACCGGTGAGCGATGCCAGATACAGCCCGGCATAGGCGCCGATCATGAAAAGCGCGCCATGGGCGAAATTGACCACCCCGAGCATGCCGAACACGATCGTCAGTCCAAGCGCAGTGATCACCAGGACCGCCCCAAGGGCGATCCCGGAGAGAAGCTGCATGATGATCAGCGACAGGTCCATCGTCTATGTCTTAGGTGGCGTGGCCGAGCTCGCTGCAGGTCCGCAGCATGTCGTCGGAACCCGCGTCGTTGGCGAGAATGGCGAACAGATCGTTGTCGTTCGCCATGGCGGATTTCTTCTTGGACTCCAGCACCAACACCGACTGCACAGACTGGTGGTCGCATTTGCGGTAATGCTGCGGCCCCTTGGTCAAATCGTATTGCAGCTTCTCGAGCGCATCGACCACCTTGTCGGTGTCGGTGCCGCCGGCGGCTTGCATAGCTGCCAGCAACGATCCCACGCCGGAATAGCCGTAAGCGCCGTAATCGGTCGGGATCGCGCCGCCATTGGCGGCCTTGAAGGCCGCGTTGAAAGCGGCAGCCGACTTGCTCTGCGACTCCAGTCCCCAATAATAATTGGCGCCGCCGACCACGCCCTCGAACACGTCGGGGCCGACCGCGAGGCGCTGGTTGTGCAGGATCACGGGCACGACGATCTTCATCTGCTGCTTCACGCCGAAATCCACGGCCTGCTTGATCGCGTTGGCCTGGTCGCGGCCGAAATTGGAGATGCAGAGCACATCCGGCCGCATCGACATCAGGCGCGGCATGAAGGTGGAATAGTCGGCCGCGCCGAACGGATGCAGGATTTCGCCGACATTGTCCGCGCCGATCGCTGCCTGCGCGCGCTTGAAGCCGCGCAGCATTTCATGGCCATAAGCGTAGTCGGCCACCAGATGGGCGACCTTCATGCCCTTCTTCAGGGTCTGTCGCGCCACGGCGGCGGTCGTCATGTGCGGATTGAGTGCCTCGTGGAAAGTGTATTTGCTGAAGTCCTTGGCCTCGTTGATCGTGTCGGACTGGCTGATCGAGACGTAGATCACGCCGCGGGCGCGGGTAACTTCGTTGACCGCGAGCTGCACCGCGCTGGAGAGCGCGCCCACCACGGCGTGAACCTTGTCTTTCTCGATCAGCTCGAGCGTGCGGGTCGCGGCCTCGCCGGCGTTGAGCTTGTCGTCGCGGACCAGGAGCTCGACCTTGCGGCCGCCGATGCCGCCCTTGTCGTTGACGAGTTTGACGGCAAGCTCGGCGCATTTGACCTGATCGCGCGCCTCAGCGGCGAACGGCCCGGTGAGCGGCGTCGGGAAGCCGATGCGGATCGTCTCGTCCGCGGCGCGGCCAAGACGCGGCATGGCAAGCAGCGCCGCGCCGGCGGAGAGGCCAGCGAGCGCAGTGCGGCGGGTTATCTTCGAGGTCGAACCGGATTTGGGCATGATTTCCTCCAACTGTCTTTTTTCTAGAAACGCTTCAGGGCCTTCAGGATTTTTGTGGGCGTGATCGGGATCGAATTGATCGTCGCGCCGAACGGCGTGAGCGCGTCGTTGACGGCGTTGAGTACGCAGGCGGACGCCGCCGCCGTACCGGCCTCGCCAACCCCCTTGGCGCCGAGCTCGGTGTCGGCGGTCGGCGTCTCGACATGGCCGATGACGATGTCGGGCATTTCCATCGGCATCGGCACGAGGTAATCGGCGAGCGAGCCGTTCACGAGCTGGCCGGTCTCGCTGTAGCGGCATTCCTCGAACAGGGCCGCGCCGAGCCCCTGCACGATGCCGCCGCGGAGCTGCTCGTCCACCAGCATCGGATTGATGACGCGGCCGCAATCCTCGACGATGAAATGCTTCAAGACCTTGATGAAGCCCGTCTCGACATCGACCTCCAGCGAGCAACCCTGGATGCCATTGGTGAAGGCGAAGGGATATCCCTGCGGCGCGAAGTGATGGCTCACGGTGAGCTGCGCCTGCGTGCCCGGCGGCAAGGTGTCGGAGCGGAAATACGCGATACGCGCGATCTCGGAGATCGGCATCCGCCGGTTTCGCGTCGCGGCATCCACGACCTCGCCATCGATGATGTCGAGCGCCGAGGGCTGTTCCTGGAGGATCAGCGCGGCGATCTCCAAAATGTTGCGTTTGAGCGCGCGCGCGGCCTGGAGCGCTGTCTCGCCGCCAATGCCGGCGCCGCGGCAGGCCCAGGTGGCGCCGCCATGCGGCGTCACCTCGGTATCCCCCGTGATGACCTTGACGTGCTCCTGCGCCAGGCCGAGCTGATCGGCCACGATCTGGCTGATGATCGCCTCGGTGCCCTGCCCCTGCTCGGTGACCGAGATCAGGCAGCGCACCTCGCCCGACGGCGTCAGGCTGAGGATCGCGCCGTCCTGCGAGGAGATGCGCGCACCGCCGACGCCATAGAAGGCCGGGCTGGGATTGGTGATCTCGACGAACGCCGCGATGCCGATGCCGCGATAGATGCCGCGCTTGCGCAAATCGGCCTGCTCGGCGCGGAGTGCGTCATGGTCCATCATCTCGTGCAGCTGCTTCAGGCAGGCCTGATGCGACAGCGCCTCGAAGCGGTAGCCGCTCGGCGAGGTCTGTGGATAGGCATCGTCGGCGATGACGTTCTGCGCGCGGATGGCGAAGGGATCGAGGCCGACCTTGGCCGCGGCCATGTCGACCAGCCGTTCGGTGACGGCGCAGGCGATGGGATGACCGACGGCGCGATACTGGCTGGTCTGCACCTTGTTCTGGAAAATCACCTCCAGCGTGGCGCGGTAATTTTTGAAACGATAGGGCGCGCCCATCAGGCGGATCACTTGGTTGCCCTCGACCACGCTGGTGCGCGGATAGGTCGAGAACGCCCCGATCGCGGTGAGGTCCAGCACGTCCATCGCAAGAATCTCGCCCTTGGCGTCCAGCGCCATCCGGGCGCGGACGCGATGGTCGCGGGCGTGGATGTCGGAGACGAAGGACTCGATGCGGTCGGCGACGTATTTGACGGGACGGCCGAGCAGGATCGAGAGGCCGACCACCGCCATGTCCTCGTGATAGACGTGGAGCTTCATCCCGAAGGAACCGCCAATGTCAGTGGCGATCACGCGGACGCGGGCTTCTGGAATTTTGTAGTGACGAGAATAGAGGTCCTGGAACTGGTATGGCGTCTGCGTCGCATGATGCACCGTCAGCGCGCCGGCAGCAGGATCATAATCGGCAACGATGGCGCGCGGCTCCAGCGTCACCGCGGTGTGGCGGCCGAAGGAGAACTCTTCCTCCACCACGTGCGCGGCCTGTGCAAAGGCCTCGTTGACGGGGCCGCTGTCGAGCTGGCTGCGGAAGCAGGTGTTATTTGCGCTGCCGGGATTGATCAGCGGACCGCCGGCCTCACGGGCGCCGTCGATATCGACGACGACGGGAAGGTCCTCATAGTCGACCTCGATCAGCTCCAGCGCATCCTCGGCAATCGCCCGGCTCTCGGCAACGACGGCCACCACCGCCTGCCCGGCCCAGACCACGCGATCGAGTGGCAACGGCAACTGCGGCGCGGACGTCATGCCCTTGAAATGATCGAGCGTGCCGGTCCAGGGCGTGCAGATCCTTGCGAGATCGGCGCCGGTGGCAACGAGATGCACGCCTTCGAGCATGCGGGCCTGCTGCGCATTGATCGAGACGATCTTCGCATGCGCGTATGGGCTGCGCAGGAACGCGGCATACAGCATGCGCGGCAGCCGGAGATCGCTGACATAGCGCCCGCGCCCGGCAAGCAACCGCTTGGCATTCGGCCGCGGCACCGAGCGGCCAATGTACGAATTGGGGCGGTCGAGCGAGGTCAGCGGCGCACTCATGACGCGCCTCCGCCTTCGCTGCGCGCTTTCGCGACGGCCTCGATGGCATCGACGATCGCCTCATAGCCAGTGCAGCGGCAGTAATTGCCGGACAGCGCATCGCGGATGTCCTCGCGGCTCGGCTGCGCCACCTGCGAGAGCAACTCGTGCGCATTGACCAGCATGCCCGGCGTGCAGAAGCCGCATTGCAGCGCGTTGCGGCGATGGAATTCGGCCTGGAGGTCGGCGATGACGCCGCTCTCGGTGAGCCCCTCGATGGTGTCGATCCTGGCGCCGTCGGCCTGCACCGCAAACATCAGGCAGGAATGCACGGCGCGGCCGTCGAGCTGCACCAGGCAGGACCCGCAGGCGCCCATCTCGCAGCCGGCATGCGTGCCCGTCAGCTCGAGCGCGTTGCGCAGGCAATCGACCAGCGTCTCCCGTGGCGCCACCTCGCAGGCGACCTTGCGGCCGTTGACGATGAATCGGACCCGCACGGTCTCGTCCGCATCATCCGGAAGGGTTTCGTCAAAACCGCTCATTCACCCTCACACAGACGACCGAGCAGGCGGCCAAGCAGCACGCGGGCGAGATGCAGCCGCATCGCCGGCGGTATCTCGTCGCTGTCGGGCGGCGCGAGATCGCCTTCGAGCGCGGCTTGGGCGGCGGCGATACGTTCCGCATCGAGGCTCGAGCCTATCAAGGTAAGCTCAGCGCCCTTCACCCGCATCGGCGTATTGCCGACCGAGAAGAAGGAGATGCGGATGTCGTCGATGCGATCGCCGGTGAAGGTCGCAAGCATGCCGCAACCGACCAGCGCATAGTCCCCGCGGCGCCGCGCCAGCTCGTCGAACGCAAAGCGCTGGTCGGCCTTGAACAGCGGGACGTAGATCGCGGTGATCAGCTCGCCGGGTTGCAAGGCGGTCTCGAACAACTCGACGAAGAAGTCGTCCGCCTTGACGCGCCGGCTGCCGGAAGGACCGGCGATCTCGATCTCGGCATCGAGCGCCAGGGTCATCGCCGGGAATTCGGAGGCAGGATCGGCGAGCGCAATGCTTCCGCCGAAGGTGCCGCGATTGCGGATCGCGGGATGGGCGACGAAGGGGGCAGCCGCATGCAGCAGCGGCGCGAACTCGGCGATCAGCGGCTCGCTCAGCATCTCGCAATGGCGCGTCAATGCGCCGATGCGCAAGTAGCCGCCGTCGCGCCTGACGCCGCGCAGCTCGTCAATATGGGTGATGTCGATCAGCAAGCGCGGTGCTTGCAGCCGCAGCGATAACGCCGGCACGAGGCTCTGGCCCCCGGCGATGAAGCGCGCGTCTTCGCCAGCGCGCGCGTGAGCATCCAGCGCCTGGTCGATCGTCGCAGCACGAAAATAGCTGAAAGCCCTCGCCTTCAATGCCGTTTCCTCGAGATCCGTCGGCTCATCAGCCGGGATGCCAGATTTGTAACCATCTGGTCTCAAAATCCTGACACGCCGCCGGAGGGCGGTCAACAGAAAATGACCATTTGGTCACAAATGCGGCTTGGGCTATGAAGGCTCTGAGACGTGCGATTCAGCGACGAAATGGCCCGAAAAGCGCAGAAAACGGCGAAGCGACCGGTCCGACGGCGGACCGAGACAGGCAGCAAGTCCGCGCCAAAGCGCCGCAACATGCGTGCGGCCGACCGCGAGCGCGCGATCGTGGACGAGGCGATCCGCTTCTTTGCCGAACGCGGCTTCGAGGGCCAGACCCGCGAGCTTGCCAAGCGCATGGGCATCACGCATTCGGCGATCTATCGCCACTTCCCCAGCAAGGAGGCACTGATCGAGCGGGTGTACCAGGAGGTCTATCTCAGCCGCTGGTCGCCCGACTGGGGCCCGATGATCCGCGACCGCTCGCTGTCGCTGGAGGCGCGGCTGACGCGCTTCTATCTCGACTATGTCGAGCGCGTGTTCGAGTACAATTGGGTGCGGATCTTCGTTTTCTCCGGCATGAAGTCATTCGGCATCACCGGCCGCTATCTCGATATCGTCAGACGCGAGATCATCGAGCCTGCGGCGGCCGAGCTGCGCCACGATCTGAAGCTGCCGGATGCGAAGGCCCGTCCACTGAGCGAGCGCGAGACCGAGCTGTTCTGGGGCCTGCACGGCCGCATCTTCTATCTCGCCATCCGCAAGTTCATCTACGAAACGCCGATCCCGCCCGATCTCGACGCAATCGTCCGCGACGCCGTCCAGATCTTTATGGACGGCGCGAAGATGACGATGCCAAAGCTCCTCGTGAGCGACTAGCTACTTCGCCAGGCTCGGCAGATCGAGGCCCTTATCACGGGCGCAGTCGATAGCGGTCTCGTAGCCCGCATCGGCATGGCGCATGACACCGCTGGCGGGATCGTTCCAGAGCACGCGCTCGATCCGCTTCGCAGCTTCCGGCGTACCGTCGGCGACGATCACCATGCCGGCATGCTGGGAATAACCGATGCCGACGCCGCCGCCATGATGTAGCGAGACCCAGGTCGCGCCGCTAGCGCAGTTGAGCAGCGCGTTGAGCAGGGGCCAGTCGGACACCGCATCCGATCCGTCCTTCATCGCCTCGGTCTCGCGATTGGGGCTTGCCACCGAGCCGCTATCGAGATGATCGCGGCCGATCACGATTGGCGCCTTCAATTCGCCGCGTGCCACCATCTCGTTGAAGGCGAGGCCCAGGCGATGGCGATCGCCGAGACCAACCCAGCAGATCCGGGCCGGCAGGCCCTGGAACTTGATGCGTTCCTTCGCCATGTCCAGCCAATTGTGGAGATGCTTGTCGTTGGGCATCAGCTCCTTGACCTTGGCGTCAGTCTTGAAGATGTCCTCGGGATCGCCCGAGAGCGCCGCCCAGCGGAACGGCCCGACGCCGCGGCAGAACAAGGGACGAATATAGGCGGGCACGAAACCGGGGAAGTCGAAGGCGTTCTTCAGGCCCATGTCCTGCGCCATCTGGCGGATGTTGTTGCCGTAGTCGAGCGTCGGAATGCCCTGCGCGTGGAAATCCAGCATGGCCTGGACGTGCTCGACCATCGACGTTTTCGATGCGCGCTCGACCGCCTTCGGATCAGAGGCGCGCTTGGCTTCCCAATCGGCGAGCGTCCATCCCTTCGGCAAGTACCCATTGATCGGGTCATGCGCGCTGGTCTGGTCGGTGACGATATCGGGCTTGACGCCGCGACGCACCAGTTCCGGGAAAATCTCAGCGGCATTGCCGAGCAGGCCGACCGAGACGGCTTTCTTCGTCTTCGCAGCCTCTGCCATGATCGCAAGCGCTTCGTCGAGCGTTGCGGCCTGCCGGTCGAGATAGCCGGTGCGCAGCCGCATCTCGATACGGCTCGGCTGGCATTCGACCGCCAGCATCGAGGCGCCGGCCATGGTCGCGGCCAGCGGCTGCGCGCCGCCCATGCCACCAAGGCCAGCGGTGAGAATCCATTTGCCGGCAAGGCTGCCGCCATAGTGGCGACGGCCGACCTCGACAAACGTCTCGTAAGTGCCCTGCACGATGCCCTGGCTGCCGATATAGATCCAGGAGCCCGCCGTCATCTGGCCGTACATCATCAGGCCCTGGCGATCGAGCTCGTTGAAATGATCGAGCGTCGCCCAATGGGGCACGATGTTGGAGTTCGCGATCAGCACACGTGGAGCGTCGGCATGGGTGCGGAAGACGCCGACCGGCTTGCCGGACTGGACCAGCAGCGTCTGGTCACCTTCGAGCTTGCGCAAGGCCGCCGTAATCCGGTCGAAGCTTTCCCAGTCGCGCGCGGCGCGGCCGATGCCGCCATAGACGACGAGCTCGCTCGGACGTTCCGCGACATCCGGATCGAGATTGTTCATCAGCATGCGCAGGGGCGCTTCCGTCAGCCAGCTCTTGGCGCTGATCTCGCTGCCGCGCGGCGAGCGGATGGTGCGGTCGTTGTCCAGTCGGCGGTTCATGCGAAAACCTCTTCAGACGAGTCTTGTTCAGTCAAATCTTGGAAACGGATCGGATGGAAGCGCGGCGATCACCGCGGCCGGTAGCGCGTCGGCTTCAATCAGCGCAGCCGCCTTGGCGAGATCGTCGGCCATGTAGCGGTCGACGCCGAGCGCAGGAACCTGCTTGCGAAGTAAGGCGATGACCGCGACCAGCGGCGCGCTGGTCGCATGCGGCGCGCGCAGCGTGATGCCTTGCGCTGCGACCAGAAGCTCAATGCCCAAAATGGCGGCTAGATTGTCGGCCATGTCTGATAGCCGCCGCGCGGCGTGCGCGGCCATCGAGACATGGTCTTCCTGGTTGGCGCTGGTCGGGGTCGAGTCGATCGAGCAGGCAGCCGCGCGCTGCTTGTTCTCGGCATAGAGCGCGGCGGCCGTGACCTCGGCGATCATGAAGCCTGAATTGATGCCGGGATCCGGCGTCAGGAACGGCGGCAGACCGAAATTGAGCGCGGGATCGACCAGCGTCGCGATGCGCCGCTCGCTGATCGCGCCGATCTCCGACAGCGCGAGCGCGATGGCGTCCGCTGCAAAGGCCACCGGCTCGGCGTGGAAATTGCCGCCGGAGACGATCTCGCCGGTCTCGACCAGCACGAGCGGATTGTCGGTGACGGCATTGGCTTCGACGATCAGCGTGCGCGCGGCCTGCGTGATCAGGTCGAGCGCAGCGCCCGTGACCTGCGGCTGGCAGCGCAGGCAATAGGGATCCTGCACGCGCTCGTCGCCTTCGAGATGCGACAGGCGGATATCGCTGCCCTCGAGCAACGCGGTCAATGTCGCGGCGGCAGCGATCTGTCCTGCGTGACCGCGCAACGCCTGAATTTCGGGGCGGAACGGCGCCGTCGAGGCCATCGCCGCATCCACCGACAATGCCCCGGTGACGAGCGCAGCACGCGCCAGGCCAAATGCACGGAGCACGCCGGAGACGGCATAGGCGGTCGAGAACTGCGTGCCGTTGATCAGCGCGAGCCCCTCCTTGGGCCCGAGTGTCAGCGGCGCGAGGCCGGCCACGGCGAGCGCCTCGCTGCCTGACACCGTCTTGCCCTCAACGATCGCCTGCCCCTCGCCGATCATCACCGCCGTCATGTGCGCGAGCGGCGCAAGGTCGCCGGAGGCGCCGACCGATCCCTGCTGCGGCACCAGCGGATTGACACCCCGCGCCAGCATGCCCTGCAACTGCTCGATCACCTCGCGGCGGACGCCGGACGCGCCGCGCCCGAGCGAGACGATCTTCAGCGCCATCATCAGGCGAACGATCGGCTCTGGTGTGGCCGGACCGACGCCGCAGCAATGCGAGACAATGAGGTTACGCTGGAGCAGTGCGGTCTGATCGGGCGGAATGCGTTTCGAGGCCAGCTTTCCGAAGCCGGTGTTGATCCCATAGACGGGGACATCGGCCCGCGCCGCCTTTGCGACGATGTCCGTCGCCGCCTCAACGCGCGGCCAGAACGACGGATCGAGCACCACCGAGTGCCCCGCAAGCACGCGCGCGAGATCGTCGAGGCCCACCGTTCCCGGCTTGACGACGATCGCGGCGCCCTGTTCCGTCACTGTCCTCTCCACACCCGGCGATGCAGCGGATTGAAGCCGATGCGGTAGACGAGCTCGGCGGGCCGCTCGATGTCCCAGATTGCGAGGTCGCAACATTTGCCGGCTTCCAGCGTGCCGGTCTCATCGAGCACGCCGAGAGCCCGCGCGCCTTCACGGGTGACACCAGTGAGGCATTCGGTCACCGTCATGCGGAACAGCGTCGCTCCCATGTTCATCGCAAGCAGAAGCGATGTCAGCGGCGAACTGCCGGGATTGCAGTCGGTCGCGAGCGCCATGTGGACGCCGTGCTTGCGGAACACCTCCACCGGCGGCTTTTGCGTTTCACGGATGAAATAGAAGGCGCCGGGCAGCAGCACGGCCACCGTCCCAGCCTTCGCCATCGCGGCAGCGCCGGCCTCGTCGGTGTGCTCGAGATGATCGGCAGAGAGCGCGGAGAATTCTGCAGCCAGCGCAGCGCCGCCGAGGTTCGACAGCTGATCGGCATGGAGCTTGACCGGCAGCCCAAGCCCCCTCGCCGTCTCGAACACCCGCGCCGTCTGCTCAGCCGAGAACGCGATGCCTTCCATGAAGGCGTCGACGGCATCGGCAAGGCCGGCCTTTGCGACCGCAGGCAACATCTCCGTGCACACGAGATCGATGTAGCGATCCTTGTCACCATCGGCTTCCACCGGCAGCGCGTGCGCGCCGAGAAAGGATGTGCGGATCGCAACCGGCCGCTGACGGCCGAGACTGCGCGCGGCAGCGAGCTGGCGCATCTCGGTCCCGCTGTCGAGGCCATAGCCGGACTTGATCTCGACCGTGGTTGCGCCCTCGCCAATCAGCGCATCGAGCCGTGGCAGTGCGCTTGCGACGAGCTCGGCCTCACTCGCCTTGCGCGTCGCGACCACCGTCGAGACGATGCCGCCGCCCGCGCGCGCGATCTCTTCATAGCTCGCACCCTTCAGGCGTAGCTCGAACTCGTGTGCACGGTTGCCGCCGTAGACGAGATGGGTGTGGCAATCGACGAGGCCGGGCGTGATCCAGCGCCCCTCGCAATCGATGCGCTTGATGGCGTCCGCATCAGCAGGGAAATCCGACTCTGGGCCCGCATAGACGATGTGGCTGCCGCGTGCAGCGATCACGCCATGCTCGATCTCACCGAGATCGGGACGGTCGGCCCGCATCGTGGCGAGCCGGGCGTTGTGCCAGATCCGGTCGAAGCGCTCTGCCATGCAACGGTCCCCTCGTGGGATGCTTGACTTATATGTCTAGACATATAATCGTGGGGCGGTTCTGTCCAGCCGGCGTGTAATCATGACCCGACTGCATTTCGCCTCCGCGCTCCTGCCCTCGGGCTGGGCCAATGACGTGCAGGTGGTGATCACCGCTGGCGCGATCGCCGAGGTGACGCCGGGCGTGGCGCCGGCCGCCGGCGACGAACGCCACGCAATCGCGCTTCCGGGACTTGCGAGCCTGCACAGTCACGCCTTCCAGCGCGGGATGGCGGGGCTGGCCGAGCTGCGCGGCGATAGCACCGATACGTTCTGGACCTGGCGCGACACGATGTACCGCTTCGCGCTGGCGATGACGCCGGACGATGTCGCCGCAGTCGCTACGCTGCTGTATGTCGAGATGCTCGAACAGGGCTTTACCCACGTCGGCGAATTCCACTACCTCCATCACGATCGCGACGGCTCCCCGTATGCCGACCTCGCGGAAATGGCTGCGCGCATTGCACAGGCTGCCGAAGCTTCCGGCATTGCGCTGACGCTGCTGCCGAGTTTTTATGCGCATGGCTCGTTCGGCGGGGCCGCTCCGCATGACGGCCAGCGACGCTTCATCTGCACGGTCGATCAGTTCGCCGCGCTGATGGCTGCGTCGCGCAAGGCGATCGCAAGATTGCCGGGCGCCAATATCGGCATCGCGCCGCATAGTTTGCGTGCTGTGGCGCCGGGCGAGCTCGCGGCCATCATTCCGCTTGCCGATGGCGGGCCGGTGCATATCCATGCCGCCGAGCAAGTGAAGGAAGTCGAGGATTGCCTGGCCTGGTCGGGACGACGGCCGGTGCAATGGCTGCTGGAGAACGCGCCCGTCGATCAACGCTGGTGTCTCATCCATGCGACCCATGCGACGGATGAGGAAGTCGCCGCTTTCGCGAAGACCGGTGCGGTGGCGGGTCTTTGCCCCATCACGGAAGCGAGCCTCGGCGACGGCATCTTTCCGGCGCGCGAATTCGTCGATGCCGGCGGCGCGTTCGGTGTGGGCACCGACTCCAACGTGCTGGTCGGCGCAGCCGACGAGCTGCGCCAGCTCGAATATGGCCAGCGTCTCAAGCATCGCGAGCGCAACGTGCTCTCCTGCGGCGCAGGCCACTCGACGGGACGTACGCTGTTCGACCATGCGCTCGCCGGCGGCGCGAAGGCGATGGCTCAGGCGGCAGTCGGCCTCACGCCGGGTGCGCGCGCCGATATCGTCACGCTCGACACGGCACATCCGTCGCTTGCGGGACGTCTGCGCGACGCCGCCATCGACGGATGGATTTTTGCCGGAGGGACTGGCGCGATCGATTGCGTCTGGGCTGGCGGTCACAAGGTCGTCGAAGGCGGCCGACACAGACTGCGCCAGGCCGCGCGCGAACGCTTCAACGGGGCAGTGCGGAGGCTCGTCGCATGAGCCTGGCCACCGATGCCGCCGACCAGCCGACGCTCTACAAGCGCATCCGCGCCGACATCGAGAAGCGCATCCTGACCGGTGAATGGCCGCCCGGGCATCGTATCCCGTTCGAGCACGAACTGGTCGCACGTTACGGCTGCTCGCGCATGACGGTGAACAAGGCGCTGTCGGAGCTCGCGCAAGCCGACCTGATCGAGCGGCGGCGGCGCGCCGGCTCCTTCGTACGCCGGCCGCAGCATCTGTCGGCGGTGCTGAAGATCGCAGACATTCGCGCCGAGATCACCGCGCTTGGCCGCGGCTACGGCTACGAGTTGATCGGGCGCAAGCTGCGTGCGGCGACCGCCGCCGACCGCGATCGCCTCGGCGTCAAGAAGGCTGGAAAGGTGGTTGCGATCACCTGCCGCCACAGCGCCGACAAGGTGCCTTTTGCGGTCGAAGACAGGCTGATCGATCTATCTTCCGTGCCCGACGCGGCGACCGCGGATTTCTCGCGCGAGCCACCCGGCTCATGGCTGCTTCATCATGTCCCATGGACGGAAGCCGAGCATACGATCAGCGCCATCGTTGCGGATGATCGCACGGCGCAAGCGCTCGACATCGCAATCGGCGCGCCCTGCCTCGTGATCGACCGCTATACCTGGCGCAGCGCGCGCACCATCACTGCGGTGCGCCTGCTTTACCCCGGTGACTCTCACCGCCTTGTCGCCCGATTCAAGGGGGGCTGAGATGACGATATCGGCACAAATCGTGCAGCGCTTCGGGCAACGGTCCTTAGGGGCCGACAGAGATCAACAGGACGTCAATCCATCGATCGGCAAGAGGACGACAATCATGCGTAGTTCAAAGGCATTTGCGACAATCATTGCACTTACGGTCTCCACTCCCGTGCTCGCCGACGACGTCAAGGTCGGCATTGGCATCTCCGGATGGACCGGCTTCGCGCCGCTGACGCTGGCTAAGGAGGCCGGCATCTTCAAGAAGAACGGGCTCGACGTCACCATCAAGAAGATACCGCAGAAGGACCGCCACCTCGCGATCGCGTCCGGCGACGTCCAGTGCGCTGCCACGACCGTCGAGACCTGGATCTCGTGGAACGCCAATGGCGTTGCGACCAAGCAGATCTTCCAGCTCGACAAGAGCTATGGAGCCGACGGCATGGCCGTGCGCAACGATCTCGCATCGATCAAGGACCTCAAGGGCAAGACCGTCGCAGCTTCCGCGCCCGGCACATCGCCCTATTTCGCACTGGCCTGGATGCTCAAGAAGAACGGCCTCTCGGTGAAGGACGTCACCGTCGTGAACCTCGAGCCGGCCGCGGCTGCGCAGGCCTTCGTCTCCGGCCAGAACGACGCCGCGATGACCTATGAGCCGTATCTGTCGACGGTTCGTGCCGCGCCCGACAAGGGCAAGATCATCGCGACCACGCTCGATTACCCCATGGTCATGGACACCTTTGGCTGCACGCCGAAGTTCCTCACCGAGAACCCAAAGGCCGCCAAGGCGCTCGCCGACAGCTATTTCGAGGCGCTCGACATGATCGCCAAGGACCAGGCCAAGGCCTATGAGATCATGGGTGCCGACGTGAAGCAGACCGGCGAGCAGTTCGGCAACTCGGCAAAATATCTGCGCTGGCAGGACAAGGCCGCGAACCAGAAGTTCTTCGCGGGCGATTTCCTGACCTTCAACAAGGACGCCGCCGACCTCCTGCTCGAGATCGGCATCATCAAGGCCGCGCCGAAGGTCGAGGACCTCTTCGACGCCAGCTACATCAAGTAAATCTCTCAGGAGCTACCGGCCCCGTCTCGCGGCGGGGCCGGCAAACTCGTTCACCGCCCGGATTGATCGTTGATGCGTCCCCTGGATCCCGTGACATCGAAGCAGCGCGTGGCTTACGGCCTCGCGTTCTTCGTGCTGTTCGTCGCCCTCTGGTCGTGGGCAACGCTCGGCGGCCATGTGTCGAAGACCTTTCTCGCCAACCCGCTGACCATGATGCAGGAAGGCTATGACTTGCTCGCCAAGCAAGGCTTCCTGTTCGACATCGGCATGACGATCTGGCGCGTCGTCGGCGGCTTTGCGCTCGCTGCGATCATCGCGGTACCGCTCGGCGTGCTGATGGGCGCCTACAAGCCGGTCGAAGCGTTCCTCGAACCGTTCGTCTCCTTTGCACGCTATTTGCCTGCCTCGGCCTTTATCCCGCTGTTGATCCTGTGGGCCGGCATCGGCGAGTTGCAGAAGCTGCTCGTCATCTTCATCGGCTCGGTGTTCCAGATCATCCTGATGATCGCCGTAACCGTGGGCAGCACGCGACGCGATCTGGTCGAGGCGGCCTATACGCTCGGGGCCAGCGACCGCGGCATCATCCGCCGCGTGCTGCTGCCCTCCTCCGCGCCCGAGATCGCGGAAATCCTGCGGCTGGTGCTCGGCTGGGCCTGGACCTACGTCATCGTCGCCGAGCTTATCGGTTCGTCCTCGGGCATCGGCCACATGATCACCGACAGCCAGGCGCTGCTCAACACCGGCCAGATCATCTTCGGCATCATCGTGATCGGACTGATCGGTCTCCTCTCGGACTTCATGTTCAAGGCGTTCAACGCCTGGCTGTTTCCGTGGAGGCTCGCATGACCACGCTGAAGATCGAGCAGGTCTCGCGAACCTTCCCCGCGCGCCACGGCAATGCGCCGACGAGGGCGCTGGAGCCGACCGATCTCACGATCGGCAACAACGACTTCGTCACCATCCTCGGCCCCTCCGGCTGCGGCAAGTCTACGCTGCTTCGCATCGTCGCCGGTCTCGACCGTCCGACCAGCGGACGCGTCACGCTCGACGGGCGCGAGGTCACCGGCCCCGGCGCCGATCGCGGCATGGTGTTCCAGTCCTACACGCTGTTTCCCTGGCTGAGCGTGCGCGAGAACATCGCCTTCGGCCTGCGCGAGCGCGGCGTGCCCGAGGCGGAGCGGAACAAGATCGCCGATGCCTTCATCCGCCAAGTCGGGCTGTCCGGCTTCGAGAACCACTGGCCGAAGCAGCTCTCCGGCGGCATGCAACAGCGCACCGCGATTGCGCGTGCGCTCGCCAACGATCCAAAGATCCTGCTGCTCGACGAGCCCTTTGGTGCGCTCGACAACCAGACCCGCGCCTTGATGCAGGAAATGCTGCTCGGGATCTGGGAGCGCGACCAGAAGACCGTGCTGTTCGTCACCCACGACATCGAGGAAGCGATCTTCCTCGGCAGCCGCGTCATCGTGATGAGTGCGCGACCAGGCCGGATCAAGGCCGAGATCAATGTGGACCTGCCGCATCCGCGCTCCTACAAGATCAAGACCACGCCCGAATTCGTCCAGCTGAAGGAACGGCTGGTCGAGGAGATCCGCACCGAGGCGCTGAAGGTTGCCGAACATGCCTGACACCAAGCCGCGTGCCGACGGGCAACGCGTTCTCGCCGATCTCAATGCGCTCCGCGCCATCGGTGCCTACAAGACCGGCGTGCACAAGCCGACCTTCTCCGAGCCGCACAAGCAGTCGCTGGACTGGCTGGTGCAGAAGCTGCCCGACGCCGGCCTTACCGCCGCGATCGACGGCATCGGCAATGTGTTCGGCACCAGCGCAAAGCCGGGACCGAAGCTTCTGGCGGGATCGCATCTGGAAAGCCAGAACTACGCCGGCTGGCTCGATGGCCCGCTCGGCGTCGTCCTCGCGCTCGAAGCGGCCCGCGTGCTCAATGCCGATCCGTCCGTGAAGGGCGCTGTCGAAGTCGCCGCCTGGTGCGACGAGGAAGGACACTTTGGGCATTTCCTCGGCTCGCGCTCCTATGTCGGACAAGTGACCGAGGCCGACATCGATGCCGCCCGCGACCGCACCAGCGGCCGCACCATGCGCGACGCGCTCGCCGACATGGGGCTCTCGGGCCGCGCACGCATCACCGCCGAGCCCGGACGCCACGTCGGATATCTCGAGGCCCATATCGAGCAGGGTGATGTCCTCGAAAGTGGCAAGCTCGCGATCGGTGTCGTGACCTCCATCGTCGGCATCTGGCAATACCAGATCAATTTTATCGGCGAGCAGAACCACGCCGGGACCACCCGCATGGCGGCGCGGAAGGACGCCGGCCTCGCGCTGGCCAAATTCTGCATCGCGATAGACGAGCGTTTCCCTGCCGCCTGCGGACCGCGCACGGTCTGGACCACCGGCCGCATCACGCTCGATCCCGGCGCGCCGAGCATCATCCCCGGCGGCGCAGAGATGCTGTTCCAGATCCGCGATGACAACCCCGCTGTCATCGCGCGGCTCGAAGAGCTGCTGCGGACCATGGCGGACGAGGCCAGCGCGAAGGGCCCCTGCACCGTCGCCGTGGAGAAGCTGCGTACCGGCGCTCCCGCGATGATGAACGCGGGCATTCAGGACGCAATTGAGGCCGCGAGCAAGGCCCTCGCCGATCGACGATCCATCCGCATGCCGAGCGGCGCCGGCCACGACGCGCAGATGCTTGCGACCGTCATGCCCGCGGGCATGCTGTTCGTGCCGTCGATCGGCGGCATCAGCCACCACTGGACCGAGAACACGGCCGACGCCGATATTGTCACCGGCGCAGAGGTCTTCGTCGACGCCTGCCGCCGTATCTTCAGTCGCTAGAACGACGTGCCGCCGCCGAACCTGAACTCCTGGACGATGTCGTACTTGCCCTTCGTGATCGGCACGGCATAGTCGAAGCGCAGCGGCCCGAACGGCGACGCCCAGATCAGGCCGACGCCGACCGACGAGCGCACCGTGTTGCCGTCGTCATACTGCAAGCCGCAGGTCGGGCAGGCCTTGGTGTTGACCTCGCCGGTGGCCGACCACGAGGTCGGACCCTGGTAACCCCATAGCGAGCCGGCATCGGCGTAGACCGCGCCCTTCAGCCCGACCTCCTTCGGCAGGAACCAGAACGGCATCTGCAATTCCATCGACGCGCCCCAGTATTTCGTGCCGCCGAGCGCATCGCCGCTCGCGCCCAGGCTCCAATAAGTGATGTCGCGCGGACCGATGCCGTTGGAGGCGAAGCCGCGCACGAGGTTCGGGCCCATCTGGAAGTGATCCAGCATCCGCAGATCCTGGTTGCCGAGCTTGCTGAGGAGACCGCCCTGGAGGTGGACCACGCTGACGATCTCCGAGACCAGCGGGGTGTAGTATTTGGTGTCCAGCGCGGTCTTCAGATAGGTGACATCGCCGCCGACGCCGGCGAAATCCTGCCGGAAGTCGACCAGCAATCCGTCGGTCGGATTCCTGGTGTTGTCGAGCGTGTTGTAGTTCAGGGTGTAGCCGAGCGCCGACGTCCAGGTCGCGCCGTTCGCCAGCTCTTTCCGGACCGGCAGGCTCGATTCGCCGTCGCCGTAGCAGCCGTAGCCATAGACGCCTGAATCCGTGGAATTCGTCGGATCCACACCGCCCAGCACGTTCTTGATGTAGGCAGGCGTCGGGTTGAAGGCGAGCGAGGTGTTTGACGCGTTGTTGTTGCAGTTATTGTACGCGCTGGCGAGCGTGATGCTCTGCTGATAGAGCGAATAGCGAAGCTGGAGCGAAGTGTCTTCGCGCAATGCGAGGCCAATGCGCGGCGAGAAGCCCAGCGTCGTCACGCCGTAGCTCGTATAGCTGCTTGACAATTGCTGGCGCCAATAGGTGTCGAATCCGAGCGCCATCCGGTAATCGAGCAGATAGGGCTCGACGAAGGACAGCGATATGCCACGCGAATACTGTCCGTAGCTGACCGAAGCCTTGGCGTAGAGACCCTTTCCGAGCAGGTTGCGCTCGGAAATCGAGACTTCGGCGAGCGCGCCGTCGGTCGTCGAGTAACCGCCCGAGACCGAGAAGTCGCCGGTCGATTTCTCTTCGAGATCGACGATCAGGACCACGCGGTCGCTGGAGGAGCCCGGCTCCGTCGTGATCTTCACGCTCTTGAAGTAGTCGAGGTTCTTCAGGCGCCGCTCGGCGCGGTCGACCAGCGCGCGGTTATAGGCATCGCCCTCGGAGAGGTCGAATTCGCGCCGGATCACGTAGTCGCGCGTGCGGGTGTTGCCGCGAAGGTTGATGCGCTCGATATAGGTGCGCGGGCCCTCGTCGACGTTGAACACGACGGAGACCGTGTGCGCCTCGAAGTTGCGGTCGCCGCCGGGACGGACCACGGCGAAGGCATAGCCGCGACGCGACGCCTCGATCTGCATCTCCTCTGTCGATTTCTCGACCGATTCGACGTTGTAGAGCGAGCCGGCGTTGACGCGCGAAAAGCTGCGCATCGTGGTCGGATCGAAGTTCGGAATGGAGGAGCGGAAATCGACTGCGCCAACGCGATACTGCTGGCCTTCCTCGATCTTGAAAGTGACAAGAAATCCCTTCTTCTCCGGATCGTATTCGGTGAGCGCGGCCACGACCTGGACGTCGGCAAAACCGTTCTTGAGATAGAAGCGGCGGATCAGGTCGCGGTCGGCCTCGACGCGATCGGGATCATAGATGTCGTTGTTGCCGAGGAAGCTGAGCAGATTGCTCTCATGCGTCTTGATGACGTCACGCAGGCGTGAGGCAGAGAAGGCGCTGTTGCCGATGAACTCGACCGATTTGACGCCGGTCTTGACGCCCTCCTCGATCGTGAAAATGAGATCGACGCGCTGGCTCGGCTGCTCGATGATTTCAGGCGTGACGCGCACGTCGTAGCGGCCGGAACGGCGATAAATTTCGGCGATGCGCAGCGTGTCCGACTGGACCAGCGCCCGCGAGAAGGTCCCGCGCGGTTTGGACTGGATTTCGGCCGAGAGTTGCTCGTCCTTGATCTTCTTATTGCCCTCGAACGCGATGCGGCCGATCACGGCATTTTCGACGACCGAGACCACGATGCGCCCGCCGGCCTGGCTGATCTTCACGTCCTGAAACAGGCCGGTGCCGATTAACGCCTTGAGACCATCATCGATCGCGGGCTGATCGAGGCGTCCGCCGGGGCCCGGCCTGAAGTAGGAGCGGACCGTCTCGACCTCGACGCGGCGATTGCCTTCAACCACGATCGTCTCCACGCTCTGCGCCGCTGCCGGCTGCGGAAGCAGCACGATGGGAATTGAACTCGCAATCGACATACCACTCATCGCCACCGCGATCAGCCAGGCCCGCAAAACCGACATTCCACACCTCAAGAGCACCTGACTGCTCTGAAACGAAACGGCTGTGGCCGTGGTGTGGCTTTGAGATTGCTGTACTGTTTCCGGTCGTTGAATTTGATTGGCGGATCAGCCACGTGGGGCCTGGCGCCCAGGACGGCCGCGCGCCCTTTCGACCTCGAATGACCCGATATTGCAGCCCAGGCGCACACACCCGAGGCGCGAGCATTCAGCAACATCGCGCAACGCCCGAATTCTTTACAGGCGCCTAAGCTGGTGCGAGAGGCGACGAGTCAGGAATTCGCATGGGGTATTTGCCGATGAACGCGCTTGTCATGACCAGAGCGGTGCTGGTCGCTCTCCTCGCCTCCACCCTCACCGTCCATGCCGCAACGGCCGGCAAGCGCGATCGACAGCAGGCGACGCAAGATACCGTCTACGAATACGGTCCGCGCGGCCCCAACCGTTCCTACCAGTCCGGTCCGCACACCCGCCTCTATGTGAGCAAGCGGTCGTGGCTGGATGGCGGGACCGAGGTGCTGCCCGGCGAGCGCAAATTCAGCGACTACGCGTTGCCGCCCGGGATCTCCTTCGCGCGCCAGAACAACAACCGGCCGCTCGATCGCCAGCCGTTGAGCCCCGACTCGGACCTGGGCGGATTTGCGCAGAGAATTCCGATTTCGTGGTGATCGGTCTGCGGTCGCCTCGATGAGGGCGGCATCCGGGGCACGAGAACATCGTGTGCCGAGTAAGCTGCTCCACATCGTCATTGCGAGCGCAGCGAAGCAATCCAGAGTCTTTCCGCCGCGGCAGTCTGGATTGCTTCGCTGCGCTCACAATGACGGAGTATGACGCGGCGGCTTCGCTCTTCCGGTTCGCATTTTGAATCTCAGACACGCCTTCGCATCCTCGCGGCGCATTTCGCCCGAGCTTTGCTTGATCTCTCCGCCCTCGAAGCCAAGAGGGCGCAGGGAAGGCCGGGTGCTGACCTCGCACCCGCGGTCCGCTGCGCGAAAGTGTAGCGCAAGGAAACCGCACAGCAGCATACAGGTGGTGCCAATCACTCGGCCTTCCCTGCGCGATGGTTGGACGGCTTATGCCGTGCTCTCCCGGGAGCCGAGTTCCTTCTGGCCTCCCTCACGCTTGCGAAAGTCACCGGCACCGCGCCGGTTGACGCGACTGCCGCATCCGCAAAGCACTTGACCGTAGCAACGACGGCCAGGACAACACGTCTATATTTTGGCATTCGGTGAAACACGCCGAAACTAACAAAACCCTTTAAAACAAGGGCTTTTTGATTACCCTGATGCGGGCTGTTTCAGCGGGCTTCACCAAAATAAGGGCCCGGCCCTAAGCCTTTCAGCGTCCGCACGACAGACTGAAAGCCCCAAGGCCGAGCCCTTTGGTCCCAAGCCTTAGGAGCCGAAACCACATGCATAGTAACATCACCCCCTCCCCCGCCGGCAAGCGGGGCCGCAATAGCAGCCTCATTCGGACTGATCGCATGTGCGAGAAAAGGGTCGCCCAGCGCGCCAAGTTCTACGACCGCAAATGCCCCGGCCTCTACGTCAGCATTACCGCCGCCGGGGTCGCGACCTTCTCGTTCAAGTTCACCGATCGGACCACGGGCAAACAGCGCACCGGATGGCTCGGCGTCTACAATCCCGAGACCTTCACGGTCGAGGACGCCCGTAGCAAGGTCTATGGTCTGAAGGGCATGGGCGGCAACGCGCTTACCCAGACCTTCCGCGACCAGAAGGCGAAGGCCGCGCAGAACGGCAAGACCGTCTCCGAGATCATCGAGGAGCGGATCGACTGGATGAAGACGCCCGTTCGCAAGCCGGACGGCGAGATGCGGCCCCGGCTGGAGGCGTGGGAGAACACCGCCAGCCATCTGCGCCGGTTCCTTGGTGCCCGGCTCGGCAAGAAGCTGGCGCGAGAGGTTACCAAGAATGACATCGCGACGCTGTCCAACGACATCGTCGGGGGTGAGTTCGGCAAGCCCTCGGTCAGCAATGCGCGGCATATGCGCAAAGCAGCCAGCGCCCTCTTCAATTGGGCGGCCGAGGCGGGCCGCGATTACGTCAGCGCGTCGCCCTGCGTCAATCTGCCGAAGCTCGATGCCGAGCATGCCCGCACCCGCGTTCTTTCCGAGGACGAAATCAGGGTTTTCTGGCATGGCCTCGACGATGACGAACTGCTGGCGTCATGGGATCGCCGGACGCGGCTGGCGCTGAAATTCGAGTTGGTGACCATGCTGCGGTCGAGCGAGTTGCTTGGCGCGCACCGCGATGAACTGTTCGAGCTCGACGGCGAGAACCCGCGCTTTGACGTGCCGCTCAAGCGGGTCAAGAAGCGACGGGTGATCCAGCAGCCCCTCTCCGATCTCGCTGTAGAGATCATCAAGGGAGCCTTGCGGGGATCGAACAAGCAATACGTCTTCGCCTCCCCGCTCGGCGATCAGCCGCTGCATCGCAAGGCCATGGCGGACGCACTGCGCGGCGACAACCGCAAGGGCAAGGTGAGAACGCCCGGCATCTGCCAACTGCTCGGCCTCAAGCCGTTCACGCCGCACGATCTGCGCCGTACGGCAGCGACCTTGGCCGGCGATCTCGGTTTTGACAACGCATGGATTGCGAAGTGCCTCGACCATGCCGCGAGCAAGAAGGCCGAGATCGTCGTGCCGACCGTCACCGGCAAGGTCTACAATCACAGCAAGCGCATGAAGGAGAAGCGCGCGGTGCTGGAGGGCGTCGCGGTCGAGCTGCGGCGCATCGTTGGCAAGCAGACCCAAACGACACAAGCGGAGACCGGATTGCGGCTCTTCGCCTGATCACTTAACAGGCCGTGTCGGAGCCCGATCCAACGCTCTATCCGGCTTCGACGCTGTGAGTACTCTCGTCGGCGAGCCGCCGCATGCTCTAAAGATTGCATCAGTGGAGCGAACCGCTGCGACTGGTGAGGAATTCCTTCGGATCGTCCACAGACTGATCACCCAATTGAGCGCTTATCCGCTCCAATCGTTGCTCTAGCTGTTCATTGACAAGCATCAATGCCCTAAGCGCGCCACGCACGTCACCGTCACAATCGGCGACGATCTCGTCGATCGCTAATTCGTATTGATCAAGAAGAGAGCTGGTGTGCGAGCGTGACATACGAACAACATACAAGCAGAAATTGTTGCTGAAGCATTAATTGCGCAGCATCATCCCCGCTTTTCACAGGGAGGCGGGCTTGCGTCGGATCGCGTCTAGATTTGAAGTTCGGCGGCAAATTTACCGCGCTGCACATCAATTGCCGTGCAGACGTCCGAGACATTAAGCTAATCGGTCGGGGGTAAAGATGTTTGAAATCTATTTCAATCATAAACATGATTTGCTCGTCTTAAGCAAAGGCTCTCCGATCCCGGCATTTGGTTCATCGATCAAATGGCGGAAGAGCAAGAAAAGAGTTTCTAAGGTCAGCGACGAGATTAAGTTGGCCGTTGAGAAACAAGGCTACTACGTTCGGCGCTTGCGGGATGCCAAGGTACGGACGAGCTGAGTCTAAAGAAACGGCACCGGCAATGCTTCCTCACCGCGCTTTCGAGCCTTGCGGTGTTTGGATGCGCGCCCCGCTAAGCGATCCTGTGCACGCTCATCGTCAGCGAAGTTTTCAACCGTCCTGTTCGCGGGCGTGAGCTTGGCTACGGCACGCAATTAAGCGCCTAAGCGCCCCAAGGCGGTTCCTCTTGTACGGATGAGGATCATGAAACGCCTTTTCAAGACCCTATTCTTCGCATGCGGCTCAGTCGGCTTGGTTCTGAACCTGATCTTTGTCATCGTGTCATTCACACGCGACGCGCCGATCGAGACCTCGGCAATCGAGGCCGCGCTCGAAATGATCTGGGTCGGTGGCGTCACGTTCTTCGGGCTCGGTGTTCTGATCCTCGAAAACTAGCGCTGTACCCCGGCAGTATGTCGTGAGCAGATCACGTGCCCGAAAAAGCCCAAATGTTCATGGTGGCTATCCCCTCGCGTAGCTTCTTGATCGGAATGTAATCCGGCGAACTCCAGAATGCGTGGATCGCCTCCATGTCGGGGAATTCGAACATCACGACTGGCCGTTGATCATGTTCGCCTTCGAGTACCTCCACTTTTGCGCGTCTGGCGACAAGCTTTCCGCCGAAACTGGCTATGAACGGTACGACGGCTTGCACGTATTTCTGATACTGCGCTTCGTCTTTGATCGTGTTTTGAACAATGAAATAGGCAGGCATAATGAGCCTCCGTTGGCAATGCTTCTGGCAGGTCAAGGCAGACAGATTAGCATGCCGGCAGGGAGCGTCTAGATGTCCCCCGGTAGGGTGTGCGAATGTCGGCGTCGCCGGAGGTTGGACCAGATCAAACGCGAACTGCGCTACTGGGCAAGCGATGTTTCCTTCGGAGAGCCGGTCGGGGGCGGCGCCGAAGTCTTATGCGGCTTTCGACCATCTTCGCCTGCGGGCCAACAGGCGACATTCGCAATGAAAGAGACCGCCAGACCGGGACGGCCTCCAATCTTTTGCCCGGGATGGGGGATGAAGGTCGTCTGCTTGATCTAGGTCAACATTTCCCCGCTTAAGCAGCGCTCGCGTTCACCGGGTAGATAACCGGAAGGGAAGTATGATCGAGAGGCAGCATCCCGCTACCACGCATTTGCCTTGCTTCATCACGGAGCC
The DNA here is from genome assembly GCF_018130785.1 of Bradyrhizobium liaoningense. Lineage (GTDB taxonomy): Bacteria > Pseudomonadota > Alphaproteobacteria > Rhizobiales > Xanthobacteraceae > Bradyrhizobium > Bradyrhizobium liaoningense_A. The sequence goes on from NZ_JAFCJT010000030.1 coordinate 70,877, forward strand.
CGGACAAACCGACATGCTCATGGTGTTCACCAGCGTCTTTCTCGTGTTGTTCACCCTAACAATGGGCGTCCTGATGCTCCGACTTCTCTATTTGCCTGAGAAAATGGTCCCACAGGAACAGAAGGCCAAATATGAAGTCGTTGCGACGCTCTGCTTGCTCGCGATGTTCGCTCCCGGAAATCTCCTTTGGATAGCTGCGTTACTCGTGGCGATGATTGACATCCCCGATTTCACACCGCTCCTTCAACGGATAGCCGAGGCTGTTCGGCGCGTCTCTCAATCACCGAAAAAGAAAGAAGGGACTCCTCCACGCCCGGAGAAGGCAGGACAACAGAGAGAAGTTATAAAGGCTACCGCGCAAATGGTGCTCGTACTCGGGGTATTGGTTGCTCCTGCCGAGGTATTCGCTGCCTCGTGCTCGTCCTATTACATTTCGGAAATCACGCTTGTCTCGGCGGTCGACACCGAGGCCGGGCGTGTACAGACTTTTGTTGGATTTGGGGCGTCGAAGGAAGAGGCCGAGAAGAACGCTTTGGGGTCCTGCTCGCACATCCAGCTTGACCTCCAAACATGCCTGGACTCAGACCACATCCTGGGCCGTAACGCCCCCTCGGATGGGGCTAACAGCTCGCTTCATCTGAAGTACGCGAAGGCGGTCAAGCGCATCACTGGCTGCGATTAGCGCGGCCTTCGCAGCTTCGGCTATGGGTCAGAAGCTGCCTCGGCATCTTGCAGGAGCTTTGTCCGTTCACTGCCTAGCAGCAGACATCGGGAGGCTCCCAAAGGGATGGTCAGCTACAGGCCCAGCGCTTGTAAAATGAAAGAGGCCGCCAACTGAGGCGGCCTTACTTCTTCAATAGCAAAATGAACGCTACGACGACTGGTATGGCCCTGGCAGCGCAGATGAAAAACCGAAAACCCCATTCCTCACGCATCACCCAACATAGCTGGGACCTTTTTCCTTGGCATGTGCAGCTTGTGCCAGTGCGGCGCAAGACAGTGTCGAAAACCGGCAAGTAGGCCAACTGAGGCGGCCTTACTCAGTCCAATAGTGTACGCCCAGCTTAACGAGAGTTGCGATCGCAGAATGGGAAAAGCCGCAGCGTGGTTCCAGCCCCACTGCGGCATTCCCGGAATAACGAAAAAACTTGGTGCTCAAATCGCGCCGGTGTTCTTTCAGTAGAACACCCCGTTCCGAAAATGGAGTCCGGACAACTACCGGACTCCGGTTTTCTACGCATTGTCACTTGGAGTGCCGACATGGCACGGCATGGCAATTCCAGCCCCAATGCTCCCGGCCGCCGATCCAATTGCGGATTAGAGCGCCGGGAGTGCTGGGCCCGCCAGCGTGAACCGGCGGGCTGCTGCTTGGGCCGCCTGCGTTGCGGTACCGCAATCCCTAGCGGCTTGTGCCGACGCTACCACCGCGCTTCTACCGGACGATCCGATCAAGACGGCAGCCCGTTATACAACTAAATATCTGATCTTTCATTTGGGTACCTACCCGGCAACCCCTAATGCAAGCGCGCACATCGTCGCCCCACACACGGCCCTTGGTTTGAGAACTCGAGATACATCGATTGTTGCATGCCTTATCGTTGTCGGGGCATTTGGACAAACACGCCGCAAGGCCAAGTCGCTCGCCTTCTGAAAATGTCGCTTCTTGGGCGGTTGCGAGCGTCGTCGTTGTTGCCTCAATATAAAGGGCTAGCGCGAACGCGCTCTTTAGGATTTCTGTCGCCGACATTATTTCCTGCCTCTGTTTGAGACCTCGGAAAGCAGCGTACGCCGGATACCCACCAAGGCGAAAGGCGGCCAAGAAATATCGGATCGCGAAAGAGCCCGCCGACGTGTACCGGCGGGCCTTGTCAGCGCCGCAGAGTTCGCTCAATTTCGCGGGCCGCCCAAGTCGCAAGGATCATCGCGAACCGGAAGCGAGCACGACCGGCGTTCGTGTCAAGCCGTGGGCGGCCGTGCTCGGCGCGCTGTGACGGCGACCAGATTGCGATGGGAGGGGCGCTGGTGGTGGCCGGCAGCAAGTAGCAAGCTTTCCCACACCCACTACGCACGGCAGCTCGCGCGCGTTCCTGGCTGACGCCTTCCAGATTTCAACAACTGCTCAAATCTTATGTGAGATCTGACGCAGGCGCTTGAGGAGTCGCCAGACTTGCGTCCACGACCATCTGCCTCGCCGGTTGGCGTAGGAACGCGGGTCTCATTGAGTTTCTTTGCAAGCGCCCCAAGGACGTGGCACCGGACTTCTGATAACCGGAGCTAGTTCGGCTGCCCGCGCGTTCGCGCGGGCCTCCTGAACCGTTCTGGGTACCGCTCGCTTCAAATGGCTACTCATTCCTGCCGCTTGGCATGTGGTGTCTGCTAGCCATTCGTACGACAATCGGCTCGCCGCCTGGGCGGGCCACTCTGGCAGTCGTGGGAAAGTACCGCAATAGAGAGGCGGCCGACGCTGTTCGCCCGGATCGGCGTCATGCGAGCGTTGAACCGCCACCACGTCCCGGAGTTTAACCCGAAGGGAAAGCAGCCTCATTGGGGCCGGCGCAAGCTGATGAGGGACCAATGACCGTCTTCGTGTACGTGAACACCGCCAAACAGGTCGGCGATGCCGACCACATCAAGGTCTTTTCCACGGTCGAAGCTGCGGAAATATGGTTCGAGGAGAACGATCCCGAGGGAGTGGCATTCGAGTACGACGTGCTAGGCTCGCCAGCGTGAACCAGCGGGCTGGTAGCGATCATCAGGCGTAGTCGCCAACCTCCGCGGGGTACGATCGAAAGCACTGGCTCGTGGAGCTTCGCGCGCGTTCTCAATGTCCGATAGGAGGTTCCAATGCGTACTCCGGCCTTGGCGATTTTGGCAATCGGGATGGCATCAACAGAGCCGGCGGCAGCTCAGACGTATAACCCGGCCTATCCGGTTTGCCTGCACGTTTACCGCGCGGGGGCCAACTATTACGATTGCAGCTACACATCGCTGCCTCAGTGCAATGCTTCGGCATCGGGCCGCGCCGCAGAGTGCGCCATAAATCCATACTTCGCGGGCGTGGAAAACCCCGCAGCTTATCGGCGGCACGGCCGCCGCGCCTACTAGGACAGTTGCGAGAGACGCCCAGTCCGCCAGCGTGAACCAGCGGCCGCAGTCACAAACCTGTGGCACGCCCATTGCAAAATTAGCGCTAACTGAGATTTCAGTGCTCAGTTTTGAGAATGACGCGCTGCCGGGACATGTATTTCGAGCCCGGCAGCGTTCTATTTTGAGACTAGTGGGACAGCCGGCTATGCCTCATCTCGTTGCCGGTCGCGCTTCCTGTGAATTCGGCGCCGACGCTTCATGATGGCGCCCGCTTTCCGTATTTCGCGATCTCACGAGGCGACATCGTCCGCAATGCCGCCGACGGACGCGAGATCGTGATGGCGCGATGGGGAATGCCGTCGTCGCAAAATTCCCTGTTGCAAGCTACCGATAGGCGAGCGCAGAAGCCTGAAGCCAAAAGCAAGACGGGGAACTGCTCCGAAGGGAGCCCAACGGCGACACCACAAACTGATGCGCATCATGTCTCGCGCAGGATTGCCTGCAGACGCCGCACCAGGTCTGCCAGACGGAAAGGCTTATGAATGAACGGGAACTCATCCACCGCATTATGCCGCTCCAGTTCGTCTCTCACGTAGCCGGAAGTCAGCAGGATCTTGATGCCTGGCCTTAGTCGCTTCGCCTCGCGGGCAAGCTCGACACCGCTCATCCCGTTTGGCATGACGACGTCGCTGAACAGGAGTTCAAATTCCTGGCCGGATTGTAGCAACCGGAGCGCATCCGCGGCATTTCCGGCGCAAGAAACGTAATAGCCGAAAGTGGTCAGCATTTCCGAAGTTGCCTCCAGGAGATCCTCGTTGTCGTCGACAACAAGGATGCGCTCGGAGCCTGCCGGCGTGATTTCAGGCTGCCCAATTTGCTCCTCTGCGTCCGATCTTTGGGTGGCCCTGGGCAGGTAGAGAGCGATCCTGGTTCCCACGCCCGGCGTGCTGTCGACGACGATGTGTCCCCCGGACTGCCGGACAAAGCCGTAGACCATGCTGAGGCCAAGCCCTGTCCCCTTGCCGACCTCCTTGGTCGTGAAGAAGGGCTCAAACACTCGATCCCGCACTTCGGGAGACATTCCCGAACCGGTGTCGGTGACGGACAGCGTGACGTACTCTCCGGCCAGGCAACCTGCAACCGCGCCCTCCTCCACGACGGCGTTCTGCGTCGCGATCTTGAGTACGCCGCCAGTCGGCATCGCATCCCGCGCATTGAGCGCCAGGTTGAGGAGGGCGGCTTCCAGCAGCGACGGATCGACGTGGCACAACCACAATCGATCCTCGGTCTGCAGCTTGATCTTGCAAGTGGCTCCAACAGCGTGGCGGATGAGCCCCTGGAATTCACCGATAAGTTGGTTAGCGTTGACAAGCTTTGGATTCAGCGTCTGCCGCCGCGAAAAGGCGAGAAGCTGCGCCGTCAGCTTTGTCCCTCGATCAATGGCACGTCGCGCGACAGCGGCAAATTGCCGGATCTTGACAACGTCCTTTGCGGCTTCGATGAGTTCAAGGTTGCCAGAGACGACCGTGAGAAGGTTATTGAAATCGTGCGCAACACCGCCCGTGAGCTGGCCAACGGACTCCATTTTCTGGCTCTGGTGGAACTGCTCCTCGATTTGGCGGCGCGCTTCCAACGCAAGCTTGTGCTCGGTAATGTCGCGAAGAAAAATCGCGAAACCCTGACTTGAAGGGAAGACATTGATCGCGCACCAAATATTTTGACGCGGACAGAACGCTTCCACGGAGCCCGGCCGTTGCTCCGACACCGACTCCTGAACCTCGCGCAAGACCTCCCCGTCGAACACGCCTTGAAATACCTTGGGCAGCTTTATACCGACGATATCGCGGTCTTCTGCGAAACGCGTCCAAGCCGGCCCATTTAAATAAGTGACGCGCCAATCCCGATCGACGATGAGCACGCTGTCGTTGGTGCTCTCAAAGATCGTCGTGATCCGGGCAGCAGCGTCCTCGGCGATCTCCTTGGCCTTGGACAACTCCTGCTCGCGATGCTCCAACGCACTGGCCATGGTATTGAACGCGTCAGCAACGTGTCCGATCTCTGAAGTTCCGCCAATGTTTACACGTCGGGCAAAGTCGCCGAACCGCCACTGGTTCGCTGCGTCGACCAGTTGCCCGAACGGGCGATGGATAAACTGCCTGGCGCCCAATGATGTCAGCAGCAATACCAGCGTAGCGCTCAGGATGATCAAGAAGACGTCGCGCAGCGTCTGGCGCTGGATCTCCCGGAAAGCCAACGCCTTGTCGAGGCCGAAGTCGACAACAAGCGCCCCCAAACCATCCTGCAGGGCAGAATAGGCTTCGATCCGCTCTACACCATCGACGTCGACGATGTCAGCCGTGCCGCCCAGGTCCAAAGACTTTTCGACGGTCATTTTTGTGCCAGCGAATCGGTCGTTATCGGGATAACGGGCGAGAAAGGTGCCGTTCCGGTCCGTGATTGCGAGAGCTGCGCCCTCAGGCACGCCGTTTCGAGCGATGTAATCGGCGAGCCAATCCAAGCCAAGACTTGCAACTATGACGCCGCCAATCTTGCCATAGCTGGCGTAGAACGGCATCGCAAACTGTATGACTCTTTGCTTGGACGACAGACCTCGCGAGTACTCTCCGATCGTAAAAGAGCTGGTCCTGAGAGCGCTCGCGAAGTAGGTGCGCTTGGAGATATCAACCGCCGGACGATCGCCATCTGTGTGGCAGAAGGACAGACCATTAACGTCAGTTACGATAAGGGTAATGAACGCAGGGAAACGGGGCTTCATCGCTGCCAAATAAGCATTGCAGCCCACGCGATCCCCCGCCTTGATTGCCGGCAGTTCCGACAGCGCGATCAGGACCTGACGAATCCCCTGAACGATTTGTTGCTGGTTTGCGGCAGCGAGCTTAGCCAAGCTGAGTGCCTGATTTTCCACTTCGACCTGACGCGCTTCACGCCGGCCGAATTCGCTGTAGGCCTGGATCGCGACCGCAGGCAAGAGGGCCGCAGCAACAAGCAAGAATAGGCGTGATAGAAGGGTCACTTCTGAGCCGGGCCCGTCCTTAAAACACTCGCTCGTCGGAGTTACTCATCCGACGTCGAATGGCTATACATGCACTTGGGTTCACGCTGATCCCTCGAATAGCGGCGCTCAATGAGCGCTTGAAGTTTGCACGGCAGATGTTGCTAGGTTGGCCACCCCCCGAGCGACGTCTCAACGGTGCGGCGCAGGTCTGCCCGGCTTGCCCCCGTCTGCGCCGCAAACGCCAGCCCCCAACCGACAACGATCGCAAATAGTGCAAGCGCGTCCGAATCCGCATTTGCCGGCAGATCACCCATCTCCCGCGCTGTCCGAAACCGCGAAGCCAGCCGTTTGCGGCGCGCGTGACGAAGCTTCATCAGTTCATCTTGAACCTCTGCCTCTTCTGCGTACGCCTGCGAACATTTGACCGAAAGGCACCCTGGTGGATGAGTCTTGTCCGTATACAGGTCTACCAACCCATAGAGCATAGTCTCCACCACCTCGCGCGCCGTGGGCTGGTTCAGCGCCTTTTCATCGACGCGGCCAAGGTACGCTTGATAATAGTAATTGAGCACCTGCCTGAAAAGTCCGGCCTTACTGTCGAAAGCAAAATACAGGCTCGCTGGCGCAATTCCGATATTTGAGGTCAGGTCTGCAAGCGACGTGCCCTGATAGCCGTTCTTCCAGAACAGTGCAGTTGCTCCTTTGATCGCCTCATCGAGGTCGAAGCTTCTCGGTCGCGGCATGTTCCGATCTCCAATTTGTTATTTAGCATTCGCTCTATTTGATTGACAAGGTCAGCCGCGAAATTTATCGATCGCTAAACTAATGAACTTCATCATCTGTGGCTGCCCTATGTCATCTGAAACCGCGCTTCCAGTATCGCTCCCGCGCTATCCGATCGCCACAGCGCTCGCCTTGTCACTGGCTGCCGCCATCGCTCTCGGCATCTCCCGCCTGTCATACGGGCTCTTGCTGACGCCCATGCGTACCGATCTTGGCTGGTCTTATTTGTTGGCTGGCTCGATGAACACGGCGAATGCACTCGGCTACTTCATTGGCGCGCTGGCGGTTCCGGCGCTGACGCGCCGCCTCAACGTCTGGCGACTGTTGGTCATAGGTTCCGTTCTGACCAGCGTATTCCTGCTCTTGTCGGGCGTCGTGACCGACGCTATAGCCCTGATCCTTCTCCGCCTTGGCGCAGGCGCAGCGAGCGCGTCCGTCTTCGTCATCGGCGGCGTTCTAGCGACCCGTCTTGGCTCAATGCACCGCGAGCAGGCCGGATTCTTGATCGGTCTCTATTACGGCGGCACAGGTTTCGGGATCGCACTTTCCGCGCTACTCGTACCGGCGGCGCTTTCGGCCGCACCACAGCTCGGCGGCGCGCATGACTGGCAATGGGCGTGGTTCGCGCTCGGCATCGCCTGTCTGCTCGCAACCGCCATCATGGCGTTGCCTGCAAGGACAATCGGCGAAATTCCTTCTGATCTGACCTCAAAATCGGAGTTTTCCGTAAAGGATTTCGGGTTTGCCCTGGCTGGCTATTTCATGTTTGGCGTTGGTTACATTGCCTACATGACGTTCGTGATCACATTGCTCAAGCAGCAGGGCATGCAGGCTGAGACTATCACCTTGTTCTATACGCTGTTAGGGGTGGCCGTCGTATTATCCTCGCGACTGTGGGCACCGATGCTTGATCGCTTCAAGGGCGGCGAGTCGCTGGCGATATTCAACGCTATCGCAGGTGTGGTTTCCATTCTCCCGGCAGTGACTTCTGCGGTGCCAGTCGTGTTCATGTCCGGCCTGGCCTTCGGAATGGTCCTGCTATCGGCGGTGGCATCGACCACCGTATTGGTGCGGCACAATCTCCCGCAAGAATCATGGTCGTCTGCGATCAGCGTGTTCACGGTGGTATTCGCATTCGGCCAGATCATCGGGCCCGCGCTCGTTGGCTGGATCGCCGACGGCCCTGGCGGTCTCGAACGCGGATTGGTTGTGTCGGCCGTTGCGCTGTTCATTGGTGCAGCTCTGGCTTCGCAGCAAAAGGCGCTGTCGTAACGAAAGTGACGTTAGCAAATCGATGGTGGAAAGCACCATGTGTTGACCAGTGAATCTCTGACTGTCGCACGTCTTGAGAGGGACGCCTGCGATGCGCAAATGGGTTACCACGCCCATTTGATCACCTAGGAGAGAGCTTGCCATGGGTACGCCGCCGCTCGCGATATCTGTCCTCGATTTTTCGCCCATGCGTGACGGCGAGACGGCGAGCGATTCCCTGCGCCGAACCGTCGAGCTGGCCCAGCAAGTCGAAGAGCTGGATTATCGACGCTTCTGGTTTACCGAGCATCATAATGTGCCCCGCTTGACCAATGCGGCACCGGCTGTCGTGCTCGCCCACATCGCCAGCGTCACGAGATCGATTCGTGTTGGTTCCGGCGGGGTGATGTTGCCAAACCATTCGCCGCTGGTTATCGCCGAGCAGTTTGGAACGCTGGCGGGGCTGCATCCCGGTCGGATTGATCTCGGGATCGGGCGCGCCACGGGCGGACCTGGTGCGGACTCCGAGATATTCCGGATGTTACGCAAGCCGCCCGACGCGCGTGATCGATTTGAATTCGACCTCGACGAGCTCCTGACCTTGCTCGATGAGCGGCAGGCGGAAGATGCGCCGTACGTGCCTGCCCGTGGCCTCGATCTTCCGGTGTGGCTTTTGGGATCGTCGACATCGTCGGCGGCGATGGCCGGAAAGCTTGGCTTGCCATTCTCCTACGCGACCCATATTGCGCCCGAAGACCTGCAGGTCGCCTTGCGGGCCTACCGCACAAATTTCCGAGCTTCCAAGACGCTGCAGCGCAATTATGCGATGATCTGCGCCTTCATCATTGCTGCGGAGACCGATGCTCAAGCCCAGGACCTGCTGGGATCGATCCGACCGATCTTGCTGCAGTGGTTTCGCAAGTCGAGCATACAAGTGCCGATCGACAATGCCAGGACACCTGTTGTGGCGGCTGCGCCTGAACAACACCTACCTTATGCGATCGTAGGCTCACCTGAGACGGTGCGATCTGGTATCGAGGCGATGGTGCGACAAACGCAGGCCGACGAGCTGATGGTCATCACGCTGATCCGCGACCCCATTGCCGCCCGTCGTTCCTACGAGATCGTTGCCCGCGTCTGCAAGGACATCACCCGAGAATCGGCGACAGCAACCACGGACTGAACGTGTAGGGCTTCCGACATTATCGACATTTCCCACGCGACCTACGGTGGGGCAATCGTCACCGCTACTGCCAAGTTGGAGCAAAAATGAAACCTGGTGTCACTACAGAATTTGAAACGACGGAATTCGCAGGAATAACCGCCAAGATCATCAACCCTTATCCGTGCTCGTTCACAGTCCTCGACATGACTATCAAGCCTGGCTTCGGTGCGCCGGCACATATCTCATCGACGGAAGATAAGCTCTTCATCGTGATCGAGGGGCAACTGAGGTATCTTGTCGGCGAAAAGACCGAGACCGTGGGTCCTGGCACGCGAGTGATAGTTCCAAGGAGCGTCATTCACGGCTTCACAAATATCGGAGTCCATGACGCACGGCATATCCTTGTGTCTACGCCGCGCCGCCACGAGGAATTCTTCCGCGACCTGCATAACATACCTGAGCCGCGTGAGCAGCACAGGGATCAACTCCCGGCCATCGCCGAACGTCACGACCAAGCTGTCGTCGGACCGTTACCGTAACTGTGGCGTCCGGCAGTTCTTCTCCGAAAGGAGATTTGCTGTTTCCGATCAGGCACCGACTTCCTCTCTTTGAACCGGTTCAGGGTCGCTATCAGGCCGGATCAGCGAAAGCTATCGATCAACGAGTCTAAGAGTTTTAGGTCTGCACGGCTCTGCGCCGGCGGCGTAGTTTGCCCGTGCCCGTGTCTCACGCTGCTGAAATCTGCGAACGCCTGCACCTTCCTTCGCGGTTTCCAACAGTTCGTGACTGTCATAAAATCCGTTCGCTTTTGAAAGAGCTTCGAGGCTCGCCGCCGTATCTTCCCACTAGCGTCTCACCACCTCGGGCCGCGAGCTCAGCTTGCCTGGGAAGTAGTGGTAGATGCTCGGAGCCTTGATGCCGACTTCGGCTCCGATGTCGCGGAAGTTCAGCCCGCCATATCCGTGGGCCTGAGCCGTCCTGCGCGCCGCGGCCAGGATCGCTTCCTTCGCATTTTCGCTCATCGTGATCACCTTAAC
>NZ_JAFCJT010000031.1 GCF_018130785.1 Bradyrhizobium liaoningense
TTGAACTTGCTGCCATCGATGGCGACGCTCGCTGTCGCGAGCAGGCCCATCTCGCGGCAAAGTTCGACGAAGCGCGCGCATATCCAACCCTGTTGCAAAAGAACAGGTCGCGCTTCAGTACCTAATGAAGAAAAGCAACGTCATGACGAAACCATATCTGCCGTCGTCATCCGGTGGCAGGATCGATGGCGACAGCATCGGGGCCGGAAACTCGACGCCGATGCGTCAGGGACCGATAACCGAGAATGATACCTGATATCGGCGATTGATCATATCGAGGCCCAGCTCGGTGCTGGCTACCCAAGGCCGGATCTGGGCAGGAGGGATTGGAGCTGGAACGGTTATTTGGCCCAATCCAAGACCTCAATCGTGGTCTTCGTGATCCGCAGAGCGAGGGCGAATGCGAGAATAAATGGCCATGCGAATAGTCCGTGCGAAGATATCCGGACGTCGTCTGATGAGATAGGTGCGTGAAATCTGACAAAGTCCGAATCCGACTTAATCCTATCTTGCACGGTCCGGAGCTTTTCGATCCCTTCGCCTATCTGTCGGAAGGCTTGCGTTCGGAGAACGTCGTTTGAGTCCGGTGGCTTGATCTGACGAAGGTATCTATCGACAGCCAAGCTAAAATCGAGACGCGTCTCACTTTCGCTCTCTTTCTGGATATCGCTATTAAGCTTCTTTATTCGCTCGCAGTATAACGGAATTAGCTGCACCTTTTCCGGTATGCATGATGCATGCTGTAGGGCCTCTATCGTATCAAGGAGCTCTCGATACTCCTTGCCTAGAAGGCGACGCCCCTCATCTTGCACTTCCAATTGCGTATACTCGTATCGCTTATGCTGGTAGTTTATAGCGAGAACGAAAACACCGACCGCTGCAATTCCGAGATATACATAGTCGATCAACCGCGCCTTGGTAGGCGTGAGCTTCTTCATAGCTCCGAAGCACCAGTGGAAGAGAAAGAAAAGCGCGAAGAACCAAGTTAAAAGACGCACCTCATATTCCGGACGTTCGACAAAAAAGGTCGAGCCGTACAGCATGACGAAAACGAGCGTGCCGATCTGAGAAATCCGAACAAGCGTTTTCCTGTCGATAAGTCGCTTCCAGATCGCCATTCTTCGGACTCTCCGCTATTTGGCCCACCGAGCGAGAGCAGCCCGATGTGTGCTCTCTTTTTTGACAGCTTCTTTGCCGTAGCGAGTCCGCCACGTTTTCCCGCTTCTCGCGCATCCATGGCTGCATAATAGCACGACGGCAAGTTGAGTGGCTGTTATCCACAACTACAGAACTTGCGTGCCGCTGCGCATGTGCGACGATCAACGCAGGATAATCCGTGGCAGAAATGTGGTTCGACCGGGAAATGAAACAAGCGTGGCGGAATTAGACCTTTCTCGAACATTGAACGGCCGTCAGTCCTGGCGCTTGAACCTCCCGACCATCGAGCTTCACGTAGGTAAACCTCGAAACGCCGGCCGTAGGTTCGTTGAGATGCACGAACAATTCACGGTCGAGCTGTCCAGCCTGTAACTCTACCTCATTGAGAAGCAGGGCTTGTTGAAACGACGCTAGGCCGTCCACCTGCCATTTGTCACTCCTCAGCTCTCAGGTGCCGCGAGCCCTAGGTCCGTATAGATCGGCTTCAATTCAGCCTTTGTAAGAGGCCACGCCTCTTGAGCGTCTGCAGGCCGCTTCGCCGCAGCAAGGTAGACGAGCATTATACTCGGCTGGCGGAACAGCAGTTTGGTCGGCGTGCGCTCCCTAATGCGATCAAGTAGAAACGGTTTCTCCGCGAACAGCTCGCGCACCATCAACGCGGGCTGTTCGCCTCCGAAATCCGCGAACGCGTCGTTTAGCAGACCTTCCGCCCTCGTGATGTCCGGCGAGCGACCAACAAGCTCCCGATATAGAGCGTCCATTTCGATGGATAGCTTCTTGTTCGAGGCTACGTTGCTTTCGATCAACTCCATGAGCTGTTCGAAATAATCGTTCGTGGCCTCGATAAGCGCCATGCTCTTGGCGGCGGCACGATGCATGTCGGGCGTATCGACGACGCTCGGCTTGTAGATCGTATCGTGCGTCAGTTCGCTATGAGCATGCTGAAGGATTGTCCGTACCTGAATCTCGCAGGGCGTTCCTGCCGGCACTGTGAGCCCGCCAACATCTTTGCTCGCCTTGCAGCGGACAACGTAGTGGACGGATTGATACTTGAACTCATACGGACTTTTCGCCCGCTCCTCCTCGTAATCCTTGTCCTTGGAAGCCTCCCATTCTGAGCACGCCTCTATGGCATGACACACGGTCGCGATTTCCTTCGCGAGAAGCACGACGAACCGAACGCCGACCTTGTCGGTGATCTGCGCAAGGGGATCAGCGTAATTCTTGTCTCGATAAAAAGCCTTCGTTAGGATCGAGCCGTCGCCTTTGACACGCGGACTCGCCGGCATACGCACGAAAATGTCTGCTGACAGCGGCGCGATGAGCGGTGAAATTCCTTGCATAAGTTTCTGAGCGACAAACTTTCCCCACGCCTCAACGAGAGGGCGTTCTTGATACCAGCGCTCTAGGAACTCTTCCTCTGTCATTCTTGCATCTGAATGCGGTCTTTAATCGTAATGATAGTCCATTGGCCCGGCTGCCCCGGTGCTGTGCCCTTGGCCTCGACCGTTTCCATGGTGATCAGATCCTTGAAGGACTCGGGCGGCGCGCTCAGCTCGATGCTTCCCGAGAAGCGAACGCGTCTCTTACGCAACTGACTACCGACTTCGGAGATGTCTTTCTGAACGGTATTGAGGGGGAAGTTCTTGCCCTGCATAAAGTTCGTATAGTCGTCCCGCGCCTCAGTAGGCAGGTAAGCCGTTGAGAAATTGTTAACCTGGATCGTCGGCGTTTGGTCCACCTTCAGGTACGTGTACAGCGAGGTCAGAAGGTCGTCCCTGACCTCTGGCTTGACCGGCAGCGACCGAATGAAGGTTCGCGTGTGGTCGAAGAAAACGCGTGTCAGGTGCGCGCTGTTTTGAGGGATCTGGCAGCCAAGGAATGTGCCGAAGAAGTATTTCGCCGCACCCTCACGGTTCTGCGTCGTCATCTGACTATCGTAGACGTGCGCGGTCCAACCCTGCGGCAGCGTTTGCCCCGCCGTCATCTGCACGAAGAAGCCAATCTTGTAGAGCTTCGAGGCCGGTGTCAGGAACAGGTCTTTGAAAAAGTTTAATGCTGTTCCGTGTTCTCGAAAGCCACTCTGCTTTTCTGCTTTGATAACGGCCACAAATGGGCGTGGATTGGCGCCAATCGTTCCCGAAAACACCACCAGCTTTCCGCCCGGAAGATTTTTCGCAAGTTGTGCATTTGCTAGTTTTTCAGCGAACTTCACCGAACTTGCGACGAACGCCGCGTCGGGTATTCCGACGAGAGATAGCGCGAGGGCCACAGCGCTTTCCGGTCCCGCTTCGGCGATCTCCATTTCCATGCTTTGCGAAACGGCCCCCATCGCATCGACGACACGTTCCTTGAACATATCCATAGCTTCAGGAGGCAGGGCGATCAGTTGCGCGCCGTAATGAGGCGGCACCAGCGAGCCATCGAGGCGGCGCTTAAACACTTCATGCAGCACAACACGTGTCACGACCAGATTTTCGAATGGCATTCAGCCCCCCTAGTTGTGGCGAGGTTACTGAACCACCTCCGAAGGTGTCGAGACCGTCAAAAGTCCCCTATGTTCTTATTTCGTTCTATCAACTGCAAGGCGACGATACAAGCGCTTTTCACGGCAGTTTCTTACATTTCCCCCAGCCGGACAGTGCGACCAAGGGCGTGGGCGGCGGCAAGCTTCGACCGAAGCCTCGTGCAGCGCGGCGGCATGCGAAGCGGCGGGAAGAAGTCGGCGCGTCGAGGGCAGCGCCGGCAGAGTGCGCTGAGATCAGCTTCGCCCGAGCGGACGTAACTCAGCTATCCTCGCAGTTGGCGCAATGACTCTTTCGAAGCGTAGTGCGGCGGGGGGGCTCATCATATCGTCCTCAGGTTGAAGCCAACAGAGAGACCCGCGCTACGCGGCGCGGGTCAGGGTTTGAAGGAACGGCTCCCACTTTGTCTCGATCGCAGTCCGTATCTTGGGCAGGTTCTTTGCCAAAAATGTAGACCTCGGCCACTGCACTCACGATACTGTCGGCTTGGTTGCCGATGGCGCCCATCAAGGGAATAAGTAGCCGTTCGACGATGTGCGGCTCGACCTCAATCTCGGCTAGGCCGGTCCCGAACGTTCGGCGCGAACCGTCCTGTTGAACGAAAGATGGACGTATCTGGTGCGCTTTCTGGGGCGGCGGTTGCGCCGCAGGAAACGAGAACGAAGTAAGCCACTGATGATGTTGGTGGGCCCGGCAGGACTCGAACCTGCAACCAGACCGTTATGAGCGGGAAAGGGAGCCGGCGCGCAGCCTTCGCGATCGGTCTTATCGTCGAGTGCAACAACAACTGCAATCGTCTCTAAGTGTGCGTACTTTTGCAAAACTTGCTGCAATCGACGCGTGACCAACATGGGCTTCGTTGACATGCTCTCGACGTCAACCCCAATGTCTCATCAATGTAGTGGCCGGTTGTCGTTATCGTTCAAGGGGCGGGACGCGGCTAATCGTGGAGATAGAAAATGAAGAAGCGGAATCTAAGAATCGCTCGTCGTTCCTATGTTCTACGCAGCATAAATGATCGCAGCAGCTACCGCGGTCGCAGCTATAGCGCGCGACGGCGAACTGGGTGCACCGCCGCGCTCATATCGGGGATCAATGCCAGTTCAAGATGGAGCCGCTGATTCACTACCTGAGGTGCAAGGCGCGGACTTCAAATTCTTCACGGCTGAAGAGCGGGCGGGGCGGTCTGCGGCTCGGCGTCTGTCAGATTACTGTCGGTCCCCGGTGAAGCCGCTGTGGTGGGTTGAATGACAGTTCCTTCCGCAGATTGATCGCGCGAATAGGGCCTTTGTCGCGAAACAACATCCACCTCAGCCTTGCGCGCGCAGTACGGCCAAGGCCAGCCAGTGCTTTGACGTGATGAGCTCAGTGAGCAATTTCGGATGCTTGAAGTAGTTTGCCGAGGAGTGATCGACTGAATGCAGACCCAAACGAAGCGTTACAACTTCACGCCGATTGTCGATCGTCCGCTTGTGTCCTTTCCGAAAAAGGAACGCATAGCGGTCGTGATCTACATCAATCTGGAGCATTTTCCGGAGGACCGGCCTGGCCCGACGATCGTGCCGTACACCGCTCATTTTATGCCGGACGCTCTCAATTACGGATGGCGGGACTATGGGCAGCGAGTGGGCATTTGGCGGCTAATGGAGACGTTGGACAAGTATGGCTTGCCGGCAAGCGTGTGTCTCAATTCCGATGTTTGCCGCGAGTATCCCCGGGTCGTTGAGGAAGGCGCGAAACGCAAATGGGATTTCATGGGGCACGGACGAAATAACTCCGAAATCGTCAACGGCCTTTCGTTGGAGGAGGAAGCTGCGCTGATCGAGGACGCGCTCACGGTCATCGCGGCGGCCACTGGTGAAAAGCCAAAGGGCTGGCTCAGCCCGTTCTTGACGGAGACGTACGCCACGCCAGATCTGCTCGCTGAGCGGGGCATCGAGTATTTGTGTGACTATACGTGTGATGATCTGCCCTTTCAGATGAAAGTGAAGAAGGGTTCTCTTCTGGGAATGCCGTACTCCGTCGAATGCAACGACCTTCCGTCGGTTCTGACGTTCGGTGCGTCCGCGGAAGACTTCGGCCGGATCATACGAGATCAATTTGACGTCCTTTACGATGAGGGGGAGCGGATTCCGAGGATTCTCCCTATTGCCTTGCATCCCTTTATCACGGGGCAGGCGTTTCGAACGAAGCACCTCGCTGCAGCCTTCGCGCACATCTCGAGTCAAAAGGACGTGTGGGTGACAACCAGCGGCGAGATCAACAAGTGGTACCGGGAACACCATTTGCGGAGTTAGTCCTATTTCACATCACGCGGCTCTTTCCGGGACTGCGATCCCGGACGATCCCGCGGGCGGTCGGCCCTGGCAGCTCACAAGGTGGATGTGATCTTGGGCGGCACTCCTTTGAGTGCATCAGCGAACCCGCCTGCGTAACTCTTCATGATAAGGAAGCACGATGAATCCCGAAATACTCACACCTACGATCGTGCTTGTGCACGGAGCCTTCGAAGACGCGTCGATCTGGAATAAGGTGAGCGGCTCCAGCACGCAGGCTTCCCGGTTGTCGCTTTTGCCAATCCGTTGCTGGGCGTGGCAGTAGACGCCGCCTATCTGCGTAGCGTGATGGACAGGATCCAGGGACCCGTGATCCTGGCGGCCCATTCGTACGGCGGGGCCGTCATCACCGAGGCCGGCACGGACCCCAAGGACAAGGGCCTCGTCTACGCAGTCGCAGTGATGCCCGCGGCAGGGGAAGCTGCAAGCAATTTGCTCGAACGGTTTCCCGGCAGCACATTCCTCATGTCCGTCGAGGCGATTGCCTACTCTCTCCCTGACGGAACTAGCGGCACGTATCTGCTGTATCAAGCCGACAAGTTTCACAGTAACGTCGCAGCCGATGTGCCCGCGAGCGAGGCTGCCGTGATGCTCGCCATTCAACGCCCTATGAACTTGGCAGCCTTGACCGAGTCTCTGACATCCGCTGCATGGACAAGCAAGCCGAGTTGGGAAATCAGGACCCTGCAAGATCTCGCCATTCCTCTGGCCGAACAGAAGTTCGAAGCCGATCGTGCAAAGCGCACGTCGTTGAGGTGAATGCATCGCATGCCGTCAGCGTCTCCAACCCGGACGTCGTTGCCGACGTGATCGTACAGGCTGCCCGCGCGGCTGCGAAGTAACTGCGATTGACACCGCGTTGTGCGCACATGGACCGTAATGGGAGAAAGAGGTGGAAATGACTAGAAGGTCAAAGTGCTGGCTGACCACGATTGCAGCCTTCAGTCTGATGCTAATCCTGAGCCCGACCATTGCATCTACGCGGCGGCACAACCAAGGTACCCCGGGCATGATGCAAGGACCTTCGGAGCATGTGGACGCCGTGCCGAGTTACGACGATCCATCCAAGCAAGGCGGGCAACCTGCGTATTCGGATCCCGTCAAGCTGTTGCTGGAGGTGCACGTTCAGCCGCATGGGCAGTCGTTCGACCCCAACTCCGCAAGTGCGATGGCGGTTCATAGGCGGGTTACCGATCTGGACGAGATGCTGAAATTGCAGGATCAAGAGCTTGATCGAAAGCTGGTTATTTGCCGTCACTGTTGATCGTTTGCCGCGCCGAGCATGGCTGCATGGCTCGCGATTATCGGCGGCCTAACCGGCTATCTTGATCGACCGAAGCACTCCGCCTTGATCCGCACCGCATCGTGGCCATCGGGGTTGAGAAGGTCCAAGAAGGGATGAAGCTTTGCGGATTGTCTCTATGATCCCCGATCGAGAACGCGATGAAGCCACGTTGTTGACGCGCGGCTGCCAAAGCTGGCGACCTTGGCGAAGCTCAACAAGGTTCCATCCGATGGGAAGCTGACGCGCGTTCGTGGGGTGGAAGGCCGGCGCGGACGCCCAATCGCCGGCGAACTCGAAAGCTCGCCGGCGACGCGTCGCCGCTCGGCAGAGCGCCACCTAATGCCGGATCACGCGAACCAGATCCTGCCTTAGCAGATAGAAGGAGACTGCGAGCAGCACGACGTCCTTCATAAGGAATGGCACGTTGCCCGTCATCGCGGGGAAGCCTCCCGCGGCGAGGTCCCAACCCTCCGGCATGAAGGGAATGATGGTGACGGTCGCGATGAAGGTGCCGGTCGAGCCGAGGGCGCCGAGCACGCCAAGCCGGTGGCTCCAGAAGCCGGCGAGCAGCAGCGTGCCGAAGGTCCATTCGGAGACGCCGAGGAAATAGCTGGCGCCGGCATGTCCGAACACGGGATAGAGCCACCAGGTCAACGGGCCGTTGCTGATGAACGGGACCAGCCGTTCGAATTCGTACGGAAACCACTTCTGGTAACCGAAGAAGAAGAACATGATCACCATCGAGGCGCGGACGACATGGTAGTCGAGATCTTCCGCGAGCAGGCCGGATCCCTGCAGGGCGCGGACGAGAGGATTTTGGGCGGTGTGGGTGTTGGCAAGCATGGTCATGGTCGTGATCCCTGATGTGAATGAGCGACGTGGCGGCCGTCGCGTTAGGCGACCGCCGGGAAGTCGATCTCGGTATCGTTGATGCGGTTGAAGACGTTGGTGAACACGGTGGTGGCAAAGGCGAGGCTGATGTCGACGAGTTGCGCATCGCTGTAGCCAGCGGCCTTGATCGCGACGAAATCCTTGTGGCTGACGGTGCCGCTAGTGCGCGCAAGCTTGTCGACGAATGCGACCAGCGCATCGCGCTGGGCATCACCGGTGGGCTGGCCATTGCGGATCTGCTTCAGGACCTCCGGCGCTAGGCCGACGAGCTTTGCGAGATGGCTGTGGGCGGCGACACAATAGTCACAGCCGGCGGCTTCGCTGATGACGAGCTTGATGATCTCCTTGTCGGACTTGGTCAGTCCGCCGGAGGCGAGCACAGTGTCGGCAGCGAGCACGGCCTTGAGCGCAGAGGGGCCATGGGCGGCGATGGCCGCAAAGGTGTTCGGCACGCTGCCGATGGCCTTCTTGATCTGAGCATAGACCTGGCCGGAGGGGCCGGCGTCGGTTTCGAGGTTCGGGACGGAAAGACGGGACATGATGGCACTCCGTGATTGGGGTGGTGAACGATTGCGGGGTGACAGTAGGGTCGCGACATGAGATGTTGAATGCTTGATAAGCTTGCACATATGCTCAATCGTCTCAATTGGGAGAGGAATACGATGGATTGGCTGAGCCGGCTGTTCGAGATGATGCCGGTGCACGGCCGTCTGGACCTGCGCTGCTCCTACGGTGCGCCGTGGCGGATCGAGCAGGGGCCAAGCGAGGCCAACGAGATCCCGTACCACGCGGTGCTCGCTGGCTCGGCGATGCTGGACGATCCGGCGGGAGGTCGGCCGCTGCTACTCGAGGCCGGCGACATTCTGCTGCTGCCGCGCAACCCGCGGCACGTCATGCACGACGGCAGCGGAGCTGCGCCGCTGAAGGCCCGCAACCGCGCGTCACTCAACTTCACGATCAGCGAGAATCCAGTCTCGGATGCCCGGCTCGATCTGCTGTGCGGACATTTTTCGATCGCCCCGCCGCACGACCGGCTGCTGCGTAACTATCTGCCGCCGGTGCTGATCGTGAGGGCCGGCGCGCAGGCCGGAGAGCGGGATACGGCGGGGCAACTCGCAGGCCTCGTTGCCTTGATGCGCGGCGAGACTGCAGACGATCAGCTGGGTGGCCGCGCAATGCTGAACGCGCTGTCGACGGCGATGTTCGCGCTCGTGCTGCGCCTCGCCAGCGAGACCGGGGACGCGCCACGCGGGCTGCTTGCGCTCGCAGGTCACCCACGCCTCGCGCCGGTCGTCGCGGGCATGTTCAATGCGCCCGCGCGCGCATGGACGCTGCCCGAGCTCGCGCAGCTCGCCAACATGTCGCGTGCGACGCTCGCCCGTCAATTCCAGGAGAAGGTCGGACGTTCGCCGAGCGAACTGCTGACCGACATCCGCATGACGCTGGCAACGAACGAACTGAGAAAACCCTCGCTCTCGACCGGAGCGGTGGCCGAAGCGGTCGGATATCTGTCCGAAGCGGCGTTCCAGCGGGCGTTCAAGAGCCACATGGGCATCACTCCCGCGCAATGGCGAAAGGCTGCGCAGACGCCCGCGACGATTGACGAGCTGGAGCTGGCGAAGAGCGCAGAGGCGGCATCGGCTGGCGAGAATGCCTAGGCAGGCGCGCGTGAGGTGGCCGGGCTACCTCAGCATCCACGGCAGATGATGAGCTTGCGATCCAGCATCTGATCGCGCTGCTGCTGCTCATGCTCCCAGGCCGACAGAGCATCCGACTGAGGCGCATCGGCCCGGCTCGGCTGACGATGGCCGACCGGAGCGAGCCAGGGCAGGCGCGACGTCGGCTCGGCCGAGGCGAAACGCGCGGCGGCCTGCGACGGCAGATCGGGGAGAGCGTCGAGAGAGCTGTTCCGGCCGGAGGCATGTGCGGGCGACAGCAAGCCGATCAGGAGAAGGCCCACAAAGGCGGAGCGGATCGAGCGTGTCTGGTTCGAACAATGGGACATTGTGGTGCTCCCGTAGTGGAGGCTCGGGATGAGCGGCTCCGTTGAACGCCACAATAGTCGTGCACGCGAAAGGCTGAATGCTGCGCGATCTCGAAGATATGCTCGTTCGTCTTACGAGCGTCGATGGAGGGGACTGGTTGCAGCTTCAGCGGGCCGGCCACCAGGCGTTGGCTCGCGTACCACCTCGGCGACGTCAAGATTACGATCGGGGCCGTGTGGAACCACCAATTGGCCAGGTTCGAGATGCAGCTGCGTGCCATCGAGATGGACCGTCACGATATCCGGCTCGAACGATACAAAATTGGAGATGCGGCGGACTTCGGGATAGGCGTCGGGATACGACCATGCCGCCTGGCGCGCGTCTCCGATGGAGTAGTAGCTGCAGAGGCCCTTGTACGGGCAGAAGGTCTGGAGCTTGACCGGAGTGAGGGCAGAGTCATCGATGTCGGCACGTGGAACATACCAGCGGGCTGCAAAGCCGGACTCGTAAAGAACCAGCGGCCGCTTTGTATCGGCGATGACCCGGCCTTGGTGGTTGACGACGAGGTTGCGAGAGGTCTGGCGGATGTCGATGCGGTGATAGGGATCGGCGGCATGGCCCACGATGCGTTCGTCTTCCTCGAAGAACGCATCCATGGCCCGCCACGCAAAGGCGATCAGACTCTGCAAATCGCCTGCATGGGCGGGCAGGTCGGTGTGCCGCCATGCTCCTCGCGCCGCAATATGTTGCTCGTCGACCCGAACGCTGTACCAGGACGTCGGCCCAAGATCTGCGTGTTGCGTGATGTGCTCGGTAGGTTCCAGCACATGTGGGGAAACATCGGCCTCCGGGAAATAGGCCACGGGATAACGGCCCGGTTCGAAAAGCAGGAGCACCCGCTCGCTATCGGCGATCCAGCTTCCCCCAAAGCGCACGCGGAGGCGGCGGCGTAACGGTTCGACGTACAAGAGTCGCTTGGACAGCGGCTCGGGGACGAGAAAGCGGCCGATTGCTCCCGTTGAAAGCGGGCCTTGTTGCCAGGACAGCCCCAACTGATCTCTCCCTGCAGCGCACCGTCGGTCGGTGGCGGACCTGTTCCGGCCCGCGCTTGGCTTCGCCGGCGCGATCCGATGGCTATATTTCGTTCGCGGCCCGGCCCTGGTTACAGGTCATCCCACCAATTTTGCGGTGTGATGACGCCAGCCGAGATGCTTCAGCCAACCGAAAAGCCGTCATCGATCGGAACAGTGAACTGGAAGACGGCGCCGCGCGGTTCGTTTGCAGTCGCCCAGAGCCTGCCGCCATGCGCCACGATGATCGAACGGCATATCGACAGTCCGACACCGAGGCCGCCCGACTTGGTCGTGTAGAAGGGTTCGAACAGCCGCGCGAGGCCCTCCGCCGACAAGCCCGGCCCCGAATCCGTGATCGACACGCGTATGCTCTCGGCATTCGCTCTCGCGGTCTGGATCAACAGCTCGCGCTTGCCCCCCGTTGTCTCGCTCATGGCCTCGATCGCGTTCAGGATCAGGTTGAGCGTGACCTGCTGCAGTTCGACGCGATCGCCGATGACCTTGGGCAGACGATCCGCGAATACCGTCCGGATCGCGACTTCGTGCCGCGCCGCTTCGGCCTGTGTGAGTTCGATGACTTGGCCGATGACGTTGTTGATCGCCAGGGAATCCCGCTTGGGCGGTGATTTCTTCACGAGATCCCGGATTCGCTCGATGACCTCGCTGGAGCGGATGCCGTTCTCGATGGCGCGCGTCAGCGCCCTGCGCGTCTGCTCCAGTGCCGGTGGTTGGTGATCGAGCCAGCTCAAGGCCGCTTGCGCGCTGGCGATGACGGCGGTGTTCGGCTGATTGACCTCGTGGGCGATCGACGCCGTCAGCTGTCCCATCACCGCCACGCGGTTGGCGTGGGCCAGCTCCATCTGAGCCTCGCGGTAACGCTGCTCGCGCTCCTGAAGCTCCCGGTACAAACGAGCGTTGTCGAGCGACGTCGCGGCCTCGGATGCGATGAATTTGAGAAGGGCGACCTTTGCGGGCGTAAAGACACCCTTCGCAAGATTGTTCTCGAGATACAGCAGAGCGACCGGGCTGCCTTGCTTCGTGAGCGGAATGATCAGGACCGACCGGGCACTCTCGAGCTGAACGTACGGGTCCCCTCTGAACGTTCCGCTTTCCGCGGCATCGTCGAGAATAACGCTCCCTTGCGTGCGAGCCGCGTACAGGACGAGCGACTCTGGGATTTCCGTCCGGGAGATCGGGCGATCGCACAGATCGACATTGATCGAAGCTCCCCGGGTCGTCGCCTCCGCCCGAATCTGCAGCGCCGCGTCCCGTTGCAAGATCAGTATTCCTCGTTCCGCGCCGGCGTGCTCGATGGTCGTCCGCATCAGAATGTCGATCAGCTTATCGAGGACGATCTCTCCGGACACGGCCTCTGAGACTTTCAAGGCGGCTGCGAGGTCCAGATGTTCGATCGGTGCGCCGATCGCATCAGTTGCAGCGACCACGGGTGCATTCTCCGCAAGGTGCGGATAAATGTCGTCGATCTGGCGTACCTTGCCATCGGCTCCCCACCGGGAATAGGCGGAGCGCGCGTTGCGACGATATATGTCGGCGAACGCGCCATAATCGCGAGCCGCATAGAAGTTCGCAGCCAGTTCGTAGGCGAGACCCTCATCGGCAATGAGTCCGTTTGCGCGGGCCGAGCGAACTGCGCATTCGTAAAGGCGCATTGCATCGGAGTCGCGGCCCTCCAGCCGGGCGATTTCGGCGCCGACCAGCGCCGCGCAGTGCGCGAAATTGTCCGGACAATTCTCCGCCCAGGCCTGGAGTTGCCGATGATGCCCGACAATCGTGTCGATGTGCCCCTGCCCAGCGGCGATCGCTTCCGGCGCTGCAGCCAGAGAAAGCGCACTATAGAAGTAATACGAAGCGGCCTCTGCCGGAGTGAGCGGCGTCCATCGCCGCCGCTGCAGCTTCGACAGGATGCCGACCGCCGTTGCGTAGTCGCCGGCAAGAAAGTGCGCCCGAAGCTTGAGTATCCAGTAAATGCATTCTGCGCGCCACAAATTCGGATTGGTGGCGAAGTGCTGTTCGATCCGAAGCTCGTCGAACTGCTCGTCGTCGAAGCAACCGAATGTCGGGGTCAACCCGCGAAGCGTCCGGAACAGCCCGCGTTGCGCGGCGATGATGTCTTCGATGAACCCGAACCCCATCTTCCGGACGAAGGCTAGGCCAGTCTCGGCCTCGTTCAGAACCTCGACGAGTGGATCGCCGGCCTCGAAGAGGTTGCCGTTCAGATTGCTGCAGCTGTAGGCTGCATAGGTAAGATCGCCGCTCCTGTGCGCGCTTTCGAAAGCGCGGCGAAGGAGATCGCGCGCGACCCTGAAGTGTCTGGTCCACGGCACGACGTGCGCGCCGAATATCAGATAGGTCGCAGCCTGGAAGCGGCCTATTCCGTGCTGCTCGACCAATTCATAACCGAGCTCTCCGAAGCGGAAGCCGGACTTGTAGTCGCCGAATTGCAGCCCGGCCACCATTCCGAGCTGTACATAAGCAACGCACGACCCGTCGCTGTGGCCCCATTCGAGCCCAAGATTGACGGCCCTGCAGATCGTGAGGGAAAGCAGGTTCATATCCGTGAAGAGGGCGGGCGGCAGCAGCTTTGTCAGAACATCCATCGTCGCAAGGGAGCCAGGGTCGCTCATCAAGGGCAGCTTGACGAGGTCTTCGATGCAGCGCTCCCCAATGCCCGTCCAGATAAGATCGTACTCGCGACGCGCCTCCGCGTCAGTCGGGTTGGGAGACCAGTGTACGCCTAGCTGCTGCAGATACCCCAGGCCGACGTCGACGGCGAGGCTGGACTGACCGAGCGTTGTATAGACATCCATGCGCAGGCATGCGACGGCGGCCTGTTCGAGCGGGTTGGTCGCACGCGTCGCCAGTGCAGTCAGGCGATCGTCCGCGACATCAGGTTGGCCGGTCAGGAACTCGCATGCGGCCCGATTGATTTCCAGTGCGAAGGCAAGCTCGTGCCGCCGCACCCAGCAATCGACGCTCAAGAGCTCGCTTCCGGTGGAAAGATAGGCAAGCGCCGAGCTATAGGCAGAGGATGCCTTGGCGCGCTGGCCGGCAATCAAGTTGAGCTCGGCGAGTTGCTCCCGCTCGCCCGGCGAGCCGACGAGGGACAGGCCGCGGTTGACCTGATTGACGATATCGAAGATCGCCAGTTCGCGCTGCTCCGGCGGTGTGCGTGCCACCAGGAGCCGACCGATTCGCAAGTGCGACGCAGGCCTCTCGGACTCGGGAATGAGTGCGTAGGCGGCTTCCTGGACCCGGTCGTGCACGAACCTGCAGTGCCGGTCCTGACGCTCGACCAGTTCGAGACGCACCGCGTCGACGAGATCCAGATCGACCTGCTGTTCCGACGTGCCGAGCATCAATGACAGAGTCGCGATCTCGGCGCTGCTGCCGAGGCATGCAAGCGTCTGCAAAGCCGTTCGCGTTTCGTCCGGCAGGCGGCTTAGCTTGTGGACCATCAAGTCAACGACGTTTTCGGTATAGCCTTTGGCATGGATGCGCTCGAGGTCCCACTGCCATTGGCCTGCCGCATGATCGAAGGCCAGCAACCGTTCTTCCGAGAGTGCATGCAGGAACTGGATCAGGAAGAACGGATTGCCGCCGGTCTTCTCATGTATCAGTTGCGCCAATGGCGCGGCGCGGGCCGGCTCGGAGCGGAGCGCATCCACGATGAAACGCTCGACGTCGGCGCGAATGAGGGGGGCCAGGCTGAGCGTCCGGACGCGCGCGCCCGAATCGTGAATTGCGGCGGGCTTGCGCCTCAGCGGATGGTTGGCATCGATCTCATTGCTGCGATAAGCGCCGATCAGCAAGAGGTGTTGCAGGTCCGATCGGGTCAGCAGTTCCTCGAGCAGGTCGAGCGTCGCAGCATCCAGCCACTGCAAATCGTCGAGGAACAGCACAAGCGGGCGATCCGATTGCGCGAAGACGCCGATGAAGCGCTGCAGGACGAGTTGAAATCGTCGCAGGGCATCTTGCGGTGAAGCATCCGGGACCGGCGGCTGATCGCCGATGATCAGTTTCAATTCGGGAACCAGATCGACCATGAGCTGGCCGTTGGGCGTCAATGCTTCGCAGATCGCGTCGCGCCACGACGCGAGTTCGGCGTCATTCTTGGCGAGGAGGCGACGGACGATGTTTTGAAAGGCCTGCGCCAGCGTCGCATAAGGGATGTCGCGCTTGTACTGATCGAACTTGCCCGAGGCGAAAAGGCCACCGAGCGGGACCAGAGCTCTGTGCAATTCGTGGACTACGGCGGACTTGCCGATACCGGCATAGCCAGAGATCAAGACGAGCTCCGGCTTTCCGCTCCGGGCGACGCGGTCGAACGCGTCGAGCAAGGCCTCGATCTCATGTTCCCTGCCGTAGAGCCGCTCGGGAATGAGGAGGCGGTCCGGTTGGTCTGCCTCGCCGGGCGTGAAGCCGTCAATCCGGCCCTGCGCCAGCCATTCGGCAAGGCAGTGCTCGAGGTCGGTCTTGAGACCGGCGGCGGTCTGGTAGCGGTCCTCGGCCGTCTTGGCGAGAAGCTTCATGATGATCGCTGACACGGCGTGAGGCACGCCATCGACCCGTTCGGCAGGGGGAATGGCTCGTCTCGCGATGTGGCTGTGCACCCATTCCATCGGACTGGATGCGGTGAACGGCAGTGCGCCCGTGAGCATCCGGTAGAACGTCACGCCGATCGCGTACAGATCACTGCGGGAATCGACGGACCGGTTCATCCGGCCGGTCTGCTCGGGTGCCATATAGGCCAGCGTGCCCGCGATGGTCTCCGGTGGCTCGAGCTGCTGTCGTTCGCGCGGTAGGCGAGAGGCGAGGCCGAACCCGGTGATCCTGATCGCGCCCGCTGCGTCGACCAGGATGTTCGCCGGTTTCAGATCCTTGTGGATCAGGCCACGATGGTGGAGCTGGGCGATCGTTCCGGCAATGGCAGGAGCCAATCGCAAAAAGTGGTCCAGCTTCATCGGCGCGCCGAGCAGCCGCTCGAGCGGTTCGCTGTCGGGGTCTTCCAATATCAGCAAGGCACGATCGCCATCGCGGATCAGCTCCAGCGGCCGTACGGCCCAAGCTCGCTCGAGCTCGTCGCGTAACGCGTATTCGTGAGCGAACCGGTCGTGGAGCGCGGGCGGATGTTCCGCCGCGGCTCTTACGGTCAAGACATTGGTGACGTTGCCATCGGCGCCCCGGCGCCATTCGCGGCAAAAGACGCGCTCGCCGTCGTTCCACAAGAGCTCGAGACCGGCATCTCCGTTCGTGGGGAACGGCGAGGACACATTCATCTGCCGGACTCCGGAACTGACCGGCCGCCCTGTGGAGAAGGCACGGCAACCGTCCAATCGCCCCCTCATCACCCTAATCCCCGAAAAGGTCTCCCACAACGGCACTCATCAGAACGAACCCGCCGTCGCCACGCTGCTCGCTCCTCTGGTCTCCATTATTCGAAAAGGCCGCCACAAAGGTTACAGGCAGATTTGATTTTGATCGGGAACTCCGGGTGTCGGGAACTCTCCCGTGAGCAGCAGATTCCCTGGCTTGAGCGGGGGAATTGCGAGAGTCTTCGAAAGGTCGCTCAGCGTGGACAGCGTCAAGGGTCTATAAGCCGTCGCTGCAAACCTGCGCTCACGCAGATCATCGGCAACGACCTCGCCGATGTAGCCGAGCAGCCACCGCCGTCGCAGGGGGCGACGTTGATCCCACTCTTGCGGTGCCGACCGGCGCTATTGCATCGCTTCCTGTCGAACAATCCCGTTCTGGGCCGGTGATGTGTCGGCTGCTGCCCGGAGAAGGTCCCGCTTGAGCAGATAGACGGAAGCCGCAAGCAGTACGACATCCTTCATGAGGAAGAGGAACGGCAACGTGGCCGCAGGAAAGCCGCCGGCCGGCGCGGCCCAGGCATCGGGGAAGAACGGAATGATTGTCACGGTTGCGACATAGGTCGCACATGAACCCAGCGATCCCAGGACCGCCAGTCTTCTGCTCCAGAAGCCGAGCAGAAGAAGCAATCCAAACAGCAATTCCGCTGAACCCAGGAAGTAGGCCGCGCCGCGCACGCCAAACACCGGATACAGCCAGAAGATCAGCGGACCATTGCTGATGAACGGGATCAACGCGTGCGCTTCGTAGTCGAACCATTTCTGGCAGCTGAAGACGAAGAAGACGATGATCATCGCCACACGCGTGACGTGGTAGTCAAAATTGCCTCTGACCAGATCGAGCTCGGACAGTTTCTTTATGAGATGGTCCATCTGATGTCGTCTCATCCTCGAGGTCGCGGATTGGCGGCAAGGGCGGCGTCGACGTCTGTCGTTATCCGAACCGTAGCCAAGCTTCGAAGGGCGCGCTGTGCGCGGATTATCGTGCATTTTTCAAACTTGCGCTGTTCGGCCGCAGGCGGTCGAGATCGGCGTGGTCTGACATCGCGTCGCCGTTGGTGGCTCGCCCTTGGCGCCGCAAACCCATACCAAAGTATGGGTCTGTGCATCACAATCGCGAGATTGTAGGAGGCACCCGCCGAACGCATGCTCAAGGCCGACATGCGCAACCGATCATGGCGCAGCTACTGGATTTTCCTCAGTTGGGGAGACCGAACATGTGCCTCTCGCGAGCCAGCATCGAACGTCACGACGGCAGCCGCCTGGTCAACTGGGATGCGGCTTGCGCTTCAATCGCCTCTGTTGCGATCGCGTTTCGATGATGATCGCGTCTTGCGAGGGTAAGTCAGGTGAAGGTCCCTTTCGTAGGAGTCGTCGATGACGACGAGGCCCTGTGCCTGTCTTTGGTGGATCTGATGCGATCGATCGGCTACCGCTCCGAGCCGTTTGACAGGGCCGAAGCGCTGCTGAGCTACGTCGACCGGTTCAGCTTCGACTGCATCATTGCCGACGTTCACATGCCTGGAATGGGCGGGCTGAACCTCGTTCGCGAGCTCCAGCTGCAGAAGGTCGGGGCGCCGGTGATTCTCATTACCGCGCTTCCTCACAGGCAGCTGGACGCCGAGGCGGCCTCGACCGGCGCATTCTGCCTTCTCAGAAAGCCGTTCGAAACGAGCGCTCTGCTTGAGTGTCTCGACAGGAGCCTTCGAAGATGAAAGCGCTCTCGGGTGACGACATCACGTCCTCTATCGCGACGCAATCGCCTGGCGGCGACGAGCCCGCGCGTGCACGCTCCCGCGGGAATACGGATTCGCCGCGACATGATCGCCGGAAGACGGCCCGTTGGGAGAGATGGAACGATTGTTCGGAGCGATGGGGCCGGCTCTTGCTTGCGGCGCGAGCAGGGGATGGAGACGCATATGAGCGATTGCTGCGGGAGCTGGATCTGTGGCTTCGGGCCTACTACGCGCGCCGGCTTCCCTATCCCGCCGCGGACGATGCGAGGCAGGAGGTGCTCCTGGCCATTCACGCGAAACGCCACACGTTTGCGGCCTCGAAGTCCTTCGGCGCCTGGGTCACGGCGATTGCCCGCTACAAATGGGTCGATCGCGTGCGCGATGCGTCTCGCTACAGCGCGCTCGCGCTCGACGAAGACATCGCAATCGAGGATCACGAAGGTGCCGCGATCAGCGCCGCCGCGCTGGACCAGCTACTTGGCCGGTTGAAGCCTGCGCAGGAGAGCGTGATCCGCCTCGTGAAGCTCAACGGTCTGAGCATCGCGCGAGCGGCCGGTGCGACCGGACAGTCGGCGGCCCTGGTCAAGATCAATATCCATCGCGGCCTGAAGAAATTGTCGACATTGGTCTCCTGACGTCATTGCGGCCGCCGGCCGGGTCGACCGAGACGTCGTGCGAAGGAAAGCCGAAATTGCTTCAACTCCAGAACGAAATGCGATCTGCGATGGCCGACCTGACGGCGGCGTTCCGCTATGACATCGTGGAAGGGCTGAGCCTCGCGCCAAAGGCAATTCCGGCGAGATGGCTTTATGACCGCCGCGGATCGGCTCTGTTTGAAGCCATCACGCTGCTGCCCGAATACTACCCGACACGAACCGAGCGATCGATCCTTGCATCCGCAGTATCGGAAATCGCCGCGCTCGCGGGGCCGGGCCGCGCAGTCATAGAATTCGGCTCAGGCTCGTCGGCAAAGACGCGACTGTTGCTGGCAGAGACGGAGCCTTCCGCGTATGTGCCGATCGACATCTCGGGCGAGTTCCTCCGGGAGGTTGCGGCAGGCTTGTCGCATGCATTCCCACGGCTGCCGATCTATCCAACCGAGGCCGATTTCACCTATCCCTTTGCGTTGCCGGACGAGATTGCCTCGACTGCGCGCCTCGGCTTCTTTCCGGGGTCGACGATCGGAAACCTCACCGTGCCCGCGGCGGTCGACCTGTTGCGGGCCATGGCGACGACGCTGGGTGCCGGATCGATGCTGCTGATCGGCATCGATCGTATTAAGGATCAGGATGTTCTGCTGCCGGCATATGACGACACGCAAGGGCTGACGGCCGCATTCAATCTCAACCTCTTGCATCGGATCAACCGCGAGCTGGGCGGCTCGATTCCCCTGGGTACGTTTCGCCATTTGGCGCGCTGGAATGATGCGGAGGCGCGTATCGAGATGCATCTGGAAGCCACGCGCGACGTCCGCTTCGAGGTCGACGGTCGCGTCTTCTCGTTGTCGAAGGGTGAGACCATCCACACGGAGAACAGCCTCAAATACGGGCGGAGGGATGCCTTCGTCCTGCTGCAGGCCGGCGGGTGGAATCCCGTCGCCGACTGGACCGACGACAGAGGGCTCTTCTCGGTCATTCTCGCGGAGCAAAGGCCTGCGCCGGCGGCACCCTAGGATGAATCGTGGCGCAGACGGAATCATTCCAACAATATCGCCTCAATCGGCGCAATCCACGAACAGCGAGGCCCGTACATATGCTGCATAATGTGCGCGTCATCACGGCAATCAACTGCGTTGAGGCGCGACCATGCAACTCCTTTCATCCCTCATCCTGAGCTTCTCCGCCATTCCTCTAACCGCCCTGGCAGATCCACTCCCCGCGCCGTCGCCCAAAGCGCCGAGCCCGGCCGAGAGCGTCCAGGTGCAGCCGCGCGGCAATGAATTCATGCCGAATTCATTCGCCGAGGATGCGTTGCAGAAGCGCATTACCGATTTCAACCGGAAACAGGAAGGTCTGGACGCAGATCTCGACAAGAAGCTGAAAATCTGCCGCGGGTGTTGATCGATATCCGTTTCAACAAACAGCGATAGGTCCGCACATGAGGCACACTGTCACCGGTTCGTTCCGCGACGGAAGCGGGTGCGCGCACTACGAGCGGATCGCCCCGATCCGGGATGACGCGCTCGAGAATGTCGTGAGTGAATTGCAGCACCGCATGCGCAATATCCTCAGCATCGTTCTTTGCTTCGTGAGCAACACCGATGCGAATACGACCGCCGATTTTCGCGAGGCACTCTCGGCGCGGATCGCGCCCCTGTCCGACGCTTACAGGATGATCGAATCCGCGGGAGAGCAGCGCGTGTCTCTCGCGGGGATGCTGGAGCGAACGCTCAAGCCGCACGCGATGTTTCACAGGGGCCGCATTCTGCTCGCGGGGCCGGAC
Source organism: Bradyrhizobium liaoningense (assembly GCF_018130785.1). GTDB lineage: Bacteria > Pseudomonadota > Alphaproteobacteria > Rhizobiales > Xanthobacteraceae > Bradyrhizobium > Bradyrhizobium liaoningense_A. Next base: position 20,822 of record NZ_JAFCJT010000031.1, read on the forward strand.
CTCACGCTGGAGTCGCACATCGCCTTGGCGCTGCACGTCATCATCCATGAGCTGGCGACCAACGCGAGCAAGTATGGAGCGCTAACATCGACGGCAGGAGCCGTCGAGGTGATCTGGGAAAGTCCGCCCTATCTCGGTGGACAAGGGCTTGCGATCCGGTGGCGCGAGCGCGGCGGACCGATTGTGACCAAGCCAGAACGCCGAGGCTTTGGAACGCAACTGATCGCAAGGGCCCTGCCGGGCGCACAGGTCTATCTCGACTTCGCGCCCGACGGTCTTGTCTGCCGGCTTCTGATCGATCTCGGTCAGACGCTGACCACGCAAGGGGCCGTCAGTTAAGATCAGGAGGATCGACATCATGAGTACATTAGCGAGTGCGGCACGCAAATCGTTCGCAAGCAGGCTGCCGATATCGGGGCTGCTTGCGGGAGACTTGGATTACCACATCGTCCGGGCCTCGATGGTGGTCCTGTTCTTCTTCTTCGGCTACCAGAAATGGTGGGCGTACGAGGCGGATCGCCTGGACCCCTTCATCAGCAACGGTCCGCTGATCTGGTGGCTCTATCCCGCTTTCGGCCATCAAGGTGCCAGTTGGTTCCTCGGCGTCGCCGAATGGACCTTTGGTGCTTTGATATTCGCGGGCTTCTGGAGCAAGCGGCTCGGCATTCTGGGCGCCCTTGGATCGACCGGTACCTTCATCGCAACAGTCACGATCATTCCGTTCATGCCGGACGGTTGGGACGCCGCCGCGGGCGGCTTTCCGGCGATGACGGGCAACGTTCCGTTCTTGATGAAGGATGTCGTTCTGCTTGCGGTGTCTTTGTATCTTCTGAAGCAAGACGCGGCGCGTATCCTGCGACTTGAGGCTTGAGATACACTGCAAGGCAGATGCAGATCATGGCCAGCGCGAGTATGGGATAGTGCAACGAGACGGCCGCCGCGGCGAGGAAGCCGAACAGGGTGGTCAAGGATCGCATGCGCATCACCATGCGCGCCTGGCCCGGGATCGCCTCGATCGCCGGCCGGTCGACGGATTCCCAGCATAGCAACAGATAAGTCGCGTTCACCAGGGCGAATACGCCGGCGTAGACGGTGACGGGCAGCGGCGCCAGCTTCGAGCTCGCGATCCAGGCGGTCGAGAACGGCAGCAGCGATACGGAAAACAGATGAGCGAAATTTCCCCAGATCAGTCGGGGCGTCGCCGCGCTTGCATAGTGCAGAAGATGGTGATGGTTCACCCAGACGATGGCGATGAAGAGATAGCTGACAGCGTAACCGATGACGGTCGGCCAGAGTTCGAACAGAGCATCGAGGCTCGGAGCGTGTGGCGGGCGCAGGTCGAGGGCGAGAATTGTAATCACGACTGCAAAAACGGCATCCGAGAGGGCATTCAGGCGTTCTGTCTTCGGAGAGTCCGCAGTCATCATTCCTCTTTCCTTGCCGATGCAGGCCCGCGCGGCAGTGTCTCGCCCCGGCTGGACCTGAACAGCAAGCGGGTCATGCCGACGGCCAGCGGCGCGCAATGCCGCCGCTCCGCACTTTCGTAGACATTCGGAGCAACCGTCGCATCGGTTACACCTGCTTCGAAAGAAAATCGGGGGAATGCGCAACGACGCGCATGGCGCGGGCTCGCGAACCGTGGCTCTCGGCAACCAAACTTGGCAATGTTCGCAAGTCCCGTTACATGTTGCGGCGTACTGACGCGCTCTCGTCCCACCCCTCGATACGCAAGCGGCGGGGTGATGCGTTGAGACGTCTGGAAATGATTGCCACGACGAGACATCTCGGTATGAGGCTTGATAACGAGACGCACGAACTGGATCTGGTCGCGAAGGCGTTTCAGATCATCTCGAGAGAAATCAGCTATCAGGGATTGGCCAAGGCTCTCCTCATGGAGGCGCTGAGCTACTCCGGGGCCAGTCGGGGGGCGATCCTGCTCAGCGGGCAAAGAGAGTTGCTTGCCAAGGCCGATGCGAGCTTCCCGCGCGAGAGGGCGAACTTCCTTGCCTCCTTCCCGCCGCACACCGAATTCCGCCTGCCGAGCGACCTTGCCGAACAGGTGCTCGATCGAAAGCAAACGGTCGTGAGGCAAGCCGGCGCGGAGAGCTCGGCACTGATCGATCCCGCGAACCCGCCGTCTGGAAAGATAGCGCAGCTGTGCCTGCCGTTGATTCATCAGCACTGGGCGATCGGCGTTCTCTATCTCGAAGCGGATGGAGATGCGGATATCTTCACGTCGCGATGCGTCTGGGTGACATCCATGCTGGCCAATCAGGCCGCCGTTTCATTCGAATCGGTCCGCCTGTTTGAGGCGCTGCGGGAGACCAACATGTGGATGGTCAGAGGTCAGCAGATCGGCGGGATGGGCAGCTATCGCTGGAACACGCGCACGCTGCTCTCGCGTGGATCGCGCGAATGTTACCGCATTCTGGATATCGACCTGGACGTAAATCCCGTGCCCTTCGAGGTGTTCAGGAGCCGGGTCCACCCTGAGGATTATCCCGCGCTGGAGCAGGCCCTCACCGAGGCGATCAGCACGAAGTCGCCCTTCACCCACGAGTACCGCGTGGTCCACCGGGACGGCAAGACGTTGCATGTCGTGGCCGTCGGGCAATTCGATGAGGGGCCCACGGGAGACCTCGAGCTGGAAGGCATCATCACGGACGTCTCGCTACGGAAGGCGGCGGAGCAGGCTCTCGCCGACGCGCGAAACGAACTTGCGCGGGCGACGGGACTGACGTCCCTCGGCGAGCTCGCCGGCTCGATCATTCACGAGATCGATCAGCCGTTGACGGGCATGATCATGAGCGCGGAAGCTTGCCTCAGGTGGCTCGCCCGGGATCCCGTTCAAGCCGCGGAGGCCCGGAAATCGGTCGCGCGCATCATCAGGCAGGCACGTCGAGCCGCGGAGGTTGTGACCGGGGTCCGCTCTCTGGTGCGGGGCACGCAGGTCCATTTTGCCGAGTTCGATATCAACGATGCGGTTGCGGAGGTTCTGCTTCTGTCGAAGAGAGAAATCGAGCGCGCCGGGGTCATCGTCCGTACCGACTTCGATCGCTCATCGCCCCGTATCAAAGCAGATCGTGTCCAGGTCCAGCAGGTCGCCCTCAATCTCGTGCGCAACGCGATCGAGGCCATGGCCGGAGTTGCGGACGGGAACCGCATTTTGGCCCTCTCTTCGGGGGTCGCCGATGGTATGATTTCCGTGGTAATCGCGGATACGGGGGGCGGCATCAGCCCGGCCGATAGAGAGCGGGTCTTCGAGACGCTCTATACGACGAAGGGAGCGGGACTCGGTCTGGGACTGTCGATCTGCCGCAAGATCGTGAAGCTCCACGGAGGACAGCTATGGGTGGAAGAAAACGGGAGGTGCGGAGCGAAGTTCACCTTCGCTCTCCCGCTTCGCCAGGCGGTTCAGACGTCGGAAAGCCGGTAGACATGCCTCCCTCCGGCGTTGTTCATATCGTCGACGATGACCGCGCGGTTCGCGAGTCCCTTGGCGACCTGCTCGAGTCCCTGCACTACAAAGTCGCCCTGTACGGATCTGCCTCGGATTTCCTGAAAGTCGAGCTGTCGGATGCCCCTGCGTGTCTGGTGCTCGATGTCAGATTGCCCGGCACGAGCGGCCTGGAACTGCAGGAATACCTGACGAAAATCAATGTCGGAATCCCCGTGATCCTGATGACCGCCTTTGGCGACATTCCAATGTCGGTAAGAGGCATGAAGCTGGGGGCGGTCGATTTTCTCACCAAGCCGATACGGGACCAGGATCTTCTCGATGCGATCACTGCCGCGATCCGAAAGGACATCGATCGGCGCGACGACAACGCGCACCTGGCGCAGTTGCAGGAGAGGTTTGCACTCCTGACCACGCGCGAGCGGCAGGTGATGACGCTGGTGGCATCCGGTCTGATGAACAAGCAGGTCGCCGGCGAGCTCTCGATCAGCGAAGCGACAGTCAAGATGCATCGTGGCAGCGTGATGCGGAAGCTTGGGGCAAAAACCGCGGCAATGCTCGTTCGAATGGCAGAAGCGCTCCAACTCCAGGGCTGAGGCTTCGCCTCCGGGACTGGCATCTCGTACTGAATCATTTCGGCGCCGTCCCTGCATGCGACCCATACTTAAGTATGGGCCGGAACAGCACAAGCGTGAGATTGCTCGGCACGGCGATGAAAAGCATGTTGTCCCTGTGCGGTGATGCCAGCCGGCGATGGCAGCGCGCCTTGACCGGAGAGGTAACGCCACGTGCAGCTTGCGGCTTCAACGCCCGTATCCAGGCGACCAGGGCATCTCCTCCCTGCAGAAATTCGTTGACGATTGGACGTGGCCATCCGGAGCACAGAACAGGGCGACGACGATGGGGATGTACGTATCAAATTCGAGTGAGAGTATGCCAAGGATAGCGGTCTCCGCTTCGCCAATCCGGCCGGTGGATGAGACGCTGTCGTCCAGGCCGTCAGACGCGGCGCTTCATCCGACGGTCAGCATAACGCCTTCCGAGCCGGTGAAGCGCCTTGGGATCGGCTGGCGCTGGTGGTTTTCGGAGAGCGTTCACCTCCCGGTCGGCAACAGGATTGAATTTCGCTTTCAGGGATCGAGACATCTCCTGGCGCTGTACAACGAGGGGGCGCGGAAAAGCGGTGAGACCTCCATCGATGGCCTCTGCTCGTCGAAGCTGCGAGGCTCCGAGCACAGGCTGACCTTTGTCCCGGCGGGACGCGCCTATTGGGAGTGGCATGAGACTGCCTCGTCTGCGCAGGTGACGTTCCTCTATTTCGATCCCGCCGCGCTTCACAAGTCCGACGACGGCGCGGCCGGGCTCGCGCCGAGAATATACTTCGAGGATCCGCTGGTCTGGGAGACCGCCTCCAAATTGAAGAGGGCGATCGAGAGCGCGGAGACGAATTGCGCGCCCTACCTCGAAGCGCTCTGCGGCGTGCTCGCCCACGAGCTTTCCAGGTCTGATCACGATCTTGTTCGCGAGCCGGCAGCGGTCAGTCGTGGAGGTCTCGCAGGTTGGCAGAAGCGTGTCGTGGTCGAGTACGTCGAGGGGCATCTGGGAGAACAGGTCTGCCTCTTCAAGCTCGCCGAGCTCGCCAGGCTCAGCGTTCACCACTTCTGCCGTGCCTTCAAGAAGTCGTTCGGAATCCCGGCCTACCAGTATCAGGTGCAGCGACGCATGGAGTTCGCCAAGCTGCGGCTGGCGGATCGCGCGGTATCGATTACGGACATCGCACTCAGCCTGGGCTATGCGCAAACGAGCTCCTTCAGCTCCGCCTTTCGCAAAGCGACGGGTTGGACTCCTACGGACTATCGCAGGGAGTTCGAATGAATAGATCCGAGGCGCGTAGATCGGGCAGAGCAGGCGACAGGCAGTCTCGTACGGGCAGGAGAATCTGTAACCGGATCGCCCCGAGCCGCGAAATGTCCAGGTGAGACCACCTCGGATCGGCCGCCATCGGACCATCGATTTCACCGGGCGCGACAGGTGTCGAGGGAGGGACCACAGATGACGAGCATTCGATACCGCAGGGCGGACGTGGACGGACTGAACGTATTCTACCGGGAGGCCGGTTGTGCTGACGCGCCCGCCTTGCTGCTGCTGCACGGATTTCCGACGTCCGGGCACATGTTCCGCGATTTGATCCCGGCGCTCTCGGATCGCTTCCGACTGGTGGCGCCGGATTTGCCCGGGTTCGGCCAGTCCGACATGCCGGCTCGCGAGAGCTTTGCCTATACGTTCGCCGCGTTGGCGCAGGTGATTGAACGATTTACGGAAGTCATCGGACTCGCCCGTTTCTCGCTCTACGTCTTCGACTATGGCGCGCCGACGGGCTTTCGGATGGCTCTTCGACATCCCGAGCGCATCGTTTCCATCATCTCGCAGAATGGCAATGCCTATGAGGAGGGATTGAGCGACGGCTGGAGCCCGATCCGGGCTTACTGGCAAGATGCATCGCAAGCGAATCGGGCGGCGCTGCGATCGTTCCTTTCGCCGGAGACGACGGTCTGGCAATACACCCACGGGGTGCCTGACGCCTCCCTGGTCTCCCCTGACGGATACACGCTCGACAACCATTATCTCGAGCGCCCCGGCGCGGACGAGATCCAGCTCGATCTGTTCGGCGACTACAGGACCAGCGTCGCCATGTATCCGGAATTCCAGGCCTACTTCCGCAAGCACAAGCCGCGCTCCCTGGCGGTCTGGGGCAAGAACGATCCCTTCTTTCTGCCGGCGGGTGCGAAGGCGTTTCAGCGCGACATGCCGGGTGCGGAAGTGCGCTTCTTCGACACAGGGCACTTTGCGCTCGAGACTCATGCGCTCGAGATCGCGGCAGCGATCGGCGACTTTCTCGGCCAGCTGAATTCGAATGGGTAACGGTCATGTCCCTCGCCGCGAAAAACGTCAGGAGAGCCGTCATGCGCGCTATCGTTCTTGAAAAATTCGGGGGTTTGGACAGCCTCGTCTACCGGGACGTTCCGGAGCCGGAGCCGCAGCCTGGTCAGGCCGTCATCGAGGTCAAGGCATTCGGCATCAATCATGCGGAAATGCACATGCGCCGGGGCGAATGGGCCGAAGCGGCGCCGATCAGCGGTATTGAGTGCGTCGGTCTCGTCAAGTCGTGCCCGGGCGGAGAATTTCCGGTGGGCGCCAAGGTGGCCGCATTGATGGGCGGTCTCGGCCGGACCATCAACGGAAGCTATGCGGAATACACGCGTGCGCCGGTCTCGAACGTCGCATCGATCGATGCGGATTTGCCCTGGGCAGAGCTCGCAGCGATCCCCGAGACCTTCGCGACGGCATGGACCTGTCTCTTCCGGAATCTCGATCTCGAGAAAGGTCAGCTTCTCGTCATTCGCGGAGCGACCTCCTCGTTCGGTCAGGCGGCACTCAAGCTTGCGGTCAATGCCGGCGCGCGGGTCATCGCGACGACCCGCAGCCGGGAGCGCTTTGCCATGCTGGAGAAGCTCGGAGCCGCGCGGTGCGAAATCGAACGGCGCGATCTCTCAAAGCATCTGCCCGAGGCGAAGCAGGTCGACGCAGTCCTGGACCTCGTCGGCAACAGCGTCGTGCTCGACTCCCTCGCCATGCTTCGCCGCGGCGGCCGCTCCTGTCTCGCCGGCTGGCTCGGCGGGCTTGATCCGATTCCGGATTTCAACCCGCTGCTGCAGATGCCGAGCGGCGTCTATCTGACCTTCTTCGGCAGCTTTGTGTTCGGCACGCCCGGGTTTCCGCTCTCCGACGTGCCGCTGCGGGAAATCGCCGCCGACGCCGCGGCCGGCCGGCTGGACGTCAAGCCGGCGCGGGTCTTTCGCTTCGACGAGATTCGCGAGGCGCATCGCGTCATGGAGGCGAACGAGGCCGTCGGAAAGATGGTCGTCGTTCGCGACTGATATTTGCAAGCTTGGTATTCTGGAGGGTTCATATGTCGAAATCAGTCGCCATCGTGACGGGGGCGAGCCAGGGGATCGGCCGGGCGACCGCGGTGCGCCTGGCGCGCGATTTCTCGGCGCTTGCCCTGGTCGCGCGAAACCGTGCCAATCTCGAGGACACCGCAAAGGCGGTCAGGGCCGCCGGCGCCGGGGTGCTGGTGATCGATGCCGATCTGGCTGAATCTCGTGCTGCTCAATCTGTCGTCGACCAGACCTTGGCGGCGTTCGGCCGGATCGATTCCCTACTCAATATCGCAGGCGCGGTACCTCAGGTCGATCTGTTCGAGACGACGGAGGCACAGTGGGAAGCCGGACTGGCGTTGAAGCTGCATGGCGCCCGGCGGCTCACAATCGCCGCCTGGCCGTCGCTCATGGCTGCGAAGGGGGCGGTGGTGTTGATGTCGGGAAGCTCGGCCTCTTTCCCAAAGGCGCCCTATGCCGCGGTCGGCACCATCAACGCTGCAATCGTCGCCTTAGCAAAGGCGTTCTCCGACAAGGGAATCAGCGATGGTGTTCAGGTCAACAGCGTCCTGCCGGGGCCGGTGATGACGGGCCGCCGCCGCTCCTATCTCGAGCACTGGGCGCCCCTGCACAACATGACCGTCGAGGAAGCTACGGCGAAGTTTCCCAAGGACGCCGGGATCGCGCGTTACGGCGAGCCGGAAGAGATTGCCGAATTGATGGCGTTCCTCGTATCGCCTGGCGCGCGCTGGATGACCGGCTCGGCGTTGCGGATGGACGGCGGCGAGGTGAAGTCGATATAATCGGCTTGCACCCGAAGGGCGTCCGTGGAAGTGGGCCGCCTGCCTGGCGTTCGATGCGCGCAAGCTTGGGAAGGGCTCTTTCGCTCTTCGCGAGCGCTGAGGAATAGCGACAAAACCGTCATGCAGTTTGACACCAAGATCGCGGTCGTGGTCCGCACCGACCTTGAGCCGTGGCAGAAGCTGAATGTGGCCTCTTTCCTCGCCAGCGGGATCGCGGCGGCTTTCCCGGCTTGCATCGGCGACCCCTACGAAGACGGCTCCGGGACGAAATATCTGCCGCTGATCGGCCAGCCCATCCTGATCTATGGCGCCGACCGGGCGGCGCTGTCACGCGCGCTCGATCGCGCGCTGACGCGCGGAGTGACGCCGGGGCTCTATACCGAGGACATGTTCAGAACCGCTCACGACGCCGCCAACCGCGAAGTCGTGAAGGCGGTTTCCCGCACAGAGCTGAATCTGGTTGGGATTTCGATGCGCGCCGAGCGCAAGGTGATCGACAAGATCGTCGACGGGTTGAAATTTCACAGCTGACGCTTCCCGATCTGCTCCGGCCGTCTTTTCAGTCTTCGCCTGACCTGCCTCTGAGGAGCTCTTCGCGGCGCCTGATCAGCATCTCGAGCCGCGCGGCCTGATCATCAATTCGCTGGCCGACAAGCTCTTCGCTCATTGCGGCGACATGTGTGGCCGACTGTTCGATCAGCTCGCGAAGCTTCGCTGCCGTGGCGGCAATCTGGCGCTCGATTTCAGCGAGGTGGATGTCTTCACCGTGCATGGCGGGTCTTTGATTTCGGAGCTTGGCGGACGATCGGGCGGTGCGGCATTCAGAAGTACAGGTGTCGGGCACCGTGCATTTCAAGGACACATCCCCTCTGGGTGCGCGTCGCCCTCATCAGATCGCTTCCGCAATCGGCGCACTTGACGAGCGCCTCCACGGGCCCGCCGTCGACAGCGAGAGCGCCAAGGCAGGAAACGGTGTTGCATGCTGCACACCGGATCTTCGTCAGGGTGATGTCAAAGGCAAAGGCTTTTTGAAGCAAATGTGTACCGGGATCACCACCAAGGATGAGGTCGGCGATGTTGTCTGCCATGGCGATCATGCTCCTGTTGGCCCGAAACGCTCGGTTTTTATGGTGAGCGGGTCGAAGCCGAGTTTCACGAGCATGCTCGAGATGCCTTCGACAAACCCGGAGGGACCGCAAATGAAGAACGTGGGATTCTGCTCGCGCGTAAAGCTGTTCTCTGCGAGCAGAGCCTCGTTGACCCGCCCTCGATGTCCGTTCCAGTCGCTCGGATGCTCGCGGGTGAGCGCATAGACCAGGCGCAGGTCGCGATCGCCGTGAGCCATCGTATCGAGTTCATCCCGGTACACGACTTCGGCAAGGCTGCGTGCCGAATAGATCAATGATGCCGGTATGGGGGCGAGCGACCTCCTGCGGTGGCGTAACATGGCCATCAGCGGCGTGATCCCGGTGCCGCCGGCGACCAGGCAGATCGGTCCGCCGCGCGTTTGGCTCCAGATGAAATGCCGCCCAATGGGCCCCCGAAATTCGAGAGCGTCGCCAACCCGCAATTCGTCGAGGAGATAGGAGGACACCTCACCGTCCTCGACCCGTTCCACGGTGAGAGCGAGCAGCTTTTCTTCCGGGGGCGATGTGATCGAGTAGCTTCGTTCGGCCTGATAGCCGTCATCGGCGGTGAGGCGTATGTCGACGTGCTGGCCGGGCCAGTGCCCAGACCAGTTGGCTGGCCGCAGGATGATGCTCTTCACCCGGCTTGTCTCGGCCACGATGGCCTGCACGCGACCGGTTTGCCACGCGATCCTGGGCTGCTGCAGAGGCGCATCAGTCACCGTCATAACGTTGCTCCCGCCAGGGATCGCCATAGTTGTGATAACCACGCGATTCCCAGAACCCGGGTTCGTCCTTGGGCATGAAGCGGAGCCTTCGCAGCCACTTTGCGCTCTTCCAGAAGTAAAGATGCGGCACCAGAAGTCGCGCGGGGCCACCGTGCGCCGGGGCAAGCGGCAGACCCTCATAGCGGGTTGCGATCATCGCCTTTCCCGCGACCAGGTCGGCCACTGGAAGGTTCGTCATGTATCCGCCGTCGCAATGCGCCATGACATAGGCGTCCGGCGGCTCGCTCAACCCGACCACCTTGAGAAGATCGTCGAAGCTGACGCCCTGCCAGACCGTGCTGAGCTTCGTCCATTTGGTGACGCAGTGAATGTCGACTGTTATCGTGGTCTGGGGCAGTGCCTCGAATTCGTTCCAGGTCCATTTCCCCAGCAACGACCCACCGAGTTGAAGTGCAATCTTCCAGTCGGCGACGCGGATATCCGGCGTGGGTCCGGCGGACAGCACCGGGAAGTCGGTCGTCAGATACTGACCCGGTGGCAGCCGGGCGACTTCGGGTGCCTGTCGCTTGGATTTGAAGCCGCGAGAAACGGGAGGTCGATCCATGGAAGCGTGCCCTTGTGCGGTGACGCGCAGGATGTCTCAACGCGCGTCGGCTTAACCTGCAACCCACGTAAGCGCACATGAACCCTGAGCGATGCCTTGTCGATGGCCGTGGCGGCGAATGCATCAAGATTGCGAAAGACGAAGCAATCACGGCTGCGCAGGCAAGAACTGTTTCAATATCAAATGCGACTTCGTCCTGAAGTGGTTCAGAAGGAGGAGACGATGTCGAGCGTGAGCCGCCCCTTGCATTCCGACGAACTCGCTTATCTCACCGCGCACGAACTGGCAGCTCGCATCCGGCGGCGTGATCTGTCGCCGGTTGACGTGGTCGATGCGTTCATCCGGCGGATCGAAGCGCGCAACCCGAGCCTGAATGCGCTGGTCTATCTCGATTTCGACGGCGCCCGTGCGAGGGCGAAAGAGGCTGAGCGCGCATTGGTCGCCGGCGAGCAGTGGGGGCCACTGCACGGCATTCCGTCGGCGCTCAAGGATCTGTTCGACTTCAAGCCGGGCTGGCCTGCGAGCCTAGGCGGCATCCGCGCGCTCAAGCATCACGTCGTGAACGGTTACTGCATGTTCTGCGAACGCATGGAGAAGCGTGGCGGAGCGGTGTTCCTCGGCAAGACCAACAGCCCCCTCATGGGATTCCGGGGCACCTGCGACAACTACCTCTTCGGTCCCACGCGCAATCCGTTCAATCTGGCCAAGAACACGGGCGGCTCATCCGGAGGGAGCGCCGCGGCGGTCGCCGATGGACTGCTACCGATTGCGGAAGGTACGGACGCCGGCGGCTCGATACGGATCCCCTCTGCCTGGTGCGGAGTCTATGGCTACAAGGCGTCGTTCGGACGTGTGCCGTTCCTCGTACGTCCCAACGCGTTCGGCGTGGCCGACTCTCCGTTCCTGTTCGAAGGGCCCATCACGCGGACGGTCGAAGATGCCGCCATCGCGCTGAACGTACTTGCCGGCCCTGATCCGCGAGATCCCTTCAGCCTGATCGAGCCGCCTGTCGATTTCACCGCGGCGACCCGTCGTTCGATCCGCGGCCTCAAGATCGCCTATAGTCCGGACCTGGACGTTTTTCCGGTCGACGGAAAAGTTGCGGCGACGGTGCGCCGGGCGGTACAGGCGTTCGAGGAAGCCGGCGCTCACGTGGAGGAGGTGAAGCTCGGCATCATCCGCTCGCAACGGGAGCTGAGCGACGTCTGGTCGCGTCTCTACATGCTTCTGAACCTGCAGGCGATCGAGAACATGAAGCGCGACGGCATCGATCTGTTCGGCCAGCATCGCGACGACTTTCCGCCTGATTACATGGATTGGGTCGAGAAGACCAATCGCATGTCGGGGCTCGATTTCTTCCGTGACCAGGCCGTCCGCTCGGAGGTCTACGATGCCTTCCAGAACGTCCTTGAAAAATTCGATCTGTTGGTCACGCCGACCGTCGCGTGTCCGCCGGTCGACAACGCCAGCGACGGCAACACGGCCGGACCGAAGTCGATCAATGGTGTCGAGATAGATCCTTTGATCGGATGGGCCCTGACCTATTTCGTCAACTTTACGGGCCATCCGGCAGCCTCGATTCCGGCAGGTCTGTCCGACGGTCTTCCGGTCGGGATGCAGATCATAGGTCGGCGAAACGCCGACTTCGACGTGCTGGCCGCGAGCGCGGCTTTCGAGCGGCTTCGTCCCTGGCAGGACAATTACCGGATCTGCCGCGAGCGCCCCTGCGGGTGTGACGAACGATCCACGTGATCCATCAGTCCACCCTCCCGCGCCTCGATGCACAGCGGCTTCGCGCTTGACTAGAATTTCGATTGGTCTCCAGGTCATTGGCAGGCCATTTGAGGGCGAAGCCGTCCTCCCGATGTAGCGAACGTTCTCAGGTGATGCGGATGATCACCTGAGAACGTTCCCGCTTTCAGACCTCACCCGCTGACCTTGCACTCTCTCGGTCGTTTCAATGGCCGTCCGCACCGCGATTGCGGCGCGGATTGGGCCGCGCGTCTGCTTCCGAAACGTGAACCGCTTCACCGATCGCTAGATTGGCACGGAATGCATCAAGATGGCCAAAGCGAAGGCAATCCCCAGCGCGCAAGATCTTCCGCGACTGGCTAAGTCATTTCTCGACAGGTTAATCGTGCCGACGCCTCGCGCGTTCGGCCTTAGTCGCGGGAGAAGACAATGCGCGTGAGAGTCCAGGCAGCAGCGGCAGTCATCGTAGGCAGTGCGGTCGCAACGATCCTGTTCTTCGGATCGCTCAAGGATAGCAACGCCCAGAGCAATACGCGCTATCTGCCGGAATACACCGCGGATGGGCAGTTGCTCCTGCCGAAGAATTTCCACGAGTGGGTCTATGTCGGCTCGCCGCTGACGCCGAATGCCCTCAACGGCGGGCAGGCGAATTTCCCGGAATTCCACAACGTCTATATCGAGCCGGGATCGTACGCGATCTACAAGAAGACCGGCGAATTCCCGGAAGGGACGATCCTGTTCAAGGAGCTGCAACTGACGTTGCCGCAGGAGAACGCCGACGGCTCGCGAACGGAAGCGTCGGGACGTGGCTACTTCCCGGGCAAGTGGAACGGCGCCGATGTGACCGTCAAGGACTCGAAGCGCTTCGCCGACACCAACGGGTGGGGCTATTTCAACTTCAATCACCACGAACCGAAGGCGTCGATGGCCAAGGTGAAGTCGAAGGACGAGTGCGCCTACTGCCATATCGCCAACGCCAAGAAGGATGAGGTCTGGACCCAGTTCTATCCGCTGCTGGACAACAAGGACGCGCGGTGACAGCGTAATGGGCGGAAGATCGGCATGAAAATCCTCAAAGCCGCTTGCGTCGCCGTCGTCGTGACCCTGGGGATCGCGGCCGCGGTCACGCAGTCACAGCTGCGGGCGAACGCGGCGGATGGCGTTTCGACCGGTGCGAGCATCGCGGACCGCGACGGGCATCTGCACGTGCCCGATGACTATCGTACGACCTATCAAATCCTCGGAAGCTGGGCGATCGCGGCAGATGACGGTCACGGCTCGAAGGAGCTTCACGTCGTGTACGCCTCGCCGGGAGTGATCGACGCCTATCGGAAGGACAAGCGCTTCCCGGACGGTGCGGTGCTGGTCAAGGAGGTGTTCAAGGCGGCAACCTCTGAAATGACGACCGGCACCGTCAGCCGCGCCGATGCTTTGAAGGGATGGTTCGTGATGGTGAAGGACACCGCGAACCGTCACCCGGAGAGCGCGTTGTGGGGCGACGGCTGGGGATGGTCCTGGTTCGACGCGGGCGATCGCTCGAAAACGACGACGACGAATTACAGAGCCCAATGCCAGGCGTGCCATGTGCCCGTGCGGGCGTCCGACTGGGTTTACGTCGGTGGATATCCTCCGCTGAAGCCATAGCGATGGTGCAGGTCACCGAAAGTCATTCGATTTACCAAAGCCAATCATCAAAGGAGCGAGAGATGGCTAAAGAGGCGACGACGAGCGAGATGGGAATGTTGAAGGGGCAGACCGGCCATCTCTATATCCAGACCAACGAGATCGACAACGCCATTATTCACTACGCGCGGCAGGCGGACGGCAAGCTGGCCGAGGTCGCGCGTATCAAGACGGGCGGCGCCGGCTCCGGTGAATTCAAGCCGATCAGCGGCCAGGACAGCGCGCCGAACTCCTACGAGGGTGCGGGAAGCGTCATCATTACATCCGATCGGCGCTTTTTGTTTGCAACCAATGGCGGAGACAATTCCGTTTCGAGCTTCCGCCTGGAGAGCGACGGTCGTCTCACGCTGCTCGACGTGAAGTCGACCGGCAACCCGGTCGAGGGCAGGAGCGGCACGGCCAAATCGCTGGCTTTCGCTCCGTCGACGCGCACGCTCTTCGTGCTGCATGCGTTCGGACCGGATCATCTTCGGCTGATGTCGGTCGATGCCGAAGGCATGCTCAAGACGCGGCCCGAGCGATACACGGTGAACACGTACAGCAAGCGGAACCGTGTCTCCACCATGGTCGTGGTCTCGCCCAACGAGGAGCTTGTGCTTGTCGGCACCACTTTCGATGAGCCGATCGCGCTCACCGGCCTCTATCCCGACGGCTCGCCGATTCTCTGGGTCCAGCGCGCCGGCGGCGCGTTGCACTCGATCGCGTCGAATGCACCGGATCCGGACGGCCTCGCGGTGTTCGCTCTGCAAAAGGACGGCTCGCTCGGCACGGCCAGGTTCTACGATGCGAAGGGCGGTTCTCCGTTCTACATCGCGTTCCTGAATCAGCGTCCGAATACGTTCGTGATCGGCTATGCCGTCGGCGACGGATGCTCCATCTGCACCATCGAGAAGAACGGCTCGATCAAGATCGGCCCACTCGTCAAGATCGACACCAGCGCGGGCCTGCCGTCCGAGCTGTGCTGGCTGGCCGTCGCGCCCGATGATCGCACGATCTACGCGACGAACTTCGGCTACAGCAACATCAGCAGCTACCGAATCAATGGTAGCGGCCTGGAGATTGCGTGCGATCCGGCGTGTCCGAAGGTCCCCGGCGACGGCACCGCGAGGGGATTGAACGGAACCGTGACGAGCGGTCCCAGCGATAGCTGGATCTCGCCAGACGGCGCCTATCTCTATCAGATCTACGGCAACGCCTCGAAGCTGGTCAGCTACAGCACCCAGCCGGACGGTTCGCTGAAGGAGATCGGCAGTGTCAAGATCCCGTACAACGGCTCGCAGGGTCTTGCGGGTTTCTGATCCCGGTTTCGCGACACGAGTCCGGGCGTGGTCGGCATTGCCATCCCACGCCCGGCTTCCCCCTCGCCGACATGCGAGACACACACGGTCAATCATGAGCCCCGAGACGGATGTTTGAAGCAATTCACGAGCGCTCTCGCGGGACATCCGCGGCTCATCCCGGCCATCCAGGAGGAGGGCAGGGCGCCACGGAAAAATTCGATCTGCAGCGCGCTGTCGGGGAAGCTCGCGTGGTGTTCTCCGGCGCCGCAAACGGCACGGAGATCATCGACGTCTATCAGAAGTTTCCGATGGCCGTTGCCTTCCCGAATGTCGATGATCGTCGACGCAAGGAAGTCGTCCTCATCAACACCTCGGGTGGCGTCGCAGGCGGCGACGAGATCAGGATCGAGGTGGTCGCTCAAGGCAATGCGTCGGTCGCGGTGACCACGCAGGCCGCGGAGAAGGTCTATCGGGCGCTGGATCGGCCAGCCCGAATCCGGACGCGGTTAAGGGCTGAGGGGGATGCCCGGCTTGCGTGGCTTCCGCAAGAGACGATCGTCTTCAACCAGGCGCGCATCGCGCGGTACACCGAGATCGATGTGTGTTCGGGCACCGAATTGATTGCCCTCGAGTGGCTGGTTCTTGGCCGCATCGAGAGCGGCGAGGAGGTTCTTGCCGGACATATCCTGGACAGTTGGCGCGTCAAGGTCGACGGCCGTCTGGTGTGGGCAGATGGTTTCCTCGCCTCCGACCAGGCGCTCCTGCAGCTTCGGAAGACGGCCCTGCTCTCGAATTGGAAGGCGATCGCGACCCTGATCTATTTCGGTCCGGGTCTCGAGGCCCGGCTCGAGAGATTGCGCGAGATCGGTGCTTCCCTGGGATGCGCGTGCGGCGTCACGATCGTGGGCGCGATCATCGTGGTCCGGGTCGCCGCGATTGCAAGCGTGGATCTCAGGCGAGGTCTGCGCCGCTTCCTCGATCAACTCAACCACGAGCTCGGATCCGGTCCCTTCGGAGTGCCGAAGATGTGGTCCTGTTAGCTGTGCGGCCAAGTCGGAGGAGCACTTGAATCTGACGCCACGGGAACGAGACAAGCTGATGATAGCCCTCGCCGCGATCGTTGCGCGCGGCCGGCTCGCGCGCGGCGTCAAGCTGAATTATCCCGAAAGCATCGCATTGATCTCGGATGCCATCATGGAAGGCGCCCGCGATGGACGATCGGTCGCGGATCTGATGTCCGAAGGCGGCCGGCTGCTGCGCCGCGACCAGGTCATGGAGGGCATCCCGGAAATGATCCGCGAGATTCAGGTGGAGGCAACATTTCCAGACGGGACCAAGCTTGTCCCGGTGCACAACCCGATCCGATAGGAGCTGATGATGCGCATCATCCCGATTTGCGTCGCCGCGTTAAGTTTGCTTGCCGCACCTACCTTCGCTCATCCCATTCCAGGCGCGGGCAGTTCATTCGACGCCGGTCTCGTCCATCCGTTCAGCGGCGCGGATCATCTGATTGCGATCACCTTGGTGGGAACATGGAGCGCGCTCGTGGGCGGATCCGCGAGAGCGGTGTGGCCGCTGACCTTTCTGATCGCGATGCTGGGCGGTTTCGCCGCGGCAAGCGCCGGACTTCAGATGGGCTTTGTGGAGGCGGCGATCAGCCTCTCGGTGGTGGCACTGGGAGCGTTCGTTGCGTTCGAATTCAGGATGCCCATCATGCTCGGCGCGGCCGCCGTCGGCCTGTTCGCGTTCTTCCATGGTCACGCCCACGGAACTGAAGCCGTCTCGATGCTTGTTCCCTACGTGATCGGCTTCACGACGGCGACCGCCGCTCTTCTCCTGACCGGCATGATCATCGGGTTCTCAGGAGGAAAGGCGTCGAGAGGAAGTTTGCTTCGCGCGGCGGGCGTATGCGCCGGGCTTGTCGGGCTGCTGCTGCTTGGGGGCGTGGCATGATTCCCGGGGAGGTCATTCCGGCGGACGGCGACATCGTCCTGAACGGGGACAGGACCGGCCCATCGATTGCCGTAGCCAACACCGGCGACCGGCCGGTCCAGGTGGGCAGCCATTATCACTTCGCCGAAGTGAACGCCGCACTCGTGTTCGATCGATCCGCCGCCCGTGGGTGCCGCCTCGATATCCCAGCCGGGACGGCCGTGCGGTTCGAGCCGGGCCAGTCGCGCGAGGTCTCATTGATCCCGTTTGCCGGAGCGCGGCGCATCTACGGTTTCGGCGGCGGCGTGATGGGACCTCTGGAATCAGGGACCGATGCGTCCGGCGCCAACGAATAAGGTGAGGAAGACATGTCCCACACGATGAGCCGCGCGGCCTATGCGCAGATGTTCGGCCCCACGGTCGGGGACAAGGTGCGCCTGGCGGACACCGATCTGTTCATCGAGCCCGAGAGGGACCTCACGATCTATGGCGAGGAGGTCAAGTTCGGCGGCGGCAAGGTCATTCGCGACGGCATGGGACAATCGCAACTCACGCGCGCGCAGGGGGCGGTCGATACGGTCATTACCAACGCGCTGATCCTCGATCACTGGGGAATCGTCAAGGCCGACATTGCGATCAAAGACGGGCTCATTGTCGCCATCGGCAAGGCAGGCAACCCCGACGTTCAGCCGGGTGTATCGATCATCATCGGGCCGGGGACGGAAATCATCGCGGGCGAGGGCAAGATCATCACCGCCGGCGGGATGGATACGCACATTCATTTCATCTGCCCCCAGCAGATCGAGGAGGCGCTCTTTTCTGGTGTAACAACCATGATGGGTGGTGGGACCGGGCCTGCCGCTGGAACGACGGCGACGACCTGTACCCCGGGGCCGTGGCACATCCATCGGATGCTTGAGGCGCTGGATGGGTTCCCGATGAACTTCGGCATTTTCGGCAAGGGCAATGCGAGTGTACCTGCGGGCCTAGTCGAGCAGATCGAAGCCGGCGCGTGTGGCCTGAAGCTGCACGAAGACTGGGGCGCCACGCCCGCATCGATCGATTGCTGTCTCTCTGTCGCCGACGACATGGACGTGCAGGTCATGATCCACACCGATTCCCTGAACGAAGGCGGGTTCGTCGAGAGCACGATCGCCGCGTTCAAGGGCAGGACGATCCATGCGGCCCACACGGAAGGGGCCGGCGGCGGGCATGCGCCTGATATCATCAAGGTTTGCGGCGAGAGGAATGTCATCCCAGCCTCGACAAATCCAACGCGTCCCTACACCGCGAACACGCTCGACGAAGCACTCGACATGCTGATGGTAACCCACCATCTGGACCGTCGCATTCCGGAGGATGTCGCCTTCGCGGAGAGCCGCATCCGAAAGGAGACGATCGCCGCGGAGGACATCCTGCACGATCTCGGTGCGTTCTCGATCGTGTCGTCGGATAGCCAGGCAATGGGCCGTGTCGGCGAAGTGATCACGCGGACGTGGCAGACCGCCGACAAGATGAAGAAGCAGTTCGGGCGATTGCCGGAAGAAACAGGGCAGAACGACAATTTCAGGGCCCGGCGCTACGTCGCGAAATACACGATCAATCCGGCCATCGTGCAGGGAATGTCGCGCAATGTTGGTTCGGTCGAGGTCGGAAAGCTCGCGGACATCGTCGTCTGGGATCCGGCGTTATTCGGGATCAAGCCCGACATGGTCTTGAAATCCGGCATGATCGTCGCCGCGATCATGGGTGACCCCAACGCATCGATACCGACGCCTCAGCCGGAATATTACCGGCCGATGTTCGGTGCCTTTGGCCGTTCTCCCGGCAAGAATTCAGTGACCTTCGTCAGTCAGGCTTCGCTCGAAACGGCGAGACAGCTGGGCCTGGCAAAACAACTCTTGCCGGTGTCGAGTACGCGAAAGCTTGGCAAGCATTCCATGATCCTCAACGACGCGCTGCCGCACATGGAGGTCGATCCCGAGACCTACGAGGTGCGGGCCGACGGACGGCTTCTCACCTGTCCGCCGGTGAATGTGGTCCCGATGGCGCAGCGCTATTTCATGTACTGACGCGTTGCCGGCATGGTTGTGCGATGACAGACGAGAGTTATGGACATACGGCGTTGGCGTTCCTGAGGCTGCAGAGCTGGCTCTCGCCGTCGTTCCCGAACGGGGCCTACAGCTACTCGCACGGCCTGGAATGGGCCGTGGAGGGCGGCTATGTCTCCGATCGGCGCAGCCTGATCGATTGGCTCGAGGCCGACCTTTGCTATGGCTCCGGCCGAAACGAGGCGATTTTTTTCAGCGAAGCCTATCGATGCGTGGCCGAGGATGCCGAAGACCAGATTCCGCAGCTGGCTGAACTCGCAGCCGCGTCCCGTGGCACGTCCGAATTCGTGCTCGAATCCGCACAACAATCGTCAGCGTGCCTTACGACCCTTCGCAACGTGTGGCCGGATCGAATTCTGGACATTTTCTCCGACCCGAAATGCCCGCCGGTGTTGGCCGTCCTGCTCGGAGCAAGAGCGGCGCGCGAGCGGATTGGCGTCGAAATCGCACTGCCGGCATTCCTGCACAGCTACGTCGCCAATCTGGTGAGCGCGGGCGTGCGATTGGTGCCTCTCGGTCAGACCGATGGTCAGCTCGCCATCGCGGCGCTCGAGCAGGCGATCCTGTCGCGCAGTGAAATAGCAAGCCGTGAGACGATCGACGATCTCGGTTCGGCGGGCCTAATGGTCGAGCTCGCGTCCATCGCGCACGAGCTCCAATATACGAGGTTGTTTCGGTCATGAAAACGATTGAACGGGAGAGCAGGTCTTTCCGCGCACCCGGCATTCCGGCAACCAACGGGCCATTACGCGTCGGAATCGGCGGTCCGGTCGGTTCCGGAAAGACGGCGCTGGTCGAGGCGCTGTGCAAGCACCTGCGCGATTTCTACGAGATCTACGTCATCACCAACGACATCTACACCAAGGAGGATCAGCTCATTCTGACCCGCGCGCAAGCGCTGGCGGCAGAGCGCATCATGGGGGTGGAAACGGGGGGCTGTCCGCATACGGCCATACGGGAGGACGCCTCGATGAACCTGGCGGCGATCCACGATATGAACCTGAAGTTTCCGCACGCGGAGCTTTGCTTCGTCGAGTCGGGCGGCGACAATCTCGCTGCCACCTTCAGTCCGGAGCTTGCGGACCTGACCGTCTACGTGATCGACGTTGCGGCGGGAGAGAAGATCCCGCGCAAAGGGGGGCCGGGGATCATGCGATCCGACCTGCTGGTGATCAACAAGATCGATCTCGCTCCCCTGGTGGGCGCAAACCTGGAGATCATGGAAGCGGATGCACGACGGATGCGCGGCACGCGGCCCTTCATCTTCTCCAATCTGAAGAGTGGCCAAGGCGTCGATGAGATTGCGGGCTTCATTCTGCAGAAGGGCGGGTTGTCCGCCGCGACGCTGTCTGGGGGTACCCGTCGATGACGGATGATGACCAGGAGCTTGCCGGCGATCTCGCCAGGCTGCGCCGCAGCATCGACAATCTGGATGCGGCGATGGTGCACCTGCTCGCAGAACGCTTTCGCTGCACCGATGCGATCGGGGAGCTCAAGGCCAGACACGGACTGGAGGCCCGGGATCCCCGACGTGAAGCGGCGCAATTGAAGCGACTTCGCATCCTCGCCGCACAGAGCGGGCTCGATCCGGATTTTACCCGGAAGCTGCATGCTCTGGTCGTTCGAGAAGTCATCACCAATCATGAGGCGGTGAAGTTCGAATCGGGAGCCGGCTAGGGTGACCAATGTCATCCCATGCCTGCTCCGGCGAAACGAGGTCCAGCCGAGAGCCGCCAACCTTGGGAGCCACATTTGTCGAATAATCTGCGCAGCCGCGTCGCCGCTCTGGCGATCGTAGCGAGCTTCTGGACGCACCCCGCGATCGCGGACGAACCCGGAAACGCCGACTATGCGGCGCTGAACAAGGCGATCCTCAATGGCAGGGAATTTCGCATACTCGTCGACCTCTCAGCCTGTCAAGTTCACGGCACGGGCGCGGCGGGACCTACGATCAAGGCGAGCATGCGGTTTGACGGATACATGATCCAGCCTGACGGGACGATCGCTTTTGCAACGACCCATTTCACGGTGAGACCGGACAAGGCGGTCAGGGAATTCCTGTCGTTCAGGGTGCACCCAAACGGCAGCATCGAAGCGCGCACGATGATCCTGGACGCCGTCAACAACGCCGTTCTCAAGGATACGGCATTCGATTGCGAGATTGGAAAAGGCGCGACATTCCACTGGTGACGCGCGGTCGTTAC
Source organism: Bradyrhizobium liaoningense (assembly GCF_018130785.1). Classification (GTDB taxonomy): domain Bacteria; phylum Pseudomonadota; class Alphaproteobacteria; order Rhizobiales; family Xanthobacteraceae; genus Bradyrhizobium; species Bradyrhizobium liaoningense_A. The sequence goes on from NZ_JAFCJT010000031.1 coordinate 42,441, forward strand.
GCGAACTGGTCGATCAGACTGCCAGGCTTCTGGTCCTTCTTCTCCAGCTGCTTTTCGATGGCGTCCCGGATCTTCTGTTCCACCGCCGCTCTCTGGTCCGGGGTCATGTTGGCGAGGTCGGCCTCGCTGAGATTCATGCTCTTCAGAATGGCAGCCCGCATACGGTCGAAGGGATTCATCTTCGCGTATTTCAGGAACTCCTGCACGACGCTGCTGTCGCCCGATGCACTATCTTCGTTGGCTTGCGGGAGCCTATTGTCGGTCACCGACGGCTTCGATGCACCGGTCGATGAGCCGGCCTTTGCAGGCTGGTAGCCGAAGATTGATGCTCCTGCCGTGACTTGCATGTTCGGCCCCTCAAGACGATCGCGAAGGGCAAGCAACGTGCGTGCCAAATCCTTTCGTTGGATTTCCAGATGTTTCCGGGCTCGTGCTCATCGGGCAACTCTGGCCGGCCTGAAAAAATTGCCGGCTCGGCGGTGTCGCAGGCAAAGTTTGCCCGGTCGCCTAAGCGCCTAACTCTTCGTCGGTGTTCAGGATGCGTGCATCCTTATAGTCACCATGAAGCTTCAGCACGTAGCACGGGCTATGCGTGAGCGGCTCGGCTCCTGACAAAGTGTCAACGGAGGTGACGACAGTTGGCTCCACGCCAACTTCGCGCAGGGCGTTTTCTAGCAACCGATCGAAATTGGTTGTTACTATCACCCGAACATACCCGTCGCGAACTAGGCCGGCGATGGCATGGTGCGCGGCAGTTGGAAGTTTCTGTCCCTCTGCGCGGTCGTCTTCGTCAGGCTCTATGTACGAATGTAAGATGGATCGCCGTTCGGCAGGCGAGGCCGCTAGTTCTGCCAGAATCGCTGAATAGTCGGGTTCCGCAGAATACTTTTTGCGATACCACGTCGCCCAATCGGCCTGGTTCTCTACGCCTTGCGCGAGAGCGACCCGACGAACCAAGTCCAAAGTGATCTCCCAGCCAGTTGGAATCCCGGCCGTACGAGAGAGACCAGAGCCGAGAAGCAAGGCATAGACGCCTTTGCTCTCGAACGTTGAGAATGCGAGCTGAGTAGTCGGGTCGCTCGATAAAATGCTCATGGCAGGCGCGAATCAGTAGGAGGGAAGGATCCGAGCATAGCAAGATTGCGCAGCAAACGATCGCCGCTCGCGCCTGCTCGGGCGCGTCGGTTGCGAATCGGTCGGCGTACACGAAGGTCGTGCCGCGCTCGCCGTTGCGGACATTGCCGCCGAGCGGGAGCGCCTGGCGGAGGTGAGCCGGCTCTGGCCCGAAAAGCTGTGTTCACCGCGGCGCTCCAAAGGATCAGCACGTTGATCCCGGAATAATTCCGCCTTGGTCGCGGCGTTGGCAAGCGGCGCCTTCGCAGCCGCCGTCCTCCAAGGTTGGACCCAGGCACGCGCCCGGCCTCAAGTTCTGCGATGATATTGTCGGTGATTTCATCATATGGGCTCGCCCGGTCCTGGCCAGTCCGAGCTTGTCTGGTCTTTCTGGACATCACCGATCTCCGCGGCGGGCCACCCGTCGCAGCGAAGCCGGTCCGCACTCTCACTCTGAAGGGGCGTTGCGGGGGGCGCAAAAGGGATCGGCTGAGACGAATGCCGGCCGCAAGGCGTTCCCCTCAGAAGCGCAAAGCCGGGTTTCAGCTTCTCCGGGTTGGCATCTTTCCGCGTTTCAGGACATCACTCGTCCGGCGGATACTCACGCGGATCGAGCTCGGAAAAGTCGGTCAGCGTGTCGCATCGGATGCAATAGTACATCTGCGAGGCTTCCTGAAAATGCATGCCGCACAGGCATCCGCAGAACGGGCAGCACTCGTCGATCTCTAGATCGGCCCACTCCCACACGCCGAGATATTCAGGAATGGCGTTTCGATCATATCCAACGACCTGGAACGCGTCGGCGTTTTTAGCGACAAATCCATCGCGGCCAGCGCGCTTGAGAATGGCGAGAATGTCACCCGGTTCGATGTCGAACCATTCTCCACGCACATGGGTCGATCCAAAATGCTGGTGCAGCTCTCGTTCAAGCTGGAAGGTGTCGGTCGCTTCGATCCACCCCAGCAGCCGCAGCTCCAAGGGATTCCCTGTCTGGAGGTTGCGCTTGCGCGCCTCGATGTTTTTCGCCACGCCGATCTTGATCGGGGAGCATCCGTTTTCATCTTCGCCAATGAAATAGACCGGCACGTCGCGGTCCTCGCAGCGTCAACGGAGCCGGTCGAGCAGGGCTTCGACCATTTCCTGGTTTGAGTGCGCGACGATGTCGAGCGTCCGGTTCTCCTGCCTCATGAGCGCGATCAGAAGGCAGGCCGTGAAGGGCCAGAAGGACGAGCCGGGGGGCAGATTGTAGCCGCCGATCATCGCTGTCAGCCGCTCGGCGATCGGCGGATATTGCCGATTGCCCCAATGCGCGTGGGTGGGCGTCATCGCATGAATGATCACGGCGGCGAGCGCTATTCCCATCGCACGCTTTTGCTGCACTTGGGCGTAGTCGTGACCGTGCTCCTTCGCGTAGGCGGCGAGACCGCTCGTCATGAACTCGCGAGCCCAGTTATCGCAGCCGATTTCCTCTTCTGGCAGCGTCGAGGGCGCGCTGTTGTCGGCGCAATACATGACGTGTCGAAACTCGTGCAGCAGTGCGAAAGCAAGGGCCAGCGCGACCAGGTCGAAGACGGCCTTGAGTTGATTGTCGCCCAGGCCGTCGCGGTCGGCGATCGGCTGAGGAACGTCCGCCGGCCAGGAAACGTCCGGGGTTTGCTCGGCGGCAATGAGCGATTGGGCGCTGGCGATGCGCTGTTTGTAGTCGAACTCGTATTGCCCCCGTTCGGCGTCGATGTTGAGCGCCTGATCAAGCGATATCCCGGTCAGTGTCGCGAGCACCAGGGCGGGCGAATAGACCTCGATTACGCGCCAGGCGCTGAAGCCGAGCAGCCAAAAGAAGTCGATCGTCTTGGTGTCGAACTTGATGCGGCTGGCGTCCGCATTCATCGTGACGCCCTTGGTGCTGGGCGCGACTTCGACGGCATGGCCGTATTGGCTCCATAGACCGCTGATCTCGCCGGCGCGCTCGGGGACAGCGCCGCGCAAGAGGTGGAGGACGGTCGTCCGGTTGGATGGTTCGGTCGCCATACTTGGCGGTTCTCCTCTGATTAGCGACGGTGGCGAGGGTAGGCTGACGGACGGGTCATGGCCGCTCGCTTTCGCTTCGGGCGCCGCTCGTCTTCTCGGGCTCGCCGGCCATGCGCAAATGAGTAATCGATGAAATGACCGAGTTCGCCCACATGGTTCTGCACTCAACGTCGCCGCCGCTCTCGAACCAGTGGGTCGCCCCAGGGATGAGATCGAAGGGAGTGGGACGCGTCGCCTGCGGGTTGTGGAAGACCTCCAGTTCCTGGCACCAGGCTTCGCCCCAAGGCCAAAGCGCCTGATAGTCGGCGCTATCGACCGGAAGGTTGAAATCAATGGGCTCCAGCGCGCCCGGCGTTCGGTCGTAGAGAATGCCGCGGCGGGTCATGGTGAGGCCCGGCGGCCGCCATCCGGCGAGAAAGCCCATGCGGTTGAATTTGGCGAGCGTGGCCGCGTTGCTGAAAATGACGGCGGACAGGTGAGCGAACTCGGGATCGCGGAACAGCCCGGCCGGAATGCCGTGCTTGCCTGTAAGATTATTGATCCGCGTGCCGATCGCACGGCGCCGGACGCCTTCGCCTTCCACATCTGCACGTAGGCCGTAGAGATAGGTCGGCAAAGCCTCGCGGCTCCAAACCATCGAGCCGGATTCATGGAAGTCGGCGATCGCCAAAGCGAAGGGCATCCCCTTCACATGATCCAGCTCATGATAGTTGCGCTGAAGCTTGCCGCGCAGCGTCTTAGCGAAGCGCTCGGCTGGCGCGCCAGTCATCCGCTCATTCCGATCGACCGGAGCATGCACCCAGTCCCCAATCCCGCCGGAGCGGGGCGTTTCGGAGTTCGCGGTCACGGCCTCGATCCAGCAGGCGGCGTCATCGTTCTCGATCAGGAAGTCCGGCGAAACATGCTCCTGCCGGACGATCAGACCTTGCTCGCGGAAGCAGGCAAGAAGGTAGAGTTCGAAGAGGCGAGACGGGAAATTGTTGGTTTGCAGATCGGTGACGAAATTGGCATCCGGATTGGGAAGCGCGAGATAGCATTCGCCGAGCGCCATCAGCGCCGGGAGATGGCTGATCGTGCTCGTCAGAAGGTCGAACTCCGGCGATGTCCCTCGCGATCCGGTCTTCACCAGAAGCGGCCGCCGCCGCGCGCCCGGCGGCAATGGCTCGGGCGGCTCGCCAGCGCGCATGCTGATGCTGAGGTGATCCAGCGCGGCCTCGGGAGTGGGAAGGGGGCCGCCTTCCTCGACGCGGACCCAGCGATGATCGACACGCCTGCGCAGGGCCAGGGTGGTGAAGGTCCCGCCCTCCGGATCGAGGAGGATACAGCCGCTCGCGCTGCCGCGCCCGGCCTGGTAGCTCCCGAAAATCTGCGCGGGATCGAAATTGGGCCCACGTTCGAGCGACAGCGCATAGAGCTCGAACTGCCGCTGGCTGATCGGCGTGATCAGTCGCTGCTCATCGCCGACGGCCATGGTCTACCTCACGGGCCGAAAGGCGCCAGGCGTCGGCATTCGGGCGCGTCGTCATGATGCCTCCGCGGCGGCTTGCGCCAGGATGTCGTTGGCCTCCCATTCGTCGCCGCGCGGCGTGATGACGAACTCGCGATCCCAAACTCCCCAGTTTGTCGCCAGCGGAACCTGCGCCAGGGGATTGTGGACATAGGTCAGCGGGCGGGTCCGGCGCGACAAGTTGCCGAGGCCAACGCGCGACCAGATCACGCCTGAGATGTCGGCAAAGCGATCGTCGAGAAATGCTGTGCGCGGGATCGGATTGCGTTCGCGGTTGATTAAGGGAGCTGGGTGAAATCCTTCTTCAACGACGTCGCCGGTCTCGCGATCGATGGTGATGTAGACGTCTCCGATCGGAAATAACGTGGTCATGATCAGCGGCAACGGCTGCTCGGCGACATAGACGCCGAAGCGGCTTGCACTGATCGCGATGATCCTCGTGTCGTCCGGGCCGATCACGCCCTGTTCGAGATAGCGCGCGATCCTCTGCGCCTTGGTCCAGAACGCCCCGGACGTGCGCAACTGCGCCTGACGGATCGGTGCGGCGAAGAGGCCGCCGCCCTCGTTGAGGGGAACGGGACGCACGATCTGGTCAGGACCCGGTGCGCCTTCATCTGGGGTGATGGCCTCGATCCAGATGCGGTGGCCATCTTCCAGGACGCAGAGATCCGGCTGACCGCCTTCGCGCTGGCGCTCGACGACGGGAAGCAGGGTGCGGCCAGCATCGAGCAGGGTGCAGCCCAGATTCATTTCCCAGAAGCGGCCATCGACATCGCGTGCGAAGCCCTGCCGAAAGTCGGGATCGGCATAGGGCTCGTAACGCTCCCACATCTCTTGCAGCATGGCGTGAAGCTGCTGCTCGATCGGAAGCTCGGCGGCTTTCAGGTTTTCGAACCCGCGATCGAGATTGGCGCCGTCGACGTCGAATAGATCACTCATCGTCTGCTCGTCTCATGCCCGGCGCAGCGTGCGGGAGACTTGTACCCGGTGATAGCCGTGCGAATGGACCTGCTGACGAAGCTGCTTGATGTCGTTGACGCCGAACGCCACCGCCGCCTTCAGCGGGCTGGCGAAGGTAGCGTAGAAGGTCCAGCGCGCGCCGGCGGGCAGCGTCGGCTTTTGCCGACGATCGGTGATGACGACGTCGCGCGGATCGCTGCTGTTTCGGAAGGCGTGAAAGGTGAACCAGTCAGGTCGCCGATAGCGCGCCGCCTTGCTGAAGGGGACGGACTGGACTTTCACGTCGGTCTGGTCGAGCACCCAATCGCGTTGCTCTAGGATCTGCCGCACCATATGGCCGACCATCTGCTTCACGCGGTCGGCCAGGACCTCTTCGCGAAACTCCGCCAGGAGCTGCTCCTCAATGCCTTCGACCGCGGGCTTGCCGAGTTCGGATGCGGTTTCCAGGCGCGCGACATTCTCGGGCTGTGTGAGGAAGGTCCAGATGCGCTGACCAAGCTCGGTTGCGTACAGCGACGCAAACTTCTCGGGGTTATAGGCAAACATGACAGGCCCTCCTTTACCGGGCAAATATGGCCGGTTACAAGCGCCTGTCAATGGTGGCGCGCCGCGCGTCCGCAGATATCGCGGGGGAGGCTGGATTGGATTTCGAGGATCTCGTGACGGCGCTGGAGCCGCCGCCGAACCGCGCCGGCAAGTCGGACGGTCCCCACGAACATCATCTCTACGAAGGCGCCGTGATGGTCGCCTACGCGATGCATTTGCTCCGCACGCAGAGCGCACGGGACATCCGTGTCCATCCCGATGGCGAACACGGAAAGCAGTTCGATTTCGCGGGTTGGCTGGGCCGGCGGGCGTTCACCAAGGTCTCCGGCCTCGGTAGCACCACCTATGGCGGGGTCTATCGAAATCCGGCGGGCCAGACGATCACCATCAACCCGAAGTCCGGGCTCGGTGATGTCGTCGCGGCTGTCGGAGACCATGTCATCGCGGCTGAATGCAAGGGCGGCATCATCAACACGCGGCATCCAGGTCAAGTGTCGCGGCTCTACCGCGGTCTTTGCGAAACCGTCGGCCTGCTGATGGCGACGCCAGCGCAGGGGCGTCAGGTCGCCGTGGCGCCGCTGACCGACGGCACCTTGCGCCTGGCCGAGCGGCTTGCGCCCCGTTGCGCACTGGCCGGCATCAAGATCGCGCTCGTCGGCGGCCGCGGAGAGGTTTTGGAAGTGAAAGCGAGAGAGGCGGCCGAGCAGGCGGCCGGAGGGAACGACGCATGAAACGGGTGCTGACGGTTGGGGTGACTTACACCGGCGACAAAATCGAAGGCGTGGGGATCGATAATCTCGGGCTCTGCCAGCCCGATGTTGATCGAGAGCGGGCGGCCTACTGATCTGGTCTCGCCGCAACGGCAACTGATCCTCCCGGGATCCTTGGCCCCGCCTCCTCTGGAGGCGGGGCTTTTTGCGTTTCTTTTGCCGCTTTGCAGGGAAGCAGGAAGAGCATTTCTCTTGAAGAGAGTTGCTAAGGGCTCCGCCCTCGCGCGGGCAAGGGTGAAGCACGCTGCCGCGCGCCGGCAGGACCGGTATCCCCGGTCTTCCGCGCCATGATCTCCTGACGATCAAGGTCGTCAGGGCGCGTGCAGACGCGCGCTTACGAGCGCGCCCCTTTGGGCGGGTGATCCCCCTCCGGTCCTGCCGCCCTGGCCCTTGCTACCCCAGGTCTCGCCGACGGGCAGGGTTGCAGCGCAGCGCTGCGCTTCAACCTCAGCTCAAAGGAATAAGACCATGAACATGATGTCCTCGTCTCAGAACGAACAGCCTGCCGCCGCGGGCTTCCGGGTGGATGTATCGCGTGGCCAGCGGATCGGCCGGGTATCGTCCGAGTGGTTTGCCCGGCCGGATGACGAACGCTATCTGAATCTCCCGGACCTCTATGAGGCAGTGCGAGGCCGCGCAGAGCGCGCGCAAGCGCGGACTGTGGAAAGCCGGGCCATCAGGGTCGAAGCGAGCCGGGAGAATTCCGAGCGGCTGGCCTTGATGGTGCCAGGACGTGACGAGCCCGTGGCGCCGACACATTGGAGCTTTGGCCAATTGTGCACGCTCGTCGCCGCGCTTGCGGCCGCGGTCATGAAGATCGCAGGCAACGGCACGGGCGATACGCGCTGGAAAGTCCTGGGCGTGCTGGATTGGTCAACCATGACCCACAATCCATTTGTGGACGTGACCAAGGACACGACGACGCTCTACGCCAGCGATCGCGATGTGTTCCTGTTTCTGGTCGACGACACGAAGCCAATCGAAGCGGGGCGTTTGGCGGATGGTTCACCGGATTTGTATTTCCGGGGATTCTATTGCTGGAATAGCGAGGTCGGCAGCAAGACGTTAGGAATTGCGAGCTTCTACCTCCGCGCCGTCTGCATGAACCGTAACCTGTGGGGCGTGGAGAGTTTCGAGGAAATCACGATCCGGCATTCGAAGTTCGCGGCGCAACGGTTTGCTCATGAAGCTGCTCCAGCGTTGACGCGCTTTGCCAATTCTTCGCCGACGCCCTTCGTGGCGGGTATCAAGGCTGTGCGGGAGCGGATCGTTGCCCGAACGGACGAAGACCGGGAGAACTTCCTGCGTAAGGGGGGGTTTTCCAAGTCCGACGCGACGAAGATCGTCGAGACCGTCTTTTGCGAGGAAAGCCGCAAGCCTGAAAGCATCTTTGATTTTGTGCAGGGCATTACCGCATTTGCTCGCGGTAAGGCTCATCAGGACACGCGCCTTGAACTGGAAGGCAAGGCAAAGCGTTTGATGGAGCGGGCCATCTGATGGGATAAGTCGCGCAGTCGGTAGGGCTGCGCGGCTTTCTTCTCAGGGGGTTGTGCGTCGCCGCCGACCGGCAAGCCGGATCAGCGGCGTGGACACATATCCGCGTCCGGGACTCGCCGGGCCTGCGGCCCGACTCGCGGAAGAAAAACGGCAAGCAATGCCCGCACATGCAGTCATTCCGAATGGTCAAAAAGATTACGAAGGCGCTACTTCTTTTTAGGAGGTGATCGGATCGGCTTTCGACCCTTTGGCAATGCTTTTGGCGCCGCTGCTCCCCGAGGAGGCTGAAGGAAGAACTCCGATAATTGAACACCGAGGGCCCTAGCGAGCCGGTCAAGCAGATCGATAGTGGGGTTCTCAGCTTGCCGTTCAATGCCACTCATGTACGAACGATCGATTCCCGCGTCATATGCCAATTGTTCCTGAGGGACACCGCGATTGACGCGGATCCGACGAACATTCCAGGCCACGAGCGCACGAGCGTCCATGCGCAGAGGCAGCCATTTTGTAGGCCATCAAACCACTGGCTATAACCCATGTATTTGGCTAGTTTGGCTCGCAAGACGTGGTGCAGCTTTTAGGCAGTTCTGAAAAATACATGAAGACACCGTCTCTGGATCCAGACGTTGCGGATGTAGCGCCGACTGCCGCTACCCCGACAGAGTACGACGAGCAGCATGTTGTAACTTACGTTCGGCTTCTGCAGGCCGAAGGTGAGGGAGCGGACTGGCGGGAAGTGGCCCGAATAGTCTTACATCTTGATCCGGACAGTGAGCCGGACCGCGCGCTCAACGCTTACCGGAGTCATCTTTCTCGCGCTAAGTGGGTATCCGAACAGGGGCGTCTTTTGCGCGGCAAAGGCACAAACTAGAAGAAAACCATCCCCGTAAAGCTTAGGCTGAAAATCCCTTTCTCCGGTTGAGCCGTGGTGCACGTGGTGCTCAAATAGGGACTTCCCACAACCGCATCGATCACAACTATTGCGCCGCAATCTTAGCTAGTTGCGTGCAATGGAATTGAAGTTATGCCTGAGTTCGACTGGCGTTCGCCGGAGTCCTACCGAAGCCTTGATGATGCAGAAATCACCGACATCGCCTGGGAATGCCTACGTCGCAATACGGACTATCAACGCGACTACGACGCGATGATTGCCAGCAGCCCGGATGGTCAAGTGACGCCCGAATTCAGGAGGAAATGGGGTATCTGCTTTTGCCCATGACCCTCGGCGGTCATTCAGGGAAGAGACCATCTATTGGGCGCCTGAAGTTCTCCCGACAGTCGTTCCAATCGCAGTAGCGCCGCCATCTCTTGATCAAGTTGCTGCATCTCCGCGACCCTTAGAGCTTGCGGCCGGCCAGGTGCGCCGCGTCGAGGATGGTTGGCACGCGGTTCCGCGGATTGGCGCAGTCGATCATCGCGTCTGGTCAAGGGAGCCGCCAAGAGTCGGCGCCCTCTACGTGGCCGAGCTGCCGTTCGACAGGGACTTCGACGCGCGTGCGTACGCAGCACGACGGTTGTGGCGCGCCATAAGCGGGCGGCCGGCGGGCCCGGCCTTTCATGAGCTGTCCAAGCAGAAGCGCGAGCGCTTGAGCGCGGCTCTGCGCGCGCTCGACGCTCATGGTGCCGGCGGCCCCTATCGCATCGTCGCAGCAACACTCTTTGGTCAAAAGCACATCCCGGATCGCGCGTGGAAAACACACGATCTGCGCAACCGGACTATCCGTATGGTGCAGAGCGGTGCCGCGTTGGTGCGCGGCGGGTACCGCAAACTATTGCGACCGGCGCGCAAAGACTCTTAGCGCTCCTCTCCGGGGGTATCGAAAGTCGCGCCTCCAATTTCCGGCATCCCCCTCCGACAGCGCCCTTCTCCATGATGACCCCAGACACGCCGGCACCGCCGTGCACGGCGCGCGTCACTCTGGAGCTTTCAAATGCCCGATCCGATGGCCGGCCTACCACCGCGTTTCCTGCGAACTCCGGAGGCTGCGCGCTATCTCGGCCTCTCCGGTCGCACGCTTGAGAAGCATCGGACGTACGGCACCGGGCCGACTTATCGGAAGATCGGCGGACGTGTCGTCTACGCTTTGGACGATCTGAAAGCCTGGGCCGATCGGGGCGCCAAGACGTCGACGTCCGATCCCGGCAGGGGGACGGTGTTGCCCGCCAAGAAGCAGTCGACCTTGCGCCCATATGCGGGCCAGGAACGCCGCTGATTCACGTCGGAGGCAAAGATCATGCGACACAAGCACCGTTCCGAGCGCGATCAGCTCGAACTCTTTCGGGCATTGCCCGGCGATCTGGCGCCCCGAGACGCGCAAGATCTGATGGCATACCCGTTCTTCTCGCTTGCAAAAACGAAGCGGATTGTGCCGATCGATTTTCGTGCCGGGTCAATCTCCATCCGCGTCGAAACCGTGCCTGAGCACGGCATGGCCACCATTTGGGATGCTGACGTATTGATCTGGGCTGCATCCCAGATTGTCGAGGCTCGTGATGCCGGCTTGAAGACCTCTCGGTTAATGGCTGCAACGCCGTACGAGATTCTGACATTTGTCGGCCGCGGGACGAGTGCGCGAGATTATGACCGGCTGAAGGCCGGTCTCGACAGGCTGCAGTCGACGACGGTGATGACGTCGATCCGTCAGCCGACTGAGCGGCGGCGTCATCGTTTCTCGTGGATCAACGAGTGGAAGGAGACAGCCGATGCAAACGGCCGTCCACTCGGGCTCGAACTGATCCTGCCGGATTGGTTCTATGCCGGCGTCATTGATGATGCGCTCGTGCTGACGATTGATCGCGCCTATTTCGATCTGACGGGCGGCCTTGAGCGCTGGCTTTATCGTCTCGTCCGCAAGCACGGCGGTCATCAGGATGGTGGCTGGAGCTTTTGACCTTGTGCACCTCCATGCCAAGTCCGGCAGCCTCTCCCCGCTCAAACACTTCGCATACGACGTGCGCCAAGTGGTCAGCCAGCAGACATTGCCAGGCTACGAGCTGATCCTCACGCGCGATCCGAATGGGTCTGAACGGCTGAACTTCAAGCCCATCGCCGTCGAGGCGCTGACTACGAGACTTCGCAAGCGCGGTCTCATTTCGAACTCGGAGGACAATCTGTGAATCAGCTCGTGCTATCGGGGACCACGACCCTCGTGCCATCGGGGACCGGATCCTCGTGCTATCAGGGACCGGAATCAGGCTTAAGGGCTTGTTTCTCTGCTCTTTCCGGCCGCTCTAACCTTACTAACTGGAAATCCTTCGGATTTCTTCTAACGGACCGCTCCAAAACCTGTGCTGGGCTTGTTCGTCGGCGGCAGTGTGGTCTCCAAACCGAAGGAGCCGCCGCATGAGCGATCTCACGCAAGTGGAGGTGCTGTGGCTCGAGAAGCGCATCGAGAATCGCGTTCGCTTCGGTCGCATCGCTGAGGAGCAGAGGATCGATCGTTCGCGGCGAATCCTGTCTTTCACACCGGGCAGCATCTTTGCATTCGTACGCTGGATGTCCAATGACTTTGGAACCGTCATCTCGCGTATCGATGTCTTGCGAGCGGTCGCACCGGGGCAACGCTGTTCGACCGTGCCCTATGTGAAGCCCGGGGCAGAGAGTTTGCTGCGGCTGGCCGGCTGGCAAAAAGTCGAGCGGGTGCTGCAGGCGATCGATGCCATTGAGGCGCTTGGCGTCAATCCTGCGGATGTAGCCCCGGATCATTGGCAGCACGTTCACAACCATCTCTCGGTCAACGAGAGCCCGCGCTCGTACACGAAGGCACGTCATCAGGCCTGGCTCCATCGGCAGAGGGTCATGAAATGAAGGGGAGCCTGAAGACGCTGACCGTGACATCTGCGGGAGTGGCTGCGCTTGCCGCAACGATGATCGCAGACATAAACCCGCTCTACGTCTGGAATGCATCGCAGAGTGTCCCGATTGGGCTCTACCGCTTGCAGTCTGCCGAAGAATTTTACGTTACGGAGTTGGTTGCGCTCCAGCCACCCGAGCCACTTGCGGCCTTTCTTGATTTGAACGGCTATCTACCGATCGGCGTCCCCATGCTCAAGCGGGTACTGGCGCTGCCCGGACAAACAGTTTGCAGAGAGGGTGTCACGATCTCGGTCGACACCGTCGTCATGGGGGAGGCACGAGAACGCGACGAGCGCGGCCGACCTCTGCCGAATTGGCAGGGTTGCCGAGCCGTCGGTGAGGGTGAGCTCTTTCTCATGAATTGGCAGACTGACGACTCGCTGGATGGCCGCTACTTCGGCGTTCTACCCGCATCGGCTGTGATCGGCCGTGCGCGCCCGGTGTGGACTTGGGAGGAATGATCGTGGCCCTTCCGTACTTTCGATCTGTCATTCCTCTGTTCGATCAGTCGCGGCACCATTCCTCTGTCCCGACCAGCGATTGCAGTGCCGCCGCGCGGAGCGGCGGTCCAGGGCGGCCGAACGGCCGGCGCGAAGCAGCTTTACCCTGGACGGTCGCGAGCACGGCGGCATGCTTGGGGTTATCGAGAGCGAGTGTTTGGGCCGTCGTGCCACTGCTGTTCGTTCTGTCGATAGTCTGCAGTTTTGTACGCGCCGATGAGCAAGAGGTCGCGCATCCGACGAGGGGCCAGACCACCGGCCTGTTCGAGCATTTCATCGGAGAAGCCGCGCAGCGGTTTGTCATTCCGGTGCAGTGGATTCAATCAATCCTGCGGATCGAGAGCGATGGAGATGCGCACGCCAAATCGGGTAAGGGCGCAATAGGGTTGATGCAAATCATGCCGGCGACCTGGGCCGAATTTCGCCAGCGCTATGATCTGGGAAATGATCCGTACGACCCGCACGACAACATTCTGGCCGGCGCAGCATATCTGAGAGAGCTCTTTGACCGGTCAGCTTCGTCCATCTTTCCTGCTCAGTCTGACCGCATCGTCGCTGTCGAGCGACAGCAACTCACCGCTTCAAGGGGGCACGCGCCGTCGGCCATCGTTCCGAAGCCAACCGGGATATTTGTCGTAAGGCTCGATGCGGGAGAGCGGCGATGACCCGCTGCGCAATCGTGCGAACGTTCGAGTGCTGTTGGGGGATATCTGCGGAGACGTGGGGAGAGCTGGGAAGCACGACGGGAGGACGGCTCTTCAAATCGGGCTTCGAGATACCGGTGCACGGGGATAAGACGGCCGTGGCCGAATCCGGAGCCTGGTGCAACGACTTGGAAGGTCGTTGCCACAAGGGAGAGCTCCGATGAAACTGTACGTTGGATTGGACGTCGGCCTTGAAGAAACCAGCGTTTGCATCGTCGATAGTGAAGGTCTTACGGTCCGCGAAATCAAGGTCAGCACGGAGCCGGAGGCGATCCGCTCCGCTGTAGAGGGCTACGCGGATCGCCTCGATAGGGTCGGGGTCGAGGCGTCATCGCTTGGCATCTGGCTGTACCGCGAATTGCAGTCAGTCGGGCTTCCAATCATTGTCGTGGAGGCGCGCCATATGCGCGTCTCGCTATCGACAATGCGCAACAAAACCGACCGAAACGATGCGCGCGGCATCGCGCAGATGATGCGGCTGGGCTGGTACCGCGCCGTGCATGTCAAGAATATCGACATGCAGAAAATGCGTACGTTGTTGACCAACCGGAAGCTGCTCAAGCGCAAGCTGATCGACCTCGAGAACCATGTTCGGGGCGCACTGCGGGCCTATGGATTGCTCGTCGGAGCGGTCGCCCGAGGGTCCTTTGAGGCCCGTGTCCGCGAACTGATCGAGCACAGCGATCCGATTTTTGTGATGTCTATCCAGGTCATGCTGGACGTACGCCGCGCGCTCCGCGAGGGCTACGATCGGCTGCATCGTGTGCTCCTGCAGGTGGTCCAGCATGATCCTGTTTGCCGGCGTCTGATGACGGTTCCGGGCGTCGGTCCGGTCGTCGCCTTGTCGTTCAAGGTTGGCGTTGATGACCCTCATCGCTGTGCCCGATCCCGCACGGTGGGCGCCCATTTTGGCCTGACACCGAAGCGCCACCAGTCCGGTACATCGATCGATTTTGAAGGTCGCATCAGCAAGCAAGGCGATATCTCCGTGCGGGAGGCGCTGTGTGAAGCCGCCGCAAGTCTGCTGCTGCGGGTCAGAAAATGGTCGGCATTGCGGGCGTGGGGCCTACGGATCGCCAAGCGGTCAAGCATGCTGTGTGCGATTGCCGCGGTCGCACGAAAGCTCGCGGGTATTCTCCACCGGATGTGGGTCAGCGAGACCGATTTCCACGTCGGATTCGGTGCCAAGGTCACGCAACGGCTGCGCCTAAAGCCAGCGCAGTAGCAGCTACGTAGACGAGTATAGGAAGGCGCTGGACTGCTCCCAGCATGCTGAGGAGGGAACGAATTTAGAGATCCGCGCGCGCGGTGAGCGTCCCCTGGCGGGGCCGCGAAACGGGGAATGTCCGCTATCTCTTGCCTGCTGCCGTCCTTCGGGAACGAGAGCGCCAGACTGCTTGGACAGCCCTGTTTACGAACCTGATGAAGAGCATGCGACGGCCGAAGTGCTGAACGCGAAGGAACGCATGGACCCCGCTTGGTGAATGCTGATCGCAAGCGTTGCGGTGACGCGTGCGCGTTGTCGATGCAGGGAGTCTGTCATGGCTGAAGTGCGAAGAGTCGAAGAAAAGCGTAGGAATGAGTTGACTTTGAACGCCCGATTAGGAAGGCGAGATAAAAGGGGCTCGCCGGTCGAACCGCAAGCCATTGGCATGGCTTGGGTTCTGGCGTGCCAGTCGGTCGTGGCGCGTGCCGCGCCTTGCAGATTCAACAATGCAATCAAGGACATTTTCGGCACTATGGGCATTCTTGCACGGTTTGAGGGCTGACCATGGCCGTCGGCGACAGTGATCTGCGTATTCGACCCGGGCGTATTCGGAGCACCCGCGCACCCAAGCCGAAGAGCTTCATCAATCAGGTGCTACGTGCCGCGAAGAAAGCTGGCCATACCTCGGGTCAGGCTGCGGCTGGCAAGCGTGCCAGGGCCTATGGGCGTTCGACGTTTGGCCGCGGCAGGCTCGCGTTCAGCCGCAGCAGATTGTTCAGCCCGACGCGGCGAGCTGTGGTGAAGGCGCGCGTTGTTCGCCATAAAGGACGAGCATTCCGCTCGGCGCCGCTGACCGCCCATCTTTCGTACTTGAAACGCGATGGCGTTACTCGGAGCGGTGAGAGAGCCGAGATGTTCGACGCCAGCAGCGACCGCGCCGACGGCGCGGCTTTCGCGGAACGGTGTCAGGACGATCGTCATCATTTCCGTTTCATCGTCTCGCCCGAGGATGCCGGCGAGGTGACCGACCTCAAGGCCTTCGCTCGCGATCTCGCGCGGCAAATGGAGGCCGACCTCGGCACGCGACTCGATTGGGTAGCCGTCGATCACTGGAATACTGACAACCCACACGCCCATCTTCTTGTCCGGGGCGTCGATGATAAGGGCGCTGATCTCGTGATCTCCCGGGACTATATCAGTCGGGGCTTGCGCTCACGCGCCGAGGAATTGGTCGCGATCGAACTGGGTCCAAAACCAGAGCACGAGATCCGCAATTCGCTGGGGAGGGAAATCACGGCAGAGCGATGGACTCGGCTCGATCGCGAGATCCGGTTGGCGGCCGATGAGACCGGCTACATTGATCTGCGCCCTGAAAGTCCCGGCAATTCGAACCCCGAGATCCGAAGCCTGATGGTTGGGCGGCTCCAGCACTTGGACAAAATGGGCCTTGCGGCGTCAGCAGCACCTGGGGAGTGGATGGTCGGGCTCGAGGCCGAGCGCAGCTTGCGCGACCTCGGGGTCCGCGGTGACATCATCAAGACCATGCACCGCGCCTTCACCGAGCGTGGAGAAGAACGTGGCATTTCCGACTACGTCATCGAGGGTGGGTCGCCAGCGTCCCAGATCGTGGGACGGCTGGTTGATCGAGGATTGCATGACGAACTGACCGGCGAGGCCTATGCCGTAGTCGACGGAACAGACGGACGCGCGCACCACCTCCGTTTCCGCGGCATCGAGGCCTTTGAGCATTCTCCGCCGCTGGGCGGCATCGTCGAAGTCCGGCGCTTCGGTCAGGGCGACGATCCGCAGCAGGCCGTGGTGCTCGCGCCCCGTTCCGATCTCGATCTTGGAGAGCAGGTCTTGGCGAAGGGCGCGACCTGGCTCGATCACCGGCTGGTTGAACGCGATCAGTTGCCCCTTGCAATGGGAGGATTCGGCCGTGAGACCCGCGACGCCATGAAAGCGCGCGCCGAGCATCTGGTCCGGGAAGGTTTGGCGCGCCGGCAAGGGCAGCGCATCATCCTGCAGCGCGACCTATTGAACACGTTGCGCCGGCGCGAGCTGGACAATGTAGGTAATTGCCACGTCCGCGTCAGCTTCGCGACCAACGACGAGCGGACCGCAAAGCGGGTCTCAGACGCGCTGGGCACCGCGACGGAGATGCGGGCGATGAAGAACTATGCTGGGCACCGGCTGAATCCCTGGCTCGGGCACCTCATGGTCTCGCGGCAGGAGACCGCACGGCCGCTCCTAACTCCCGGTGAGATCATGCAGCGTCCACCCCATTTCGGTTATGTCCGCTTCGCTCTGACAATGACCACTTTTGTGCAGGGCGCAGCAATTGACGCGATCGGCCAGACTCGGAATATCTTACCGCGAGCACAACGTGTTCCCTTGTCCTCAAGCAGCCGACGTAAACGCTGATCCCACGCGAGGTTCGGCAGGGTCCCAAGCGGGGGTTGAGAGAGGCACGGTCTAACGCTGCCAGCATACTGGAAATTTCGAGCTTCTTCGGCTCGGGGCAGGGGCTGCTGTCGCCTGTCTCGTTGTGTGCTAAACTTTCTGTTTAAGCCGGGTGTGGCCAAACAACGGGATGCAGCGCCTTCTCAGCCCGACAGCGGTAACCGGCTTGATGGCGGAGGAAGGCTGATGCATCCTTCGATACGGTTCGACGCTGATGGGGATCGCAACTTCGGGGTCTTATGGCAGGACGGCGACCGCATCTTCCGCCGAGGAGAGCGCCGGAGCGCCGATGGCGACTGGTGCAGGGTGCTCGTCGTTCTGCCCGCCACGGAGCACCCGACCCCCGCCAGCCTCGATCGCCTTGCTCATGAATACGGATTGAAGGACGAACTGGACGGGGCATGGTCGGCACGACCAATCGAGCTCACCCGCGAAGGCGGTCGGACCATGCTGGTGCTCGAGGATCCCGGCGGCGAACCGCTGGATCGGCCGCTCGGTGCGCCTCTGGAGCTGGGACGCTTCTTGTGCTTCGCCATCGGCATTGCCAGCGCTCTCGGCCAGGCGCACCGGCGCGGCCTCGTGCATAAGGACATCAAGCCGGCAAATATCCTCGTCAACCGCACGACCGGAAAGGTCAAACTTACCGGGTTTGGTATCGCCTCGCGTCAACCGCGCGAGCGGCAGGTGCCCGAGCCGCCCGAGACTCTCGCCGGCACGCTTGCCTACATGGCACCCGAACAAACCGGGCGGATGAACCGCTCGGTCGACGCCCGCAGCGATCTCTACGCCCTCGGCGTCACGCTGTACCAGATGCTCACGGGCGTTCTGCCCTTCACGGCGGCCGATCCCATGGAGTGGGTGCACTGCCATATTGCCAGAAAGCCAGTGCCGCCAGGGGAGCGGTTAGAGAATGTCCCAGTGCCCGTCTCGGCGATCATCATGAAACTGCTCGCCAAGACATCCGAAGATCGTTACCAGACCGGCGGCGGTGTCGAGCGCGATCTGCGACGCTGCCTGGCGGAATGGGAAGCGCGCCGCCGCATCGATGACTTCCCGCTCGGCCTGCAGGACACCCCAAACCAGCTGCTGATTCCCGAAAAGCTGTACGGACGAGATCGTGAGATCGCGACGTTGCTTTCCTGCTTCGATCGCATCATCAAGACCGGTGTGCCAGAGTTGGTGCTGGTCTCAGGATGTTCAGGCATCGGCAAGTCCTCAGTCGTCGACGAACTGCACAAGGTGCTGGTGCAGCCGCGCGGCCTGTTCGCGTCCGGAAAGTTCGACCAGTACAAGCGCGATATCCCTTACGCGACACTGGTGGAAGCTTTTCGAAGCCTCGTCCGGCCTCTCCTCAGCAAGAGCGACAGCGAGTTGGAGAGCTGGCGCCACTCGCTTCTGGAGGCGCTGGGACCGAACGGGCGGCTCATGATCGACCTCATCCCCGAACTCAAGCTAATCATCGGAGACCAGCCACCGGTTCCTGAGTTGCCGCCACAGCAGGCACAAAGCCGTTTTCAGCTCGTATTTCGGCGCTTCATTGCCGCATTTGCCCGACCGAACCATCCACTGGCGCTCTTCCTCGACGACCTGCAGTGGCTCGACGCGGCGACGCTTGATCTGCTGGAGGACCTGCTGCGGCCAGATCTGGAGCACCTCATGCTGATCGGTGCCTATCGCGACAACGAAGTCGCCGCGGCCCATCCGCTAATGAGAAAGCTCGACGCCATCAAGGCCGCCGGCGGAAAGGTCGCGGAGATCAAGCTGTCGCCGCTCGCCCAAGAGCACCTTGGGCAGTTGGTTGCGGACGCTCTTCGCTGCGAGTTAGAGCGCGCTGCGCCGCTTGCGAAGCTGGTGCACGTGAAGACCGGCGGCAATCCGTTTTTCGCCATTCAGTTCCTGTCCTCGCTCGTCGAGGAAGGATTACTCACATTCGATCATGATGGCGCGCGCTGGTCCTGGGATATCGACCGCATTCACGCCAAGGGCTACACCGACAACGTCGTTGATCTTATGGTCGTGAAGCTCACGCGCCTGCCGACCGAGGCGCAGAATGCATTGCAGCAGCTAGCTTGTCTTGGGGACATCGCCGAGAGCACGACACTCTCAAGGGTCCTCGGGATTGCGGAGGGGCAGCTCGACAAGACTTTGTGGCCGGCCCGCCATCAAGAGTTTGTCGAACGTGTGGCGGGTGCCTACCGGTTCGTCCACGATCGCTTTCGTGAGGCTGCTTATGGCCTTATCCCGGAGGAACTGCGCGGCGAGGTACACCTTCGAACAGGGAGACTGCTCGCGGCGCTTACGCCTCGCGACAAACCGGAGAAGGCGATCTTCGATATCGTCAATCAGCTCAATCGTGGGGCGAGCTTAATGACCTCGATGCAGGAGCGCGAGCAGCTCGCCGCGCTCAATCTGCTCGCGGGCGAGCGCGCCAAAGCCTCAACGGCGTACGTCTCGGCGCTGAACTATCTCACCGCCGGTGCCGCGTTGTTGGCGGAGGATTGCTGGGTGCGACGGCGCGATCTTGCCTTCGCGCTGGAGTTGAATCGGGCCGAATGCGAGTTCCTGACCGGTGCGCTCGCGGAAGCGGAACAGCGCCTGGAAGCGCTTTCGGCTCACGCCACAGATCCGGTCGAGCGGGCGACCGTCGCGTGTCTGCGCGTGGATCTGTACGTGACCCTCGATCAGAGCCCCCGCGCGGTCGCCGTCGGTCTCGATTTCCTCCGGCATCTCGGCATCGAGTGGTTGCCGCATCCGACGGCAGAGGAAGTGCGCCGCGAATACGAGCGGATCTGGTTAATCCTCGGAGACCGGCCGATCGAGGCGCTTGTCGAGCTGCCTTTGTTAAGCGACCCGGCATCCCTCGCAACCCTCGATGTTCTGACCAAGCTCGAGGCGCCTGCCTTGTATACGGATGCGAACCTGCTTTCCTTAGTCAGCTCCCGGGCAGTCAACCTTAGCCTCGAGAGTGGCAACTGTGACGCATCGAGCGTGGCCTATACAGTGCTTGGCTACGTTGCAGGGCCACGCTTCGGTGACTACGAGGCCGGATTTCGATTCGGCCAGCTCGGCTACGATTTGGTCGAAAAGCGAGGGCTGAAGCGCTTCCAGACCAGGATTTTTCTCAACTTTGGGAGTGGGGTGATTCCTTGGACGAGACATATCCGGAGTGGCCGCGATCTGGTGCGTCGCGCGCTCGAAACCGCAAACCAAAGCGGCGATCTCAATTGGGAGGCGTCCTGCTACGTCCACTTGAACACAAACCTTCTCGCGGCGGGCGATCCGCTCGATGAGGTGCAACGCGAAGCCGAGCGTGGTCTCGCCTTTGCGCTGAAGATGCGGTTTCGTCTTGCCATTGACCGCGTCCGAACCCAAGTCGGATTGATTCGGACTCTCCGTGGCTTGACGCCGACATTTGGCTCAT
Organism: Bradyrhizobium liaoningense; assembly: GCF_018130785.1. Taxonomy (GTDB): domain Bacteria; phylum Pseudomonadota; class Alphaproteobacteria; order Rhizobiales; family Xanthobacteraceae; genus Bradyrhizobium; species Bradyrhizobium liaoningense_A. Next base: position 63,013 of record NZ_JAFCJT010000031.1, read on the forward strand.
TTGACGAAGATGGCTTCGATGAGCATCTCTTCGAACACGGTTTGAACAACCCAGCTTTGGCGCTGGCCGAGGGCTTGTACTGGATCCGCAAGATGCAGGCACGCTTCTTTGCCGGTGACAACGCAGGCGCCCTAGAGGCCTCAGCGAGGGCGCAACGGCTGTTATGGACGTCACCGTCAATGTTCGAAACGGCGGAGTTTAGCTTCTATGATGCGCTTGCTCATGCGGCGTCATGCCATCGCGCACCTCCCGAGGAGAGGCAGCAACATTTTGAGGCTCTTGTGGCCCACCACAAGCAACTCGAAGTGTGGGCGGAACACTGTGCGGAAAACTTCGAGAACCGCGCTGCGTTGGTTGGTGCGGAGATTGCCCGGATTGAGGGCCGCGCATTCGATGCCATGAACCTTTACGAACAAGCCATCCTTTCGGCACAGGCAAACGGGTTTGTCCACAACGAGGCGCTCGCCAACGAGCTGGCAGCGCGCTTTTACACCGCGTGCGGCTTCGAGCAAATCGCGCACCTATATCTGAGAAACGCCCGCGACTGCTACCTGCGCTGGGGCGCGGACGGCAAGGTGCGCCAGCTCGATGCGATGTATCCGCGCGTCAGAATGGAAGAGCCCGCACCGGCTCCGACAAGCACAATCGCAGCGTCTGGCGAGCAACTCGACCTCGCGACGGTGATCAAGCTATCGCAGGCGGTCTCCGGCACAATCGTGCGGGAGAGACTGCTCATCACGGTCATGCGAACCGCGATCGAGCACGCCGGCGCCGAGCGCGGCCTGTTGATCCTGTCGAGCGGGGCTGAGCCGCGGATCGCCGCCGAAGCCACGATCGACGGCGACATGGTCGCCGTGCATCTGTGCGACAAACCCGCGACTGCGGCGGTGCTGCCGGAAGCAATCCTCCACTACGTCCTGCACACCAGGGAGAGCGTCATCCTTGACGATGCCGCGGCTCAGAACCCGTTTTCGGCGGATCCCTACATCCATCGGCGTCATGCGCGATCCATTCTTGGTCTGCCCTTGATCACCGAGGCCAAGCTCAACGGCGTGCTTTATCTCGAGAACAACCTGGCTGCGCGCGCTTTTGCGTCGGGTCGGATCGCTCTCCTCAAGCTGCTCGCCTCGCAGGCGGCCATCGCGCTGGAGAATACCCGGTTGTATCTCGATCTCGCCGAACGCGAAGCCAAGATCCGGCGCCTGGTCGACGCCAACATCATCGGCATCTTCGTGTGGGATCTTGACGGTCGGATCATCGATGCCAACGAAGCTTTTCTCCGCATCGTCGGATACGGCCGCGACGATCTCGTCTCCGGCCGACTGCGCTGGCGGGATCTGACGCCCGCCGAATGGCGCGATGCCGACGACCGGCGTGTGGCGGAGCTGGAGGCGACCGGAACCGCGCAACCCTACGAGAAGGAGTACTTCCTGAAAAGCGGCAGCCGCGTGCCGGTGCTGGTCGGGGCAGCGACGTTCGGCGGGCGACACGACCAGGGCGTGGCCTTCGTGGTCGACTTAACCGAGCGCAAGCGGGCGGAGAAGGAAATTGGCGAAGGCGAGCGGCGTTACAGCGAGGTGCAGATGGAGCTCGTGCACGCGAATCGCGTCGCAACAATGGGGCAGCTCTCGGCTTCGATTGCCCATGAAGTCAACCAGCCGATCGGGGCGACGCTCAACAACGCCTCTGCGGCGTTGCACTGGCTGAGCAAAGAACCGGCAGATCTGGAGAAAGCTCGGCAGGCTCTCAACCGGATCTTTGCAAACGGCAATCGCGTCAGCGAGGTCATCGGCCGCATGCGCGCGCTTTTCAAGAAAGCACCTCTCCGGAAAGAAGACGTGGACATCAACGGAGCAATTCTCGAGGTCATCGCCCTGACCCGTGGCGAAATCGTGAAGAATGGCATTTCGGTGCAGTCACACCTCGTGGAGGGTTTGCCGCTCATTCAGGGAGATCGGGTCCAGCTGCAACAAGTAATCATGAACCTGATCATCAACGACATCGAAGCATTAAGCTCGGTCCGCGAGGGATCGCGAGAGTTGGTGATCACCACTGGTAAGGGCGAGCCGGACGGCGTGCTCGTCGTAGTGCGGGATTCGGGTCCAGGTCTGAGTTCAGCTGATCTTGAGCGCATCTTTGAGGCCTTCTACACGACAAAGCCCGGCGGCTTGGGGATGGGTCTATCGATCTGCCGCACCATCATTGAAGCGCATGGGGGACGACTGTGGGCCACCGCCGCCCAACCTCAGGGCGCGACTTTTCAATTCACCCTGCCCGCACAGTCAAATCATGCAGCGTGAATTGAACATCCTGCAGCGGGCCATGTGTGGACGGCTCCGGGTTGGGAAGAAGAATCTTCACGTGCGGCGTTGGTAGGAGCTGTGATGTGTTGGGCCTGTTAGTGCGGCTCACATGACCGCTGGCCATAATACCTTCCGCGGATCACGTCCCGGTCAAAGGCACGCATTTCGATAATATTGGTCCATGGGTTGTCCTGATCGCCGGGAGCGACCGGTTCTGCATTAAGTGATGTCCGTCCTTCCAACCGTTACGTCGCACCGGGGGTGTCCGGTGTGATCTCGTTTACGCCGTGAGAGCGGCGGGTTTCATTTTGGCGGCGTCACTGGTCCGCGGCCGAGCCCTAGTCCTCTACCCCCATTGACCCAGATCAAAGCTCCCTTCGCGCACGCAAGCTGGTATCTTGGTTGCTTCACAATTTTCTTCGAGATACCCATGAAGTGGACGTGGATGATTATTGTTTCTGACCGTTGTTGCGATGCCAATCGTAGCCGATGCGCAGGGTGTCGTCGGTGGTGCACAACAAGGAGCTAGCGAGGAGGGCGGCAAGGGAGCAAGGCGGCGGGACCGGTTGGGGGGCGGTCGGCGACGTCGTTGGCGGAGTCGTGGGGGCGTTACTGGCGGCGTGAAGGGGCCTCTCGGAGTTTGAGATAAGCCGAAGGGCAAATCAAAGACGAGGACTGACAACTAGCGAAAGGCAAACCCTGAAGCGGACAGCTCTCATTGGGCCCAGTCCATCACCGACCCGCGTCGATCTCATCCATGGTGAGAAAAGTGAAGTCGATGAACCAGCTGCAAGTGCGCCGCGTGGTCGACGTGCCACTCCGCGATGTCTCCGGTATCCGTTTGCGCCGCACTCGAAACAGTCGGATGTCCCTCATAGCGATCGGCGACCATGCTGCGAAGGTCGCCTGGTTCTCCCAGCCGCGCAGCGATAAAGGCCGAATCTGCTGGCATACGAGCAATATTGCGAGGTTCTCGGGTTCGCTGCTTCCCAAGCGGGGCTCCCAGATCGAAGCGGTCTGCGCTGATGGCCGCGGGCGCATTGTGCTGCTCCTGAATCAGGGTGAAGAACCTCAACCATCCGGCCTATCGCCAGCTGCAGGACCCAGTTCTAAGCAGAATTGCGCAGCTTGACCATCGGAAGACCCTCCCGGACCAATTTCTGCACTCGGCGGAAGCGGACGTGCCGCCCCCAAGGAGGAAAGTGGGCGACCAAGGACTTGTTCGTGGCTAACTCCTGGCTCGTCCGTCGAAGCGGCTGCGACGATTAAAGTCAGCTACGTTGACCGAACCGCGCGATTGATGAGGAGGCTCAGATACGTGGCGCCCTCCATCGACAAGGTCTGTTGAGGGGTGTTCAATATTGGACGAGAGACCCGCAAGAAGTCCCCAATCGAATAAACACATTCATTCTTTCGTAGGGAGAAATCGAGATGTCCTTCGTCGCGCGACGATTGGCGGCGTTTTCGACCGCCATGATCTTGCTCGCTTCCGCTGGAAGCAGCGCAATTGCCCAGAAGAAATACGATACCGGCGCAACCGATACCGAGATTAAGATCGGCAACATCATGCCGTACAGCGGGCCCGCATCGGCCTATGGTGTTATCGGCAAGTCTGAGGCGGCCTACTTTCAAAAGATCAACGCGGAAGGCGGCATAAACGGGCGCCAGATCACCTTCATTTCCTATGACGACGGCTACAGTCCGTCAAAGGCGGTCGAGCAGGCGCGCAAGCTGGTCGAGAGCGATGAGGCGCTGTTGATCTTCCAGTCGTTGGGCACGCCGTCCAATACCGCTATTCAGAAGTATATGAACGCAAAGAAAGTGCCGCAGCTGTTCGTCGCAAGCGGCGCCACCAAATGGAATGACCCACAAAACTTCCCCTGGTCCATGGGTTGGCAGCCCAACTACCAAAACGAGGCGCGTATCTACGCAAGATACATTCTAAAGGAGAAGCCGAACGGCAGGATCGCCGTCCTCTACCAGAACGATGACTATGGGAAGGATTATCTCAAAGGTCTCAAGGACGGCCTTGGCGAGAAGGCCGCTTCGATGATCATCGTGGAGGACGCCTACGAGGTCACAGATCCGACCATCGACTCGCATATCGTCAAGATGAAGTCGTTAAATGCCGACGTATTCGTCGATATCTCTGGGCCGAAGTTCGCGGCGCAGGCCATAAGGAAGATGGCCGAGATTGGTTGGAAGCCACTTCACTTCCTGAACAACACCACCGTCTCAGTCGGCGCCGTCATGAAGCCCGCCGGATTTGACGCTTCGCAAGGGATCATCTCCTCGGCCTATCTCAAGGACCCAACCGACCCGCAGTGGAAGGATGACCCTGGCATAAGGACTTGGAACGAGTTCTTGGATAAATATTACCCGGAGGCCAATCGCTTGGATAGTGTGATCCTGTATGGATACACCATCGCGCAAACTCTCGAGCATGTGCTGAGGGCCTGCGGCGACGATCTCACGCGCGAGAACGTGATGAAGCAGGCTGCTAGCCTCAGAGGTCTCGAACTGGGTGGGCTCTTGCCGGGCATCAAGATCAACACGTCTGCCACCGATTTTGCCCCCATTTCGCAGGTGCAACTGATGAGGTTCAGGGGCGAGTCTTGGGAGCGGTTCGGGGACATTATTGACGGTGACGCCAGCGACTAGTTGGGTTTGGCGCTCGGTAACGTAACTACCAAAAGGAGCAGCCTTGGGCGCGCCGCGTGTCGTCGCATGAAACCGAGTGAACGTTGTATTGACGCCCCCCGCGCTAGCTCCAATTCCGCCTTTTGGCCCATAGCTGCCCCCGGACGTGTGCGACGGCACGTCCGCAGTTGGTGAAAGCCGACGCCACATTCCAGGCGCTTCTCGAAGAAGAGGATCGCCTGGAGCATCGGGTTGGCGAAGCCGGCGACGAGGGTCGCTATCACCTCTCCCTTGGGCTAACGCAGACCCCCTTCCTGGCCGACTCGCTGTTCCAAGTGGCTTCACTTGAAATCACGATTTATGCGGCCGTCGGAAGACGACTCTATTTCTACGACAGCGCCGGCCTGTGGATCGACGAGCTAGAACACATTGGGGCCAGGGTCGGCCCCAAAGTGTTGCATTCCTTAACCTCAGAACGACGTCTCGCCACTTCGCCGATGGGCCATGTGTGGGCGGCTCCGGGTTGGCAAGAAGAATCTTCACTTTGCAGCATTGGTCGCAACAACCATGAGTTCGGCCTGTTAGCGACGCGGCCGCAATAACGATCGTCTATCGACTCTATGGCGAGAGGTGATTTCCCTCGTTGGCTTTACAAGGCCATCTTCCAAAGCATCGTCATACCGAAACTTTCAGTGCCGCCACCGAGACGTGATGCCGGATTGAAAAGCCAGGAGGCTCGATTTGCAAAGCAACGAAGTAAACGCAGTCGCAGCAAATGGAAAAGAGGCCGCCTATTTCGGTGTGCCGTGGGAAGATGCATATGGATACGCGCAGGCGATCAAGGTTGGTGATACTATCCATGTCTCCGGCCAGTTCAGCCACGACGAGAAGGGGCACCTGATCGCGCCTGCTTCTCTCAACGAAACCGGCAAGCCGGCCGAGTTCTCGATGATGGAACAGCAGATGCGCGCAACCTACGCCAATGCCGTCAAGCTTTTGGCGCGCTTCGGGGCAACGCTGGACAACGTCGTCGAAGAGACGCTCTATGTACTCGATGTCGACGCCGCATTCACCGCCGCGGGCAAGGCGCGCAAGGATGTATACGGCACGGCACGACCCCAGTGCGCCAGCAACTTGATCGGTGTGACGAGACTAGCCTTTCCTGAACAGCTCATCGAGATCGCCTTCAAGGCTGTGCTGTCGGGAGCAGAAGCGAAGCGGCGGTGATAAATCCCCGATATCTGGAGTTAACGAAATCATGACGCAAGGACCTGGAACCGCGAGGGCAATGCCCGACCTCCCGATCGAGCCGAAGGATTGCGCCTTGGTGCTGGTCGATCAGCAGGCCGGACTTGCTTTCGGCGTGGGATCGATCGATCGCCAAATGCTTCTGAACAACGTGATCGCTCTGGCGCGCACTGCCACCGTTTTCGGTATGCCGATCGTGGCATCTACGTCCGCCACCAAGGTCTACAGCGGTCCCCTGATGCCCGCGATTCACGCCGCGATTCCCGAAGTGATGGCGATCGACCGCCGCAACATGAACATGTGGGAGGACGACGCTGCGCGCGACGCGATCGTGGCGACTGGACGGCGGAAACTGATCTTTTCGGGGCTGCTAACAGAAGCTTGCGTGACTTTTCCGGTGCTCTCCGCGCGCGCGGCGGGGTACGAGGTACATGTTGTCGGCGACGCTTGCGGCGGGCTCACTCCGGTCAGTCACGATCTGGCGATGCGACGAATGGCGGCAGCGGGGGCGAAGCCGACGTCGTGGATCCAGCTCCTTCTGGAACTCCAGCGCGACTGGACCCGCGCCGAGACCTATGACGGGGCGCGGGCGATCGTGGAGGCTCACGGCGGCGGATACGGTATCGGCCTGGCCTATGCGCGGGATATGATCAATCCCCAGTAAGAAACGCGCCGATTATCCGTCGGAGTTGTTCCTGCGCCCCGAGCGTTGGCGCATGGGGTTAGGTTCACAGCGTAGGAAATCGTACTGCGAATATTTGATCCTGAGAGCCATTTGACAGGAACTCTACGATGACCGATGTCAATGCTAATGCTAGCAACGGTAGTGTAGGTTTGCGGCTCCTGCTTTCATTTTTTATTGTGGTGCTGATGTCGTTCGGTGGGTACGCCGCTTTCGTCTCCGCTCTCGCGACACGGGCCAACGCGAAAATCCAACTCGATCGTGAGATCGCAGTTGAAGATCTCGCAGTCTGTGAAAAGCTCGGAATACGCGCTGACACGAGCGGCTTTGGTGTGTGCAGCCTACAGCTCGCGCTTGTTCGACAAAAGCAAGCCGACCGGGACAGTGCCGCAGCTGCAGGTCTTCCCTAAATTAGCGGACGCGAAGTGGGCGGCCATCTCTGGGAGCGCGACCTGAGGCGAGGCTTGCGCTCAGCCCCGACGAAGCCGGCCAGAAGCGCAGCATCGTGACTACGCCCTTCCTTCAGCTCGTCCCAGTCGGCTAAACGCCCGATCAAGACACCGCTTACGAGTTCAAGAAGGTGACGACGAAGAGCCGAAGCGCGCGCTTCCCGTCGAACTACCTCGCGACCGACGGCTAGGGGCAGCCAGGTTTTTTGTCCTGTCGCAATTGAGGGACTGGAAAAGATAAAAGCACGGCATTTTCCAACGCCTGCACGAAACCTCCAAACGACAAGGACGGACGGCACGCGTTGGCACGCGCAACTTCGATTGGTCCAAGGACGACAACTGGTTTAGAAGTCTCTCCGCAGACGCAGCTGGTGGCATTCCTCGCTACAGCATCACGCGGCGCGGCGTGCAATAACGATCGTCTATCGATTTTATGGCGCGAAGTGATTTCCTTTGCCGGCGTTGCAAGGTCATACTAGTCGGTGGCGGATAGCCATGTTTAACACGAACTGGATCTACCCTGAAGATTCAAGTCGGCAGCCTCGCAATCGCTGTCGCTGTAGCCGCCACCGCCTACTGGTCTGCTGTGCCATCAATGGCACGTCGATCAAGGCGGCGGTACCAGCCGTGACGATGGATGCGCTCTCGGTGCGATGGAATTATACCACCTATAACTCGTACCCGGGCTATCCCACCTATGGCTCATATTGCAGCTATCCGACCTATGACTATCCCGGCTTCTCTTACGTCTGGTGGTGACTACAGCTGGTAGCGACGCCAAAGCTTGGCAGCGTGCGGCTCCCTCGTGAGATGGAAGTAGCCATGGAAAAAATGAGGATGCATGCCGAAATGAACAAGCCTGCCGAGCCTCGGCCGGTCAATCCACGGGCTGTCGCATGAGCAATCTGGCGAACTGGCTATACCTTACCGGATCACTGTGCTTTGTTCTTGGTACAGTGATCAACATGCGTCCAGTTTGAGGAAGACCAACATGTATTTGAGAGATTTTAGGCGTTCATCGGTCATGCGTACATCGCTCTTGGGTCGTGTGTCACGAGCATCGCCATGAGTACCGGTGATGTGCAACTGGACGAGAGATGAAGGAGGGCTCTTCGGTTCGGCAATCAGGCGCTGATCTCGAGCCACCGCAAGCTGTTTGCGGTCAAGAGCCGTGATGGTGAGCGTTGCGGAGAAGCCAGGACACGGTTCCGACGGGCACGGTCGAGAGAGGCGAGCGCAAGTAAACCACTGCAGAAGTGTCGAAGAGCGATTTGGGCAATGTCAGAACTTGGGGGGCGCTTCCTTCGGGATCAGCTCGGGGGATGCCTGGGCCGTTCCGAGCGACGTCCGGCATGTAGGCGGCGCGAAGCTCGACCAGACTGTCATATGGAGCGTGAGAGCCTGTGCTCCGTTGCGGCGATGGCGCGAAGGGAGAAACCACAAGCGGCTCCAACCGCAAGGGCGAGAGTACCGCTGCGGAGCCCAGGGTCGGAGCAGCCCGTAGGTGCGAAGAGCCTGCAATGGAGCTGGAGCGAAGGGGCTGCGTTGTTCAGCGTTTCATTAGCTAACTGAAAACGGGAGAACTGTTGGTGGACAAGGCAAAGCCGGGCAAGATCACTAAGCGCTCAAATCTCTGGCGACGCGCCGCCACCGTTCATCAACCGCTGCGGCGGGCTTAAGATCGGAGTTAGATGATCGGTTTGCGCAGCACTTCCTCTCGCTACGGCGCCGGCGCGCAGGCCTTCCATTGGCTGACCGTCTTGCTGGTTCTCGCCGCATATGTGCTCAGTAGGGGCGACGGCTATTCACTCTATTCCGCCGCGGCGGACGGGCTCCGCAGGATTCACGAGATGCTCGGAGTGCTCGTCTTCATTGTCGTCGTGCTGCGGCTGCTATGGCGGCTGATCGACCGCCCGCCGGCGAAGCAACCTGTGTCGCGATGGATGACTGTAGCTGCGAAGCTCGTCCAGTTCACGCTTTATGCGCTCCTCATCGCGATTCCAGCGACGGCGGTGCTCGGTACCTGGCTCGAGGGGATTCCCGTCACCCTTCCCGGATGCGACATCGCCCCCCAGATCGCCAAGGCGCATGGACTGGGGCAGCTGATCATGAAAATACACGCCATTCTCGGCAACGCCATCCTCTGGGTTTCCGGCGTGCATGCAGCGGCGGCTCTCTTCCATCACTTCTATCTTCGCGACGAAGTCTTTCGGTCGATGGCTCCGGGCGCATAAACGATTAGATCGGATTAGTCCCAGCTACTGCGGCGAGGCGTTATTCCTCTGAAGCTGGAGAAGTGCTCGGCAGTATCACTCGGTTTCATGTCGCGCTGCCAAACCCGATAATTGCATTGTTGCACCAACACTCTTCCTGGCTTTTCTAATCATCCCCATCCGAGGCCGCTCGGGACAGCCTCATTTGTTGAGGACGGCGGTGGTACATCATTCCATTTAATCGGAAGCGATTTCGCGTGGAGCTCACATGCTGCGCACCACGTTTGGTGCCGCTATCGCTCGCTTTCTCGAAGATTCGACGGTCGTGGAGGTAATGCTCAACCCCTAACGGGCGATTGTGGAACGACCGGCTGCGGAATGGCTTGGCAGATACAGGAGAAATAGTGCCCCTCCAGGCGGGGAGCCCATCGTCGATTGGTTGCTCACCATGTCGGTGCCGAAGTCCACGCAGTCAGCCCGCGTGTTTCGGCCGAACTGCTGCGGACCGGAGGGCGTTTCGAGGGACTTTTGCCGCCGGTAGCTGCGGCTCCGGTGTTCGCGACACGAATACCTACGGTCGCAGTGTTGACATTGGATGACTGCGTGGCCACAGGCGTTATGACCTCGAGGCAAGCAGCTGCTTTGAAATGCGCGGCCGAAGCGCACAAGAATATTCTTGTGACCGGCGGCACATTCAGAGGCAAGACGACGTTGATCAACGCATTGCGAGCTGAGGTAGACAAGGCTTCAGATCGAGTTGTTCTCATCGAAGACACCAGAGAGCTTCCAATGTCCATGGCATGGTGTTCTCGCCCGAATCTTCGCAATCCGAATAAATCGTAACCGCTGAAATCAATCGCCCCTCTTTCGATCAGCAAGGCCAGATCAGTATCACCCAAAATCCAACGCACGGCGTCGTCGGCGGCCCTGAACTCTACAGCACGGATCAAACGTTACCGATGACGTGACGAGGTTTCCGCACGACTATGGCTGGGCGTTGAGTCAGAGCTCAGCGCTGGTGACGATAAAACTGCTGGCTGCCGTTCATCGTGATCTAAGAGCATATGCCGAAGTGCTAAAACGAGGTGGTCATCCGCTTCCTTGCTAAGCACCCCACACGGTTTCGCGACGGTCGCCGTGCGTTATACCGGGCGCCGCTCGTGACCTTTGGGTGTCGCAGCCGTCAGGCGACCGCCTCGATCACGAGCTCTCTTCCGTTGAAGGAGTTCGCGTCACCGTCGCGCTCGCGCCCCAACTCAGCATAGATCGGGGACTGGGTGGAGATGCCCATAATCTCGTTGCCGTCGCGCACAAACTTGCCTGTCGATACGGCAATAGCAAAAGCCGCCCGTTTAGCTTGACCACTGAGCCTTCCTCGAACGCGCTCTTAGGTCCGTAGTCCATCGTCGCGAGTTTCTCGATTTTGTCGGAGTGCGAGTGAACGGGGTCGTCGAATGATTCGGAGAGGTCGGTCGCGAGCTCTGCTTGCGCTTGCTCGGTCGTCTTCGATCGGCTCACCTCACCGCGTTGAGAACTGAGGTCGTCAGCAAGACCGCAGCGACGAGAACCGAATAGTACCGGTCGGAAAGTCCAGTGAAATGGAAAGCGGTGGGGGCGGTGATGGAGACCACACCTGAAGCGCCATCCATCCAGAGATGCAGCCAATTAGGGATGACCGGGACGGGCCCCGTCGTGTGGTCCGTGAGAACCGGCAGCAGTAGTGTCGCGGCGCGGGTCACCACCGAAATCCACGGCCCGACAGGACCACCTTTGCCTAGCTTCAGCAGGAATGGCGCGACCATCAAGACGATGATCACAGGATAGTCGATTAGGTAGGTGTGGATGGATTTTGCGAAGCGAAAGGGCATGGCGTAACTCCTGCGTGCTGGGCTGCTCGATCGAGTTTTTGGGGCATCGAGAGCAGGGGGCTGCGCACACGAACGGCGGATCGACCGCTTTGTGAACGATAGGCCACGCGTGCTGCCACCAAGTATCGATGAGATGGATAAGGAGAGTATTCCGGCCTGCGCGCCGTTAGAAATGTTAGATCGTTATCGTTTTCATTCTCTCTGGCGCCCGAGTGTAAAGCTTTCCGACGCTAACGCCCCCGTGCAGGAGGTGAGAGCAAGCGATCGAGTAGGAATCTCTTCCATTAGAACGCTCCCGGTTTGTCATCCGAACTGACGCCTGCCCAGCACCCGCGGAGCGAGAGCCTTTCATCCCATCGATTTTTGAGCGAATCTTGCTCTGAGCCCGTGTTCACAGTTCGTCCAAAGTAGCGTGAATCTGCGCATTGTTCTTGCCATGACCCAATTACTCGGGGACGCCGTCCTCTTCGATCTGATACGCACGAAGACGCGTTTCGCTTCTGACCGATGGTTTGAAGGGGCGGTCTCTAGTGCGTCCGGAAGGTTCGAGTGAAGCTGCTGCGGCTCTGTTACCCTGCGTCAAGTGCACCTAACTCGATGGACCGTACATTGGTAGCCTGCATTCCGCATGCGAAGACGGTCAGATGGACATAGGCGAGTCACCAAACGTGCGGGTGGATCTCGCGATGAACGCCGAGCGAACCCTACCGATCTCGCGCGAGGTTTGAACTCTGAAGTCCGCCGCGCGACGTGATGCCATGTCGGCGCATGCGTTCGCTATCGGCGGGTCATTCAATTGCGAAAAGTGCTCCACCCAGGCATTTTTGCAGAAGTCAGACTGCGACATTGAGCGGCGACAGGCGCATGTGTCGGCCAATGGCGGCGAGCGCGAGCGTGACGGCGACGCTACCGACGAACACGAGGCAGCCGCCCAGGCTCGACGCGGCGAGCAACCTTGGTGTTGCCCCGCGCGCAGCCGGCCTTAGGCTCGGAGAACGCTAGGCTGTGATCGGTCAGGATCAGGGACGCGCTGCTCACGACCTAATCCTGAGGTAAGATCGCGCGATTCGCGGCGCGAGCTCATTGAACAGCAGCCCGAAGCCGCGCCGCGGTGTCCATTTTCGGATCGCTCCTTGCAACATCAATCCAACCTCAGGCAAACGTGTTCCCAAGAACCTTTCTCGGGTGCGTCTGGACTTTGGCGCTACGCTCGCATCACATGACATCTCCGAGGATCCTCGGAGATGGTCGTTGCGACCGGGTAAAGTTCAGATCGAGCCAGCCAGCGCAACCACGGGAAAGTCCATCTGGGGATCGAACACGTTATTGAGAAAGTTCGTCAGGGAGTACATGGCCACGAGCGCGACCATCTCGATGACGTGTGCATCCGTGTAGCCGGCATCGCGGACGGCTTTCAGATCGGCGTCACTGACCTTGCCACGGGTCTCGATGACTTTACGCGCAAACTGGATGGCGGCGTCCCGCTTCGGGTCGCTAGCATGGCCTTTCCGAGCGAGAATGATTTCATTGCCCGGCAGCTTGGCCATCTGGTCGGCCGTAAAGCTGTGGACTGTCAGGCAGTAGTTGCAGCCATTCACTTCGGAGACAGCGAGGCCGATGCTGTCACGCGTCTTCACGTCGAGCGCCTTGTTCATGGAGCCGAGCAGGGTGGCCCATGAGTTGAATGCGATTGGGCTTGCCGCAAAGGTCGCCATCGTATTCGGGGTGAACCCGATGTTTTTGCTGAATATATCGAGGGTCGATTTCGAATCGACCGGCACCTGTTCCGGCTTTAGAGCCGCAATTCTGGGCATCACAATCCCCGCAAGTTACTGGTTCACCAATTAAACGAGATCCAACACATCGGCGACAGGACGGCGCGGCTTCTGTGGCCAGTTTCCCGGACGCTGCGCCTCCACGGGCAACAGCATGACCGATACCTCGTCCTTGGTCAGTCCGAACTCGCGGAGCGCTGCGTCGGCATCAAAACCGATCATCGGCGTCGAACCCAAGCCTAGGGAGCGGACCGCATAATTCATCGCCGTCGCCAAAGGTACGTACTGCCTCGTCGCGCTGGCGCTGCGGGTGCCCCATGTACAGGTCGCGCGCGGGGATTTCCCAATCCGACGCCATATTTACCCGCATGATGCCCGCTACCACCACCGACGCCAGGCGCTCTGGCACTGCGCTGGAATCGACCAATTCGTACCAGCTCGCGAATTTTCGCGTCGCTCAAGGTGGCGGCAGTTCATAGTACTTAGCGGCGCTGCGGCTCAGGATGCATTCGATGACCGCGTTGGTCATTGTTATTTCGTTGGTCATGTGATCGACCCCAGCTTGCCCTGGGGTTACCCGATGAAATCCGCGACACTGGTGCACTGGTGCAGGGATACCCATTGGTCGCAGCGCAGGACGAAATTTTCCAATCGCCGGTATGTATAGTTTCCATAAGGGCGGGGAATGCCGCTACGACAGTCCTCGCTGCCATTTGTAAATCATGGCAAATTGGGCAGGCCGGCGATGGCATCACGCCGCGCCGGTAATAACGATTGTCTATCGAGTCTATAACGAGAGGTGATTTCCTTAGTCGAGGTTCGACCACCAAGGTGTGAGATCGCTGTCACAGCAACCCAAAACGAGACCCGCAAATGACCACTCTTAAAAACCAGAGACGGGAGCATGTCGCTACGAGGCGCAGCCGTTTGTAGAGCGTTGTATCCGTGGCGTTATCGATGCAGAACCATGCGCGCGAGAGCTCGGGTGGGAAGCGACCCGCCGGGCGCATGGTGATCGCGGCCTGGGTGCTTGCGTCGTGGATGGCGTTCATCGATGGGACAGCGCTGCCGGAGCTGGGTACCCGACCCGGAATTCCTTCCAGTCATCGCTTTAATAGACGTCTCTTGCGAATGTAGTTTTCATCTGTCGCCTTCTTACAGTTTTCGATACGAGATATTTCGTTGCCGCATGCATCTCGCGGCGAGAAGGCGTGCCTGTCGCCGTTCGCGACCAGAGGTGACGTGACGCCCAAAACATGTGCCTGACAGGCGATGTTGCCAGCTGGAACAGAGGGCGCGGACGGTCAGCCGCACACTCAGGAAAACGACTGGTCAAAGTCTGGACTTACCGCATTCAAGCTTCTACGGAATTCAGTCCGGCTTCGCGATATCGTTTCATCTTTCCTACGACGCCTACCATCTTCCATCGGCCTCCTCTTCGGAAGCGGCGCCTAGTGCTTGGTCTGAACCGCAGCACATCGCGATTTTGGAGCCGCCGACTATTCCTAACGGTTATTCGTCAACGACCACCATTCCAAACTTGAATTGTCGTTTTCCAGAGCGCCCTGTCACCATAAGAAACATACGTGGACCCGCACCGCGAGGGGTACCATTTGGGGGAGAAATTGAATGGACGATGAAGTCTCGAGGGAGCGCCCGGAGAGTATGCCGATCGAAGCCTCCCCAGAGACGTTGAGCGGCTTTCGCACGCTGGACATCCGAACCGACCGGCTGATTTCATCGTGGCTCCGAGAGGCCGGCGTTCCTGGCGGCGCCCTGAAGGCGAACGAACCTGCCCCCGATTTCCTTCTCCCTGAGGCAAATGGAACGCTCGTTTCATCTTTTGAATTGCGACAAGCTGCGCCGTTGATCGTCACCTTCATTTACGGGACTTGGTCTCCATTGTGCGCAGCTGTGCTACGCGCTCTTCACGGAGCCACCTTCGGCTTCCGCGCTATCGGCGCCAGAGCAATTGCCATAACGCCCGAGTCTGGACACTTGCCACGCAGTTTCAAACGGGCTCACCAACTCGATCTGGAAATCCTCTCCGACCTAGATCTCGGGGTAAGCCTTTCGTTCGGACTGTTGTCCGTGGTGCCGGCGCATTTAAAGCGCCGTCTCTTGCGGCGCGGCTTTGATCTCTCCGCGCTCCATGGCTTCTCCTTTTGGACGTTGCCAATACCGGCCACCTATGTCCTCGACCAACGAGGGATCATCCGTCGAGCGTTTGTCGGGCCGGACTTCATCACGGGAGCGACGACCGAAACAGTGCTTGCTGCCCTGTCCGAATCGGATGGGCCCAAGCCTCGCCCTTAGAGCC
>NZ_JAFCJT010000032.1 GCF_018130785.1 Bradyrhizobium liaoningense
ACCGGCTCGCTGACCGTGAAGGTCAACGACGACACGCCCACGGTCGAGGTCGATCAGGCGCAGAACGGCCAGCATCAATATGTCACGCTTGATGCCGTGAAGATGGACGAGTCCATCCACACGCTTGCCGGAGATACCAACGCGGCCGCCGACAACGTCAACGGTGTCACGGGCCCGACGGTGACGTCCACGCTCAATCCGGCACTGGCGATCGGCATCCTGTCGACGCCGACCTCGAGCAATGGCACGTCTGTCAAGGAGCTGTTTGATCCCCAGGTCAGCTTCGGCGCCGACGGCGCCAAGGCGGATGCCACCTACACCTACAGCTTCACGCTGAAGAACGACAGCGGCCAGACGGTGAGTGGGCCGACGACGCATGGCGTCGAGACCAACCTGGTGGTGACTGCGCTGACCGGCACCTCGCTGGCCGGCCTATCGGACGCCCAGCGCACGATCTACCTGTTCAAGCAGGCCGACGGCTCGATCATCGGCCGCGTCGGAGACGATCCGAACGGGGCCATCGCGCTGCATATCGTGATCTCGGGTTCGGCCACCGACCCGCAGATCATGGTCGAGCAGTATCTGCCGATCCAGCACGGCAACACGGCTTCGAACGATGAACCCGCTTCGCTGACCTTCGACGACCGCGATGCGAGCCTGGGCATCACGCTGACGGTGTCCGCGACCGATGGCGATGGCGATACCGCGACGGACTCGAAGACCGTCACGATTGCCAGCCAGAGCTCGTCGTTCCTCGTCATCGAGGACGACGGTCCGACTCTGAACGTGACCGCGCCGGGCGCCATCAACGGCCTGGATTTCGGCACGTTCAGCCTCAACAACAATGAGTGGGGATTGGGGAGTGGCACCGCGACCGGCACCAACGGCGGCTGGACCATTGCGGACACCAACAGCGGTCATTCCGGCGGCGATCTGGTCCTCAATGCCGGCGGCGGAGCCGTTCAGCTCGAACGCGTCGGCGATGGCTACCAGGGCATGCATTCGTCGACCGGCAGCTACATGGTCGACCTCGATGCGTCGCCGCACGACGTGAAGATCAGCCAGGTCGTCAATGGCTTGACGGCAGGTCAGACCTACGACCTGAGGTTCGAGGCTGGCGCGCCGTATCCGAATTCGGCGCATCTCGAAGTTTGGTTCGGTGGCGCCAAGATCGCCGACATCTCGCCCACCGGGCAGATGCAGGAATACACGATCCAGGTGGTGGCCGGGTCCGGCCCGAACCAGGACAACGTGCTCGAATTCCGCGAGACCGGGACACCGGACAATCAGGGTACCTATCTTGCCAACGTCTCGGTTGGCACGCTCGTCATCGACGAGACGGCCGGCTTCCAGGCGGATTCAAACGAAGTCAGTTCCGCAACTCTCTCGCCGCTGTTCGCCGCGATCGCCCATCAAGCCACCGATCCGGATATGGCGGCGCAGTACGCGCAGGGGACGACGTCGGCGGTCAGTGTCAGCGCCGATTACGGCGTCGACGGCAAGGCTGCCACCAACGCGATCCTGTACGCGCTGAGCACTGCCGCCAATCATACCGACTCGTCCCTGCAGACCACGGACGGGCACGAGATCTACCTGTTCAACGAGACCTATAACGGCGTCGGCTATGTCGTCGGCCGCTACGACGTGGCCAATGGCACAGTCGACGGCAACGATCCAGCCGCCTTTGCGTTCACGATCGACCCGGCGACGGGCAAGCTGTCGGTCGCGCAATTCGTCTCGCTGCATCAGCCGAACACGAACAGCAACGACGAGGGCGTTTTCCTCGGCACCGGCTCGCTGTCCGTCACGGTCACCGTCAAGGATGGCGATCGCGACACTGCGACCAAGAGTGCCGACATCTCCGCCAGCATCCGCTTCGACGATGACGGTCCGACCGCGTCCTTGGCTGTGACCGAGACCACCGTGACCATCGACGAAACGGCTGGGCAGGATGCGGGCACCAACGATGTCGCGCATCTGTCCGACTATGCCGGTCTGTTCAGCTCGATTGCCGGGACGCCGATCGAGATCGCACAGAGCGGCGTGGCCGTCGTTTCCGCGGCTGGAACGGCCTACGGTGCCGACGGGCAGGGGGCCGCTCCGGTCTTCGCGTTGAACGTCTCCACCAGCGGCGTCGATTCCGGTCTCGATGCGACCGACGGGCGTAGTGTGTTCCTGTTCAAGGAAGGCAACCTCATCGTCGGCCGCGAAGGCCTCGCGGATGGCACGGCCGATTCAAGCGGCAAGGTCGCCTTTGCAATCTCGATCGACAGCGCGACCGGCGTGCTGACGGTCGCCGAATATACGGCGCTCTATCATCACAATCCGCTCGATCCCAACGAGGCTTCGAGCCCGCTGTCAATCGCCACCAATGCCATCCAGGCGAGCGTGACTGTGACGGACGGCGACGGCGACACCTCGGTCGCCTCGGTCGGCATCGGCGGCCAGATTCATTTCCTGGACGACGGCCCGACTGTGGCTGCGGCTCCGCTGAACCAGATCCTCAACGGCGATTTCTCGCAAGGCGTGTGGTCTGCGCCGGACTGGTGGGGTTCGGTCTCGTACAACGTGACGGGTTGGAGCCTCGCCCCATCGCCGGTCGATCCCGGAACCGTCGATCTCGAAAGGGCGCCCGACGGTCTCTACGGCCTGCATAGCTCGACCGGCGGCTACATGGTCGATCTCGGCAGCTCGCCGGGCAACATGCAGATCACCCAGGATTTCCAGGCTGGTACGCTCGTTGCCGGCCAGACCTACGCAATCCAGTTCGAGGCTGGCGCACCGTTCCCGGAGACGGCCAAGCTCGAAGTCATTTGGGATGGCCAGGTGATCGGCACGATCGATCCGACCGGACCGATGACGTCCTACAACTTCATCGTCACGGCGAACGGCACGGCCGGCGATATCCTGACGTTCCGCGAAATTGGCACCGGCAATGCTCCGCTGGGTTATGACTCGCAGGGCCACGACCTCCAGGACGAAGGCTATCAGGGCACCTACCTGGCCAACGTCAAGCTGGTCGCGACCTATGTCGTCGACGAAGATGGCCTACCTGCGGGCAACCACGACCTGCCGACCCCATCGGAAGGCGATACTGCCGGAATTGCGACCTCGATCACCGGCGCCCTCGGCATCAACTGGGGTGCCGACAATTTCGATCCGTCGAACGATGGCACTCATGCCGACGGTTCGTTCGCTCAAGACAACAACGGCACCGCGCTCACCGGCCGCTACGTGACCTTCACCGACGCCACGGTCGACGTCAGCGGCATCGCCGGGCACGACCTCACCTCGAATGGCCAGACCGTCAGGTACCTGTTGACGGACATGGGAACCACGCTGATCGGCTATGTCGGCGACACGAACCACAGGGTCTTCGAGGTTTCGTTGTCCGACGACGGGACAGGTGCGTTCAAATTTACCCTGCTGGGCCAGCTTGATCATGCTCCGAACGGCTCGGAGAACGACATCGATCTGACCTTCCACTTCACCGCGACGGACTCCGACGGCGATTTGGCGACCGGCAGCTTCATGGTCGGCATCGACGACGACGTGCCGGTGGTGACCGCAGCAGGCGATACCGTCAGCGTCAACGAAGCCAACCTGCTCGACGATCGCAACCCGAACCCGGTTGCGCTTCCGGGCGGCGGTTTCGCCGGCGAGGCGCAGGCCGTGACCGGCTTCTTCCACATCAATTGGGGCGCGGATAACGGCGATGCGAAGCATCTCGCCTTTGCCAAGGACGCCCAAGGCAATGTGATTGGTCCGCAGCTCAGCTCTGACGGTGTCCAGCTCGATTACGTCGTCCGCTTTCCGAGCGACTCGCCCGACAACGAGCAGATCATCGCCTACAAGCATGGCACCGACCCCGACGTTCAATCCAACGTGGTGTTCTCCATCACGCTCTACGAACAGGGCCATGGCTACTTCACCTATACCCAGTACCAGAACATCGACCATCAGGGCTCCGGCACCGATGTCACCCAGCTGAACTTCAACGTCATTGCGACCGACGGCGACGGCGACAGCGTCCAGACTTCGCTCACGGTCAATGTGACCGACGACGTGCCGCAGCCGGTCGTGACCGCGCCCACGACGCCGGTTTTGATCGTCGACGAAACTGCTGGCCAGGACAGCGGGACGAACGACGTTGCGTCGACCCCGGCATTGCAGGCGCTGTTCACTGGTGTATCGAGCTCGCCAGTCATCCAGTTCGCGCAGAGCGGCACGGCCCTGTTCTCGACCACGGGCTCGACCTATGGCGCCGACGGCGCCAACGGTTCTGCCTTCGGTCTGTCGGTCACCAACGGGACCGACTCCGGCCTGACGGCCACCGACGGCCACAAGATCTTCCTGTACCAGGAAGGCAATCTGGTGGTCGGCCATGAGGATAACGCGATCGGCAAGGTTGCGTTCGCGATCGCGATCGACCCGGCCACGGGCCAGCTCAGCATCGCTGAATACACGGCGATCCAGCATCCGAACCACAGCGACGCGGATGAGGCGACCTCGCCGCAGACCATCGCGAGCGGTGCCCTCAAGGTCACGTACTCGCTTGCGGATGGCGATCACGACACGGTGGCCGCGTTCGCCGACATCGGAAGCCTGATCCAGTTCCGCGACGACGGTCCGACGGTTACGCCGAAGACGACCCTGATCGTGAACGGAAGCTTCGAGGCTGGCCACGCCGATCTGCAGGCCGGCGGATGGTCGATCTACCACACGCTGGACGGGACCTGGACGTCGGTCGACACAGGTAACGGCAACGTTCCGTTCGAAGTGCAGGTCAACACGTCCAACGGCCCGGCCGTCAGCGGCGTGGCCGCGCAGGATGGACAGGCCTATATCGAGCTCGATTCCGATCTCAACAGCGGGACTCTGTCTGGAGGCGACCACTACAACGACACCGGCCACACCAACGCGACCGTCCAGCAGGTGATCGCGGGCACGGAAGCCGGTCAGACCTACGAGCTGACTTTCTGGTATGCGCCGCGGCCGGGCGAAGGCGGCAATGACAGCGGCGGCCTGAACGTGCTGTGGAACGGCCAGGTCGTGAAGTCGATCAATTCGGACGGCCTGACTGAAGGCCAGTGGCAGCAGGTCACGGTCTTCGTGGAGGGCACCGGGCCCAACAACACGCTCGCGTTCCAAGGCGAGGGCGCCGAAAATACGTGGGGCGCGCTGATCGATAATGTCAGCCTGGTTGCCGCGACGGTCGTCGACGAGGATGGCCTGACGAAGGGGCGCCACGACCTGCCGACCGCATCCGTGGGCGATATCGCTGTCCCCGATGCCGATGGCGACCACAATGAAGCCACTGCGACCGGACTGCTCGATATCAAATGGGGTGCCGACAACGCGGACGCCGGCAACGATACGACCGGCGCCATGGGTGCGTTCATTCAGGATCACCCCGGCGGAGCGGGCAACCGCAGTGTCACCTTCGCCGACAATGCGCTGGCGGCTTTCAGCGGCACTTTGACCGCGGGCGCGCTGACCTCGGATGGCCAGGCGATCACGCTGTCCTACAACGCGGACCACACTCTCCTCACGGGTACCGCAGGCACCGGCGACAACGCACGCACGGTGTTCGAGGTCTCGCTGTCGGACGATGGTACGGGTTCCTATCGTTTCATCCTGCTCGACCGGCTCGACCATGCGAGCGGCAACAATGAGAACAACATCGTTCTCAGCTTCAACTTCGTCGCGACGGACTCCGACGGCGATACGGCGCCGGGCACGTTCACGGTCGTCGTCAACGATGACGTCCCTGTGCTCACCGGCTTGACCGGATCCGGCACGGTCAATGAGGCGAACATCCCCGTCCCGACCACGACCGGCTTCAATTTCTCGTTCAACAGCGATACGCCCAACCAGGCGCCGAATCTCGGCACGTCGCATCTGCACGTGACAGGAAGCTACGTCGCGCTGGTCAGCGCAGAGCACGTCCTGTTCGGACCGGATGCGCCCGGAGGCGTTGGTGCTTCGCCGTTCAAGCTGACGGCGGATGCCGGCACGACCTTCACGGTGGACAGCGTCAAGCTCAGCCTTTGGGGCTCGGGCACGACGACCGCAACGGTCATCGGGATCGACGCAGACGGCGTCCAGCATACGGTCCAGTTGTCGTTGCACAACACTTTGACCCCCGACACGCTCTTCACGGCGTTTGCGGGTCTGCAGCTCACGGGCCTCGAGGTCGATCCAGCGTCCGGCTTCGCGGGGCGCGTGGTCCTTGACGATCTCGGCGTGCATACGACCACCACCCCGGCGGTGAACTACACCCAGTCGACCGTCGACCTGACACCGCTGGTCGACGTCGGCCCGGATCAGCCCGGCTCCTGGTCTCTGGCTTCGTTCTCGTCGCCGCAGAACGTGGGTACGCTGAGCTACAACGGCACCCAGATCACGATGACATCCGATGGTCACACCGTCACCGGCGTTGCCGGCGGCACGACCATCTTCACGATGACGGTAGACCCGGCAACGGGCCACGCTACGTTCGATCTGTTCAAGCCGATCGATGGTGGCCTGCAGAAGCAGATCGACTTCTCGAATCTGGTGAAATTCACCGACTATGACGGCGACAGCGTTACGCTAGGCACCGGTGAGCTCATCATCAAGATCGATTCACCGACCGACAAGTTGCCGACGGTGTCGGCACCTTCGATCACGGTGAACGAGGCTGGTCTGCCGCCGCACAACGGACTGCCGGCCGGCTCGGCCGAAGCCGCCGACGGCAATCCGACCAACAGCAGCGATCACAGCGAGACGCAGACGGGCACGATCGCGGTCTCGCTCGGCGACACGCCGTCGGTCGTGACCATTGCCGGCCACGTCATCGATGTGAACTTCGTCGGTCAGACGATCGATGGTCAGTACGGCACGCTGACGATCACGAGCTTCAGCTCGACCTCGATCGGCTACAGCTACACGCTGACCACGAACGTCACCACGAATCCGTCCGCCAACGACGGCGCGGTCGTATCCGGTCAGGACGACTTCACCGTCAAGGTCACGGATGTCGACGGCGAATCCCAGACTGCTACGCTCTCGGTCAAGATCGTGGACGACGTCCCGGTCGTGATTGCCTCGGGCAGCGTGACGGGAGAGGTCGACGAGGACGGCCTGGCGGCCCCGAATCTGTCCACCGGAAATGCTGATGCCGGCCGGGCCGGCGAAACGGCTGGAACGGGACATGCGACCGTGTCGGGAGATGCTGGTTCGCTGAAGGCGCTGGTCAATTTCGGCGCAGACGGTGCCGGAGCGCATCCGTTCAAGCTCGTCGATCAGACCACCGCGTCGGCCTGGATCAACGGTCTGCATCTGACGTCACAGGGCAAGGCGATCGACCACGCAACGGTTTCGGGCAATACCGTCACGGCGCAAAGCCAGGACGGTCGGAACATCTTCTCGCTCACCGTCAACGACGATGGCTCGTGGACCTTCGCGCTCAACGATCAGCTTGATCATCCCAAGCACGATGATCCCAGCACGCCGACGGTCGAGAAGGAGTTCGAGGACACGATTTCGGTCAGCCTCGGCGGACTGATCAATGCAGTCGACGGCGACGGGGACGTGACCTCGCTCGGCTCTGCGAACTTCTCGGTCACGATCCGCGATGACGAACCCTATTTCGGGACGATCAGCACGGGTTCGGTGACGCAGCTCCATACAGCCACGACCGGAACGTTCGATTTCCACGTCGGTGCCGACGAGCCGGGGCACATCACCGTGACGGCGCCGACCATCAGCGGCGTCGATGTCTCGACGTCCACCGACAGTAGCGGCGTTACGACGGTGACCGGCACGTTCCACGGCAGTGGGCTGACCTACTACGTGCTCACGGTCAATCCGAACGGCACCTACAGCTTCGAGATCGACAATCTTCCCGCCGGCACGCAGACGCTCAATGACGTTTCGGTGGCAGCTCCCGGCAAGCCCGTGGACACCATCGATTTCGGTGCGTTCAAGTTTGTCGCCGACACCGGCCAATTGCTCAACAGCTCTGGGCAAGGAATGGGTATCGGCAGCAATAATTCCAGCAACGGCGGCCACGTCACGATCATCTTCGACAACGAGATGTCTGCGGTCACCCTGCACTTCAAGCAGGGCGGCAACGGTCCGGTGACCGTCAGCTGGGTCGCAACCGACACCGCGACCGGGCAC
Source organism: Bradyrhizobium liaoningense (assembly GCF_018130785.1). Taxonomy (GTDB): domain Bacteria; phylum Pseudomonadota; class Alphaproteobacteria; order Rhizobiales; family Xanthobacteraceae; genus Bradyrhizobium; species Bradyrhizobium liaoningense_A. Next base: position 8,167 of record NZ_JAFCJT010000032.1, read on the forward strand.
ACGGAGAGCGGAACCTTGCCAGCCATTCTGGCGAGCGAGAACGGAACGACCGTGTTTACGGTCGACCCGTCGCTGCTTCCGTCGTTCGACAAGCTGGAGCTGACCACATCGGCGGACGACAGCGGTAAGGTCAAGATTCAAACCGTTGGCGGCACCGAGGTTACGCAGAACGATGCAACCGGTCCGTTCGAGTTCACCCTGGCCGGTGCCGACTCCGACGGAGATGTGGCGACCGGAACGATCCACATCAACGCCAACATCGGCGTCAACGGCATCCCGTCGATTGCGTTGGCCGCCTCCGCGGAACTGAACGACGCTGACGGCAATGATCACGCCGCTGGCCCGACCCCGGACCCCTTCGTTGCACAGTCCGTGACGGGATCCTTGCACATCGACTATGGTCCGGACGGAGCAGGTACGCCGAAGTTCACCGCAGTCTATGACGGCGCCCTGGGATCTGCCGTGTCGCAGACGTCCGCGGGCGGCGTGACGACGATCACGACCGCGTCGTGGACGCTGACCATCAACGAGACCACCGGCGACTACACCTTCAAGCAGGTCGCCGCCTATCACCATGACGCCGGTGCCGACACCGATAGCGGGCACGTCACCGTCACGATCAAGGACACCAGCGGTGACACCGTAACGGGCACCCTGACTCTGTCGATCAACGACGACGTCCCGACGGCGCATGCGGACAGCAATTCGGTCCAGTCGGCTGCAATCGTTGCCGGCAACGTCGAGAGCAACGACGTCGGCGGCGCCGACGGCATCGCGTCGATCGCTTGGGCCAACGTGTCGGTCAACCACACCGTGACGGGCGCGCATGGCGTGCTGACGGTCGGCACGGATGGCTCCTACAGCTATCATGCCAATCCGAACGCCGCGACTGGTTCCGACCAGTTCACCTACACCATCACCGATGGTGACGGCGATACGTCGACAACGACGTTGACGATCAATGTCACGAACGGTCAGCCCGCGGTGACGGCTGCGGTCGCAACGGTCGACGAGGCCGCGCTCGACACCACGAAGGACACCGGGGATCTTGCCTCGAGCACCGTCACCGGCTCGCATCCGGCCTCGGCTGCGGAGACGGCCACGGGAACGCTGTCGATCACGGACGCGGATGGCGCCACGGTCACCGGCGTTGCGGCCGGCACCGGCGGTGGCGATGTCAGCGGACAGGTCGGGACCCTGGTTCAGGGCACCTATGGCGTGCTCGAGATCGATTCCGCGGGCCACTACACCTACACGCTGACAAAGCCTGTCACGGAAAGCCCGGCTGCCAACAACAGCACCGACACCGTCAACGGTGCTGACGTGTTCACCTACACGGTGACGGACGCGCTCGGAAACACGTCGACTTCGACGGTTTCGATCAACATCAAGGACGACGTCCCGACCGCACAGGGGGAGACGGCGAACGTGGCCGAGGCTTCGGCGACCAACGTCGTGTTCATGATCGACACGTCGGGCAGCACCGACGGCACCTCGCTCGTCCGCGAAAAGGCGGCTGCTGTCAGCCTATTGAACGCCGGCATCAATGGCGGTCAGGTCCTGGTGGTCGATTTCAGCGACACCGCCCACGTGTCAGGCTGGATGAACGTGTCGGATGCGATCACTTACATCAACCAGCTCAGCGCTGGCGGTGATACGAACTACGACCTCGCCTTGAGCACCACGCAGGCCTATATCAACAGCCACACCACACCGGACGCCGGCCAGACCATTGCGTACTTCCTGTCGGATGGTCAGCCGAACGAGCCGTTCGGCAGCGTCGGCATCAACGGCTCCGAGCAGACCGCGTGGAATTCGTTCCTCGCGACCAACCACATCAGCACGGTCTATGGCGTCAACGTCGCCTCGACCAGCGCCGACTCCGACATCGCGCCGATCGCGTACCCGACATCGGGCAGCAACATCGGCATCGGCAGCAATGCCAACGGATTGGCGGGCACGATCCCGGCGACGGTGCACACCGCAACCGGCAACGTGCTCACAAACGACACGTTCGGGGCGGACGGCCATGGCGTGGGGGCGGGGATCCTGTCGATCAAGGTCGGTGCCACGACCTATACGTTCGACGGGACGAACTTCAATGACGGGCAGGGTCACACCACGTCGGGCGCCGTGCTGACCGCAACGACATCGCTCGGCACGTTGACGTTCAACTTCTCGACCGGCGCGTATTCCTACTCGACCTCTGCATCCGTCAGCGCCGACCAGACCGAGACGTTCCACTACACGCTGGTGGACCGTGACGGCGATCAGGCCGGCGCCGATCTGTCAATCATCATCAAGAACTCGCCGCATGCGCCGACCGGGCTCGATCTGGCGTCGGCCGATGACAGCGGAAACAACAGCGACAACGTCACCAATCACACGACCGGCCTGACGATCTCGGGTGCGGCGGAGAACGGAACCACGGTGACGCTGTACGACGATGCCAACAACAACGGCACGCAGGATTCCGGCGAAGCGACGCTCGGGTCTGGCAGCGTCAGCGGTGGCACGTTCAGCATCGACGTCGCGCTTTCCGAGGGGGTGCACCACGTCCGTGGTTTCGAGACCGATGGCTCGAGCAATGTGAGCCCGTCGTCCTCAAAGCTCGACATCACGGTCGATACGACCGCGCCGGTCGTGACGATCACTAACATGGTCAACGATACTGGCAGCTCGTCGAGCGACTACATCACCAACGACGACAACAAGCTGACGTTCAACGGGACCGGTGAGGCTGGCGGCATTGTCACGCTCACCCGGGGAAGCACGGTCGTTGGGACGGGGACAGTAGACAATACCGGCCACTGGACCATCACCGACAACAACAATTCCATCAACGATGGGCAGTATACCTACAAGGCAACCGAGACCGACCTGGCCGGGAACATCGGCACGGCAACGGTCAACGTCACGGTCGATACGCAGGATCCAAATCTGCTATCGGTCCAAATGAGCGATACTGCTATCAAGATCGGTGATACCTCGACGGTCACGGTAACGTTCTCTGAGGCCGTCACGGGGCTGTCGATCGGTGATTTCAGTGCGCCACATGGTTCTCTGTCCGGATTGTCCTCGTCGGATGGCGGCAAGACATGGACCATGACTTACACGCCGAACGCCGGCGTGACAGATAGCTCCAACCGGATTTCGCTGGACGACAATTCGTTTACCGACATTGCGGGCAACAGCGGCAACGGAGGCAATTCGGCAAACTTCACGATTGATACCCAGGCACCGAATGCGCCCGTCATCTCCTCGGGTAACGGTTTCACCAACGATACGACGCCAACGGTGACTGGCACCGCAGAAGCGAATTCGACGGTTACGATTTTTGACAATGGCGTGGCCGTCAAGACAGTTACGGCTTCCAACGGGGGGAACTGGACGTTCACCCCCAGCAGCACACTGGCCAACGGCAGTACTCACGTATACACGGCCACGACCACAGATGCCGCCGGCAATACCAGCATCTTGTCATCGAGCTATTCGCTCACGATCGACCTCAACGGGCCAACCGTGAATTCGATCCAGATGAGCGATAGCGCGCTCAAGATCGGCGACACGTCCATCGTCACCGTTACCTTCTCGGAGGCGGTCACGGGTCTTTCGACGGGCGATTTCAACGCACCGAACGGCTCCCTGTCCGGACTTTCCTCGTCGGATGGCGGGAAGACGTGGACGGTGACTTACACGCCAAATTCCAACGTGACGGATACTACCAACCAGATCACGCTGAGTACGAGCTATACCGACTTGGCCGGCAATTCCGGATCTACTGGTGCTTCGGCGAATTTCACGGTCGACACGAAAGCGCCGACTGTTGCGATAACTCAGTCCCACGGTGGTGGAACTGGACTATTTACGTTCACTTTCAGCGAGGCTGTTTCAGGTTTCACGTCGACTGATGTCAGCACCGGAAGCGGGATCACCGGAACTTCGAACTTTCAGCATGTTGGAGTCAACGGTTCGGGCCAGGATGTCTACACGCTAAACTTCTCCTACCAGTCTGGAGGGAGCCGTTCGGCGACCGTCACCGGCGGTTACACCGACCTGGCTGGAAACACCGGAGCCACCGGAGCCTCAACGAATTTCCCCGCCGGCACCTCCGGCGAGGCGATCAACCTGGCGCTTGCCAGCACCGTTGCCGCCTCGCATGCTGGTCCGATTTCGCTGACGATCTCCGGCGTGCTGGACGGCTGGACCCTGAGCGACGGCACGCACAATGCCGACGGCACTTGGTCGGTTCTGTCCAACGACATCTCCAGCCTGTCGGTGACCTCGCCGGACGGCTTCACCGGTGCGCTGGTGTTCAATGTCATGGAAAGCTGGACCAACGCCGACGGCAGCATCGGCACGGCCTATGTCCTCGACAACGTCGAGGCCTATGCCAAGGGCGCGCCGATCTTCGCCTGGTCCGGCGACGACACGCTGACTGCGTCGAGCGGCAACGATACGCTGGTCTTCGCCAACCGGATCGGCATCGATGTCGTGCACAAGTTCGACGTTGCGCATGACAAGATCGACCTGATCGGCTTCGACGGCTTCTCGAGCTTCGCCGACGTTCAGGCGCATCTTTCGACCGATGCGGCCGGCAATGCCGTCGTCACGCTTGGCGACGGCCAGACGATCACTCTGGTCGGCGTCGACGCGAAGACGCTGACTGTTGACGATTTCGTGTTCAACGAGACGCCGGTGATCCACAATACCGGCGATATGGTCCTGGGCGACGGCGCGATGTTGCCGCTGAGCGGCATCGTCGACAATTCGGGCAGGATCGAGCTCGGCTCGGCCGGTTCGACCACCGAGCTCGAGATCATCCAGCATGGTGCGACGCTCCAGGGCGGCGGAACGATCGTGTTGTCCGACAATTCGGAGAACCTCATCGTCGGCAGCCAGGGCGATGTCACGCTCACCAACGTGGACAACACCATCATGGGTGCGGGCGAGATCGGCGACGGTCAGCTCACGCTCGTCAACGAAGGCACGATCGTGGCGACCGGCGTGAACGCGCTGGTGATCGACACGGGGACGAACGTCATCACCAACTCCGGCACGCTCGAGGCTGCCGGATCAGGCGGCCTGATCATTCACGGGACGATCGACAACGAAGGCCTGCTGTGGGCCAACGATGGCGATCTCTCGGTGACGGGCGACGTCAACGGTGGCGGGTCAGCCCTGATCTCGGGCCACGGCCTGCTCGAACTGGCCGGCACGTTCGGCGGCGAGGTCAAGTTCGACGACAATGCATCCGGAACGCTCGTGCTCGACAATCCCTCGGCTTTCCACGGGATCCTGTCCGGGTTCGATAGCAACGACACTCTGGATCTCGAGGGCTTCCTCGGAAGCAACACGACCATGAGCTACAACGAGAACGCGCAAGGCAATGGCGGCGTTCTGACGGTGACGGATGGGAAGACGACCGCGAATATCGCCTTTACCGGCGAGCACACAGCGTCCGATTTCCATGTCGATACGGGCGGCTCTGCGAACCAGATCCTGGTCCATCTCGAGAACCAGGCCCAGCAGCAGGCCGCTGCGATGGTGCACGCAGCCTAGTCGGCTGACCAACCTCTAACAGAAGAAAGGCGCTGGTTCGTCCGGCGCCTTTTTCTTTCTATCGCGGTTGACCCGTGGCGAGCGGTGCTCGCGAGTTGATCACAGCAGGAGCGGCAAGGAGTGGAGGCCGCCAAGGCCACCGCCACCGAGTGTCTCCTCTCCAGTCCATTCGATGCCATCGTTGCTTTCGGCCGCCGGCGCGGCCGCGAGTTCGCCGGTGAGCGGCTGCCGTTTCGCATAGGGTGTCGCGAACAGGTGGACACCGTCATGATTGATCGCGAACAGCGGGGTGAGGCTTGTTGCCTCGCCGTCCTCGATCAGGCTGTTGCGACGGTTGTCGAGAATGAGCCAGTGGCCATTGAGGCGTGCGGCAAGCACCGCATGATCCTGGCGCACGGCGCGGTCGCGCACCAGCACGAGCCGCATGTCCCCGCTCGGGAATCCGGCTTCGCTGAGCGCCGCGAGCTTGGCGATGGCGTAGTCCTCGCAATCGCCCTTGGTCGTGGCAAACGTCTCGAGCGGCGAGCTCCAGCGGTCGGCCTCGCCGTGCTGCGCGAAGTCGCTGACGTAGCGGACGACCATGTTGACGGCTCGGTTCGCCTCGTCGAGGCGATCCCGCCCGGACTTCGATTTGACGGAGGCGATCAGCCGCAGGAACTGCGCGGCATAGGCGGGGCAGTCGCCGGCATCAGCCTGGCACCGTTTCAGTGTCTCGGCGTCCTTCGTGAGCTTGGCCTCGAGGCCACGCCACTTGTGCCACAGCAGCCCCTCGGGCGCGCGGAAGGTGAACAGGCCGAATGGCTCTTCGCCCCTGGCGGGCGCCGGCTTGGGCTCTGGTGCCGCGTCGGTTGCGGTACCAGACGGCGTGAGGGCGGCAAGGCGGACCGCCTTCGGGCCGCGGCCTCGCATTGCGTCGAGCTTGGCGAGCACGTCGTTGATGCGGAAGAACGTCGCCGGCGGGCGCGAAGCGGCATCGATGCCGGGCGCGAAGGCTTCTTGAGAATCCGAAGCCACGGAGTTCGAAGCCATGGCCTCATCGGCCCGGGAGGGCGATGCTGCGCCAGTCGCGATCAATGCAACCAGGCCGACGCCAAGCGCGCGCAAGCCTGCTCGCTGCAATTCCAATTGCAGTGCCATAAACGACGTCCCCTGCCGGGAGCGTCGTCAACGTCTATTGCGTCGATCCACGTCCCGATCCTGTTGTTGGATCGAGACTGCGGCCTGCGCCGCTTAGGTGAGGTTAAAACCCGGAAAGACCAAGGCGATTGTCGCGAAGGCGGTCAATCGCACGCTTCGCGCGGCTGCCAAATTGTCACACCCGGCCTTACGCCTCATTAACCCTATGGCGGCTCAGTGCTCGCGGAGCGCTTCGTCGCGCAGGGTGCGGGCCGGCTTGACGATGTAATCCAGCACCGATTTCTCGCCGGTGAGGACTTCGACCGTGGTGACCATGCCGGGAATGATCGGGAGCGGCTTCTCCTCGGTCCCCAGATGGTTCTTGTCGGTCCGGATCATAACCCGGTAGAAGCTCTCCTGCCGCTCCGGCGTCTTTTCGGCCTTGTCGTCGACGATCGTATCGGCGCTGATGCGCTCGACCTTGCCCTTCAGCGAGCCGTAGACGGAGGAATCGTAAGCCGAGATCTTCACGACGGCATCCTGGCCGGGCCGGATGAAGGCGATATCCTGCGGCCGAATGCGGCCTTCGACCAGGAGCGTATCGTCAAGAGGAACGATGTCCATCACGTTGGCGCCAGGCTGCACGACAGCGCCCACGGTGGTGACGTTCAGCTTGTTGACGATCCCGTGCACCGGGGCCTTCAGGTCGGTTCGCCTGACCCGGTCCTGTGCGGATTTGATGTTTTCGTCGAGCACGGCGAGGTCGCCCTTGGACTTGGCAAGGTCTTCGTCCGCCTGGGAGCGGAAGGAAGAGACCGTGCTCGCGATCTTGGATTGAGCCTCCGCGAGTTGCCCTCTCATTTCGGTCGCCTGGCGGTCGAGGCGCAGCATCTCGATCTCGGGCACGACCTTCTGCTCATACAGCTTCCGTGTCAGCGCCAACTCGCGATCCAGCAGCTTGAGCGTGCCGGTCAGGCGCGTGACTTGCTGATTCAGCACGTCGACGTCCTGCGCCAGCTTCTGCGCGCGCATCTTGAACACGCTGGTTTCTGCGGCCACGGCTGACGGCACGACCTGGTCAAGCTGATCGGGAAACGCCAGCTCGGTCTTTCCCCTGGCTTCAGCCTCCAGACGGGCGACACGTGCGGCCATTGCGGCACGCCGCTCCCTGATCTCGCCGAACTCGGATGCGAATTTCGTATCGTCGATGCGCATCAGCGATTGCCCTTGCTGGACGATCGCTCCTTCCTGCACAAGGATCTCGCCAACGATACCGCCTTCGAGCGACTGCACCACCTGGATCTGGCGCGCGGGCACGACGCGGCCGTTGCCGCGCTTGACCTCGTCCAGAATCGCGAAATGCGCCCAAGTCACGAATACCGCAAGCATGGCGAGGAATGTGAGCAGGAGCATGCGCGAAGTTCGCGGCGTGCGCGTGAGCGCGGCAGCGCGGACGTCATTGGCGAAAGCAAAATCGGAAGAAGCCATGGATCAGCCCTGCGATTGAGCTCGGGACATAGCGGGGTGGGGCGCATTTTCGGCGGAAGGCGCGCTCGGCCTTCCCTGAAGCAATGCGAGGACCTTGTCGCGCGGCCCGTCGGCAACGAGGCGGCCGCTGTCGAACAGCAGCAGCCTGTCGACCGCATTCAGCAGCGAGAGGCGGTGCGTCGAGATGATCAAGGTCATGCGATCGCCGTGGATCGCCTTCAGCCGCTCGAGAAATTCGGCTTCGCTGCGCACGTCGAAATGCGCCGTCGGCTCGTCCATGAACAGAACGCGCGGATTCCTGATCAGGACACGCGCGAGGCCAATCGCCTGCTTTTGGCCGCCCGAGAGGCTGCGACCACCTTCGGCGATGGGCATGTCATAGCCCATCGGATGGCCGGCAATGAAGCTTTCTACGCCAGACAGACGTGCGGCATGAAGCACTTCCTCATCGGTCGCTTCCGGCTTGCCGAGGGCGATGTTGTCACGCAGCTTGCCGAAAAAGAGATCAGTATCCTGCAGGGCGAAGCCGATGCCGGCGCGGAGATCGGCGGGATCGTATTGACGTGAGTCGACGCCGTCGACGAGAATCCGGCCCTCCTGGGGCTCGTAAAAGCCGAGCAAGAGCCGGCCAACTGTCGTCTTCCCTGATCCGACACGCCCGATGATGCCAACGCGCTCGCCGCTTTCGATCTTGAACGTGACCTTGTCGAGCGCCTTGCCCGGCGCGTTGGGGTAGGTGAAGCTGACGTTATCGAAGCTGATGCGCCCCTGATCGATCTTCCTGGAGACGTAGGCGCGCTGCGGGGACCGTTCCCGTTCCAGCGTCATGATGCGATCGATCGACTTCAGCGACGATAGCGTCTGGGTGCCGCGCGTGATCACCGAGGCGATACCGGCGATCGGGGCCAGCACGCGACCGGCCAGCATATTGGCCGCGACCAGCGCGCCCATCGAGAGCTTGCCGTCGAGGATCAGGAGCACGCCGATCACGATGAGAAGCAGGCTGGTTGCTTGCTGGGCGGCGTTGGTGGCGGTCAGCGCCATCGAGGACCAGAAATGCACGTCCTCGCCCGAGCGGGCGGTGGCCGCCACGGAGCGTTCCCAGGCCGTTTGCATCCGGGACTCTGCGCCGGTGGCGCGCACGGTCTCGATGCCGGACAGCGATTCCACGAGCACGCCGTGACGCGCGGCAGACTCCGCCTGGAGCCGCTTCATGGCGCGGTTCAACGGACGCTGCAGCGTGAAGCCGATGATGATCATAATCGGCAACATTGCGAGGGGGATCCAGGCGAGAGGACCCGCGATCGTGAACAGAACGCCGATGAAGATGATGGCAAAGAACAGATCGGTCGCCGAAACCACGCTGCCAGAGGTGAAGAACTCACGGACCGAATCGAAGTCGCGAAGCTGGTTGGCGATGATGCCGACCGACGACGGCCGCTGCGCCATCTTGACCGACATGATGTGCTCGAAGATGTTCGCGGCCAGTACCACGTCCATGGTCTTGCCGGTCGTGTCGATCATCTTGCTTCGTACCATTCGCAGCACGAAGTCGAACAGGATGGCCAGGCCCATTCCGATCGAGAGCGCGATCAGCGAAGGGACGGCTCCGTTCGGCACGACGCGGTCGTAGACGCTCATCGTGAACAGCGGCGTGGCGAGCGCCAGCATGTTGACGAGCAGCGCGGCGAGCGCGATGTGCCCGTAGCTGCGCGAATGCACTTTGGCGGTCGACCAGAACCAATGAGTTCGCGGCAGGTCGCCGGCGACGACGACACGTTCGTTGCTCTCGGCTGCGGCCCTGACGAAGAACGCATATCCGGTGTAACCCGGCGAGAGAGACTGGATTGAGTGGATCTCCGGACTATTGGTCGTCAGGGACGGATCGACGACCCTGACGTCGCGCTCGGCGTTTTCGAACCCCAGAAGGATCAGCGTCGTCCCGTTCTTCATGATCAGGACAGCCGGCAGCACCAGTGCGGGTATGTCCGCGATCTCGCGCTTGACCGCTTCGGTCTCAAGTCCTGCGCGCCGGGCCGCGCGATCGTAGAGCGGGACCGACAATCGCCCGTCGAGGATCGGCAGACCTCCAAGGAGTGCATCTCGACTGACGGCACGGCCGTGATAGGCGCCGAGATACATTAGAGACGATGCGAGCGGGTCGTCGCGACGGGGAGCGGCTGCCGCTTGTTTCGGTGCGGGCGCAGCCGTCACTTCCGCGACGGGGCGCTCATGCGTATGCGTTGACTCGGTTGATCGGAACAACAAGTGCAAATGCCCAAAATGAAAATGACGCGCATTGTTAACGGTCGCTCATTTGAGCGTAGCGGAAAATGCCGAGAAATCATTTAGTTAATCGGCTTAAGTCCGACTAAAGGTTAATCGTCAAGCATACTCTTGTGGTTTGGCGAGCCGCCAAACCCATTTTCGGCCCAATTCCATTCGCGAAGTCGGAGCTATCTCTCAATCGGATCAAAGGCTGTCGCCAGCCAATGCGGCTTCTTGTCTGCTGAATAAGCGGTAACAGGAGAGGCCTCGAGCGCCACCGGAGCATTCGGGCTTTGGTGCTGCGTGAGCCAGGCGTTTGATCCCGTCAAACTTGGCAGATAGGACGATTTTGGCCACCTGTCCTTGAACGCATCAGTGCCAGGCGCTTCGCTTGCGTAGCCCAGACGCTGCGGCGCCGCCTCCGGCGCTGGCACCGGAACTTTCAAAGGCTCGGAGCCGGTCTGCGGCAAATTCACGCGAGGCGTGGGCAATTTGTAGGTGGGCGTTCCGAGGAGCCCGAGGTCCACCGGGGCAGCATCAACCGGTGGAGGAGCCTTCAGGTACTCAAGTAAGGTGCCCATGGCCGCGAGGAGCTGATAGTCGGCAAAGACCACGACGCCACGTGCCGAAGTCAATGAGACCAGCCCATTGAAGTACTGATTCTGGGCGTTCAAAAGGTCGATCAGCGAGCGCTGGCCGAGCTCATATTCTTTCTGGAAGGCCGCGATCGTCTTCCGACTGGCCTCGTTCTCCCGTATCAGCGTTGCAATCCTCGTCGCCGTTACGGTGCGCGCCGCCCACGCCTTGTCGATCGACTCGATGGCGTCGCGCTGCAGGCGTGCATGGCGCGCCGTGCTCTCGACATAACGCTCGGCCATCTCAGACCGGCGCCAAACATCCTGACCGCCCCGGAACACATCCCAGGACATCACGACCTTGCCGCTGTAGTCGTCGTGCGTAACTCCGAGGTACGGGTAGGTATTGTCGTTGTGCGTCGCGCGGCCTTCGAGTGAAAAGGTCGGTACAAATGAGCCGTCCGTTACCCGATAGGCGTGCTTAGCCGCGTCAGCGTCAGCCTGAGCGGCCTGAATTGTGGGGTTGAACCGGACCGTGGTTGCAAGAGCTTCGTCACGGCTCGGCGGCATGCCGGCCAAGGAGGCCGGGAAGCGAAGATTGATGGGTTCGAGCCCGACTACCTTGCGGTACTTGGCACGCGACTCCTCCAGGCTCCGGCGGAACTCGATGAGAGTTGCACGCGCACTTTCAACCCGTTCGCGGGCCTGCTCGAGGTCACCTTCGCCAGCCCGTCCGCCCGAGAAACGGCTGTTTACGTTGGAGAGGATCTTCTCGTGGGCGCTGACGTTTTGCTCGCCGAGCTGAACCAGCCGCAAATAGCGCACGACGTCGACATAGGCTTCTGCCGCGTCCAGAGCAATCAGTTCGGTACGTTCGCGCACCCTGAAAGCCGCCGCGTTAACACGGGCCGTCTGCCGCCAGATGTCCTGGATCGAAGCAAAGCCATCAAACAGAAGTTGCCGGACCACCACAGATTCCTGCGATCCGTTCCGCCACAAACCGTTGCCGGCGATCGGAATGGGCTGGGCCGTGCTGCTTACAACAGCAGCGCTCTGGTCGAATTTTTCCGGCCCCCACCGTGCTTCGACACGCACCTGCGGCAACAGAGTGCTCTGGGTCTGCCGAAGTTCGCTCTCCGTGGCGCGACGGTTGGCAGAAGCCTCGCCGACGCCTGGGTTGGTTTTAACAGCTTGCTTCAACGCATCGTTGATCGAGAACGGCTCCGCCAAGGCGGTTCCGCACGGAACGAGAAGCAAAGCACCAGAAATGAGAATGCGCCCAAACAATTTAACCTCCACCCGTGTCGGTTGAGACGACCGCGGGGCCCCCTAGAAATGGGGCAGACCTTCGCAAGGACTGAGGCGACAATCTAGGCCAATCGAGTAAAAGGTAAGCAAATCTGAGCTAGCTGTCGCATTTTCGCCACTTATTGCGAGAATAAAGGTATTTAATTACCTATTTTATGCGGATGAGAAGTCTCGCGCTCATGATTTGTTTACCTTGTCGCGCGCGAAACAGTCCGATTCTCTTGCGCGCGATGAGAATTCAGCCAAGTCATTGATACCTATAAAGAAGTGCATGCCTCTTTATTGCGGGCTGGATTGCAGGTTCTCCATGTTCATCTCCCGCACCATCGGCACCACCTTGCGTCCGTAGAGCTCGATGCTCTTCATCAGCTTTTCATGCGGCAGGGGGCCGGCCGAGTACTTCAACTGGAAGCGCGAAATACCCAGCGTCTTCGCCGTCTTGGCGATCTTGCGCGCTACCGTCTCCGGCGAGCCGACATAAAGCGAGCCGTGTTCGGCCTCGCTGACGAACTCGTCGCGGCCCATCGGCGGCCAGCCGCGCTCTTTGCCGATACGGTCGCGCATCGCCTTGTAGTCGGGCCACAGTTCTTCGCGCGCCTGTTCGTCGGTCTCGGCGACATAGCCGGGCGAATGCACGCCGATCGGCCTTGCCGGGCGGCCGAATTCCTTGAATGCGCGATGGTAGAGATCGACGTAAGGCGCAAAGCGCGCGGGATCGCCGCCGATGATGGCGAGCATCAAGGGCAGATCGTAATGCGCCGCGCGCACCACCGATTGCGGGCTGCCGCCGACGCCGATCCAGGTCTTGAGCTGACCATTCTCGACCGGCGGATAGACCAGCTGGTTCTTCAGCGGCGGCCGCAGCTTGCCTTCCCAGGTCACAGGCTTCTGCGACAGCAGCGCTGCAAACAGATCGAGCTTCTCCTCGAACAGGTCTTCGTACTTGCGCAGGTCGAAGCCGAACAGCGGGAAGGATTCGGTGAACGAGCCGCGGCCGAGGATCACCTCGGCTCGCCCGTCGGAGAGCGCATCCAGTGTCGCGAAGCGCTGGAATACGCGAATGGGGTCGTCCGAGCTCAGCACCGTCACGGCCGAGCCGAGATGGATGCGCCTGGTGCGCGACGCGATCGCGGCGAGCACGGTCTCCGGCGAGGAGATCGCGAAGTCGGTGCGGTGATGCTCGCCAAGGCCAATGAAATCGAGGCCGAGTTCGTCAGCCAGCACCGCCTCGTCGACGACGTTGCGGATCACCTGCGCATGGGCAAGCATGGCGCCGCTCGCGTCCTTCGTCACGTCGCCAAAGGTATCCAGTCCGAATTCAAGCGGTGCGGTCATCGATCGGGTCTCTGTGGGGGCAAGTGGCGCCTGCCACTATGGGAGGGATGGTTTTGCGGTGGAGCTAGGCCGCGATCGGCGGTTCAACAAGGTCGCTCCGGGAAAGGCTGGGTTTCCGGTTTTTCACCGCGCCGGCTCAGTCGGATCTGGCGAACATCTCGACCAGGGTCTCGCGCAGCCAGCGCTGCGCCGGCACGGTGTCGTTGCGCTGGTGCCAGAACAGGCTGACGATGCGCGGTGGCGCCTTGAGCGGAAGCGGCATGGCGTGCAGCAACGGCGCGTGCCGGGATTGCGAGCGGAGATCGCTCGGTAGCACGGCGATGAGGTCGGACTGACGCACGACCTCGTAGGCGGCGCTGTAGTGATTGACGGTCGCGACCAGATTTCGCGACAGCCCGCGCGACGCGAGGAAAAGATCGTAGGACGGCAAGGTCTTGCCGGCGAGGCTCACATCGACGTGCCCCGCATTCAGGAAGGTCCGGGTGCTCAGCCGCTTCTGGGCGGCGAGCGGATGGCCGCGCCGCATGAAGCAGGCATAGTCGACCATCCACAGCGAGCGCGAGCGAATGGCGGCCGGCTGCTGCGCCTCGTTGACATAGACGCTCAGCACGCAATCGACCCTGTTGTCCTCGAGCTGGTCGGCGATCTCCAGAATGGTGTTGGGAACGGTATGGACGCGCGCCTTGGGCGCGACCCTGCCGAAATGGTTCAGCAGGTTCGGCATCACCAGCGAGGCGACGTAGTCCGACATCGACAGGCTGAATTCGGTCTGCGCACGGGCGGGATCGAACACCTGCTCGTCGAGCGCGCCACGGACGCTTTCCAGCGCCTCGCCGATCGGCTCCCACAGCACTACGGCGCGCTGGGTCGGACGAATCCCGGTGCCTGATCGGACGAACAGGGGATCGCCGAGCGCGTCGCGCAGTCGTGCGAGTGCGTTGCTGACGGCGGGCTGCGTCATCGTCAGCGCGCTCGCCGCGCGGGTGACGCTGCCTTCGGTCATCAATGCCTCGAAGACTTTCAGGAGGTTGAGGTCGAGCGCGCGGAACGACACAGACATTCACCGTAGTGATATATTAGATCATGATTATAAATTATGACGATAATGTCACTTTGTCTATGGTTCCCCCAAGGGACACGCGGAGCGCCGGGCCGCCAGACTGAGGGGACTTTCATGTCGATGATCTCGGCGCGTATCGAGCGCCTTCCATTCGCGCGCTTCCACACGCATCTGCTGTTGATGGGCGGGCTCGGCTACATGTTCGACGCGATGGACGCGGCCGTGCTGGCCTTCATCCTGCCGGTGCTGCGCACGGCCTGGAATCTGTCGAGCGTGCAGATCGGCGTGCTCGGCAGCAGCACCTATATCGGCTTCCTGTTCGGCGCGTTGCTGGCGGGCACACTGGGCGATCTGATCGGCCGCCGTGCGGTGATGATGTCGGCGCTGGCGCTCTACTGTGCCGCGTCCATCGTCAGCGCGGCAGTGGACACCTGGTCGTCGTTCTTCGCCGCTCGTGTCGTCGCGGGCATGGGTACCGGCGCCGAGAGCGCGATCATCGCGCCGTATCTCGCCGAGTTCGTCGCGCGGCGCTTCCGCGGCAGTTTTACCGGCGCGCTGGCCGGGTTCTTCTCCTTCGGTTTCGTCGCGGCGGCCTTGCTCGGCTACTTCATCGTTCCCGCCTACGAGAACGGCTGGCGCATCGTTCTGGTGATCACCGCGGTGCCGGTCGTCATGCTGCTGTGGTGGCGCAGGGCGCTGCCGGAATCGCCGCGCTGGCTGGAAAGCCGGGGCAGGGCGAAGGAAGCCGAGGCGGTGCTCGACCGGATCGAAGCCGGCTTCGCACGCGAGGGGCACGTCCTGTCCCAGCCGGTCGTCGACGCGGTCAGCCCTCCTGCTGCCGGGGGAACGCTGCTTGCGAATTTCGCGGCGCTGCTCGCCGGCCGCCAGACGCGCATCACCATCATGACCTGGATCATGTGGCTTGCGATCACCTTCAGCTATTATTCCTTCTTCGTCTGGATCCCCGGCCTCCTGGTTCAGAACGGCATGAGCATCACCAAGAGCTTCGCCTATTCGATCGCGATCTATTGCGCGCAGATTCCGGGCTATTTCAGCGCCGCCTGGTTCAACGAGCGGATCGGCCGGCAGGCGACGATTGCGTCCTACATGCTGCTCGGCGGCGCCAGCGCGCTCGGGCTCGCCTTCGCGCAGAGCGACCAGCACATCATGCTGGCGGGAATCCTGCTGTCCTTCTTCATGAACGGGACCTATGCCGGGGTCTACGCCTATACGGCGGAGGTGTTTCCGACGCCGATGCGGACCACGGGCGCCGGGCTTGCATCGGCGATCGGCCGCATCGGTGCGATCGTCTCGCCGATCCTGGTCGGCTATCTCTATCCCAATTTCGGTTTCGCCGGCGTGTTCGGGGTCACCACCACTGTGCTGCTGCTCGGGGCAGTCACCGTCGTGCTGATGGGCGTGCCGACGCGCGGCCGCTCGCTGGAAGAGATCGCGGCGGGTGAAGTTGCATGACGCGGACGAAAGTTACCGCTGATCCCTTGCTCTGCGCCGTCGCGGCGGCGCAGGGCAGGGCGGATCAGCCGGATGCACTATTCGCGGCACTCGACGAAGCCGTGAAGTCGGCGATCGGGCACAAGCTGTTCACGATCCTGACCTACGACGGCGACACCGGCGAAGCCGCACGGGTCTATTCCAATCTTCCCGGCCCGTATCCGACCGGCGGACGCAAGCGCCTCGCGCCGGGCCCGTGGACCGAGGCCGTGCTCGACCGCGGCGAGGCCTATATCGGCCGCACCCTGGACGATCTGCGCAACGTCTTTCCCGATCACGAGTTGATCGCCTCGCTCGGCTGCGAAAGTGTGCTCAACATGCCCGTACGCTGGCGCGTCCGCACGCTCGGCTCGCTCAACCTGCTCCATGAGGCGGGCTGGTACGGCGAGGACGATGTCGCCACGTGTCTCCCGTTCGCTCAGCTCGCGCTGCCCGCGCTACTGACGACTGACCAGTCTTGACCAGACAGGAAACGACCATGCCCAGCATCCTTTTCAAGAACGCGGCTCTGCTCGACCCGCTCCAGCCGGACTTGCTGGAGGGACATCACGTGCTGGTCGAGGACAATCTGATCAAGGAGGTCTCCGACCGGCCGCTCCAGGCCGCAGCCGACCGCACCATCGATCTGAAGGGCAAGACGCTGATGCCCGGCCTGATCGACCTGCATGTGCACGCCATCGCCGTCGAGCTCAACCTGGCGCAACAGGTGAACATGCCGAACGTGCTGGTGACGCTGCGCTCGACGCTGCTGCTGCGCGGCATGCTGCGGCGTGGCTTTACCACCGTCCGCGATGCCGGCGGCGCCGGCCATGCGCTGAAGCAGGCGATCGAGACCGGTCTCACCGACGGCCCGCGGCTGTTCGTCTCCGGCCGTGCGCTCAGCCAGACCGGCGGCCACGGCGACATGCGGGCCCGCTCGGATTACCTCGCGAGCGACGCGCCGTGTCCATGCTGCGTGCGTGTCGGCGCGCTGGCACGCGTTGCCGACGGCGTTGACAGCGTGCGCAGGGCGGCGCGCGAGGAGCTCCAGATGGGCGCCGACCAGATCAAGATCATGGCGTCCGGCGGCGTCGCTTCACCGACCGATCCGGTCGGCGCCTTCGGCTACTCCGAGGACGAGATCCGCGCCATCGTCGAGGAGGCACGCGGGCGCCAGACCTATGTGCTCGCCCACGCCTACACCGCTGCCGCCATCGAACGCGCTGTCCGCTGCGGCGTGCGCACCATCGAGCACGGTAACCTGATCGATGCTCCGACCGCACGGCTGATGGCCGAGAAGGGTGCCTATGTGGTGCCGACGCTCGTCACTTACGAGGCGTTGGCCAACGAGGGCGCCCAATATGGCCTGCCGCCGGAGAGCGTGGCCAAGATCGCCGATGTCCGCGACGCGGGTCTGCGTTCGCTCGCGATCTATCGCGACGCCGGGGTGAAGATGGGATTTGGCAGCGACCTGCTTGGAGCTTCTCAACGCCTCCAGAGCGACGAATTCCGGATTCGCGCCGAAATTCTCGGGCCGCATGCCGTCATCGCCAGCGCGACATTGATCGGCGCCGAAGTGCTCGGCATGGAGGGCAAGCTCGGCCGGATCGCGCCCGACGCTATTGCGGACCTGCTCGTGGTCGACGGCAACCCGCTGCGCGATGTGGCCTGCCTGCTCGGCCAGGGCGAGCACATCCCGATGGTGATGAAGGCAGGCAAGGTCCAGTTCGACAGGCTGAACGCTTAGCCGGACCTACCGCCACATTCCCCGCATCCGCGCGCCGATGTCGATCTTCGGTCCCTGTGCCGCGCTGCGGGCAGCGCCCGCCGCGACCTTCGGCCAGGCGGTGCGCTCGAACAGATAGACCAGGGATTCCGGGATGAAGCGGGTGCGCGAGGCGTAGACGTGGCGGTCGCCCTTGGCGGCCTGGCCGTGGACAAAGAAGCGTTGCGGCACGACGAGGTGCAGATCGTCCTTGGCACGCGTCATCGCGACATAGAGCAGGCGGCGCTCCTCCTCGAGCTCCGCGCTGGTGCCGGCGCCGAGATCGGAGGGCATGCAGCCGTCGACGACGTTGAGCACGAACACCGACTTCCACTCCTGGCCCTTTGCGGAGTGGATGGTGGAGAGGATCAGATAGTCCTCGTCGCGGAGCGGAGGACCTGATTTGTCGCTGGTCGCATCCGGCGGGTCGAGCGTGAGCTCGGTCAAGAATTTCTCGCGCGAGGCATAGCCGCTCGCGATCTGCTCGAGCTGCATCAGGTCGGCGCGGCGCGTCTCGGAATCCTCGTGGATACGGTCGAGATGCGGCTCGTACCACAGTCGCACGCGCTCGAGATCGGCCGGCCATTCCGAATAGCGTAAATTCTCGACGGTGCGGACGAAGTCGGTCCAGTCCGCGCCGGTGCGCGCCGGCACCGGAAGTTGGCCGAGCGCGTGCAGCGGGTCCATGCTCTCGGCCATCTGGTCGAGCACGCGCTGCGCGGTTGCGGGGCCGATGCCCGGCAACAGATGCAGGATGCGGAAGCCCGCGACGCGGTCGCGCGGATTTTCGGCAAAGCGCAGCAGTGCCAGCACGTCCTTGACATGCGCAGCATCGAGAAATTTCAGTCCGCCGAACTTGACGAAGGGGATGTTACGGCGGGTCAGCTCGATCTCCAGCGGACCGGAATGCGAGGACGTCCGGAACAGCACCGCCTGGTGCTTGAGCAGCGCGCCTTGCTCGCGGTTGGCCAGCACCTCCTCAACGATGTAGCGCGCCTGATCGGCCTCGCCGTGCACGGTGACGAGCTGCGGTTTTTGCGTGGAGGTGCGGTCGGTCCAGAGGTTTTTGGTGAAGCGCTCGCGCGCCAATCCAATCACACCGTTGGCCGCCGCCAGCACGGGTTGCGTCGAGCGATAGTTGCGGTCGAGTGTGATCATTTCCGCGCGGGGGGAGAAGCTCTGCGGAAAATCAAGGATGTTGCGGACAGTGGCGGCGCGGAACGAATAGATCGACTGCGCGTCGTCGCCGACCACGGTGAGCCCGCGCCCGTCTGGCTTCAGCGCCAGCAGGATCGAGGATTGCAGGCGATTGGTGTCCTGATATTCGTCGACCAGCACGTGATCGAAGCGGCCGCCGATCTCTTCGGCGATCAGCGTATCGCTCATCATCTGCGACCAGTAGAGCAGCAGGTCGTCGTAATCGAGCACGTGCTGGGCCTGCTTGGCCTCGACATAAGCCGCGAACAGGCCCTTCAGCTCGGCTGCCCAGCCCGCACACCAAGGATAGTGCTGGCCGAGCACCTTTTCGATCTCCATCTCGGCGTTGACGCAGCGCGAATAGATCGACAGGCACGTGCCCTTGGCCGGAAAGCGGCTCTCGGTCTTCGACAGGCCGCGCTCGTGCCGGACCAAATTCATCAGGTCCGCGGAATCCTCGCGGTCATGAATGGTGAAGGCGGGATCGACGCCGATCCGCTCGGCATATTCGCGGAGCAACCGCGCGCCGATGCCGTGGAAGGTGCCGGCCCAGGTGAGGGCGTCGCGCATGATCGCGGCGTTGTTCTCGCCCAGCACCTTTCGGGCGATGCGCTCGACCCGGCCGGCCATCTCGGCCGCCGCGCGCCGTGAGAACGTCATCAAGAGGATACGGCGCGGATCGGCGCCTGCGACGATCAGGTGCGCGACGCGATGAGCGAGCGTGTTGGTCTTGCCGGAGCCAGCGCCGGCTATGACGAGCAGGGGAGCGCCCACGGTCGCGCCATCGGCCACGCCATGCTCGACGGCGCGGCGCTGCTCCGCATTGAGCGTGTCCAGATATGTCGCCACGAATCGCCCCGGTGAAAGGGTGAGAATCGGCGATCCCGACGCGAATCGCAATGCAGCTGGACGGAACCGGTGTTAAGACCTAGGGACAAGGCGGCCCGAAGTTCCAGCCCGAAAAACGCGCAACGGCATGACCGAGCTCAAGCCCGACCAATTCGAGATGCGGCGGCTGGAGTCGCTCAGCAATACCATCTTTGGTGTCGCCATGACGCTGCTCGCCTATGACCTGCCCAAAGCCGCGGTGTTCACCAGTGCCCCGAGCTGGAGCGATCTCGCCCATGTCTATTCCGGCAAGCTCGCCGGTCTCGCGCTCAGCTTCATCATCGCCGGCGTGTTCTGGATCAGCCACCACCGCCGGCTCGCGCGCCAGCCCGTGGGCGGCCGCGGCATGGTGATCCTCAACCTGTTCTTCCTGCTCTCGATCGTGCTGCTGCCGGTGACCAACGGCCTTTACACCAATTACGGCATGAGCAGCGCGGTCGCCGTGCTCTACGGCCTGCATCTGACCGCGATCGCCGGCCTCAATGCCTGGCTGTGGTGGACGATTTTGGGCGGCTGGCGCCACGAGATCATGGCCTCGATGTTTCCGCTGCTGGTGTTCGTTCCGGGCACGATCGTTGCGGCTTTCGCGCCACACGTCGCGCCCTTCGTGTGGTTCATCGCCTTTGGCGGGCTGCTGATCCAGCGCTTCTATGTCGCGCCGACCGAGCCAGGCGCGTGAGGCGACGGCTCACCCCTTTGTCGCGCCGAACCCGTCGGACGGCACGTAAAGCTTGACCGGGCGGATTTCGTAGACCGCCGACGGGTTGACCTCGCGCAGCTTCCGCGCCGCCGCGATCGCCTCTTCCTCGGTGTCGTAGTCCACGAGGTGGAAGCCCAGAAGCTGCTCCTTGGTCTCGGCGAACGGGCCGTCCAGCACCATGCCCGCGCCGGGGCCGCGCAGGGTGCGGGCCTTTCGGGTCTCATCCAGACGGGCGGCCGGCCCGAAATGTCCGCTTGCCCTCAAGGGCGCCTGAACCTCGATGACCTTGGCCACGACCGCGGCGTCCTGCTCCGGCGTCCAGGACAAGAGCTCGTCTTCCACATGATAGGCCAGGATGGCGTAAAGCATCGTCACCTCGTAGATTTTTGCTGCGCGCGTCCAAAGGACGTATCACTACGGGCTGCGCCGACAATCCCCAACCACAAAATATTGCGTTGGGTAGGCCTCGATGAAACCGTCCTGAAACCCGATTGCGGCCCGACCGGGTGAACGCCGTCCAACGTCGAGGCGACTGATGGCCACAAGAACACGGAAGGCCATCGGAGGCGGCAATGTCGGGTCAGACCATCAAGATCATCTGCGACGCGCGGCGGGCGGCACAATCGGAGCCCGCCGATTTGCACGACCAGAGCGGCCATCACCGTTATTACGGCAGCTCGGTCGAGAACGGCGGCGAACGCATCGTCGAGAGCCGCCGCGGAAAACGCCCTCGCGTGCTCAACGTGTGTGGCTTCTGAAGCCTTCGGCAACACCGTCTTTCAACATGGACGTCCTGCAAATATCGATCGCGGCGATGCCGTTCCTGCTCTCGCTCGCGAGCCGGACGCGCAAGGCGATCGCACCGTGTCTTCTGACGAGCATCCTCACGGTGCTTCTGAGCGGCGAGCCGCACCGGGCGGTCATCGCCTGGTGCGTCGGCGTGCTGATCGCCGCGGTCGCGTTGCGCGAGCGACTTCGCACGATCTGAACCGGCGCCGTCACGGCGCGCTCAGGACCTGCTTGATGAGGGCCTCGCGCAGCTTCGCCAATTCGCCGCTCGCGTCCATCTGCGCGATCACCTTTCCAACTTTCGGCACGAGATCGTGATGGCGTTCGTGCAGATAGTGGTAGATGTGGATGCGCTCGAGCGGCGGGGAAAGCGGGTATATCCTGGTCTGCAGATTGAGCTTCCGGACCGCGACCAGCCCACTGAAGAGGTCGGTGACCATCACGTCGAAACGGTCGGCATCTAGCATCCTGGCCATGTTCTCGAGGCTCGTGGTCGCGGTGACGCGGCTCATGCCGCGCGTGCCGGCCTCCGATGAGCCGACGCCACGGACGATGCCGATGCTGTAGTCCCTGATCGAATTCCAGCCGTCGACGTCGAAACGGAGTTTCGTCGCGAAGACCGCCGGCTCGATGTAGTTGATCGCCGGCGTGACCTGAATCAGCGTCGGGTAGTCGCGGGAGAGCGTTCCGATCCGCTGGATCTCGCCGTCGACATCGCCGGCGCTCGATAGCGCCAGCGCCCGCTTGCCGGGGACGTCCTCGAACTCCAGCTTGATGTTCAGCTTGGCGTAGACGGCCCGCAGCATCTCGCCGCCGACATATTGGTCGGGGATGTCGGCGATGCGCGCCAGTCGGATCAGCTGCTGCGCCTGCGATGGGCCGGCTGCGAGCAACGACAGGCAGAGGACAACTATCCGCCACATGCCGCGTCTTTCCAATCGCCCATTGCTACCATTGGATTCAAATGCCAGCGCGGTCGACCGCAGATGGTGCCGGGGCAGGGCCGCAACGATCGCGGCTCGCCCGACGTGCAGGCGACTCCGGACCTTCACCGATATGTCATTCTAGCACGCGAAGTGGTAGTTTGCCCAACAATCCTGCTGCAGGGCGCAAGGCATGATTCCATCGCCGCTGGGCCGACAGGATCGCTGCCCGCATCGGGTGCTGAGGGAGAGTCTCAACCGTCGAATTGCTCGAGGCTGCGGCCTGCAGGCCGGAGCTGGGTGTCGCCATTCCGGGGAAGTGGTGCATGGGCAACGCAGGTGACGAGGAACCCGGCCGGGCCATTGCGCCGGCGGCGGCGAAGCAGGATTTGAACGGCATTGGCGCTGCGATCGCGCCGTCGATGTTTGCGGCGCTGCTGGCGCGGATCTTCCACTGGTCGCGCAGCGGCGTCGGGCCGCGCCTGCTTGCCGCCGTGCTGCTGTTCTCCTCGATCGTGACGCTCACGCTGACCGCGCTTCAGCTCTACTTGGATTACGATCGCGAGGTCGGCATCATCAAGACGCGGCTCGACGAGATCGGACGCAGCTACACGGACAGCCTCGGCGAGAGCCTGTGGAATCTCGACCAGAACCAGCTCAGGCTCCAGCTTGACGGTATCCTGCGGCTGCCCGACATCCGTGCTGTCGAGGTCCGCGAGATCGCCGATCGCCCCAATCCCATCAGTGTCTCGGTCGGGGAGCGAAGCACCCGCTCGGTCATGACCCGGGACTATGCGCTGAACTACACCACGCAGGGGGCGTCGCGTTCCATCGGCCAGCTCCACGTCGAGGCCACGCTGAGTGACGTCTACCAGCAATTGCTGAACCGGGCTCTGGTCATTCTGGCCAGCCAGGCTGCAAAGACGTTCCTGGTGTCCCTGTTCATCATCTACATGGTCCATCTTCTGGTGACGCGGCACCTCGTCGCCATCGCCGAGTTCGTCAGCAAGTACAGCGTTGCACGACCGCCTCCGCCTTTGCACCTGGAGCGGCGCCGACCCTACGATGCCGACGAGCTGGACAAGGTGATCGACGCCTTCAACGCCATGTGTGCGAAGCTCGAACGCGCCTACGATGAGATTCGCGACGCGAACGCGAATCTCGAGCGCGATCTGAAGATCCGCCGGCGTGCCGAAGAGGACGCGCGCGCGAGCGAGCAGCGCTTCCGCGACTACGCCGAGACCGCGTCCGACTGGTTCTGGGAGACCGGACCGGATCACGTCTTCACCTACATATCGGACCGGGCCGGCGCCTTCGGCATGGACCGCAAGGCCCTGATCGGCAAGCGCCGGTGCGATGCCGCCTTCGACCGCGATGCCGAGCCGCAGAAGTGGCGCGAGCACATGGCGACGCTTGACCGCCACGAGCCGTTCCGGAAATTCGAGTATCGCGGCCGCGATGTCGTCGGGCGCGTGCGCCATTTCAGCGTCAATGGTCAGCCGATCTTCGCCGCCGACGGCCGTTTCATGGGCTATCGCGGTTCGGCCACGGACCTCACCGGGCAACACGAGACCGAGGAGCGGCTTCGCCAGTCCCAGAAGATGGACGCGATCGGCCAGCTCACCGGCGGCGTCGCGCATGACTTCAACAACGTGCTCACGGTCATCACCGGCACCATCGAGATCATCCACGAGGGGCTTGCGGACAAGCCCGAGCTTGCCGCGATCGCGCAGCTCATCGACGATGCGGCCTCGCGCGGCGCGGAGATCACCTCGCAGCTCCTGACCTTCGCGCGCCGGCAGCCGCTGGAGCCGCGCGAGATCGACGTCAACGGCCTCGTGGTCGAAACGGCGAAACTGTTGAAGCCGATCCTCGGCGAGCATATCGAGATCGTGACCCGGCTTGCCGACGACGCATGGTCCGCGATGGCCGATCCGTCGCAGCTCTCGTCCGCGATCGTCAATCTCGCCGTCAATGCGCGCGATGCGATGCCGGGCGGGGGCAAGCTCGTGCTCGAGACCGCGAACCGGGAATCTGACGGCACCGGCAGTGCCGATGACGGCGATGTCTCACGCGGTGCCTTCGTGATGATCGCGGTGACCGACACCGGCCACGGCATCCCGGCGGACATCCGCGACCGCGTATTCGAGCCGTTCTTCACCACCAAGGGCGTCGGTCGCGGCACCGGGCTCGGTCTCAGCATGGTCTACGGCTTTGCCCGTCAGACCGGCGGCACCGTCGCCATCGAGAGCGAGGAGGGCCGTGGCACGGTGGTGCGGTTGTTCCTGCCACGATCGGAGGGGGAGGCTTCCAGCAGAACGGACGCCGTGCAGGCGCGCGCGGCGACACGTGGGCACGAGACGATTCTCGTGGTCGAGGACGATCCGCTGGTGCAGGGCTACGTCATCGCCCAGCTCGGCAGCCTCGGCTATCGCACGCTTGTTGCCGCCGACGGCGCGACCGCGCTCACGCTGGTCGACCAGGGCGCGAGATTCGATCTCCTGTTCACCGACATCATCATGCCCGGCGGCATGAATGGACGGGAGCTGGCCGAAGCCGTCCGCCTCCGCCGCCCCGGGGTGAGGGTGCTCTACACCTCCGGCTACACCGACGACACCATCATCCACGAGGGACATCTCGATCCCGGCGTGGCGCTGCTCCAGAAGCCATATCGGAAGTCGGAGCTGTCCCAGAAGATTCGCGAGACGCTCGCGGGTGAGCCGCCGGCCTGAGCGGCACACGCCCCGTCAACGAAAAAGGCGCGGCGGGGAGGCCCCGTCGCGCCCGATTTCTTGCTCGCTGGTCCAGGGCTGAGAGCGCCCCGATGCCAGGCCTTTCGTCAAAGCCTAGCGGGCGATCCCAGCGAGGTGACAGCGCTTGAGATAAGACACTGGATCACCTCCTTTCATTGGTTTCGGGACTCCCAATATAGGACGGAATCCCGCCGCCGTTAAGGGGGCGCCGGAGGCGGGAACAAGCCTGCTCGCGAGGCGGGAAAGACCGGCCCGAAGCAGTTGAGACTGCCGCCCGGCCGTGTTAGGTGATCGCCCGACGCGGGTGTAGCTCAATGGTAGAGCAGCAGCCTTCCAAGCTGAATACGAGGGTTCGATTCCCTTCACCCGCTCCAATGTTTTCAAGCGCTTATCGGATTTCTTGATTCCATTCCGACAAGACGGCGCAATCCATTCCGACAAATGTTCACTTTCCGGTCGCCTGCTTGCGCCGCTTGATCTGCGCGTCCTGTTTGGCTTCATCGTCATGGTGCAGGTAGTGCGCCATCGCTTTCGTCGATGACCATTGGCCCTTCTTCATCAACTGCGTTTCCGTTAAGCCGGACGTGCTCGCTTCGGTGGTCCCGCGATGCCGGCCGAACGACGTGAAGGTCAGCTCAGGCCGCAGGCCCGCCGCCATGATGATCTTCTTCGAAATGCGCTCGACCTGCGTCAGCATCTCACCCTTGCCCCCACGGTAGGCCACTGTCGTCAGGACGAAGCATGAGACCGCCCGTGGGGCGCAACGCCTTCATGGCCAACGACGGATAGCCCATCTCGATGGCTGTGGCGCGGAACGCCGCCAGCTCGGCCAAGTTCGCATGCGGCGTTTCGCGCGATGTCGATTGCAGGCCCATCTTCTCGAACGGGTTTCTCGGCGGAAACATGTGAGGGTGCGCCCCTGAGATCGTGTTCCACGCGCCGCGCGCTCCAGGACCTGTGTACGGCGAGCCGCGCGATTGAGTGGTCAAGTTGCTCCGGCGTCAGGTTGGTCTGCCGCTCCTCGGCAGGGACGTTTGAGATCGCGCGTTGCGTCGCAACGCATCGGTCACGTCACATCGGACGATCTACTCATAAGATCGGTCTCGGGCGCCATTGATCAGACTAGCAGGTTGGTGAAGAATCGTTCGGTGATCTTGTCAGTTGCCGACGGCTCCTTTTCGTCGGAAGTAACGATCGTGACAAATTCGTCTTTGCAGTCCCAGCAGCGCCAAAGATCCTGGACTTCCTGCGCATTCACGCGTTCACGCCACTCGAGGTGGACTGCCCCAGAACCACATCGAGGGCATTTTTCGCGATGAGGTGTTGAGACCGAAATCATGCGGAGCCTCCCTCGTTACCTCATGTGCAGCATGCGCTTCCTGACAGCCTCGGCAAATGATCTACATCAAAGATTTGCTCGTTTGAGGGGCGAGTAGCGCGCCAGGTTTGCGAGCTTGTCGAAAGAATTCCTTTTCGAGGACTTCCTCACGAGCCGTGTTTCGCTACATGGACCCAATCGATGTCATTTTTTGTGCAGGACGACCATGTTGGACGATGAATCTAACGAGCAGCGCGCGAAGATATTGCGTGCTCTGGCCGGGCAAGCTGATCCCTTCATCAAAGGCGCCTTCTGAAGTTGGTGAAGCGCTACGAACCCAAGCGGCGGACCGCACCAATTGACCAATAATTTGAAGCCGGGCTTCACGGGAAGTCGAATATCGCGACACCGCTTCTGACTAATCATTGAGATCCGACTCTTTGTAAGCCGGTCAAAATAGAGCTGGCGTTTGAGAGCTAGAGGGTAGAAACTCTCATCCAATTGCATCACCTCGGGCAGAAATTCGAAAGTGGCGAATTCGCAGTACACGCTGGAGTAGCGTCATGCGATATACCTTTGGGCAGACTATCTCGCTTCGGGACCAGCTCGCGAAACTCGCGCAAGAGAGCCGGGAGCAGGCGAAAATAATGCCTGCCGGAAAGAAGAGAGAGGAGCTTCTGAGGAGAGCCGGCCAAGCCGATACCGCCGCCCGCATCAATGAGTGGGTCAATTCTCGCGGGCTTCAACGGCCAACCTAGTTTCAGATCAAGATCGTGATGCCTGTGCTTGGGCTGCCCCCGGTTGGCGGTCTTCTCATTCCTTCGATAGCCCACGGGAGAGCAATTGGTCTGTGTCCCTGCAATTCCACGGTACCGTCGAGCACATGGAAATGTGGAGCGCTAGTAGCGACGGCTTTTCGTCCGTGATCAACGACGATGACGACCCGAGTGCTGCTGGACCAGCGGCCGGCACCGGGCGCGAAATCAAATCTAGGACGAACGCGGAGCGCGCGCACAAGTTTGCTGAGGCGTTGGGCACCCGTCCTGAACGCCGCCAAACTTAGGGCGCTAGCGCTGGCCCGCGCGAGTCACAGCTAGGCGATCGTCTTCAGATACAGACTTGGATCGAAATACCTACTTGCGGGCGTAAAGTCCTTGATTCCGGCATTTGCCATGAAGAAGTCTGTCGACTGTTGCAGCCAATTGGTGACGGTGCCGTCGGAATACATCCGCTTCCAGTCCCGCGACGAGAACATCTTTTGGGCCTTGAAAGACTCGTTGATGTCGGCCATCGGCGTCTGGCTGTAATGGCCCTTCTGCAGCTTCTCCATCGCTTCGGTGCTGTTCGCAATGATGTAGTCGTTGGCATCGGCCCAGCCCCGTATCAGCTTGGCTAGCGTTTCCTTGTTGGGCTCGTAATAGTCGTTGGCTGCAGCCCAGCCGCCAATGATCGCCGCCTTTGGATAGTAGGCCGACGCGTCGGCGAGCATCGTCGCGCCCGGCACCTTGTCGCGTACGGTGACGTTGAACGGCACCCAAAGCGCGACCGCAGGTACCGCACCGGAAATGAAGGCAGTCACGGCCGCCGGCATGGTCTGGTTGACGAGCTCGACCTCCTTGGGATCGATCTTGTTGGCGCGAAGCGCGGTATCCAGGAACACATGCGCGGTGGTGCCGGTCGCGGTCGCGATGCGCTTGCCCTTCAGGTCCGCGAAGGTCTTGATGCCCTGGTCGCTGCGGACCCAGAGCTGCGCCGTCGCGACCTCGATATCGTTGATGAGGAAGACCTTGCCCTGGCCACGGGCCGGGAAGTTCGAGAGCACCGCGCCGGTGGCCAGCACGTCGAGGCTGCCGCCGATCAGGGCCTGGAAGATTTCCAGGCCGGTATTGAACTGGCGCAGCTCGAGATCGAGACCCTGTTTCTCGAAGGATCCGCGATCCATGCCGGTCCAGATCTGACCGTCGACGGCGACGGTGTGGAGATAGCCGACGCGAACTTTTGTCTTGGCCTGCGCAATCGCGGGCGCTGCGGCCGTGAAGGTGCCGAGTGCAAGGCCCGCCGTCGTGGTCAGAAATTGCCGCCGATCCATGATGTCCTCCGTTTGTTTGTTATTCTGAGAATGAGACCGGACGCATTTGCGCCTGCTGGGCGCGATATTCGTCCATCACCAGCTGCCTGATATGGCTTCGCAGCTCGGCGAATTCCGACCGCTCCTGGATCGACTCGTCCCGCGGGTAGGCGAAGGGCACGTCGATGATCTCCTTGATCCGTGCCGGCCGCGCCGTCACCACCACGATGCGGGAGGCGAGGTAGATCGCCTCCTCCACAGAGTGGGTGATCAGCATAACGGTCTTGCCTTCGGTCTCCAGCACCTTGAGCAGCAGGTTCTGCATATTGGAGCGGGTCTGGGCGTCGAGCGCGCCGAATGGCTCGTCCATCAGCAGGAATTGCGGCTTCACCGCATAGGCCCGCGCGATCGCGAGCCGCTGCCGCATGCCGCCCGACAGATGCTTTGGATAGGAATTGGCGAAGTCGGACAAGCCCATCAGGCCGAGATAGTGGTCGGAGATCGCATCGCGCTCGGCGGTCGGGACATGATTGGCGTTGAGCGTCAGGCCGAAGGCGATGTTCTGCTTCACCGTCAACCAGGGGAATACGCCATATTCCTGGAAGATGACGCCGCGCTCGGGGCCGGGGCCGGCGACGGGACGTCCGTCGAACAGGACATTGCCCGTCGTCGGCTTCTGGAAGCCGGCGAGCATGCTCATCATCGTGGTCTTGCCGCAGCCGGACGGGCCGATCACCGCGATGAAGTCGCCGTCGTTAATGTCGTAGCTGACGTCCTCGACGACGTTGAGGCGGCCCTTCTGTGTATCGAAGGACAGCGAAACCTTGTCGAACTGTGCGCGCTTGGTCATGCGATGGCCCGATCCTGCCAGACCAAGAGCCGGGCCGTGATCTTGCGCAGGATCAAATCCATGATCAGCGCGATCAAGCCGATGCAGATGATGCCGACATAGATCACGTCGAGCAGAAAGTAGGTCGAGGCATTCTGAATCATAGCGCCGAGCCCGCGCTGCGCCGCGATCAGCTCGGATGCGACCAGCGTCGCCCAGGCCACGCCCAACGCCACGCGCAGCGCGGTGAGGATGTGCGGGACGGTGAGGGGAATGATGACCTTGCGAAAGATTTCGGCCTGGTTGGCTCCGAGTGTCTGCGCCACGCGAATGTAGAGCGGCGTGATCTGGGACACGCCCTCATACATCACGATCACGCCGGAGAAGAACGAGGCGTAGAACAGGATGACGAGCTTTGCGAGCTCGTCGACGCCGAAATAGACGATCACCAGCGGGATCAGTGCGATCGGCGGCAGCGCGCGAAAGAAGTTGATCATGGGGTCGGCGAAGGTGCGGGCGGGGCGATACCACCCCAGCAGAAATCCGACCGGCACTGCGACGAGGATGCCGAGTGCGACGCCAAGGAAGACGCGCCGGGTCGAGGCGAAGATGTCGATCAGCAGCCCTTCCTTGGTGAGGAGCTCAAAGAATTTTGCGGCGACCTGGTGCGGCGCTGGGATCAGCGAGACGTTGACGAAGCCGCTCCAGCGCACGGCGTACCAGAGCAGTATCGCACCGATCCACGGTATCAATCCGAGACCAAAGCGTCTCAGGCCAGCTCCGTTCATTCGACGCGTCCACCCAGATTGCGGTTGATGTTTTCAAAGGTCATATTATAAATAGGATGACCATACAAGTGGCGCCTTTGGTCGTAGGCGTCGCAGGCTTTCCCGCATGACATCGTCGCCTTTCACCATCCGCAGCGTCCAGGCCTTTGGCTATCGCTACCCGTTGACGACGCCGGTCATCACATCCTTCGGGCGGATGAGGGATCGGCCGGCCGTCTTCGTCCGCGTTGAAGACACCGACGGACATGTCGGCTGGGGTGAAGTGTGGTGCAATTTTCCGGCACCAGGTGCCGAGCATCGTGTTCGGCTCGTCAACGAGGTGCTCGCGCCGGCCCTCGTCGGATTCATTGCGCCGGAGCCGTCTGCCGCGTTCGAGTGTCTGACGCAGGGAACTTCGGTGCTCGCGCTGCAATCCGGTGAAGCCGGCCCGTTTGCGCAGTCGATCGCCGGCATCGATCTCGCTGTCTGGGATCTCCACGCGCGCCGCGAGAACGTTGCGCTGTGGAGGCTACTCGGCGGTGCGAGGCGCGAGATCAAGGTCTACGCCAGCGGCATCAATCCGGTGGGATCGGAGCGGACGGCCGAAGCGGCCCTGGGCGGCGGCTACCGCGCGTTGAAGCTGAAGATCGGCTTCGATCCGGCAGGTGACCGCGCCAATCTCGCCGCGCTGCGTCGCCTTGTGGGCGAAGGCCTGCTTGCCGCCGACGTCAACCAGGGCTGGACCATTGCGCAGGCGCTGGAACTCGCACCTCAGCTCGAGCACTTCGGTCTCGCGTGGCTCGAGGAGCCGATCCGTGCGGATCGCGCGCGGCAGGAATGGAAGCAGTTGTATGAGACCGTCCGCTTTCCGCTCGCAGCCGGCGAAAACATCGCGAGCTACGCGGGCTTTGCCGAGGTGTTGAGCGAGCCGGTTCTCGGTGTCGTCCAGCCCGACATCGCCAAATGGGGCGGGCTGTCGGCTTGCGCAAACATTGCTCGCGACATCCTGACGTCGGGAAAAATGTTCTGCCCGCACTATCTCGGCGCCGGCATCGGCCTTCTGGCGTCCGCGCATCTTCTCGGCGGTGTCGGCGGCGATGGGCTGCTCGAAGTCGACTGCAACGAAAACCCGCTGCGCGATCGTTTCTGCGGTCCCGTGCTTGAGGTCCGCGACGGCATGATCGCGCTCGGCGACGAGGCAGGCCTCGGGATCACGCCCGATCTTGCCTCCATCGAACAATACCGGACGGTCTGATGTCAGCACGCGGTTATGACTACATCATCGTCGGCGCGGGCTCGGCCGGCTGCGTCGTTGCGAACCGGTTGTCGGCCGATTCGGCCTGCCGCGTGCTGTTGCTGGAGGCCGGCGGCTCGGACCGGAATTTCTGGCTGAAACTTCCGGTCGGTTACTACCGGACCATCTACGACGAGCGATTCTCGCGTCTGTTCAAGACCGAGCCGTCGGAAGGGAGCGGCGGTCGCGCCATCGTCTGGCCGCGTGGCCGCGTCCTCGGCGGCTCTTCGTCGATCAACGGGCTGATCTTCATCCGAGGTCAGCACGAAGACTTTGACGATTGGGAACGCCTTGGCGCCGAGGGCTGGAGCTATCGCGAACTCCTGCCGTATTTTCGGCGATACGAACGCTACCGCGGCGGCGAGAGCCAATTTCACGGCGGGCTCGGCGAGTTCGAGGTCTCCGATCTCCGCAACGACAATCCGGCATCGAGGGCCTGGGTCGAGGCGGGTGTGCAGTTCGGCCTGCCGCG
This sequence comes from Bradyrhizobium liaoningense, assembly GCF_018130785.1. Classification (GTDB taxonomy): domain Bacteria; phylum Pseudomonadota; class Alphaproteobacteria; order Rhizobiales; family Xanthobacteraceae; genus Bradyrhizobium; species Bradyrhizobium liaoningense_A. The sequence goes on from NZ_JAFCJT010000032.1 coordinate 40,133, forward strand.
CAATCCCGACTTCAACGGCGCCACGACGCTCGGCGTCGGCACCTACCAGCTCGGCATCGGGCGGCACTGGCGGACCAGTTCCGCTTCTGCGTTTCTGCGCCCCATCGCCGACCGTCCCAACCTCACGATCATCAGCCATGCGCAGGTCAGCAAGGTCGTTTTCAGCGGTCGCGTCGCGACCGGCGTCGAGTGGATCAGCAAGGGACAGGTCCATAGCGCGACCGCGGATCGTGAGATCATCCTGTCTGGCGGCGCGCTGCAGTCGCCGCAGATCCTTCAGCTCTCCGGCGTAGGTCGGGCCGACCTGCTGCGCAAGCTCGGCATTCCCGTAATTGCCGATTCTCCGGAAGTCGGCGCCAATCTTCAGGACCATTATCAGGCCCGGCTGATCGTCCGCCTGAAGGAGCGAATTTCGCTCAACGATCAGGTCCGCAATCCCGTTGAACTGGCGAAAATGGGCTTGCAGTGGATGCTGGCAGGGAGTGGTCCGTTGACGGTCGGCGCGGGGCAGGTGGGCGGCGCAGCCTGCACTGAACACGCCGTCGGCGACCGGCCGGACGTGCAGTTCAATGTGATGCCGCTCTCGGTCGATAAGCCTGGTGAGCCCCTGCACAGCTACTCCGGCTTCACCGCTTCGGTCTGGCAGTGCCACGGAAAGTCGCGCGGACAGCTTGCGATCAGCTCGACCGATCCGTTCGAGCAGCCGCGGATCGCACCGAACTATTTTGCCGAGGAAATCGACCGCAAGACCGTCGTTGCGGGTCTGAAGATTCTGCGCGAGATCTATCAGCAGAAAGCATTTCGTCCGCTCTGGGATGTCGAGATGGTGCCGGGCGAGGCAGCAAGGGATGATGCCGGGCTGTGGGATTTTGCGCGCAACACGGGGGGCACGGTGTTTCACTGTGTCGGGACCTGCCGCATGGGCCGGGACGCGCAGGCAGTGCTCGATCCGCAGCTGCGCGTGCGCGGTGTCGAGCGGTTGCGTGTGATCGACGCCTCTGTGATGCCGCAGATCACCTCGGCCAACACCAATGCGACCAGCCTGATGATCGGCGAACGCGGTGCGGCCTTTGTCATGGCCTGAACGGGCCGCCTGATTTCTGGAGGACGAGATGGAATTGAGTTCCGACAGTCACGTCCCCAAATACGCGCAGATTGCTGACATCTTCCGTCAGCGGATCGCGCGCGGCGTCTGGGCTCAGGGTTTTCGCCTGCCGGCCAACGAGGAGCTGGCGGCCGAGTTCGGTGTGTCACGCGTCACGATCAGGCAGGCGGTCGAGCTGCTCGCCCGCGACGGCGTGATCGAGGCGCAGCAGGGCCGCGGCACCTTCGTTACCGGGACGGTGCGGCAGGATCGCTGGCTCAAGGTCGAGACGACGCTGTCCGATCTCGCCGAAATGTACCGCGACACCTCGCCCGAGATCATCAACATCTCGGAAAGCCGCAGCGATGCACCGCTGCTTCCCGGGGACGGCAAGCCGGCCGAAAAATACGTCTTCATGCGTCGGCTGCATTCGCGGGAGAAGCAGCCTTACTGCGTCATTTCCATCTATCTCGACGAGAAGATCTTTCGCAGGTCGCCAAAGCGATTTCGCAACGAGACCGTGATCCCGATCCTCAACGATCTCAGGGACCCCGCCATCGCCAGCGCGCGCCAGACCCTGACGATCGGTACCGCGGATATCGAGGCGGCGCGGCTGCTGCGCGTGCCCCTGAACTCGCCGGTGGCCGAAGTCCGCCGCATCTTCACGACGCAGGACCGCACCGTGATCTATCTCGGCGAAGTCACCTATCGCGGGGACTTCGTGCGGATCGATATGGATCTGCGGCCCTAGCGGCCTCAACGCGAAAACAGTTCCTGGTTTCGACGCTCGAGCTCTTCCCCGTAGGTGCGCAGGACATGGGCTTCGCTCAAGATGCCGATCGAGGCGCGATGGTCGGCGCGGTCGACAACCGCGAGCACGTCGGCTTCGCTGCGTTCAAAGGCCTTCAGGATCTCGCGAACCGGCGTGGTCGGAAGCAGGCATTCATCCTGTTGCTGCGCCAGCGACCCAAGCAGCTGGTCGTCCTGATTGGCAACGGAATGCAGTGTCGCGGCGGGGACGATGCCCGCATAGATACCGTTGGGATCGCGCAGCACGATCTGGCGGACCTGCGCCGGCGAAAACAGCTTCTGCGCCTCGCCGATCGCCATCGTCGTCAGCGCACTCTCGAAATCGGTGCGCATCAGGGATGCCGCACTCATCTGCCGGACCCAGCCAATGTCCTGTGGGCCGCGGATCACCTCGCCGCGCAAATGAAAGCGCCATGTCGCAAAGCTGTAGCCGAACAACTCGCGGACGATCAGCGCGCAGACCGATGATGCGACCACTGCTCCGACGGTGACGGAGAAATCGCCGGTGATCTCGAGCGCGAGACAGACCATGCTGAACGGCGCTCCGAGGACGCCGGTTCCGAGCGCGGCGAGCGCCGCAATGGCTGCCGTGCCGGGCTGAAGCGCGAGCGCGGGAAGAGGGCCCGTCAGCACAATGCTGTAGAGCTGCCCGATCAGCGCGCCGAGCAGGAGCGAGGCGAAGAACAGGCCGCCGCGAAAACCGGACCCGAGCGAGACGGCGGAGGCCAGGATCTTGAACACGATCGTGGTCGTGAGCAGGAGCCAGGTCGGATTGCTGACCAGCAAGATCTGCATGGCGCCGTGACCGGCGCCGAGTACGGTCGGCGTCAGCAGGGCGAGGCCGCCGAGGAGAAAGCCGCCGAGAATTGGCCGCAGGAAGCCCTTGAACGCTGTGATGCGCTGAAAGCAGCGCTCGGAAAATGCGACCGAGAGCATGACAAGGATGCTGATGAAGGCGCAGATGAGGCCGATCAGCACCGTCTGTGCGATCATCTCGACGGAAACCGGAGAGGGGAAGCCAGGCACCATTAGGAAGGACTGGTGCGTCAATTGCCGCGCGACGAGCCACGCGGTGACGGCGCTGGCGATGACCGGCACGAGCCCGGCGGACGTATAGGCGCCGAGCACGACCTCGAAGGCGTAGAAGGCGCCGGCCAGCGGTGCAGAAAACGCGGCACTGATCGCCCCCGCCGCGCCGCAGGCCACCAGGAGCCGCATGTCGTTACGGCGGGCGGCCAGCCGCTGGCCGACATGAGAGCCGAACATCGAGCAGATCTGGGTATAGCCGGCCTCCAGCCCGACCGATCCGCCAAACCCGTTGGACAGCAATGTCTGGATTGAGATCAGCAAGCTGCCGCGAAAGGACACCCGGCCGCCATAGAGCGCATTGGCCTCGATTGCGTCGGCGAGCTGCTGTCCCTTCACGCGCCGGGCGAAGTACAGCCCGATCAGCGCAAGCACCAGGCCCCCGAGCATCGGGATGAGCAGCGTGCGCTGCCAGGAGATCACGCCGGTGGCGCTGAGGTGTGCGTCCAAAGGAATGTCGAACAGCAGCGCGTGAGAGACCTGGCTCAGGCTCGAAATCGCGGCCACGAGCACGCCGCTGAGCAGTCCGACGACGATGGCGACCAGCACGAGGCCAGTCTCGCGATTGCGCACGAAATTGCGCAGAAACAACGGCAGCAGGCGGATGCCTGGAGCAGCCGCCGGCTTCGCAGGATGTGGCGCCGGCTCCATCCTATGCCGGATCCCGCAGCGGCTCGGTGCGCACGACGCGGAAGCCGATATTGCTCGACGCGGAGTCGGGCGTGTTGGAGCTTCGCGCCGCGATGCGGTAGCGATTGCAGTAGGACTCGTGGCAAAGAAATGATCCGCCACGCATCGACCGGTTGGGAGCTAGCTCGCGGTTCAAGGGATCTCGTGATGGCGTGAGGCGGTGATAGCTCGGCGAAAAATAGTCTTCGCACCATTCCCAGACATTTCCGGCGACATTGTGCAGGCCATATCCGTTGGGCGCGAAAGTGTGAACGGGCGCCGTACCGAAATAGCCATCATCCACGGTATTGCGGTCGGGAAAGTTGCCCTGCCAGATATTGCAGCGATTCTCGCCGCCGGGCTGCAGCTCGTTACCCCAGGGATAGATGGCCTGGTCCAATCCGCCACGTGCGGCCATCTCCCATTCCGCTTCGGTCGGAAGGCGCGTGCCGGACCATGCGCAGTAGGCCTGTGCGTCGTTCCAGGAGACGTGGACGACGGGGTGATCGAGCCTGTCGAGGATGCTGCTCGCGGGTCCCTCCGGCTGCGCCCAATAGGCGCGCGACACCGGTACCCACCACGGCGTTTCCTGAACCCGCGTCGTGCGCTCGGTGCGCGTCTCTTCGGGCAGGAGCCCGTCGAAGACAAAACTCCAGCCGTAGCGCTCGGCTTCCGTCATGTAGCCCGTGGCACGGACGAAGTCGCCGAATTGCAAATTGCTCACGGCGTGACAAGCGATAGCAAACGGCGACAAGGTGACGGGCCGCACCGGTCCCTCGCCATCTTCGACAAAGCCCCGATCGGCAGATCCCATGTGGAAGGTTCCGCCGATCAGTGAGCTCCAGCGGCGCGGGATCGGGGTCGGACTGGGAAGGATCGCTGCTTGTGCATCGTTGGCCGTCGCCGGCTCCTTGCCGGCGGCGCCCCGGGTGCAGCAATGCGAACGATCCCGAGTCATGTCCTATTTCTGCTTCTCTTCCTCCCAGAAGGCCGTACCGCCTTCCGCCTTCATCAATTCGAGAATCTTCTCGCGCGGGATCACGCCGCAACGATTGGCCCATTGCTGATACTGCTCCGTCATCTCGCGGACGCGGTCCTGATGCTGCGTGGCCAGATCGTTCATCTCGGTGCGATCCGTCTCCATGTCGTAGAGCTCCCACGGGCCGGGATACTTCCGCACCAGCTTCCACTTGCCGACGCGCACGGCCGCATTGCCCTCGTGCTCCCAGAACAGCGGGCCACGGTTGCCATAAGCCGACGCGAATGACGGCACAAGGCTCTCCCCCTCGCAGGGCAGGATGGCGTTGCCGTTGTACTCCTTGGGATAGGTGGCGCCGGTGACGTCGAGGATGGTCGCCATCACGTCGGTGAGCTGGCTCGGATTGTGCCGCAGGCCGCCCTTCTCGGAGATGCCGCGCGGCCAGTGCACGATGAACGGTGTCGCGATGCCGCCTTCGTGGATCCAGTGCTTGTAGAGCCGGAACGGCGTGTTGGAGAGGTTGGCCCAGGCGGTGCCATAGCTCTGATAGGTATCCTCGGCGCCGGGCATCAGGGTCGGATCGTTGCCGAAGCGCACTGGCCGGCCGTCGCGGGTCTTGGCCTGCGCGATCATGAGCTGGTCCACCAGCTCCTTTGCCGTGACGCCTTCCGGAATGTCCTCGGCGCAGGCGCCGTTGTCGGACAGGAAGATGATCAGCGTATTGTCCATCTGACCGGTCTCTTCCAGCGCCTTCAGGATCCGGCCGATGCCCTGGTCCATGCGGTCGATCTGGGCTGCATAGACCTCCATACAGCGCAGCGTCCATTCGCGCTGTTCTGCGTCGGTCCACGGCGGCTGGGTCGGATCGCGATCGGTCAGGCGCCAGTTCGGATGGATGATGCCGTCGTCGACGAGCCGCTTGAGGCGCTCCTCGCGCAGCTTGTCCCAGCCCGCATCGAAGCGGCCCTTGTATTTGGCGATATCCTCGTCATGGGCATGAAGCGGCCAGTGCGGCGCCGTGTAGGCGACATACTGGAAGAACGGCGCGTTGGGCTTTTCCGCCTTGTGCTGGTGGATGAAGGCAGCCGCTTGGTCGCTGATCGCGTCCGTATAGAAGAACGAGGGATCCTTGACGGCTTCGTGCTCGATATTGTCGTTACCGCGGGTGAGCGTGTTCGGATGATAGAAGCTGCCGGCGCCGATGATGGTGCCGTAGAAATGGTCGAAGCCGCGCTGCATCGGCCACGCGTCGGTTGGCGAGGTCAGGCTGCTAGCGATATGCCATTTGCCGCTGAGATAGGACGTGTAGTTCTTGCTCTTGAGCGCCTCGGCGATCGTCACGCAGCTCTTGTTCAGATTGCCGGCATAACCCTCCGGCCCATTGCTGTAGGTCAAAATGCCGATGCCGGTCTGGTGCGGATGCAGGCCGGTCAGGAGCGAGGCGCGCGAGGGGCTGCAGCGCGCGGTGTTGTAGAACTGCGAATAGCGTAAGCCATTGGCCGCGAGACGATCGAGGTTCGGCGTCTGAATCTCGCCGCCGTAACAGCCGATGTCCGAAAAGCCCATGTCGTCGTTGAGGATGAGCAGGATGTTTGGGCTGTCGGGGGTCTTTGCGCCATTCGGCATGTTTGTGTCCTCGTTATTGACGTGTGGCGATGTTAGTGGCGGCGCGTCAGGCTGATGCTGAGGCGGAAATATTTCGGCAGATAGATGGCGCGCAGCAGCTCCAGCGCCCGTCCGTCCTTGCCGAAGGTGACGCGCTCGATGGAGAGCAGTGGCGAGCCGATCTTCACGCCCAGCAGCTTGGCGCTGTTGGCGTCGGCGAGATCGGCGCTGATGGTCTGCTGCGCGTCCTTAATGGCGAGGCCGAGCTCGTCCTCGAAGACGCGATACATCAGGATCGAGATCAGGTCGCGCTTCTCGAGTTCGAGGCCGATATCCGGTGGATAGAAGGCGTGCTCGATGGCGATCGGCGTGTCGTCGGCGAGTCGCAGGCGCCGGAGCTGCCAGACCGCGCGCTCGCGCAGTTGCTCGCGCACCGCAGCGTCGTGCCGGTTGGTCATGCCCTGCTGCAGGATCTTTGCGCCGGCCTGGTAGCCGGCGTCGCGGATCGTTTCCGAAAACCCCATGAGATGGCCGACCCAGTTTTCAGGCTGGTTCGAGCGCAGGAAGGTGCCGCGGCCGCGTGAACGGTCGAACATGCCTTCGTTCACCAGGGGCGCGATGGCGTTGCGGATGGTGATGCGGCTGACGCCGAAATGACGGCCGAGCTCGGCTTCGGTCATCAGGCGGCCGGTCCCGTCGATCAGCTTGCCAACGCGTACCTGGCTGCGAATGGATTCGCGGATCTGGATGTGCAGGGGCGTCGAGCCCTCGGTAACCACATCACTGCCGAGCGGCGCCGGCTTCTTCTTGCGCGTTTGAACAGCCATGGTGTCAGAGCCGCATGCGTGTCGCTGGGTCGAACAAATGAACGTCTTGCGGGCGGGCGGTGATCGAGATCGTGTCGCCTTCGCCGGGAATGTTGCCGTCGGCAACGCGCATGCGAATCATGGTTCCGGCGCAGTCAAGATCGAGCACGGCGGTATCGCCGAGGTCTTCGATCAGGTCGACGCGCGCACCAAGTCCGCCCTCCGACATGCGCAGGGCGCCGGGGCGCAGCCCGACCACCACATCGCGCTCACCGGCGGTCGTGATCGTCGTCTTCAGACGATGGCCGGCGATGATCACGTCGCCGTCCGCGTAGCGGGCGGGAACGAGGTTCATCGGGGGATTACCGATGAAGCCCGCGATATCGATCGAATTCGGACGCGCGAACACCTCCGCTGGCGTGCCGACCTGCTGGATCTCGCCGGACATGAACACAGCCATGCGGTCCGCCAGCGTCATCGCCTCTTCCTGGTCATGGGTGACGTAGACCGCGGTGACGCCCAGCGAGCGCTGCAGCTTCTTCAGCTCGGCGCGGGTCTCCAGCCGGAGCTTCGCGTCGAGGTTCGACAGCGGCTCGTCGAGCAGGAACAGGCGCGCCTTGCGCACGATGGCCCGGGCCAGCGCGCAGCGCTGCTGCTGGCCGCCCGAAAGCTGGCCCGGCTTGCGGTCGAGAAGATGATCGATCTTCACCTTTCGCGCGGCGTCCTTCACGGCCGGCGCGATCTCGGACTTCGGCAGCTTGGCCATCTCCAGCGGGAAGGCGATATTCTCGGCCACCGTCATATGCGGATAGAGCGCGTAGCTCTGGAAAACCATGGCGATATCGCGGTCGCGCGCGTCGGTCGAGGTCACGTCCTTGTCGTCGATGAGAACGCGGCCGGCGGTCGGCGCATCCAAGCCCGCGAGAATGCGCAGCGTCGTGCTCTTGCCCGAGCCGGAGGGACCGAGCAGGGCAAAGAACTCACCCGGCTTGATGTCGAAATTCACGCCCTTGAGCGCGGCGAACTCGCCGTGCATCTTGACGATGTTGCGAAAACTGACCTGACCCTGGCCGCTCATCGGCGCCCTCCGCCCTTGACTGCACCGACCGTCAGGCCCTTTACGATATGCTTCTGCGCGACCACGCCGAGCACGACGACAGGCAGCATGGCGAGGACCGAGACCGCCGCGAGCTTGGCCCACAGCGTCTGCTCGACGGAGACGAAATTGAACATGGCGACCGTGACCGGCCGCACCGTGTTGCCGCTGAGCACGACGGCGAACAGGAATTCGTTCCACGCATTGAGGAACACGAACACGACGGTCACGGCGATGCCGCCGCGGACCTGCGGAATGATGATGCGCCACAGCGTTTTCAGCCGGCTCGCGCCGTCGAGATAGGCGGCTTCCTCCATCTCGAAGGGAATGTCCTCGAAATAGGAGACCAAGAGCCAGATCGCGAAGGGCAGTGAGAACGACAGATAGATCAGAATGATGCCCTGATAGGTGTCGATCCAGCCGATGTTCCGCAGCACCAGGAAGTAGGGGATGATGATGCCGACCGGCGGCAGCATCTGCGTTGCCAAGACGTAGAAGCCGGCGAATTTCTTGCCGCGAAAGCGCAAGCGCGCCAGGGCGTAAGCCGCCGGCACCGCCATGAGCATGGTGACGATCGTGGTGCCGACCGAGATGATGACGCTGGAGAGCAGGTTCGGCAGTATCGATCCCGAGCCGAACAGCACGTCGCGATAGGCTTCCCACGTCGGCGCGAACACCAGCTTGGGCGGATAGGCCAGCACGTCGGAATCGGTCTTGAGCGAGTTCAGCACGCTCCAGATGATCGGGAATGCCCAGGCCAGCAGGAAGACCATGGAGATCGCGAGCAGGGCGATGACGCGAAGGCGCTTTGCGGTCATTTTGCCCTCCGCATCGCGAACAGGATACCGGAAATGATGATAGTCACGATCAGCAGCGCGACCGCGAGCGCCGAGCCGTAGCCGATCGACAGTTCGGTGAAGGATTTCCGGTAGGCATAGAGATTGAGGATCTCGGTCGCGGTGCCGGGGCCGCCGGCCGTGACGGTGAAGATCGCCGCGAACGCGGTCAGCGCCACCATGGTCCGCATGATGATGACCATCACGATCGCCGGCCGTAGCAAGGGCAGGGTGATGCGGCGGAAGCGCTGCCAGGCCGAGGCGCGGTCGAGCCGCGCGGCTTCGTAGATGTCCTCGGGCAGGGAGGCCAGCGAGGCCAGCAGCACCATGAACGCGAACGGCGTCCATTGCCAGGTATGGATCGCGATGACCGAGACCATCGCGAGCGTGGGATCGCCGAGCCAGTTCTTGCTGCCGAGCCCCGCATTGATCGCGAGGAAGTCGACGATGCCGAATTCCGGCGCCAGCATGAAGGTGCGCCAGATCATGCCGACCACGGCCGGCGACAGCACGACGGGCAGGATGGCGATCACCCGGAACCAGCCCTGGCCGCGCTTCATGTCCATGACGAGCAAGGCGAGCGCCAGTCCGATGATGACCTGGAGTGCGACAGTCGAGCCGGTATAGACGAGGCTCACCAGCAGCGAGGTCCAGAAGCGCTCGTCGGAGAGCAACACCTGGTAGTTCTCGAACCCGACGAAGCCGTTGGTGAACGGCATCGCCAGATCCATCCGGAACGCGCTGGTATAGACCAGGAAGAGCAGCGGAAACGTCGTCGTGGCGAGCAGGGCGAGAAACGCCGGTGCGAGCAGGGCTGCTGCAAACCGGTGCTCGCGCTGCGCCAATATGCGGCCGAAATCGCTGCGAGGCGCCTCGCTCGCAATGTCGGCCGATGTCACCGCTGTCGTTGCCATGGCTCAGCCGCGCATCATCGGCTCGATGCGGCGCTGCGCATCGTCCAGTGCGGCCTTGATCGTGGCCTGGCCGGAGAGGGCCGACTGAATTGCGGTCGCCATGGTATCGCCGATCGCCGGCCATTGCGGCACGCGCGGACGCCAGTCGACATCGGTGTCGTCCTGGAGTGCGCCCATCGTGGCCTCGACGAAGTTCTCGCCAAAGCCGTTCATCAGCTTGATGTAGTCAGGATCCTTCCAGACCGAGGTGCGGTTGACGCCGGAGCGCTTGGTCGGGCCCGCGAAACGATGCGCGGTGCGCGCCTGGGTCTCGGCGCTCGCGGCCCACTGAATGAACAGCCATGTCGCTTTCCGCTTCTTCTCCGGAAGTGCGGAATTGATCGGAAAGCCCCAGTTCCAGATCGACGTGGTGCGTTTGCCCGAGGGGCCCTTGGGCCAGCGCGCATAGGCGACCTTGCCGATCACCTTGGACTTCTCGGGATTGTTGACGACCGAGGCCGACGAATGCGCGTCGATGTAGCTTGCGACGGTGCCTTGCGAGAAGGCGTCGGCGATATCGGGCCAGTTCCAGTTCGCGGCCGCCGTCGGCGCGTACTTCTTCATGATATCGACGTACCAGGCGAGCGCCGCCTCGGCCTCGGGGCCGTTGACGGTGAGTTTGCCACCCTTCATCCAGTCGCCGCCGAACTCGCGGAAGATCGACGGATAGATGTACATGTTCTGGCCGGCGCCGGCGACGCCGCGGAGCGCTGCGCCCCAGACGCGGTCATTCGGCGTGTTCAGCGCCGCGGCGTTCGACATGTAGGCTTCGAGCGTGTCGGCCGGCTTCAGCCCCTTCGCGTCGTAGAGGTCCTTGCGATAGACCTGAATGGTGACTTCGCCATCATAGGGCATGCCGTAGAGCTTGCCGTTGATGCCGTTGGCACTGCGCCAGGCCGGAATGATGTCGTCGAGCTTGAACCAGGCCTGATCCGTCAGCGCCTTGTCATTGAGGTAGGTGTCGAGCGGTTCAACCCATTTGTTTGCCGCGTAGAGCGCATAATACATGGGGTCGGCGGCGTGGGTTGCGTAGGTGCCGGTCTTCGAGGTCAGGTCGATGACGCTCTTCTGCCGGATCTGCGCCGGCGGTATCTTTTCAAAGCGGACATCGATGCCGGTCAGCGACTTGAACTGCGGAGCGAGAGCGATCAGGTTTTCGAAATAGCTCGCCGGGATCACTGCGACTGTGATGGTCTCGCCGGAGACCTGCTGCCAGTCGATCTGCGCGGATTTGTACGGCGCGAGGTCGGCGTCCTGTGCCGATGCGTGCCGCAGGATGCCAGGCCCAAACGTCGCCAGAGCCGCAGCCGCGGTTCCGGTTTTGAGTAGCGTTCGTCGCGTCGGCTTGAATGACGTCATGCTGTCCTCCCGAGAGTTCGGATTTTTTGCTTCCGATTAGTTAGGACATTTGCCTAAATGTTATAACAAGTCAATCGCCGTTAGGTTCGATTGATGCGCGGTCACTTGCGGCGCCCGCGACACTTGGAGCCCGTCGAGCTAGATGCGGTAGAGGCGCATATCGAAATCTATCCGTCGCAGTGTGGACGAGATCTGAAACAGCTAGTCGGAGCAGGGTAGGCCGTTGAATGGCGCTGATACCGCGATGATCCGGCACGAACTGCGAGAGTTCTGGGGGCTTGCGCGCTGTTGTCGACGCTGAGCGGACCCTGGTCCACGCGAGCATCGCCTGTCGCGCGGATGCGGTCGCGATACTTCGCCGCGGTGGCCGCAAGCGCTGCCGGCAACGGACCGTCCGTGAAGAGATGACCATCGAGGTGGCCACCTCGCACGGTCGCGTTGCGACCGAACTTCGGCGGAGAAGAAGCGTGCGGCCGCTTCTCCGACAATGTCCCGATCGAGTGGACGTATCGTGCCGCCGGCTATCGATATCTCCACGCCGCGTGGACGACCAGCCAAACTGCGCTTGCAATGTTTAGTAAATCGTGCATTACTAAACAAATCGAGCCTGCCGGGCCTATAGAATCCGGGTGGCGCGAGGAAACGTCAGTTTAGTTATTCAGCTCGTCACGGACTGTGTCGCTCTGCTCGAAGCATTCGAGCGGGTAGGAAAGCCGCGCCATGTCGATGGCCGGCCCACTCGGAGGGAACGTGCAATGAAACGGACAATGAAGACGCTTGTTGTGGCATGCGGGGCTGTTGCCGTTGCGTTCGGCGTCGCGGCGGGGACCACGCCCGCGCGGGCGCAAGGCAAAACCATCACGCTGTGTTGGGCCGCATGGGATCCGGCCAACGCGTTGGTCGAATTGTCGAAGGACTTCACCGCCAAGTCGGGCATTGGTATGAAGTTCGAATTCGTGCCGTGGACCAATTACGCCGATCGCTTCCTGAACGAACTCAATTCCCACGGGTCGCTGTGCGACCTCATCATCGGCGATTCACAATGGATCGGCGGCGCCGCGGAGAACGGCCAGTACGTCAAGCTCAATGATTTCTTCAAGAAGGAAGGAATCAGCATGGACGACTACATGCCGGCGACGGTGGTCGGCTATTCCGAGTGGCCCAAGAACACGCCGAACTATTGGGCGCTGCCGGCGATGGGCGATGCGGTGGGCTGGACCTATCGCAAGGACTGGTTCGCGCGGCCGGACGTGCAGAAGGACTTCAAGGCCAAATACGCCCGCGATCTCGCTGTGCCGAAGACGCTCGATGAGCTCAAAGACATCGCGCAGTTTTTCCAGGGCCGCGAGATCGACGGCAAGAAGGTCTATGGCGCCTCGATCTACACCGAGCGAGGCTCGGAAGGCATCACCATGGGCGTCTCGAACTACCTCTACGACTACGGCTTCAAATACGACGATCCGAAGAAGCCCTATGCGATGGACGGGTTCGTGAACTCGCCCAGTGCCGTGAAGGGGCTCGAGGCCTACAAGGAGCTCTACAAGTGCTGCACGCCGCCCGGCGCCTCCAATTCCTATATGTCGGAGGGGCTTGATGCCTTCAAGTCCGGCCAGGTCGCGCTGCAGATGAACTTCTTCGCCTTTTTCCCGGGTCTCTACAAGGACCCGAATGTCGGCGGCGACAAGATCGGCTTCTTCGTCAATCCGGCCGGTCCTGCCACGCAGGCGACGCAGCTCGGCGGACAGGGCATCTCGGTGGTCTCCTACTCGAAGAACCAGGCTGAGGCGCTGCAATACATCAAGTGGTTTTCCGGCGGCGACGTCCAGAAGAAGTGGTGGGCGCTCGGCGGCTATTCCTGCGCCAAGTCCGTGCTGAACGATCCGAGCTTCCCGAGCAGCGCGCCCTTCGCCAAGGAGTTCCTGCAGTCGATGGGCATGGTCGTCGACTTCTGGGCCGAGCCTTCCTACGCCCAGCTGCTGCAGGCCGAGCAGAAGCGCGTGCATGACTATGTGGTGGCCGACAAGGGCACCGCGAAGGAAGCGCTCGACGGTCTGGTGAAGGACTGGAAGGCGATCTTCAAGGAAGACGGCAAGAAGTTCTGAGGCGAGCTGCCCGGAGCACGCGCGAACGCGCTCCGGGCTTCCTTCGAGATGACCGGATCTGTCGCATCGTCGACGACCCCGGTGCCAGGATCGGTCGATGCAATGAATGAATTGAGTGCCTCTTCGCGGATCACCTATCGGGCCGTCATGGTCCGGCCAGGCGTGGCACGTCGTATCAGGGGACTGTCGGATAAGACGCTCGCCTGGCTCTTCATCACGCCGACGATCGTGCTGCTGCTGGCGATCAATATCTTCCCTCTGCTCTGGACGATCTATCTGTCGTTCACGAACTACCGCGCCAACCGGGCCAACGTGCCGACGATCTGGTTGGGGGCTGACTGGTATCAGTCGATCCTGACCGATCCCGACATCTGGGCGGCGATGCAAGTGACGGCGCATTTCGTGATCTGGACGGTGGTGATCGAGGCCGTCCTCGGATTTGGCCTTGCCTATCTCATCGACAAGAAGTTCCGCGGGCATGGCCTATGGACCACGATCATCCTGCTCCCGATGATGCTGTCGCCCGCCGTCGTCGGCAATTTCTGGACGTTTCTCTACCAGCCGCAGATCGGATTGTTCAATTACGTCGTCGCCTTCTTTACCGGTCGCGCGGCCTCGTCATTCCAGATGCTGGGCGATGTCACGCTGAGCCCATGGGCCATCGTCATCGTCGATGCCTGGATGTGGACGCCCTATGTGATGCTGATTTGTCTGGCCGGCCTGCGTTCGATCCCGGACTACATCTATGAGGCGGCGGAGGTCGATCGCGCGTCGAAATGGCGGCAGTTCTGGTCGATCACGCTGCCGATGTCGTTGCCTTTCATCATGCTGGCGGTGCTCTTCCGTGGCATCGAGAATTTCAAGATGTTCGATATGGTCAATCTGCTCACCGGAGGTGGACCGGGATCGACCACGGAAGTCGCCTCTATCACGCTCAAGCGAGCGGCGTTCGAGAGCTGGCGCACCGGCTATTCCTCGGCCTTCGCGATCATCCTGTTCGTGACGGTCTTCGGTCTCGCCAACATCTATGTGAAGGCGCTGAACAAGGTGAAAAGCCGATGACCTCAGTCACCACAGCCCATTCCGTCGTCGAGCCCTCGGCCACGACGCGGCGGTTCGCCGGCTCGCTCGTCGTGCTCTACGCCGTCATCACCATGATCCCGCTGGTCTGGATCATGCTCACCGCGTTCAAGTCGCCTGACGATGCGATCTCCTATCCGCCCAAGGTGATGTTCAAGCCGTCGCTCGAAGGCTTCTGCAACCTCTTCACGACCCGCTCGCGCCAGACGCCGGAGTTCATTCGCTCGCTGGGACCTCCGCAGGGGCTTTGCGACAGCATCGCGCGCGAACGCAACATGGTGGTCGCCGGTCCATCGAACTATGTGCCGCGCTTCGTCAATTCGCTGATCATTGCGTTCGGCTCGACTGTGCTCGCCGTCGCGCTTGGCACCCTGTCGGCCTACGGCTTCTCCCGATTCCGCGTGCCTCTGAAGGACGACCTGCTGTTCTTCATCCTCTCGACCAGGATGATGCCGCCGATTGCGGTCGCGATCCCGATCTATTTGATGTACCGCACCATCGGATTGTCGGACACAAGGCTCGGAATGATCCTGCTCTACACCTCGGTCAACGTCTCGCTCGCGGTGTGGCTGCTCAAGGGTTTCATCGACGAAATCCCGCGCGAGTACGAAGAGGCGGCGATGATCGACGGCTATACGCGCTTTCAGGCCTTCGTGAAGGTGGTGCTGCCGCAGGCCACTACGGGAATCGCGGCGACCGCGATCTTTTGCCTGATCTTCGCCTGGAACGAATATGCTTTCGCCGTGCTTTTAACCTCGGGCAACGCGCAGACGGCGCCGCCTTTCATTCCGATCATCATCGGCGAGGGCGGGCAGGACTGGCCCGCGGTGGCCGCCGGCACGACGCTGTTCCTGGTGCCGATCGTGGTGTTCACGGTGCTGTTGCGCAAGCATCTGCTGCGCGGGATCACCTTTGGAGCCGTCCGCAAATGAGTGTCGATGCCACCCCATCCATCGCGCGTCGCGGTTTAGCAGACCGCATTCTGCGCCGCGGTCCGCTCGAAGCCGCGGCGACGACGATTATTGCCGCCGGCGTCGTGATGCTGATGCAGCCATTCTCTTTGACACTGTATTCCTGGTCGTTTGCCATGACCCTGTTCGGCACGGTGATGTTCACCATCGTGTCGAAGGTTCGGGAGTAGGACGCTATGGCACAGATCAAGGTCGAGGCGCTCGACAAGTCCTTCGGCACGTTTCATGCGGTCAAGTCTGCCAGCTTCACAGTAGAGGACGGTCAGTTTCTTTGCCTGCTCGGACCGTCCGGCTGCGGCAAGACGACGACGCTCCGCATGATCGCCGGCCTGGAGCTGCCGACGGCCGGCACCATCCGGCTCGACGGCGAGGACGTGACGATGAATCGCGCATCGGCGCGCGACATCGCCTTCGTGTTCCAGCTCTTCGCGCTCTATCCACACATGAATGTCCGACGCAACATCGGCTTTCCCCTGAAATGCGAGGGCATAAGTGCGGCCGAACGCGACCGGCGGGTCGTCGAGGCTGCGCGTATCCTGCGGATATCGCATCTCCTCGATCGATCGGTGTCGGGCCTCGCCGGCGGCGACCGGCAACGCGTCGCGCTGGGGCGGGCGATCGTGCGCAAACCGAAATGCTTCCTGATGGACGAGCCGCTCGGCGCGCTCGATACCGAGATGCGGGAAGCCATGATTCATGAGCTACGGGCCCTGCATGACCGCTTGGGCGCGACGACTGTCTATGTCACGCATGACCAGCTCGAGGCCATGGCGATGGCCGACAGGATCGCGGTGATGAACAATGGCGTCGTCGAGCAGGTCGCGAGCCCGCGCGACATCTATGACCGGCCAGCCTCGCTGTTCGTCGCCGATTTCATCGGCTCGCCGCCCATGAACTTCTTGCCGTTCCGTGGCGAGTTGCAGACCGGTGCTGAGGCGATCCGGCTCGGCGAGCGTGATGTCGCAATTCCTGCGGCGCGCGAGGCGCTGGCGGAAAGCGAGCTCGTGCTCGGAGTGCGGCCCGAGCATGTGCGCTTCACCGATCGCGGCATGGTCCGCGGTGAAGTCTATGGCACGGAGTATCTGGGCACGACGCAGGTCGTAACCGTGAAGACACACTACGGCGCACTCAAGGCCCGCTCATCCAGCAGCAAATCCTTTCAGACTGGTGAAACTGTCGGGCTCGACTTCCGGCCCGATACGCTGTCGATCTTCGACAAGGCGTCGGGCCGGGCCATCCGCACCGCGCTGCATGAGCGAGGTGCGCATGGCTGAGGTCGAGATCAACGCCGTCTCCAAGGCATTCGGCAAGACGCAAGCCGTGAGCGATCTGTCGCTGACAATCGGCGACGGCGAATTCGTCGCATTGCTCGGGCCGACGGGTGCCGGCAAGACCACGGCCCTGCGTTTGATCGCCGGATTGGAGCGGCCAGATAGCGGTTCGATCCGGATCGATGGGCGCGATGTGACCGGCGATGCACCGGCGGACCGCGATGTCGCCTTTGTCTTCCAGCAATATTCGCTGTATCCGCACCTGACCGTGTTCGAGAACATGGCCTTCGCGTTGCGTGCGCCGACCCGCCGCTTGCCCGAAGCCGATATCCGCGCGAAGGTGCAGGAGGTGGCGCGTCTTCTTCATATCGAGACCAAGCTGGACAACAAGGCGACGCATCTGTCGGGCGGGCAGATGCAGCGCGTCGCGATCGGCCGCGCCCTGGTCCGCTCACCCTCGATCTATCTGATGGACGAGCCGCTCTCCTCGCTGGATGCCAAGCTGCGCGGCGAACTGCGCCTCGAACTTAAGCGGATCCAGGTCGATCTCGGCGCGACGATCCTCTATGTCACCCACGATCAGACGGAGGCGATGACCATGGCTTCGCGCATCGGCGTGATCGAGGCCGGGCGACTGATGCAGATCGGTTCGCCGCGAGAGATCTACGAGAACCCGATCAACGCTCATGTCGCGGCGCGGCTGGGGCAGCCGACGATCAACCTGCTGCCCGCGGCTCTCTTCGCCGGCATGCCAGCCGGCGCCGAGACAATCGGCGCGCGGACCGAGCACCTGACGATCGCGCGGGGCGGCGGGGACGTATCGGCAACCGTCAAACGGGTCGAACACCTCGGCGACCAGAGCCATCTCCATCTTGACCTCGGCGGCCGATCGGTTGTGACCCTGGCGGACCCCGAGGCTGGCTTGGGGGCCGGGGACGTGGTGTCGCTCCGTCTGAACAAGCCGCTGTTTTTCGATGCGAAGGGCGGGAGGGTCGCGGCATGAGCCTCGATCGAGTAGCCAGGGAAAGACTGGTGCGAGCGCTGGCGGGGTCAGTGATCGAACACGCGGACGAGCTGACGAGCCTCGACCAGGCGATTGGCGATGGGGACCACGGGCTGAACATGAAGCGCGGTTTCGAGGCTGTGCTCGCGACATTGCCGGGCCTTGCCGACAAGTCGCTCCCGGAAATGCTGAAGGCGATCGGAATGACGTTGGTGATGAAGGTCGGCGGTGCTTCGGGGCCTCTGGTCGGGACTTTCTTCATGGAACTGGGTAAGGCACTTCCGGAGCGGCCGAGCCGGGCCGATCTCGTCGCGGCCACGGAGAAGGCGATCGATGCCGTCAAGGCGCGCGGCCGTTCCGAAGCGGGGCAGAAGACGCTGCTGGATGTCCTGGTGCCGGTGCACGGCGTTCTGGCGGGAGGTGGCGACGCCAAGGCGATCGCGACCGAGGCGGCGCAGGCGGCCGATCGCACCACGCCCATGCTGGCGATCCGCGGCCGCGCGTCCTTTCTTGGCGAACGTTCTATCGGTCATATGGACCCCGGCTCGCGCTCGGCGTCGCTTCTGATCGGTGCAGCAGTTGAGACACTGGAGTTCGAGGTCAATACATGAGCAGTTTACGTCCCGGCAATGTCGGAATTGTCATCGTGTCACATTCGCCGAAGATAGCGGAAGGTGCGGCCGATATGGTGCGCCAGATGGTCGGAGAGGCAGTGCCGCTGGCCTGGACCGGTGGCGATGTCGATGGCGGGCTCGGTACGAACGTCGCAGGGATACTCGAAGCGATCGAGACGGCCTGGTCGCCGGCAGGCGTCGCGATCCTCGTCGATCTCGGTGGTGCCGAGACCAATTCGGAGATGGCGGTGGAGATGCTTCCTGAAGATCGGCGCGCGCGCGTCCTCGTCTGTAATGCCCCGGTGGTCGAGGGGGCTGTGATCGCTGCGACCGAGTCTTCGGGCGGCTCTTCGCTTGCCGCCGTCAAGCGCAGTGCGGAGGAATTCTATGCATGATGCCAACGCCAACCGGGCGGCTCAGACGTTTGCGCCGTTGACCGCCTCCGCGGTCCTTGTCAATCCGGTCGGCCTGCACGCGCGGCCATCGGTGAAGCTCACGCAATGCGCGAAAGGCTTTACCGCGAAGATCGAAATTGCGCTTGCTGCCGACGGACCCTGGACGGATGCCAAGAGCCCCGTGAAGGTGATGCGTGTGAAGGCGCCGCAGGGTGCAACGCTGCATTTCCGTATCGCCGGTCCTGACGGCGAGGCGGCGCTCGCGGCCATGCTGGCGCTAGTGCATGACGGTTTCGGCGAGGCGTAGAATCGTGGGCGAGATTCACCTCACCGGCCATCCCGCCTCGCCAGGTCTCGCCATCGGCCCGGTCGCCGTGCTGACGAGTGCAGTGGCGAGCAGAGCGATGAGGGGCGATCCAGCTCAGGAGGCAACAGCGCTGAAGGCGGCGATCGAGGGGGCAGCAGTGGAGCTCGCCGAACTGATCGCGACGGTTCATGGCGAAGCCGCGGAGATCCTGGAGTTCCAGGTCGCGATGCTGGGCGATGATGCGCTTGCGGAGGGTGCTTACGAAGCTGTTGCGGCTGGTACGGCGGCCGACGAGGCCTGGCGCGCGGCACTCGACGAAGAGATTGCAGGCTATCGCGCGGCGGATGAGGAATATTTCCGGGCTCGTGCCGCGGATCTGGTCGACATTCGTGACCGCGTGCTCGCGGGTCTGAATGGTGCTGATGCGATCGCAAAAATCTCCGGCGATTCCGTCGTCATGGGTGATGAAATTTCGCCGTCGACATTCCTCGCCGTTGACTGGACCCGTGGCGGAGCCATCGCGCTCGCTGCGGGATCGCCGTCGTCGCATGTCGCGATGCTTGCGCGATCGCGCGGCGCCCCCATGGTGGTTGGATTGGGTCCATTGCCATGGAACGGACAGCCGCCGTCATTGGCGCTGGTCGACGGTGACACCGGCACCGTGATCATTGATCCCAAACCCGAGACGCGCCGCCTGTTCGAGCACCGTATGGCGGCGGCGAATGCCGCGCGGATCGCTGCCGACGCCGGCCGCCTCAAACCGGCGCTGACGGCAGATGGCCGGCGTATTGCCGTCCTTCTCAACGTTGCCGCGCCCGAAGACCTCGCGGGCCTCGATCCCGCAATCTGCGACGGGATTGGCCTCGTGCGGACGGAGTTTCTGTTCGAGGGGTCGAGGGGACTTCCGGGCGAAGATGCGCAATATGCCGTCTATCGGCGCATTCTCGAGTGGGCCGCCGGGCGGCCGGTGACGATCCGCACCCTCGATGCCGGCGGCGACAAGCCAATCGCCGGCTTGACGATCGATGGCGAGCGCAATCCATTCCTAGGCTTGCGCGGGATCAGGCTCTCGCTTGCGCGACCGGAGGTGTTCCGCGTGCAGTTGCGGGCGCTGTGCCGCGCGGCCGTCCATGGGACGTTGAAAGTGATGCTGCCGATGATCGCGATCCCTGCGGAGCTCGACCGCGCCAACGCCATGCTGGATGCGGAGTTTGCGGCCCTCAAGGCAGATGGGATCGCCTGCGCGCGACCGCCGCTCGGCATCATGGTCGAGGTCCCGGCGGCAGCGCTATGCGCGGAGGATTTTGGCGCGGCGTTCTATTCGATCGGATCGAATGACCTGACCCAATACACGATGGCTGCGGCGCGCGACATCGGCGCTGTCGCCGACCTCAACGATGCCGGCCATCCGGCGGTGCTGGCGCTGATCGCGCGAACGGTCGAGGCCGGTCGCAAGCGCGGCGTCGAGGTCTCGCTCTGCGGCGATGCGGCTGCCGATACGCGCTTGACGAATGCGCTGCTGGCGAGAGGCTTGACAGCCCTCTCGGTCTCACCGATTGCGGTGGCACGGCTCAAGGCCACCATCGCCGGGGTGACCGTATGAGCGACGATGCAGGCGAAGACACAAGCCGTCCGGGCGACAGCAACGTCGCGGATTACAAGCTCATCCTGCGGCGGGCTCTCGACAACCGGCCGTCCGGGACGCGGTTGAAGCTCGCGGCCGCGCTCGGCAAGAACCGTTCCTTCGTCAGCCAGATCACCAATCCGGCGTATCTGGTGCCGATCCCGGCAAAGCACGTCTCGATTATCTTCGAGGTCTGCCATCTCTCCGGTACCGAGCGTGCGGCTTTCCTCGAAGCCTACGGGCGCGCACATCCGGGGCGGCTACGCGGAGCCCACCGCGAGGCGCGCACCCGTGTCGTTACAGTGACGGTGCCTGATCTCGGTGACGACAAGAAGAATCGCGCGCTCGAGCAGCTCATCGTCGACTTTGCTGCTCAGCTCGCGCGCTACGCCGAAAGCATCGGCTGACGAATTCGGACTGCAGAAAAGATAACCGGGAGGACGTCATGAAGAAGCTGATCAACAGTGCCGATACGGTGCTCGAAGAGAGCCTCGACGGGCTGGCGGCCGTGCATGCCGATATCCTGCTTCTTGGTGCCGAGCGGAAGTTCGTGCGCCGCCGCACCCTGAAGCCGGGCAAGGTCGCGCTCATCTCTGGTGGCGGCTCCGGCCATGAGCCGCTCCATGCCGGCTTTGTCGGCCACGGCATGCTCGATGCCGCATGTCCGGGCCAGGTGTTCACGTCACCGACGCCGGACCAGATGATCGAGGCGGCGGAGGCCGTCGATACCGGGGCAGGCGTACTTTTCATCGTCAAGAATTACGAAGGCGATGTGATGAATTTCACCATGGCCGCCGAGATGGCCGGGCGCGAAGTCGCGAGCGTGGTAACCAACGACGACGTCGCAGTCGAGAAATCGACTTACACCACAGGCCGTCGCGGCGTGGCGGGGACGTTGATCGTGGAAAAGATGGTCGGCGCTGCGGCTGAAAAGGGCATGCCGCTCGCCGCGCTCAAGACGCTTGGCGATGACGTCAATCGGCGCACCCGCTCGATGGGCGTGGCGCTGCTGCCGTGCACCGTCCCGGCAGCAGGACGGCCGAATTTCACCCTGGCTGACAACGAAATGGAAATGGGCGTCGGCATTCATGGCGAGCCGGGTCGCCGCAGGGTGCCGCTAGCCCCTGCCGACGCGATTGCGGCCGAGATGCTCAACGCGATCCTTGGGGATATTGCGCCGAGCAAAGGCAGCGAAGTCCTGCTCCTCATCAACGGGTTTGGCGCAACGCCGTTGATCGAGCTCTATCTGATGGCCAACAGCGCAAAACGCATTCTGGACGGGGCAGGAATCACGGCCACGCGTTTCCTGACCGGCTCGTATGTGACGTCGCTCGATATGGCCGGTGCCTCTATCACTGTTTCCGTGCTCGACAGCCAGTCGAAGGAATTGTGGGATGCTCAGGTGCATACCGCGGCGCTACGCTGGGGTATCTGATGGACGGAAACGCAAGATCAATCATGCACGATGATAGAATAATCCCGTGGCTCGCTATGCGGCCGTCGGCGAAGTAGTTTGCTCCGAAGACACTGTTGTTGGGGCATGGCGGATCACGGCGAGCGCGCCAGCCGCGAAAGGGCTGCGCAAGTAGCGATCGCCTTGTGCCCGGCCGAGTGAGATCGTCAACCGGGTCGGGATGGACGACTGCGGACGAACATTGGCAACGTCTCGACCCTCGACGATGCCGTCGCTGCCTTAAATCCGACCGGACGACGCAAGGGGAATACGATGATCCGCGTTCGTCCCTGAGTGACGCATGCCCATTGATGCACGAGGCGGCCGGCGTTATGGCGATCGGCTGCACAGGGCCAATAACGGAAATTCCGCTGTCCTATTAAGGAGGTGGCGCGAGGAGTAAGCTCCGATCGAGCTCAACCAATTCAGCAATACACCTCCCTGCGCTTGGTCTTTGTCGTACCTTTGCATGGGGCAGGTCACGCGGCCCCGCGTGCATTCTGGAGAGGAGAGTTAGATGAGCACTCACTCGATAAGAATATTGTTTGCGACAGGCTTGCTAAGTGCAGCCCTCACAAGCAGTGCAATTGGTCAGCAAGACCAGCAGCTCGGTAAGGTGACATTCCCCACCTCCTGCGTTCCCGCCGTACAAGCCGAGTTCAACCGCGGCGTCGCCATGCTGCATTCATATTGGTTCCTGATCGCCCGCCGGAAATTTGAAGCGATACTGCAACAAGATCCCGGCTGCGCCATGGCATATTGGGGCGTGGCAATGGACCTCCTTGGCAACACGCTTGCAACCACGCCGACAAATGCGGAGTCCCAGGCCGCCTGGGACGCACTGGAAAAGGCGCGGGCGGTCGGGGCGAAGACTCCACGCGAGCGGGACTGGATCGAGGCGCTGAGCGCTTATTTCCGCGACTACAACCAGGCTCCCGTTGATACCCGTCTGACGGCTTACAATGCTGCGATGGAGAGGATGGTGCAAACCTATCCTGATGACTACGAGGCCAAGACCTACTACGCGCTCACACTACAAGCTTCAGCGAAGAAAAACGACCTCTCATACGCTAACCAGCTGAAATCCGCGGCACTTCTGGAAAGCTTGTTCGAAGAGAATCCGCAACATCCGGGTGTGACGCATTACCTCATTCACGCCTACGATTTTGCTCCGCTTGCCGAGAAGGGCATTGCGTCAGCCCGTCGCTACGCCGGCATCGCTCCGGCGGTGCCGCATGCGCGGCACATGCCGTCTCACATCTATTCGATGGTCGGGCTCTGGGAGGAATCCATCGCCTCAAACGCCTTAGCGCTTGAGATTCAGCCCGACTACTATCACGCATCGGACTTCACGGTGTATGCGCATCTGCAGCTCGCGCAAGACGCCAAAGCCGACGCGATGATCAAGAAGTCCCTGGCCACCGCCGATCGCGGCGACCGACCGATCAACTTCGTCAATTTCACTGCCAAGGCCGCCATGCCGGCGCGCTATGTCTTGGAGCGTGCGGACTGGACCGGTGCTGCCGCCCTGGCGATGACGCCGACCAAGTATCCCATGGCGGATTCGTTGATCCGCTTCACGCGCGGTCTCGGCATGGCGCGTGTCGGCGATGTCGCCGGCGCCAATAAAGAGATCGAGGAGATGAAAGTATTGCGCACGACGCTGCAGGGTGCTGACCAATCCTACTGGGCCGAACGCACCGAAGAGCAAATGCTTGCCGTTTCCGCGTGGGTCGCGCTGAAGGAAGGCGACCACGATCGGGCCCTCAAGTTAATGCGGGCAGCCGCCGACAGCGAAGACAGGAGTCTCAAACACGTGGCCATGGAGAACCGCCTCTTTCCGTTGCGCGAACTGTTGGCGGAACTGCTCCTGGAGGTAGGACAGCCCACAGCCGCACTGAACGAGTATGGGACGGCACTCAAGCAAACTCCCAATCGATTCCGCGCGTTCTGGGGCGCCGCGCGAGCTGCCGACCGCTCCGGCGACCGTCAGAAGTCAACCGAGTATTATAGCAAGCTGATAGAGCTCGCCAGGAACGCCGATACGGAGCGGCAGGAAATCCGTGAAGCCAAAGCACAACTGCGGAATGACACCGTGGGGACTTCACGACAATGATGCTTCGGCTGTCCGATCCATGCCCAAGAGCGCCGTCAATGTAGGAATGACAACGCTGATCCCGATAATCGCTGCGGCGACGGTGCTCGGTGGGCTTGTCGCTTATTTCGCCGTCCAGGCGAATGACCGGACGGAATGGAGGATCATGCTGCCGTTCAGCGGGTCCAGCGGCAAAGGGACGACCGCAGTCACGCCCGAAGCCTGGCCGATCTGCACCACCATGGTACCGGTGGCGGCGGATGCTGAGTGGGTGGAGCTCGATCCCGATTTCAGGGCGGGCAAGAGGGCGCTTGGCGCTGCGGACTGGAATGGTGCCATTGTATCGTTCATGCGCGCCGCCCTGCGTGACCCGCTCAATGCCGATATCGAGAACTACGTTGGTTATTCCTATCGACGCTTGCGCCAACTCGGGCCGGCTATTGGACACTATCAGCAGGCGCTAATGCTAAATCCGCGTCACCGCAGCGCGCACGAGCATCTTGGCGAGGCTTCTCTGGTGCTCGGCGAGCCCGCCAAAGCTGAGCAACACCTGGCTGCATTGGAAAATCTCTGCCTCCTCCTTCCTTGCCAGGAATATGACGATCTCAAGCGCGCCATCGCGGCATACAGAAAGGCAGCTCCACATTGAGGGCAGATCGGCCGCTTCGGAATTTCGCCGCACGTCACATGTCGGCTTCGGGTCAAAATGCATCGGGGACCGGAATGGGCGCAAAGCCGACCTAAGGTGAACCAGCCGTGAAGGCGTCCATCCGTGGCAGCCCTTCGGCCGCGCACCCGGGCTGAGGTCCTTCGGCTCTGGGCCAATAGCCAATAGGCGACATGCGGCTGTCGTCCGGTGGCCGGGGTCAACTCAAAGCGCTGAGACCAATTCCACCAAGGTCTGACGTAGCCACGCATGAGATGGATCGTGATCGTAGGAAGCGTGCCAGAGCAGTGAAACAGCTACGTCCTGCAAATCTACCGGGGGCTGGCTCAGGCTAAGTTTGAGTTCTGTGGCGAACAATCGAGCCAACCGCGCATGCATTGTTACCACGACAGGTGCGCGTGCCACCAAGGTAGGGACTGTGAGGAAGCGAGGCGTAGTCAGGACAACCGTCCGCCGCAATCCTAGCTTCTCAAGAGCATCGTCTACCACGCCGCGCACACTCCGGCCTGGCCGCAGGCTCGTGAGAACATGAGGTAACCGCACATAATCTTCGAGCGAGATTTGCGCATCGTTGATGCCTGTTATCTCTGCGTTGAACATGCACAGATAACACTCGTTGAACAGCAGGCGCCGCTTGTGGTGGATCTGGCCCCCAGGAAAGACGTCATAGCCAATAGCGAGGTCAAGTTCGTCGGCATCGAGATCTTCCAGAAGTCTCGACGAGTCGATGTTGTAGAGCCGCAGATGGATGCCAGGCGCAACCTCGCGCAAGTGTGCGAGAAGCGCGGGAAGGACCAGGATCTCCATGCTGTCTGGGAGCCCGAACCTGAAGGTCCGCTCTGCCGTCGCTGGATCGAACGCTTCGTCGCGTGAGATAATCGTTTGAATCTGAGATAGCGCAGTCCGCACCGGCTCGACCAGCACCACTGCGCGAGGTGTGAGGCGCAATCCATCTGGCGCTCGCGTTAGAAGTTCGTCGCCGAACAGGTCACGCAAGCGCGCGAGGTTATGGCTCATCGCCGACTGACCAATGCCTACGCAGCTCGCAGCCCGCGTAACGCTACGTTCGCGAAGCAAGGCATCGAGGTGAACCAGCAGATTTAGGTCGATTTGGTGCAGATTGACGGCATCGATACCCATCATCGATCCAATTTGTTTGATCAATGATCATAGGCCGACCATCTTACGCGGCAAGGGAACGGAGGGCGTGGGGCCCACCGCCTAATCAGAGGAGATCAGTATGTTAGTCCGTAGCAGCCTTTTAGCCGCCGCATTGGCCCTAGCCACTCTTGGAACTGCCTATGCAGATAATCTTCGGCCAATCCAGGCAAAAAGCATCGACCTCGCCGAGGTTTCCGGCGTCGCTTACTATACCGTTGAGCGCGATGGGTTCCATGTCGTGACTACCCTTGCTCAGGGGGAAAGCGGAACGCCAATCCGTGTCGTTTCTGTTCTTTCGCCGGGCCAACGCGTTGTTCTCTCAACGTCCCGGACGCCCCGCGCGCTTGAAATCAGTCGGGCGGGCAACGAAGTGCTGGTCCGCACGGCGACACCAATCACGAATTAAGGTTCGAGTCCCAGCGGCGCGGTGATTTTCGGAGCCGCGCCAGCTTCGCAAGCGCACGGTGGCCGCGAACAAGCGGTCGAAAGTCCTCGTCGACGGTAAGGGTGTATACAGATCGCGGTTAGTTGCGTCCAATGTTGGAGCTGGAGATCCTGGCACGCCATCGCTCTTCAAAAGAATCATAGCCCTCTTTCAGGGCCAACGCTTGTGCATCCAAGGGATTGCCGGACTTGCCAACTATGACAATGCCCGTGGTTTCTCCGTGAGAGGCGAGTTCGGGAGGCCGCCCTGCAGGCCATTCCAGCAATGCTTTCGATAGTTTTGGCTTACCTGCGTACCAGCATTTCCTTCCGTCGATGAGACGATAGGACCACCATTGCCCTTGCGGATTTGGTGGCATCGCGGCGCTGCATTGTTGCTTAGCATCCACGCTAGTCATTTCGAGCGACGAGAGCGCAGCAATGCCAACGGTTATGGCAAACGATCGAAGCGGTTTGCTCATGGGCGCGCTCAATTGCCGTGTTGCTGCAATCGACTGACAGCAACGATCAAGGCAGGTCGTTCGAGAACTTCCACCAATTTTTCAAGGATACGCGCATTATCCTTTGGCCAAGGCTGCAGATATTCTTCTAGTATGAGTTGCGCGTCGCTAATTGCTTCCAGGGCTAATTGCTGATCAGTCATCACTGCTTACTCATCAATTAGTTGCGCTGAGGAAGCCAGCGAAGGGACAGATCAAGTCAGCTTTGAGGAATATCCCCGCTCTTGTTTTCACTTTTTGTTTCAAGTTCTCGGCCTCCTACCGTGCGTTGCGGTGTTGTCTCGGTCAATGTGGGCAAATGATCCCCCGAAGGGCGACGCGGGCGAAGGCGTCGCGGCGACCAAGTTACCCACCGCTCGATCTTCTCCACTCCGTGCATCACGATTTAAGCGCATCATCTGACAACGGCGGCGGCAACGACTTCGCCTCATTCCGCGGCGCGCGCATCCAGACATCGTGTTCTCCATCCGTATCAGGATCACCGTCATCACCTTGGCGTGGGCAATCGCACAAGCGGTTTGGGAAAGCCGGCCTGAAGGTGCCGGGTCGCCGGCCGCAGAGGGCGCGGTAACGCAGTGTGGCTGTGTCCGAATTCCCGCACCTGCGACCGGAAGAACATCCGTTTGTCACTTTCCGAACAGACAGGCCAAATCCACTCCCTTCCAACTTCACTGTTGAAGCCTGGTCGGGGAGACGAAATGGAGCGTTCCTTGTCAACTGCGATGACGCGCGACGAATATGTAGAGCGGTGCAAGCAACGAGCCTTCGATCTTCTCGACCGAGGCGCTCTGAAGAACGCGGTCGCCGGGTTCGTCGGCAATATGAACGAGCGTCCCGATTGCGAATTGCCTGTCTACGTGGCGACGCTTGGCGCATCGCTGCTAACGGCGAATGATGCGCGCGGCTGGAGGGCGCTCATTGAAGGATTGAGGTGATGTCCGATGATCAACACGCGAGATCGGGAATGAAGGGGCGCGACAAGGCATCGTCTCCATCCAAGTTCCTGGTTCGCCTGCCAGTCTGGCGTCAAGTTGACAAGAAGCAGAGCACATCGAGCGGACGCTGATGGATCCGCGCGGGGCTGAGGGGCGAGGTGATGGCGCACTATCGAGCTTACCTTTTGGATCACGACCGCCGCGTTATAAGCGTGGCCAATTTGCAATGTGCCGACGAAAAGGAGGCGCGAGAACGTGCTCAGCAGTTAGTTGATGCCAACGACATCGAACTCTGGCAACTCGATCGGCGTATTGCGGTGTTCGAAGCCGTTATAACCCGGACCTCACAGGCGGCGGGGCAGGGAGGCCTTCAGCGGGCGAAGCGCCCTGCAGACAAATGATGGGTACCCTGAAGGTTGGATGTGTCCGGATGTCGTGGATCGAAGGCCGCTGATGCCATTTCGATGATCGTACGAGCAGGGCGCCCAATCTCGCCAGCTAATAGAAATGTCGCGGCCATCGCCTTGCATGACCTAGTGATAATCCCAGCTTCGTAGGGACGTGCTCTCGCCGTGCACCGAATGGTCGAGGCGAGTGAGCGCCAAGGTCGGCGACGCAGTGCAACAGGCATCATCGCGCGGATATGCAGATTGTTCAATCAAGTCACGCTGCGGAGAATACTCATCGCGCTAGAGCGGCTTCGTCCGCCGCATGAATGCGATCGTCGTACCGGCGATCTCCGCAAAGGCGCCCGGCAATAGGCCCCCGCGGCCAGTGCGTACGGGTGTCGCGCAAACCTGGCAGTGAGGCTCAACCAAGCGAGATTGCCTGCGCCACCATGAGGCCAGCACCCAGGATGCAGATTAGTCCGGCAAAGAGTTCAAAGACCGACGGCCCAGGGCGGCCCACCGTTAACAGCGCAAGGATGGTCGCAATGCCGAACCGAATGCCTTGTGGCGTGAGGTTATTCCACCCGATAATATCCCAGCCGATAACCGAAAGAAGACTCATTGCCTGCCTCCTGTAGTTGAAACCATTTGTCGCCCGGAGTCCCGCGCACGCGAGGCGGGCGACGGGGTCGAAGTCGCGTCTGGCGGAGGCGACCTAGGCGGAGGGCGTCGAAATAGAAACTTGCAGCCGCCCGGGGTAGGGGCTTCGCCAGCAAGGCTCGTTGATGATGCTCGTTGGTGAATAGCTGGCATGGCTCTGGCGACACGCCGTCGACGGTTGATGCAAACTGAAACAAAAGAGGCCGCCGACCAAGGCGGCCTAACTGCCGTCGTCACGCGCTGGAAGGATGGCGATCACGCTGATGGCGATACCTTCACCCTTATGGTGGCCCCCTCGTCGCCATAAGTGGCCATTCCCTGACGTGCCGATTGGAGAATGCTTGAGCCCGACTTGACCGCAACCTTACGCCGGTGAACGATACGGATATGGGCACCCCGAATGGTCCGCCAGCTATGGGAAATTCTAATCCGAGTCATTTAACCTCCAGGTTCAATGAATGGTAACGGTTGTCTCAGCAAACTTGCTTTGCAACACACGCCCGAAATAGCCGATCCCAAGGTCAACGACCGTGATGCGCGTCACTGGAACTTCGACCACATGTTCAGATTCTGTCCCGCCGTCGTAGGTTCCGTGTCACCATAACGGCTCGCCTACCTCTTCATCTCGCGCGATCGCGGCATGGTGCGTCGATCCTGGACACAGGCAGGTAGGCACCAACCTGCAGTGACAGCGGCAAGTAGGCGCGGTCTTGCTGCAATGGTGATTGCATGAAGCACTAGACCGGTAAGGTATCGGATGCGATCGGCGCTCTCGGTCCCGCACTCTCTGAAGTGATGCTTGAAGCTTGAATGAGTGCAGAGCAGGCGCTCCAACGGTGATCGGATCGTGCCCCTCGAGTTGTGCTCCCCAATATGTGATCAGGATCACGGCGCTAACGCGTGACCTGCAGGATTGTTGTGTCGATCAGCTGCTGCTGTTCTTCGAGGAGCACACTATGAACGTCGTGATTAAGAGACTTAATGGCCTGTGGCACCTTGTCGTCGGGTCGTGCCAGCTCCGAACTCCCTTCCTGGAGACTCAGGACCGGGAGCTGGTCGTTACGTACGCCCGGCGAGTTTACCCTGGCGCCAAAATCTTCGAACGCGACTGATCTTAGCAGCGACGCGCTGGGGCGAATGTCGCCGTTCGACTGCTCCCGGGTGTGAGGGCGCAAATTTCAATCGAGAAATGTCATGGACATATCCTGCTGTGTCCTGACAAGATCAAGGACCGAGGCTCTCGCGCAATCGCCGGAGCTGGGACCGGAGCCGCTCGCAGCCCAATTCCCTCTCGAACTTGGTGATCGCCTCAAGCGTAGGTTCAGCGCGCAGGTTCAGCAACCGCGCCATGTCGCGGGTGCAAGTATCTTCGGAACGGACAGACTCATTCTGTGCCTGCTGCTTCTGAGCCGCTTGCGGCGCCGCATTTCCGCCGGAAGGTAGGGCGGTACTGCTACCAACACTCTCAAACAGACGCTGTACTTGTGAACGCAGCCGCTTGCAGGCGACCTCGCGTTGGAAGCTGGTGATCTCGTCCGGCGCTGGGTTGGCGCGCAGACGCGCCAGCCTCGCTTCGTCGCGGATACAGGGGTCCGTGATTTCGGGGGCCGGCTCCGCGGGAAGCGGCGGCTTGGGGAGTTCCGCCTTCACCGCCGGTGGCGCGCTTGGCAGCGTCGGATTGGCTACGGCCGGCTTCGGCAGGGCCGGCGACGAAACTGGCGGAGGGGGCGGTACCGGTGCGACATTGGTTGTACCGAGCTGCGGCACTAACGAGATCGTCGCGCCGCCGAGTGAGCCATAGATGAACGGCTCCTGCCGTCCACCGGTCATGGCGATGACCTCATCGCGCACGCGGCCAAGCGCGATCCGAATGTCGATACCGGGCTCGGCAAGGTGTCGGAGCAGAGCGGCTGCATAGGGACTATTCACGCCGTCGCCGTCATAGGAAATCGAGCCGGCCCTCGCCGCGAAGGCCACCAGCGTATCGGCACTGATTTCATCAAGCTTCGCAAGCCCGCCTCTGGTCGGCGAGCGGCTTGCGGACCGCAGCTTGGCCGCAAACGGGTTGTCGCGGCAGGCGTCGAGCAGTATCAAACGCAGGCGGCGTACCGGTTGCAGCGCCCAGATGATACGATCGAGCGCGACAGCCTCATCGTCGACGTCGTAGTCGTGGCTCAGCTTGGCATCCATCGGTATCAGATAATTCATGCCGCCGATCTCGATGCCGTGGCCGGCGTAATAGACCACCGCCACATCGGCGTTCTCTGCAGTAATGAGAAACTCGCGCACAGTGCGCTTGAGGTCGACGACGCCGAGATCGTTGCGTGAAATGACGACGTCGAAACCGATGGATTTGAACAGCGTTGCGATTGCTTTGGAGTCGTTGGCAGTATTGGTCAGCTTCGGTGCGTTCGTATAGGAGGAGATCCCGACCACCAGCGCGACCCGTCGCTCTGCTGCGGCCGCATCGGCGAACATCGCGCTGACGATGAGGCAGAGCACGTAGATCATGTGCCGGCGCGGTTTCATCGCTGCATTAATATCCATATCTCCGCCAGGGGCGATTGCGGTACTTGCGTTTTCTCGGCGGCTGGCCGCTCTCCGTCACTGTAACGTTGATGACTTCGGAGAACACAGCTGGATCGTGCGGCACGTGGGCAAAATCGGCGAACAGCAGGCGCAGCTTGTGCTGGCCGAGCGGGAGCGTGATTTTCGCCTCGGTCTGGCCAGCGCCGAAGTGCAGGTGGTTGAAGTCGTTCGGGATCGGTTGGTTGAGTGGAGGCAACTCGGCATCGACAAGCAAATGATGATGGCCGGTGTTGGGTTTGTCGAAGCCCGCCGGCGCCACGCCCATGTTCAACAAACCGAAGCGGATAACCGGGTTCTGAGAAATATAGGAGCCGTTCTTCGGATAGATGAAATAGACCTTGGCATCCTTCGGGGCGGAACGACGTCCGCTCGCCGCAGGAGCGGCTTGAGCCACCGCGGGGCCAGTTTGGTCAGCTACCTTGACCTTGATCCGCTCGGAGATCACCGGCGGCGAATGCGGAACGTGGTTCTTGTCAGCGAACACCAGCTGCAACGTGTGCTCGCCGGGCGTCAGCGAAACCTCTGCCTCGGTCTGCCCCGCGCCGAAATGGAGGTGCTGGAAATCGTTGGGAATCTCAGCGTTCAGCGATGGCGTCGGCGAGTCGACGATCAAATGATGGTGACCGCTGTTGGCGCGGTCCGAACCTGCCGGCGCAACGCCCATGCCATGCAGACCGAAATGTAAAGTGGTCTTGGTTGGCAGCGTGTCGCCATCCTTCAAGCCGATGAAATAGACGCCCGCCCCGGGCGGCGAAGGCGTCGGTCCGCCCGTCTGGGCTTGGGCCTGTGCGGCGTGGCAGTGCATCAAACCGCCGATAAATGGAACTAGAACGGATATCAGCAATCGTTGCATCATCGCAATCTTCCCAATGCATAGAGCACAACTTGGACCGCAGGGCCCGCGGGAATCTGATTAATTGCAAGCATCGATAATATGTCCGTCCAAAACGAACGGGGATAAAACGATATTCCTTTGCCGCCCAATGTAAACCAAAATCCCGTGCCGCGACTGTACCTTGCCGGTCGCGGCCGAATGAAGCATGCTATGCGAATTGAATGTGACGTGTGCATCCTCCCGATCGTTCGAGCCGACCGGAGATCACAATATGAATTTCGCCGTTTTGTCTGTGATCTTTTTCACAGCGCTTTTTGCAAGTGCTGCGGCAAGCGCGCAGCGAGGGCTGAGCAGCGGCCCGTCTGGCGACCGACCGTCCGCACCATCCGACACCAGAATGGCTCAACAACAGGGCGCCAGTCTGGATCCGGGAGAGCTGTTTCGCGATTGTGATAACTGCGCTGAGCTCGTGGTTGTGCCGCCGGGAGACTTCATGATGGGATCCAATGACACGCCCTATGAGAAGCCCGAGCACCTAATCAGCATTCGCAAGCCCTTCGCCATCGGGCGCCGCGAGGTGACATTCGCGGAGTGGGATCCGTGCGCCGATGCCGGCGCGTGCAAGGTGCGCCCCGAGGATCACGGTTGGGGGCGTGGCGACCGCCCAGTGATCAATGTCAGCTGGGAAGACGCCAAGCTGTACGTCGCCTGGCTGTCGCAGAAGACCGGGCAGAAATACCGTCTGCCCAGCGAAGCGGAATGGGAATATGCCGCGCGCGCGGGAACCAGAACGCCGTTCTGGTGGGGAAGAGAGGCCGGCGCGGGTCATGCGCAGTGCGACGGCTGTGGCAGTCCGATCAAGCAGCAGGTCGTGCCAACGGGCTCGTTCCGGCCAAATGGCTTTGGGCTCTACGACACTTCTGGCAATGCTGCGGAATGGGTCGAGGATTGCTGGAACGATTCCTATCGCAATGCGCCAAAGGACGCGTCGCCTTGGACGTCGGGCGACTGCCGTCTGCGGGTGCTGCGCGGGGGCAACTTCCTCAGCAAGGCCAGCGACGTCAGATCTTCGGCGAGGTTTCGCTACGACGTCGACGTGCGTTACTACGCCAACGGCTTTCGCGTCGTGCGGGAGTTGCCGTAATGATGCCGCGCGCGGAAACAATGCGCGCGATCGTCGTGGCGATACTTGTGTTGTTTGCTGCAGCCCCCGCCGCTCGGGCGCAGTCCTACTCCGCCAGTGGGCAAATCGGCTATCTGCACGAATGGGAAATAACGGGAAATCTCGCGAAAACGGCTAAGCGTCCAGGTACGGAATATTCAGGGACGATCACGCTGCGCCACGTCGGTCTGTGCAGCGTCAATGGCGTAGAGCAAAAGCAGGCGCGATTGCAGCTGAAAGTGTCCTCCGGGCGGCTGGAAGGCGTATTGATCATGGACGAGGATCAATGCCGCATCGTCGCATCTGGATCATCAGGTTCGGGGCAGCTGACCTGCGGCAGCGGACAAGACGTTCCGATCAATCTCCTGATCGGCAAAGCGGTGGAGACCGAGGCGGCCGATCGCGCGCGACTTTAGAGCGCTGCGATTCCGAAGTGCTGCTTGCTCGCCGCGCGACTGTCCGTGACGGCTATGGTTCCGGCGCCCGCGCCAACACACGCTGCTGCGGCCGCGACTGGCTCGGCCGCTCCGGCTCATCCGCAAACTCCATTAGAGAGGCGTGCACGATCCTGGGAGGCAAGAGCTTCACGTGGTCTTTCCCGAATGTGCCGTTGGAGCCGCAGGCTGTTCTTGAGATTGTGTTCGGGCTGCGACGGAAGTGCCGTTGGGCGAATATCGCTCCCGCGAAGGCACGCCGGATGATTGCTGTCGTGAGCGCATTCACCCCCTGACGAAGAAGTATGAATGATGGCCGCTCTGACACCATGGCATTCTCTCAGTGCGGATGGCCGAGCACGAATGCGAACGGCAGAACGAAAATCTCGTCGCCGGCCTCATCGCTGACATGCAGGGCCCACTGACGCCAATCTTCCAGGTTGGCGGCTGCGACGAGAGATCGCACCCTGCGGGTGGCCTCCTCACACGCTTCGATCAGGTCGGATACGAATGTACCGCGACGATCCATCAGTACTCCCTTGGTGTTCGAGCAATGGAAATAGACCTGAGTCATGTACGCCTCCTGGCAATATTCGGGTCAGCAAGCCCGACCCTGCATGTCGGAGTCATACTAGGCCGCAAAGCGGATCGTCCGTGATCACCCGCACATTGCGCGGTTTGGTGGCCCGCGGAACCGTGATCGCGTACGCCACACATCCACGGACAAGGTATGGATTCAACGTCTGCGTTAGGCCAATGGCTGGTGTCAGCCGTGCCTGCTCTGTCAGCAGCCGAAACCTCCGCGGCAGCTGTCGATCGTACCTGCGTCCCGTCGGGTTCGGCTGGAAGCGGGCGCATTGACGGCAGAGATTGCAACGGAGCGCGGCATCATCTTGCAGTGCTTGCTGATGCAGGGAAGAGGCTGGGAGGTCTGTCTATCAATGGTGGCGGGACCGAATTGCCCCGCCATTGACCCAGAGGGCCGTACAAGCATTTCTATATTTATCGGCTAGCCTAGGTCGTTACCCCGCGGGCATAAATAGAACCCACCGCCAACTCTGAGTGATAAAGCGGTGGCTTTAGGGTGGTCATAAACGCCACAAAGCACAGCGCTCCGATCGCGAAGATGATAAGACTAAAAAAGTGGTTCAGGTTCATCTGTTTTCCTCGCCGCCTTTCGTTTTGGGCCGAGCCATACAGCCATGAACCGAAGGATGAAGAGATCGACCCGAATCTTCCGTGACGGCGCTCACATCTGGAGAATTGCCTTCCTCTGCTTCCCCATTTGCTTGGCCATCTTCGCGATGGCTCGTGAGCGCGTTGCCATGGCTGCCCGTGATCTCCGTCACAGATGGAAAAGTCACCCTCCAGTATGGTTCGAGCCACATGTTGTTCATTGCAACCCCCGAGGAGGGAGTCATGAGTGGAATGCGTGAACTGATCGATACAGAACTCGACGCCGTGAGTGGAGGGCATCACGGGCATCATCATGGGCATCATGGACATCATGGGCATCACGGGCCCTTCAGCTTTGGCAATCTCGGCCATTTCGGCAACATCGTCATAGAGCAGAACATTGCCGTGCAGATTGGTGTGGCTATCGGCAATAACGCCAGTGTCATACAGCAGCTCGGTCAGCTGAACTTCAGCTCTATCCACTAAATCGCGGGTGCCCGAACACTCCTTTCCCGCTCCCGAGAGTGTTCGGGTACGAATTCAATCGATAATCTCATGGATACGGGCACCGTCGCTCAAGGCGGTGTCTCGACACGGTGTCGATGCCCAACGAGCGTACCTGTTGCTCATCCTGCGGCGCGCCAGTTCGTGTCCATTCCGATCGCTTGACCGCCCAAGCCAGCGACCGCTTCGTTCGCTGGCGGTGGGCCAGCGTGCGGAGCCAATGTCATGGACGCGCTTGCCGCGGCCAATAATGCCGCTGTCCAGATGATGATCGACACCGCGATTGTCGGCGTAGATCAGCATAGAGCGTGCATCACCCGGAACAGAGTTCAGTCGATGGGACGCTCCACGGGGTGGGTTAACGCACAGCATTCATGCGGTCGTTACCAATCCAGCCCGCGTTAGCGCCCAGGAGGATCGGCTTGCCGGGAGGCTCCTGTCTCGCCTCAGGGCTAGTCAACATTGCTTGTCGACCGTGGCTGCGAAGCCGATTTAGATCAAAGAACTCGCAATCAGGAGGGGCGCCTAGGCCAACATCCGGCCGAACAGCAACCGCGAGGCCAAGCTGGTTTTTTCCCATGCCTCTACCGAACTCGCAATGTCGTGGAAAGCTTCGCCCTATGGCGCTCGCGGCCACCTCACTCGCGTTCGATCGGGTTGTTGCGCAAAATGAGCGTTGGCTCCGCGCTTAATCCTTACACGTCGTGCCTGAGACAGCCAGTCTCGTTCGAGACATGCGAGTGTCTATGCCACATGATTCAGAAGCGCCGTGGGAGCAAAAGTCGCACACAGCATGGATCCAACGGGCCATATCGTAGCCAAAGCTGACTGCCGCCGTCGGGCACCCGTGATGTCTGTCACAGATAGAAGAACCATCCTTCAGTATCAACACGCGTAGTGAGGCACTGGCTTGCTTTGAGCTGGATGTTGTTCACCCCGCAACCCTGAGGAGGGATTCATGAATGAAGTACGTGAACTGATCGATATGGAACTCGAAGCCGTGTCTGGTGGGGGGCTATTCGACGTGAGCAACCTGTCCGGCAATATCGTCGTACAGCCGCAGATTGCTACGCAGGTTGGTGTTGCCGTCGGCGGCTTCAGCGTCTTCGGCAATGGCGGCAGCGCAAACCTCACACAGCTGCTCGCTCAGGCGAACGTCAGCTCGATCGGCTAAGTCTTGGATGCCCGCACACTCCCGGCTGCGCCCCGGGGGTGTGCGGGTACAACTTGATCACGGTACAGCGCCCCGCTGCAAGGTGTTCCGCCATCGGCTGAACGCCTAGCCACCAGGGCCGATCAATCCCGCAACGTAATCGGACACATCCCCTGCCAGGTCTTGTGACCTGCCGATCCGGGAATGGCTTCAGCCAGCATTCGAGTTCGTTTCGCCGTTCCGCCATGGTCAGCCCTCCAAGAGCCGACCATCCATGAATCATTGAGGAAATCCTTTTGCGATCGCCGGCCAACAATCCACCAAGGTAGCGTTAGGCCATGAACTATCGAACCGGTGGCTTGCCGCACCGGAATTGATGTCAGCCTTGCTGTCCTGACGCGACGCGGTTGCCGTGCGGGAGCGAAATGAAGCAATGCTCCGTGAGCCGACATCTGCACGGCGTTCGATCGGATCGGCGCGCTACCGTCGTAAAGCCTTCCTCAAAAAAGGTCATCCCGTCGGTGACGCGACCAATGAATCGGTTGTTAGCAACTTGATTGAACCCTCTATTGGGCCGCGGCGCCGGACGAGCAACACGGCTGTGACCACTGCGGAGAACGGGACGATTTTTCGCGACCCGTAGATCTCAGTGAAGATCGGATCCGCCAAACGCGTTCGCAGAGTTGAGCGCTGGCACACCGTACGGCCGGACGCACAATCAGTCGCTGCGGCGGGTTCGTATCAAGTCCGATCGCTTGACCGCTGAAGCTGGCGGCGGCGATAGCAATGCACGATACGGCATGAATCGTCTCATCCGACAGGTTTGCATAAATGGTCCGCGTCAGTGTGAGAGGATCACGATCTCCATGGACCGATGTCCCGCGCCTGCAGTCGCAACTGAGCAGGGACTGCTGCGGTGGCCACGACGCGGATTCGATCAGAGAATCCGTCATCAGGAATAGCGCCTGGCCGTGATCCCTGCGAAAGTCGCCCGTGCGCCTACCGGGTCCAAATATCGTTGAACGTCTCTTCAACAGGATCCAGTGATGTCGTCGGGTCGCGATG
>NZ_JAFCJT010000033.1 GCF_018130785.1 Bradyrhizobium liaoningense
AAAGTCCTCACCATCCTCAACGCCATGCTCAGGGACCAAAAACAATGGCAACCCGCTTGACGAAGAACACAGTCGCTGAGGTGCGAGCCATGCGGCGCACCGCGCCGCTTGGAAAGCCTCGAAGGATGAGCGGCCCCGATGCAGCCGGACCGGCGCCCTTCGAGGCTCGCCGAAGAGGCGAGCGCCTCAGGGTGACAGTGATTGCGCGGAGTTTGCTGCTACCAGATCGCCATTGCGAGCGCAGCGAAGCAATCCAGACTGCCACCGCGGAAAGACTCTGGATTGCTTCGCTGCGCTCGCGATGACGGAGGAGAGACGCCTACGCGTCTTCCACGCCCGCCTCGTGCGGCGTGAACTGATACACCGACGAGCAGAACTCGCAGGTGACGACGACCTTGTCGTCCTTGACCATCGCGGCACGATCGTCCGACGAAAAACTCTTCAGCATCGAGGCGACCGCGTCGCGCGAGCAGGAGCATTGCGCCTTGAGGTTCAACGGATTGAACACGCGGACGCCGCGCTCGTGGAAGAGACGATAGAGCAGCCGCTCGCCGGACAGTTCGGGGTCGATCAGCTCGACGTCCTCGACAGTCTCGATCAGCGAACGCGCCTCGACCCAGGCATCGTCTTCGGCGACAGCATGCATCTCGGCGCCGTCGGGCGCATCGCCGGGATGCAGATCGGCCCGTCGCGCGCGCTCGGGCGCCTTCGGCAGAAACTGCATCAGCATGCCGCCGGCGCGCCAGCGATGCTTGCCGCCGTCGCTCGAGCGCCACTCCTCGCCAACCGCGAGACGCACGCGCGTCGGGATCTGCTCGGAGCGCAGGAAATATTCGTGGGCGGCATCTTCCAGGCTGCCGCCGTCGAGCGCGACCAGACCCTGGTAGCGGCTCATGTCGGGACCCTGGTCGATGGTCATGGCGAGATGACCGTTACCGAGGAGCGCGCCGGAATCTTTTGTCTCGCCGAGGCGCTCGGCATCGTAGCGCGCATAGGCGCGCAGGCGATCCGGCGCCATGTAGTCGACGACCAGGAACGACACCGGACCGTCGGTCTGGGCCTGGAGGATGAAGCGGCCCTCGAACTTCAGCGCCGAGCCGAGCAGCGTCGTCAGCACGATGGCCTCGCCGAGCAGCTTGCCCACGGCAGCGGGGTAATCGTGCTTGGTCAGGATCTCGTCGAGCGCGGGACCGAGCCGCACCAGGCGCCCGCGCACGTCGAGCGCATCGACCTCGTAAGGCAGCACGGCATCATCGATGGGAACCGCTGATGGTGCGCGAACCGGGCCTTCGGGCCCGGTATTCATGTCAGGGGATTGGGAAACCATGGCGCTTTATCTGGGGTCGGAGAGTGGAAAATGGAAGGGGCGCAGTCTGGACGCAGGTTGAGCTGTACCAAGCTACTTCAAACTCGGTGTCGTCCCGGACGAACGCAAGCGCAGATCCGGGCCCCGTAGCCACAGGATTGTGTTTGGCGAAAACTGTCAGCCTCTACCTCCCTGCCACAAGAGAGATTCCGCGGTATTGGTCCCGGATCGGCGCTCCGCTTTGCTGCGCTTGTCCGGGACGACAGTGGTGTGTGAGGCGGCCGCCGGGCCCCCAGCGGGCCTACTTCACCGCGTCGAAGCACCAGGCCAGGATGCCCTTCTGCGCATGCAGGCGGTTTTCGGCCTCGTCGAACACGACCGATTGCGGGCCGTCGATCACCTCGTCGGTGACCTCCTCGCCGCGGTGGGCGGGCAGGCAATGCATGAACAGCGCATCGGGCTTGGCCAGCGACATCAGCTTGGCATTGACCTGATAGGGCTTGAGCACGTTGTGACGGTGCTCGCCCTCCTTGTCGCCCATCGACACCCAGGTGTCGGTAACGACGCAATCGGCGCCCTTCACAGCGGCCTCGGGATCGGTGCCGAGCACGATCGGCGCGTTCGTCGCCTTGATGAAGTCCCGCATCACCTTCTTCGGCGCGAGCTCGGGCGGCGTTGCGACATTGAGCTTGAACTTGAAGCGCTCGGCGGCATGCGCCCAGGAGGCGAGAACGTTGTTGTCATCGCCGGTCCAGGCCACCGTCCTGCCCTCGATCGGGCCGCGATGCTCCTCATAGGTCATGAGATCGGCCATCACCTGGCAGGGATGCGAACGCCGCGTCAGGCCGTTGATGACTGGCACCGTCGCATATTCCGCAAGCTCCAGCAGGGCCTCATGATTGAGGATGCGGATCATGATGG
Organism: Bradyrhizobium liaoningense; assembly: GCF_018130785.1. GTDB lineage: Bacteria > Pseudomonadota > Alphaproteobacteria > Rhizobiales > Xanthobacteraceae > Bradyrhizobium > Bradyrhizobium liaoningense_A. Next base: position 2,228 of record NZ_JAFCJT010000033.1, read on the forward strand.
CGTCGACATAGCGCGACAGCACGCGCGCCGTGTCGGCGATGGTCTCGCCACGGCCGAGCTGCATCTCGGCGCCGGTCAGCATGATGGGCTCGCCGCCGAGCTGGCGCATGGCGATGTCGAACGAGACGCGGGTACGCGTGGACGGACGCTCGAAGATCATCGCCAGCGTCTTGCCTTCCAGCGGCTTCACCGGCTGCTGCGCTTTCTGCTTCGCCTTCATGGCGGAGGAGGCCGCGAGCATGCTCTTGAGCTCCGAGAGCGGGAGCTCGTTGATATCCAGAAAGTGCTTCGGGGACTTGCTCATCAGCTTGCCGCCCGCTTGGTCTGACTGGACGAGATCGCGGCGCAGGCGCGCTCGAGCCGCCCGACGCTGTCCTCGATTTCGGCTTCGGTGACGATCAACGGCGGCAGGAAGCGCACGACATTGTCGCCGGCACCGACCGTGAGCAATTTTTCGTTGCGCAACGCCGCGCCGAGATCGCCTGATGGCACCACGGCCTTGATGCCGATCAGAAGGCCTTCGCCGCGCACTTCGCTGACGATTTCAGGATAGCGGTCGATCACGGACGCGAGCTTCTGCTTGAGCAGCAGCGACATCTTCTGCACGTGATCGAAGAAGCCGGGCTTGAGCATGACGTCGAGCACGGCGTTCGCAGCCGCAATCGCGAGTGGATTGCCGCCGAAGGTCGAGCCGTGCGAGCCGGGCCCCATGCCAGCCGCCGCATCCGCGGTCGCCAGCACCGCGCCGATCGGGAAGCCGCCGCCGAGTGCCTTCGCCAGCGACATCACGTCAGGTGTGACGCCAGTGCGGCGATGCGCGAAGAGATCGCCGGTACGGCCCATGCCGGTCTGCACCTCGTCGAACGCGAGCAGCAAGCCCTTCTCGTCGCAGAGCTGGCGCAACGCCTTGAGGAAGCCGGGTGTCGCCGAGCGCACGCCGCCCTCGCCCTGGATCGGCTCGATCAGGATGCCGGCGGTCTGCGGACCGATCGCCTTCTTCACGGCTTCGATATCGCCGTGCGGGACTTGGTCGAAGCCGTCCATCGGCGGGCCGAACCCTTCGAGGTACTTTGCCGAACCGGTCGCAGCCAGCGTTGCCAGCGTGCGGCCGTGGAAGGCGCCTTCGAAGGTGATGATGCGATAACGTTCCGGATGCCCCTTCGAAAAGTGATGATGGCGGACCAGCTTGATCACACCTTCCAGCGCTTCGGCGCCGGAATTGCAGAAGAACACGAAGTCCGCGAAGCTTTCGTTGCACAGACGCGCGGCAAGCTTCTCGCCGTCCGGGCTCTGGAACAGGTTCGACATGTGCCAGAGTTTGGTGGCCTGCTCCTGCAACGCCTTGACCAGCGCAGGATGAGCATGGCCGAGCGCATTCACCGCCACGCCCGAGGTGAAATCGAGATAACGCTCGCCATTGGTCGCGATCAGCCAGCAGCCTTCGCCGCGCTCGAAACCGAGGTCGGACCTGGCGAAAACGGGGAGCAAATGCGGCGCTGCGCTGTTAGTCATGACGATCACTTGAATGTTGCGGACGGTGTGAGCGTGCATTGCGCAACGCACCATCAACCGGCCCGGAAAACGAAACGTGCCGCCTTTTAAGGGCGGCACGCACGACTATCTTATGCCTGGTGAAACCGGTGTCAATGCCGCCCGGAAAGCCTCGCGAAACGCAGAATCCGTAGTCTTGCGGTGGCGATTTTGCGTATTTCCGCCACGGAACATGTGGAAGCGAGTCGGCGGACTCTTGCGCGTGAGTCACGCCATATTGTAGCGTTTGGCTTGTCAGATACGACATCTCGTGCAGCAGTTCTGATCCTCTAAGTCCTCATGTACCGGCGTAAGCGTTCGGGCGCATCTGGCGCGCCCGGCGAGCCTTAAGGGATTCTGGCGGCACGGGTTTTTCGAAGCTTAGGCATTCGCCGTGCGGCCGCCAGGATGGCAGGCGCCGGCGAAGGAAAGGGTGCAATGACCGTTTTGACCTGGTCGGATGATCGCGTCGAGCAGCTGAAAAAGCTCTGGGAGGCCGGACTTTCGGCCAGCCAGATCGCCGCTGAACTCGGCAATGTGACCCGCAATGCCGTGATCGGCAAAGTGCACCGGCTCGGCCTGTCGGGCCGCGCCAAGAGCCCTTCATCGGCAGCGCCGCGGCCGCGCAAGGCGCGCCCCGCCCAGCACATGATGCGGGTGACCCGCCCGATCGCACGCGGCAACACCGCGCTGGCGCAAGCCTTCGAAGTCGAGGTCGAGGCCGAACCGGTCACCTACGACAACGTCGTGCCGATGAGCCAGCGGCTATCGCTGCTGGAGCTGAACGAGGCCACCTGCCACTGGCCGGTCGGCGATCCCTCGAGCCCGGATTTCTTCTTCTGCGGCGGCAAGGCGCTTTCCGGCCTGCCCTACTGCGCCCAGCACTCGCGCGTGGCGTATCAGCCCGCGGCGGATCGCCGGCGTGCACCGGCGAAGCCGGGTCCGCGCTGAGCACAGCTCCAGACAACCTTGTCCCGGCACAGGGCCGGGACGATCGAGCAAGAAAAAAGCGCGCCACCCGGCGCGCTTTTTGTTTGCCGGCTTGCAGCGGACCTTACGCCTGCTCCGCCTTCGCGAAGCGATCGTCCAGCGCGTAGCCCGCGCCGCGGACGGTGCGGATCGGGTCCTGCTCGCGGCCGAGATTGAGCAGCTTGCGCAGGCGGCCGATATGGACGTCGACGGTGCGCTCGTCGATGTAGATGTCACGGCCCCAGACGCTGTCGAGCAACTGCTCGCGCGAGAACACGCGGCCGGGATGCTCCAGGAAGAACTCCAGCAGGCGATATTCGGTTGGGCCGAGATCGATCGGCCGGCCCGAGCGCGCCACGCGGCGCTTGTCGCGGTCGAGCTCTATGTCGCCATAGGCGAGCACGGTGGCGAGCCGCTCCGGGCTGGCGCGCCTGAGCAGGCCCTTCACGCGTGCCAGCAGCTCCGGCACCGAGAACGGCTTGACGATGTAGTCGTCGGCGCCGGTCGCAAGACCCCGCACCCGCTCGCTCTCCTCGCCGCGCGCGGTGAGCATGATGATCGGGAGCTGCTTGGTCTCGGGCCGGGTGCGCAGCCGCCGGCACAGCTCGATGCCGGAGAGGCCCGGCAGCATCCAGTCGAGCACGATCAAATCGGGTATGTGCTCCTTGAGGCGGGTGTCGGCGTCGTCGCCGCGCATCACCGTCTCGACGTCATAGCCGTCGCCTTCGAGGTTGTAGCGGAGAAGCTCGGTGAGAGCTTCCTCGTCCTCAACCACCATAATGCGTGCGCCCATGGTGTCGTCGCTCCTTAAGTGTTCGGGACCGTCGTGGCGAAGGTCGTCATGTCGCCCTTCGGCCGCTTGTCGGTGATCGCCTGGCCCTCGATCATGTAGAACACGGTCTCGGCGATGTTGGTGGCGTGGTCGCCGATGCGCTCGATGTTCTTGGCGCAGAACATCAGGTGGATGCAGAACGAGATGTTGCGCGGGTCCTCCATCATGTAGGTGAGGAGCTCGCGAAACAGCGAGGTGCAGATGGCGTCCACTTCCTCGTCGCCCTTCCACACCGCCATCGCCGCCGGCAGGTCGTGCGCGGCATAGGCGTCCAGCACCGACTTGACCTGCTGCTGCACGAGGTCGGTCATGTGCTCCAGGCCGCGGAACAGCTTGAGCGGATGGAAATCGGTCTCCAGCGCCGCGACGCGCTTGCCCATGTTCTTGGCGAGGTCGCCGATGCGCTCGAGATCGGTCGCGACGCGCATGGCGCCGACGATCTCGCGCAGATCGACAGCCATCGGCTGGCGGCGCGCGATGGTGAGTACGGCGCGCTCCTCGATCTTCTTCTGGAGCGCGTCGAGCTCGGCGTCGATGGCGACGACGCGCTGACCGAGCGCGACGTCGCGGCGGATCAGCGCGTCGACGGAATCGACGATCATGCGCTCGGCGATCCCGCCCATCTCGGCGACCAAGCGGGTGAGCTCCTGGAGGTCGGTGTCGAAGGCCTTTGCGGTATGTTCAGAACCCATGTTCCGTCTCCTCAGCCGAACCGACCGGTGATGTAATCCTGCGTGCGCCGGTCGGTCGGCGACGTGAAGATCTTGCTGGTGTCGTCGAACTCGATCAGCTCGCCGAGATACATGAAGGCGGTCTTGTCGGAGACGCGCGCCGCCTGCTGCATGTTGTGGGTGACGATCGCGATCGTGTAGTTCTCGGACAGCTCCTGGATCAGCTCCTCGACCTTGGCGGTCGAGATCGGGTCGAGCGCCGAGCAGGGCTCGTCGAACAGGATCACCTCGGGCCGCACCGCGACCGTGCGGGCGATGCAGAGGCGCTGCTGCTGGCCGCCGGAGAGCGATAGGCCGGAGGCGTTGAGCTTGTCCTTGACCTCGTTCCACAGCGCGCCGCCGCGCAGCGCCTTCTCGACGCGGTCGTCCATCTCGGACTTCGAGATCTTCTCGTAGAGACGGATGCCGAAGGCGATGTTCTCGTAGATCGTCATCGGGAACGGCGTCGGCTTCTGGAACACCATGCCGACGCGGGCGCGCAGCAGGTTGAGGTCCAGCTTGGGGTCGAGGATGTTGGTCTGGTCGAGCATGAGCTGACCGGTGACGCGCTGGCCCGGATAGAGGTCGTACATCCGGTTGAAGATGCGCAGCAGGGTGGACTTGCCGCAGCCCGACGGGCCGATGAACGCCGTGACGCGGTTGGTGCCGAGAGCCAGATTGATGTTCTTTAGCGCGTGGTGCTCGCCATAATAGAAGTTCAGGTTGCGCACCGTCACCTTGGCCGGGGCCTCGGGCAACATCGGCGCCTGCGGCAAACCACCAGCCGCGCTCATCGATACGGAAAGCTCACTCATTTTGCGGTCCTCTCGGCGCCAAGGATGCGCGCGCCAATGTTCAGGGCAAGCACGGTAATCGTGATCAGCAGCGCGCCGCTCCAGGCGAGCTGCTTCCAATAGGCGTAGGGGCTCTGGACGAAGTTGTTGATGGTGACCGGCAGGTTCGCCATCGTCTTGTTCAGGCCGAGGCTGAAGAACTGGTTCGACAGCGCAGTGAAGAGCAGCGGCGCGGTCTCGCCGGCGACGCGGGCGGTCGCGAGCAGCACGCCGGTGATGAGGCCGGAACGCGCGGCACGATAAGCGATGCGCTTGATCACCAGCGAGCGCGGCAGGCCGAGGGCGGAGGCCGCCTCACGCAGCGCGTTCGGCACCAGCAGCAACATGTCCTCGGTCGTGCGCAGCACCACCGGGATGACGATGACCGCGAGTGCGAGCGCGCCTGCGATCGCCGAGAAGCCGCGCATCGGCACCACCACCGCGCCATAGATGAACAGGCCGATGATGATCGAGGGCGCCGACAAGAGGATGTCGTTGATGAAGCGGATCACCGAGGTCAGGCGATCGTTGCGGCCGTACTCGGCAAGATAGGTGCCGGCAAACAGGCCGAGCGGCGCGCCGATGCCGACGCCGAGCACGGTCATGATGATCGAACCGACGATGGCGTTGCGCAGGCCGCCTTCGGTCGAGCCCGGAGGCGGAGTGTCCGCGACAAAGATCTCCAGGTTCAGACCGGCGATGCCGTTGTAGAGCAGCGTGAGCAGGATCAGCGCAAGCCAGGTGACGCCGAAGGCGGCGGCGGCCATGCAAAGTCCGCGAACGATGATGTCCTTGCGGCGGCGGCGTGAATAGATCGGGTTCATGGCACTAGTTCCCCGCCTTCTTTTCCAGCCGCATCAGCATCAACCGCGCCGCTGCGAGCACGAAGAACGTCAGCACGAACAGCAGCAGGCCGAGCAGGATCAGGCCGGACTGGTGCAGGCCGTCGCTCTCGGCGAACTCGGATGCGATCGCCGCCGAGATCGTGGTGCCCGGGGCAAAGATCGAGGAGGAGATGCGGAACGAGTTGCCGATGATGAAAGTCACGGCCATGGTCTCGCCGAGCGCGCGGCCCAGCGCCAGCATGACGCCGCCGATGACGCCGACGCGGGTGTAGGGGATCACCACACTGCGGACGACTTCCCAGGTGGTGCAGCCGACGCCGTAGGCGGCTTCCTTCAGCACCGGCGGCACCGTCTTGAACACGTCGACCGAAATCGAGGTGATGAAGGGGAGCACCATGATCGCGAGGATCAGCGCGGCGTTGAACAGGCTGAGATAGGACGGCGGCCCCGCGAAGATCGCGCCCAGCACGGGGACGCCGTCGAAGATCCTGATCATGAAGGGCTGGAAGGTGTTGGCCAGGAACGGGCCCAGCACGAAGAAGCCCCACATGCCGTAGATGATCGAGGGGATGCCGGCGAGCAGCTCGATCGCCATGCCGATCGGGCGGCGCAGCCATTGCGGGCAGAGCTCGGTGAGGAAGATCGCGATGCCGAGACCGACCGGAATGGCGATCAGCATCGCGATGAAGGAGGTCACGAGCGTGCCGTACATCGGTCCGAGTGCGCCGAGCACCGGCGGATCGGCAGACGGCGCCCAGCGCTGCGTCCACAGGAAGGAGAGGCCGTATTCCTTCATCGCCGGGAAGGCGCCGACGATCAGCGAAATGATGATCCCGCCAAGGATGAGGAGCACCGAGATCGCGGAGAGCCGCGTGATCCAGTAGAAGGTGATGTCGCCGAGCTTGAACGCGCTCAGGGCCTTGGCGCGGTCATATGGTCCGGCGTCGTCGATTACATCGCTCTGAACGGCCATCTCTGCCACGCCGATCCCCTGTGCCCGTTTGATATACACTTGTTGTCGGTCTTGTTGTTGGTCTTGCGCTCCGGATGCGGCGCGAGGCCGATCCGGAGCGGAAGTCTTTTGAGATCCCGGCGCCGTGTCCGGGACAAGAGCGCTTAGCTCTTGATCTCGGCAGCCCAGGTCTTCTCGATCAGGGTCACGACGCCCGCGGGCATCGGGATGTAGTCGAGTTCTTCAGCCGCCTTGCCGCCGCTCTTGAAGGCCCAGCGGAAGAACTTGATGGCTTCCTGAGAGGCCGCCTTGTCGGTGGCGTCCTTGTGCATGAGGATGAAGGTCGCCGCGGTGATCGGCCAGGACTTCTCGCCGGGCTGGTCGGTCAGGATGACGTAGTAGCCCGGAGCCTTGGCCCAGTCGGCGTTGGAAGCGGCCGCCTGGAAGGCTTCGACCGTCGGCTGCACCGGCTTGCCGGCCTTGTTGACGAGACCGGTGTAGGTCAGCTTGTTCTGCTTGGCATAGGCGTACTCGACGTAGCCGATCGAGTTCTTGGTCTGGCTGATGTTGCCGGACACGCCTTCGTTGCCCTTGGCGCCGACGCCAACCGGCCACTCGACGGCGGTGCCCTCACCGACCTTGCTCTTCCAGTCCGCGCTGGCCTTGGCGAGATAGTTGGTGAAGTTGAAGGTGGTGCCCGAACCGTCCGAGCGGCGGACCACGGTGATGGCTTCCGACGGCAGCTTCACGTTCGGATTGAGCTTCTTGATCGCGGCGTCGTCCCACTTGGTGATCTTGCCGAGGTAGATGCTGGCAAGCGTCTCGCCGTCGAACACCAGCTCGCCGGGCTTCACGCCCTCGATGTTGACGACGGGAACGATGGCGCCCATCACCATCGGCCACTGGACGAGGCCGTCCTTCTCGAGCTGCTCGGCCTTGAGCGGCGCGTCGCTGGCGCCGAAGGTCACGGTCTTGGCCTGGATCTGCTTGATGCCGCCGCCGGAGCCGATCGACTGGTAGTTCAGACCGTTGCCGGTCTCCTTCTTGTAGGCGTCAGCCCACTTGGAATAGATCGGGAACGGGAACGTCGCGCCGGCACCCGTAATGTCGGCAGCAAAGGCCGCCGTCGCCGATGCGGCGACCAAGCCGGCAGCGACGATAGTCTTGATGAAATTCATGGTGGTCTCCATACAGGGGAGCGAAGCGCCATCCGCGCCCGATCGCGCTCCCGTGCCGCCCCTTTAGGAGCGGTCGGCTGTGCTTTTACGAAGGTTTCGTGACAGCTGGATGACACATTCAAGCACTTGAAATCGCTTGAATATCAGGTTTGAGCCGCGGTCTTTGCCTGGGGAAAACAGGCCGTGAAAACGGCGCCCTGCCTGGGCACGCTCTCGATCAAAAGCCGGCCGCGATGGCGGTTAAGAATATGTTTCACCAGCGATAATCCGAGCCCCGTCCCACCCTGCGAGCGGCTGTCGCCGACGTCGACCCGGTAGAACCGCTCGGTCAGTCGCGGCAGGTGCTCGGGCGCGATGCCGGGACCGAAATCACGGACCATGACCCGGATTTCCGGAGTTCCATCAGTGGCTGGCGCGGCAGCCAGCGACACGATGACACGTCCGCCCGACGCGCCGTATTTGAGCGCGTTCTCGACCAGGTTCTCGAACAGACGGAGCAATTCCTCGCGGTCGCCCGCGATCATCACCGGGGTCTCAGGCAGATGGGTTTCGACCTCGACCTGACGCTCCCGCGCCAGCGGCTCGAGCCCGTCGGCGACCTGGAAGATGATCGGCAGCAGGTCGACCAGGGTGTCGGGCCGCACATGGGCCGACAACTCGACCCGCGACAGCGAGAGCAGATCGTCGATCAGGCGCGCCATCCGGGTCGCCTGGTTGTGCATGATACCGAGGAACCGCTCGCGCGCCTTGGGATCGTCCTTGGCCTGGCCCTGGAGCGTGTCGATGAAGCCCGACAGCGCGGCGAGCGGCGTGCGCAGCTCGTGGCTGGCATTGGCGACGAAGTCGGCGCGCATCTCCTCGACCCGGCGCAGCGGCGTCTGGTCGTGGAAGGTCATCAGCATGCATTTGTCGGCGCCGCCGAAGGTGGTCGGCACCGGCACCGGCGTGATGATCAGCTCCATCCAGCGATCGACCGGGACATGGTCGAGATAGGTCGCGCGCCGCGGTTCGGTGGTTGCAATCGATTCACGCAGCGCCGTGATGATCTCCGGCGAGCGCAGCGCAAACTGCGCGAGCTCGTTCTTGCGCAGCGCCGGCGCAAGCTGGGCCGCGGCGGCATTGAGGTGGATGACACGCCCGGCGCGGTCGAGCAGCACCGCCGGATCCGGCATGCCGGCGACGACCGCGGCCACTGCCGCGCTCTCGACCGGGTTGACGCGGCGGGTGTCGTCGCGCGAGGCGGCATTATCGTGCAGCCGCCAGGGGATCAGCGCCGCAGCCGCGATGCAGAGGAACACCGTCGCCGCCCGCATCACCGACAATTCGCCGAGCGAGACCACCACCGACAGCGCCAGCGCCGCGGCGATCAGGATGACGGTCGAGTGCCGCAGCCGGTCGGACCAGGGCTGCGCGGAGGGCGAAGATGGAGCGTCGATCGCCATCGGGGCGGGCTTCTCCTAAGGGGATGCGCCGGTCAGGCGCCGCTGTCGCTGCGCTCTCTCACATAGGCGGCTTCACGCGCCGGGCCGGGGTCGAGCTTGAGCGCCGCCTGCTGCAAGCGCTTCGATCGAGCGCCGATTATAACCTCGCGAAACGTCAGCAAGATTACAGATATGACGAAGGGGGAGAGATAGTAGAGAACGCGGAACAGGAGCATGCCACCCAGCAGTTCCTCGCGGTCCATCTGCCAGAGGCCGACCAGCATGGCGGCGTCGAACACGCCGAGCCCTCCCGGCGAGTGGCTGGCAAAACCAAGCAGCGTCGCCGAGACGAAGATCACGGCCACCACGACGAAGCCGAGATTGGGCTCGTCCGGGACCAGCACGTACATCGCAAGCGCACAGAAGCCGAGATCGATGATGCCGATGGCGATCTGGAGCAGCGTCAGCGGGCCGCCCGGCAGCACCACGGTCCAGGGCCCGCGGCCGACCACCCGCGGCTGGGTCCAGACCCAGACCACATAGGCGACCAGCCCCACGATGATCATCATCGCCAGCATCCGGTTCAGCCAGGGCGGAAGCAGGTCGATCGAGGCAGCGGCTTCCGGATGGTAGGAGATGCCGAGGCCGAGCACCGCGGCATTGCCGAGCCAGAAGGTCAGGCCGGCGAGGAAGCAGATCTTTGCGACGTCGATCGCGTTCAGGCCATAGGCCGAATAGATGCGGTAGCGCACCGCGCCGCCGGTGAAGACGCTGGCGCCGACATTGTGGCCAATCGAATAGCTGGTGAAGGCGGCGAGCGCGTTGATGCGGTACGGCACATGGGCGTGGCCGATCGCGCGCACGGCGAACAGATCGTAGAAGGTCAGGGTAAAATAGCCCGCGGCCACGAACAGCGCCGCCATCGCAATCTGGCTCGGCTCGGTGCTCTTGATCGCTTCGAGGACCTCGTTGACGTCGATGCCCCGCAGCATGTGGTAGAGCACATAGCAAGCGATGCCGATGACGGCGACGCTGATCACAACCCCAAGCTTATGCAGGACCTGCTTCTGGCGCAGAAACGTCGTCGCCCTGCGTATGGCTTCCAGCATCTAGACCTCGAACAACGCTTCAGCGGCCGGGGTGGCCGGCGGACAGGCGGACGACGCACAGGCACTCAACGAACCCTTGCCGCCGGCTCCGGCATCGCGCATCCCCCCTGCCCCTCCACTAGCGCGTTTTGGGGCCGAGTGGAATTCGGCAATTCGAACAAAAACTCGTGCCTTCAATATTTTAGGCAGGGGTGCGGGCTCCTGAAGCACGGTTTGGCGCTTTCGGTGGCAAGACTGACGCGAATCTCCATGGCAATCCTGCGCAGTCGCCATGAAGTTTTGATGATTTCAACCGTACAATGTTCCGTCACGACTTAAGCCGACGTCAATCTATGGGCCGCCCCCGCCTGGCGAAAGAGGGCTGGTCGGAGCTGTTGCTCAGGGATTTCCGGCGGGCCGAAAGGCCGCGGCGATGGCCACGGCCTCAGGAGGCGATCAGATTCCGCCCCGGGTCAGTGCGACGCGGAAGTGACGGCGGCTACGAATTCGTCGGCATCGGGAAAGTGGCCATTGGCGCGGCTGGCGACAATGCTGTCGCCGACCTTGACCTGGAAGATCCCACCCTTGGCAGGCACGAGAACTGCCTCCGGCGCCAGATGCTGCCGCAGCGCAGCAGCGGCGTCCTTGGCGCGCTTCTCGTAGCCGCAGGGACGGCAATGGATGATGGTCACATCAGCCATCTCGCCCACCTTCAGGCGGCGCGCTGCTGGCGCACGGCCTCGCTGCCAGCGATCCAGCCTGCGACGGAGCGGCCGATCGCCTCAGGGTGATCCTCTTGAAGAAAGTGCAGCCCGGGTCCGAGGTGGACCAATGCGCAGTGCCTCAGCGAGGCTGCGAACCGCTCGGCGAATTCGGGCGCGACGAGCGCACCCGGCGTGCCCGAGAACAACAGCTTCGGATAGGACGATGCAGCGAGCGCCGCATGCGCGGATTGGAGCGCCTGGTAGACGTCGGCGGGCTCGCCCGCGATCGGCAGTTCGCGGGGGAAGGCGAGAACGGGGCGCCGGCTCACCGGCGTCGGGAATGGCGCGCGATAGGGCGCCATCTCGTCGTCGCCGAGCTTGCGGACGATGCCACCGGGCAGCACGCGTTCGACGAACGCATTCGCCTCGAGGATCATCGCTTCGCCCTCGCCCGGCGTCCTGAATTTGCGGAACACCGCCCTCGCCGCGTCGGCGTGGTCCTGCTCTTCGGCGACCTCGGTGTGGTGAAAGTCCTGCCAGGTCGGCATCGGGCGGATGAACTCCATAAAGGCAAGGCCGCGCACGAAATCCGGCCGGCGCGCGGCGAGGTGGAACGCGAGCGCGGTGCCCCAGTCCTGCGCGATGAGATAGGCCGATTTGATGCCGCGCTGTTCGATGAATGCGTCGAGATAGCGGACGTGGTCGACGAAGCGATAGCCGATGGCGGGCTTGCCGGATTGGCCAAAGCCGACGAGATCGGGCGCGATGCAATGTGCGACCGGCGATACGAGCGGCAGGATGTTGCGCCAGATATGCGACGACGTCGGGTTGCCGTGCAGGAACAGGGCAGCGGGCGCATCGCGATCTCCCGCCTCGCGATAGGCCATCGTGCTTCCCAGCACAGACGCTTTGAGAATCTCGATTTCGGTTGGCTTGCTCATGTCAGCTCCCTGAAGACGGATTGAAAGGCAATGGTCTTGAAACGTTCGAGGGCGTTGGGATTGCGGTCGACCTTCATGCGCAGGATCGCGCCCTGCCAGGACGCGAGCAGGAAATCGGCGAGCTCTTCGGGTTCGAAATCGGATGCGATCTCGCGGCACGTCTGGGCGTCCCTGATGCAGGCGGCGAACGGCGTGCGCCATTGGGCGAAGATTTCGGCGAGACGGGCACGCAGCATTTCGCTGCTGGCTGATGCCTCCAGGCTGAGATCACCGATCAGGCACCCGCGGCCATAGCCGTCGGCCTCGAGCCGACCGGTGATGATGTCGAGATAGCGGCGCAGCCGCGCGCGCGGCGTCAGCGAGGTGTCGTCGAGCGCCTCCGCGACCAGTCTCCTCGTGGTGTCGAAGTAACGGTCGAGCACCTCGGAGGCGAACACCTCCTTGGAGCGAAAATGGTTGGTGAAGGACCCCTGCGGCGCGCCTGCCGCAGCGGTGACGTCGCGCACGCTGGTGCCGTGATAGCCGGTCCGGAACATGACCTTCAGGCCGGCATCGAGGATGGCGTCTTTAAGTGAGGGCTTTGGCATCGGAATACAATACGCACGTACGTATTAGCGTCAAGCGCATTTTGATCGTTCGGCAATTTGCTTGCCGATCAGGCCGTTATCGCAATGTTGGATAGAGGCCCGCCCCAGAGCGAACCTGAAGACCTAAGCCACCGGCTGGCTCCGCGAGACTACCCGGTCGCGCAGCCAGGCGCCGATGATGCAGCCGACGAGGTAGCAGGCGAACATGACCAGCCCGAGATCGAGCCAATAGCCGAAGCGGCCGGGCACCACATGCGTGAAGGAGGCCGCGACCAGGGCGACGGCAAGCACGGCGAGCCAGCGCGCGGTCACCTTCGAAGTGCCGTTGCCGCGCTGGACCACCGAGATCCAGCCCATGCAAAAACCCAGCAGCAGCGAGGCGATCAGCCAACCCAGATGGAACGAGACGAGATAGGGCATCGTCACCTCACCAGAAATTCGATGCGGCGGTTCTGCGCCTTGCCTTCGTCGGTGTCATTGCCGGCGAGGGGCTGCGTGGCGCCATAGCCGACCGGGGTGAAGCGGGTGGCCGGCAGGCCGGCCTTGACCAGATAGTCGATCACGGCCTGCGCGCGCTTCTCCGAGAGAGCCTGGTTGAAGGAGTCCTCACCATCGGCATCGGTGTGCCCGGCGACTTCGATATTGGTGGTGGGGCAGCGTAGCGCCGTCTCGATGAGATGGTCGAGAATGCCGGCGGAATCCGGGTCGATGTCGGCACGCTTCGTTGCGAAGCGGATCTTGCCCTTGTTTAGAAGCTCCGAGAACAATTGCTGGCAGACCGTGCCGTCGACCGGGCCCGCGGCAGGCTTCACCGTAATCTCCGGCTTGTACTGCCAATTCTTTGGAAAGTCCTTGCCGAGACCGCTGCGGATGTCGTTGGCGGCGCCCTCGTAGAGCGCATCGCCGGACAGCTTCACCTCGCGATCGGACACCACGAGCGTACCGGTCGACAGCCGCGACAGCGCTCCGAGCGCTGCGACCACGGCAGTATTGAAGGAGCCGGGTGCTCCGATGCTGGCCTTGAGATTGTCGACGACCTTTTCGGTGAAGAATTTGCGCGACGCACTGGTCGCGATCGCCGCATGCACGCTGTTGTCGGGCACGTAGCCGGTCAGCGTCACCGTCGCGGCGACCGGATCCTTGTAGGCCTGGAAGATGTAGGGCGGCGCCTTGATCTCGTTGGCGGCGATCGAAAAACCCTCCGGCAGGTTCTTGAGCGCCGCCGCAATCGCCTCACGGCCGCCGAGGTCGCGCGCCATGCCTGACAGATTGACCTTGGTGTCTGTTATCGTGATCTTTCCGTCCTTGAGCTTGCCGATCTGGTCGAGCAGCAGCATCGCGGCCGCCTCGAACCGCGGCGGCGCGCCGCGCGCCAGGCCCATCTGATCGGCGACCTCGACCCCGTTGACCTCCTTGCGCGCCGCCTCGGTCAGGCGCGCCTTCATCGACGGCAGGGGCGCAGAGCCGGACAGCGTCACCCGCACCACGTCACGCTCGGCATTCCAGACGAAGGGCGTTGCTTCGGGAACAAGGCGGGTCCGGTCGTCGACCAGGCGCACGCCCGGGACGAGATCGACCGCCATCACGGCATCGCGGCGCCCTTCCTCGGAAAAGGCGTCCGCGGCCAGGCTGACGTCCCGGCCGTCCACCGCGATCCGGGTCTTGTCCAGAACGGTCTCCTTGAGCGCTGCCGAACTGCGGGCGGACAGGTCCGCCTCGACGGGCAAGGTATTATTCCAGGCCGCAAATCCCCACATGACCGCCAGGGGGATCAGCCCTGGCCACCATTTGCTGGCCCACCTGAAAAGCTTCTGCATTCAACGACCCGAACTCTGGAACCGGAGACAAAACAAACCCTTGGCGGGCTGTCAAACCGGAAATGATGCCCTTCCGAAGGCCATGCGTCGACAATTGGAATAACTTTTTCTTCAAGGGTTCTTCCGTAAGTTGAAAGTGGAATGCCAGAGTCCGCCAGCCGGTCATGAAACAACTCCGTAACAACGTCATCCGCGCCGGGCTGGGGGCACTCTATTTCAGCGGGGCGCACCATCTGTTGCGCCCGCTCTTGTCGGGCGTCGGCGCCATTTTCATGCTGCACCACGTGCGGCCGGCCCGCGAGGCCGCGTTCCAGCCGAACCGGCATCTTGAGGTCACCCCCGATTTCCTGCGCGCCACCCTGAGCCATTTGCGCGCGCGCGAGATCGACATCGTCAGCATGGACGAGCTGCATGAGCGGCTGGTGCAGGGCCGGTTTACCCGCCGCTTCGCCGCCTTCACCCTCGACGACGGCTACCGCGACAATCTTGAATTCGCGCTGCCGGTTCTGCGCGAATTTGACGCGCCCTTGGCCGTCTATGTCGCGAGCGATTTTGCCGAGGGCACTGGACGTCTGTGGTGGACCGCGCTGGAGGCCGTGATCGCCAAGGCCGAACAGATCGACGTCCAGATCGGCAATTCCGCGCTGCGGCTGGATGCAACGACCCCTGCCGCAAAACAAATGGCGTTCGACCGCCTGCACGATTGGCTGCGCACGCTGCCTGGCGAGCATGATCTCGAGCGCGAGATCGAGGCGCTCTGCGCCAGACACGACGTCGACATGGCCGCGCTGTGCCGCAGCCTGTGCCTGTCCTGGGACGAGGTGAAGGCCTTTTCCGCCGATCCGCTGGTCACGATCGGCGCGCACACCATCAGCCATTGCAATCTCGCCAAGCAGAGCGAGGGGATCGCCGCACAGGAGATGGCCGTAAGCCGCGCGCGGATCGAGCGGGCGCTCGGCCGCAAGGTGCAGCACTTCGCCTACCCCTATGGCGACCGCGAAGCGGCGGGCGAGCGCGAATTCGCACTCGCCGCATCGGCCGGCTTCAAGACCGCGGTGACGACCCGCCCCGGTATGCTGTTCGCGGAAAATGCCGGCCACATGACCGCGCTGCCGCGCGTTTCGCTCAACGGCAATTACCAGGACACCCGCATCCTGCCGGTGCTGACCTCGGGCGCCGCGACCGCGATGTGGAACGGCTTTCGCCGGATCGCCGCGGCGTAGCCGCTCCACTCTCCGCTGTCGTCCCTGCGTTCGCAGGGACGACATTGAGTTGGTCGGACCGCTGGTGCGTCTCACTCCCGTCTCACCCAAGCGCCTTCCTTGACTCCCCTCTCCTCCCCGCTCAAAACGGCGTCAACCAAGGAGGCATCATGTTCAACGATCTGTTCTCGCTCAAAGGCCGTGTCGCGCTCGTGACCGGCGGCTCGCGCGGCATCGGCAAGATGATCGCGGCGGGCTTCCTCGCGCAAGGCGCGGCGAAGGTCTACATCACCGCGCGCAAGGCCGGCCCCTGCGAGGCCACGGCGAAAGAGCTCTCCGCCCAATATGACGGCGAATGCATCGCGCTGCCGATCGATATCTCGACCATCGAAGGCTGCGACAGGCTGGCCTCCGAGATCATCAAGCTGGAGCCGAAGCTCGACATCCTCGTCAACAATGCGGGTGCGGCCTGGGGCGCGGAGTTCGACGAATTCCCGGAGAGCGGCTGGGACAAGGTGATGGACCTCAACGTCAAGTCGCTGTTCTTCCTGACCAAGGCGCTGGCAAAGCCGCTGCGCGCGGCGGCGTCGCACGAGCGGCCGGCCAAGGTGATCAACATTGCCTCGGTCGACGGCATCTTCGTCAATCCGAGCGAGACCTATTCCTACGCCGCCAGCAAGGCCGCCGTGATCCATCTGACGCGGCGCATGGCGACGAAGCTGATCAAGGACAACATCAACGTCACCGCGATCGCGCCGGGCGCGTTCAAGTCCGACATGAACCGCGCCGCGCGCGACCATGCGGACGAGGTCGCCAAGCGCATTCCGGCGCGGCGGATCGGAACCGATGAGGACATGGCCGGCGTGGCGATCTATCTCGCCTCGCGCGCGGGTGATTATGTGGTCGGCAACACCATCGCCGTCGATGGCGGCGTGGTCTACGCCAATGCCGGGCTGGAGATTGCGGGGTAGGCGTCGCGCATCGGCACAGCGCGCGCCTTATACTCGCTGTCATGCCCCGGTTTGACCGGGGCATCCAGTACGCCGCGGCCTCTCGGCCAGAGCACAACCGCCTCTGGAATACTGGATCACCCGCTCCAGTGCGCAATTGCGCACAAGGCGGGTGATGACAGCATTCGTGTGGCGCGAGCGTTCGTCCTGCTTACGACTCGATCTTCACGTACTCGAAATCGCCGGGCTTGTTGTCTATGCCGACCTTCGGCGGCGAGATCCAGGAGGCGAACTTGCCGGTCTCGGTGACGGGCTGCATCAGCGAGGTGATGAAATCGCCGTCGGCGGTGGAGGGCAGCCACTCGTCCTTGCGCTTCGCCCAGGTGGCATCGTCGATCAGAATGCCGTCGGGCGTCGCATGCACGTCCTTGAACTCGCCGATGTGGCGGTGGAAGGCGACGTTCGGCAGCGTCAGCTTGAAATCATAGCCCGCGGTCGAGATCACCTTGTTCCAGCGCAGCATGCCCTTGACGCAGTCCTGGCTGTAATCGTCGCGCAGGCGCATGTTGAGAGCGGTCAGCGCCGGCTCGTCGACCAGCTTGATCTCGCCGTTGATGAACTTGAGCACCGGATAGGTGGCGTTCTTGAGCTGATGATCGTCGTCAATCTGGGTCTCGTGATAACGGCCCTTGATGCCGGTGTTGAAGGCGTTGGCCGCATTGGTCGAGACCTCCGAGCCGAACAGGTCGAGCGACAGCGTATAGTGCAGGTTCAACTTCTTCTGGATCGTCGGCAGGTCGATCACGCCGAGCGCACGGACCTTAGCGATGTCGGTCGGATCGGTGATGCCGGCTTCGCGCATCGCGTCACACGTGCGCTGCACGACGCGGGTGATGCCGGTCTCGCCGACGAACATGTGGTGCGCTTCCTCAGTCAGCATGAAGCGGCAAGTGCGCGACAAGGGATCGAAACCCGACTGCGCGAGCGAGTGCAGCTGCATCTTGCCGTCGCGGTCGGTGAAGTAGGTGAACATGAAGAAGGACAGCCAATCCGGCGTCGCCTCGTTGAAGGCACCGAGCATGCGCGGCGCATCGGCATCGCCCGAGCGGCGGCGCAGCAAATCGTCAGCCTCTTCACGCCCGTCGCGGCCGAAATATTTCTGGAGCAGATAGACCATCGCCCAGAGATGGCGGCCTTCCTCGACATTGACCTGGAACAGGTTGCGCATGTCGTAGAGCGAGGGCGCGGTCTTGCCGAGATGGCGCTGCTGCTCGACGGAGGCCGGCTCGGTGTCGCCCTGGATCACGATCAGGCGGCGCAGCATGGCGCGATATTCGCCCGGGACTTCCTGCCAGGCCGGCTCGCCAAAATGCTCGCCGAACGGAACGACGCGATTTTCCTCCTGCGGAGCAAGCAGAATGCCCCAGCGATAGTCGGGCATGCGGACATAGTCGAACTTGGCCCAGCCGCGCGGATCGACCGAATAGGCGGTGCGCAAATAGACCAGCGACTCCTGAAAGCCTTCCGGCCCCATGTCGCTCCACCAGTCCATATAGCCGGGATGCCAGCCTTCGAGCGCCTTCAGCACCTGGCGGTCTTCGGCGAGATTGACGTTGTTCGGAATCTTGGTCGAGTAGTCGACGTTCATGATGTTCATGTTCATGGCCGTGCTCCTTGCAATCTCTTTCCGTCATGCCCGGCCTTGTGCCGGGCATCCACGTTCTTGCTTCCTCGAGCGAAGGACGTGGATGGCCGGGACAAGCCCGGCCATGACGCAGTGAATGTCGTTAGACTCTCGTCATATCGAATTTCGGCTTCTGGCCGCTGCCGTAGCGGCGCAGTGCGCCTTCCTCGCCGACCGCGTTCGGGCGCTGGAAGATCCAGTTCTGCCAGGCGGTGAGGCGCGCGAAGATTTTTGATTCCATCGTCTCGGGGCCGACGAAGCGGAGGCTCGCTTCCATGCCGGTGAGGCTGTCGGGCGAGAAGCTGGCGCGCTCCTCGAGGAAGACGCGGACCTCGTCGTCCCAGTCGATGTCGTCGAGCGCGAAGGTGACGAGGCCGAGCTCTTCGGCCTGCTCGGCGTCGAGCGCGGTGCCCATGGTGGCTTCGGCGCGCTCGACGTCGGATGGATCGGCCTGGAAGCGCGACTCCAGCCGGGTCAGGCCGTGGCTCATCGGATAGGCACCGAAGTTCATGGCCGACAATTCGATCGACGGCGGCGGACGATTGTCACCCTGGCGCGTGCCAATCAGCATGTAGGAGCGGTCGGCAGCGAAGACGAGCTCGGCGAGCGTGCCGGCAAAGCAGGAGCCAGGCTCGACCAGCGTCACCAGCGTGCGCGAGGTGACGTCGATGCGCTTCAGCACGCGCTTCCAATAGTGCCTGATTTCGTTGACCAGCCAGTGCGCCTTGTTGGCTTCGAGGAAGGCATCGGATGCCAGCACATGGGCGCGGTCGCCATGGCTCTTGAAGACGAGCATCGCGATCTCGAGCTCGTTGATGCGCAGATGCAGGATGGCGTCGTCGAGCTCGCGCGCGACCTGGAGCGGCCAGAACGAAGGCCCCTGCGCCATCATGCCGTCGATGTCGGCCGGCGGCGCGGCCTCGGGCGCCTTGATCGAGATGGTGGCGATGCGCGCCGTGCGGTCGATGTCGACGTTGACAAAACCGTAGCGGATGCTGGTCTCGTCGATGGCGCGCTTGAGCGGCGTCAGAGCGATGCCCTTGCCGCTGCCCTTGCGCTTCGATTGGCCTGCGAACTCTTTGGCGCGCTCGGCGATCTTGGCCTCGAGCTTCGAGTTCGGCGCGATCTCGTCGACGAGGCGCCACTGCACGGCGCGCTTGCCCTTCACGCCTTCCTCGATGGTGCAGAAGAAATCGGCGTGGTCGCGGCGCACCTTGCGCTTGTCGACGACGCGGGTGAGGCCGCCGGTGCCTGGCAGCACCGCGAGCAGCGGTACTTCGGGAAGAGCAACGGCCGACGAGCCGTCATCGGCGAGGATGATGTGGTCGGTTGCGAGCGCCAGCTCATAACCGCCGCCGGCGGCCGAGCCGTTCACGACAGTGATGAAGCGCTGGCCGGAATTCTCCGACGAGTCTTCCATGCCGTTGCGGGTCTCGTTGGTGAACTTGCAGAAGTTGACCTTGTGAGCGTGGGTGGAGCCGGCGAGCATGCGGATGTTGGCGCCGGCGCAGAACACGCGGTTCTTGGCCGAGCGCATCAGAACGACCTTCACGTCCGGATGCTCGAAGCGCAGGCGCTGGACCGCATCCGCCAGCTCGATGTCGACGCCGAGGTCGTAGGAATTGAGCTTGAGCAGATAGCCCTCGAACAGGCCGCCATTCTCGTCGACATCCATGGTCAGGGTGGCGACGTCGCCATCGACCGCGAGCTTCCAGTGCTTGTAGCGGGACGGTTCGGTCTGGAAATCGATGAATGTCGCGCCGCCTGCGAGGCGCCGATCTTCCCCGGCCATGGGCCACCCTTGAGCTTGATTATGCACTTTGGCTGTAGCGTTAGATGCACAATAATGCATCTTTTCGAACGCGTCTAGCCCTTAACGGCCAACGCATGCATTTTGTTGCATGGAGTCTATTGGGACCGCACGATGGCGCCGAGGGTGATCCAGTCTGCCTTGGAGAGTTGGGGACGGCCCAGCTTGGCCTGGAGCAGAGCGGTCAGCGCCGGAACGGGGAAGCTCTCGACAAAGCCGTCACCACCCGCGGCCGCCTTGCGCGAGTTCAGCGCCCGCAACTCCGCCTGCGCGTCGCCGAACAGGCGCGCGGCCGAATGCAGCCGCTGCATGCGCAGTCGCAAATTGGCATTGGCGATGTGAATGCAGGCGCGCAGCAGAATGCGCTCGCGGCCGCCTTGCGGGGCTGCGGCCCACACCGCTTCCAGCACCTCCTGCGATTCCCAGAAATAGCCGCGGTCGTTGAGCGCGAGCCCGTAACGCAGCGCCGGATGGCGCGCCGGCACATAGCCACGGAACGCCGGGGGCACCAGCGCCTTGACCATATCAAGCCTCTCGTAGTCAGCGTCGACCCGACCGGTCTCGCCCGGCACATAGGCCCATCGCGGCCACGGCAGCGGGCCGGTCGCATGTGAAGGCACATTCATGGATGTGCCTCCGCAGGATCATGCGGCGCGTCCCTGAAGTCCCTGATCGTCGCGCAGGGCCGCTTTTGCAAATTGCTCAATCGCGTCAAGCGTCGCCCCCGGCGCTTCACGATGCGGGGAATGTCCCGCGTCTGAAATAATTTTCAAATCTACCGGACAATAACACTCTTCCTGCGCGATTTCGACCTGTCGCAGTGTCCCATATTGGTCGTCCTTGCCCTGCACGATCAGGATGGGAACGCGGATGTAGGCCAGATATTCCGAGATATCCCAGTCGCGGAATTTGGGATCGAGCCAGGCACGGTTCCAGCCGTAGAATGCGTTGTCGACGTCCTTGTGCCAGCGCGCCAGCTTCGCCTTGAGGTCGGTGGTCTCGAAGGCGGTCTTGATCGCGGCGATGGACTTCACCGAGATGTCCTCGACGATGAAATGCGGCGCCATCAGCACGAGGCCGGCGAGGCGATGATCCTGATGCGCACCGGCATAGATTGTCGCGATCGAGGCGCCGTCGGAATGGCCGAGCAGCAGGCCACGCTGGAAGGGAATCGCATCGAGGATTTTTGGCAGCACGTCCAGCGCCTCGCGCTGCATGTAATCGAGCGGCCGCGGCAGCATCGCCGGGCTCGACTGGCCGTAGCCCGCGCGGGAGTAGACGAAGACGCCGGCGCCGATGGCCTGCTGGAGTTTCTCGGGGAAATCGCCCCAGAGGCCGACAGAGCCGAGGCCTTCGTGCAGCATCACGATGGTCGGCGCATCCGTGGATTGCGGCGCGAGCCATTTGTACTCAAGGCTGGCGTTGCCGATGGTTAGGAAGCCTGTGGGGGTGAGGTTGGTCATGATCGAATTCCCATTCCTAGCCGCAGAGAAAATGCCCGCCCTCCCCTGGAGGGGGCGGGTAAGCACGCGAGTCCGCCGCATGCACGCTCAATTCGCCCCTTCCCGCAACTTGAACCGCTGGATCTTGCCCGTCGCCGTCTTCGGCAGGGAGTCCACCACGTCGATCCAGCGCGGATATTTCCACGGGCCGATCTTCTGCTTGACGTGCTCCTTCAGCATCTCCTGCAAGTCCGCGGTTGTCGCGCCGGGTCGCAGCACGACGAAGGCCTTCGGCTTCAGCAGGCCTTCCGGATCGGCTTCGGGCACGACGGCGGCTTCGAGCACGGCGGGATGCGTGATCAGTGCGCTCTCGACCTCGAACGGTGAGACCCAGATGCCGGACACCTTGAACATGTCGTCGGCACGGCCGCAGAAAGTGTAGCGGCCTTCGCCATCGCGGACATATTTGTCGCCAGTGCGGGTCCACGGACCTTCAAAGGTGCGGCGGCTCTTGTGGCGCTGGTTCCAGTAGCCCTCACCGGCGGAGGGCGCATCGACGAGCAGCTCGCCGACCTCGCCGTCGGCGACGTCCTGGCCGGCCTCGTTGACGAGGCGCACCTCGTAGCCCGGCACCGGCTTGCCGGAGGAGCCGTATTTGATGTCGCCGGGCGCGTTGGACAGGAAGATGTGCAAGAGCTCGGTCGAGCCGACGCCGTCGAGGATGTCGACGCCGAAGCGCGATTTCCAGCTGTTGCCGACGGATTCCGGCAGCGCCTCGCCGGCCGAGGTGCAGATGCGGAGCGACTTGCCGCCGCGCTCGGCCTTCATCGTCTCGTCGTTGAGCATCGCCGCGAATAATGTCGGCACGCCGTAGAAGATCGAGGGATTGTACCTGTTCATCAGGTCGAACATGCGCGCCGGCGTCGGGCGCTCGCTGTTCAGCACCACGGTGGCGCCGACCGACATCGGGAAGGTCAGCGCATTGCCGAGGCCATAGGCGAAGAACAGTTTTGCCGCGGAGAGGCAGACGTCGTTCTCACGGATGCCGAGCACCTGCTTTGCGTAGGTGTCGGCGGTCGCCTGCATGTTCGAATGCAGATGACGCACGCCCTTGGGCATGCCGGTCGAGCCGGACGAATAGAGCCAGAACGCCGGCTCGTCCGGATGCGTGGCAGCGGTGGTGAACTGGTCGCTCTCATCAGCGATCTCTTCAGCAAGCTGCTTGTGACCGTTCTGCTTGGCGCCGGAGACCACGACGTGCTCGAGATCCGGCATGCGGCCCACGACGTCCTTGATAACGGGGTAGAGCGCCTCGGAGACGAACAGCACGCGCGCGCGGCAATCGGCGAGGATGTAGGCGTATTGGTCTGATGTCAGCAGCGTGTTCAGCGGCACCGGCACGATGCCTGCGCGGATCGCGCCCAGGAACACGATCGGGAAATCGACCGTGTCGAGCATGATCATCGCCACGCGCTCCTCGCGGCGGACCCCGAGCCGGCGCAGCATGTTGGCAGCGCGCCGGGTCTCGCGCTGGAGCTCGCCATAGGTGAGCCGCGAGACGGTGTCGTCGAAGACGAGCTTGCCGCCCCTGCCGTCCTCGACGTTGCGGTCGAGCAGCCAGGTCACCGCGTTATAGGATCCCTCGCTCACGGACTTCTCCCCCGAATTTAGAATTATAATTCATAGAAAGACACCGCGGCGGCTTGCTGTCAATGCCGGCAGGCACTATGTTTCATTAAAACGCGCCGCAGGACACCCTCTCAAGAAGGCCCATGATCTGCAGTCCATGACCGACAGTCCCGACGCCGAATCCCGATTTCTCGAACAGCTCGGCCAGCGCGTGCGCACTATGCGCGCGCTGCGCGGCATGTCGCGAAAGGTGCTCGCCAAGGTATCAGGAATCTCGGAGCGCTACATCGCGCAGCTCGAGAGCGGCAAGGGCAATGTCTCCATCGTACTGTTGCGTCGCGTCTCCGACGCGATGGGTGCGCATCTCGAAGACCTGCTTCCCTCTGCCGACCCGACGCCGGACTGGCAGATGTTTCGCGATCTCCTGCGCAAGGCGACGCCGGCGCAGATCGCTCAGGCCAAGGACCTTCTCGCCGGCGGCAGCGCCTCCGCGCCGCGGCGCGCGCCGTTCTGCGGCATCGCGCTGATCGGCCTGCGCGGCGCGGGCAAATCGACACTCGGGCGGATGCTGGCGAAGAAGGTCGACTGGAGTTTCGTCGAGCTCAACAAGGAGGTCGAGCAGCAGAACGGGCTCTCGGTCGCCGAGATCATCGCGCTCTACGGCCAGGAAGGCTTTCGCCGCATGGAGCAGGCAGCGCTGCAACAGCTGCTCGCGCGCAACGAGCTGATGGTGCTGGCGACCGGCGGCGGCATCGTGTCGGAGCCGTTGACCTTCGACCAGATCCTGTCGTCATTCTACACGATCTGGCTGAAGGCCGAGCCCGAGGAGCACATGGCCCGCGTGCGGCGTCAGGGCGACCTGCGGCCGATGGCGGACGACCGCTCCGCGATGGCCGAGCTGCGCAACATCCTGCTGAGCCGCGAGCCGCTATATTCGCGCGCGACGGCGGTGGTGGATACCGCGGGGCTGTCGGTCGATGCGGCGGCTGCAAGGCTGATCGATGCAGTGCGGCCGGTGCTGCAGAACGAAGCCCGCAGCTTTGGGCTGCGCAGCGTGGCGCTGTAAGGCGATCTGGCGCCTCACGCACCGCTGTCGTCCCTGCGAACGCAGGGACCCATACCGCGTGATCCATCGATTGTGCACGCGGCCGATCCCGAACGACTGACCTTCGCCAAACACCTCGCTCTGGTTATGGGTCCAGAGTTTGTGGCCCGCCACAAAGTCACTATATCCGAGCCCAAGAGCCAGCCTTGGGACCACTCATGACCTCCAGCGACGTCACCACCTCCATGTTCGAGCGGATCGGCGGCAGCGCCACGATCGATGCCCTCGTCGACAGCTTCTACGACCGCATGGACACGCTGCCGGAGGCGCAGATGATCCGCGCCATGCATGCGGATGATCTCGGCCTGATCAGGGACGTGCTGAAGCGCTATCTCACCGAATGGACCGGCGGCCCAAAGCTCTATACTCCCGAGAAGGGCCATCCGCGGCTGCGGCAGCGGCATATCGGCTTTGCCATCGGCGATGCCGAGCGCGACGCGTGGCTGTTCTGCATGCGCGGTGCGATGGAGGAGACGGTGACCGATAGCGCCGCGCGGCAGGATCTCGATCGCGCGATATCGGGCCTGGCCGACTGGATGCGCAACCGCAGCTAGCCGCGTTCAGTCGAGGCCGAGTGCGCTGATGTCGGCGGCAAGCTTCACTCCGGGGATCCGTGGCACCAGGTGGGTTTTGACGGCGTAGCCGCCGAGGAAAATGTTTGGACGGCTGGGCGCCGGCAATGCCTGCACGCGCTCGACAAGCGACGCGACGGCATCGCACTGCTCGCGCAGGGCGATCGAAACGAGCAGCGCCTTGGGCTCACCCGCGATCGCCGGCTCGGACAGGACATCGAGAACGGTGAGATCATCGACATGGCGCGTCCGCCATCCCTGGTTTTGCAGCCAGAGGCCGAGAATGCGAATGCCCACCATGTGGATATTGCCCGGCGCGTTCATCAGGAGATAGCAGCCGTCGCCTGCATGCCGCGCCGGCTGCGACCAGGCCTGCCTCATCTTGGCCTCGACAAGATCGACTACCCGCTCGGCGAAGGCGGTGAATTCGTGCTCGCCAGCGACGGTGAGCGTGCCGCGCTCCCACGCGTTGCCGATCTCGTAGAGCATCGGCGCGATCATGCCGATGAGAATGTCGACCGGCCGGCAATGGACGGCGATGGCGTTGTCGACCAGCGGCCCGGCCGCGTCGAAATCGCTCCTGCGACCCGCGGCAAACAGCGCCTGAAAGATGTCCCGCAGCACGACCGCATGGGCATATTCATCGCCGCTGAGCAAATCCGGCTGTTCTCCCGAGCATTTGCGGCACAGCCCGTGCGTGATGCTGAAGTCGGCGTACGGCCGCATCTCGCCGATGAATTGCTGGCAATGGGCACACCATTTCAGCACGCTCTGACTCCCCAAGGGCCACATTAAGGGCGTCGGCTCCGGTAAGCGTAGCGCAGCATTGCCGCTTTCGAAAGCGGCAACGTCTCAACGCAAGTGGTGACCGGGTAGTGTCGCGTGCGGCATAGGCGGCTTGCAACGAACGAATTTGAGTCCCGCGAAGACTGCCTGCTAAGCTTGACGCATGACAGCACCCCTGCCCGACACCATCCGCCGGCTCTACACCGATCCCGGCGAGTACATCGACAGCGATCATCCGGCCGTGCGGCAATTCGCCGAGACCGCCGTGCACGCGGACGCCAGCGCCCGCGAGAAGGCGAGTGTGCTCTACAAGGCGGTGCGCGACGGCATCCGCTACAACCCCTACGTCAGCATGCGCGTCGCCGACACGTTTCGCGCATCGAGCGTGCTTGCCGCGGGGCAAGGCTATTGCGTCGGCAAGGCCTCGCTCTATGCCGCCGCCTGCCGCGTCCACGGCATTCCCGCCCGGGTCGGCTTTGCGGATGTGAAGAACCATCTCACCACCGAGAAGCTGCGCGCGAGCATGGGCACCGACATCTTCACCTGGCACGGCTTCACGGAAGTGCATGTCGACGGAGCCTGGCGCAAGGCGACGCCGACCTTCAACGACACGCTCTGCGCCAAGGTCGGCGTGGCCCCGCTCGATTTCGACGGACACACCGACGCGCTGCTGCATCCCTTCGACGGCGAGGGGCGCGCCTACATGCAATATGTCAACGACCGCGGCACCTATCACGACGTGCCGGCCAAGTTCCTGATGCGCGAGATGGCGAGGGACTATGCCAACATGCAGGGCGAGGACCTGTCGGGCCGTGACATGGAGCGCGAGGCGGAGGGGCGGTGAGATTTTGGGGCAGTCCTCTCACTGAGCACGCGCTCTGTTCCCTCGCCTGCAAGGGGGGAGGGAGCGCAGTGTGCTCGACGGCGCGACTGCACATCTCACGACGCCGAGACTAACCCACCCTGCGCACGCCAACTCGATCGTTGCACGCATCGAACACCGAACGGTCGAGTGCCTCGGCGGCAAAGCCCGCCACATAAATCAACGCCAGGATCGCCGCCGAAATCGCCACCGTCTCCGCATGCGCGAACAGCAACCGCAACAACCGCTGCGACAATGTCGGCGGCGGGAAGCGGTAGGTCCGGCCCTGTGGCGTGATCAGGTCAAACGACCGAACCGACCGCGAGCGCACGGGGATCTTGCGGGGCAGCATCCGGATATCTCCTCTCCAGCTCCTCGATCATGCCGCGCGCGATCTCCCGCTCGCCCATGATGACGACATCCGCACCCAGCCCCTTGAGGTGGTCGACCTCGGCATCCGCATGCGCCCGCGCGATGATGCGGATGTCCGGATTGGCCGCGCGCGCCTGCTGCACGATCTGCCCCGCCTCGAACGCCTCGGGGATCGCGATCACGAGATGCCGCGCCCGTGACGGATTGGTGGCGCCGAGAATTTCGGGCTGCGCGGCATTGCCCATGACGGTTTCGATGCCGCCCTGCTTCAGCTTCGCCAGCGCACCCTCGCCGACCTCGGCGACAAGGAACGGCAATTGCCGCTGCCTCAGGGCATCGCCGACGAGCGCACCGACGCGGCCATAGCCGATCACGATCGTGTGGTCGGTCAGGTCCGTGGTGCGGATCGGTTCGGGCACGGCGGCCGCGGCCTGCGGTGAATCCCGGCGCGGGTCGAGACGCGGCGCGAGCCAGGTGGCGGCCGCGAACATCAGCGGGTTGAGCATGATCGAGAGGATCGCGCCGGCCATGATCAGGTCGCGGCCGTCGCTGGGCAGGATCTGCGAGGCGACACCGAGCTCTGCCAGGATGAAGGAGAACTCGCCGATCTGCGACAGGCTCGCCGAGATCGTCAGGGCGGTCGCGAGCGGATGCCGGAACAGGACCACGATCAGGAACGCCGCGACCGACTTGCCGAGCATGATGATCGCCAGCGTCGCCAGCAGCGGCCAGGGCTCGCGGACCACGCTCATCGGATCGAACATCATGCCGACCGAGACGAAGAACAGCACGGCGAAGGCATCGCGCAGCGGCAGCGATTCCTGCGCGGCGCGCGCGCTGAGCGGCGATTCCCGCAGCATCATGCCGGCGAAGAAGGCGCCGAGCGCGAGCGAGACGTCGAACAGCTTCGTCGCCCCGAACGCAATGCAGAGCGCGATCGCAAGCACGCCAAGACGGAACAACTCACGCGAGCCGGTATGCGCAATGTAGTGCAGGATCCAGGGAATCACCCGGCGCCCCACCACCAGCATCAGCCCGATAAACACGATGATCTTGGCGAGGGTCAGCATCACGATGCCAGCAAGCCCGAAGCCAGCCTGCGCGGCCAGCGGCTCGAAGGCCGGCTTGTCGCCGCTACCGCCGTGAAGGCTTGCGATCGCCGGAAACAGCACCAGCACGAGCACCATCGCGAGGTCCTCGACGATGAGCCAGCCGACCGCGATGCGGCCGCGATCGGTCTCCATCAGGCGCCGCTCCTGGAGCGCGCGGAGCAGGACGACAGTGCTCGCGACCGACAACGCCAGTCCGAACACGAGTCCCGCACCGACGCTCCAGCCCATCAACCATGCAAGGCCGAGCCCCATCAGCGTCGCAACGGCGATTTGAACGACGGCGCCGGGAACGGCGATGTGCCGAACGCTCAGCAGATCCTGGAGCGAAAAATGCAGGCCGACGCCGAACATCAGCAAGATAATGCCGAGCTCGGCGAGCTCGGTCGCAAGTGCCTGGTCGGCGACGAAGCCCGGCGTGAACGGGCCTACGGCGACGCCGGCGAGCAGGTAGCCGACAAGCGGCGGAATGCGGAACCGCTGCGCTATAGTTCCGAGTACGAAAGCTAGTCCAAGTCCGACGACGATGGTGGCGATGAGAGGTGTGTCATGCGGCATTTTTGCCTTTTGACACAGCGAGCGCGCCGGCGCACCGCGACCAAGTGAGGCGGCTCAGCGCGCGACGCCTGCCGCAATCGCGTCGTCAGATCGACCAATAATTCGGGTGCGCGTAGGGCCGCGAACGATCGCCCCAATCGAATTCGTCGCCGTCGAACTCGCACGGTCCGCTGGCGAGTTCGTCCTGCGTCACCTCGACACGAAAAGCCTGCCGCGCGGGATCGTATTTCAGCGCGCTCCACTGCACAGGATAGTGGTGGTGCGTGCCGAGCAGCCCGCCAGTCCTGATCACGGCGTAGGCGACCGTGCCGGTCACCTTGTCGAGCATCAGCCGCTCGATCGTGCCGAGCTTCGCGCCGTCGCGTCCGTAGACTCCGACGTGCTCCACGCGATCGCTGGGAACCATGGTGTGTTGCATGGCGTCCTCCCGGTTATCTTGCGTGACGGGATTATAGGCCCGCGGACGCGCGGCGCCAACGATCGTTGCTATAACAGCTGCGACCGCACGGACTCCGCGCCTTCGCGGAGCAGCGGGAGCAACCGGTCGACCAGCTCCCGTGCCGGCACGCGGTCGACATGGGCCCCCATGTTGATGGCGGCGACGATCACGCCGTCGTAGCGGCGCACCGGAACCGAGATCGAGCGGAAATGCGGCTCTGCCTCGCGATCGACCAGCGAATAGCCCTGGTCGCGATCGGCTGTGATGCTGGCGAGCAGCGCCTTGGGATCCGTCACCGTTTGCGGCGTCAACATCTCGCGCTTCATTGTCTTCAGGCGTGCGGCAAGCGCTGCGTCATCGAACTGCCCGAGCATGGCGCGGCCGACCGAGGTGCAGAACGCCGGCAGCCGGTAGCCGATCTCGAGTCCACCCAAAAACATCCGCGCCGGGCTGCTGCGCGCGACAAACACGACATCATCGCCGTCGAGCACCGCGAGCGACGAGATTTCCTGCGCAGCCGTGGCGATCCGGTCGAGCACGGGTTGAAGCACCGCGACGAGCTGGCTGGAGCGCAGATAGGACGCCGCGAGCGTCAGCACATGCGGCGTCAGCGAGAACAGCTTGCCATCGCCGGAGACGAAGCCGCCGCGCTGCAGCGTGA
Source organism: Bradyrhizobium liaoningense (assembly GCF_018130785.1). GTDB lineage: Bacteria > Pseudomonadota > Alphaproteobacteria > Rhizobiales > Xanthobacteraceae > Bradyrhizobium > Bradyrhizobium liaoningense_A. Next base: position 31,816 of record NZ_JAFCJT010000033.1, read on the forward strand.
ACAGCATGCGCCGCGCGGTGGCGCGGGGCAGATCGGCGGCACGGGCAAGATCGCTCAGCGTCATCGGGCCAGTGGTCGCGCCAAAGCATTGAAGCAGGCGCAGGCCGCGATCGAGGCTCTCGACGAAATCCGTCGCGCGCTCGTCGTTTTCGCTGCGCTTCAGCTTGGGCATAGGTTCGGGAACATCCTGCAAAATATTGCTTGCCGCCGGACCAAGGCATGGCATAATTCGCCCATTCGTTCAATAGGCGAACAAACGCCTCTCCGACAAAGGACGCAGCCGCCATGATGAGCCAGGAGCAGAACGACCTGATCACCCGTACCGGTCCGAAGGACCCCTGCGGCAAGCTGATGCGGAGCTACTGGCAGCCGGCGGCGCTGGTCGACGAGCTGGAGGGCGCACGCCCGATCCGCCCCGTCAAACTGCTCGGCGAGAACCTGGTATTGTTCCGCGACGAGAGCGGACGCTACGGCCTGATCGATCGTCACTGCGCACATCGCGGCGCCGACCTCGCCTTCGGTCGTCTCGAACATGGCGGCCTGCGCTGCGCCTTCCATGGCTGGCTGTTCGACGCCACCGGCCAGTGCATCGAGACGCCGGCCGAGCCGAAGGATTCAAAACTCTGCCAGAACATTCGCCAGCGTTCCTATCCCGTGGTCGAGAAGAGCGGCATCCTCTGGGCTTATCTCGGCGAGGGTGAGCCGCCGGCATTTCCGGAGCTCGACTGCTTTGTCGCGCCCGGCACGCACACTTTTGCGTTCAAGGGCCACATGGCCTGCAACTGGCTTCAGGCCCTCGAGGTCGGCATCGATCCCGCGCACGCCTCCTACCTGCACCGCTTCTTCGAGGACGAGGATACGTCGACGGCTTACGGCAAGCAGTTCCGCGGCGCCTCCGCCGGCTCTGATCTGCCGATGACAAAGATCCTGCGCGAGTACGACCGTCCGATCATCAATGTCGAGCACACCGAATATGGTCTGCGGCTGATCGCGCTGCGCGAGATCGACGAGGAGCGCACCCATGTGCGCGTCACCAACCAGCTCTTCCCGCACGGCTTCGTCATCCCCATGAGCACGGAAATGACGATCACGCAGTGGCACGTGCCGGTCGACGACGAGAACTGCTACTGGTACGCGATCTTCACCAGCTACACCAACGCGGTCGACAAGCAGAAGATGCGCGATCAGCGGCTCGAGCTCTATGAGCTGCCCGACTACAAATCGCGCAAGAACAGCGGCAACGATTACGGCTTCGATCCGCACGAGCAGGCGACCGCGACCTACACCGGCATGGGCACCGACATCAACGTCCACGACCAGTGGGCGGTGGAATCCATGGGCGCGATCCAGGACCGCACCAAGGAGCATCTCGGCTCGAGCGACAAGGCGATCGTGCAGTACCGCCGCCTGCTGCGGCAGGAGATCGAGAAAGTCGGCGGCGGTGAGAAGCCGATGCTGTTCCTGGACGAGAGCAGGGCGCGCAGCATCCAGGGACCGGCCACCATGGACGGCATCGGTCCGACCCAGGGTTGGGAGCTCTACTGGATGGAGGTCGACGTCAAGCGCCGCCGCGGCGCACCTTGGGCCGCGCCGGTGCCGAAGGAGATCGCGGACAACGTGCACCGGCTGACGGCGGCGGAGTGACGATCGTGCACCGAACCCGCAGGGTGGGCAAAGGAGCAAAGCGCCGTGCCCGCCATCCTTCCGTTTGGGCGATAGACGCGGTGGGCACGCTTCGCTTTGCCCACCCTACGGCAGTTGAGGGAGTGGTGAAGTGACTTTCGTCGCGCGTCACGCGCTGTGGTCGGATGAGCAGAGGGACGCCGCAGCGCGCATGCGCCGCATCGTCGAGGAAAAGAACCTCGAGGTCATCCGCCTCGCCTTCCCGGACCAGCACGGCATCTTGCGCGGCAAGACCATCATCGCCGCCGAGGCGATCGCCTCGCTGGAGAGTGGCTGCTCCATCACCACGACCATGCTCGCCAAGGACACTTCGCACCGCACGGTGTTTCCGGTGTTCACGTCGGGCGGCGGATTCGGCATGAAGGAGATGGAGGGCGCGGCCGACGTGTTGATGGTCGCTGACCCATCCACGTTCCGCCCGTTGCCATGGGCGCCCGCGACGGGCTGGGTGCTCTGCGATCTCTATTTCAGTGATGGCCGTCCCGTGCCGTTCGCGACCCGCGGCCTCTATCGCAAGGTGCTCGAAGAGCTCAGCGGCCGCGGCCACGATTTCGTCGCCGGCCTCGAGGTTGAATTCCACATCTTCAAGCTCGACGACGCGCATATGCGGCCCGAGGATGCCGGCCAGCCCGGCACGCCGCCGTCGGTGAGCCTGCTCAGTCACGGCTATCAATACCTCACCGAGCAGCGCTTCGATCAGATGGAGCCGGTGCTGGAGATCCTGCGCCGCGATATCGTCGCGCTCGGACTGCCCTTGCGCTCGGTCGAGGTCGAGTTCGGGCCGAGCCAGTGCGAGTTCACGTTCGCGCCGAAGAAGGGGCTGGAGCCCGCCGACAACATGGTGCTGTTCCGCTCTGCCGTGAAGCAGATCGCGCGCCGCCACGGCTATCACGCCACCTTCATGTGCCGGCCGAAACTGCCGAATCTGTTCGCCAGCGGCTGGCATTTGCACCAGTCGATCGTCTCGCGCGCGTCCGGCGAAAATCTGTTCATGGCGAAGGAGGGCAGCGAACCGCTCAGCGCGTTCGGCCGGGCGTACCTTGCCGGCCTGCTCGACCACGCCCGCGCCTCGACCGTGTTCACCACCCCGACCATCAACGGCTACAAGCGCTACCGCTCCTATTCGCTGGCGCCTGACCGCGCGATCTGGGGCCGCGACAATCGCGGCGTGATGATCCGCGTGCTCGGAGCGGCCGGCGATACCGCCACGCGCTTGGAAAACCGCGTCGGCGAGCCCGCCGCCAATCCCTATCTCTACATGGCCTCGCAAATTCTCTCGGGCCTCGACGGCGTCGACCGCAAGCTCGATCCCGGCCCCTCCGCTGACACGCCCTACGAAACCAAGGCGCCGCTGCTACCGAAGTCGCTGCGCGATGCGGTCGCCGCGCTGAAGGACGATCCGTTTTTCCGCGAAAAGCTTGGCGGAGAGTTCGTCGACTACTACACCCACATCAAGAATGCCGAGATCGACCGCTTCCTGTCAGAGGTGACCGACTGGGAGCATCGCGAATATTTCGAGGTGTTTTGACGGGGATACTCTCACGCCCGCGTGAGGCGACTTCGTCCGGTCTGTTCCGACGACATCACGGCGTCCGCCGACGAAGCCATTTTCCCTGTCCCTCGAAAACGGCCGGAAAGATTGGGGGCCTAGCATCCCGACATGTGATCAACAGCGGAGTTCGATCATGTGGGTTCAATTGTTCAGTCTGATCTACCGCCTGTCCTGCCGGACGACCTTGGTTGAGATCGGCACGCACCACCTGGCGCGTTAGTCGCCGGCGATTTGGGTAAGACATATTGGCCGGATAACCGGGGTTCGCATCCGCAAGCTGATTCACCAGCGATAGCCGAGCGTTGCGATGACGGTCAGCGGCGCGCCGCGGTAGCAGTATCCCACCTGGCACGTGGTGTAGTGCAGATTGAACAGGTTCTTGGCGTTGACTTGGAACTGAAGGCCCTTCAGCTCCTTCGCCGCCTGGCCGAAATCATATTTCAGCGCCGCGTCGACCAGGGTCACCGAGCTGTTCTTGAACGTGTTCGCGTCGTCGCCATAGCTCCAGGACATGTAACGCACGCCGGTGCCGATGCTGAGTCCCCCGAAGGGGCCGGCCAGCGGCAGGGCATAATTGCCCCACAGCGTCGCGGTGTGCGGCGGATTGCCGGACGGAAACTTGCCGATCGTCGAGCTGTCCGCAGCCTGCTTGGTCACCATGTCGAGATAGGTGTACGACGAGGTGACGTCGAAGCCGCCGCCGAGGCTCGCGAGCGCCTGCACTTCGAAGCCGCGGCTTTGAATCTCGCCGCGCTGGACCGTGACGCCCGTTCCCGTCGTGACCAGGCCGCCGTCCTGGGTCAGATCGAACACCGCCGCGGTAATGAAGCTCCTCGTTCCCTGCGGCTGGTACTTCACGCCGACCTCGGTCTGCTTGCCGGTGGTCGGCTTGAAGAAGGCGCCCGACGGGTCGACGCCGAGATTGGGAAAGAACGACGTCGAATAGGCGACGTAGGGCGCAACGCCGGAATCGAACACATAGGTCAGCCCGGCCCGCCCGCTATAGGCCTGATCGGATTGCTGCTGCCGGGTCAGCGCGAACAGATCCTCGCCGGTGGTGTGGACCCAGTCGCTGCGGCCGCTCAGCGTCAGAATCCAGTGGTCGAGCCTGGCCTGGTCCTGGATGTATACGCCGGACTGGGTTTGCCGCTGCTGCGTCGAGGACGAGATCGCCGGATCGGGAATGGATTCCGGCGCGTAGACCGGGGAGGCCAGGTTGAGATCGGAGACGCCGAAGCCAAAGCCCTGCTTGTCGTTGAACTTCGACGCGGTGTAGTCGGTGCCGACCAGGAGCGTATGCTGCACAGACCCGGTCGAGAGCTTGGCCTCGACCTGGTTGTCCATGATGGCCGATTGCAGCGTGTCGTGGACGTAGCCGGTATAGCGCGAGACGACATTGCCTACGGGCGCGCCGAGAAAACCGACATAGCGGGTGACCGCATCGACATCGACGTAACGGAATTTCTGGCGGACGGTCACGTCGTTGTTGAACGCATGCTCGAACAGGTAGCCGACGCGGCCCTGCTCCTGGTCGAGCGAATTGTAGGATGGACTGCCCGTGAAGATGTCCGTGGTGGTGCCGGTGCCCGTGGAATAGGTGAACATCGATCCGGGCGTCTTCGACTTCTGATAGGACCCGAGAATCGTGAGGGTCGTCGATTGATCCGGCTTCCAGGTGACGGCGGGAGCGATGTAGGTCCGATTGTCCTTGCCGCCGGGCACGAACACGTTCGCGTCGCGCACCACGCCGGTCAGCCGATACGAAAATTGACCGTTGGCATCGACCGGGCCCGACAGGTCGAAATTACCCTGAATGCGATCGCGATCGCCGAACACCGTCTGCACTTCGTGAAACGGCTGGCTGGTCGGCAGCTTGCTCGACAGGTCGATCAATCCGCCGGGGGAGCCGAGGCCATAGAGAGCCGAACTCGGGCCACGGACCACGGTGATGCTGTCGACCCCATAAGGCTCGGTCTTGAACACGCTGAGACCGGCTCCGACGAGGCGCAGGCCGTCGAGATAAACGCCGTTATAGGTGATGTCGAAGCCGCGGATCGCGATGGCGTCGAAACGCGGATCGTAGCCGGAGGCATCGACGCGGACGCCAGGTTCATAGCCAACCGCCTCCGTCAGCGACTGGACGGCGCGGTCGTTGAGCTCCTTGCGCGTCACGACCGAGATCGACTGCGGCGTCTCGAGCAAAGGTGTGTTGGTCTTCGTGCCCGCCGCGCTGTTGCTTGCAACATAGCTGCTCTCACTCGACACGTTGCCGCGACCGGCACTGGCGTCGCGCGTACCCGTGCTTCTGCCTGCCGCGGGGCCGGAATTGCGCTGCGTCGCGACGCGGCCTCTAGGCGACTGCGAAGCGCGCTGCACGGACTGGCTGCGCGGACGTGCCTGGCTCGGTGCCTCCACCGTGACGGGAGGCAATGTCGCCGTCGTCGAGCCCGAACTGGTCCCGGAGGTCTGTGCGGCCGATGGCGTCGCGTGCAAGGCTATTCCGAGGCCGGCTATTCCCAGACCGGTCTTCACCATCCGTTCCCAACCGAGCGTCCGCCCGTCGTTGCGCTTCATCGTCGTCCCCGAGTTCCACTTCAAACAACCCGGGAGTAACCAGATCGAGGCGCGCACCGCTTTTGCGCGCACGCAAATCACCTTTGATCGCGCGTGGAGGCTTTCAAATTGACTGACAGCGGCTCGGCGAATGGCCGAAGCGCCTGCGGAAGGCCGTCGCGAAATTAGCCGGATGGGCGTAGCCGACCCGGAAGGCCGCCTCGGTGACCGACAACCGTTGATGAATCAGAAGGTCTCGTGCGGCATCGAGCCGCTGGCCCCGCAAGTAGTCGATCGCGCTCTCGCCATACGCCATCTGGAATTTCTGGTTGAAGGACCGGCGGCTCAGCCCTGCGTTCCGCGCCAGTTCGTCGATGCTCCAGGGATAAGCGAGATCCGCGTCCATCCGCTCCTTGACCGATTGCAACCGCATCCGCTGAAGATCGGCTGCCGGGTCGACCTCGATCCGGCCGCGCTCGCTGAACAAGGCGTGGACAACGATTTCGGCGGCATGCGCCGACAGCAACAATTGCGCCGCGTTTCCGCCAACCGGCGGCGAGAACATTTCCGCCGCGACGGCCTGCACGCGCGGAGATGCCGTCAGGGAGATGATGGCCGTACCAGCCTCATCGTTCTTGAACAGTGCCCGAAACTCGTCCCCGAGTCCGAGCCCGTCGATGGAAGCCTGGGGGAGCGCCAAGCCTATCGCAGGACGCTCGTCACACCGAACCGAGCGTCTTGCAGCGACGGCTTCACGCACGGCGATCGCCGTCATCTGCCTTTCGCCGCCGCATGCACGCGTCAGAATGCCGCGGCTGGTGCCGTCGTCGAACGCAACGGAGATGAACAGGCCCGTCGCTACGATCGCGCGCCCGTCGGGATCGGCTCGAAACTCGCCTCTGACGAACACGCAGCCCGGGAAATCCAGCCATTGGGCTGCCGTTGAAGCCCCTCGCTGTGCGGAACCAGTGACGTCGTCATCAGCCCGTCCGGCAATTTGATTGTAGAAGTCCCGCATCGAATCCGCGGCGACATTGACGGCTGGCGGCGGCGCACTCAAGACCTCCGCGCGCAGTTTGGAGAGCTTCGAAACTGAAGTCCTCGAAGAAGGTTCAGCGCGCGAGGTGGTCCGCACTGAAGATGCGGCAGCCTGATCCAGGAGCGCGTCAGATTCCCAGATATTTGTGCTGGAGATCCGGCTCGGCCATCAACTCGTCCGAGGTGCCGCTCCACACCGTCTTGCCGCGCTCGATGATGTAGTGGCGGTCGCAGATGCGGGCGAGATGGTCGACGTTCTTGTCGACGACGAGGATCGACTGGCCCCGGCTCTTCAAGAGTGACAGGCAATTCCAGATTTCCTCGCGGATCAGCGGCGCGAGGCCTTCGGTCGCTTCATCCAGGATCAGGAGCTTCGGATTGGTCATCAGCGCGCGGCCGATGGCGAGCATCTGCTGCTCGCCGCCGGAGAGCTGGTTGCCCATGTTGGCGGCGCGCTCGGCAAGGCGCGGGAACATCACGTAGATGGCGGCGAGCGTCCAGGGATTGGGGCTGCCGAAGCGATCGGCGGCGGCCGCGACGAGATTTTCGCGCACGGTGAGGTTCGGGAATATCTGGCGTCCCTCGGGGACGAGGCCGACGCCGAGTTTTGCAATTCGGTAGGATGGAAGCTGCCGCACCTCGGCGCCGGCGAAACGGATCGCACCGGCACGCGCCGGAGTGAGGCCCATGATGGAGCGGATGGTCGTGGTCTTGCCCATGCCGTTGCGGCCCATCAGCGAGACCATCTCGCCCGGCTTGATCGACAGCGACAGGCCGAACAGAACCTGCGAGAGGCCGTAGCAGGTCTCGATGCCGTCGACGTCGAGCAGCGTGTCAGCCATCACGTTTTCAGCCATGGTGCGTCACCACGTGCTGGTCGCCGAGATAGGCGCGCTTGACGTCTTCGTTGGCGCGGATCGTCGCCGGATCGCCGGAGGCAATGACGCGGCCATAGACCAGCACCGAGATACGGTCGGCGAGCGCGAACACCGCCGGCATGTCGTGCTCGACCAGCACGATCGAGACTTCCTTGCGCAGCTCCTGGAGCAGCTTCACCATGCGCTGGGACTCGGTGACGCCAAGGCCCGCCATCGGCTCGTCGAGCAGCAGCAATTTCGGCTTGCTGGCGAGCGCGACCGCAAGCTCGAGCTCGCGCCGCTCGCCATGGCTGAGCCTGGACACCACGACATCGGCACGGTGCAACAGGCCGACGCGATCGAGCGCGGCATGCGCAGCGTCGCGCAGGCCCTTTTCCTTGCGCGCATTGGTGAAGAAGCGGAACGAGTGGCCTGCATGCGCCTGCGCCGCCAGCGCGACATTGTCGGCGGCGGTGAAGTCGAGCAGCAGCGAGGTGATCTGGAACGAACGGGCGAGCCCCAGCGCGCAGCGGCGATAGGCCGACAGATAGGTGATGTCGCGTCCCGCCAGCGAGACGCTGCCGGAATGCGGTTCGAGGTGCCCGGTGAGTTGGCTGATCAGCGTGGTCTTGCCGGCGCCGTTCGGGCCGATGATGGCGTGCAGTTCGCCGCTCGCGACGTCGAGCGAGACGTTGTCCGTCGCGATGATCCCACCGAAGCGGCGCACCAGCTTCTCGACGCGGAGCAAGGGTTCAGCCACGGCCAGCCCTCCCGAGCGCGCCCATGATGCCGCCGCGCCCGAACAGCACGATCAGCAGCAGTAGCGGGCCCATGATCAGTGCCCAGTACTCGGTGATCTGCGACAGGAATTCCTCCAGCAGCAGGAACACCACCGCGCCCATGACCGGGCCGAACAGCGTGCCCATGCCGCCGAGAATGACCATCACCATGAGGTCGCCGGAACGCGTCCAGTACATCACGGCCGGGCTGACGAAATCGGTGTTGTTGGCGAGCAGCGCACCGGCGAGGCCGCACATCGTGCCCGAGATGACGAAGCAGACAAGCTGGTAACGCTTCGCCGGAAAGCCGATCGCCTGCATGCGCTGCTCGTTGGAGCGCAGCCCCTGCACGACGAGGCCGAAGCGCGAATTGACGATGCGCCAGATCAGGAAGATCACCGCGAACAGGCAGGCAAGGCAGAGATAGTAGAACTGCGTGCGGTCCGACAGGTTGATCAGCCCGGAGAAGTCGCTGCGCTTGTAGACGGTGAGGCCGTCATCGCCACCGTAACGTGCGAGGCCCGAGGCGACGTAATAGGCCATTTGCGCGAAGGCCAGCGTGATCATGATGAAATAGACGCCGCGCGTGCGCAACGAGAGCGCGCCGATGACGAGCGCATAGATCGCCGAGGCCGCGAGCGCCACCGGAAACTGGATGAAGCCGGAGCCGACGCCTTCCTGGGCGAGCATGCCGACCGCATAGCCGCCAATGCCGAGATAGGCGGCGTGGCCAAAACTCATCATGCCGCCAAAACCCATGATGAGGTTGAGGCTTGCGGCCGCCAGCGCCAGGATGACGATGCGGGTGAACAGCGTCAGGATGAAGATGTTGCCGGACAGCTGCGAATAGAGCGGCAGCAGCACGAGGCCCGCCAGCATCAGGGCCGTGACGGCCTTGCTCACAGTGAAAGCCTTCATCGACGGTTGGCCGGGAACAGCCCCTCCGGCCGGACCACCAGCACGATCGCCATCAGGAGGTAGATCAGCATGGACGACAGCGCGGGCGCGGCGGTGGAGGCGGCGGCGCCGCTCAGCACCTGCCGCAGCAGGTTCGGCAGGAAGGCGCGGCCGAGCGTGTCGATCATGCCGACGAAGATCGCGGCGAGGAACGCGCCGCGGATCGAGCCGATGCCGCCGATCACGATGATGACGAAGGCGAGGATCAGGATGTTCTCGCCCATGCCGATCTGCACGGTGAGGATCGGCGCCTGCATCAGGCCGGCGAGGCCGGCGAGCGCGGCGCCGAGGCCGAACACCAGCGTGTAGAGCAGCTTGATGTTGATACCGAGCGCGCCGATCATCTCGCGGTTGGAGGCGCCGGCGCGGATCAGCATGCCGATGCGGGTCCGCATCACGCCGAGATAGAGCAGAAGTGCGACCAGCAACGCCACCACGATGATGGCGAGGCGATAAGCGGGATAGTGGATGCCGGGCAGGATCGGCACCGGCACGGTGAGCCATGCCGGCAGCGGCAGCGCGAGGCCCGCCGGGCCCCAGATCAGCCGCACGGCTTCATTGAAGAACAGGATCAGGCCGAAGGTCGCGAGCACATGGTCGAGATGATCGCGCCCGTAGAGATGCCGCAGCGCCGACATTTCGAGCACGATGCCGAGCACCAATGTTGCACCGAGCGCCATCAGCGCGCCGAGCAGGAAGCTGCCGGTCCAGGCCGCGAAGGTCGCCGCGAAATAGGCGCCCATCATGTAGAGCGAGCCGTGCGCGAGGTTGACGAGATCCATGATCCCGAACACCAGCGTCAGGCCGGCGGCGAGCAGGAACAGGAGCAGGCCGAACTGCAATCCGTTCAAGAACTGTTCGACGACGAGCAGCATCAAAACTCTTTCAGGCGCACGCGGAATCGCGCCGATGTTCGAACACGGTCGCCATCAGTGAAAGAGCTCCCCCTGCCTCTTCAAGGCGGAAAAATGGGTAATGGCAGTATCGTTCCGAGGCAAGAGTGATTCGACACCAAACATGCACTTTGTTGCATGCCGATGCATGCGATCGAAATTGACCTTGCAAGAAGGCTGCCGCGCGGGATGGGTCAACCTGCCGCACCCAAACGATCACCCTCCCCCCGCGGATGCCGGGGAGAGGGCGCGAAAGTCTGGGAACGTAGAGAAGGCGTCTAGTGCGACGTCATCTGCCGGGGCAGATCATCCGGCTCGGCCAGCACGCTGTTGGCCGTCGAGGCTTCCAGCGCCGCCATCCGGAACAGATAGGCGAGCGTTGCCAATCCGGTTTCTTCCGCCATCTGCGCCAGCTCGAGCGCCATGTCGGACATGTAGCCGAGATTCTCGTCCTTGGTCTGCGCCATGATCTGGCTGTCCCGCATCATGTTCGACATCTCAGGCGCTCTTTCGTTGCGCGGCAAGGCCGCAGAGGTTGGCACGGGCGATGGCGTCCAGACGTGGGCCGTTCTCTCGCACGATCGAATCCACGCCGATGCGATCATGCAGGGCATCGAGCGTCTCCCGGCGAATGTCGATGGTCGCCGCCATGGTCCAGGCGTTCTCCACCAGCGCGGGCAGACCAAGCGGCGTCACGACGAAGCCGGCCTCATGGAATCGCGGCAGCCACCACGTCTCCATAACCGCGCTGACCTGCGCGATTCCCTGATTGAGGCAGAACTCCTGCACCGCCGCCATCAGTTGCAGGTTGAGAGCGCCGTCGCGGCGATCGCGCACGACGAAGTAGCGCGACCATTCCCACACCAGCGGATTCGCAGGGCAACCGCGCACCGCGGCGAGATGCGGGAAGACCTCGCTCATCATCGAGGGCTTGGTCGTCGGATAGAGCCGGTGACCGCCAATGACGCGACGTCCCTCCAGCGCAAGCAGATAGACAGTATCCTCGTCGTCATAGGAATCGATTTCGCGGCCATCCGGCCTGCGTAGCGTCTCCCAGTGCCGCTCCTCGACGAAAATGTCGTGTCGCAGCCGGAAATGCTGCTCGAGCACGTCCTCGTATAGGTGACGATTTACCGCGGAAATTGCGTGAATCATGAAAGCCCCCCATTCATCCTCAATGGGAGGCAGAATCTGCCAAAAGAGGCAGGCTCGATATTGGGAAATTTCCCAGTATGTCGCTTAGGGATTGATGATCTTGTGGCGGATCGCTAGCGCAACAGCATGCGTACGGTTGACGGCACCGAGCTTGCGCGCAGCAGTTGCAAGATGCTCTTCCGCGGTGCGTTGCGTGATGTGCAGGATCTCGCCGATTTCCCAGGCCGACTTGCCCTGCGAGGCCCAGGCGATCACCTCGCGCTCGCGCGGGGTGAGACGCGTCGAGAGATGCGGCGCCGGATCGAGCAGGCGGCGAATATGGTCGAAGCCGTACATTGCCATCAGGTGCAGTGCCGGCTTGCTGCGGGGATTGAGGTCGAGATGGACGCCGCCGAGCGACACCGCCGCCTCGTAGCCGGTGAGCCCGTGGATCGGCACGATGAAGCCCCGCGACATGCGAAAATCGGTGGCACGGTTCATCACCTCGGCCGCGTTCGGCTCGAGCTCGGCATCATAAGGTGCTTCCGCCCATTCGAACGGATTGACCGATTGCCGGCACAGCCGCACCACAGGGTCGACGCGGTCGTAATTGTTCTGGGTGTAGAGACTGAACCATCCTGCCGGCCAGCGCTTGGCGAGCACCATCTGCGCGAACCGCTGATCGGGATTCGGCAATCCCGTCACGATGATGGTCTCGAAGCCGAAGCGACCGAACGCCACCTCAAGCGCACTCATGGCGTCTGGTACCTTGCGATAGGTCCCCAAGCCTTCGATGAAGTCGAGCGCTTCCCGGCCATAATCTACGGCATCTGCGGCAGACATCGGTACGTTTCCTGACCCTCGCCGTACCGTATAGCACGTATTTGGGAGCTGCCTCAATTCGCTGCTCCAGTAGTTTACCGGCCCTCGTCTGCACCGCAGATTTAATCTACTTGTGGAGGAAGTGACGTCAAGTTACACCTATGCCGTCTGAAGCGGGAAAATCACGATGGAAGACGAGGACATCGCCCTCAACAGCGTGCTCGGCCTGGAACTCAACCGCGTGTTTTTCGCCGTCCGCGAAACGGCAAACAAGCAGAAGATCATCGAGTACGCGCGCGAAGTGCTGCAGCGCGAACGCGCGCAGCGGCCCGGCAGCGCGTCGCCCGAGAGCCCGGCGAGCTAGAACGCGGTTACAGGTGAGGCGTACGTTCTGCGCGAGCGGCGCCCTTCCATTCGAACGTGCCGATTTTGGCCGAAACATTCTGACTGCGAAGTTAATCAGCAATTGTTGCCGGTGAGCGAGCTACGCTCTTACCCTCCCCTGGAGGGGCCCTGGAGGGGGAGGGTGAAGCGCCGCCCGCTCCGTCCACATCACTTGCCGCTGGATGATATCACGGCTCCCGTGAGATGATCGCCACCACGATCCTCCTTGGGATGCCCACGACATGATGACGCTGCGCCAGGTTGAAGTGATCCGTGCCGTGATGGTGACGGGTACCATCGGCGGCGCGGCGAAGCTGCTCAACGTGTCGGCGCCGGGGATCAGCCGGCTGGTCAAATACACCGAGCGCACGCTCGGGATCCGCTTCTTCCAGCGACAGAACGGCCGCTATTTCCCGACGCCGGAAGCCGAGAACATCTTCGAGCAGATCAACGGCGTCTACAAGAAGGTCGACGACCTCTCCGAGCTCATCTCCAAGATCGGCCGCGGCGGTTTGTCGGAATTGCGCATCGGCTCGGTGCCGAGCATCTCCCAGGTGATGGTACCGCGCGCGATCGAGCGTGTCCGGCGCCGCTATCCCGATCTCGGCATCGACATCAACATCCTCAAGCTGGAGGAGGCCATCGACTATCTCTTGCTCGGCCGCGGCGAGTGCGTGGCGATGAGCTATCGGCTCGAGCATTCCGGGCTCGACTTCATGCCGCTCGCCTCGGGTGAGCTCTATTGCATCGTGCCGCCGGGTCACGAGCTTGCCGGCCGCAAGCAGGTCTCGGCCGCCGAGATCACCCGCTATCCGCTGATCGGCATCGATCCCAACGATCCCTACGGCCGGATCATGGCCGAAATCTTTGCGCGCAACCGGCTCGACTACAACATCACGATCCGCGCGCGCTTCGGCACCACGGTGTGTGCGCTCGTGAAGGCGGGGCTCGGCATCGCCATCATCGACCAGTTCACGGTGGCCCATGGCGGCTACCCGGGAATCGAGCTGTTGAAGATCACCGAGCCGACGCGGTTCGACACCTATATCGCGGTAAAGCGCGGCGCGCCGCTGTCGCTCCATGTCGAATATTTCATCGAGTCCCTGCGCGCCGAGATGCGCACGGTGGAGCCGTCCCGCAGCGACAGCAAGGCCGCCCCGGCACGTGGGCGGAAAAAATAACATTATGTTAGGTTTGTCCGATAAATGGGTAATTGTGTTAGGCACGGGAAAGACTATCGTTGCACTTGGAAGCCCCTTGGAATTGCGCGGATTTCCCCGCTAATGGCCAGGACCGAACGCTCCCAACGAGACGATAGCCAACCATGTCCAAGCGCGGATACGCCGCCAGCAAGAAGCTTCTCACCGGCCTGATCGGCGCACCGATCGCGCATTCCGCGTCCCCCGCCATGCACGAGCGCGCCGCCGAGGCGCTGGGCCTGAGCGGTCATTACCAGCTCATCGAGGTCGCCGGCGCCGACGCAGCCGGGCTCGCCATGATGCTCGAAGGCGTGCGGCGGCTCGGCTTTGCCGGCGTCAACGTCACCTTTCCCTACAAGGAGGCGGTGGTCCCGCTGCTCGACGAGCTGGCGCCGGCTGCGGCCACCATGGCCGCGGTCAACACCGTCGTCGTCAAGGACGGCCGGCTGATCGGCCACAACACCGACACGACCGGCTTTGCGCGCGCCGTCGCGCCGCTGCTGGCGCCCTCCGGAAATGCGGTGGCCGTGATCGGCACCGGCGGCGTCGGCAAGGCGATCGCCTTTGCGCTGGCGAGCCTGGACGTGACCGACCTCCGCATCTTCGACAGCGAGCCGGCGCGGGCCGAAAAACTCGCCGCGCTTCTGGCCAAGCATGGTGGTGCGCGGGTGGTCACGAGCGTGGAGAACGCGCTCGACGGCGCAACCGGCCTCGTCAACGGCACGCCGGTCGGCATGCTGCCGAACCGGGACACCCCGGTCCCAGCCTCGCTGCTGCGCGAAAATCTGTGGGTCGCCGACGCCGTCTATTCGCCGCTGATCACGCCCTTGCTGGCGGCGGCGCGAGCCAAGGGCGCGCGAATCATGACCGGCCGGGAGCTTGCGATCTACCAGGCTGCCGACGCCTTCGAATTGTTCACCGGCCTTGCCCCATCGACCGAGGTCATGGGACAGGCTTTCGACGAGGTGATGGCGGCGCGAAGCTCGGCCTATCACGCAGCGTAACCGAAGCGGCCGGACACAAGGCCGCGGACAACATCAACGAAAATGGGAGGAGTGACCATGAAATCGATCCTAATGGCAGGCGCCCTGCTTGCCTTCGCGACTGCAACCAGCGTCCACGCCCAGGCGATCAAGCTTGCCGATGTCGCCGAACTCTCCGGCGGCGGCGCCACCGTCGGCACCAACTGGAAGAACGGCATCGACCTCGCGATCGAGGAGATCAACGCCAAGGGCGGCGTGCTCGGCCGCAAGCTAGAAGTCACCCATGCCGATTCGCAGTCCAACCCCGGCGTCGCCCGCGCGCAGGTGCAGAAGGCGCTCGACGCCGAGCCCTACGTGCTGCTCGGGCCCGGCTATTCCGGCTCGGTCAAGGTGACGGCGCCGCTCGCGGCCGAAGCCGGCATCGCGCAGATCATGGGCGGCGAAGCCGCTGAGCTGACGCAAGGCGGCAACAAGTTCCTGTTCCGCACCTCGTTCGGCCAGCAATCGTCGATGCCGAAGGTCGCCAAATACATCCACGACGACATGAAAGCGAAGTCGGTCGCGGTGGTCTGGGTCAACAACGACTTTGGCCGCGGCGGGCGCGACGTCATCGTGAAGGAGCTCGACCGGCTCGGCTCCAAGGTCGTCGCCGATCTCTCGACCGAAGCAGGCCAGGCCGATTTCGCCGCCGACGTCGGCAAGATCAAGGCCGCCAATCCCGACGCCGTGTTCGTCTATCTGAACGAGGAAGAGAGCGCGCGCATCCTGAAGGAGCTGAAGCGCCAGGGCGTCACCGCGCCGCTGATGGGCGAGACCACACTGATCGGCCAGAAGGTGATCGAGCTCGCAGGCGACGCCGCCAACGGCGCGCGCGGCCATGTCGGCCTCACCACGGACGCACCGGTCGACCTGATCAAGGCGTTCCGCGAGAAGTTTTCCAAAAAGTACAATTACGTGCCCGACCATAACGGCCTGAAGGGCTATCTCGCCGTCTACATGGTGAAAGCCACCACCGAGAAGATGGGCAAGGTCGACAGCAAGGCGTTCGCCGACACGTTGCACGGGCTGACCATCAAGGCCGCCGATGAGCCGGGCATCCTGATGGACGTCACCTTCAGCGAGACCGGCGACATCGACCGCCAGAGCTTTCTGGTCGAAATCGTCGAAGGCAAGCAGGTGGTGAAGCAGGTGCTACCCAAGGTGAAGTGAGGCTTTCGCCTCTCCCCGCATGCGGGAGAGGCCGGAATTTGCGTAGCAAATTCCGGGTGAGGGGGAGCTTCCGCGAGTCCAACTGCCAGCGAATTCGCGGAGACTTCCCCTCCCCCCAACCCACTCCCCGCAGGCGGGGCAAGGGGGACGGCAGAACGGCGAGAGGGGAAAATGTCCAATCTGTTCGATCTTCTGGTCGCAGGCCTTGCCACCGGCGCGATCTATGCGCTGGTCGCGGTCGGCTTCACGCTGCTGTGGCAGACCTCGCAAACCATCAATTTCGCGCAAGGCGAGTTCGTGATGCTGCCGGCGTTCCTGATGCTGGCGGCGATGCATGTCGGCGCGCCGTTCTGGCTCGCGATCATCCTCGGCATCCTGCTCTCGATGATCCTGCTTGGGCTGGCCTTCAAGATGCTGCTGGTCGATCCGATGATGCGCCACGGCGTGCTGCCGCTGGCGATCGCGACGATGGCGCTCGCGATCGGCATCAAGGAGGCTGTGAAGCAGTTCTTCAGCGCGGAGGCCTCGCCCTTCCCCTCGATCGTGCCGACCGGCGATATCTCCATCCTTGGACACGCGGTGTCGTTGCAGAGCATCGGCGTCCTCGTCCTCGCCATTCTTGCCGTCTTCGGCCTGACGAGCCTCCTCAACCGCACTTCGCTCGGTCACCAGATGCAGGCGGCGGCGCAGAACCCGACGGTAGCGCGCATCATCGGCGTGCCGGTCGAGCGCATGATCCTGCTGACGTTCCTGATCAACGCCTTCCTGGTCGCGCTGGCTTCGCTTTTGATCACGCCGATCTATCTCGCAAAATTCTCCTCCGGCGAGGTGCTCGGCCAGGCCGCGTTCATCGCGGCGATCGTCGGCGGCTTCAACCAGGTGCGCGGCGCCATTGCCGGCGGCCTCCTGATCGGCGTGCTCGACAATCTCGCGGCCGCCTATGTCTCGACCCAATACCGCGCCGCCGTTCCGATGATCTTCCTGATCGCCGTCATCCTGTTCCGGCCGCAGGGCTTGCTCGGCCGCGCCGAGGAGCGCACCATATGAGCGGCTTCGCCAAACCGCTGAAGATCGCGCTCGGCCTCATCGTCATTGCCGGCCTGATCATCGTTCCCATGAATTTCAACCGCTACGGCCTGTTCATCCTGAGCCAGTGGGCGGTGATGAGCATCGCCGCCATGGGGCTCAATTTGACGCTCGGCTATGCCGGCCAGGTCTCGCTGGCGCAAGGCGCCTTCGTCGGCATCGGCGCCTATGCCGCAGCGATCATGACCACGCATGGCTGGCCGCTGCCGGTGGCGATCGTGGTCGCGATCGTCTTGAGCTTCGCGGTCGGCTGGGTGCTCGGCTATCCCGCGTTGCGCGTGCAGCACCATTACCTTGCTTTCGTCACGCTCGCCTTCTCCACCCTCGCCTTCCTGGTGTTCCGCAACGAAAGCTGGCTCACCGGCGGCATCTACGGCATCTCCAACATTCCGCGGCCGCACATCTTCGGCATCGCGACCAACAAGCCGCTGCCCTTCTACTATGTCTGCCTCGGCTCGCTCGCGATCGTGTCGCTGGCGGTGTGGTGGCTGATCCGCTCGCCCTGGGGCCGCGCCTTCATGGCGTTGCGCGAAAATCCGCTGCGCGCGCAGTCGCTCGGCGTCGACACGCGGCGCTATACGCTGATGGCCTTTGCGATCGGCTCGGCGCTCGGCGGCGTCGCCGGCGCGCTCTATGCGCCGCTGACGCAATACATCGATCCCGTGCCGTTCAACCTGTCGCTCTCGCTCGACCTCCTGATGATGGTGATCGTCGGCGGTGCCGGCTTCTATTTCGGCCCCTTCCTCGGCGCGATGATCGCGGTGCTGTTGCCGGAATGGCTGCGCTTCACGGAAGGGTATTATCTGATGCTCTATGCGGTCGCGGTGATGCTGCTCCTGATCTGGTCGCCGACCGGCATTCTGGGCATCCTCGACCGCTACCTCGCCGAGCGCCGAACCAAGGCGGCCTCCGCGCTGCGCGCTGTCGCAAAGTCCCGGCTGGAGACGGTGCAATGAGCGCGGTCCTGGAAGTCACCAGCATCAAGAAGAATTTCGGCGGCATCAGCGCCGTCGACGGCGTCTCATTCGACGTCCGCGAGGGCGAGATCCTCGGCCTGATCGGGCCGAACGGCTGCGGCAAGTCGACCCTGTTCAACTGCATCCTCGGCCAGCTCACACCGTCAGGCGGCGAGGTCAAGCTCGACGGCCAGGTGGTCACGGGCCTGCGCCCGGCCGAGCTCAACAAGCTCGGGGTCAGCCGAACCTTCCAGCTCTTGCAGGTCTTCCCAAAACTCTCGGTGCGCGAGAACCTGATTCTCGCGGGGCAGGAGCACCAGGGCAATATGGCCTCGCGTCTGGTCGGCCGCTCCGATGCCGGGCTGACGGGGGCCGCCAACCAGATGATCGGTTTCTTCAAGCTGGACCATCTCGCCGACGAGCCCGCCGGCGGGCTCTCCTATGGCCAACAAAAACTGCTCGATGCCGCGATGGCCTTCATGGGCGGGCCGCGCCTCGTGCTGCTCGACGAGCCCGCCGGCGGCGTCAACCCGTCGATGCTGTCGGACCTGAAGGATCGCCTGGTCGCGATCAACCGCGAGAAGAACGCCACATTCGTGGTGATCGAGCACAACATGGAATTCGTGATGTCGCTGTGCTCGCGCGTGATGGTGATGGCGGAAGGCAAGGTGCTGGCGATGGGGCGGCCGGACGAAGTGCGGAAGAATCCCGCCGTGATCGAAGCCTATCTCGGACATTAGGGAGCCATCATGAGCGACCCGATCCTCTCGGTTCACAATCTCGTCGGCGGCTATGGCAAGATGACGATCCTGAACGGCACGACCTTCGCCGTGCCGCAGGCGACCATCACCACCATCATCGGCCCGAACGGCGCCGGCAAGTCCACCGTGTTCAAGGCGATCTTTGGCCTCTTGAAGCTGCGCGAAGGCAAGATCAGCTTCGCGGGTCGCGACGTCACCAACCTAAGCCAGCGCGCGTTGCTCAATGCCGGCATCTGCTACGTGCCGCAGGGTCGCAACATCTTCCCCGAACTGTCGGTGCGTCACAATATCGAGCTCGGCGGCGTCTCCGCGGGCAAGGGCATCGACTTGCCCAGGCGGATCGAGGCCGCGCTCGACCTGTTCCCGGCGCTGCGACGGAAGTCGACACAGCAGGCCTCCACACTTTCGGGCGGCGAGCAGAAGCAGCTCGAGATCGCCCGCTCGCTGCTGCTCGAGCCGAAGCTCGTGCTGATCGACGAGCCCTCGATCGGTCTGTCGCCGCTGATGGTGCAGCAGACCTTCGACATTCTGAAAAGCTTGCGCGACGGCGGCGTCACCATCCTGATGATCGAGCAGAACGCGCGCTCGGCGCTTGAGATTTCCGACATCGGCATCGTGCTCGAGCTCGGCCAGACCCGCATGGTCGATGGCGCGAAGCGAATTCTGAACGATCCGCGCATCGGCCAGCTCTTTCTCGGCGGGGCCATGGAGGACAACGCAGCATGAACAAGCGTTCGATCGCGACCGTCTCGCTCTCAGGCAGCCTGGACGAGAAGCTCCGCGCCATCGCATCAGCTGGGTTCGACTCGGTCGAGATCTTCGAGAACGATCTGCTGTCGTTCGGCTCGGGCCCGCGCGAGGTGGCGCAGCTGTGCAAGGACCTCAATCTCGAGATTTGCGCATTCCAGCCGTTCCGCGATTTCGAGGGCATGCCGGAGCCGCAGCGGACACGCAACTTTGCCCGCGCCGAGCGCAAGTTCGATCTGATGCAGGAGCTCGGGACCGACCTGCTGCTGATCTGCTCCAACGTCTCGCCCGCCTCGCTCGGCGGCATCGATCGCGCCGCGGACGATTTTCGCGAGCTCGGCGAGCGCGCGGCCAAGCGCGGCTTGCGCGTCGGCTATGAGGCACTGGCCTGGGGCCGCCATGTCAACGACTACCGCGACGCCTGGGAGATCGTGCGCCGCGCCGATCATCCCGCGATCGGCGTCATCCTCGACAGTTTTCACGCGCTCGCGCCCGGCTTTCCGGTTCGCGCCATGGCCTCGATCCCCGGCGACAAGATCTTTCTGGTGCAACTCGCCGACGCGCCGAAGCTCGAGCTCGACATTCTCTCGTGGAGTCGGCACTTCCGCTCCTTCCCCGGCCAGGGCGATCTGCCGGTCGGCGAATTCATGCAGGCCATCGCAGCGACCGGCTATGCCGGGCCGCTGTCGCTCGAAATCTTCAACGACCAGTTCCGCGCCGGCTCGTCCGCGCAGACCGCGGTCGACGGCCTGCGTTCGCTGATCCTGCTCGAGGACCAGCTTGCGCCAGACTGGCCGAAGTTCGTCGGCGAGCCGCTCGCGCCGAAGGCCAGGAGCCACGGCATCGGCTTCGTCGAGTTCGCGGTCAACGAGACCAAGGCGGTCGACCTCGCCCGCCTGTTCGCGCAGCTCGGCTTCCGCAAGACGGGCGAGCATCGGAGCAAGGCCGTGGAGCGCTGGTCGCAAGGCAAGGTCGAACTCGTGATCAATTGCGAGACCGACGGCTTTGCACATTCGCATTACGTCACGCACGGCCCCGGCGTCTGTGCGATTGCGCTCGACGTCGACAATGCCGGTCTTGCCATGCAGCGCGCCGAGACTCTGAATACACGCACCTTCTACCAGCCGGTCGGGCCCGGCGAGCTGGAGATTCCCGCGATCCATGGCGTCGGCGGCAGTCTTCTCTATTTCCTGGATCAGGCCGGCAAGAACTGGGACACGGACTTCGAGCAGGTACCGAGCGATACGCGCGCCGACGCCCTGCTCGCCGTCGATCACATCGCGCAGTCGATGCCCTATGACGAGATGCTGTCCTGGCTGCTGTTCTACACCGGCATCCTCGACCTGAAACGGCTGCCGCAGATGGAGATCGCAGACCCCCGTGGCCTCGTGCAGAGCCAGGCCATCATCAACGCCGACCAGAGCCTGCGCTTCGTGCTCAACGGCTCCTCCGCTAACCGCACCCTGCCGGCGCGCTTCATCTCGGAGTTTTTTGGTTCAGGCGTGCAGCACGTCGCGTTCTCGTGCCGGAACATTTTTGCGACGGTCGCGGAGATGCGCAAGCGCGGGGCGGATTTCCTCGATATCCCTGATAATTACTACGACGACATCGAAGCCAAATACGACCTCGCGCCCGACCTGATGGCGCAACTGCGCGCCAACCACATCCTCTACGACCGCGAAGGCGACGGCGAGTTCTTCCAGGTCT
Source organism: Bradyrhizobium liaoningense (assembly GCF_018130785.1). GTDB lineage: Bacteria > Pseudomonadota > Alphaproteobacteria > Rhizobiales > Xanthobacteraceae > Bradyrhizobium > Bradyrhizobium liaoningense_A. The sequence continues at coordinate 53,116 of NZ_JAFCJT010000033.1, forward strand.
ACACGCACATCTTCGACGAGAGATTCTTCTTCGAGATCGTCGAGCGACGGGATTATCAGGGCTTCGGCGCAGCCAATGCCGGCATCAGGCTCGCGGCGCAGGCCCGCGAGGTGCGGCCTGCGAGCATGCCGCGGGTGTGAAGCGGGTGCGGCGGCGGTCGCGCCGCCTCTCGCTGCAACGGCTATGTCGCAAGCTTTCGGCGAATGAAACGGATCGCGTCTGGAGACGTCAACGCAGCACTCCACTCTCCGCTCGGCAGATCGCCGAGCAGGTTCGAGAGCTCGACCGCAAGCGCTCGAAGCCGCGCATTCTCCTCGAGCAATCGCATCACTTCGTTCGACGGCGATTCATCGTCGTTGAATTCTTCCAGAAGCTGTGGCGACAGACGTTCGCGCGCATCGTCGGACATAACGTCGTCCGCAGTTGAATTGATATTCCGCGTCTTGCAGTGCGACGGCAAATATTTATCACTCATCGGCAAGTCCCCCAAGGACATGCCCCCGACCTTATCCGGCCAGGTTCGAATGAGTCGTGGGCGGATTTGAGTCTAAAATCAGACCGGCGCGCGACCTTGCGCGGGCGCAGGTCGAATGAATGCCGCCATGAATCCATCGCAGCACATCGGCGCATGCGACACGAGAGATTCCCCTCTCCCCGAGAGCGGGGAGAGGGGAACAAGAGACCTCACTTCATCGCGCACTTGTCGTGGAAGCGGTCCTGGTCGTTCTCCACGATGGTCGCGACGGTCTTCAGCGAGAGCTGGCCTTCGCCGTCCTTCACCACATCCTGCAGATAGAAGCTCTGCACCGGGATGTGGTTCTTGCCGTATTTGAACGGGCCGCGCAGCGACTTGAAGTCGGCCTTCTCCATCTCGGCCTTCATCGCGTCCTTCTTGCTGGTGTCGCCCTTCACCGCAACGACCGCGCTGTTGATGAGCTGGGCCGCGTCATAGGCCTGCGCGCCGTAATAGGTCGGGCGCAGGTTGGGGTACTTCTTGCGATAGTCGGCGACGAAGCGCTTGTTCTGCTCGTTGGGGAGGTCGTTGACCCATTCCTGCGCGCCGGGAACACCAAGCGCGTTCTCCTTCTGGAGCGGCAGCGACAGCTCGTCGACCGTGAAGGCGGTGTAGAGCGGCATCGTGCTCTTCAGGCCGGCCTGGGCATATTGATTGAGGAACTGCACGCCGGCCGCACCGGGATAGAACACGAAAATCGATTCGGCGCCCGAGGCGCGCGCCTTGGAGAGCTCGGCGGAGAAGTCGAGCTGGCTCGGCCAGACCGTGTATTCCTCGCCCTTGATCTCGCCCTTAAAGGTGCTCTTCACGCCTGCGAGCATGTCCTTGCCGGCCGCGTAGTTCGGCCCGATCAGGAACACGCTCTTGACGCCCTTCTGGTTCATGTAAAGGCCCATGGCAGCCGGCGTCTGGTCGTTCTGCCAGGAGGTCGAGAACACGTAAGGCGAGCACAATTCGCCCGCGAGCTGCGACGGGCCGGCATTGGCCGAAATCAGGAAGGTCTTCGAATCCACCGCGGTCTTGAGCGAGGCCAAGAGCACGTTCGACCAGATGTAGCCGACGATGAAATCGACCTTGTCGGACTGCACCAGCTTCTCGGTCTTCTGCTTGCCGACATCGGGCTTCTGCCCGTCGTCCTCGTAGATCACCTCGACCGGCTTGCCGTCCATCTTGCGGCCGATGTGGTCCAGCGCGAGCTCGAAGGAGTTGCGCATGTCGTTGCCGATCACGGCAGTCGGGCCGCTGAAGGTCGAAACGAAACCGATCTTGATGGTGTCGCCGGCGACTGCCGGGCTTGCCAGCACCAGCGCCGCCGCGCCCGCCAGCCAGAATGCCGTCCTCATAACCACTCCCCTCCTTATTATTGATCCCGGAGACGGGGTGATCGCCGCCCCGGGTCGTCTCTATTGAACGCAAAATCTGTCGAGCCGCCAATGGCTCAGCGCCTGCCCCTGCACCATATTTCGCCCAAATCGGGGATGGCAAGAAATATAATTCTACTTACTTCGACCAAGGCTGCGGCGCTTTTTCGCGGGATATCGATACGCCGGGCCTATTCGACGATTGATGACGGCTATTGGACCGCGGCGCCCCATCCGCACTTAAATGAGGGGAGTAGAGCAGCGAGATTCGAGGGCCCATCATGACCACGACCCCCCACCGCGTCGTCATCGTCGGAGCCGGCTTTGGCGGGCTGGAGACGACCTACCGGCTCGCCGGCAGCCCCGTCGCGATCACGCTGATCGACCGCCGCAACCATCATCTGTTCCAGCCGCTGCTCTACCAGGTCGCGACCGCCTCGCTCGCGACCAGCGAGATCGCCTGGCCGGTCCGCCATCTCATGCGCGAGCGGCGCGACGTGACGACGCTGTTTGCCACCGTAAGCGGCGTCGACGCTGACAGGCGCTGCGTGCTGATCGACGACGGCAGCGAGGTGCCCTACGACACGCTGGTGCTCGCCACCGGCGCGCGGCATGCCTATTTCGGCCATGACGAATGGGAGCAGTTCGCGCCGGGCCTGAAGACCCTGGAGGACGGGACCACGCTGCGCCGTCACATCCTGGTGGCGTTCGAGCGCGCCGAACGCGAGACCGATCCGGCCAGGCGCGCCGCGCGGCTGACCTTCGTCATCGTCGGCGCCGGCCCGACCGGCGTCGAGCTCGCCGGCACCATCGCCGAGATGGCGCATCACACCCTGCCCCGCGATTTCCGCAACATCGACACGACGAAAGCGCGCGTCGTGCTAGTCGAGGCAGGGCCGCGCGTGCTCGCCGGCTTCGCCGACGACCTCTCTGCCTATGCGCAGGCGTCACTGGAAAAGATCGGCGTCGAGGTCGTGCTGGGGCAGGCCGTGACCGAGATCAATCGCGAAGGCGTCGTGTTCGGCGGCAAGCTGCTCGAGGCAAAGACGCGGATCTGGGCCGCCGGCGTGCGCGCCTCGCCCGCCGCCGAATGGCTGGGCGCGCCAAGCGATCGCGCCGGGCGCGTGGAGGTCGAAGACGACCTGACGATCCCCGGTCATCCCGAAATCTTTGCGATCGGCGACACCGTGTTGATCAACGCCTGGGAGGGCAAGCCGGTGCCCGGCATCGCGCCGGCCGCCAAGCAGCAGGGCCGGCACGTCGCCGAGACCATCAAGGCGCGCCTGCGTGGCGAGAACAAAGGTGCATTCCGTTACAAGCACTCCGGTAGCCTCGCACAGATCGGCAAGCGGCTCGCCGTGATCGATTTTGGCAAGGTCAAGCTGCGCGGCACCATCGCATGGTGGATCTGGGGCATCGCCCACATCTACTTCCTGATCGGCCTGCGCCACCGCCTCAGCGTCGCCCTGAGCTGGCTCTGGATCTACGCCCGCGACCAGCGCGCGGCGCGGTTGATCACGCAGGGGAGTAGCAAGGTGGCATAGGTACGCTGCCGCGGCGCGCTTCTCTTACCCTCCCCTGGAGGGGGAGGGTCGCTACGCATGCAGCGAAGCGAAATGCGTAGCGGGGTGGGGTGGCGGTCTCTCCTAATCGAATACTGCCCGAGTGGAGAGATCACCCCACCCCGCTCGCGCTGCGCGCGACCGACCCTCCCCCTCCAGGGAGGGTGAAGGTAGACCGCGCTCGCGGCACTACTTCACCAGCTCGCACCCGCCGTCCGCCAGCGGGCGGAACGCCTGGTCCGCCGGAATCGTCGAGACCAGCTTGTAGTAGTCGTATGGATATTTCGACTCCTCGGGCTTCTTCACCTCGAACAGATACATGGGATGCACGACGCGGCCGTCCTGGCGGATCGCGGTGTCGCCGAACAGCTTGTCCTTGCCCCTGAACTTCTTCATCTCGGGCACCGCGTCCTTGGCATTGTCGCTTCCGGTGGCCGCGACCGCATTGAGATAAGCCAGCGTGGAGGCATAGACGCCGGCCTGGTTGCCGCTCGGCATCTTGCCGTTCATGCCGGGCCGCGCCGCGAAGCGCTTGGCGAACGCGCGGGTGTCGTCGTTCATGTCCCAATAAAAGGCTTCCATGAGCTGGAGGCCCTGCGCGACCTTGATGCCCATGCCATGGACGTCGTTGATGAAGAGCAGGAACGCCACGAGCTTCTGTCCGCTTTGCTGAACGCCGAACTCGGCGGCCTGCTTCACCGCATTGATGGTGTCGCCGCCGGCATTGGCGAGCCCGATCACCTGGGCTTTCGAGCCCTGCGCCTGCAACAGGAACGACGCGAAATCGGAGGTGCCGAGCGGATGCTTTGAGGAGCCCAGCACCTTGCCGCCGTGTCCCTCGATATATTTCTGCGCTTCCGCCTCGATGCCCTTGCCGAGCGCGTAGTCGACCGTGAGGAAGTACCAGTCCTTGCCGCCGCGCGACATCATCGCGGCCGCGGTGGTGTTGCCGGTGGCCCAGGCGTCATTGACCCACTGGATGGTGTTGGGCGAGCACGCCTTGCCGGTGAGATCCGAGCTCGCCGTCGACGACGCTAGGAAGGTCATGCGGCTGTCGCGCAGCAGCGTGTTGATGGAGAGACCGACCGCCGAATTCGGCACGTCGACGATGGCATCGACGCCCTCGACATCGAGCCATTTGCGCGCGATCGCGTTGCCGACATCCGCCTTGTTCTGGTGGTCGGCGTAGACGATCTCGACCTTGATGCCTTTGCCGCCGCCGTTGAAATCCTCGGCCGCCATCCGTGCGGCCTCGACCGAGCCCATGCCGTTGGTGTCCTGGAAGATACCCGAGATGTCGTTGAGCACGCCGATGCGCACGACATTGTCGGATATCTCGGCGTTTGCCGCGCCGCTCATGAGGCTCGCAGCGAGTGCGAGCGTCCATTTCAGATTCTTCATTGGTCCCTCCCCGTGTTTATTGTTTCGCAGCGTCAGGCCGGCGTGATCGTCACCGGCAGGCTGTCGAGCCCGCGCAGCGTGTTGTTGAAGCGGCGCTTCGGCTCGCCCGAGATCTCGATGCCGGCAACACGCCGGGCCAGCGCCGACAGCATCGTCTCGCCTTCGAGCCGCGCCACCAGCTGGCCGACGCACATGTGGATGCCCGAGCCATAGCCGACATGGCCTGAGGTGCGGCGGGTGATGTCGTAACTGTCGGGCTTGTCCCAGCGCCTGGGATCGCGGTTGGCCGCGGCGAGGAACATCAGCACCTTCTCGCCCTCGCCGATCCTCGCGCCCGACAGCTCCACCTCGCGCGTGGTGGTGCGGAAGAACGTCTGCACCGGGCTTTCGAAGCGCACGGCCTCCTCGAAGGCGTTGCGCGCGAGGGTGAGATCCCCGCGCAGGCGCTGCCACTGCTCGGGGAAGCGCGCGAGGCAATACACGGCTGCGCCGATACCGTTGACGGTGGTGTCGAGACCGGCCGAGAGCAGCGAGCGCACCAGCAGCGGCGCTTCGGTCGCGGTGATCGCGCCCTCATCGACATGCGCATGGATACAGGCGCCGATGCCACCCGGTGTGAGATTGTCGCGCTGGCATTGGTCGGTGACGTAGACCTGATGCGGCGATGAGCGCGCGATCGCCTCCTGGCGCAGCTCGTTGGGCGGACCAAACGCGTTGAAAACGACGCTAGCATAGGGGATGAGATGCTCGCGTCCCTCAGGCCTCAGCCCGAGCGCGTCCGGGAAGATCGAGAGCGGGTAGGCTTCAGCGAGATCCGTGACGGCGTCGAAGCTGCGCTTGTCGAGCAGCGCGTCGACGCGCGCCTCGGCCGCCGCGGCGAAGCGGTCCCGCAATCCCTTCATCACGGTCGGCGACAGCACCTTCGACAGCACGGCGCGGGTACGGGAGTGCTCGGGCGGATCGGCCTCGAGGATCAGGCTCGGCGGCCGCCACGGTGTCTCCTTCTTGAAGTCTGACAGGCCGACGCCGCGGCTGGAGCAGAAGGTGGTGGGATCGTTCAAGACAGTGTGGACTTCGCCGTAGCGCGCCACGCCATACACGTTCCATTTGTCGAGATAGACGACCGGCCCGGTCTCCCGCAGCAGCTCGTGCGTCGGATAGGGGTCGGCAAAAAAATTCATGTCGAAGGGATCGACGTCGAGATGCGGGACGCCGGTTGCTGTCGAGCCGGGTGCGCTCATGCGATTCCTCCCTCATTTTGACCTTGTGAAAGGGCCACGCTTACCCTTAGGTCTTCGGACACGCCGCGAGACAGAATCCCGACATGCCGCCTTCGACCAGAGCCCGCCAGAAGCCTGCGCCCACGGAGACCGGGCCGACGCTCGACCTCGACCGCTACGTCCCGGCCTTCATCACCTTCATCGCCAACAAGCTCTCCAACAGCGCGACCGCGTTCTACCAGAAGCAGTTCGGCGTCAACGTCACGGAATGGCGGATCATGTCGCTGCTCGCGATCGAGCCCGGCATTCCAGCCTCGCGCATCTGTCACGTCATTGGCTTCGACAAAGGCCCGGTGAGCCGCACGCTCGCGGGGCTGGAAAAGCGCGGGCTGGTGTCGATCCGCACCGACCCGAACGACGGCCGCACCCATTCGATCTCGCTGACCGCGCGGGGCCGCGCCGTCCATGACAAGGTGATCGTCGCCGCGTTCGAACGCGAGCGGCGGCTGTTGTCCTGCCTGAGCAAGGACGAGCGCGAGGTGCTGATCGACTTGTTGCGCCGGCTGCACGAGAATTTGGGCGCGGTGACGGGCAGCAGCTACGACTAGCGCGACGGGCGCAAGACGTGTCGCGCTTCTATCGTCGGGCATGCGCCGGCATTTGCCCGCGGCACCCTCTCTGCCGAGCATCGTTTCCTCCAGGATCAGGCGCAGCGGTTCCCCCGCCGTCATCCTTGTCTGGAACGGTTCGCACAAATTAGTTGCTTCGGCAACAAAAGAATCATGCAGGATATTGCGGCAGAATGGCTGGCTTATTGTTGGGCGAGCTGCTCGCCCCGTCCTCCGTCATTGTGGAAGCAGACGCGCCCATCCAACACTCTCGGGTCCCGGCTCTGCAGCGCATCACTGCGTGCTGCGCTGCGTCCGGGCACGAGAGGAGTGAATGCAGCTAGAGGAGTGCTTTAACCGCCACAGCCGATCCACTCACCCGACGCATCATTCACCCGCGCCACTGCATCGGTACGCCGCGTCAGCACCGCACGCTGGTTGATGTAGCCCTTGTCGGTGATCTCGCCGCCGTCGACCGATGGCGGCTCGGCGAGCAGCAGCGCGCGCGTCGCGTGGCCGGAGGAGTTGGCGCCCTGCTGCTTCAGCTTCGCCAGGCCCTGCGCGATCGCGGTTCTGACCTTGTCATGCGCGAGCACATCGTTCACGCCTGCCGTCTCGGGCAAACCTGCTTGCGCGCGGCAAGCGGCGATATTCGGGAACACCAGGAAGCGCACCTCGTCGCCGCCATGGCCGGCGACGACGATATCCTGCGCAAGCGGCGCCAGCGCGGCGATGCCGGCGACGCGCAGCGTGCCGACGCTGACCCAGGTGCCGGAGTTGAGCTTGAAGTCCTCCGCGACGCGGCCGTCGAAGAACAGACCCTGCTCCGGCCTGTTCGCATCGGCAAGTTTCACGGCATCGCCGATCAGATAGAAGCCCTCGTCGTCGAACGCCTGCCTGGTCAGATCCGGCGCCTTCCAGTAACCCGGCGTGACATTGGGGCCGCGCACCCGCACCTCCAGCTTGTCGCCCGACGTGACGAGCTTCAGCTCGGTGCCGGGAATGGGCACGCCGATATTGCCCGAGCGCTCCGCGAGGAAATGACAGTCGGTCGCCAGCGGTGACGTCTCGGTCGAGCCCCAGGCCGACACCATCGGCAGCGGACGACCAACAGTCTCCACCGAAAGCTGCTTGAGCGCGTCCCAGAGGTTCTGCGGCAGCGCGGCACCGGCATAGAAGGCGAATTTCACCTCGCCGAAGAAGCGGCGGCGCAGCTCCTCGTCGCCGCGCAGCGCTGCGATCAGCATGTCGAAGCCGCGCGGCACGTTGAAATAGACCGTCGGCATCACGCTTTTCAGATTGGCGAGTGACGTTGCGAAGAGACCGGGCGCGGGCTTGCCGCCGTCGATATAGAGCGACCCGCCGTTGCGCAGCACGAGATTGAAATTGTGGTTGGCGCCGAACGTGTGGCTCCAGGGGAGCCAATCGAGAATGACGAGATCGCTGGCAGCCTGCTCCAGGAACGTCCAAGTTTGCGCCTTGGCCTGCTGGCTCGAGGTCAGCATCCGCTGGGTGTTGATGACGGCTTTCGGCGTGCCGGTCGAGCCCGAGGTGAACAGGAATTTTGCGATCGTGTCCGGAGCGACCTTCGCGAAGGCTTTTGCGACGTCGCCCGTTTCGGGCGTCGCCGCGATGTCGCGGAAGGCCAGCGCATCGGCATCGCCGGCATTGCCACTGATGATCTGCGCCTTGTGCAGCGGCTCGATCGCCGCGAGTGCAGCAGCGAATGGCTTGGTCGCGGAGACGTAGATCGCGCCGGGCTCCAGCAGCGAGATCATGCTCTTGAGCTTGTCGAAATCTTTCGACATCAGCGAATAGGCCGGCGAGATCGCGGCCGAGGGCACGCCGACATGCTGGGCCGCAAGCGCGAGCAGCGCATGGTCGATGCTGTTGTCGGAGAGGATGACGACGGGACGCTCGGCGCTGAGCTGTTGCGCCAAAATCCAGCTCGCCGCTGCGCGTACCCGCCGCAGGGCGCCCGCATAGGTTATGGTGGCCCAGGGTCTGTCGGCGCTGTCACGCTCGGCGAGGAAGATCGTGTCAGGCGTCTGCCGCGCAAAATGCTCCAGCCAGTCGCCGACGCAGCGGGCGCTGTCGCGTAAGGGTTCCGGCGAGCGCAGCACGATGCTGCCGTCGGCGCGATGCTCGGCGACGGTCTTGGGCGTTGCGAACAGGCTCGAAGCGTCACCGCGTGCGGCGGTTGTCATGGTTTCCTCCTCGCCCGGACGTCCGGATCGGCTGCAGCCTCGTACCGGGCTGCTTGGTCATATTGTTGGGCACGACAATTGTTGTCGTCAACAACAATCTTTCGCACGGGCCTTCGGGGCGCTAAGGTTGCACGGCAGGAGAGATCACGTGACAGCCAGCGCAGCCCGAACTGAGCCCCGCCCCTCCCCGCGCAAACGTGCCGGCAACGGAGCCGCGCGGCGGACCGACGCGGACGAGATCGGCCTCGACGCGCTGGTCGGGCACGCCGGCTACGCGGTACGGCGCTTCCAGATCTGGATCTTTCAGGACTTCATCAAGACGCTCGGCGAGGTCGACATCAGGCCGACGCAATATTCGGTGCTGACGGTGATCGGCGCCAATCCGGGCCTCTCGCAGATGGCGGTGGCGAAGCGCCTCGGCATCGAGCGCGCCCGGCTGGTGCATCTGCTCGACAGCCTCGAACAGCGCAAGCTGGTGAAGCGGATCAAGTCGAAGGCAGACCGGCGCTCCCACGCCCTGCACCTCACCGCACCGGGTGAGACGGCGCTGGCAAAGTTCAAGCGCCTCGCCGCCGAGCACGAGCGGCATGTCGTGGAGAAGATCGGCAAGGAGAACAGGGAGCTGCTGCTCCAGATCCTCGCCGGCTTCACCTGATCGACACTGCCTAATATTTAGACAAATGCCCGTATCAGGGCGCTGGCTCGACGTCCCAGCAATCCTCGTTATATCTTACAAGCCACTGATCCCACGATAATATCCGAGGCACAGCGCCTGCCCGGATAATGTACACAATGGCACATCGCTTGCTTCAATCCGGGTAAGACAAGTTGCCGGAGTTTTGTGACCATGGGGGCTGAGCAGCCTGAAACGATCGCCGCGATTGTGGCCGCGCATCGCGCGGGCACGATGACGCCCGCGCAGACGATCGCGCGGACCTATCAGCGCATTCGCGACCACAACGATCCCTCCATCTTTATCAGCCTGCGCGACGAGAAGGACGCGCTCGCGGACGCCGAGAAGCTCGCCGCGAAAGATGCCTCCAGCCTGCCGCTCTACGGCGTGCCGGTTGCGGTGAAGGACAATATCGACGCGCTGGGATTTCCAACCACCGCGGCCTGCCCGGCCTTCTCGTACACGCCGACGCATGATTCGACCGCGGTGGAGCGGCTGCGCGCGGCCGGCGCCATCATCATCGGCAAGACCAATCTCGACCAGTTCGCGACCGGCCTCGTCGGTGTGCGCTCGCCCTACGGCATCCCCAGGAACTCGATCCGCGAGGATCTCATTCCCGGTGGATCGAGCTCGGGATCGGCGGTCGCCGTTGGTGCCGGACTCGTGCCGCTGTCGCTGGGCACGGACACCGCTGGCAGCGGACGCGTGCCGGCGATGCTCAACAATATTGTCGGCCTGAAGCCGAGCCTCGGCATGATCTCGACTGCCGGCCTCGTGCCGGCCTGCCGCACGCTCGACTGCATCTCGGTATTCGCTTTGACCGTCGACGACGCCGCTCTCGCGCTCTCCGTGATGGCCGGCCCCGACCAGGCCGATCCGTTCTCGCGCGACCGGCCGCTGGGCACGATCGCGCCGTTTCCCGCGAATTTGCGCCTCAGTGTGCCCCGCAACGGGCAGCTGATCTTCTTCGGCGACAGGAAGGCGGAAGCTGCTTACGGCGATGCGCTGAAGCGCTGGACCGCGCTCGGCGCTGAGCTGGTCGAGTTCGACCTCGAGCCGTTCTACGAGACGGCGCGGCTGCTCTATGAGGGGCCGTGGGTCGCCGAGCGTTATCTCGTGATCAGGAATCTGCTCGCCTCGGCGCCTGACACGATCCATCCGGTGACGCGCGAGATCACCGCCGCCGGCGCGCGGCTGACGGCTGCCGAGACTTTCTCCGCGCTCTACCGTTTGCAGGGCCTGCGCAAGATCGCCGAGCGCACGTTCGCGAATATCGACGCGCTGGTGCTGCCGACGGCGCCGACGGCCTATACGACCGCGCAAGTGCTCGCCAATCCGATCGAGCTCAACAGCCGGCTCGGCACCTATACGAACTTCGTCAATCTGCTCGATCTGTGCGGCCTCGCAGTGCCGGCAGCAATGCGCACCGACGGCATTCCGTTCGGCATCACGCTGCTGGCACCCGCAGGACACGATGCGATCCTTGCGAGCATCGGGCGCGTTTTCCATGCGGATACCAAGCTCAGCGTAGGTGCGAAGGGCGTGGTGCAAACCCCGCTCGCTCCGCTTCCGGCAAACGGCGGCGACGAGATTCCGATCGCGGTGGTCGGCGCGCATCTCTCCGGCATGGCGCTGAACGGCGAATTGACTGCGCTTAGCGGAAGGCTGATCGAAGCAACAAAAACCGCGCCGGACTACAAGCTCTATGCACTCAGGACCACGCCGCCGAAGCCGGGCATGCTGCGCGTCGAGGCCGGCAAGGGTGCGTCGATCGAGCTGGAGATCTGGTCGCTGTCGTCGTCCGCCTTCGGCAAGTTCGTCAATGCGATTCCTGCACCGATGGCGATCGGCACGGTGCGGCTAGCGGATGGCCGCAGCGTGAAGGGGTTTCTCGTCGAGCCGGAAGTGCTCGGTGACGCGCGCGATATCACGGCGTATGGGGGATGGCGCGCCTTTATGAAGGAAGCCGCGCCAAGGTAGTCTCGTAGGGTGGGCAAAGCGAAGCGTGCCCACCATTCCGTTCATCATGAAGAAGATCGTGGGCACGGCGCTTTGCGCCTTTGCCCACCCTACGGCATTGTGTGTGCGGTCCTACACCGACACCGCGTAAATCTCGTACTCCCCGCGTACCAACTCGATATGGGCGCGCATCGCTGCTGCCGCGCCCTGCTTGTCGCCGCGCATGATGGCGACGACGACGCGGTCGTGCTCGGCTTGCGATTTGGCGAGGCGGCCGAGGTTGCGGAACTGGGCGCGGCGGAACGGCTGCACGCGCACGCGGGTCGCGAGCGTGATCTCGGCGATGTAGCCGTTCTGCGATCCCGCATAGATCGCGTTGTGGAAGCGCTCGTTGACCTCGTGGAACCGCTCCGGATTGCCGGCGTAACTGAGCACGCGCAGCTCTTCGTGGATGGCTTCGAGACCATGCCGCTCGGCGGCGGACATGCGTTCGGCGGCAAGGCCGGCGCACAGCGCCTCCAGCTCCGCCATCGCCTCGAACATGCTTGTCAGCCGCTCCGCCGAGGGCTGCGCCACCACTGCACCACGGTGGGCGCGCGATTCGACGAGGCCGCTCGCGACGAGCTGGCGCAGCGCTTCACGCACCGGAGTGCGTGAGACGCTGAAGCGGCGCGCGATGTCGGTCTCGTCCAGCGGCGCACCGGGGGCGAGGGTTCCACGCACGATCTCGTCGGCGAGCTGAAGCCGCAGTTCCTCGGCGCGCGTGACCTTGTGCACGCTGGGCTGTGCCCGGTCGACGCGCGGCACCGCCGGCTCGGCCGGCAGTGCTCCCTGCGGAAGATCGTCAAGCGTCATACGATCAGGTCTCTTTCGACTCGTCGATGATGCTGACATGGGCAGCGACGACGCGCCAGCCCTCCGGGAAGCGAATCCAGGTCTGCATCTGCCGGCCGACCTTGCCGGGAGCCGTGTCGCGGTAGAACAGGGTGGAGGCCACGGCCGTGTCGCGGCCAAAGCTGGTGATCACGGTTTTCGCGGTGCGGCGGTTCAGGCCGACCGGCGAGCGGCCGGCGCGGAAGCCGGAGATCGCCTCGTAGCCATAGAGGTTCTCGCCGATGCCATAGCGCAGCGTGCGAGGATCGTTGCGGAACAGCTCGCCGAGCACGGCGACGTCGTTGCTGACCAGGGCCTGTTCATAGCGCTCGAACGCGGCTTTGACTTCCGCGATCACGTCGGGGAGATCAATCTCCATTTTAAAGCCCTCTCGGCGCGGGCGCGGCCACGACGCCCATTTGTTCCAATGCGTACGCGACGCGCAACGCGATGTCCTCGCGCCAGGGCGCGCAAATGATCTGCACGCCGATCGGCAGCGGCTCGAGCGGCACCGGCACGGCGACGACAGGCAGACCGATGAACGAAATCGGCTGGGTGTGGATGCCGATATTGGCGCGTACCGGCAGCTCGACGCCATCGAGATTGAAATTCACCTGACCGAGCTTCGGCGCAGTGCACGGCGTCGCGGGCGCGATCAGCACGTCGACCGATCTGAATATCTCGGCAAGCTGCGCCCGATACCGGCGGCGGAATTTTTGCGCGCGGTCGACCAGCGGCGCCGGCACCATCGCGCCCGCGATCAGCCGGTCGCGCACGGCGGGATCGAAATCGTTCGGGCGCTTGCGCAGGCGATCGAGATGCAGCGAGGCGCCCTCGGTCGTGGTGATGACATAGGCCGCAGCGCGGGCGCGCGCGGCTTCGGGCACGTCGACCACTTGCGTTGCGCCAAGCGCCTTGGCGACGCGGCTGACGGCTTCGACGGCTTCCGGAAAGACGTTCTTCTGGAAGTAACCACCGGCGATCGCGATGCGCAGGTCCGAAACCGGATTGGCGAGCAGCGGCAGCGTCGGCTCCAACCCGCGCGTGGTGCAGGCGCCATCGTCGGCGTCAGGTCCCTGCATCGCGTCATAGGCGAGCGCGAGATCGGTGACGGAGCGCGCGAATGGGCCGAGATGATCGAGGCTTGCGACGAACGGGAACGAGCGCGCCCGCGACAGCCGGCCATAGGTCGGCTTCAAGCCAAAGATGCCGCAGAAGGAGGACGGCACGCGGATCGAACCGTTGGTGTCCGAGCCGAGCGCAATCGGCACCAGTGCGCCGCCGACGGCGCTGCCCGAACCGCCGGACGAGCCGCCGGTCATCCGGGTCGTGTCATGCGGATTGCGCGAGGGGCCATCATGGACGTTCTCGCCGGTGAAGTCGTAGGCGTATTCGCCCATGTTGAGCGCGCCGACAAGCACGGCGCCGGCGGCTTCCAGCCGTTCGATCAGCGTCGCGTCGCGTTTTGCCGGCGCAAGGTCGCGGTTGATCTTCGAGCCCGCGCGCGTCGAGAGGCCCGCGACGTCGAACAGGTTCTTCACCGCGAAGGGAACGCCGGCGAGCGGGCCGACCTCCTTGCCGGCAGCAATGTCGGCATCGATCGCACGCGCCTTCGCGCGCGCGCGATCGGCAGTGACGTCGGTGAAGGAATTGAGGACACCATCGTGCTGCTTGATGCGCGCAAGCGCAGCTTCGGTGGCATCCAGCGCCAACATCTTGCGACCCGCAACCGCGCTCGCGATCTCGGAGGCCGTCATCTCTGGCTTGGTGGTCATGGCGGGGTCAGGCCGTGAAAATCGGCGCCGGCTCGGTCTCGTCCGGCAGCGCGAATTCGTCGACGAGGCGGGCGAGCCGCAGCGAGACTTCGAGATTGGCGCGCACCGCGGGCCTCCAGGCCTCCTCGACCGGCAGCGCCAGCGCTTCGGATACGGCGTCGATATAATCGTCCAGCGGCTCGGCCATCACTCTCTCAAGCTGATCTCAATGCACTGGCAGCGGCGGATGCGGGATCGCCGTCAGCAGCTCCTTGGTGTAGTCGTCCTGCGGATCGCTGAGGACCTGCTCGGAAGAGCCCTCTTCGACGATCCGCCCCGTCCGCATGACAATGACACGATCGCACAACAAGCGCACTACGTTCAAATCATGCGAGACGAACAGATAGCTCATACCTAGCCGCGCCTTGAGGTCCTGGAGCAGATTGAGGACCACGGCCTGGACCGAGACGTCCAGCGCTGCGGTCGGCTCGTCCAGGATGACCAGCTTTGGATGCAGCGCGATGGCGCGGGCAATGCCGACGCGGGCCTTCTGGCCGCCGGACAGCTGGTGCGGAAACCGATCCAGCAGATTGTGCGGCAGCCCGACCATGGTCGCAAGCTCCTCGCAGCGCGTTCGCAGCGCATCGCGACCCCTGATGTCGCCGAGCTGGATGATGGGGTCGGCGATGGCGCGGGCGGCGGTAAAGCGCGGGTTGAGGCTGTCGGTCGGGTCCTGGAACACCATCTGGATACGGCTGCGCTGCGGCAGCCGGGCAAACGCCGCCGGCGCGATGCCGCCGATATCCTCGCCGTCGAACTGGATCAGGCCGGAGGTCTGGTCCAAGAGGCGCATCACCATCATCGACGTGGTCGATTTGCCGCAGCCGGATTCGCCGACCAAGCCGACGCTCTCGCCATGGCCGATCGAGAAGCTGATGCCGTCAACGGCGCGGAATACGTCCGGCTCGACCGGCGGCTTGCGGCCGAACAGTTTTCCGAGCGTGGCGGTGGCGCCCTGGCGGGGATATTCCTTGACCAGCTTTTCGATGAGGAGGAGGGGCTGGTCGCTCTCCCCTTCGCTTTGAGAAGCGTGCTGGTCAGGCGCGGCGGCGACGGATGCAGATGAGGTTGCCCCCTCCTCTTCCGGCAGCAGATCGCGCAGCGACACGCCGAGCCGCGGCGTCGCGCGCATCAGCTTCTTCGTATAGGGATGCTGCGGGTTGGCGAAGATGTCGGCGGCTTTCGCGGTCTCGACCACCCGGCCCTTCTCCATCACCACGACACGGTCGCAATAGGCGGCAGCCAAGCCGAGGTCGTGGGTGATCAGGATCGTCGACATCGCCTTGCGCTTGGTCAGTTCGACGATCAGGTCCATCACCGCTTTCTGCGTGGTGACGTCGAGACCCGTCGTCGGCTCGTCCGCGATCAGCAGCTGCGGATTGCAGGCGAGCGCGAGCGCGATGACGACGCGCTGGCACATGCCGCCTGATAGTTCGAACGGATAGGCGTGGTAGCGCTCGCGGGGGCGGGCGATCTTGACCTGCTCCAGCGCCTCGATCGCCTTTTCTCCGTGGTCCGAAACCATCGCCTGCTGCACGTGGGTGCGCAAGACGTCCTCGATCTGGTCGCCGACCTTCCGGATCGGATTGAGGGCCGCGCGCGGATTCTGGAAGATCATCGAGACCTCGCGGCCGCGCAGATCGCGCATCTGGTCTTCGGTCGCGGCCTTCACGTCGATGCCGGAAAACATCACCGAGCCCTCGGCGATCCGCCCCGCCCGGTCGAGGATGCGCATCACCGCATAAGACGTCACCGACTTGCCGGAGCCGGACTCGCCGACGATGGCGAGCGTCTCGCCCTTGGCGACCGAGATGTTGACGTGCTGCACCGCTTTCACGATGCCGCGGCGGGTGGTGAATTCGACCGTGAGGTCCTGGACGTCGAGCAGGGGCTGGGCGGTCATCGACGGCTTCCGCTCAAAAATGTCGAAAACAACCCCATGCACAGTAGAATGGCATTGGAATCATTCAATTCTCGCAGGGAATTTGCCATCACGTCCTCCGCTGGGGGTCGACGATGTCGCGGAGGCCGTCGCCGAGGAGGTTGAAGCAGAACACGGCGATCATCAGGGCGAGGCCGGGGAACAACGCGATCCACCATTCGCCCGAGACCATAAAGCCCGCGCCTTCGGCGACCATGATGCCCCATTCGGCGGTCGGCGGGCGGACGCCGAGGCCGATGAAGGACAGGCCGGCGGCGTTGAGGATGGCGTAGCCCATGGTCAGCGACATCTGCACGATCATGATCGGCATGATGTTTGGCAAGATATGCACCAGCAGGATGCGGAATTCGCCGTTGCCGGACAGCCGCGCGGCCTGAACGAAGCCGGCATTACGGCGCACGTTGGCTTCCGCGCGCGCCACGCGGGCATAGAGCGGGAAGTTCACGATGGCGGTCGCCAGGATGATGTTCTGCACGGTGTTGCCGAGCGCGGCGACGATGCCCATCGCCAGCACGAACAGCGGGAAGGCCATGATGGTGTCGGCGATGCGGCCGACGATGCGATCGGTCCAGCCGCCGAAATAGCCGGCCGCAATGCCCGCGAGCCCGCCCATCAGGAACACCAGCACGACGGAGGCGACGGCGATGAACGTATCGAGCCGCGTCGCCACGATGACGCGGCTGAAGATGTCGCGGCCGAGCTGGTCGGTGCCGAACCAGTGCGCCATCGACGGCGGCTTTAGCGCGGCAGCCGTATCCGAGGCGAGCGGATCATACGGCACCACATAGGGGCCGAAGATCGCGGCAACGAGGATCAGGATCAGCAGCGCGAAGGCGAAGCCCGTGACCTTGTTCTCGCCCAGCACGTAGCGGGTCTGTTCGAGGATCGCGACCAAGCCCGAGGTGCGAGCGGGGCCAACGGGTTCGACAGCAGGCGCAACAGAACTCATGATGTCACCTTCGTTTTGCGCACGATCTTGTCGGAAAACCGGCCTCCACTTTTCCGGATCATGCGCTATCCCTCCAACCTGACGCGCGGATCGATTACGCCATACAAGATGTCGATCACGAGATTGAGCAGCACGTACATGACCGCCATGGTCAGCACGAAGCCCTGCACCGGCGCGAAGTCCGACGAGATCAGCGCTTCCACCGCATAGGAACCGATGCCGGGCCAGGCGAACACCTTTTCCACCAGCACGTTCGCACCCAGCAGGAACGAGAACACCATGCTGAGCGTGGTGATGACGGGCAGCATCGCGTTGCGGAAGGCGTAGGTGACGATGACGGTTGCCGGTGACAGGCCGCTGGCGCGCGCCGTACGGACGAACTCCGATGACAGCACCGCGAGCATCGAGGCGCGCGTCATGCGCGCGATCGGCGCCAGCGAGAAGATCGCGAGCGTCGTCGCCGGCAGGATGAGCTGGCTCAGTGCGGAGCGGAACGCCTCGAAGTCGCGCGCGATCAGCGTGTCGATCAGGTAGAAGCCGGTCACCGTCGGCGGCGCGCTGTAAAACACATCGAGGCGGCCGAGCGGCGCCGGCGACCAGCCGAGCCGGAAATAGAAGACATAGACCAGCACGAGGCCGGTGAAGAATACGGGCAACGACACGCCGGCCGTCGTCGTGACACGACAGAGGTGGTCCACCCATGATCCCGGCCGCGTCGCCGCCAGCACGCCGAGTGGGATCGCGATCACGATCGAAACGATGAGGCCGATCAGCGTCAGCTCGGCGGAGGCCGGCAGGCGGTTGCGGATTTCAGCGGCGACCGGCTGTCCCGTCGTGAGTGAGTTGCCGAAATCGCCGTGAGCGAGATCGTTGGTGTAGCGGAAGAACTGCTCGATCAGCGGCTTGTCGAGGCCGAGTTTCTTGCGGATCTGCTCGACCGCTTCCTTGGTCGCGGCGGGGCCGGCGAAGTAGGCCGCGGGATCACCAGGGAGAGCGCGCGTCAGCAGGAAGGTGACGATGACGACGCCGATCAGCGAGGGAATCGCGAACATCAGGCGCTTGCCGATCATGGTCAGCATAATGATGTCCTCTCGCGCTTTGCTTCGAAATGAGATCGCGCCACTTGCTCCGCTGCGTCCCCTCCCCCCTTGCGGGGGAGGGTTAGGGAGAGGGGTGGCCTCGGGAGAGATCTGAGTTCGTGGCTACCCCTCTCCCCGGCCCTCCCCCGCAAGGGGGGAGGGAGCGAGAGACCAGCGCCCGCCTCACTCCGAAATACAGCTAGCGTCGCGGCCAAGTCGCGCGCCATGACAGCTCACCCCTTCGCCATCGCGCGGTAATCGAGCCTGCGGTGGAACCAGTATTGGTAGCCGCTGATGTTCTTCTGCATCGCGACGTTGACGAAGGGCTGGTACAGCGGGATGCGCGGGATGTCGGCGAAAGCGAGATCGACGAAGCCCTTCACGTCGGCATCGTAGGTCGCGGTGTCGCCGGTAGCGGCGGCGGTGCGGGCGCCATCGATCAGCTTGTCCATCTCCGCCGACTTGTAGCTCATGGTGTTGAAGACGGAATTGTTGCCGTGATAGCACCAGTAGAAGAAGTACTCGGGGTAATCGAGCCAGCCCGAGAACACGTTGGTGAAGAGCGGCATCTCCTTCTTGTTCAGCTCGGTGCGCCAGTTGGCGCCGGGCACCTTGTTGATGGTGGTCTTGATGCCGATCTGGGCGAGGCTCTCCTGCACCAGCACGCAGAGCGGCTCGTTGACGCCGGCAAAATTCAGGTCGAACGAGATCGTGGTCTCGAAGCCATTGGCGTAGCCGGCCTCCGTCAGCAGCGCCTTCGCCTTGTCCATGTCGGTGTTGTATTTGTGCGGCTGCGGCCAGGCGACTTCGGTCGGCTTGTCCTTGGCCGCGCCGAACATCGGGTTCGCCAGCCCGAACATCACGGCGTCCATGATCTTCTGATAGGGCAGCGCGTAGGCCACCGCCTGACGCACCTTGGGATTGTCGAAGGGCGGCTTGGTGACGTTCATGCCGATATACTGGATGCCGTTGGAGAACGGCAGCGACACGACGTTGAGCTTGCCGTTGGCCTTCATCTCCTGAAAGTCCTTGTTCGGCAGCTCGTAGGAGATGTCGGCGTCGCCGCGCTCCAGCAGCGCGCGGCGGTTGCCGGCCTGCGGCACCATGCGCCAGATCACGCGCTTGATCTTCGGCAGCGGACCGCAGACCCAATCCTCGTTGCGCTCCATGATGACTTCGGTGCCGGCGGTCCACTTCGTCACCTTGTAGGCGCCGGAGCCCGCGGTCTGCTGTTTTGTAAACTCGAGACCCCAGGGGTCCTTCTCACTGGCGTTCTTCTTCACCAGCTCGGAATTGACGATGCAGGGCACGATCACGGCGAGATCGGGGATCGTCAGCCTGTCCTTCTTCAGGAAATCCACGCGCACGGTGTAGTCGTCGATCACGACGAACTGCTCCGGCTTGGTCAGCGAGCCCGCGCTCATCTGGAAGGTCGGGAAGCCGCCGACGCTCACCGCGCGATCTAGCGACCACTTCACGTCCTTCGCCGTGACGGGCGTGCCGTCGTGGAATTTGGCGTTCTTGCGCAGCTTGAAGGTGACCGACATGTCGTCGATCTTCATCTCCTCGGCGAGTTCGCCCTTGAACTTGTCGCGGTCGTAATAGGGCACGCCGCCGGGGCCGGTCTTCATCTCGTGGCTGATCAGGCGGTCGTAGCAATTCCAGGACACCTCGTAGCCCGGCACGTTGGTGCCGACGCCGTGGATGTCGAGATTGTTGGGCCCCCCTTCCGAGACGATCAGCAGCGTCTCCGAGCGCGCATCGGCATAGGCTGACGAGACGACCTGTGGCATCGCCGGAAGCGCCGCGCCTGCGGCCAATCCGGACACGGACTTGAGGAAATCGCGGCGCTTCATGGAATGCTCCAACGCAAAAGTTTCTGGTTGGAACAGCGATTCGCAAGGTTCGTGCCAAGGCCTAACGAGAGCTCACGATTCGCATAAGAAACTGATTTATCTATCGATTATGCGATTTGATCCAATGATCGCCTTTTGAGCATCCGCAATAATTGCATACAAAGAGGAGATTTTGCTCATAAATTAAGCCGTCCGATTCATCGGCTCGATTTCTCATCACCCACCGCGGACTCAAGGCTCACTCGTCAAACTCGTCATTGCTGTCGATGTTCGCTAATTCGCTGATTGGATCGCGGTAGTCTTGGTCGCGGCGAAGGCCTTGGGAGTTT
>NZ_JAFCJT010000034.1 GCF_018130785.1 Bradyrhizobium liaoningense
AGTGGGAGACACCCAAAGAATCCAGTTCCAACCGCTTCGCAACGCCCATCCGCCGCCATATGCGATTCCCCTACCCCTCCAGGGGAGGGTAAGAGAGATCAATTCGTCGGCAGCGGCACCTGGTCGTCGATCAGGGCATCCAGCGTCGCCTTCACGTCGACCTTGGCGTCGACGACGCCGGCCTGTTGCAGGGCGAGGCCGGCGGCGAGGATCGATTCGCGCTGGGGCGCGCCGATGCGGCTGTGGGTGAGCTCGGTCCGCTCCTTGAGCTGCCTGTCGACCACCGGATCCGGCAGCTTCGTGACGGCGATGAAGGTCTTCTTCAGCTCGTCGTAATTCGCCAGCGAATATTTGCGCGCCTCTTCGTACACCGCGAGCACGCGGCGGGCGGCGTCCGGATAGTCCTTCAGGAACTGCTCGCGCACATTGAGGATGCCCCAGGTGTTGGCATCGGCCTTGCGATAAAACAGTTTCGCACCTTCCTCGACCTCGGCCTGCGCCATCATCGGATCGAGGCCGGCCCAGGCGTCGACGTCGCCGCGGATCAGCGCGGTCTTGCCGTCGGCGTGCTGGAGCAGCACCGGCGTGATGTCCTTTTCGGTGAGGCCCGCACCTAGCAGCGCGCGCACCAGGAAGATGTGCGGATCGGTGCCGCGCGTCACCGCGACGCGCTTGCCCTTGAGATCGGCAACGCTCGCGATCTTGGAATCCTTGCCCGTCACCAGCGCCGTCCATTCGGGACGCGAATAGACGTAGATCGACTTGATGGGGTTGCCGTTGATGCGGGCGACCAGCGCCGCCGAGCCCGCGGTCGAGCCGAAATCGATCGAGCCGGCATTGAGGAATTCGAGCGCCTTGTTCGAGCCGGCCGACTGCACCCAGGTGATGGTGATGCCGTCCTTGGCGAATTCCTTTTCCAGAAGCCCCTTCTGCTTCAGGACCATCGACACCGGGTTATAGGTCGCCCAGTCGATGCGGATTTCTTTCAGCGGATCCGCCGCCCGTGCCGCAGGGGTCAATGCGAGCGCAACAGCTCCCGCCAACAGAATGCGTCGTGTAATCCCGGTCATGCCCAGCCTCCTCAAAAACTTCATTGTTTTTCAATGAGTTATTTCTAGAGGTCAACGAGAAAATCGCTGTCCCGAAAGCCCCTCGGCTGAGAACAATTTTGCCGGAGGCCGGCCTTTTCCAGCATGGAACGACTATTGCCAGAGAATGGCGGGTGACAGCGCCTGTCACCTCTTATATCCGGTGAGACATGGACAGCGTCGCGACTGAGCACAAGCCAGAGGTAGACGATCGCTTCGACACCGCGCGGATCACCGCCGCGGTCGATGCGCTTGCCGAGAAACATCAGGGACGTGAGGACACGTTCCGCACGGCCCTGGCGCAAATGCTCAAGGCCGAGCTGATCGCAGCGCGCGCCGCGGCGCAGGCGATCCTGCTGAAGGATCGTCACGGAAGGCGCTGCGCCGAACGGCTGTGCCACGTGCAGGACGAGATCATCCGCATCCTGTATTCGGCGGCGACCCGGCATCTCTACCGCTCGCCGATCCCGAGCGGCGCGGAGCGCATGGCGGTGGTCGCGACCGGCGGCTATGGCCGCGGCCTGATGGCGCCGGAATCCGACATCGATCTCCTGTTCATCCTGCCCTACAAGCAGACCGCCTGGGGTGAGCAGGTCGCCGAAGCCATTCTCTACTGCCTCTGGGACATGGGGCTGAAGGTCGGGCACGCCACGCGCTCGGTCGATGAATCGATCCGGCAGGCGCGCGGCGACATGACCATCCGCACCGCGATCCTGGAGACGCGCTTCCTCACCGGCGACCAGCCGCTCTATGACGAGCTGGTCGCGCGCTTCGACAAGGACGTGGTGCAGGGCACGGCGTCCGAATTCGTCACCGCAAAGCTCGCCGAGCGCGAGGAGCGCCACCGCCGCGGCGGCCAGTCGCGCTACCTGGTCGAGCCCAACGTCAAGGACGGCAAGGGCGCCTTGCGCGACCTGCACACGCTGTTCTGGATCGCCAAATACGTCTACCGCGTTCGTGATACCGACGAGCTGGTCGAGCGCGGCGTGTTCGACGCGCAGGAATATCGCACCTTTCGCCGCTGCGCCGACTTCCTCTGGTCGGTGCGCTGCAATCTGCACTTCTACTCCGGCCGCGCGGAGGAGCGCCTCTCCTTCGACCTCCAGCGCGAGATCGCGGTCCGGCTCGGCTACACCTCGCATCCCGGCATGCAGGACGTCGAGCGCTTCATGAAGCACTACTTCCTGGTCGCAAAGGAAGTGGGCAATCTCACCGCCATCCTCTGCGCCAAGCTCGAGGACCAGCAGGCCAAGCCCGCGCCGGTGCTCAGCAGGATGATGGCGCGGCTGCGCCCCACTCCCGCGAAGCGCCGCGTCCCCGACAGCGACGACTTCATCGTCGACAACAACCGCATCAACGTCGCCGCGCCCGACGTGTTCAAGCACGATCCGGTCAATTTGATCCGCATCTTCCGCCTGGCGCAGAAGAACAACCTCGCCTTCCATCCGGACGCGATGCGCGACGTGACGCGCTCACTCGGCCTGATCAACGCGCAGCTTCGCGAGAACCCGGAAGCCAACCGGCTGTTCATGGAGATCCTGACCTCCGACAACGCCGAGATCGTGCTGCGTCGGATGAACGAGACCGGTGTGCTCGGCCAATTCATCCGCGCTTTCGGCAAGATCGTCTCGATGATGCAGTTCAACATGTATCATCACTACACCGTTGACGAGCATTTGATCCGCTGTGTCGGCTTCCTGCAGGACATCGAGCGCGGCGGCATCGAGGAATTTACGCTCGCCAGCGATCTCTTCCGCAAGATCCGGCCCGAGCACCGTGCGGTGATCTACATCACGACGCTGCTGCACGACATCGCCAAGGGCCGGCCCGAGGATCATTCGATCGCCGGGGCCAAGGTGGCCCGGCGGCTGTGCCCGCGGCTCGGCTTCAGCGCGGCCGACACCGAGCTCGTGGCCTGGCTGATCGAGGAGCATCTGACGATGTCCACGGTCGCGCAGTCGCGCGATCTGTCGGACCGCAAGACGATCGAGAATTTCGCCGCCGTGGTGCAGTCGGTCGAGCAGATGAAATTGCTCACGATCCTGACCACCGCCGACATCCGCGGCGTCGGCCCGGGCGTGTGGAACGGCTGGAAGGCGCAGCTCCTGCGCTCGCTCTATTATGAGACCGAACCGGTGCTGACCGGCGGCTTCTCGGAAGTCGACCGCGGCAAGCGCCTGACGGCCGCCTACGCCGAATTCCGCATGGCCTTCGCCGAATGGCCGGTGGACGAGCTCGATGCCTATATCGGCCGGCACTATCCCGCATATTGGCTCAAGGTCGAGCTGCCGCGAAAGATCCGCCATGCCCGCTTCGTCCGCTCCAGCGAACAGGCCGGCCACAAGCTCGCGATCAATGTCGGCTTCGACGAGGTGCGCGGCGTCACCGAGCTCACGATCTTCGCCGCCGACCATCCCTGGCTGCTCTCGATCATCGCCGGCGCCTGCGCCTCGGCCGGCGCCAACATCGTCGACGCGCAGATCTACACGACGACCGACGGCCGCGCGCTCGACACGATCTCGATCTCCAGGGAATACGACCGCGACGAGGACGAGGGCCGGCGCGCCACACGCATCGGCGAGATGATCGAGGACGTGCTGGAAGGCAAGCTGCGTCTGCCCGAAGTGGTGGCGCGGCGCACCGTGCGCAGCAAGGCGCGGCCGTTCGTGATCGAGCCGGAAGTGACCATCAACAACCAGTGGTCTGACCGCTACACCGTGATCGAGGTCTCCGGCCTCGACCGCCCCGGCCTGCTCTACGAGCTGACCACCGCGATCTCGAAGCTCAATCTGAACATCGCCTCGGCCCATGTCGCGACCTTCGGCGAGCGCGCCCGCGACGTGTTCTACGTCACCGACCTCCTGGGCGCGCAGATCAACGCGCCGACGCGCCAGTCCGCAATCAAGCGCGCGCTGACCCACGTGATGGCCGCCGACAAGGCGGTTCAGCCGGCGGCGTGAGTGGCGGCGCGCGTCTCTCTCCTCTCGTCATTCCGGGCTCGCGCTTCGCGCGCCCCGGAATGACGACGGAGAGGTTCGCGGACGCTACGCCTCAAACCTCCACGCCCTCATGCCGCAGCAGCCAGCGCTTGCGCTCGAGGCCGCCACCATATTTGACCAGCGAACCATCGGCACCGATCAGGCGATGGCACGGCAGCACCACGCTGATCGGGTTGGAGCCGTTGGCGTGTCCAACGGCGCGAATGGCCTTCGGCATGTCGATCCTAGCGGCCAGCGCGCCGTAGCTCATCGTGGTGCCGGCGGGAATGTGTACAAGCGCGTTCCAGACCTTCTGCTGGAACGGCGTGCCGGCGATGCGCCATGCGACGCGCGAGAGCTGGCCGAGATCGCCTTCGAAATAGCCCGAGAGCGCAGTCCGGATCTCCGCCGGCGCGGGTTGATCGCGGAGATCCACCGTACCGTAATGCAGGCGCAACAGCTCGCGCATGCGGTGCTCGTAATCGTCCCAGTCGAGCGCGCGTAGCGCACCCTCGGCATCGGTGACGAGCAACGCGGTCCCGATCGGCGTCGTCAGACGATCGAGGCCGAAGCTTACTGACGGTTTGGTCGATCGAGCGGGCATTGCGACACCAGGCCATCGAAACACATCATCGCACTTGCCATGCCGGCCGTGCTAACGTCCACCCGAAAGCTGACGCTTTTGGGGGGCTCAACTTGATCTGGATCGCCAACATCCTGGTGGCGCTGGTCGCCGCACTGCACGCCTTCTTCCTGATCCTGGAGATGTTTCTCTGGGACAAGCCGCTGGGCTTGAAGGTTTTTCGCAATACGCCTGAGAAGGCCGAAATCACGAAAGTGCTGGCGGCCAATCAAGGGCTCTATAACGGCTTCCTCGCTGCCGGCCTGATCTGGGGCCTCGCCCACGGCAACCCGGCCTTCGCATTCCAGATCAAGGCATTCTTCCTGCTCTGCGTGGTCGTGGCCGGCGCCTACGGCGCGGCGACCGTCAGCTCGCGCATCCTGATCGTGCAGGCGCTGCCGGCGGCGATCGCGCTGGTTGCGCTGTTTCTGACCTGAGACGCTTCGGCGCAGCGCCGCGATCCTTGCGCGGCACCTCGCCTTCCTCCACACTCTCCGGCAGCGATGGCGACCGTTGCAATCAACGGGAAAAGACCGTCGACCGGAAATTCCGTCAGGAGGAACAACCAAGATGAACAATCGCAGAGCCTTCATAGTTGCCACGGCGGCGCTCGCCTTCGCGTTCTCCGCCAGCCAAGCCCCCTTCAATCAAGCCCTCGCCCAGAAGAAATACGACACCGGCGCGAGCGACACCGAGATCAAGATCGGCCAGACCGTGCCGTTCTCCGGGGCCTATTCCGTCTACGCCAATATCGGCAAGACCCAGGCCGCCTACTTCAAGATGATCAACGATCAGGGCGGCATCAACGGCCGCAAGATCAATCTGATCCAGTATGACGATGCCTATTCGCCGCCGAAGACGGTCGAGCAGGTGCGCAAGCTCGTCGAAGGCGACGAGGTGCTGTTCACCTTCCAGATCATCGGCACGGCCGCGAACGCCGCCGTGCAAAAATATCTCAACGGCAAGAAGATCCCGCAGCTGCTGGCCTCTACCGGCGCCGCACGCTTCAACGATCCGCAGAACTATCCCTGGACCATCGCCTACAATCCCAACTACGTGTCCGAGGGACGCATCTACGCCAAGTACATTCTCGCCAATCACCCCAATGCCAAGATCGGCGTGCTCTACCAGAACGACGACATGGGCCGCGACTATCTCGCCGGTCTCAAGAGCGGCCTCGGCGACAAGGCCGCCAAGATGATCGTCGGCGAGGTGTCCTACGAGGTCACCGACCCGACCGTCGACTCGCAGGTGGTCAAGCTGAAGTCGCTCGGCGCCGATCTCTTCTACGATGCCTCGACGCCGAAGTTCGCGGCGCAGGCCATCAAGAAGGTGGCCGAGCTCGGCTGGACGCCGGTGCACATCCTCGACATCAATGCGAGCCCGATCTCGGCGACGCTGAAGCCGGCCGGCCTCGACATCTCCAAGGGCATCATCTCGACCCAATACGGCAAGGAGCCGAGTGACCCGCAGTGGAAGGACGATCCGGGCGTGAAGGCGTTCTTCGCCTTCATGGACAAGTATTTCCCCGAAGGCGACAAGCTCAACACGGTCAACACCTATGCTTATTCGGTCGCCGAGCTGCTGACGCAGGTGCTGAAACAGTGCGGTGACGACCTGTCGCGTGAGAACGTGATGAAGCAGGTCGCCAACATCAAGGACTTCACCCCGAGCTTCGCGCTGCCCGGCATCAAGATCAACACCGGACCGAACGATTATCGCGTCAACAAGCAGATGCAGATGATGAAGTTCAACGGCGAGCGTTGGGAGCTGTTCGGCCCGATCATCGAGGACAACGGCCCGGCGGGTTAGGGACTACGTAGGGTGGGTTAGCCCTGCAGATGCGCAAAGCGCATCTGCTCGGCGTAACCCACCCTACGAACTGCGCGTGCCCGCCGACCTTGCGTTGCAGCAACGCCTCCTCCACACTCGCCTCAGCGGCGACGTTCGGTGCGCATGAGCGCCCCGGACAGATCGCCGGCAATAACAGCTGAGGAAATTGCGAATGAGGAATGGAATGCTGCATCTGGCCACGGCAACGGCGCTGACCCTGGCGCTGTCGGCCTCTGCGGCCAATGCCCAGAAGAAATATGATCCGGGCGCCAGCGACACCGAGATCAAGGTCGGACAGACCATGCCGTTCTCGGGCCCGGCGTCCGCCTATTCGTCGATCGGCAAGACCCAGGCCGCCTATTTCAAGATGGTCAACGACCAGGGCGGCATCAACGGCCGCAAGATCAACCTCATTCAGTATGACGACGCCTATTCGCCGCCGAAAGCCGTGGAGCAGATTCGCAAGCTCGTCGAGAGCGACGAGGTGCTCCTGACCTTCCAGATCATCGGCACACCCGTGAACGCGGCCGTGCAGAAATATCTCAATTCCAAGAAGGTGCCGCAGCTGTTCGCGGCGACCGGCGCTTCGCGCTTTACCGACCCGAAGAACTTTCCGTGGACGATGGGCTTCAATCCGAACTACTTCGTCGAAGGCCGCATCTACGGGCAGTACATCCTGAAGGAGCATCCGAACGCGAAGATCGGCGTGCTCTATCAGAACGACGACCTTGGCAAGGACTATCTGAACGGCATCAAGGCCGGCCTCGGCGACAAGGCCGCCAAGATGATCGTGACCGAAGCGTCCTACGAGGTCTCAGATCCCACCGTCGACTCCCAGATCCTCAAGATCAAGGACGCCGGCGCAGATCTGTTCTTCAGTGCCACCACGCCGAAGCAGGCCGCGCAGGCGATCAAGAAGATCGCCGAGATGGGCTGGCATCCGGTGCAGATCGTCGACATCAACGCCACCTCGGTCGGCGCGGTGCTGAAGCCCGCTGGCCTCGATGCCGCCAAGGGCCTGATCAGCGTCAACTACGGCAAGGAACCGCTCGATCCGACCTGGAAGGACGACCCGGGCCTGAAGAAGTATTTCGACTTCATGGCCAAGTACTATCCGGACGGCGACAAGGATTCGAACTTCAACACCTACGGCTACAGCACGGCACAGCTCCTGGTCCATGTGCTGAAGCAGTGCGGCGACGACCTGACGCGCGAGAACGTCATGAAGCAGGCCGCGTCGCTGAAGGACGTCGTCAGTGACACTGCGCTTCCCGGCATCAAGGCCAACACCTCGCCGACCGACTACCGCGTCAACAAGCAGCTTCAGATGATGAAGTTCAACGGCGAGCGCTGGGAGCTGTTCGGCCCGATCCTGGAGGATACGGGGCCGGCCGGCTAGTGGTTGAAAACAACTGCCTCAACGACGTCATGCCCGGGCTTGTCCCGGGCATCCACGTTCTTGGAGCGACAACGAAGGCGTGGATGGCCGGGTCAAGCCCGGCCATGACGGCGGAGGGAGATGCGCGCAGAGACGTCTACTCCGGTATCTCCCCAAAATTCTTCCCCACCGGCAGCACCGCGTGCCGGATCAGCCGTGAATCCTCCACCGCGGCCTGCCGATGCTTCACCGCCTCGCGATAGACGGGATCGCGGATCATCTCGACGAAGGCGGCGACGCTTGGATATTCGGCGATGAAGCAATGGTCCCAGCGCTCGGCCTCGGGGCCGATCAGCATCAGCTCGAATTTGCCTTGCCAGACAATGCGGCCGCCGAGGCGCTCGAACACCGGGCCGCTCTCGCGGCCATAGGCCGCATAAGCTTCCGCGCCGCTCGCCTTGCGGCCGTCGGGATAGGCCGCCTCTCGGCGCAAACGCACCAGATTGAGCATGTGGATCGGGCCGGGGCGGTCGTTGTCCCGGAACTGCGCAAAAATCTCCTTGGTCGGATCGATATGGCCCATGCCGGTTCCCTCTTGTTTTATGCGGACAATCCTAGCTCTGCCGCTTCGCCAGCGGAACTGCGGCAGGCGAATGCCGCACCTCCTAATCGCGCGTTAAGCTCTGGGTAACCGGGCCTTAAACAGCGACCGCTAGCGTGCGGCGGGGCGGGATGATCGGGCGTTTTGCGTATGGGGTTGGGAAAGAAAAAAGGTGGGCGGAAGGAGCCGTTGTTCGGCTTGCCCGCGGCGCTCGCCGATCTGCGCCTGACCGCGGCGGATCGCATCCCCAACGCCGAGGACAAGCCGAAGAAATCCACGAAATCATCCGCCAAGCGCAAGAGCGATGATGCCGGCGACGAGCCGCCGCGCGAGCGGAAGACGCAGGCCGGCCGCAGCGGCGCCAAGCGCCGGTCGAAGGCGGGCGGAGGGTTCAGCCTCGGCCGCCTGGCCTATTGGGGCGCGGTGCTGAGCCTGTGGGGCGTGATCGCCGTGATCGGCCTCGTGATCTATGTCGGCGCCCATCTGCCGCCGATCCAGTCGCTGGAGATTCCCAAGCGTCCGCCAACGATCCAGATCGTCGGCATCGACGGCAGCATGCTGGCGCAGCGCGGCGAGATGGCCGGCGCCAATGTCTCACTGAACGATTTGCCGCCCTATCTGCCGAAGGCGTTCATCGCCATCGAGGACCGCCGCTTCTATTCGCATTTCGGCATCGATCCGGTCGGCATCCTGCGCGCGCTGGTCACCAACGTGCTCCACCGCGGCGTCTCGCAGGGCGGCTCGACCTTGACGCAGCAGCTCGCGAAAAACCTGTTCCTGACCCAGGAGCGCACCATGCAGCGCAAGCTGCAGGAGGTGGAACTGGCGATCTGGCTGGAGCGCAAGCACTCCAAGAACGAGATCCTGGAGCTTTATCTCAACCGCGTCTATTTCGGCTCCGGCGCCTACGGCGTCGAAGCTGCCGCGCAGAAGTATTTCGGCAAGTCGGCCAAGAACGTGACGATGGCGGAGGCCGCGATGCTTGCCGGCCTCGTCAAATCGCCCTCGCGTCTTGCGCCAAATCGCAACCCTGAAGGCGCGGAAGCGCGTGCGAAGGTCGTGCTCGCGGCGATGGCGGATGCGAAATTCATTACCGACGCGCAGGCGCAGGCCTCGATCGGCCATCCCTCCTACAATGTGAAGCCGGTCGGCGCCGGCACAGTCAACTACGTCGCCGACTGGATCGGCGAGGTGCTGGACGATCTGGTCGGCCAGATCGACGAGAGCATCAAGGTCGAGACCACGATCGATCCGAAGCTTCAGAGCGTGGCGGAAGCCGCCATCATCGACGAGCTCGCAGCCAAGAGCGTGAAGTTCAATGTCAGCCAGGGCGCGCTGGTGGCGATGACCCCCGACGGCGCCGTGCGCGCCATGGTCGGCGGGCGGAACTATTCCGACAGCCAGTACAACCGCGCGGTCACTGCGAAGCGCCAGCCGGGCTCCTCCTTCAAGCCGTTCGTGTACCTGACCGCGCTCGAGCAGGGGCTGACGCCTGATACCTTGCGTCAGGACGCGCCGATCGAGGTCAAGGGCTGGAAGCCCGAGAACTACACTCACGAATATTTCGGCGCGGTGACGCTGACCCAGGCGCTGGCGATGTCGCTCAACACGGTCGCCATTCGCCTCGGCCTCGAGGTCGGGCCGAAGAACGTGGTGCGCACCGCGCACCGGCTCGGCATCTCCTCGAAACTCGAGCCCAATGCCTCGATCGCGCTCGGCACCTCCGAAGTCTCGGTCGTCGAGCTGGTCGGCGCCTACACACCCTTCGCCAATGGCGGCTTCGCGGTGACGCCGCATGTCGTCACGCGGATCAGGACGCTCGGCGGCAAGCTGCTCTACATGCGCCAGCCGGACGAGCGCAACCAGGTTATCGACCCGCGCTATGTCGGCATGATGAACGCGATGATGCGGGAGACGCTGATATCGGGCACCGCCAAGAAGGCGGAGATCCCCGGCTGGCCCGCCGCCGGCAAGACCGGCACCAGCCAGGATTATCGCGACGCCTGGTTCATCGGCTACACCGCCAACCTCGTCACCGGCGTCTGGCTCGGCAATGACGACAACTCGCCGACCAAGAAGGCGACCGGCGGCGGCCTGCCCGTCGAGGTCTGGTCGCGCTTCATGCGCACGGCGCACGAGGGCGTGCCGGTGGCAGCCTTGCCGAACTCGCAAGCGAATTGGGGCCTGTCGAACCTCGCGCAGGCGGCGTCGCAGGTGTCGCCGCCGACAGCGGCGGCGCCCGGACCGGCACCGGCCAACAACGGCGGTTATCGCCCGCCTCCGACGCGCGCCAATGTGCGGCCGGAAGCCGCCGCAGGGCTCGACGGCTGGCTGATGGACCGGTTGTTCGGCGGAAACCGGTAGCTTTGAGCTGAGGTCCCCAGGGCCTCAAAACAAAAAACGCGAAAACAACCCCATGCACAGTAGCCGGTGATATCAGGCGTAATGCGCGGTGGATTGTAGGAAACGTTTGATGCGGTGGAGCAAATCGGGCCTGCCGCGCAATCATCGCGAGATTGGGCGGGGATCGTGCAAAGCACGCTGACGTCGCTCTCCCCGCCGCCATTCCCCGCCACCGGGTCTCGCCTTCGGCGAGCCCGATGACAGGCTCCAGCGGGGAATCCAGTACACCGCGGCCCATCGGTTTAATCACGACAGCCTCTGGAATACTGGATCGCCCGCCTTCGCGGGCGATGACATCTTTCTAGGCTTCGGCAAGTCCTGCCTATGGCGGCAAGATTTACCGACGCCGGGAAGTTGCTGAACGCCAAAACACCAGTGTCTTCAAGTCTCCGCAATCGGCCCGGGATTTGCTCTCTTAGGTTGAGTCCCGACGATTCGGGTTTAGTGGGAAGGAGCGTTCCATGATTTCGGGCCTGTTCAACGCGGCATCGACCTATCTGCGTCCCGCATCAACGTTCAATTCAAACGCGACATCGGATGGCCTGTCGGAGGTGCCGGCTGCGACCGACGCCCCGACCGGCGACGCCGGAATCAAGGTCTCGGAACTCAAGCCGCTGCAAGGCGCCAAGCCGATATCGGTGGCGGATAATCCTCACCTGCGCGACCTCATGGCAACGAACTGGCTGAGGACCAACGACGCGAGCGCGACTCAACCCGCGGTCTCGGACGATGCACCTGAGAACACCTATGCTCAGGTGAAGGTTGACGGCAAGGTGGTGGCCACTCTGTACAATGGCGGGTCCTCGACGATGACCAACGCGGCAGCCGCAAAGATCGGCAAGCTGGAGGATCCTCCGGGTCTGAGTGGACCGGATCTGGCGCAATGGCGGGCCGACAGCTACGCCAAGCTGCTTGGCGGCACCGTCGAAAAAGCTTCCACCGCGATCACGCAATCGCAATGGACGCCGCGTGAGAGCAGCTCTGCGACCTATAGCCGCGAGCAACTCGACGCGGCCTTCCAGGCCATGCTGGCCGAGGGCCAGAAGGCCGCTGCGCAACTGCAATCGTCCTATCTCGCCTCACGCACGCAGTCGGGGACAAGTGCCGATATCAGCGCCTGACCTGAGAGATGGTTTGAGGACGCGCGGCATCTGGACGAAGAATTTTGTCAAAGCACATCAACCAACGCGGCCGACGTCTCGGACGGCGTCATCAACAGTGGCGTGTCGATCTCCAATTTCTTCCTGGGCGGCAACAATGTCATCGAATACGCCATCGGCAGCGATGGGGCCGGCTATGACCTGACGACGCTGCTTTCCCCGTCGCCTTTGGCGAAGGCGGCAGGACCACAGGCCTTGGCAGACCACGCCCCCGTCTCCTTCGACGGTCATGAGCTCCAGCAGGTACACGCGCTCCCGCTCCAGCACGATCTTCTGGTTTAGCTACGGGACTACGGTGCGAGAAATGCCGGCGACCGGCTGATCGCCCCGATTGCCGGTCGTTCGCGTTTTAGAGCGTTTGGGATCGGATGTGCGCGCGCAGAAATCGCCTCGTTCTCCGCTGTCATTCCCCGCGAAGGCGGGGAATCCAGTACGCCGCGGCCTCTCGATTCAATCACTACGGCCTCTGGAATACTGGATCGCCCGCTTTCGCGGGCGATGACACTTTCCAAGATGGCTGGCAGCGAGGCCTAATCCTCGACCCCATACCGATGCAGGTCGTTGCCGTGCGTATCGAGCCACTTCTTGGCGCGCTCCATCGACGGGCAGACCTTGCCGCAGACGCGCCAGAACCGCGCGGAATGGTTCATCTCGACGAGATGGGCGACCTCGTGGGCGGCGAGGTAGTCGAGCACGAAGGGCGGCGCGAGGATCAGGCGCCAGGAGAACGACAGCGAGCCCGCCGAGGTGCAGGAGCCCCAGCGGCTGGACTGATCGCGGATCGAGAGTCGCTTGACCCTGACACCAAGCTCGGCGGCGTAGGCTTCCGCCGAACGCTGGAGATCGCGGCGCGCCTCGCGCTTGAGGAAGTCGCTGACGCGGCGGTCGACATGGTCGTGTCCGCCGGCGACGCAGAGAATGCGTTCGCCGCTGTCGCGCGTCTCGGTCCACACCGTGCCACGGGTGCCTGCGCGATGAACGATGCGATGCGGCGTGCCGCGAAGCGGTATCACTGTGCCAGGCTGGAACGGCGCAGCCTTCGGCAAACGGCCGAGACGTGCCGCGATCCACGCACCGTGACGCGAAGCGAAGTCTTTCGCTTCGGCGAGCGTGCCGCGCGGCGGGATGGTGAGGATAGCTTCGCGATCGCTCGGATGAATTCTGAGCGTGTACCGGCGCGCCCGGCGGTGCCGGCGCAATCGGATCGCAAAAAACTGCGATCCATGGGTGATGACGAGGGTCTTCGGTTCGTGGGGCCGACGATAGAGGAGTGCGCGGGTGGCCATGTCTGTCAGTCCGGGGGGCAGGAGGGCGCCCGGATTCTGCCATAACCGCCGCCAGGGAAAGCGCTCGGCGCAAAAACAAATCATTTGCCCAATATACAGCGGTCTAGCGTCCGGGAGACCCTACAGACTGGGGTTGGAACCCGGTTTTTTCGCCCCCGCTGGACGCATGCGGCACCCCCAAGGGGTGAGGTGGGACTCACTCCTATAAAGCTACCTAAATACCGCGAATCTGGAGGGAACTCGCCCCTGCCGGAACCTGCGGCAGGGGGGCGATTTTCAGCGGGAAAGCCGAAAAACGCGGTCAGAGCCGTTCCGATGGAATCGGAATGGCTCTGGATTCCTATTTTGACGCGTTTTCTTTACGCGAACCGGTCGCCACTTCGCTCGAAAACGCTCTATTCGGCCGCAAGAGCCTGCAACGAGGTCGGATTCGCAGCCGAGACCATGAAGTCATGGATGCGCGGCACGATTTCCGACTTGAAGCGCGAGCCGTTGAACACGCCGTAATGCCCGACGCCCTTCTGGACGTAATGAACGCGGCGGTGATCGGGGATCGAGCTGCACAATGTGTGCGTTGCTTCGGTCTGACCGAGCCCGGAGATATCGTCGTTCTCGCCTTCGACCGTCATCAGCGCGACGCGCGTGACCTTCGAGGGATCGACGCGTGTTCCGCGATGGGTCATCTCGCCTTTCGGCAGCGAGTGCTTCACGAACACGGTGTCGACCGTCTGCAGGTAATACTCGGCGGAGAGATCCATCACCGCGAGATATTCATCGTAGAAGTCGCGATGCTTGTCGACGAGGTCGCCGTCGCCCTTCACCAGATTGGCGAACAGGCGCTTGTGGGCGTCCATGTGCCGGTCGAGGTTCATGCTGATGAAGCCGTTGAGCTGCAGGAAGCCCGGATAGACGTCGCGCATCATGCCCGGGTGCGGGAACGGCACCTTGGTGATGACGGTGTTGCGGAACCAGTCGATACCGCGCTCCTGGGCGAGCTTGTTCACCCCGGTCGGATTGCGGCGGGTGTCGATCGGGCCGCCCATCAGCGTCATCGAGGTCGGCACGAAGGGGTCGCGCCGCGCTTCCATGATCGAGACGGCGGCGACGACGGGAACGGAGGGCTGGCAGACCGCCATGACATGGGTGTTGCCCCCAAGGACGTGCAGCATCTCGATGACGTAGTCGATGTAGTCGTCGAGATCGAAGCGGCCCTCGCTCAGGGGCACCATGCGGGCGTCGGCCCAATCGGTGATGTAGACCTCATGCGCCGGCAGGAACGCCTCGACCGTGCCGCGCAGGAGCGTCGCGTAGTGGCCGGACATCGGGGCGACAATCAGCACGCGCGGCTGCGGGCTGCGCAAGGGACGGGCGAACTTGCGATCGAAGTAGAGCAGCTTGCAGAACGGCTTTTCCCAGACCGAGCGGACCTCGACGGGGACGCGGATGCCGTTGACCTCGGTGTCGTTGAGGCCCCATTCCGGCTTGCCGTAGCGGCGCGTGGTGCGTTCGAACAATTCACAGGCCGCGGCGACCGACTTGCCGACCTCGGTGCGCGTCCACGGATTGAGAGGATTCTGAAACAGGAGCTTGGTCGCGTCGGTGACCGCACGCGCCGGATTGAGAGAGGCCTGGGCCATCTCGTACATCCAGTACATCGGCGTCGTCAGGACCGGACTGCCTTCAGCCGCCAGGGGCGGCGCGCCGCCAAACTCACCAATAGGCATCGTTATATTCCTCTTCGCATCGCAGCATACTGCCGAATGCGTAATATTGCGTCAATGCATGGTTCCGTACATCTACGTGCCCTGAACGGCCAAACCAGCATGAATCCACGGGAAAGTGAGGTTATTCGCCACTCGAGAGCAGCGAGCCGTGCTTCTTGGCGCTCCGCAAAAGGGCAAGGAATGCCCCAAAAGATGCAACCAGCAACACCACATTGATGGCCAACGCGCTCAACATCAGATCGGTCCTGAGGGTGTGCTCGATCAGGAGCGCCCGCATTCCCTCGAACACATAGGTCGGCGGCAGCGACCAGGCGACGTATTGCAGCCATCCCGGCAGCACGCTGACGGGATAGTAGACGCAGGCGAGCGGCATGATCGCGAACATCAGGGTCCAGACGATGCTCTCGGCGCCAAGGCCGTTGCGCAGCACCAGGCCCGAGACGAAGATGCCGACCGCCCAGCTCGTGAAGATCAGATTGCAGAAGAACGCGATCAGCGGCAGGCCGAGGGCATAGACGTTGAAGTGAAACAGAAACAGCGCGAGCAGCGTCATCGGGATGACGCCGATCGCGAGCCGGATCATGCTCATGATCATCAGCGACAGCAGAAACTCGATCGGCTTCAAGGGGCTCATCATGAGATTGCCGATGTTGCGCGCCCACATCTCCTCCAGGAACGAGATGGAAAAGCCGAGCTGGCCGCGGAACAGGATGTCCCAGAGGATGACGGCGCCGATCAGCGTGCCGCCGGCACGCGCGAAGAAGTTGGCGTTCTCGGCGATATAGAGTTGGAGAAAGCCCCAGGTGACGACCTGGAGCGCGGGCCAATAAAGCAGCTCGAGCAGCCGCGGCCAGGACGACATCAACAGATACCAGTAGCGCAGGATCATCGCGCCGATGCGATGGATGGAAATGCCGCGATGGAGGGTGAGGTCGGTCATTGGGAGAGCCCGTAGCCCGGATGAGCGAAGCGACATCCGGGACTTTGCTTAGCGCGTTCCCGGGTATCGCTACGCTCACCCGGGCTACGACAGCTGTCATCCCGGGGCGCGACGTAGTCGCGAGCCTGGAATCCATAGCCACATGCCGCCGTTGTGGGGCGAGACCGGTAACCCCGCGTCTTCGCAAAATCCAATCCTGTGGTTATGGATTCCGGGCTCGCGCTCCGCGCGCCCCGGCATGACGAGGCTCCATCCGGGCCACGATCCAGACGCGAGAGCCCACTCACCTCGCCGCCTCCTTCGCGCCGTTCACCCGTCCGCGCGCGACGTCCAGGAACACCTCCTCCAGCGTGGTGCGGTTGTAGCGCGCCATGATGGCCCCCGGCGTGTCGTCGTCCTCGATGCGGCCGCGCTTCATGATGATGACGCGGTCGCACAGTCGTTCGACCTCGAGCATGTTGTGCGAGGCCAGAAGGATGGTGGCGTTGTTCTCCCTGCGATAGCGCTCCATATGCGCCCGCACCCAGTCGGCCGTATCCGGGTCGAGCGAGGCGGTGGGCTCGTCCAGCAGGAGCAGCTCGGGCTGGTTGATCAGCGCTTTTGCCAGCGCGACGCGGGTTTTCTGCCCGGCGGAGAGCTTGCCGTTGGCGCGGTCGATGAATTCGGTGAGGTCGAGATCGTCAGCGAGCTTCGCGATGCGGTCAGGAAGGTTCTTCACCGCGTAGAGCTTGCCAAACACGGTGAGATTCTGCCGCACCGTGAGCCGCATCGGCATGTCGACATAGGGGCTCTCGAAATTCATCCGCCCCAGCACCGCCGCGCTCTCATCGGGCATCCGATGTCCGAGCACCCTGACGCGGCCGGAGGTCGGCAGCACCAGGCCCATGATCATCGCGATGGTCGTGGTCTTGCCGGCGCCGTTGCCGCCCAGAAGCCCGGTGATGCTGCCGTGCGGCAGCGAAAATGAGATATCGTCGACGGCGCGGGTCTGCTTGTAGACCTTGACGAGGTGATCGACCGCAATCGCCGCGGAGGAGACGCGATCCGCGACAGTCGGCCGACTTGAAGCCTTGTCATTCTCGGTCATGCTGGGTCGTTCTTCTGCTATTGCAGCGGAGAGCGCAAGGCTTGTATCTCGGGTGGTTCCGCAAGCTCCGCGTTTGTGATCGAGAAGGCACCGCCACATTGGCCGAGATGACCGAGACTGCCGATACCGACTTCCGCCACGCGCAGCGGCATATCCGCCTGGACACGATCCTGCGGCTGCGCTGGCTCGCGGTGCTCGGCCAGCTTGCGGCGATCTTCATCGTGGCGCAGGGGCTGGAGTTCAACGTCGAGATCATCCCCTGCGTCAGCATCATCGCCCTGTCGGCCGCGCTCAATCTGGCGCTCCAGACCGTGTCCAACCCGATGCAGCGGCTGGAGCCGATGCAGGCGGCCGGACTGCTCGCGTTGAACATCGTGGAGCTGGCGGGGCTGTTGTTTTTCACCGGCGGACTGCAAAACCCGTTCTCGTTCCTGTTCCTGGCGCCGGTGCTGATCTCGGCCACCGCGTTGCCGGCCCGCTTCACCTTCGGCCTCGGCCTGCTCGCCGTTGCCTGCGCATCGGTGCTGTTCTTCTACCATCTGCCGCTGCCCTGGGATTCCGACGATCCGCTGGTGCTGCCCCCGATCTATCTCTTCGGCGTCTGGCTCTCGATCGTGCTCGCGATCGGCGTCACCAGTCTCTACTCGTTCCAGGTGACGGAGGAGGCGCGCAAGCTCGCCGACGCGCT
Organism: Bradyrhizobium liaoningense; assembly: GCF_018130785.1. Taxonomy (GTDB): domain Bacteria; phylum Pseudomonadota; class Alphaproteobacteria; order Rhizobiales; family Xanthobacteraceae; genus Bradyrhizobium; species Bradyrhizobium liaoningense_A. The sequence continues at coordinate 17,789 of NZ_JAFCJT010000034.1, forward strand.
GGCTGCGACCGAGCTTGTGCTGACACGCGAGCAGCATCTGACCCAGCTCGACGGCTTGGCTGCCGCAGCCGCGCACGAGCTCGGCACGCCGCTCGCGACCATCTTCCTGATCTCGCGCGAGCTGGAAAAGACGGTGAAGGATCCAGTTTTCGCCGCCGACCTGAAAACCCTGCGCGAGCAGACCCAGCGCTGCCGCGACATATTGAGCAAGATCACCCAGCTTTCGTCCGAAGGCGCGCCGTTCGACCGCATGAAACTGTCGGAGCTGATCGAGGAGGTGGTGGCGCCGCACCGCGATTTCGGCGTCGACATCAAGGTACGGATCGCGATCGCCGCGGTGGCCGAACCGATCGGCTCGCGCAATCCGGCGATCCTCTACGGTATCGGTAACATCGTCGAGAACGCGGTCGATTTCGCCCACACCACGGTCGAGGTGAATGCATGGTGGAACAAGGACACGATCGAGCTCGTGATCTCCGACGACGGCCCGGGCATTCCGCCTGACATCCTGAACCGGATCGGCGAACCCTATCTGTCGCGGCGGCGCAATGTGGATGACGGCGGCGGCGAGCGGCGTGGGCTCGGCCTCGGCGTGTTCATCGCGCGCACCTTGCTGGAACGCACCGGGGCCAAGGTCTCGTTTACCAATCGGACCTTTCCGGAGCACGGTGCAGTGGTCCATATCAATTGGCCGAGAGAGCGTTTTGAGGCTATCGAGACGCTCGAAGAAACAATAGGATAGGCCGCGACCTTGCGTCGCACAGCAGGGCCGATCGACTATTTGCGGCCTTGGCACCGCCTGATTGCGACGCCATATGTAGATGTGCAGAGAGAGGACAACACCTTGAACGCCATCGCCGAACTGAACGAACAGACCGACCGCTCGCTTCTCATCGTGGAGGACGACAAGCCGTTCCTGGAGCGGTTGTCGCGCGCGATGGAGACCCGTGGGTTTGCAGTGACGTCGTGTGACACCGTCTCGGATGGCCTCGCGCAGATCGGCAAGGCCGCGCCCGCATTCGCCGTGGTCGATCTTCGCCTCGGCGACGGTAACGGCCTCGACGTTGTCTCCGCGCTGAAGAAGAAGCGCCCCGAAGCCCGCGCGATCGTGCTGACCGGTTATGGCAACATCGCCACCGCCGTGACGGCCGTGAAGATGGGGGCGATCGATTATCTGTCGAAGCCCGCGGACGCCGACGACGTCGTCGCGGCGCTGCTGTCGACCAGCGCGGAGAAATCCGAGCTGCCGACCAACCCGATGTCCGCCGACCGCGTCCGCTGGGAGCACATCCAGCGCATCTACGAGATGTGCAACCGCAACGTCTCGGAGACGGCGCGCCGGCTCAACATGCACCGCCGCACGTTGCAGCGCATCCTGGCGAAGCGCGCGCCGAGGTAGTTTTCGCGCTCTACACTCTCACCGTCACCCTGAGGTGGCCGCCTCTTCGGCGGCCCTCGAAGGGCGGCGGCTGCATCGCGGCCGTGCATCCTTCGAGCCTCCCCATGGGACGCGTTGCGTCCCATGCCTCGCACCTCAGGATGACGGGATACAGATCTCGTAGGGTGGGCAAAGGCGCAACGCGCCGTGCCCACCATATCTCTCCGATCATGATCGACTAGTTTGGTGGGCACGCTGCGCTTTGCCCACCCTACGGCACCTGCGCTTGGGCTTCGCTATTCCCAAAACTCCGCGTGGCCCTGCGGATCGACCAGGCGGTTGATCCGAAGCGCTGCCGCCATTCCAAACCGCACGGTCATCTGCTTGCGCGTGGCAGCGGCAATCTTGTGCTCCGGCGCCTCGCACTGCATGTGCGCGCCATAGGCGTCCGCAATGATCAGGCCGGTGTCTTGCGGAAAGATCTCGCACGGCAGATCCTGCGTGAAGGCGAAGAACAGCCGGTCGCAATGGGCCCGGTATTCGTGCCATTTCTGGTCGGCCCGCAAATCCTCGACCGAGGACTTGATCTCCACGATCCAGATCTCGCCGCGCTCGTTGAGCGCCACCAGATCGGCGCGCCGGCCCGACGGCAGCGGCAATTCGCTGATGCAGGTAAAGCCGAGCGAGCGTAACAGCCGCGCCGTGCCGCGCGCGATCGCCAGCGCCGTCTCGGACTGGCGGCGGTCGGATGGCGGAACAAGGGCGATGTTGCGGGCGATGCTGTCCATGGGGGGAGATTAGCCGATTCCATTCCACCAGTCATTCCGGGCTCGCGCTTCGCGCGACCTGGGACGACGGCGAGTGTGAGGCACGCACGGAACCTCCCCTCCCCCCGGCACTTATCACGCAGCCGCCGCACCTCGGCGGAGCATCGAGGCGGCTCGCGCATGATCGACGATCTCTGGTACAAGAACGGCGTGTTCTACTGCCTGTCCGTCGGCACCTATATGGATGCCGACGGCGACGGCGTCGGCGACTTCAAGGGCCTGCTGCGACGGCTCGACTATTTGCACGGGCTCGGCATCACCACGATCTGGCTGATGCCGTTCCAGACCTCGCCGGGCCGCGACGACGGCTACGATATCGCCGACTATTACAGCGTCGATGCCCGCTACGGAACGCTCGGCGATTTCGTCGAGTTCACCCATGGCTGCAAGCAGCGCGGCATCCGCGTCATCATCGATCTCGTCGTCAACCACACCTCGGACCAGCATCACTGGTTCAAGGAGGCGCGGCGCGACAAGAACTCGCTCTATCGCGACTGGTATGTGTGGTCGGACAAGAAGCCGGCCGGTGCCAACAAGGGCATGGTGTTTCCCGGCGTGCAGAAATCGACCTGGACGCGCGACAAGGAAGCCGGCGCCTGGTTCTTCCACCGCTTCTACGATTTCCAGCCCGATCTCAACACCTCGAACCCGCATGTGCAGGCCGAGATCCTGAAGATCATGGGCTTCTGGATCCAGCTTGGCGTGTCCGGCTTCCGCATGGACGCCGTACCCTTCGTGATCGCGACCAAGGGTGCGAAGCTGAAGAAGCCGGTCGAGCAATACGACATGCTGCGCGCCTTCCGCGAATTCCTGCAATGGCGGCAGGGCGACGCCATCATCCTCGCCGAAGCCAACGTGCTGCCGGAAACGGACATGGAATATTTCGGCCGCGATGCCGACCGCATGCACATGATGTTCAACTTCCACGTCAATCAGCATCTGTTCTATGCGCTTGCATCCGGCGACTCGCGTCCGCTGGGGAAGGCGCTGAAGGCGACCAGGCCGCGGCCGGCCACCGCGCAATGGGGCCTGTTCCTGCGCAATCACGACGAGCTCGATCTCGGCCGCCTGACCAAGGCGCAGCGTGACATCGTCTTCAAGCGCTTCGGCCCCGACAAGGACATGCAGCTCTACGACCGCGGCATCCGCCGCCGCCTCGCACCGATGCCGGGCGGCGACCGCCGTCGGCTCGAGCTCGCCTACAGCCTGATGTGCACGCTGCCGGGAACGCCCGTGATCCGCTATGGCGACGAGATCGCGATGGGCGAGGATCTCTCCCTGCCGGAGCGCAGTTGCGCACGCACGCCGATGCAATGGTCGACCGAGCCGCATGGCGGCTTCACCAAGAGCAACAAGCCGGCATGCCCGGTCATCGACAAGGGTCCCTACGGCTACGAGCACGTCAATGTAGCAAAGCAGCGACGCGATCCCAATTCCATGCTGAACTGGACCGAGCGCATCGTCCGCATGCGCAAGGAGGTGCCCGAGATCGGCTGGGGCGATTTCGCGATCATTCCGACGCGCGATCCCGCCGTGTTCATCATGCGCTACGACTGGCGCGACAATTCCGTGCTGTTCGTGCACAATCTGGATGAGAAGCCGCGCGAGATCGCGTTCTCGGCGGGACTTCCCGGCGACGCCGGCGCGCGCCTGATCAACCTGCTCGCGGAGGATCACAGCCACGCCGACAAGCGCGGCCAGCATCGCGTCGTGCTGGAGCCTTATGGATATCGCTGGTACCGCGTCGGCGGGCTGGATTATCTGCTGAAGCGGAGTGATATCGAGACGCGCTAGTTTGCTCCGCCATTTCCACAATCGTCATTGCGAGCGCAGCGAAGCAATCCAGAATCCTTCCGCGGGGACAGTCTGGATTGCTTCGCTACGCTCGCAATGACGAGGAGAGAGCGTCGACCCCCCGTAGTCCGGGACGACAGCTAGATATGAGGCGGCATCACCACCACGCCCTCGTTGCCGCGCAGGTCCAGCACGCCTTCCAGCCTCTCGCCCTCGCGATCCAGGAACGTCGACAGCAAGATCTCGCTGCCGAAACGGATCGCGCTGGTGGTCACGGCGATGGGGTCGGGCCCGAGATTGAGCACGACGACCACCGCCGTGCCCTCGGCCTCGCGGCGATAGACCAGCAGATCGCCTTGCGCGGCGATCGGATGATAGTCGCCCGCGACCAGCGCCGGAGAAGCCTTCCGCAAGGCAATCAGCCGCCTGTACAGGTTGAGGATCGAACGCGAATCGGCTTCGAGATTGGCGACGTTCTCGTGGATATGGTCCTCCGGCAGCGGCAGCCACGGCCTTACGCCGGAGAAGCCGCTGGCCGGCGACCCATCCCACTGCATCGGCGTACGACAGCCGTCGCGCCCCACCCCGATGCCGGGCACATTCTTCTCGAAGGGATCGCGCACGTCCTCCGGCGCGATCGCGAGCTGATGCATGCCGATCTCGTCGCCGTAATAGAGCGTCGGCGTGCCGCGCAGCGTCAGCAGCAGCATGGCGGCGACGCGGGCCTGCTCTGGCCCGACACGGCTTGCGACGCGCGGACGATCGTGATTGCCGAGCACCCAGTTTGGCCAGGCGCCCCTCGGCAGTACCTTCTCGTAATCCTCGACGATCTTCTCGATCGAGCGCGCGCTCCAGAACGTCGAGAGCAGCGCGAAGTTGAACGGCATCTGCGCGCCGGTGAGATCGTTGCCGTAATAGGCCATCAGCCGGTGCAGCGGCAGGTAGATTTCGCCGATCAGCACGCGGTCGCGATACGCGTCCGTGACGCGCCGCATCTCGGCGATGACGTCATGCACCTCCGGCTGGTCGGTGGAGTATTGCGTCAGGATCTTCTCGTTCGGCGGCCGGCCCTCGACGTAATGCGGGTTCGGCGGGTTATCGCGGAATTCGGCATCCTTGATCAGGTGCCAGATCACGTCGACGCGGAAGCCGTCGACGCCCTTCTCCAGCCAGAACCGCATCACGTCGTAGATCGCCGCGCGGACGTCCGGATTACGCCAGTTGAGGTCCGGCTGCTGGGCAAGGAAAGCGTGGTAGTAATATTGGCCCGTGGTCTCGTCGAATTGCCACGCGCTGCCGCCAAACTCGGACAGCCAGTTGTTCGGGACTCCCTCGTCGGCGGCCGGATCGCGCCAGACGTACCAGTTCCGTTTGGGATTATCGCGCGAGGACCGGCTCTCGACAAACCAGGGATGCTGGTCGGAGGTGTGGTTGGGCACGAGATCGAGGATCAGCTTCAGGCCGTTGTCATGCGCAGCCGCGAGCAGCGCGTCGAAATCCGCCATCGTGCCGAACAGCGGCTCGATGCCGGTATAGTCGGAGATGTCGTAGCCGAAATCGGCCATCGGCGAGGGAAAGATCGGCGACAGCCAGATCGCGTCGACGCCGAGCGATTTCACATAAGGCAGCCGGCGCAAAATGCCGGCGAGATCGCCGACGCCGTCACCGTCGCTGTCCTGAAAGGAGCGCGGGTAGATCTGATAGAAGATGCCGTCGCGCCACCAATTGTCGCCGCCCTGAGCCATGCCGGAAACCCCACCCGAAAATCTGCGTCTCGCGCCAGTGAACGCGCAAGGAACGCCCCGGTTCAAGTTGGCGAGCCAATTGGGACGCCCGTGTGGCGGCAGGCGCGACTGTTCCCGGACGCGCTCCGGGTCGTTGGCACGAATCTTTTGCTTGGCGGCATGGCAAAAATCGGCATTGTGGCGCCATGACCGAGCAAAATGACACCCAGGATTCACAGCAGGCCAAGGCCGGCGCGATCATCGTCCCCGTGACGCTGTTCGAGCAGAACTGCACCATCATCTGGGACGAGCCCGGCAAGAAAGCCGTGGTGATCGATCCCGGCGGCGACGTGCCGAAGATTCTCGACGCAATCAAGCAGACCGGCGTCACCGTGGAGAAGATCTGGCTGACCCACGGCCATATCGACCATGTCGGCGGTGCCGCCGAATTGCGCGATGCCTTGAAGGTGCCGATCGAGGGGCCGCATGTCGCGGATAAATTCCTGCTCGACAATGTCGTGGAGAGCGGCGCGCGCTTCGGCATGACCGGCGGTCGCAATTTCGAACCGGACCGCTGGCTCGACGAAGGCGACAGCGTGTCGATCGGCGGCTTGACGTTCGACATTCTCCACTGCCCCGGCCACTCGCCGGGCAGCGTGGTGTTCTTCAACAAGGCGTTACGTTTCGCCCATGTCGGCGACGTCCTGTTCGCAGGCTCGGTCGGGCGCACCGACCTGCCCGGCGGCAGTCACGCCACGCTGATCAATTCGATCAAGACCAAGCTCTTGCCGCTCGGCGACGATGTCGGCTTCATCTGCGGCCACGGCGCCGGCTCGAGCATCGGCCAGGAGCGGATGACCAATCCGTTCATCACCGGCGAGATGTAGGCGTTACTCGGCGGCCTCCGCCAACGCCGCCGTCTCACTGAGGTTGCGCTCGCCCCATTCGCGGATGGCCGCAACGACCGGCACAAAACTCTTGCCCTTGCGGGTCAGGCGATACTCGACCTTCGGCGGCACCTCGCCAAAATCCTTGCGGTCGATCAGGCCGCTTTGGGTCAGCGCCTTCAATTCGCGGCTGAGCACCCGCGGGGTGATCTCTGCGCTGCCCTCTGTGCCGCGCAACAGGCCGCTCCTGATCTCGCCATAGCGACGCGGACCGTCCTTGAGGTCCCAGACGATGCGGAGCTTGTACTTGCCGCTGATCATCTTCTGAAAGGCCGCAACCGGACAGGTGCGCGCCGGGTTTGCCCTTGCCATGTCGTCTCCTCCATGTGCGAGATGAAAATAGGAGCGACGCCGAAAAAGTCCATACTATCAATTTTGTCCATACTTGCAGGATCGCACGCAAGCCGCAGATGATGACGCACATGATGAACAGGGAGCGTCACATGAAGCACTTCATGATCAGGTACGAATTCAGGAACGGCACGACGGAAGCCTGGCACCAGGAGATCGGCCGCTTCGTCAAGGCGATCGACGGCGATCCGGAGCTGAAGGGGCGGATCGGCTATCGCGTCCTGAAGAACCGCGACGACGGCAGCTATTTCCACCTCGCCAGCGTCACCGACGATGCCGCGCAAAAAGCGCTGCAATCCCGCGACTTCTTCAAGGCCTATCAGGAGATGACGCGGAAGGTCGCCGGCGGCGAGGTAACGGTGACGCCGATCGAATGGATCGATCAGACGGCGTAGGCACAAACTCCGCTGTCGTCCCGGACAAGCGCAGGCGCAGATCCGGGACCATGGCCACAGGGAGAGGTTTGGCGAAGACTCGTCGTTCGGTACTTCGACCGGCCGCGATCGATAGATTCCGCGGCATGGGTCCCTGCGTTCGCAGGAACGACGGCGAGGCTACTTCATCAAACCCGCGGCGGTCAGCGCGCGCGTGATGATCTGGCCGAGATCGAGGCCGCGAGCCTTCTCGCGCTTCAGCGCGGCCGGCTCTTCGGCGACTGCGGCGCGGATCGAGCGGGCGAGATGCGGTGCGGGTGAAAGCACCGGCTTCGACGTCGCGGGCGTCGACGTGGCAGGCTTCGACGTCGAAGACCCGGCCTCGATCTTCGTCCGGGCCGCGTCTGCAATCCAGCCGGTGAGGCCGAAGAACTTTGCGATGTGGTACGACGAGGAGATACCGGCCTCGATCAGGAACGCGCCTTCCAGGCCGTAGCGCTGATCATTGTCGGCGAGGCCGAGCGGCGTGCCATGCGCCATGTCGGTGATGGCGTAGGATTCGACCAGTGTTTCGCCGTCCTTGTTCCACCAGGCCTGGCGCGGATAGCCATCGACAATGGTCTCCGCCATCGGCGCGGCCGGCAGATCATGCAAATCGAGCCACTGCTTGACGATCTCGCTGGCATTGCCGGGATTGACGGTGCGGTCGGCGCTGCCGTGCCACACCGATATCTTCGGCCACGGCCCGCGATGGTTCGAGGCACGCCGCACGAGATCGCCGAGTTCGCGCTCCGGCCGTGCCGGCGAATGGAACATGCCGTCCAGCGCCTCGCGCAGGTTCGAGGCGATGCCATAGGGCAATCCGGCGATCACCGCGCCGGCCGCGAAGACTTCAGGATAGGTCGCGAGCATCACCGAGGTCATGCCGCCGCCGGCGGACAGACCGGTGATGAAGACGCGCCTGGGATCGATGCGGTGCGCTTCGGCCATATGCGCGATCATCTCGCGAATCGACCGCGCCTCGCCGCCGTCCCGCGCAGTGTCTTCCGGATTGAACCAGTTGAAGCAGGTGTTGCCGTTGTTGATGCGCTGCTGCTCGGGCATCACCAGCGCAAAGCCGTAATGCTGCGCGAGCGTCGACCATCCCGCACCGAGATCGTAGCTTGCTGCGGTCTGGCCGCAGCCATGCAGCACGACGACGAGCGCGCGCGGCTTCTGGAGTTGCGCCGGCACGAACGCGAACATGCGCAAGTTCCCGGGATTGTCGCCGAAGCCGGTGACCTCTTCCAGCGGGCTGGACACGTCCGCGCTCCGGCCGAACTCGGCAAGGCGCAGACCATCCACCTTTGGCAGATGTCTCAAGAGAGCAAGATTTTTAGCAAGCGACACGGCAACTCCTGGCAGGCGACGTTCAACGTTCACCCAAACCAAATAGTTGCTGCGGTGCAAAATAAAAAGCCCGTGTGCTGTCAATCACCCGAAATCACGCAAAAATCCGCAGGAATCCGCATGAATTAACCGCAATGCCTCAACTTCGTGCAGAGACGCGGCGCATCCACGCCAGAAATGCGGCGCAGATCGTGATTAACACCGCAAACGCGGCGAGCGAAACGAAGAAGCCTGCGCGCGCCGATTGCAGCGCTTCGATCGCAAAGAACGCCGCGCCGATTGCGGCCACTCCGGCCGCATTTCCGATCTGCGCTGTCGTGCCGTAGATGCCGGACGCCGAGCCTGCCGCGACAGGCTTCACCGTCGAGAGCACCGCACCTGACAGCGGCGCCATCACCAGCCCCTGGCCGTAGCCGAAGATGATCATGGTCAGCGCGAGCGCGACCGGCGTCGGTGCATCGTCATGGACGACAAGAAGCGCAAGCGCCGCAAGGCCCGCAATCTGCAATGCGCAGCCTTCGATCAACACCTTGGTCCCGCGATGGCGCGCCCGCGCGCCGCTGTGACGCGACGCGACCACGAAGGCCAGCGCGAGCGGAATGAAGGCCATGCCGGCCGCGAGCGGCGGGATCTTCAGGCCGCGCTGCATGAACAGCGTCATGACGAGATAGAATGAGAGATTGGCGACGAAGAAAAAGAACGCCGCGCCGAGCCCGCGCAGGAAAGCGGCGTCGGACAGCAGCGTCAGATCGATCAGCGGCATGCCGCCGGCGCGCGCAACCGCATGCTCGAGCTTCAAGAACGCGACGAGGATCGCGCCGCCGATCGCCATCACGGCCCATAGCCACGGCGCCCAGCCGACATCGTGACCGAACAGCAGCGGACCGATCAGGCACAGCAGCCCCGCGAACAGCACCATGCTGCCCTTGATGTCGAGCCGCGTGCCGGCCCGGCGCGGCGCCGACGGCATGATCCGCCAGGCGGTGGCCGCAATGACGAGGCCGCAGGGCACGTTGACGAAGAACACCGAGCGCCAGCCGGTACCGGCGAGGTCGATCGTGACCAGGAGACCACCGAGCAGAAAGCCCGCGGCGCCCGCAAGCCCGAGCACGATGCCGTAGACGGCGAAAGCGCGGCTGCGCTGTTCGTCGGTGAACAGCAGATGCAGCGTCGCCAGCACCTGCGGCACCATCAGCGCTGCAGTCGCGCCCTGCGCCAGCCGCGCGATGATCAGCTCCGCGCCCGATTGCGCCAACCCGCACCACAGCGAGGTCGCCGTGAAACCGAGCACGCCGACGATGAATACGTTCTTCGTGCCGTGGATGTCGCCAAGGCGACCGCCCGTGACGACCAGCGTCGCATAGGCGATCAGATAGATCGCGATGACGGATTCGATCTGCGCCGGCGTCGCATGCAGGTCGACCGCGATGGTCGGGATGGCGACGTTCACGATGAAGGCATCGACGCCGAACATGAACTGAGCGGCGACGACGATCGCCAGCACTCCCCAGCGGCGCGACGAATCGAGTTGTTTTGTGACGGTTTGATGCATTTTCGCGCGAGCCTTCAGCGATTTATTTGCGCGCAAAGCTCGCAGATCGGCGTCATCGGTGCGATTACCTCCGAGGTAGGACTTGCCGCTTTGGCCCGATTGCTGTTGGTGCCGTGGGGCTTGATGACGCTGTAGCGGCGAGCTTCACCGCTCTGGCCTCTCGTCATGCCAGGGCTTGTCCCGGCCATGACGGCCGAGGGAGCGTGTGCGCACAAAATCGGGAGAAAAAGAAGAGAGCGGTCTTCGCTGCGCATGCCTGCATTCCGCCGCGCGGGACACCGCGCGATTGCGTTCGCTATCGCCAGCACGTAGCCTCATCGCCTCAACAAACAGAAAATTCAGCCGGAGAGAACGCCATGGCGCGCCTGAAGTTCGGAGCCTTCCTTGCCCCGCATCACCCGATCGGGGAGCATCCGATGCTCCAGTTCCGGCGCGATCTCGACCTGGTCGAGCAGCTCGACGCGCTCGGTTATGACGAGTTCTGGTGCGGCGAGCATCATTCCTCCGGCTGGGAGATGATCGCCTCGCCCGAGATGTTTCTGGCCGCGGCCGGCGAGCGCACCAAGCGGATCAAGCTCGGCACCGGCGTGGTGTCGCTGCCCTATCATCATCCCTTCAACGTCGCCCAGCGCATGGTGCAGCTCGACCACATGACCGGCGGCCGCGCCATTTTCGGCTCCGGTCCCGGCGCGCTGGCGTCGGACGCGCACACGCTCGGCATCGACCCGATGACGCAGCGCGACCGCCAGGACGAGGCCATCGGCGTGATCCGCCGCCTGTTCAATGGCGAGCGCGTCACCGCGAAGAGCGACTGGTTCACCATGAACGACGCCGCGCTCCAGATCCTGCCCTTGCAGGAGGAGATGCCGTTCGTGGTGGCCTCGCAGATCTCGCCCTCGGGCATGACGCTCGCCGGCAAATACGGCATCGGCATCATCTCGCTGGGCTCGATGACGACGCAGGGGTTGATGTCCCTGCAACAGCAATGGCAGTTCGCCGAGGACGCCGCCAGGAAACACGGCACCAAGGTGGATCGGGCGAACTGGCGCGTGCTGCTGACCTGGCACCTCGCCGAGACCCGCGAGCAGGCCCGCCGCGAAGCCGGCGCCGGCCTGATGCGCTGGCACAACGAATATAACGTCGGCACGCTGCAGCGGCCGGGCCTGACCGCGTTTGCCTCGCCCGACGAGGCCGTGGACAAGACCGCTTTCGTCGACGGCGCGGCCTCCGTCATCGGCACACCCGACGACCTCGTCAAGATGATCAAGAACGTGATGCAGGTGTCGGGCGGCGTCGGCGCCGTGATCGGCTTCGTGCACGATTGGGCCAATCCCGAGAATACCCGCCGCAGCTGGGACCTGGTGGCGCGCTATGTCGTGCCCGAGATCAACGGCTATATCGATGGACTGCGCAAGTCGCAAAAGTTCGTGATCGAGAATCGCGCGATCTTCGAACGCGCCGGGCAGGCCGTGATGGCGAAGATCATGGAGAACGAGAAGGCTGCAGAGGCCCTGAAGGTGACCGGCGCCGGCCGCGTCGCCATTCCCGCCGTCAACGCCCCGGATTTGCAGAAGGAAGCGGCGAAGCGGTAGGCCCGTCGGAATTACGCTTGTAACGACGTTCACAAGAAAGACATCCCGGCCTGTGCTATGCTGACCCCGGTCAGCTGGCGCGGGCCGTAGTCATCTGTGTTCGCGCGGCTGTTCGGTCGGTCAACCGGAGCAATCGTCATGTCGATGCAGAATGTCGCCCCTGCGCTTCCGTTCATCGCGCCCAAGCGCAACGAGCTGACGCACATTCCCGGCGACGAGGGCTGGCCGATCATCGGCAAGACCTTTCAGGTGCTCGCCGACCCCAAGGGACATATCGAGGCGAACGGCGCCAAATACGGCCCGGTCTACCGCACCCATATTTTCGGCGAGACCAACGTCGTGCTGCTCGGCCCCGAGGCCAACGAGCTCGTGCTGTTCGACCAGCAGAAGCTGTTCTCCTCGACCCACGGCTGGAACAAGGTGCTCGGCCTGTTGTTTCCGCGCGGCCTGATGCTGCTCGATTTCGACGAGCACCGTCTGCATCGCAAGGCGCTGTCGGTCGCGTTCAAGTCGGGGCCGATGAAGTCGTATCTGAGCGATCTCGACCGCGGCATCGCCGCGCGCGTCGCGCAGTGGAAGGCAAAGCCCGGCGAGATGCGGCTCTATCCGGCGATGAAGCAGCTCACGCTCGACCTCGCGGCGGCGTCCTTCCTCGGTGCCGATATCGGGCCGGAGGTCGACGAGATCAACCGCGCCTTCGTCGATATGGTCGCGGCCGCCGTCGCCCCGATCCGCCGGCCGCTGCCGGGCACCCAGATGGCGGCCGGCGTTAAGGGACGCAAGCGCATCGTCGCCTATTTCCGCGAGCAGATTCCGCTGCGACGCGGCAATCACGGCGGCGATGATCTGTTCTCGCAACTCTGCCGCGCCACCCACGAGGATGGCGCCCTGCTCTCCGAGCAGGACATCATCGACCACATGAGCTTCCTGATGATGGCGGCGCACGACACGCTGACCTCGTCGCTGACCTCATTCATCGGCGAGCTCGCCGCCAATCCGGACTGGCAGGATAGATTGCGCGCCGAGGTTCTTGCGCTGGGGCTCGCACCGGGTTCGCCGAGCAGCTTCGACGACCTCGAAAAAATGCCGCTGTCGGAGATGGCGTTCAAGGAAGCGTTGCGGATCAAGCCCCCGGTACCCTCGATGCCGCGCCGGGCAATGCGCGACTTCACCTTCAAGGGCTTTACGATTCCCGCCGGCACCGCCGTCGGCGTCAATCCGCTCTACACCCACCACATGAAGGACATCTGGCCGGAGCCGGATCGCTTCGATCCCTTGCGCTTCACCGAGGAAGCCCAGCGCAACCGGCATCGCTTCGCCTGGGTGCCGTTCGGCGGCGGCGCGCATATGTGCCTCGGCCTGCACTTCGCCTATATGCAGGCAAAATGCTTCGCACGGCACTTCTTGCAGAACATCGAGGTGTCGCTGGAGCCGGGCTACAAGCCGGACTGGCAGATGTGGCCGATCCCCAAGCCGCGGGATGGGTTGAAGGTCAGGGTGAAGGCGGTGTAGCTCACATCTCTCGTGTCCCGGACGCGCTGCAGCGCTTGCGCTGCTGCGCAGAGCCGGGACCCAGAATCTTGCGATACTTTCAGCTCGGAGAGATGGGCCCCGGCTCTGCAGCGCACCGCTGAAGAAGCGCTGCGCTGCGTCCGGGGCACGAGACCTGCCGCGAGCGCTGGTCTCGTAGGGTGGGCAAAGGCGCGCAGCGCCGTGCCCACGATTTGCCGAGATGGAAAGAATTGGTGGGCACGGCAGCCCGCAGCAACTACGCCCCCTGATCGAACGCCTTGCGCATTGCGGCGTAGCCCTGCTGCTGCTGGCTCCAGTTGCGGCCGCCGGTGACGGCGCCGTCGACGACAAGATCGTGTCCGTTGACGAAGCTCGATTCGTCGCTCGCGAGAAACACCGCGGCCTGCGCGATGTCATCGGGAAGGCCCGCGCGCGGGATCGGCTGCGCGGTCTTGAACACCTCGCGCATCACGGCCGGCGTCGCCTCCGCGGCATCGGTCGTGAGCCCCAGCGCCTTGCCGAAAATGCCGGTCGCGATCGCGCCGGGCGAGATCGAGTTGACGCGCACATTGGACTCGCCGAGCTCCATCGCCACGCATTTGGTGAGATGGATCACCGCCGCCTTGGCCGCGCCATAGACGACCGAGGAGGAAAAACCGGCAAGTCGGCCTGCGATGCTGCCATTGTTGATGATGCTGCCAGAACCCTGTTTCTTCATGACGGGCGCGGCGTGCTTCATGCCGAGCATGACGCTGCGTACCAGCGTCGCCATCGCGGCGTCGAAGCGTTCGACCTCGAGGCTCTCGATGCCCCCGGTCTGCGCCGGGCCGCCGGCATTGTTGAACAGGCAGTCGATCCGGCCGAACTTCTCCACCGCGAGCGCGATCAGCGCCTGCATCTGCGCTTCGACCGTCACGTCGGTCTGGCGGAAGATGCAGACGGCCCCGAGCTGCTTCGCCAGCGCCTCGCCTTCCGGTATGCGCCGTCCCGCGATCACAATTTTGGCACCTTCGGCAACGAAGACTTCCGCGGTTCGCAAGCCGATCCCGCTCGTCGCGCCCGTAATCACCGCAACCTTGCCATCCAGCCTGCCCATGGAATGCTCCTGTTCTCGAATGATTGGATGCCAAATGGCGGACGCCGATCGATTTCGGCGCCGCGACAGTCACTATTCCTGCCGGTCCGCGACAAGGCAAGCTTTGCTTGTGCATGCGACATGCGTAACATTCCCGCTCCTTTCTCGATTTACGCGCGCATAGCGCAACCGGGCCGGGCATGGAGAAGCTGATCGACGAATTCCGCAAGGGCTGGCAGGGCGTGGCGGCGCCATCGCTCGCTCTGAGCCTCGCTTTCGCGGTCGCCTGCCTGCTGGTTGCGACGCTGGCGCGCTGGGGTCTCGCGCATGTGCGGCCCGATGTCTACTTCACCCCGTACTTCCCGGCCGTGTTCTTTGCCGCCGCATTCGGCGGCTTGCGGATCGGCATCATCACGGCGCTGGTCGGCGGCGTGCTCGGCGTCGTCGTCAATTTCGGCGACGCTTTTGCCGATCGCTCCAGGTTCACCTTGCTGACCCTCTATTGGGGCGTCTCCGCGCTCACCATCTGGGGCGTCGAGCATTATCGCGCGATGCTGGCGGAGCAGCGCCGAATCTCCAAACGCCTGATCGAGGAAGAAGACTATCGCAAGCTGCTGGTCGACGAGCTCCAGCACCGGCTGAAGAACAAGCTGTCGACGGCGCACGCCGTGCTACACCAGGTGCTGCACGACCAGCCGCAGGTCTGGGCCCGGATCGATCCGCGGCTACGGTCGCTGGCCGCAACCGACGATCTGATCTCGCGGATCGACAAGGGCGGCTGCGATATCCGCGATCTCCTGATCGCGGAGCTCGGACCTTACGGGCATGTCCGCTTCACGCTCAACGGCGACCAGCTGTTCCTGCCGCCGAAGCTCGCGGTCACGCTGTCGCTGATGTTTCATGAGCTCGCCACCAACGCGGGCAAATATGGTGCGTTCTCCGCGCCGCGCGGATTATTGCAGGTGTCATGGACCGTCAGCGGCGACCGTCTGACCGTCACCTGGGATGAAACCGAGGGCCCGAGCATCGATAAGGTCTCCGAGCCCGGCTTCGGCACAAAGCTGCTGAAATCGGCGCTGTCAGCTTTCGACGGCAAGTCCGAGGTCTCGTATCTCAAGACTGGCCTGCATTGCATCATGCAATGCCGCATCCCGCAAAGCGGCTAGACGCAAGCGAACGAGACGCGCGCTCCATGCGCAGTTTCGCCGGGCGCGTTGACGCCCTGTTAATGACGATGGGTCGCACGCGTCGCATCGCCGCAAAACACCCCCGTATTTCTGCTGACCCCTTAACCAAACCTAAGAGGGAACTGCGCAAGATCGCGGGCATTGCAAAGGCGCGCTGAACCAACAAGATTCATGACTTCTATGAACGACAATAGATATTCCGGCGCGAGTGAAGCCGAACTCGGATTTCTCAAGGAAATCGTTAGAATGCTGCCGGCTGGCTTGACCGTGCAGGACGCGCAGGGACAACTTTTGCTGGTTAACGATGTCGCGGCGGCGCAACTCGGCATGGACGGCAGCCGACCCTCGCCCGATCTGACGCCGCGCCGGGAAGCCTGCCAGCGGGCACTGAGGTCCGGCGAGGCGGTCATCTCCGAGGAAGCGCTCCATGAGGGAGCCGCACGCCAGGTGCTGCTGACGACCCATCGCCCCGTTCGCCTGGCCGGACGCGAGCTGCTGATCTCGGCCTCCTCCGACATCACCGAGCAGAAGAATTTCGAGGATCAGCTGTTCCGCTCCGCCTATTTCGACGAGCTGACCGGCCTGCCCTCGCGGCGCGTGATCGAGCATCGTGCCAACAGCCTGCTCGCGAAGGATCGTAGCGGCGAGCGTTTCGCGCTAGCCTTCCTCGACGTCGACAATTTCAAGCACATCAACGACTATTACGGCCACGCCGTCGGCGACGCGCTGCTGGTCGAGCTGTCGAAGCGGCTCGGGCGCGACCTGCGCGATTCCGACATGCTGTCGCGCATTTCCGGCGACGAATTCCTGCTGCTGCTCTCGCCGATCCAGAGCCAGGAGGAAGTCGCCGAGTTCATGCAGTCGACGCTGGAGCGGCTGACTGCGCCGTTCTTCATCGACAGTTCGGAGCTGTTCGCCTCCACCTCGGTCGGCATCAGTCTCTATCCCGATCACGGCCGCAGCTTCGAGACGCTGCGCCAGAATGCCGACATCGCGATGTACCGCATCAAGAATGACGGCAAGGGAATGGCGGCGTTCTTCGACGCCAGCATGGAGCGCGAGGCACAGGCGCGGACCAAGATCGAGCAGTCGCTGCGGCTCGCGATCCTGGAAAAGCGCTTCTGCTGCGCGTTCCAGTCCAAGGTCGACATCCGGACCCAGGCCGTGAAGGGCATCGAAGCGCTGGTGCGCCTGCGCGACGACGAGGGCGTGATCCAGGCGCCGGGCTCGTTCATCAACCTTGCCAGCGAATTGGGACTGATCGACGAACTCACCCATCTCGTGCTCGCCGAGATCGTCAAGTCGATCGACCTGATCAACGACACCTTCGGCGCGGAAGCGACCATCAGCATCAACGTCGCCGCCAAGCAGGCCGGCAATCCCGAATTCATGCGCAATTTCGCCCAGGCGCTCGACGACACCGGCTTTCCGCAGCGCTTCATGATCGAGGTGACGGAAGACGCCTTCGTCGCCAAGAATCACTTCCAGGCCGAGATCCTGCCGATGTTCCGCAAGCTCGGCGTCGGCATCTCGATCGACGATTTCGGCACAGGCTATTCCTCGCTCTCGGCGCTCGCCGACATCACCGCCGACGAGATCAAGATCGACCGCTCCTTCATCACCGACATCCATAAGCGCCCGCGCAGCCAGGGCATCTTGCGCGCGATCGAATCCCTGAGCGAAGCGCTCGGCATGACCGTGATCGCCGAAGGTCTCGAATCCTACGAGGAGCTGGCCTATCTGCAGGCCGCGACCAAGATCCGCTACGCGCAAGGCTATTATTTCGCCCGGCCGATCTTCCTCGAGGAGCTCAAGCTCGCAACCCCCGCTTCCAGCGAGTCCCGCGCCAACGTGGCCAGCCGCCCGATGCAGCAGAACCGCCAGGGCTATTCGCGGGCCAACGGGTATCGGCGTTAACCCCGTCACACCGATTCCCCTTTGAAATTACTGCGCTTTTGGTAAGAAACAGGCGAACCTCCCCGAGGCGCGCCATGTCACCATCCTCTCCCGACGTCACCAATCCCGCCTATGTCCGCGCGCGGGCGATGGTGACGCTGTTCGAGCGGCTGGAGCATCTGTGCGAGGGCGCGATCGCGATCGATCGCGCCGGGCGGGTCATCTACGTCAACGAGAAATACCTGGCCTCGCTCGGCCTCAAGCACACCACCGAAGCAATCGGACGGCCGATCGAGGAGATCATCCCGAACAGCCTGATGCGGAACGTCGCCGAGAGCGGCGAGCCGATCCTGCTCGACATCATGGAGCTCGGCGGCGAACAGCTCGTGGTGACGCGCATGCCGATCGAGGACGAGGACCGCAATGTCATCGGCGCGATCGGCTTCGTGCTCTATGACCACCTCGAGAGCCTCAAGCCGCTGCTCGCCCGCGTCACCCGGCTCGAGAGCGATCTGCGGCTGGCGCGGCGGCAATTGTCCAACGCCCGCGCGGCGCGCTTCACCCTTGCCGATTTCGTCGGCACGACACCGGCGATCGCGCAGGCCAAGGAGTTCGCCAAGCGCGCGGCACGGCAGAGCGTGACCGTGCTGCTCACCGGCGAGACCGGCACCGGCAAGGAACTGCTGGCGCAGGCGATCCACAATGCGTCCTCGCGTGCGGACAAGCCGTTCGTCAGCGTCAATGCCGCGGCGATCCCGGAAACGCTGATCGAGTCCGAATTCTTCGGCACTGCGCCGGGCGCCTACACCGGCGCCGACCGCAGGGGCCGCGAGGGCAAGTTCCGGATCGCCGATGGCGGCACGCTGTTCCTCGACGAGATCGGCGAGATGCCGCTGCAATTGCAGGCCAAGCTGTTGCGCGTGCTGCAGGAGCGCGAGATCGAGCCGCTCGGTTCGGACAGGATCACCAAGGTCGATGTGCGCGTCATTGCCGCGACCAATGTGGACTTGCGCAAGCGCGTCAGCGACGGCGCCTTCCGCGCCGATCTCTACTACCGCCTCAACGTGCTCTCGATCGACCTGCCTCCTCTCAGAAAATGCCTCGACGATCTGCCCGACATCTGCGCGCGGCTGATCGAGGACATCGGCGCCTCCGGCGATTTCCTCAATGCCAGGATCACGCCGAGCGGATTGTCGGCGCTCGCGCGCTACGACTGGCCCGGCAACGTCCGCGAGCTCCGCAACATTCTGGAGCGCGCGCTGATCCTCAGCGATTCCGGGCGCCTGACCGGCGACGATTTCGTTCACATCCTGCCGGTCAGCGCGGATGCCGCCCCGCAACCGGCGCCGCAGATGATCGGCTCGGTCGTCCCCTATGCCGAAGCCGAGGCGGAGTTCGAGAAGCAGACGCTCGAGCATGCGCTCGCCGCCAGCAACGGGCAGATCTCGGAAGCCGCACGGATGCTGCGCATCTCGCGCGCGACGTTCTACAAGAAGCTCGCCAAGTTCGGACTGGCGTCGGGATCGCCGCCTGTCTGAATTTCGAGACAGCGCGTGTCTGGAGTCTCGGATTCCTGACACGGCGACATCGGCGTTCGCCCGCGGCATTTGCAGTGAAGCTGCCGCATTTTCAGCCATAGGGATGCAACACTCCGCATCTGGCGCAGGGCTTGCTCTCAGCCGAGTTGAGGAAACGCATGGGCTGACGTGAAGCCAGGGAATCGTTAACGCGAATTGGTCGCGGCTTGCGACGATCCGGCACGCACGCGTCAAGAGACTGTCACATGCGCCTCGTGCAGGCTCCGCCGGAAGGTGGAATTGCAATGTTTGCACACTTGTGCAAATCGCTGTGGCCAAGGCAGTTCATTTAGGGAGGAACCATCGTGCGTCGATCGCTCATTCTCACAGCAGCCATTCTCGGCCTGGCCGCGGGTGCCTCCGCGCAAGCCGACGACCTCAAGGTCGCACTGATCTACGGCAAGACCGGCCCGCTCGAGGCCTATGCCAAGCAGACCGAAACCGGCCTGCAAATGGGTTTTGAATACGCCACCAAGGGCACCATGACGCTCGACGGTCGCAAGATCGTCGTCATCACCAAGGACGACCAGGGCAAGCCCGACCTGTCGAAGGCCGCGCTCGCGGAAGCCTATCAGGACGACAAGGCCGACATCGCGATCGGCACGACCTCGTCGGCCGCAGCCCTCGCCATTCTCCCCGTCGCCGAGGAGAACAAGAAGATCCTGATCGTCGAGCCCGCGGTCGCGGACCAGATTACCGGCGAGAAGTGGAATCGCTACATCTTCCGCACCGCGCGCAATTCGTCGCAGGACGCGATCTCGAACGCGGTCGCGATCGGCAAGCAGGGCGTCACCGTTGCGACGCTGGCCCAGGACTACGCCTTCGGCCGCGACGGCGTCGCCGCCTTCAAGGAGGCGCTGGCCAAGACCGGCGCGACCCTCGCCGCGGAAGAATATGCTCCGACCAACACCACCGACTTCACCGCGGTCGGCCAGCGCCTGTTCGACGCGCTGAAGGACAAGCCCGGCCGCAAGGTGATCTGGGTGATCTGGGCCGGCGCCGGCAATCCGCTGGCCAAGCTTCAGGACATGGACCCGAAGCGCTACGGCATCGAGCTCTCGACCGGCGGCAACATCCTGCCGGCGCTCGCCGCCTATAAGGGCCTGCCCGGCATGGAAGGCGCGACCTATTATTTCTATGAGATCCCGAAGAACCCGGTGAACGACTGGTTCGTCGCCGAGCACCAAAAGCGCTTCAACGCGCCGCCGGACTTCTTCACCGCGGGTGGCTTTGCGGCCGCGATGTCCGTCGTCGCCGCCGTCACCAAGGCGAAGTCGACCGACACCGAGAAGCTGATCACGGCGATGGAAGGGCTGGAGTTCGACACGCCGAAGGGCAAGATGGTGTTCCGCAAGGAAGACCATCAGGCGCTCCAGAGCATGTATCACTTCAAGGTCAAGGTCGATCCGAACGTCGCCTGGGCCGTGCTCGAGCCGGTGCGCGAGCTGAAGATCGAGGACATGGACGTTCCGGTCCGCAACAAGCGCTGAGATCAAATCTCCTCTCCCCGCACGCGCGGGGAGAGGACCCCGTTCAAATCCTCCAGAGTTATCCCGATGGCCCTGACGCTAGAGACGCGCGACCTCACCATCCGCTTCGGCGGCCATGTCGCGGTCAACAGCGTCACCTGCACGTTCCGCCCGGGCGAACTCACCGCGATCGTCGGGCCGAACGGCGCCGGCAAGACCACCTATTTCAACCTGATCTCGGGCCAGCTGCGCGCCTCACGCGGCAGCATCCTGTTTGACGGCGCCGACATCACCCAGCATTCCGCACCGCTGCGCACCCGCGCGGGCCTCGGGCGCGCCTTCCAGCTCACCAACCTGTTCCCGAACCTCACCGTGGAGGAGAACGTCCGCCTCGCGGTGCAGGCGGCCAGCGGCACCCATTACGACATGCTGCGGCCCTGGATGGTCCGCCGCGACCTGATCGCCCGCGCCGATGCCATCCTCGAACAGGTCGCACTCGGCAACCGCCGCGGCGTCGCCGCGACCGCGCTGTCGCATGGCGACCAGCGCAAGCTCGAGGTGGCGCTGATGATCGCGCTGGAGCCGAAAGTGTTCATGTTCGACGAGCCGACCGCCGGCATGAGCATCGACGAGGTGCCTGTCGTCCTCAACCTGATCGCGCAACTGAAGCAGGACAAGAGCAAGATCATCCTCCTGGTCGAGCACAAGATGGACGTGGTGCGCTCGCTCGCCGACCGTATCATCGTGCTGCATAACGGGCAGCTCGTCGCCGATGGCCCGCCGGCCGAGGTGATCGCCTCGCCGATCGTGCAGGAAGCCTATCTCGGCGTTGCTCCAAAGAGTGCAGCATGACCGATCTCCTAAAGCTCTCCGGCGTGCACACGCATATCGGCCGCTACCACATCCTCCAGGGCATCGACCTCGCAGTGCCGCAGGGCCAGACCACCATGCTGCTCGGCCGCAACGGCGCCGGCAAGACCACGACGCTGCGGACCATCATGGGCCTGTGGCAGGCCTCCAGCGGCGAGATCAGCCTTGCCGGCGAGCGCATCGAGAGCCGCGCCACGCCCGACATCGCGCGGCTCGGCGTCGGCTACGTGCCAGAGAGCATGGCGGTGTTCTCCGACCTCACGGTGAAGGAAAATCTGGTGCTGGCGGCGCGCGACGGGCCGCTCGACGATACCCAGCTCGACTGGATCTTCGGCTTCTTCCCCGCGCTGCGTCGGTTCTGGCTGTCGCGCGCCGGAAGCCTCTCGGGCGGGCAGAAGCAGATGTTGTCGATCGCGCGCGCCATCGTCGAGCCGCGCAAGCTGCTTCTGATCGACGAGCCGACCAAGGGGCTGGCGCCCGCGATCGTCATGGCACTGATCGAGTGCCTGAAGGAGATCAAGCGCAAGGGCGCGACGATCCTGCTGGTCGAACAGAATTTCTTTGCCGCGCGCGAGCTCGGCGACAACGTGCTGGTCATGGATAACGGCACCATCGTCCATCGCGGCGAGATGGCGGCGCTGGCCGCCGACGTGCCGCTGCAGGAGCGGCTGCTCGGCCTGAGCCTGGAGGCGCATCAGTGACTGAACTCGCCGCAAATGATCCGCTGCCGAAGCCGAAGCGCGATCTTGCGCCGATCCTGCTGCCGGTCGCACTGGCGCTTGCGATGATTCCCCTGGTCGGGTCACCCAGCACCTGGCTGACATTGACCGCCGCGAGCCTCGCCATGGGCATGATGATCTTCATCATGGCCTCCGGCCTGACGCTGGTGTTCGGCCTGATGGACGTGCTCAATTTCGGCCACGGCGCCTTCATCGCTGTTGGCGCCTATGTCGCGACGCTCGTGCTGGCACCATTCGCGGCCTCGATGCAGGCGGATTCGCTGTGGATGAACCTTGCGGTGCTGGCGCCGGCGGCGCTGCTGTCGATGGCGGTGTCCGGCGCGCTCGGCCTGGTCGTCGAGCGCGTGCTGATCCTGCCCGTCTACGGCCAGCATCTGAAGCAGATCCTGATGACGACGGGCGGCCTGATCGTCGCCGAGCAGACGCTCTATGCGCTGTGGGGACCGCAGATCATCCCGATGCCGCTGCCGACATCGCTGCGGGGCTCCTTCATCCTCGGCGACGTCGCGATCGCCAAATACCGCGTGCTGGCGATGCTGATCGGCCTCGCGGTCTTCATCGCGATCCAGCTCGTGCTCAACCGCACCAAGCTCGGCCTTCTGATCCGCGCCGGTGTCGAGAACCGCGAGATGGTCGAGGCGCTCGGCTATCGCATCCGCCGCCTGTTTCTCGGCGTGTTCATGACGGGCTCGGCGCTCGCCGGCCTCGGGGGCGTGATGTGGGCGCTCTATCGCGAGCAGGTCCACGCCTCCATGAGCGACGACCTCACCGTCCTGATCTTCATCGTCGTCATCATCGGCGGCTTAGGGTCGATCGGCGGCTGCTTCATCGGTGCCATCCTGGTCGCGATGGTCGCCAATTACGGCGGCTTCCTGGTGCCGAAACTCGCCCTCGTCTCCAACATCCTGCTGATGGTCGCCATTCTGATGTGGCGGCCGCGCGGCCTCTATGCGGTGACCAGCCGATGATGCTTCTCTCCGGCGATCCGCCGCGCAGCCGCGTCCTTACACTCCTGCTTGTCGTCATCATCCTGGCGCTGGCGGCGACGCCGTTCCTGTTTCCGGGCGCCAAGGCGCTGAACGTCGCCGCCAAGATCTGCGTCTTCGCCGCGCTGGTCGCCTCCTACGACCTCCTGCTCGGTTATACCGGCTCGGTGTCGTTCGCCCACACCATGTTCTACGGCATCGGCAGCTACGCCATCGCGATCGCGCTGTACGGCATGGGCCCGAACTGGGCCGCGGTCGCAACCGGCATCGTCGTCGGCCTGCCGCTCGCGGCGCTGCTCGCGCTCGCAATCGGCTTGTTCTCGTTGCGGGTCGCCGCGATCTTCTTTGCCATGATCACGCTCGCGGTCGCTTCCGCCTTCCAGGTGCTGGCTTCGCAATTGTCCTGGCTGACCGGCGGCGAGGACGGGCGCAGCTTCCAGCTGCCGGAGCTGTTGCGGCCCGGCACCGTGCTGATCTCCAAAAACCTGTTCGGATTCGAGATCAACGGCCGCATCCTGACCTTCTACCTGGTGTTCGCGATCTCCGCCCTGATGATCCTCGCTTTGTTGCGTGTCGTGAACTCGCCGTTCGGGCGCGTGCTCCAGGCGATCCGCGAGAACCGTTTTCGCGCCGAGGCGCTCGGCTTTCGCACTGTCTTCCATCTGACCTACGCCAACTGCCTCGCCGCGCTGGTCGCCGCCAGCGCCGGCATTTTGAACGCGCTGTGGCTGCGCTACGCCGGACCCGACACCTCGCTCAGCTTCTCGATCATGCTCGACATTCTCCTGATGGTGGTGATCGGCGGCATGGGCACGATCTATGGTGCGATCATCGGCGCCACCATCTTCATCCTCGCCCAGAACTATCTTCAGTCGTTGATGGGCGTTGCCTCGAAGGCGGCGAGCGAAGCAGGCCTGCCGCTGCTGCCGGGGTTGTTGCATCCCGATCGCTGGCTGCTGTGGCTCGGGCTGCTGTTCATCGCCAGCGTCTATTTCTTCCCTACCGGCGTAGTCGGACGGCTGCGCCATGGCGGCGGCGACAAGAGTGCGGGCGCCTCGCATTAAGCATCGGTTAACGATGCAGCGCAGCGATTGCTGTGCGCGACGCACAACCGCGGCGCGATTCTCGTTTCGCTGCACAAGGGCCAGCTCGCGCAACCGGATTAATGCTTAGGTAACTGGCTTTCCTAAGGTTTGCGCCATTTGTGCGGTGTATTCCTGTCCCTCCAGGGAGGGGGGTAATGCACCAGGTCTTTGCAGGGATCGCAGCCGGAATATCCCTAGCCGCGAGAGGCGGTTGGGAGGCCGCGACGCGGCGTGGTCCCGTCCTGTGGCTGACCCTGTGCGGCGTGTTGCTGGTCGCGGGGATCTTTGCCGTGACCGCCATGGCCGTCGGCGAATTCCGCGAGCGCACCCTGGCCAATCGCGAGCGCGAGCTGGAAAACACAGTGCAGCTGATCGCACGGCATTTCGATCAGCAATTCCAGGATTCCGACATCGTCGCGGCCGACCTGATCGGGCAGATGAACCTGCCGGAGATCGCCTCGCCCGCGATGTTCCGCGAGCGCATGTCCGGAGCGGCCACGAACCAGATGCTGCGGAGCAAGATCAGCTCCGTGTCCTATCTCGGCGACATCGCGATCTACGATGCCGACGGCGAGCTGATCAACTGGTCGCGGGCCGAGCCGCTGCCCAAGATCAACGTTTCCTCGCGCGCCTACTTCCAGACGTTCAAATCCGATCCGATGGCCGAACCGGTCATCCTGGAATCCGTCCGCAGCTTCATCATCGGCAAATGGACCACGGTCGTCGCGCGGCGGCTGAACGGCGCAGATGGCACCTTCCTCGGCACAATGGTCCGGAGGATCGATCCGGACAGCTACCGCGAGTATTTCGCATCTGTCGCGCTTGCCGAGGGTACGGCAATCTCGCTGTTCGATCGCGAAGGCAAGATGCTGGCGCGCTATCCGCACGTCGAAGAGCTGATCGGCAGGAATTTCAAGGACGCGCCGCTGATGCGCAAGATGCTGGCCGAGGGCGGCCGGCACACGCTGCGCGTCAAGGGTCCGATCGACGGCGAGGACCGCCTTGGCTCGGGGGCCTCGCTGTCGCATTTCCCGCTGGTCATCGTCGCGACCAACACCACGAGCGCCGCGCTGGCCGACTGGCGCCAGCAGACCGGCTTCATGGTCACCACGGCAACGCTTTCGGCGATCGTGATCGCGTTGATCCTCTTCCTGATCATCCGCCAGATCAGCCGGCAGAACCGGGAAGCCCAGGAGCGGATCGAAGCGGAACGGCTGCGGCTCGACACCGCCCTGAACAACATGTCGCAAGGGCTGATCCTGTACGACGCCGCCGGATTCATCGTCACCTGCAACCGCCGCTACTCCGAGATGTTCGGCCTGTCCCACGACGTCATCAAGCCCGGCTGTCACATCCGCGAGGCGATGCAGCATCGCAAGGAGCGTGGCGCGTTCGGCGGCGACGTCGAGGCATTTTGCACCGATGTGATGCGGGTCGTCGCCGAAGGCAAGGTTTCCAACAGGATCCACGAACTGCCCAACGGCCGCGCCTTCCAGGTCATCAACACCCCGCTGGCGCAGGGCGGATGGGTCGCCACGATCGAGGAAATCACCGACCGGCGCAATCTGGAGCAGGAACGCGACCGCAACTACATGTTCCTGCGCGAGATCATCGATCACATCCCCTCGCAGATCACGGTGAAGGATGCCCGGACGCGGCAATATCTGCTGATCAACCGGACTGCCGTGGAGCAATTCGGCCAATCGAGTGAAGCCATCGTCGGCAAAACTCCCTTCGACATATATCCGGATGACGCTGCCCGGGTCGTCACTGACGACGACAGCAAGGCGCTGGAGGCGGCCGACGGATTGTTCAAGGACGAGCACGCCTGGCAAAGCCAGACCAAGGGACCGCGCTACATCACCTCGACCCGAATCGGCATTCGCGACAAGTCCGGCGAGCCGCGCTACCTCATCAGCGTCGTCGATGACGTCACCGAGCGGCGGCGCGCCGACGAGAAGATCGCGCATATGGCGCATTACGACGCGCTGACCGACCTGCCGAACCGCACGCTGTTCCGCGACCAGATCGAGCGCGAGCTGACGAAGGTCGCCGGCGGCGAGCAGTTCGCGCTGCTGTATATCGACGTCGACGAATTCAAGGGCATCAACGATTCGCTCGGCCATCACGTCGGCGATGAGCTGTTGAAGGCGATCGCGACCCGGCTGCGCGGCTGCCTCAAGAGAAACGATTTGATCGCACGGCTCGGCGGCGACGAGTTCGCGGTGATCCAGACCGGCATCCAGTCCTCTGCGGACGTGCTGTCGTTCGTGACGCGGATCTACGAGGCGATCCGCCAGCCCTATCACTGCCTCGGCCATCAGCTCTCCACCGACGCCAGCATCGGCATCGCGCTGGCGCCGCAGGACGGTAGCGATCTCGACCAGCTCATCAAGCACGCCGATCTGGCGATGTACGGCGCCAAGGCCGAAGGACGCCGCACCCATCGCTTCTTCGAGCCGGAGATGGATGCGAGCGCCAAGGCGCGCCTGACCATGGAGCAGGATTTGCGCCAGGCGCTGGTGAATGGCGGCTTCGAGATCCACTACCAGCCGCTGGTCGATTTGCGCACCAACGACGTGTCGGGCTGCGAGGCGCTGCTGCGCTGGCGGCATCCCGAACGCGGCTGGGTGTCGCCGGCGGAGTTCATTCCGATCGCCGAGGATACCGGCCTGATCAACGAGCTCGGCGACTGGGTGCTGCGCATGGCCTGCAACGAGGCCGCGACCTGGCCGGCGGATGTGCGGATTGCGGTCAACGTCTCGCCGGTGCAGTTGAAATGCGACACGCTGGCGCTGCGGATTGCGGGCGCCCTCGCCGCCTCCGGGCTCGCTCCCTCCCGGCTCGAGCTCGAAATCACCGAGGCTGTGCTGATCCGCGACGACGAGGCCGCGCTCTCGATCCTGCATCAGCTCCGTTCCATCGGCGTGCGCATCGCGCTCGACGATTTCGGCACCGGCTATTCCTCGCTGAGCTATCTGAAGCGCTTCCCGTTCGACAAGATCAAGATCGACCGCTGCTTCGTCGCCGACATCGCGGACGAGAGCGGCGCGCCGGTGATCGTGCAGGCGGTGGTGAACATCGCCGCGGCCAGCAACATGACCACGGTTGCCGAAGGCGTGGAGACCGAGGCGCAGCGCGAGATGCTGCGCGCGCTCGGCTGCACGGAGATGCAGGGTTATCTTTTCAGCAAACCGAAGCCGGCGACCGAGGTGCGAAGGCTGTTCGGCCCGACCGATGCCGCGCCGGTGGCGGCGGTGGCCTGAGATGGCGAAGCCCAGGAAAGCGTCAGCGAAAGCCGTCGACGTCGCGGATTCCTATGCCGTGCGGCTGATGCAGCATCTGGTGGTGCCGACCTTCGTGATCGACCCCAGGCGCCGCGTCGTGATCTGGAACAGAGCCTGCGAGCGGCTGACCGGCGTCCCCGCCTCGGAGGTGATCGGCACGACGAAGCACTGGCAGGCCTTCTACGAGACCAGGCGCCCTTGCCTCGCCGACCTGGTCGCGCTCGACCGTCCCGAGCAGCTCCCGGAGTTTTATTCGGAATATGCCGCACGCGGCCACAACGGGCTCGGCTTTTCCGCGGAGAACTGGTGCGTGATGCCCAAGCTCGGCAGCCAGCTCTATCTCGCGATCGACGCCGGCCCCATCCACGACGAGGCCGGCCATCTGATCGCCGTGGTGGAGACGCTGCGCGACCTCACCGATCAGAAGCGCGCCGAGACGGCGCTCAAGGAGCTCGCGACCAGGGACGGGCTGACCGGCCTGTCGAACCGCCGCTCCTTCGACCAGATGCTGATGAGCGAATGGGCCCGCGCCCAGCGGACGCAGAAGCCGATGGCGCTGCTGTTCGTCGACGTCGACCATTTCAAGCTGTTCAACGACCGGCATGGCCACCAGAGCGGCGACGAATGCCTGCGCGCGGTCGCGGATGTCGTCAGCCGCCACGCCCTGCGCCCGCTCGACCTCGCCAGCCGCTATGGCGGGGAAGAGTTCGCGCTGATCCTGCCGGACATGGATTGCGATGCCGCCTGCGCCAGCGCCGAGGAGATCCGCCGTGCCGTGATGGCCTTGGGGATCGCGCACGGCGCCGAGGGCGCCGGCGACCACGTCACCCTCCGCGTCGGCGTCGCCAGCCATATCCCCGGCGAGGCCGACGGCAATCCCGACCGCCTGCTGGGCGCGGCCGACGAGGCGCTCTATGCCGCCAAACGGCTCAGCCGCAACCGCGTCATCTGCGCCGAACGCGCGCTCGCCGAATTCGCAGGCCTCGGCCGGGAGCCGGTTCCTGGCCGCGCCGCCCGCAAATCGGCATGAAATCTCCCGGCGAGAAGCGGTTGCCCGCCCCCCGCCAATCGGCTAAATGAACCTCGACTAGCACCCGTAGCTCAGCTGGATAGAGCGTTGCCCTCCGAAGGCAAAGGTCACACGTTCGAATCGTGTCGGGTGCGCCATCCTGTGGCGCAGTTTTCCCAATCAACTCCTGCCCGGCGCGCGGCCGCCAACGGTTAGTGCCTCGCGTGCACTAACGCGAGACGTCTGCTCGACCCGGAGCACGCGCTCACGTCAGCATCGAGATGATCGACTGGATCTGGTCGGAGGCGGACGTCACCAGACCGTCGTATGACGTCT
The DNA here is from genome assembly GCF_018130785.1 of Bradyrhizobium liaoningense. Classification (GTDB taxonomy): domain Bacteria; phylum Pseudomonadota; class Alphaproteobacteria; order Rhizobiales; family Xanthobacteraceae; genus Bradyrhizobium; species Bradyrhizobium liaoningense_A. The sequence continues at coordinate 46,746 of NZ_JAFCJT010000034.1, forward strand.
GGCCGTGCGCGGCAGCCTTCAGGATGCATTCGGCTACGGCCGCTTTCAGACCGAACACCGACTGATGGGCCGGCACGCTCGCCATCACGGTCTCGAGGGCCTGGCGCATGGTCCGAATGAGCTCGGAGCTGTATTGCATTGGCTGTCCTCCGCGCTCCCATATAGGAACGCGCGCCTAGGCTCGCCACTCACAAGCCTGAGATTGCTCTTTGATGAACCTTGGACAGATCGCCTCAATTCAAGCGCCAGATGGCCGCATTGAGCATGCTGGCAAAGGCGACCCAGGCTGCGTAAGGCACGAACAACGCGGCGGCCAGCCTGTCCCGTGACATCTCGAGACTGATGTAGGTCACGATCGCGACGAACAGGCAAATGAGTATGACGAGCGCGGCTCCGATCTGGTGCATCGTGAACATCACCGGGGACCAGACGAAATTGAGCGCCAGCTGCGCGGCCCAGACCTGCATCGCTCGACCCGATGGCTCACGGCGAAAAGTCCGCCAGCCCGCAGCCGCGATCATGATGTAAAGGATAGTCCACGCCACCGGGAACGCCCAGTTCGGCGGCACGAAACCCGGCTTGGCAAGGGCCGCATACCATTCTCCTGGAAGATTGGTCGCACCGATCAACCAGCCGATGCCGACCACAGCGACGACGAAGACCAATAACTGAAGCATCCATCACCTCGCGCTTCGCTCTGCGCAATTGTATCATCCTTCCATGAGCGAATCCGGCACGGAGACCGGCGAGGCCCCGCCCGTCCGCAAGATCATCCATATCGACATGGATGCCTTCTATGCGTCCGTGGAACAGCGCGACAATCCGGACCTGCGCGGGAAGCCGGTCGCAGTCGGCGGCTCCGCCGAACGCGGCGTCGTCGCGGCCGCCAGCTATGAGGCCCGCAAGTTCGGCGTTCGCTCGGCCATGCCGTCGGTGACCGCGAAGCGACAGTGCCCCGATCTGATCTTCGTCAGGCCGCGCTTCGAGGTCTACAAGGCGATCAGCAGGCAGATCCGCGACATCTTTGCCGAGCACACGCCTGTCATCGAACCGTTGTCGCTCGACGAAGCCTATCTCGACGTGACGGAAAACCTGCAAGGCATCCCGCTGGCGCGGGACATCGCGCTGCGGATTCGCGAGAAGATCAAAGCCGAGACGGGCCTCAATGCTTCGGCGGGCATCTCCTACAACAAGTTTCTGGCCAAGCTCGCCTCCGACCATCGCAAGCCCAACGGTCAGTTCGTGATCTCGCCGGAGATGGGGCCCGCCTTCGTCGAAGCGCTTCCCGTCGGCAAGTTCCACGGGATAGGCCCGGCGACCAGTGCGAAGATGAATGCGTTCGGCATGTTCACCGGTCTCGACATCCGCAACCAGACGCTGGAGTTCATGAATGCGAATTTCGGCAAGTCGGGCGCGTATTACTACTGGATCTCCCGCGGTGTCGACGAACGGCCGGTCCGGGCCAACCGGATCCGCAAGTCCATCGGGGCGGAGAACACGTTCTCGACCGACCTCACCGAATTCGACGCGCTGGTCGCCGAGCTCAGACCTCTCGTCGACAAGGTCTGGCGCCATTGCGAGGCGACCGGCAACCGGGGCCGCACCGTCACCTTGAAGATAAAGTTTGCCGACTTCGAGATCATCACGCGCAGCAGGTCCGTCACAACGCCGGTTGCAGGCCGGGACGAGCTGGAACGGCTGGCGTGCGGCCTGCTCGAAGTCGAGATGCCGCTGCCCAACTCCGTCAGGTTGCTGGGGGTATCGCTGTCTTCCCTCCAGGACGGGGACGATCCGGAGCCGCAGCTGACTTTCGGCATTTGAACCAGGCTGGAAGAGCCCCCGGCGGACGCGACATCTTTATCCGGGACGCGGCTCCAAACCTGTCGTAGAGACATCCAATACGCTTTTTCGCGATTGATGTTGGAATGCTTGCTCTATTGATACGCCTGGGATTGCGCTTTGAAGATCGCATCGAGGAGCGGCGGTTCGTCGACCAATACGTCCGCGGCAGTCTCGGGTGGACGCAGATCGCGATGCTGCTCGGCGCCGCCACCTATGCCGGCTATACCATCTGGGATTGGGTGCTCTACCCCGAAGTCGTTCCGACCACGCTCGCCATCCGCGGCGGCACTGCACTGTTCGTGCTGCTGCCTTTGACCGCGCTGCTGTCACGGCGATGGATGAAGCCGTGGGCGGAGACGATCTTCCTCGTCTATTGCGTCATTCCCGGCTGCATCCTGCCGAGCATCTATCTTGTGCTGCCGTCAGGCTTCACGTTTGCCGCGCCCGGGATGATGATGATCATCCTGTTCGTCTCGACCATGCTGCCATTGCGGATCGGCTCGCTGGCGATTTTCTGCGCGCTGTCGTGGGTGGCGCTGATCGTCGCCGAGACGTTCGCGCCGACGCTGCCGACGGGCCTGAGATTCATCAATCATTCCCTTGTCGGGAACGCTTACGCATTATCGCTCTACGCCGTGGCTGCGCGCGAGTATCGCGCGCGGAAGCAGTTCCGAACGTCCGAGGCACTGCAACGGGAAAAGGAGCGGTCGGAGGCATCGCTACGCGATCTGCGCGCGACCCAGGAGCACCTCGTGCAGGCGGAAAAGCTCGCCTCGCTCGGGCAATTGGTGGCAGGTGTCGCGCACGAGGTCAGCACGCCGCTCGGGCTGGCCCTGACGACATCGACCACCATGCAGACTGATCTACAGACCATGGCGGATGCGTTGGGCGGAACGTCGGTCCGGCGGTCCGATCTGACCAAGGGAATTGACCGGCTCAAGCAGGGCCTCGATCTGACCTTCGACAATTTGCACCGGGCATCTGAAATGGTGCATAGCTTCAGGCAGGTCGCAGTCAATCAGGCCGACGAGGACCGGCGCACGTTCGAGCTTCGGGATTGGTTGTCCGAATTGATGTCCAAGCTTGGTCCGCTGCTGTCGCACCATGCTTTGGCGGTCGACGTAAAGTGCCCGGCGGGGATCAGGCTCAACAGCTACCCCGGAGCGCTTGCCCAGGTGATCAGCAATCTTGCTCTGAATGCTGCCGGGCACGCCTACCCCGACAAAAAAGGCGGCAGGTTTGCAATCACAGTCAGCCAACCGGAGCCGAAATCGGTCCGCCTCGTCTGCGCCGATGAAGGCGTCGGGATCCCCGATCGACTCCAGGCGCACGTCTTCGATCCGTTCGTCACAACGAGTCGCGAAAGCGGCAATGCAGGCCTGGGGCTCCACATCGCTTTCAATCTGGTGGCGTCCTCGCTTAACGGGCGCCTGCGACTTGAGAGCAAGGCAGGTCCGGGGACCCAGATCGCCATCGAGATCCCGGTCGAAGCATGAGGGTGACGGGATTTTTCAAACCCGCCACCGATGAGAGTGTCGATCCGCTTGGGCCGATCAATGCCTCACGTGCTCGAACACGACGATCACGCCGGTCGGCTCGGGCTCGTGGGCCATCAGGCGTGTCAGGTCGGCGTCGCTCCAGTCGGCGAGGCTGACGACTTCGCCGGTCTGGCGTTCGGCGTTGAGTGACGGCGTGGGCTCGAGGACCTTCAAGCCCCTCTCATCGACGAAGAAGGTGTGCTCGCCGAACATGCTGTTGAGCTGAGGCATCGCGGGATGCTCGTCGGGCAGCACCTGGGCGCCGAGTTGGTTGACAGTCTGCTTCACCTGTTCGGATGTGAGCTTCATGGGCTGCTCCGTTTCTGTCGCGTCGGGTTTCATGGGTGTGAGCCAGAACGGGCGTTCCCTGCTCCGCTGTTCGCCTGGCTCAAATTCCCGAACGGGTGCTGCACACAAATGTTCCGGAAAAATGTATTTCGTGATTGCGCGTTGCACCTGCCGCGCTCACGGCACGAGATCGCCACACGATCTTCACGATCCAGCGTTCAGCAGCGCTAATCGACGGCTTCGACGATCCGGATGTCGCGGTCGGCGCCGTCTCCGAGCAGGTCATGAGCGACCTTGTAGGCGGGACTTTCATACGCCGCCCTGGCGCGCTCGACGCTGTCGAACTCAATGAGAACGACGCGTTCCATCTGACCATGCTCAAAAGCCGCAACCGGCATCCCGCGCGCAAGCACGCGTCCACCGGCGGCCTCGATGGCCGGACGTGACAGTTTGGCGTAGGCCGCCATGGCGTCGGGATTCCTGATCGCGCGGTAGGTGGCAACCCAATAGGCTTTTGCCATTCTTGTTCTCCTTGCTTCTCGTGACTTATTGCTCGCTCCTGACCTCGCCGATCGACAGCGCGCAGATGCGTGACAGATATGTGTAGGGCAGACCCGTCTCCTCGGCCCAGGCGTTGAACTGCGCCTGCACCTTGGCGAGATCGCCCTTGGACTTGACCTCTTCGGCGATGTCGAGGCCGGCATCGCGCAAGCAGGCGACGACGTCCTTGGAGGTGACAAAGCCGTCCCAGCCGACGAAGCGCAGCAGCATCTGGCCGGTGTTGCCACCCAGGCGGCTGCCGCGCCTGGTGAGGAGGTCGAGCAGGCCGATCTCGTTGGATGGCGGCCATTTCGCCAGAAACTTGCCGAAGCTGCCGTGCTCTTTCGCGATCTCCTGGACGAAGCTGGCGTTGTCGCGCACCGACATGATCTTGGCGCCGTTGCGCACGATGCGCGTGTCGCGCAAGAGGCCTTCCCAATAGTCCTCGGGCTGGAAGGTGAGCTTGGCCGGCTGGAAATCCAGGAACGCCTCTTCAAAGCCGTCCCATTTCGCATCGATCACGCTCCAGGCGAAGCCTGCGCAAAACACCCGCCTGGTCATCTCGGCGAGGATGCGATCGTCGCCGAGCTTGGCCAACCCCTTCAGGTCGGGCTTGTCAGGCATCAGCTTGTCGAGCGCCTTGGGGCCGCCCTTGCGCTTCTCGGCGCGGGCACGAATGGTCTTGAAGGAGGTCATGCGGACACCGCGTTGGGGGCAGGCCACGACATCAGAATTCGACAAACTGGTCCAGCCCCCCGCGATTGACGATAGACGCGGCCATTCTGGTCCGCTTCTTGCTTCGTAGCGACCTGGAATTCCCTGGACATTTCGATCTCGAATGGATTTTCAATGCGCTGCCTGGTCGTGGCCGACCTGCACTACTCGCTGCCTCAGCTCGACTGGCTGGTCAGCGCGGCGCCGCAATTCGACCTCGTGATCTTTGCCGGCGATGCGCTCGACATCGGCTCGATGGTGGATTTTCGCGCGCAGATCGTAGTGGTGAAAAAATACCTCGCGCTGCTCGCGACGCGGACCCGCGTGATCCTCTGCTCCGGCAATCACGACCTCGATGAGCGCAATGCGGAGGGCGAGAAGATCTCGCGCTGGATCTCCGAGGTGCGAGAGCTCGGTATTGCCTGTGACGGCGACAGTCTCACCATCGGCGACACGCTGTTCACGGTGTGCCCATGGTGGGACGGCCCGCTGGTCAAGCAGCGCATTGTCGAGCAGTTGCGCGACGCCGCGGCCAGTCGCCCGCAACGCTGGATCTGGGCGCACCATGCACCGCCGGCGAACTCGCCGACGAGCTGGGGCGGCAAGCGCTTCTTCGGCGATGTCGAGCTGGTGCAGTGGATCATGCAGTACCAGCCGTCGATGGTGATCTCGGGCCATGTGCATCAGTCGCCCTTCATCACGGATGGCTCGTGGTTCGACCGGCTGGGGCAGACCTGGGTGTTCAATGCCGGCCTGCAACCGGGCCGGCCGCCGACGTATATCGTGCTGGATCTCGATGCGAGCAGGGCGTTCTGGCTCGCGGCGGGCGAGGCGCAGTGGATCGACCTCGACGCGCCGCTGAAACGGCCGGCCTCTTATATCGAGGAACCGCCCGACTGGCTCACGTCCTTGGATCGGATTGCCGATCCGAGCCTGGCGAGACATCAAGCGGCGGCAGGTTGATCATGCTCTGGAGCACCTCGCCAACCATGGCGAGATGCGTGCCGTGGCCGGCATATTGCCGCTTGAGATCGGCCAAATAGGTGTTGGCTACGTTGAGCCGCTGCGCCAGCGTGCGCGCGAGCAGCAGCGCCACGTCCGGTTTCTGCAAGAGGAATGACGCCGCGTCCTCGAACTCATAGACGACCGAATCAGAGCAGGCCCGCACCGTTGCGGTATGCGGCAGTCCAAGAAGCACGGACATCTCGCCGAACACGGCACCGGGCTCGGCGATGATGGCGACCACCGTATCGCTCTTGAGCACCTCAAGCTTGCCCTCTAGGAGCACGTAGAGGTGACCGCTGCTGGTGCCGCCCTCGGTGACGACGGACGTGCCGGCCGCAACCTGCCGCTCCGTTCCGCCGGTGCAATGATCCAGAACTGCGCGCATCGCCGAAGCTCCCATCTCTGGGGATACCCATCGGGCGATACTAGAGCACGATCCGTGCCACGCGGCAAATCACTGCGCGTCCGGCTGGCGCGACAGGCGCTTTGCGAAATGAACGGACTGCCAGCCTCCGAGGCCGGTCACCTCGAAGCCGGCCTTCTTCGCAAGGCCACGCATTTCGGCGTTGGCCCGCGCGGTCTCGGCCGCGATCATCTCATGACCGAGATGGCTCGCGTGCTTCTCCATCGCTGTCATCATCTGCAGGCCCACGCCTTTACGCTGAAAGATATCGGCGACGGAGATGGCGAAATCGCCATGACGTGCGATCGCATCATAGGCGTATCGCGTTTCGCCGATGATCGTGCTCCGCCCTTCCTGCCTGAACTCGGCGAGCAGGGTGAAATGATCGGGATGGCTAACCTTGGCCACGCACTCAGCCGCGACCACTGCGAAATCGGCGCGCGCCCCCATGAAGCGCTTGTTGCGCGTCGTCGTGGAAAGCCTCGTGAAATAGATCGAGAGGCTCTCGACGTCCGATGCATCAGCGGCCCTGATACAGATTGTGTCCTTTGCTTCGGTTGGTTCGACAACGGCATCCAGCAATAACTGCGACATGTGCGGGGCTCTCGGCAGGTTGCGCGGGTTGCACACCTAACCGAGGCCGCGCATTGCCGCTTGGACATTGCTGCCAATCTTGCGGCCGGAAACGAACAGCTCGTTGCCCTGTGCCGTGCCTCACACACCGGCCGCGTTCATGCGGCCTCGCGCGATCCGACGCGCCGTTCAGGCCTCGTCGCGGTCATCGACTGCTCCTCGGCGTCCTGCGGCGCGCCCCAGAACTCCCGCACCGTTGGCCCCCATTTCAACCGACGCGCCCGCAGGAATTCCAGGATCTCGTGCGGCCAGACCCTGCGGCCCATCTGCGTGTACCAGCGCATGGCATGACGCAATCCCGCGTCACGCTGAAACAGCACCCGCCAGATCGCCTTGGGACGACACTGCAACACCATTTCCGTGAACTTGAACCAGACCAACACCCGCCACGGCGCCATGTAACGTGTGGCGAGCACCTGATGCTTGTAGTCCCAGCGGCGACGGTCGGGCTGGATCACGCGGCGGTCGGCGGCCAGCCGGAAGTACGGCGTCCAGCGATGCGGCGTGACGTAGAGCAGCTGAACCTGATCGGGATCGTAGGCAAGCAGCTGCTTCAGGCCATGCCAGTGATCGCGATCGGTCTCCTCCTCGAACCCGACCACCCAGGTCGCCATCGACAGGATGCCATGCTGCCGCAGCAGGCGAATGGCCTCGCGGTCGGTCGCGGCGGTCGCGCCCTTGCGGATCAGCTCCAGCGTCTTCTCGTCGGTGTTCTCAAGCCCGAGCAGGAAGCGCTGCCAGCCGGCCTTCTTGTAGAGATGCAGGATGTCGGCATCGCGCACGATATCGTCGGCGCGGGTCGAGCCGACCAGGATGAGGTCGACATTCTCGGCGATCAGCGCTTCGAGGAAGGCGCGCCACGCCTTCTTCGACACGGTCGGGTTTTCGTCGGCGAAGTTGATGACTTTCACGCCGTGCTCGCGGTGCAGGCGCGCTAGCTCCTTGGCGAAGCGAACGGGATCACGATGGCGCCAGCGTGTCCAGAAGCCGCGCTGGCCGCAATAATTGCACAGATGCGGGCAGCCGCGGGAGAACTGCACGACCACGGCACGCAGGCCGCCCCAATAGCTGTAGCGCGCGTGATCAATCAATTCCCATCCGACGCGGTAGGCATCGAGGTCCGCGATGACGGGCGCCGGCGGCGTCGCGCGGGGGCCGGTGGCATCGCGAAACGCGATGCCGGCGATGCCGCCGAGATCGTGGCCATATTCCAGCGCGCGCATCAGGCGGCGCGCGGTCTCCTCGCCTTCGCCGCGCACGATCGCGCTGACATAGGGTTCATCACGCAGGATGTCGCGCCAGTGATAGGTCGGAAAGACGCCGCCATAGACGACCAGTATGCGCGGCCTGGCCTTGACCAGGGCCTGCGCAATCTCCGCGATGACGGGATGTCCGGAGGTCGAGCCGGAATGGCCGAACAGCACGGCGTCCGGCGCGAAGCGGTTCGCCTGGCTGATGATTTCCGCGATCGGCATCGGGCCGAACTCGGCATCGATCAGCCGCACGGTATGACCGTCGTCGATCAGCGGACCGCCGATCGCGAGCAGGCCGAGTGGCGGCAGATGATCGTCGGGGATCCTGCTGCCGATCGAGGGATGAGGCACGTTGACGAGAAGAACACGCATGGACTTTCGCTCCCGCTTTGGTTGGCGTGATCGTCCGTCCCACTTCTATGAAGAAGCCCAATCCCCCGACTGAACCCGAAGACATCGCACGTGACTGCCGCGGAGACTCTTGCTCTGCTCCGCCTCGGCATCACGCGCGGGAAAGTGAAGGCACCTCCTCCGGCATGATGGCCTGGAGGCCGCCGAAGCGACGCTCACGGCCATGGAAGGAGGCTAGGGCCGCGGCGAGATCGCCCGAATCGAATTCAGGCCACATCCGCTCGGTGAAGTGCAGCTCGGCATAGGCGCCTTCCCAGAGCAGGAAGTCCGACAACCGCTTCTCGCCGGAGGTGCGGATGATGAGATCGACGTCGCGAAGGCCGGCCTCGCCGGTGACGAGCTGCGAGAAGGCTTCGCGGGTGAGGCTCGTCAGCGCCGCCGCCTTCGCTGCGGCGTTGAGGATGGCGTCGCGCGCGGAATAGTCGACCGCGATGCGCAGGTGCAGCGTGCTGCCCTGCGCGGTGGCGTCTTCCGCGCGCGCGATCGCATTGGCGATGCCGTCGGGCAGACGGTCGCGACGGCCGATCACGGTGAGACGCACGCCGTTCCTGGCGAGGCTCTGCACCTCGTTGGCGAGATAGAAGCGCAGCAATGTCATCAGCGCGGCGACTTCGGTTTTCGGCCTGCGCCAATTGTCGGTGGAGAAGGCGTAGAGTGTCAGCGTCCCGATACCCTGCTTGGGCGCGGCCTCGACGATGCGCCGGATGGCCTCGACCCCGGCCTCGTGGCCGCGCACGCGCGACAGGCCGCGGCGCGTCGCCCACCGCCCGTTGCCGTCCATGATGATGCCGACGTGAAGCTTCTCGTTGCGAGAGGTCATGTCACTTTGCATTGCAAAGTCTCCAGTCAAAAAAGGGGGATCAGGTCGAGACGATACCGAGACGGCCAAGCGGCGGCGCCTCGCGGCCAGCGGCCTTGGCAGCGTCGCGCACCAGCCGCTCGAGCACGGCGAGATAGTCGAGGAAGCGGCGGCGGCCGGCCCTGGTCAAGCGGCAGGTGGTGTGCGGGCGGTTGCCCTCATAGCCTTTGGTCACCTCGACGAGGCCGGCCTCCTGCAGCACCGCGAGATGCCGGCTGAGATTGCCGTCGGTGAGGCCGCAGAGCTGCTTGAGGTCGGCGAACGCCAGGCCCTTCGGATGCGCCATCAGCGAGGTCAAAAGCCCGAGCCTCGCCTTCTCGTGGATGACGCGGTCGAGCCCTTCATAGGAAAAGGGTGCGCTGTCAGTCTTCGACATCATGGTCTCCGGACGCGAAATACAGAATGCCCGCCATCACCGACTGCCCGATCACGAAGGGCAGTCCCATGGTCCATGGCGACAGCGTGCGGGTTTGGCTCGCGAGCACCACGACCGCGAAGCCGGAAATAAAATACCAGGCGCCGGCGAGCGCGACGGTGCGCGGCAGCGAGCGGACGGAAGCAAAGATGCCGAGCGACACCAGGATCTGCCACAGGCCGGGCAACAGCCACAGCGTCTCGCTCGCGAACTTCCACATCACCACCGCGAGCAGCACGCCGGCGACACCCGCGGGCAGGAACTGCTCGACCGCCTGATGGATCATGGCGTCGGCCAGGCCCGAGTGATGGCGGCGCGAGCGCGCGCGCATCTCGATGCCGATCATCAGGCCGGAGAGCACCGCGGCCATTAACCAGCCGAAGAAGAAGGCGAGCGGTTCGCCTGTGGGATCGCCGAGCAGCCAGAATTGGAGGATTGCGGTGAGAAGCGCGACAGCACCCGTCGCAGCTATCGTCGCCGGACCATAGCCGCGGAACGCCGTGCCCGCCGCGATCTGGTTGCGGATCGCCACGATGTCGGCCAGTGCCTTGTCGAGATCGCGCATTGGCAACGCCAAAACCCCGCTCCGCCCCCATTGCCCGGGACTGCCCGGGCCGTCACTTTGTACTGCAAAGTATATCGCACCGCAAAGTAAAGGCAAGCCCGGACGTCGCCGCGAGGAGATCCGATTCGAACAAACAACTGTCGGTTGCGCCGCGCATCCTCCCGCGGATATGATGGGTCCAAAAGCGTTATGGGGGATGGTATGCGGCTTAAGTCGTTTGTCGTTGCGTCGCTTTTGCAGGTGAGTGTCGCCGGAGCAGCCCATGCGGCGGGGCCGTTCGGCTCCGTCAATGTCGGCAACTGGATCGGTGGCGCATTCACCAACGACGAGACCGGTGCGTTCTCCCATTGTGCCGCGACGACCCCTTACGCCAACGGCGTGATTCTCGTCGTCGGCCAGAATGCTGCGGGCTCATGGATATTGAGCTTTGCGAGCCCCAGCTACCGCTTCAAACAGGGCGAGAACGCCGCGATCGACGTCATCTTTGACGGACAGGAGCAGGCCAGGCTGTTTGCCACGGCCAATCAGCCGAACATGCTCTCATCCGTCATGCCCGCCAACGTCGTGCGAACGTTTCAGAAGGCAAGCCTGATGGTCGCGACGAGCGGCCGCACCGTCCTGAATTTCGACCTGACCTCGACCGGGCCCGTGATTGCGGCGCTGGCCAATTGCGTCACCAAGGTGAAAGCCGACGGGCTGAGCAAGGCTGGTGACTTCACAAAGGGCGCAGCAAGGCCCGCAGCCACGGCAGACAAGCAAGGCACGCCTCCCGCGGCCAAACCGGGGCGCACCGGAAGCTTCAGCGGCACCGGCTTCGTGGTCAGCCCCAACGGACACATCGTCACCAACAACCATGTGATCAATGGTTGCGTCGGCGACATCAAGGGCAACCTCACCGGTGAGGCCGCGGCGGTGCTGCGCGTCGTTTCGACCGACGCCACCAATGATCTCGCTTTGCTTCAGGCACCGTCGACGACGACATTCAAGGATTTTGCCCGTATCCGCGACCGCTCGTTCCGCTCGGGCGATTCCGTCGTCGCGATCGGCTTTCCCTACCACGGCTTGCTCACCTCGGACTTCACCGTGACGACCGGTATCGTGAGCTCGCTCAGCGGCATGCGCAACGACACGCGTTTCCTGCAAATCAGTGCCCCCGTGCAGCCCGGCAATAGCGGCGGCCCGCTATTCGACACCACCGGCCAGATCGTGGGCGTGGTCACCGCAAAGCTCCCCGGATTGCGTATCGCCGCTGCCACCGGCAACATTCCAGAGAACATCAACTTCGCCATCAAGACCGGGGCGCTGCGCGACTTCCTCGATAATTCCGTGGTGCCCTACCAGACTGCGGAACCGAAGGGCGAGCTCAAGACCACCGACATCGCCGGCAACGCGCGCGCCTACACGATGCTGATCTCGTGCATCGGGACGGAGCAGGCGGACGCGAAGCGGTAGCTGCGGTCCAGCCTGCGCTGTCATGCCCCGCGAAGGCGGGGCATCCAGTACGCCGCGGCTTCTAGATTCAACACGACCGTCTCGGAGTACTGGATCGCCCGGTCAAGCCGGGCGATGACACCTTTGATGAGGGATCCGGCGTGCCCGCTCCCTCACCCGTGGCAGCACGCCCCCTTCGCCTGCGGCTCGTACTGGTCACGCAGGCGGACCCAGTCCATCGGATAGGGCAGCCCGTCCTCGTGACGGCCGAGCGGGGTGAGATCGAGGTACTGATAGGCCGCGTTCATCATGTCGAGACCGCGGGCGAAGCATGAATAGGTATGGAAGGTCTCGCCGGGGTCGCTGCGGTAGAACACGCTGATACCGGGAAGCTCCGGGCCGTAGAACGGCGTGGTGCCGAAATTGTATTTCGGCACGCCCTTGTCGATCTGCTCGCGCGTGAACGAGACCTCGAAGTCATAGTTGAAATCGTTGCCGCCCGACGAGACCCAGTCGAAGGTCCAACCCATGCGCTGCTTGAAGGCCTCGAGCTTGGCGCTGGGTGCCAGCGAGATCGCGACCGTGCTGGTGCCGCGCGCGGCGAGATGCGGCACCATGCGATCAAGTCCGTCGGCCCAGAACGAGCAGCTCTTGCAGGCAGCATCCCAGTCAGGCGCGAACATCACATGCTGCACCACGAGCTGCGGGCGACCGCCAAAGAGGTCGCCGAGCGTCACCTTGCCGTTCGGTCCGTCGAACACATAGTTCTTATCGACCTTCACCCAGGGCAGTGCGCGGCGCTCCTCGGCGAGGCGCTCGCGCGCCTGGCTGAGCTCCTTCTCATGCGCGAGATGGGCCTTGCGGGCCGCGATCCATTGCTCGCGCGAGACGATCTGATGTTGCTGCATGGCGTCCTCCATGGTGTCAGGCGACGAAGGCGTCGAGCTTGTCGAGGAACGAGCTCCAGCCGCGCTGGTGATTGTCACGTGCGGTTTCGTTGAAGAACTGGGCGTGATGGAAGATCATCAGCGTGCCGGCGCCGTCGGGCTTCAGCGTGATCGTCACCAGCGATTCGCGCTCCGGCGTCGAATGCCAGGCCCAGGTGAAGACCAGCCGCTCGTTCGGCACGACCTCGCGATAGATGCCGCCGGCCTCGAAATATTCGCCGTCGTCGCGGATGAAGCTGATGCGATAACGGCCGCCATCGCGGACATCGAGCTCAGCTTCAAGCGTTGCCGGCTTCATGTTCGGCGGCCCGAACCATTGCGCTAGCTGCGCGGCCTGCGTCCAGGCGGCGTAGACTTTTTCCGGCCGCGCGCGGAGCCGGCGCGTGAGCGTGAGGCTTGGACGCTCGCTTGGACGTTCGGCTGTGCGGGGATCGGCGTTGACGGCTGCGTTGGCCATGTCTCTTCCTCCACGAAGGCGGCAAGGCGTTCGAACTTCTCGGACCAGAACTGCGCGTAGCGATTGAGCCAGTTCATCGCCTGCTCCATCGGCTGCGCGGTGAGCCGGCAGGAGACCGTGCGTCCGGTCTTCTCCCGCACGATCAGACCCGCATCCGTGAGCACGTCGAGATGCTTCATGATCGCCGGCAGCGAGACCGGAAACGGCGCGGCCAATTCGCTGACCGACAGGCCGTCCCGCTCGCCGAGCCGCGCGAGAAGGGCACGCCGCGTCGGATCGGACAGTGCCGCAAAGGTCCGGTCGAGCGTCTCGTCTCTATACTTAACCATATGGTTTAGTATAGACGTGAACGAAAAAGCGTCAAGCAGGAACCCGCGCGTCCGGATCTCCACGACTGCGTGATCACGCAGAGGTCGGTGTGAGGCACGACTAGTATGGCGGAACGTACCGACCACGTGACGGCTGAAGCGGAGGCCGTACGGCCATGTGGGCAGGATTTTGTGCGCAATAGCCCTTGCGGCCCGACGCACTCATCACGCACTGCTCGCGGGTCTGATAGGAACAGTCACCGGGATAGCCGTATTCCGAGTTCTGAATGCACCACGCGTAATCATAGTCCGCGCGCGCCGGGCTCCCGCCAGCGAGCCACACAAGGACTATGGTGCCCAGCACAAATTGCGCCTTGCGCATGACCGATCTCCCATGTTCGCCGCGCGACATGCGACCTCATAGAGGGAAAGGCTCGCGGAGCCGGTTTATTCCGGAACGATCGCGCAAAAATACGCGGCTGCGCAATGCGCGCGCGGCTAGTACGGTGCAACCTGCCGCGCGCGACGGTGCGGTCGAGGTTGCGGCTGCGGCGCCTGGCCATAGGCGACGCGCGGATTGGGCCCGCAGTACAAGAGTCGGCCGGACACGCTGGCCTGGCATTGCTCATAAGTGCTGTAGGCACATTCGCCGGGATAGTCATACTCGCCGCCCTGGGCGCACCAGGGATAGTCGCGGGCCGCCGCAGGCGTGATGGTGACGAAGCCGGCAAGGACCGTCGCGCCCAGCGTCATCAGCGCCAATTGCGTCTTGCGCATGATCCCAACTCCTCTCTTCACAGCGCGAGATACGCGCCATGTATCATCAGGTTTCGCCGCGCCGTTTTATTCCAGATCAACGGAACGAAGTACGCAAGAAAAAGCCCTGCCGAACGGCAGGGCTCCAATCGCAGGGATCACAAGATCGCTACTCGACCTTCAGGCCGGCGAACTCGACGACCTTCTTCCACTTCTCGGTCTCGGCCTTGATCTCCTCGCCGAACGCCTCGGGCGTCTGCACCCGCGGCTCGCCGCCGAGCTCGACCAGGCGCTTGGTCATGTCCGGCTCCTTCATGAGCGTATTGATCTCATTGTTGAGCTTGGCGATGATCTCCTTGGGCGTGTTCTTCGGCGCGCCCATGCCGAACAGCGCGCTCGCCTCGTAGCCCTTCACGGTGTCGGCGATCGGCTGCACGTCGGGCAGCTGCGACGAGCGCTCCGCGGTGGTGACGCCGATGGCGCGAAGCGAGCCGGAGCGGATGTGCTGGATGATCGAGGGCATGTTGTCGAAGATAACCTGCACCTGGCCGCCGAGCATGTCGGTGATCGCCGGCGCCGCGCCGCGATAGGGCACGTGCTGCATCTTGCAGCCGGTCATCGCCATGAACATCTCGCCGGACAGATGCACCGAGGTGCCGTTGCCGGACGAGGCCATGTTCACCTTGCCGGGATTGGCCTTCACATATTCGATGAACTCGGCGACGTTCTTGGCCGGAACGTCCTTGTTGACGGTCATCACGTTCGGCACCCGCTGGAACGAGGCGACCGGCGCGATGTCGCGCACGAAGTTGAATTTGAGGTTGGCGTAGAGCGACGCGTTGATGAAGTTGGCCGGATTGACCAGCTGCAGCGTGTAGCCGTCGGGCTCGGCATTGACGACCGATTCGGTGCCGATATTGTTGCCGGCACCCGGCTTGTTCTCGATCACGAATTGCTGGCCGAGCCGTTCCGACAGCCGCTGACCGATCAGCCGCGCCAGGATGTCGGTGGCTCCGCCCGGCGGATAGCCGACCACCCATTTCACGGGCCGGGCCGGATAGTCGGCGGCAAGGGCCTTCGACAGCGGGGTGGCTGCAAGCGGACTGGCTGCGAGCAGGCCCAGCGCGGTACGGCGAGTGATCATCTCAAGGGTTCTCCCAACGTGTTGTTCTTGAAAGCCAGATGGCTTCAAAGTGGCGTCGACGCGGTTGTAACAAAGCTTGCCGCAGGCGGAAAGTGCGCCCGGCGCATCACGACGAAAGGATAAGGCATGCCGGTCAAGGTCGAAGCCCTCGATCATCTCGTCATCAACGTCGCCGACGTCGCAGTGACCTCCGAGTGGTACCGCAAGATTCTCGGCATGGAAGTCAAGGTGTTCGACCCCGGCGGCGGCAAAGCGCCGCGGACTTCGTTGCAATTCGGTAACCAGAAGATCAACGTCCGGCCACGCGATGCCGACAAGGTGGAGTGGTTCACGGCGGACCATCAGACCGCCGGCAGCGAGGACCTGTGTTTCCTCACCTCTGCCGGGCCCGACGAGGTGGTGGCGCATTTGAAGGCACATGGCGTCGCGATCGAGGAAGGCCCGGTTCCCAAGCAGGGCGCCCGCGGCACGCTGCGCTCGGTCTATTGCCGGGATCCGGATGGCAGCCTGATCGAGATTTCGTCGTACGAGGACGGTGGTCGATAGCGCCAAGCTGCCGGCCCAAGCGCCGTCATCGCGAGGAGCCCTTGCGACGAAGCAATCCAGACTGCCCCCGCGGAGGCCAGTCTGGATTGCTTCGCTGCGCTCGCAATGACGATGGAGAGAGCGGACGCCACGCCCCCCAATTTGCGCCCCGCGCCATCCGATGGCAGGAAGACGCAATCATGAAAATGCAGCCGCCATCAAGATGCGGGCTGCACGGGAGGATTCATGCCACTTCAACACACCGCAGCCGGACTCGTAGGGCCGTTCGACGGGCTCGACGTGCCCTGGCTGCTGAAGATGCGCGCAGAAGCGCGCCGCGATCATGCGTTCCTGATCTGGGCGCCGTTCGACGCGCCGGCGCGGCGCTGGAGCTACGGCGAGTTTCACGAGCGCGTCGGCGCGCTCGCGGCCGGGCTCGCCAAGCGCGGCGTGAAGCCGGGCGAATATGTTCTCATTCATCTCGACAATTGCATCGAGGCGCTGCTGGCCTGGTTTGCCAGCGTCGAACTCGGCGCCATCGCGGTGACCACCAACACCCGTTCGGCGCCGGCGGAGATCGAATATTTCGCCGATCATTGCGGCGCGGTCGCCGCGATCACGCAGCCGGCCTATGCCGAGATCGTCGCGCAAAACTGCCGCAACATCCGCTGGCTGGCGGTGACCTCGCACGATGCCGGCGCGGCGCCCGCGCAAGCGGTCTCACGCGGCGACAGTTTCGATTCACTGTTCGCCGACAGCGCCGACCGTCCCAGGCGCGCGACCGATCCGCTCGCGCCGTGCAGCGTGCAGTACACATCAGGCACGACCTCGCGTCCGAAGGCGGTGCTGTGGACCCATGCCAATGCGCTATGGGGCGCCAAGATCAACGCCGCGCATGAGGACCTTCACGCGAGCGACGTGCACCAGACCTATCTGCCGCTGTTCCACACCAATGCGCTGGCCTACTCGATGCTGGCAACGTTATGGGTCGGCGCGACCTGCGTGATCCAGCCGCGGTTCTCCGCGAGCCGCTTCTGGCGCGTCGCGCGCGAGCACGGTTCGACCTGGACCTCGACCATTCCGTTCTGCATGAAGGCCCTGCTGGAGCAGGAAATCCCGCGGGATCACAAATTCCGCCTGTGGGGCACCGCCATCAACGAGCCGCCGGCCTTTGCCGCCTTCGGCGTCAAGATCATCGGCTGGTGGGGCATGACCGAGACCATCACTCACGGCATCGTCGGCGAGATCGCGCAGCCCAATATCCCGATGTCGATCGGCCGCGCCGCTCCCGAATATCAGATCCGCATCACCGACGATGACGGACGGCCGACCGAGGTCGGCGGCACCGGCAATCTCTCGATCAAGGGCATCGTCGGCCTGTCGCTGTTCGCCGAATATCTGCACAATGAGAAGGCGACGCGCGAAAGCTTCGACGAGCACGGCTTCTTTCTCACCGGCGACCGCGTCGAGCGGCTAACGAACGGCTTCATCAGGTTTGGCGACCGCGCCAAGGACATGCTGAAGGTCGGCGGCGAGAACGTCGCGGCCTCCGAGATCGAGCAGGTGATCGCGGTCGTCCCCGGCGTGCGCGAGGCCGCAGTGGTGGCGAAGAAGCATCCGATGCTGGACGAGGTGCCGGTCGTGTTCATCATCCCGCACGGCGGCGTCGCGGGCGCTGCGCCCGATCTGCATGATCGCGTGATGGCGGCCTGCTCCGCGGGACTCGCCGACTTCAAGGTGCCGCGCGAGATCCGCCTCGTCGACGACATGCCGCGCTCGACGCTGGAGAAGGTGGCGAAGGCGGAGTTGAGGAGGATGGCGGGGTGAGACTCGGCCATACGGCACGCTGCCGTAGGGTGGGCAAAGCGGAGCGTGCCCACCATGCGGGTCGCAATTGAGGAAGCATGGCGGGCACGGCGCGCGAGGGCCGCGCCTTTGCCCACCCTACGGCACCGAGCCGATCAAAACGAGCCCAGCGCCACCGGCCGGAACGCCTGCAACAACTGCTGGTCCAGCTTGCCGCCCATGCCTTCCATCATCGCGAACGCGCGGGAGTGGGTGAAGGGCATGCGGTAGGCGCGCTTCTCCACGAGCGCAGCGTAGATGTCGACGATCGTCGTGACCCGCACGATGTCGCTGATCTGGTTCGACGACAGGCCATTCGGATAGCCGCTGCCGTCGAGGAATTCGTGGTGATGCAGCACGACGTCGAGCATCTCCGGCGGGAAGCCGCCTTGCTCCGCGAGCGCGTCATAGCCGCGGCGCGGATGCTGGCGCACCTCGGCCATCTCCTCGTCGGTGAGCTTGCCGGGCTTGTCGAGCAGCATGGAGGGAACGAAGGCCTTGCCGACGTCATGCAACAGCGCGGCGCGGGTCAACCGGCGCTGGTCATCCTCACGCATGCCGAGATGCTGCGCGAAGGCGACGGCGAAGCCGGTGACGAACAGGCAGTGCCGATAGCTGCCGACATGATGGCAGCCGACGGTCGTGAGCCATTCGCGCAGCGAGGAATGCTTGATCGCCTTCAGGATCTTGCTCTCGGCGGCGATGACGTCGTCGAAGGTCAGGGGCACGCCGAGTGGCAGCTTCTCGAACATCTTTGCCAGCACCGCATGCGCTGCCTCGACGCCGCGGTTGAGTGTCTTGCCGCGGTCGGTAGCGTCATAGGTGGCGGTGTCGGGGAACGCGGCGCGGATGCGTTGCAGGATGTCCTCGGGCCGGAGCGGCCGCGAGATCGTGTCGGTGGCGCCCAGCGCCCACGCCTGCATGGTGCCGTGATGCAGGGCATCGGCGAGCACGAACAGCCGCGGCATCGTGCGATAGGCGTCGCCGCGCAGCTTGTTGCGGACCCGCTGCACGCTCTCGGGCGAGCGCAGATTGATGTCGACCACGAGACCGGACAGATCGCGCGACGGCTGCTCGGGAATGTCCTGCGTCGTCACCGTCGAGACGTCGCCCACGGCCTTCAGGATGCTGGCAAGCTCGGTGCTCTCGTCGCTCCGGTCGGAGGCGAGCAGAAGCCGGCGTTTGGCGGCGGATTTGGCTGGCGCGTTCATGGCTTCCCCAGAGCACGGGAGTGTATTTGGCGTCAGCCTAAGCCGGATCAGGTTCTCCGGCCCTTAAGAGGCGTGCTCAATGGAACCCTGCGGAATTGCGCGCAATTTTAGGGAATCGGCGTCCCTGCCCTACTTCCAGTCAAAACGGCGAAAACAACCCCATGCACAGTAGAAGGGGCATTGATGACAAAGGGGAATTTTGTGCGCTCTCGCACCAAACCCCGCCGTCATCGCCCGGCTTGACCGGGCGATCCAGTATGCCGAAGCGGCGCGGCTGGAGCCGGGACGCTGCGGCGTACTGGATGCCCCGCCTTCGCGGGGCATGACAGCGAGATTGTGGAGGCGCTCCCAAAGACAAATCCGCCGGAGGCTGCCCTCCGGCGGATCGTCTCGAGCCGCAGTTGCAGCCAGCCTTACGCCTTCATCGCCCCCTTCACGGCTTCGGCCGTGATCGGCAGGGCCCGGATGCGGGCGCCTGAGGCGTTGAAGATGGCGTTGCCGATTGCCGGGGCGACCACCGTCACGGCGGGCTCGCCGACGCCGGTGGCCTTTTCGCCATTGGCGATCACGGCGACCGCGACCTCGGGCATCTGGCTCATGCGCAAGGGCGTGTAGCTGTCGAAATTGGTCTGTTCGATGCCACCGTCCTTCAGCGTCGCCTTCTCGTACATCGCCAGCGACAGGCCCCACAGCGCCGCACCCTCGACCTGGGCCCGGATGTTGTCGGGATGCACCTGCGTGCCGACGTCGGTTGCCACCGTGAGCTTCTTCACGGTCACCTCGCCCGACGGCGCCACCGCGACATGGGCGACGCACGCCGTCCAGCTCGCGGTCGCGCGCTCCTGCGACGAGACGCAGGCGACGCCCATGCCCTCGCCTTTCGGCAGTTGCTTGGTGCCGTAGCCGGACAACCCCATCGCGGCGAGCAGCGTGTTGCGCAGCCGCTGCGCGCCGCCGTCGTTCTTGCCCTTGCCGTCGAGCAGCGCGATACGGAACTGCGCGGGGTCCTTGCCGGTCGCAGCCGCGATCTCATCGATCATGCTTTCGACCGCCCAGAAGGTCCAGCCGGGCGCCACCGAGCGAAGCTGCCCGGACGGCGTCGCATTGTGCGCGAGCTCGTTCTTGATCGCGCGCACATAATGGTTGGGCACGGTGTAGAAGAAGTCGGCCCCGTTCACCGTGAAGGAATCGAGCGGACCCTTCTTGTCAACCGAGGGCGTGAGGAAATCCGGGATGCCCCAGCGCGCGGTCGGCCAGGCCGAGACGACGTCGTGGCTGAGCGCGACGAGCTTGCCGTCAACATCCACGCCGGCCTTGACCTTTTGATAGGTGAGCGGACGCGAGAAATCCATCGTCATGTCGTTCTCGCGCGTGTAGATCACCTTCACCGGCTTGCCGATGGCCTTCGCCGCCTGCACCGCAGGCACCATCATGTCAGCATCGAGCCTGCGGCCAAAACCGCCGCCGAGCCACATCTGGTGCATCACCACGAACTTCGGATCGATCCCGGCCGCGCCCGCCGCAATCGCGCCGGAGCGCGTCGCGAACTGGTTGCCGGAAT
This sequence comes from Bradyrhizobium liaoningense, assembly GCF_018130785.1. Taxonomy (GTDB): domain Bacteria; phylum Pseudomonadota; class Alphaproteobacteria; order Rhizobiales; family Xanthobacteraceae; genus Bradyrhizobium; species Bradyrhizobium liaoningense_A. The sequence continues at coordinate 67,397 of NZ_JAFCJT010000034.1, forward strand.
AGATGTGCAGGATGTCACCCTTGAACTCCGCGGTGGCGTTCATCGGCTCCATCGGCGCGTGGATGTTGATGCTGGTGGTGTACTCCGCCTCCAGCACTTTCGCCGCCGAGCCGAACGCCGCGACGGGATCGCCGTCCTTGACGAAGAACTGGCCGGAATCGTCGAGCTTCTGAAGCCGCTTGGCTTCATCGAGCAGCGACTCGCTCGACACCTTCGCGTTCGGACCGCCGTCATAGGCGATCTTCAGCACCGCTGCCGCCTTCTTGGCGTTGGCGTAGGTGCTGGCGACCGCGACGACCCACCCGGAGGTCGTTCCGGTCTTGTCGTCGAGGGTGACCGCCTTGATGAAGCCAGGCACCTTCTTCGCACCGGTGTCGTCGACCGACTTCACCGTGGCGCCGAAGCGCACCGGCGGCGTCACCACCGCGCCATAGGCCATGCCCGGCAGCATCACGTCGATGCCGTACTTGGCCGTGCCGTTGGTCTTGGAGGGGATGTCGAGTTGCGGCACCGACACGCCGATCATGGTGTACTGATCCGGCGTCTTCAGCTTGATCGCCTTCAGCTCGTCCGGCGTGAAGGTTTTGGTCGCCTTGCCGCTCTTCACGACATCGGCGAACGACATCTGCTTCTTCGACTTCGGATGCGCGATCACGGAATCGCGCACCACGAGCTCTGACGCCGGCACGCCCATCGCGGCGGCCGCGCCTTCCGTCAACGCCATGCGACCCGCTGCGCCGGCGCGGCTCATGGCGTCGAAGTTCATCATGGTCGACCAGCTGCCGCCGGTGATCTGCGCCCCGAGCACGGGGTCGTTGAACTTCGGATCGTTGGAGGCGAGCGCGACGCGCATGTCGCTCCACTTCGCCCCCAATTCCTCGCAGACGATCTGCGCCATGGTGGACGCGATGTGCTGGCCCATGTCGGCCTTGCCGCAGGTCACGGTGACGAGGCCATCGGGCGCGATCGCATACCAGACGCTCGGCTCGAAGCTCGAAGGCGCGGCGAGCGCCTCACCGATGCCGGGCACGCCGGCATAGCCGAGCACGAGGCCGGTCGCGGCGGTGCCGACCAGGAAGGAGCGGCGGCTGAGATCGGTCGTCTCGGGTGTGATGGTCTTGATGTGCCGATTCATGTGGGCCTCCGCTCGTTGCCGGCGGCGGATGCGGTGCGCATCTCGGTGGCGGCGCGCATGATCGCCTTCTGGATCCGCGAATAGGTCATGCAGCGGCAGAGATTGCCGTCCATATGCGCCACGACCTCCTCCTTGGTCGGGTTGGCATTCTTCGCCAGCAGCGACGCCGCCTGCATGATCTGCCCGGACTGGCAGTAGCCGCATTGCGGCACCTGCTCGGCGATCCATGCCTTCTGGAGCGGATGATCCCCCTTGGGGGCCAAGCCTTCGATGGTAGTGATCTTCTTGCCGGCGACGTCACTGAGCATGGTCTGGCACGAGCGCACGGCTTCGCCGTTGACATGCACGGTGCAGGCGCCGCACAGCCCGGCACCGCAGCCGAACTTGGTGCCGGTCATCTGCAATTGCTCGCGGATCACCCAGAGGAGCGGCGTGTCGTTCGCCGCATCCACGGACAGACTCCGCCCGTTGATGGTGAGAGTTGGCATAGGCGTCTTCCCCTGCCGGTGCATGAAGCCGCTTACGGCGGCAACTTGAACAGTGGACGCCCACCGGGCTGGCGCCCACCTTGAGCGCGAGAATGATCGCGTTCCGGCGCTGAGGCAAATGCAATTTGGAATCGATCGAAACTATCTCGGCAGCTCAGTGTTGTGCGATGCAAGAACGGCACCCGACGCAGCGACTGGACGCAACAGTGAGCACGTCGCACATGCGTGCCATCGCGTTCAGGCAGTTTCTTCCAGGTAACCCGTCGCGCTAGGATCGACGCGAAAACAACAATCAACATAGAGGCGGGAGACATGCCAAAGATCGATCGGGACGGCGTCGGGATCTATTACGAAGTTCACGGTGACGGTCCGCCGTTGCTGCTGACCCACGGCTACTCCTCGACCTCGGCGATGTGGCATGGCCAGATCGATGCGCTCGCGAAGGACCACAAGCTCGTCCTGTGGGACATGCGCGGCCACGGCCAGTCCGATTACCCTGACGATCCCCATGCCTATAGCGAAGCGCTCACCGTTGGCGACATGGCCGCGATCCTCGATGCCGTTGGCGCCGAGCGCGCGATCATCGGCGGGCTCTCGCTCGGCGGCTACATGTCGCTCGCGTTCTATCGCGCTTGCCCGCAACGCGCCCGTGCCCTGCTGATCATCGACACCGGCCCCGGCTTCAAGAAGGACGACGCGCGCGAGGCCTGGAATGCACGGGCGCTTGCGACCTCCGACAAGCTCGATCGCGAAGGTCTCGACATGCTGAAGTCGGCGACACGCGAGCGCGCCACCGCGAGCCATCGCAACGCCAGGGGATTGGCGCTTGCCGCACGCGGCATGCTGACCCAGCGCGATGCGCGCGTGATCGAGCTGCTGCCTGATATCAAGGTGCCGTCGCTGATCGTGGTCGGCGCCGACGACACGCCGTTCCTCGCGGCGTCCGACTACATGGCCGCAAAGATCCCCGGCGCACAAAAGGTCGTGATCCCCGCCGCCGGTCACGCCGTCAACATCGATCAGCCCAAGGCTTTTGTTGACGCGGTGGTGCCTTTCCTGAAGAACTTGCCGGGATAGGGCGATTGGACGAGGACGCAAGGCCATGAAGCAAGCGATACTGGCTGCGAGCGCGGTGCTGCTATCGATGTCTGCGCAGGCCGAGCCGTTCGGCGGCACGCCGCCGCGCCAGCCCTTCGTTACGACCCTGTCGAACAACACGCCGCTCGCCTTCGGCATGGACGCCGAGCAGACCGCGCGAGCGCTGGGGCAGCCGCTGCAATATGTGCGCGGACGTCCCGGCAACGAGATCTATCTCGCTTTGCGCAACCTCGGCGGCAGCGGATTGATCCCCTACCGCCATCGCCTGTTCCTGCAATTCCGTCACGGACGGCTGGCGGGATGGAAGGAGGACTACGGCGAGAACTGGATGTGGGAGTGAGTGCGGCCGACCCTTCATGACTCCGAGAAATGGCATCCACGCGGTCGTGCGTTGAAGTTGCCACATCGTCATGGCCGGGCTTTGGAGCGAGCAGATTCTCAATCAACGACCAACCAAGAAGGACAACCCGCGTGGGACAAGACATCAAGCTGACGGCTTCCGACAATTTCCAGCTCGGCGCCTATCGCGCCGATCCCTCAGGCACGCCGAAGGGCGCGGTGGTGGTGATCCAGGAGATTTTTGGGGTCAATCACCACATCCGCTCGGTCTGCGATCGCATCGCCAAGGAAGGCTATGTCGCGATCGCGCCGTCGATCTTCGACCGGACGTCACCGAACTTCCAGTCGGGCTACACGCCAGATGAGATCGCCGAAGCGCGCAAGTTCGTCGCCAGTCCCGACTGGGACGCGATGCTGCGCGACACGCAGGCCGCGATCGATGCGGTGAAGAGCGTCGGGCCGGTCGGCATCATCGGATTTTGCCTGGGCGGCAGCATCGCTTTTGTCGCGGCGACACGGCTATCGGGCCTGAAGGCCGCGATCGGCTATTACGGCGGCGCCGTGGTGCGCTTCGCCGACGAGAAGCCGAAGGTGCCGACGCAACTGCATTTCGGCGAGAAGGATGCCGGCATCCCCCTGACCGACGTCGAGACCGTCAAGGCGAAACGGCCGGACGTCGAGGTGTTCGTCTATCCCGGCGCGCAGCACGGCTTCCATTGCGACGAGCGGCCGAGCTACGACAAGGCGAGCTCGGATATCGCCTGGCCCCGTAGCCTGGCGTTTTTCGCGAAGCATCTGAAGTAAGGCGCACATCTCTCTTCCGTCATTCCGGGATGCGCCGCGAAGCGGTGCAGGCCCGGAATCCATCGGGCGTCAGAGTTGGTGGCCCGATGGATTCTCTGGTGCGCAATTGCGTACCATAGCTCGCGACTTTGTCGCGCCCCGGAATGACGGAGAGAGCGGGAATCGGGTGGGCGCGGCATGGCGCGCGGCGATAGAGCTGGCCGATCAAGCCAGCTCACGCCGGGAGATCGCCATGCAGCAAGCCATCACGCACCTCGTCATTCGCAATCCGTTCGGAACCATGGACGTCCCGGGCCCGGACGATTCTGAAGTCATGGACTTCGCGGCGACCGCCACGCTCGCCGGCGATGCAGACGACGTCAACGCTGCGCATTGGGCGGCCATCGCGGCGCCCTCGGATCCGCTCGAGGGCACCTGGGCAAGCCGCTGGAACGGCGGCGCCGATCCGACCATTGCGGGCGATACGCCGGACAGATGGAAAGACGGGCGCGCCGAAGTCCGCATCGCGGGGAGCCGGATCTATCTGCGTTTCGACTGGGACCATGGCCGCCGGCACGGCCTGATCGATGCTGCGCGCGAGGGCGCGCGCCTGGTCGGAAAGTACGTCAACCTGACCACGCCTGCGATCACGCGGCCATGGGTCGGGCTCGTGGTCGATGGCACGCGCATCGACGGATGCTTTCCGAACGGACGGCTGGATTTCAGGCGGTGAGCTAGAACCAGCGCTCGCCGACGAACACGGTGTCGCCGGGGCTCAAGGGCGTGCCGAGCGGAACGATGGCGCGCATCGCGCCGCCGGCTTCGGTGTGCGTGACGGTGACCACGTCGCGCTTGGCGCGCGGCGAGAAGCCGCCGGCGATCGCGACCGCGCTTTCGACCGTCATGTTCGGCACATAAGGATACTGGCCGGGTGCGGTGACTTCACCAAGGATGAAGAACGGGCGATAGGCTTCGATCTCGACCGCGACCGAGGGCTCACGGATGTAACCGTTGCGCAGGCGCGCGGCGATTTCACCGGCGAGACCCGCCGGGGTGCGGCCGCGGGCCGGCACTCCACCGATCAGCGGCATGGTGATCGAACCGCCGGCATCGATGGCGTAGCTGTTGGTGAGACCTTCCTGGCCGTAGACCACGACGCGCAACCTGTCGCCGGCATCGAGATGATAGGAGGAGTCGTAGCGCACCGGCGCCGCCGTCGGCGCGGCGTAGCCGACCGGCATGGGTGCGGGCGACGAGGCAAAGGAGTTGCGCAGCGCGCCGATGGCGCCACCACCGTCGGCGACGACAACCGGCGGCGGTGCGCCATAGGGCTGGCCATAGGCCATGGAGTCGAGATCGGCACGGGGCTGCATGACCGCGACGGGACCGGCGGTCTGCATGCAGCCGCCAAGGGCAAGCGCGGCGGACGCTGCCAAGGAGGCTGTCGAGATCGACCATCGAAACGCGCGTGCAACCGGCACCGGACCTATCCCTCGAAACGAGACGGCTCCAGTGATGCACCGGTTATGGTTAACAAAGCGTTGAGCAGCTTCAACCCTCCCCTCCAGGGCAGGGGAATCGCATGTGATCTTTTCGTAAGGCATTGCGATTTTGGCAGAAATCGATTCTGACGGTGGCTCCTGA
>NZ_JAFCJT010000035.1 GCF_018130785.1 Bradyrhizobium liaoningense
GCTCAGCGGCAAGGCCAGCGATATCGCGGCGAACGAGCGCGTGGCGGCCAGCTATCTCGGCTTCCAGCACGAAGGCGAGAGTGTGATCTGATTTCCTGGCTGGCTCCTCTTCCTTCTCCCTCGTTGGAAAAGCAAGCGCGCGTAAGCGCGCTGGATGAGGGGTTCTCTCCACGAATGACGACGTGGGACCATCGCCTGCGGAGAGACACCCCCCACCCGTCTCGCGGCTACGCCGCGAACCACCCTCTCCCGCAAGGGGAGAGGGTGAAGCTTCGTCTTTCCTGTGCTGGATTCGGCATCAATCAGGTTGCTTTCGCCGCCGCCCCCTTCAACGCCGCGACCTCCGCTTCCAGCTCCGCGATCCGCTGATCCCTCGCCGCCAGCGCTGCCGCCACATCCGCCGCGTCGAACTTCTGCGGAATGTGCTGTGGGCAGTTCGTATCCCAGGCTGCGATCTTGAACAGGATCACCTGCTCCGGGCGTGCGCGATAACCTTTCGGCATCAGCGACGTGGTCAGCGCATCGTCGTCCTCGACCACGCGCGCCTCGCCCCAGATCTTCACCCGGCGGCGATGGGCGTAGTCCATCACGAAGATATAGGCCTTGGGATTTTCGGACAGGTTTCCCTGCGTGACGTATTGCCGGTTGCCGGCGTAGTCCGTGAAAGCCAGCGTCTGCTTGTCCAGAACCTTCAAAAACCCCTTCGGGCCGCCGCGGTGCTGGATGTAGGGCTGGCCATCGCCCGAGGCGGTGGCGAAATAAAAGCTGCTGGCGTCGGCCAGGAATGCCGCGAGGTTCTCATCGACCTCGGTGCGCCAGCCGCGCTGCTCGGCAAGAGCATAGCCTTCGCGCGATCCCTTTCGGGTCTGAATCGATTTCACCGCCGGCGTGAACGCCACGTCGCTGGCGTAGGTGTGAGTTGCCGTCATCGGAATATCTCCTGAATCCCGGCGCATTCCTGCGTCTTTCGCCGTCTAAAGTGGACCTTCCGGCGGCCAAAACAATCTGGCCGCTTGACACTTCATCATTGCACTATATGCAATAATGAGATGGACCGCCTTGAAGCCATGCACGTCTTCGTCACCGTCGCCGATCTGCGCGGCTTTGCGCCGGCGGCGCGCAAGCTGCGGCTGTCGCCTTCGGCCGTGACGCGGCTGATCGCGGCGCTGGAGGAGCATCTCGGCGCGCGGCTGCTGCAACGGACCACCCGGCAGGTAAGATTGACCGACGTCGGCACGCGCTATCTGGAACGCGCGCGGCGGATCCTCGCCGATGTCGAGGAGGCCGACGGCTCGGCGCGGGAGGAGCGCAACCGACCGAGTGGACGCCTCGTGGTGTCGGCGCCGGTCGGCTTCGGCCGGCTCCATGTCGGGCCCGTCATGACCGACTATCTCAAACGCTATCCCGAGGTCGCCTGCGAACTCAGGCTATCGGACCACCTCGTCAACCTCGTCGAGGATGCCGTCGACGCCGCCGTCCGCATCGGCCATCTCGCCGACTCCTCCCTCGTCGCGCGCCAGGTCGGCGAAATGCGGCGGATCGTGGTGGCGACGCCGGGCTATCTGAAGCGCCACGGTGAGCCGAAGACGCCGGAGGCGCTGCTCGCGCACCAGACCATCGCGTTCGGCCCATCCGCGAGCTGGCGCTTCGTGCAGGACGGCCGCGACATCGAGGTAGCAACGAACCCGCGCTTCACCAGCAACAGCGCCGATGCCGCCTTGCAATATGCCGAAGCCGGCGGCGGCGTGACGCGCGTGCTGGCCTATCAGGCCGCGGAGGGCCTGAAGCGCGGGCGGCTCAAGATCGTGCTGGCGAAATACGAGCAGCCGGCGCTGCCGATCCACATCGTCTATCCGACATCGCGCCTGCTCTCGGCCAAGGTCCGCGCATTCATCGATCTCGTGGTGGAGACCGCGGAGTGGAGGTTTGGGTGATGGCCTCGTGTCCCGGACGCGCTGCAACGTGAAACGTTACGGCGCAGAGCCGGGACCCAGAAGGCCAGAGCATGGGCTGCGGATGGATGAGCCCCGGCTCTGCGGAGCGGCACTTCGCGCCGCACCGCGTCCGGGGCACGAGAGCCTTACCCCTTCTTCGGCACCACCCGGAATGTCCCGCTCGCGCGCGCGATCACGGAATCGTCGGCCTTCACCAGGCACTGCGCGAAGCAGATCGTCTTGCCGGTCCTGATCACGTCGCTCTCGATCGCGAGCCACTGGCCGATCTCGGCGGAGCCGACGAAATCGACCGTGAGCGAGATCGTGACGAACGAGGTGGTCCAGTTCGTCATCTGCGCGCAGCTATAGCCCATGGCGTTGTCCGCGAGTGCGGCGATGAGGCCGCCATGGATCAGGCCGCGGCCGTTGGTGTGCGGCTTGGCGAGACGCAGGCCGATGATCACGGCCTTGTCGGTTTTCTTCGCGTAGAGCGGCTCCCACGGCTCGGTGAGCGGACTCTTGCGGGAAAGCGGCTCGAAGCCGTCAGGGATGTCAGTGCTGGTCATGTCTGTCTCGCGTTGCTGGTTGGCGCCATTGAACGCGATGTGGATGACAGTTTCACCGCCTACAAAGTTTTAAACGGGATTTGCGTGGGTGTTTGAAATGGGCGCTCCCGTCATTGCGAGGAGCGCAGCGACGAAGCAATCCAGACTTTCTCCGCGGAAACAGTCTGGATTGCTTCGCTTCGCTCGCAATGACGATGTGGAGAGCACGCGATGCTGTAGGGTGGGCAAAGGCGCATCGCGCCGTGCCCACCGTCTCGCCCGGAATAGAGAAGAAGCGGTGGGCATGCTGCGCTTTGCCCACCCTACGGCACCGATGGTACCGCTCTAGAACGGCAACCCCACATAGTTCTCCGACAGCGACGTCATCGCGGCCTGCGACTGCGTGACGTAGTCGAGTTCGGCGAGCTGGATGCGCGCGCCGATGGTGCCGGTGTCGGGGAATTTGTGCAGCATCGAGGTCATCCACCAGGAGAAGCGCACCGCTTTCCAGACCCGCGCCAGCGCTGTGGCGGAATAGGCGTCGATGCCGGCGTTCGATTTCTCGTCGTAGAACTCGCGGAGTGCGTTGGACAGATAATGCGCATCGCTGGCCGCGAGGTTCAGGCCCTTGGCGCCGGTCGGCGGCACGATATGGGCCGCGTCGCCGCACAGGAACATTGTGCCGAAGCGCATCGGCTCGGCGACGAAGCTGCGTAGCGGCGCAATGCTCTTCTCGATCGAGGGGCCCGTGACGAGACTGTCGACCGCCTCCTGGTCCAGCCGGCGCTTCAATTCGTCCCAGAAGCGGTCGTCCGGCCATTGGTCGACATGGTCGTCGAGTGCGCACTGCAGATAGTAACGACTGCGCTTGGTCGAGCGCATTGTGCAGAGCGCAAAGCCGCGGGCATGGTTGGAGTAGATCAGCTCGTGGCTGACCGGCGGCGTATCGGAGAGGATGCCGAGCCAGCCGAACGGATAGACCCGCTCGAACTCCTCGATCGCCGTGGACGGGACGCTGGCGCGGCTGACGCCGTGAAAGCCGTCGCAGCCGGCGATGAAGTCGCAATCGAGCGTGTGGGTGACGCCGTCCTTAACCCAGGTTACGCGCGGGTGACTGCCGTCGAAATCAAGCGGCTGCGCGTCCTTGGCTTCATAGACCGTGGTGAGGCCGGCGGCTTTCCGCGCATTCATCAAGTCCAGCGTGACCTCGGTCTGGCCGTAGATCGTGACCGTCTTGCCGGTGGCGCCCTTCATGTCGATGCGGTGACGGCGGCCGGCAAAGGCGAGCTCGATGCCTTCATGCACCAGACCTTCGGCATGCGCCCGCGCGCTGGCCCCGATCTGGTCGAGCAGCGCGACGGTTCCCTCCTCCAGGAGGCCCGCACGGATGCGGCCGAGCACGTAGTCCGGGCTCTGCCGCTCCAGAATGACATTGTCGATGCCGTATTGATGCAGCAGTTGCCCAAGCAACAATCCAGCCGGCCCGGCTCCGATGATTGCGACTTTTGTCCGCAATACTTGCTCCTCCCGATCCTGTAGGTTTTCGTCGCGTCTCGCTTGTCGCGTCACGCCGCGCACGATAATTATATCATATAACGGTTAGGCAAAAGGGGAGCGGTCGTCCGGGCAGCGACAAATCCATGCAACATGGCTGACATAGACGACGCGGCGGCACGCCGCGCCAGTTCCGGCTTGAACGCACGGGCAAATTAGATAACATGTTAACTAACGAGACCGGGCCATCGAAGCCCGCCGTCGAAAAAAGGGAGAGACGCGTGATGAGAAAAGCCTGTCTGGCGTTGCTGCTGGCAGCAAGCGTGACGCCTGCGTTCGCGCAGGACAAGACCTTCGATTTGAAGATCTCGCACTGGGTGCCGGCCTCGCATCCGCTGCAGAAATCGCTGGAAGACTGGGCGGCCGCGGTCGAGAAGGATTCCGGCGGCACCATCAAGGGCAAGGTGTTTCCGGCCCAGCAGCTCGGCAAGGCCTTCGACCATTACGACATGGCGCGCGACGGCATCGCCGACGTCACCTACGTCAATCCCGGCTACCAGCCCGGCCGCTTCCCGATCATCGGCGCCGGCGAATTGCCGTTCCTGATCTCGGATGCCAAGGGCGGCTCGATGGGGCTGGACGCCTGGTATCGCAAATATGCCGAGAAGGAGATGAAGGACGTCAAGTACTGCCTCGCCTTCGTCCACTCGCCCTCCTCCTTCCACTCCCGCACCAAGAAGATCGTGGCGCCTGAGGACGTGAAGGGCCTGAAGATCCGCCCGGCGCATGCCACCATGGCGAATTTCGTCACCTCGCTCGGCGGCACCAACGTGCAATCCTCGGCACCTGAGGTCCGCGACATCATCGAGCGCGGCGTCGCCGACGGCGTCACTTTCCCCTGGGGCTCCCTCGTGCTGTTCGGCATCGACAAGGTGACCAAGTACGACATGGAGGCGCCGCTCTACACCACGACCTTCGTGTTCGTGATCAACAAGGACAAGTACAATTCGATGTCCGACAAGCAGAAGGCCGCGATCGACAAGAACTGCACGGTCGAGATGGCGGGCGCGGTCGGCGAGCACTGGGGCAAGTTCGAGGATGCGGGCATCGACAAGATCAAGGCGGAATCCAATCACGAGGTCTACAAGCTGACCCCCGAGCAGACCGCCGCCTGGAAGAAGGCAGCCGAGCCGCTGGTCAAGACCTGGGGCGAAGGCGCCAAGAAGGCCGGCACCGATCCCGATGCCGCGCTCGCGGATCTGAAGGCCTCGCTGAAGAAGTACAACGCGCTGGCGGAGTGACGCTTCGTCACTCGGAACACGGCGGCGCGAGACATCTCGCCGCCGTTGTCCTGCAAGCGGGTTGAACGGTGAGGGGCGCACGATGCTTCTCCCCCTCTCCCCGCCTGCGGGGAGAGGGTTGGGGTGCGGGGGAGTCTCCGCCGGGACGGCGGCAGTTGGACGCGCGGAAAGTCCCCTCACCCGCACGCGGGGAGATCAAAGTGCGCGGCGACATCTGGATCAAGAGAATGACCTCACGCGATAGGACTCTCCCATGAAGCGCTCCTGGATGGACCGCATCATCGATACGATCGAATGGATCGCGGCCGGCTTCGTCGGCATCGTCGCGCTCGACATCTTCCTGTCGGTACTGCTGCGCAACACGCTGAACTATTCGATCCCCGACTCCTTCGACATCGGCCGCATGCTGCTCGGCATCCTCATCTTCTGGGGCATCGCCGCGACGTCCTATCGCGGCACCCATATCACCGTGGATCTCGTCTGGGGCAATGTCGGGCCGCGCTACCAGCGCTGGATCGACGTGTTCGCAACGCTGGTGCTGCTGTTCGTCGTCACGGTGCAGACCTGGACGCTGTTCGACAAGGTGCGCGGCACCTACAACGACAACGTCCAGACTTTTGATATGCACATGCCGACCTGGCCGTTCTTCGCCATCGCCTGGATCGGCGACGTCTCCGCGGTGCTGCTGATCGCGATCCGCACCTACCGCCTGATTTTCCATCCCGAAGAGATGCACGATCCCAAATTGAAGGCGACGGAGTAACCATGAGCACCGATGCCGTCGCCTTAATCGGCTTCGTTTCCCTGTTCGTCCTGATGCTGCTGCGCGTGCCCGTCGGCATGGCCATGGGCCTCGTCGGCGTGTCCGGCTTCGCTTACCTCGTCAACGGAACGGCGGCGCTGAAACTGGTCGGCCAGACCTCGATGCGCACAGTCACCGACTACACCTTCGGCGTCATCCCGATGTTCCTGCTGATGGGGTCCTTCGTCAGCAATTCCGGCATGAGCCGCGAGCTGTTCCGCGCCGCCAACGGGTTTGTCGGGCATTTGCGCGGCGGGCTCGGCATTGCCACCGTCGGCGCCTGCGGCGGCTTTGCCGCGATCTGCGGCTCCTCCGTCGCGACCGCCGCGACCTTCTCCGCGGTCGCCTACCCCGAGATGCGCCGCTTCGGCTACCCGCAGTCGTTCGCCACCGGCGTGATCGCGGCGGGCGGCACGCTGGGCGCGATGCTGCCGCCCTCCACCGTGCTCGCGGTCTACGGCATCATCACCGAGCAGGACATCGGAAAGCTCTTCATCGCCGGCATCATTCCGGGCCTGCTGGCGATGACCATGTACATGATCACGATCTTCCTGATCGGCTATTTCCGCCCCGACTTCCTGCCCAAGGGCAAGGTGATGCCGTGGCGCGAGCGCTTTGCCGGCCTGAAAGAGATCTGGGCACCGGTGCTGCTGTTCGTCTTCGTCATCGGCGGCCTCTACGGCCTGCCCTTCCTGCCGCGTTTCACGCCGACCGAAGCCGGCGGCGTCGGCGCGGCCGGCGCCTTCATCATCGGCGTGGTCACCGGGCGGCTCGACCGCGAGAAGATCCTGGCGTCGCTGCTCCAGGCGACGCGCACCGCGGCCGCCGTGTTCACCGTGCTGATCGGTGCGCTGATCTTCGGCTATTTCCTCACGGTGACGCAGACGCCGCAGAAGGTCACCGAATTCCTCACGGGTCTCGGCCTCGGCCCCTACGGCGTGCTGGCGCTGATCATGGTGATGTATCTCGTGCTCGGCTGCCTGATGGACGCCATGGCGATGATCATCCTCACGGTGCCGATCATTTTTCCTGTCATCACGCATCTCGGGTTTGATCCGATCTGGTTCGGCGTCATTATCGTCATGACGGTCGAACTCGGCCTGATCCATCCACCGGTCGGCATGAACGTCTTCGTCATCAAAAGCGTGGTGAAGGATGTCTCGTTCTCCACCATCTTCAAGGGCGTGATTCCCTTCGTGGCGACGGACCTTGTGCGGCTGGTGATCCTGATTGCGTTCCCGTTGCTGGCGACCTGGCTGCCGACGCGGATGATGGCGCATTGAGGGGTGAAACGATGACCACGCCGACGCTCGAAACCAAATATGTCTTCACCATCACCGCCCGCATCGGCGACGTCGTCACCGCCGGCGAGACCGGCATCGGCGTTCGCCGCATCATTCCGATCATCGGCGGCGAGGTGAAGGGCGCAATCACCGGCAAGGTGCTGCCGTTCGGCGCCGACTTCCAGACCATCCGGCCCAACGAGTTGATCGATCTCGAAGCGAAATACGCCTTCGAGACCGATGACGGGGCCGTCGTCTATGTCGAGAACAAGGGCATGCGCTTCGGCCCGGTCGAACTGCTGCAAAAGCTCAAGCGCGGCGAGCCGGTAGATCCGAAGCTGATCTATTTCCGCACGGTCCCAAAGTTCGAGACCGGGCACGAGAAGTATCGCTGGCTGATGGAGCACATTTTTGTCGGCTCAGCCGCACGCCATGCGGATCGCGTGGTGATCGACGTGCATCAGGTGGTGTGAGGGTCACGCATGCTGCGATTGTAGCGGTGCCGAGCGCACTACTTCGCCGCAGCGATCCAGTCGGTGGCCTTCACCCGCGCGACCAGTTTTGGCTGTCCTGACGGATCGGGCCTGTAGACGAACGCCTCGCCTTCCTGCACATCGCCGGCGTCCTTGCCGAAGGCGTCGGCAAAGTTGGTCTTGTGGGTGACCAGGAGGGTATCGGTTGCCCCGGACGGAGGCGTGTTGACGAGGTCGCGCACCGCGGCGCCCGCCTTGCGATTGGCGCCGCCCGGGTTCGCCATCGCCGATGCGCCGCCCCCACTGTCGGTCAATGCATCGACCGCCTGAACGTCCCGGCTGGACAACAGTTTTCCCGTCTCGACGGCGCGGTTGAGCTTGCTGGTGAGCACAAGACCGATGGGAATGCCGAGCTTCCTGACGGCCCGGCCGACGTCCGCAGCCATCTCGCGCCCGTTCGCGCTGAGCTGACGCTGCGCCGTCATGTCGGTGAAGTTGAGGGGATAGACGTCCTTTTGACTGTCGTCCGTTGCGCCGTGGCGGAACATGATGACATAGCCACCGCCCCGGAGCTCGCTCACCAGCGCATCGGTATCGACCGCTCCTGCCGGATGCAAAGGGACCAGAAAGACCAGGAGAGCGATGCAGGCAATCTTCCTCATTGCACACCTCCGATGAGCCGGCCATCAATCCACGCACCCAAATGCCCGCGGCGGCGCCGAAAAGCTTTGCCGGGCGCTTGCGGTTTCCTTGATTGTTGCTCCAGATTCGCCCTTTTCGGCGGCGAGGCCCGCGGTCAGCAACCCTGAATCCGCCTTTGACGCAAAGCTCGGCTGGTTTCAGGATGGTCCGGCGCAAGGTTGTGCAGACCACGGGAGTCCCACCATGTCTCTTATGGCTTCCAGCGAACCAGCTCCCCGACACACCTTCGACTCCGCCGAAATGGGCGCCATCGCTCATCTCTACCGCGGCGAGGTCTATCGATCGACGATCTGGCGAACGCGGCTCGACAACACGACCAATTGGGCGATCGTCACGATGGGCATCGCACTGTCGACGACCTTTTCGAGCCCGGAGGCTTCGCCTCTGCCGCTCGTACTCGTCGGACTGCTCCTTGCCGTATTCCTTGGTATGGAGGCGCGGCGTTATCGCTATTTCAATGTCTGGCGTGCCCGGGCTCGTTGGCTGGAGAGGAATTTCTATGCGCCAATCTTCACCGGTGAAGCGCACGATGACAGCTGGAAGGATGTTCTCGCGCGCGACTATACTGCGCCCCGCCATCACATTTCGTTTGTCCGCGCGGCCGGACGGCGGTTGCGTCGCAATTACGTCTGGATCCTCGCCATCCAGGCAACCGCCTATTACGGCAAGATTGCAATCCATCCGACGCCTGCGTTGACCTTGACGGAACTTATTGATCGCGCCGCCGTCGGACCGATTCCCGGCTGGATCGTTCTGATCATGGGCTTTGCCTACAATTTCGGGTGGCTGGCGTTCGCGCTCGGCACGATGTGGCTCGACCAACGCGAGCACGGGACCAAGGGCGACCAGGTAGCGATGGGTTGATGACGCGGAGCGGTTACCCGTTCCTGGGGGAGCCGAGACGAGTGTAGCGGCCCCGCCGTCAGGGAGGACTGCTCCGTCTTGACTCCCCCAAAATTCGTTATACAACATAACTATTCTAACAAGGACGCAAATGACACAGGGAAACGCCGAGACCGCTGACGCGGGCGCCTCCGGGCTTTTGAGGATCGAGCGGGCGGACCGGGTTCTGACCGTGGGCCTGAACCGGCCGGCCAAGCGCAATGCGCTCAATGACGGCATTATCCTCGAAATCGGCGAGTGCTTTGCGTCCCTGCCCGAGGATATCGGCGCTGTCGTCATCCACGGCATCGGCGATCATTTCTCCAGCGGTCTCGACCTCTCCGAGCTCCAGGACCACGACGCGACCGGCGGCCTTCTCCATTCCCAGATGTGGCACCGGGTGTTCGACCGCATCCAGTACAGCCGCGTGCCCGTCATCGCGGCGCTGAAGGGCGCCGTGATCGGCGGCGGGCTCGAGCTTGCCTGCGCCGCCCATATCCGCGTCGCCGAGCCCTCGACCTATTTCGCGCTGCCGGAAGGGCAGCGCGGCATCTTCGTCGGCGGCGGCGGCTCGGTGCGGCTGCCGCGGCTGATCGGCGTCGCCAGGATGATGGACATGATGCTGACCGGCCGCGTCTATAGCGCGACCGAAGGCGCCTCCTACGGCTTTGCGCAATATGTGACGGAGGCCGGCAACGGGCTCGGCAAGGCGCTGGAGCTTGCGACCAAGGTTGCCTCCAACGCGCCGCTGACGAACTTCGCCGTGCTCCAGGCGCTGCCGATGATCGCGGAGGCCAATCCGCAGGCCGGCCTGTTGATGGAATCGCTGATGGCGACGGTGGCGCAGAGCGACAAAGAGGCAAAACGCAGGATCCGCGAATTCCTCGAGCACAAGACCGCCAAGGTGAAGCCGAAGTCATGAGCGCGCAGCCGTCCTCTTCCAGCATGGAGCGCGGCGCGAGCACTTCCCCGCTGCGGCCCATTTCGTTCGGCGATCCCGTCGTCAACATCGAGCGGCGCGACGACGGCACGATTTACCTGCGGCCCAGGCAGCCGCTCGGCGACTATCCGGTCCGCCTCACCGACCGCCTGCATCATTGGGCGAATACGACGCCGGATCGCGTCTTCATGGCCGAGCGCGAAGGCGGCCGCGGCTGGCGCAAGATCACTTACGCCGAGCTGCTCGCCGCAAGCCGGCACATTGCTTCCGGCCTGATTGCGCGCGGCCTGTCGGCGGAGCGGCCGGTCGTCATCCTGTCAGGCAATTCGATCGACCACGCGCTGCTGGCGTTCGGCGCGTTCTATGCCGGAATTCCGTTCTGCCCGGTGTCGCCGGCCTATTCGCTGGTGTCGAAGGATTACGGCAAGCTCTCTTACCTGATGAAGCTGCTGACGCCGGGCCTCGTCTTCGCCGAGGACGCCGGCAAGTTCGCGGACGCGCTCGCCGCCAATGTCTCTGATGGCACCGAGATCGCCGCGTCCTGGGGCAGCGTGCCGGGCCGCGACGTCACCCTGCTCGCCGACCTCATGGCGACGCCGCTCCGCAGCGATCTCGACGCGCTGCATGAAAAAATCGGCCCCGACACGATCGCAAAGTTTTTGCTGACGTCGGGCTCGACCGGCAATCCCAAGGCCGTCATCAACACCCAGCGCATGATCTGCGCCAACCAGGTGATGCTGCGCGAGACGCTCGCGTTCCTCAAGGACGAGCCCCCGGTCATCATCGACTGGTTGCCCTGGAATCACACCTTTGGCGGCAACCACAATATCGGGCTGACGCTCTACAATGGCGGCTCGATGTATCTGGACGCCGGCAAGCCGGTGCCTGGAGGCATCGAGGAGACCGTGCGCAATCTCCAGGAGATTTCGCCGACGGTCTATTTCAACGTCCCCAAGGGCTATGAGTCGCTGCTGCCGTATTTGCGCGACGACCAGGGCCTGCGCGCAAAGTTCTTCGACCGGCTGCACGCGATGTTCTTCTCGGGCGCCGCGCTGTCGCCGTTCGTCTGGAACAGCCTCGACGAGCTCGCGGTGAAGGAAAAAGGCTACCGCGTGCCGATGCTGACCGGCCTTGGCGCGACCGAGACCGCGCCGTTCTTCATGTCGGTCAATCCGCGCACCAGCCGCTCCGGCCATGTCGGGTTGCCCGTGTCGGGCAATGACGCCAAGCTGGTGCCGAACAACGGCAAGATGGAAGTGCGCGCCAAGGGGCCGAACGTGATGCCCGGCTATTGGCGCCAGCCCGACATCACCGCAAAATCCTTCGACGAGGAAGGATTTTACAAGATGGGCGACGCGCTCAAGCCCGTCGATCCCGACGATCTCAACGCCGGCTTCGATTTCGACGGCCGCGTCAGCGAGGACTTCAAGCTCGGCAGCGGCACCTGGGTCAGCGTCGGCCCGCTGCGTGCGCGCTTCGTCGCGGCCTGCGCGCCGCTGGTGCGCGACGTCGTCATCGCCGGCATCAACCGCGACGAGATCTCCGCGCTGGTGCTGCTCGATCTCGACGGCTGCCGGCTGATCAACCCGACGCTGCCGGCCGACGATCTCACCGTCACCGCCCGCGACCGGCTGGTACGTGAAGCCTTCCGCGAGCGCCTGACGCGCTTCCTCAGCCAGGCCACCGGTTCCTCGACGCGGATCACGCGCGCGATCCTGCTGGATACGCCGCTCTCGATCGACAAGGGCGAAGTCACCGACAAGGGCTCGATCAACCAGCGCGCGGTGCTGGAGCATCGCGGCGCGCTGATCGAAGAGCTCTATGCTGCCAATCCATCGGACCGTGTGATATCGGTCGGTTAAGAAACCATCGCTACAGGAGAACGCCATGTTGTTGAAGGATCAGGCAGTCATCGTCACCGGCGGCGCATCGGGACTGGGCGCTGCGACCGCACGAAAACTGGCGGCGCAGGGCGCCAAGGTCGCGGTGTGCGACCTCAATGCCAAGCTCGCGGAGAGCGTTGCCGCCGAGATCAAGGGCGTCGCCGTGACCTGCGACGTCTCCGATGCCGCCTCGGCTGAGGCTGCGATCGCGCAGGCAAGCAAGGCGCATGGCCCTGCGCGCGTGCTGGTCAATTGCGCCGGCATCGGCGTCGCCAAGCGCGTGGTCGGCCGCGATGGTCCGATGGCGCTCGCCGATTTCGACAAGGTGATCAAGGTCAACCTCATCGGCACCTTCAACATGCTGCGCCTCGCCGCGACCGAGATGTCCAAGCTCGAGCCGCAGCCGACCGGCGAGCGCGGCGTCATCATCAACACCGCGTCCGTTGCCGCCTATGACGGCCAGATCGGCCAGTCGGCCTATTCGGCCTCCAAGGGCGGCATCGTCGGCATGACGCTACCGATCGCGCGCGAGCTCGCGCAGTTCGGCGTCCGTGTGCTGACCATCGCGCCCGGCCTGTTCCTGACGCCGCTGCTCGCCAACCTGCCGCAGGAAGCCCAGGACTCGCTCGCCGCCGCGATCCCGTTCCCGCGCCGGCTCGGCCACGCCGACGAGTTCGCAGCGCTCGCGCTGCACATGGTCGAGAATTCGTACCTGAACGGCGAAGTGGTGCGCCTCGACGGCTCGCTGCGCATGGCGCCGAAGTAACTTCGTAAAGCGAGGCGCGCAACGCATGTTCGTGAACCGGCGCGACGTCCAGATCCAGTGGGGCGACTGCGACCCCGCCAACATCGTCTACTACCCGCGTTATTTCGCGATGTTCGACGATTCGACCTCCACCCTGTTCGAGGTCGCCGGGTTCTCCAAGCAGGATCTGGTCCGCAAATACGGCCTGGTGGGCATCCCCATGGTCGATACGAGGTCCAAGTTCTACATCCCCTCGACCTATGGCGACTGGATCACCATCGAGACGAAGATCGAGAGCATCAAGCGCTCGAGCTTCGAGGTGAAGCACAACGTCTACAAGGGCGAGGCGCTGGCGATCGAGGGTTTTGAGACCCGCGTCCTGGTCGGCCGCGATCCCGTTAACCCCGAGAAGCTGAAATCGGCACCGTTTCCTGCGGAAATGGTAGCCAAATTCACGGGGAGCTAGGTCCGGAGCTAAATCGCCGCATCACCAAAAGAGGGGGCTGAATTACCCCCCGATTTCTGCTTTCAAAGAAACACGTCAAGGGAGGAATAGATGAAACGCTTTTACCTGACCGCCGCCATCACCGCGGCAACGCTTGCTCTGCCGGCGCTGCCTGCACTGGCCCAGACCAGCGAAATCACCATCGGCATCACCACCACCACGACCGGCCCGGGCGCAGCGCTCGGCATTCCCGAGCGCAACGCGCTGGAATTCGTGCCGAAGGAGATCGGCGGCGTGCCGCTGAAGGTGATCGTGCTCGACGACGGCGGCGATCCCACCACGGCGACCACCAACGCGCGCCGCTTCGTCACCGAATCCAAGGCCGACATCATCATGGGCTCGGCGCTGACGCCGCCGACCATCGCGGTCTCCAACGTCGCCAACGAGGCCGGCATTCCGCATTTCGGCCTGGCGCCGTTCCCGATCACGCCCGAACGCATGAAGTGGTCGGTCGCGATGCCGCAGCCGATCCCGATCGTGGGCAAGGTGCTGTACGACCACATGAAGTCGAAGGGCGTGAAGACCGTCGGCTATATCGGATATTCCGACTCCTATGGTGACCTCTGGTTCAACGACCTGAAGGCCCAGGCGGTGCCGATGGGCATGACCATCGCCGATGAGGAGCGCTTCGCCCGCCCGGATACGTCGGTGACCGGACAGGTGCTGAAGCTCGTCGCCGCCAACCCCGACGCGATCCTGGTCGGCGCGTCCGGCACCGCGGCCGCGCTGCCGCAGACCGAGCTGCGCGAGCGCGGCTATCAGGGCCTGATCTACCAGACCCATGGTGCCGCCAGCATGGACTTCATCCGCATCGCCGGCAAAGCAGCGGAAGGCGTGCTGATGGCCTCCGGTCCCGTCATGGACCCCGAGGACCAGCCGGACGAGGCCGCCACCAAGAAGCCGGGCCTCGCGCTCAACACCGCCTATGAGGCCAAGTACGGCCCGAACAGCCGCAGCCAGTTCGCCGGTCATTCCTATGATGCGTTCGAGATCCTCAAGCGCATCATTCCGACGGCACTGAAAACCGCGAAGCCCGGCACGCCGGAATTCCGCGAAGCGATCCGTCAGGCGCTGCTGTCGGAGAAGGAGCTGGCAGCGAGCCAGGGCGTCTACAACTTCACTGAGAAGGACCGCTACGGCCTCGACGAGCGCTCGCGCATCCTGCTCACGGTGAAGAACGGCAAGTACACGCTGGTGAAGTAGCACGGCGCCAATTTCGAGACGACGAGAGCCGGCCCATCGGGCCGGCTCTTTTGTTTTGGCTGCCAGATTCAAATTGCAGTTGAGGCCGTCGAAGCTTCAGTGCCCCACAAACGCGGGCTCTATGGCAGCGCCTCAGGCCGCCTGCCGCAGCGGGGTCCAGGCGAACTCAGGATAATAATTGTCCATCATGCGATCGACATAGGCGGTGAGATTCGCAAATCCCTCAGCACGCTGACGCAGTCCGGATTCGAAGAAGGGGGTCAGAATTCCGGCGAGCGCACCGAAGGTGGTGGCATCGACGCCGCAGGGCTTGTTGCCCATCAGGAACGATTTGTCGCCGAGCTGCACCGACAACGCGAACAGCGAACGCACCGCGAGATCGACGTCGTCATCGGGCCCGTGACGGCCGAGGCCGGAGAGCAGATAGTTCTCGGCGACACGGAATTGCGCATCCTCACGCAACTTTTCGCGATTGTGCTCCGGCGCGCCGTCGAAGAAATGCGCAGGACCCTTGGCGAAGTTGACCGGATCAACCCAGCGCGCGCCGACCAGTGCCCAATAGACGTGATGCTCGATCATGCGCTCGAACGCCCAGGCCTGCGCACGCTCGGCCAGCGACAGCCCGGCGTCGAAATCGAAACCATAGCGGCGCTCGATGTGGGCGCGGATGAAGGTGGAATCGGCCACCGCCTCGCCGCCATCGTCGATGAACGGCAGCTGCCCCTTGGGCGAGGCTGGCGGCATCGCGCGCTCCTTCCGGTAGGGCAGTCCCGCCATCTTGAGCTGCACCTCCGTCTTGGTGACGAAGGGGCTGATTTCAGGCAGGCCGAAGCCAGCGCCAAAGCCATAAAGCGTGATCATGCGAACTCTCTCCTGGACCTGCGAAATTTGGGCTTGCGAAATCTGGACTTGCGAAACTTTGAGGGAACCTAGTGACCGGCTGCTGCCACCATGGTGGCAGCAGCCGTGATATCTTCTGCGAAACGGGCCCCCCGCCAGGCGCGGGCCATGACATGGCGGGCCAGCGCGTCCGCAGCCTGGGTCAGCAAGCGTGCCATCACGCTTGCGAGAGCAAATCGGAGGTCGACGGCCATGAGATCGAGCGAAACGAGGCGGCCGAGCGCCCAGGCGGACCAGACCTGTGCCCGCAACATCGGAATCGCCGGGCCGAAATCGGTTGGAATGATCATGGACAAAATCCCTTCAGTCGATGTGTTGTCCCGGTATAGACACCCCCTGCTGCCAACATCCTGTCAGCAGCAGCGCGCCATTTTCTGATCCGTCCCCCGATAAGAGAATCGTCATGAGACGCGCCGACCGGCTGTTTCAAATCATCCAGGTGCTGAGGCGAACGCGTAAACCGCTGACGGCGGACGCGATTGCGGCCGAGCTCGAGACCTCGAAGCGCACCATCTATCGCGACGTCGCCACGCTGATCGGCCAGCGCGTGCCGATCCGCGGCGAAGCCGGCATGGGCTACATCCTGGAGAAGGGGTTCGACCTGCCGCCCTTGATGCTGACGCCCGACGAGATCGAGGCGGCGGTGCTGGGCGCGCAATGGGTCGCGGGCCATGCCGACTCCGCGCTGGCGCGCGCGGCCGAAGATTTGATGGCCAAGATCGCAGACACCGTGCCTGAGCGGCTGCGTCCCTTCGTGCTGGAGCCGGCGAGCCGCGCGCGGCCGAGCTGGAACAGGGAGCCGGACCGTCTGGACATGGTCCGCACGCGCACCCAGATCCACGAAGGCAAGAAGATGATGCTGCGCTATCGCGACGAGCAGGGTCGCCCCAGCGAGCGAATGATCTGGCCGATCTCGGTCGGCTATCTCGAAGCGGTGCGCCTGCTCGCGGCCTGGTGCGAGCTGCGCGGCGACTTCCGCAGCTTCCGCACCGACCGGGTGGTGGACGCGAACTATCTCGACGAGAAATACCCGGAGCGGCGCGACGTGCTACGCGCAAGATGGCGGCAGAGCCTGGTCTGGGGCCCGCCAAAGGACACATGAGCGCAATGGAAGAGACCTCCCCCGTCGATCTGTCGAGCTATTGCCAGAGCTGCGGCGCCTGCTGTGGCTATTCGGAGAACTGGCCGCGCTTCTCGATTGAGAGCGACGAGGAGCTTGCCGCGATCCCTGAGACGCTCGTCAACGCGCGCCAATCCGGCATGCGCTGCGAGGGCGATCGCTGTTCGGCGTTGCAGGGGAAGATCGGAGAGCAGACGGCCTGCGGCATCTATGAGCTCCGGCCGGACGTGTGCCGCACCTGCATGCCGGGAGACGCCGAATGCGCGATGGCGCGGCGGAAGTTTGGACTGCCGACTATCACAAGCTCTTAAGCCGGAACGGCTTCGTTGATCTCGTCGTCGAACTCGTCCTCGAGCGGTGCAAGCACCGAGAGCGGCTTGGTCGACAGCGTGATCGGCTTGCGGCCCCCCGACAGTGACGGCGACGACTTGACCGTGCTTTCGCGCGACAGCGCGTAGAGCGTCGAGCCGACGCGGCCGCCGTTGTCGATCAGGTCACGCTCGTTGCAGCTGGCTGCGATCGCGACCGCCAGCGAGTGCAGATGGCTGCGGCGATAGCAGAACAGCGCCAGCCTGGCGCGCGCGTCAGGGGAAACACTCTCAACCAGCCTCGGCAGGCCACTCTCGCTGGCGCGATACATCTCGCCAAGGAGTTCGTCGCGGACCGGGCAGAAATCGCTTTCATAGGCGTCGCGGCTTGAAAACATTGCAGTTCTCCCTCGATGCCGAAGATGCAGCGCAATTCTCTAATGAAAGGTTAACCACGCTGCCCGGTAGTCACCCGGGGTGCTTGCGCCCTGGCCGCGAATCGGAGGCGCCGTCTGGGGCCGTAGCCATCGCATTTGAGCCGAGAAGTCGGGCGCCAGTGCCTCCACGGCGTCATGGCCGGGCATAGCCGTCCGAAGGACGGCGTCACTTCCGCTCGCCTTTGTCCCGGCCATCAACGACTGGCCACGCGGCACGAAGAACGTGGAGGCCCGGGCCTTCGCCTCGCCGAAGCGGCTTCGGCCGCGCAGGCGGGACAAGCCCGGGCATGACGAATGCCGATCAACGACTACGCGCAGACCGCCGGACTCAGTTCGCCGCCATGAAGATCGAGAGGCCGAAACCGGTCAAATGATGCAGGGCCTGGTCGACGCCGATCAGGGTCCAGAACCAGGGATGCGCCAGGTCGACACCGAAATTGGCGGAGACGAACCCCTTGGCGCGGTCGATGGTGATATGGATCACGAAGTCGATGAACGCAACGAACCAGAATCGCGGCGCCACCAACAGGATCAGCGGCAGCGCAACCGCGAGGTGAACCAGGCAATGCACCAGAAGCGGCAAGGCCCAGCCGTGCTTCTGGTCCTTGCCGTGCGCCATCCAGGCGGTCTGGAGGACGAAATCGGCGATGATGTGCTTGAAGGTGAGCAGCAACATCCAGCCAATGAGCGCTTCGACCGGAACCGCCGATGACATGGGTGGAAACGACAAAGCTGACGCCCTCATTGACGTGACAAGAGAAATTGGAGCGTTCAGCGCAACTTCTTCTTGGACCGGTCAAATCGCCGGGACGCGTGATTTATGACATCTCCCGCGGCGGAATGCAGCCGGGGGGAACCGGAAAATCGCCAACTGTGGCTAACTGGTGATAGGATGACCAATCGCCGCGGCCGGATCGAGTAAGGTTACCTACGGCTCGAAATTTGCCTTCCGGTATCGGCACGCTATCATTGTCGGCAGAGAATATCGTTCTTTTTTCAGACGTTTAGCAATTGCAGGGCGCCCGCCGCGATCGCATCCGCGAGCCGCCCGCCACTCAGGAATAAGGCCAGAGTGCTGACATGAGTACTGAAGGCCCGACCTCGTCACCGATCGAGCCGCCGCAGCGGCGCCCCAAGGTCATCAAGACCAATCAGCAGCAGGTCTTTCTCTACGTCGTGCTGACCCTGCTGCTGTCGCTCGCCACCGTCTGGGGCGGCCGCGCCATGTTGCACAATTCGGAGACGCTGACCTTTGCCGTCGGTCCCCCCAACAGCGACGAAGCGGTGTTCGCCGCAAAGCTCGCCACTCTGCTGAAGAACAACGCCTCGCGCTTCCGGATCAAGATCGTCAACAACGCAGATAACACCAAGGCGCTCGCACAATTCGACCGCAGGCAAGCCGACCTCGCCGTCCTTCGCACCGACACCAAGGTGCCGCTGCGGGCGCGCACGCTCGCGATCCTCGAGCACGATCTGGTGCTCCTGCTCGGTCCCGGCAACAAGAAGATCAAATCGCTCGCCGAGTTGAAGAAGAAGAAGGTTGCCGTCCTCGCCGAGAACGAATCCTCGCTCGCCTTCGCCCGCAGCATCCTCGACATCCCCGACGGTCCGGACGCCGCGAAGATCCAGATGGCGCCGCAGGGTGCAACGCTCGACAAGCTGTTTGCGCCAGCGAGCGGGTTTGGCGCGGTGATCGCCATCGTCCATGCGTCCAGGGCGGTGCGGGACAAGGCCTATGCGCAGGTCGCCAGGCGCGGCGGCTTCACGCTGAACGCGATCGACGAGGCCAAGGCGCTGGCGCGCAAGATTCCCGGCATTTCCAGCGAGACGCTGACCGCGGGCACGCTGTCTGCGTCGCCGGAAATTCCCGACGACGACCTCGACACGATCGGGCTCGAATGGCTGCTGGTCGCGCAATCCAGGATGTCGGCGGGCACGGCGGGCGAGCTCGCGCGCGTCGTCTATGAGAACAAATCCGCGCTCGGGCTCGACAACGGCTTCGCCAGCCGAATCGAGCCGGCCTCCGTCGAGAAGGATGCCTACGTGATGGCGCATCAGGGGGCGGCCGACTACATCAACGACGACACCAAGTCGTTCATGGATAAGTACAGCGACCTGATGTATCTGGGCGCCGCCGCGCTCAGCGTGATCGGGTCGATCTTCGCCGCGATCTACGCCAAGATCACCCGCATCGCGCCTGAGAAGGCTGGCGAGCTCTCCACCGCCGTCCTCGACGTCGGCGAGCGTATCGAGCACGCCCATTCGCTGGACCAGCTCGAATGTCTCCAGGATGAGTTGGAGGGCATTCTGCGCGGCGCCGTCATAGGTCTCAGAGACGGCACGATCAGTACCGACGGGCTCGACACCTTCAAGCTCGGCTACGAGTTCGTCCGCGACGAAATCGGCATGCGCCGTGACTATCTCAAACGCCACTGCGGCGAGGCCGACAAGGTCGCCCAGGATACGGCCCCTCCCCAGCAGGACGAGAGCAATATCGTCGTGGTGAAGACAGCTCAGAGTGCCTGACCTATCGATTTGACGGCTCTTACAGCGGGCCTTGCCGACATTTCCCACGGATCCCGGGGCCGAATTCAGGAACCGTCCCCCACCCACAACCGTTTGCTCCCGGATACAACCGGAGCACGCGCCATGCGTACACTCCTCGTCATGATCCTTCTGGGAATGCTGGTGGCGGCTGGATATTTCGCCTATTCCGCAATGGCGATCGATGGCGAGCCGATTCCGACAGAAGGCTATGTGGCATTGGCGCTGGGGGCGGGTTTCGCAATCGTCGTCGGCATCGGCCTGATGATGTTGCTTTTTTTCAGCAGCCGCCGCGGCTACGACGAGCCGCCACATTTCAGGTAACGCCCCCGATCCACCGCGGCACCGGGCTTTCTGCACTCCTGTCCGACGATGCTGCAGGCAGTCCCCTGCCCGTCGTTGACGGCTCCTGCCCGGGCGGGCACTTTGGCGGAGGCGTCCCAGCCGGGACCCAGAGAGACACGACCGAGCCCGCCTTCCCGCATGTCCAAGCCGCTGATCCCCGCACTGGCCCAGTTCGTGGCCGCCACGGCCGGCCGCAACATGACCAAGGCGGCCTATGCGGCGGTCGGGGTCGGCGTGCTCAGCATGGCGCTGCTGACGGTCAACCCGGCTTATGAAACGGCGCACCGCTGGGTCGATGCCCTGCTGTGGGCCTGCCTCGTCTATTTCGTGTTCGAATGGGTGGTCCGGCTGCGCCACATGGCGCGCACGGGGCGCCTGTCGCTCTACATGTCCTCCTCCGCCGGGCTGGTCGACGCCGTCGGCGCACTGGCCGTACCTGTTGCCCTCCTTCTCGGCATCGAGCCGAAGACGGCGTGGCTGCTCAGCGTGCTCTGGGTGTTGAAGGTGGTGCCGGGCATTCCCGGCCTGCGGCAGCTCCGCCGCGTGCTGGTGCTGGAATCGGGGCCGCTGGTGAGCGTGCTCGTGATCTTCCTGATGGTGGTCTTCCTGGCCTCGGTCGCCGAATATTTCCTGGAGCGGGACGTGCAGCCCCAAACCTTCGGCAGCGTGCCGGCCGCGCTGTGGTGGGCGGTGGTGACCTTGACGACGACGGGCTATGGCGACGTCGTGCCGGTCACGCCGCTCGGGCGCCTGGTGGCGGCCATGGTGATGATCTCCGGCCTCGGCGTGTTCGGGCTCTGGACCGGTATCCTGGCCACCGGCTTTGCCGCCGAGACCCGGCGCGACAATTTCCTCAAGACCTGGGAATCCGTCAGCAAGGTGCCGTTCTTCGCAGCACTCGGGCCTTCGGCCATCGCCGACGTCACCCACATGCTGCGCACCATGGAACTGCCGGCGCGCACCATGATCATCCGGAAGGGGGCGCAGGGCGATTGCATGTATTTCATCGCCGCCGGCGAGGTCGAGGTCGACCTGCCCGGCAAGAAGGTCCAGCTCGGCGAGGGCGCGTTCTTCGGCGAGATGGCGCTGCTCGGGAACAATTTGCGCGGCGCCAATGTCTCGACCACGAAGGTATCGCGGCTTCTGGTGCTCGACCTCGTCGACTTCCGCGTGCTGATGGCGCGGCATCCGGATCTCGCCGAGACCATCGATGCGGAAGCCAAGCGCCGCACGCTCGAAAACAAATAAAGGGAGACAAGAATGTCGGACACCGCCGACGCAGCCTCTGGCCCCGTGCTCGAACTCGACGGCGCACGCGCCACCATCCGCCTCAACCGGCCCAAGCATCTCAACCGGCTCCAGGCCGAGGATCTCGGCGAGCTGGTCAGACTGTTCGACCGGATCGAGGCCGATCCTGATATCCGCGTGCTGGTGCTCACCGGCACGGGGCGGGCCTTCTCAGCCGGCTATGACCTCAACTCGGTCGCCGAGCGCGCGGTCAGCGCCAACGAGCAGCAGAGCGCGGGCTCGGCGTTCGAGGTCGTCGTCAACCGGCTGGAGGATCTCGGCGTGCCGACGATCTGCCGGCTCAATGGCGGCGTCTATGGCGGCTCGACCGACCTCGCGCTCGCCTGCGATTTCCGCATCGGCGTCGACACCGCCGAGATGTTCATGCCGGCGGCGCGGCTCGGGCTGCACTACTACAGAAGCGGCATCAAGCGTTACGTGACGCGGCTCGGCGTCGACAATGCGAAGAGGCTATTCCTCACCGCGCAGAAGATCAGCGCACCGGAGATGCTGCGGATCGGTTATCTCACAGCCATGGTGCCGGTGGAATTCCTGGACGAGGAGGTCGACAGGCTCGCCGGCGTCCTCGCCGGCAACGCGCCGCAGGCGATGTGCGGCATGAAGCGCGCCATCAACGAATTCGCCCGCGGCGAGCTCGACGAAGCGGCCGCCGACCAGCGCCACCGTGACAGCATGCGCGGCGACGAGATCAAGGAAGGCATCAAGGCGTTCGCGGAGAAGCGTCCGCCAAAATTCTGATCACGCCCGCTTCGACCGCATCGCGCGCACCTGCGTGAGCATGGAATCGCGGACGAGCGCCTGGTAGCGCTTGCTGTCGACGGCGTAGATCGCGATCCGGCCCTCACTGTCGGCATGAACGCCCCAGCCGAAGCGCTTGCCCAGGCTCGACGCCCTCATGCACGCCTGCCCCCGGGAGAAGAACGCCTCTCGGGCCGCATGCTTCTCCGTTTTCGTCGCCTTCAGATCGAGCGCGCGTCCCGCGGCAGACGTCGCGAAGATCACGTCATCGGACGTGTATTTGTAGGGTGCCTTGGCGATCATCCCGTATTGCAGGCACGCCACCGTCGGCTTTCCCGCGCGCAGCGGCGGTTCCTCGCCAGTACGGGCGGGACAGTCTTCAGCAACCCGGATGAAGGTGTTGAAGCAGTTGGTCGTGTGCATTGGCTTCGTCATCTGCACCTCGATCATTCAACCACCAGCAGCCTTGGCATGCTGCGCCGCCATCTCGTCATCCGCCGCATTGATGCGCTGAAACGCTGGCCGCGAGGTCATGCGTTCGGCATAGCGGACGAAGACATCCTTCTTCGGCACGATGCCGAACATCATCGTCCAGCTGAACGCGACGCCCCACAGCACATCCGCCGCCGTCATGCGCTCGCCGAGCAGATACGGCCCCTTCGACAATTGCGTCTCGAGTGCGCCCAGCATGGTGTCGTAATCGGCGTAGGGCGACTGCGTGATCGGCGCCGGCTCGCGCTGCATGAACTTGTCGATCAGGGCCGGCTCGAACGACGAGCCGTAATAGGCGATCCAGCGCAGGTACGGACCGCGCAGCGGATCGTTCAGCGCGGGCGTCAGCCCGGCTTGCGGGAACAGATCGGCGAGATAGATGGTGATCGCGACCTGCTCGGTCACCAGCGCCTCGCCGTGGCGAATCGCCGGCACCTTGCCGAGCGGATTGATGGCGAGATAGGACGGCCGGCGCTGCTCGCCGGCCTTCATGTTGAGCGCATGGAGATCGCAGGGCGCGCCAAGCTCCTCCAGCAGCACCCGCGTGCCGGTGGCGCGGCTCTGCGGCGAATAATACAGCGTGATGCGGTTCGGATCGGTCATGGTGGTCTCCATCTGGCCGGCTGGCGATGGCGCCTTGTAGCGGATCATACCTGACATCTTGTGTCAGGTATGATTTAAGGGACCATGCGCGCGAGCCGGATGCTGTCGATCCTCACCACCCTCCAGGCCAGGGGGCAGGTCACTGCGCCCGAACTCGCCGAGGCCTGCGAGGTCTCGGTGCGCACGATCTATCGCGACATCGACGCGCTCGCGGCATCCGGCGTTCCTGTTTACGCCGACCGCGGCGCGGAGGGCGGCTATCGCCTGCTCGACGGTTATCGCGTGCGTTTGAACGGCCTGTCGCAGAACGAGGCGGAGGCCCTGTTCCTTGCGGGACTGCCGGGACCGGCCGCGGCGCTCGGATTGGACGCGGCGATGATCGCCGCGCAGAACAAGCTGATGGCGGCACTCCCTGCCAACCTTCGCGAAGACGCCGGGCGGATGCAGGAGCGGTTTCACCTGGACGCGCCCGGCTGGTTCGGCGAGACGGAAGAACCAAAACATCTGCGCATCATTGCCGGCGCGGCCTTGCGCGGAACGCTGATCAAGATCCGCTACCAGAGCTGGCGCGCGGAGAAGCAGCGCCGCGTCGCCCCGCTCGGACTCGTGCTGAAGGGCGGCAGCTGGTATCTCGCAGGCCAGGTCGACGGCAGCGTGCGCACCTATCGTGTCGCGCGCGTGCTCGACTGCACCGCGCTCGACGACCGCTTCGATCGTCCCGCCGCGTTCGATCTCGCCGCCTATTGGCAGGCTGCGACGCTTCGTCTCGAAGCGGAGATGCACCCCAATGTCGCGATCGTGCGGCTGTCGCCGTTCGGCGTCAAACTGCTCGACGCGCTGAGCCAGCCTTACGTCAAGGCACGCACGCAACTTGAAGAGACCATCGATGCAGATGGCTGGCGCATCGCAAGGGTGCCAACCGGCAAGACGTCATGGCATGCCGCCGCCGAGTTGTTGCGGCTGGGGCCCGAAGCCGAAGTGCTGGAGCCCGCCGATCTCCGCGAGAAGATGGCGGAGATGACGCGAGCGATGGCCGCGCGCTATCGCGTAGCGGCGCGGAAAGCCTGAAGACGGCGCACATCGCCGGAGCCCACGAAACATTCCTGAAACACGATTCCTGCCGCGCGCCATGAACGCGTTCGCATCTCAGCTCGACGGAGAAGCAGGGACACAACAACGGCCTTAGCGCCACACTGGAGAATGAAAATGTTTCGTAAGCTTGCTCTTGGTCTGATCGCCGCTGGTTCGCTCGGCGCTGCCGCTCTCGCGCCCACCGCGGCTTCGGCCCACGGCTTCCATCATCACTGGGGTCCTGGCTGGGGCTTTGGCGGCGTCTACGTCAACACCGGCGTCAGCAATTGCTACCAGGAGCGCGTCGTTCGGACCCGCCACGGCTTGCGCGTTCGCGTCGTGAATGTCTGCGCCTACGGGATCTACTGATATCCGCATCCACGACAAAGCTCCGGTCGCGCCGCGACCGGAGCTTTGCGTTGGGTTAACCAATCTGCCGATGTCGGCGAAACCAGGCCCAGGTCTCGCGCGTCGTCCTGATGTAGCCACGACCGCGATAAACGATCTCGCCATCGACGATCCCGTTCAGCTTCGGCAACGCGTGAAAGGGGATCGAGGGATAGGCGTGGTGCTCGACATGGTAGGGCATGTTCCACGCGAACCATTTGACGATCGCACCGGTGTAAGTCGTGCGGGTATTCTCGAAAGCGCTGCGGGTGCGATCGCACCCGGTGTGCTCGGCATAGAGATAGGGCCGCAGGAAGAACTGCCCGATCACAAGCGGGACGATCCAGACCCAGAGCAGCAGCGCTGAGGCGAACCACAGCGAGAGTGCGAGCAGCAGCACATAAAGCGCGACATAGGCGCGCGCCTCGGTCACGATGGTGGCGCGCTTGGCCTCGGGGATCCAGGGCACGACGACCTTGCCGGTGACGGCATGGCCGAGCATCAGCCAGAGACGGCCGGCGACTTGAAGCAAGCCGCTATAGGCGATCGCAAGCTGCGTGTCGGATATCGGCTTCACGCCGACGATCAGCTCGGGGTCCTTGTCGGGATCCTGGGTGTAGCGGTGATGATCCCAGTGGAACAGGCAATAATATTCGTACGGCAATCCGATGATGAAGGCCGAGAGATATCCGACCGCGAGGTTGAGGCCACGGCTCTTGAAAGCCGTCTTGTGCGCCGTTTCGTGCACCGCCATGAACAGGAAAGCCACGAGATAACCCTGCACCGCCATCAGCGGCAGCGCCCAGAGCACGCCATGGCGCGAGGCAACCATCCAGATCAGCGCGCCGACCAGCAAGATCATGCCGTAATGGCCAAAACTCTGCGCCGCGCCCCTGAGGTTCGAGCGCACCGACAATTCGCGCAGCATGGCCGGGCTCAACGGCTTCAGGCGATGGCCGGGCTCTGAAACGATCGCGTCAGTCATGATCGGATGCCTGTTCTACTTGCTGAGAAGCGCCGCGACTTCGGCCTTGAGGAAGGCCTGGTCGCGCGGGTTGTTGACGGGATTGCCGGCGCGATGGCCGTGCAGCGACGGGATCGGATGCAGCACCGCCGATTTCGCGTTGACGAGCAGGCCGAGCTCGTCCTCGTTGTCGCGAACGTCGAAATAGCGATCGGTCGCGCCCGGCATCAGCAGCACATGCGCCTTGATCGCCGCGAGCGCGCGATTGAGGTCACCGCCGAAGGCATCGCATCGGCTGATGTCGCCGCGCTGCCAGATGCCGGCCTGTGCCAGCAAATCATTGGCGTCGCGCCGGGCAAAGGTCGTGTCCCAGTTCCGGACGAGATAATCCTCGAGCGAGGTGAAGCCCGCCTCCCGCCAGAGCTCGTCGCGATAGAAACCGTGCGACATCGCCCAGCCGGCATAGACGCGTCCCATGGCGCGATAGCCGGCAACGGGCTTCTCGACGAAGCGACCGTCGCGGAAGGCGGGATCGCCGGTCAGCGCGGCCTTCACGCTTTCGAGGAAGACATGATTGTAGGGTGCGCAGCGCGCACTGCCGCATACGACTGCGGCACGCGTGACCATGTCAGGATGCAGCGCCGCCCAGTGATAGGTCTGCATGCCGCCCATCGACCAGCCATAGACCAGCGCCAACTTTGTAATGCCGAAGCGTTCGGTAAGGAGCCGATGCTGGATCGCGATGGCGTCATGATAAGTGATCTCGGGAAATGGCGCGTCGCCGGAGTTTGACGGCGAGGACGACAGGCCGTTGCCGAACAGGTTCGGGATGATGATGAAGTAACGCGTAGGGTCGAGCACGCCATCTGGCCCGATCAGCCACTCGGTATCGAAATGCTGCGCGCTGAACGAGGTTGGGTAGAGGATAACGTTGTCCCTGGCGGGACTGAGGGTGCCGTAGGTCTTGTAGGCGAGCTTCATCGCGGGGAAGACGGCGCCGGCCTGAAGCGTGACGTCGCCGGCCTCGAATATCTCGTAGTCGCGCTGCCCGGTCATGCGTCGTACTCCAGCTCATGCGGCCGCGGAATGCGGCCGCCGAGACAACGATGCATCGTTCGTGCCGGACCAGCAAACGCATCATTCCGCCACATCTAATAGTGTACGTATAGTACAATTATTAGATCGCGGCAACGGGGATTTTGATCGTGACGCGTCAGGCGATGGCAGCAATATATCGCTGCACCGACGCGGAGAACGCGGCCTTGGCCCCGGTAGCGATATCGCGATCCCACCAGGCGCCGTAGATGCGGTCGAAAGCGAGCGGCTCGACCGCAGCCGCGATCCGCCGCACGGCTGCAGCATTGAGCGGCATGTAGTTGGGGTAGGAGTACATGAAGCTGACGAAACGGCGGTCCATCGTCACCTGCGCGATGTCGCCGGTGAGCAGCGCGCCCTTGCCATCCGCACCCTGCCGCCAGTGCAGCATGGTGGCACCGGCGAAATGGCCGCCGGTGCGCAGCAGTACCAGGTCATCCCCGAGAGCATGGCTATCGCCGGTCCAGTGCACGATCGACGCGTGCGGTCGCGTCACCCATTGGCGGTCGTCCGCATGCAGATAGACCGGAATGCCTCCGAACGCCTCGGTCCAGTCGGCGAGCGCGCCGTAGTAATGCGGATGCGAGATCGCGATCGCCTTCAGCCCGCCAAGCGAGCGCACATGCGCGATCGCATCCGGCGTTGCCAGCGGTACGCAATCCCACATCAAGCAGCCATCGCTGAACGGCACCAGCAGCGCGCGTTGGCCGATCGCAAAGCTCGGCTCGAGCCCTATGCCTGTCAGACCGAGATCATCTCGCCAGACAAGGCGGTGGCGTTCCGCGAGCGTTTCCCGCGTGAGGAAGGTTTGCCCCCTCCAGTTCACAAACTGTCGTTCGTCCTCGCAGATCGGACACGACGCGGGCGGCCTTTCGGCATGCGGAAATTGAGCGCCGCAGGTTTCGCAGGTCCAGAGGGGCATGGCAGTGATCCAGAAGGAAGAGCAGAACACCCATGGGGTGAGCGCCCTCCCGTCGCAAATGCGGAGGAACCAACACGATCAGCACATGTTACTTTGCAGTCCGCCCCGGCGCCAGTTCGCCGGTCATGTCAGCCCGTCGTGTCAGCCCTGCTTGCACGAGACCACTTTCAGTCGGCAGTCGTTCAGCGTCTCGATGACATCGCGCTCCCCTTCCCGAATCTGGCCCCTGTACGCAGTCAACTTCTTCATGGCCGACATGCAGTCGGGCATCGGGCCGTTCGTCGGCGTGTTTCTCCAGGAGCGCGGCTGGGCGACCGGATTGATCGGCACCGCGCTGACGATCGGCAATGTCGCCGGCATGCTCGCCACGACGCCGATCGGCGGTTTCATCGATTCCAGCCGCAACAAGCGCCTGTGGGTCGTCATTCCCGGCATCTGCGTGGTGCTCGCGTCCGCAATCATCCTGATCTCGCAGAATTTCTGGGCGGTCACGTTGTCGCAAGTCGCGCAATCGCTGGCGAGCGCCGCGATCGTGCCGGCGGTCACAGGCATTACCCTCGGCATCGCCAGGCAGAAGGGCTTCAATGCGCTGAACGGCCGCAACCAGGCCTTCAACCATGCCGGCAACATGGTCGGCGCAGCGCTGTCGGGCTATCTCGGCTACAAGTTCGGCTATGTCGCCGTGTTCGTGCTGGCGGCCGCGTTCGGCGCCATCGCGATCGCCTGCGTGCTGATGATCCCCGCAAAGGCGATCGACGATCGCGCCGCGCGCGGCTCCAAGGAGGATGATCCCGACAGCGCGCCGGATGCGTTCACCATGCTGCTCAAGCACCGGGCGCTGCTCGTGCTGGCGCTGGCGCTCGCGCTGTTTCATCTCGGCAACGCCGCAATCGTGCCGCTCTATGGACTTGCGGCGGTGGCCGAAGGCCAGGCCAACGGCCCGACCTTCGTCGCGACCACCGTCGTGATCGCGCAAGGCGTGATGATCGTGACCTCGCTGATCGCGATGAAGGCGGCAAGCAAGCGCAACTACTGGCCGGTGATCCTGGTCTCCTTCATGTTCCTGCCCATCCGCGGCGTGCTCGCCTTCTTCGTCACGGGATGGTGGGGCGTCGTGCCGATGCAGGTGCTCGACGGCATCGGCACCGGGCTCCAGACCGTTGCCGTCCCCGGCATGGTCGCGCGCTCGCTCAACGGCACAGGCCGCATCAATCTCGGCCAGGGCGCCGTGATCACGGTGCAAGGCGTCGGCGCGAGCCTGAGCCCGGCGCTTGGCGGCTGGATCGCGCAATGGATCGGCTACGGCCCGACCTTCCTGCTGCTCGGCGGCTTCGGCCTCGCCTCGATGGCGCTGTGGCTCGCCTTCGGCGCCGCGGTGAAGAAGTACTGAAGCGAGCCGCCGCGCGAACGTCACGGCGCGAATGGGTTTTGCGATCCGGGCGCACCGGGCTGCGGCACCTGGTCGCGGTCTCAGCGCGTCATTGCGAGTGACTTATCGCGCAACTCTGCGCTTCTGCCGTTGCGGCGCACCAACCCGCGGATACAACCTGCAGCAAATGGCCAACGAACGTTTCCCTCACGATCGATGATCCAGCCTCAACTCTCATTCGATGGCGACCCGAATGGCCAGGCCTATGAAAGATGGCGCGAGCAGTTTTGCCGTCAGGTCGCGGACGTCGATTTCGTGCCGATCGGAGAAGGGCACGTTCACCGGACCATTTCGCCGGCCATTCTTCCGCGCCTCAGACTCTCGGCCTCGTTCGGCACGCCGATGTCCTTCGTGTCCCTGGGGACGAACGACGAATTGGTGATCACGATGTCGCCGAATTCGGCGCTGAGCGGGGCCATGGGACGACGTCCGCTGGAGGTCGCCGCAGGCGACGTCACGATCGGCGATCCCTCGATCAAGGGCGCCCACATCACGCAGACGACGCACGGCAACTTCCAGACCGCGCTGCTGCCGCGCAAGGCGCTGCTGCGAGCGTGCCCGAATGCCGAGGACCTGATTGCGCAATCGATCCCCGGCACCAATCCGATCACGTCGATGTTCCTGCGATATTATGACCTCGCGCATACCTATGCCGACAAGCTCGCACCCGCGGAGCTCGATGCGGTCTCGCAGCATCTGTTCGACCTCTCCGTGCTGATGATCGGAGCGCGCGGCGATGTTGCCGAGGAAGCTCGCATGCGCGGCCTTGCGGCGGCGCGTCTCGAAACCCTCAAATCCGACATCATGGCGCAACTGGATAGCCCCGGGCTGTCGCTCGCTGTCCTTTCGGCCGCACACCGGGTCAGCCCGCGCACGATTCAGTTGATGTTCGAGCAGGCCGGAATTACCTATAGCGGCTTTGTGCTGGAGCAGCGGTTGCTGCGCGCCGAGCGGCTGCTTCGAAATCCGAACCTGCGTACGCGCAAGATCATCGAGATCGCGCATCGCGCCGGATTTCACGACGTCTCCTACTTCCATCGCGCGTTCCGCCGCCGCTTCGGACGGACGCCCGATGATGTCAGAAAGCTTTCCGGCGAGATGGACTAGGCAAACTCAACCACGATCTTGCCGAAGTGACCGCCCTCCTGCATCAGCCGTAACGCGTCCGGCACGGCATCGAAGCCAAACGCACGGTCGATGACCGGCCGCATGCCGTTGCGGCCTATCGCGGCCGTGAGGTCCTCGAACATCCGACGGCTACCCACCGACAAGCCGATGACGTGCAGGTTCTTGGAGAACAGGCTCGGAATCGCGATCTGCTGCGAGAAGCCGGTGAGCACGCCGATCACCAGAATGTTGCCACCGATCCTGATAGCCTCGAGCGACTGTGCAAAGGTATCCTTGCCGCCGACCTCAACGACGTGATCGACGCCGCCGCCGGTCCAACCGGCCGCGGCCTTGCCCCATTCCGGCACCGAACGATAATTGAAGGTGTGGTCGGCTCCAAGCGCCTTGGCACGTTCAAGCTTTTCGTCGCTCGACGACGTCACGATCACGCTCGCGCCGGCGAGCTTTGCGAATTGCAGCGCAAAGATCGAGACACCGCCGGTGCCCTGCACCAGCACGGTGTCACCGGGTTTCACCCTGGCCTCTTCGAACAGCGCACGCCACGCCGTGAGGCCGGCGCAGGGCAGCGTCGCCGCTTCCAGGAATGAAAGGTGCGATGGAATACGGCTGACGCCCTCGGCATCGAGCAGCATCACCTCCTGCAACACGCCCGGCCGCGTGCCGCCGAGCGCATAGCGGCGGCTGGTCGCCGACACCTTCCCGTCGATCCAGGACTGGAAGAACATCGGACAGACGCGATCGCCGACCGCGACGCGGACAACGCCGTCGCCGACCGCGATGACTTCGCCGGCACCGTCCGAGAACGGGATCAGCGGCAATCGGGAGACGCCGCCCTTGCCCTGCACCGTGAGCAGATCACGGTAGTTGAGCGATGCCGCCTTCATCCGCACCGCGACGTGGCCGGGGCCAGGCGTCGGTTCCGGCAGATCGACCAGCTCCAACCCCTCGATCGACCAGTCGCGCACGACTTGCCAGGCTTTCATGGCGACCGCTCCGTGCTTACGTCCCAAAATTCTTCTGGATCGCCTTGTCGAGCGTCTCGCCGCCGACGAAGCGTTGGCGCAATTCGCGCTTGAGCAGCTTGCCGCTCGGGTTCTTCGGCAGGCTGTCGACGAAGATCACGCGCTTCGGCACCTTGAAATGCGCCATCTGGCCGGCGCAATGTTTCACCACGGCGTCCTCGTCGAGCGTCTCGCCGCTCTTGACCACGACGATCGCGGTCACCGCCTCGATCCAGCGCGGATCGGGCAGGCCGACGACTGCGACCTCGGAGACCGCAGGAATGCGGTAGACCATCTCCTCGACTTCGCGGCTGGCAACGTTCTCGCCGCCGGTCTTGATCATGTCCTTGACGCGATCGACCACGGTGATGTGGCCCTCGTCATCGACGGTGGCGAGATCGCCGGAGTGAAACCAGCCGCCGGTGAACGCCGCTGCCGTCTTGACGGGATCGTTGTAGTAGCCGGAAAGAAGATGCGGCGAGCGGTGCACGATCTCGCCGACTTCGCCGACTTTCACATCTTCCATCGCCGTGTTGACGACGCGCGTTTCGACATTGAGCACGGGCTTGCCGGCCGAGCCGGCCTTGCGCAGCTGATCCTCGGGCCGCAGCACGGTCGCGAGCGGCGCGATCTCGGTCTGGCCGTAGAAATTCCAGAACTTGACGTTGGGCAGGCGGCGCTGCAGCTCAAGCAGCACCTCCACCGGCATGATCGAGGCGCCGTAATAGCCCTTCTGAAGCGTGGACAAATCGGTCTTGTCGAAATTCAGCGAGCGCAGCATCGCGATCCAGATCGTCGGCGGCGCGAAGAAGGACGTGATCTTGTGTGCCTGGATCAGCGCCAGGATGTTGTCAGCGGTCGGCTTGCCCGTGATCACGCCGGAGGCGCCAAGATAGATCTGCGGCCCGAGGAAGACGTCGAGCTGGGCGCAGTGATAGAGCGGCAGCGCGTGCAGGAACTTGTCGCCCACGCTCATGCCGCCGTCGATGATGCAGCTGACATACTGCCACATCACCGCTTCATGGGTCAGCATCGCGCCCTTGGGCAGCGATTCCGTGCCGCTGGTATAGACGATCTGGGCGAGATCACGACTGTCGACGGACGCCTCCAGGAACGAGCTGTCGGCATGGAGGAGATCGTCGAAGGTAGTCAGGCCCGCGGGCGCCGTGGCCGGATCTTCGCCCGGCAGCCAGATCATCTTCTCGACCGCGCAATCCTTTGCGCTGGCGGCACGCGCGGGTTCGACGAAATCGGGGCCGGCTGCGAGCAGCTTTGCGCCGGAACTCTTCAGGATGAAATTGATCTCGTCCGGATTGAGCATGAAGTTGATCGGCACCAGCACCGCACCGATCCGCGCCAGCGCGAAGCGCAATGCCGCAAACGCGTGCGAATTGCGCGAGAGCACGGCGACGCGATCGCCCTTGTTGACGCCGAGCCCGAGCAGACCGCGGCCGAGCCGGTTGCAGATCGCGTCCATCTCGGCAAACGTCCAGCTGACATGGCCGCAGCTCACCGCAAGCTTGTGCGGTTCGCGGCTGCCTGCGCGGCGCAAGAGATCGCCGATGGAGTGCTCGCGCGCTTTCGAGATGGTGGCCGCGATATCGCCGGTCATGTGTTCCTCCGTGTGATGTCTTTATTTGTTGGATTTCTTGGCTGAAATCTTGCGTCTTCATCAGGCGCCTATCTGCGCCGGGCCGCCTGGGCGTGCTCCATGTACATGTGCTCGACCGACCGATCGAGCGAGGCGATTTTCTCGAAACCGCGCCGCCAGTCCTGCAAGTGCCGGCGCGTCCAGAGCACGCCCGCCTCGCGGTCGCGACGGCGGATCGCGTCGATCAGATGACCGTGCGCGGCGACGAGGCGTGGGCCGCCTTCGGCAACGCCGGTCACGATCATCTCGGTGGTCGGATAGAACAGCTGCGCCGCCGGCTCGCGTGCGAGCTGGAGCACGCGGTTCTGCGAGGCCTTGGCGACCAGCACGTGGAATTCGGCATCGCATTCGGCAAGCGCGGCGGGATCGCCGACCACGGCCTCGCTCCGCACGAGATTGTTGGTGAGCTCGGCGAGGTTCTCTTCGGTCGCGCGCTCCACCGCGCCTTCGATGCTCGCCACCTCCAGCGTCATCGAGGCCTCGTAGAGCTCCCGGAACGTCACCTCATGCAGCACCAGTGCGCGGCTGAGGCGGCTTGCGAGCTTGGTGTAGCGCGGCAGGCAGGCGTGCAGACGGCGCGAGGAATCGCGGCTGATCAAGCCGCCCTCCTCCAGCACGCGGATGCCTTCGCGAATGGTCGAGCGGTTGACACCGAACTGGCGCACCAGATCATGCTCGGTGCCGATGGGATCGCCGGGCTTGATGCGCCCATTGACGATCTCGCGCTCGATGGCGTCGGCGACTTTCTGATAGGCCGGCGCGACATCGATCGGACGGAAGAGCGGCGAAATCGGCACGATAGCTCCCCAATGGCGATTGTCCGACAAACTATAGGATCACCCCGAAGACGCGTCAAACTGCGTCATTCATGTCGCAGATGCAGCAAATTGACTCCTGAGAAACCTCACTCTAACTTTGTCGGACAAAGGGACAGAATAGTCCCGCACAAGAGGAAACGTGTCCATGAGACCTATCGCAGCACTCGTGTCTGCGGCCGGCTTGCTGTCGGCTGCCCTGATCGTCCCCGCCTCCGCCCAGCAGACCCCGCTCAAGATCGGGGTGCTCTCCGACTTCTCCTCGGTCTATTCCGACATCGGCGGCCAGGGGAATGTCGAAGCCACCAAGATGGCGATCGAGGATTTTGGCGGCCAGATGTTCGGCAAGCCAATCGAGATGGTCGCAGCCGACGTGCTGAACAAGCCCGACGTCGCCTCCACCATCGCGCGAAAGTGGTGGGAGACCGAAGGCGTCGACATGATCATCGACCTGCCGACCTCGGCCACCGCGCTCGCGGTGATGGAGCTGTCGAAGCAGTACGAGAAGGTGATGATCGTGACCGATGCGGCAAGCTCCGACATCACCGGAAAATCCTGCTCGCCCTACACGGCGCACTGGACCTATGACACCTATTCCAACGCCCACACCGTCGGCAGCGCCATCGTCAAGAACGGCGGCGACAGCTGGTTCTTCCTCACCGCCGACTACGTGTTCGGTCATTCGATCGAGCGCGACACCGGCGACGTGGTAAAGGCAGCCGGCGGCAAGGTGCTCGGCAGCGTCAAGCATCCGCTCAATACGGCGGACTTCTCGTCATTCCTGCTTCAGGCCCAGGCCTCCAAGGCCAAGATCATCGGACTCGCCAATGGCGGCGGCGACACCATCAACGCGATCAAGCAGGCCGGCGAGTTCGGCATCGTCGCCGGCGGCCAGAACCTGGCTGCGATCGTGATGTTCATCTCCGACGTGCACAGCCTGGGGCTCAAGCTCGCGCAGGGCCTGATCATCACCGAGGCCTATTACTGGGACCTCAACGACAAGACCCGCGCCTTCGGCAAGCGTTTCCAGGAGCGCATCAAGCGCATGCCGACCATGAACCAGGCCGCGACCTACAGCGCCACGCTGCACTACCTCAAGGCCGTGCAGGCCGCCGGCACCAAGGACACCAAGACCGTGATGGCCAAGATGCGCGAGCTGCCGGTGAAGGATGCCTTCACCGACAACGGCATCCTGCGCGAGGACGGCCGCATGGTGCACAGCATGTTCCTGTTCCAGGTGAAGAAGCCCGAGGAATCCAAGGGCCCGTGGGACTATTACAAGCTGCTCGCCGAAGTGCCGGCCGACCAGGCCTTCCGGCCGCTGAAGGACGGCGGCTGCCCGCTGGTGAAGTAACGCCGACAACGACGGGCCTGCATCGCCGCGCGCGGTGCAGGTTCTTTAGCGCCGTCGCAGGTCGGACGGGCTGTGGCCGAACTTCCTGCGGAACACCGTGCTGAAATAGGACGAACTGCTGAAGCCCAGCTGATAGGCGACCTCGGTGATCGACAGCGACCGTAGCTCTGGGCGCGTCAGCACGTCGTAGCAGCGCTGCAGCCGGCGATCCAAAATCCATTCGGACACCGAGACATCGGTGAGCCGGAAGAGATAATGCAGATGCCTGAGCGAGACGCCATTGCTCTTCGCGATCTTCTCCAGCGACAGATCCGCATCGGTGAGGTGCGCCTCGATCCAGGCCTTGACCGAGCGCAGGCGGGCCTGCTGCGCGCTCGCATCCTCCGAGAATTCGTCCCGCTCGCCCATGTCGAGCGCGAGCGCCAGCACGTCCATCAGCTCACCGCCCAATCGCGTGCGCGCGGTCTCGTCGAGCGGCGCGCCTTCCGCGGCGAGCGTCGCGCAGAACTCGGCGGCGATCCGGCCAAGTCCGCGGCTCGTCGCCATCGTCGTCACCACCGGCAGCCGCCCCTCGCTGAAGCGCGCCGAGAATTCCGCGCGCGGAATCTCGAGATAGAGCGATCGTACCTTGCCGACGCATTCGAGATCATAGGCCTCGGAGGCCGAGAAGATCGCGCTCACGCCGGGATTCGACAGCAGGGTCTGACCGGCCTGAAGCACGTTGACCCGGCCCTGCTGGACGAATTCGACGTAGTAGCAATCCTTGTCGAGCTTTGCGATATGCCGTTCGCGGCGCGAGATGCGCTGCTCCGACAGCAGGACGTCGGTCATCGTCACCGCGCCGAACCGTGCCTCGCGAATGAAGCCGTGATAGTCGGATCGCTCCTCGGCGTTCACGTCGACATGGACGTAGACGTCGCAGATCGCGCCTTGCCACGCGGCGTAGCGTTTGGACGGCTCCAGATCGTCTGTCGAAAACACCAGGTTCATCGTCCGCCCATCCGTTGCGCCGCCATGATGAACGTCGTTTGTGCATCGCACAAGCTGGCCACGCATCGAGATTCTAGAGGGCCGCCGCCTACACGCAAGACCGTTTGCGCGGAGAAGCAAAAGCTTTGCGCTCCGGAGCAAGCCGCGTTCCGGCATGTGGCCTATGAAGAACAAAAAAACGGTCAATGAGATAGGCGGGAAACGTTCGCTTGCATCAGCTCGGATCAGCCGCAGCACGATCTGCCGTGCCGCCCGAATGGCGGTGCCCGTGAGCAGCGCATTGCCATCGCCCATCACGACGCGGTTCACGCAGCCGGTCAAGACCATCGCCGATATCGAGGCGCTGGAGCAGCGGCCTTACGACTCGCTCATCCCCGCCCGCAATCTCGTTCATCTCTTCGAAGCCACGGCGCATCTGCATCCCGATCGTCCCGCGCTGACGGTTCTGACCAAGGGCTCGCGCGAGCCTGATGACGCGACGCTGACGCATCGGCAATTGCTGGCGGAGATCACGCGCGCGGCCAATCTGTTCAGATCGCACGGGATCGGCGAGAGCGGCGGAACAGCTGCGTTTCTCTGCCCGATCCTGCCGTCGCTGTTCCCCGCATTGCTTGGTGCCCAGGTCGCGGGAGTGGCCAGTTCGATCAACTATCTCCTGAACGAAGACGCGATCGCCGACCTGCTCCAGGCGCAGAATGCAACTGTTCTGGTCGTGGCCTCCGAAGCGGCCGATCCCGCGATCTGG
This sequence comes from Bradyrhizobium liaoningense, assembly GCF_018130785.1. Classification (GTDB taxonomy): domain Bacteria; phylum Pseudomonadota; class Alphaproteobacteria; order Rhizobiales; family Xanthobacteraceae; genus Bradyrhizobium; species Bradyrhizobium liaoningense_A. The sequence goes on from NZ_JAFCJT010000035.1 coordinate 37,040, forward strand.
ATCAAGGCAAACAACGTCGCGCAACGCGTGCCGTCGCTGAAGACCGTTTTTGTGATAGGCGCGAACGGTCCGCTGCCTGGAAGTTTTCTAAACTTCAATGAGGCGGTCGGGAGCACGCGCGGCACGCTGGATTTCCCACCTTCGACCGATCGCAATGCGATCTGCGCCCTCTTCCACACCGGCGGGACCACCGGGCGGCCAAAGCTGGTTCGGCTGACACACGGCAACCAGATCCATGCGGCCTGGAGCTTTGCGCAGGTCCACGGACTGGATGAGCTGGACGCCGCCGTGAACGGTTTTCCGCTGTTTCACGTCGGCGGCACCATGACGCTCGGCCTGTCGATTCTCGCTGCCGGCGGTCATGTGATCATTCCCTCACCGTACAGCCTCAGAAGTCCCGAAGCTATTCGCGACTATTGGTACACGGTGGAACGGTTTCGCGCGACCATCGTGAGCGGAGTGCCGACTTCGATTGCCGCTCTTGCCGAGGTGCCGATCGTGTCCTCCGATGTCAGCACCGTTCGCATGGCGCTCACCGGCGGGGCCGTGGCTCCCAAGGCTGTCAGCGACAGGTTTCAGGCGCGGACCGGGATTACTTTGTTCGAGACCTACGGGATGACAGAAACCGCGGCCGCGATCGCTTTCAATCCCGGCCGTGGCATTCCCGTGCAAGGCAGCGTCGGCTTCAGGGCACCGTTCGCAAAGACCAAAATCGTCGCTCTGGCTGATGCCGAACTGAAGACAGAGTGTCCGCCTCTCACGAGCGGTCTTGTCCTCGTGAGGGGACCGCAGGTGTTTCCCGGATACGTCGATCCCCAACACGACAAGGGCGTGCTCACCGACGACCACTGGATCGTCACCGGCGACGTCGGCTATCTCACCCCGGATCAACGCCTCGTGCTGACGGGGCGCGAGAAGGACCTCATCGTACGAAGCGGCCACAACATCGACCCTGCCGCAATCGAGGACGTCGCAAACGCCTTCCCCGGTGTCCAGATGAGCTCGGCCGTCGGCATGCCCGACGCCTACGCGGGAGAGGTCCCAGTTCTCTTCGTGGTGCCCTCCCCCGGACAGACAATCGATCTGGCGCAATTGCGCGAGCATCTCGAACACAACGTCAATGAGCCTCCTGCGAGGCCAAAGCGCGTCGTCCTGCTCGACGCTCTTCCGGTTACCGCCGTCGGCAAGATCTTCAAGCCCACGCTTCGCGATCTCGCCGTCCGGGAAAAGGTCAGGACCGAGATCGATCGCATCTTCGGCCCCGACACCGCGGCAGATATCCTCGTCGAGAAAGACGAGAAGCTCAACACAGTCGTCAGCGTCTCGGTCCATTCCGGTGATCTGGATCGAACAAAGATGCTCGTCGAAAGCCTTGCAACGCTTCCACAAACCTATCGCATTGAGAACCGATCGTCCTGACGGTCGCGCAACAGCCGGGTCGAAGAAAGGCAAGACGGGGATGAAGCGCTTTCGTTTCAATCAGCAAGAGATCGTCTTCGCAGTCTTCGCGCTGCTGTTCCTTGTGTTTTCGATCTTCCTGCGCGGCTTTCTGACGCCGGACAACATGCTGACGCTGCTCCAGAACGTGGCAGTGCTCGGCATCCTCGGCCTTGCCATGGCAATCGTTGTGATCGGACGCGGCATCGACATCTCGCTGATCGCAGCCCTTGCGGTGCCGCCGGGACTGGTGCTCCAGATGGTGCAGAACGGTCACTCGCTGCCGGCCTCGCTGCTGACCGCCGTGCTGCTCACGATCGCGTTCGGCCTCGTCAACGGCTGGCTGATCGCCTATGCCGAAGTCCCTTCGCTGTTTGCGACGCTGGCAACGGGCCTGTTGCTGGCCGGGCTCGGGCAGACCGCGCTGTTCCAGCTCGACGTCGTGCAATGGAGCCCGGGCATGGACGGCTTCGAGCGGCTCGGACAAGGCACCATTCTCGGCATTCCGACGTCGATCTGGATGTTCGCAATCGCCTGCATCGTGGTCGCGTTCCTGCTGCGGCAGACCCGCTGGGGCGCCTATATCTATGCGATCGGCGACAACCCCTACGCCGCGCGTGTCACCGGCATTCCCTCTCGCCCGATCATCGTCCTGCAATATGTGATCACCGCCCTGATCGGCTGCTTTGCCGGCCTCGTGATGGCGGCATCCGTCAACTCGATGCCGACCCGCATCTTCAACTCGACGCTCATCTATGACGTCATCCTAGTCGTCGTGCTTGGCGGCATCGGGCTATCCGGCGGCCGTGGCGGCGTGCTCAACGTCGTCATCGGCACGCTCGTTATCGGAACGATGCTCAACGGCATGACCATCATGGACATCTCCTACGCCGGGCAGAATCTCATCAAGGGCGTGGTGCTGCTGCTCGCCGTCATCACGGATTCCTTCCTGAATCCGCGCAACGAGGAAACGGCACAACAGGGCGACATCTGAGCGATCCAACAATAACGACAACCACAACCAAGGAGGAAGCAATGAAGCATTTCGGCAACCCGACAAAGGCAATTGTTGCCGCACTGGGTCTTGCGGCAATGACCGCGCCGGCCCTCGCCCAGCAGGGTCTGGACGAGCCGTTCCAGAAGCCGTTCAAGGAGGCACTGGCCGGCAAGACCGTGGCCTATGTGCCGGTCGCCATGAATTTCGACCTCACCGAGGGCTGGTATGCCGGACTGAAGAAGGAGCTCGAACCGTTCGGCGTCAAGTTCGTGATCCGCGACGCCAACTGGAACACCAACGCCGGCGCGCAGGCCGTCACCTCGCTGATCTCGGAGAAGCCGGCAGTGATGGTGGTTCATAATCCGGACGTGCAGACCTACGCCAAGCTGCTGCAGCGCGCCGAGAACGAAGGCATCTACGTCATCCAGATCAACATGGGCTCTGCCTATCGCAGCTCGGCCTTCGTCGGTGCCAATTGGGTCGAGATCGGCGAACGCCAGACCGAAGGCGTGGTCAAGGCCTGCGAGGGCAAGTCCAACAAGATCGCGATCATCCAGGGTGCGCTGTCGGCCGCCGCGAGCGCCTATACGCTGAAGGGCGTCGAGAACGTGCTCGCCAAGCATCCTGAAATCAAGGTGGTGTCGAGCCAGGCCGCCGATTGGGACGCCGCCAAGGCCAAGGCGATCACCCAAACGGTGCTGAAGCAGAATCCCGATCTCTGCGGCATCGTCGGCTTCTGGGATGGCATGGACATCGGCACGGCAGCGGCCGTCAAGGAGGCCGGCCTCATCGGCAAGGTGTTCGTGGCAACTTCCGGCGGCGGCGAGCGCAAGGGCGCGTGCGAACTGGTCAAGTCCGGCGCGTTCGATCTCAACATGAGCTACGACGTGCCGACCCAGGCCGCGCAGATGGCCGGCACTATCAAATGGCTGCTGTCGTCGGGTATCAAGCCCGGCTCCGTCAAGGGCTCGGAATACACCACGCTGATTCCGATCACCAAGGAGAACGCCGATAGCCAGATGGCCTGCTGGAATCTCAGCGACCTCAAGAAATAATTGTCGCGACGCAAGACCCTGGCGTCCCGGACGATCTCACGTCCGGGACGTGGTCTCGAAACTTGCAAGGTCCCGGAATTCCGATGCGCGACACTCTGACAAGCCTGCGTTACCGCTACTGGCCCGATCATCTCCTCGGTGAAATCCTGTCCAAGCGATGGACCGAGACAGCTATCCCGGTCATCCTCCTCCTGATCGTCGGCCTCGCGCTCAGCCGGTCCATCGACAATTTCCTGTCGCCGGCGAGCCTTGCCGACACCGCGCGCCAGGCCGGAGAGATCGGCTTCATCGCGCTCGGGCTAGCGCTGGTCGTCATCGTCGGCGGCATCGACCTCTCCGTCGGTTCGATCTTCGCACTGACCGATTTCTGTGCCCTCTATCTTCTCGACGTGCTGGGCTGGCCGGTCCCGGCGGTGGTGGCGGCCACCCTGCTTTGCGGTGCGCTGCTCGGCGCCGTCAACGGCATCCTGATCGGATATTTGCGACTTCGGGCCTTCATCACCACGCTGATCACCCTGATCATCTACCGCTCGGCCTACGATCTCCTGATCCAGCGCTACTCCAACGCGATCGCGTCGGCCTTCCCCGACATTCCGTCCTGGGATTTCATCGGCGGCGGCAGCATCTTCGGCATTCCGACCGTGGCGCTCGTCTATATCGTCATCGCCATCTTCGGCCATATCTTCATGACCCGGCTGCGCCCGGGCTGGCACATCACCGCGATCGGCGGTTCGCGTCGTTCGGCGTACAATTCCGGCATTCCCGTCCGCCGCACCATCGCGCTCTGCTACGTCGCAAGCGGTGTGCTGACCAGCATCGGCGCGCTGTTCTTCGCGTCGCGGCTCGGCACCGTCGGTGGCGACATCGGCGTCGGACTGGAGGTGATCGTGCTGACGGCGACAGTGCTCGGCGGCATCACGCTCGGTGGCGGCAAGGGCTCGGTCGCCAAATCGGCAGTCGGGGTGCTGATCGTGCTCCTGATCACCAATGGCCTGACGACCATGAATGCACGTGGCGGCGTCAACCGGATGGCGCTTGCCGGCATCTTGCTCGTTGCTGCCATGGTCGACATCCGCTGGCAGAAGAACCGAACCCGCATCATCAGCAAGGTCTACGTTGCGCCAACCTATCACGCGCTACCTCCGCCTCCGCCGACCGAGATCGGGCAAGGCGGCCCGTTCGAGCAGAACGACAAGCTGCGCAACGTCGAGTCGATCGGCCTCGGCCGCATCGAGGCGCCGGAGGACGTCATCCTCGACCGCCACGACAATCTCTACGCGGGATCGCGCCACGGCGACATCATGCGCTTCCTCGCGCCCGACTATCAGAAGATGGAGGTGTTCGCCCATATCGGCGGCCAGCCGCTCGGCATGGCCTTCGACCGCGAGGACAATCTCTACGTCTGCATCGGCGGCATGGGGCTCTACCGGATCAAGCCTGACGGCACGGTGGAAAAAGCCACCGATGAGACCAATCGCAGCATGCGCTCGGTCAACGACGACAGCCGCCTGCGGCTCGCCGACGATCTCGACATTACCGACGACGGGCTGATCTTCTTCTCCGAGGCCACCGTGCGTTACGAGATGGACGAGTGGCCGATCGACGGCCTCGAGGCGCGCGGCAATGGCCGCATCATCTGCTACGACACCAAGACCGGCGTGACGCGCACCGAGTTGCGCGGCCTCAAATTCCCCAACGGCATCTGCGTCGCCAGCGACGGCCAGTCGATTCTATTCGCCGAAACCTTCGGCTGCTCGATCAAGCGCTACTACTTCGCAGGACCAAAGAAGGGCAAGGTCGAGGTCGTCATGGACAATCTGCCTGGCTACCCCGATAACATCAACCTCGCCTCCGACGGCAATTACTGGCTGGCGCTAGTCGGCATGCGTAGCCCCTCGCTCGACCTCGCCTGGAAGATGCCTGGCTTCCGCCGCCGCATGGGCAAGCGCGTGCCGGTGGACGAATGGCTGTTCCCCAACATCAACACCGGCTGCGTGGTCAAGTTCAACGAGCAGGGCAAGATCGTCGAATCGTTCTGGGACCTGCGCGGCGAGAACCATCCGATGATCACCTCGATGCGCGAGCATCGCGGCTATCTCTATCTCGGCGGCATCCTCAACAACCGGATCGGCCGCTACAAGCTCGATAACTCCGATCCGAACTTCGTCCAGTACGACAAGCGGTGGGGGAAGCAATCGTGATCGCGGCCGTCAGGGAGTTCGCCAACCGCTTTCTCGGGCGCGGCGACGCCACCATCACCGTGCCGTCCTTCGACGGCGCATTGAAGCCCAACCAGAAGCTGGAAGCGGCCGAGACCCTGCTGATATGCGAGGCGCCGGAGGATCTCGCCACCGATGGCCGCAATCTCTTCATCGCGGCCGGCCAGCGGCTGATGTCTCTGAATGACGGCACGGCATCGGAGGTCCGCAGCTTCGAGCGGCCGATCTCGGCGCTGTGTGCCCTGCCCGGCGGCGGCCTTGCGGTCGCGCTCGGGGGGCGCGAGGTGCGTCTCTACGCAAATCCCTCTGCAGAGCAGCCGAACGCTACGTTTGCAGATAGCGCCTTCAATGCCGTCAACGCACTGACGCTCGCGGGCGACAACACGCTGATCGCGACGGACGGCTCGGCGACATGCGGCGTCGATGACTGGGCACGCGACCTGATGGAGCTCAACCGGAGCGGCCGGGTGTTCAGGCTCGATCCCGCCAGCAAGACCGTGACACCGCTGGCCCAGGGACTGGGCCATGCCTTCGGTGCCTGCGCGCATGGCAACGGCGTGCTGGTCAGCGAGAGCTGGCGTCACCGCCTCGTGCTCGTGGCACCGGGTACATCGGCGCGAACCGTCCTTGCTCACTTACCCGTCTATCCGTCGCGGCTGTCAAAAGCCTCGAGCGGCGGCTACTGGCTCACCGCCTTCACTGCGCGCACCCAGCTGATCGAGTTCGTGTTGCGCGAGCCTGCTTACCGCCGCCGCATGATGGCAGAGATCGATCCGGCATATTGGGTGGCCCCACGGCTGCGCTCGGGCTTCTCGTTCAAGGAGCCGATGCAGGGCGCGCACATCAAGACCATGGGCGTGATCAAGCCCTGGGCGCCGCCGCGCTCCTATGGCCTCGTCATCCGACTCGATGCAGATGGCCAACCGCTCTATTCGCTGCACAGCCGGGTCGACGGCGCCAATCACGGTATCGTTGCGGCGATCGAGATGGGCGGCGATCTCGTCCTGATCGCCAAAGGACCGGGCCGCGTGCTGCGACTGCCGCTGTCCGGTCTTGCCGAGGAGTTCCGCTCATGAGCGACATCGCACTCTCGCTGCGCAAGGCCACAAAACTTTACGCCGGCGTGCCCGCCATCGACGGGGTCGACTTCGATCTACGCCGCGGCGAGATCCACGCGCTGGTCGGCGAGAACGGCGCCGGCAAATCGACACTGACCAAGGTGATGGCCGGCGTGGTGACACTGACCTCGGGGACCATGACGATCGACGGCGCCGACGTCGCACCACGGACACCGCTGGAGGCGCGCAATCTCGGCATCGCCATGGTGTTCCAGGAAAACAGCCTGGTGCCGACCATGACTGTCGCGCAGAATCTGTTTCTCGGGCAGGAGAAATTCTATAACCGCCTGCGCGGCATCTACATCGCTGCGCAGCAGTTCCTGCAATCGCTCAATTTCGACGTCACGCCAACCGCCACCGTCGGCGGCCTCGGCGCCGCCAAGAAGCAGATGGTGGAGATCGCGCGCGCGGTTTTGCACCGCGCCAAGGTCATCATCTTCGACGAGCCGACGGCGTCGCTGACGCCGGAAGAGAAGAAATACTTCTTTGACCTTGTCCGCGATCTCAAGAAGCGCGGGGTCTCGATCGTCTTCATTTCGCACGCCCTGGAAGAAGCTTTGCTGCTCGCCGACCGCATCACGGTCCTGCGCGACGGCAAGCATGTCGTGACCGACGACGCCGCCAAGTTCGACCGCGCGGCGATCGTGCAGGCCATGGTCGGGCGCGACCTCTCCAACACGCTCTACGGCGCGCGGAAGAGCAGCGTGCGGCCGCCCGGCGCGCGCGTGCTCACCGTGCAGAACCTGAAGATGGCGCCGATGGTGAAGAACAATTCGCTGTCGGTGTTCGCCGGGCAGATCACCGGCGTATTCGGCCTCGTCGGTGCCGGCCGCACCGAAACGTTCAAGATCGTCTCAGGGGTGCTCAAGCGCGACTTCTTCCACGGAGGCGAGATCCTGCTGCACGACAAGCCGGTGCGCTACCGGGTGCCGGCGCCGGCGGTCAAGGCGGGCATCGCCTATGTCACCGAGGACCGCAAGGTCGAGGGCTTCTTCGAGACGTCCTCGATCGCACGCAACATCTATCTCGGCCTTCTGTCGAAATTTCCCAAGGGCCGCATGATGCTGTCGCAGCGAGAAAACGAGGCGATCGGCAGGACCTGGATCGAACGGCTCAAGGTTCGCGCGATCGGCAACGACGGCAAGGTGGTCGAGCTTTCCGGCGGCAATCAGCAGAAGGTCGTGATCGCCAAGTCGCTGGTGCAGGAACCGGACTTGATCATCTTCGACGAGCCGACCCGCGGCGTCGACGTCGGCGCCATCGTCGAGATCCACGAGTTGATCAACCAACTCGCCGACGAGGGCAAGGCGGTGGTGGTCATCTCATCCTACCTGCCCGAGATCATGGCGCTCTCCGACCGGATCCTGGTCTCACGGCAGGGCAAGGTCGTGGAGGAATTCTCCGCGCTCGACGCGACGGAGGAGAAGATCATGTACGCGGCGATCCACTGAGCATGACGATCTACGGCTTGCGCGCTTTCTGGCGCAGCGCCTCGATGAGACGCAGCTTTAGTTCGTCGGCGGCCTTCTGGCTGACGTCCTGGCCGATCTGCGCGCTCGCCTGCGCCAGCGCGTCGGACTTTTCCATAAACTTCCGGCCAGCAGGCTGGGCATAGAACGCCTCGATCTGGCGCAGCTCGTCGACGGTGAAGTTTTTGGCATAGAGAGTGGCGATCTGGTCGATCATCGAGGCAAAGAACGGCGCGTAGATGTCGGAGCCCGGCGCCGTCATTGCATCATAATCGTGCTCGATCTCAGGCCGGTCCTGTGCGACCACGGGTCTCAGCTTGAGCAGGAGTTGCGGGAGCGCCGCGCGATACTGATCTGCGATCTTCAGCGTGACGACGAGTTTTCGCGCAGCATCCATCGCCTCGGGCGACGGCCCTTGCGCCGACGCGTTGCAGACGAGGAGCAGGAGGGCGCCGGCAATCGTCAACAAAAATCTCGACATGCATCTCTCCCGAAAAATCGTCCCGGCGACGCGATGTGTTGTCAGCGGCGAGCCGGAGCCGCGCCGATGACCGTTACCGGCACGCCTTCGGCGGCGGCCTCCCGCTCGTCGTCGACATCCGTCACCTTGACGAAGAGGCTGGGCACCCGCTCGGCGCGGTCGAGCAGCCACGCCGCCCCGAACATGATGACGAAGCCGGCGAACGAGACGGCGAGTTGCTCCCAGACGCCCCTCGTGTATTGCATCAGGATCCAGTGCGCCGAGAACGACAGGAACACGCTGAGGCAAAAGATCGGCAGCGAATGCTGGCCGCAGAGGATGACCGGGTGCGCCCATCTCGAACGCAACGCTTTCCAGTGGCGCGGGATGAAATAGGTCATCCAGATCGCCAGCGCCAGAAAGTGCGTGAAGCGCAGCATGTCGAGGTCGGTCTTGTCGATCGGGTAGATCGCCTTGATCATCCATTTCGGGATCAGCGCCTCGAGCGCAGGAATGTGCCAGGTCATCACGATCAGAAACGCGAAGGCGAGCCAGGCCGCCGCCAGTCCCATCACCGCCTTCGACCACACCCATGTCGCGATCTTGTCGATCTGGCCGACGCCACACCAGGCGGCGAACACGAACATCAGCTGCCAGCAGAACGGGTTGAAGTACCAGGTCGTGCCGGGCGGATAGGAGGCGATGTTCCAGTCGAACCGGCGCGCCAACACATACAGCACGACGGAGGCGGCCAGCGTCAGGTTCGGCCGACGCACCAGGCCCCACACGATGAAGGGCGCGGCGAGCACCAGCGTGATGTAGAGCGGCAACACGTCGAGATTGACCGGCTTGTAGCGCAGCGATAGCGCCTGACCTATCAGGATGTCCGGATGGTCGAGAAAATTGTGAACGTTGAACTCGTCCGCATACATCGGGTTGTCGAACCTCCTGACCGTGCGGGCGATCTGCGCCGTGAACAACAGGAACAGCATGATGTGGGCAACGTACATCTCGCCCGCGCGCCGCCACAGCCGCTTCAGCGCGGCGAGAAACCAGCCGCCGGCGACGATCGGCCCGTAGATCCAGCCGACGAGGTAGCCGGAGATGAAGACGAAGAACTCGGCGGCGTCGCTGAAGCCGTAGTTGCGCAAGGTCAGCCAGGCCACGACGTCGTGCGGGATGTGATCGAGGAAGATCATCCACAACCCGACGCCGCGGAAGAGATCGAGCCGCAGATCGCGCTCGACCGGCGCCAACAGAGCTGACTGGTCCCGTATGTTCATGGCCCCGCCTCTCTCGGTTGGCGTCGCGCCATCGCGGCGCCGGCAAAATGGGATGCTATAAAATGTAAATCAAAAGTCACTTGGCCATGCGGCCGGTGTCGACTGGAAACCAACCTTGGCGTCCATGCAAGGGGCTTCGTCATCAGGGCACGCGCACTGTCTCTTGCACAAGCGGCGCCCGGCAGGTCACGAGCCCCTGCAGCCGGCTGGAGGTAACCGCCTCCCTTTAAAAATGACGAAGACAACCCCATCCACAGTAGATAGGGCCTCTTAAGTCCTTGCTTTGCCAGAGAAACCAAGACGACCCGTGTGGCAAAAAAACCTCACGGCGGTACGATTGCACACCGGACAGGGACAAGGGACACGTCAGCTCATCGCCAGCATCTCAGTCAACATCGCCGCGGCCTTGTGCTGGAGCGGCGGCGCGCCGCTCTCGGAGGCGATCGCGATGGCGGCGTTCAGGGCGGCGAGGACGGCTGCCTTGTTCTCGGCGCTCGAGGCCGGAAAACCCCTGCTGGAAAAGGTCATGAACGCGCGCTGCGCGCCACAACCTGTCGCGCCTGTCCCATCTCCCGTCTTGATCTCTCGTCATGGGCCTGTCGCACGAAAATGATTCGCTGCCCCTCGGAGTGCATGCGAGTTGCCTCGATGAGGCGATCGCCGCGCTGGTTTGACAGGAGCGGCCGATGCCCGTTGGACTGCTGGAGGTCGTAGGCACCATCGATGTCGGCCAGTTCTGGCCGGAGGGCCGGTCGGACGCCGACACGACCAAGGTCGTGGTGAATATCGCCCCTGACGCGATCCGCTTCCGCAAGAACGACTCGGTGCCGTTCCAGCCGACTCATGTCTTCGACAACGCCAAGGTCAAGGGCCGGACCGCGACGGCGCCGATCAAGAACGGCAAGCTCACCATTCGCCTCCAGGGCATCGACGCGCCGGAGCTGCACTATCAACCCTCGCCGCTCTCGGCCGCCGAGAAGAAGGGCCTGAGCGATGCCAAGCGGCAGGCCTATCACGAGGTCACGCATTCCTACCGGCAATTCCTCGGCGCGACGTCGAGCAAGGCGCTGCATGATTTCCTCGGCAGTACCGGCGAAGCCACGCTGGCCTGCCGGGTGTTCACCCATGTTGATGCCCCGAACGAGGTGTTCGATACCTATGGCCGGCTGGTCGGCGACATCGAGGTGACGGTCGGCGGCAAGACCGTCGACATCAACCACTGGCTGGTCGAACAGGGCTTTGCCTATCCGACGTTCTACTCCTCGATGAACGACGACGAGATCAAGGCCTTCCTCGCGCTCACGAAGACCGCCCGCGCGAGCAAGCTGCTGGTCTGGAAGCATCTCGCCAGGACCGTTGGCGCCTTCGACTTCGACCTGCGCGAACCCAGGAGGAACGAGACCGACGTGCTCGCGACCGACAAGGGCCCGGTGATCATGCCAAAGCTCTACCGCCGCTACACCAACTGGTCGGCGCGCAAGAAGGCGAAGGTGACGAGCCAGACCTTCCAGAAGTTTCTGGGCGAAGGCTCCGGTGGCAAGCCCGACACCTGCTACGAGATCGGCGACTTCCTCACCAACGGCGTGCACTCGGCCACGCCGCGGAATTTTGCCGAGTTCGTCGAGGGCGGGAAGACGATCAAGTTTCAGCCCGAGGGGCTGGTGTTTGGGGAAGCGCCTTCGAGCCTGGTCGGGGCGGATGGGAAGCCGATTACGGAATTCTGAGGACGTGCGGGGCACGAGGCAAAAATGACCCGCGCAAGGCGGGCCATTTTCCCATCGGAGCGCTTAGTTCCGTACCCGGTTGCGGGCTTACGCAAACACCGACCAAGGACGACCGCCTACACAGCGCTGAAGGCCGGGGTCTAGCGCGCCGTCTCTGCGCCGACCTGCCAAGGCTGCAAGACATGTTGCTCCGCGCGCGTGACGGAGCCTCCAAGCAGGCAACCCACAGGCCGGCTGTCGGCGAAGCCGAGCCGCACCCGGATCTCGGACAACGACCCCATCGCCCGGCCCTGCATGATGGTGATCCGCGCGCTGTTGCGCTCGACCAGGCCGTTCTTGAGCAGTCCGAACGCGAGCGCCGCGGCGGCAATGCCGGTGGCAGCATCTTCCGGGTAGCCCGATGACTTCGGAAACTGTCGCGCCTCGAAGCGCCGCTCGCCCTGATGGTCCATTGCGTAGGGGTAAAGCCCGGTGGACCCGATCCGCCCGCAGCACGCCTCGATCTGCGCCGGGTCCGGCACCAGTTCGTTGAGCTCGCGGACGCCCTTGATCGGGATGAGCGTCTTCACGCGCGACGTGACGGCGTTCTGCACCGGCATATCAAGCAGATCGCGGCGCGACAGCTTGAGCGTCGACAGAACGTCCTCCTCTTCGGCACGCGAGAGATCAACGACCTTGCCGACAGGCTGGCTGATCTCGACGGACGGTTCGCCCGAGTCCAAACGATCGACATAGCCCGTCACCGATCCGCTGCGTGTCTCGATGCGGACCTGCTCGCCGGACAAGAGGCCCTTGGTCGCGAGGACCCAGAGTGCGCCGATGGTCGCGTGACCGCACATCTCCATCTCGTGTCGCGGAACCCAGAACCGGAAGGCATAGTCGGCGTCGTCGCTGGGAGCCGGAAGGACGAAGCCCGACTCATGCCCGAAGTGCCGGGCCACCGACTGCATTCCCCCATCGGGCAGGTTCGAAGCGTCGACGACGATCGGACAAGGGTTGCCGCCGGCACCCATGTGGGTGAACACGTTGACAAGCTCGACCTCGGTCATCGGATAACTCACTTCATGGAAGGTGGGACGGTGAAGGCGCGACGGCGGTGACAACGACGATGGTATAGCCATTGCGGTGACATCTGAGAGAGCCGATTTGGCTGAGGGGCTCTGCGCGGCTGAGGCGGGCGCCCGCGCAGGTCGCAAAACAAAAATGGCCCGCGTGATGCGGGCCATTTTCGTATCGGAACCGGTAAAGTCCGAATTTGGTTGCGGGGATAGGATTTGAACCTATGACCTTCAGGTTATGAGCCTGACGAGCTACCGGGCTGCTCCACCCCGCGTTAAACCGTTGCGCGCCTTTGCCGAAATGCCGGGGACGATGAATGAGGGCCGGCGCTATTCGCGTGGCTTGCTCTCGCGTCCCAAAGGCTTCCTTGGAAGGCAACCCCGGGGCAAAGCCCCTCGGGTGCGAGGCGTATGTACCAACCCGGGCTGCCTTTGGAAAGGGCCGCGGGGACGTTTTTTTCGACTTTATGACAGTGAGTTGGGCCGATTTCCGGCCCGTTTGGTGCGCTCTTGCCAGAAGTTCCACAAAGGGCCAGCTTGCGGGCAACAAAACCAGGGGCAAACGCCATTTCAGGGAGACCGCCCATGGACCACACCTTGGACCGCCCCTTGGCGAGCGCACCACTGCCGGCGCTGAAGGATGCCTTCCAGGCCATGGTCGCGCGGTCGCGGACTGAGGCGGCGCCTGACCTCGCCATGCGGCTCGACCGGCTGGCGCGCCTGCGTGCCGTGGTCGCGGACAATGAGGAGCGCTTCCGGCAGGCGATCTCGGCTGATTTCGGCCACCGCTCGGCGGTCGAAACCACCATCGCCGAGACGATGCTGGTGTTCTCCGAGATCCGGCATGCGACCAAGCACCTGATTAGCTGGATGGCGCCGCAGCGCGTCGCCACCGCGCTGCAATTCCTGCCCGCGCGCAACCGGTTGATCCCGCAGCCGCTCGGCGTCGTCGGCATCATCGCGCCCTGGAATTATCCGCTCCAGCTCACGCTTGCGCCCGCGATCGGCGCGCTCGCCGCCGGCAACCGCGTCATCATCAAGCCGAGCGAGCTCACGCCGCACTTCTCGGCGCTGCTGAGGGAGACGATCGCACAAAAGTTCGATGCCACCGAGGTGCTCGTCACCGGCATCGAGGACGAAGTGGCAAAAGCCTTCGCAAACCTGCCGTTCGACCATCTCGTCTTCACCGGCTCGACCCGGGTCGGCCGGCTGGTCGCGGAGGCCGCGGGGCGCAATCTGACACCTATTACGCTCGAGCTCGGCGGCAAGTCGCCTGCGATCATCGATGCCTCCGCCGACCTCCAGGAGGCGGCCGAACGCATCGCCTACGGAAAGCTGCTCAATGCCGGGCAGACCTGCATCGCGCCGGACTATGTGTTGGTGCCCGAGCGCTCGCTGCAGGCCTTCGCCGAAAAAGTGCGCGCGCAGATGCGGCGCATGTTCGGCACCGATCCCGCCAACAAGGACTACACCTCCGTCATCTCCGACCGGCACTATGCGCGGCTGGAAAATCTCGTCGCGGATGCCGCCCAGCGCGGCGCAAAGATCCTGCAACCGGCGAAGGCGGACGATCCGAACTGGAAGGCCCACCGCAAATTCCCGCCGACGCTGATCGTCGGCGCGACCGAGGCGATGGCGGCGATGCAGGAGGAGATTTTCGGCCCCGTTCTGCCGGTGCTGGGCTATCGCGATCCGGCGGAGGCGATCGCTTTCGTCAACCGGCGGGACCGGCCGCTCGCGCTCTACTGGTTCGGCAAGGATCGCGCCGCGCGCGACGAGGTGCTGTCGCGCACGATCTCCGGCGGCGTCACCGTCAACGACTGCCTGTTCCACTTCACGCAAATCAACCAGCCAATGGGTGGAGTCGGCGCATCCGGCACCGGCGCCTATCACGGCGAATGGGGTTTTCGCACCTTCAGCAAGCTGAAGCCGGTGTTTTATCGCTCCAAGTTCAACCGCCTCGCCGACCTCTATCCGCCCTATGGCGGCAAGATCGCGCGGCTGGAGAAGTTGATGCGGTTCATGTCGTAGCTTTCAGTCATTGAAGCGCGGCCCGATGACAGGCTCCGCGAAGAAATCCAGACTGTCTCCGCGACGGGATTCTGGATTGCTTCGCTACGCTCGCAATGATGAGAAGAAAATGCAGAGGGGGAAACATCAGTGACTGACACATTCGACTTCGTCGTCGTGGGGGCGGGCTCCGGCGGCTGCGCGGTGGCCGGGCGGCTGTCGGAGGATGCGGCGACGTCCGTAGCGCTGCTCGATGCCGGCGGACGGAACGACAATTGGCGGATCACCACGCCATTCGGGCTCGCTCTGCCGTACAGCGCGGCCAAGTGGGCCTTCGATACCGTGCCGCAGAAGGGATTGAACGGCCGTATCGGCTATCAACCGCGCGGCAAGGGCCTCGGCGGGTCCTCGGCGATCAACGCCATGGTCTATATCCGCGGCCATCGCGCCGACTACGACCATTGGGCCGCGCTCGGCAATGCCGGCTGGTCGTATACGGACGTGCTGCCCTATTTCAAGCGCTCGGAGAACAATTCCGATTTCGACGGCGAGCATCATGGCAAGGGCGGCCCGCTGCATGTCAACAGACTGCGCTCGGAGAATCCGATCCATGAGATCTTCCATCAGGCCGCGCGCGAGGCGCAGTTTCGCATCCGCGAGGACTTCAATGGTGAGGACCATGAGGGGCTCGGCAGCTACCAGGTGACGCAGCACCATGGGGAGCGCTGGAGCGCGGCGCGCGCCTATCTGCAGCCCCACATGGACAAGCGCGCGAATCTGCGCGTCGAGACAGGAGCGCAGGCCACGAAAATCCTGTTCGAGGGCGGGCGCGCGGTCGGCATCGAATATGTGCAGGGCAATCAGACAAAGCAGCTGCGTGCCCGCCGCGAGGTGATCCTCTCCGGCGGCGCATTCCAGTCACCGCAGCTATTGATGCTGTCGGGCGTCGGCGATGGCGAGGCGCTTCGACCGCACGGCCTCGGCGTCACGCATCATCTGCCGGGCGTCGGGCGCAATTTGCAGGACCATCCGGACTTCGTCTTCGTCTACGCTTCCGACTATCCGCACTTCGTTCATTCATCGCTCGGCCGGTTGCCATCCCTGCTCCGCGCGATCCAGCGGTACCGCAGGGAGCGACGCGGCCTGATGACCACCAATTTCGCGGAGTGTGGCGGCTTTCTGAAGACCAGCCCAGACCTCGATGTGCCGGACATTCAGCTGCACTTCGTCATCGCGATGCTCGACGACCACGGCCGCAAGAAGCACAAGGAGGCGGGCTTCTCGTGCCATGTCTGCCTGCTCAGACCGAAGAGCCGCGGCAGCGTATGGCTGAAGAGCGCCGATCCGCTCGCTGCACCCATGATCGATCCGAACTTTCTGGGCGAGGCGGAAGATCTCGAGTCGATGGTCGCGGGCTTCAAGACCACGCGGCGGCTGATGGAGACGCCCGCGCTGCGCGCATTGCAGAAGAAGGACATGTTCACGTCCGACGTGAGAACGGACGACGACATCCGCGCCATCCTGCGCAATCGCGTCGACACCGTCTATCACCCCGTCGGCACCTGCAAGATGGGCACCGATGCGATGGCGGTGGTCGATCCGAAGCTGAAGGTCCACGGCATCGAGGGCTTGCGCGTCGTCGACGCCTCGATCATGCCGACGCTGATCGGCGGCAACACCAATGCGCCGACCATCATGATCGGAGAGAAGGCGGCGGATATGATCCGGGCGGAGGTGAGGTAGTGTGAAGCCGCCGCCCCACACTCAGCTGTCGTCCCCGCGAACGCGGGGACGACAGCGAGATTCAATTCAGCAGGAAGCCGCCGTCGACAGTAATGACACTCCCCGTCATGTACCGCGACGCCTTTGACGCCAGCAGCAGGATCGCGCCGTCGAGATCGGACTCGGCGCCGACACGACGTTGCGGAATGCGTTTTGCCAATCGCTCTCCCGCCGGTGTCGACCAGAACGCATGGTTCATCTCGGTGTCGATATAGCCGGGCGCCAGCGCGTTGATGCGGATATTCTGGCCTGCGAGCTCCAGCGCCATCGCCCTGGTCGCCTGGAGGATGCCGGCCTTGGAGATCGCGTAGGGCGACACCGCCTTCAGCACACCGGTGCCGAGCACGGACGCGATGTTGACGATGTTGCCCTCCTGCTTGCGCGCGATCATGCGGCGCGCGACCTCGGTCGCGAGGAAATAGGCGCCCTTCAGATTGGCGCCGATCACGGCGTCCCAATCGGATTCGGTCTGCTCGGTCGCGAGCTTCTCGATGGCGATGCCGGCATTGTTGATCAGCACCGTGATCGGACCGAGCGCGGCTTCCGTGGCATCGACGGCCTTCGCGATCGAAGCGGTGTCGGTGACGTCGAGCGCGACCGCGGCGGCGCGGCCGCCCTTGCCGCGGATTTCTTCTTCCAGGCTCTTCAGCTTGTCGGCCTGCCGCGCGGCGAGAGCGACGGCCGCACCATTGGCCGCCAGAACCCGGGCAAATTGCCGCCCCAGCCCCTGGCTCGCGCCCGTCACGAGGATGGTTTCTTTACTGACGTCGAATAGGTCTGACATGACGCTTGCCTTGAGCGATTTCCTTGCCTTTGGAGCATCAATACAGACGATTTTAACGATCTGAAACCGGAATGATCGGTTCTGCGTTCATTCGTTCCATCGACGCAAGCGTTCCATCGAGGCAGGCCCGACGCTCATGAACAGTTTCGATCTCGCGGTCTATGCGGCGTTCGCAATTGCGATCGGCTTCGGCTTCAGAACCGGCCTGCTCGGCAGCGCCATGACCATCCTCGCCTATCTCCTCGCCGCGCCCATCGCCGTCGCCCTGATGCCGCTGATCGTCCCGCAGGTCGCCGGCAATCCGAATTCGCCGCTGCTTCAGAACTGGATCTGGTTCTTCGGCATCTTCGTGGTGGTCGGCATGCTGTTTGGATATATCGGCCGCCTCGCGCTCAGCGACACCATACGCCAGGCCGGCATCGGCGACCGGCTCGGCGGCGCCGCACTCGGCGCGATCAGGGTCTGCCTCGTCGCCACCACGCTGGTGCTGGTATTCGACCAGATCGTGCCGGCCAACCGCCAGCCGCCGTTCCTCGCCGGCTCGCATCTGCGGCCGCTGTTCTCGGCCGCCGGGCAGATGGGTTTCAAGACATTGCCGCCGGAGGCCGCCTCTGCCATCGACCGCCTCAAGCAGGAACGGCGCATCTAGTCCGCATTTGCATCGCCGCAGCGCGCGCCATGCATTTTGGTGCGGGCCCCTCCCTTATCAGCGGCACCACGATTGGCTAGAGTGCGGCCCATCCAAAAACCTACCTGACATTACGGGAGTGAAACAGTGGATCTTGGGATCAAAGGTCGCCGCGCCATCGTCTGCGCATCCAGCAAGGGCCTCGGCCGTGCCTGCGCCATCTCGCTGGCGGAAGCCGGCGTTGACGTCACGCTGACCGCGCGCGGCGCCGAAGCCCTGAAGAAGACGGCCGACGAGATCCGGAAAGCCTATCCTGGTGTGAAGGTCACCGAGATCGTCGGCGACATCACGACACCCGCAGGCCGCGAGGCCGTGCTGAAGGCCTGCCCCGAGCCGGACATTCTGATCAACAATGCCGGCGGCCCGCCGCCCGGCGATTTCCGCAACTGGACCCGCGACGACTGGATCAAGGCGATCGACGCCAACATGCTCACCCCGATCGAGCTGATCAAGTCGACCGTGGACGGCATGATGGCGCGCAAGTTCGGCCGCATCGTCAACATCACCTCGGCCGCGGTGAAGGCGCCGATCGACATTCTCGGCCTCTCCAACGGCGCGCGCGCCGGCCTCACCGGCTTCATCGCCGGCCTGTCGCGCAAGACCGTGATCAACAACGTCACCATCAATGGCCTGTTGCCGGGCCCGTTCGAGACCGACCGCTTGACCGGCACCGCCAAGGCCGAGGCCGACAAGCGCGGCACGACGCCCGAGCAGATCCTGGCCGAACGCGCCAAGCTCAACCCCGCCGGCCGCTTCGGCCAGCCCGACGAGTTCGGCTATGCCTGCGCCTTCCTCTGCGGGGCCAAGGCCGGCTTCATCACGGGCCAGAACATCCTGCTCGACGGTGGCGCCTTCCCGGGCACGCTTTGAGAGCGGTCTGGTACGAGCAAACGGGACCGGCTGTCGACGTCCTCACCTATGGTGAGACGGCGACGCCGGTCGCGGGCTCAGGCGAAGTTCGCGTTCGCCTGGAAGCCTCCGGCGTCAACCCGGCCGATGTCGGACGGCGCGGCGGCAGCTATCGCGCGCTGGAACATCCGCGCGTGATTCCGAACAGCGACGGCGCGGGTTTTGTCGACCAGATCGGCGACGGCGTGACGCGCTTCAAGGTCGGCGACCGCGTCTGGCTGTTCAACGGCCAGCGCAACGGCCGCGCCTTCGGCACGGCGGCCGAATATATTGCGCTCGCCGAGCAGCTGGTGACGCCGCTGCCGGAAAATCTCTCTTTTGCGGAAGGCGCGACGCTCGGCATCCCTGCGATGACCGCGTGGTGCTCCTTGTTTGCGGACGGGCCGATCGTCGGCAAGACCGTGCTCGTCACCGGCGGCGCCGGCGCGGTCGGGCACTACGCGGTGCAGCTCGCTAAATGGGGCGGCGCGCAGGTGATCGCGACCGTCAGTTCGGCGATGAAGGGCGAGCAGGCGCGGCGCGCGGGCGCCGATCTCGTTGTCAACTACAGGGACGAAGACGTGGTCGCCAAGGCTATGGCCTTCACCGGCGGACGCGGCGTCGACCGCGTGATCGATGTCGATTTCGGCGGCAACATCGCGACCACCTTGAGGTTGATGGCGGTCAATTCGACGATCGCCGTCTACGCCACCAACGGCAACCGCACACCGGTTATCCCGATGCGCGAGCTGATGGAAAAATGCATCGTGCTGCGCACGCTGGTACTGTTCGCGCTGCCGCCGGCGCTGCTCGCGGCGGCGCAGGCCGACATCACGAAATGGCTGGCGGCCGGCCCGCGGATCCACAATGTCGCGGCGCAGTTCGCGCTGTCGGACACCGCGCAGGCACATCTCGCCGTCGAGAAGGGCGACAAGCTCGGCACCGTGATCGTCGACTGCGCGAGGTAAGGACTATGCAACCGGCGTGGTCCGCTCGTCGGTCCAGTCGATGCCTAGCTCGTCCATACCGTCGGCCAGCAGATCGCCCAGCATCGGCTCGCCCAGCAGGTATTGCACCGCCTCGCGCCGGGGCGCCTTGTATTCGGCCCGTGCCTCGACGGCGCGGGCGCGCAGATCGTCCCACTCCTCCACTTCGCCATCGCCACGGCCGAGCCACATCAGCGTGACGAGGTCGAGCTGCTCGTCCTCGTTCAGCGCGCGCATGAAACCGGAGAGCTCGGCTGCGACCGGATCGGAATTGGAGTCCTCCAGCACGTCGATCTCGTCATCGTCGGTCGCGTTGGACCCCGAGTCCGGATCGGAGGCCGCTTCCTTGACGTCGAATTCGCGGGCCTTCTCGATGATGAAGGCAACCTTCTCGGCAGAAATGGCAAGCTCTGGCATGGGTTTCCCCTTCGCTCGTGATTCTTACTGGTTTCGGGTTCCTGCGATAACGCAACATCGCGACAGATGATCCATTGCGTTCGACGGCGGAAAGCCGCATCTTTTCGCGAAAGCAAGAAAATCAGGGGCGTACCGCATGCAGTGGAAGGTCGGCAGGGTCAAAATCACCAAGGTAGTGGAATTGGAGACGGTCGGCTCGACCCGCTTCATCCTGCCCTTGGCGAGCAACGAGGAAATCCGGAAGCTGCCCTGGCTGATCCCGCAATTCGCCACTGAAGAGGGCCGGCTGAAAATGTCGATCCATTCGCTGGTCGTGGAAACACCCTTGCAACGCATCGTTGTCGACACCGGCCTCGGCAACGACAAGCAGGGCCGCAACGTCCCGACCTGGAATAACCGCACCACGCCATTCCTCGAGACGATGACGGAAGCGGGCTTTGCCCCTGACAGCATCGACACCGTGCTGTGCACGCACCTTCACGTCGATCATGTCGGCTGGAATACGAAGCTCGTGGGCGGCAAATGGGTACCGACCTTTCCGAACGCGCGCTACGTCTTCGGCAGGACCGAATATGAGCACTGGCGGGAACATTCGACCGAGCCGGACAAGCAGGCGGTATTTGGCGATTCCGTGAAGCCGATCGTCGATGCCGGCAGAGCCGATCTGATCCCGAGCGACCATCGGCTGTCCGACGAAATCAGCATGATCCCGACCCCGGGTCACAGTCCCGGCCATATGAGCATTTTGATCAAATCGGACGGCGAGCAGGGACTGCTCACCGGCGACGTCGCCCATCACCCCTGCCAGATGGCGCATCTCGGCTGGTCCTCGACTGCGGATTCCGACCAGACCCAATCGGCCGCGACGAGGGCAGCGCTGTTCGGCCGGTTTGCGGATACGCCGACGCTGGTGATCGGCGGGCATTTCTCCGCCGGGCACATCAAGCGGGACGGGAACGCGTTCAGGTTTGTGGCGCTAGAGTGATCTGCGTGTCCCGGACGCAGCGTCTGGGCACGAGACCGACGGTCTGCCCACCGAATCCAGAAGCCTGCAATGCGCCCCTTTTCGGCGGTTGAATTTCCCGCCGCCCTGTTCCATGAAGCTATTTAACCGATCGGTCCATCTCCAGGGAGAAACGAGAATGAAGCTTGTTCGTTACGGCGAAAAGGGTGCGGAAAAGCCCGGCCTGATCGACAAATCCGGCCAATTGCGCGACCTGTCGGCGCATCTGAAGGACCTGACCGGCGAGGCCTATTCGCCGGAATCCCTGAAGAAGCTGGCGGCCCTCGACCCCGCCTCGCTGCCCGCCGTCTCCGGCAAGCCGCGCTTCGGCGCGCCCGTCACCGGCATCTCGAAATTCATCGCCATCGGCCTCAACTACAGCGACCACGCCAAGGAAACCGGCGCTGCGATCCCGACCGAGCCGATCATCTTCATGAAGGCGAACACCTCGCTGTCCGGGCCGAACGACGCGGTCGAGAAGCCGCGCGGCTCGACCAAGCTTGACTGGGAAGTCGAGATCGCCGCCATCATCGGCACCCGCGCCAAATATGTCTCGGAAGCCGATGCACTGAACCACGTCGCCGGCTATTGCGTCTGCAACGACGTCTCCGAGCGCGCCTTCCAGATCGAGCGCCTGGGTCAGTGGACCAAGGGCAAGTCGCACGACACCTTTGGCCCGGTCGGACCGTGGCTTGCGACCAAGGACGAGATCAAGGACGTGCAGAACCTGTCGATGTGGCTCGACGTCAACGGCGAGCGCCGCCAGACCGGCTCGACCCAGACCATGATCTTCTCCATGGCCAAGTGCATCTCCTACGTCTCGCAGTTCATGACGCTGCTGCCGGGCGACATCATCACCACCGGCACCCCGCCCGGCGTCGGCCTCGGCATGAAGCCGCCGACCTTCCTCAATGTCGGCGACGTCGTCACGCTCGGCATCGAAGGCCTCGGCGAGCAGCGCCAGGAGATCGTGGCGGCGTAACGCCGTGCTCTCTCCCCGTCATTGCGAGCGAAGCGAAGCAATCCAGAATCCCACCGCGGCGACACTCTGGATTGCTTCGTCGCTACAGCGCAAAATTGCTTCGCAATTTGTCGCGAGTTCCTCGCAATGACGAAAACAAATTGCCGGTCACCGCGTAGGACATTTTCCATGAAACTCTCCTTCTCCCAAGCCTCGCCCTTTGCCCGCAAGGTGCGCATCGCCGCGATCGAGCTCGGGCTGATCGACAAGATCGAGCTGACACCCGCAACCGTCGCGCCGGGCACGGTCAACGAGGACTATTCGCGCATCACGCCGCTGAAGAAGCTGCCGGTGCTGATCACCAGTGATGGCGACGTCATTCTGGATTCCTACGTCATCGTCGAATATCTCAACGAGATGGCCGGCGGCAGCCTGATCCCGGATTACGGTCCGCGGCGCTGGAAGGCCAAGACCAATCATTCCCTGATCAACGGCATGCTCGATTCGATGCTGCTGTGCCGCTACGAGAGAATGGTGCGGCCGCAGGGCCTGCAATGGCAGGCGTGGTCAGACGACCACTGGAACCGGGCATGGACCGGCATGGCGCGTTTCGAGAACATGCCTGATGTCCTCAACGGCCCGTTCGACATCTCGCAGATCGGGCTCGTGTGCGTGCTCGGCTATGCCGACTTCCGCTTCGCCGATTGCGGCTGGCGCAAGGCCTATCCAAAACTCGACGCCTTCCACCAGAAGATGCTGGAGCGGCCCTCCGTCAAGATCTCGGTGCCGCCTCCAGCGTAAACAGCGCAGGAGTTCTCATGAGCCTGAAATACGCGGTCGGCGATCTCACCATCCATCGCGTCATCGAGCAGGAAACCTCGTTCGTCCCGGCACTCGAAATGCTACCGGGACTGACGCCTGAAGTGCTGGCCGAGAACCGGGACTGGATGCGACAGGCCAAGGCGCTGGACGAGCAGGACGTGCTGCTGCTGTGCTTCCAGTCCTACGTGGTGAAGACGCCGCACCACACCATCCTGATCGACAGCTGCATCGGCAACGACAAGCCGCGCCCGCAGCGGCCGAAATGGAACATGAAGACCGACGACACCTACCTGCGCGCGCTCCATGCCGCGGGGATCTCGGTGGACGACATCGACTTCGTCATGTGCACGCATCTGCATGTCGATCACGTCGGCTGGAACACGCGGCTGGAGAACGGCCGCTGGGTGCCGACCTTCCCCAAGGCGCGCTACGTCTTCGCCAAGCAGGAATACGACCACTGGTTCGCCGAGAATGCAAAGGCGGAAATCCCGCCCTTTGCCGATAGCGTGCTACCGGTGGTCGAGGCCAGGCGCCACGAGCTGGTCGGCAACGACCACCAGATCGGCGATCACGTCCGTATCCTGCCGACACCGGGACACACGCCCGGCCATATCGCGGTTACGATGGGCCGCGGCAAGGACGACGCCGTGTTCTCCGGCGACCTCATGCACTCGCCGCTGCAGACGCTCTATCCGGAGCTGTCGATCAAGTTCGACGTCGACCCGGCTAAGGCGGCAACGACGCGCCGCAGCTTCCTGGAGCGCTATTGCGACACTGACACGCTGTGCTGCACCGCGCATTTTCCGTCACCGTCGGTGGGGAAGATCCGGCGCAAGGGCAACGCGTTCGTGTGTGCGGCGGTTTAGCGAGATGCCGTAGGGTGGGCAAAGGCGCGCGCTTCGCGCGCCGTGCCCACCATTCCTTAGCGCGTTTGGCATGGTGGGCACGCTCTGCTTTGCCCACCCTACGATTCCGCCCGTGTGGAGAAAACAATGACAACACTCCCCGACATCCCACTCCCCGCCGGCATCCGCTCGCGTTATGTCGACGGCATCAACGGCTTGCGCATGCACGTGCTCGAAGCCGGCTTCGAGACCAGGGGCCGGCCCTGCATCCTGCTGCTGCACGGCTTTCCGGAGCTCGCCTTCTCCTGGCGCAAGGTGATGCCGGCGCTGGCCGGGGCCGGCTATCACGTGATCGCGCCGGACCAGCGCGGCTATGGCCGGACCACCGGATGGACCGCCGATTACGACGGCGATCTCGCGCCGTTCTCGTTCCTCAACCTCGTGCGCGATGCGCTCGCCCTGGTGTCGGCGTTCGGCCACAGGCGGGTTGATCTCGCAGGGCATGATTTCGGCAGCCCGGTCGCGGCCTGGTGCGCGCTGATAAGGCCGGATGTGTTTCGTTCGGTGACGTTGATGAGCGCGCCGTTCGGCGGTGCGCCGACATTGCCGTTCGAGACGGTCGATGCACCGGCAAAGCCTGCGGTGGAAGACCCCGTTCATCGCGAGCTCGCCGCGCTGCCGCGTCCGCGCAAGCATTATCAATGGTACTATTCGACGCGCCCGGCCAACGACGACATGCAGCACGCGCCGCAGGGCGTGCATGATTTCCTGCGCGCCTACTACCATCACAAGAGCGCGGACTGGACCGACAACAAGCCCACTCCGCTGAAGTCGTGGTCGGCGGGTGACCTCGCCAAACTGCCGACCTACTATGTGATGGACGCTCGCGAGACCATGGCCGAGACGGTCGCCAAGGAGATGCCCTCGCCCGCGACGATCGCCGCCAACCAATGGCTGCCGGACAGCGACCTCGCCTATTACAGCGCCGAGTATGGCCGCACCGGATTCCAGGGCGGGCTGCAATGGTATCGCTACGGCACCACGGGCATTCTCAACAGCGAGATGCAACTGTTCGCGGGCCGCAGCATCGACGTGCCCTCCTGCTTCATCTCCGGCAAGCAGGATTGGGGCACCTATCAGCGCCCCGGCGTGTTCGAAGCGATGCAGGGGCGCGGCTGCACCAAGATGCTCGGCTGCCATCTCGTCGACGGTGCCGGTCATTGGGTGCAGCAGGAGCAGCCGGCAGAAGTGAGCCGGCTGCTGCTGGATTTTCTGGCAAAGGCCCGCACCGCCTGATTTGACCCGGGAACCCCGGCGCCCTATATAGTTTAGAATGATTCTAAACTATTGAAACAGGGCCGCCGTGAAGACTTTTGCCGACCTGACCGAGCGCGAGGTGCTCGCGGTCGCGATCTCCTCCGAGGAGGAGGACA
This sequence comes from Bradyrhizobium liaoningense, assembly GCF_018130785.1. Classification (GTDB taxonomy): domain Bacteria; phylum Pseudomonadota; class Alphaproteobacteria; order Rhizobiales; family Xanthobacteraceae; genus Bradyrhizobium; species Bradyrhizobium liaoningense_A. The sequence continues at coordinate 62,479 of NZ_JAFCJT010000035.1, forward strand.
GCCGCATCTACATGAGCTTCGCCGAGGACCTCCGCGAGCGTTATCCGGACACGGCAAAAATCTTCGAGCAGATGGCCGAGGAGGAGCGCGGCCACCGGCATCGCCTGCTGAAGCTCTACGAAGAGCGGTTCGGCCAGCATCTGCCGCCGATCCGCCGCGAGGACGTCAAAGGCTTTTTGCGCCGGCGCCCGATCTGGCTGACCAAGAACCTGCCGCTCGACACGATCCGGAAGGAAGTCGAGACCATGGAGCTCGAGGCCGAGCGCTTCTACGCCCGTGCCGCCGAGCTGGCCGAGGACGTCGGCGTGCGCCGCCTGCTCGGCGATCTCGCCGAGGAGGAAAAGCATCACGAGAACCGCGCCGTTGCGCTCACCGACGAAATCCTGAAGCCCGACGTGCGCGCCGAGGAAGACCGCACACGGCGGCGGATGTTCGTGCTGCAATATGTGCAGCCGGGCCTTGCCGGCCTGATGGACGGATCTGTCTCGACATTGGCGCCGCTGTTCGCCGCAGCCTTCGCCACGCACCAGAACTGGCAGACGTTCCTGGTCGGCCTTGCCGCTTCGATCGGCGCGGGCATCAGCATGGGATTCGCGGAAGCGCTGTCCGACGACGGATCGCTGACGGGGCGCGGCTCGCCCTGGCTGCGCGGCATCACCTGCGGCGCGATGACGACGCTCGGCGGCCTCGGCCACACCCTGCCTTATCTCGTCCCAGACAGCTGGCCGAACGCATTCTGGATCGCGACGGGAGTAGCCGGCGTCGTCGTGTTCTTCGAATTGTGGGCGATCGCCTTCATCCGCGCGCGCTACATGGACACGCCGTTCCTCCAGGCCGTGTTCCAGATCGTGCTCGGCGGCGCGATCGTGCTGGCGGTGGGGATATTGATCGGAGCGGCATAGGGCCTCCCCTCACACTCGGTGTCGTAGCCTTACCCTCGGTGTCATCGCCCGCGAAGGCGGGCGATCCAGTACGCCGCGGCCCATCGGCTCCATCACTGCTGTCACGGAGTACTGGATCGCCCGGTCAAGCCGGGCGATGACAGCCGACTTGTTGCTGGACCTTCCCGCGATGACAGCCAGCCACATATCAATCGCGATCAAACGGCGGTTGCGGCTTTCCGCCAAACTGCGCATCATCCCATCGATCAAGCGCAGGAGCATGTCGTGGCGAAATCGGAATTCAGTTTCAAGAGCGCGGTCGAGTTGTCGGCCGCACTGACCGCAAAAAGGGTCTCCGCGGTCGAGCTCACGCAGGATGCGATCGACCGCATCGAGCGTCACGACGGTAAGGTCAACGCGATCTGCGTGCGGGATTTCGACCGCGCGCTCGGCGCCGCGCGCGATGCGGACGCGGCACTGGCCCGCGGTGAGCGCAAGCCGCTGCTCGGCCTGCCCATGACCGTGAAGGAATCCTACAACGTCGCCGGCCTGCCGACGACCTGGGGCATCCCCGCCCAGAAGGATTTCATCGCGAAGGAAGACGCGCTGCCGGTCACGCGGGTGAAGGATGCCGGCACCGTCGTTATCGGCAAGACCAACGTGCCGCTCGGGCTCGCCGACTGGCAGAGCTACAACGACATCTACGGCACCACCAACAACCCCTACGATCTCGGCCGCACGCCGGGCGGCTCGTCCGGCGGCTCCTCGGCGGCGCTCGCTGCAGGCTATGGCCCGCTATCGATCGGCTCCGACATCGGCGGCTCGCTGCGCGTACCCGCGTTCCATTGCGGCATCTACGCGCACAAGCCGACCTTCAATCTCGTTGCCATGCGCGGGCATGTTGCGCCGCCGGCGCCGGCACTGCCATTCGAGCGCGACCTGTCGGTGATCGGCCCGATGGCGCGCAGCGCCGCCGATCTCTCGCTCGTCCTCGACGTGATGGCCGGCCCTGACCCGATCGAAGCGGGCATCGCTTACAAGCTCGCCCCCCCCGCCGCGCGCCACACCGCATTCAGGGATTTCCGCGTGCTGGTGATCGACACCGATCCGGTGATGCCGACCGACACCGTCGTGCGCGGCACCATCAACACGCTTGCCGACAATCTCGCCAAGGCCGGCGTCAAGATCGAGCGCAGCAGCCCGCTGCTGCCGGATTTCGCGGCCTCCTCGCGGCTCTATATGCGGATGCTGATGTCGTTCCTTGCCGCAAGTTTTGCGCCCGACGTTTATGCCGGCGCCAAGGCGGCCGCGGCAGCGCTCCCCGAGGGCGACAACAGCCTTGCCGCCGAGCGGCTGCGCGGCATCGCGCTGAGCCATCGCGACTGGGTGGCGGCAAATGCCGGGCGCACGCGGCTGCGCGCACAATGGCGGGAGCTGTTCAAGACCTTCGACGCGGTGATCTGCCCGGTGATGCCGACTGCGGCCTATCCGCACGACCATTCGCCGGACCAGGAAACCCGCCGCATCAAGATCGACGGCAAGGAGCACGTCTATCCGGACCAACTCGCCTGGCCCGGCATCGCGACACTCCCCGGCCTGCCCTCGACCGCGATCCCGACGGGATTTGCGCCGGACGGCTTGCCGATCGGCGTTCAGATCGTCGGCCCGTGGCTGGAGGATCGCACGCCGTTGCAACTGGCTGAATTGATCGAGCGTGAGTTCGGCGGGTTCGTGCCGCCGCCTTTGTTCAACGACTAGGTCTTTCCGTCATTGCGAGGAGCTCTTGCGACGAAGCAATCCAGAAATGCGTCCGCGGAGACATCTCTGGATTGCTTCGCTTCGCTCGCAATGACGGAGTAAAACAATATCGAGATTCCGGGCTCGCGCGGCGCGCGCCCCGGAATGACAGGGAGGGAGCACGTAAAATGAGCCAGGACCTCGAACAGCTCACCGCACTCAACCGCGACTACGTCGCCTCGGTGCAGAATTGCGACGCCAAGCGCTTCGACGAGATCCTGGCGCCGGAGTTTTATTGCTCCAATCCCGACAAGACCCTGGTCGACCGCGTCGCCTTCCTGGAGCAGACGGCGCGGCCGATCGCGATCCGCAATCTGCACGCCTACGATGTCGTCATCCGCATCTTGGGCGACTTCGCGATCATCCACGCAGCGACGAGCTACACCACCGCGGATGGTCAGCAGGCGACGGGGCGATACACCGATTGCTGGGCCAAGCAAAACGGCAAGTGGCTGGCGGTGTCCGCTCACGTGTCGCGGTGAGATCGTGGGACGGTGAGGCGAGCACGCTGCCGCTCCACCCTCCGCTGTCATGCCCCCGCGCAGGCGGGGCATCCAGTACCCCGCGGGATGTCGGCTCTAGCACAATCGCCGCGGCGTACTGGATCGCGCGGTCAAGCCGGGCGATGACACCTGTTTTGGAATGACAATGGCGGCCGCAAGCACCAGCGCTCGCGTCAGCTATCAAATACAATCACGCTGCGCAGCGTCTTCCCCGCCTTCATGTTGGCAAAGCCCTCGTTGATCTCCGACAGCTTCAGCTTGGCCGAAATCCAGTCCTCCAGGTGCAGCCGGCCACGGAGGTAGAAATCGACCAGCCGCGGCATGTCGACGCGAAAGTGGTTCGAGCCCATCGAGGAACCCTGAATCCGGCGCTCACGCAGGAAATCAAAACCGTGCAGCTCGATCTTCTGGCCGAACGGGATCATGCCGACGATGGTGGCGATGCCACCGGACGCCAGCATGCCAAAAGCCTGCTCCGCGGTCTCCTTGCGGCCGAGCACCTCGAAGGAATGATGCACGCCGCCATTGGTAAGGTCGCGCACCTGCTTCACGACGTCGCCGTCGGCGGGATTGATGATATCGGTGGCGCCCAGCTTGGTCGCGAGCTGGAGCTTTGCCGGATTGGTGTCGATGGCGATGATGCGTCCGGCGCCGGCAATCTGCGCTCCGTTGATCGCGGCCATGCCGACGCCACCGCAGCCGATCACCGCCACGGTCTCGCCCGCCGTCACCTTCGCGGTGTTCACCACCGCGCCGTAGCCGGTGATGACGCCGCAGCCGATCAGCGCGGCGAGATCGAGCGGCATCTCCTTCCTGATTTTGACGATCGCATTCTCGTGCACCAGCATCTGCTCGGCGAAGGACGAGAGGTTGAGGAACTGATGCAGCTTCTCGGACTTCGACCATTGCATCCGGTTCGAGGCGCCCGGCAGCATCTTCACCGTGGTGTCGGTGCAGAGCACGGTGCGGCCCGTGGTGCAATTGTCGCAGGTGCCGCAAAACACCGACAGGCACGTCACGACATGATCGCCCGGTTTCACGTAAGTCACGTCGGAGCCGACCTGTTCGACCACGCCGGCGGACTCGTGCCCGAGCACCGCGGGCAACGGATGCGGATAAAGACCTTCCATGAAGTGCAGATCGGAGTGACAGAGGCCCGCGACCGCCGTCCGGATCAAAACCTCGCGCGGGCCCGGCTTCGGCAGGCTGACATCCTCGATGACCAGCGGCTGATTGACTTCATAGAGGACGGCGGCCTTCATCGAGCACTCCCTATCGCGTTTTTTGATTTGATCGTGGCGCGCAGCCTACGCCGCCAGAACCAGTTCGCCAACCTCGCTCATGCCGGCATCGCGATCCCCGAGCAGCAATGCAGCGATCTTCGCTTGCGCGGCATTTTCCGTGAGCCGGAACGGATCGCTTGGCGACACGCGATGGTCGATGACGAGGCGCGACAGCAGCAGCCGGCGCGCATCGCCGCGCATCTCGTGGATGCGATGCGCTTCCCAGGCGAGCGCGACCGCGCTTGCGACGTGATAGAGCAGGCTGGTCGCGCGACGCGCATCGGCCTCGTTGTCGGCCTTGCCCGCGACCTCGCGCGCGAAGCCGACGGCGCGGTCGACAAGACCGCGCAAACGGTCGCGCCACGCTAGAGGTACGGAAGCGCTGTCGTCGAGGCGGGCGTGCAGATCGGCGGCGAGCGCCGACTCGGCGCCATGGCGGCCGACCGCGCGCCGGAGCGCATCGATCGCGACGATGTTGCCGGTGCCTTCCCAGACCGAGCCGAGATGCGCATCGCGCAGCAGGCGCGCGGTCGCAAACTCCTCGATATAGCCGATGCCGCCGCGCATCTCGAGCGCATCGCCGCAGACTTTTCGCGCGTCGCGCGTGGCGCGGAACTTCAGGGTCGGGGTGAGGATACGCAGCAGCGCAGCCGCATCCTGGCTGCCGGCTTCCGCGCGGTCGAGCGCGTCCGCGATGAGAAAGCTCATCGACAGCGCCTGCTCGACCGGCAGCATGATCTTCAGCATCTGACGCCGGCCGAGCGGCAAGTCGATGATGCGGTTGCCGAACACGACGCGGTTCTTCGCCACCGTCATCGCATCGTGATAGGCGCGGCGCATCAGCGCGGTCGACTTCACGCCGTTGGAGAGCCGCGACGAGTTCACCATCTCGGCCATCTGCACGAAACCGCGATCGAGCTTGCCGACGGCGTAGGCGATCGCGCCTTCGAGCTTGATCTCGCCTGACGCCATCGAGCGCGTGCCGAGCTTGTCCTTGAGACGCACGATCCGGTAGTGGTTCTGCGAGCCGTCATCAAGGAAGCGCGGCATCAGGAACAGGCCGACGCCGCGCGTGCCGGGGCCTGCACCTTCGGGACGCGCCAGCAACATCACGACCTTGGCATCGGCATTGGAGCAGAACCATTTCTCGCCAGAGAGGCGCCAATGGTCGCCCTCCTGCACCGCTGTCGTCGTGAGCGTGCCGACGTCGGAGCCGCCTTCCTTTTCGGTCATGAACTGGCCGCCCTGGGTCAGCTTGCTCATGTCGGTCGAGGTGAGGCCATCAAGATATTTCGCCTTCAGCGCCTCGCTGCCGAAATTCGCCAGCAGTTTGGCGCAGCCGTCGGTGACGTTGATCGGGCAGCCCATGCCGAATTCGGTCTGGTTGAACAGGAAAGTGAAGGCGTGCTTGGCCACGACGGGATATTTGTCCGGCCAGCCCATGATGCCCTTGCGGATCGAGAGCGCGTGGATGCCGAACTGGCCGAACGCGGCATTCTCCAGCTCGCGATAGGCCGGATGATATTCGATCCACTGCACGTCGCGGCCGAACTTGTCGCGCTGGTGCAGGACCGGCGTGTGCCGGTCGGCGAGCCGCGCGCAATCATCGAGATGACCGCCGGCCAGCTCGCCGAGCCGATCGAGATGCGGCTCGATGTGACGGAACAGCGCGTCCGGCAGATGGATGCGCAGGAGATCAGTCAGAGCCGGATCGGCGCGATAGAAATTCATGCCAGTGGTGTCGGGCGCCAGCAGGCCGGATGGTGCGGCCGCGACATTTTTTGGCTGCGCTGTGACCGGCTTGTGCATGATCGTCCTCTTCGGTTTCCGCCCTGCGAACATTTTACGCTGTTTTGGCGCTTGCCGCGTTGATTGATGTCGATCATGCTCCAGTCGCGGATAGCGATAAAGCCGCAAATTGTCAGGGAGGCATGATCGCCGTGAAGGAGCAATTCGCTCTGCGGAATTGTGACCAGCCCGACTGGTTGTCCGCGCGGCGGATGCATAGCCAGCGGCTTCCCGTCTCCGAGAGATCACGCCATGGAACATCCGAAATACAAGATCGCGCTCATCGTCGGTGCCGGCGAAGGCCTGAGCGCCTCGCTGGCGCGGCTGCTGTCCGCCCAGGGCATCCGCGTCGCGCTGGCCGCGCGCAAGATCGAGAAGCTCGGCGCGCTCTGCAGCGAGACCGGCGCCAAGGCCTATGCCTGCAACGCCACCGAGGCTGATGAGGTCGAGCGGCTGTTCGGCCTGGTCGAACGCGAGATCGGCACGCCCGATCTCGTCGTCTACAACGCCAGCGGCCGCACGCGCGGGCCGTTCGTCGATCTCGTCCCGGCCGACGTTGCGCAGGCGATCGCGGTCAGCGCCTATGGCGGTTTCCTGGTGGCGCAGCAGGCGGCGAAACGCATGTTGCCGAACAAGCATGGCGCGATCCTGTTCACCGGCGCTTCGGCAAGCGTCAAGGGCTATGCGCAGTCGGCGTCGTTCGCGATGGGCAAGTTCGCGCTGCGTGGGCTGGCGCAGAGCCTGGCGCGCGAATTGTCCCCGCAGGGCATCCACGTCGCGCATTTCGTGATCGACGGCGGCATCCGCAGCGCGGCACGCACGGAAGCCGCCGACAAGCCGGATTCGATGCTCGATCCCGATGCGATCGCGCAGAGCTATTGGAACGTGCTGCAGCAGCCGCGTAGCGCCTGGAGCTGGGAGCTGGAGCTGCGGCCGTGGGTGGAGAAGTTTTGACGCACCCCCGTAGGGTGGGCAAAGGCGCGCAGCGCCGTGCCCACCTTCAACGACGAAACAACAAATGGTGGGCACGCTGCGCTTTGCCCACCCTACAAGGGCGGGATTCATGACCACGGAAACCACTGTCGAGACCGGCACCAATGAACTCCTCTGCGTCGTCCGCGATCGCGTCGCGATCATCACGCTGAACCGGGCGGAGGCGCGCAACGCATTGTCGGACACGCTGACGCCGGCGCTGCGCACGATGATCCGCAGTTGCGGTGAGAACCCCGGCGTCGGCGCGCTGCTGCTCACCGGAGCGGGCGAGGCGTTCTGCGCCGGCGGCAACGTCAAGGGCATGGGCGCGCATCGCGATCCCAAAAAGCTCGAAATGTCCTTTGACGACAAGGTCGCCGATCTCCAGGAACGGCAGCGGCTGCTCACCGGCGCGCTGGTGTCGGTGCGCAAGCCGACCATCGCGGCCCTGCCCGGTCCCGCGGTCGGCGCGGGTCTCGCCATCGCCATGGCCTGCGACATCCGCATCGCCGCGCAATCGGCCTTCGTCGCTACCGGCTACGCCCGCATCGCGCTCTCCGGCGATTACGGCATCGCCTGGCTGCTCACCCGGCTGGTCGGCACCGCGCGGGCGCGCGAGTTGCTGTTCACCGGCGATCGCGTCGATGCCGCGCGGGCCGAGGCCATCGGCCTCGTCAACCGCGTCGTGCCCGATGACGAGTTGCAGACCGAGGCCTTTGCGCTTGCAAAGTCGCTTGCCGAAGGCCCCCGCCTCGCGCTGCGCTACATGAAGGACAATCTCGACGAGGCCGTGCTGTTCGATTTCGAGACCGCGCGCGATCACGAAGCCGAACGGCTGATCCGCCTGACCACGACCGCCGATCACAAGGAAGCCGTGCAGGCTTTCATCGAGAAGCGGAAAGCGGTGTTCACGGGGAAGTAGCGGCGTTCGAGAATCGTTGACCGTTACCCTGAGGTGCCCGCTTCTTCAGCGGCCCTCGAAGGGCGACAGCCCGACTGTTGCTGCGAGTCACGTGTCACGAGCAGCGGGGCCGCTCATCCTTCGAGGTTCCCCAAGCGGCGCGGTGCGCCGCATGGCTCGCACCTCAGCGACTGTGTTCTTCGTCAAGCGGGTTGCCATTGTTTTTGGTCCCTGAGCATGGCGTTGAGGATGGTGAGGACTTT
>NZ_JAFCJT010000036.1 GCF_018130785.1 Bradyrhizobium liaoningense
AGGCGAGACGAAGCCTGACAGCGCCGCTCATCCAGCACGAAGTTTTGGGCTCACGGAGAGCAATCCGCCCTGCCCTATTCTTTCGCGCCCGACGCTGCCGCGTCCACCGCAAGCCCGGCTCGCGACAGTGACGACACAAGATCGCCCCTCAAGGATGAGCCGGGATGGGCAACACATACGCCGTTTCCGAATTTCGGTAAAGTAGAATATTTTAATGCGGAATGATTGACAGCCGCGCGGTGTTTTGCCCGACGGACAATACCGGTTCGCGTAGCCCGATAGAGCGAAGCGAAATCCGGCTTCTTTGCCGCGAGCTACGGCCGCCCCGGATTACGCAGCGCTGCATCCCTCAACGGGCGTCCTTCGGAACCTTGTATGCATTATCCCAGTTGCCATCCCTGCGGACTTCGCTTTACATGCCGCCAACTCGCCCGCTGATGACGGCTGGGCTTAAAAAATCACACACATTTTCAAAGGGACGGAATATGGCGCGTAACATCCTGATTCTCGGGGCTTCCTACGGCTCCCTGCTGGGCACGAAGCTGCTGATGGCGGGCCATAACGTGTCCCTGGTCTGCCGCGCCAAGACCGCCGAGCTGATCAACCGTGACGGTACCGAGGTGCGCATCAAGCTGCGCGACGAGGCGGTGCACCGGGCGATCTTCTCGCGCGACCTGCCCGGCAAGCTCGACGCGGTGACGCCGGGCAATGTCGACCTCTCGCGCTACGACATGGTCGGCCTGGCGATGCAGGAGCCGCAATACACCAACCACACGGTCCGCGTTCTCATGGTCAAGATCGCCGCGGCGAAGCTGCCGTGCCTGTCGATCATGAACATGCCGCCACTGCCTTATCTCAAGCGGATCCCCTCGCTCGCCGACATGGACCTCGAGGAGGCCTACACCAATGCGCAGGTGTGGGAGCGCTTCGAGCCCGGCCTGGTAACGCTGTGTTCGCCCGACCCGCAGGCGTTCCGTCCGCCGGAAGAAGCCGCGAACGTGCTGCATGTCGGCCTGCCCACCAATTTCAAGGCATCGGCCTTCGCCGACGAGAAGCACAACAAGGTGCTGCGCGAGCTCGAAGCCGACATCGATGCGGTGACGCTCGACGGTCACGACGTGCCGGTGAAGCTGAAAGTGTTCGACTCGCTGTTCGTGCCGCTGGCGAAATGGTCGATGCTGCTGACCGGCAACTATCGCTGCATCACGCCGCACGAGCCGCAGTCGATCCGCGACGCCGTGCACGGCGATTTGGCGCGCTCGCAGACGATCTACGACCATGTCGACGCGATTGCCCGCCGTCTCGGCGCCGATCCGCAGGACCAGGTGCCGTTCGCGAAATACGCCAAGGCCGCCGAGAGCCTGCTCAAGCCGTCCTCGGCCGCGCGTGCGGTGGCGAGCGGCGCACCCTTCATCGAGCGCGTCGATCTGCTGGTGAAGCTGATCTCGCATCAGCTCGGAACACCCAACGCCGAGATCGATCGCACGGTCGAGACCGTGGATCTGAAGCTGAACGAGAAGATCGTGCAGGGCGGCTCCGGCGCTCAGTAGCAGCGCGCCGGCGCCGGCTTGCACTGATCGACCGGATTTGTCGATGCAGACAGGGTCGCCCTTGGGCATGGGCCTACGATTTGGCCCAATACGGGCCATCCCGCTCAGCAGTCCGTTTGCGTAAATCCCGCATACATGCGACTGCTAGCCGTCACACGGGCGCCGACTTCCGCAAGTTCCGGGGCAGCGCGATGACCGGATCGAAGGGCTGAAGAACAAGTAGAAGACGATGGATCAGACGGCGTTGCAGGTCGCTCGCGCGGTGGAGGCCGGCGCGACGACGATGAAGGGGATCGTTGACGCGACCGGATTGTCCCGCCTCAAGGTCGAGCGCGCGCTGAGCACGCTGGAGAAGCAAAAGCTCCTCATTCGCGACGGCCAAGGATTTCGGCCGGCTAACCGGCAAACGCCGCCGCCGCTGACCCGGCAGTGCGGATCCTGCAACGCATGCTGCGATATCCTCGAGGTCGCTGCCGTCGACAAGCCGGTGAACCAGCTCTGCAAGCACTGGCAGACGGGCACCGGCTGCACCATCTACGACCGCCGCCCGCAGATGTGCCGGTCGTTCGTCTGCGCCTGGCTGCAAGGTCATCTCGATGACGCGTGGTTTCCGGCGACGTCCGGCATCATCGTGCATTTCAGCCAGGACGCGGTGAACGTGACGGTCGACGACCACTGCCCCGATCGCTGGCGCGAGGAACCCTATTTCAGCAAGCTCGCCGAATGGTCGCTGAACGGGATCAGGCGGATCGGCAACCGCGGCTACGCGACCCTCGTGGTCTCCGGCGAGAACCGGTTCCTGCTGCTCGGACGTACCATCGTTCCCGAGCCGACGCCGTTCGGAACGGCGTTCCTGCCGCTCACCACCGACACCTTCCGGTTCTGGCGCGCAAGATCTGCCGAGCATTTGCAGCGGCTGCACGAGCGCATCGCCGAGATCGAGCGGATCAGGCAGGAATTCGGCTCCTGCGTCATCCCCGAGAACGAGGACGACGATCCGCAAGCACCCTACCGCCCCGCACTTCTACGGCAATCGAATCACGCCTGAACTCCGTCGTGGGCAACACGGCATGATTCGCACCGTGCCGCTCGACGCGCCCCGGCCGGGTTGATAAGCCCCTGTCCGCGAATGATGGGGACTTGAGTCGGGGACATGACGGTTGCGATCGAGATGGGGCAGACCACGGCAGGCGCCGCGGCCGCCATGGACCTCGAGGAACTGCTGGCGACCCGCCTCCTGGTGCAGGGCAATTCGGGCTCCGGCAAGTCGCATCTGTTGCGGCGCCTGCTGGAACAGAGCGCGCCCTGGGTGCAGCAGGCCATCATCGACCCCGAAGGCGACTTCGTCACGCTGGCCGAGCATTTCGGCCATCTGGTGATCGAGGCCGAGGATCACACCGAGCGTGGCCTTCAGGTTGCCGGCGAGCGCGCGCGGCTGCATCGCGTCTCTACCGTGCTCAATCTCGAAGGGCTGGACGCAGAGAACCAGATGCGGCGCGCCGCGGCGTTCCTCGGCGGTCTGTTCGACGTCGACCGCGATCATTGGTACCCGATGCTGGTGGTGGTGGACGAGGCGCAGCTGTTCGCGCCGGCGGTCGCCGGCGAGGTCTCGGACGAGGCGCGCAAACTCTCTCTCGGCGCGATGACCAACCTGATGTGCCGCGGCCGCAAACGTGGCCTCGCCGGCATCATCGCGACCCAGCGGCTGGCAAAACTCGCCAAGAACGTCGCCGCAGAAGCCTCCAATTTCCTGATGGGCCGGACCTTCCTCGACATCGACATGGCGCGCGCCGCCGACCTGCTCGGCATGGAGCGGCGGCAGGCCGAATCCTTTCGCGATCTCGAGCGCGGACAGTTCATGGCGCTTGGGCCTGCGCTCTCGCGACGCCCACTGCGTTTGCATATCGGCCCGACCGACACCCAAGCGCGCAACTCCACGCCGCGGCTGATGCCGCTGCCCGAAGCGACACTCGAGGATATGCGCGCCGTGATCCTGGCCGCGCCGCCGCCCGATGCCAGCCGGCCGCAGCGCCGGCCCGCGCCTGATCTGCTCGAGCAGCTCCGCGCCGCGAAGGCGGCCGCGCCGGAGATCCGGCCCGAGGCGGTCGAGGCGCCCGTCAGCGCCGAGGAACTGGCGGAGCGGCGCGAGCGCGTCGACCGCACCTTGCGCGCCGTACTCGCCGCGCCCGACGCCGGCTTCCGCGCGGTCGGCGTGCTCTATCAGGAGTTCGTGGTCCGCTGCCGGATCGAAGGCCTCGGCTCGGCCGTGCCTGACCTCAACGAGTTCCGCCGTATGCTGACGCACGCGCGGGCCGGGCTCGGTGCGGATCTCGCCGATGACGACGCCTGGCAGGATGTGTCGCTACGCGCCTCGATCCTTCCCGACGACATGCAGGGCGTGTTCATGATGATCGCACGCGCGGCGAAGGAAGGCTGGCCGTGTCCCGGCGATGCCGCGATCGCGCGCGCCTACGGCTCGCACTCGCTGCGCCGGGCCCAGCGCCTGCTCGGCTATATGGAGGAGCAGGGCCTGATCGTCTGCCAGCTCGACGGCGGCGGCCGCCGGATCGTGACGCTGGTCGAACTCGCCTGGGCGACTGCGCCGGGCGATCCCAATGGCGATGATCTGCCGGCCGAGCAGGTTCCGAGCGCGGCCTCGGCCTAGAACGCGCCAGCCACAGTCAGACGAAACGTCAGCGGCTCGACCGGGTGCAGCACGTAATCCATCACGCCGTTCTGGCAGACCGCCGTCGGCGCGACGCCGCCGGTGCAGAGATTGAAGAGCGTATCGGTCTTGAGCAGCGAACCGTAGGCGTAAGTGATCTGGTTCGCCTGTGTGTTGAAGAGATTGAGCACGTCGAGCTGGATGCGCCAGCCATTGTCGATGCGATAGCCGAGGCGGCCGTTGAAGATGCTGGTCGCGGATGAGCGGAACGCATTGTCTTCCGTCAGCGGGCTCGACGCCAGATAGCGCCAGCGCAAAGCCCCGAACCAGCCGGTCTTCTCGCCGAGCGTGATGCCGGCGGAGGCCACCATCGCCGGCGCGTTCGGAATGTAGTTGCCGGGCGCGTTGCCGATCTGCGCCTCGGGATAGCCCGCGAGCGACGCATAGACCTCCGCCTGCTCGCTGTCAGTGCCGCGGAAGCGCGCATGCGTCATGGCGAGCTCGGCATCGATGTCGATCCACGAGCGCGGGCGGTAGTGATTGGTCCATTCGAAACCGTAGCGGCGGCTGGCGCGGGTCGCCGAGGTATCGCCGGCATCACCGGAGAACAGGATCTCGGAATCCTGGTCGAGGATGAAGAGGCTGAGCGAGGTGTCGAGGCCGGGAACGATCTTGCTGCGGACGCCGACCTCCGCGCCCTTTGTAGGTACCAGCAGCGGCGACGGCGTAAGTCGCGTGGCGGGATCCCTCGGATCTTCCGTCGTGGTCGCGCCGCGCGCGTCGTTCGAGTGCATGCCGGTGCCGGCGCCGAGGAAGAATTCAGTCTGGTTGAACGGGCCGAGCACCATGCGGAATTTCGGGCTGCCCAGCGCGGCGTCAGTGCGGCCGGAATTGTTGGAATTGAACAGCGAGGTGACGTCGGCCGCATAGTAATCGCCGCGCAGGCCGACAGTGGTCCTCAGCCAATCGGTCCAGCGCACGGTATTTTCGGCGAAGACGCCGACGCTGCCCTCGCCGACCTTGTCGCTGCGAATGCTGGAGAGCAAGCCGCGCTGGAACGTGTTGCTCAGCGCCAGATCGATCGAATCATAGCGCGATTGCAGGCCGATCGTGGTCTGCATCGGCAGGCCGGCGAACGACCCGTTCAGCGTGCGCGAGATGTTGGCGCCGGCCATCAGGCGGTCGTCGTGCTGGTGGAACTGGTCGCCGAGCACGGGATCGCTGAGGAAATAGGTGAAGTTGTTGAAGAGGTCGAGCTGGCTCTTCACGACGTAGGCGTTGGCCTTCCACGATCCCACATCATCGCTCTGCGCGACGCGGCCGGAGAGCGCGAAACGATTGGTGTTGCCACCGTCGCTCGGATCCTCCGAACCGAACCGGTCGAGAAAACCGCCGGTGATCGCGCGCTGCGGCACCTGGTCGGTCGAATTCCATTTGTTGGCATAGGCCATGCCGGTGATGGTCAGACCATCCGTCGCGGTGCCCTGGCTGTAGCGCATAAGGCCGTTGAGCTTCCTCACATTGTCCGGATTGTCCCAGGGACCGTTGTAGGTGCCGATTTCACCGGCCACGAGCAGCGAACCGTCACCGAGCTTTGCGGAATCCATGCCGAGCAGGCGGCGATAACCAAAGCTGCCGGCGGTGATCTGGGCGAGACCCTTGGTGCGGTCGATCAGGCCGATGCGCACGCTGCCGACGGATGCAAAATCGCTTTCGTCGGCGAAGTACGGTCCCTTGCGCACATCCATCGCGCTGATGGTTTCCGGGATCAACCAGTTGAGATCGGCATAGCCTTGGCCGTGCGCGTGGGTGCGCATGTTGACCGGGACGTCGTCGACGTAGATCGCAAGGTCGGTGCCGTGGTCGAGATTATAGCCGCGCAGAAAATACTGGTTGGCTTTGCCCTCGCCGGAATGCTGGGTCACGATCAGCCCCGGCACCGCTTCGAGCGCCTCGCCCGGCCGCGCGAACGGGCGCGCGTTGATCTCCTCGCCGGAGATGGTGATCTCGCTGGCCATGCTCGGCGGGCGCTTTGCGCCCGAGGCGACGCTGCGCGCATCCGTGACTTGCGTTGCGGCTGGAGAGACGACGACGACGCTGCCGGGCTGGATGGGTTTGCTGGCCCGCCGCGATATGGCCGGCTTCTTGCGACGCGGTGCCTCGTCGCTGGAGACTTGGACTGGCGGTAGTTCGCGTGAGGCACCACTGCTCTGTGCAAAGGCGCTGCCGTCATCTGCGAGAAGGACGAACGCGGAGAGTGCCGCCAGCCCGCCGAAGCGTCGGCCAGACTCAGGCTGCCTCGGTCGCATCGGTGCCTCGAAGCACATCCGCGCGTGAAGGTTCGATCGCAGACATGCGGCGATAGAGCACGACCGAGACGAGCCAGGCGACTGCGAACAGTCCGATCACGGCGAAGCCGACATTGGCGAGCGACTCGTTGAGGGCGTCGACCAGCGTCCACACGCCGCCGGACAGGCCGAGCCGGTCCGCGATCAACCCGAGCGCCTCGATGCCGCCGATGAACAGCGCCACCGCGACGGAGGCGCCGGTGATCGTGAGGTTGTACCAGAGCTTTCGCAGGGGATCGACGAAGGCCCAGCGATAGGCGCTGACCATCAGCGCCGAATCGGCGGTGTCGACCAGCGCCATGCCGGCTGCGAACAGCGCGGGAAAGACCATGACATCGGCGAGCGAAGCGCCACGTGCGGCTTCGCTGGCGGAGACGCTGAGCAGGCCGATCTCGGTCGCGGTATCAAAGCCGAGCCCAAACAGGAAGCCGAGCGGGTACATGTGCCATGGCTTTGTCACGAGGCGAAACATCGGGCCGAGCAGCCGCGTCAGGAACCCGCGATTGGCAAGCAGCGCATCGAGGCTTTCGGCGTCGCGAATCCCCTGCTCCCGTGCTGCGCGAAACGTCCGCCACAGCCCGGCGAAGATGACGAGATTGATGGCCGCGATGACAAGCAGGAACAGCGCCGACACCGACGTGCCGATCAAGCCACCGATCTCCTTGAGCAGGCTGTCGCCACCGAGGCTGACGACCCCGACCGCAAGCAGCATGGTCGCGACCACGACGATTGTGGAATGGCCGAGCGCGAAATAGAGGCCGACCGATCGCGGCGCATCGCCCGCATTCATCAGCTTGCGCACGACATTGTCGATGGCGGCGATGTGGTCGGCGTCGACGGCATGACGGAGGCCAAACACCCATGCCAGCAGCGCGGTCGCCATCACCGTGGGACGGTCGCCGAACGCCGCGAAGGCCCAGGCCCATGCGGCGATGTTGGCGGCGATGAGCCCCCCGAACAGCAGCACCATTTCGGGCTCGACCGCCCGCAGGGACCATCTCGTCACGAAGAACATTCCATCCGCTGCGCGCACCATCGCGGTAGCGGTATGATCTTTCCATAAAATGGTCATACTGACCAGTGCAATTCGGCAGGGCGGCCTTGCAACCGTGCTTGCGGCCATCCTTCGAGACGCCCGCTGCGCGGGCTCCTCAGGATGAGGTTCTGTTGCTTGGCATAATGTCAGACCCTCATGGTGAGGAGCCCGCGCAGCGGGCGTCTCGAACCATAAGGCCGAGGTCCTACTACGCCGCCTCGGAGCCGCCGAGATAGGCGTCGCGGACTCTGGGGTCGTCCTTCAGCGCCCGCGCCGGGCCTGACAACACGATCTTGCCGGTCTGGAGCACATAGGCCTCGTGCGCGATTTCGAGCGCGAGGCTGGCATTCTGCTCGACCATGAAGACCGACACGCCTTCCTGGTTGATGGTGCGGATCAGCTCCAGCACGCGGTCGACATAGAGCGGCGACAGGCCCATGGTCGGCTCGTCCATCACGATCATCCTGGGACGGCTCATCAGCGCGCGCGCCATTGCCACCATCTGCTGCTCACCGCCGGACAGGGAGCCCGCGCGCTGCGACAGCCGCTGGCCGAGTTTCGGGAACAGCGTCAGCATCTTGTCGAGATCCTGCGCCACTGTATCCCGGTCGTTGCGCACGAAGGCACCCATCAAGATGTTTTCGCGCACGCTCATGTCCGCAAACAACCGCCGCGCCTCCGGCACGGAGGCGATACCACGGCGGACGATCTGCGGCGTGGTCAGCCCGAGCAGCGAGGCGCCGTCGAAGGTCACGTCGCCCGAACGCGGTTTCACCAGGCCCAAAATGATCTTCATCGTCGTCGACTTGCCGCTGGCATTGCCGCCGAGCAGGCAGACGATATGGCCGCGCCCGACCGTGATCGACAGGTCGAAATGCACCTGGGCCTGGCCGTAGAACGTGTTGACGTTCGAGAGCGCCAGCAGCGGTTCGGATGCCTTGTCCGTCATACTGCGCTCTCCAGCTCCGGCGTCCCCGACAGACCGTGGCCGAGATACGCCTCGATCACCTTGGGATCGTTGCGCACCTCTTCGCCCGGGCCTTCCGCGATCTTCTTGCCCTCGTCCATGACGATGACGCGGTCGGAGAGGCGCATCACCATCTCCAGCTTGTGCTCGATCAGGAGGATGGTCAGCCCTTCCGCCTTCAGCTCGGCGACGAGCGCCTGCATCTCCGCGGTCTCGGTCGGGTTCATGCCGGCAGTGGGCTCGTCGAGCAGCAGCAGGCGCGGCCTCAGTGCGAGCGCACGCGCGATCTCGACGCGGCGGCGGTTGGCGTAGGACAGGCTGTAGGCGGGCTGGTCGATCCGCGGCAGCAGCCGCTCGCCGAAGCGTGCGAGAATGGCCTTCACCTCCTCGCGCAGCCGCTCCTCTTCGTCCCTAACGCCGGCCGGACGCAACAGCGCCAGCCCCAATTCGAGCAGCGGGCCGATCACCGGCACCGCCGGCTTCACCGCGCGCAGCCGCGTGTGGGCGCCGATCAGGACGTTATCCATGACGCTGAGATTGCCGAACACGCGGCCGAGCTGGAACGTGCGCGCGATGCCTTCGGCAGCAAGCCGCTCGGGCGAGAGACCCGTGACGTCTTGCCCTTCAAAGTGGACCGTGCCGGCGTCTGGACGGTCGAGCCCGGTCACGAGGTTGAACAGCGTCGTCTTGCCGGCGCCGTTCGGACCGATGATGCTGATCAACTCGCCCTTGGGAAGGTCGAGATCGATGGCGTCGACGGCGGTGAGACCGCCGAAACGGCGCGTCAGCCCGCGCAGGGACAGCATGGATGAGTGCTCCGCCATCACATTGTCCCCAACAGGCCCTGCGGCCTGAACCGCACGAGCAGCAGCAGCACGATGCCGTAGATCAGGATGCGGTACTCCGCCGCGATCCGGAAAACTTCCGGCAGACCGACCAGCGCGACCGCTCCGACGATTGCGCCGACGACGTTACCGAGGCCACCGAGGATCACAACGGTCAGCGCCAGGATCGATTGCTGCGTGTTGAAGGTCTCGTGGTTGATGTAGGAATAGAGATGCGCGGCGATGCCGCCGCTGACACCGGCCGCGAAGCCGCCGAAGATGAAGGCCAGCGACTTGTAGCGGTTCAGGCTGAGGCCATAGGCGCGCGCGGCGATGTCGTCGTCTCTGATAGCGCGGAAGCTGCGGCCGAGATGCGAGCCGAGCAACCGGCCCTGCAGCAGCGCCAGCACGACCATGACGACGAAGCTGAACCAGTAGATCGAATTCGGGCTGATCAGATCGTAGCCGAACAGGGACAGCGGCGGAATGCCGGAGATGCCGATCGGGCCGCGCGTGACGCTCTCCCAGTTCAGGATCACCAGCGACACGATCTCGCCGATGGCGAGCGTCGCGATCGACACATAGTGCCCGCGCAGGCGAAACGACGGCGAGATCAATGCCGTGCCGAGCGCAGCACTCATCAGGCCACCGCAGATGATGGCGAAGCCG
The DNA here is from genome assembly GCF_018130785.1 of Bradyrhizobium liaoningense. Lineage (GTDB taxonomy): Bacteria > Pseudomonadota > Alphaproteobacteria > Rhizobiales > Xanthobacteraceae > Bradyrhizobium > Bradyrhizobium liaoningense_A. Next base: position 10,060 of record NZ_JAFCJT010000036.1, read on the forward strand.
ACGGGGACGGAGAAATTCAGCGACAGCAGTGCGGAGGTGTAGGCGCCGATCGCGAGCAGCGCGGCATGCCCGAGCGAGACCTGCCCCACCGAGCCCGCAACCAGCGTCAGGCTGAGTGCGAGCATGCCGAGCAGCCAGGCGTTGATCAGGGTCTGGAGCACGTAGAAGGACACCGGAAACAGCGGCAGGATCGCGAAGATCGCGGCTGCAACCAGCAGCGCCCAGCGCGGAATGCGCACCGGACGGCTCGGCGCAATGAAGGTGCCGGTGAGCGGCTCGGGCGGCGCCTGCCGCGCGCTGGCGAACAGGCCGTTCGGGCGAAGCACCAGCACGACGACCAGCAACAGGAAAGCGAACAGATTGCGGTAGCTGGTGCCGAACACGGCGACGCCGTAGCTCTCGACCAGTCCGAGCAACAGGCTGCCGATCACGGCGCCCGGCACGTTGCCGGCACCACCGACCACTTCGGCAACGACGCCCTTCAACGTCGCCTGAAGGCTCATCGCGGTGTCGATCTGGTTGTAGTACATGCCGACCAGCATGCCGGAGACGCCGCCGAGCGCAGCGGCAATGCCGAACACGGCCTGATTGACCCGGTTGACGTCGACGCCCATCTGCATGGCGGCGTCGCGGTCCTGCGAGGCGGCGCGCACCGCCCAGCCGAGCTTGCTGTAGCGCAGGAACACGAACAACAAGAGCGCGCTGGTGAGGCCGACTCCGGCGATGAGCAGATCAAGAGGTCCGATCGTGCCGCCGCCGACCTGGAAGCGCACGTCAGGCAGTTGGCTCGGCAGCGCGCGGGGATTCGGCGAGAACGTCAGCATCACCAGCTGATCGAGCACGAAGCTGATGCCGATGGTCGCGAGCAAGGGCGCGATGCGCACGGAGTTCTGGAGCGGACGCAGGCCGAACCGTTCGATGATCAGCCCGACGATCGCGGCGGCCACGGCCACCACGATGATCGTGAGCGGCAACGGCGTATGCAGCTGCACCACCGCGACCCAGCCGATATAGGCGCCGACGAGGTAGATCGAGCCCTGGGCAAAGTTGATCAGCCGGCTGACGCCGAAGATCAGCGCGAGCCCGACCGCAACGAGGGCGTAGACATTGCCGACGATCAGCCCGTTGATCGTGTAGTCGAGCCAGGAAGACACGCTGATATCACCGCGTAGAGAGGGAAGCGGCCGGGACCCCCGCCCCGGCCGTCAAGTCAGGTCAGGTCGGCTTGCCGTCCCAGAGCGCGAACTGGCCCTTGCGCACGACGAGCTCGGCATTCATGGCGCCCTTGACGCGGCGGGTCGCGACGTCGAAGGTCGCCTGCCCGAAGATCACGCTCGGGACGTCCTTGACCTTGGTGAAGGCATCGCGGATCGCCTTGCGGTCGGTGCCGCCGATCCTCACCACGGCAGCCGCCATGTTCATCGCGTCATAGGCGTAAGCATTGAAGGCGTCGGGCTCGAGCCCATTGTACTTCTTCTTGAAGCCGGCAATGAACTTCTGCACCTCGGGCCGCGGGTCTTCCGGGAAGTAGCGCGTGCCGACGTGGACTTCCTCGACCGCCTCGCCGCCCAGCTCCAGAAACTTCGGCGAATAGACCGAGCTTGCCGCACAGATCACCTGCTTGAGCCCGACCTGGCGTGCCTGACGCGCGATCAGGGCGCCGTCGGAATAATAGGAGATCAGGATCAACCCGTCCGGATTGGCGTCACGCACGCGCACCAGCGTGGAGCGGAAGTCGCGCTCCTCGGCGATATAGCCTTCGGTGACCGCGATCTCGGCGCCGTATTCCTTGGCGGCGTTGACGAAATAGTCGCGGCTGGTGCGGCCCCAATCGGTGTTGAGGTGCAGCACCGCGAGCTTCTTCAGCTTGAGGCGCCGCACCGCATAGGACGCCAGCAGCGGCTGCTCGTCGGCCTGGCTGACCGAGGTGCTCCACATGAAGTCGCCGCCCTTGGTGAAGTCAGGATGCGAATTGGTGAAGCCGAACTGCACGAGGCCGGCGCGCTGATAGATCGGCGAAGCCGCCATCGAGGCGGGGCTGGAGAAATCGCCCAGCTCCAGCACGATGGCCGGATTGGAAACGAATTTCTGGGCGATCGCGACCGACTGGCGGGGATCGCTCTGGCTGTCCTCGAATTGATAGGCGAGCTTGCGGCCATTGATGCCGCCGGCGGCCTGGATCTCGTCGAGCGCGAGATCAAAGCCCTGTTTCCACTGCGTGCCATATTGCGCGTTCGGCCCGGTCAGGGGACCACTGACACCGAGCAGGATCGGCTCGGAGGATTGCGCGATGGCGGTGCGCGAACCGGCCGCTCCCGCCATCATGGCGGCAAGCGAGCCCTTGACCAGGGTACGACGATCGATGTTGCTCATGCACGGCTCCATCCAGTCAGATGTTACAAACAAGCGGCAATTCTTGTGCCAGTGAAGATGCCTATTTCGAGGGCTCACCGAGCGACAGCATCAGCCGGTTCGCCCAGTTGAAAAACGACGCGCCATTGATGACATCGACGATCTCGGCATCGTCGAGACCCGCGCGGCGCAGCTCCTCGATATTGTCAGGACCGAACGCGATCGGCGTCGCGGCCAGCGCCACTGACGCCTTGACCACCGCGTTCCAGCGCTCGCCGAGATCGGCCTTGATGCCCTCGTCGAGCAGACGCTGCACGTCGTCACGGCGTTTGGAATAGGTGCTGGCGAAACGCGCATGCACGGACGCGCAATAGATGCAGCCGTTGTAGCGCGAGGTCGCGGCCGCCGCGAGCTCGCGTTCGGCGCGCGGCAGGCCGTCGGCGACGTTGTAGAAGATGTCCTTGTCGGTCTTGGTGCGGGCTTCCAGCACCTCGGGATCGCGCACCAGAAGGCGGAAGTATTCCGACTTGGCACGGGCGCGGTCGACGAGGCCATTGAAATGCCGTTCGGTCAATTCGGCCTCGGGCAGCGGATCGATCCACGACACCCAGCCGAGCTCGTCCTGGGTGAAGACGACGGGCGGATTGACGGTGGCGCTCATGATGCAGCCTCCTCTTATGCGTTCATTGCTGCGAGCGTGCGCAAGCCGCTGACGACGCGCACCTGGAACGACAGGAACGCGACGAGTTGGGAGAAGGTGACGATGCCGGTGTTCGACCAGCCAGCGGCCAGCAGCGCCTTCATGTCGGTGGAGGCCGCATCGCGCGGCCGGAACACGAGCAGATGCGCATGCTCGAGTGCCGCGACGAGCCGGGTGCCGAGAACGGACTTGCTCGCCGCACCCACGCGATAAATAAGACCAGCCGTGTTCTCGACCGACAGCGGGCCGGCCGGGAACGAGCCATACGGACCCGAGGTTCTGCCCCGCGCGATCTCGGCGTCGATCGCTTCAAGCAGAGCCGCGCCATCCGCACTCGCCGCAAGCTTGTCGCGATAGAAGGTCGCAACGGGCGACTCACCATGCAGCCCGGTCACGAAGGCGGCGACCGCGGCGCGCTCCACAAGCGAGAAATCGCTCGTATCGATCGGCGCGAACAAGGAGAGGTAGCTCTTCTGCGCGTTCTCGCGCGCTTGCAGTCGGCGCCCGCGGATGCCGTCCAGAGCCGAGCCCGGCTCGATTCCGGCAAGCGTGTCGATGATATCTGTCGTACTCATCATTCAGCCTCGTGCAACGCGATCATGTTCATTCCGATCAGCCGGCCAGAGCCACGTCAGCCGCCGTCCGGGTCCAGCCCAGCGCCGGTGCGACCTTCTCCGCGACCAGCTCGATCGAGCGCAGGATATGGGGATGTGGCGCATCGACCGAATGGGCCTGGAAGACGAGGTCGGTCACCCGCTCCAGCGTGGCATCGGCGCGGAGCGAGGCGATGACGTCGTCGGCCGCACCGACATGGGTGTCGAATGCGATGATCATCTCCTCCAAACTCTCGCCCGGCCTGGCGTGACCGCCCTTGAGGAACTGCGGCAACGCGCGCCGTAGCCCGATATCGGCAAGGCGCATCGCTTCAGTCCGGTCGTCGGCGACGAAGACGCTGCGCGAGGCCATGATGCGGGGCTCGCATCCCGGCGGCAGCGCTTCGAGATAGGCATCGATGACCGGGTTCTGGATCTCGGCCAGCGTTGCGCGCGGCGCCTCCTTGGTCCGCGGCTGGGTGCGCGACAGCAACAGGCCGTCACCCGCCCTGCCCGCGCGCGCACCGCCGGCGACCGAGAACGTTGCCTGCCAGATCCGCTTGTCCAGTTGCGGGCGCTGCGGATAGAGCGTGTCGCCGCCGGTGAGCGGCTTGCCGACGAGCGCTGTGCGGACGACATCCAGATTGCGCGCAAAGATCTCGTTGCGCTGGGCGCTGTCGAGGCCGAAGGCGGCAAAGGCCGACGGATTGCCGCCGGTGCCGACGCCGAGCTCGAACCGGCCGTTGCAGAGGAGATCGAGCACCGCGGCATCCTCGGCCACCCGCACCGCGTTCTCCAGCGGCAAGGTGACGATGCCGGTGCCGAGACGGATGCGCGAGGTTTGGGCTGCGACGTAACCGAGGAAGGTGAAGGGCGACGGCAAGCCGCCCTCCCGCTCGTGAAAATGATGCTGCGCGATCCATGCGGAATCGAGACCCGCTTTCTCTGCACGCACGATCTGCTCGGCGGCGAAGCGGTAGCGCTCGGCTGGCGGGGCTTCATCGAGGAGCCGCGTGAAGAACCCCAGTCGTTTCAGGTTTGCAAAGCGTTTCATACGACCCCTGTCGGGCGAGGATGGGCCCCGATGATGTCGGTTGCCGCAGCCCCAGACAAGCGGGCATTGCGCAAGGCTGCCCGCCGGACCGCCCCTCGCGCTGGACTTCGGCTGGGCAAACTGCCTACCAGCTCGGCAGCACCGCGCCCTTGAACTTGGTCAGGACGAACTCCTTGACCTCCGCCGTGTGGTAGCTGTCCACGAGGATCTTGACCCAGGGCTTGTCCTTGTCGGCGGCGCGAACGGCGATCAGGTTGACATAGGGGCCCTTCGGGTCCTCGCGCAGGATCGGATCCTTGACCGGATCGAGGCCCGCCTGGGTTGCATAATTGGTGTTGATCGCGGCGGCATCGACATCGTCGAGCGCGCGCGGCGCCTGCGCCGCATCGACCTCGATGAATTTCAGCTTCTTGGGATTCTCGGTGACGTCGAGCATCGTCGGCTTGAAGCCCGTGCCGTCCTTCAGCTTGATCACGCCCTTGTCGCGCAGCAGGAGGAGCACGCGGCCGCCATTGGTCGGGTCGTTGGGGATCGAGACCTTGCCACCCTCGGGGATATCCGCGAAGGCCTTGTGCTTCTTCGAATAGACGCCGATCGGGAAGTTCACGGTCAGCGCAACGGGCTCGATCTTGTAGCCGCGGTCGGCCTTCTGGTTGTCCAGATAAGGCTGGTTCTGGAACGAATTGGCCTGGATCTCGCCGGCGTCGAGCGCCGCATTCGGCACGACGTAGTCGGAGAACTCGATGAGCTGGATGTCGAGGCCGTTCTTCGCGGCAATCGGCTTCACCGCCTCGAGGATCTGCGCATGCGGGCCCGGCGTCACGCCAATCTTGATGGTCTCGGCGGTTGCTGCTGCCGACCAGGCGGCGAGCGCGGCTGCAAGGATCAGGGGGAGGCGAAACGACATCTTGGTCTCCATCACTCAACGAAAATGATTGGAACCGTATTCGCTTCTCCGCCGGGCGAAATCAATGAAATGGAAATCCATATTTGTCGACTGACGCGGACAACGCTTCTCCGTTCGCCCTCATGTGGGGAACGAATGCGCCCGCGCAAGCGTGACGCGCATCACCGCGCAGCGGCGCCCGGAGAGCGAGAATTGCCGGCATCGGGTGCGCCCGTTTACTCGGAGCGCCACGTCCACGGTGATAGCATGATCAGGACACAGATCGCGGCATAGGCGGCGAGCGACAGCGTGACCATGGTGGCGAGACCCGCCACGCCCGCGCCAAAACTCGCCACCGCGATCCAGCCGCCGCCGGCCGCGATCAGGATGCGCGCGAAGGACGAAGCGAGCGGCCCCATCGCTCGGCCGGTGCCTTGCACCGCGAACGAGCTGACAAAACCGAAGCCGAGCGCGGCATAGGCCGGCGCGACGATGCGCAAATAGGTCATGCCCTCGCTGACGACGTCCGCGTCATGGCTGAAGAGGTGCAGCCAGGCCGTCGGGAAGATCGCAACCAGTAAGCCGATCGTGCCGGTCATGATCATGCCGACCACGCCGCTGATCCAGCCGATCTTTCGTGCCCGCGCGGTCTGGCCTGCGCCCATGTTGACGCCGACCATGGTCAGCGTCGCCGTGCTGATGCCGAACAGCAGCGGAATCATGATGTAGTCCAGCCGCGAGGCGATGCCGTAGCCGGCGAGTGCGGAGGTGCCGAACAGCCCGACCGCGCCGGTGACGAGGATGACGGTGAGGTTGGTCAGCACCGCGTTGAACGCGGTGGGGACGCCGACCTTCAGCATGTCGCCGAAGATCTTTGCGCGCAACGGCACGATGTGCAGCCTCAAGCCGGTCGCACCCGTCGACATGTAGCGCAGCAGGAACAGCATCGCCGCGCCGTAATAAAAGCCGAAGGCTATGCCGGCGCCGCCGATGCCGAGCCGCGGGATCGGCCCGAGCCCGAAGATCAGCGCCGGCGAGACCGGAATGGTCACGATGGCGCCGACCAGCGTCACCAGGGCCGGCACCTTGACGTTGCCGGCGCCACGCAGCGCGGCCGCCTGAAGGTTCACGATCCACACCGGGATGGCGCCGGCGAACAGATAGTTGGAATAGGTGGTGGCGGCGGCAAGCGCACCGTCGGTGCCGCCGAGGGCGCGATACAGATGCGGACCACCGAGGACGACGCCGAGCGTGAACACGCCGCCGGCAATGATCGCGAGCACCACGGCATGAAACAGCGCCGCCTCCGCGTCAGCGCGGCGGCCCGCACCGACCGCGCGTGCCACCGAGGACGCAACGCCGGAACCGAACCCGCCGTTCGACATCATGGTCATCAGCATGAAGATCGGGAACACCAGCGCGGCGCCGGCCAGCGCATCGGTGCCGAGAAAGCCGACATAATAGGCCTCCGCGATGTTGACCGCGGTCTGCGCCACCAGGACGGTCACGGTCGGCAGCGCGAGCTTGAGCAGTGTGGGCAAGATCGGCGCGGTCAGGAGCGCGGCGCGTCTTTTCTCAGCGGTGCTTGGGACGGGCGTAGCTGCCTGGCGAAGTGGCGCCGCGGTGTGGGCCACGAATGGTGCAGCGGCATCCTCGACTGACATGGGTTCGATCCTGTGGTTCCCCCGGACCGCCGGTCGGCCGCCCATTGTATTATGATCATAATGTATTATTATGATCGTAATTCAATAGGCCGTGGCTCACGATTTTGTGGCTGGGGTTCAAGCCGGGTTCGCAGGAGGCGGAATTGGCGCGCTACGACAAGGGACACAGGGACACGACGCGGCGGCACATTCTCGATGTCGCATCAACCCAGTTCCGCGAGAGCGGCATCGCCGCAGTCGGCCTCGCCGGCATCATGGCGGAGGCGGGCCTGACCAACGGCGCCTTCTACACGCATTTCGCCTCCAAGGAGGAGCTGGTGCGCGCGGTGCTGTGTGACGCTCTGGAGCGGCGCGAGCAGCGGCACAAGGACAATCTCGCAAACGGCGTCGCGCTGGAGACCACGATCCGCGACTATCTCTCGCCGAGGCATCGCGACCGCGGGGCGACCGGTTGCCCGACCGCGGCCCTCGTCTCCGAGATCGCGCGGCATCCGAAGGCGACGCGCGATGCCTTCACCGGAAAGATATCCGACATCCTCGCGCTGATGGCGGCGCAAATGCCTTTGGGCACGCCGGCGGAACGGCGCCGCCGCGCCATCGCGGCCTACGCCACCATGGTCGGGGCACTGCAATTGTCGCGCGCGGTGAGCGACAGGCAATTGTCCGAGGAAATTCTCGAGAACGCGGTGGATGCCGCGCTGGCGATTTCGAGCGGACGCTGATGCAGTCGCCGCTTCGCGGGTCCATGTGTGGCAATTTCCTGGCGGTCGCAATAAATCTCCGACCGGGGCAACACTCCGAAACTTGATGCGCCCGCACCGACCGGGATAGCGTTCCGGCGCGGCCTTAGAACTTCCCCAAGTTCACCGAGTTCGCACCGGATCGCCGCCTGGGTCTCTCGGGCGGCGATCCGGATCGTCGTAGCCCGGGGCTTCCTGATTATTACTCAGCTCCTCGCGTCGAGCTGGCTGCTACGGCCGGACGAATTGGCTTGCGAGGCATAAGCGGAGGCTGCGGCCGATGCCGGTGAATAGTGCGACAGCGATTCGGCGAGTTCTTCGGCGGCTTCGGTGAGTTCCTTCAGGACGGCGTCGCTGTCCGTGGCCTGGCCGCCGGAGGAATGCAGCACCTCGAACGAGATTCCGTTCGGCAGATCGACATGGACCTTGTCGATCCCGACGGCGTCGGGCGTGTCGCCGTTCTGCGCCTGGTCGGCGCTGGACGCCGGATCACCTGATATCTGCTGGCTCGCGAGCCGCTGCACGAAATCCTCGATGGACTTGAGCGCGCTGGCGTCGAAGCCGCCGCCGCCGAAATGGACGATGCCGATCGACATGCCGTTCGGCAGGCTCACCTTGACCTCGTCGTAGGGCGTGCCGCTATCCATCAGAGACGAGAACGTCGAGGCGCCGTCCTGTGAACCGGCCGATTTCGACGGGCTGGAGGATGAAGGCGCCCCCGCCGCGCTTCCACCACCGATGCTGCTCATGCTGCTGACACTCATACGCGTGCTCCACGGTCATTGCGAACGCACGCTTTGCGTGCAATGCGCATGCCAGATGAAGGCCTCATTGCCATCAAGGGCTTATCGCGAACTCGAGGCGGCAGGCCCTTCACGGCGGCAACGATGTCCCGGCAGAAGCTGCCCACCTCCACGTTCGTCATTTCGTCGCAGGGCCTCGCGGCCTCGCCGGCATTGCCGCCTCGTGCATGATGCAACATGATGGGGTACCGGCTACGATTTTTCTTCGAGGTGGAGGTCATTCGATGAACGAAGACGAGATTCGCAAGTCCATCGCGGAGGTGAAGCAAGGCACGCTGACGCGACGGTCGTTCATCCGGACCATGGCTGCGGCCGGGATCGCAGCGCCGGTCGCGAGCCAGATCCTGCTCTGGAACGACGTCGCGATGGCGGACGCTACGCTGCAATACAAGCCGACCAAGGCCGGCGGCGGCGGCCCGCTCAAGATCCTGCTATGGCAGGCCCCCACCCTGCTCAATCCGCATTTCGCGATCGGCACCAAGGATCAGGTGGCTTCGCGCATCTTCTTCGAGCCGCTGGCCGGCTGGGACAAGGACGGCAACCTCATCCCTTGCCTCGCCGCCGAGATTCCGACAAAGGCGAACGGCAGCCTCGCGGCCGACGGCATGAGCGTCATCTGGAAGCTGAAGCAGGGCGTGAAGTGGCATGACGGCAAGCCCTTCACCGCCGACGACGTCGTCTTCACCTGGGCCTATGCGGCGGACCTCGCGACCGCCGCCTACAGCACGGGATCCTACAAGGACATCACCGTCGAGAAGATCGACGACCACACCGTCAAGGTGCTGTTCAAGGCCCCGACCCCGTTCTGGGCCGACCCCTTCGTCGGCTCGGTCGGCCAGATCCTGCCGAAGCACCATTTCGGCGACTATGCCGGCGCGAAGTCGCGCGAGGCGCCGGGCAATCTGAAGCCGGTCGGAACCGGCCCGTACAAATTCGTCGAGTTCAAGCCCGGCGACCTGATCCGGGCCGAACGCAACCCCGACTATCACGTCAAGAACCAGCCGCATTTCGACACGCTCGAGGTCAAGGGCGGCGGCGACGCGGTCTCGGCGGCGCGCACCGTGCTCCAGACCGGCGAATACGACTATGCCTGGAACCTGCTGGTGGAGGAGGAGGTCCTCAAGCGCATGGAGGCCAGCGGCAAAGGCAAGGTCGACATCACGCCGTCCGGCAACGTCGAGTTCATCATCCTCAACACGACGGACCCCTGGACCGAGGTCGACGGCGAGCGCTCCAGCGTCAAGACCAGGCACCCGACGCTGTCCGACCCGGTCGTCCGCCAAGCGTTCAACCTGCTGATCGATCGCGAGGCGATCCAGAAATTCATCTACGGCCGCGGCGGCATCGCCACGGCGAGCTTCGTCAACCAGCCCCAGCAGTTCAAGTCGGGCAAGCTGACCTACGCGTTCGACGTCGACAAGGCGAACAAAATCCTCGACGAGGCCGGCTGGAAGAAGGGCACGGACGGCATCCGCGAGAAGGACGGCAAGAAGCTCAAATACGTCTTCCAGACCTCGATCAACGCCCCGCGCCAGAAGACGCAGGCCATCATCAAGCAGGCCTGCCAGAAGGCCGGCATCGACATCGAGCTGAAGTCGGTGACCGCATCGGTGTTCTTCTCGTCCGACGTCGGCAACCCCGACACCTACTCGAAGCTCTATTGCGACATGGAGATGTACAACACGACGCAGCCGCAGCCCGATCCGGAGCGGTTCCTGAACCAGTGCGTCTCCTGGGAGATCGCCAACAAGGAGAACAAGTGGCTCGGCCGCAACATCTCGCGCTGGTCCGATCCCGAGGCCGACAAGGCCTACAAGACCGCGCAGCAAGAGCTCGATCCGGTCAAGCGCGCCGCGCTCCTGATCAAGGTCAACGAGATCTTCTGCGAAGCCAATGTGCTGGTGCCGCTGCTCTCCCGCAACATCGTCGGCGCCGGCGTCAACAACCTCATGGCCGACATCTCGGGCTGGGACGTCACGACCTGGAATCTGGGGAGCTGGTATCGGGTTTGACAACGGGCGCCCGAGGACCCGGCTCCCTCAAGGCGCCGGGTCGCATGCCGTATCTGCGCATGATGGCTTTGCTCAGCGCGCCTTCGGACGCATACCCGACCTCGCCGGCGATCTTGGCGATCGGATCGGAGGTGCCGGCCAGCCGCTTGCGCGCGACCGTCAATCGCAAATCGGACAGGAACGTCATGGGCGCGACCCCCGCGCGCTTTTGAAAAGCGCGCACCAACGTCGCGCGCGAAGCGATCGCCACCGCCGCCATGTCGTCGAGCGTCCAGTCCCGGGCAAGATCGTTGAGGATCGCCGACACGACCCGGGCCGTCACGCGGTCACGCAACAGCGACACCGTCCCGTTCCCGGAGGCATCGCCCGAAAGATGGTCGCGGAGCATCATCACGAACAACGCTCTCGCGAGGTCGGCTGCGACCACCTCCGATCCAACCCGTCCTGCGTCGAGCTCTTCGCGGATGTCGATCAGCAGGCGCCGAAACCGTTCCAGCAGCGGCTCCTCCGCCGTGCGCAGGACAATCTCGTCGGGAAGCGCGGCGATCAGCGGGTTCTCATCCGACGTCTCGAACAGGAAACGGCCGCACAGCAGTTCGGTATCGACCTCGGCCTCGACCGTTGCGCGCTGGCGGACGCCGTTTCGGACTTCGGTCGAGATCCGCCCGACAGCGCCGCCCGTCCGGCTACGAACCGCGTGACTGTCGCCGTGCGGCAGCAGGAGGATGTCGCCGGCTTCCAGCCGCAGCGGGCCCAGGCCCGGCCGCTCGACCACGCAGGCGCCGCGCGTGACCATGTGGAATTGCGCCCATCCCTTGCCGTTCGGCGCGTGTAGCGACTCCCAGCTGCCTCCGAACTTGCAGGAATCCTCGAATATTGGACGGATCCTGAACAGCGGCACCATTGCCTTCAACAATTCCGCCGCGTCCGTCTCCGACATCCCTCTCCCCTTGATCCGCCCGGACATGTCTCCGAGCCGCACGGCCATTCCACGGAGCGGCCAAGCGCATTTAACGTGTGGCCGGGCCGTCGCGCGCATGAGTGCACCAGTCCTCATGGCTTCTAACACAACCTAACGAGCAATCCTCACGGTGTTCGGTACATGTCGCGGCATGAAGGCGCAGGGATTTCCAGAAATCAGGTTCATCGAGGGGAGATCATATGACGTCCAAGACGCCAGTGGAGTTGTTGCCACGGCCTGCGAACGTGTCGCGCCGTGGCTTCGTGGGAGGCCTGTCGGCGGGCATTTTGGGCGCGGTGGCGTCTGAGGCCGCCGGCGCCGAGACGCTGGCCGACGTCCCCGATCGCGGGCCGGGCGCCGATCTCAGCGCGCACAGCGAGCGATCCCGCTTCGCCAAGCTCGATCGCATCCCCGAGGCCACACCGGGCAAGCGCAACGTCGATCCCGGCGATGCCATCAATTCCAAGACTCCACATCAGAAACTGGTGGGCAACATCACGCCGACGGATCTGCATTACGAGCGCAGCCATTCCGGCGTGCCCGATATCGATCCCGCGCAGCACCGGCTGCTCATCCACGGCATGGTGCAAAAGCCGCTGGTCTTCAGCGTCGACGATTTGAAGCGGATGCCATCGGTCACGCGCGTCGTGTTCATCGAATGCACCGGCAACGGCTGGGAGAACTGGAAAACGGCCGATCCTGACGTGACGGTGCAGAACACGCATGGCCTCGTCAGCACCAATGAATGGACCGGCGTTCCGCTGAAATTCCTGATCGACCTCGTCGCCAAGGACAAGGACTCGAACTGGATGCTGGCGGAGGGCGGCGACGGCGCAGGCGTCGATCGCAGCATTCCCCTCACCGACGAGATCGTGAACGAGGCTTTCGTCGCCTACGGGCAGAACGGCGAGCCGCTGCGGCCCGCACACGGCTTTCCGATGCGGCTGGTGATGCCGGGCTTCGAGGGCAACCTCAACATCAAATGGCTGCGCCGCCTCAAGTTCGGCAGCGAGCCTTGGATGACGCGCTGGGAGACGGCGCGCTACACGCAGCTGCTTGCCAACGGCAAGGCGCGGCAGTTTCAGCTGCGGATGGAGACCAACTCTGTCATCACCCAGCCCTCGGGCATGATGCAGATCCAGCCCGGCTATAACCGCATCTCGGGTCTTGCCTGGAGCGGCCATGGCAAGATCGCGAAGGTCGAGATCTCGACCGACGGCGCCAGGACGTGGAAGCCCGCGCAACTGAGCCAGCCGGTGCTGTCCAAGGCGCAGGTGCGCTTCCAGATGGACTGGGTCTGGGACGGCAAGCCGACAAAAATCGTGAGCCGTTCGACCGACGACCAGGGCAACGTTCAGCCGGACCGGCAGTCCTTCATCGCTGCGATGGGGACCAACGCGCTGTTTCACTACAACGCCCAGCAGACCTGGAGCATCGACGAAGCCGGGAGGGTCCGCAATGTCCTCGCATGACAAGCTCATTCTCGCCGGCATCCTCACCGCCGGCCTGCTCGCCGCGCCCGCGCTGGCGTTCGATTTCGGCCGTCCGGCAACGCCGCAGGACATCAAGCTGTGGGACATCGACGTCGGTCCTGACGGCAAGGGCCTGCCCGACGGCAGCGGCACGGCGGCGCAGGGCAAGCAGATTTTTGCCGACAATTGCGCGGCCTGTCATGGCGACAACGGCCAGGGCGGCATCAAGGATCGTCTCGCCGGCGGACAGGGCACGCTTGCCTCCAACATGCCGGTCAAGACCGTCGGCAGCTTCTGGCCCTATGCGACGACCCTGTTCGACTACATTCATCGCGCGATGCCCTATCCGACGCCGGGCTCGCTCAGCACCGACGAGACCTATGCCGTCACCGCCTACATATTGAGCCTCAACGGCATTGTTCCCGCCAACGGCAAGGTCGACAAGGACTCCTTGCCGAAAATCAGGATGCCCAATCGCGACGGCTTCATTCCGGAGCCGGAATTCGACCCGGCGCGATTATTCCGCAAGAAGTGAGCGGGTAATCATGAGGCTCTTCACACTGATCCGGATCTTCGCGCTGATCTCGGCATGTTTCTGGGAGACGCAGGCTATGGCTACAGACGGACTCATCACCATCAAGAGCAGTTTTGGCCCACAGGACACGATGACGCGGCTCGAGACCGAGGTGAAGGCCAAGGGCCTCACCGTGTTTGCCCATGTCGATCATGCCGCCGGTGCTGCCGCCGTCGGCATGACTCTGCGACCGACCGATCTCCTCATCTTCGGCAACGCCAAGGGCGGCACGCCGTTGATGCAGCAGGCGCAGACCATCGGCATCGATTTGCCGCTGAAGGCGCTGGTCTGGCAGGACGAGCAAGGCGCGACCTGGCTGTCGTACAACGATCCGGCCTATCTCGGCGGCCGTCACGGCGTCGGCGAGCCCGCCAGGACCGCCATCGGCGCGATGACCGCCGCGCTGCATGCGATCGCGACCAAGGCCACAGCACCGTAAGCGCGCCACGACGGCCGCGCGAGGAGAGGTTCATGAACGTGACCGGCGAGCAACCCGCGTCGCCCAAGGCGAAAGACAGCAAGCTCGCCCGATGGCTGGTCATCGCGGTGCTGTGCGCCATGCTCGTCGCCGCCTGCGTTCTCGGCTATCTCGGCTGGACCAGCACGGATACCAGCGTGCCGGCGTCCGGCTATGTCGCACTGGTGCTCGGCGTCGTGTTCTCGCTGGTCGTCGGCGTCGGCCTGATGGCACTGGTGTTTTACAGCAGCCGCAAAGGCTATGACGAGCCGGTGGTGCTGATCCGGGAGCCGGAGAGCGATGCGGACGACGGACAGAGCGGCCCGCGCTGAGCCGTAAACATCGACCTGTCGAACAGCAGTCTTCCCAGGATGGGTAGAGCGGAGCGAAACCCATCGCGCTTTTGTCTGCGCCGAAGCTTGATGGGTTTCGCAAGTGCTCTACCCATCCTACGGCCTCGCAGACACACCTTCGCATCCTCGCGGCGCATTTCGCCCGAGCTTTGCTCACTCCACCCTCCAAACCAAGAGGGCGCAGGGAAGGCCGGGTGCTGACGTTGCACCCGCGGTCCGCTGCGCGAAAGTGTAGCGCAAGGAAACCGCACAGCAGCATACAGGTGGTGCCAATCACTCGGCCTTCCCTGCGCGATGGTTGGACGTCTTATGCCGTGCTCTCCCGGGAGCCGAGTTCCTTCTGGCCTCCCTCACGCTTGCGAAAGTCACCAGCACCGCGCCGGTTGACGCGACTGCCGCATCCGCAAAGCACTTGACCGTAGCAACGACGGCCAGGACCACACGTCTATGTTTTGGCATTCGGTGAAACACCGCAAATCTAAGAAAACCCTTTGAAATAAGCACTTTATGCGTAGGCTTGTTTCGGGCTGTTCCTGCGGGGTTCGCCAAATCTAGGGCCGGGACCTAAACGTTTCAGCGTCCGCACGACAAACTGAAAGCTCAAATCCCGGCCCCTTGGTCTCAAGCATAGGAGCCGAAACCACATGGATACTACCATTGCCGCCGCCCCCTCGGGCAAGCGGGGCCGCAAGAGCAGCGTCATCCTGATCGACCGCATGTGCGAGAAGCGGGTGACCAAGCGCACCAAAATCTACGACCGCAAATGCCCCGGCCTCTACGTCAGCATCACAACCGCCGGGGTTGCGACCTTCTCGTTCAAGTTCACCGATATGTGCAGATAAGGTCGCCTGCGCGGCTCACCCCTCTATCAACCCCCAAAGCACGATCAGGTAATAGACCACTACCGCGACGACAACATTGATCGCAACTATTAGCAAAACATCGTTAGGTAAGATCGGTTTTCGTCCAGCCATCGCGGCGATCCTAGCCGGACTGAGACACCCTGACCGCTCACAAATGATGGTCGATGCACGTTCCTCCGCTACTGTTGCGTTAACGCCGCAGATGGTTCCATTCCATGAATATAAGCCTGATCGCGGCGATCGTCAGCTGTGGCTTGCCAAGCGGCTACGGCAAAGTAGGCAGTGAGCGCCAGAGCAATCGCGACCAAAACAGAATTGAACTGGGTCATCGATCGGCCCTCCTTTTATACAGAGAAGCACCTTCGATTTGGGTGCGCACGACTTAACGCTGCACATCTAGAAGTTTACGCGCGCAATCCACAGAGAAAGAGGTTAACGAGCGCCATGCTTGTTGGCAGGAACGTATTGAGGCCGCTTAAGCAGCTCCGGCAGCCGGGCAATTGCCTTCGCAATCCGCCTCGCCCTCATCGCGCCACAGGTACTTCCCTGCATATTGATAGCTCCACGCATGAAGGTCCTCCCGATGGAAAGGCCAGCTAATGGCCGACCCGGCAATGCGCGACCAGTACATCAGGATGACTGACGCTTACGAAGCCATGACGGAGAACGAAGAGCGTATAACGCGGCTCACTGCGGCCAATCCTTGTAGAGCGTGATACCGATCATGATCAGCGAGCCGATTGCGACGACCACCGGGCAGATAAACGGCAACTCTTCCAGCACGCCGATAGCGACCGCCCGGACGCGGAGAGTTCTCTTCATACGCGCAAAGCGCCAGCCTGCCGCACCCATCGAACGTCTCCGGTTGGCCCCCAGCAGCCGCCACCCCACTCTTCAGCGCGGAGCGATCTTCGGCTATTGCCCATTCGGATGTATCCCTAGACCAAGGTGAAGGAACCCTTGCAAGTCTCGCGTCCGCATTGCTCTCAGAGGGCGACGTTGAAGCCGACATTGCTGCACGGGTGACTGCTCTAGCTACCAATCGAATTCCTCCGGTTGCTAGACGGTGCTGGCCTCACCGGAGGTGAAAGTCACAGAGCACGCTGCAACCTACTTCGTCCCCGATACTGAGACCCTTTGACGCGGCGGGTTAGGCAGTCCCGCCGCGTCATGCGAATGGACGATGACTGTGATCGCTTCACTGCCTAGCCTTCGGCAAACTCGGCTTGCTCAGCGGGAGAACGCTCGGCGTTGCCTGCGGATGAGTTTCGACGGCACGTGGGGACGGCCTCCAGCAGCCGCTTCGATCACCGAGGAGCTACTGAATGCACAAGTTGCAGGCCCTCCCACGTGGTAGTTCCCGACGTTCGGAACCCCGGCCGTTCATTTCGGTCGCGATCCCAACCTTTCGACGTCCTTTTGGGCTGCAACGCGCGATCGAAAGCGTGCAGCAGCAGGACTTCTCCGATTGGGAAATGGTGATCAGCGACGACGAAGGGCTAGTGGGCGAGAGTTGTCACCTCTTGTCCGAATATGTCAGCACAGAACCGCGCATCCGAGTGGTCGAGAACCGCAGAGGCCGTGGTCAGGTCGAGAACACGAACAATGCGATGCTTGCGTGTCGCGGTCCCTGGATCAAATTGTTGCATGACGACGACTGGCTCGCACCAGGGGCGCTTACGTCTTTCGCGAGACTTGCGTTGGCCTACCCCGCCGCGGCATTCATCACCTCCACAAGCCATCTCGTTCAAGACAAAGGCACAAAGTACCGGCAAGGGGGTGAGATTTACGTGTATTCGGGCCAACAGTGCCTGACTGATCTCTATTTGGTGGGCAAAACGCGGTCGCTCGGAATTGTCCCATCGACGCTGTTGGTCAATAGCAACGTCGTCAAAGCCGGCTGCCTGATGCGAAACTACAAGTCGATAAGTTGGGGGGTGGACCAACTGTTCTTCATTGATCTGGCCTGCCATGGTGACATGGTGGCGATAGACGATGGTCTTATCTTTTACGACATGACCAACCACCCCTGCATCACGGCAGACGGGTCGTTCACTCACATTGACCAAGAGACTGTCGATCTCAAACGCCTCACTTGGAGCCTTTTGGAAGATAAAGGAGCACTTCCCGATCCTGAAACGGTCGTGCGTGCGTTGCGTGTTGCTCGACTACGCGGACGGATCGGCCGGCAGCCACTCGGCGCAACGATCCGTGACGCAATCCAAATCCTGCGCCCCTCGGTCCTGATGGCTCTCAACAAGATCATCCGTGCTCGGGCGCGCGCGCCGAGTGCAATTTAATTCATCCTTTCTGCGGGAACGCTCTGATCTGATAGCGCAGCTAACTGACCGCCGCTCGAAATAGCAAGGTCCGCTATGGGGCCAAAGGCTGACCTCGGCATCTTGCAGGAGCTTTGTCCGTTCACCGCCTAGCAGCAGACATCGGGGTGCAAGAGCTCATCATATTCATCGATCTCCTCTTAGCAGGTCTGTTCGCTTTTGCACAAACAGCTACGGGGGCGTTCGCCTCAGCCCGCCTCGCCCGAGCGCGCGGCCAGTCGCTTGCCCGACCGGCCTCGTCGGCTGCGACCGCGCGGAGGTCGCCAGTAGTGACAGTCTCAGGCATCGCGTTACCGCAGGATAGCTCACTTCCGCTTTCGGCGGCATAGCCGACCTGCCCGGACTTGCCGCTGGCCAACCCGGTCGCGAATGACCAAAACCGGAGTTGGGCTCCGCTGCATTCACATGAGATGCCACGGCTCAAACCCGCTCAACCATCGGTTTACATGTTTCATGCCAGCGGCTTATCCTTTGGGTGCGCGAAGATGCCTTCCTGCGAAGGGAGGACACCGTGAGGGGTTCGCAACTTGCGCTATCGCTTCGAGGAATTCGCATTTGACATCGACCGACGCGAACTGCATCGCGGGGCAGAGGTCGTTTCCATTACACCGCAGGTGTTCGATCTGCTCGAATACCTAATCCGAAACAGGGAGCGCGTCGTCAGCAAGGACGACCTTATCAACGCCGTTTGGAATGGTCGCATCGTGTCCGATGCTGCGCTTACGACCCGCCTGAATGCTGTCCGCGCTGCCATCGGCGATACCGGCGAGGAGCAGCGCCTCATCAAGACGCTTCCGCGCAAGGGCTTCCGTTTCGTCGGACAGGTGCGGGAGGCTCCAGAAGTTGCGGGCCAAAATCCGGGCGATGCGCCCGAGAGCGCTCCTGCGCTCCCGGACAGGCCCTCCATCGCCGTATTGCCGTTCGAGAACATGAGCGGCGATCCCGAGCAGGAATATTTCGCGGATGGAATGGTTGAGGAGATCATCACCGCGCTTTCGCGGTTCAAATGGCTGTTCGTGATCGCCCGCAATTCCAGCTTTACCTACAAGGGCAAGGCGGTGAACGTGAAGCAGGTCGGGCATGAGCTGGGCGTGCGCTATATCCTTGAGGGGTCTGTGCGCAATGCAGCGGGGAAAGTTCGCATAGCAGGGCAGTTGATTGACGCGGTGACCGGCGCGCACATCTGGGCGGATCGGATCGAGCGCGACCTGACAGACGTTTTCGCGCTTCAGGACGAAGTGACGGTCGCCGTTGTCTCAGCTATCGAGCCAAAATTGGTTCAAACGGAAATCGCAATGGCGGCGCGGCGCCGACCGGAGAACCTCACCGCCTATGATTTTTATCTCCGCGCTCTGCCGCAGTCTTACCTGGCGACCCGCGAAGGGTTGGCCGACGCGATCAGGTTGGCTCACCGCGCCTTGGAACTGCACTCTCGGTTCGGCGGTGCCGCGGCTCTCGCAGGTCTCTGTCACATGCGAAACGTCCTTTTCGGCTATGCTGGCGATCCCCAGTTCGACCGCAGGGAAGCCGTTCGGCTTTCTCGCTTGGCATTGAGCGTCGACGATAGTGATCCAGATACGTTAGCAGCGGCTGCTGTAATCTCGGCGTTCATGATTGGCGATTGTGAAAGTGAGATCGAAATGGCTGACCGCGCGGTTGCGCTCAATCCCAATTCATTTGGCGCATGGTCCGCCAGAGGCTGGGTCTGTAGAGCTGCGGGGCTACCGCAGGAAGCGGTCCAGAGCTTCGAACGTGCCATTCGCGTGAACCCGATAGACCCGCTGCTACATTCGTCGTTTGTCGGGATGGGCATAGCCTTGATCGAGCTTCGTCGCTTTGACGAGGCCATCGTCGCAGCCAAGAAAGCCCAACGCCAGAAATCCTCCTATTGGCCAGCTTACTGCTGTCTCGCGTCCGCTTTCGCCCATCGCGCGCGCGAGGCTGAGGCCCGCGAGGCGTTGGCGCGTCTGCTTGAGTTCGATCCCGCCTTTACAATATCAGCGTTCATCGCGCGGGGCGGGCAATCAAACGCGAAGCTGTTGATTGAGGGTCTTCGGAAAGCTGGGTTGCCCGAATGAGCGGTGGACAGCTGCAGCGCATAGTGGACATTGGGTGCGGCGCACGTCCCTGTCACTGCAACCACGGATTTTCGCGCAGCAAATATCCAGACCTCTCGGCGTCGCGCGGTCCCCGCGCTTTGGGGCGCTCTCCAAAGGACCCTGCCGACCGATTGCGGAGGGACCGCGACAACTTCACACGCCCGGATAGCGTCACGCGCCGCACGTCATCACGATCACGAAAACTGCCAAGTTTACCTGTTCCGTTAACTTTTCATTAACCGGGTCCGCGCACCATCGATCCCGTTCTGAGGGGACACTGCGTCGCTTCTTGTCTTGTCGCCACGCATCGTCACCACGACGCGACCGTGCGTCAGCATTAAGCGCACGACCCTCACCAATCCCTCCCGCTGGTTTCCGGCCGCACGGCATCACGCTACCGCGTCACCATCGCCACCCTCGCGCGCGTCACGGCATCTTACGGTCGCAGCCTGCTACCGAAAGCGCGCCCGCATCACGGCGCGGACAGGCGACCGATAGCGGACCGCATCACCTCATCGCGTCATCACCACGTGGACGGACCGGGCCGCGCCAGCGCCATGTGAAACTAGGGCCTATTAGGGCCCGGCAGGTTCGGTCGGGCCATTCGTCGATCCGGAAGCAGTCGCAATATGCATACGTTTTCAGGCATTTACGCCGATTTCAACAGACCGAAGAAATCGCTGGCGGAAAGGACCACACGGTTTTGCCGTACGCACGGCCCGCCATGTCGCCGCAGTTTTTCCAGCCCTGTCGACGGAGCCCGAAACTTGCAGGCGAGACGAAGCCTGACAGCGCCGCTCATCCAGCACGAAGTCTTGGGCTCACGGAGAGCAATCCGCCCTGCCCAACGCCTCTCGCGCCCGACGCTGCCGCGTCCACCGCAAGCCCGGCTCGCGACACGTGACGACACAAGATCGCCCCTCAAGGATGAGCCGGGATGGGCGACACATACGACATTTCCGGGGTTGACGGGGTGATGGGTGTTTTGCCCGGAGGGTCTCTGTCACACAAACCGAGCCAAATCTCACGGGCAAGCAGAAGTCGCTGGCGGCGGACATGAAGGACGGAAACGTCCAAAATCTCCGGGGATTCCCGGACGTTTGCGGCGACGGTGCGCTGCGCGGCCTCGGCGCTATTCCAGCATTCCAGCCTTGCGCATTCCCTCGATAAACATCTCCGCGTCTTCCGAACGCTGAAATGGAACCCAGCTCTTCAGCTGTGAAATTCGCAAATCCGGGTCAACGTTTTGTAGTCGCTTGACCATTGAATACGCTTCGTCGGTCCGATTCAGTACGGAACAGGCAACTGTCGCGAATCTGAGCGCAGATGGGAAAGATGGACGACGCGTAAGCGCCTTGCTGATCCACTCTAATGCTTCCACGGGCCTGTGAAGAAAAAGCAGCGCGATACCCATGGCTGTTTCCGCCTGATGTATCTCAGGATCGATTGGATTGAGACGCATTGTGTGGCTGACCTCGGCCAGAGCCTTTTCGTGCTTTCCGAGATAGATGCTCGTCCAGCACCGCGCTTGCCAAGCCCGAAACAGGTTTGGATTAACTGACAGCGCTTGGTTGGCAAGGGTATCGGCGGTTTGCGCATCACGTGCAGCAAAGCCAAAAAACTGCGCCGCACAAGCCAGGGCTACGGCGTCGTCCTGACCAAACTCTACGGCAAGTAAAGCAAATTGCTTCCCCAGAGCCAGTTGCTCGGTATCGTTTCTCGCCCAACCGATGCTGTGGCGGAGACGGTAGCATTCTGACGCCAATCCATATGCTGCCGCAAATGACGGGTCCAGATCGATCGCCTGCTTGAAGTGCTGTAATGCCTCCACATTGCTGTCAGGACTCATCAGCTGCAATCGGGAGATACCACGATAATAGTAGTTGCAAGCATCGAGACTTTGAGTTGGCTTTCGGGCCGACCTTTCGATTTCTGCTTGTTGTAGCTTCGGAGCGATCGCTCCGACTAGCTTCTTGGTAACCTGATCTTGCAGTTCAAAGATGTCGTCAAGCGCACCATCGAATTTCTCTGCCCACAAATGCGCTCCAGTAGCCGCTTCGATCAATTGGCCCGTAATGCGCACGCGTCCACCCACTTTTCTTACACTGCCTTCCAGGACATAACGTACGCCGAGCTCCCGACCGACTTGCTTGATGTCGACCGGCTTGCCCTTGTAGGTGAACGACGAGTTACGAGCGATTACAAATAGAGATTTGAACCTCGACAACGCGGTGATGATGTCTTCCACGATGCCGTCGGCGAAGTATTCCTGCTCCGCGTCACCGCTCATGTTTTGAAACGGCAGAACCGCGATGGACGGTTTGTCGGGAAGGGCGAGCATCGGGCTTGGCGCACGTTCCTCCGCTGCTGCGGCCGCGCCGTCTGGCATCCCGAGGCGCCAGGCGCGCATCGGTACGACGATATTCTTGAGGGTTTGCTCGCCGATGTCTTCGAAGACGATGTCAAGCTTGCCGCGAACCTGGCGTTGGGCATCGTCCGAGATGCAGACGCCTCCTGGTTTCGCGATGCTTTCCAGCCGCGCGGCGATGTTTACACCGTCGCCGAAGATGTCATCGTCATCAATAATAATGTCGCCAACGTGCACGCCAATCCGGAATTCGACCCTCGTTTCCTGCGGAATATCCGCGTTTTGCCTGGCCATGCCGCGCTGGACTTCGATCGCACATCGAACCGCATCGACAGCACTCGCAAACTCAATCAGCAGACCGTCGCCAGTTGTCTTGACGATACGGCCGCGATGTGCCGCCACGGTGGGATCGATCATCGTCTGCCTGGCGGTCTTTAGATCTGCGAGCGTGCGTTCCTCGTCACGGCCCATCAGGCGGCTATAGCCGGCGACATCCGCCGCCAGCACTGCCGCTAACCGCCGCTCCATTCGCTCGCCGCTCAATTCAGTCTCCAATTAGGTAACGGATTGCCGGTTGTCGAAGCACAGCGGGCGGCAGTCGCGTGGGGTCGGGAACCGACCTTCCGCGAACCGCGCTATGATTGCCGCGCGACTCTCGAAGCCGTGCGCTCGCCTGCTGCTATCGAACACCGCCGCAGCGACCAGCTCCGTCTCTCCGATGGCTAGCGCCATAGTGCGTCTCCCTTGATCATGGCGCGCGCCGGGTTGGTTTAGCGACCGGAGCTACAGCCGCCCCAGAGCAATTGCCCTATCTGTAGAGCGATTGCTGTTACCTCATGCGTCGCCGCCAATCGCGTGGGGTTTCGCCGGTCAGCTTCCTGAAGGCCGCGGCGAAAGCGGTTTGGGACGCATAACCGAGCTCCGCTGCGATCGACACGATCGAAGCGTCTGTGTCGCGCAGCATGTTCATAGCCTGATCGAGCCGGTACTGACGCAGCCAGGCATGCGGTGAAAGCCCGGTGCTTTCCTTGAAGGCGCGGCAAAAGTGGAAGCGGGACAGGTCCGCCTCCGACGCGAGCGCGGCGAGCGAGACGTCAGCATCGCCGTCCGAGCGCAAGCGTTCGATCGCGCGCAGCAGCGTCTTCGGCGCCAGCCCGCCCCTGGCCGATTGGAGCGTGATTGGCGAACCCGAGTGCGCAGCCAGAAGGCGCGTGGCCAGGAGGTCTGTCAGTTGCTGCCTGAACAGCATGTCCAGGGCTTCATTGCCTTCCAGGACGTCCGCTGCGCTCAGGAGCAATCGGGACGTAATGGGGTCGGGATGCGCCGTTCGCTCCAGGAGTTCGGTCGAAGTGGCGGAATGGGACTCGTCGGCAACACGCTTCAGCGTTGTGTGAGGAAGATAGAGCTGAACCACATCAACAGGTTTTGGAATGTCCCATCGGGAGCTTGATCCTTCCGGAATGATAATCACAACCCCGGGACGAAACGTTCCAATCGCAACCGATCTTCCCGACCGCCGCTCCATGCGCTGCACCGAGCCGTTATAAGCCATGATGACGTGGTGATTCATGGGCTCGACAACGTCGTGCAACGGCTCATGTTTCCAGTGAGCGACCCCGGCACCGGAGTCATCCAAAGCCATGCTAAATGGTGTGGTCCCAAGCACCCGCGCCATCTCCACATCGGCAGGACGACGCGCGGCATTGGCCTGAGTGACTTGGCGCGGCTCAGCCGCGACTGACATATCTTCCTCCAAGGAGGCACGCAGGACATGTTTACTCATGAACGTATCCTCGCATTAGGGAGGCGATGTACGCTGACGGGGGCAAGCTCCCCCGTGATCAGGAGTCATTTGTTGCGCTGATCGGGAGGATCGCTTGGCCTGCTCACCGCTCATTTCGGCTCCAATCCAGCCATCGCATCGCTAGTTACCAAAGCCCTCCTGGCGGCAGCCCCGCTTGGCTGGGACTACCCTTCGGCGAACCGCGTCACGATTGGCGCGCGCCTCTCGAAGCCGTGCGTTTGCCTCATCGAGATCCTTGTTCTTGGACTCGGCCTTAGCGACTAGCTTCCGCCAGCACGGGAGCGTTCAGCTATTGCCATCCCCCACCGTCGACATCGGCGGTACGATCGGGGCAGTTCAGGTCTTTCAACCGGAATGGTAATGACCAGTACCCCAATTTCAAGTAAGGTAACGTACCGTACCCGTCAAGGGGTAATTTGGACGGAGTTTTCCATGGCTGTTGCTGCTCGCACTCGCTCAAAGCGGTCGACTCGGGAAAATCGGCGCACCGCCATTCTCGAGGCGGCCGCCCAAGTCTTCTTTGAACAGGGATACGCCGCGACCAGCATCGACGCGATCATCGAGCGCATCGGCGGCTCGAAGCGAACCATCTACAACGAGTTCGGAAGCAAGGAAGGCATATTCACCGCCCTGGTTACCGAGAACGCGGACGCCGCCGTTGCAGCGCTCTCCGTCGAGCGGTTTGCCGCCCGTAACCTCAGTGAAGTCCTGCTCGAATTTGGACGCCGACTGCTGGCGATCTACATGTCGCCTGCCGTCATCGGCATCTACCGCTCGATCATGACGGAGGCGCCGCGGTTTCCCAAGCTGGCCAAGGCTTTCTATGACAAGGGACCGGGCCGCGCCTCAGACCGCCTCGCCGACGTACTGGAAGACGCGAAGGCCCGCGGTGAAATTCAAATCGGGGACTGTCATTTAGCGGCGGACCACTTCGTTGGCATGCTACGCGACAACCTTCATCTGCGGGTCATCCTCGGATTGCGGCCGCCACCGTCGGCAGCGGAAGCCGAGGCCGCGGTGGCTTCCACGGTCAACATCTTCCTCTACGGAATCCATGGCGCGAAGCTGCCGCAACGCTCGAAGAGAGGCGCGCAATCAGGGGCGATGAGTTAGAATCTGCAGAGACCGAAATTCAAATAGATTCAATTTGATAGCAGAAGAACGCTACCTGCTTCCCCACATCACCCCAATATACGATATCTCATCCAATGTTCCGCCTAGGGCAAAGGCGGATATCCGGCGAGATAAGCGCTCAATCCGGGTTGTCGCCCACACGTGCCGGCGATCCGGATAGATCCTTCCAAGGATTGGGGGCGCACCAAGGCTCGAACCTGGGATCCGCTGATTGAGTACAATCACTTCTCGATGCCTTCGACTGCGACCATATGGCGTTCTGAAGTCCCAATCGTGTATCTCCGTGCCTCACTATATTCAGGGGAGTTGTAGCATTCGACAGCGGCCTCCAGGCTCGGAAAGCGTACCACAACGCTTCGCTCGTAATTGCCGCCCTCGAAAATGACCTGGTTGCCGCCTCGGGCGAGAAACACCCCGCCGTGCTTCTCGATCGCGGGACCGGCAAGCGCGGCATACTTCGCATAAGTATCGGCATCCGTGACGTGAACGCGTGAGCACCAATAGGCAGTCATAATCCATCCTTTTCTGTGTTTAGGTCGAGAGAAACAGTCAGGGCTTTCTCCCGGCAGGACGCACGAAGCCATTCATGCGCTCCAGAACGGCGCAGATCGACGCTGTGTCGCGTAAGGCAAAGCCCAGTCCGTCGCCGGCCCGGTACAACTGTTCAGCGGCGGCGTAGACCGGCAGCGCGCATCCCAACTCCGCCGCAAAACCCGAGATGATCGACAGATCCTTGAGGTGGGTGCGAATCGTCGCCGTTGGCGTGTCGTAGTTGTCGTCACGCATCAGCGGCCCGCGCATCTGGAACATGCGCGACGTCGCGGCGCTGTCGGCCAGCGTCTCGTAGACCAGGCCCGGATCAATTCCTGCCTTCATGCCGAGCAACATGGCTTCGGCAGCCGCGGCGTTGTGGATCGTGACGAGGTGATTGGCGATGTATTTCATGATGCTGCCTGCACCGAAACGGCCAAGATAGACCTGCCGCCGCGACATCGCGGCAAGGGCCGGTCCGCAGCGCGTGAAGGCGTGCTCGTCGCCGCTTCCAAGGATCACGAGATCGGCCGTCGCCGCCTGCGCGCCGGTGCCACTCACCGGGCAATCGAGCAGTGTCTTTCCCGCATTATCCATCGCGGCAAGCGCTGCGCGCTTTGCGGACAAGGCGAGCGTCGAACACTCGATCAATATCTGCCCCGAGCGGCTCGCGCCTGCGACACCCGTGGGTCCGTCGATTGCTTCGGCGAGCGCAGCCGCGCTCGGCAGCGACGCGAAACTGATTGCGGCAGCCTCCGCCACATCCTTCGGCGACAGCGCGGCCCTGCCGCCCATTGCGACAAGACGATCCCGCGCCGCCGGCGCGGGATCGTATCCGATCACGGCAAAACCCGCCTTGATCAGGTTCCGCGCCATGGCGGAGCCCATGATCCCGATGCCGAGCATGCCGATCGTTTCAGTCATGGTTTTCGTTTCTTCTTCTGGATTAGGCCCGGAGCGGCGCGTGCGTGCGGCGCTCCGGCAGGGCATGCGGCATCAGTTCTGCGCGTTCTTCTGCGCGTTCGTGAAAGGATAGACAAGGTCGCCGGACTTGTACTTCGGCGGGAAGATAATGACTTCCTTGCCGGGCTGGGTGAACTGCTGAACATCGTTACCCTTGATATTGCGGAACTGCACCGCGAACATGCGGGGCTCGACCCACTCGCCGTCGGGTCCGAACTTGATGTCGCCCACCACGGTCTGGAACGTGTTCTCGTGGATGTAGCTGATCAGCTTCTGCTGATCGACGCCGCCGGTCTTGGTCACGGCTTCTCCCAGCACCTGGAGCGCCGAGTAGACGAACGCGGGCACGTAGTAACCCAGCGCGTCGACGCCGACATCCGCCGCCTTCGCCTGGTACTTCTTCAGCATCTCCTCGATGCCCGGGAATTTGACGGTCGGCTCGGGAATGTACTGCTCGAAGCTGACGATGCCGTTCAGGGCCTCGCCGAGCTGCTGCTTGATCGCGGCATATTGGGTGCCGACCATGGCGCCACCAAACACCTTCGGCTCGAGATTGATCTCGTGCGCGGTCCGGATGATACCAACAGTATCGGACGGGTAGGACGCCACGAACACCAGGTCGGGCGACGTCGCCTGCAACGCCTTCAGCACCGGTGTGAAATTGACGGTCGTCGGCGGATAGACCTTGTCGTACACAACGGTGAGCCCGAGGCGCTTGGCCTGCATGCGGGCGCCTTCAAGCGCGTTCTTGGAGAATTCGGCGTCCGCTCCGACCAGTGCCACCGTAGTCGGCTTCGGGTTCATCGCGATCGCGTTCTCGAAGAAACCACGGGTCAGAGAGTCCTTTCCGTTCGGCCCATAGGGCTGGATCTGGAAGTAGCCCGGATATTTGAACTGCTCGTTGATCGCGAGCGCGAACATCCCCATGATCAGCCTTTTGTGCTGGATGATCGTCGGCATCGCCGGCGCGGTCTGGTTAGTGTTGTTCGAGAGCAGGAGATCGACCTTGTCGACGTCCAGCAGCTTCGAATAGATGCCGGGCACCAGGCCGGGATTGCTCTGGTCGTCATAGGCCACGAGCTCGACCTGCCGGCCGAGCAGACCCCCGGCCTTGTTGACCTCCTCAGCCCAGATCTGCGCACCGAGCAACGCCGCCTTACCGTTGCCGGCGAGCGGTCCCGTCAATTGCATGCCGAAGCCGATCTTGATCGGATCCGCCGCACGCGCCGCGTCGTTCGTCGCATAGAGTGCGGCGACCATTGTCGACAGCGCCAGTGTGACGCCCCTCAAGCCATTCAGCCGAAACATCCTCACGTATTCCTCCCTTGCTTTATTATTTCGAGTTCTACATTCCGAGGTAATGCTGTCGTATGAGATCGCTTTGCTGCATTTCCTCCGCACTCTCGCCTCGGAACGCGATTTCCCCGTGGACGATCACATAGCCCTTGTCGGCAATCCGCATCGCCTGCGTGAAATTCTGTTCCGCCATCAGCACTGTCAGATGATAACGCTCCTTGAGCTGTGCGATCATGTCGATGGTGCGGCTGACGAACAGCGGTGCGAGCCCGACCGAAGGCTCGTCGACGATCAGGATACTCGGCGCCGACATCAACGCCCGTCCGAGCGCCAGCATCTGCTGCTCGCCGCCGCTCATCGTGCCAGCGAGCTGCGAGCGGCGCTCGGCAAGCCGGGGAAATGCCTCGTAGCAATAGGCCATGTTGTCCTTCAGCCGTGCCCGGGCCGTGGGACGGTAGGCGCCCAGCAGGAGGTTTTCCTCGACCGTCAGGCGCGGAAACAGTCGCCGTCCCTCCGGAACCAGCGCCACGCCGAGGTCGATGATCTCCTCGGTCTCCTTGCCGATGAGATCATGATCCTTGCCGTCGATGGTCGCGACGATGCGCCCCGAACTCGGCCGGACCACGCCCATGATGGTCTTGATCAGCGTGCTCTTGCCGTTGCCGTTGGTACCGAGCAGCGTGACCGTCTCGCGCGGGGCGACGTTCATCGACACGTTGTGGAGGACTCGGACCGAACCGTAGCCGGCATAGATGTTGTCGATGCGAATGCTACTGGCCAAGATACGCCCCTATCACCCGTTCGTCCGCAATCACCTCTTTCGGCGCGCCGTCGGCGATCTTCTCGCCGGCAACAAGCACCGCGAGCCGCTCAGAAAACGCCATCACCGCACGCATAATGTGCTCGATGAAGATCACGGCGACGCCGCGCTTGTTGAGCGCGAGCAGCAGCGCCAGGATCTCGTCCACCTCGGAGTGCGACAGGCCTGCCAGCGCTTCATCGGACACCAGCAACGTCGGATCGGTCGCCATGGCGCGCGCCAGCTCCAGCTTGCGCATCTCGACCTGGGTGAGGTCGCCTGGCAGGCGATGGAGCTTGGCGCCGAGGCCGAACTCGCCGAGCAGGTCCGAACTGCGGCTGCGAATCTGCTGCTCGGTCAGATGCGTGCCACCGCGTGCATTGACGGCGTAGACCAGCGGGATCCGCAGATTGTCCAGCAGGGACAGGCTGTGAAACGGTCGCGGCAGCTGGAAGCTGCGTCCAAGCCCGAGCCGTGCGCGCTGATACGACGACAGATTGTCGATTGCCCTGCCCGCGAACGAGATCGAGCCGCCGTCGGTCTTCAGCGCGCCGCACAGGCAGTTTGTAAGCGTGCTCTTGCCTGAGCCGTTCGGGCCGATCAGCCCGAGCCGCTCCCCGGGGCGCACGGCGAGATCGACCTTGTTGAGTGCAACGAACCCGCCAAAGCGCTTGGTGATGCCTCGCGCATCCAAAATCAGTTCGTCAGCCGCCACCGCCGTTGCATAGGTCATCATTGGCTGCTCCGCTTCTCGGCCACCAGCATCGCGGCGAGCGGATTGGCCTCGGGATCCGCCTTCTTGCCGCCCATGGAACGGATCAATCCCAATATGCCGTTCGGCGCGGCGATCACGAAAATCACGAGCAAGACGCCGACCACGAGCAGATTAACCGACGACGAGATCAGCACCGTCATGGCCTGTTGCATGGTGCCGAGCAGAACCGCGCCGATCACCGGCCCGAGCCAGCTCGTGGTACCTCCCACCAGCGGCATCGCAACGCTGTTCACGGTATAGGCGAGGCTGAACGACGAGGTCGGCTCTACATAGGTCAGATAGAATGGCAGCGGTGCACCGGCCATTCCCATGAAGGTGCCGCTGACGGCCGCGGCGATCAGCTTGAGCCGCAGCACCGGAACGCCGGACGCGGCGGCCGCGGTCTCATCGTCGCGAATGGCCGCAAGACCAAAGCCGAAAGTCGAGCGTTCGATCACGCGTGCCGTGACGACCGCAGCAACCGCAAGTACCGTCATCAGGAAGAAGAGATAGGCGACGTAGCTTCCGAACACGGGAATCTCGCTCGGCCGCATGACATAGAGGCCACGCGAGCCGCCGACATATTCCCAGTTGGTGATGAAGGTCTGCACGACGACCGACAGCGCCAGCGTCGCGATGGTGAAGTAGACGCCCCGCAGGCGGATCGTCAGATAACCCATCGCGAGACCGACGGCCCCGCACAACAAACCTGCGATGGGAATGAGCACGGGAATGGGGAGATCGAGCCATTTGTTCAGCGCCGCAGCGCTGTAGAGCCCAATGGCCAGGAATGCCGTCGTACCGAAATTGACGTAGCCGACATACCCGCCGAGGATATTCCAGGCGGTGGCGAGCACAACATATTGCAGCACGAAGTAGGCCGCGAACACATAATATTCGTTGGTCACAAACATGCTGGCCCCGACCAACGCTGCGCCGACGAGACAAGCCAGGGCGATGAAGCGTCCGTTCGACATCAGGCTCTCCCGAACAGGCCGGCCGGCCTGACCACCAGGGCGATGAGCAGGAAGCCGAATGCGATGGCAGGCGACCAGGACGGACCGTAGAAGGTTGCCGTGATGCTCTCGGCCACGCCGACGATCACGGCGGCGATGAAGGTCCCGGGCAGCGAGCCGATGCCGCCGAGCACGCAGATCGCGAAAATCCTGCCGATATAGTCGCGCCCCATCGAGGGCTCGACCGGCTGGAGGATGATGAGGAAGGCCCCGGCCATGGCGGCGGTGGCCGTCGAGAGGCCGAAGGCAATCCGCTTGACGCGAACGGGCGCTGCCCCCATGAGCTGAAGCGCAAACTTGTCCTGCGCCACCGCCATGATGGCGCGTCCGGTGAAGGTGCGTGCGAAGAAGATCTGCAGGCCAACCAGGAGCAGCACCGAAGCCAGGAACGGGATCAGCATCCGGACCGGCAGCGAGACCGGTCCGATATTGTAGGACGGTCCGATATAGGGCGCTTCGACCAGGCGATAGTCGACGCCGAAGATGAGCTGAAGGCCAACCTCGGTGATGAACAGAAGGCCGAAGAAGAAGGCAAGGCCGCGGATGAGCTGCGTTCCGCGCCGCTCGAAGGCGAACTCGTAAGCGCTGTAAAGCAGCGTGCCGAGAAAGTAGAACGGAACGGTCGCCAGCACGCCGATCAGGATCGGATCCAGGCCGAACTGGGAATTGAGCACATAGGCAATGAACGAACCGAGCAGAATGAGGGCCGGATGAGCAATGTTGCTGATGCCGAGCATGCCGAAGGCGATCGAGATGCCGACCGCCATGGCGGCGTAAAAGCCCCCGACGAGAATGCCGGACACGATGGAATCGAGCAATAATCCTGCGAACTGTCCCATCCGCTGCCGGCCTCCTCCTCTTTGCGCACGCAATCGGCGCTATTGTTCTCGTTTCGGCGGTGGCATGGAGGCGGACGCGTCCGCCCCCATCGATCAAATCAGGGTATCAGCAACGACGATCCGCGCGTGGTTCCAGCTTCCAGATCGCGGTGGGCTGCGGCCGCCTCGGCGAGCGCGTAACGGTGTCCGATCATCGGCTTGATGATGCCCTTGCCGACCAGATCGAACACGGCGGCCGCCGATGCTACCAGATCGTCGCGGGCGGCGATGTAGGTCGCAAGCGTCGGCCGGGTATAATACAAAGATCCGTTCTTCTGGAGCAACGCCGCCTCGAGCGGTGGCGGCGCGCCGGTGGTGGCGCCGAAGGTGACGAAGAACCCGCGCGGGGCGAGCGAGGCCAGCGTGGCCTCGAAACTGTCCTTGCCGACGGAATCGAACGCGACTGCGACACCCTTGCCGTCCGTCAACGCCTTCACCCGGTCGGGAATCCTCTCGGTCTTGCGATCGATCACCACGTCATAGCCGTGCGAGAGCGCCAGCGCTGCCTTGTCGCCGCTGGTCACGCCGATCATGCGCGCACCGAGGTGCTTGCCCCATTGACCGGCAATCAGGCCGACGCCGCCGGAGGCGGCATAGAACAGCACCTGCTGCCCGGGCTTGACCGCGACGCAACGGTTCAAGAGATATTCCGCCGTCATGCCCTTCATCAACACGGCGGCGGCGGCCTCGTCGCTCACGGATTGCGGAATGGGTACGAGCCGTGCCGCCGGCATCAGCCGATGGCTCGCATAGGCGCCCGGCGCCGAGCCGCCGTAGGCGACGCGGTCGCCGACCTTGAACTCGGTCACGCCCGCGCCGACCGCCTCGACTACGCCCGCCGCCTCCGCGCCGACACCGGCCGGAAGATCCAGCGCATACGAGCCGTCGCGGAAATAGACGTCGATGAAGTTCAGCCCGATCGCGGTCTGCCGCATCAGCACTTCGCCGTTGCCGGGCGCGGCAAGTTCGACCGTCTCCAGCTTAAGGACGTCCGGCCCGCCCTGCGCGGCCATGCGAATTGCCTTGGCTTTGGTACCCATACGAGACTTCCCGTGTTCCGATCCTGCCGCGCTACGATGCCATCTTGATGTCGGCGCTATGCGGCGGCTTCAGCCGCACGCTGTCCGGCACGACCAAAGCCGTGTTGGCGCTATCGAGGAACTCGACTGTGGTGAACAGCAGATCCGTGGTCCCGATGTTCTCGACCGCGTGCACCATGTACTCGCCGGCACCGAAGGCGAGGTGCTTGGTCTCGCCCTTGTAGTGCTCGACATCGACGATGCGGCCGTCCTCGAAATAGCCGCGCGCCTTGCCTGGGTTATGCGCCGTCCAGAAATATGTCAGCACGTGGCGATGGAAGCCGCAACGCTTGCCCGGTGCAATCGACAGATGCCACACCCGCACGCGGTCCGTCTCCGACACCAGGATGCTGCCGACGCAGCCGCTATCTCGCCCTTCTTCGTACTCGCGCTGCAGCTCGATAGGCCAATGTGCGCGTGGATTCGAGTCTGCCATGAGGCTTTCCTTCCCATAATTGCCGCTGTCGCGGCCCTGATTTTCGTGCGTAAGGCGGGCGTGCTTCGACAGCCGGTCAGGCGGCGTCGCGCGCGTCTCCGATCTGACCGAGTCGTTCCATCTCCCGCCTGAGCTGAGCGGTCTGCTCCGCCGACAGGCCCCGCAGCGGCGGTAGCATGCGCAGCCATCCGGGATCGCCAGTGCGCCAGGCATGCACCTGCTTCACGGCCGGGATCAGTGGAAATTTCTGGATGGTCTGGCGGAAATCGGTCAGCTTCGCCTGCAATGCCGCGCGCTCGGCCCCGCTTGCGCGCAGCACGTCCCTGGCGAGCGCCGCGGAAATGTTGGTCGATCCGGAGATCACCCCCGCGCAACCTGCGGCAAGGCCCTCCGAAAGAACGGACTCGGTGCTCGGAAAGACGTCGAAATCCTCCGCGCCGACATAGGACTTGGCGGAGTCGAAATTGCCCGAAGAATCCTTGATGCCAGCGATGATGCCGCCGAACTTGTCACGCAACCGCGCCACCAGCGCGTGCGAGATCGGTACCATCGTCACCTGGGGGATGTGATAGAGGTAGAGGTGCAGCCTATTGTCGCCGAGCGCATCGATGATGCGGGAATAATAATCGTAGAGTCCCTCGTCCGAAGGTTCCTTGGTGTAGTACGGCGGCAGGACAAGCAGGTTGGAGTATCCTGCGGCCAGCGACGCCTTGCCGATGGCGACGGCATCGCCGAGCGACGGCGAACCGGCACCGAGGATGACCGCATCCGGCGCAATGCCTGAAGCGGCAAGCGCGTCGGGCACGCGCTGGCGAAACTGGAACGGAAGCGCGGCCGCCTCCCCGGTGGTGCCGAGCGGAGCCACGCCGTCGCAGCCCGCCGCGATCAGCCCGCGGCAATAGCTGACGAGCCCCTTGAGATCAGGCTCGCCGTCCGCGCCGATCGGCGTGATCGCCGCTGCGTAGACTCCCTTCTTCGCCTTGCTCATCACGCCACTTCCTTCTTGGTCTGGGTGACCGCCCCACGAGTCTTGACGACGACCTTGATGGCATCGTCGATGCGATTGCGTGCGTAGTGCAGCGCCATCGGCAGGTCCGCGAGCGGAAACGTGTGAGTGTGGATCAGCGTGGCGTCGAAGCGCTTGGCCGCCATCAGCGCCATGGCGCGATGCGTCGCGCTCTTGCCTTCGCCGCGAATGCCGTAGACGTAGATGTTGTTCTTCACCAGCGCGCCGATATCGGCCAGCACCGGCTCGTGCGGAAATGCCGCGAGACAGATCTTGCCGCCGCGATTGACCATCTTCGCCGCTTCGTTGATGGCCGTATCGGTACCGGCACATTCGACCACGTAATCGGCGCCGCGGTCCGTCATCTCCTTGACGACCGCGACCAGATCCTCATTGCGCACATTGACGACGCGGTCGGCCCCGAGCTTGGTGCCGATCGCAAGCCGGGCATCGCGGGTACCCGAGAGGATCACGGGACTGGCGCCGAGCGCCTTGGCGACGGCCACCGCGAGAAGTCCGATCGGCCCTGGCCCGGTCACGACGACGCTTTCACCCGCGACGAGGCCGCCGAGTTCGGTGAGGCCGTACATGGAGGTGCCGGCCGTCACGACCAGCGTGGCCTCCTCGTCGCTCATGTCGCCAGGCACGCGTGAAAGCGTGTTGATGTGGTTGACGGCATATTCCGCAAAGCCGCCATCCGTCGTGAAGCCGTTCGCGCGGTGGCCTTTGTCGACATCGCCGTAGTTCAGGCCGTAGTTGTGGCAGGATGTGTACATGCCCTGCCGGCACCGCTTGCACTGGCCGCAGCCGGCATGGATCTCGACGGTGACGCGCTCCCCGATCCTGTATTCATCCACACCGGGCCCGAGCGCCGCCACCGTGCCCATGTATTCGTGCCCGGGCGTGAAATTCTTGTTGAAGGGCGGACCACCCTGGACCAGCGCCGGCGTTCCGTGCTCGATAATCTCCAGGTCGGTGGCGCAGATCGCGACCGCATCGATGCGAACGAGCACCTCGGCCCGCTTCGGCATCGGCACCGGCTTCTCGATTAGGCGGAGCTGATTGGGATCTCCCAACACCCAGGCCTTCATCGTGTCGGGAATGGGCATGTCGGTTGACGTGTGAACGCCAGCGGCCTCGACCATTGCAACGATCCTCACCTATTGGTTGACCAATTTTACCATTGGCCTTTTGATTGGTTGCAGCCTCGCGCCGAAATATCTTTCTGTCAACGCCAAATTATCGGCTCTGATGTTTTGGTCTTGCATTTATGAATGAAGATGCCATTGAATACGGATTGGTTGATATTGGTTGCGACGAGGATTTGACCAGTGCTCGACTTGTTGGCTCGATTGACTGAGGGGGGTCCCGGCACGCGGCTTCCACCGGAGCGGCAACTCGCTGCGCAGTTCGGCGTTTCGCGCAACGAGATCCGCAAGGCGCTCGCGCGACTCGAGCTGGACGGCCGCCTCTCGCGCGAGGTCGGCCGCGGCACCTTCATTCGCGCGCCAGCGGAAACCGGCGTCGCCAATCTCGACGGCCTTCGCGACAGCACCAGCCCGCGCAACGCAATGGAAGCGCGTCTCGTGCTCGAGCCCGAGCTTGCGAGCCTGGCTGCGGTCAACGCCACCTTCAAGCAGATCGAGGGCATGCGCGTGCTGGCGCGGCAGATGCGCGAGGCCGAGACGTGGAAAGACTATGAGACCCTGGACGGGCGGCTGCACCGGCTGATTGCCGAGGCGACCGCAAATCCCTTGCTGTCAGAGATTCATCGCACCGTCGACGACGTCCGGCGCGCCGTCGTGTGGCGATGGCTCGATACGCGACCGACGCGGCCGCCGGACGACTATTCGTCCTTTGCCGAACATGATGCCCTGATCGATGCAATCGAGCAGCGCGATCGCATCAGGGCGATGGAGGCGATGCGCAGGCATTTACGAACCACCATGGACAAGCTGATGGGAACGCAAGCCTGAGCGCACCGGGCAACACGCGGCGTTCATGACAGAGATCGGCGATCCAGCCGACGAACATACGAGGGACCGGCCATGAAACTGGGCTTCTTCACGATGCCTATCCATCCGCTGGACAAGGACTGGCGACAGTCGCTGCGGGAGGATCGCGAAGCGTTCTTGCTGGCCGACGAGCTGGGCTTCTCCGAAGCCTATGTCGGCGAGCACGTCACCGACCGGGCCGAGAACATCACCTCCTGCATCGCATTCCTTGCCTGGATTGCCGCGGCGACCAAACAGATCAAGCTCGGCACCGGCACCGTCAACATGCCGAACGTGCACCCGGCCACCGTCGCCGCCACGATCGCGATGCTGGATCACATGCTCGACGGACGGCTGATCTTCGGCATCAGCCCGGGCGGCCTGCTCTCGGATGCGGAGCTGTTCGGCACGCTCGAACGCGACCGGAACGCGATGTTCCTCGAAGCGATCAACCAGGTCCTGCAAATCTGGGCGAGCGAGCCGCCATACAACATCGAAGGCAAGTTCTGGAACATCACGACGCACAAGACGCTGATGGCCGATATCGGCCAGGGCTTCATCGCCCGTCCCTTGCAGCGGCCGCACCCGCCGATCGTCGTCACCGCTGTCGCGCCGTTCTCGAAGGGCGTCACCGAGGCCGCCGCGCGCGGCTGGGATCCGATCTCGGCCAATTTTCTGATGCCGATGTGGGTGAAGAGCCACTGGCCGAAATATGTCGAGGGCTGCGAACGCGTCCGCAGGACCGTTGACTTTGCCAATTGGCGCGTGGCCAAGAGCGTGTTCGTCGCCAAGGACATGGCGACCGCCAAGGCCTACGCCACCGATCCGGACAGCCCTTACGTCTACTATTACCGCTCGCTCTTCACCAAGCTGAAGCGCAACGGCCGCATCGAGCTGTTCAAGACACGGCGCGACCAGCCTGACGACGAGGTCACGCTCGAATCCGTCTGCGACAAGCTCACCATCTATGGCACGCCCGACAGCGTAGCCGACCAAATCCTGGCGCTCCAGGAGGAGGTCGGCCAGTTCGGCACCCTGCTCTATGCCGGCAAGGACTGGAAGGACCGCGAGCTCGGGCGCCGTTCGATGATCCTGATGGCCGAGCAGGTGATACCGCGCGTCTCTGCCGGCTCACAATAGTTTCAGCTCTTCATCACGACAGGAGGCTCGTCATGGCCCTCAGCGACCGCATTCCCTATCAGGCCCTTGTCGACCGGCCGAAGCTGCAATTGCCGGACGGCAAACGCCTTGCGGTGTGGGTGATCCTCAATGTCGAGGAATGGCGCATCGAGAACGCGATGCCGCGCGTCGTGCTGAGCCCGCCGATGGGACAGCCGCTGCTGCCCGACGTGCCGAACTGGTCATGGCACGAATACGGGATGCGCGCCGGCTTCTGGCGGCAATTCAAGGCGCTGACCGACCGCAACATTCCGGTGACGCTGGCTGCGAACGCCGACGTATGCAACGCCTATCCCCGCATCGCTTCCGCCGCGCGCGAGGCCGGATTCGAGTTCATGGGCCACGGATTTACGCAAGGCCCCATGCACCGGATTCCCGATCAGGCCGACGCGATCAAACGCTCGGTCGACACGATCTCCAAATTCACGGGCCGCGCGCCACGCTCATGGGAGAGCCCTGGCCTGACGGAAACCGAGGAAACGCTCGATCTGTTGCGCCTCAACGGCATCGAATATGTCGCCGACTGGGTCATCGACGACCTTCCACAAGACATCGCAACGCCTCACGGCACCATCACGACGATCCCCTACACCGTCGAAACCAACGACATTGTCGTCCACGCTCTGCAGCAACTGCCGTCCGATCAGTTCCTGAAGCGCGGGATCGATCAGTTCGATCGGCTTTATCTCGAAGGCGCCGACAATGCGCGCGTGATGGCGATCTCGATCCATCCCTACATCACCGGCGTGCCCCATCGGATCAAATATCTCGAGGAGTTGTTCGACTATGTCATCGGACATGACGGCGTAGCTTTGATGACGGCGAGCGAGATAGGAGACTGGTACCGAGACGCCCTTCGTTCGTCGGTCAAACCAGATAGCGTCGCGTAGCCATCAGGATCCGAGATTGGCCGTTCCTAGTAGAGCCTCGTACGGTAGGCTTCTTCCATCGTCTTCTCGGCCTCCGCAACCTCGATGGCGGCAGTCTGCTCGGCGATGATCCGGCCGAGCGTCGGAAAGCTGTTGCGCTCGACCTGCGCGGCCGGATTCCACAGCTTCGAGCGCATCAGCGCCTTGCCGCAGTGGAAATAGGTTTCCTCGACATGGATCTTGCCGTCCCGATCTTCGCCTTCGGGCCAATTTCGGACGCATGCACCGCAGCAAACATAGCTCTTAGTCTACCCCATCGTCGGTAGGCAAAGCGGCGTTGTTGCAGGCGAGCGCTGAGAGGCGCTGAAGCCGACCGGGAACCCTGCCGCGCGAGTCTGGATTCCCGCGATGGTTGGGGTAAGGTTACGCTGCCTGTGTAGAAAAATTGCAAACAACATCCGGGAGGAAGTGATGCTCGACACCACGCTTAGTGCGCGCGTCCAGGGTTTCCTCGACGAGTTTGAAGCTGCGCTTGCGGCGGGCGATCTCGACGCCGCCGTTGGAATGTTCGCTCCGGAATGCTACTGGCGCGACCTCGTTGCCTTCACCTGGAACATCAAGACCATGGAAGGCCGCGATCAGGTCCGCGACATGCTCGCGCATTGCCTCACGCATGTGAAGCCGCGCAACTGGAAAATCGCCGAGGGTGAAACGCCAACCGAGGCCGGCGGCGTGACCGAATCTTGGATCACGTTTGAGACCGAGGTCGCGCGCGGATATGGACTCATCCGCCTGCAGAATGGTCAGATCTGGACGCTCTTGACGACCATGGCCGAACTGAAGGCCCATGAGGAAAAGGCTGGCTTCAGCCGACCGCTCGGCGCCAGGCACGGCGTCAATCCCGGCGCCAAGACCTGGAAGGAACTGCGCGACGAGGAAGTCGAGCAACTCGGCTTCAAGACCCAGCCTGACGTGCTTGTCATCGGCGGCGGACAGGGCGGCATTGCGCTCGGGGCGCGGCTGCGCCAGCTCGGTGTGCCGACGATCATCGTCGAAAAGAACGCACGCGCCGGCGATTCCTGGCGCAACCGCTACAAGTCGCTCTGCCTGCACGACCCCGTCTGGTACGATCACTTGCCCTACATCGATTTCCCCAAGAACTGGCCTGTGTTCTCGCCCAAGGACAAAATCGGCGATTGGCTGGAAATGTACACCAAGGTCATGGAGCTGAACTACTGGTCGAACACCACGGCCAAACGCGCCAGTTGGGACGATACCAAAAAGGAATGGACCGTCATCGTCGAACGCGATGGCAAGGAGATTACTCTGCGGCCCAAGCAGCTTGTGTTCGCGACCGGCATGTCGGCCAAGCCGAATATGCCGAAAATCAAAGGCATGGAAACGTTCAAGGGCGAGCAACACCATTCCTCACGCCATCCCGGCTCCGGCGGCTACAAAGGCAAGAAGGTAGTGGTGATCGGCTCGAACAATTCGGCCCATGACATCTGCGCTGCGCTATACGAGGCCGGCGTCGACGTAACGATGGTGCAGCGCTCAACGACCCACATTGTGCGCTCGGATTCGCTGATGGAGAGTATCGCCGATCTTTATTCCGAACGCGCCGTCCGCGGCGGAACGACGACGGCAAAGGCCGATCTGATCTTCGCTTCACTGCCCTACCGGATATTGAATCAGTTTCAGAAGCCGGTCTACGACAAGATCCGCCAGGATGACGCCGCTTTCTATGCCGGGCTGGAGAAGGCCGGGTTCAGGCTCGACTTCGGTGACGACGATTCCGGGCTATTCATGAAATATCTGCGCCGCGGCTCGGGCTATTACATCGACGTCGGCGCCTCACAACTTATCATTGACGGCAAAATCAAACTGTTCGCTGGACAGGTCGAGGAAATCACGCCCAACGGCGTCAGGCTCGACAACGGCAAGGAATTGCCAGCGGACGTGATCGTCTATGCCACCGGCTACAGCTCGATGAACGGATTTGTCGCCGATCTCGTTAGTCGGGAAATGGCCGACAAAGTCGGCAAGGTCTGGGGCCTCGGCTCGAATACGACAAAGGACCCCGGCCCATGGGAGGGTGAGCAGCGCAACATGTGGAAGCCGACGCAGCAGGAAGGCTTATGGTTCCACGGCGGCAATCTGCATCAGTCGCGACATTACTCGCAATTCCTTTCCCTGCAGTTGAAGGCGCGCTACGAGAGCATCCCGACGCCGGTCTACGGCCTGCAGACTGTCCATCACAAGGCCTGAAATCGCCGAATGCGCAACGGGGCTCGCGGATTGCGAGCCCCATGCTATTTCCGGGCCTCCGCACTCGCCGGCACAATGTCCGCCTTGTCTCGCTGAGCCGACATCGCTGACTTGATCCTCAAGCACGCAGCAAAAAGGGCGCGGAATGGTCAGGCCGCTCTCCGGGCGTCATCGGAGCTAGTGACAGGGAGGTCACCAGTTCTGATCGAATTCCCTTCGCCAGTGGCGTTGGCCAACTGCCTAGATGGCCGCCTCCGTCTGCGCATCGAAAACATGAAGCCTGGAAGGCCGCATGGCAACGCGCAGCTTGTCGCCCACCCTCACCCTTGCGGTCGGCTCGACGCTCGCCACCATGATACTCTCGCCGACCTTCATATCGAGCAGGATTTCCGAGCCGAGTTGCTCGACCACTTCAATCACAGCATCGAAGCATGGGTGGCCGAGATCAGCGCTACCCGCCACGGTCAGGTCCTCCGGCCGCACGCCGAGCATGAGCTCGCGTCCAATATGGCCGCGCAGCCGCTGCGCGGTCTCGTCCGGTAGCCTGATGCGCAGGCCGGAGTTCTCGGCAATCAGCGATCCGTTCGCCTCGGTCACCGTAACGGCGGCGAAATTCATGGCCGGGGAGCCGATGAAGCCGGCGACGAACTTGTTGGCGGGCTGATTGTACAGCTCGAGCGGCTCCCCCACCTGCTGGACCACGCCGTCCTTCATGACGACAACCCGGTCACCCAGCGTCATGGCTTCGACCTGATCGTGGGTAACGTAAATGGCTGTGGTGCCGAGACGCAGATGCAGCTTCTTCAGCTCAACGCGCATCTGCACCCGCAGCTTGGCATCGAGGTTCGACAGCGGCTCGTCGAACAAGAACACGCGGGGGTGGCGCACGATAGCACGGCCCAACGCCACGCGCTGGCGCTGGCCGCCCGAGAGCTGGCGTGGCCTGCGCTGTAGCAATTCGCCGATGCCGAGGATCTCAGCCGCCTCCAGCACGCGCTTGTCAATCTCGGGTTTTTCGAATTTTCGCATCTTCAGGCCGAACGCCATGTTGTCGTACACGGTCATGTGCGGGTACAGAGCGTAATTCTGGAACACCATGGCGATGTCACGGTCCATGGGTGCCAATTCATTGACCACGTTGCCGTCGATGGAAATGTCGCCGGAGCTGATCGCTTCGAGCCCGGCGATCATCCTGAGCGTCGTCGTCTTGCCGCAGCCGGAGGGTCCAACGAACACCATGAACTCCTTGTCGCGGATCTGCAGATTGACGTCTTTGACAGCGTGCACGCTGTCAAAAAACTTGTTGATCCCCTTGAGCACGACCTGGCCCATTCGCTTCCACCTGCCTCCAGCGGATTATGCGCTGTCGCTATGCGCGCTTTCGAACCCTTGCGATCCGCGGTGCTGTCAGCCCTTCACTGATCCGGTCAATCCCGCGACGTAGTGCTCGACGAAGAACGAATAGGCGATAGCAACCGGTATCGATCCAAGCAGGGCCCCAGCCATCAGCGGCCCCCAATAGAATACATCGCCGCGGATCAGCTCCGACGTGACGCCGACCGGCACGGTCTTCTGCTCAGGCGAGGACAGGAAGACGAGCGCGTAGATAAACTCATTCCACGATAGCGTGAAAGCGAAGATGCCGGCCGAGAGGATGCCCGGGACCGCCACCGGGATGACGATGTAGAGCATCGCTTGCCAGCGCGAGGCGCCGTCAATGCGCGCGCATTCCTCGAGCTCCTTCGGTACCGCCTTGAAGTAGCCCATCATGATCCAGGTGCAGAATGGAATCAGGAAGGTCGGATAGGTCAGGATCAGTGACCACGGCGTGTCACCCAGCCGATAGTTGCGTATGATCTCTGCCAGCGGAATGAACAGCAGCGTCTGAGGCACCAGATAGGTAATGAAGATGGCGGTGCCCAGGCTGCCGGCAAATGGAAAGTTCAGCCGCGACAGAGCATAGCCGGCGAACACACCGCACACGAGCGAGATGGCGGTTGATGCGAGCGCGATGAACGTCGTGTTCCACAGCCACGATGCGAACAACGTCTCCTCGAACAGGTACCTGACATGGTCCCAGGTCGGTTTCCAGGTCCAGAACGGATTGTAGTTGCTCGAATTCCAAGGCCGGTAAAGCTCGCCGTCCGGCCGCACCGACGTGATCACCATCCAGTAGAACGGGAACAACAGGAAAAGCAGGAACAGCGCCATGGGCACGTAAAAGAACACCCACTTTCGCCACCTTGCGCCTTCGATCATGGCTCAGCGGACCTCCACGCGGCGGATGTAGAGAAGCTGGAGGACGACGATCAGAAACAGGACCGGAAACATCGCGAGCGAGATCGCGGCGCCCTCGCTCAGGAGGCCTGTGCCGACGCCGATCTGATAGGCGTAGGTGGCGAACAGGTGCGTTGCGTTGGCCGGCCCGCCGCCCGTCATCACATAGACAATCTGGAAGTCGGCGAACGTCTGAATCACCGAGAACAGCATCACGACCATGGTCACGGGCAACAGCAGCGGCCAGGTGATGTGCCAGAACCGCTGCCACGGCTTGGCGCCGTCGATGGCGGCGGCCTCGTTGAGTTCGGGACTGATGGTCTGCAGGCCGGCGAGCAGGCTGATGGCGAAGAACGGCACCCCGCGCCAGATGTTGACAATGATAATCGAGATCATGGCAAGGTCCGGATCGCCCAGCCAATTGATCCGACCGGTGATCAAGCCGAAATGGTAGAGGAGCCAATTGAGAACGCTGAACGTCGGGTCGAACATCCACTTCCAGGCGAAAGTCGAGAGCACGGTCGGAATAATGAACGGCAGCAGGATGAAAGCACGCATAAAAGCCTTGCCGCGGAAATTACGGTTGAGCAGCATGGCCAGCCACAGCCCTAGCGCCAGCTTGAAGACGGTGGTCACGCCCGTATAGAGGAAGGTATTGTAGACGGCGGTGCGAAAGATCCCGTCATTGAAGATCTTGTAGAAGTTGGCGAGGCCGACGAAGTCGCCGGGAATACCGACGCGCGAGCTGGTGACCGACAGCAATATCCCTCGCATGAAGGGATAGGCGATAAACATGCCGAGCAGTACGATGGTCGGCACTAGCAGCACGAACGCCAGCCAGCGCTCGTCCTCGAGCAAACGCTGTCGCCGGGGAGGCGGCGCCTCGCGGAGCGTGGTGTCGGAAACCGCGCTTATCGCCATGTTCGATCCTCGTCGGCCGGAAGATTCCGCCGCCCCTCGAAAAATGGGAGGGGGGCGGCTTATCCTCAGACGTAGACCTTCTTGAGCTCAGCCTCTGCCCATTTCACGGCATCCTCGGGGGGCATGCCTTGGACAGCCTTTGCGTACATATCAACGATGACGTACTTGGTCACGACTTCGGCCGCCCTGCGCGTAGAGGGTCCCTCGTAGCCAGCGAACCGCCCCGTGCGCGCGGCTTGCTTGTAGGGCAGCATGATCGGGTCGTCGCCCCACAGCTTGTGCTTTTCCCAATCCGTGGTCGGGCCGACCGAGAAGCCCTTCTGGGAGACGAACCATTTGTCGTAGACGTCCTTGGAGTGAATCCAGCCAAGGAATTTCTTCGCCGCATCCTGGTTCTTCGAATAACCCATCAGGAGATTCGAGAACGGGACGTGATAGCTGAATTGCCCGCCGGGGCCCTTGGGCAGCGCGGCATGCAGGATGTCGTCCTTCAGCGGCCCGCCGGCCTCCGTCTTGTAGGTATCCGGCTTGCGCAGGGTCTCGATGTAGATCGAGGCGCCATTGAGCGTGGCGCTGCATGTCCCGGACAGAAAAGCGCGGTTGTTGTTGGAATCGTCCCAGGCGAGCCCACCTTCATCGTGGGCGTCCTTCCAGAAGGCCACCATGAATTTAACCGCCTCGACCGTTGCGGGGCTATTCAGCACAACCGTCTTGCCGTCTGCCTCGACCTCCTTGCCGCCCCAGGACCACAGGTAGGGGTAGGCGAAGGCGGGCGCATCGCCGAAGGTGTGACCCAGCGTTTGGCCGATTGGCCGTC
The DNA here is from genome assembly GCF_018130785.1 of Bradyrhizobium liaoningense. GTDB lineage: Bacteria > Pseudomonadota > Alphaproteobacteria > Rhizobiales > Xanthobacteraceae > Bradyrhizobium > Bradyrhizobium liaoningense_A. The sequence continues at coordinate 54,371 of NZ_JAFCJT010000036.1, forward strand.
CCTTTGCCTTCAGCTTCTTGCCGGCCTCGCGATACTCCTCCCACGTCTGGGGGAATTTTCCGTCCGTGTAGCCGATCTCGGCAAACCAGGACTTTCGGTACGCGATCTGCAGGCCGACGATGCACCACGGTACGGCAATCCATTTCTTGCCGTCATTGGCGACAGCGCGGGATGTTTCGTAGAAGCCGCCCTGGCTCTTGCCGAGTGCTTCCGCGATGTCGCTGACGTCTACGACGCTTTCGCCGTAAAGTTGCCCCCAATTGTTGAGGACGCAGACGACGTCGGGGCCGGACCCGGACTGGATCGCCGAGGTTACCCGGGCCTGGATGTCGTTGGCGTTGATGGTCTCGATATTGAGCTTTATGCCGAGCGCTTTCTCGCACTCCTTGGCGATTTCGTTGCGCAGCAGCTGATCTGACGCCGGAACGAAGTCAGTCCAGCGTAGCCAGTGCACCGTGGTGGCTTGCGCATAGGCGGGCGCCCTACCAACCGCCAGGATGCCGGCCATGCCGCCCGCAAGCGCGGTACCGCCCTTGAGGACGTTACGTCGGGTTACTGTCGTCATGCATCCCTCCCTCGATGTGTCCGAGTTGATGCTCTACGGCCAGTCTTGCCGCCGGCTTGGAGTCCCTTTCAGTCTATTGCGTCTCCGTGGTTCAACGCTTGCGCGCGTTGGTGCCTGCGCAATGCATTGGCTCGATGATCATTGGGTGGTGTCCACTTGCCCCGCCGTGGTGGCGAGTTCGCCGCCAACCAGGGCGGGTTCTTCGCGGTGCAGCAGCGCGATTGCACCGCTCCCAATCGTAACGGCGATACGACCGGCGGCCTGGATCAGGTCGGCGCTGCAGCCAGCGCTTGAACCCTACCGTCATAACGATCCCTCCCGCGCAGCGACGGTATAGCCGTAGCCGTGCGGGTTTGCCCCGTCTTATGTGAAGTTCGGTACCAGAAGCTGGCGCGACGTCATTGTCGCCCGTCGCAGCAGGAAATCAAGTGCTAGCTTTGACGCGGCGGCCATGGTCTCACCTCGTGAACTGTCGTCGGTCATCACGCCGGCCTGGCTGCCGGTGAAGCTGATCGCAGGCACGCGGAGATCGAAAAGTGCCATGCTCATCAGGGACATGCTGATGCGCTCACCAGTCGTCAGTAGCATATCGAGCTCGCGGCGGTTGGGAATCGGGCTGACCTGATGAGCCATCTGGATCAACTGGTCGGTGGTCGTGCCCATGCGGAGACGATCGCCACGACACGACGACCGCGGCCGTGCAAGTTGCCGAGACTGCGCGCAACCGCGCGAATCTTCGCCGGCGTTTCAAGGCAGACACCACCATATTTCTGCACGATGATGGGATGGTTGCGCATCTAACCTCGCTCGGAAGCCTTACTCGCCTCGCCCATCGAACCGACTCCGCCTATCCATGTGCCGACGACCTCAAAGTTCGGATTGAAGGCGACAAGATCCGCGCGGTATCCGGGCGCGATCCGTCCGAGCTCGGACTCAAGGCCCAGAAATGCTGCGGGCGTCCGAGAGGCCATGATGAGGGCATCGACAAGGGAGATTCCGAGCAGCCCAACAGCGTTGCGCACCGCCTCGATCATGGTGAGGTGAGCACCCGCGAGCGTGCCATCCCGGCCAGTCAGCCGATTCTCGTGCAACGTGATTTGCCTTCCCTGGAGCATGAATTGCCGGTCGTTCGTGTCCACCAAAGGCATGGCATCGGTGACCAGCATCAATCGATCGCGTCCCTTGCAGCGGAAGGCGACACGCAAACCGGTGCGGTCAACGTGGATGCCGTCGCAAACGATCCCTGCAAACAACCGGTCATCCCCCAGCGCGGCGCCCACCAAGCCCGGTTCTCGGGCGTTCAGCTGCGACATGGCATTGAACAGATGGGTCACCCCCGAGACACCGCGATCGACCGCCTGCCCGATTTCGTCTGCGGTGGCGTCGCTGTGGCCGGCCGCGATGCGCAATCCGGCGCCGATCAATTCATCGATCATGGACGCGGGCACGCATTCCGGGGCCAAGGTCACAATGGAGCGGCCGCGGTGCCCGAAACTTTTGATGGCGGCGAGGTCGCGCCGATCGGGCACGCGTATCTCGGCTTCCGGATGAATGCCCTTGCGAGACCTGTTGAGGGCCGGACCTTCCAAATGAAAGCCGAGCACGCCGGGAATTTCGAGGCACGCCTGAGCTGCTACAGCCAATCGTTCGATGACCTCGCTTCGATCGGTGATGAGGGTTGGCAAGCAGCCCGTGGTCCCCGCCTTGCGGTGCGCCTCGACGATGCGTCGAACGCCGGCCACCGTTGGCTGGTCGTTGAGAAGAACGCCCCCGCCTCCGTTCACCTGAACGTCGACGAATCCGGGTGCAAGGATCGCATCTCGGGGAAGTTGGATCGAGGCGCGCGCCTCCTCGGTGACGCTTTCAATCCGCCCCTGCGAGATCCTGACCAACCCCGGCCCGCGCATGTCGGCACCATCAAAGATGTGCTGAGCGGCAATCGAGAGAACGACGGAAGACCCAGCTTGGCCCATCAGTGGTGATCCGAAAATGGCAGTCACGGACTCGTGAGGCGAGTCCCGTCCCGTATAGGTCCTTATATGTACACAACGGGCTTCGGGACCCGGAGCTAAATCCTCGCGTTAACTTCCCATGGGAACAAAAGGTGCCACGTATCTCGGCATGGATGGCGGCGGAACCCGCTGCCGCGCCCGGATCGAAAACGGCGGGGCACTCGGTGAAGCGAGCTCGGGGCCTGCCACCGAAGCGGCGGCCGCACAGTCCGGACTGACGCACGAGGATTTCGCGCGAATGCACGCCGGAATTGGCCTCGCCGGTATTGGTCACCCTGTTCGACTGGCGCTGCGGGCCGCGGATCGCCGCGGTGAGCTGACCCTACTGCTTTCAGAGTTGCTGGGCGCATTCGATCAAGATCCCTATCAGGCCGTGGCATGGTCCGAAGAAGCCAAGGCCACAGACTACGCCGCGTTCGCGCCGACCATGATGCGGCACGCCAGTCAGGGCGATCCGGTCGGCCGTCGCATTGTCGAACGCGTGGCCGATGCCATTGGTGATCTGCCTGATCTGTTCCTGGCGAGAGGAATTGACCGGCTCGCGCTGGTGGGCGGACTCGCGGATGCGACTACGCCCTGGCTGACGCCCGATCTGCGCGCCCGCCTGAGGCGACCTGACGCCGCCGCAACGGCCGGCGCGTTGCTTCTGACGCGAGGGCGGCTCGACCTGCCCAAGATGGACCTGCCCAAGATGGACCTGCCCAAGAGAGAAACTGACCATGAACAGGCTTCGAAGTTCCGCGTTTCATGACGCTTGGATCAATAATATGGCCACCGAAGAAGTCGATCCCAGATTTGCCGACCTTGATGCATGGTCGCTCACGTCAGCGATGGAAGCGATGTGGGAGGGCCAGCTTTCGGCGGTCGCCGCAATCCGCCATGCCCTTCCCGCGATCACTGCGGCAGCCGAAGCGGCCAAGACGGCGCTGGGCGATCGCGATCGCGGTCGCATTGTATATGTCGGCGCCGGCACCTCAGGCCGCGTGGCGGTTCAAGACGGCGCCGAGCTGACGCCGACCTTCGCCTGGCCCCGTGAGCGCGTCCGCTTCGTCGTCGCCGGCGGTGACAGCGCGTTCGCCGCCAGCATCGAGGGCGCGGAGGACGATGTCGAAGATGCAGTCGCGCAGATCAACGCCGCACGGCTCACGCCGCACGACGTGGTGATCGCGGTAGCCGCCAGCGGCACAACGCCGTTCACGGTCGCGGCGCTGCAGCAGGCAGGGTCTCTCGATGCAGTGACGATTGGTGTCGCCAACAATCCCGGCACCGTACTGCTGGCATCGGCAAAGTTTCCGATCCTGATCGAGACCGGCCGCGAGCTGATCGCCGGCTCCACGCGGATGAAGGCGGGCACCGCTCAGAAGGTCGTGCTCAACCTAATCTCCTCAGGGATCATGCTGCGCCTTGGCCGGGTGTATCGCGGCATGATGGTGAACATGCCTCCGACCAATGCCAAGCTGAAGCGGCGCGCCGAGGCCATGGTGGCGCAAATCGCGGGCTGTGATCCCTCGCACGCGGCACGCTCGCTCGAGCAGGCCGAGGGCGACATCAAGACGGCAGTTCTTCTGGCGTTGGGTGTCGACAGGGTTGATGCGGAGACCGTTCTGAAGAACTGTGACGGCAACCTTCGGCACGTGTTTGTCGAGCTTGCCAGGAATCGTGACTCGCATCGTGAGCGGCTCCCAAAGGGAGCGGCGGGACGCAACCGAGGCGGAGTGGTTGAGCCGTGACGACATCCGCGATGGCGAGCGAAATCGGGGAAAGCGCTGATGTTGTCGCCAACATTGTTCGCAACCGCCCAGCCACACGCGGCATCGCACAGCGGATTGGGATTGGCTCCGCCCCCTTGTGCGTCGTGTGTGGTCGGGGAAGCTCCGGGCATGCCGGGGTTTTCTTGAGATACCTTGTCGAGACGCGGCTTCGCCTTCCTGTCTCAGCAAGCGCTCCCTCGGTGATCACGGCATTTCGCACACCCTTGATGCTGCGCGATGCGCTGTTCATCGTGATCTCGCAATCCGGACGCAGCCCCGATCTCGTCGCAGCGACCAGATCTGCGCGCGCATCGGGCGCCCGCACCATTGCCGTCGTCAATGCGACGTCGTCACCGGTGGCTGACGAAGCGGAGTTCGTCGTTCCGATCGACGCCGGCCAAGAGCTCTCCGTAGCGGCGACAAAGACCGTAATCGGCTCGATGGCCGCCGGCGCCGGACTGGTTGCCGAGCTGGCGGAAGATCGTGCGCTGCGGTCGGCCCTCGACCGGCTGCCCGAGCGCCTGCACCGCGCGCTGGCGCTCGACTGGTCCGAGATTGTCGATGACCTCGCCAAGGCGTCAGCTGTGTTTGTGGCGGCTCGCGGCCTGGGCCTGGGCTCAGCGAGGGAGATCGCGCTCAAGCTTTCGGAAATCCTGCGCCTGCCCTCCATCGGCCTGAGCGCCGCCGAGCTGCAGCATGGGCCGCGTGCCGCGCTATCGTCGCGCACGCCGGTGGTCATGATGCGCCTCATGGATGAAACGGCGGCCACGGTGGACGCGCTGGCAGAGGAATTGCGTGAGCAAAAGATCGCGCTGCATCTCTGCGGCGGACCGCATGGCTCGCTGCCCTGGTTGGCCGAGGATGACCCCGCCACCGACCCGATCACCATGCTCGTTCCGGCCTATCGAATGATCGAGCAGGCGGCGCGCGCTCGCGGATTCGACCCGGATCGTCCCCCTCGCCTGAGCAAGATTACCGAGACGTTTTGACAGCTGACTAATCGCTGGCTGGCGACCAAAGCTGGAGCGCGCCGCACCAGTTTCGCACCAGAAACAACTTCGTCAAAACGGAACAAACGCGAGCAAAAGCAAACGAAAACACAGCAAAATCGGCGAAGCCGGCGGATATCCTCTCGCTCATAACGGTCTGGTTGCAGGTTCGGGTCCTGCCGGGCCCACCAACTTGATCAATGGCTTATTTCGTTCTCGTTGCCTGCGCCGCCGTCGCCGCACCAGATACGTCCACATTTCGTTCGTGCGCAAGTTCGCGAAGGCGTCGGGCACGCTCGCGTGCTGATGGGTGGATACCACAAGTGATCCACGATCCTCGCCTTTCCGACCGACGGAAGCAGTCTCTGCCTTTTGGCGATAATGTCGGCCATCTCCGGCAAAGCGGAAGTCAGCCATAACGCCAATCAAGTCCGCCAAGGGGCCACAAGCCGAAATCAGCAGCGGGCAACGCCACGTCGGCGAAGGGCCCACAAGCGGCCATTCCCTACTGCGCGGTTGATGTGAATTGGAATGAGACCAGTCTTTCCCGACAACCGCACGCACTCATGGGGGTATACCCATGATGGGGAAAGTTCGCATGACCCTTTCGAGGTGTTCCGGCCTGTAAAATCGAGCGAGCTTTGGCACGAGTGTGGAGACGCGCAGAGCCGGCCTCGCTTCCATCAGGCGCGCACCGATCATCCGGGCTTCCTCGACCCTTCCAGACATTGCGTGACATGCCGCCAGAATAAATTGTGCGTTGAGATAATTGGGCCGGTGCAGCACAGCCGACTTGGCCCATGATGACCCGTCCTCGTATCGATCCGTCAGGAAATGCGCAAACGCTATGCCGGTCTGCATCAGAAAAAGAAACGGATCCATTGGGCTTAGACGCCCCCCGGCATGGAACTGCCCAAGCGCCGCCTCTACGTCGCCACGGCGTATGTGTTCCCAGCCGATGGTATACCGCGCGATAGCCAGATTCGGGTTAAGTTCATACGCTCGGGAGACGAGGGCCACGCCATCGTCCATCTCATATAATACGGCGGCAATTGCCTGCCCGGCTCTCACGAGTACAGTTGGATCATCCTTATCGAGCTCGATTGCACGCCTTGCCAACCGTCGGGTGTCGTTCAGTTCCTGATCCGCGTCGATCGTCCAGCCGAAGATCTTTCGTTGCAGATAGCAATAAGCACCAAGCGCGTATGCCGAGGCCAATCCGGGATCGATCTCGACAGCAAGCCGGATCAATCTGAGGGCCTCAATGTTCTGTTCGCGGGTGAATTCATAGAAGCTTGAGAGTGCACGAAGATAGTAGTCGTAGGCCTGAAGATTTTCGGTTGGCTTGCGTTTTGCGCGCTCTATCTCGGCGCGCTCCAATTGAGGAAAGAGCGCGCCAATCACGCTACTCGTCACTTGGTCCTGCAGATCGAAGATATCCTTGAGCTGGCTGTCGAACCGGTCCGCCCAAAGATGAGCACCCGTCGTGGCCTCGATCAACTGCCCGGCAATGCGAACTCGATCGCCGGATTTGCGCACACTGCCTTCGAGCACATACCGAACGCCCAGCTCGCGGCCGACCTGCCTGATGTCGATAGCCTTGCCTTTGTAGGTAAAAGTGGACTGTCGCGCGATGACGAACAGCGATTTGGACCGTGAAAGGCCAGTGATGATGTCCTCGACCATGCCGTCGGCGAAATACTCCTGCTCTGGATCGGAGCTCAGGTTGGTGAATGGGAGAACGGCCAGCGACGGTTTGTCGGGGAGTGTGAGGGCAGGTATAGGCGTCTCCCTCTGGATTTCGGTTACTGCCTCCGTGGGGGCCCCGCGAACCTCCTGCACCATCCCAATAAAGCGATAGCCCTTCCTTGGCAGCGTCTTGATCAGCCGCTGTTTCTCCCCGGAATCGCCAATTGCGGACCGAGCGGCATTCAGGCGGGTCGTCAGCGCGGCATCCGACACGCACCGTCCCTTCCAAATGGCTGTGATGAGCTCATCCTTGCAAACCACGCGCTCGCGGTTGCGGATGAGGTAGTCCAGCAAGTCAAAGGTCTGTGGCGCCAGGGCGACGACGTTTGTCTCGCGGCACAGCTCGCGGCGGCCAGAATCCAGTTCGTAGTCTTCGAAGAGATAGCGCAAGACGCGAAATCCCTCTGGACGGTCTCCGGTAAAACCCGGCAATACCTGGAAAGTAAAGAATAAGCCGCCCGTAAGGAAAATGTAAGCGGCGGATCAAGCGTGCCGGGCCGGATTTAGGCAGCATGCCAGGGTGGAAACAAGATGCCCGAGGATGCTGCGATGAGCGTGATTTATCAGACAACGGGCTTGGTCCAGACGACAGACTCCCAGCGACGCCATGTCAGCGTTTTCAAGAATTGCTGGAACGCATTTCAAGAGTGGCGGAAATGGGAGCGGCTGAGGCGCGATCTTTGTAGCCTGAGTAATCAGGAGCTGAAGGATATCGGGATTACCTATGGCGAGATCGATAACGTGGCCTCGAACCGAAATACTGACCCGCGAGGCATACGATCGGTCGGATGATGTCGACCTTCGGCACCGCTTATTCGAGTGGCCTTAGTCAGACCCCACCGAGCGCGCAGCCACCTTTGGCGCGAAGCGGACAATGAACGATCCTGCGTGCCCTCGTTCCATCTGTCGGTGGTGAGCCTCCAGTCCTTTCCGTCTTTCTCCCAAACCCCGACATACTTTCCAACCAGTTCCTGGGCGGCGGTCCCTTGGTGGCTGCCCGGCCGCGCTCATTCAACCACCTCGTCGGCGCGTAACAGGAATGACTCCGGTACTTTCAGACCGAGTGCCCTGGCGGTCTTCAGATTGATGACGAGGTCGAACCTGGTCGGCTGTTGGACCGGCAAGTCGGCGGGCTTCGCCCCGCGCAAAATTTTGTCGACAAAGGTCGCGGCAAGCCGCCATAGGTGGGTTGCGTCCACGCCGTAGGACATCAGCCCGCCCGCATCGACGAACTCCCGGTATTCAAACATCGTTGGAATTCGCGCAGTCAGCGCTCGGGTCGCAATGGCGAAGGTGAGTGGGACGCCGACGGCATAGAGTGCGTCCGCACGGTCCCTGAGGGCCTCGAAAGCCAATGCAACGTCCTCTGCGCGCCTGATTTCCAATATCGTCGCCTCGAGGCCGAGCGCGGAGGCCGCCGCCTGCACCTCATCCATCCTGTTTTTGAAACCGGGGCTATTGGCATTGACCATAACGGACAAGCGGCGGAAACCTGGGACAACCTCGCGCAACAGCTCAAGGCGCTTGCCGGCAAGACTGATGGGGTTGAGCGCCAGGCCGGTCGCATTGCCGTCCGGTCGGGCCAAACTTGCGACGAGGTCGCTGCCAACAGGGTCGCCAGAAATGGAGACAATTGGGATGAGCGATGTCGCACGTTTTACCGCGAGGGTCGGCGATCCCCCCACCGTGACGATGACATTCACGTTGAGCCGGACGAACTCGGTCGCAATTTCGTTGGAGCGTTCGGTATGTCCCTCCGCAGAGCGATACTCGATCGCAACGGTCCGGCCCGCGATCCAACCGAGTTCGCGCAACCGATCCTCGAAATCTTGGGCCGACCAGGCCGGGCCCAAGAAACCGATGATGGGTAGCTTTCTCGTCTGCTCCGCCCGCGCCGGGCTCGGGCCCATAACCGCGGCGGCGCCGACGAGCGTGATGAACTCGCGCCGCCTCATTGAGTTACTCGTTTGAAGCGCCCGACTGATGCATACAGCCTAGCATTTTTCAACCGGGAGCCGAGCGAGAAAAGGGCTGGCGGCCCGCCCTAACCGTGCGACGCAATGTCCGCAACGGGTCGATTTTGTTGCAAAAGTCAGTTGAGACGAACTGGCAAGCGTGATTCCGTTGTGTTGGCGCGAATCGCGACG
>NZ_JAFCJT010000037.1 GCF_018130785.1 Bradyrhizobium liaoningense
CCCTTGCACCCGCTCTTGGACAAGAAGGGCGAGTTGATCTTCTCGATGTGGATGCGGCCGTTGATCTGCTCGACGCCGGCGGCCAGCTCGAGGAGCTTGCGCGCCGCGGCTTCCGGGTCAGCGTAGGGACGCGCCTCTGGCGCGCAGCGTTCAGGTCTGCCTTTGTCTGTGCAGTTGCGGCACTCGCGGGCTCTCGATTTGGGGGCGGCTCATTGAGGTCTCGGGCCCACGGTGCGCCCAGATCGGGCAACAGACTTCGACGCGGCATGTTCTGAGCTGGAGCAGGCAGAGACAAGAGAGACGACAACAAGGGACATCCCCGTCCGGCCCAACATTTGAGTGATCCTGCTCATCAGGCGATCAACTTCCAGCGTGGCCTTACTGGCGCCTGCGATCAGCTCGAGTATCGAAATAGATGACCGCTGCGAATGTGGCGCCTAGAGCCAAAACGCTGACACAGCCGGTAATCAACACCACCACCATCATAGCTGGATAAGTATTTCTACGGCGTCAGGGGTGCGCAATTCACGAATGATTAGCGCATGCAACAAGGCTGGGCCCGCCATCGTGAACCGGCGGGCCTTTACTTTTCCACATCCTCGACCCGCAGCGGCTCACGCTCGTTCCGCGGCCCAAGCGATTGATAATTTTGACTCTAGCTTGCGCCGCGTTTCGATGCGGGCATGCGGCCCCAGAAAATCACCTTCGGCGACATGCGCGGCGCTGGCGTGCGCGGCGTCCTGGTCTATTGCGCGGGCTAGGGCTGTAGCCACAGCGTAACCCTCAGCGCCGATCGCTGGCCCGATGACGTACGGCTGGCGCCGCCGCCGATGATCAGCGCGAGCAAGCCGGCAAGCGCGGCGCTCGCCCAGAACGGCGACAGCTTGACGCCGGCAAGCCCGGCCAGCCGCACGATCGCCGCGATCACAGCGCCGCTCATGTGTTTTTCCCCGTGCGGCAGTCGGCGACGCGCTTGGCCTCGATCTTGTGCGCTACGAACCAGATCAGCACGCCGAGGCCGGCGGTGATGGCGAGCACGACGACACCCGCGAGCAGCCAGGCGATCGCCGCCGGCGGAACGCCGAGCCCACGCGCAGCGTCATGCTGTACTGAAGTGGATGTCGAGCATCCCGACGGCGTCGCCGGCGATCTCTTGCTGCTCGATCGCCATGAGCTTGCCAACGCTGTGGCTCGGGTACAGACGCCCGGCGCCAATTCGGCTACCGGGCTTAAGGCATCAAGAGCCAAATCCAGCGCAGGAATAGCTTTGTCGTCACAGGGAAGCATTCGGTGTTTCCCATCTCCCCTAAATAAACCGGGCCGAGAACGACGAGTGTCCCCCGGTTGAAGACAATTGCGCGTGAGGTTCAGTCTTCGCAATCTGACATCGACCTACCGCGCAACAGGCCAACCGGAATTTGTGACTGTACTTGCAATAACTTCGGAAGAACGGTTTGTGCTGGTCTGTCAATACCGGCCCGCCATAGAGCGCTTTTCCTCGGAGTTACCCGCGGGAATATGAGGATGGATGGCTCTTGGCCATGTAGCGCACCGACTTAGTGACCTCGATCCTCTGGGCGTGCAGTATCGAGTTGGCGACGCCTCGAAGGCGGCCCTGCCGAGCACGCGGATTTGCTCTTCCCCGGCATGGAGCCGGTCGAAGTTTTCAGGCCGCATCTGAAGATTGATCGTGGAGTCGATCGAAAGGCAGAGCTACCGGTCGGGAACTTTAGCCGCTCTGGCAGCCGACAGCGACGAAAAGTTACCGTGCGGGAACATTCAGGAGCAGCTGGCGCGATTCACGACAACGTGAATCCAAAACCTGTTGAGCCTTTCAGCCCTGTCGCCGACGTTCGCTCGAACGCAAGGAAACGTGCCATGAAAGTGAGGCTGTACGACGTCGTTAAAGAGCTGGAGGAGGATGGCTTCAAGCTCTCTGTGAAGACGGAGGATCGCGACGTGCACTTGGTCGTTACGAAATCCCGTATAGATGGCGGCGAGGACCTCGTTGCGCGACTAAACCTCCACAATAACATTGTGGGCCCGCACGAGGAGTGGAATTTCTGGGAGAGGGTCGGCCTTTACTCGCGCGCATAGAAGGCGGTCGGGTCGCCCTGCAGCTGAGCGGTGACTTGCTACTCATTACGTGCTTCAAACGGAGTGACATCACCCGCCGCCGAACTTTCGGCACCGACGCTCGCTTGTGCTCCGCTTCGTCGCGGTCGAGCGCTATCCAGCGTTGGCCTTCAGTCCTGCGGTCAAGATACCGGCCACGGCACAAGCCTCGTCATTGTCGGAGGTGTCGCCGGAGACGCCGACGGCGCCGAGCAGCGTTGCGCCATCCATGATCAGCACACCACCGGGGACCGGCACCAGTGCGCCCTTGGCGATAGTGTTCACGGCGTCGATGAAATAGGCCTGCTCCTGCGCGCGCTGGAACAGCGCACGCGAGCCCATGCCCATCGCGAGCGCGCCATAGGCTTTGCCGTGAGCGATCTCGTGGCGCATCAGGCTGGTGCCGTCCTGCGCCGCGGCGATCTTGAGCACGCCGCGTGCGTCCAGGATGGTGACGACCAGCGGCTTGAGCTTGAGCTCGGTGGACTTTGCGAAAGCGGCGTCGAGGATCTTGCGGGCGGTATCTAGCGTGAGGTCAGCCATGGCTGGTTTCCTTTTTAGTGTGAGAAGTGAAATTTGCTCCGGCGCGGTCGAGGCTCATCGCCAGCACGCGCGCGACGTGAAGCGCTTCGCGCTGGGCGCCGTCGTGGATCTGATGCCGGCAGGAGGTGCCGTCGGCAACGACGAGTGTATTCGGGTCCGCGCGTCGCACGGCGGGCAGCAGCGACAGCTCGGCCATCTCGATCGAGGCGTCATAGGTCTCAGTGCCGTAACCGAAGGCGCCGGCCATGCCGCAACAGCTCGACTCGATGGTCTCGACCTTCAGTCCGGGGACGAGGCGCAACACCTGTTCGACCGGCTTGAAGGCGCCAAAGGATTTTTGGTGGCAATGGCCATGCACGACGGCCTTGTCGGCGACGGTGCCGAGCGACAGTTGCAGCCGGCCGGCCTCGGCCTCGCGCACCAGGAATTCCTCGAAAGTCAGTGCGTGGGCGCCGACGGCCTTGGCATCGTTGTCCTTGCGCAGCGAAGAAAGCTCGTCGCGGAGCGTCAGCAGGCAGCTCGGCTCGAGGCCGATGATCGGCACACCGCGCGCGGCAAAGGGCGCGAACGCGGCCACCAGTCGGTCGAGCTCGGTCCTGGCTTCGTCGACGAGACCGGCTGAGAGGAAGGTGCGGCCGCAGCAGAGCGGGCGACTGCCGCTCGCAGGCTCGGGCAGATGCACGCGATAGTCGCCCGCCGTGAGGACGCGGAGCGCGGCGTCGAGATTTTCGCGCTCGTAGATGCGATTGAAAGTGTCCGTGAACAACACGACTTCGCGGCCGGTCTCCGGCCCGACCGCTTCCGCGGGCGGCACGAACACATCGCTGCGGAAGGCGGGCAGGGCGCGCTGCGCGCTGATGCCGGCAAAACGCTCGAACAGGTTTCGCAGCAGCGGGCTGCGGTTGCGCAAATTGGCGAGTGGCGCGAGGCGCGACGCAAGGGCGGCATAGCGCGGGAGATAGCCGACCAGGCGGTCGCGCAGCGTCAGGCCGCGCGATGCGGCGCGGGCGGCGAGCACCTCGATCTTCATCTTGGCCATGTCGACACCGGTCGGGCATTCATGGCGGCAGGCCTTGCAGGAGACGCAGAGTTTCAACGTCTCCATCATCTCGTCGGACGAGAGCGCATCGGGGCCGAGTTGGCCGGAGATCGCGAGGCGGAGCGTGTTGGCACGACCTCGCGTGACGTCCTTCTCGTTCCGGGTGGCGCGATAGGACGGGCACATCACGCCGCCTTCGAGCTTGCGGCAAGCGCCGTTGTTGTTGCACATCTCGACCGCGCCCTGAAAGCCGCCGCCCGCGCCGGGATAAGCCGACCAGTCGAGCTTCGTCTTCAACTCGTTGACGCGATAGTCCGGCCGGTAGCGGAACAGCGAACGGTCGTCCATCCGGGGCGCATCGACGATCTTGCCGGGGTTGAGGACGCCGTCGGGATCGAAGCGTTGCTTCACCTCCCTGAAGTCGGCGACGAGACGCTCGCCGAACATCGTCTCGTGAAATTCGGAGCGCACCAGGCCGTCGCCATGCTCGCCGGAATGCGAGCCCTTGTACTCGCGCACCAGCGCGAAGGCCTCTTCGGCGATGGCGCGCATCGCCTTGACGTCCTTCTCCAGCTTGAGGTTCAGCACCGGGCGCACATGCAGGCAGCCTTCGGAGGCATGTGCGTACATCGTGCCGCTGGTGCCGTGCTTGGCGAAGACCTCGCCCAGCCGCGCGGTGTAGTCGGCCAGATGCGGCAGCGGCACGGCGCAGTCCTCGACGAAGGAGACCGGCTTGCCCTCCTGCTTCATCGACATCATGACGTTGAGGCCGGCGGCGCGGAAATCGGCGATGCCACTCTGGAGTGCGGGCTCGGTAATCTCGACCACGCCGCCCCATTTGCGCTTGTCGTTGTTCCAGCCGAAGCCGAGATCGCCCATCAACTCGCCGAGTTGTTTTAGGCGCAGAAGATTATCCGCCTGGTCTTCCTCGGCGAACTCGACCACCAGCACCGCGTCCGGATCGCCCTTGATGGCGGCAGAGATGATCGGCCTGAACATCGCGATGTCGCGACCGAGCGCGAGCATGGTGCGGTCGACCAGCTCGACCGCGATCGGCTTGAGCTTGACCAGGTGCTGGGCGGCGTCCATCGCCTCGTAGAAGCTACCGAAATGGCAGATGCCGAGCGCCTTGTTGCGAATGACAGGCCACAGCTTCAGCTCGACCTTGGTGGTGAAGGCGAGGGTGCCTTCGGAGCCGACCAGGAGATGCGCCATGTTGTTGCGCGCATTGCGCGGCACCAGCGCATCGAGATTGTAGCCGCCGACACGGCGCTGCACCTTGGGAAAGCGTGCGGTGATCTCGTCGGCCTCGCGGGCGCCGAGATCGAGCATGTCGCGGAACAGGGCTCGCGCGCTGTCGTTCGCATCGAGATCGGAGAGATCGCGCGACACCTCGCCGTAGCGGCCCAGCGTGCCGTCGGCGAGCGCCGCCTCCATCGACAGCGTGTTGTCGCGCATGGTGCCGTAGCGAAGCGAGCGGCCGCCGCAGGAATTGTTGCCGGCCATGCCGCCGATGGTGGCGCGGGAGGCCGTGGAGACGTCGACCGGAAACCACAAGCCGTGCTTCTTAAGCTGGCGGTTGAGGTCGTCGAGGACAATGCCGGGCTCGACCACGCAGGTACGGCCCCCGACATCGAGCGACAGGATGCGGTTCAGGTGCTTCGAGAGATCGACCACGAGCCCGTCATTGACGGTCTGGCCGCACTGCGAGGTGCCGCCGCCGCGCGGGGTGACCTTCAAGCCCTCGTCGCGGGCGATCGCCAGTGCCCGCAGCGCCTCGTCCATGGTCTTGGGAGCGACCACGCCCGCCGGCATGATCTGGTAGAACGAGGCGTCGGTGGCGTAGCGGCCGCGGCTAAAGCCGTCGAACAGGACGTCGCCGGTCATTTCCGCGCGCAGGCGCCGTTCGAGCGAGGAGGCGTTTGTCATCCCTGATCCCGGACTGATCCAACGGGGCGCACGCCCGATTTGGTATTCATTCTTATTTCCTATCGATTATATTATGAACGCAAACTGAGCAAGCCGGCCGCCCTTCAGGGCGAGGCCGGCGCGTTCTCCTGGGGTTCGGTCAGGTGCTCGATCGCGGCGACCCGCTTGTTGCGCAGGTGCTGGAACAGGATGTCGCTGAGCTCGCTGCCGGCGCGGCGGCGCAGGGCGTCGAGGATGGCCTCGTGCTCGCGCATCGCCTCCGCCCAGCGCTGCCGCTTGCGGGCGAAATTGGCGGAGTAGCGTACGCGGCGAATACGTCCGGCGAAGTTGGTGTAGGCGGTCTTCAGCGTCTCGTTGCGCGCGGCCGCGACGATGCTCTCGTGGATGCGCTGGTTGGTCTGGAAGTAACCGTGCATATCGCGGTGCAGGTAGTGCCCATACATCTCGTAATGCAGCTGCTCGATCGCGGTGATTTCCTCATCCGTAATGGCCTCGCAGGCCAAGCGCCCGGCAAGGCTCTCCAGTCCTGCCATGACATCGAACAGCTCTTCCAGATCGCGCTGGCTGAGCTGACGTACCCGCGCGCCGCGGTTGGGCAAAAGCTCGATCAGGCCCTCGGCAGCGAGCACTTTTAGCGCCTCGCGCAAGGGTGTGCGGGAGATGCCGAGCATCTCGCAGAGCTGCCGCTCGGGAACGCGCGCGCCGTCGGGAATATTGCCCTCGACCACATAGTCGCGCAGCCGCAGCAGGATCTCGCCGTGAAGCGATGACTCCTGGCGGTCGCCGCCATTGTCTGCCGGCGGGGCTAAGGGAATCCCGGTGTCGGGAATCGTGGATTTCATTTGCAGCACAATAGTTTGCCTGTTTGGTCGCGTCGATGTTCACAAATCGCATACCAAAAATCGATTGAAAGGACAAAAAATGAATGCAAAATAGGCGGCGAAGCCGGTCAGAGCTCGCCGACAGGGAGGTTTTCGTGCATCAGGGACGCCATTTCCTTCAGATTCCAGGCCCGAGCCCGGTCCCAGAGCGCGTCCTGCGCGCCATGGACATGCCCGTGATCGACCACCGGAGTGCGGAATTCGGCGAGCTCGGCCGCGCCGTGCTCGAGGGCAGCCAGAAGATTTTCCAGACCGCCGGCCCGGTCGTGATCTTCCCCTCGTCGGGGACTGGCGCCTGGGAGGCCGCGATCGTCAACACGCTGTCGCCGGGCGACAGGGTGCTAATGGTCGAGACCGGTCATTTCGCCACCCTGTGGCGCCAGATGGCCGGCCGTTTCGGCATCGAGGTCGATTTCGTGCCCGGCGACTGGCGTCGCGGCGCCGACCCGGCCGTGGTCGAAGCAAAGCTCACCGAGGACAAGGCACGCGCGATCAAGGCCGTAATGGTCGTGCATAACGAGACTTCGACGGGGGCGACCAGTCGCATCGCCGCGATCCGCGCCGCGATCGACCGCACGGGCCATTCCGCGCTGCTGATGGTGGACACCATCTCCTCGCTCGGCTCGGTCGACTACCGCCACGACGAGTGGAAGGTCGATGTCAGCGTGAGTTGCTCGCAGAAGGGTTTCATGTTGCCGCCCGGCCTCGGCTTCAACGCGATCTCGGAGAAGGCCCGCACGGCTGCGAAGACCAACAAGATGCCGCGCTCCTATTTCGATTGGGAGGAAATGCTCAAGCCCAATGCAAAGGGCTTCTTCCCCTACACGCCGGCGACCAATCTGCTCTACGGCCTGCGCGAGGCGATCGCGATGCTGCTCGAAGAGGGGCTCGACAACGTGTTCGCGCGCCATCAGCGGCTGGCCGCCGCGACGCGTGCCGCGGTCAATCACTGGGGCCTCGAGATCCTCTGCCAGGAGCCTTCTGAGTTCTCGCCGGTGCTCACCGCGGTGTTGATGCCGCCGGGCCACGACGCCGATCAGTTCCGCAAGATCCTGCTCGACAATTACAACATGTCGCTCGGCTCGGGCCTGTCGAAGGTTGCCGGAAAAGTGTTCCGCATTGGCCATCTCGGCGAATGCAACGCGCTCACCCTGCTCGGCGCGCTCACCGGCGTGGAGATGGGTCTGTCGGTTGCTGGCGTGCCGCACCGCTCCGGCGGGGTCGACGTCGCGATGAAGCTCCTGGAGCAGCGCCCGCAGGGCAATTCCTCGCCGCATCTCAAGGTGGTTGGCACCTAAATCGCGCGGGGCAGGCGGGCGACAATCATAGCAATTCCGCAGGGGGGAGATAGGAGTTCGGTTCAAGGCCACGCATGTCGTGCTGGCGAAGCTGTGCGCGATGTATTTCATCACCTATGTCGACCGGGTGAACATCGGCACCGCCGCGAGCGAGATCCAGAAGGAGCTGGGTCTGTCGAACACACAGCTTGGCCTCGTCTTCTCCGCCTTCGCCTACCCCTATCTGCTGTTCCAGGTGATCGGCGGCTGGGTCGGCGATCGTTTCGGGCCGAAGACGCTGTTCTGGTGCGGTATGATCTGGGCGGTGGCGACCATCTCGACCGGCTTCGTCAACGGTCTTGCCGCGCTGTTCGTCGCGCGCTTCGCGCTCGGCTTCGGCGAGGGCGCGACATTCCCGGCCGCAACGCGCGCAATGCAATATTGGACACCGGCGAACCGCCGCGGTTTTGCGCAGGGACTGACCCATTCCTTCGCGCGGCTCGCCAATGCCGTGACGCCGCCCGTCGTCGCGCTGTTGATCCTGTGGCTGACCTGGCGCGGCGCGTTCGTCGTTCTCGGCTTCGTCAGCCTCGTCTGGGGCGTCGTCTGGGTCTGGTACTTCCGCAACGAGCCAAAGGAGCACGTCTCGATCACGGAAGCCGAACTCGCCGCGCTGCCGCCGCGCCCGACCGGCGAGCGGCCGCGCGTGCCATGGGGCCCGCTGCTCGGCCGGATGTGGCCGGTGACGCTGACCTATTTCTGCTACGGCTGGTGCCTGTGGCTCTATCTCAACTGGCTGCCGCTGTTCTTCAAGAACAACTACAATCTCGACATCAAGAACTCGGCGCTGTTCGCCTCCTTCGTCTTCTTCGCCGGCGTGGTCGGCGACAGTGTCGGCGGCGTGCTCTCGGACAAGATCCTCGATCGCACCGGCAATGTCCGCCTGGCGCGGCTGAAGTCACCGTTGCGGGATTTACGGGGGCTCTGCTCTCGCTGTTTCCGATCCTGTTCGTCCACGACATCACGATCGTCGCGCTGTGCCTGTCGGCCGGCTTCTTCTGCGCCGAGTTGGTCATCGGCCCGAGGTGGTCGATCCCGATGGACATCGCCCCGAAATACTCCGGCACCGCCTCGGGACTCATGAACACCGGCTCGGCCTTCGCCGCCATCGTCTCCCCGCTCGTTGCCGGCTTCGTGATCGACGCGACCGGCAACTGGTACCTGCCGTTCCTGATGTCGATGGGGCTGCTGCTGCTCGGCGGCTTTTCCGCCTTCCTGATGCATCCGGAGCGCCCGTTCACCGAGGCCGAGGGGCGCCTGCCGGTCGGAAGGGTGGTGGCAGCAGAGTAGGGGAAGCGCGCCCCGGGCGAGGGCCGCTGGTTATGCATGGGAGGCGTCTTAAGGAGAGGGGACAAGCCGGTCAAATGGTGCTATTCGGCGCCCATCAAAACTAAGGCTAGACCGGGAAGGACGCCGATGACCGTGCACACTGGAAGGCATTTCTTACAGATTCCAGGACCGACCAACGTGCCCGACCGGGTGCTGCGGGCGATGGACATGCCGACGCTGGATCATCGCGGTCCGGAGTTCGCCGAGCTCGGTTTCGCGGTTCTGGCCTCGATGCAGCGCGTGTTCCGCACCCAGCAGCCCGTGATCATCTTCCCCTCGTCCGGCACCGGCGCCTGGGAAGCGGCGATGGTCAACGTGTTCGCGCCCGGCGACAAGGTCCTGATGTGCGAGACCGGCCAGTTCGCCGTGCTCTGGCGCGGCATCGCCGACAAGTTCAAGATCGACGTCGACTTCATCCCGAGCGACTGGCGCCATGGCGCCGACCTCGCCGAGATCGAGAAGCGCCTTAGCGCTGACAAGCAGCACGCAATCAAGGCAGTCTGCGTCGTCCACAACGAGACCTCGACCGGCTGCGTGACGCCGCCGCTGGAGGTGCGCAAGCTGCTCGACCGTGTCAAGCATCCGGCGCTGCTGATGGTCGACACCATCTCCGGCCTCGGCTCGATGGAATATGAGCACGACGCCTGGGGCATCGACGTCTCGGTCGCCGGCTCGCAGAAGGGCCTGATGCTGCCCCCGGGCCTCGGCTTCAACGCCGTCTCGGAGAAGGCGCTCGCGGTGGCGAAGGCGAACCCCGGCATGCGCTCCTACTGGGACTGGCAGGAGGTCATCTCCTTCAACAAGCTCGGCACCTTTCCTTATACGCCCGCGACCAATCTGCTCTACGGCCTGCGTGAAGCGGTCAAGATGCTGGAAGAGGAGGGGCTGGAGAACGGCTGGACCCGCCACAAGCGTCACAGCGCGGCGACGCGCGCCGCGGTCAAGGTCTGGGGCCTGGAGACGCAGTGCGCCGATCCTGCCGCACACTCGCCGGCGCTGACCGGCGTGCGCGTGCCTGATGGCCACGACGCCGACGCCTTCCGCAAAGTGGTGCTGGAAAACTTCGACATGTCGCTCGGCACCGGCCTGAATAAGGTCAAGGGCAAGGTGTTCCGCATCGGCCATATCGGCCATTTCAACGATTTGATGCTGATGGGCACGCTCGCCGGCGTCGAGATGGGCCTTGATCTTGCAAAGATTCCGCACCGGAGCGGCGGCGTATTGGCGGCCTTGGACGTCCTGAAGGGACGCGACGCGGTGCCGATGGCCAAGGCTCAGGTAGCCTGAAGGCCCAGGTGGCCTAAAGGCTCAAGTGGCCTGAACTAACCTAGAAAGTGAGCGCCCGATGAACGCACCGACGACGACCAACGAAGACCTGCTCTACTCCGTCCAGGACGGCATCGCGCGGATCACCTTCAACCGCCCCCAGGCGCGCAACGCAATGACCTTCGCCATGTATGACCGCATGGCGGAGATCTGCCAGGAGATCAACGCCGATCGCTCGATCAAGGCGCTGATCCTGACCGGCGCCGGCGACAAGGCCTTCGCCTCGGGCACCGACATTTCTCAATTCCGCGCCTTCAAGACCGCGCAGGACGCGCTCGACTACGAGGCCCGCATCGACCGCGTGCTCGGCACGCTCGAGCAGTGCCGCGTGCCCGTGATCGCGGCGATCGCGGGGGCCTGCACCGGCGGCGGCGCCGGCATCGCGGCCTGCTGCGACCTCCGCATCGGCACCGAGACGACGCGCATCGGCTTCCCGATCGCACGTACGCTCGGCAACTGCCTGTCGATGTCCAACATCAGCCGCGTCGTCTCGCTGGTTGGTCCCGCCCGCACCAAGGATCTGATCTTCAAGGCGCGCCTCGTCGAAGCGCGGGAAGCGCTGTCGCTCGGCCTGCTCAACGAGGTCGTGCCCGACGTCGAGACGCTTCAACGCCGTGCCGACGAGACCGCAAAGCTCGTCGCCAGCCATGCGCCGCTCACGCTGGAAGCGACCAAGGAGGCGGTGCGCCGCATCCGCCGCACGCTGTCGCGCGAAGAGGGCGAGGACCTGATCCTCAAGGCCTATATGAGCGAAGATTTCCGCGAGGGCATGGACGCCTTCCTCAACAAGCGTACGCCGAACTGGAAGGGCAAGTAGCGCATGTCGTGAAGCCGGGGGCGGTGATGAACCCGGACGACATCCTGCTGGTCTAGTCGGCCCGCGCGTTGCTTTCCGAACTGGCGCGGGCTCCCCGAGCGGCCCGCGCTTTTTCTGTGCGGCGTGCTTGCAATCGATCTCATTCCAAAGTCATAAGCGGCGCGATGCCGGCCCGGCTTGAACTGGCCGGCATTCGCCCGCACAATGCAATTTGCCTTACTTCGCGAATTGCCAATTCGAACAAGAACATAGGGAAGATGCGCGTGGGACATGGAATGAAGGCCGCGGTCGTGCTGGCGGCTACGCTTTGCAGCGCGCCGGCCTTGGCCGGCTGGGAACCGACCAAGCCGGTCGAGATCGTGGTCGCGGCAGGCGCGGGCGGCGCCTCCGACCAGATGGCGCGGATGATGCAGGCCGCGATCCAGAAGAACAATCTGATGAAGCAGCCGATGGTCGTCTCGCTCAAGGGCGGCGCCTCGGGCGCGGAAGCGCTGATGTACATGAAGTCGAGCGATGGCGATCCGAACAAGGTGCTGATCGCCTATTCGCTGATCTACATGCTGCCGCTGTCCGCGAAGATCCCGTTCAACTGGCGCGAGCTGACCCCGGTCTCGGTGATTGCGCTCGACCAGTTCGTGCTGTGGGACAACAGCGCAGGTCCGAAGACGGTGAAGGAATTCGTCGCGGCCGCGAAGGCTGCGAGCTCGCCGTTCAAGATGGGCGGCACCGGCTCCAAGCGCGAGGACCACGTGCTGACCGTCTTCCTCGAGCAGAAGACCGGCGCGAAATTCTCCTATCTGCCCTACAAGTCTGGTGGCGAGGCCGCGACCCAGCTCGTCGGCAACCACACCGAATCCAACGTCAACAACCCAAGCGAAAATCTCGAAGTCTGGCGTGCCGGCCAGGTGCGTCCGCTCTGCGTGTTCGACAAGGAGCGCATCTCCTACACCAGCAAGGTGACGGACACGCAGTCCTGGGCCGACATCCCGACTTGCAAGGAGGAGGGCGTCGACGTCCAGTATCTGATGCTGCGCGCGATGTTCCTGCCCGGCAAGGTCACGCCGGAGCAGCAGGCGTTCTATGTCGATCTGTTCCACAAGGTGACGCAGACCGCGGAATACAAGGACTACATGGAAAAGCAGGCGCTGAAGCCGATCTTCCTCACCGGCAAGGACATGGTGCAATTCCTCGAGGAGGACGACGCCACCAACAAGTCGCTGATGACGGAAGCCGGATTCGTCGCGAAGTAAGATGCTCTGCTCCCTCGCCCCGTTCTTACGGGGAGAGGGTTGGGGTGAGGGGCACTCTCCGCGAGTCAAATGCTCACCGTCCCCGCGGAGACTCCCCCCTCACCCCAACCCTCTCCCGGCAAGCGGGGCGAGGGAGAATCGACAGCACTCCGTCCCTGATAGCTCATGTCCCAAACCGATCTTGAAATCGTCGTCGACGATCCGACCGCGCCTGAAGACGACTCGCCCTCCGTCGTCTCCTCTGGCACGATCGAGATATGCGTCTGTCTGCTGTTGCTCGCGTTGGCCGCAACGCTTGGCTACGACAATTGGCGCACCGGCGCCTCCTGGGATTCGACCGGGCCGGAGCCCGGCTATTTCCCGTTCTATCTCTCAGTCATCCTCGGTGGCGGCAGCCTCTATGGACTGATTGCGGCGTTCGTGGCGCACCGCGCGGCATCCGAAAGCTTCGTCACGCGTGCGCAAGCGCGCCGTGTGATGGCGGTGTTCGCGCCAACGTTGCTGTTCTGCCTGGTGATGCAGTTCCTTGGCCTCTACGTGGCGAGCTTTCTCCTGATTGCAGGCTTCATGCGGCTGGTCGGCAGGATCGCGCTGTGGAAGTCGCTGCTCACTGCCTCCCTGTTCACGGCGATCATGTTCGTCACCTTCGACATCGCCTTCGACGTCATCATGCCGAAAGGGCCGCTCGAAGCGGCCTTCGGCTACTAGGCGCTCACGATGGAAGCTTTCGGTCTCCTCCTTCATGGCTTCGCCGTCCTGCTGACGTGGAAGACGCTCGTGCTCATGATGGTCGGGCTGGTGCTCGGCATCTTCGTCGGTGTGCTGCCCGGGCTCGGCGGCCCCAACGGCGTTGCGATCCTGCTGCCGCTCACCTTCACGATGGACCCGACCTCGGCGATCGTGATGCTGTCCTGCATCTATTGGGGCGCGCTGTTCGGCGGCGCAATCACCTCGATCCTGTTCAACATTCCCGGCGAGGCATGGTCGGTCGCAACCACGTTCGACGGTTATCCGATGGCGCAGCAGGGCAGGGCGGCGGAGGCGCTGACGGCGGCGTTCACGTCCTCCTTCATCGGCTCGCTGGTCGCGGTGCTGCTGATCACCTTCCTCGCACCGATGATCTCGTCCTTTGCGCTGAAGTTCGGCCCGCCCGAGTTCTTCGCTGTTTATCTGCTGACCTTCTGCTCCTTCGTAGGATTGGGGCGCGAGGCCAAGCACAAGACGGTGATCTCGATGTCGCTGGGGCTGCTGCTCGCGGGCGTTGGCATGGATACCGTGTCCGGCCAGTTGCGCATGACCTTCGGCTCGGCCGAGCTCTTGCGCGGCATCAACTTCCTCGTTGCCGTCATCGGCCTGTTCGGCATCAGCGAGATCCTGTTGACGATGGAGGAGCGGCTGGCGCTGCGTGGACACGCGGCGAGCATTTCGCTCCGCGTCGTGCTAAGCGTCTGGAAGGACCTGCCGAAATACTGGGTGACGCTGCTGCGTTCCTCCTTCATCGGCTGCTGGCTCGGCATCACCCCGGGCGGCGCGATCGCGGCCTCCTTCATGGGTTACAACCTCGCAAAACGCTTCGCCAAGGATCCCGAGAGCTTTGGCAAGGGCCGTATCGAGGGTGTGTTCGCGCCGGAGACGGCAGCGCATGCCTCCGGCACCTCGGCGCTGCTGCCGATGCTGGCGCTCGGCATTCCCGGTTCCGGCACCGCCGCGATCCTGCTCGGCGGGTTGATGGTGTGGGGACTCAATCCGGGCCCGCTGCTGTTCGTCGAGCACAAGGACTTCGTCTGGGGTCTGATCGCCTCGATGTATCTCGGCAATGTCGTCGGCCTCGTGCTGGTGCTGACGACGGTGCCGATCTTCGCCTCGATCCTGCGCGTGCCGTTCGCCGCGGTGGCACCGATGATCGTGGTGTCCTGCGCGATCGGCGCCTATGCGATCCAGAACGCGATGTTCGACATCTGGCTGATGCTGGGCTTCGGCGTCGTCGGCTACGTTTTCAAGAAGATCGGCATCCCGCTCGCGCCGTTCACCCTGGCGCTCGTGCTTGGCAACCGCGCCGAGGATGCCTTCCGCTTGTCGATGATCGGGTCCAGCGGCAACCTAAAGGTGTTCTGGTCGAACGGCCTGGTCGGCTCGATCACGACGCTGGCCATCCTGTTGCTTTTCTGGCCGGTGATCGACGGTCTTCTTGGGCGCGCCGGATGGATGCGGCGGGCGAAACCCGCCTCGAATTAGCAAAGAGAGTTGTATGACATCGTCGGCGAGACGCATCCGCTGTCTAAAGCCGCGCTTCGTTAAGGGCGGTCATCTGTTCTGACGGGCCGCGGCGGCCAAGGCCGAAGAAGGCCGAGCGCTGCTTCTCGACGGACCTTGCGGTGGTGCGAATGCGCAGGAGATCTTTGCGGGCAACCAGGCCGACGAGATATCCGGTCGCGCGTTCGACGATCGGCACGCGCCCGACGTCGGCCAGGACCATCCGATCCGCCAGATGTGACACCGGTTCGTCGGGATAGCCGAGTGTGAGCGAGCGGTCCGAGGCGCAGTCGAACAAGGTGTCGCGACCGTCGGCGCTTTCCGCGCGCCAGCGCAAGACGTCCGCACGGCCGACGAGACCCGAGACCTGACCGTCTGCATCGATCAGCGGATAGGACTTGTGACGCCGCTCGTCCCCGGAGAAGAACGACACCGCTTCGCCGATCGACATTATTGCCGGCAGGGTATCGACGTCCGTCACCATCACTTCGTTGACGCGCAGCAGTTCGAAGGGATCGATGCCGTATTCGCGCACCACGTGCTGGCCGCGCCGCGCGATCTTCTCCGTGAGGATCGAGCGCTTGAGCAGCAGTACGGTGAGCGCATAGGAGGCGCTCGTGGCAATCAGAAGCGATCCGAGCAGCGGAAAGTCGCCGGTCAGTTCGGTGGCGAACAGGATACCGGTCAGCGGCGAGCGCATGGTGCCGCCCATCATCGCGGCCATGCCGACGAGCGCCCAGGCCCCATGCGACCCCGGCAGCAATTGTCCTTCGAGCCAGCCGACGCAGCCGCCGAAAATGAGAAGCGGCGCGAGTACGCCCCCGGATGTGCCCGACGCCAGGGCGACGATCCAGATCGCGGACTTTACCAGCAGGATCAGCACCGCGGCCGATACCACGATGTTGTCGTTGAGCAGGTCGCCGATGATGTCGTAGCCGACACCGAGCGCCCGCGGTTCGATCAAGCCGCCGGCGCCGACGAACAGTCCGCCGATCGCCGGCCACCACATCCAGTGGATTGGAAGGTGGCTGAAGAGATCCTCGACCTTGTACAGCAGCGTGGTCAGCAATCCCGATTGCAATCCCGCGACTACGCCGACGCCGATGCAGGCAAGCGGCCCCCACCAAGGCAGATCGAGCTGGCCGGCGAACGGAAAAAGTGCGCCGCTGCCGATCAGCAAGGGGCGCAGCGACGACGAGACCACGCAGGCGGCGATCACGGGGATCAGGCTGCGTGGCTTCAACTCGAACAGGAGAAGCTCGACGGCGAGCATGACGGCGGCGATCGGTGTCCCAAAGATGGCCGTCATGCCCGCGGCGGCACCGGCCACCAGCAACGCCTTGCGTTCGGCCGCGCTGAGGTGGAAGCATTGCGCGAAGAGGGAGCCGACCGCGCCGCCGGTCATGATGATCGGACCCTCTGCGCCGAACGGCCCGCCCGTGCCGATCGAGATCGCCGACGACAGCGGCTTGAGGACGGCGACTTTTGGTTGCAAACGGCTGCCGCCGATCAGGATCGCCTCGATCGCCTCCGGAATGCCGTGGCCCCGAATTTTCTCGGAACCGAAGCGCGCCATCAGGCCGATGACGAGGCCGCCAAAGGCCGGGGCTGCGACCATCCAGGCGTCGGGTTTCAGATTGGCTGTCGAGAGGGTCTGCGTGCTCAGCGTGTGCAGCCACACGGCATTGGTGACGAGCGCGATGGCGCGCAGCAACAGCCACGCCGTACCGGCGCCGCCTGCGCCGACGAAGATCGCCATGGCGACGAGCATGAGAACGCGCCGGTCTGTCGTGAAGTCGCCGAGGCGCGGCAGGGAATTGGCGGGGATGGGGCGGGGCATCGTGGTCCGATCGGGATAACGCGATTGTGAGGGATGATGAAGTGGCGCCGGTCACATCGGCCGGCGTCGGAAATATATCGTAGAGCGATATAAATCAACGGATCATTGTTGGCAGGAAGGCCGGTTCGCAGATCAGGCGAGAAGGCAGCCTAGCGCGGCAGCTCGAAAATTCGGGTGATGCGGGTATGGGCTCGGCACCGCTTCAGATGCTCGCGCGAGCAAACCGCGAGGCAGGATTTGAGCAGCACGGCGACGATGACGCGTGGTTCTGCTCCCTGGAGCATGATATTCTTCGACCCGAAATCGCCGTGGCAGATTGCTTCGGGCGGGCCGGAGAGGATCCCCGAGCCGTGCGCATGCCCCAGCAGGCCGCGCGCGTTGGCGCTGGGCGACGTCAAACGACCTTCACTCGTCTCAGTTCGGCAATTTCGTCAGGGGCGAAGCCGAACTCGGCAAGCACTTCGCTCGTCTGCTCGCCGAATTCCGGCGGCGGCGCTACCATCTGGCTCGGCGTGCGCGACAGCGTGACGGGTTGGCCGACCAGTCGAATGTGGCGGTCCTCGTCGTTCGGAACGTCCTGCGCGATACCGAGATGTTTGACCTGCGCGTCCTCGAACATCTGGTCAATGGCGTAGATCGGTCCGCAGGGCACGCCGGCGTCGTTGAACTCGCGGACCCAGGTCTCGGTCGACTTCGCCACCGTGCGCTTCTCGATCTCGGCGTTGAGCGCGTCGCGGTTCTTGGAGCGGGCAGGCGCGGTCACATAATCAGGGTGGCTGTAGAGCTCCGGCGCGCCGATCGCCTGCGCGCAACGCTCCCAGATCCGCCCGCCGGTCGTGGCGATGTTGATGTAGCCGTCCGAGGTCTTGAACACGCCGGTCGGGATGCTGGTCGGATGGTTGTTGCCGGCCTGCTTGGCGACCTCCTTCTCCATCAGCCAGCGCGCGGCCTGGAAGTCGAGCATGAAGATCTGCGCCTGGAGCAGCGAGGTCTGCACCCACTGGCCCTTGCCGGACACCTCGCGCTCGAGCAGCGCGGTGAGGATACCCATGGCGCAGAACAGACCCGCTGTGAGGTCGGCGACGGGAATGCCGACCCGCATCGGGCCGTCACCCGGCGCCCCGGTGATCGACATCAGTCCGCCCATGCCCTGCGCGATCTGATCGAAGCCGGGGCGCTTGTGGTAGGGGCCGTCCTGGCCGAAGCCGGAGATGCTGCCATAGACGATGCGCGGGTTGATCTCACGCAGGCTCTCATAGTCGATGCCGAGCTTATTCTTCACGTCGGGACGGAAATTCTCGACCACGACATCGGCTTTGGCGGTGAGGCGCTTGAACACGGCGAGCCCGCGCTCGTCCTTCAGATTCAGCGTCATCGCCCGCTTGTTGCGGTGCAAATTCTGGAAGTCGGACCCGCGTCGCGGCCCACCCGGTTGCTCGCCGCCGGATTCCTCGGTCAGCGCGTCGATCTTGATCACGGTGGCGCCCCAGTCCGCGAGCTGCCGCACGCAGGTGGGCCCGGAGCGGACGCGGGTCAGATCGAGCACGGTAAAGCGCGACAGGGCTTCTGAGGCATGCGGGAAGGGCATCTTGAATGGCTCCGAGTGAATCTCGCTACCTTAGTGGTCGAACCCACCGCTGGGAAGCTTGTGAGGAAACCGGAGTGCGTCGTTCACGCTAGAAGGCGCTCTACAGCCGCGAAAAAATGCTCGTCGCTCTGGGCGCAATCTGGTCTACCTTCGCTGGCAGAGCTTCTAGATTTGATCATCCCAAGGCCGATGATGGGACGACGAAACCGCAGTCTCGCTTGGTTGAAATCCACCATGCTGCAAGGTGGAGGTCCGCTGCACAGTTGACTCGCGGCCCACCTGAACGCTATGAGGTAGGTTTGTGAATCTGATTGCGGGGAGCCATGTCGGTTCTCGTGGTTTTTGCTGTACTGATAGTAGTGCTCGGTGCCTACGGCCTTCTTTATTGATGGCTTATAAGTTCCGAGATACGGGGTCTCGATTAGCCCTTGTAAATGAGAGCCGAGGGCATGGGCTGATTGCGCAAAGATGGTCCTTGAGGGCAACCGCGACGTATGTCCTTCTTAGAGTTCCTCATTTTCGCGGGAACGCGCAGCGCTTGCTTGTTTGGGCAGTTCTCGGCCGACGTCGTCTTAACGTCGAGCCAACACCTGGTTGCGGGCCGGTGGTTTCATTTCTGATGCTCGCGTCACACTTGGGAGCTCGCGCTCTGAGCTGCCGGCAAACAGGGCCGATTCCGTTTCTTGCGTCCATCAGTTAGCAAGATCGACCTGTTCTAGGCCACACAGGACCAAAGAATGTGTCGCCCACATTCTGAGGAGCCTTGGTCGAATGACGCCTCTGTTGAGTCTCACCTTTCGTAATTTTCTCTGCCCTGCACGATGCGCTTGTTACGGCCATAGCTGTGCTCGCGAGCTTTTATCTACGCGCGACTCCTTGCTCGAGCGCTTACCTGTCCTTTTTCGCATCCTGCCGTTCTTCATCGTCCTGAGCGTAGTCGTTTGTTATTTGTTCAATCTGACGACAACGAAATGGCGCTTCTTTTCGCTTCCCGATGCACTCAGCGTCCTTCGTGCGGCTACGGTTCTCACCGTTTCTCTCGTCGCGCTGGACTACGCTTTCTTGGCGCGCAACGTCTATGAAGCGTTCTTCTTGGGCAAGATGACGATCATTCTGTACTGGTTCCTTCAGGTATTCTTGCTTAGCTCATCGCGGTTCGCGTGTCGCTATTTCCGCTACACGCGTAAGTTACATCATGCCCGCCAAAGCAGAGCGGCTCCAGCATTGACGGTCGGCCAGGCCGCCGATCTTGAGATTCTTCTCCGCGCGATTGAAAATGGCTCGGTAAAGGCTATTTGGCCGGTAGGCCCATTGTCCCTATCGCGTGCCGATAGGGGCAACTGGTGCGCAATATCCCGATGAGAAGATCTGCCGGATGTGGTTCGGGACTTTGCAGATCGCAAATGATCGATTGCACGGCTCGTAATGGGCGGCGCTTCCGCATTCGAAGCCGATGCATATCCAGAGAAAATTCCGTTTCAGGCTCGGAAGCTCGGGCTCGTCGTAAGCCGCTTGCCATCCTTAGACGGCGAGGGGAGTGCCTCAGTTAAGGCCGATCGCGATTGAAGATCTATTGCTCCGAGCCACGCAAACGATTGACCATGGTCGTATCGAGCAGCTGGTCAAAGAGAAAGCGATCCTCGTTACGGGGGGCAGGATCAATCGGCTCTGAGATATGCGAGCGTGTCATTCTCCATCGAGCAAGCCGAGTTCTCGTGATCGATAACTCCGAGCCTGAGTGATGGAGGCGATGTCGGCGCGCACTCATGCGAAAATAGAGGGCAGAATAGTTGACGTGCGGGATCGGAATCGTGTTTTCCAGCTATTGCACGAGTTTAAGCCTGACATCGTTTTCCACGCTGCCGCACTGAAGCACGTTGATCCTGACACACATGCGCTTACCAGAGAAGTCCTTAGACAGATCGAATCCAGCAACGCAGGTGTTTTTCTTTGATGCATGGCATGCCATTTGCCATGGCAATTCTTGTCCGCTAAGCGACCGCGCGCAGACCTTTTACAAAGATCAGCATCATCTGACCCTCTACAAGGCTTTGAGGCTACAGCATCTCGCCTTTGCGGACCTTTCGCGTTTTCTTGTGGGGCCGTACAAACGCCAGTTCTGCCGCATGTCGAGTGTCAAAAAGGTCAAGCCGGTGAGCAGATCCCCTTAATGCTGATGCTGGGCATCACTAGTCGTCCAATTATCCCAAAAGAGAAAAGCCCGGCGCTGTTACACGCCGCTTCCGACTAGCTTAATACCCAGTGCCAACCTAATCACAGGTTGTGAGTTTTTCATGTATGAGGTGCCTTCCGCGGCTCACCTAGGCCAGGCTGAGGCTTGAATTCGGGCGAGCTTAACCGTAACCAGCGGAGGCGATTGGGCGTAAGGCAGATTGACCGATATAGGACATCCCGATTGTGTTGTTCGCTGAAGGACGCTGCGCCGCCGCAGTGAGTTGATGGAGATGCAGAGTTTGGTTGTGGGCGCCACCGGGATCGTCGGAGGCTACATCGTCGAGCATCTGGTCAGTTCCGGTGAAGCGCCGCTGGCGTTGTCCCGGGCGCGGCATCGCAATTGCGGAGTAGTGTGGCTCCAGGGTGATCTCGCCGCGCCCGAAACCTTGAAGCCGCCTTCGTTCGAGACCTTGTATTGCACCGCCGAGGTTGGTCTGTTGGCGAATGCGTTGCCGCATATGTATACGCCGACGCTGAGGCGTGTTGTCGCCTTCACTTCCACCAGCATCGTCACGAAAATAGAATCCGAAGTCGCAGCAGAGCGCGAACTGCTGCAGCGGCTTGCTGAGGGGGAGAAGCGGCTGATCGCTACATGCGAGCGATATAACGTTGGTTGGACAATCTTGCGCCCGACCATCATCTATGCAGAGGGCCGTGACGGCAACGTTTCGCGGCTGGCGCGGCTTATTCGACGGTTCGGTATGCTACCTTTGATGGGCAGCGGCGCCGGGCTGCGGCAGCCCGTGCATGCGGAAGACCTTGCGATCGGCGCCATTGCCGCGGCCGCAAGCGACGCAGCAATCGGCAAAACCTATGCGCTGCCAGGCGGTGAGACGATCAGCTATCGTGAGATGGTCGGCCGGATTTTCGACGCGCTCGGTAAGCCACGCCGGATCATATCCGCGCCGCCGTTTGTCTGGCGGCTGGGATTTGCGCTGACGGAGCCGTTCTTTCCGAATGCAAATGCTGCTATGGGCGCCCGGATGGCAAAGGACATGGTGTTCGATCCCGCGCCGGCGGTCCGCGATTTTGGCTGGAATCCGCGGGGTTTTTATCCGCGATTTGAAGAATAAGATGGTCTAAAAGACGCCGTGTCTATTTCCAGCGCGGCCGCGACGTGGCTGCGAGAGGCTCAATCAGGAACTATCTCAGTTGCCGCTAGCAAGCACTAAAGTCGTCATTCTGCTCGCGACCAGAAACGGCGCGGCATTTATTCAGGAGCAAATCGACTCCTATCGGGCGCAAACCTATCGCAATTGGGAATTGCTGGTGTCCGATGACGGCTCGACGGACGATACGATCAAGATCATCGAAGAGTTTATCAAGCAGGTTCCCCAGCGGGTGGTGGTGCGGCGAGGGCCGCAGATCGGTTTCTGGCAGAACTTTGTATCGTTAGTCCGATCTGACGATATCGATGGTGACCTGTACGCCTACAGCGACCAGGACGACGTATGGTTTCCGGAGAAACTTGCGAACGCCGTGAGCTGGTTCGAAGCGCGTCCGACCGATCAGCCGGCTCTGTATTTTACGCGAACCGAGTTGATCGAAGAGGGCGGCGCGCCGATTGGCTTCTCGCCGCTGTTCGTGCGCGCGCCGACCTTTCAAAATGCTCTGGTGCAGAACATCGGTGGCGGCAACACCATGGTGTTCAATCGGGCGGCGAAGTTGGCGCTTCAGGCCACGCCGACCGACGTTGCTCTGGTATCGCACGATTGGTGGACGTATCAGGTCGTGACAGGGATCGGCGGCACCGCGCATTACGACCCCTGGCCCAGCCTACGATACAGACAACACGTGAAGAATCTTGTCGGAGCGAATGTCGGTCTGCGCGCGAGGCTTATTCGTTCGTCCGCATTCTTGGGCGGCCGCTTCGCAACGTGGAATGATGTCAACCTGAACATGCTAGGCAGCATGCGAAGCCTGCTAACGCCGTACAACGCACTCGTGCTCGCCCGGTTCACCCAAGCGCGTTTGGTCGCATGGCCGAAGCGGCTGTGGCTCCTTTGGAAATCCGGTGTTTACCGGCAAAGCTTTCTCGAGAATCTCGCGCTTTTCGTTGGGGCACTCTTTGGCCGCCTCTGAGCGAGCTCACGCCACATCGACGGTGCCTCTTTGCGTCTCCGCGTACATTTCGAGGATCTCCTCGAGGGAACCTGCAGCTTTGATCATGCCCCGATCCATCCAGAGGGCCTTGTTGCAGAACTGGCGGCAGGTCTCCGCACTGTGGGAAGCGAGCACCAGGATGCTTGCCTTCGCGACGAAATTGTCGATGCGATGCCTGGCTTTGGTGATGAATCTGTCGTCGCCAGCCATGATCCACTCGTCCATCAACAGGATTTCGGGGGCAAAGCTGGTCGCCACCGCAAAGGTCAATCGCGTCATCATACCCGAGGAATAGGTGCGCACCGGGATGTCCAAATATTCGCCAAGCTCCGTGAAGTCGGAAATGTCCTGCATCTTGCCGGCGATTTCGTCGGGCGTCATGCCGAGGATTAGGCCGCGCATGCGGACATTCTCATAGCCGCTGATGTCCGGATCGATGCCAAGGCCGATGTCAAGCATCGGAGAGATCGTTCCGCGAGTGCGGACCGTGCCGACGACCGGCTCATAGATGCCGGCCATCACGCGCAGCAAGGTGGTTTTGCCGGCGCCGTTTGATCCGATCAACGCGACCCTATCGCCGGCGGCGATATGCGTCGAGACGTTTCGCAGCGCTTCGACGACGATGCGGTGGTTCGCGTCGGCTGCCAGATGGCCACCAGAGCTACGGAACAGCAGGCTCTTCTTCAACGACCGCGACCCGCCATGATAGATGGGAAACGACACGCTGACATTTTCCATCGTCATTTCTGACTGAATTTTGTCGGTATTCATCGTCTTCAGATCCAGTAGGCGATACGCGAGCGAAAGCGCGTGAAGACCAGTCCGGCAAGTCCGAGATTGATCGCCGTGATTAACAGTGCGGCAAGGTAGTTCTTGAGGTCGGGTACATTTCCCAACAGCGGCGTTCGCACGATCTCGATCAGATGGAAAAACGGATTGATATCGGCGATGTACACCCGGCGATGGAGCAATTCCGGCTTCCACATGATGGGTGTAACAAAAAATATTAGCTGCACGACCGAATTGATGAGCGGCGGAATGTCGCGGAATCGGGCTGACAGAATGCCAATATAGATCGTCGCCAGCGTACCGTTCAACACCAGGAGGATCAGTCCGGGAATTGCCAGTAGGGCTGTGGCGCCGGGCCAGATCCCAAAATAGGTCACGACCCCAAAATAGATCACGAAGTTATGGGCGAAGATGATGATCTTGCTCCAGCTCGACCGATAAACGTAGATCGAGTAGGGCAGCCGGACCTGCTTGATATAGGACTCGGCCGCTGTGAAGATGATGCCGCCTTCGCTGAGGAAGGTCGCCAGAAGATTCCAGACCAGCAGACCGGTGCAGAGGAAGGGTAAGAAATTGCGAATCGGAGTTTTGAACAATTCAGCGTAGAGGAATCCTAGCGCAACCACCATGATTGCCGTGCTGGCAGTGAGCCAGAACGGTCCAAGCAGGGAGCGGCGATAGCGCTGAAGGATGTCGTTCCATCCCATTCGGCCCCACAGACGCCAAGCGGCGAACCCGTCCCGAAGGTCGGCAATCGCCATTTCGCTGGCCCTTTGTCCTTCGCCCCAAGTGACGGTCCCCGCCGGATGTCCATCGCCGCTTCGTGTTTCGACAGTCGCTAACATCGATTGATTTCCACTTCGCAGGTCGGATCTTGTCCCGGAAAAGCGAAACCCACTATAATACCATCAAGGTGCTGGCACCCCCTGCGATCCGCCAAACAACTGATATTGGAACGCAGCCCTTCGTCCCGCTCAACAAGACGGGGCGCATGGCAATCCAGATCCCATTAGGCATGCTTGAGGTTCCGGGAATGATGCCTTAAGCCATAGAACGTCAGATGCGTCTAGCGCGAAGATGCTTGAATAACTATAGGCATCGGGCGGGTCGGTGTGAGGGAACATCCGTCGTTGCAAGCGGTCCCTAACGGGGCATTGCGACACGGAAGCCTGGCGCGAGGCAGAATTCCGTTGATCATCCTCGGCCAATCGGGGCAGAGGCAAGCGAGCACAGGGGACCAACGTCCGAAAATGGCTATGAAGATAGAGCGCCTTGAGATTCCGGACGTTCTGCTGGTGACTCCAGCGAGGCATAACGACCCCCGAGGATTTTTTTCGGAGACGTTTCGTGCGGACGTGCTGCTTGCGAAGGGCATCGCAGCAGCGTTCGTGCAGGACAATCACGTGTTGTCGACCCAAAAAGGCGTGCTGCGTGGATTGCATTACCAGCTTCCGCCGCATGCGCAGGGCAAGTTGGTGCGCTGCTCGCGCGGAGTAATTCTCGACGTTGCCGTCGACATCAGGGCAGGCTCGCCGACCTTTGGCCGCCACGTGGCCGTCGAGTTGTCGGCGGCGAACTGGCGTCAATTGTGGGTGCCGCCCGGCTTAGCTCACGGTTACGTCACACTGACCGATGATTGCGAGGTCATCTACAAGGTGACCGATTATTACGCGCCAGACTGCGATCGTGGTATCGCATGGGACGATCCCGACCTCGCCATTGATTGGCGGATTTCGGGGGGTGACTTGGTCTTATCGGACAAGGATCGGAAGCTGCCGCGCTTGAAAGATGTCCCTCCGAGCTTCCAATTCGGCGGTTGAGGAGCTGGCGCAATGCGGGTGATCGTGACTGGAGGAGCCGGTTTTATCGGATCGGCGGTATGTCGACATTTCATCGCCGATCTCGGCCATGACGTCGTCGTGGTCGATAAATTGACGTATGCCGGCAATTTGGCGTCGCTGACGCTGGTTGCGAACAGTCCGCATTATGCTTTCGAAAAGCACGATATCTGCGACGGCGCCGCGATGGCTGCGATCTTCGAGAAATACCAGCCGGACGCAATAGTTCATCTCGCCGCCGAGAGCCACGTCGATCGTTCGATATCCGGCTCCGACCTGTTCTTGAAAACCAATGTCGTCGGTACATTCACGCTGCTCGAGACGACCCGCCGCTACATTGCGTCGGCCGGGAAAAAGGCGCATGATTTCCGGTTCGTGCACGTCTCCACGGACGAGGTTTACGGGTCACTGGGAGAGGACGGGCTGTTCACCGAAACCACGGCCTACGATCCTAGTTCTCCCTATTCGGCCACCAAGGCTGCTTCCGACCATCTGGCGAAAGCCTGGCACCGAACCTACGAAGTACCCGTTATCGTCTCCAATTGTTCCAACAATTACGGGCCCTATCATTTTCCCGAAAAGCTGATTCCGCTGGTTATCCTCAACGCACTGGATCGCAAGTCGCTTCCGGTCTATGGCGACGGCTCCAACGTCCGTGATTGGTTGTTTGTCGACGACCACGCCCGGGCGCTTGGCGTCATTCTCGCAAAAGGCAGGCCCGGCGAAACCTACAATATCGGCGGAGGCAACGAGCGGACCAACATCGAAGTCGTCCGGCAGATCTGTTCGTGGATGGATCGACTGCGCCCGAACGACGCCTCGCATCACGAGCTGATTTCGTTCGTTGCCGATCGCCCGGGGCACGACCAGCGTTACGCGATTGATGCCAGCAAGCTCGAAACCGAGCTGGGATGGCGAGCGCGGGAAACGTTCGAAACCGGGATCGAAAAAACAGTGCAGTGGTATATTGCGCGCGAAGATTGGTGGCAGCCGTTGCGGAACAAAGTCTATGGCGGCGAACGTCTCGGTCTGGTGGGGTCGTGAATCCACAGATGCGGATCTATGTGATTGGCAGCGGGGGGCAGGTCGCTCGGTCGCTCCGTGAGGCTGCGGCCGCCGACAAGGAGATTGAGTTCGGCTTTGGCCGACGACCGGACGTCGATTTGCTGGACGCAGTTTCGATCGAGCGAGCCATTGCCGCGTTCCGTCCCGACGTGGTGGTCAATCCCGCGGCCTACACGGCGGTGGACAAGGCTGAATCGGAACCCGATCTCGCATTTGCGCTCAATCGCGATGGCGCAGGCCTTGTAGCAGCGGCGGCCGCGGATCAAGGCATTCCGGTCATCCATCTGTCGACCGACTACGTCTTTGACGGGATGAAGACCGGC
The DNA here is from genome assembly GCF_018130785.1 of Bradyrhizobium liaoningense. GTDB lineage: Bacteria > Pseudomonadota > Alphaproteobacteria > Rhizobiales > Xanthobacteraceae > Bradyrhizobium > Bradyrhizobium liaoningense_A. The sequence goes on from NZ_JAFCJT010000037.1 coordinate 26,601, forward strand.
GCCTATGTCGAGAGCGATCCGGTCAACCCGCAAAGCGTCTATGGCCGCTCCAAGTTGGCGGGCGAGCTAGCTGTCGCCGACGCGAACCCAAGGCACGTTATCTTGCGCACGTCCTGGGTCTACGCGCCGTTTGGAGGCAATTTCGTGCGCACGATTCTTCGCCTTGCATCGGAACGCGACCGGCTGCGGGTAGTGAATGATCAGGTAGGTTGCCCCACATATGCGCCGGACATCGCCGACGCGATCCGCGCCATAGCCAGACGGGTGGCGGGGGGCTGGCAGCCGCATTATGCGGGTGTCACGCATCTTGCCGGACCCGACCCGATGACTTGGTACGCCTTCGCGAAACGGATCACCGATCTCGCCGCGTCCCGCGGCGGGCGGTCCGTATTGCTTGACCCGATCTCGACTTCCGATTATCCGACAGCTGCCGTCCGACCAGCAAATTCGCAGCTTTCGAGCGCGAAATTAGCGACGGTGTTCGACGTCGGGCTGCCTCCGCTGAAGCAGTCTCTGAAGGATTGCCTAGATCGTCTTCTTGGGATTTGAACGGGAGATCTGCTTTGAAGGGCATTATTCTTGCTGGCGGGAGCGGCACTCGCCTCTATCCCATGACGCTCGTGACCTCCAAGCAGTTGCTGCCTGTCTACGACAAGCCGATGATCTACTATCCGCTGACCACGCTGATGCTGGCCGGCATCCGCAGCATCCTGATTATTTCGACGCCGCAGGACTTGCCGTTGTTCGAGGCGTTGTTGGGAGATGGCAATCAGTGGGGGTTGTCGCTGTCTTACGCGGTGCAACCTAAACCTGAAGGTCTGGCGCAGGCGTTCGTGATCGGCGCCGATTTCATCGGCGGCGACGCCTCTGCGCTCATTCTCGGGGACAACATCTTCTTTGGCCATGGCCTGCCAAATTTGCTGGCGAGCGCCACGTCGCGGACCACCGGCGCCACGGTGTTTGCTTATCGCGTCGCCGATCCGGAACGCTACGGGGTTGTCGCGTTCGACGAGCAGCTCAATGCGACGTCGATCGAGGAGAAGCCACTACAGCCGAAGTCGAACTTCGCCGTTACGGGGCTCTACTTTTATGACAACCGTGTCGTCGATATTGCGGCCAACATCAAACCGTCAGCGCGCGGTGAACTGGAAATCACCGATGTGAACCAGACCTATCTCGAGCGCGGAGAGCTTGCGGTTGAATTAATGGGGCGCGGTTTCGCTTGGCTGGACACCGGTACGCCAGACAGCCTCTTGGAAGCCGCCGACTTCGTGGCCACGCTCGAGCGGCGGCAAGGATTTCGAATCGCCTGTCCTGAGGAGGTGGCTTTTGGCCAAGGATACATTGATCGCGATCAGCTGGCACGCCTAGGCGCCGCACTGGGTAAGAGTGCCTATGCGCGCTACGTTAGCGACCTCGCCGCAAGCCGGTGAGCCCGGACTCTCCGAGCATCGCCGCAGGTCATCTCGATGCTTCGGTGAGGCAGCAACAAGGACAATAACGTGTCTGGCCAGGCCTTAACCTTCACCAGCGATCTCGCTGTTGTTTATCTGGCACGTCATGCCGAAGGAAAAGGACCGGTCTCGAAATTCATCGAATCCTTCGAGCGTTATCCGCCGGGGATTGCACATGATTGCGTGGTCATTAAGAAAGGCTTCCCGCCGGGGAAGTCCGCACTCGACAAGGTCCTGAAGCGCGCGTTCCCTCATTCCATTTCAATATCGGATGACGGCTTCGACATTAACGCCTATGCCAAGGCTGCTGCGCAGCTTCCGCACAGGCATGTGGTCTTCCTGAACACGTTCTCCGAAATCACGTCTGACAACTGGCTTCGCAAACTGCACTCGGCATTTGCCGATCCGGCGGTCGGAATTGCTGGGGCCACCGGTTCCTATGAAAGCCCGCTCAGCAGCATGAAGAACGTCCAAAAGGGATGGTGGCTGTTTCAGAATGAGAGGATTCCAATACCGGACGGCTTCCAACGGTTGTTCCGAGCAATCAGGACGGGGTTGCCGAAGCAGCTGGCGACTAAAGTGGTGGCCACCGCGATATCCCATTTCGCCGCGCGCTCGTCACGCCACGACTGCACACTGGACGACAAGTTTGAAACGTATTGGGCCAACGAGATCGGGCCCGGCGGCGCGCTGGCGCGCCTGAACGATATGCCGGCTTTTCCGAATCCGCACGTCAGAACGAATGCCTTCATGATCGAGCGGCAGGTCTTTCTCGATACGCTGCCCGAATCGATCGAAACTAAGAACGATTCATACCTGTTCGAGAGCGGATCGGATGGGCTCACGCGGCGTATTCTTCGGCGCGGCCTGAGAGTGGTCGTGGTCGGTGCGGACGGCCGCGCGTATGCGATGGATGAATGGGCCGAAAGCGGAACATTTCGCCTCGGAGACCAGCGCAACCTTCTCGTTAAGGACAACCAGACCCGGGCATTCCAGAACATGAACGCGGCCGAGCAGCGTGCCTTTACGACGATGACCTGGGGCGATGATCAAAGCTCCCGCCGGCCGGCCGGCTCCTGAACAGGCGAATCCAGCGGAACCCTGATCGCCGCGATACTGAAGGATTAACACCGCGGAGGGCGTCGATGGATTTGTGTTGCTTGGCGCAGGTTGGTAAATAGGGCCGCCCAATGGGCGGATTTGCCTCGGTGGGCTAAACGGGCCATTCGACGGACTTTAAATCGACCTTGAACTGAGATTCACAATTTCTTGGGAGAAAAATGCGCATTTTCGCGAAGGTTTGCCTCGCGCAATTGCCTTCCTCGCGTCGGCTTTACGTGCAGGTTGGGACGGCGATGGGACCGGGGTGCGAGCGAGGTGGCGTGGCAGGAAACGGGTGGCCCGGAGGTCCGCCGCCGCTCTGCGGCTGCCGGTTAGTGCTGTTCAATGAAAAACCATGGAAGCCGCGATCCGAAGCTGCAGCGGTTCTTGATTGATGCAGGATTTTTCGATCTCTCCGCTGAAAATGTTGCCAAATCTGTGGTGCAACCGCAGCCTGATACGTGCCTTGGTGCATCGGGAGGTTGTCGGGCGCTATCGCGGATCCGCGCTCGGACTCTTCTGGTCGTTTTTCAACCCGATCCTGATGCTGCTCATCTACACCTTCGTCTTCAGCGTGGTTTTCAAAATGCGCTGGAATGTTGGAAGCGACTCGAAAACTGAGTTTGCCATGGTGCTATTTCCCGGACTGATCGTATTCACGCTTTTCGCCGAATGCCTGAACCGTGCGCCCAGCCTAATCCTGACCAACGTGAACTACGTCAAAAAGGTGATCTTTCCGCTGGAGATACTTCCTTGCGTGGCGCTCGGCTCGGCGATCTTCCATGGCGCGGTGAGCCTGTGCGTATGGTTGATCGCGTATCTGTTCTTGTTTGGGATGCCGCACCTGACCATCGTGCTAATCCCCCTGGTCTTGCTGCCGCTGCTGCTTTTCATCCTTGGAGTGAGTTGGTTCCTGGCCTCACTCGGTGTCTATTTGCGCGACGTGGCGCAATTCATGGGCATGATCACTACGGTCCTGATGTTTTTGTCGCCGATCTTCTATCCTGTGAATGCGTTTCCGCAGAAGTATCGCAGTCTGCTGTTCCTCAATCCGATCACGCCCGCGATCGAGCAGGCGCGAGATGTGTTGTTCTGGGGAAAGGTGCCAGATTTATCGATGTTTCTGGTCTATCTTCTGGGCGGGGCCTTTGTCGCGTGGTGTGGTTTTGTCTGGTTTCAGAGGACGCGCCGGGGGTTCGCCGATGTCCTCTAGGGAAACTGCGATCAAGGTTGAGAACCTCAGCAAATGCTACCAGATCTACAACAAGCCGTACGATCGTTTAAAGCAGTCCTTGTTTCCACGGCTCGGAGCGTTGATCGGCAAGACGCCGCAGCAGTATTTTCGTGAATTCTGGGCGCTCAGAGACGTTTCCTTTGAGGTAAAGAAGGGCGAAACCGTTGGCATTATCGGGCGCAACGGCAGTGGAAAATCGACGCTGTTGCAGATGATCTGCGGAACCCTTAATCCGAGCGGTGGCACGATCAAAGTCAAGGGTCGAGTGGCGGCGCTGCTTGAGCTCGGGGCGGGCTTCAATCCGGAATTCACTGGGCGCGAGAATGTCTATATGGCCGCCACGCTCTATGGGCTGACCCAGGCGCAGATCGGCAGCCGTTTCGAGCAGATCGCTGCGTTTGCCGATATTGGCGAATTCATCGAGCAGCCGGTGAAGACCTATTCGAGCGGCATGTATGTCCGGCTGGCGTTTGCGGTGATTGCGCATGTCGACGCCGATATTCTTGTGGTCGACGAAGCGCTCGCAGTCGGGGATGCGGTATTCACCCAAAAATGTATGCGCTTCATACGAGCGTTTCAAAAGCACGGCACCTTGCTATTCGTCAGCCATGATACCGCAGCGGTGCAAAATCTGTGCGAATCCGCGATCTGGCTGTCCCACGGCCAGGTCCGGATGACCGGCACGTCGAGAGAGGTCTCCGAGACCTATCTTCAGTTCACGCTGCAGGAAATCTACGGCGAGGAAGCCAAGCTGATTTCGGTCGCGTCGGACCAGGCGGCTGGCGGGCTTGCGTCTGCGTCGCCGGTCGATCCGGATGCGGCGCCAGCCGTGGATTACGGCGCGGTGGCCAGCGTGCGCGACAACGCCGCCGCCGCCACCGGCTGGAAGACCGGCCACGCCGAGATTCAATCCGTTTCTTTAACGAAATTGTCAGCCAATCCGGAAGGAATTTACGAAGGCGGCGAGCGCGTTCGCATGACCGTGCGCGCCAAGGCACATGGTCCACTCGACAAGCCGATCCTGGGATTTCTGATTCGCGATCGGTTGGGGCAGGATCTGTTTGGAGAGAATACGCTTCCGTTCACCGATCGCATGCCGATTCGCATCGGGCCGGGCATGACATTCGAGGGCGTGTTCGAGTTCCGTCTGCCGATGCTTCCGAACGGGCAATATGCGGTCATGGCGTCGGTCGCAGACGGCGATCGCTACGACAACATTCAGCATCATTGGATGCATGATGCGTTGATCGTCAACGTTGCCTCAAGCAAGATTCGTTACGGGCTCGTCGGCATTCCGTTCGAGCGGGTAGAGTTGCAGGTTACGAATGATTAAACGAACGCTCCACGAGCTCTACGCCAACCACACCGGAAAGATGTCCGACAAGTGGTCGCTCTATGTCGACGAATATGAACGCCTGTTCGCATCGATGTGGGATCATCCCGTCCGGCTGCTGGAGATCGGTGTCCAGAACGGCGGCTCACTCGAGATCTGGTCACAGTTTTTTCCGAAGGCGCAAGCCATTGTCGGCTGTGACATCAATCCGGATTGCGAGCGCCTGACATATGGTGACCCGCGCATCGGCGTCATCGTCGGCGACGCGAATGATCCGCAGACCCAGCAGCGCATCCTGCAGAGGTCCGGACAGTTTGATATCGTGATCGATGACGGGTCTCATCTGTCCAGCGACATCGTCAAAACTTTCGCGCTGTATTTTCCACATCTTGCAGAGGGCGGAATCTTCGTTGCCGAGGATCTGCATTGCAGCTATTGGGACAAGTTCGAGGGTGGACTTTACTATCCCTATTCCTCGATGACGTTTTTCAAGCGCCTTGCAGATGTCATCAACCATGAGCATTGGGGGATGCCCAAGGCCCGCGGCGAAATTCTGCGCGGCATCTTCGGCAAATACGGCTGCGAGCTGGCCGAAGAAACTCTGGCACTAGTTCATTCGATCGAGTTCATCAATTCGATGTGCGTGGTGAGGAAATCGCCCGCCGGCAGGAACGGCCTAGGTCTGCGCGTTATTTCCGGTGGCTTGGAGCTGGTGGTTCCGGCCAACAAGGAATGGAGTGGTACTCCGTACAAACTGGATCCGATCTTCGACGAAACCAATAATGTTTGGTCCAATCTCTCAACGGCTCCTGAAGAGATGTATGTTGAGACGGTGCGCGACCTTGGTCGGTCGACCGAACTCATTTTAGATCTGAAGGACAGAAACGAACAGCTAAGTCGTGAGCTCGATGAAATTCGCGGATCGACCAGTTGGCGAATGATGGCAGTCCCGCGGCTTTTGGCAACGTACATGCGGACCCTGGCATCCAATGCGCCTGGCACGGGCAGTCTGCTTCCGAAATTTAGCGCAGGGGTGAGGTCGCTGCGGCGCTCCTTTTCGAGGAGTAATTCGACGACCGCCGACCGCCTTCGTAAGTTCGTCTTGCGACACGGGTTCAATTTTTATCAAAGGCGCATGAAGCACACACAGTTGGGCCGGGCCATCGCACAATATGTGCGCGATCGCGGACTGATCAGTTCGTTCGACCTTCATTCGAGCTCGTTCCCGCAAGGCAGCCTGGAGATCGTCGCGTCCGGGCCCGCGCACGCCTTGGACGCCGAAGTCCATTCGCAGGTACCCGGCTATCACCTGAGCCTCCCGCTAAATTTCGAGCTGGCGGATGACCTCGCCGTTCGCCCCTGCGTCAACGTGCTGTTGCCGAGTCTCCGGCTCAAGAACATGTCCGGCGGACCCAATACCGCGCTACTGCTCGCGTGCATGATGGCGGAGCGCGGCGAGCGTATCCGACTAATCGCCTGCGATGCGCCGTTGGAGGGTGAAGACGCCGCGTTACTCCCCTATATGGAGCGGCTATTGAACCGGCCGGTCGCCAGGGACCGCTTTGAGATCGTCGATGGCTTCGACCGCACCAGGCCGATCCCGATCGGTATCCGCGATGTATTTTTCGCGACGGCCTGGTGGACCGCCCAGATTGCGAACTACGCCGTTGGCAAGACCGTGAATAAGGCTTTCATTTACCTGATCCAGGATTTCGAACCGATTTTACACGAGGGTTCCACCTTTCAGGCCCGTGCGTTCGAAACCTACGGTCTGCCGCATATCCCGGTGATCAATACTCAACTCCTACTCGATCATTTGATTCAGGAAGGTGCGGGACACTTTGCGGATCCTGGATTTGTGGCCGATGCGCTATGGTTCAATCCGGCCCTCGACCGTACCCATTATTTTCCCGTCGCTTCTGCACAACCTGGCAAGAAAGTACTGTTGTTCTATGCGCGCCCAAGCATCGCCCGTCGCAATCTGTTCGAACTTGGTCTAGTCGCGCTGCGTCGGGCCGTCGCGTCCGGCGCGATCGACAAAGACAACTGGGAAGTGTGGGCGATGGGCGAAAAGATCCCGCCGATTGCACTCGGCGAAGGCGTCATGCTCAATCCGCTGCCATGGATGAGCTTTGACGAATATGCCCGACGCGTGCGTACCGCAGATCTCATGCTGTCACTAATGCTGTCGCCGCATCCGAGCTATCCGCCATTGGAAATGGCTGCCTCCGGCAAGCTGGTCGTCACCAACAGCTTCGCGGTGAAGACGGCGGAACGCCTGCGGGCATTCTCCCCCAACATCATCGTTGCGGAGGCGACTGCTGAAAGCGTCGGCCAGGCCGTCGTAAACGCGGCGGGACGGATTAATTGCGGATTGCCAAGTTACGATCCCTCTGGCGCGATGGAATTACCAACTGACTGGGATCAGAGCCTTATCGGGATAGCTTCGAAATTGATTGCGCGACTGGAGGCCATCCGCGAGTCCGCGCAGGAAATGACGCAACTGGCTGCGCCAGGCCTGCCGTACCTGCCGAAGAGCGACTACGAAGTATATCGCAAGACGAGCCTCACCCGTCGTCGCTCGGATGGAATGTACCACCAGACGCCCGGCCTGCTTTCGTTTGTAACCACGGCCTACAACACCGAGCCTCGGTTTCTCGAAGAACTTGGCGTTAGTGTTTTTCTTCAGGACGGCGGGGTGCATTTCGAATGGCTGATCCTTGACAACGGCTCCACAGAGGAGGGGACCCGTCAAGCCCTCGCACGGCTCGCGCGCCATCCCGGCGTGCGGCTCGAACGCGTGGAGAACAATCTCGGCATCATTGGTGGAATGCGGTACTGCCTTGAGCGGGCGTCCGGCCGTTACATTCTGCCGCTCGATTCCGACGATTTGATTGAGCCCGATTGCGCCCACGTTCTCACTCGCTTTATTGAAGATAACAATTATCCTGCGCTGCTCTTCACCGACGAAGATAAGCTGGATTCGGGGCGATTTCATTCGGCGTATTTCAAGCCGGATTGGGATCCCGTGCTGTTCGTCCACTCATGTTACATCGCACATCTTTGCGCCATCGACCGGGAGTTGGGAATCCAGCTTAGCTTATACAGCGACACCTCTGCCGAAGGTTGTCACGACTGGGACAGCTTCATCCGTTTTATGCTCGCCGGCAAAGAGCCGAAGCATGTTCCGGAAGTGCTTTACAGTTGGCGGATACATACTGCATCGACATCAGGAAACATCGAATCGAAATCTTACATTACCGAGTCGCACCGTCGGACGCTGCAGAGGTTTCTGGATCGCTCCGGCGCAATGAACGTCGACCTCGTGAACAGTCCGCTGTTCCAATACAATGTAGACTGGTGGTTCCGGCGAAAGCGATCGGATGCGCAATCGATTCAGACGATTCTTATTGGCGTAGCGACTGACGCCGCGGAAGCGGTAGCGGACCCAACAGCGGTTGTGCTGCGGTGCGGAAACCTTGCCGATCTCGCCGATGCCATCGATGGGATCGGCAGCGATCTGGTCCATTTGCTCTGGACCGGGGTCTTGCCACTCGACGACGAGTGGCGTTGGGACGCCATGGCGCTTCTTGAATTGTTCAACGATGCGGTGATGGTTGGCGGCAGGCTACATGACGGCTCCGTAATCGTCGATGGCCCACGCGTTTTCGGCTTCGGCGATGGCTGCGATTGTCCGGAGCGGGGACGCGCGCTAACCGACCCCGGCGAAGGCGCGCGCATGTGGAAGGCGCATTCGGTTTCGGCCGTCTCGACGGCGCATTGCGTTGTCAGGACATCGTTTCTGAAGCAGTGCCTGGTTGAGCTGCGGCGCGAAGTCGTCGGGATAGAAATGCTCGGCCCATGGCTCGGGGCGTTGGCGGCGGAGGCGGGTAAGCGAGTGGTCTATTCGCCATTCATGCTTGGCCGCCTAGAGGGAACTGACGTCGCGGTTGCTTCCGAGAATGAGACCGCGCGCTGGTTGTCGCGCTTTTGGTCACAGCTCCCTGAGACGCGATTCTACTCGCGACGACTCGGTTTGACCCACGACACGGCCTATGTCGCCGTTTCGGAACTGGCGCGTCTTAATCACCTGCGAGTCCTGCAGCAGCGCACGCTTCGGTATGAAGATTGGCTGACGTACGATTTAAGGTTTCGCCGCGCGCGCTACCCGACGCCGGCTAACCCAGCGACGATCTCAATCGTGACGCCGGTTTACAATGGCAGCGACCTTGATCTGCTCGATGAGCTAGCGCGGTCGATCGGCCGACAGACTCTGAAGCCTTCGCAATGGCTACTGATCGTGAATGGAGCGATGCCCGGGGCTGCGCTTGCGAGGATTCGCCAGCGTGCCGAAAGCGATTGGGGGGCGCGAGTAATCGTCGAACCCAAAACAGTCGGGATTGTTGCGGCGCTGCGTAGCGGACTTGAAGCATCTACTAGTGGCTACGTCGTTCCAGTCGATGCTGACGACCTAATCACTGATGATGCTATTCAGATCCTGGCGCACCAGATCGATGCGAAGCGTCATCCCGATTTCCTGTTTTCGGATGAGGACGCGCTCATCTCGGGCCGGCCGGCTGCGCCCTATCTACGGGGAGCCTATGATCCGTTGCTATCGTTGGACAATTCTACCATCTGGCATCTCTGCGCCATGAAGCGCGAAGCTGCTATTGCAGCCGAGGTCTATTGCGACGTGGGGGCGAACTGGTGTCAGGACTGGGACAGCGTATCCCGCATCGCCGACAGGGGCGGGCGCATCGAACATGTTCCTGAGATTTTGTATCATTGGCGGCAACACAGCGGTTCGACCACCAACAATTCCGGAGGTGACGCGCGCCAGCTGGAATCGATCAGATATATTCTAGAAAGACAGATAACACGCTGCACCAAGCCGCAGAATTTTGAGATTGCCGATTGGCCCGAAAGCCGCGGTGCGCGCGAGCTCTATATCGCGCGGCGGCCACGCGATCTGCCCGAGTTTATCTGGTATGGCGACGCACTCGCGGACGGCCAGTTGTCTTGTGGTCAGGATGCGATCATGGTGTTCGCCGGTGACGGTGTGTCCATCGATAGCAGAAGTGTCTTCATTGAAGCGACTCGCCTGTTCGAGCTGCACCCGCGCGTGGGCGTGCTTGGCGGCAACGTCGTGAATGCAGATAACGTCATCGTCGACGGATGCTATATGAGAAACACGAACGGAGAACTAGAGACGCCCTGGACAGGCCGCGCCGCCACCGACGGCGGGCCATATTCATTGGCGTTGAAGACTCAGGGGGTCGACCTGCCCGGCGCCGCGCTGGCGTTCTTCCGTGTTTCGGCCCTTAAACAGGTAGGATTGTGGCCGTTGCCACCGGGAACAAATCAGGCGTCGATCGTGTGGCAGATAAGTGCGGGACTTGCAGCGGCCGGCTGGACTGCCGGCTTCTCGCCGTTGATTCGTGGTCGTGCGCTAGCAGCATTGAAACTGGATCACGCGGCGAGACCGCCGGCAGCCCAAAACTCTGCCGCTTCTCGCGCCCTTGTCCGCTATGGCAGGTCTCGCAATTTCGTTCTTTGAAAGGCCATGCGCCGTTCACCTGGAAGCGTTGACTGATGACCGGACGATCAAGATATTTGGTATCTCCCAAAGTAGGGTATTGGCTGCTCATATTTCTCGGCGCCATCCCGGCGGTTTATCTGGTGTTAGCAATCCAGTATTCCGCGATTACTGTACCATTTTGGGATCATACCGAGCTCATCCATTGGATTGCCGACTGGCGAGAGGGCAATTTTCATCTCTCAAGTCTTTGGGCACCTCACAATCACACCAGACCGCTCGTCTATCGTCTAGTGATGCTAATGAACGCCGTCGGGACGGACTGGGATGTCAGGTCGGAGTACATCTATCTCTATCTGTCAATATATGGGACGTTTGCCTGTTTCGTCTGGTTAGCGCGCCATCTGATCGGTGAAGCGAAGGCAGTGTTTCCGGTCACGCTGCTGTTGGTTTCGCTCATACTGTTTTCGCCGGTCGGCCACAATAATCACTGGTGGTCGATGATGTTCCAGCTCGATGTCACCAACTTCTTCATCGCGCTTAGCTTCTTGCTAGTGTTTACACGGCCAGAGATCTGGAGCAGCCATATTGTTGCGGCGGTCAGTTGCTGGTTGGCCGCCTTTACGTTGACCAACGGCTTCTTTGCCTTCGTCGCTATCATCGTCACATTCCAGCTGTCAGCGGCGAAGCGATTGCGACCGGACCGTTTCGCTGTGTTCTGGGTGATCAATCTGCTGGTTGCATCGGCTTGTTATCTGCCGGGAATGCAAATGGACAGCAGTTCGAGGCACCCAAACATGTTGGAGCTGCTGGAATTCTCTCTGACATATCTTGGTGCCCCACTCGGCGGACTGCTTTGGTTTCCATATCACAGCATGTTCCACCTGCCGCTGTCGATCGCGACCAACGTAATCTGCGGCTCCGTCCTGCTCGCGACCTGTGCGGCGCTAAGTTTGGATGCGGTCCCGCGGCTGCGCGAGCGCAATCAGGCAGCGATGGTTCTGGTTGGCTTTGCTGGTTTTGCGATGCTGTCGGCAGTTGCGACGGGCTGGGCGCGAGCCACTTTTGACGAGTACGGCGTGGCCAACGGAAATGCCAGCCGCTACACCATCTTCGGCTCCTATCTGTTGCTCGGTCAGGTTTACTATGTTGGCGTCGCTCTGGCGCAACGATGGTGGGACGAACGGGCTCACTCGATATTTGCGCGCCGTGTCGTCTTTGTGCTGGCGGGAGTTTTTGCTTGCGCGGCCTTTGTCAGCTACGGCCGGGCATGGCGAGTCTATGTTGATGTGCACGAGTTCAACCGTAGACTGGCGCAGGCCTATGTCTGGGGACTCGATCCGGTTCCTGAGGATCGCTTCATACATCCTAGACCGGAAGCAGTAGCCTATCTGAAGCGCCAACTTCAGTTGCTCGAACTGGGGCCTTACGGCAATCGGGCCTATGTCGAGGCACAATCTCCAATAGGGAGATTCAGCAAGCCTGTGTATTTGTCGGCCGTACGGACGGTCAAACAGCGTTTCCTCGCCACCGGCGATGGCCTCAAGCGGTTATCTTTCAAATTTGTCACGCCAAATGGCGAGGCGACTAGGGGCATCGTGACATGGCAACTGTCGGAAGTCGGAAGCCACGAGCCGCTCGCGCGAGGCGATGTCGACGCTGCCGGGGCGCGGGATTGGGCAATAGTGACTCTCAAGATTCCCTATGTCGTGGCTAGCAAGGGGCGGACCTACGAGTTGACTTTCTCGGGCACCGGGGAGGACCCCGTCGCCCTTGGGTTGCCGCTCTATGAGCTTGTCGAGGGCAGCGATGAGCCTGTATTGCTGTCAGACGATGACCATGCGCAGCAGAGGCGTTTCGTCATGGAATTGACGACGGAGTATGCGAAATGAACGACGGTCGGCCGCCGCCACGCATCACTATTGCCTGCCCCGTATATAACGAGGAAACTGTCGTTCCGTTGTTCTTCGCCCGGACGCTGCCTGTCATCGAGCAGCTATCGGCACATTATCGCGTCGAACTGCTGTTTCTCAACAATGCCTCAACAGATGGGACCTATACCGAAATTTGCAAGCTGCGCGCTCAATATGATTTCGTCTATGTGATCACGCTGAGCGCTAATGTCGGCTACCAACGTTCGCTGGAATGCGGATTACGCAATGCGCAGGGCGATGTAGTCGCTTTTATCGACGTCGATTGCGAAGATCCCCCCGAAATGCTGTTGGATTTCGTTGCTTATTATGAAAAGGGCTTCGACATCGTCTATGGCGCGCGAGTCGACCGCGAGGAAGCGCGACCGGTCAAGACGCTACGCAAGTTCTTCTACCACGTCGTGCGGTTGCTGGCAGACGAGGATATTATCCTGTACATGGCCGAGTTCTCGTTGCTTACTTCCGAAGTTCGCGACGCCATTGTAAATGACCACAACTCGTTCCCGTTCATCCGTGCGTCGATCTCGCGGGTCGGCTACAGGCGGATCGGCCTGCCCTACAAGCGGCAACGCCGCATCGCCGGGAAGACAAACTATAATCTCGTTGGAATGACAATCTTTGCGATCGCCGGCATCCTGTCATCGACCACATTGCCTTTGCGCCTGCCAATCTACGCGCTCCCGTTATGGCTCTTCCTTACGGCTATATTGGGGTCCGCGTACATCTTGACCCAAAGCCCGTGGCTGCTGCTGCTGAACTGGTTGTGCGGCTGCACGTATTTCGGATTCACCGCGGCGTTCACGGCACTCTACGTGGCGCGATCCTACAAGAATGGCCTCGGGCGGCCAAACTATGTGGTGAACCGCCAATACACGCACGCCCAGCGTTCCGTCGCACCGTCGTGAACGAGACAGCGTCCCCCGGGGGGGGGGGACTCTCGTTAGTACCCGACGTCGCGATTTCGCGACGCGCGGGCCTCTCCTGCTGGGCGAGGGTCTATCGAGTATGGCCCAGATTTCCTTGATTTCGGCCGGGCGTGCCGATATGGATTTTTCAACATTTGCTCGACGAAGGGGCTTGCTTGGTCCATGCATCTGGATGCAGCGCCTTTATGCTGCTGACCCATTAGCGGTAGTTCCGTTCTCGAATTGACTGGGAGACAAGATGAAAGCGATCATTCTCGCCGGTGGTTTGGGCACCCGCATCAGCGAAGAGTCCCATCTCAAGCCAAAGCCAATGATTGAAATCGGCGGTAAGCCAATTCTCTGGCACATCATGAAGATGTATTCGCATTACGGGATCGATGATTTCGTGATCTGTCTTGGCTACAAAGGCTACGTTATCAAGGAGTATTTCTCCAATTACTTCCTGCACATGTCCGATGTTACGTTTAGCATGCGCGAAAACAGCATGGAGATTCATCAAAAGTTCGCCGAGCCTTGGCGCGTGACGTTGGTTGATACCGGCGAACTCACCATGACCGGTGGTCGACTGAAGCGCGTCGCGCCTTATCTCGGCAATGAATCATTCTGCTTTACCTATGGCGATGGTGTGGCGGATATAAATATTTCGGCGCTTATCGCCAAGCATCGTGAGGCTGGGCGGCTGGCGACGGTGACTGCAATCCAGCCCCCCGGCCGCTACGGCGCGCTGCACATCGAAAACGAAACAGTTCACCATTTCCAGGAAAAGCCTGCTGGCGACGGCGCCTGGATCAACGGCGGGTTTTTCGTGCTCGAGCCCGGCGTCCTTTCCTATCTCGACGGTGACAACACTGTATGGGAACAACAGCCCTTGCAACGGCTGGCTGCCGAGGGCCAATTGTCCTCCTATCGACACAGCGGCTTCTGGCAGGCAATGGACACGCTTCGCGACAAAAATCATCTCGAGGAACTGTGGTCATCAGGAAGGGCACCCTGGAAGAGTTGGTGATGATGTTTGGCGATATCTATAAGGGCCGCCACGTGCTGGTGACCGGACACACCGGCTTCAAGGGAAGCTGGCTGGCCCTGTGGCTCAAGGTGCTGGGCGCAAGGGTCACGGGAATTGCACTTCCGCCAGAGACAGATCCCCACCACTTTGGCCAACTAAATCTCGACATCGAGTCGCACTTCATCGATATTCGCGACCAGAAGCCGTTGCGCGATCAGATCCGCGACTCTGATCCGGAGGTCGTGTTCCACATGGCCGCTCAGCCACTGGTGCGCCGCTCCTATCGCGCGCCCCTTGAGACTTGGGCCACCAACGTCATGGGGACGGCAAATGTGCTCGACGCATGCCGCGAGGCAAAGCGCCTTACCGCGATCATCGTCGTGACTACCGACAAGTGTTATGAGAACAACGAGTGGGTATGGGGCTATCGAGAGACCGATCGCCTAGGAGGGCATGATCCATACAGCGCGTCCAAGGCTGGGTGCGAGTTGGTTGCAGCAAGCTACCGGAAATCATTCTTCAGCTCGCCTGATGCGCCACTGCTGGCCACGGCGCGCGCTGGCAATGTGATCGGCGGTGGCGACTGGTCCGAAGATCGTCTGATTCCGGATCTGGTGCGCGCGATCCAACACGGTAGGCCAGTGGAGATCAGATCGCCAACGGCAACGCGACCCTGGCAGCATGTGCTCGAATGCCTCTCGGGTTATCTCATGCTCGGACAGAAATTAATCGAACGCAATTCCATATTTGCCGAGGCCTGGAATTTCGGGCCCGATCGGGAAGGCAACCGTCAAGTTCGGCAGGTCCTTGACGCGATCAAGCGGCAATGGCCGGCTGCGGAATGGTACGACGCCGGTCAGGCTCAAGCCCACGAAGCGCATCTACTTCAGGTCGATAGCGACAAGGCCCGTCAGCGAATGCAATGGCAGCCAGTATGGACCTTCGATGAAGGTGTAACGGCCACTGCCGAATGGTTTCAAGCCTGGCTTGAACGAGGCGACGTCATTAGCCGAGCGCAGCTCGCCCGCTATGCGGCACGCGCTAGCGCCAGGAAGCTGGCGTGGGCCGAAAGGGGCTCTTCATGAAGCTCGAGCAGACTGACATCGCAGGTATCTGGGTTGCCGAGGGCACAGCCAACCAAGACCAGCGAGGGGCGTTTTCTAGACTGTTCTGCTCGCGCGAGCAACAGGACATCATCGGATCGCGATCGATCGTCCAGATCAATCATTCCGTCACCCGCCGCGTCGGCGCGCTCAGGGGGCTGCATTATCAATTCCCCCCACATGCCGAAACGAAGATTGTCCGCTGCCTTAGAGGGCGCGTGTTCGACGTGGCCGTCGATTTGCGTAAGGGGTCGGCCACATTCCGGAAATGGACGTCGCTGGAACTTACGCCGGAAAATCGTCGCGCCTTGGTCATCCCCGAAGGATGTGCCCACGGGTTCCAGGTGCTTGAGCCGAATTCCGAACTACTCTATCTGCATACCGCGTTCTACGCCCCCGAAGCAGAAGGCGCCGTTCGTTTCGATGATCCGATGATTGGCGTGGATTGGCCGCTGACGCCGACCGACCTATCCGAGAGAGACCTCCATCATCCGTTTCTCGACAAGAATTTCGAAGGAATCGTGGTATGAAATGTCGTCATTGCCATCATGAACTCGAACACGTCTTTCTCGATCTCGGTCACGCCCCTCCATCGAACGCCTATCTCTCGGCGAGCCAGTTGCGAGCGCCGGAGACGACGTTCCCGCTGCGGCTCTACGTATGCGACAGATGCTGGTTGGTCCAGACCGAGGACTACGCGGCGGCGGACGAATTGTTTTCGCGCGACTATGCGTATTTTTCCTCAACCTCGCGCAGTTGGTTGCAGCACGCGGCGCGTTACGTGGAGAAGATCACTGAAATCCTAAGGCTGAACCGCGACAGTTTCGTAATCGAGGTCGCCTCCAATGACGGCTACCTGCTGAAGAATTTCGTCGCGGCCGGCATCCCATGCCTCGGTGTTGAGCCCACCAGCAGCACCGCCGACGCAGCGGAAAAACTTGGCGTTCCGGTGCTGCGCAAGTTCTTTGGCGTCGAGACCGCGACAGAGCTGGCGGAAGCGAGCAAACGTGCCGACCTGATATGCGGTAATAACGTCTACGCGCACGTGCCTGACATCAACGACTTCACGGATGGCCTTCGGATCGCACTTAAGCAGGGCGGCACCATCAACCTCGAGTTCCCGCATCTGATGAACCTGATCAGGTTCAATCAATTTGATACGGTCTATCATGAGCATTTTTCTTATCTTTCCCTGACTGCCGTCGTTGGCATATTTGCAAAGGCAGGACTGCGTATTTTTGATCTAGAAGAACTGCCGACCCACGGCGGTAGCCTGCGCATTTCCGGATGCCACGAAAGCGACTCGCGGAAGACGCGGTCCGTTGTGATGGATGCACTCGAAAAAGAGAGTGCCTATGGCTTGCGTGACCTTGCTGTTTATAAAGAATTTCAGCGGAAGGCGGACAAGGTCAAAGACGATTTTGTTGACTTCTTGATTACCCAAAAGCGCGCAGGTAAATCGGTCGCCGCGTATGGTGCCGCTGCAAAGGGGAATACGCTGATGAACTATGCGGGGGTCAAGCACGATCTTGTGAGTTTCGTCTGCGATGCCGCGGTCTCAAAACAAGGCAACTACATGCCGGGCAATCATCTCGCCATTTTGCCGCCGTCCGAACTTACAAAAGTGAAGCCCGACTGGGTTGTCATCTTCCCGTGGAATATCGCCGAAGAGGTGATCCAGCAGCAACAACAGCTCTTGGTGTCGGGCAGCAAATTCGTCATCGCCGTTCCGGAACTCAAGGTTCTGCCGTGAGGGTCTTGGTGACAGGCGCGACGGGATTTGTCGGGCGCCATGTTGTCAGTGCGTTGCTCGCCAAAGGTCATTCCGTCACGGCCGTCGCCCGCGATGCTGATAAGGCGCGGTCGCTGCCGTGGTTTACGCAGGTCCAGTTTATCTCTTGCGACCTTCACCGCGACTTCCGACCAGCACTTTCTGGTGACTTTGGGCCCGCTGCGCTGATCCATCTGGCCTGGCCTGGCCTGCCGAATTATCGCGACTTCTTTCATCTCGGCCGCAATCTTCCTGCTGACTTGGCGTTTCTGGATGCGGCCGTGGATGCGGGCGTGTCGCAAATTATGGTAGCGGGTACCTGTCTTGAATATGGCATGCAGTACGGGCCGCTGACAGAACTAGCCGCAACTGCACCGATCACGGCCTATGGCTTTGCCAAGGACTCTCTGCGGAAATCTCTGCAGTTCTTGCAGCAGCAAAAGCCGTTCGCCCTGCAATGGATGCGACTCTTCTATATGTATGGCGAGGGACAAAACCCAAACAGCCTACTTGCACAGCTCGATCGCGCTATTGACGAAAGCGCACCGTTTTTCAACATGTCCAAAGGCGATCAGCTCCGCGATTATCTGCCAATCAACGCTGTGGCCACGAATTTCGCGTTGGCTCTCGAGATGCCATCGGCTTGCGATGGTGTTATTAACTGCTGCAGCGGAGTACCGGTATCTGTGGTGGACCTAGTTTCGCAACATCTGCGGTTGCGATCCAGCGAAATTGAACTCCGCCGCGGTCATTTTCCCTATCCCGATTACGAGCCGATGGCGTTCTGGGGCGTGCCGTCCAAGCTCGACTCGCTGAAGGCGCGATCGCCGTGACTGTTCCGGGTGGCTATGTGCCGTCGTCCAGGGTATCCGGCGCTCCGCGGGCAAGCAAAGCTTTTGTCAGTTTTGATGGTCGCATCCGTGCCCGGGGACAGCTGCAGCAGCCCGATCGCTATCGCTATTGGCGGAGCGATTCGATGGAAACACCACGCATCTCGCGAGGCTCCGGCCTTTCTTATGCGGCAGCAAGCTTCCTGCAAGATGGTTTGTCGATCTCACACCAATCTTTCGATCGCGTGACGGATTTCGATTCCGTACGCCATGTCGTTGAGGTCGAAGCAGGCATCTCGCTCTTCGCGCTGCACCGATTCCTGTCCACGCACGGACTCTATCTGCCGATTCAGCCAGGGCACGGCCGAATCTCGGTGGGAGGATGTATTGCCGCCGATGTCCATGGCAAGAGCCAGAGTCGCGATGGCACGTTTATCAACCAGCTCGAGTCGATTACCTTGTTGCATCCGTCTCACGGGATGCTGGAGCTATCTCCACTGAAAGATCCGGACCTTTTTCGGCTGACCTGCGGTGGTTACGGGCTTACAGGACATATCATCCGGGCACGGCTTCGCGCCTCACCGGCACCGTCGACGTGGGTCCACATGCGCGCTGTGTCGTTCGCCCATGCCGCAGAGGGATTCGATCGCCTTCGGCTCGCCGCGCGCGACGCCGATTTCGCCTATACGTGGCACGATATGGCATCTAAGGCTAGTTTCGGAAGCGGCTATTTGTTCGAGGGCGGGTTCGTCGACAAGGGCGCATTGACCGTGCCGGATGACGAACCGCCAGTGCTGTCGGCCGAAAGCCGTGGTCGCTGGCCAGTTTCGTTGATGAGTACGATCGCAGCCCGTGGCCTTAACCGGGAGTTTCGACGGCGGCAAAAGCGTACTTTGCAGGGACAGGCGATCTCCTTGCAGGATGCGCTTTTTCCAGCTCACAAGACGCAGCTATATTTTCAGCTGTTCGGCGCCGGGGGCTTTTGTGAATATCAGGCAATCCTCCCTGACGACGCGATTGAGGACTATGTCGAATCAGTTCGAACCTACGTCCGTGGCCAGCCTCTGCCAATCACATTGTCATCCGCGAAGGCATTCGCAGGAACACGCGAGTTGCTCCGCTTTACCGGAACAGGCGTTTGCCTGGCCTTGGATGTACCAGCTAGTGCCGCCGCCGATCGGTTGATGGCTTTTCTCGACGAGCGAGTGATGGCGCTTGGCGGCCTGCCCAATATCATCAAGGATTCGCGTCTGCCCCGCACGGTGATAGACGCCTGCTATCCCGAAGCCGATCGATTCCGCAACACGCTCCATTCCTTCGATCCTAAGCGTCTATTTCGCTCTGTCCTGTCCGAAAGGTTGGGTCTGTGAGGGCGCTGATAGTTGGAGCATCCGCGGGTGTAGGACGGGCGCTCTGCGACACACTTGCGGTGCGCGGTACAGGACTGCTTTTGGTAGCAACCGATCCGCAGGATCTCGATGCGCTCGCCGCCCATCTTCGATTGGTCCACGGAGTAGAGGTGCAAACGGTCGCCACCGATGCCAGCGCTCCGCCGGATTGTGTGGATCAGATTGCGGCGGCCGCTTCGCAGTTCGGCGAGATCGATGAGCTTTACTTTCCGATTGGAGCATCTCAGCGAGACGACGTCGGTCTCTTGAATGCGGAGGATACTCTGAGGATTGTGAATTCCAACCTGACCGTCGTGATGGCGGTTACGGCGCACTTTTTGCCGCGGCTTTTGCAACGGAAGCACGCGCGCATTGTTGGCTTCGGTTCGATCGCCGCCATTCGCGGGAGGAAGGTCAACGTGGTTTATTCTTCCGCGAAGCGGGGGTTGGAGAGCTACTTTGAAAGTCTACGCCATATCGCCGTCGGCAGTGGCCTGCTAGTCCAGTTTGTTCGACTTGGCTACGTCGAAACTCAACAATCGTTTGGCCAGCATCTGCTGTTCCCAACTGTTTCGCCCGCACGAGTCGCAAGCTATGTAATGGCGAACGCCGATAACGACATTGGAGCGCGTTTTTTTCCAAGGTTTTGGGTGGGAGTCGCTTTCGCCATTTCCCGTCTCCCCTGGCTTATTTTCAAAAGATTGAATTTCTGACGGATTCGTTGCTACAGTTGCCGGAAAAGCGGCAAATCTAATTTGTTTTACAATTGAGCTTAACTCTCGTTTGTTAACCGGCGGAGCTTCCTGCAAGCCCGAATGGTGTTTCCATGAGCGACAGTTTCCTCCAGCGGCTCGCTCGCCGCGACAAATACCTATGCGGAAGAGAGCGGCTACTCGATGGACGCTTGGCGCCTGTTCGAAGCCGAGGCGGACGCTGTGACCTTGCCCCCAAGTTTTATCCAATCCTGAGTTCGCTCCGGCTGTTGGGTTTGCCCGGTTGGGCGGTGGTAGCGACGGGAGCTGGCGCGGAGCCCTCGGCATAGCGCAGCGCCAGATCCCGGCGCGGATGGCAGGTGAAGGCGAACTCGGACGGCGTCTTCCATCCGAGTCGCGAGTGTGGCCGTGCATCGTTGTAATCGGCCTGCCAGCATCGGAGCGTGATGCGGGCCTGGGCCAGCGACGTGAACAGCGTCTCGTTCAACAGTTCATCCCGCAGCCGGCCGTTGAAGCTCTCGATGAAGGCATTCTGCATGGGCTTGCCCGGCGCGATGTAGTGCCATGCGACGCGGCTCTGGTCGGCCCAGGTCAGGATGGCGTTGCTGGTGAATTCGCTACCGTTTCGCTGACCACCATCTTCGGCCTGCCGCGTTCCATCACCAGCCGGTCCAGCTCCCGCGCTACGCGGGTGCCGGAGAGCGAGGTGTCGGCTACCAGCGCCAGGCACTCGCGGGTGCAATCATCGACGACGGTGAGGATACGGAAGCGGCGACCATCGGTGAGCTGATCCGACACGAAGTCGAGCGACCAGCGGTCGTTCGGCGCCATCGGCACCATCATCGGTGCCCGGGTCCCGATCGCCCGCTTGCGCCCGCCACGGCGGCGCACCGCAAGCCTCTCTTCCCGGTAGAGCCGGAACAGCTTCTTGTCGTTGATCAGATAGCCTTCCCGCTTGAGCAGAACATGGAGGCGCCGATAGCCGAAGCGGCGGCGCTCCAGGGCGATCGCCCGCATGCGCTGGCGAACGCCGGCTTCGTCCGCCCGGGTCGTCCGATACCTCACGGTCATGCGGCAGTAGCCGATGGCTTTACACGCCCGCCGTTCGCTCATCCCGTGGGCATCCACGAGATGCGCGACAGCTTTCCGCTCGGCCCCGGGCGTCACCAGTTCTTTCCCAAGAGGTCCTTCAACGCCGCATTGTCCAGCATGGAGTCGGCCAGCAGCCGTTTCAGCCGAGTGTTCTCGTCTTCCAGCGCCTTCAGCCGCTTGGCCTCCGACACCTCCAGCCCACCGAACTTGGCCTTCCATTTGTAGATGCTGGCGTCACTGACGCCATGCTTGCGGCAAAGATCGGCGACCGACACGCCGGCCTCATGCTCCTTCAAAACCCCGATGATCTGCTCTTCCGAAAAGCGGCTGCGCTTCATGCTCTGGTCCTTGTCGTGGCCCAGAACGAACTTCAAACTGGATTAAGCCCGAGGGGCAAGGTCACTCTCAAAGAACAGAAGTGGCGTCAGCAACCCCATCATTGCGCAGAATGCCAACGACGGAGCAACGGAAGAGCTTGCTTTGGCTGGATTGTTCATAAAGTAAATTGATAAGCACCCGAACAATCCGCTCAGGATCGCAAGAGGCAGCGACGCCGCCCGGAGAATGAGGATGAGGGCAACACCAAGCACGATGATCGTAGACGTAAAGCCCTGCGGCCTAGTGCCCTCCGGAAACAGCGTCAGCAGCGCTCCAGTTCCGGGAGGATATTGAAGAACCCAAACGCCCGTCTTTGAAGGTGCGCATGAGCGCGGCGGGAGCGTCGGGGTCACTCCAGGCTATGTGCCGGATCTCTCCCGCTGCAACCGAAAAAAGTGGTCATCGTCCAATCTGATGTCCGTGTTCAAGCCGGCGATGCCAAAGCGGTTGAACAGGTGAGCTTGACGCAAATAGCCGATGTCATCAAAGACACCGCGCCTCTTACTCCAGTGCGTCGCTGACCAAACAACGCCCCCCCCCCGGCCAGCAGTAGGCAAAACGCCCCAAACACACCCGCAAAGCTGGCGAAAAGAGCCTCTGCGAACAGCCCAGGGAGCCGCGCTGTCATCCCGGTTATCCCCAGCTCACTGTTGGGCAAAGCACAACCAGAACGGACGCGCAAGGCCCGTCAAAGGGAGATTCGCGGGACCGAAGCTCCCATGCGGGCGGCCGCGCACCGCGCCGCGGAGAGGTCAACCGCCGAGGGCGAGCAAAACCGACCAAAGCTTCGCAAGGAGCCAGAACATCAACCCGAAGCAGGTCCAGATGCCCATCAACGTCAAGACTCGCTGGACTTGCCGCGGTGTCATGCCTTCGATATTTGCGGTTTTCTTATCGACTTCTGGGCTCATCTTCAGGTCTTCGCGATTGGCATGTTGGCTACTGGCGCTGTGGATCTGATCACTGCCCCCCGGCGGCACCGACGCAAGATGCCAGCACCGCGGGGATTGTGGAAAACTACCGCTTCAGCCCGCGGGCGTGTCGCACCAGTCGTTGGCGGTTGCGCCTCCTATGCGAATCTGCGCCGACGGTTCATTTGCCGAGCTCCTCGACTATCCTTCGGACAACCTCGCGTTCGGACACCAAGACGCGCAAGCCTGTCCTTGAGACGTTCCGGCGTCACTGCCGCCGCCTAGCCACGACGCGCGTCCATCATGGCTCGGAGGTTTTTCGGGGTGCCGCAGAGCATCCAATCGAAGTTGATCCGTGAGCCGAGCGGTAGTCGCAAAGCTCTTTTGTGGGCGTCCGGTAGACCTTCGGTGGCGCCGGCAGCAGCCATTCTCGTGCGAGCCATAGCAGGCGTCGGGTGACGCGTAGCGACCAACGTCGTGCCTAACAACAATGCTGGTGTTGAGTCGCTGCCGCTAGTTGAAGTCCATGGCGCTCAAGCCTATTGTGCTCAAACGAGATATCGGGCGGGAGTGTTCGTGAGGTTATGGTCGTGGCCGTTGGTGGCTGGCTCGATAGCGGTCGCAGCTTTGTATCTCCTTGGATTCCAGCATTGGGCGCCCTTCGACCAGATGCTGCGAAACCTCGGCGATATATCGGACGACCTCGCGTTCAGCTTGGCCCAGCCGGCCTTGTTCCAGCAAGGCGCCCAATGGGGGCCGGAGGTTGTGTTCACTTATGGCCCGCTGGGCTTCCTGGCGTCGTGGCCGATCTTTCCAGCTCTGATCAAGCCGGCCATGGTCTACTGTGCCGTGTTCGCCCTGGTTGCCTCTGCATTGCTCCTTTCTGTTGTCTGGCGCTATGTCGGGCAGCCGAGGTCGAGAGCTCTCGCGGTGCTGCTTCTGCTCGCCAACGTCTATGTCTGGTCGATCGGCTGGGATGAGGCGATGTGGGTTGCGCCGGCGCTCTGCGTCGGGCTGCTTGCGATCACCTCGGACGGGAAGGGAGGCCGATGGCTGCTCGCGCTGCTGTATGTGTCGACGGCCGTCCTCGGCGCCGCGGCGCTGGTCAAGTTCAGCTTGACCATCCTCTATGTCGGCATCTATGGCTTGATTGGCCTGCGCGATCTCTTGCGTCGGCGGCTGCCTAGCTTGAGCCTCGCATTTGCTGCTGCCTTCGTGATGGCGTGGCTTGCCGCAGGGCAGGCGATCGAGAATCTTCCGGTGTGGCTCGCCGCATGCGCGGACCTGTCGGTCGGCTACAGCGATGCGATGGCGAAGGGGTTTTGGTACCCCTATCGTCCGTTGACAGTTGCGCTCGCCTATGGGGCAGCGATCGCGCTCGTCATCGTACCGCTCTGCGCGCGTGAGCGATGGACCGAACGATTGTTTCTCGCGGTGCTGGCGGCGGGCGTTGCGATGGTCAACATTAAGCACGCCTTCGGCGGCAACCAGATCGAGCAGTCCGTGATCATGATTGCGATCGCAGCACTGCTGTTCGGCTTCTGTGGGGCGGCCTGGTCTAGACGGGTCTCGGCCGCGTCGATCGGCGCATGCATCGCGGTGTTGTCGCTGACCAACTTTCACCCGAGGCACGTGCTGAGAGATCACGCCATCTCGATGGCGGGTGCCCTCGCGGGGGACTACGACTTTCGTGCTGAGGGGACCGAGCATTTCTTCAAGCAGGTTCGGCAGATGGCCGCGCTGCCGGACTGGATGAGTGGCACGGCTGATATCTATCCGCGCAAGACCGGTGTTGTGCTTGCGTACCCCGCTTTGGTCTACGATCCGCGGCCGGCCTACCTATCGCTGAACGCGCACACGCAGAGGCTGGCCGAGCAGAATGCAGCCTTCCTGAGATCGGACAGGGCGCCGCGATGGATCCTGTTCGAGATCAAGCCGGAGGAAAGCGTCAATCATCGCTACCTCGCGACGGATGACGGCCCGTCGTGGCCGGAGATCTGGTCGCGGTACGATCTGAAATCAGTTGGGCCGTTTTTAGTCTATGAGCGTCGGAGCGCGCCGCTGCCGTTCGAGTTTCGGCCCTTTCGTAGTGACGCGATACGGTTTGGCCAGATGATCGAGCTTGATCCATCTGCGTATATCTGGATGTGGGTTGATGTCCGTCCGACGGTTCTTGGTCGGCTGGTCGGAGCGATCTACAAGGCGCCCCAGGTGCTGATGAATATCATTTATGAGGACGGTGTGCCGGCCACTTATCAGATCGTTCCGGAGCTCGGGCGCGCGGGATTCTTGTTGTCGCCTTCGACTACATCGGCGGCCGAGTTTGCATCGATGTCCGGGCGTAAGGTCAGGACCATACGCATGTCTGTCGAGGGTGACATCGACTGGTTCTATCGGCCGGATATGAGCTTGACCCTCTCTACCCTTGAGATCCTCTATCCGCGCTGAGTTCCGGTACATGACCGACGTCGTGCCCTACCGCGACCCACTTCTGTTGCCGCCCGTTCGATGTGTTCGATGAATCGAAGCCAAGCGGCAACGGCCACCGCCGCAGTGTCCGCAACAATCGTTCCCATAACGTACTCTCTGGCGCAGACGATGGCGCCTCGGCGGTACCTGTCCTGCAGACTATCCTTCAGGCATTAGGTGTAAGGCCTGAAATTGGTTGCGATCAAGGACAGGGCGTTCACACCTTAAAACAGATCGTGCGTCTTAGCCTTAGCGCGGGAGTGCGCTGGGATTCTGCGGGGAACGTTGCTGAGAGGCAACAGCGCAGAATTCTTGCTTCGCACTGAGTGGCCATTCCGGCGCGCATTTGGTATATTCCGAGTCAGGATCAGGCATTTCGAGCAGTGGAACGTCTTCTAACCAACATAGCTGACGCTTGGTATCGCCGGACGGTTCTGGCGAAGCTCTTTAGCTTCGCATCGATCGGGGTGGTGAACGTTGTCGTCGATGTGACCACGTTTGCGGTTGCGTTTCAGCTTGCCCAACTGCCACTGATCTTGTCGAATGTGATTGCGTGGCTGGTCGCGGTTTCGGGCTCTTACGCGATGAACACGAAAATCACTTTTGGGCGAGAGACAGGCGGTGTGTACAGTCTTGGGCGATACTTGAGTTTTGCTGCCGCTGGAATTATTGGGCTCGTGGTGGCAACAACTCTATTGGTTGTGCTCTCGCGCTATGTGAATGTTCCTGTCGCTAAACTGGGATCGATCGTCGCCGCGTTCGGCGTGAATTTTTCTATGTCTCATTCTTTTGTTTTCCGAATGCCTAAAGAGGACATAGCGCCCATCTAGTGGTGCAGTTGCCGCGGTAGGATCCCTCGCGATCGTTGATTCGCGTGTTGGGTTCTGTGCGGCGGACTGAGAGATGCCCGGCCGATCCGCGCTCAAAGGAATTGATAGTTCGTTGTCAAAACGGCGGTTCCCTTAAGCACTGAAGCGGTTCCGAGTGGACACCCTTGCGCGCCCGCGATAACTTAAGCAAAAATGTCCTAATAGCCCTTAAGGCTATTTTTCTGGCCTGCATGACCGCATTTGTCTTGTCGTTTTCACGGGGGGCGTGTTGGAAGGCGAGGTTACCTTCCGGCAGTCATCTTGTCATTTGTCGCGACATAGCGACGTGATCCAGAGCCGCTGTGCTGTTCTGTTTGTTATCGCGCTGGGTTGACGGCTCGAAGTCGTTTTGGTCTGAAGTTGAGAAGCTTAAGATCGTCCTAAATAGCACGCAAGCGCCGCGCCAGGTCGCGGCCAAGAGCGACAGGTCCAGCCCATCATGCCAAGGCTCTTGATCAGCTTTCCGCTTTCATCCCGGAAACCGCAGAGGTCGCCGCCGTGCGAGCTAAGGCGGCGACGGGATCAGCGGGAGAGCCGTTGCAAATCAGCGCGAGCCTTTTCTGCAAGGGGATCGTCACCGTGACGCGCGATGAACAACTCGAGCGCCTCCGCCGTACCCTTGCGACGAGCCAGTTCGTACTCCTCGACGACTGCTACGGACGGGTTGCGCGGCGGCGGCAGGGAGGGGGCTCGCTCTGCCTTGTCGATCTCATCTGCTGTGGCTTCCCCGCCCATGACGGGTTGTTTCTCTAGGAATCGCAGATCCAGGCTGGGCGGCAATATGAGAACGCCCAGGACGCCCAAGGCAAGGCAAAGCATGACGATCCTCTTTTGTCGCTTGCAGCCAAATTCTGTCCTCCGCTACAAGCACGAATCGCTGATTAACAAGTCGTTATCGGCGGTGAGAGTGCAAGCCGCCATATTAAACCAAACGTATCGATCTAACGCTAGACTGACTGTTGCGGCCGAGTTGGGCCTGCGCAGATAACTCTGGGGTCGTGCCTTGGCAACCGCCGTTTCCGTAAGTGCTACCAACAATCAGGACATCGATGGCCTGCTGGCCGGTGTCAAATGGTCCGGCACGATCACCTATAGCTTTCCGGATTCGTCGAGCGATTATGTGTCCGGTTACGGCAGCGGCGAGCCGACCGCATCGAGCTTCAGTCAGGCGCCCGCCCAGATGCAGGCGGCGATCAACTACGCAATTGGACTGATCCTCAGCTATACCGGCGCCGGGATTCAGTACGCCGGAACCAACGGTGCGGACATCATGATAGCGCAGTCGTCCGCTGCCAACCCGACCTCCTACGCCTACTATCCGGGAAACTATGCCGAGGGCGGCGACGTCTGGTTCGGGACTGCGTACAATTATTCACTGGCGTCGCTGGGCAACTACTATTTCACGACGGCGCTTCACGAACTCGGTCACGCTCTCGGCCTCAAGCACAGCCAGGAGACGGGCGGCGTTGCCAACGTCGCGGTGCCTACCGCGCATGACGACCTCGAATATTCGGTGATGAGCTATCGCAGCTACGTCGGCGCCTCGACGACATCAGGCTATAAGAATGAAGCCTACGGATATCCGCAGACCTATATGGCGAACGATATCCTCGCGCTGCAGACGCTCTACGGTGCCAACTACACGACGCATAGCGAGAATACCGCCTATACATGGAGCCCGACGACTGGGCAGGAGTTCATCAACGGCGTTGCGCAGCTTGCGTCGGGCGGTGGCGCCGGCGGTTCTGCCAACCGCATCTTCGAGACAATTTGGGATGGCGGCGGCGTCGATACCTATGATCTTTCGAACTACACCACGAACCTGTCGATCAATCTAAATCCAGGCGCAGCGTCGGTGTTCTCGTCTGCGCAACTGGCCTATCTCGGAAACGGCAACTATGCCGCCGGCAACGTCTATAACGCGTACTTGTCCAGCAACGACGCGCGCTCCTATGTCGACAACGCGATCGGCGGATCGGGCAATGACACGCTGATCGGCAACGCGATCGCAAACGTACTGAATGGCGGCGCCGGCAACGACACGATCACCGGCGGTGGCGGCAACGATATCATCATCGGCGGCTCGGGCTCCGACACTGCGGTGTATTCGGGTAGCGAGGCAAACTATCTCATCTCCTACAATGCGAGCACACAGACCTTCACTATCACGGATCAGCGCTCGGGCTCGCCAGATGGTACCGACACCGTCACGGGCGCGGAGAATTTCCAGTTCGCTGATGGCAAGATCGCAAGTTCAGTACTGATGAGCCAGCCTGTTGTTATTGAGGCACTTGGCGCGACCAGCCTGGTACAGGTAGGGACCAACTATTATCTTGAGCCGGTTGGGAGCAACAGCGGATCGGTGCTGAAGTTTGGTGGGACGGCGGTTGCCGCTGGTCAATTTGGCAGCTATTGGACCATCCTCGGTGCAGAGGCCGTCAGCGGCGGCTACGATATTGCGTGGAAGAACACTGCCACCGGTCTTTACAACATTTGGAGCACCGACGGCAGCGGCAACTATGTCACCGATCTCCTCTCAAGCGCCTCGCCAAATAGCGGGTCGCTGGAGTCATTCGAGACGATCTTCCATCAGGACCTCAACGGCGATGGGACGATCGGCCTTGTCGGGACAACAATCGAGGCACTTGGCGCGACCAGCCTGGTACAGGTAGGGACCAACTATTATCTTGAGCCGGTTGGGAGCAACGGCGGATCGGTGCTGAAGTTTGGTGGGACGGCGGTTGCCGCTGGTCAATTTGGCAGCTATTGGACCATCCTCGGTGCAGAGGCCGTCAGCGGCGGCTACGATATTGCGTGGAAGAACACTGCCACCGGTCTTTACAACATTTGGAGCACCGACGGCAGCGGCAACTATGTCACCGATCTCCTCTCAAGCGCCTCGCCAAATAGCGGGTCGCTGGAGTCATTCGAGACGATCTTCCATCAGGACCTCAACGGCGATGGGACGATCGGCC
>NZ_JAFCJT010000038.1 GCF_018130785.1 Bradyrhizobium liaoningense
ACCCAAAGAATCCAGTTCCAACCGCTTCGCAACGCCCATCCGCCGCCATATGCGATTCCCCTACCTGGAGGGGGAGGGTCGCTGCGCATGTAGCGAAGCGGAATGCGTAGCGGGGTGGCGTGATCTCTCCCCACGAGCACTGTTCAGCGCGGAGAGACCTTCACCCCACCCCGTCACGCAATCTCGCTTCGCTCGATCGGGTGCCGACCCTCCCCCTCCAGGTCCCCTCCAGGGGAGGGTAGGGAAAAGATCAATCCAGCTTCGCGTCCATGCCCCGCTTCACCGCGGGGCGCGCCATAAGCGCCTCATACCAGCGCTTGACGTTGGGAAAATCGGCCAGCTCAACCTTGTGGCGAGGGTGGCGCCAGGCCCAGCCCAGGATGGCAAAATCGGCAACCGAGAGGTCTCCGGCGACGAAGTCACGGCCATCGAGCCGGCGGTCCAGCACGCCGTAGAGCCTGCGGGTTTCCGCCATGTAGCGCTTCAGGCCATAGGCGCGATCCTGCTCGTTCTCGAGCGCGATGAAATGGTGCACCTGACCGGGCATCGGGCCGAAGCCGCCCATCTGCCACATCAGCCATTCATAGACGGGGACGCGCGCCGCGAGCGATTTCGGCAGGAATTTGCCGGTCTTTTCGCCGAGATAGAGCAGGATCGCGCCGGATTCGAAGATGCTGACCGGCTTGCCGTCTGGGCCATCGGGGTCGAGGATCGCGGGGATCTTGTTGTTGGGGCTGAGCTTCAGGAACCCCGGCGCCATCTGCTCGCCCTTGGTGATGTTCACCGGGACCACCTTGTAAGGCAGCCCCATTTCCTCCAGCGCGACCGAGATCTTGCGGCCGTTCGGCGTATTCCAGGTGTGCAGCTCGATGGTCATTCAGGCATTTCCTTCCCCGAGATATCTGGCATCCAACTACCCCAGAAAGTTGCGACCCCACAACCGGCGGTCCGGGATGGCCGATCCCTGTTGACTCGACCGGTCCCCTCTGGAATGTCGCGGCCGTCGCGGATAGATTCCGCCACTTCCAAAAACGCTCCCGAGGGACCGCCGTGTCGAAATCTGCCTCCCGCGCCCGCCTGTTCGAAATCATCCGCCGGCGCTCCTTCGGCCGCGGTGACGTCACGCTCGCGTCGGGCCGCAAGAGCGATTTCTACTTCAACCTCAAGCCGACCATGCTCGATCCGGAGGGCGCGACCCTGCTCGCCGAGCTGACCTATGAGGCGCTGAAGGACGACAAGCTCGATTTCATCGGTGGGCTCGAGATGGGCGCGGTGCCGCTGGCCGGCGCGCTGGCGCAGATCTCCTGGATCAAGGGCCATCCGATTGCGGCCTTCTTCGTGCGCAAGAAGCCGAAGGAGCACGGCGCGAAGCTCGCGATCGAGGGGCTTCCCAAAGGCGAGACGCTCGAAGGCAAGCGCGTCGTGATCGTCGAGGACGTCACCACCACCGGCGGCTCGGCGATGAAGGCGGTGGAATCCGTGCGCGAGACCGGTGCCGAGGTGGTGCTGGTGCTGACCATGGTCGACCGCGAGGAAGGCGCCACCGACACGTTCGGCGCGGCTGGCCTGCCGTTCCGCTCGCTGTACAAGGCGTCGGAATTCTTGAAGGCTTGAAGCGGCGGAACATTCCTGGCCGTCATGCCCGGGCGTGGCCCGGAAGCAACCATCCGTCGGAAGCTGTGCCCGGCCTTAAAGAGGTCACCGCATCGACTTGAAACCGCCTCCGCGCAACTGCTCATTTACCATCCAGCACTATGGTGAATCATGTGCTGAGATCTCGGAAGGTCTTGGCCGGTTCAGTAGCGTTGGGTGGAGTTGAGCATGCGTACAGCCTTGTTCCATGCGCGGCGGCGTCGAGCGATGCTCGTGGCCGCCACCCTGGCAGCCCCGCTGCTTGCGGCTCCAGCTCCGGTTTCGGCTGAAGGCCTGTTCGACTTCTTCTTCGGCGGAATGCAGCAGCACCGGCCGCAGCGCGAGGTGCCGCAGCAGGCGAACTCCTATACCGATCCCTTCACCGGCCAGCAAAATCCCGCAACCCCGCAATATGTACCGCCGACGCGTTCGGCCGCAGCCGGCGGCTCGGGCCCGGCCTTCTGCGTGCGCAGCTGCGACGGCAAATATTTTCCGCTGATGCGCGGCCTTACCTCGCCCGCCCAGATGTGTCAGGCGTTCTGTCCTGCCACCACGACAAAGGTCTATTTCGGCTCTTCGATCGACGGCGCCGCTTCGCAGACCGGCGAGCGTTACGCCGACAGCGAGAACGCGTTCGCCTATCGCAAGGCGCTGCGCGCGGACTGCACCTGCAACGGCCGCGAGCCGGTCGGCCTCGCCCCGGTCGATCTCGCGCTGGATTCGTCGCTGAAAGCCGGCGACGTGATCGCGACCAGCGACGGCCTCGTCGCCTATACCGGCATCCGCGTCGGCAATGACCAGGCTGCAGACTTCACCCCGGTTGCCTCCTACCCCGGCCTCACGGCGCAGGTTCGCGCGCGGCTCGGCGAGATGAAGGTGGCACCGGTGCGCGCAGAGACGGTCGCGGCAGATGCGCCGGCCTCAGCCGAGATCGTGCGCGAGGCGCTGCCTGACGTGACGGTGCCTAAGACCCCTGCACAGAAGCCAGCAAAGCGGGCGGGGCTGGATTAAGCTCCAACTGAATCGCAGTCGTCATTGCGGGCGCAGCGAAGCAATCCAGTCTGTCGCCGCGAACAGATAATGGATTGCTTTGCTACGCTCGCAGTGACGGAGAGTGCTGCATCACCTCCCGATGATCACCCCGATCACGTTCGGTGCCGCCAGATATTTCTCCTCGATCGCCGCGCGCGCGGCGGCGCGGTTTTCTTGAGTCAGCAGACCGCGCTTCTCGGCCAGGATCATCCAGCAGAAGCCCCACCAGTCGGTGAGCATGCCGGCCTCGCCTATGAGGTCGTACCCCTGCTCGGCTGCGAAGATGCGCGCATGCGCTTCGTCCAGCGTGTCGAGGAACAAATGATCCTCGGCCGAGAACAGATCGTCGCTGACGTCGTCGATGGTGTAGCCCCAGATCGACTGGCACACCGCGTTGAACTCGCGGTCGAACTGGTCGTCGTCGACCGCGTGGCGCCGGGCAGCCTGGTGCAGCCGCGACAGCGAGCGCGCAAAATCGGCGATCCGGGTGAGGGCGAATTGATCGAAGGCGATGGTGGACATGTAGTCCTCGCGAAGTCTGACAAACGCTAGATATTGTGTCGGCAAGGCGCCGAATCACAATGATATATCAAAGACTTGCTAAAGTGTTCTTAATTTGTTCCGATGCAGGGCGACATGTTGCCCATGTTTGACCCGAAATGCGAAGGGCGGAATCGAAAGGGGCCGCCTCGCAGCGACCCCTTGCCGGTTGCAATCTTGTTCGGGATGCGAAATGCCAGCCCCGGCAATCCTCAAATTAGAGGTGCCAATGAACTTAAGCGATTCCGGATAAGTACTGGACGTAATCCTGTCCTATTTTCCGCTGATGCGCCCGATGGATCCGGTTCGCACGAGGCCGGGATCTCAATAACAGCGCGAGGCCGCAATGGCGTGGACGCGGCGGTCACCGAGCAGATGGGCGACAAAGCCATTCTTCGGAAAGATCTTCGCGAACGCGGCGTCGCGGATGCTGAGGCCGCCGGCATAGGCGCCGAAGGCCGGCATCACGGCGCGCATCCCGTCACTGGCGAAGCAGCGGCGCTCCATCGAACGGCCGCGAGCGGAGACGCGCGCCTTCGGATGCAGATGGCCGGCGATCTCGCCGCGCGCACCGGTCGGCTCGTGGCGGAAGGTGATCGGGCCGATCGCGACTTCGTCGGCGATGGTCCCGCCCAGATCGCGCGGCAGCAGCGGATCGTGATTGCCCGAGATCCAGATCCAGTCGCGGCCGGTCTGGAGCGCAGCCACGGCATCGCGATCGTCGGACGACAACCGCTCATGCGCGGTGCGGTCGTGAAAACTGTCGCCGAGCGCGATGATCACACGAGGGTTGTGATGCGTGACGACGGCGGCGAGACGGCTGAGCGTCGCGAGCGTATCATAAGGCGGCAGCAACACGCCGCGTGTGGCGAAGCTGGAGCCTTTTTCCAGATGCAGGTCGGAAACGACGAGCAGACGCTGCTCTTCCCAGAACAGGGCGCCGGAAAGATCGGCTGCGAAGGTCACATCGCTGATGGTGACTCTCGAAACGCGCATGTCCTCCACATCCCCTGAAACCAGCGCGCCTGTCGTCACGTCCAAACCTGCTCTTATCCCATCGCCTCTTTGACGAGCTCATCGGCGGCTTCCGCCAACAGCTCGTCGCCAGCTTCGCCATAGACTGACTCGCGGCCGATTTCCAGCATCACGGGGACGGCGAGCGGGGAGACACGGTCGAGTTCCCGATGCGTGATGCGGCCGCGGATGCGGGCGAGCATGTCGCCGAGGCGGCGCAGATCGAGCAGGCCGGTGGCGGCGTCGGCCCGGGCCGCGCGCAAGAGCACGTGGTCGGCCTGATGCCTGCGCAGGACGTCGTAGACGAGATCGGTCGAGAACAGCACCTGACGACGGCTCTTGTCCTCGCTGGTGAAGCGCCGCTCGATCAGGCCGGAGATCAGCGCACAATTGCGGAAGGTGCGCTTCATCAGCGCGGATTCCGCGAGCCAGGCTTCAAGATCGTCCCCGAGCATGTCCGGGTTGAACAGCACGTCGAGATCGAGCTGGCCGTTGCGGATCATGAAGGAGGCATCGCCGAGCCCCCAGATCGCCACCGCATATTCATTGGCGACGAAGCCGAGCGGCCGGGCGCGCATCCGCTCCAGCCGCCGCGTCAGCAGCATGCCCAGCGTCTGGTGCGCGAGCCTGCCCTCGAAGGGATAGCAAATGAGATAATGCTTGTTGCCGCGTGGAAAGGTCTCGACCAGCAGTTCGCGCACGCCCGGCACACGTGAGACGTCTTTCTGCAACGACAGCCAGTCGCGCACCTGCTCAGGCAGACCGTTCCATGCACGGCGGTCGTCGAGCAGGCGCCGCACGCGCTCGGCAAGATAGGTCGAGAGCGGAAATTTGCCGCCCATATAGGATGGCACTTTCGGGTCTTTGTCGTTGGCGCGGGAGACATAGACCTGATCCTCGGCCAACGCCTCATAGCGCACGACTTCGCCGCCGAACACAAAGGTGTCGCCGGCAGTCAGGCCCTCGATGAAATATTCCTCGATTTCGCCGAGCACGCGGCCGCCGCGCGCGATGGCGCCGGTCGAGCCGCTGCCGCTGGAGCGCCCACGAACGAGCCGCACCTTCAGCATCGGCTCCTCGACGATGGTGCCGACATTGAGACGATAGCTCTGCCGCACCTTGGGATTGGCGACGCGCCAGCGTCCCTGCTTGTCCTGCTTGATGCGGGCGAAGCGCTCATAGGTCTTCAGCGCGTAGCCGCCGGAGGCGACGAAATCGACGACGTCGTCGAAATCCCGGCGCGCAAGATCAGCGTAGGGCGCCGCGGTGCGGACCTCATCATAGAGCTCGTCAGTCAGGAACGGCTCGCCGCAGGCGCAGCCGAGTACGTGCTGGGCCAGCACGTCGAGTGCTCCGGTGCGCAGCGGTGGCGTGTCCTGCGCATTCTCGGCGATGGCATCGATGGCGACGCGACACTCCAGCACCTCGAAGCGGTTCGCCGGCACCAGCACGGCGCGCGAGGCTTCGTCGAGACGGTGATTGGCGCGGCCGATCCGCTGCATCAGGCGCGAGGAGCCCTTGGGCGCGCCGATATTGACGACGAGATCGACATCGCCCCAGTCGACGCCGAGGTCGAGCGAGGAGGTGCAGACGACGCCGCGCAGTCTGCCCGTCGACATCGCGTCCTCGACCTTGCGGCGCTGGGCGACGTCGAGCGAGCCGTGATGCAGCGCGATCGCGAGGTTGTCGTCGTTCATGCTCCAGAGATTCTGGAACAGCATCTCGGCCTGGCTGCGGGTGTTGACGAAGACGAGCGTGGTCTTGTTCGCCTTGATCAGCTCGTAGATTTCGGGAAGCGCGTGGCGCGCGCTATGGCCGGCCCAGGGCAGGCGTTCGCGCGTATCCAGCATCTCGACCAGCGGCGGCGCGGCACCGCCGGCGACGACGATGTCGGCGGCCGCCTCCTTCCCGCCGGGCTGCGGCACCAGGAAGCGCGCAAGCTGGTCCGGCTCGGCCACGGTCGCCGACAGGCCAATCGCGCGCAGCTGCGGCGCCAGCCGCCAGAGCCGCGCCAGACCCAGCGAAAGCAGATCGCCGCGTTTGGACGTCACCAGCGCGTGGAGCTCGTCGAGCACGATGCGTCGCAGCGAGGAGAACAGGAACGGCGCGTCATCGGAGGAGAGCAGCAGCGCGACCTGCTCAGGCGTCGTCAGCAGGATATCGGGCGGATAGCGCCGCTGGCGCTGCCGCCGCGACACCGGCGTGTCGCCGGTGCGGGTCTCGACCTTGATCGGCAGCTCCATCTCGGCAATCGGCCGCTCGAGGTTGCGCGCGATATCGACAGCGAGGGCCTTTAGCGGAGAAATGTAGAGGGTGTGGAGGCCGCCAGTGCGCTGCACGCCGCGGCCGGTGGAGACGAGGCTTTGCTTCGCGCCTGCGTCCCGTTCGCCCGGCTGCGCCGAGAGCTCCACCAGCGTCGGCAGAAATCCCGCCAGCGTCTTGCCGGCGCCGGTGGGGGCGATCAGCAGTGCGGAACGATCCTCGCGCGCCTTCTCCAAGAGCGCCAATTGATGCGTGCGCGGCGCCCATCCGCGGCCCGCGAACCACGCCTGGAAGCGGTCGGGCAGCTGCGCAGGCGTCTTGGCCGGGGATTTGAGGATGCGGGGCGGCACGGCATCACAGGTAAGCCGTGGGGGTGGGTTCGTCGAGGGGTGGGCCCCTTCAAGAGATCCCGTAGGGTGGGCAAAGGCGCATCGCGCCGTGCCCACCATCTAACCAAAATCGAGAAAGAGGTGGGCACGCTTCGCTTTGCCCACCCTACGACATCTCGATTACCGCGAGAGGGCCTACTCCGACATCGGCTTGTCGGAGATGTCCCAGTCCTTGCCGCTGAAGGTGGAGATGAAGAGCGTCTTCATCGGCGTGTAGTCCTCGGGCGTGTAGCTGTAGGTGACGCCGTCGAGGAAATAGGGCGAGTGGAATCCTGCGAGAGTCGAGGCCTTCTTCAGCACGTTGGCGCGGGTGAGATCGTCGCCGCAACGGCGCAGGATCTCGCCCATGGTCACGGCCTGGCCGTAGCCGGCAAACGCGATCGTGTTGTCCTGATCAATCGCCGGCGTGTACTTCTTGCGCAGCTCCTCGAACGCCATCACGTCGGGGTCCTTCTCCCATTTGGGCAGGCCGACTTCCTTGTTGTAGCGGATGGCGACGATGCCGGTGGCGTTCTCGAGGCCAGCCGCATTGAGGATCGAGCGGCCGGTCGAGCCGGCCGACAACAGCTGCAGCGGCTTCCATCCGAGCTCGGCGACTTTGCGAATGGACTGCGACGTCGCCTTGCCGGTGGTGATGTTGTAGAAGACGTCGGCGCCCGACTTCGACAGATTGATGAGCTGGGAATCGACCGTCGGATCGGTGAGATCGTAGGTCTGCTCCATGATCACCTGCGCGGTGCCGCCGGCGTCGGCCAGCACCTTCTTGAAGGGACCGAGGAAGTCGCGGCCAAAGTCGTCGTTCTGGTAGAGAATGCCGATCTTCGCGTTCGGCTTCACGTTGACGACATGCCGCGCCAGGATGCGCGCCTCGGTCGGATAGAGCGGCAGGCCCGCCATCGTCCATTTGAACTCCTTCGGGTTGTTCCACTTCGACGCGCCGGTGTTGAGCAGCAGCTGCGGCACGCCCTTGGAGTTCAGGTATTTGTGCACGGAGGTCTGCGGCGCGGTGCCGAGCGAACCATAAAGCGCAAGCACCTCCTCCTGCTCGACGAGGCGCCGCGTTGCCTCGACGCATTTCGGCGCGCTGTAGGCGTCGTCCATGGTGAGGAACTTGACCTTGCGGCCGTTGATGCCGCCCTTCTCGTTCAGCATCTGGAAATAGGCCTCGCCGATGCGGCCGAGCACGCCGTAGAGCGAGCCGGGACCGGAATGCGGCACGGTCTGCCCGATCTTGATTTCGGTGTCGCTGGCGCCCGCATCGTATTTCTTCTCCGCGGCCCAGACATACGGCGCAGGCAGAGTGGATGCAGCGATGGTGGCGAGTGCGCCGGCGCTGAAATCGCGCCGCGATGGATTCTTGGTCATTGTTGTTTTCTCCCTAATGCGCGCATTGTGCTGGCATCGCAGCGGCTCGCAAGTAGGAAGTCGTCGCTTTGCGACGCAATGACGCTTAAATCGCCCGGTGTTTAGCGCCTAGACTCAAGTTTTCTCGGCGACGACGACGAGGCCGCGCACCGGCTCGTTGTTCTCGTTGCGCGGCGAGGCCGGCTCCAATGTCAGCAGCCTGAGGCCGGCTTTCGCGATCGCGCCACGCGCATATTCCGCCGAGTGGGCATAGCGCAGACCACCGCCGAGCACGATGCCGCTGCCGTCATGCGTCTCCAGCGTGAAAGCGAGCACGCCGCCGGATACGAGCACGCGCTTTGCTTCGATGAACACCGGTGCGAGATCGGAGAGATAGACGAACGCATCCGCGGCGACGACGAGGTTCGCGCTCGCATCGCCCTTCGTGCGCAGGCCTTCGATCATGTCAGCGACCTCGAGCTCGGCATAGAGGTCGGTGGCACGCGCCTCCTTGATCATGCCGGGCGACAGATCGATGCCGATGAGATGATCGACCTGTCTTGCGAAGGCGGCCGCCGCAAGCCCGGTGCCGCAGCCGAGATCGATGGTGCGCTTGAAGAAGGCCGGCTTCTTCGCGGCGACGCGCGCGGCCAGCACCGCCTTGAAGATCAGGCTGGGGGCGCGATAGCCGAGATCGTTGATCAGCGCGTGCTCGAATCGCGGCGCGTATTGGTCGAACAGGGCCTGCACATAGGCCTTAGGCATCTCGGAGAGCTGAGCGTCGCCGAGCCGCATCAGATGCAGGCCGGCGCCGTGCTGATCCCCCGGATCGGAATCGCGCGCCTTGCGAAAGGCCGCGATCGCCTTGTCGCGCTCGCCGAGCTGCTGGCGGATTTCGCCCAGCGTGAACCAGGCCGAGGTGAAATTCGGCGCAAGCTCGATCGCCTGCTCCAGCAGGTCCGCGGCGGCGGGCAGATCGCCCTTGAGCTGGAGGTCGCGCGCGAACTCGAAACGGCGGTCGGCCATGAGATCGCCGGAGGTCAGGAACAGGCGGAGGGGCATAGAGGAACCAACGTTCGTCATTGCCGGGCGTGCCCCGGCAATCCATCAAAAACGGAACTCTTTAAGAGGATGGATGCGCGGGTCAAGCCCGGCAATGACGGGTGAATATCGGGACACCGGTGCCTATATGAGCACCATGCGTCCGCAAGACATCCTGTTGCCAGCTGCTGCCGGCCTGTGCTGCAAGCCCGGCGGCTTCCATATCGATCCTGTGCGCCCGGTCGAGCGGGCGGTCATTACCCACGGCCATTCCGACCACGCCCGCGCCGGCCATGGCAGGGTGCTGGCGACGCAGGAAACGCTCGATATGATGCGGCTTCGCTATGGCGAGAACTTTGCCGGCTCGACGCAAGCAATCTGCTATGGCGAGGAGATCCGGCTCGGCGATGTCCGCGTGAAGTTTCACCCGGCCGGCCATGTGCTGGGCTCGGCGCAGATCGCGGTGACCTGCAAGGACACCTGCATCGTCGCCTCCGGCGATTACAAGGATGCGCCCGATCCGACCTGCACGCCGTTCGAGCTGGTGCCCTGCGACGTCTTCATCACCGAAGCCACCTTTGGACTTCCGGTGTTCCGGCATGGCGATGCCGCCGGCGAGGTGAGGAAGCTGCTGGCCTCCGTTGCATTGTTTCCCGAGCGCGCGCATCTGGTCGGCGCCTATTCGCTCGGCAAGGCGCAGCGCGTGATCGCGCTGCTGCGGCAGGCCGGCTATGACGCGCCGATCTATCTTCATGGGGCGATGGAGAAGATCACCAAATACTATCAGAGCCGGGGGATCGATCTCGGCGAGCTCCGGCCGGTGATGGGCGTGAAGAAGGCGGCGCTGGCCGGCACCATCACGCTGGCGCCGCCTTCGGCGACATCCGATCTCTGGACGCGGCGCTTTCCCGACCCCGTCACCGCCTTTGCCTCGGGGTGGATGCGCGTCCGCGCCCGCGCACGGCAGCGCGGCATCGAATTGCCGCTGGTGATCTCCGACCACGCCGATTGGGACGGCCTGACCGCGACCATCGCGGCAACCGGCGCCGGCGAGATCTGGGTCACGCATGGCCAGGAAGACGCGCTGGTGCATTGGTGCCAAAGCAAGGGACTTCGCGCGCAGCCGCTCGATCTCGTCGGTTATGGCGACGAGGAGGAAAGCGAGACGCCACTTCAAGACGAGGCGGAAGCATGAACCGCTTCGCCGAACTGCTGGACCGCCTCGCCTACGAGCCCGGCCGCAACAACAAGCTGCGGCTGATCACCGGCTATTTCCGCGAAGTCGGCGATCCCGACCGCGGCTACGCGCTGGCCGCGCTGACCGGGGCGCTGAGCTTCAAGCACGCCAAGCCCGCGCTGATCCGCGATCTCATCGCATCGCGCACCGATCCGGTGCTGTTCGGGTTGAGTTACGATTATGTCGGCGATCTCTCGGAGACGGTGGCGCTGATGTGGCCGAAGCGCGTACCTGGCAATGGGGAATCTTTTCCGGGCCACCCCTCTCCCCCACCCTCCCCCGCAAGGGGGGAGGGAGCGCAGCTGGGCGCGGGGCAACAGACGAGCTCGACCACTGATCGTGATTCAGCGAGTGATGGACGCACGACTCCCACCGTTCCCTCCCCCCTTGCGGGGGAGGGTCAGGGAGGGGGGTACCGCGGGCGAGATGCCCGCGATGCGCTCCACCCAAGCAACCACAACAACCCACCTCCCCCAACCCTCACCGAGGTCGTCACCACGCTGCGCACGCTTGGCAAGACCGAGTTGCCAAAGCAGCTCGAACGCTGGCTCGATGAGCTCGACGAGACCGGCCGCTGGGCACTGCTGAAGCTCGTCACCGGCGCGCTTCGCATCGGCATCTCCGCGCGCCTGGCCAAGACCGCGGCCGCGGCGCTCGGCGACAAGGACCCGCATGAGGTCGAGCTGATCTGGCCGGGGCTCGCACCACCCTATCTCGACCTGTTCGCCTGGCTGGAAGGCCGCGGCGACAAGCCGGTCAATCGCGATCCCGCGCCGTTCCGGCCCGTGATGCTCGCGCACGCGATCGAAGACACGGATTTCGCCGCGCTCGATCCCGCCGATTACGTCGCCGAATGGAAATGGGACGGCATCCGCGTGCAGGCGGTCGCCGGCCGCGATGAGCGCGGGCACGTCACCGCGCGGCTCTACTCGCGCACCGGCGAGGACATCACGGGAAGCTTTCCGGACCTGGTGCCGTCGTTGCGGCTCGCGGGCGCCATCGACGGCGAGCTTCTGATCCTGCGCGAAGGCCGCGTGCAGAGTTTCAACGTTCTGCAACAGCGCCTCAACCGCAAGGTCGTCTCGCCGAAGCTGATCAAGGAATTTCCGATCCATTTGCGCGCCTACGATCTGCTCGGCGACGACGCGAACGATCTGCGCGAGCTGCCCTTCGCGGAGCGGCGCGAACGGCTGGAGACGTTCATCGGCAAGCTCGACGACCCTCGCATCGACCTGTCGCCCACCGTGCCCTTCGCAAGCTGGCAGGCGCTGACCGCAGCGCGCGCCGATCCCGCGAGTGCCGGCGCGGGCGAAGATGCCGATGCCGTCGAAGGCGTCATGCTGAAGCGGCGCGATGCGCCTTACCTACCGGGGCGGCCAAAGGGCCAGTGGTGGAAGTGGAAGCGCGATCCGCACATCATCGACGCCGTGCTGATGTATGCCCAGCGCGGCCACGGCAAGCGCTCGTCCTATTACTCCGATTACACCTTCGGCGTCTGGACCGCAGGCGAAGCCGGCGACGAGCTGGTGCCGGTCGGAAAAGCTTATTTCGGCTTCACCGATGAGGAGCTCTTGCAGATCGACCGTTTCGTGCGCCGCAACACCACCGAGAAATTCGGCCCCGTGCGCCACGTCGTGCACGAGCCCGACACGGGGCTGGTGCTGGAGGTGGCGTTCGAGGGGCTCCAGCGTTCCCAGCGGCACAAATCCGGCGTCGCCATGCGCTTTCCCCGCATCAGCCGGCTGCGCTGGGACAAGCCGCCGCGCGAGGCCGACCGGCTGGAAACGCTGGAAAACATGCTGAAGGCTGACGAATCCCTACCAACAATTAAGGTTGCGGCTTCCGCCGACAGCCGTTGACGAGGGAATGCGGGTTCCCCATGTGCCCCGCCGTGACCTATAATGGGGTCGAATCCCCGCGAGGAGTTTGAGATGGTCCAAGACGTCAGAGATTTGCCGGCCGGCCGCAGCGATGGGCTGAACCGCTTTCTCGGCGGCTCGCCGCTGGCGGTGGCGTTTCGCCTGGTCCTGCTCTCGATCCTGGTCGGCGTCGTGCTGGCGGCGATCGGCTTCGATCCCTGGAACATCATCTACAGCATCCGCCTCTTGTTCCAGCGGCTCTGGGATCTCGGCTTCGACGCGGTGAACTGGTTGTGGCGCTACTTCCTGCTCGGCGCAGTCATCGTGATCCCGATCTGGCTGCTCTCGCGCGTGTTTGGCGCGCCGCGCAACAGGTAAGGATTTGGGAGTCCGCAGCCGATGCAATTACGCTTTGTCGGCTGCGGCGACGCCTTCGGCTCGGGCGGCAGGCTCAACACCTGCTTCCACGTCTCGGGGCGCGCGGCCAACTTCCTGATCGATTGCGGCGCGTCGGCCCTGCCGGCGTTGAAGCGGCTCGAGATCGACCGCGATGAGATCGACCTCATCCTCATCACGCATTTCCACGGCGACCATTTTGCCGGGCTGCCGTTCTTCCTGCTCGATGCGCAATTCTCGCGGCGGACCCGGCCGCTGACGATCGCAGGCCCCGAGGGCATCGAGACTCGGTTGAAGCAGGTGATGGAGTCGCTGTTCGAGCACTCCTCAAAGACCCAGCAGCGCTTCGAGCTGAAGGTCGTCGAACTCGCAG
Organism: Bradyrhizobium liaoningense; assembly: GCF_018130785.1. GTDB lineage: Bacteria > Pseudomonadota > Alphaproteobacteria > Rhizobiales > Xanthobacteraceae > Bradyrhizobium > Bradyrhizobium liaoningense_A. Next base: position 13,120 of record NZ_JAFCJT010000038.1, read on the forward strand.
CCGGACAAAGCCAAAGCTTCGGCGCGGTGAATGTGACCCCCTACCCGGTCGTGCACGGCGAATCCGGAGGCCCCTTCCTCGCCTATCGCGTCGAGACTGAGGGCCGCACGCTCGCCTACAGCGGCGACACCGAATGGACGGAGGCGCTCATTCCGCTGGCGCATGGCGCGGACCTTTTCATTGCGGAAGCCTACATGTACGAGAAGGTGGTCAAGAACCATCTCAGCCTGAAGACCTTGGAACAGCATCTGCCAGCGATCGGCGCCAAACGCATCGTTCTCACCCATATGAGCGACGACGTGCTGTCGCGCCTGGATGACATCGCGCATCTCGCCGCCGAAGACGGCATGGTGCTCGTGTTCTGACATGCACGCGCCCGTTCCCCTCAAGATCGGCTCCCGCCAGGTGTTCGCCATCGCAGGCCCGGCGATGGTCGCGAACCTGACCACGCCGCTGATCGGCGTGGTCTCGACCACCGCGATCGGACGGCTGGACGATGCCGCCCTGCTCGGCGGCGTCGCGATGGCCTCCGTGATCTTCGACTGCCTGTTCTGGCTGTTCGGTTTCCTGCGCATGAGCACGCTCGCCTTCACCGCGCAGGCGATGGGCGCGGGCGAGACGCGCGAGCAGACCGTGATCCTGGTGCGCGGCTTCATCGTCGCGGGCCTGATCGGCGCGGCGCTGATCGTGCTGCAATTGCCGCTGGCCGCCGGACTGTTCGACCTGATGGGCGGCAGCGAAGGCGTCACGCGCGCCGCAAAGACCTATTTCATGATCAGGATCTGGTCGTCGCCGTGCGCCTTCGCCAACTATGTCATTCTCGGCTGGCTGGTGGGGCAGGCGCGCGCCAATCCGGCGCTGCTGCTGCAGGTCGTCATCAATCTCATCAACATGGCGGCGACGATCTTGCTGGTGCTGGTCTACGACACCGGCATCGCGGGCGCGGCGGTTGCCGCGCTGCTGTCGGAGACTATCGGCTTCGTGCTCGGCGTCATCGTGTGCCGGCGCTATGCCGATGGCGGCTTCGCCGTTCCCCGCGCGCGCCTGTTCGACCGGAACAAGCTGATGCGGCTGCTGGCGGTGAACTCCGACATCATGATCCGCACCGCGGCGCTGATCACCGTGTTCCTGTTCTTCACGGCCAAGGGGGCGCGGGCCGGCGACGTCACGCTGGCGGCGAACTCCGTGCTCAACAATTTCCTGCTGGTCAGCGCCTTCTTCCTCGACGGCCTCGCCAATGCGGCCCAGCAGCTCTGCGGCCGCACCTTTGGCGCGCGTGACGCCAGGGGATTTGCGGATTCGACCCGGCTGGTGCTGCTGTGGGGCCTGGGCTTCGCAATGGTCGTCGCCGTGCTGTTCGCGCTGTTCGGCCCCGCGCTGATCGCTTTCATGACCGCGAGCGACGACGTTCGCCGCGCCGCGCGCGAATTTTTGCCGTTCATCGTGCTTGCGCCGATCCCCGGCGTGTTCGCGTTCGGCTTCGACGGCATCTATGTCGGCGCGACCTGGGCCCGCGAGATGCGCAATCTGATGCTGGCCTCGCTCGCGATCTTCTTCGGTGTCTGGCTGGCTCTGCAATCGCTGGGCAATGCCGGGTTGTGGTGCGCGCTGATCGCGTTCTACATCGCCCGCGGCGGCTTGCAGGGCGCGCGCTATCCGGCGCTGTACAGGACGACGTTCTCGAAGCCGTAGCTCTCTGTCCCCGACGCGCTGCAACGTAAAACGCTGCTGCGCAGGGCCAGGGCGCGAGACCTACATCCCCGGCCAGTCTTCCGCCGTCAGCGTCGCGGCATCGGCGCCGACGATCTCTGACAACGAATCCCGGCCCGTCCGCAGCAGTGTCGAGGTGAGGTCGCGCTTGATCTCGTCGACGAGGCCGAGGCCCTTGTAGACCAGCGACGAATAGAGCTGGATCAGGCTCGCACCGGCGCGGATCTTCGTCAGCGCGGCTCCGCCGGAGTCCACGCCGCCGACGCCGATCAAAGGGAACGCGCCTTCGACGCGCACATAGGTCTCCGCGACCATGCGCGTCGACAGGCGGAACAGCGGCCGGCCGGACAGGCCGCCCTGCTCCTTGGCACGCATTTCCTCGCGCAGCGTGCTCGGCCGCGCGATCGTCGTGTTCGACACGATCATGCCGTCGACCCGGCGCGAGCGCGCGACCTGCACGACATCGTCGAGCTGGGCAAGGCTGAGGTCTGGCGCGATCTTGAGCAGCACCGGGGTGTCGCCGGCCTCCTGGCGCACCCGCTCGCGCGCGTCGATCACCCTGGCGAGGAGATCGTCCAGCAGCGCGCCTTCCTGCAAGTTGCGCAGGCCCGGCGTGTTCGGCGAGGAGACGTTGACCGTGAAATAGCTCGCGACCGGCGCAAAGGTCTCGATCAGCTTGACGTAATCGCCAACGCGATCCGGCGAATCCTTGTTGGCACCGACATTGACGCCGACGATGCCGCCGTGCTGCGCACGCGCAGCGAGCCTGCGCAGCGCGACTTCCGCGCCGTCATTGTTGAAGCCCATGCGGTTGATGACGGCCTCGTCGCGCTCCAGACGAAACAGCCGCGGCCGCGGATTGCCGCTCTGCGGCTTGGGTGTCACCGAACCGATCTCGACGAAGCCGAAGCCGAGCCGCAGCAACGCATCCGGCACCTCGGCGCTCTTGTCGAAGCCCGCGGCCATGCCGATCGGATTGGGGAAGTTGAGCCCGAAGGCGCGCACTGCGAGCTTGGGATCGTCAGGCCGCGGCTTGACCGGCGGCAGGAAGCGCAGGCCTTGGATCGCGAGGCGATGCGCATCCTCCGGATCGAGCCAGCGCAGCACCGGCAGCGAAAATGCGTCGAAAGCGCGGATCACGGGACAAGCTCCGGAACGTCGTGGCCGCCATCGGAGCGCATGTTGAGGTTCATCACCGACAGCACCGCGCCGAGATCGAGCTCGCCATAGAGGTGCGGGAACAGCTCGTCATTGCGCGAGCGCTCCCAGCGCAATTCGCTGCCGAGCGCGCCGCCGTCGACCTCGACCAGGAACAGCGCGCGCTGCCCGAAATAGTGCTTGCGCAAGGTCTCGGGAACCTGGGGCGCGGTCGAGAAATGGATGAAACCGTCGCGCGAATCATCCGCGCTGCCCCGGTAGACACCCTGCCGTTCCGCCTCGCGCCAGGCCGAGGCCGGACAGATTTTGTAGATCTTGACCACCGCTTACGCAGCCCTGTTTGCTCTTTGAGTCTTTTGGGTTTTTTCGTCTCGTGCGGGTCCTCAAAACCCGGGCGCGACCGTAATGGCCGCCCCCTCCGAACTCAAGGCTTAGAGCCATTTCCGTTCCGATGAAATCGGAACGGGGCTCCAAATTCCTGGTTTTGACGCGTTTTCCATACGCGAACCGGTATCCACTTCGCTCGAAAACGCTTCCCCCGCCACCCCTTGCGCGAAAAACGGAAAACCGGTTGATTTGAGGATAGTTTTCCTGAGTTGCGACGGGCTGGACCTTCCATGGTCAGACAGGCCAAAGCGCCGAGGATACTGACTCACGACCAGATCTGGGTCGCGCTGGATCGGCTGGCGGCGCGTGCCGGCTTGTCGCCGTCCGGCCTCGCCAAGCGCGCCGGGCTCGATCCCACCACCTTCAACAAGTCCAAGCGCGTCACCCCCGACGGGCGCGAGCGCTGGCCATCCACCGAATCGATCGCGAAAGCGCTGGCGGCAGCCGGCTCCTCGATGGACATTTTTGCCGGGTTGATCGGTGACGACACGAGCGACGGCCGCTCGGTGCCGCTGCTCGGCCTCGCGCTGGCCGGCGCGAGCGGCGCTTTCGACGAGGCCGGCTTTCCATCCGGCAAGGGCTGGACCGAACTTGCGCTTCCCACCGCCGACGACAGTCGCACTTTTGCGCTGGAGATTTCCGGCGATGCGCTTGCTCCTGCCTATCGCGACGGCGACATCATCCTGATCTCACCCGGCGCGCCGATCCGCAAAGGCGATCGCGTGGTGGTGAAGACCAAGGCGGGCGGGGTGACGGTCGCGACGCTGAAGCGCCGCACGGCAAAGGCACTGGAATTGCAGCCGCTCGATGCATCGCAGGCCGAGCACACCATGGCGCCGAGCGACGTCGGCTGGATCGCGCGAATCGTGTGGGCGAGCCAGTGAGCATTCCGCTGTCATTCCCTGCGAAAGCGGGAAATCCAGTACGCCGCAGCGTTTCGGTTCAATCACGAACGCGTCCGGAATACTGGATCATCCGCCCCGAGCGCGCAATTGCGCACAAGGCGGACGATGACAGTGAGAGTACGGCTACGCGCTTCGCGCCAGCGCGCCGTCGATCATGTTGACCGCGTTCTGCACGCCGTAGACCGCAACGAAGGAGCCGAAGCGCGGGCCCTTCTCCTGGCCTAGCAGTACCTGGTAGAGCATGTTGAACCAGTCGAGCGTCACGCCCGGACGGCCGTCCTTGCCCTTCTTGACCTGGTCGAGGAACGGCTCGCGGCGGCCGATCTCGTAGACGACGTTCTGGATGTCCTCGGCCGAGGATTCCTGCGGAAGCTGCGACAGCGCATCGCGCAGATCCTGCAACGCGGCGCGCTCAACCTCGGTCGGCTCGCGGAACTGCTTCGTCGGCGCCACGAAGTCACGGTAGTAGTTGATGGCGTAGCCGACCATCGCGTCGAGCTTCGGATGCGTCTGCGGGCTGACGCCGGGACGATAGCGGCCGATGAACCCCCACAGCGTCTCGGCATTCTCCGCGTTCGACGACGACACCAGCGTCAGCAGGAGCTGGAAGGTGACGGGCATGTCGCCCTTCGGCGGATGGCCGTTGTGGACGTGCCACACGGGATTGCCGAGCTTCTGCTTGCCATCCTGCTTCGCAAAGCCGTCGATGAACTGCTGGTAGTCGTCGACGTTGCGCGGGATAACGTCGAAGTATAGCCGCTTGGCCGCCTTCGGCTCGCGATACATGAACAGCGACAGCGATTCCGGCGACGCGTAACGCAGCCATTCGTCGATGGTGAGACCGTTGCCCTTCGACTTCGAGATCTTCTGGCCCTTCTCGTCGAGGAAAAGCTCGTAATTGAAGCCTTCGGGCGGCGTGCCGCCGAGCGCCTTCGCGATCGCGCCGGAGAGCTTCACGGAGTCGATCAGGTCCTTGCCGGCCATCTCGTAGTCGACGCCGAGCGCGACCCAGCGCATCGCCCAGTCGGCCTTCCACTGGCACTTGACGTTGCCGCCCGTGACCGGCGTCTCGACTTCCTGGTTGGTATCAGGATCGACATAGGTCACCGTGCCGGCCGCGACGTCGCGGCGGATCATCGGGACCTGGAGCACGACACCGGTGGTCTTGCTGATCGGCAGGAACGGCGAATAGGTCGCGCGGCGATCGGGGCCGAGCGTCGGCAGGATGATCGCCATCACCTTGTCGTAGGCGGCGAGCATCTTGAGCAGCGTCGCGTCGAAGCGGCCCGACGTATAGTAATCGGTCGAGCTCGCGAACTCGTAGTCGAAGCCGAAATGATCGAGGAAGGCACGTAAGCGCGCGTTGTTGTGGTGCCCGAACGACGGGTGCTCATTGGAGAACGGATCCGGCACCCGTGTCAGCGGCTTGCCGAGATGCGCGGCCAGCATCTCCTTGTTGGGGACGTTGTCGGGCACCTTCCGAAACCCGTCCATGTCGTCGGAGAAGGCGAGCAGGCGCGTCTTGATCTTGTCCTCGGTCAGCACGCGGAAGGCATGCCGCACCATCGAGGTGCGCGCCACCTCGCCGAATGTGCCGATATGCGGCAGGCCGGACGGACCATAGCCGGTCTCGAACAGCACCTCGTCCTTCGGGCTTTTCTTCAGCCGCGCGACAATGGCCTTCGCCTGCTCGAACGGCCAGGCGTTGGATTGTTCGGCGAGCGCACGCAGGTCGCTCGGGTTCGCGGCAAGATCGATAACGGACATCTAAGAGGCCTCCGGGCCGCGGAAAATAGCGATTTTCCGGCAGAATGCAATTTTATGGGGCGAAGCAGCCGCCTCCGCCGTCATTGCGAGCGAAGCGAAGCAATCCAGAATCTTTCCGCGGAAACAGTCTGGATTGCTTCGTCGCTGCACTCCTCGCAATGACGATGGAGGTGGCAGCGGAAGCAGCTAAAACGGGCTCACCGAAAAATACCGCAGCCACAAATCTGTGTAGCGGCCCTTTTCCCAGACGCGGAACAGGGCCCAGTTCAGCGCCTGGCGCAGCACGTCGTTGCCCTTGCGGACGGCGATGCCGATGCCCTCGCCGAAGAAGCGGCTCTCGACGAAGGGGCCGCCGGAGAAGGCGCAGCAATCGCCGGAATCCGTGCCGTTGATCCAGAACGCCAGCGAGATGGCGTCGCCGAAGATGAAATCGACCTCGCCCTTGCGCAAGGCTGCGCGCATCGCGTCGTCGTTGGGATAGGGGTGCAACTCGGCGTCGGTGAACATCGCCTTGAGGTACGCTTCATGCGCGGAGCCGGCGATGACGCCGACCTTCTTGCCCTCGAGATATTCGGGCCGGATCTCCGGCATCACCGCGTCCTTGCGCGAGGCGAAGCGCGCCGGCACGCGGTAATAGGGATCGGTGAAATCGACGCGGGCGCGGAGCTGCGGGCTCACCGCCATCGAGGCGATGATGGCATCGCCCCGGTTGGAGGAGAGCGCGTCGACCAGCGTCTCGAAGCGGCGCATCTGCACGGTGCAGGTGACCTTGATCTCCTCGCACAGCGCGCGGGCGAGATCGACGTTGAAGCCGGCCGGATTGCCGTCGGCGCCGGTGTAGTTGAACGGCGGATAGTCGGTCTCGGTCAGGAAGCGGATCACAGTCAGGCGCGACAGGTCCGGCCGCTCCGGCCGCCGCCGCGGGTCCCAGAAGCCGGGCACGGCCTGCGGGGCCGCCTGGGGGACCGGCGTGGCTTGAGGCGCCGCCGGCGGCTGCTTGGGCGGGGCCTGGGCCTTTGCTCCGGGCAGGACCGCGAGCAGGCAAACGGCCGCCGCCAGCCCCGTCAGCAAGCCACGGGCAGATTTGGACGATTTCGCCTGTTGCGATGGAGCCATCGGCCGGAAATGAACGAATTTCATTGAGATCGGAGGGCCTTATAGACCATCCGGCCGGGAACGCGAGCGCCGATTGTGGGCTGGGTGAAGGTCTCTCAGCCGTCATGCCCGGGCTTGTCCCGCCTGCGGGGCCGAAACCCCTCCGGCGAGGCGAGAGCCCGGGCATCCACGAACTTTCTAGCCTGGCCCAAGAAAATAGATGGCCGGGACAAGCCCGGCCATGACGTTGTGGAAGTGCTGCACCCAAATCGGCCTTCAGAGATACCGCTTCAGATCCGCCGCGGCCTCTTCCGGCGTCCGCTTCAGGTTGAACGGCGAGACAAAGCGGCCGTCGCGGTCCATCAGATAGATCAGCGCGGTGTGGTCCATGGTGTAGTCACCGTCCTTGGTCGGGACCTTCTTGGCGTAGACCCGGTAGGAGGTGATCACCTTGGCGGTCTCCGCGGGATCGCCGCTGAGACCCTCGAGATGCGGGTCGAAGCTCGAGAGATAGTCCTTCATCGTCGCCGGCGTGTCGCGCTCGGGATCGACCGAGATGAAGATCGCATTGACCTTGTCGGCGTCCTTGCCCATGGCCCGCAGCACTTCCGAGATCTCGAACAGCGAGGTCGGGCAGACGTCGGGACAATGGGTGTAGCCGAAGAAGATCAGGGTCGGCTTGCCCTTCAGGTTCTTGTCGGTGACCGCCTTGCCGTGCTGGTCGGTGAGCTGGAACGGGCCGCCGATCGCGGCGGGCTGCGCCACCTTGCTGACCCCGCCCATGGCCCAGAACACGATCAGGAGGCCGATAACGAGGCTTGCGGCAAAGGCCGTTGCAATCACCAGCGGGCGGGCGGCGGCGCTCATGGGCGGAAGACTTCCTGTCGCGGATCAGAAGCAGGCGGCAAAGCCGCTCCGGATCATTTCGAAGAACATTTGGCTACCGTAGTGGAACCACAGCGCGAGCGTGCCGATCACTGCCAGAGCGCCAAGACCCGCGCCGGCGAACAGCAGCACGGACGGCGTCCGGGCGGCAGTGGGCGAATTGTCCGATACTGGATGGGCCGGGTGCAGTGGTTGAGCCATGACAACGATCGGGGCGAAGGCCCCGGTTCCCTTGCCATTCAAATAGGCGCTGGCCCGGGCCCGGGCAAGCGCCGCGGGTGTTCCAGGGAATACTTCCCGGAATCAGATCGCGCCGATGAGGTCAGCGAAGCAGCTGGCCCCGAGCGGACTCCAGCTCTTCCACTTGCGGGAGGACCCGGCGCAGGGGTCGGTTGGTCGAGGCCTGCACGTCGAGGTAGCAGGGCTTGTACATGGCCTGGAGCTGCTTGCCCCTCAGGAAGAGCATGTGCGGGGTGAGGCCGCCGCGCTGGTTGATCCAGCGCTTCACCCGCGAGGGATACATCGCATAGAGCATCTGGGTCGCTTCGGGATTGGTGACGGCGCGGCCGTTGGTGCCGAAATCCCAGGCGGCGTGGAAGCCGAGGGTCGCGTGCGAGGTCACACAGATGCGGTCGTGCGGGATGGCGCCGAGGACGATGGTGCAAGCCGAGGCGCAGAGGCCATCGATGATGACCGTGTCACCGGACTGGCGCAGGTCCTGATATTTGTCGACGTAAGTTCCGATCCGACCGCCGCGGTCATCCGCGATCCGAACCACCGCGTGAGAAGCCCCCATGCCCGCGATCAGAAGAACCACCGCGAGCAACCCCGTCAGAAACTTCATTGTCCCCCGCCCCAGTCGAATCTGCGTGTCCGGTGGTGATGCGTTGCTAGCGTCCGTCGTAACCGTGGTTTTGTCTAGGCACGCCGGCTGGCTCAAAACAAATTCAAATCCAGTGTTGCGCCCGGGCTGCACCCGGCAGGCCTTGGTCCCAAAGTCTCGGTCCCAAACTGGAACAAGTTAACGATGTCTTTCGCGCCAAGCCCTTGATCTCAGTTGCAACGGCTGGCTTCAATCCGGACAACTACAGGGGGGAACTCATGGCCGGACACTTGGCAGAGCAGGCGGACGTAATCGTCGTCGGTGCGGGACTATCGGGACTGGTGGCCGCAACCGAGATTGCCGACGCGGGCAAGCGCGTGATCGTGGTCGACCAGGAGGGTGAGCAATCGCTGGGCGGCCAGGCGTTCTGGTCGTTCGGCGGATTGTTCCTGGTCGATTCGCCGGAGCAGCGCCGGCTCGGCATCAAGGACTCCTTCGACCTCGCAATGCAGGACTGGATCGGCACCGCCGGCTTCGACCGCGACGAGGATTTCTGGCCGCGCCAATGGGCCGAGGCCTATGTGGCGTTTGCGGCGGGCGAGAAACGCGACTGGCTGCGCGCGATGGGGCATCGCATCTTCCCGGTGGTCGGCTGGGCCGAGCGCGGCGGCTACGACGCGATGGGCCACGGCAATTCGGTGCCGCGCTTCCATGTCACCTGGGGAACCGGCCCCGGCATCGTCGAGCCGTTCGAACGACGCGCGCGCGAGGCCATGAAGAGCGGCCGGCTGACCTTCAGGTTCCGCCATCGCGTCGATGCGCTCTCCATCACCAACGGCACGGTGGACGGCATCAGCGGCGCGATTCTCGCGCCTGATAATGTCGAGCGTGGCAAGAGCTCGTCGCGCAGCGTCGTCGGCGAGTTCGCACTGAAGGCGCAGGCCGTGATCGTGGCGTCTGGCGGCATCGGCGGCAATCACGAACTGGTGCGGCAGAACTGGCCGAAGCGGCTCGGCGAGCCGCCGAAGTTCATGATCTCCGGCGTGCCCGAGCATGTCGACGGTCGCATGATCGGCATCACCGAGAAATCAGGCGCGCGGCTGATCAACCGCGACCGCATGTGGCACTATGTGGAAGGCATCCAGAACTGGTCACCGATCTGGCCGCGCCACGGCATCCGCATCCTGCCAGGCCCGTCCTCGATGTGGTTCGACGCAACAGGCACGCGGCTGCCGGCGCCGTTGTTTCCCGGCTCCGACACGCTCGGCCAACTCCAATACATCATGTCCACGGGCTATGATTATTCCTGGTTCATCCTGACCCAGAGCATCATCAAGAAGGAATTTGCGCTGTCGGGCTCGGAACAGAATCCTGATCTGACAGGCAAGAGCTGGCGAATGACCCTGCGCCGCGCGACCAACAAGGGCGCGCCGGCGCCGGTGGAGGCGTTCAAAAGCCATGGTGTCGACTTCATCGTACGCGACAAGATCGAGGAACTCGTCGCGGCCATGAACAAGCTCGCCGGTAGCGACCTCCTCAAGCTCGAGCACATCAGGATGCAGATCGAGGCGCGCGACCGCGAGATCGCCAATCCCTACGTCAAGGATGCGCAGGTGATGAACATCCACAATGCGCGCCGCTATATCGGCGACAAGCTGATCCGCACCGCCTCGCCGCACAGGATCCTCGATCCTGCGCAGGGGCCGCTGATCGCGGTCAAGCTCAACATCCTCACCCGCAAGACGCTCGGCGGCTTCGAGACCGATCTCGACTCGCGCGTGTTCGGCAGCGAAGGCAGCGTCATTCCCGGCCTCTACGCGGTCGGCGAAGCTGCCGGCTTCGGCGGCGGCGGCGTGCACGGCTATCGTTCGCTGGAAGGCACTTTTCTGGGCGGCTGCCTGTTCTCGGGCCGCAATGCCGGCCGTGCCGCGGCAAAAGCCGTGGGCTAGATCATGCGGAGGTGGACGCAGATCGGGGCGTTTGTTGTGGCATTGGCCGCCGCCTCGGTCGCATCTGCCGATACGATCGACGTCGACGGCGCAAAGCGCTCCTACACCGCGCAACTGCCAGCGAAAAGACCGGCACCGCTCGTGGTCGTGCTGCATGGCAAGACCCAGCGCGGCGCCGACATGGTGACGCGGACGGCGTGGCCACAGGTCGCAAAGCGCGAGGGTTTTGCCGTGGTTTTTCCTGATGGCCTCAACCATGCCTGGGCCGACGCGAGAACCAAGGCCGGCCCCGCGCTCCGTGGCCCGCCCGAGGGCACCGACGACATCGCCTTCCTCGCAAAGCTCGTCGAGAAGCTGGTGGCGAACGGCACGGCCGATCCAAAACGCGTCTATGTCACCGGCATCTCCAATGGCGGCGCCATGGCGATGACGCTCGTTTGCGCGCGCGCCGATCTGTTTGCGGCGGGCGCGAGCGTGATCATGAATCTCACGGATGAGGCCGCAGTCACCTGCCATCCATCGCGGCCGCTGCCGATGCTGCTCATCAACGGCACGGCCGACCCGCTGGTCCCCTACGAGGGCGGACGCGGATCGAGCTATTATGCCGCAGACGGGTTCTGGTCCACCGACGAGACGCTTGCCTTCTGGCGCAAGCTCAATGGCTGCGAGACCGATGATGCCGAGGTGACTGAAATGCCCGACGGGGCGCCCGCAGACCAGTCCACGGCCACGCGGATCTCCTCGCGCTGCCCCAGGGGGCACGACGTCGTGCTCTACCGCATCAATCATGGCGGGCACCGCATGCCCGGCTTCGCTCCGGATGCCCGCTTCCCGAAGGTAGCGACCAGCCTGCTCGGGCCGCAGAACCGCGACATCGACGGCGCCGAGACGATCTGGTCGTTTTTCAGTCAGTTTCCGTGAACGACGCATGCATCGGCGGGCTACGCATGCGTGCCCGGCAACGCATGCGTGCCCGGGGTGGCAGAGCACGGGGCACTGGGCTAGACAGGGCCGCCATTCCCACCAGGAGATCCCCCAATGAGCATTCAGCGTTTCGAAACCGGCCCGCGCATGAGCCAGGTCGTCGTGCACGGCAACACCGTCTATCTCGCCGGTGTCGTCGCCAACAAGGCCGCCGGTGAAAGCGTCACGAAGCAGACCCAGGACATCCTGGCGACCATCGACAGCCATCTTGCCAAGGCCGGCACCGACAAGTCGAAGCTGCTCTCGGCCACGATCTACATCACCGACATGAAGACCTTTGGCGAGATGAACGCGGTGTGGGACGCCTGGGTCTCGCCCGGCAACACCCCGGCCCGCGCCACCGTCGAAGCCAAGCTCGCGGCTGCTCAGTACACCGTCGAGATCATGGTCACGGCGGCGAAGTAATTTTCACGGAAGGCCTGTAGCGAGTAACTGAAGCGCGATGAGCCCATCATCGCGCTTCAGTTGTTTTCAGGCGCATGACGTCCGAGGTAATCGATCTGCGCATGCGAACCTTCGATAGTCGGGACAGCCGAACACGGCGCCATCGAAGGAGAGCACCATGACCGACCCCGTCACCATCGCCCGCCGCTACATCGAACTCTGGAACGAGCGCGCCGCCGGCCGCCGTCGCGAACTGCTGAGCGAGAGCTGGACGGCGGATGCGAGCTATGTCGATCCCCTGATGAAGGGCGATGGCTGGGACGGCATCGACGCGCTGATATCAGGCGTGCAGCAGCGCTTTCCCGACTTCAGGTTCACGCTGATCGGCGAGCCCAACGGCTACGGCGAGCATGTCCGCTTTTCGTGGGGCCTTGGTCCCGACGGTGTCGACAGCCCGATCAAGGGCACCGACTTCGCCGTGCTGAAGGACGGCCGCATCCGGAGCATCACGGGATTTCTGGACCAGGTACCCGCGGGGGCGTGACGACACTGCCCGTTGCTGTGCCCTCTCCCCTTGCGGGAGAGGGCATCTCCGCTCGTAGACGCAGGCTCACTGGGGTGAGGGGTATCTCTCAGCGCGAGAATCTTGAGAGTTGAGTTCGCGGAGGCATACCCCTCATCCGGCGCCATAGCCGAAGCTTCGCTTCGGCGTTCCTAAGAACGGCGGCCGAAGGCCGCCTATCCCACCTTCTCCCAGGAGAGAAGGAAGAAAGAAGCGCGCATCGACTGCAATCAAGCCAACCGATACGCAGCCTTCGTATTCACCCCGAATGCCTTGTCGCGCACCTGCGGCCCAAGCTTCGCAAGGCATGCTTCCAGCGCCCCCTTGATCTCGCCATAGCTCCCGGCCAGCAGACACACCGGCCAGTCCGAACCGAAGATCAGGCGATCCTCGCCAAAACATGCTGCGGCGTGTTCGACGAACGGAAACATCCGCTCGGCATCCCAATCATTCCACACCGCTTCCGTCGCAAGGCCCGATATCTTGCACCAGACATTGCCGCAGGCCGCAAGAGCCGCGATGAGATCGGACCATTCGGCGCTTCCGCCATCGGCGATCGGCGGCTTTGCTGCGTGGTCGAGCACGAAGCGCGCTTGCGGAAAGGCCTGCGCGGTTGCAATCGCGGCGGGCAATTCGCGGGTGCGGACGAGCAAATCGTAGGCGAGATCGCCGGCGAAGACGGCGGTGAGGCCGCGCTGGACGTCCTCGCGCAACAGCCAATCCGGGTCGACCTCATCGTGGACCTGGTGGCGGATGCCGACCAGCTTGTCGCCGCCGGGCGAAGCGCGCAGCCGGTCGAGCGTCTCGCCAAGCGCACCGTCCGTCAGATCGGCCCAGCCGACGACGCCAATCACCGAGGGCGTCGCATGCGCGATCCCCAAGAATTCCTCGGTCTCTTCCAACGCGGAGCGGCACTGCACCACGATGCTCGCGTCGATGCCGTTTGCCTTCAACAGCGGCGCGAGATCGGCGGGGCCGAAGGCGCGGCGGATCGAGGCCAATTCAGGCGCCTCCATCCAGGGATAGTCGGCGCGCGACGGGTCCCAAAAATGCTGATGGCCGTCGATGATCATGCCTCAGGCTCCGCCCGGCAACGGCGCGCGTGCGTCGACGAGGTTTCGTGCACGCAGCTCCCGCCAGAAGGCTTGTGGCACCGCCTTCTCCGTCATCGCGATATTGTCGGCAACCTCGGCGGCGTTACGCGCGCCCAGCACGGCAATTGTGACCACCGGATGGGCCATGCAGAACTGGAGCGCGGCGGCCTTCAGCTCGGTGCCGTGCTTGCGGCAGAGCTCGTCGAGCTCGAGCGCACGCGCGATCAGCGCCGCGTCGGCGTCCTGATAGTTGAACTTCGCGCCTGAATGCGGATTGGCCAAAATGCCGCTGTTGTAGATGCCGCCGAGCAGGATGCCGATGTTCTTGGCCTGGCAGACCGGGAACAACGCATCCAGCGCGCCCTGGTCGAGCAGCGTGTAGCGCCCGGCGAGCAGGAAGCAGTCGACCGGAACGGCTTCCGCAAAACGGACCAACATTTCCGACTGATTCATGCCGGCACCGATCGCCTTGACCGTGCCGTCGGCGCGCAGCCGCTGGAGCGCGCGGAAGGCGCCGGCCACGGCGTCGTCATAGTGATCGTCGGGATCATGCACGAGCAGGACATCGACGCGGTCGAGCCCAAGGCGCGTCAGGCTCTCCTCCACCGAACGCATCACGCCGTCATAGGAGAAGTCGAACACCGGCCGCTCGTGCGACGTGCCCTTGTAGTGCGCGTCCTCGGCGGCGGCGCCATCAGGCGCGCGCAGCAGACGACCGACCTTGGTCGAGATGACGTAGGAGTCGCGTGGCTGCTGCCGCAGGAAAGCGCCGATCCGCCGTTCGGCGAGGCCAAAGCCGTAGAGCGGCGCGGTGTCGTAAAAGCGGATACCGGCCGACCAGGCGCGCTCGATCGTGGCGAGCGCATCGGCATCGCTGACGGCGGTGAACAATCCGCCGAGCGGGGCGGAACCGAGACCGATTGAGGTGACGTCGAGGGAGCCGAGCCGCGATCGTTTCATTCCAAATCCTTCCAACAGTCCAAATCATCTCTCCCGCTTGCGGAAACCGCAAGCGGGAGAGCACGCAGGAGCGCGGGGCTGGCTGCGCTCCTACTTCAACATCTGCGCAACATTGTCCTTGGTCACGAGATCGAGGCCGGTATAGACGATCTCCGGCACCTTCTCGCCCTTCTTGATGGCGAGCAGCGTGTCCATCGCCTTCTCGCCCATCTCGAACGGACGCTGGCCAACCAGCGCATTGGCATAGCCGTCGCGCAGCAGTTCGAGCTGCATCTTCAGCGTATCGGCAACGACCAGCGTGAACTTGCCGGAATCGATGTCCTTCTTGTTCCTGGAGGCGAAGGCCTTGAAGCCTTCCGGGGCGAACATCGGCCAGCCGCCGATGGGAACAATGGCGGCGAGATCGGGCGTTGCGGTGCGCATATCCGTCATCTGCTGGACCGCCAGCGCCGGATCATCGTTGCAGAAGGTCGGCGAGCCCGCGACCTCGGTCCATTTCGAGCCCTTCAGCGCCTCGCGCACGCCATCGACGCGCTCGGCGAGATTCTTGGCGCCCGGACCGCCCGAGACCATGGCGTATTTGCCGCCGTCGGGCCGCAGCTTCAGCAATTCCTTGCCGAGCGCGACGCCGAACTCCTTGTTGTTGGTGCCGATATAGGCGATCCGCTTGGAGCCAGGTGCATCGGCATCGAAGGTGATGACGGGGATGCCGGCCGCGGTCGCCGCCTCGATCGACTTGGTCATGGCTGCGACGTCGGCGACCGAGATGGCGAGGCCGTCGACCTTCTGGGTGACGAAGTCCTGGATGATCTGCGCCTGCGTCGCCGGCTCATGCTCCACGGGCCCCTTGTAGATGCACTCGATGTTGCCAAGCTCCTTGGCACGCTTCAGGCAGCCGTCGCGCGCAAAGTCGAAGAACGGATTGTTCATCGCCTTGGGCACGATCACGAAGCGGTAGTTCGCGGCAAACGCCGGCGTCGCCATCATTGCGACAGCGATGCCGGCAAGAAGAAGTTTCCTCATTGTCTCCTCCACCCTTTTCTGGCGCCCATCCTCCTAAGTTCGTCCGGGGAGCGGACAGGCGGCATTTTCGTTGCCCTCCCGGAACGTCGTCATTTCAGATCATCCGCGAGCGGATACGATCGACCAGCACCGCCAGGATGATGATCACACCAACCAGCGTCTGCTGCCAGTAGGAGCTGACCTGTGCCAGCACGAGGCCGTTGCGGATCACTTCCAGCAGCACGCAGCCGACAATGGCCCCCAACGGACCGCCGATGCCGCCGGCGAGGTTGGCACCGCCGATGACGGCCGCCGCGATCACGTTGAGCTCGTAGGACGTCGCCATGTTGGCGGGCGCCGAGCCGAGCCAGCCGGAGATGATGATGCCCTGGAGCCCCGCGGCAAGCGCGCAGATCACATAGACCTCGATCTTCACCCGCACGACCGGTATGCCCGTGAGCTCGGCCGCCTTCTCGTTGCCCCCGAGCGCGAACACGTGGCGGCCGAACGAGCTGTGGTGCAGGACCACGGCCATCGCCAGCGCGAGGATCACGAGATAGATGAAGGGCACGGGCACGCCGAGCACGTCGCCCGACGTGAGCGCGTAGAAATAATCGGCATCCGGCCCGCCCGGAAAACTGCCGCGGCCGTTGGAGACGACGTAGCCGAGCCCACGCACGATCGAGAGCATGCCGAGCGTCGTGACGAAAGGTGACAGGCCGAGCACGGCGATACAGAAGCCGTTGACGAGCCCTGCGATCAGCGCGACGCCGAGTCCCGCGAGAATCGAGACCAGCAGGATCAGCCCCGGCACATTGGCCAGCACGGTCTTGCCGTCAGCGGCCATATGCACGAACAGCGAGCCTGCGGGCGAGCCGGGCGCCGACAGCTCGGTCATCACCATCGAGGTGATCATGGCGGAGAAGCACATCATCGAGCCGACCGACAGATCGATGCCGCCGGTGATGATCACGAAGGTGACGCCGAGGGTGGCGATGGCGATGAAGGAGAAATTCTTCGCCACGTTCTGCATGTTGCCTTCGGTGAAGAAATAGGGGCTGGCGAAATGCATGACCACCAGCAGCACCGCCAGCGCGAGCAGGACATAGCCGGTCTGCGAGGCGAAGATGCCGCGCTGCCACCATCTGATCTTGCCGACGTTCGAGAAGGTGATCGGGGATTCCATGGGCATGGCCATCACGCCGCCTCCTTCGCGCCGGTGATCAGGGCGGTGACTTCCTCGGGCGACGTCTGGTGGATCGGCTTGTCGGCCCGCTTCTCGCCTCGGCGCATGACGATCACGCGGTCGCACACCGCGAACACGTCGGGCATGCGGTGCGAGATCAGCATCACGGCGACGCCCTGCTCCTTCAGGCGATGGATCAGGCCGAGCACCTGCTCGACCTGACGCACCGAGATCGCGGCAGTCGGCTCGTCCATCATCACCAGCCGCGCGTTGGAGAGACGCGTCCGCGCGATCGCAACCGCCTGGCGCTGGCCGCCGGACATCTGCTTGACGAGATCGTCGGGGCGCGTCTCCGAGCGCAATTCGCCGAACAGCTCCAGTGCGCGCGCCGCCATCGCCTTGTGGTCGAGCAATGCGAGCGGCCCGAATTTGCGCTTCAGCTCGCGGCCGAGGAAGACGTTGGCGGCCGCCGTCAGATTGTCGGCGAGCGCGAGGTCCTGGTAGACCACCTCGATGCCGACAGCGCGGGCATCGACGGGCCGGTTGAAATGGACCGCGTTGCCGGCAAAGCGGATCTCGCCATGGCTGGGACGGAAATTGCCGGCGATGATCTTGACCAGCGTCGACTTGCCCGCGCCGTTGTCGCCCATCAGGCCGACGACCTCGCCGGGCTGGACCTGCAGGTCGACGCCGTGCAGCGCGCGGATAGCGCCGAACTCCTTGCCGATGCCGGTCAGCTCAAGGACCGGTGTCGCTTCAGCATTTGTCATCAGCGGCCTTCCTCAAACGTGGCGGTTGACCAGGGATTCCAGATATTCCTGCCGTCCCGAGCGCGGCTGCGGGTCGAAGCCGGGGCTGAGCGCACGGTCGGCAAGTTCGGCGAGCGAGCGCTGGCCGCCGAGAATGGCCCGGCCCTCGGGCCCTGCCCATCCCTCGTAGCGGTGCGCAAGCGGTGCGGTGAGAACGCCGGCATCGAGCATGTCGGCGGCGGCGAGGAACGCGCGCGCGCAGGCATCCATCGAGCCGACATGGGCATGGATCAGATCGTCGGGGTCGATCGACTGCCGCCTGATCTTGGCGTCGAAATTGAGCCCGCCCGAGGTAAAGCCGCCGCGGTTCAGGATCTCGTGGAACACCAGCGCCAGTTCGCCCACGTTCATCGCGAACTGGTCGGTGTCCCAGCCGAGCAGATCGTCACCGCGATTGACGTCGAGCGAGCCGAAGATTCCGAGCGCCTCGGCGAGCGCGACCTCGTGATGGAAGGAGTGGCCGGCAAGGATGGCGTGGTTCTGCTCGATGTTGAGCTTGACGTCGTTCAGGAGATCGTAGCGTTCCAGGAAGCCGTAGCAGGTGGCGACGTCGAAATCATATTGATGCTTGGTCGGCTCCTTCGGCTTCGGCTCGATCAGGATCGGACCCTTGAAGCCGATCTTGTGCTTGTGCTCGACGACGAGCGAGATGAAGCGGCCGAGCTGGTCGAGCTCGCGCTTGAGATCGGTGTTGAGCAGCGTCTCGTAGCCCTCGCGGCCGCCCCACAGCACGTAGTTCTGGCCGCCAAGCCGGTGCGTGACTTCCAGCGCGGCGCGAACCTGGCCGGCCGCATAGGTGAAGATCTCCGGGTCCGGATTGGTCGCGGCACCCGCCATGTAGCGGCGATGCGTGAACAAATTGGCCGTGCCCCAGAGCAGGCGCACCTTGCTTGACGCCATCTTCGCTTCGAACAGATCGGCGATCGCGTTGAGATTGGCGACGGACTCGCTGAGCGAAGTGCCTTCCGGCGCCGCGTCGACGTCGTGGAAGGAGAAGAAGGGCACGTCCAGCAGACGGAACAGCTCGAAGGCGACATCGGCCTTGGCGCGCGCCTGCGCCATCGCATCAGCACCTTGATGCCAGGGGCGCAGAAAAGTCTCGCCGCCGAAGGGATCGCCGCCCGGCCAGCAGAACGAATGCCAGTAGCAGACCGCAAAGCGCAGATGATCCTCGAGTCGGCGGCCATGGACGAGGCGATCCTTGTCGTACCAGCGGAATGCGGGCGTGTTTCCGGCATCCTTGCCGCCGAAGGCGACCGGGGCGCTTGCGTCGAAGAATTTGGCTGATGCGTTCACTTAAGACTCTCCTTCAACGCAGGATAAAGCTCGCGCCACCGCCGATAGGCCTCGTCATAGGCCGCAGTGACGGATGCGCGGGGCGCAAAGCTCGCGAGCCGCCGCGGGCGCTTGCACACCTCCGCGGGGCCTTCGCCGGTGGCGGCGAGCCGGCCGAGCCGTGCGGCGCCGAGCGCCGCACCGACCTCGCCCTCCTCGACGCGGTGGACGGGAATGCCGAGCACGTCGGCGCAGATCTGTGCCCACAGCGGCGAGCGCGAGCCGCCGCCGACAAGATCGACCTCCGCGATTGGCCCGCTGGCCGCGCTCAGCGCCGCGAGGTTGTCGCGCGCGGCGAAGGCGACGCCTTCCAGCACGGCCTGCACGATCTGGCTGCGCCCGGTCGCAGCGCGCAAGCCGACGAAGGCGCCGCTGGCGGCGGCATCGTTGTGCGGCGTGCGCTCGCCGTCGAGATAAGGCAGGAATTTTATCGAGCTCGGTCCGTCGACGCGCTCGCCGAGCGGCGCCAGGAGCTCGGCGGCCGGCGTCTCCATGACGCCTGCGACCCAGGCCAGCGAAGCCGCGGCCGACAGCATCACGCCCATCTGATGCCACAGGCCAGGCAGCGCATGGCAGAATGCATGCACGGCCGAATCCGGCGCCGGTGCAAACCGATCGGTGACGCGGAACACCACGCCGGATGTGCCGAGCGACAGGAACGCATCGCCCGGTGCGATCGCGCCGAGCCCGATAGCGCTCGCGGCATTATCGCCGGCGCCGCCGGCGATCACGACATCTTTCGCCATGCCCCAGCGCCGCGCGAATTCCGGCGCGAGCACTGCGCTGACCTCGCTGCCCTCGACGAGGCGGGGCATGTGGTGGAGATCGAGCCCGGCGGCGTGCAGCAGCAGCGCCGACCAGCGGCGCAGACCGACGTCGAGCCACAGCGTGCCCGCGGCGTCGGACATATCCTCGACCATCTCGCCAGTGAGGCGATAACGCACATAGGCCTTCGGCAGCAGCACCTTTACCACGCGCTCGAAGATTTGCGGCTCGTGTCGCGCGACCCAGAGCAGCTTTGGCGCGGTGAAGCCGGGCATTGCCAGATTGCCGGCGATCGTGTGCAGCGACGGGCAGCGCCGCTCGAGCGCGACGCATTCGGCGTGCGCGCGGCCGTCGTTCCACAGAATGGCGGGGCGCAGCGGCCGTCCATCCTCATCCAGCAGCGTCGCGCCATGCATCTGGCTGGACAGCCCGATGCCGCGCACCTGCGGGACCTCGCGCGGATGACGGGCGGCGAGATCGTCGACGGCGCCAACCGCCGCATCGACCCAGGCGTCGGGATCCTGCTCGGACCACAGCGGCGCGGGATGCGACAGCACAAGCTCGCGCGCGGCGGTCGCGACAATCGCGCCGGTTTCGCTCACGAGCACCGCTTTCACACCGGACGTGCCGATGTCGATACCGAGATACACGCCGTCCTCCCTTTCGCCTGTTGCGGTGCGCGATCTCAGAGTCGCCCTTTCCGCAACGGACCGCTTTGAAATCCACCCGCCGCTAAGGCAAATTGTCCCGCATCACGATGTCGATTCTGATCTTCTCCTGTTCGCGCAAGATCGGCTCGCCGCGCGCAAGCGCGAGCAGCACACGCACGGCGGCGCGCGCTTCATGTCCGGGGTTCTGCGAGATCGCGGCATCCATCACACCCTGCAACAGCAGCCGGCGCGTCAGTGCAGTGACGTCGTGTCCGACGAACACCACCTGCTTGCCGCGGCCCGCATCGCTCAACGCTTCGGCGACGCCTTGCGTGCCGGCGCCGACATTATAAAGGCCGACAATGTCAGCATGCCGGCCGAGCAGCCGCGCCAGAACCTGTTCCGAACGGCCGTCCTCGTCGCGCCCTTCCAGCACCGGCAACACGCTGAGATCGGGGAATTCCGACGCCATCACCTGGCTGAAGCCGAAGATGCGTTCGGAATGGTCGCGCAGGCCCTGCGATCCCGCGACGATTGCGACCTTGCCGGATCGTTGGCCGACCAGCCGGCCGACCAGCGCGCCGGCGGTGCGCCCCGCCGCAATGTTATCGATGCCGACATAGTGGTGGCGACGCGAGGACGGCACGTCCGAGACCAGCGTCACGACCCTGGTCCCGCCATCGACGAGATCGTTGATCGCAGCGCGGACCCCAGGATGGTCCAGCGCCACCACGGCGACGCCGTCGTAATCGCCGGACAGCGCCTCGAGCGAGGCCGCGAGCACGGACGGGTCGAACACATCCGTGGCGACTACTTCGACGCCGAGGCGACGGGCCGAGAGCCAGGCCGACATCTCGCCGAGATAGGCCTCGATCTGCTGCATGAAGGGGTTCGGCCCCGCCGGCATCACGAAGGCAAAGCGGCGGGCACGGCTGCGCGCGAGCTCGGCGGCCGCGACGTGCGGCTGGAAGGCGTTGCGCTCGATCGCCGCCTTGACGCGGCGGACCGTATCGGGCCGCACGCCCGGGCGATTGTGCAGGACGCGGTCGACCGTCGCGAGGCTGACGCCCGCCTCGCGGGCGATGTCCTTCAGCGTCAGCGCGGTCGCGGTGAGAGTATCAGCCATGGCTGAAGGCTATCAGAGGTTTTTTGAGGTGCGCAACTCATTTTGAGGCATGCGAGGGTGTTTTCGAACCCAGGGTGATACCGCGCGGCCTCAGCCGCCCGTCAGGTCGAGCGTCAGGAACAGGCTGTTGGGATCCTCGACGTAGCCCTCGAACGGGCCGCAGAGCACAAAACCGTGCGCCTGGTAGAGCGCATGCGCGGGCTTGAAATAATCCCAGGAGCCGGTCTCGAGGCTGAGCCGCTTCAAGCCACGCGCGCGGGCCTCAGCGATGATGTGGCGGAGCATCCGGGCACCGAAGCCGCGCCTCCGCGTGGCTTGCAGCGTGTGCATCGACTTCACTTCGCCACGGTCGATCGAGAGCATCTTCAGCGCGCCGGTGGCGACCAGCGTCTCGCCGTCCCAGCCGGTCCAGAACGCGACGTCGCTCGCGCGCAGCCCAGCGAGATCGAGCGCATGGGCGCTGCCCGGCGCGGTCTGCGCCCGCGCCGCCGTGACGTGATGATCGAGCAGCGCAATGACGCGCGGATCAAAGGTGTCGCCGGTGCGGACCTGCATCGTTAGGTCCAGGATTTCATGCCGCATCAGGACCATCAGATTTTCCCGTATGAGGAGCCGCGGCGCGTGATGATGACGTAGCGTGCGTCCTGCCTGGTTTCGTTCTCGAAGATCACCGCACGCATCACGTCGAAATCGAGACAGTCGCCCTCGCGCAGGCGCACCGCCTTGGCGTCGATATGCACGGCGATCGCGCCCTCCAGCATCAGAAGCTGCTGGGTGAAGGCGTTGCGACCCCAGGGACTGTACGGCACACGCGCGCCGGCCGGCAGGTCGACAACGATGATCTCGATGCCGCTCGCCGCGTCCGTCGGCGAGGCATGCCGCCGGCGATAGCCGCTCTCGGGATCGCGCCAGTGCGGCTGGTCGGCGAGCCGCACCAAGCGCTCCGGCGGCTTCTCGGCTAGCGCGACGACGTCGCTGAGGGAGACATCGAGCGCCGCGCAGAGCTTGTTGAGCAGCGCAGCGGTCGCACTGCTCTGCGCCCGCTCCACCCGCCCGATCATCGCCCGGCTGACACCGGATCGCGCCGCAAGTTCGTTCAACGTCATGCCGGCCTGCGTCCTCACCGTCTTCAAGCGGCGACCGATCGCGCGGTCGAGTTTTTGCTGGTCCATGGCTTTCATCCGAATATTGCCCGACAGGAGGACCGCACCCATCAGGGCGGGAGAAGCTTAAGCCGGGCGGGGCGCGCATGCCGGATGCGAAGAGCTAATATATTAGAATTTTTGCGCGGCAAATTCTCCGGCGTCTTGCCGCAGCCCGCCTGGACATGGCGGGCTAGACAGAGTGTCCTTGGAGAAATTCGCTAGACCAGAAAATCCGGCGCCGCACCGTGGGCTTGCGGGATCAAGGACCCAGGCGCGAGGTGAAGCGTCATCGTATGATGATCAGCATCGGTCAGCGTCAAAATATTGGTCTGAGTGTCGAAGGCCGCGTTCACCTTGGCGTCGAAGCCATCCAGCACCAGCGTCGTGCCCGGCGTATAGTTCGAGATGACACCGGACGTTTGCTTGGCATTGGGCCCGAACACAAATGTGTCCGTACCCGTCAGAACGACATTGCTGCTCAGATTACCGGTGACCACCAATGTCCCGTTGTTGACGTTGACAGTCCCGGTCCCGCTCAAATTGTCGACCTTGAGCACGCCATTATCCAGGACAGTGGCGTTGTTGACGAGGTTACCCGAGACATCCACCTCGCTGCCGGTGTGGACATTGACGATGCCGCCATTGGTCAGGCCACTCCCGAAGTCGATCGTGCCGCCCTGATCGGCGGTGATCGTTCCAAATGTGTTGAAAACGGCGTCGTCGAAATTGAGCGAGGCGTGCACGGCTTCGATCAGGCCGTTGCTGGTGACCGAATTGCCGGTGATCACGCTGAGCGGCTGGGACCCGTTCGCCTCGAGCGTGCCGGAGAAGCCGATATCCAAAGTGAGGCTGTGATCTCCGTTTCCGATCGTGCCGGCGCCGTCGATCGTGCCGCCTTTAAGGTCGAGCGTGTGATGCGCACCGCTGTTCAGGATTAGGGAGCCCGGATCGAGCTTGATCTCGCCATTGCCGATGACCGTGGCGTCGCCGGTCAGGATGGCTTTCGCGAAATTGAAGAGCTCGATCTTGCCGCCGTTGTTCAGCGTGCCGCTGACATTCAGAGCGCTTGCGGTACTGTCGTCAAACACGGCGCCAGCCTTGAGCGTCACGTTGTTGAAGCTGTTGGTGCTGCCTGCGACGGATTCGATGAGTCCGCCTGATGTCGCATCCAGCGACGTTCCGTCCAGATGCACGTTGTCGAAGGTGATGGTGCCGCCATTGGCGACGATCGCACCGAGGGAACCGCCGGTGATCGTATCGTTCACGAACGCGAGCATCGCCTGGGTTTCGCTCAGTGAACCGAGATTATTGATCGTGCTGTTGCTGATCACACCGGCGCTGGCGGTCTCGTGCAAATTGCCGGTCACGCTGATATTGATCGTGGCCCGGTCAATCGACGTGAAGCCGGTCGAGCCGGTGACAGTCAGAACGCCACCGCCGCCGCTGGTGTCATCCACGTCAGTGACCGTGATCGCGACGTTCTTTGTGGTGATTTCTGTCCCGTCGCTGACCGCGACGGTGACGTCATAGACGTTGTCGTGATTTGCGTCCTTCGGCGCCTCGAAGTCGGGCGCGGACTTGAACGTCACATCGCCCGTCGCCGACACGTCGCACAGAGCCGCGTCAGTGCCGGACAGCGAATAGGTCAGCGCGGGACTGTCCACATCGGTCGCCGCGATGTGGTAGGCGACGCCAGAGCCATTCTCCGCGAAGCTTGCCGTCGTGCCTGAGTTGATCACGGGCGCATCATCGATTCCCGTCAGCGTCACGGTGACACTCTGTGCCCCGTAGAAGCCGCCGAGGGCCAAGATGAAGATGTCGGTATGGGTCTGTCCGGCCGCGAGCGGAGCGATGTTGGCATGAGAGACATCATAGGTCCACGTCACCTTGCCATCGGCAGCGTCGGCGGTGGCCGTGAGTGTGCCGAGATTGCCGTCTTGCGGTGCCACCGCGATCCTGTCGGTACCGGCAAAGAAACCCGCTTGCGATGTCGAAACATGGACAGCGCCATTGTCCGTCAGCTTCGCTGCGGTGAAGGAAGACGTAGTAAGATCTCTCACAAAGATGTCGTAGGTTTGGTTGGTATCGCCCGGCACCAAAATGCTGGTTAGAGACTCGAATGCCACCTTGGTGCCATCAGGCGAGAATACGGGAAGCCGGCTGCCGCCTCCGATTTCCCACGGGAAGCCCCCATTGGTCGAGACGGCCGTGATGGCGCCGGTGGCCAGGTCCTTCACAAAGATGACCTGATCGCCATGGCCACCCGGCACGAGATTGGTGGCACTGGAATAGAACGCAATCTTGGTGCCATCAGGCGAGAATACGGGTTTCTGGGCTTCGCCGTTGTTCTGCGGGACTCCGTCGGCATCGGTCGATACCAGCGTGACCGCGCCTGTGGTCAGATCCTTAATGACGATGTTACCGATTCGGTTGTTGGAACTACCCGGCACAAGAGTTTCGGCAAAGGTATAGAACGCCACCTTGGTGCCGTCTGGCGAGAACACCGGGTCGAAGCTGCCGTGATCCCCGCGAGCGCCGCTGGCGCTGACCGACACCAGTGTCGTGGTCCCGGTGGAAAGGTCCTTGATGTAGATCTCGGTGGTGTCGCCAAATCCTGTATTCGACCCGAACACGATCTTGGTGCCATCGGGCGAGAACGAGGGGGGGAAGGTAAAGCCATTCTCATCGCCGCCGTTGCCGGGTCCTCCGTTGTATGGATTGGGCGCTATGAGCGTTATCGCGCCAGTGGTGAGGTCCTTGATAAAGATGTCGCGCAGGTGGTCGGTATCATCAGGCACGAGATTGTCGGCATCGGAAAGGAACGCAACCTTGGTGCCGTCAGGCGAGAATATCGGGTTGGTGGTCTGGACGCCGTCCGCCTGTTCCCCACTGGCACTCGTCGACACGCGCGTGAGGGCACCGGTGGCCAAGTCCTTGACGAAGATGTCAGCGCCGGATGCGAACGCCAACTTGGTGCCATCGGGCGAAAACATCGGCTGGTAGCCACCCACCTGAACCCCGCTGGCATCGGTCGACACGAGCGTGATCGCCCCGGTCGACAGGTCCTTCACGAAGACGTCCGCTCCGCCGTTGGTATCGCCGGGCACCAGATTGTCGGCAAAGGAATAGAACGCGACTTTCGTGCCGTCGGGCGAGAACACGGCCTGGACACTCGCGCCATCCGCCTGCGCCCCGGCTGCGCTGGTCGACACGCGCGTGAACGCATCGTCGCTGCCACCGCCAGCGGTGAAAACAGGTGCTGAATTCGTCATCAATGCCTCCGTTTGCCCGGCAACAGGCCGGGTCCGAATGTTTTGTTCGATGATCAGAAACAAAAACGCGGCGCCAATAAGTCGCTGCCGACCAGACTGCTGATCAAAGCAAGTCTAGTGCCCCTGGATGACGAACGCTTGATGCCGCGCGATGCGTCGTCGCTGCAAAGCTCTGAATGATGGTGCATGGATTCCGGCATAGCCCGAACGACAATGCGCATGCGCGAGCAATCAGCATCCGCGAGTCTTTTCCAACCAACATGTGAGGTCATCGATCGAATCGTCAAAAGGCGCTCGATCGGTTCGAAAGACGTCCGAGCCTTTGTCCACGCCTTGCGCACTCATCAGCACCGAATGGTCGGCGGGTGCGGATGTGATGAGATTGAGCGCCGTCGTGATCATGAGCTTCAGCGAGCGCACGCAAGCTCCCATGCATCAGCCGGCAGGATCAGATCGAGCGTCGTTGTCGTTGACTGCCTGGCGGCACCATCGCCCGAAATCTGCCGCTTGAACCCGAGGCTGCGGGCCGACTCCATTCAGCAGCGCGTCGGCCCCTTCATGCTTCCGGATGCGCTGAAGCGAATGTCGCCAGGGCCCGGAGAAGCGTCCGACAAATCGGACAAGGGACTCGTTGGCGCGAGGTTGTTAGTTCACGATAATTATTTGATTGCGCTCTCGAAATCCGTTGCCTCTCCCGGCAATCGGACGCTTTTGACTGGAGCGGGCGAAGGGAATCGAACCCTCGTATGCAGCTTGGGAAGCTGCCGTTCTACCATTGAACTACGCCCGCGAATGCGCGTCTCGCGCCCATTCTGATTAGCCGAGACGGCGCGTTCCGCCAAGCGGTTTGGCGCGCCCGGCAGAACGCTTCTTAATGTTTCGGTAAGATTCCAGGTGCGCCGAATTGTGGCGCTGTTATGATCGCCGATCTGGGGAGAGGCGTGCACTGAGTGGGGCGTGTGCATGGTGGGGCGTGGCTACGCGATATTCGACACGGCCATAGGGCGCTGTGGCATCGTCTGGAGCAGCACCGGCGTGGTGGCCGTGCAATTGCCGGAGGCGCGGGAGATCGACACCCGCCGCCGGATCTTTGCAGTCCATCCCGAGGCGCGCGAGCAGCGGCCATCCGAAAATGCCGAGCTCGCGATCGAGGGCATCGCAGGCTTGCTGCAAGGCGGCGACCCTGATTTTTCCGAGGTCAGCCTGGACGCCGGCGGCGTCCCCGGCTTCCACCGGCGCGTTTATGAGACCGCGTGCGCCATTCCGCGCGGGGAGACGCGCACCTATCACGAGATCGCCAAGGCGCTGGGCGCCTCCGGCGCGGCGCATTCGGTGGCGCAGGCGATCGCCAAAAATCCCTACATGCTGATCGTGCCCTGCCACCGGGTCCTGGAGGCCGGCAATTACGCCGACCGGCTCTCGCCTTACGGCGGGGTGATCTCCAAGCGGCGGCTGCTGGCGCTCGAGGGTGCTCAACCCATCGCCAGCAAGACCCTGTTCGAGGTGCTGCTGCCCGTTGCCCCGCCGAGACCGTCCAGCTAGGGCACGATTTCGATCGCACCTTGGCTCTGTTTTTTGGGCATGATCTTGTCGGACAACCGCTACACACTTGTCCGGATCATGCCTAGATAGGCGGCATGGATGCGACCACGCTGCTGACGACACGATCGATCACGGTCTCCGAGTTTCGCTGCGATGCGGGACCGGACGACAAGCCGTTCGCGGAGTGCCGCACCGGGCATTCCATCGCCTATGTCCGCTCCGGCAGCTTCGGCTGCCAGTGCCGCGCCGGCTTCTTCGAGCTGGTGGCGGGCTCGATGCTGGTCGGGGCTCCCCGCGAGGAATACACCTGCACGCACGAGCATGTCAGCGGCGACGTCTGCCTGGGCTTCTTCTTCAGCGAAGACCTGGTCGATGCCCTCGGGGGACGGCGCGAGATCTGGCAGGTTGGCGCGACCCCGCCGCTGCCCGAACTGATGGTGCTGGGCGAACTCGCGCAGACGGCGGCAGATGGCAACAGCGACCTCGGCCTCGACGAGGTCGGTCAGATTTTGGCCGGCCGCTTCGTCGATGTCGTCTCGGGCAAGGCGCGCAAGCAGGCGACACCCACCGCGCGCGACCGCCGCCGCGCGGTCGAGGCCGCGCTGTGGATCGACGACAACTCGCATGCCGAGGTCGATCTCGAGCAGGCGGCGCGGCAGGCGGGCCTCAGCCCCTTCCATTTCCTGCGGCTGTTCTCGAGCGTGCTCGGCGTCACCCCACATCAATATCTGGTGCGCTCGCGGCTGCGACACGCGGCGCGACGGCTCAGTGAGGACGACATCGCGGTCACCGACATCGCCTATGACGTCGGCTTCGGCGACCTCTCCAACTTCGTTCGCACCTTCCACCGCGCCGCCGGCGTGTCGCCGACGAAGTTTCGACAGGCCTCGCGCGGGGAGCGCAAGATTCTCCAAGAGCAGCTTGTCCTCAACTGAGTAGGTTCGTCTCCGGCGCGCACCATTCGCGGCGCGCTTTGCAATGGAGACGACCATGTATGACCACATCGGACTGCGCGTTGCCGACCTCGACGCCGCCACGCGCTTCTACACCGCGGTGCTGGCCCCGCTCGGCTACGCCCTGTGCTCAAGTGGCGACGGCTATGCGGGCTTCGGGCCGAAGGGCGAGCCGGCGCTGTGGCTGCACCTGAACAAGGGACGCAAGGCCGACGGCGCGCATATCGCCTTCCGCGCCAAGGACCATGACGCGGTCAAGTCGTTCCATAGCGAGGGCCTGAAGAGCGGCGGCCGCGACAACGGCGGCGCCGGCCCGCGCAAGGACTACAGCCCGACCTACTACGCGGCGTTCTTGATCGATCCCGATGGCAACAACGTAGAGGCGGTTTGCACGTGAGCGCCCGAGGACGCTCACCACGCATGCGCTGTCATGCCCTGGCTTGACCGGGGCATCCAGTAAGCCACGGACTCTTCGATTCAATCACAGCGCTCTCTGGAATACCGGATCGCCAGATCACGACGGGCGATGACGGCTCGATCGCTCGCCGCTCCACATCGTAAGGATCAACCATGGCCTCCATCCAAAACGACATCTCCCTCCCCGTTCCCGCCCACGACGTCTGGGACGCGGTGCGCGACTTCGGCGCACTGCATCTGCGGCTGGTACCGGGCTTCGTCACCGCCTGCACGCTCGATGGTGATGCGCGTATCGTCACCTTCGCAAATGGCTCCGTCGCGCGCGAGGTGCTGGTCGATCGCGACGATGCGCGGCAACGGCTCGTCTATGCCATCAACAACGAGCGGCTGAAGCATTACAGCGCCTCGGTGCAGGTGATCGCCGAGGGCGATGCAAGGTGCCGCCTCGTCTGGATCATCGACATGCTGCCGAACGAGCTTGCTCCTTACGTCCAGGGGCAAACCAGGGAAGCCGTGGCTGCCATACACAGGGCTTTTCCGCCTGCTGCGGCCTAATCGGTCTCTGTGATTTTTCTCACAGAGCCCTCGCCTCCTGCGCCGTAACGATGGCCACGTGCGTCCGGTTGGCTTCGCTCTCCCGGCGAGGCCACGCACGCGAGGAGCTTGCCATGAGAGGTGCGGACAAGGTGATCTGCCAGGCAGCCGCCGTGCTGCTGCTGTTTTCGATCTCGAGCGCGCCGGCGAACGCGCAATTCCTCGGCGGCGGCGGAGGTGCCGGCGGCGAGGACATGATGACCCAGATGGCGCCGATGCTGGAGATGATGAAGGCCAAGATGGGCAAGCGGCGCTTTGCCAAGCTGATGCAGACCATGGGCCCGATGATGAGCCGCATGATGGAGAACGGCGGCGGCGGATTCGGCGGCATGATGGGCGGCGGCAGCCTTGGCGGCCTCGGTGGCGGCAATCTCGGCGGCGGCTTTGGTGCGCCGAACTATGGCGGCTACACGCCGATGGGCGCAGGCGGCACCATGCCGATGGGGCTCGGCGGCATGGGCGGCGGCGATATCATGGGCATGCTCGGCGGCGCCGGCGGCGGCGACGTGATGGCGATGATCCCGCAACTGATGCGGCTCGCCAATGTCGGCGGCGGTGGCGGCCATCGCCGCCACAAGCATCGCTAGATCGCGTCGGCGTAGCGCCGTTGCGGGCAATAGCAGCAGCGAAGCAACCACCCTTCGGGGCGCGGAGGATGGTTGCGCCGAGGCAAGCCCATGATGCGTCGCCGATATCAGATCCGATCGTCGATAAGGACGCCGGAAATCGACGGGTCGCTTGCCTTCGTCTGATCGCTCGATTGCTTCGCGCTGTAGGTCGGATCCGCGAGCGAGTTCTTCAGCGACTGAAGGAATTGTTCAAGCAGTTCCGTCGCCGAGCTGCCGTTTGACGAACTGTCCGTAGCGCCGGTCGAGGCGGATCCACTTGCACTCGTCGTGTCGCTCGATCCCGTCGTGCTGGACGAGGTCGAATCCGTGAGCAGGCTTTTCAGCGAATCCAGGAATTGCTGAAGCAGGTCCACCACCGAATTGCCGCTTGACGAACCGTCCGTGCCGTTGGCGGGAGGAGGCCCGTCGGGCGGCGGTCCGCCTGCTCCGTCGGGACCACCTGCGCCACCCGGTCCATGCGAGACCGCCGCCTTGAAGATGCCTTGCAGTTCGGTCGCCTGCTCGTCGGTCAGCTTGCCGGCCGAAACTTCCTGCTGGATGAGATCGTCGATCTTCGACTTGAAAGCGTCAGGCGATGATCTGCTGCCGCTCGAAAGATCGCTCGCACCGCTTGATTGCAAGGCGGAGTCGATGTCGCTGAGCGCGGACGACAGCGCCGACTGATCGGACGCATTGATCGCGCCGGAACTGACTTCCGCCTGCAGTTCATCTTGCAGTCGCTTCAAGGGCGATGCGTGGTGGTGGGAGGAGAGCGCCGAAATCGAGGTCATGGTGGCCTTCCGTGCTTCTGGTGAACTCGCGGCGAAATTGTCCGCGAGAGCTGGCGCGAAGCCTTCGGCAAGGAGCCGCTCCGGTTGCCGGGCATTGCCATGGAGCAACTGGAAACATTCAGAAACAAAAATCCGGCAGACCGGTCCTAATCCGCCGCGGCCGAAAGGGCCGGCCTGATCGCGGGCTTGCTCTCGCGCGGCCCCCAGCGGGTCAGCACGACGCTGGAGCAGGAGAGCAGGCCGAGCACGACCATCGAGCTGGCGGCCAGCCAGAAGAAGTTTTGCGCGGTGGCGTCATGGGTCGACAGCCACCAGCCGACGCCTGCGATGTAGATCAGCCGCGCGGTCTGCGCCAGCACCGGCCCGATCACCTTGGCCGCGCCTTGCGACGAGAAATACATCGTCGAGGCGAGCCCGATGAAGGCGTAGAACGGCGCCACCGTCGACAGGTATTGATGGCTGGTCGCGCGCACCGTCGCGCTGTCGGTGAAGATGTTGACCCAGAGATCGGGGAAGGTCGCGACCAGGCACGCCGGCGCGCCGACGGCGATGAATGCGCTGGCACCTGCAATCCAGGCAATGCGGCGGGCGCGCGCGATGCGGCCGGCGCCGACGGCCATGCCGATCATCGGCACCGACGCGATGCCGAACGAGAACGCAATCGAGGTCAGCAAAAATTCCAGCCGCGCGCCGATGCCGTAACCGGCGAGGATCGCGGTGCCGAACTTCGCCAGCATGTGGGTGAAGATCGAGATCGTCAGCACCGATTGCAGCGGCGAGAAGCAGGCGATGGCGCCGACCTTCAGGATGTCGAAAAACATCGCCCATTGGACGCGCAAGCCGCGCAATCTTGGCACGACACGGGCGCGGCCGGAGAACAGGTACCAGCCCATCACGCAGATGTTCATCGAATAGGCGATCAGCGCGCCGGCGGCGACGCCGCGCATGCCGAGCTGCGGCACGGGGCCGAGCCCGAGTCCCAGCGTGCCGCCGAGCACGACCTGCCAGACCGCAGAGTTGAGGATCAATAGCGACGGCAGCTTCATGTTGCCGGTGCCGCGCAACACGCCGGCCATGGTGTTGAGCAGCCAGGGCAGCACGGCCCCGCCGAAAAATACCTGCGTGTAGGCGACCGCATGCGTCAGCACATCCCCGCGTCCGCCGAGCAGCTCGAGCACGTGCGGCCCGAAGATCAGCATGCCCAGCATGAAGACGAGGCCGAAGGTGATGCCGATCAAGAGCGCATGCGCGGCGAGCGTGCCGGCGCGCTCGCGGTCACCCGCGCCGAGCGCCCGCGCGATGGCCGACGCGACAGCGCCGCCCATGGCCCCGCCGGACATCGTCATGGTCAGGATCACTGTCGGAAACACCAGCGCCATTGCGGCCAGCGCCTCGACGCCGAGCCGGCCGATATAGGAGGTCTCCGCGATCACCACGCAGGTGCCGGCGGACAGCGCGACGACGTTCGGCCAGGCGAGGCCGAGCAGCGTGCGCAGGATCGGCCCGTCCGTCAGCGCGCTTCGCACCGGCCGTGGAGGCGGCGGCAGCGGACGCTCTTGTTCATCGACCGGGATTTCGGCGATGTCGGACATTTCCTCTCCCGGGCACGGGCGCCATTCGCGGCGCGGCAATGAGTAGGTGTGCCAATAAATTTCTTCGCGCGGAAGGCGCGCCGACAGGCTTAGCACGGCAATTGCCGATTCCTCCTGCGCCGGATGCAGGCGTGCCCTGCGGCAGCGCATTTCAAGTGGTGGAATTACTCAATAGTCCAGACCAGCGGCGGCCGACCGCCCGCTGTCGGGCGCAGGTGCACGCCGATGTGCCGCCCGCATCCGGCAGCGAGCCCCTCGAACAGCCCCTCCAGCACCTTGGCGCAGGCGCGGTGATAGTCGGCGACGTCGTCCATCAGCTTCCAGGTCTGTTGGCGGATTTGGAAGCTGCCGTCGGATTGCGTCGTCTCGGCCGCGTCGTCCTGCGCCGCGAACAGGGCGTTGAGGAACGCAGCAAACTCCGTGGCGCCGCCGCGGCTCATTGCCAGCGCCGCTGCAACCTCGTCGAAATACTGCATGCCGATCAGCTTGCCGGTGAGATGCAGGAGATAGCCGGCGTCTTCCGGACCGAACAGCTGCGCCATCACGGGCGCGGCGGTGCGCACATATTCCATCGCGTAGTTGCGATAGGCTTTTTCGAGCCGCGGTTTTGGCCAGCTTGCGACCGGAAGAGCAGGCGCGGTCTTGGCATCGAACGATGGCGCTTCCAGATGCCGCGCGAAGACGAGGCGCTGATCCAGTTCGAGCGGATGGTCGTATTGATGGTAATAGCCTTCGAGCCCGTCCTGGCCATCGACGCTCTGCTTGGTGCAGACGAAGCCCAGGCGGAGATCACCAAGCGCGACGCCGTTGTTGGCGTGCCAGCCGCGCAGCATCGCGCGGCTCACCTCGCCCGGCACGCCGCAGATCGCGGTGCCCTTCCAGATCCAGCGCGGCGGCGGATAACGGATCCAGGCCTTGGTGTCGCTCTCATACATGTATTCGACGTGCACGCCGCCGATCCAGTTGGAGAGGTAGTGATATTGCGCGGCCGCGACCGCCGGCGGCAAATGGTCGATCCCGAGCTTCTTGAGCCCCGGCAGGAAGCGCTCCTGCTGCTGGCGACGAAACACGCGGAAGACGAATTCGGCAGCATCGGCCGTGCCGCGCCGCGTGACAACGGTGAGGATGAGGCCGGTGAAATAGGCGTGATAGAGGTCGGCGACCGCACGCCAGCGTTTCCATTGCGCTTCGTGCGCGAGGTCTGATGCAGCGGTCATGTTCGCTCCCGATCGTTGTTTTGATCGAGTGTGTCACTGCGACCGGTGCGAGGCAACCTGACGCTCAAGCGGAGCGCCCTGCACGCCAGCCCGTCAATTCCGCATCACGAATTTTGCGCAAGCCTGGCGGCGCGCTCACGCTCGACGCGCTCAGTGACGTCGCGCGCCATCGCGACCGATCCGACCACGGCACCGCCGGCGTCGCGCACCAGCGCGAAGGTCATCTCGATGTAGAGCTTGCGTCCGCTCTTGTGCAGCGCGCGCGTCAGCGTCGGCTTGCCCGCAAGCTTCATCGCGCCGGTGGCAAGCGCAGCTTCAAAGCCCTTCCAGTGCGCGGCACGCAGATGTTCGGGAATGATCAGATCGAGATTTTGGCCGAGCGCTTCGTCGGCGGAGAAGCCGAACAAGACGGTCGATGCACGATTCCAGCGCACGATGGCGCCGGAGCGATCCGAATAGATCAGCGCGTCCGCCACATCATTGAGGATTCTCGCGTCGAGCTCGGATGGATTGGTCATCGGGAAAGCCTCGCACCTAGCCGGAACTTGTTTCGCATCCTGCCACACATTCGGTGTCGTCGCCCGACTTGCCGCCTTCGCTAAGCCTTCGGCGGCCGAGTGAGTTCTTGGCCCGGCGAAGGCCTTGGCGGAGACGGGATCGGCGATCCAGTATTCCGAGGCGGCGGTGATTGAATCGAGAGGCTGCGGCGTACTGGATGCCCCGGTCAAGCCCGGGCATGACGGCGGAGAGGCTGGCACTACACCCGAAAATGCTTCGATAGTTTGAGGCCCTGCGCCTGGTAGTTCGAGCCGATGCGCTGGCCATACATCGCGTCGGGGCGCGCCAGCATCTTCTCGTAGACGAGGCGGCCGACGATCTGGCCGTGCTCGAGAATGAACGGCACTTCGCGCGAGCGCACCTCCAGCACGGCACGCGCGCCCTGCCCGCCGGCACCGGCATAGCCGAAGCCGGGATCGAAGAAGCCGGCATAGTGCACGCGGAATTCGCCGACGAGCGGATCGAACGGCACCATCTCCGCGGCGTAGTCGGGCGGCACCTGCACGGCTTCCTTGGAGGCGAGGATGTAGAACTCGCCGGGGTCGAGGATCAGGCTGCCGTCGGGACGCGCCGAGATCGGTTCCCAGAAATCCTCCACCGCATAGCCGGAGCGGCGGTCGACGTCGACGACGCCGGTGTGGCGCTTGGCGCGATAGCCGACGAAGCCGTTGGCCTTCTCGCCGGAGAGGTCGACGGAGACGGCGACGCCGCCGGTGAGATCGGCATCGTCGAGATCGACGAGACGCTCGGTCGCGTGCAGCGCCTCGAGCTCGTCGACGTTGAGGATCGCATCGCCGGTGCGGAAGCGCACCTGGCTCAGGCGCGATCCCTCGCTGACCAGGACCGGAAACGTCTTCGGGCTGATCTCGGCGTAGAGCGGGCCGTGATAGCCGGCGCCGATCATGTCGAAGCGGCGGGTGCCGTCGGCGATGACGCGGGTGAAGACATCGAGCCGGCCGGTCGAGCTTTTCGGGTTCGCGGCCGCGACGATCTCCGGCGGCAGCGCCAGGCTTTCGAGCAACGGCACGATGTAGACGCAATTGGTCTCCAGCACCGCGCCATCGGTGAGGCTGAACTCGTGCAACTTCAACTCGTCGATGCGCTCGGCGACGGTCGCGCCGGGACCGGGCAGGAAGCTGGCGCGAACGCGATAGGCGATGTCGCCGAGGCGAAGGTCGAGGCTCGCCGGCTGGATCTGGCTCTCGACGAAATCGTAGGCAGGCAGGATCAGCCCCGCTTCCGCCATCGCCGCGATCATGCGGTCGGGCAGGATACCATTGGCGTCGGCGGCGACCGTGAACGTCAACCGGGGGTCCTCATCAGGGGTCAAAAGCATCCCGACATGCGGGAAATACTAGCGTTTTACGGCTATCCGATGGACGCCTTGACGAAAAGGGCATTGCGGAATATGAGCATGACTTATCCCGTGGTGATTTGAGCCGGCCGGCTTGCAGCCACGTTAAATAAGTCGCTAAACAGGCCGGGGACCTCTGTGATCCCGGCCCGTGGAGTTATCCAGGCCGGTTTTTTTGTGACCATTTTCGGTGGTCACGCAGGAGGTCCTATGTCGAAGTCCCCGGCGCCCGCCGCGCAATATCGTCCCGAAACCCGCCTGGTCCATTCCGGCACCCTGCGCTCGCAATATGGCGAGACGTCGGAGGCGCTGTTCCTGACCCAGGGCTACGTCTACAACAGCGCCGAGGAGTGCGAGGCGCGGTTCAAGGGCGAAGATCCCGGCTTCATCTATTCGCGCTACTCCAACCCGACCATCGCGATGTTCGAGCGCCGCATGATCGAGCTCGAAGGCGCCGAGGCCGCCCGCTCGGCGGCGACCGGCATGGCCGCAGTGACGACCGCGATCCTGGCGCCGCTCAAGGCCGGCGATCACGTGGTCGCTTCCCGCGCCCTGTTCGGCTCGTGTCTCTACGTCATTCAGGACCTCTTGCCGCGCTACGGCATCGAGACCACGCTGGTCGACGGCCTCGATCTCGACCAGTGGCAGCGGGCCTTGAGGCCGAACACCAAGACGTTCTTCCTGGAGAGCCCGACCAATCCGACGCTCGACGTGCTCGACATTCCCGGCATCGCCGAGATCGCGCACAAGGGCGGCGCGCGACTCGTCGTCGACAACGTGTTCGCGACGCCGATCTGGCAGAGCCCGCTCGCGCTCGGCGCCGACGTGGTGGTCTATTCCGCGACCAAGCACATCGACGGCCAGGGCCGCTGCCTCGGCGGCATCATCCTGTCCTCGGAAGCCTTCATCGCCGAGCACATCCACAATTTCATGCGCCAGACCGGCCCGTCGATCTCGCCGTTCAACGCGTGGGTCCTGCTCAAGGGCCTGGAGACGCTCGGCGTGCGCGTGCGCGCGCAGACCGAGACGGCGGCGCGCATCGCGGACGTGCTGGCGAGCCATCCGAAGATTTCGCGCCTGGTCTTTCCCGGTCGCGCCGATCATCCGCAGGCAGCTCTCGTGAAGAAGCAGATGCGTGGCGGCTCGACGCTGGTTGGATTCGAGGTCAAGGGCGGCAAGCCGGCGGCATTCCGCGTGCTCAACGAGCTCAAGCTTGCGAAGATCTCGAACAATCTCGGCGACGCCAAGAGCCTCGTCACCCATCCGGCGACCACGACGCATCAGCGCCTCAAGCCGGAAGATCGCGCCGCGCTCGGCATCAGCGAGGGCTTCATCCGCTTCTCGGCGGGGCTCGAACATGCGGATGATCTGATCGAGGATCTGACCGCGGCGCTGGAGAAGGCGTGAGGGCTCCACGAGTTCGGTATCGTAGGGTGGGCAAAGCGGAGCGTGCCCACGATTCACGATCATATCGCCGATACATGGTGGGCACGGCGCGCGAAGGGCGCGCCTTTGCCCACCCTACGGAAGCTCACATCGGCCGATAGGTCCGCACGTCCGCGGGCACATTGACGCCGAGCTTGATCTGGCCGACGGAGCGGATGATGTCGTCGCCGAGGAGCTGGGCGAAGCAGGCATAGCCCCAATCGTTCATGTGCAGGCCGTCGGCGATCACAAAACTCTCGACCGGGATCGCCTGTTTCTCGTGCCAGTCGCGCATCACCTCGAAGCGCGGGAAGATGCCGACGTGACGGAGCTCGGCGACCTTGCCGAGCAGCTTCACCATCTTGCCGGCGCTCTCCGCGCGTTGGTTGACGGCCGGCGAATATTGCGGATCGACCAGCACGATGTCGGCGCCGCCTGCGGCCTGGATGCTGGCGATGCCCTCCTCGACCAGTTTTGCGGTGTCGCCGGGATCGAGATTGCGCAGCACGGCGTTGGTGCCGACCTGCCAGATCACGAGATCCGGATGCACGTCGATCACCTCCTTCTGGAGGCGCTTCATCATCTCGGGCGCGTCCTCGCCGCCGACGCCGGCGTTGATGACGGTGATGTCGGCGGTCGGATATTGCCGCCGGAGCTGCGCGGCGAGGCGGCTCGGATAATTGAAATCGGGCGAGCTCGCGCCATAGCCTGCCGTCGACGACGAGCCGAACGCGACGATCGCGACGGGTTTGCCGGCGGCGAGCTTGCCCGCGACATGCGGCAGCGAGCCCATCGTCTTCGAGCCACCCTTTGGCGCCAGGCAAGGCACGCGGCTGAAAATGTCGCCGGCGGATTTCGCGACCTGCTTCACCTTGTCGATCGCGCGCGCGGTCACGCCGCGCTGTTCGGGGGACGTCACGGCGACGGTGGTCTGGGAGGGCGAAGCGGGAGCCGGACTAGCGGCCTGCTGCGGCGCGGGGGGTGCCTGCGTGGCCTGCGCCTGCACCGGGGCCAGCGACACCGGCGTCAGCAACAGCAGGGCTGCTGCGGGCGCAGCCAGCGATGCCGTCAACCAAAAAGGGCGGAGAGAACTCATTAACGCTAGACCTCAATTTTGCTGCCCGGCCGGCCCCAGATGGGCTGCGTCGATCACGAACTGTGCCAACGCCCGGCCAAGGCAATCATGGACCTGCTTCGCCAGCTCTGGCCCGCGGGACGGGCTGAACAGGTCGAACTGACCCTGATCATTCCACTGCCGCATGATCGCGAAACGGTCGAACAGCGGGACGTCATGCTCCTGCGCCACCACCCGCATATTGTCGAGATAGGGCGGCACCGAGATCATGGTTTCGGTACGCGGGCTGTACTGCAAATTCATCAACACGACGTCAGCCCCTGCATTTTGCAATGCGGAAACCCCTTCGGTCACCGCGCCGCGAAAATCGTCGGGATCAATTGCTCGGATAGCATCCACCGTCCCGGTCTGCCAGATGACCAAAGTAGGCTTTTTTGCTTCCATCAGCTTAACGAAGGTGGCGGCCGCCTCCTCGGCCGTCTTCTTGCTCTGTATTTCTACGGAGACGTGCACGGCCTCCGACGGCAGCAGCCTGTCCCTCAAGATCGCCTGCATCCGCGCCGGATACGAACTGTCCTCCGAGGCGGGAATCGTGGTCGAACGGCTGCCGATGACCAGGATTTCGAGCGGTTTGCCGGCCTTGATGGCATCGGCGACCTTGGGAAGCTGGCTTTCAGTGGTGAGCAGATACGATGGCAATTCGCAGGCCGGGGGCGCGGCCGGAGCAGTCGGCGCAGCATCGCCCGCGCGCGCCAGGGGCGCGGCGAGATTACCGCACAGCAGGACCAGGCTCAGGAGAACCTTCGCCTTCATCAGCCCCCTCCCGCCAGATCGGCGTTGCCGACGGCGTTTTTGGTTTTCGCACCGCTCTTGTCAGCCACACGCTTGTACCACGAAATCACCCACGCCACGCCCCACATGATCAGGATTCCGGAGAGACTAATCAGCGCATGCATGGCTGCGCCACCGGAGACTTCGGCAAGGATGAAATGGCCGGCAAAAGCCAGGAAGACGCCGAGGCAAAAAATTTCCAGCGAATGCTGACCGCAGAGAATAAGCGGCCGCAGCCAGGCCGATTTCAGGCCCGGCCAGTCGCGCGGCAGGAAGCGCACGATGAGCGCGGCCAACGCCAGGAAATGCGTGAAGCGCAGCACGTCGAGATCGGTCTTGTCGATCGGATACATCCACTGCTCAAGGCGCTTCGGCATGAGATGGGACAGCTGCGGCACATACCAGGTCAGCGTCACGTAGAACGCCGCCACGACATAGGCGATCGCGATCCACATCGTCACCGGTGAAGCCAGAATACGCGACATGCGCCGCGCACCTCCGAGCGCACACCATGCACCGAAGACGAATAGCAATTGCCAGGCCAGCGGATTGAACGCCCAGAAACCGTTCGGATAGGCGGAAAAATAGAGGTCGAACTCCCAGGTCACCGCGTAGAGCACGACCGAGAGCGCGAGCGTCACGTCGGGCCGCCACTTCATCGACCACAGGATCAAAGGCAGCGCCAGCATCAGCACGATGTAGAGCGGCAGCACGTCCATGTTGACGGGACGGAAGCGCAGCAGCAGCGCCTGCACGATGGTGACGTCGGGCTGCTTGAGGAAATCCATGATGCCCATCTCTTCGGTGTAGAGCGGGTTCTCGAAGCTGGTCGCGACGTAGGAGATTTCGGCGAGGAAGATCGTGAACAGGAAGACATGGGCGACATAGATCTGCCAGACGCGGCGCAGGATGCGCGCGGTGGCGATGACGAAGCCCGACTCCAGCATCGCGCGACCGTAGACGAAGGCGGCGGTGTAGCCGGAGATGAAGATGAATATCTCGGTGGCGTCGCTGAATCCGTAGTTGCGGATCGTGAACCAGGTCAAGAGGCTCGGCGGCAGATGGTCGACGAAGATCAGCCACAGCGCGAGCCCGCGGAACAGGTCGAGCCGGAGCTCGCGCTCGCCGATGGCAGGCAGCGTGACGGCCGGCGCGGCGGAGCGCGGCTCAGGTCTGGCCTCCACAGGCTTGGCGGTTCCCGCGATCGTCGATCCCGTCACTTGGTCGGCAATGGTCATCGGGGGTTCGAAACCCTTCCGCAAATCGCGACGTATCAAGGAGTGTACAGGTCCGGTCGTCGTCTCGCAAAGCGGCCGGATCACATTGGGCCTACTTCCTCGGTAAATCTGGCGGCACGATGTCGCCAAAACCGCCTGCGGGCGTTTGGTTCCCAGCCGGGTTTTCGTTATGATGGCAGCCATGTACCGCGCCGTGACCCGCCAGATCGAAGTGACCGTCGAGCCGAACTTTGTTCCGGAGCAGTCGTCGGCCGACCGCTCCCGCTATTTCTGGTCCTACACCATCGTCATCACCAATTCCGGCGACGAAACCGTGCAGCTCAAGACGCGGCACTGGATCATCACCGACGCCACCGGCCGCCAGCAGGAGGTGAAAGGCGAAGGCGTCGTCGGCGAGCAGCCGACTCTCGCCCCCGGCGAGCGCTTCGAATACACCTCCGGCGTGCCGCTCTCGACCGCCTCCGGTTTCATGACCGGCCGCTACCAGATGGTCAGCGAAAGCGGCGAACGCTTCGAGATCGAGGTGCCGACGTTTTCGCTGGACAGCCCGGACAACAAGCGGGTGTTGAATTAGGGACTCGCTGGCGGGTGCCGTTACTCCACGGCTCGACCTGCCCCAATTGCGTACAATGCGCGCCCCGCTAATCCCGTCATCCTTGTAAGTCATGTTGCGCCGGATCGGCTAGAGTGTCCGGTGCGGTAACGGACGGGAGACCGCTTCATCCAA
>NZ_JAFCJT010000039.1 GCF_018130785.1 Bradyrhizobium liaoningense
ACCGAGGTCGAGGTGAAGGAGCGCAAGGATCGCGTTGATGACGCGATGCATGCGACCCGCGCGGCTGTCGAGGAAGGGATTCTGCCGGGCGGCGGCGTTGCGCTGCTCCGTGCTTCCGAGCACCTCAAGGGCATTCGCACCAAAAATGATGACCAGAAGACCGGCGTCGAGATCGTGCGCAAGGCGCTGTCTTACCCGGCCCGCCAGATCGCAATCAACGCCGGCGAGGATGGCTCGGTCATCGTCGGCAAGATCCTCGAAAAGGATCAGTACGCCTACGGCTTCGATTCGCAGACCGGCGAATACGGCAATCTGGTCTCCAAGGGCATCATCGATCCGACCAAGGTGGTTCGAGTGGCGATCCAGAACGCGGCGTCCGTCGCCGCGCTCCTGATCACCACCGAAGCCATGGTGGCCGAACTGCCAAAGAAGAACACCGGTGCGGGCGGCATGCCTCCGGGCGGAGGCGGCATGGGTGGCATGGGTGGTATGGACTTTTAGGTCCGACATTCGGAGACCAACAATAGAAAGGCGCGGCAGCGATGCCGGGCCTTTGCTGGTTTCCCGGCCGTCAGCCGGGCCCTAGCGCTGGCGCACCGGGGACCATTTCTCCTCAGCGCGGCCGCGCCCCGAAGTCGACGGACCTACCGGGCTTGACCGGGATGCGGCGCGGATGCCTCCAGGGCGACATCCCGTGACGCAGAACGGCGGGGCACAGCGACGCTGCGATGGCGAGCTTCGTGCTCGTTCGCTGCATGTCCGGCACACGGCCTAGAGCGGTGCAATGCGGTGACGGGGCGAAGATCCGAGAGGGGTCACTACCGGACTCATGCACCGCAAACAATGACTTACTCGATCGGCAAGACTTGGTGGCTATCGAACGGTCCCAGTCAGTAGTTGCAGCCTTTAAGCGGTTCAACGCAACCGGGGAACCGGCTTTCCACCCTAAGCTCCCCTGCCATCCTGTTTGCCGATCACACAGCGCCAGCCCGCCAGGCGTTCTGCCGGGTGCAGGTTCATCCACTCGGCGAGCTGCGGCGCACCCATCAGGCAGGACTGCATCGAGACGTCGGCGAGGTCCGAGGTGGTGACGGTCTGCTCGTGGCAATTTGCCGGAGAGGAGAGACTACAGAGTACGGCGATGATCTTGATCACGGCTGGAGAGCCCCATCGCTGCGATGAGCATTTGCACGGATGATCTTGATGGCCTTGGCCACCGTGCGCGGATGCAGGCCTAGCACGTGAATCACTTCCTTCTTCCTGCAGCCGAGATTCCACTTGAGGTAGCCGCGCACACGCTCGAGGTTGAATGCCTCCAGCTCCTTGGAGCCGGAGCGCAGGTTCAGCGCTTCAATAGTACTGAATTCGAGGAACATGTTTGAAGCTCCCCACCCGGTCATGCACACCATTCGCGTTCGGCGCTAGCAACCGATGAAGCGAATGCTTTGGCCGCATCAGCATGCGAAGCTTTCTCAGCTCGCCGCTCGTAGTCGTCGGCAAGGGCCTTCAGCTGACCCGCAATCGCTGAGTCGGTCATGGTTTGGGCTGCGCGGAGCAACGTCCGCGCTGTCTCTAAATATGCCTTGCCTCGTTGTGAGATATGGACCATCACAAAGACCTCGCGCGGTGCTCTGGCAGCTGTTTGAAGATGACCTGGAGCCAGCCCGCCCAATTGCGGTCACTTTCCCTGCGAGCTCTGAAGCGATCGACGCACTTCTTGGAACAAAGAGGTGTTCGCCACGAGTAGTGCCGGACGAGACCAAACTTGCCTTGACAAACTGCGCATCGCGCGGCACGGCCAGATTTAATGCTTTCGGAGCAGTTAAGCATTGTAGTCTCCTCTTGGCTTTATCGAAGCTGTTGTCGATCACCCTTTTTCACTGTCGCACTTGATGAGCCTGTGCGCCTTTCCAACGCATGCAGCCTAAGACGATTACGATCAGCAGCTCAATTGAACGTAGGTAATCGTCCGGCATCTAGTGGGGGTGACGGAACGATACGAAGGTTTAGGGCGCTCCCCGTTAAAGCCGACCACTTCCGCAATGGATCTTGGTTGTGTAAAAACGCCTTCGCGGAAGTCGGTGAGAAGCCAGCACCGGCTCAGTCTCAGCCAACGATCGTAGCCATCAGTGGCTTGGCCCCGCCGATGTTCATGACCCGCGTGAGATTGGCCAGGACCGATTGCGAATCTCCCCTCTGTGCTAAGCGCTCGGAACTACAAGCCGGAGCAAGAATTCGTCCCGGCAGGAACCTTTCGAATGCTGATGACGAAGCAACAACGGCCAACGATCCTCGCGCTGGAAGGATGGGCGCAAAGTGCCCCTCAGGAGACCGGCGCTATCCGCGAGTGTGAAGAACACGGCTAGGCGCAGGATCGCGCTGATCCCCACGCTCGATGAAGTATCAGACGGCTCCATTGCTCGATCGTCTTGGTCGGCACGAACCGCATGGTGGGTCTCCTGACCGCCTCGCAAATCGCTTCCGCATACGTTGTGTCGTTCTTCTGCCGCTTGACGTAGGGCTTCACATAGGCCGGAGGCATCAACCGCGCCAGTGCCCCAATGTCTCCAGCTCACGGGACGAATAGTGCGATGACGCGCAAGTCTCGATCCTCACAAGACAGGGCGGTAGCTTCTGAAAAAAACCGTCACCGACCGCCGCTACTGCTGAATGGCGACCTCATGTTGTCTGAGTTATTTTCGAACAATCCCACCGGCGCGGCCGCGCGTTGTGCCTGACTAACTAGCTGGCAACGCCCGTACGCATCGAGCTCGGGTGGGGTTGCATCGTTATAAGCGCGACCCGACTGGTGATGGCCTCGACCGGTGCGCACACGATGCTCCGACGCAGCGGCCATTTGGACCGCTGATCCGGTAATCAGAAACGCACGGAGAATAGTGAGAGCTGCTTTTCGCATCGCGCCGACCACGGCGGCGCTGACGTAGATCTCTTGTATCGGGAACGACTGCTCTCTCCAGTCTGAGATGTGCCGCATACCGGCACACGAACCTTCACCGAAAGAAAGGGGCCCGCCCGTGTCTCCACAAGCGGACCCAAGTCTAGGGAGGAAGACGCCCAAGGAGGGCAGCGATAGCGGTGGAGGCCTGGGGGTT
Organism: Bradyrhizobium liaoningense; assembly: GCF_018130785.1. GTDB lineage: Bacteria > Pseudomonadota > Alphaproteobacteria > Rhizobiales > Xanthobacteraceae > Bradyrhizobium > Bradyrhizobium liaoningense_A. The sequence goes on from NZ_JAFCJT010000039.1 coordinate 3,114, forward strand.
TGGCGGGGGGCGCTACCGCATGGGCTACACATAAGAGCATCGCAATCCGCGACTCAATTGAACGTAGGGACGAGTCAGGCATCCAAAGGGACTGCGGGACCGAGACCAAGGTTTATGACGCTTCACGTTATGCGAGGTAACTCGCGCTTGATAGCGCGCCTGTCCCCGGAGCCGATCGCCCTAGCGATAAAACACAGCCAGCTTCATCAACGGGATATCGATAGCGTCCGCGAGCCCGCGCGCGTGTCTTTGGAAGTTGCGACGCGCCACTTACTGATTGATCGATGTCGCTCGGTCGAGGTACGACGTTCCTATCAGTAGCAAGGCTTAGGGTGCGCTTATCCTAAACCTAGGTGTGCTCTTCTCAACCGAAGTACCATAGGGATCACCCCTCTGTGCAATGGTTAGGACCATTTCTCTGTGACTACACTTGGGTCTAACCGCGCCGATGTGTCGGACACGAGACAAGAGCAAGAGTTCACCGATGAGATTCATAGATGCGACCGTGTTGTCAGGTCTTGCTCGCAAGACGGCTAAGCCAGCCTCCGACTTCGCCGCAGGCTTTCACAATCTCATCATGGACGTGCGCGACTGTTACCGACCCGGGCTGCACTACATGCGTGGTCCCGGCCCCAGATGGCGCGCCAAGCATCAGACCTGGCTACGACTTGATTCTGAAGCCGTGCCACCGCCCGAGCGGCAACAGCCGCAGCCGGTGTATATACGCCCTTGCGACTCGGCTAACCCGGTCCGATAGCCGGGCCAAGGTTCCGACATGTTCGTCATGCGGAATTTCCTGTCTGTCCTCTCGCTCTCGGTTATGCCATCACCAGACCACCACACCAGAGTTCTGCCGTGCGGCGAAACGAGCAGGCGCCGATTTTATAGCCACTTACGCAGCAATAGAAGTAGGCGAACTACTCAAGAAGCAAGAGGTTTGATCGTGGAAATTCGGCTGGGTAGCAGGCGAAGTGATTTGGCCCGCTGGCAAGCCAATCACGTCGCCGATCTTATTCGTAGCGTCGAGCCGGCCGCTGAGGTACGAATGGTCTTCGTTAGTTCCGTTGGCGACAAGGATCGACGGTCGGAGTTTCAGCAGATTGGCGGCATCGGAGCATTCACGAAGGAGAGCGAAGACTCGCTTCTACGCAACGAAGTTGACCTGGTCGTTCATTCCCTCAAAGATCTTCCGACAAAATTGCAGCCCGGCTTGGTATTGGCGGCCGTTCCCAAAAGAGAGGATCCTCGCGACGCGATTTGTGGCGTCACACTAGACCAGCTACGACCGGGGCTGCGCGTCGGCACCGGATCAATTCGTCGCAAAGCTCAACTTCTCGCTCTATGCAGTGGTCTGGATATTCGACCCATCCGTGGGAACGTTTCTCCAAGGCTGCGTAAGGCAAAGAACCGAGAGGGAATAGATGCGACTCTATTGGCAGCGGCCGGGTTGTCCCGGCTAGGATTGCTACATGAGGCCTCACAGATTGTAGACGCGCATATTTTCCCGTATGCAGTCGGCCAAGGCGCCCTCGCGGCCGAAGCTCGCGAGGGGGATACGGCACTTATAGCGCTGCTTCAAAAGATTGAAGACCGGCAATCGCGCACCGAAGTGGATGCAGAGCGCGCATTGATGAGAAGCCTCGATGCGGGTTGCAGCCTACCCATCGGGGTCTCTGCCACATGGCTTGCCGGGACATTAATGCTTCGAGGACAGGTGACTCATCCGGATGGCCAAACGAAGATTGCCAATGAAAGCGTGGGTCGGGCCGATCAAGCGGACGCAATAGGCAGAAGTCTCGGGCATAAACTTCTTCAGCAAGGTGCGGAGGAGATATTGAAGGCTGTGCCTCGTACCGTGGAGGAGCAAAGGCCAATCTGAATTCGCTTCCTGGCATGACGACTTTATGTTCTTGGGAAGCCAATATAACCGGCAGACCGCCAGAACGCCGCATCGGTTTCAGCGAGACAGTTGCAAGGCGCGAAACCTGCCCAACCGCCCGAAACGCAAAGCTATCGGCCGCGTTTGCCGCCCAGCGCGCGAGCACTCATCCGCAATTCGTGTCGAGCGCGTCAAGTCGTATCTCGGCTTAAGCGCATGGTAAACCCTCATCCGCCAAGCCGGATGGGTCAAGGCCGCGCAGCGCCCGCAGGGCTTGGCCTTGATACATGCGGGCTGGTGCCCCGGAACCAAAGCTTAATCCCTAAACAACCGGCCGGAGCTACTTGCGGAGGCCAGCAAAAAACGCACGCGGATCGCGTCAGTAATGATGACGCCGCAGGCAGAAGGTGCCCTTCATACGCAGGTGTTCAGGCGCGGTGCGCAGTTTGGGATCGATTGCTATCGCGCCATTTGCGCTGCGGATCTGGCACTTCGATTTGCGGACGGCGTCGAGGAAGGACCGATTGGCGTTCTCCATCAGATGCCAACGAGCTGCGACCTGTACCGCGTGCGGCACGGCCTTTGCCGCGGCTTCGACATATCCTCCATCACAGTCCTATCGGTGGTTGCGGCTGCCAAGCCCCAGAGCATCCGCTGGAAAACTGTCGTCCCATCGCCGAGATCCCAACTACCAATGAAGACAGCTGAACGGCGCCGATACTCGCGGACTCTTCGCCGCAACATTTCCTTGCACAGGAGGACCAGATGACAGATGACCCTGTTCATCTTTTTTCCGGTAGAAGCTTTGTTTGCCCTTACTCTCAGGATCTCGATTTTTTGGCGCGATGAGATGCGCCGGAGCCGTTCCACCGTTGCACGTCGATAGTATCCACGACAGAGGCTTTTGGCGCCGTGCGGTCGATGGCAGCCTACATGCTGCGACGATCGATGTTTGAACAGCTCGGCCCTTGCGGATCCAGGGACCTGTCGCTCTTAAGGAATGACGCCCTAGTGACCCGGCAGATATGACCTGCCAGCCGCAATTCCGAATCGCGACCTTTTTACACAAGCGCGACGCCGAGCACATACATGCCGACGAGCAGCGTGAGACCGATTACACTAATGCTGAGGTAGATCTGATCCATGGCGACCTCGGGGAAACGGCGCTATTCAGTGCCTGTGATTCAAGAGACCCTCCTCTTACGCGGTCGCTGCTATCCGACATAGGACCCTTCTGCTCGCGCAATGATCCGAAGGGGAGCTGGGAAAACGTCGACGGGCGTTACGCCTCCGGCCTCTTGTTGCAACTTCCGGTTCGCGGATGCGGTTCCGCTGCGACTCTCAGTACTCAGCCGTTTAACTATTGCTATCTCAGAACGACAACCGAGGCCATGGCACGCTTGTATCGCGTTATCGTACGGAGGGAGGATCGCATCCCACAATCGGAATGGTCTGATTATACGTTGGTTTGTTCCCAGCCCGCGACGCGGTGCCCTTCTGAGCAGTGTCAGCAGTTAAGCCTCGGTGTCCTCGGTCTAATTCGTGGGCCTTTTGGATAAATCGGAGGTTGCTAATCCTGTCAGAAGCTGGATCTAATTAGATGCTATGCGCGCGCCTCATATCGCACTGACGGCCAGCTCGATAAGGCGGTGAACGCGGCTTCTACACTAAACCCTTCGCAGGCGCGATCTCCGCTCACTTGCTGATGGACTCCGTCGACATCAGCAAGGTTGCTCTCTCGGAGCCGCTTTCCGGCAGATGCTTTCCGCCCTTGCTTTGAAGACTCGGTGGCTATCTTGAGCGACAAAAAGGTAATTTTGCTCGCCGAGGGGCGCACCAACCGTCGGAAAAGCTTGCTAGCCTGAGCGCTTCTCTGCGATGCTGCCATGTGCTGGCAACCTACTTCGCTGCAAGCTCCCGATATTGTAGCGGCAAACCGAGGCGCTTCCACACACTGACCAATGCTTGAGCGAGCGCGTCAATCAGCGCGTCATCGTGATACGGCGTCGGCGTAATACGCAGCCGCTCGGTGCCGCGCGGGACCGTCGGATAGTTGATCGGCTGGATATAGATGCCGTGCTCGGCGAGCAGGAGTTCGCTCGCTTCCCTGCATTTCTCTGGATCTCCCACCATTACCGGCACAATGTGCGTGTCGGTTGTTATCAGCGGCAGGCCCGCGGCATTCAGTACGGTCTTTACCCGCGAGGCGCGGTCCTGATGGCGGTCGCGCTCCCATTGCGAGGCCTTCAGGTGCCTGATCGCCGTTGTGGCAGCCGCACAGACTGCTGGGGGCAATGCGGTCGTGAAAATGAATCCGGGGGCGCAAGAGCGCACCGCATCGATGACATCGGCACTCGCCGCGATGTAACCGCCAAGGCAGCCGAACGCCTTCGCCAGGGTACCCTCGACCACGTCGATGCGGTGCAAGGCGCCCTCACGCGCCGCAATGCCCGCGCCGGCCGGTCCGTACATGCCGGCCGAATGGACCTCGTCGATATATGTCATGGCGCCGTAGCGCTCCGCCAGGTCGCAAATGCGGCTCACCGGCGCGATGTCGGCGTCCATTGAGTAGAGCGCCTCGAACACGATCAGCTTCGGCCGCTCCCGCGCCTCCGCCGCTAGTAATTCCTCGAGGTGGCCCACGTCGTTGTGGCGCCAGATCTTCTTTTCCACGCCGGCGCGCCGCACGCCCTCGATCATCGAATTGTGGTTAAAGGCGTCCGATAGGATCACGCAGTTTGGCAGGAGGCCGGCGATGGTCGCGATGCCGGTTTCGTTAGAGACGTACCCCGAGGTGAAGACTAGCGCCGCTTCCTTGTTGTGCAGGCCGGCGAGCTCGCGTTCCAACTCAACCAGCGGATGGTTGGTGCCGGAAATGTTGCGAGTGCCCCCCGCGCCAGCGCCCATGCGGATGGCGGTTCCTACCATGGCGCCGACCACCCTCGGGTGCTGACCCATGCCGAGATAGTCGTTCGAACACCAAATCACGACCGGGCGCGGGCCGTCCGGCGAATGCCATGTTGCGTGGGGGAAACGCCCGGCCATGCGCTCGAGGTCGGCAAACACGCGGTAGCGCCGTTCGGCGTGCAGGCGAGCAACCGCCGCGGCGAAGAAATGATCATAGGTCATAGAGCAAAACCTCCTTTCCGGTTGTGGTCAACGATTGGGATTTCGCCGATCCAAATTTCCCCCATGCCCTTCCGATCCAACACCGTCGCCTATCAGGCCCTGCGAACGGGGCGGCCAGACCCCGGGGGGGGAAAGGACCGGCCGCGAAGGCCACGGCGAAGGGAGGGAGCGCCGAGCGCCCGGCACTTAGCAGTGTCGACAAGGAGCACAGCGCGAGTGAAGTAATCCAAATCTCGGCAAATCGTGGCGACTGTATGCGCAAATGCATCGAGCACGTTCGCTGCGTGAAGTGTTCCGCTTTTCACCTATGCTCCCCCGCGATCCTGATTTCCGATCATGACGCGCCATCTCGTGAGGCGCTCCGCCGGAAGTTGCTTCATCCATTCCGCAAGTTGCGGCACACCTTCCAAGCAGGACTGCATGGAGATATCAGTGAGGCCGGAGGTGGTGACGGTCTGCTCGTGGAAATTCGTCGGATAAAATGGACTGCAGAGCACGGCAATAATCTTGATCACGAGAAAGCCTCGCCACATTGAGCATTGGCGCCACTGGTCCCCAAGAGTTGCGGCCCCTTGTCCCGCTGCTCGCCGATGGGATCGATAGGCGGGAGCACGCTGTCGTATATCGCGCGCTTCTAGAATGATAAGGATGTGCTCGCGCTCGAACTTTGAGACAAGTCGGATAATCTCGCCCATGATCGCTCCCGTGGGATTGTTGACGCCGACGTTGAGGCCACCCAGGTGATCACGAAGGAATAAGGAACGCGTGACGGTCCGAATGTTGGAAGGGCGGACCTTTGTCTGGATCGGCCGAGATCGCTTAAAGATTTCTAGCCTGCACCGCTGGCCGTCCCACTCCCGTTTGCGACCAACCGGTTTCGGCCGATCGAGATGCGCACGCTCATCGACCTTGCGGCGCCGAGGCTGAAGAGAGCCTTCGCGTGTGTGCGTCGCTTTGGTCCAAAGAACCGCCAGGAGCATGGCGACCTCAATTCGGCTTTCCGAGCACGGAAGTGAAGGGCACAACGAAGAGCTCATCGCCCTGGTCGTCGCTGACATGCAGGACCCAGTCACGCCAATCCTCGAGGCTGCGCTCGCTGGTGAGGGATTGCACGACACGGGTAGCGTGATCGCGCGCCTCAGCAAGATCGTCCACTACGGCGCCGCGGCGATCGACGAAAACGTTCTTCATGTTCGAGCAGTGGAAATATACGTGGGTCATCTTCAACCTCCTTCAAATGCGACGCTTCGCCACGAAACCCCGGCGTTGCAGGTCTCCTCGACGGCGGGAATCCAAAGAAGGAATCAGCGCTGGCTTGAAGATTTCAAACCACATCCAGGTCATTATGAGTGGAAATAAGGTCATCTGCGCACCTTGCAGATTGCGCGCTGCCGAGCAGTAGTGAGGCTTAATCCCCACACTTCGTGGCTTAGGAACGCGCCAGCGCACACCAACAGCTGTGCAATCCGGCCGCCTCGGTCCCAGATAACCGTAGAAGCCAGCTTCAAGTGCGCGCGTGCTTTTGCGTTCTCGGCGACTGTCTGCTGCGAGGCACTCACAAGAGACGCGCCCCGCGCCTCGACCGATGGCGGGAGGGACTCGAATGCCTGCGAGTCGCGGTCGCACGCCGGGCACCACGAGTCAGTGTAGAAGGTAAAGAACAGCGGGCTGTGCCTGAGCAGTGTTTCCGACGCAACCTCAGGGCCGTGCTGGTCCCGCAATCGAAAGGACGGCGCGCAATTGCCTGCCTTGAGCGCGCGATCGGCCTGTCGTGTCGCGATCAGGTATTCGGTCGCGCTTCTCATCGCAACCGCAGCGTCGCGTTTGCTTGGCTTCGCCGCCGGACGGGAAGTCGCCGCAGCCGCGTTCTCGCTTTTCCTCATGTCCAGTCTTCAGTTCTGTCGAGAGCAGTAATCGTCGCCGGTAACTTTGAGTTATCTGCGCGGGTTATGACTGGGCGTCGCTGTCGAAGTGCCTGCGCATCTCCCCCAGGGTCCTGGTGTCGGAGTTGACGACCAGGTGTTCCGTGGTCCCGTCCAGGCTGAACTTGTTCAGGAACGCGGCCGTCACTGTCGCGAAGTTGTCCTCGACGAGCCGCCTGCCATCGGGTCGGCAGAGCCGGTGTGATGGCGCGCACCCGAAGCCGCCGTGATCTCGACCAAGTTCACCCCAGGGTTCAAGCCTGTGTTGTGGAACAGGGGGACCGTGTCGCCGTCAGCGACTGCTATTGTCGTACCGGTAGGCAGAATCATCGAAAGAACTCCCATTCGCGATTCGCATTAACATCGGCGGACTATGATACTTGCATGCCGGCGCTCTGCGGCGTCTCTTCGATCAGCTCCTCGCGCGAAGCTCCCCAGAGCAGGGCAGTCCCAACGACGGCGGAAAGAATCGACGCGGCGAACACGGCAATCTTGGCGGCTGAGAAGTCGGTGGCGCTTGGAAACGCCTGCCCGGCGATGAAAAGCGACATCGTGAAACCGATGCCAGCGAGGGCTCCTGCCCCGGCCAACTGCCGCCACGTATACTCCGCCGGCTTGACAGCTATGCCTGTGCGCACGGCCGCGGCGGCTGCGAGGAAGACGCCGAGCGGCTTTCCTATGGCAAGGCCGGCGGCGATCGCAGCCATGAGCGAGCCATGCCCAACAAAGACGCTCAGATTGATTGCCACGCCCGCATTCGCCAGTGCGAAGATCGGGAGAACAGCGTAGCTCGACCGTGCGCCGGCGTGTCGCAGCAGACGGTCGGCGGGCGATTCAAGTCTGTCATAGATTGAGTCGAGCGCGCGCAGCGCCGGGGTGGAGGGGCCGTGCCTGAGAACTTCACCGTCGTGCCGGGCCTCAGAGGCGATGATCGTGCTGGCCTGCGTCATCAGGGCAGCCAGGTTGGCGGGCGGTCGCGTCGGAATGAACAGCGCGAGAACCAGGCCGGCCAGCGTAGGATGAAGGCCGCCCGCGTAGACGAAAGCCCACAGCCCAACGCCCAGCAGGATGTAAGGCGAGAGAAGGTAGACCTTCGATCGGCTCAGCAGCGCCAGCGCAATCCCGACCGCCGCGGCCGCGGCAAGGTAGGCCGGGTGGATCTCGCCAGAGTAGAATACAGCGACGACGATGATCGCACCGATGTCGTCAACGATGGCCGCCGCGGTGAGGAAGATACGCAGCTCGACGGGGACGCGGTCCCCCATCACAGCGATCAAGGCAATAGCGAACGCAGTGTCCGTTGCCATCGGGACGCCCCATCCGTACGACCACGTCCCTATAGGGATGACCAGCGCATACAGAAGCGCCGGCACGACCATGCCGCCGAGCGCGGCCGCGATCGGAAGCGCGGCGGAGCGGCGGCTCGCGAGGTGGCCAACTGTCATCTCGCGCTTCACTTCCAGGCCGACGACGAGGAAGAACACCGTCAGGAGGCCATCGTTGACCCAATGAACGATTAGCATCCGAAAGGCTGCGTTGCCCAAGCTCACGCCGAACTCCTGGCGCCAAAGCGCCTCGAACGCCGGCCCGATCGGCGAGTTCGTCAAGACGATCGCCGCCACGGTCGCGAGGACGAGTAAAATGCCGGCGGACGGACCCCAGCTAGCGAAGTCCAGGGCTGCCGTACGAACACGGTGGCCGAGCGTGCCCAGCATCGCATCGACGAGAGAGCTCTCATCCCAGGGCCCGTCGTAGCGCCGCCGGTTGATGTAGAAGGTTGGCGTGAGTCTCACGCCGCTTGCGCGTGAGCTTGCGATGTCCGCCTCCACTCTCGCCCTCGCACGCCGCATGGCGTCGCTGTCGTCGTGCTCGAAGTCGGCGTTCACGCCGAGGTCGGCGGCCACCGCGACGAGGTCGTCCTCTGTGAGCTGCATCGACCTCGTCATCAGCTTGATGTGCGCGGACCAGAACGCCTCGGGCGTCCGAGCAAGCTCAGCGAGCTCGGCGGCCCGAAAGGATATGCTGTTGTCCGTGAGAGGCCGGTGGCGGAAGGCATAGCAGACGCGATCGCCAAGTTGGTCGCGTGCTTGCGCAATGCGCCCGTTGGCAGCTCTGCAGTGCGAGCAGGCGTAGCTGCCGTACTCGACGAGCGAGATCTCGGCATCGGCGGGCCCGAGCACGTGGTCCGTCTCTTGGTCGACCGGACGGTCGAGGCGGCCGGGCGGGATCATGAGTTCCATCGCTGAACCGGTCTCCAGGTGTTCGCGCTGGCTAAGACGTCGGCGTAGCTGCCACTGGGTTTACAACGTGGAATTCGCTGCCGTTGGAAGCCGCTGGGTACGCGATCTCCGTACCCTCGATACTGCTGGGGACCTCAACTGCGTGCGCGCGCGGGAGCAAGAGGCGCACGAGCGTGCCGGCACCCCGCTCGCTCTCTATAAAGACCGCGCCGCCTCGTCCTTCGGCGAACCGCTCGACCTGCGAGAGCCCGAGACCGGTTCCGCTGCCCGGAGCCTTTGTCGTAAAGTACGGAGTGAATGCCCGCGAGAGGACCTCCTCGAGCAGGCCCTCTCCATCGTCGGCGACGATGATCTCGATGAACTCCCGGGCGGCGCCAGCGAGAGACTCGACGTTCCGCGCCGCGATGGTGATCGCGCCACCGTCCGGCATAGCATCAGCCGAATTGCGGCAGAGGCCCAACAAAGCGAAGTACAACTCCTCCGGGTCGGCATTGAAAGACCATAAGTCAGGGGCGATCTCGGCGTGGACCGTGATGTCCGGACGCAAAACCCGGTCAAGCGAGCCCTCCGTCGCTGCGAGGCGGCTGCCTTCGATAAGTCCGTCGATCGACTTGGAGCCCGGCCGCGCAGCGTCGAGGACCTGCCGGGCGAGTAACGCGGCTCGCGTGATCGCCTCCTGCATTTTGCCGACGATGGCCTTTCCGTAGGCGGCATCATCCTGGCACTCGAGCAGCCGCCGGCCGCTACCGATCACGGCGAGATTGTTGTTGATATCACAGACGACGAACGGTGCAACGTCCGCTATTGCGCTCACTCTTTCCCGTCTGCGAGGGGCGACCGCGTGACGCCTGTCGGACCGCACGCAGGTGTGACGCACAACCCCCGAGACCTCGCCGCTGGACCCGACGAGCGAGATCTCCACGCACTTGGACGCAATGAGGCTGCTACCGCCATCGCGGACGCCCTGTACCGTTGCGCTCAACGCACGTTGCACTCCAAGCGTGACGCCGGCGCCGTCCGCGAGCACGACGACATCCTCCAGCGGTGGGCTTTCGACAAAGCCCGGAAATGAAACGACGATTGCCTCTTCGATTTGCATGTCGGACCTCCTGGACTGCGATCGTTCACGGAATGCCGAATCCGGCCCGTACACGAGGACGAGCGACGATGAAGATTGCGTCTTTGACGGTCGAAAGGAAAATCACCTCTCGCCATGAAGTCGATAGCCGATCGTTATAGGAATTTCTGAGGGTGCCTGGGACGCTGCCCCGGGGTACGCCGCGTCTCGCTGCGAGGACTTGCGAAACGGCACTCTTGGCGGCCGAGAAGACGTCCCTCCCCTTGGTTATCCTGCCGGCCGCGCAGCATTAGGGGCGGTTATCGAGATGAGAGCTTCACCAGCGGCTTCCGCGGCAATACCGCTAGTGCCGCTAGCGCGGTCGTGAGGCAGAAGCGCCGGCGAACGCCCCGCCGCGATCAGAATTGCGAGTATAGCCATGACGCAGGGCATCGCAGGACAGTCGACTCCGAACTCGCGGTCCGGCCTCGTAAATTTGATTGACCTCTGAGCCGAAAGAAATTGATTCCCAGAGGTTCGAGATCAAGCGATAGCGGCGGTCGTGGAGATCTGGCGCCAAGTCGCAAAGGCTCGCTCGCCGGCGGCACAACGTTCTTAGGCGACAATATCTCAGGACTATCGAATGCATGTCCAAAGGGAATTTCCAGTTTCGTCGACTATGCCCGATACTAACATGCATTGGGTCGGCCGAGGACGTGCTGCTCAAGATTGCTTGAAGCCATTCCGCCGAGCCAACTTGCCGAGTACGGGCAGCAAAGGAGCCCCCGATGAAATCACCGAAGACCGTCGGCCTGGCTGTCGCCGTCTCGCTGGTCGCTAGCACCGTGGCGACAGTCGCTTAGGTCAATGGAGCGACTCCGGCGGGCCCGACCGCGACCGGGCGTCAGGCGCACTGAGCTCCGCACAGGATACTCGCGCTTACACTCGACCACGACCTCAACGATTACCTTGCGCGGCGGCGCCAGCATTGATCCACATCTTAAAGAAGGAGTTCAACAATGAAGGACACGGAAACTGTCGGCGCGATTATCGCAGTGCTCATGCTTGCGTGCACAGTCGCTGGCCCGGGCCATGCTCAGGACGCCCAGCACGGCAAGGCCGTCTTCAAGGCTTGTGCGACATGCCATGCAACTGACCACGCCAATCGTGTCGGGCCGGGTCTGGAAGAGGTTGTCGGTAGGAAAGCGGGTACGGTTCCGGGCTTCCGCTATAGCAACGCCATGAAGAATTCCGCAATCGTCTGGGACGCGAAGACTCTCGACGCGTATCTGGAATCACCGCAGAAGGTCGTCCCAGGAAACAGTATGCCCTATGCAGGGCTGAAGGATGCGACGGATCGGACGGACCTCGTTGCTTATCTTGCTACGTTGAAGTAGCGGCACGTCGAACGAGACGTGAGCGAGACGACTCCGCCAGCAACTCTAAGAAATAGCGGATAGGCTTGTTGGTCATTTGAACGGCTTGGCTTTTGAGATGCCAACCTATCAACTCGATCCCGGCTCGCTCCCCAATGCACCTGCTGCGATGGAAACTATGCATGCCAGTCATTGGAAAAGTTCGTCGTGTACTGCGACAACTGATTAGCTTTGTCGCAGATCTTACCGAGTAACGTTGAAAGCCAGTTAGCAAACTAGTCATGGCTCCTGCCATTGGATGTCGAACCGGATTTCCGTCCTGTAACACTTCCTGACTTTTGATTTTTCCACGCGGACTGAAACGCAATTCCCGTTTTGGAGGGCAGCAAGACAATGATCGGCCAACTGACCAAGACTGAACGTCAGTACGCGCTATTGATCCTGCTCGGGCTCGCATTATGCGGATTGATGTTTGGCATAGCAGGCAACCACGATCCACTCGGCGTTCACGGCGCGCTTATCGGAGTCGCGGCACTTGTCGGAATCTTCAAAGTCATTTCGGTTTACTACGATCCCGAACCCGGCGATGAACGCCTCAACCGCTATTATGACGATCCGACGAAATTCGGCATCATCCTCACAATGATCTGGGCTGTGTTCGGCCTCTTGATCGGCGATTGGGTGGCGTGGCTCCTGGTGAAGCCCGACTTCACTCTTGATGCCGGCTGGGCCAGCTTCGGGCGGCTGCGTCCTGTTCACACCACCAGCGTACTCTTCGGCTTCGGCGGCAACGCACTGATCGCTACATCCTACTACGTATTGCAGCGGACCTCGCGCGCGCGCCTAGCCGATCAGCTCAGCCCGTGGTTCGTGCTGCTCGGCTACAATCTGTTCTGCGTGCTCGCCGTTACCGGCTACATGATGGGTATCACCCAGTCCAAGGAATACGCGGAGCCGGAATGGTACGCAGATATCTGGCTGTTGGTGGTCTGGGTCGTATACTTTACCATCTATCTGCGCACGCTCGCGCGACGCAAGGAACCACACATCTATGTGGCCAACTGGTACTACATGGCCTTCATCTTGGTTATCGCGATCCTGCACATCGTCAATAACCTCGCCGTCCCCGTCTCGTTCGGCAGCGCCAAGAGCTACTCGCTGTTCTCCGGCGTGCAGGACGCGATGACCGAATGGTGGTACGGTCACAACGCCGTCGCCTTCTTCCTCACCGCCGGCTTCCTCGGCATGATGTACTACTTCTTGCCGGTACGGGCCGGACGGCCGATCTATTCCTACCGGATGTCAATCATCAGCTTCTGGGGCATCACCTTCTTCTACATGTGGGCGGGCTCACACCACCTGCACTACACGGCGTTGCCGCAATGGGTGCAGACGCTGGGCATGACGTTCTCGCTGATGCTGCTGATCCCCTCGTGGGCGTCAGCTGGTAATGCGCTGCTGACGCTAAACGGCGCATGGGACAAGGTGCGAGACGATGCGACGCTGCGCTTCATGATGGTGGCCGCGGTGTTCTACGGCATCACCACCTTTGAAGGATCATTCCTTGCGATCCGCCCGGTGAACTCGCTCTCCCACTACACCGACTGGACCGTTGGCCACGTCCATGCCGGCGCGCTCGGATGGGTAGCGATGATCACGTTCGGATCGATCTACGCTATCGTGCCGTGGCTCTGGAAGACCGAGCGCATGTATTCCCCGCGACTCGTCGAGGTGCATTTCTGGCTCGCGCTGGCTGGCGCTGTCGTTTATGTCTTCGCCATGTGGAATTCCGGCATCATCCAGGGGCTGATGTGGCGGACCTACAATGAGAGCGGCACGCTCGCGTATACCTTCGTCGACTCGCTGATTGCGATGCATCCCTACTACATCGCGCGCGCCATCGGGGGCCTGCTCTTCCTGATCGGCGCGATTATTGGCGCCTACAACATCTGGATGACGATCAGAACCGGTATCCGCGACGTGCGTGATTCGGCGACCGACATGCCATCGCCGATGCTCGGCGGCACGACCGTCCTTGAATCGGGAGAGTAAGCCGCATGTTCGGACTGCACTATCGGCTCGAACGCAAAGCCATCGGACTCACGCTCGGCATCATTCTTGTGGCGAGCATCGGCGGTCTCGTGGAAATCGCGCCGCTCTTCACCATCCACCAGACGGTGGAAGACGCGCCCGACATGCGTGTCTACACCCCGCTCGAACTGGCGGGCCGCAACATCTACATCCGCGAAGGCTGCTACGCCTGTCACTCGCAGATGATCCGCACCTTGCGCGATGAAATCGAACGCTACGGGCCCTACTCGCTCGCCGTCGAATCGAAATACGACCATCCGATGTTGTGGGGTTCGAAGCGTACGGGACCGGACCTCGCGCGCATCGGCGACAAGTATTCCGACGAATGGCACGTCGCCCACCTTAACAACCCGCGCGACGTTCTTTCAGTTTCCGTCATGCCCGCTTATTCGTGGTTGCTGAAAACGACGTTGCGCACCGATGATCTCGGCGCGCACCTGAAGGCCCAGCGCACCGTCGGCGTGCCCTACACCGACGAGATGATTGCGAATGCGAGCAGAGACGCTTACGGCCAAGCCGCTCCGGAATCCCCCTATGTTGATGGCGTCACGCAACGCTATGGCAAGGCCACGAACGTCCGCGCGTTCGACGGCAAGCCTGGCGAGCTCACCGAGATGGACGCGTTGGTCGCCTATCTCCAGGTGCTAGGCCACCTGACCGACGCGGCGCATAAATCCGTCACGAACGCTGTGAGGTGATCATGGATCTCGAACACGCTACACTGGTGCGGCTCTCGAAGTCGTTCGGATTGTTCTATCTGATCGCACTCTCAATCATCACAGTTGTCTATGCCTATTGGCCGTCGAACAGAAAGGCGTTCGATCGCGCTGCGAAGTCGGTCCTGCGCAATGAGGATGGGCCATGGCGGTAGAAGAACGCGACAACTACACCGGTTATCTGACCACCGGACACGAGTGGAACGGCATCAAGGAATTGAACACGCCCGTTCCGCGCGCGGTGTACTTTTTCCTGCTGATCGCTTTTCTCTTTTCCGTCGGCTGCTGGGTGCTGATGCCCGCATGGCCACTCGGCGTCAGCTACACAAAAGGCCTGCTCGGCCTTGACCAGCGCAACATCGTGCAGGACTCGCTGAAGCGGGCGGCGCTAGGCCGCAGCGCATGGACCCAGCAGATTGAGGCCAAAAGCTATCAGGATATTCAGGCTGACAAGGCGCTGATGCAGATCGTGCGCCAGACCGGCCGTACCCTGTTCGGTGACAATTGCGCCGTGTGCCACGGGCGCAACGCAAAGGGCGGCCACGGCTTCCCAAACCTGACTACGACCTCATGGCTGTGGGGTGGCGCTCCCGAAGCCATTGCCGAAACCATCCGCGTTGGCATCAACTCGTCGCATCTCGACAGCCGCACTTCGCAGATGCCTGCCTTTGGTCATGACCATATCCTTCAGCAGGCCGATGTCGACAAGGTGGTGGCCTTTGTGCGCTCGCTCTCCGATCCATCCGCCGCGAAGACGGCAAGGCCCGACGATGTGGACGCCGGCAAGGAGATCTTCGTTGCCAATTGCACCGCATGTCATGGTGAGGACGCCAAAGGCAACAGCGACGTGGGCGCACCCAACCTGACCGACAAGTTCTGGATCTATGGGGGCGACCAGCAGACGATCGCGAACACACTATGGAACGGACGGCAGGGCCACATGCCGTCATGGGAAGGCCGCCTGACGCCGATCGATCGCAAGATCCTCGCGCTATACTTGGTCGATCAGAGGATGCCCAACCAATGAATGGGATGGCGGCATCGCCTGACAGATGGAAGGCGAAATCCATCGTCTGGCTGTCGATCTGTCTCGGTCTGATTGTGCTGGTCGCCGCCAATGCGCATCTGCTTTACGTGGCTGTCTCCTCTCAGCCGGACTGCGTCGCTCATCTCCAGCACGGCGAAGGCAACGGCACCAATAGCTTCAGCGCGGCGACCTCGTCGTGTTCATCCAAACCGACCACAACAGCCAAAGCACGGATAGACCGATCGACATGACCATGATCCCGACCGTCATGCCTCCACTTCCCACGAAAAACCGTTGGCATCGCTTGCTTGCTCCCGCCGATGCTTTCATATGGCTTGCGAACGGCTGGTATGACCTGACCGTGCAGCCGATGACGAGCCTCTGCTACGGCCTGATGATCTTTCTCGCATCCGTCGCCATCGTCGGTGGTTTGTTTCGCCTAGGCTGGGACTACATCCTGTTTCCCGCATTCGCGGGTTTTATGGTGGTAGGCCCGATCCTCGCAATCGGCCTGTATGAAAAAAGCCGCCGCCTTGCCGCAGGCTTGCCCGTCAGCCTCTCGACCATGATTTTCGTCAAGCCGCAATGCGGCGGCCAGATTCTGTTCGCGGGCGTACTCCTATGCCTTTTGATGATCACATGGATACGCGCGGCGGTGATTATCTACGCCCTGTTCTTTGGCCTGGTGCCGTTTCCCGGTCTCGAACACATCGCACCGATGCTATTCGCCACGCCGGTTGGCTGGGCGACGCTCATTGTCGGCGGGGCCGTCGGCGGATTGTTCGCGGCGTTCTCGTTTGCGATCAGCGCGTTCTCGATTCCCATGATGCTCGACAGGCGCGTTGACGCCTTCACTGCCATGGGCTCGAGCATGGCGCTGGTCTGGAACAACCTGCCCGTGATGCTGACCTGGGGAGTCATCGTGCTTGCACTGTTCTTGGTCTCTCTCGCCACTGGAATGCTGGGCCTGATCATCGTGTTTCCCGTGCTCGGGCACGGCAGCTGGCATGCCTATCGCGCGGCGGTGGACGAAGCCGCGATATAACGACAACCGCCGGCGGATTGCCGGCGGCGTGCAGAAACGGAGTGCCGATGAGTTGTTGCGCGCCTGGCGCTGAGCTGGCTCTTGCCACGTCTGATCCTCACACCGCGAATGAGGAAGTTCTGCTCGCGAGCCGCTTTGTCGGCGACGGTTTTCGCCAGACCGATCTCTCGGTGCCGGGCATTCACTGCGGCGGCTGCATCCAGAAAGTCGAAGCCGCGCTCGGCGCGCTTCCCGGTGTAGAAAAGGCGCGCGTCAATCTCTCCACCAAGCGCGTCGCGATCCGCTGGCAGGCCGACAAGCCGCCCTCACCATTCATCGAGACACTCAGCAAGATCGGCTACGACGCACATCTTCACGATGCCGGCCCGGACCAGACGGACGAGACGCTGAAAGAGTTGATCCGCGCGCTCGCCGTGGCTGGCTTCGCGGGCAGCAACATCATGCTGCTGTCGGTGTCGATATGGTCCGGTGCGGAAGCTCCAACCCGCGACATCTTTCACTGGATCTCCGCGCTGATCGCCTTTCCAGCGCTGATCTATTCGGGCCGCGTATTCTTTTCTTCCGCTTGGCGCGCTCTGCGCCATGGCCATACCAACATGGACGTTCCCGTTTCCATCGGCGTGCTGCTTGCCTTTGGCATGAGCCTTTACGAAACGTTCAATCACGAATCACACGCCTATTTCGACGCGGCGACCTCGCTGCTGTTCTTCCTGCTGATCGGCCGCACGCTCGATCACATGATGCGCGAGCGCGCACGAACCGCCGTCCGAGGACTGGCCCGCCTGTCCTCCCGCGGCGCACTTGTCGTGCAGGACGACAGCACGCATGCCTATCTGCCGGTGAACGAGATCCAGCCGAATATGCACATCCTGCTGGCGGCGGGCGAACGCGTGCCGGTCGATGCCCGGGTCGAAACAGGACAATCCGAGATTGACTGCGCGCTGGTGTCCGGCGAGAGCCTGCCGCAACCGGTCTCACCGGGCACGATGCTGTCCGCGGGAACGCTGAACTTAACCGCCCCCCTTATCATCGTCGCCACGGCTGCCTCGAAGGATTCATTCCTCGCCGAAATGGTGCGAATGATGGAAGCGGCCGAAGCTGGGCGCTCGGTCTACCGGCGTGTCGCGGACCGCGCCTCGCGGCTCTATGCGCCGGTCGTGCATCTCACGACGCTGTTGACGTTCATCGGCTGGATGATTGTGGAAGGCGACCTGCATCGCGCGGCCACCATTGCCGTCGCGGTGCTGATCATCACTTGCCCTTGCGCGCTCGGCCTTGCCGTACCTATGGTACAGATCGTCGCCGCGCGGCGTCTGTTCGAAAGCGGTGTGATGGTCAAGGACGGCGGCGCGCTGGAGCGCTTCGCGGAAGTCGACACCGTGATTTTCGACAAGACCGGAACGCTGACCATGGATCGCCTGCGGCTCATCAATCGCAAAGCCATCAATCCAGCAGCGATTGCGATCGCCGCATCCATCGCGACCCATTCACGCCATCCTTACTCCCGTGCGCTCGCCGCCGCACGACGCGACAACACTATCACGCCGGCGGCACTGAACGATATTTCAGAGCAGCCGGGCTCCGGAATGCAGGCCACCATCGGCAAGACGATCTACAGGCTCGGCCGGGCCGACTGGGCGCTGACGGATGGAGCCAAACAGTCAAGCGCAGCCGGCGTTGTACTCTCCGAGAACGGGCAACTGCGCGCGACCTTCCAATTCGACAGCGATCTTCGCCCGGATGTCCGCGAGGCCGTGCTCGCCATTTCCAATCAAGGATGCCGCGTCGAGATCATGTCCGGCGATCGCGACGAACCGGTGCGCCATCTCGCATCTGATCTCGGGCTTCCCTATCGTGCGGGCGTCTCCCCCGCTGACAAAACGAAACACATCGTCGACCTGTCGGAAGCGGGACAGCGCGTGCTGATGGTCGGTGACGGCCTCAACGATACGCCGGCCCTCGTCGCTGCCCATGCCTCCATGGCTCCGGCCACCGCCGCCGATGTCGGACGCAATGCCGCCGATCTCGTCTTTCTGCGCGAGAGCCTGCTGGCGGTACCGCAAGCCATTGCAATTGCGCGCGATACGCAGAGACTCGTGCGCCAAAATCTCATCCTCGCCGTCGGCTACAATGCCATTGCAGTACCCGTCGCGATCCTTGGCCATGTGACACCATTGGTGGCGGCGGTTACGATGTCAGCCTCGTCACTGCTGGTGATCGCCAATGCCCTGCGGCTGCATGGCTGGCGCTCGTGGAAGGAGCCGCACTCGGGCCCGCCGGCTTTCGATATATCCGCGCAGACGCTCGCGACGGAGAAAGCCCGATGACGGGTTACTTCTTCCTGATTCCCGTTGCGCTCGCGCTCGGTGCCGTTGCACTAGGCGCGTTTATGTGGTCGCTGCAAAGCGGCCAATATGACGATCTTGCGGGCGCGGCCGAACGAATCCTGTTCGAAAACGGCGATCGGCCCGACGATTAGGCATCGGCGCACGGAGACAAGCCGAGTCACCGCAGCTAGTTGTTTAGTCCCGATGTGAGGTGGACCGGATTAAATCTGAATCGCTTGGGGGTGGCCGTCCAACACTTTGCAGTTCGCCTCTTCAGCGCGCCATTCCGCGCCGCTATGGAAACTATACGCGCCGGCTATTGGAAACTTTCGTCCTGTGCTGCGATCAATCGGTACCACTGTCGCAGATTTCGTTGAGTAACGCCGATGGCATGGCGCACGCTTAGAAAGATGTCGTCCGGACCGCTTCACAGCGTCGTGCGCACTGGCCAACCCATCCTCAAGCTGCGATCCGCCGAGCAACGAGCATCTCTTGCCCTCGATCTTCTTTCGCTGGGAAGCCGCGCGGCGCTCGGGATCTCCTTCCTATTGTCGGTCAGCGACCGGCTCGGGTTCTACGGCAATCCGGGCGAGCGCGGAGTTTCCTGGGGAACATTCGAACGGTTTCTGGGCTACGCGGCCAAGGTCAATTCGTTCGCGCCAGCATGGATGATCCCCTTTCTCGGCGCGACCGCGACGGTTCTGGAATTTCTATTTGGCGTTACGCTGGTACTCGGACTCGCGGTGCGATGGGCGGCTTTCGGCAGCGCGGGCCTGCTCCTCCTGTTTGGTTCAGCCATGGCGATTTCGTTTGGGATCAAGTCGCCATTCGACTACTCCGTGTTCGCCGCGCTGTGCTGCGCCCTGTTTCTGGGCTTCGCCGGCTCGAATCGATGGACCGTCGACTCTTTACTATGATGCTCCAATGGCAACGCGCTCTTCCACTTTCGCTTTCGGCAGTTACGCGTCACCGACCCATGCCAAAGCTAACCTCGGCTTGTTTCCCGATATCGCAGCTCAATCGCGAGACGAAGAAACGTCGCCGAAATCGAACAAGCCGCTTTGATGCCGGGCATGAGATTGCCGGAGACCTCGGACACGCCGCCGACCTGGCGGCGATCTCCAGCGAAGGCAGCCGAGCGGCGGCGACGCGCATCACAATTTCCAGATTCCAGCCAGTCTCTGCGGATGCGGCTGGTGGCATTTCTCACTGCAGCATCACGCGGCGCGACGGCAATAATGATCGTCTATCGACTCTATGGCGAGAGGTGATTTCCCTGGCCGGCGCTGCAAGGGCATCATCTTCGGGTGGTTTAACGCGAACGGAGCTATCATGAAGGTTGAAGTCGCCAGCCTGGCGATCGCGCTCGCAATTGCTGTTCCTAGCGCGGTGGCCGCGACGGCCGCATCGTCTGCCACGCCGATCAATGGCACGTCGATCAAGGCGGCAGTACCAGCCGTGACGACGGACGTGCGCTATCGGGTGCGACGGCATTATCCGTACCCTCCGTACTGGGACTATCCCACCTATAATATGTACCGGGGCTATCCCACCTATAATTCGTACTTGGGCTATCCGATCCATAAATCATATTCGAGCTATCCCGCCTATTACCGTCCCGATTTCTCTTATGACTGGTGGTGACGCCAAAGCTTCGCGGCTTGCGGCTCCCTCAAGTCGCCGCTAGCCAACATGTACTTGAGAGATTTTAGCGTTCTTCGGTCATACGCATGTCATTCTCGGGTCTTTTTCGACGGATTCGGCAAGGGGCATCGCCCGCTGGATGTGCACTTCAACTAGTTAGGAGAACTACCGTGACAAAACGTTCCCTTCTTATTGCAGCGTCGAGCTGCTTCATTGTCTTTGGGCCAGCAGCATACGGACGCTCTGCCTACGACGGCTCTTGGGACCTCGTCTTCGTGACGCAAAGAGGAACCTGCGATTCCAGTTATAGCTTTACTGTCGATGTGACCAACGGAATTGTAACGCATCCCAATCTCGTGAGATTTCGAGGTCACGTCGAAAAATCCGGCGCGGTTCGCGCTTCCGTGACAGTCCAAGACAAATATGCCACGGGTGCGGGCAAGTTGTTCGCGACGTCCGGTCAGGGGACCTGGAGCGGTCACTCGGGACCGGCGCGATGCTCAGGCTACTGGACGGCGCGGCGCAACTGAAGGACGCAACGGCGGCAAGCCGGTGCGACCGTGGCGCGGATGCTGGCGCCGCCAAGCCATCCTACCGGAGAGCAGCATTTCCTCGTTGCACTGGAGACTATAATGAAATGACCGTTCCCAAAATGCTACTCGGCGCTGTAGTCCTGCTCGGCTTGTTCTCGCCCGGTCTCGACAAGATAATGCGGTTGGAGAAGCCTCGACCCATGAGCGCGCCCAGCCGGCCGGGTGAATCCGCACCACTCGATACTAATCGGCTAGCTCTGGTAATTGGCAATTCAGCCTATCCCGATGCCGGCTCCCCTCTTCCCCAAGTGACACGTGATGCGGAAAGTTTGACAAGTGCTCTTCGCAAGGACGGCTTTTTGGTCGACGCCATTGACAATGCGACGCGCCTCGACATGACCCTCGCAATCGATCATCTAAGGGCAAGAGCACATTTGCACTCAATTGCATTAGTCTATTTTGGAGGCTTCGGCATACAATCCGACGGACAAAATTATTTGATCCCGGTCGATGCGAAGATCTGGAGTGAAAACGATGTCCGTCGACAAGGCGTAAGCATTGACCGTCTCCTTTCGCAACTCCAGACTTCTGGCGTACGCGTCAGGGCCGCAGTCATTGAGGCCTCGCGCCGCAATCCTTACGAGCGACGTTTCAGGGCTTATTCACACGGACTTGCACCCATTCAAACGAGTGAGAACGCGCTGATCATCAGCTCAGCAGCGCCTGGCCAAGTCGTCGAAGAACCGGATGAAATGCATAGTCAGCTGATGACTGCTCTACTTACGCAGATCGATTCTTCGAAGGGGATCGAGGAGGCCTTCAATAATACCCGGAACGCAGTGGTGGCTGCTACTCAAGGTCGACAGATTCCAGATGTGTCATCTACGCTAACCGAGAGCGTCAATCTTTGGCCGGCACGGAACGGCGTTCCCTGTCCTCCGTCGGCTCTGCGGCTAGCGGTCGTCGCGAGTGATCATACAGATTTCTGTTGATCTCCATGAATCAAAGTCAAAGCTGACTTCCCATAGAGTGCCCCACTCAATCATCTCCGCCTTGTCCGGAGCCTCCAACGCGCCTGGCGCTGTCCCATATCGATTACACCGCCTCACTGAAGCTCATTTTCGCGTTTCATGATCGTCTGTTCCTGCAATGTCCTCAGCGACCACGATGTTCGCCATGCCGTGAACACGGCCGATGACACGCTACGCAACGCCAAGCAGATCTATGATTGCCTTGGCTGCAGCGCCGAATGCGGCCGCTGCGCGCGCACCATCAAGACGATGATCAACGAGGCGTGCGGGAAATGTGCACTAGATTGTCAGGCTGGCTGCCCGCATCGCGGGGTCCTGGATGAGCTCAAAGTCGCGCCCGCAGCGCCCTAGTTTCCCTAGATTTGCTGGATAGGTGCCTCTCGGTTTCGTGCCCGGGATGCCTGCTTGCTTGTTTCTTCTTCAGCAGCGTCCCTCAAGCGTTGGAGTTCATCCGCAAAGGCGCCCCCAAAGTCATCGAGCATCTTAGCAAGGGACTGCGTCACGAGCTCACCGCCGTCAACCAGTACTGGCTGCACTACCGGCTGCTGGCCAACTGGGACCTCTCGGACATGGCCAAGGTCTGGCGCAAAGAGACGATCGAGGAGATGCAGTACGCTGACCGCATCACCGACCGAGTAATCTTCCTCGAAGGCCTTCACAAATGCAGATGCTCGACCCCTTGCAGATCGGTCATAACGTCAAGGAAGTTATCGATTGCGACCTCGCCGCCGAGATAAGCGCGCGTGCGCTGTACCAAGACGCGGCGACGCATTGTCATTCCGTGAAGGATTATGTCACCCGTCCTCCTTCGGCTCTCTCAATTCCGCGTGCGCGTAGATCTTGAGACGGCGGCGGCTCGGGTAGTCCATCAGCATGAGTGCGGCACGGTCGTTTGACGCCGACATTGTCGACGCTGATGTAGTGTCTGTTGCCCCCGAAGTCTGCGAAGCCGAGCTTCGTGTCGTCGAGCATCTTAAGGAATCCGGGCGACCCGCCTCTGTGCTGCACATAAGGCCAGCCGCCCTCCGAACCGTGGCAAGGCACGACAATTGCGTGAAGCGATCATCGCCAAGTGCCGATGGATGAACTCGTCGGGTCTCAATCAGAGTGCGTCGGGCAACATTTCGGCCCGCAACGCGGGCGCGCCGCTGCTCGGCGGAGATCGGCAGCACGTTCGTCGATTTCGTAGCACGTTTGCAGCGCGACATGCTGGGCTTCCGAACTCGCTGCGGGTTCACTACGCCGGCTCTATGGAACGTGTGCGCGGGATCTGCTGGGGCCTGTAAGCGGCCGCGCCGATCTCGAGCAGCATTTCGGCGGCGATCTCTATCAACGATGAAGCGTCCTATCTCCGCGAAGCCGCGTGGGCGAGAACCACTGCAGACATCCTGGACCGACGAACGAAGCACGGTCTGCAATTGACGCCGACGCGCGGACTTCGAAGCTCTAGCATTGGCAAGTGAGCCGCCAATATCCGAGGTCGCCGGACGGAGACCAACGGCGCTCGCAGGACGGCGCGCGAACCTCAAAGCCCTCAATCATCGAGGATACTCTGCAGACAGCCCGGAAGCGCTCTTCAACGCTATAGGCTACACGATGCGCCCCTGCGGCGGCCGAGTCGCTCGGCCTTGTAGTACCCCAACCTGTCCTTCAATGTCGCAGCATCGATCGCGAGGGCTGACCAGATCATCGACGCCTACAGACTGAGAGGCGTCGGGCCCGAGCGGGTGCTCATCAAACTCGCATCAACGTGGGAGCGGAGCGTCAGTGGCCGAGACACCGATTGCGCCCCCCATGAACAAGGGAAGCGCAATTGTGTGGCCAGGAGATTATTCATTGGTGAATCCTACGACCGGACAATTCACCAGGTTCCCCGTCGTCTTCACTGCCCCCCCCGCAGGGCTCACCAGTAAGCCTGACGCACTTTTGGCTTCGAGATCGTCACCGTCAGTAATCAGTTTCCGTTGATCCTTCGAGATAGCCTCCTTGGTCCACTCGGCCAATCGCACATCCCACATCGGAGAGTATCCGGCGCTGATCTCCGTGAAGTGCGCGAGGATGTCGAGTGAGGGCCCCTCTCCGTTGAGGGCGCTCTCGATCCCCTGGCGGTCCGGATCTTTCACACCCATCTTGCCGTTCACAATCGTATAGATCACCTCGGTCGCGCCGCTCTGAAGAATGTCGCTTTCCGCTGGCGCAAAAGTGGACGACTCCAGCGTCGCTGACTCCTCGGAGTTGGCGTCAAAACTAAGATAACGCAGGTGTTTACCGTCCGCGAAGCCAAACCGCAGTTTCAAGTCAACGGTGCCCTTATGAGGACAGATGCTTGCCACGGAGTCGGTCACGACAGAATAATCAGGACTGCCGTTGCAGAATGAGATTTTCTCGGGCCCGACATTGAACGCGATGACCGGGGCATTGAAGACAATGTCCTCCTTGTTCGTCACACGAACCAATGGGCTGTAGTGCGCATCCCCGACAGACCCGGCTCGGGCCGTTTTAGGAGGAAAAAATTTGGGCGCTTCTCCGCCTACCAAGCTTTGGGACGGCGAGAAATCAACCCGGCCCGATTTGAACGTGAAATTGCCCGAGTCGTCCATTTCCGCAACCCGTGTGCTCGTCAGGTCTTTGGCGTTCGTGAGACTAGGCGCCCATGTGAGCCCCATCTTTTTCGAAGTATCAAAATTACTTACGTCTGTAAGCACGAACCAAACGGCTTCTCCCGAAGAAAGACGCCCACGACGGAGCGGCAGCGTCACCACTTCTCGTTCGAGGTCCACTTGGCCCGACTCAAGAAATAGCTTTGTGATTTTTTTTCCGGCAGCTGGATCGGCCGCCAGGCTTCCTTGTGGTGCCAAAAACGCCGCCGCAAGGATCATCATTGAACCACAAACACGTCTGTCGAGCTTTCTGCCAGACTTCATGACTCTACCCTTTCTTCCGCATCCCGCCTTACCCGCGACCGGTAACATTCAAACGAAGTTGGCTATCGATCACTAGGGACACGCCTGGTCGTCGGGCGCGTCCCTAGCCGTAACGCACTGCCCGTTACTTCTTCAGTACGGGATAGCCTTGCACATAGATCCAGTCTGTCTCCTTGGCAGGGATGTGGCAGCCTAGACAATCTGATCGAAAGTTCGTTGAGGTCGTTTTCACCGGGTTATTCGCGTCGAACCACGACCAAGCCCAACCGTTCCCCCATAGCTTATTATCGGGGTGGCTGTTCTTACTGTCCTTCACCATCATGAACCAGCCTTTGAGAAGGTCTTGATGGCTGACCGTTCCAGTCGTCATATCCGAAGTGGCCGCGTCGTAGACTTCCTTCACGAGTATCGAACCATCGGAGAACTTGCCGGTGGTGCGATAGTCAGCGACAGATCCTGGCGACGCGTAGACGACGTGCATCTCTTTGGCCCCCTTGTCACCTGCAACGGACCAGCTCCCGAGGAATTCGTAAGTGGCTCGATAGTTCTTCGGGATATGCATGTTGCCCGCCGCATCAACGAGTTGTTCTTGCGTAGCAGCGGGCTGGCTATTTGCGGACTGCGAGACAAGACACCCGACGATCACGACGATGAACGATGCGGACGCTACGGCCGCACTTCCGAGGAATTTCATCGCAAGTTTCCTCATTTTTTCTTAGACGGACCTGGCGGTACCGGTACCTGGTCGAGCAATACGTAGAACTGCGTCCATACGTCATCTCGTTTCGCGCTCGCGATGTGGCAGTAGGCGCATTCCTCGATCGGTCGAACTTTGGCAGTCGCCGCCTTGGGCTCATGGTGGTTGAAGTTGTAGTAGCCCCAGCCATTGGTGGCCTGATATCTCTTGGAGTCCTTGACAGTCACATCCGCCCCGTTGAAGGGACCGGGGAAGAATCCGTGCCCCGATGGCTCGGCTCTCGAACCGTCCTTTTCAGTCGCGGGCAACATGAGCTGCAGCTCCTTCACGAAGATCGTTCCTTCGGGAAATTCGCCCGTTTTCTTGTAGATCTCGTAGGAGCCAGGTTCGATATATACGTTATGAAATTCAGGGAAGTTTGCCTGGGGAGGGTTTAGAAAATTGGGCGTTAGCGGCGAACCAACATAGACCCATTCGTGAAAGTTCTTCGGCAGAATGAGGTCTCCATCTTTTGTGTATTCAGGAAGATAGCGACCGGTGGCATGCCAATCGTCGGGTGGTGGAAGCTGCGGTTGCTGCGCGAAGACTGCAGTTGCCAAAGCGCTAGCGCCGAGGACGGCGGAAAGTGCGAGTACTGTACGTCTCATGATCTCTCTCCTCTGACCAGCTGTGTGTCGCCGAACAAGGCAACGAAGGCATTCGTGCAGCAGGTGGTCTCGCTAACTGCGCACAGGTTAGATTAGACGTGGGTGCCTTGATGCAAAAGCAACGAAGGATCATGAAATCAATACCCGCCTGGAATGACGTTCTCTCTAACTATCGATGTTTGATCACGGGACGCCTCTGGCCCTCGCAGCGCATGCGCACTGACTTAGGGATTGCCGGCGTGAATGCCATTTCCGGTATTCACTGATGCGCCGGTATCCTTGCGATCTGCGGATGGGGCCATTGACTTTCTTAGTTGCAAATTGGCAACCGATCATTCGAAAACGGCCAGTCCAGTTTTCCGGCAGCGTCCTCACGAAGAGGCAACACCAATGTTACGCACAAACAAGACTCGCGGCACTAGATCGGAATGACATTCACAAGATGTGGAAATTGACGAAATCATTCTGCTTCAAGGCGGCCCATACGCTGTCGAGAACGCCCTCTGGCGCGCCAAGGAGAGATCCACGGCCATTTCTTCCAATCCGAGTTCCGCGGCATGCCGGATCCCTTGACCTGCATGGTGGCCGATTTCGACCTCCTCCAGCATGCGATCGAAGTCGAGCGGCTGACGCTCGACCTCAACAAGATCGAGGCGCTGGGCACCCCGACGCTGAAAGACCTCTCGCGTTTCGTCTGGGAACGCCCTGCGCATCTCGGCGGGCTGACCCGCGCCAGCATCCATCACGACAGTTGCAACGCGAGCCGCACCTATCGTGGTCCGCACGGCTAATGGCGAGACTATTGGAATGTCGACCATGGATGTGACGCTGATCGAGGAGCGCAAGGCACGAACGCGGAGCTGGTTTGAATCGCTGCGCGACGACATCTGCGCAAGCTTCGAGCGGCTCGAGGATGACGCGCCGCAAGAGCTCTATTCGGGTACGGCCGGCCGCTTCGTCAGTACGCCCTGGCAGCGCACTGACCACTCAGGCGCGGCGGGCGGCGGCGGCGTGATGTCGATGATGTGCGGCCGCCTGTTCGAGAAGGTCGGCGTGCACTGCTCGACCGTTCATGGCGAGTTCGCCCCCGAGTTTCGCGCGCAGATCCCGGGCACGGCGGACGATCCGCGATTCTGGGCGTCCGGCATCTCGCTGATCGCGCATATGCGCAATCCGAACGTACCCGCGGTGCATATGAACACGCGATTCGTCGTCACGACGAAGACCTGGTTCGGCGGCGGTGCCGACCTTACGCCCGCGCTCGACCGGCGGCGCACGCAACAGGACGCGGACACGATCGCCTTCCACGCCGCGATGCAGGAGGCCTGCAGCGGTCCGAACGGCGTCGCCGACTACGACAAGTACAAGAAATGGTGCGACGAGTATTTCTATCTACCGCACCGCAAAGAGGCCCGTGGCATCGGCGGAATCTTCTATGACTGGCATGACAGCGGGGACTGGGAAGCTGACCTCGCTTTCACCAAAGAAGTCGGCCGCGCCCTCCTGAAGGTCTATCTGAAACTGGTACGGCGCAATTTCGCTGATGCCTGGACCGCACAGGATCGCGAGGAGCAATTGATCCGGCGCGGGCGTTATGTCGAGTTCAACCTGTTCTACGACCGCGGCACAATCTTCGGGCTGAAGACCGGCGGCAATGTGGATTCGATCTTGTCGTCGTTGCCGCCGGAAGTGAAATGGCCATGACCGCAAAGCACCTCCCCCGCGCCATGCTAATCGACATGGATAACACCATCCTGTCGCGCTATGGCCGTCCCGAGATCACCCGGAGCACGATCGCAACCGAGTTCGCATCCGGGCTTGCACCGCTGCCACCGGAGCTGGCGTTTGCTCGAAACTACTAGGCCAATGCGGAGGCGGCCTGGCGGCTCAGGCTCGGCGAGGCGTGGCGACTGACGGTGAAAGACGGCTTCGCAGCGCTCGCCGCAAGAGGTCATCGCGCCCTGCCCGACGATCTCGCCGCCGCTTCACCACCTACCGCGAGGATGAAGTGTTGCCTTCCCGGCGCGCATGAGAAGGTCGACCGGTGAAGGCGCTCGGTGTCAAGCTCGCGCTAGTCACCAACGGCGCGGCCGACATGCAGCGCGCCAAAATCGAGCGTTTCGAGTTGCCCCACCGCTCGACCACATCCAGATCGAGGGCGAGCACGATTTCGGCAAGCCCGGGGAGTGCGCTTATCTGCACGCGATCGACGCGCTCGGCGTCGCCGCCAGGATAGTCGACTACAATCTGGAATGGGAAGTCGTGACGCCGCGTCGCCGCGGCGACGAACCATCGCCAATCTTGCTGATCCGGCGGGTGTCTCACGATGACGTTTGTGACTGGGCACGCCGTGTGCACCATTCAAGCCTTTGAAGCCGAGGCCGTGACAAAAAAGCGATTCGCTCGCAACGAGTTCTTAAGCGACGCGCTTCGCCGCGACCGCTCGATCCCGCCAATCTCAAGCGACAGTTCGCCCTCGTTCCTTAAAATCTGATTGCTAATAGTTACACCGAAACGGGCGTAGGTTTCCGGAAACGGACCCAGACGTAGGCCATATGTGAGCTGCCTCAGGCGGCTGCGTCCGACCATAACCGAGGGTTTTGCAAATTATAACTGAGACAGGCGCGAAGTGCTCTGCGTAGTGAGCTACAGTCGAGCGACGGTCAGGAAGATTGAGATGGACGATCTGGACATATCGACAAAGTGGCAAGCAAGGCATCCGACGCACGGAAGCGTCGGTAGTAGACATTTTTGGACGGATATAGTGCCGGGGCAAAGAGAGTTGACATCGGCCAACGGGACGATTGCTACGGACGACAACAGCTGTGCGGCCGAAGCGTACGAACGTCATTTCCACGATTCTCTTAAGCAACTGCACAAGGAGCAGCGTTATCGCGTCTTCACCGACATCGAACGCATCTCCGGCCGTTTCCCAGCCGCCAAATGGCGCCGGTCTGACGGAACGGTTACAGAAATCACGGTTTGGTGCT
The DNA here is from genome assembly GCF_018130785.1 of Bradyrhizobium liaoningense. Lineage (GTDB taxonomy): Bacteria > Pseudomonadota > Alphaproteobacteria > Rhizobiales > Xanthobacteraceae > Bradyrhizobium > Bradyrhizobium liaoningense_A. The sequence goes on from NZ_JAFCJT010000039.1 coordinate 32,389, forward strand.
CGAATGACTATCTCGGCATGGGACAACATCCGGAGGTCGTGAGCGCGCTGACAGCAACGGCACACCGCTGTGGCGCTGGAGCGGGTGGAACACGCAACATCGCCGGAAACAATTCGCCCTTGGTTGATTTAGAGGGTGAGCTTGCTGATCTACATGGCAAGGAAGCAAGCCTCGTCTTCACCTCCGGCTACATATCGAACCAGGCCGGCATCTCGACGATCGGTAAGCTGATCCCGGACTGCTTGATCTTATCTGATGCCTTCAACCACAACTCGATCATCGAAGGCATCCGTCAGTCAGGTTGCGAAAAGCGGATTTTCCGCCACAACGATCTTGGTCACCTTGAGACGTTGCTGCGCGAGGCAGGAGACCGCCCCAAGCTTGTCGTGTTCGAGTCCGTATACTCGATGGACGGCGATGTGGCCCCGATCAGCGCTATCTGCGACCTTGCGGACCGGTATGGCGCGATGACATACCTCGATGAGGTGCACGCGGTCGGTCTCTACGGACCTCGCGGGGGCGGAATCAGCGAGCGTGACGGCGTGATGCAGCGCGTGACCGTGATCGAGGGCACCCTCGCCAAGGGATTCGGCTGTATTGGCGGCTATATTTCGGCGTCACGATCGATCTGCGACGCGGTGCGCAGCTTCGCGCCCGGGTTCATCTTCACGACGGCACTCCCTCCGCCAATTGCTGCCGCAGCCCGTGCGTCCGTTCGTTACCTGAAGCACTCGTCTACCGAGCGCGAGGCACACCAGCGGCAAGCCGCCGCAACGAAACGGGCGCTCCGAGCCGCCGGACTTCCGATCCTCCCGACCGAAACCCACATCGTACCTGTAATTGTCGGCGATGCGGAATTGTGCAAGGCGGCAGCCGATCGCCTTCTGAAGCGCCACGCCATCTATATCCAGCCGATCAATTATCCGACCGTTCCGCGCGGGACGGAGCGTCTGCGCATCACGCCGTCGCCATATCATGGGGATACCCACATAGCGGAACTCACAGCCGCGCTCGCTGAGACCTGGGACGCCCTCTCCCTTGCCTGAGAGCCGTACTGGGGTTGGTCCGCATCGCAACCGCCTTCCCCGGAATATGGCCCGAATGGGTGTCCCGGGTTGCGGCTGAGGCAGGCAGGTTGATGGCCCTTTCAAAGAAAGACGTTTGAGAGCATAGCCACCCCTTTTCGACACGCTTCCGGATTAAAGATGTGATGCGGCCCAATCCAGTTCTTCTATCACCAGGCCAGTTTGCATGCGGCCTTCAGTAAAACGGTCAGCCCCTCGTAAGCAGGCAGCGAGCGGGATGATGTTTGCTGTCGCGTCGGCAAAGCGGCTCCCGATCATGATGATGGCTTGAAATAGTGGGCCCCCCCGAAGAACTGAACTTCCTCATCCTCTTGGGCGGTTCTCCCCAACGACCGCGACTGTCGCTCAAACACGCTGATCCAGAATCGTTCATTTCGATAAGCCGTCCAACCGGGTGTTCGAAAACAACCAGAACGAGACAACGGGTAACCGGAAATGACAATGGATGTCACGCAGCGGCGCCATCTCCTGATCGAAGATCTATCCGTCGCGCGCGGCGAGCGCGTGGTGTTTGGCGGGGTCTCTTTGCGACTGGACTCGGGCGAAATCGCCGAAGTGACCGGTCCCAATGGCGTGGGCAAATCCACACTTTTGCGCGCGATCGCCGGGTTCTTGCCACTGAGATCCGGCCGCATGTCATGGGCCGAATCCGAAGCCACGGATTCAGCGCCACTGACGGAGCGCCTCCACTACGTGGGCCATCTCGATGGGCTGAAATCGGCATTGACCGCCCGCGAAAACCTCGAGATCGGCGTGGGAATTTTGGGACGAAGTCGGCTAACCCCGTTAGAGGCGCTGGACCGTATGGAGTTAGCCCACGTTCTCGATCTGCCTGTCGGGTATCTTTCCGCGGGGCAACGTCGCCGTGTCGCATTGGCACGGCTCTTGATTGCCGATCGCCCTCTATGGCTGCTCGACGAGCCGCTAACCGCGCTCGACCGGCACGCACGCGCCTTGCTGAAGCCTATTGTCGCCGACCATCTCGGCAGCGGAGGATTGATGCTCGCCGCGACCCACGAACCACTCGGTCTACCAGGGACAATCCAAGTCAGGCTGGGCGCGAGGTGAGGATCGTCCTGTTGGGGCGCGGCCGGCATGCTCGTAAGCGTCGAGCTCGGGAGAGTAGAGGTCTCGCCCCTCTTCCGGTTTCTCGGGTGCGGTCTCGGCACGATGGCGACGCCGGACGTGGGCTATGATCCGTACTCTCCTTGTTGTTTTTCTTCGCGACCTCATGCTGGCGCGCCGCATCGGCGGAGGCGGAGTTCTCGGCCTGGTCTTTTTCCTCAGTCTCGTGACGATCGTGCCTTTCGCGATCGGACCTGACCTGCGCTTGCTGTCGCGCATCGGTCCAGCCATTCTGTGGATAGCGGCGCTCCTCGCGAGTCTATTGGGCCTTGACCGTCTGTTCCAGGCGGATCACGAGGACGGTTCAGTGGACCAGATGTTGCTATCGCCGGCGCCCCTGGAACTCGTTGTTCTGGTGAAGTGCGTAGCCCACTGGTTTGTCACGGGGCTGCCCCTCGTGATGCTCTCGCCTTTGTTTGGCCTGATGTTGAACTTGGACGGGCCGGCGCTCGGGTCCGTGGCAGCAACGTTGCTGGTTGGTACGCCGACTTTGACTTTTCTGGGAGCAATCGGTGCAGCCCTTACCGTCACGATGCGGCGCGGCGGTCTTTTGCTGTCGATCCTCGTCGTGCCACTAACCGTACCGGTGCTGATCTTCGGTGTCTCCGCGGCGCAGAGCGGCACAGTGCCCTTTCTGACGCCCTTTCTGGTCCTCTGCGCGCTCGGACTAGCATCCGTCGCCCTCGCCCCAATCGCCGCAGCCGCAGCACTTCGCGGAGCGGGAGAATGACGAGCGCCTGCAGCGAAAAAGGTTTGCTTCGTGGATCACCGCCGCTGAATGACTCCGCACGCCTCCGAAACTAAGACGGCTTGACCGTCACGAAATGCCTATGGCGAAGTATCTGAGTCTAACACCGCCGCGAGCCGATCCCGCTCGGCTTGGCTCAAGGGCGCTATCGGCGTGGACTGCAGGCGGCGCAACCCGAACAGGAGCGCAATGCCGCCCGCTGCGAGCACCAAAGCCGGCATTCCCCATAGGAGGGCGGTTTCCCACTCGAATGGTGGTTTCAGCAGGATGAAGTTCCCATAACGATTCACCAGAAAGGCGCGGACCTGCTCGTCGCTCTCGCCGAGATTAAGGCGTTCGCGCACCAGCAGCCGGAGATCTCGCGCGAACTCTGCTTTGGAATCGTCGATCGACTGGTTTTGACAGACGAGGCAGCGCAGCCCGTCGGAAATGGCCCGCGCGCGTGCCTCAAGTTTCGGGTCGGACAGGACCTCGTCTGGCTGTACTGCCCTTGCCAAGCTCGGCGCGAGGCCCGCAAGCAAGATCGAAAGCAGAAGAATGCCACGAAGCGAAATCATTCGGCGGGCTGCGGCGCTGCGGGGTTGGCGGCGGCACGGACGCGCGCCGCGCGGCGTGCGAAGCCGATTCTGAGGCGTCTATCGGACAACGACACGATTCCTCCGAACGCCATGATGACGGCGCCGATCCAGATGGCCGTCACCAGCGGTTTCCAGAACATGCGTGCATCGATCGAACCATCGGCGTGCTGCTCCCCGAGCGAAATGTAGATCTGGCCAAACCCCAGCGTCACGATGCCTGCCTCGGTGACAGTGATCTGTCGTGCAGGAAAGGTGCGCTTGGCGGGCTCGACGGTGGCCACGGCCGCGCCGCCCCTGCTGATGACCGTATGGGCCAGGACTTCAGAATAGTTCGGGCCCTGTTGCGATCGAAGATTCTCGACGGTGGCTTGATAGGGGCCTAGATTGATCGCCTGGCCCAGCTTGACGGTCGCGATCCGCTCCACGCCCCAACCGGTCGCCGCCAAGCCCATGAGTGCTAGGCCGAGGCCTGCGTGAGCGATCGCAGCACCCCAGGCTGAGCGCGGTAGCCCTACTGCTCGGGCCAGCATCACCCGAGCGGGCTGCCTACGCGCCCAGATACGCGATGCCACATCGGTGAACGAACCCACGATGAGGTAAACCGCGAGTCCAAGGCCGACCGCGGCGAGGACGGGGCCGCCTCGGACGACAGCGACGAGCAAGAGGGCTGCCACGAGGCCTCCCAAGGCTGCGACCGTCACCCGTTGCGCCGCGCCGAGGAGGTCGCCACGCTTCCAGGCGAGCGACTGACCAAGCGGCATCAGCAGAACGATCAGCGCCAGGAGCGGACCGAGCGTCAAATTGAAAAACGGTGCGCCGACCGAGATCTTGTGCCCGGTCAGGGCCTCGAGCGCGAGGGGGTAGAGCGTGCCGGTCAGCACCGTAGCGCAGCAGGCGGCAAGCAGCACGTTGTTGACTGCGAGCGCGCTCTCACGTGACACGGGCGCGAACAGACCACGCTGGCTCAGGGAAGGCGCGCGCCAAGCATAAAGCGCAAGGGACCCGCCGATGAACACCGTCAGGATGACCAGGATGAAGACGCCGCGCGCCGGGTCGCTGGCGAAGGAGTGGACGGAAGTCAGCACCCCTGAGCGCACCAGGAAGGTGCCCAGCAACGATAGTGAAAACGTAACTATCGCCAGGAACAGCGTCCAGATCTTGAGGGCTTCGCGCTTCTCCATGACGGCAGCCGAATGCAGGAGCGCCGTACCCGCAAGCCAGGGCATGAGCGATGCGTTCTCGACCGGATCCCAGAACCAGAACCCGCCCCAGCCTAGGGTGTAATAGGCCCAGTATGAGCCCATGGCGATACCAAGCGTCAGAAAGATCCAGGCAATCAGTACCCAAGGCCGAACGTAGCGCGCCCAAGCGGCGTCCAGCCTGCCGCTGATCAGCGCCGCCACCGCGAACGAGAACACGATCGAAGAACCGACATAACCGAGGTAAAGAAGCGGCGGATGAATCGCAAGGCCCGGGTCTTGAAGCAGCGGATTGAGGTCCTGACCTTCGATGGGCGCCGGAAACCGCCGCATGAAGGGATCGGACGTGAACAGGATGAAGCAGAGGAAGGCAAGGGATATCCAGCCTTGGACCGCTAACGTATTGGCGCGAAGTTCGCTCGCCATGCCGTGCCCGAGAATCGCCACTGTCGCTCCGAAAGTCGCGAGGATAAGAACCCAAAGCAGCATAGATCCTTCGTGATTGCCCCAGACGCCGGCGATTTTGTATACGAGTGGTTTGGTGGTCAGCGAGTTCTCGGCGACTGTTACGAGACTGAAGTCGGACACCACGTGGGCGTAAGTCAGTGCCGTGAAGGCATAGCCCAACAATAGGAACTGAGTGATTGCGGCCGGGACCGCAATGGAAGCGAGTCCGGAATCACGACTGCGGGTTCCCCAGAGCGGCAGAATTGACTGAAGCAACGCGACGGCGAGAGCCAGAGCGAGCGCGTAATGTCCGGTTTCGACGATCATCCTTTTTCGATCCCATCGGCTGCGATGTTTCGTGAAGGCGGCGTTATTGCGCTCGCGCGGATATCTCGCTGCGCCGAGTGTCCTGTTGCTTGAGTTTGTCGGCTACGTCCTTCGGCATGTATCGCTCGTCGTGTTTGGCGAGCACGGTATCGGCTTGAAAAAGGCCTGGCCCCTCCACCGTACCCTCGGCCACGACGCCCTGTCCTTCACGGAACAGATCCGGCAGCAATCCAGTGTACCTGACCTTGATGTCGTGCTTCAGGTCGGTCACCGCGAAGACGACAGTCGACGATCCACCATAGGTAAGTGAGCCACGCTTCACCAGGCCGCCGATGCGCAGACGGGTTCCTTGCGCCGGCGCCTCTTCGGCCATCTCGGTCGGGCCGTAGAAGAAGACGACGCTGTCGCGCAGTGCAAACAGGATGAGCCCTACCGCGATGGCCAAAGTGAACCCTGCTGCGCTGATGATCGCGAGGCGCCTGCGCTTTCTAGTCAAGATCTATCCCTTCAAACCAAGCTGCCCAACAAGTTCATCGATGCGTGCCAGCGCTTGCGCATCACCCGCGAGGTGGGCACGCGCGCTTGCAGCTGCCGCCTCGGCCTTCTGACGTTCACCCAAGAAGACGTAAGACCTTATCAGTTGCAGCCATCCCTGAAGGTTCAGGCCGTCTTTCGAGAGCTTCTCGGCGAGTCCTTCCACCATCCCTCGGATCGCGTCGCTTCGCTGCTCCGGAGAAAGCGCTGCGATGTCATCCCGGGTTTGGCTGGAGTGGCGGGGTTCCACGTTTGATTGCGTCGCCCCAGAAAGCCCATCCAGATGTTCGCGGACAGCATCCATCCACGGGGCACCGGCCGGCGTATCCGCCTCCAGCGCCTCCCAGAGTTGTCTTGCCCGATCTTTGTCGCCGTCTTGCTCTATTGCGGCCGCATGGAAGTATCGCGCTACGGGCTGCTTTGGATCGTCTGCAAGCGCTTGGTCAATGGCGGCGCGTGCTTCTGCAGTCACAACGCCGTCGGCGGCCATCGTCAGGGCCTGCCCAAGAGCCGCGCGCTCCTGCGCATTCTCGCCGAGCAGCCGTAGCGCCGCCCTATACGCACGCGCAGCGTCCTGAAACCTTCCCATGCGCAGGTAAATTGGCGCGATTGCCTGGAATCCGCGGCCATCGTCGGGGTCAGCCGCGAGACGCGTTTCGACTTCGGAAATCGCGGCAGCGGGGGTGAAGTTTCCGCCCGCGCGCCTCGATGCGGTCGGCATATCAGGCTGGCTGGGAGCGCCGACCTTAAGATACGACGCGAGCGCGACGAGCGGTAGTACCAGGACGATCGCCAAGACCGCGGAAGCGCGTCTCGGCCGCCGGCGTCGCGAAACACGCAGCAGGTTCCCCGACGCGGAGTCGAGTGACGCGAGCAGTCGGCGCCCGATCTCGGCACGCGTCGACATGGCATCCTCGGGCGCTACGAGTCCGCAGCGGACGTCATCATTCGCCTCGGCTAGAAGCCCGCGGTAGAAGGCAACGTCGGAATCGTCAACGCCAAAGCCCTCGCGCCGCTCAGAGAGCGACCGGGCCAGTGCTAGTACGACCGCTAAGGTCATCATTGCGAAGACGGCCCAGGTCACGTTTCAAAGCCTCCGTCCGTTGTCGCCATTATGCAACGCGCCACGTGTCCGACATCCGCCGCTCTTGAAAATCGGACTGCTTCTGAGTGTGCCGCTTGCTTGGTCTGATCGGTCACTCCTGAATAATGTAAGTGGACGGAATCCCGCGCCGCCGAGGCTAGAAAAACCCTTTTGGCATCCGTCGCGCTGGGATGGGGAACTCGCAAGGCAGTCGTCATGGGTGCTCCGCCTCGGCAATTGCGGCCATCAAAGCAGGTCGGCTCGCGTCGGAGATGCCACCAATCAGCTTGTAGGCGATCGTGCCATCGCCCTTGATCACATAGGTCTCGGGGACGCCATAGACGCCGAAATCGATCCCCGTTCGACCTGACCGGTCGGTGCCGACCTGTGCGAAGGGGTTCCCGTTGGCGGCCAGATAGGCCAGCGCGTTTTTGGGGTCGTCCTTGTAGGCGATGCCGGTAAGCTTCACCCCCTGTTGCTGCAGCGCCCGGTCGTTCGCCAACGCCATCAACGCCCCTTGTTCTTCCTGGCACTCGACGCACCACGACGCGAACACGTTCACGATGGTCACGTGCCCCCTCTGAAGATCGGCACTCGACAAGCCGGGTAGACCGGACGTCGAAAGCCCATCGAGTGGCTCCAGCACAAAGTGCGGCGCAGGCTTGCCGATCAGAGCCGAGGGCACACGCGACGGGTCTCCCGCGCCAAGCCGCACTAGCAGTAGCACCGCAATTCCGAAGAAGATCAGAAGCGGTATAATCACGCACAGGCGGGCCAGTGCGCGTCGAGGGGCCGCGGGGCTCGCTGGGAAATGCGAGGCTGGGATGTTGCTCATACGCGTCCACGTGGATCCGAGTGGTCAAGTAGCAGGCGACGCAAGGCACGGAGCTGAACGCGATAGTCGATGAGGACCGCCGCGATCATCCCGGCCAAGGCGGAGCCCGCCACCAGAAATGCCGCCGTGATGAATCCGCTATGCTGCACCATGATCTGCTCAGGACGCCATTTCGGCAGGCAGCATGCGAGCAATCGCGGGTTCGCCCGCAGCCGCTAGCGTGCCCCTAAGCCGCCGGGCTCGGCGTCGCATGATCTCGTTACGGACCGCCATTACGTGGAGAGTCATGAACAACAGCGTATATGCGAGCCCCATAACGATTAGCGGCCACAACATCGAGCTCGCGATCGCCGAGCCCTCCATTCGAAATACCGAGGCCGGCTGGTGGAGAGTGTTCCACCAATCAACCGAGAACTTCACGATCGGGATGTTGATGAATCCCACCAAGGTCATGATAGAAACTGCTCGTGCTGCTCTACTCGGCTCCTCGATCGTCTGCCAAAGCGCGATCAGACCGAGATAGATGAGAAAGAGAACCAACATCGAGGTGAGCCGGGCGTCCCAGACCCAATATGTGCCCCACATCGGTTTGCCCCAAAGGGAGCCTGTGACGAGGCAGATGAAGGTGAAAGTTGCGCCAAGCGGCGCAGCCGCCTTTTGGGCCGCATCGGCAAGCGGATGACGCCAAACTAAGGATCCGAGCGCAGACGCCACCATGAACGTGTAGGCAAGCATCGCTATCCATGCGGCAGGGACGTGGATGTACATGATGCGCACCGTCTCGCCCTGCTGGTAGTCGGGTGGCGCGGCGAATGCTCCAAATAGACCGAGCGCGAAGGCGAAGGTTGTCGACCCCCAAAGCCAAGGCAGCAGCTTTGCGGCGATACGCATGAAATTACCAGGATTACTGTAGGCGGTGAAGCTCAGCTTCAACTTTACGATCTCCTCACAGCCAACTCGCGCGCAGGGAATTCGCTCGCTTCCGATTGCGGCTCGCGACCGTGCCATTGGGGGGGTCTGCGAGCCGATGAGTATTGCATCACACCGGAGACGACCTCGCAAATTGCCGTCAGTTATCGTTTCGATGCCAAGTAGGCGCTCAGAGATTCGATATCTCCATCGCGTGGTCAGGCCGATTGCAACACACTCATCGCGGCGGCTACCCTCGATGACTGCTCGCCTACAATCTCCCGGGACGTCGTCGGCAAGGCCTTCTCTCGTTGGGTCTGGGCGAGCGGTAAAGCGTCGTCCCCACTGATCTGCAGGCTTTATACGATGGCCGCAATCAGCGTGAGGCGCCCCCTCCGTACGCGATGCGTACGCTCCCGCAGTCTACCGAAAGAATGCATGTCCAAAGAGAATTTCTAGTTTCGTCGGCTACGTCTGATCCTGAGGTCCATTGCGCCCGCGGCGAGCAAGGGAGGACTAGAACCTGAGCGCGACCCGCCCAGGGAAATCGGGCCGGCGGTCCGCCTTGGCAGATCGATCTCGAGACAAGATAGACCATGTTAGGCCCTGGCGTCGGGACCACGCCCGGCGTAATCGCCGCGAAGGTGAGCAAGCTGGTGATTGGTGGCATCTGCTATCTCCGCTACGACCAGGAAACCCAGACGCGCGGCTCAAAGCCTTCGCGCTTCCCGACGGTTATCCTTCTTCAGCGTCAGTCGCGCGAGGCAGGCACAGAATAGACCAGCAAGCCCGACGTGGTAAACCGCGTCGATGGCATCGATTCAATAACCGATGGTCATTAGACGTCGAGTTTCGCGTTCCTATTTTCGTCTCGTCTGCAAAGGAATTCGGAAGATTAGACTATTGTGAAATACACAATGAGATTATTTGCCGAATTTCTTGCGGTTACCTTCGTGGGAGGAATTGGGCTTGCGGTCGATACCACGGGTATATCTCTTATCCTGTTTCCCGAGATGGCCGCTTTAGCGTATGATGTATTCACGCGCCCCCGCGGAAAATGGGCAAGCCAACCAATCAGACTGATTGCTACCCCTACGATCACCGCGATCCTGGGGGTGATGATTACTCGCCACTGGGAATACAGCGGCCTCGCGGTAACTGTTGTTGCCCTCCTGAGCCTAGTTGTTATTAAACTGCTCCGATCGAACATCGGAGCTGCGATCTCTGCCGGTGTGCTTCCAATGGCCCTCGGCGTGATGAGTTGGGGTTACCCCGCCGCCATTCTCGCGGGACTCGCCGTACTCGCCATTGCGTTGACGTTCTGGAAGCGCCTTGATCCCGATAGTTACCTATCTGAGGGGGGCAAGGAGAGCCGGATTATTGAGACCGCCGAAACTCCGCCGAGAGATCGGTTCTGGATCTTCGCACTGACGGCATTCGTCTTCGCGCTGGGAGCGGTGGCTCAAACAACGGGATTGCGCTTCCTGTTATTCCCTCCGCTGATCGTTGTGGCCTATGAGTTATTTGGTCACCCGGACCTTCCTGGCTGGATGTCACGGCCGGTATTGTTTCCTCTCGTATGTTTTCTGACCGCATCCGTTGGCTTACTCTTGAGCACGGGCTTTCACACAGAATTTTTGGGCGTGACGGTTACCATGCTTTGCTCGATTGCTATTTTACGGATGTTTAAAGTCCATATGCCGCCTGCCCTCGCCGTTGGTTTGATACCGTTCGTCATCGACCATCCCACCTTTTGGTATCCGATCTCGGTGTTCTCGGGCGCCGCTGCGCTCATCGCCTCTACCAGAGTATACAGCTTTATTACTCATCAGCCGGTAATATAGGCGACACTCGGCGCTCTAAAGAATGACCGGATCAGCCCGGGTGCAGGCTTGAGACGAGCAACTGCGGCTCGCTCAACCGCCCACGCTTGCACCGCGGCGATCGATTTTGTTCTCGTGCCCGATCGCGCCAAACTGACTAAGATCGTCCAGCGGGTGCGGTACGGACGGTTGCGGACGAACATCGGCAACATTACGACCCTCGATGATGCCATCGCTGTTTTCAATCCGACCAAGCGGATCAGCGGGAAGACGATCATCCGCATTCGTCCGTGAACGACATGCGCCTTGAATCGTGGCCTGGCGGCGATATCAATAGTCTTTTCCTTAATTTTCGAGCGATGAGTAATTTAGACCCGATCGCGTCGCGGCGGGCTTGTCTGCCGCGGGCACCTCGCCGTATCTTCAATCGGAGTTCGGTCCATCTCCCTCAGAGTCCGCCGGAACGTATCCATGCACTTGACGAAAGGCGCGGAGAAAGCTGCTGTAGCTCCTATAGCCGACTGCCCGCGCAATCTGCTCAGCTGAAAATGTCCTCGCCGCGAGCATATCGGCCGCACGCTTCATCCGTATTCGCCGGAGCGCGACCATTGGCGAACATCCCATCGCGCGCACAAAGCGCGCCATGAATGCGGATCGGCTCAAGCAGGCCTTCTGCGCCAAGGACAGGACGGAGTGATCGGCCGATGGCCGCGCCAGCATATCGGCGAACGAAAGAGCGATTTGACGGTCGCGTAAGATTGAAAAGCGTTCGAGCCAAATGCTGGTTGAATTCAGACTCCGACGGAGAAGAGTGACGAGTACCTGCTTCAGGATGGCGGTCGTCATTGCCTGCATTCCAACCTGCCGGCCGCTGATTTCTGCCAACGCAGCCTGCAACTTTGGCCCCAAGTCATCGGCGGGTTCGAAGCGCTCGACAATCGGCGTGGAAAGGCTTGCAAAGAGGTCGATCGACGAGCCGTAACTGGCGCGAAAGTACCCGCAGATCAGCATGAGCATCGGATCCACGTCCCCGGCGACGAATCGCTGGACACGCTCGCCGAACCGCGGATCCCATTGCGCGTCCACCACATTCACTGTCCTGGCCGCTGTCGGGTCATCGACCTCGATGTGAAACGGCTTCTTGGCCGGTGTGATGACAAGGGTGTGAGGCACCAGAGGAAATGCGGAGAAACCACTCACGACCATTCGTCCGGTCCCGGAAAGATTGTAGTGGATAGCCGGTGCGACTGCGCTCCCAAATGATAGGCGCCAACCTGGACTGACCAAACACTCAATGAGCCCAATGACGTCGACATCCAAGGTTGCCATCAGCACATCGAGATCGGATCGAGGCAATGCAAGATTCGGACGGTCGGACATGTGTTTCGGACCCTCGAATTGAGCTGGTGTCCTAGTCGTGGGACAGGATAATTGCAAATCTTGGTACTGCTTTATAGCTGGGATGGTGCGGCCTGGGCAGAAGCTGGGAATCTCCCTGACGAGCGTGAGCATGCCGCGCTCGCAGCGGCCCCCATTCCAGCGGTCCAGAACTAAGCCCTCAGGAGATCCTAAGTGAGCAGAAAACAACGTCTGATGAAGATGGTCGAGCCGATCCCGCTGCAAACCCTTACACTTAACTGGTCGCGCCTATGATGTTCTACGCAACGGCGACGTTAATAGGCGACAGCATCGGTAAGAACACTATCCGCAAGACGCGGGTCGACAGTTCTGAGCTGGCCCACAATATCTGTTTCCGCGGAAACTCCGCGACAAGCCGCTTAGCCATCGCCCGTGCCTACTATGGCAAAAAACCAGAACGGTCCGAACCGCGGCAAATCTTTCGAGTATGAGTATGCAGCTGCAGTTTTATCAGGTGCGATATTTCCTAGCCCTAGCAAGGACACTCAATTTTACGCGGGCGGCGAAGCAATGCAATGTGACCCAGCCGGCGCTGACAAAGGCCGTTCACAAGCTGGAGCAAGAACTCGGTGGCGCGCTGATTCACCGTGAACGTCACTT
>NZ_JAFCJT010000004.1:0-107500 GCF_018130785.1 Bradyrhizobium liaoningense
TCAGGAGCCACCGTCAGAATCGATTTCTGCCAAAATCGCAATGCCTTACGAAAAGATCACATGCGATTCCCCTGCCCTCCAGGGGAGGGTAAGAGAGAGTGCCACACGGCACACTCTCTCAATGGGAAACGACGCACGCGCGCCCCTCACGCCGGCTTCAGCGAGGCCAGCGCGTTTTCCAGCAGCGAGCGTACCCGTGCGGCGTCGCCCGACTTCACCACGGCAGGGTCGAGATAGAGCTCGAGGCCGGGCGCGCGCTCGGTGATGACGCCGCTTCGCGCCGCCGCCGCGTCGTTGAGCGCGTCGACCGAATAGGGAATGATTTCGCGGCTGATACCCTTCATCGTGATCGCGGGCAGCGCGTGCGCGCGGACGATGTCGCTGACCAGGGCAAAAGTCTCGTAGCTGAGCACGATGCCGCCGGGCTCGGCGATCGATTGCAGGCGCGCGGCGAGGTTCGCTTCCGCACCGATGATGGTGTAGTCCATCCGGTCGCTGCTGCCGAAATTGCCGACATTGCAATAGCCGGAATTGATGCCCATGCGCGAACGAAACGGCTGCTCGATGCCGGAGGCGCGCCATTTCGCATTGAGCTCGGCCAAGCGCTGCTGCATGCGCCAGGCCATCTGGAGGCAGGCCTCGGCGTCCGCGCGATCCCCCTTGGTCTCGGGATCGCCGAAGAAGATCAGCATGGCGTCGCCGATGAATTTGTCGATGGTGCCGCCATATTCATGGGCGATCGCCGACATCTCGGTGAAGTACTCGTTGAGCAGCTGGGTCAACTGCTCCGGCTGGAGCCGCTCGGCCGTCGCGGTGAAATTCTGGATGTCGGAGAAGAAGATGGTGAGCTTCTTGCGCTCGGTGTGGATGGTGACGTCCTTCTGGCCCGAGAAGATGCTCTTGTAGACTTGCGGCGGGATGTAGCGCGAGATCTTCATCGACAGCGATGCGAGGAAGTCATTGGCGGATTCGAGCTCCTTGTTCATGCCCTTGATGCGGCCGGCCTGGCGGCGCTGGAGCGAGAGGAACGACAGGCCGCAGCCCGCCGCGATCAGGAAATAGGCCAAGAGAAACTTGAACGAGAAGATGTTGGCGGCGATCGGCTGGGCGATGATCACCTCCTGGATGCCGCGGACGTCTCCCACCTTCCAGTCCTTCTTCGGGCTCTCGGGGTGGCTGTTGTGGCAGCTGACGCAGGCCGGACCCATCGTGACGGGCGCGACCAGGCGGACCTTGTCGGAGAACAGCGAGGTCTCGGTCTCGACGATCTTCTGCTCGGGATCCCTGCGGAGCGCATCGAGCGCGTCCTTCTCGAACTTGTCGAGCTGGTGCGCGGCGCGGTTCTGGAACGGGAAATCCGAGACGAAGCGGTAGGTGATGTTCTCCTGCTGCGCGCCGATCACCCGTCCGAGCTCCAGCGACAGCGTCGCCGGGATCGGGATCGCACCGGGGACGGATTCGTAATTGTGCACGACCCTGGTGGTGCCATCAGGGTTGGCCAGGATGCGGCCGACCACGTTGGACGCATAGTAGCTGCGCACGCTCGTGATCACTGAGTTGAGATCGGCGGCCTGCCGGCGCAGCGCGGTCTTGCTGAGCTCGGTCAGGTCCAGCCATACCGCGAGCGGCAAAGCGAGCAGGAGGAAGGCGATCACGGCTCCCGTGAGGATGCCGCTCTTGCGCTGTTCTTCGGAGATCTCTTGTTTCACACTGTGGCTCCGTCGTGTGCGATATTGTCGCAAATCTCTGGAATTCGCGGCAAAGCATGCGACGGCACAGAGCCCGCAAATGCGGCGCCGCGCAACCCCATTTCATGGTGGTCGCAGCAAGTGGCTTTCCGTTTCATGACGAATGTTTAAGATCGGTATTAACCTGCATTCACTCCGCCGGGAGATCCTGCATATGACCGAGACCATCCGCATCAGGCGCTTCAATGCGCGCCCCGTGATCGTGCCGATGAATTTGCCGCTCCAGACCTCGACCGGCGCGGTCGCCAAGGCGCCGCTGGTGCTGATCGACTGCGAGACCGACCTGGGCGCGGTGGGACATGCCTATCTGTTCTCGATCACGCCGTCGGCCTTGAAGCCGCTGACGGCAATGGTCACGGAGATGTCGGAGCTGCTCGCCGGCGACGAGTTGCTGCCGTTCGAGATCGAGCGCAAACTGACCCGGCGCTTCACGCTGCTCGGCCTCGCCGGCCTGCAACGGCTGGCGCAATCCGGCATCGACATGGCGGCATGGGACGCGCTGGCGCGCAGCAGAGGCCTGCCGCTCGCGCGCCTGCTCGGTGGCGCGCCGAAGCCGGTCAGGGCCTACAATTCGAAGGGGCTCGGCATCATGCCTGTTGGCGCCGCGGTGGACGAGGCACACAAGCTGCTGGCCGAGGGTTTTCAGGCCGCCAAGATCCGCGTCGGCCGGCCGGATGCGCGCGACGATCTCGCCGTCGTGCGTGCGGTTCGCAAGGCCGTCGGCGATCAGGTCACGCTGATGTGCGACTACAACCAGGCGCTGACCGTCACCGAAGCCATCCGCCGCGGCGAGATGCTCGACGACGAGGGGCTGACCTGGATCGAGGAGCCGATCCGCCACGACGACTATGCCGGCTGTGCCCGCATTGCCGATGCGCTCCGCACGCCGGTCCAGATCGGCGAGAATTTTGACAGCGCCTTCTCGATGCAATCAGCGCTGTCCGCGGAAGCCTGCGACTACGTGATGCCGGACGTCCAGCGCATCGGCGGCGTCACCGGCTGGCTCCGTGCCGCCGCGCTCGCGCACGCCGCCGGAATCGAGATGTCGACGCATTTGTTCTCGGAGGTCAGCGCGCACCTGCTCTGCGTGACGCCGACCGCGCACTGGCTGGAATATGTCGACTGGGCCGACGCGGTGCTGGCGACGCGGCTGAAGATCAAGGACGGCTTTGCCCTGCCGGGCGAGGAGCCGGGCAACGGGATTGCATGGGACGAGGCGGCGGTCGCGAAATATCTCGTCGGATGAGACCGCCTCTTACGACCGAACAGCGGCAATCATACTCAGCTCGACGGGAGCGCCCCGTGGCAGCTCGGCGACGCCGACAGACGTGCGCGTGTGACGACCGCGATCGCCCAAGCACTCGATCAGCCGGTCGGAGGCCCCATTCATGACTTGCGACTGCTGGGTAAATCCAGGTGCTGAAGCAATGTATCCAACGAGCTGCAGGACCTGGACGATCCTGTCCTCTCCGCCTGTTGCGTGGTTGATGGCCGAAATGCAGAGATCGGCGCAGAGAGCAGCGGCCTCCTGCGCGGCCGCGATATCGACATCTGCGCCGACCTTGCCCGCATACAGCAGGTCCTCACCGCGACGCGGCAGCTGACCACTGACATACGCAATTCCACCATGGATGATCACCGGCAAATAGTTGCCGCCGGGCTTGTTCACGCTGCTCATCTCGGAAAGCTGCCTTTTCGTCACGTCTTGCGAAGCGACACGTTTCGCCGAACGCCGCAAATAGTATCTCACCAGGCTCATCGCCGTCATGGATGACCGGACAATGGCAGGCGGAGAGTCACGGATCAAGGCTGCAGAGCATTTGCATGCCGAAGGCGGTGCGCATCCAGCCAGACAGGCCTCGCCACCGCGCATTGCGCAGCGGCGGCGGGCACGATAACGATGCCCCCATGACCACATGGCGCCCGCATCCACACATCCGCGTCGTCGCGATCGGCCTGCACTGGCGGGACGGGCGCCTGCTGGCGGCCGAGGTGCGCGACGATGCGGGGCGGATCAAGGGCGTCAGGCCGCTCGGCGGCGAGATCGAGTTCGGCGAGGGCTGGCGGACTGCGCTGGTACGCGAATTCAACGAAGAGCTCGGCATCGACATCACGATCATCGGCGAGCCGCTGGTGATGGAGAACATTTTTTTGCACGAGGGATCGACCGGGCACGAGGTGATGTTCATCGCGGAGATCGCGCTTCCGGACGGCGCGTTCAGCGGCCAGAACCGCATCGACTTCCGCGAGGATAACGGCGAAGAGATCGTCGCACGCTGGTTCGATCTTGCGGAGCTCGACGTCGAGGGCGGACCGAGCCTTTATCCGAACGGGTTGAAGGATGTGCTGCTCCGGAGCAAGGTTTCTGCTCCGTCACCCTGAGGACGTCGCTGCCTGCACATCGTCATTGCGAGCACAGCGAAGCAATCCAGACCGTCACCGTGGAACGATTCTGGATTACTTCGCTGCGCTCGCAATGACGGAGCACTACCAAACCTCTGCGCCGGGGATCTTCTTTCGCACCGCCATGCGCTGGATCCAGATGCAACGACGGACGGACCTGTTGGAACGGCCGACGGCGGATATCCCCTCGCCGGCCTGGAGCAGCGGCGCCACGTTCTCGCGCAGACTGCGGCAGCGCTGGAGCTCGGCCTGCCAGTCGATGATCGCCGCATTCGCGCATGACGCCATCAGCGCCAGCATCGCCATGGCAAGACAGCTCGCCCGCATCGTGTGCATTCCCTTCACTGTGATCCCCCCGAAACGCGCCGGTAGCGGAAATTGCAATGATCGGCGCCCTGCATGATCGTCTGTGTGCGCGTGAGCCTGACGTCGGGGCCAAACCCTTCCGCGGTCGCAAAGTCCGCGGTGCAGACCAGGAGAAAGCCGAGCTCCGGCTCGCCCAGCTCCTTGTAGAACTCGGCATAGGCGCATCGCGTCACGTCGAACGCGAAGGCGTCTTCGGTCTGCGCGATCACGTCATAGGCGAGGGCATCGTCGCGGGCATAGGTCTTGAACGCCGACGACACAGCCTTGCCGAGATCGGTCTCGTTCTTCGCTTTCCAGAACTCCTCGCCGAAGCCGCGATAGAGATCGCCGAGCGCCTTGCGCACCATTGCGTTGGCGCGCGCCTCGCCGAGCTCGGCCCGCAATGCCTTGACCAGCGGCACCAGCACCTGCGCCTGGATTTTTGCCTGCTCGATGACGGAAACGCTCATGGGCAGCCTCGCTCGTCTCTCGTTGCTGCGACTCTTTGGCCCTGTGACCTGGCACACATTTGCGACCATCTTAAGGTTGTATGATGGCCCAGCATAACCGAAGCCGGCCAGTCGCCCGACATCCATTTTGATGATCTCATTTTCGAGCACGGAGACGGAAGCAATGCTTCGCTCAGTTCGCAGGGCTCGCCTATTTCCCGACCGCACATTTGCCCAAACCGCAAGTTGAAAATCACGATCGTTTCACGCAGATCCGTTCGGTATCCGGCCCAGCCGACAACGTAGGGCCGATCGATGTTCGTAGTCGGCACGTGCGCATGAGCGCGCGTGAACGATGTTGTCATGCCCGGCCTCGGATCGCGAGGCGCAATAGCGCAGGACTCACCTGCCCGGACAGCCGGCCCGGGGAAATGCCGGCATCGACAGTTGCAGCATCGCGAGGATCACCATGGACGAGCCCAAACCACTCACCAGTGCATTCACCAAGACCGCGAATTTCTCCATCCACGAGGTCGACGAGGTGTTCAGAGACGCCGCGCAGCCCGCCGCGGGGGCCGCTGCCCGAGCTGCGCGTCCGCCGGTCACCTTGCCGCCCATCCTCGGTCCGCTGTCGGCCTTCACGGGCACCTTCACAGGACAGGGGTTCAATACGATCTTCCGGCCCGACAGCAAGATCACGCCGACGCCGATGCCGGGGCCGATCAACACCACTGACCCCGACGATAACGTGCTGGAGCTGAATCTCACCGACGAGACGATGTCATTCTCGAACAGTCTCGGCTCGATCCCCAATCGCGGCTCGCTGCAGCAGGCGGACGCATTCCTCAACGGCGTGCCGTATCTGCAGACCATCAACGACATCACCACGGGAACGCCCGTGGGCATTCACTTCGAACCCGGCATCTGGCTGGCGGTGCCCGCCACCACCATTCCGAACGAGCCGTTCACCGTTGCGCGCATGGCGTCGATCCCGCACGGCACGACGATCACTGCGCAAGGCACCGCGCTGGCTCCGGTCGCCGGCAAACCGACCATCGCGGCGATCGACATCACCCCGTTCATCGGCGGCAATCCGGGCAACAAGATCACCTTCCAGAATCAGACCGCGGCCAACAAGACCACCCGCAGGCTACCTCAGGATCTGACCGCACTGATGGCCTCCGGCAAGCTGACCCAGGCCATGATCACCGACCCGAACACGGTGCTGCGCAACCAGATCGCGCATCAGACCATCACGCAGACCATCGTCATCGAGACATCCACGAAGCCCGGCGCGCCGCTGTCCGGCGGTCCCTTGCCGGCCATCCCCTCGCCCGGTCCGCATCCCACCGCGCCGAGCTTCGCCGGCGGCACCGCGAACATCGCGTTCCTCCAGGGCTTGCCCGTTCCGCCGCCGGGCGGCAATGGCGCGAACGCCAACGCCTTCCAGATGGACGCGGTGTTCTGGATCGAGACGGTGGTTTACGACATCGACGTGCCGGCCCTGCCGCCGGGAACGCCGCCGGTGATCCTGCAACCGCGCCAGAGGAGCAACGTGCCGCTGGTTCCGAGCTTCGTCGCCGCGATCCCGTTCGTGCCCAACAAGGGATTCAAGGGCGGCCACGTCAAAGTGGCGACGACGCAGATCCAGTATTCACAGAAGGTCATGCTGGATTTCGCCGGCCTGACCTGGCCGCACGTCTCCGTCGCATCGCTCGTTCCGGCAGCGCCAGTGCCGATCCCGGACCGTCTGCTGCCGCTGACGTGAAGGGGCTGGCGCGGTGTGACGATGATGCGCGACGTCCGCGGCATCGGGACGTGGCCTGAACCAACGCATCCGTGATGCAACAGCGACTGCTGCTCGCGCGATCCTGAAAAGCCGGCGAGACGGGCAATGGTATGATCATTGTCATCCAAAAGAGAGATGATCATGCCCCCTTCCAAGATGTCTCGAGTCTCCATCAGGCGACGACCGTTTGCACGGCGCGGTCATGTTGCGGCAATCGCTGCAGCGCTGTTTCTCGCGGCGACCGCCTGGTCAGCCGGGCCGGCGCTGGCCGCGACAGATGATGCGGAGGCACGAGCCATCTTCGAAAAATTCATTGCCGCGCAAAATGCGCACAACGCGGACGATGTGAAGGCCATGCTGTGGAATTCGCCCGGCACGCTGTTGTTTGCGCGAGGCATCGAAACCAGAGGCCGTGATGCGGTCGCGGACCACTTCAAGGGCTACTACGAGGGCACCTGGCACCTCGAACCCGACATGTCGAAATTCCACGTCGCCGTGATCTCGAACGAGGTCATGCAGGTCCTCGTTCCGATCGTCTTCACGCGTGGCCTTCCCGGCAAGCCACCCCAACAGAATACGTTTCTGATCAGCCAGACCTACGTGCGGGATGCGAACGGCTGGTCCGTCGCCTCCGTCCTGCCGGTCGCGAACACGGAACTGAAATAGCCGCGATCGAGCATTGTCGGGGCGTGGCTCGCTGCAGCACCGGGACAAATCCCGGATTGCGCTTCGCTCCATGCGGGCGACACGCACGCTTCGCAACGACGGATTGTTTGGCCCTGCCCGGCCGAAGCTCGCGGCGGCAGCCGGCCTGCGCCCGTTGGGCTCCGGCGCGGCATCCTTCTCTCGGCTACCGCGAGCGAAGGATGGTGGGCACGACAGGGATCGAACCTGTGACCCCTACCATGTCAAGGTAGTGCTCTCCCGCTGAGCTACGTGCCCTAGATGTCGTCTAGATCGGGTGGGGTCCCTATAACGGCTCAGGGGAGCCGGTGCAAGGACGGAAGGCGGCCGATTTAGGCCGCCAGCATCTTGTTCACTTCGCTGACCAATTCGCGCAGGTGCACGGGCTTGGACAGCACCTTGGCGTTCTTGGGGGCGTCCGAATCCGAGTTCAGGGCGACGGCTGCGAAGCCGGTGATGAACATGATCTTGATGTCGGGGTCGAGTTCCGAGGCCCGGCGGGCAAGCTCGATGCCGTCCATCTCCGGCATCACGATGTCGGTCAGCAGCATCTCGAACGGCTCTTCCCGGAGCCGCTGATAGGCGGCCATGCCGTTGTCATGGGACGAGACCTGAAAACCGGCGTTTTCCAGCGCCTTGACCAGGAAGCGGCGCATGTCGTTGTCGTCTTCGGCAAGCAGGATTTTTGGCATGGCAGGAAACGTCAAATCCCCAGAGGATATCAGCAAAGGATATTAAGCCCGACAGAGGGTAAATTTGGGGTGAAAATCTTTACCCTGGGCTGGCAGCGCTGCCGGTCCCTTGTGAACCGGAACGCGGCACGAATCAATCGAGCCGTGCCGGCGCATCCCCGCTTCCCTGCCCGGACGGTTAAGACATGTTCCAGCGCCGATCACATCTTTTCGCTTGGCAGAATGGTTGCGATTCCAGACAATGAGGGCACATAAGAGCCGCTCCACCGGCCGAATCATTCGATCCGGGCCCATGCCGGATCCCGCGGCGCGAAGGGACGAAGCCTGAGAAGATGACCCGGTTTGACGGCGAGGTGTCGCCAGCGTTCGAGATCGTGGAGCCCGCGCAATGGCGCGCGCCGGTTATCTTCAACTCGCCCCATTCCGGCTCGACCTATCCGGACGAATTCCTCGCAGCCTCCAGGATCGACCTGCCGCAACTGCGGCGGTCCGAAGATTCCTTCATGGACGAGCTGATCGGCCATTTGAGCGAGCGCGGCTTTCCGACCGTGCGGGTCAACTTTCCCCGCTCCTATGTGGACGTCAATCGCGAGCCCTATGAGCTCGATCCCCGCATGTTCACCGGCCGCCTGCCGAGCTTTGCCAATACCCGCTCGATGCGGGTCGCCGGCGGCCTCGGCACCATCCCGCGCGTGGTCGGCGACGGCCAGGAGATCTACCGCGACCGCATCCTGGTCGACGATGCGCTGGGGCGGATCGAGACGCTCTACAAGCCCTATCATCGCGCGCTGCGCCGGCTGATCAACAAGGTGCACCAGATGTTCGGCACCGTGGTGCTGGTCGACTGCCACTCGATGCCCTCGGTCGGCGTCAGCAGGGACGAGCCGCGACGGCCGGACGTCGTAATCGGCGACCGCTACGGCACGAGCTGCACGCCGCTGCTGCCGGACAGGGTCGAGGAGACCATGACGGGGCTCGGCTATTCGATCGGCCGCAACAAGCCATATGCCGGCGGCTTCATCACCGAGCATTACGGCAACCCCGCGAGCGGGCTTCACGCAGTGCAGCTCGAGCTCAACCGCGCAATCTACATGGATGAGCGGCGACGCGAGCGCGGTCCGCGCTTTGCGCAAGTGGCACACGACTTCGGCGTGCTCGCCGACGTGCTGGCGACCACGATCCCGTTCGGCGATCTCGGCCCGTTCCAGGCCGCGGCGGAATAGGCGCGGCTTTTTCTTCTTCGGTTCTGTCGCGGGTGATTGGCGCGAACGCGGTTTCGCTTCGCAAGTTTGCGCGTGCCGAAGTGAAAACAGCGGCGGCAAGAAAAAAGGGCCGCTTCTGATGAAGAAGCGGCCCAAGTCTAGGGAGGAAACGCCCAAGGAGGGCAGCGGTAACGCAGAGCGCTACCGCACCGCAACAATATGCGGCCGCGACGCACAAAGTGCAAGGGCTTTCGAGCCGTTTCCCATGCAATATGCACATGGCTCAGTTGCCTGTAGCGAAACCCAGATTCAGTTTCTTTGATAAGGAAATTCAATGGGTTGATAGCTGTTTGCATACGAACGAGGCATGTTCGGAACTAAGTTTTCAACTCTGTGATCGATATTTGGCCAGCATATGACTGACACAGGGCAGCGGCTTCCGGCATCCAAAATACCAGGGAGCAAATGAACTCAGTGCTGCACGCGAGAGGCGAATTGAGCTAGGCAAAGAGAAGCTTCACCCGACTTTCGCTTCGAGGATACGCCGTGACGGTGATCGACTTTTCCGCCTTCATCGGTCGGCTCGCCACCGCCTCCGGCGAAACCATCCTGCCGTTCTTCCGCACCTCGCTGTCGATCGACGACAAGAGCAAGACCAAGGATTTCGATCCGGTCACAGAGGCCGACCGCGCCGCGGAGGCGGTGATGCGGCGGCTGATCAAGGCCAGCTTCCCCCAGCACGGCATCGTCGGCGAGGAATTCGGCAACGAGCGCGAGGACGCCGATTACGTCTGGGTGCTCGACCCCATCGACGGGACCAAATCCTTCATCGGCGGCTTTCCGATCTGGGGCACGCTGATCGCGCTGCTGCACAAGGGCGCCCCGGTCTACGGCATGATGCACCAGCCCTTCATCGGCGAGCGATTTTCCGGCGATAACGGCTCGGCCAACTACAAAGGCCCCTCAGGCGAGCGCCGGCTCCAGGTCCGCCGCTGCGCCTCGCTCTCGGAAGCGACGAGCTACACGACCAGCCCTCTGCTGATGAACGAGCGCGACCGCGCCATTTTCGGCCGCATCGAGAAGGGCGCGCGGCTGTCGCGCTATGGCGGCGATTGCTACTCCTATTGCATGCTGGCGGCCGGCCATGTCGATCTCGTGGTCGAGACCGAGCTGAAGCCTTACGACATCGCAGCCCTGATCCCGATCGTGACCGGCGCCGGCGGTGTCGTCACCACCTGGGAAGGCAAGCCGGCCCAGGGCGGCGGCCGCATCGTCGCGGCCGGCGATCCTCGCGTCCATGAAGAAGCACTGAAACTGCTCAACGGATAAACGTCCCAAGGAGCGCGCATGAAAAGAGCCTGCATGAACAACTGGCCTAAGCTCCTCCTCACATTCCTGCTTCTGTTTCCCGCCCTCGCCTCCGCGCAGAATTTTCCCGCAAAACCAATCAAGCTGATCGTGCCGTTCCCGGCCGGTGGGCCCAACGACATCATTGCGCGGGTGATCGGCCAGCGCATGTCGGAGCTGTCGGGCCAGCCGGTGCTGATCGACAACCGGGGTGGCCAGGGCGGCGTGCTCGGCACCGACGCCGTCTCCAAGGCCACTCCTGACGGCTACACCATCGCGATCTCCTCAGCCGGCGCGCTCGCGATCAGCCCGAGCATGGAGAGGGTTGCCTACGACACCTCGAGCGACCTCACGCCGGTGACGCTGGTTGCGACCGTGCCGGAAATGCTTGTCGTCGCCACCAACGTCCCCGTAAAGGACATCGGCGAACTGATCGTGCTCGCCAAGGCACAGCCCGGAAAACTCAACTTCGCCTCCTCCGGCCCGGGCAGCCTGCCGCACCTCGCCGGCGAATTGTTCAAGCTGACGGCCAAGATCGACATCGTGCACGTGCCCTATCGCGGCGCAGCTCCCGCGGTGAACGATCTCCTGGGCCAGCAGGTCCAGATGACGTTTCTCGACCTGCCGGTGCTGCTGCCGCAGGTCAAGGCAGGCGTCCTGCGGCCGATCGCGGTCGGCTCGGCCGAGCGCTCGCCGACCGCGCCTGATGTCCCGACCACCGCGGAAACAGGCTTTGCCGACCTGCGCATCGAGAACTGGTACGGCATGGTCGCGCCAAAGGGCACGCCGAAGGAGATCGTCGCCGCGCTGCATGGTCTGGCAACGAAGGCGATGGCGGATCCGGCGGTGAAGGAGAAGCTCGCCGCGCAAGGCGCAACGTTGATCGGCGATGAGCCGGAGCATTTTCGCCAGTTCATCGCGGATGAGACCGCGAAATGGGCCAAGGTGATCAAGGACGCCGGCGTCGAAACGGCGAAGTAGCGGCAGCCTTGTTCCCGAAGTGAATTGATCCGGATCTCGCCTGTTTTGCCCGAGGGGTAACACAAGGAATTGCCGCGGGTCGGCGTAACCGCGCAATCACGGCCCTGTGTCGCACACCGCCGCCTTCGCAGTCTGGCGCCGCAATGTCTGGCATGCCAATGTAATTGCGCCAAACCCGCGGGAGGTCAGCATGCGGACAATGATACTGGGAGCATTTTGCGCCATCGCAATGGTCACCAGCGCAAACGCCGCGATCAAGGAGGAGCCGGTCACGTATACCGACGGCGAGACCACAATGAAGGGCTTCGTCGTGTACGACGACGCCAGCCAGGCCAAGCGCCCCGGAATCGTGATGGTGCATGAATGGTGGGGCATCACCAATCACATCCATAACGAGGCACGGAAGTTCGCGGAGCAGGGTTACACGACCTTCATTGCCGACATGTATGGCGACGCCAAGACCGCCGACAACCCGAAGGACGCCGGCGCGATCTCGGGTGCGGTGATGAAGAACCCGGCGGTCATGGAGTCACGCTTCAAGGCCGCGCGAGACCAACTTGCCAAACAGGCTTCGGTCAATCCCCAGCAGATCGGCGCCGTTGGTTACTGCTTCGGCGGCGCGGTGGTTTTGAACATGGCGCGTGCCGGCGCCGACCTCGCCGCCGTTGCGGGCTTTCACGCATCGCTTGGTCTCAATACGCCTGCACCAGGGCCGGGAACCGTCAAGGCAAAAATCCTGATCCTGAACGGCGCGGACGACCCCTTCGTGAAGCGCGAGCAATACGATGCGCTCAAGAAGGATTTCGACGCCGCCAAGGCCGATTATCGGATCGTCGAATATCCGGGCGCTGTGCACGCCTTCACGAACCCCGAAGCGACCGAGCTCGGCAAGAAGTTCAACCTGCCACTCAAATACGACGCCAAGGCGGATCAGGAAGCCAAGGCCGAGGCAAACAAGTTTTTCGCCGCCGACCTCAAAAAGTAGACAGAAAAGGCCACCTTTTGGGTGGCCTTTTCGAGCCTTGGCGAGCTGCGTCGTCCCGAGACCTTCAAGATCGTGTCTCACCTCTGAACTTCGGCACGCAAATAGTCCACCAATTGCTTGGCGGGGCGCGGCAATGATTTGAAGCTGCGCGCGCAGATCGTCAATCTTCGATTGGCCCAGCCGTCGCGGATCCGGATGGCCACGATCGGCATCGATCTCGCGCAGCGCCTCGCCGCGGTTTCCGGAACAACGGCAACCCCGACGTCGGCGGCGACCATCTGGCAGATCGCGTCGAAATCGCGCAGGCGGGCGCGAACGCGGAGGCGGGCACCGAGCTTCGCCGCATGCCGGGAGATGTGGACCTGCAACGCAGTCGACGCCGTAAGCCCGACGAAATCGCGTTCGGTCACCTCCTGGAAGTCGATCTGGCGACGACTGCCGAGGTCGCTTCTGCGCGCGGCCACCAGCATCAGCCGGTCCTCGCTGAACAGAAATCGTTCGACGCTGTCGGGCAGCGCGTGCTCCGCCGCGAAGCCGATATCCGCAGCGCCGCTGACAATCGCGGCGGCGATGTCAGCGCTCTCGCGCTCCTCGACGTCGACATTGATATCGGGATGCTCGCGCAGGAACGCCGCGAGCGCCCGCGGCAGGTGCTCCGAGAGCCCCGACGTGTTGGCAAGCAGCAGCACGCTCGCCCGCACACCGCTGGCATAGGCGGCGAGATCGCCTTGCAAGGCCTCGACATTATGGATGACGATGCGGGCGTGGTCGAGCAGGCTTTCTCCGGCGGCCGTCAGCTCGATGCCGCGGCGCCCGCGCTTG
The DNA here is from genome assembly GCF_018130785.1 of Bradyrhizobium liaoningense. Taxonomy (GTDB): domain Bacteria; phylum Pseudomonadota; class Alphaproteobacteria; order Rhizobiales; family Xanthobacteraceae; genus Bradyrhizobium; species Bradyrhizobium liaoningense_A. Next base: position 13,448 of record NZ_JAFCJT010000004.1, read on the forward strand.
AGCAGGGCAACGCGGAGTGCATCCTCCAATCCCTTGATGCGCGCGCTGGCCGAAGCCAGTGCCAAATGCGACCGCTCCGCACCGCGCGTGATGCTGCGCTGGTCGGCGACCGCGATGAAGAGCTGGAGGTCGACGAGGTCGAAGCGCATGGCGGGATCTCCTCAGCCTCCGTCATGGACGAAGGCTGTCTCCGTAACCTCCAGATTGTGCCGGTGCGCAGCTTCGGTCAATCTGCAAGATATGATCGACCCGCTCCTCATCCTCATCGCCGCCGTCTTCCTGATCGCCGGATTCGTCAAGGGCGTGGTCGGGCTCGGCCTGCCGACCGTGTCCATGGGCCTGCTCGCGGTGAGCATGGCACCCAGCCGCGCGATCGCCATCGTGATCGTGCCCGCCATCGTCACCAATATCTGGCAGACCTTCGCCGGCCCGCACTTGCGCGACATCCTGAGGCGGCTATGGCCGCTGATGATCGGCACCGTGATCGGGTGCTGGCTCAATGCCGGCGCGCTGACCGGTCCCCATGCCCGTTACGGCACGATCGTGCTCGGAATCCTGCTCGTGATCTACGCGATCATCGGGCTCAGCAAATTCAAGTTCCACGTCGCGCCTCGAAACGAGAAATGGGTCGGCGGCGTGGTCGGCGTCGTCACCGGTGTGATCTCTGCCTCGACCGGCGTGCAGGTGATCCCCTCGATGCCGTTCATGCAGGCTATCGGCATGGAGAAGGACGAGTTGGTGCAGGCGCTCGGCGTGTTCTTCACGACGGCCACCCTGGCGCTCGCCTTCAACCTGACCGCCGGCGGATTGCTGACGCCAGCCAATGCCGTGCCGGGCGCGGTGGGCATGGCCATGGCCTTTGCCGGCATGTTCGTCGGCCAGTCGGTGCGGGCGCGGATGCCGGCGGAAGCGTTTCGCCGCTGGTTCCTGATCGCGATGATCCTGCTCGGCCTCTATCTCGCCGGCAGCGCGCTGCTGAAGGAATTCGCCTGAAGCTCAGGAGTTCGGCCCGTAGCCCGGCACCCATGTCTCGTGCTGGGGCAGATCGTCCTGGATCGTCCACCACGGCGCGCGCGACGAGGTGAAGACGTGCAGGCGAGGCCTGACGTCCGGATCGTCATCGAGCAGGCCGGCCGGAATGCTGACGGTCGGCAGATAGCTCGCCTTGCCCGGCGTCAGGCAGCCGCAGGTCTTGCAGCGATGGCGGAAACTCCCCGGCGCGGATTCGTAAGCCACCGTCATGTCCTCGCCCGCGACGAAGCGAAACTTGTCGGCATCGACATGGGCGTAGGTGGCGAAGGCGGCACCGGTCAGCTTGCGGCAATTGGCGCAATGACAATGCGTCAGCGCGCGCACCTGATCGACCTCGAAACGCACGGTACCGCACAGACAACTTCCACGAACCATCGAAACCTCCCCCGCGCGGCCTCTATCGGGCCGACTGCGTGCTTCAACCATCGTTCGTTCGACCGAGTTACCGCGTCTCCAGCATGGCGACGCGGATGCCGAGATAGATGAAGAGGCCGCCGAGGGCGCGGTTGACCCAGGCGATCGCGCCTTCGGAGCTCCGCAAGCGATGGGCGGCCCTTGCCGCGAACGCCGCCAGCACCAGGCACCAGAGCGTTCCCGTAAAGATGAAGATCAGGCCGAGGGTCAGGAAGGCGAGCGGCTTGTGCGATGAATCGGCTGCGACGAATTGCGGCAGGAAGGCCAGGAAGAACAGCGCGACCTTGGGATTGAGCGCGTTGGTAAAGACGCCCTGGAGGAAGACCCGCCGCAGCGAGCTCCGCACGGGCTCGTCGATGACTGCGGCCAGCGCCGGGCGCGACCATAGCATCTGAAGTCCTGTCACGACGAGATAGGCCGCGCCGACCAGCTTCAGGATCGAGAAGGCGGTCGATGAGGCCATCAGCAGGGCCGAAAGGCCGATTGCCGCGCCCGCGACGTGGAAAAAGCAGCCAAAACTGATGCCGAGCGCGGCCGCGGCACCGCCCCGCCAGCCCATCTGCATGCTGCGGCCGATCACGTAGACCGAGTCCGGGCCGGGCGTGATGTTGAGCAATATGCCCGACAGGATGAAGAGCCAGATCTCGTGAATGCCCAGCATGTGAGGTGCCCCCGTCAGCCTTGAAAGGCGGCTTATTCGGTTCGGCCGCCGCCGTCCACCGCCAGGATTGCAGGGAAATTACCTCAAATTTGCAATGCGGATCATGCTTTCGCTTGGCCTTATCTGCTCTATAAAGGCAGGGTTCTTGGAAATGCGGGATTCGAGGCGACTGCCACGCCGTGGCCGGTCATCGATCCCTTGGAGCTCCGGATTATGGAAAGACGTCTGGCCGCCATCGTCTGCGCCGATGTCGCCGGCTATTCGCGCATGATGGGCAGCGACGAGGCCGGCACCCATGCCGCCTTCAAGGCCCATCGCAGCGCGATCCATCCCATCATCCTCAACCATGGCGGCCGCGTCGTCAAAAACACCGGCGACGGCTTCCTGCTGGAGTTCGCGAGCATCGTCGGCGCCGCCGAGGCTGCGATCGCGATGCAGACGCTGATGGCGGAGCGCAACCACCACCTGCCTGCCGAGCGCGCCATGCAGTTTCGCCTCGGCATCCACATGGGCGACGTCATCGCCGACGAGGACGAGGTATTCGGGGACGATGTCAACATTGCCGTCCGCCTCGAATCGGTGGCGAGCCCCGGCGGCTTCGCCATCTCGGCCAAGGCCTACCGGGAGGCGAGCAAGCACCTGACCGTGCTGCTGGTCGATGCCGGCAACCATCGCTTCAAGAACATCAAGGATGCGGTCGGGGTCTGGACCTGGACGCCCGAGGGCGCACCGGCGCTCGCGCCCGAGCTCCGGGAGGCGTCGGCGCTGTCGCAGCAGTACCGCACAGCGATCGTCGGCGTGCTGCCCTTCGCCAATCTCAGCGACGCCCAGGACGAATATTTCTCCGACGGCCTCACCGAGGATCTGATCCACGCGCTGTCGCTGCAATCCTTCTATCGCGTGCTGAGCCGCAACTCGACCTTCGCTTTCAAGGGCAAGAACACCAGCACCCGCCTGATCGCGCGCGAGATCGATGCCACCTATTTGATCCAGGGTTCGGTGCGGCGCGCCGGAGCCAAGATCCGCGTCACCGCCGAACTGGTCGCGCCGGAGACGGGCGAGCAACTCTGGACCGGGCGCTACGACCGCGACATCGGCGACCTGTTCGCGATGCAGGACGAGATCACCACCAATCTGTCCGCCGCCATCGCCACCGAGATCGTCCGGGCAGAGGCCTCGGCGCCGGCGCGGCTCTCCACCGACGTGACCGCCTGGGACCGCTTCCTCAAGGGGCTGTCGCACTACTACCGGCAGACCAAGGAGGACCTGGCCACCGCGATCGACCTGTTCCGGGAGGCCATCAGGCTCGACCCCAAACTGTCGATCGCGCACGCCTATCTTGCCACGATCCAGATCCAGAGCATCCAGTTCGGGTGGGTCAAGGGCACGCGCGAGATGTGGGCCGAGGCGATGGACCTCGCCGAGACCAGCGTCCGGCTCGACCCGCGCTCCTCCTTCGCGTTCTCGATCCTGTCCTGGGCCCATGCCATGGAGGGGCACTACGAGGCCGCGATGGATGCCGCCAAACGCGCGGTCGCACTCAATCCCTACGACATGGGCGCGCGCGGCGTGCTCGGCATCTGCCACTTCGTCGTCGGCGAGCACCGCGAGGCGATCGAGCTGTTCTCGATGGCCGCGCAGCGCGACAACAGCGACCCGCGCTACCAATGGGCCGCGCTGAACGCCTTCAGCCATTATCTGCTGGGGCAATACGACGCGACCCTGTCCTGGGCCCGCGAGCAGCTCTACATCAACCCGAACCACATGCAGGCGCTGGCGATCCGTGCCGCGGCGCTGGCACAGTCGGGCCGCGACGGCGAGGCGACCGAGGCCGTCGGCGTGCTCATGCGCAACTACCCGACCCTGAATGTCGATCGTCATTTGCGCAATTTCCACTGGAAGCGGCCCGAAGACCTCGCCCATTACCGCGAGGGCCTTCTGAACGCGGGCGTGCCGCTCGGCAAGCTGACCCTGGTGCAAAGCGACGTCAAACGCGCGGCCGAGTCCTGACAGACCGGCCTTCTCGGTCCCTACGCAGTGCCTTGGGACCTCGCGCCGGCTTTTATTGACAGGACAGTGAATTCGGCCACACTTCATTACACGCTGAAGTAGTATAGGTTGCTGTCGGTTTGTTAGGACTTTCCGCGCTCTATCGGCGCGTCTTCATTTCACGATTCGCTGTTTTCAGGATTTTGGGCCATGAACGACCCCGCCTCGAAGCCTCCCTTCGATCCCTCGATCCAGGTCTCGCCAAACAATCCTTGCCCCTTCCTGCGCGGCCTCGTCGGCGAAGGCTTCGTCGACGGCGGCACCGTCCCGCTGCGGACGCTGTCGCAGACCATCGCAAATGCAAGCGGCGAGTCCGGGCTGAAGAAGACCTCGGCCCGCATCCAGGTCCGCGGCGTCGCGCTGATCGCCAACGGCGCCTGTCACATCCTGCAGAGCATCTTCTGGGGCGCGCAGCTCAATGGCTTGCGCGGCGGCCCGCTCGACAAGCTCGGTGCCGGCTCGCGCATCCTCAGCGTCGACGGGCACGTCAACGAGGACGAGATCGCGCGGCTCGCCAGCTTCGGAGGCACCTATGACGATCCCGATGGCGGCACAGAGACCGGGCTCAACGCCTCGCAAATCCAGACCTTCATGAAGGACAACCTCAAGCGCGCCGGCAAGCAAGCGCGCTGGTACTACCCGATCCTGATGAAGTTCGAATGGCCGATCCTGCTCAAGATCATGGGCAAGGGTCAGGGTGATGACCGCTATCTCAGCGTGGCCGAGGTGAGGACATTGTTCAACGAGCGCAAATTCCCTGACAGGATCACCCAGCGAGTGGTCAGCCAGCCGGTCACCCCGCCCTCGCTGATCTTGCGCGCTGCCGGCGGACTCGTCGCCGCGCTCCTCGTCTTTGGCATCGTGGCGCTGCGCTTTCCGGATCAGTTCCAGCCGATGCTGCCCGGCATCCTCGGTGACCTGGTGGCGCCGCCATTGCCGAAGCTCGTCGAACCCCGGGCCGCATACTGGCTCGAGCAAAACTGGGCGCTGGAGGACCGGCACTGGTTTCATCACGCCAGCCAGGGCACCGCGACCTTCCCGGTGCCGTATAGCTGGTTCATGGCGCTCGAGCAGCCGCGGCTTCATTTCTTCGCCAAGCCCGGGATGCTGCATGACAGCGACCATCTGCAGCGCTTCGGCTTCATCCCCAGCCCACAGACGATCAACACCGACGACGCCACGCTGCGCCGGTTCGGCTATGCCAACGTCTACGACAAGACGAAGCCGGTGCCGGCGCGGCTTTGGGATCCGCCCGTTAACTGGGGCACCCAGGCTGAAAACGTCGACGGCCTGCCCGTCGGCTTTGCGCGCATGACCGGCGTACCCGATCCTACGACCGGCCAGGTCGGCGAGGACCGGATCGGCCTGACCTGCGCCGCCTGCCACACCGGCCAGATCCACTACAAGGGCATCGACATCCGTTTCGACGGCGGCCCGGCGATGACCGACCTGAGGAAGCTCGAGGTCACGACGGGTTTGTCGATCGCCTACACGCTCCTCGTGCCGGGTCGCTTTACGCGCTTCGCCGACCGTGTGCTCGGCGCCTCCGCCAGTGATGCGGATCGCGATGCGCTGAAGCAGAAGCTGCGCGCGATCAGCACATTCCTGATCGACTGGGAGAAGACCTACGCGAAAACCATCGACGGCAAGACGAGGTTCAACGAGAAGACGAAGCGGGAAGAGAAGCAGCAGGACACGGAGGAAGGATACGGCCGTCTCGACGCGCTCAACCGCATCGGCAATCAGGTCTTCGCCCAGGACATGACGCTCAGCGGCCTCAGCGGCTTCGAAAAGAATCTGCATGCCAAGGACGCGCCGGTCAGCTTCCCGCCGATCTGGACCGTGCCCTGGCTCAAATTCGCGCAATATGACGCTTCCATCGAACAACCGCTGATCCGCAACGCCGGCGAAGCGCTGGGCGTGACGGCGCTGCTCAATCTGTCCGACAATACCCCCAAGGACACGCTGTTCCGCTCGTCGATGGATATCAAGAATCTGAACTGGATCGAGGATCTGCTGAAGGGGTCGGCGCCCTATCCGAAAAAGCAGTTCTCCGGACTGACATCGCCGAAATGGCCGTCGGACATCTTCGGCGACAATGCCTGGAAGATCGATGGTGAGCGCGTCAAGAGCGGCCGCAAGCTCTACGCGCAGATCTGCGTCGAATGCCATCTCGGGCCGGTCAACGATCCCGTGTTCGACACCGAGTTTCCGGACCAGAGCATCTGGTCCTCGTCGCGCTGGGAGACCATCGGCAACGACAAATTCCTGAACGAGGTCCAGAAAAGCGTCAAAGGCATGGGCACCGATCCCGCTCAGGCCAGCGTGCTGGAGACGCGGACGGTTCAGGTCCCGGGCTTTCTCAAGCTCGATCCCACGCAGAATCTCAATGCCTGGTGGAGTTGCAATCTGCCGGCCATCTCCTCGACCGACATGCCGTACTCGCTCGGGCTGATGGTGCTCGTCGACATCGTCAGCCGCAAGGCGATGGACGATGCGAAGATCGACCCGAAGGTTCAGCAGGCCTGGTGGGGTGAGCGCAAGAACTGCCCGAATCCCGGTCCGCAGCCGCCCGAGGCGAAGGAGCCGCGGCCCTGGTATCGCGCGCGCCCGCTCAACGGCGTCTGGGCCACCGCGCCTTACCTGCACAACGGATCGGTGCCCTCGCTCTACTGGATGCTGAGCCCCGCGGCCGAGCGCCCCAAATCGTTCTGCATGGGTGGTGGTCGCGACTACGATCCGAAGCAGGTCGGCTTCGCGGTCGTCGACGGCGAGAGCTGCAAGACCGGGCAGTCGCGCTTCTCGACGCGCGCGTCTGATGGCACCGACACCTTCGGCAACAGCAATGCCGGCCACTCGTTCGATGGCACGCCAGGCCCCGGCAAGGACGGCACCATCGGCCGCGTGCTCAAGGAGCAAGAGCGCTACGACCTGATCGAGTATCTGAAGACGCTGTGAGCTGCCTTCACCTCTCCCCGCTCTTGTCCGCCGGGCTTCAGCGAAGGCGGATGCGGGGCGAGGCCGGAATGCATCGACACCGTCATTGCGAGCGCAACGAAGCAATCCAGAATCTTTCCGCGGAAACAGTCTGGATTGCTTCGTCGCAAGGGCTCCTCGCAATGACGGAGAATGCCGCTATTTGAACAGCGGCGTGCCCGGCACGAAAGCGTCGAAGGCGGCCCAGAACTGGGAGCGGTAGCGGTCCTGCTCCTGGAGGATCTCGTGCTTGGCGCCGGCGATCACGAGATGGGAGCCGGCGCGCAGATGATAGGCGAACTCCTCGATCGCCGCGGTCGAGACCACGGTGTCGCTGGAGGCCGCCAGCATCAGGATCGGCTGGCGGATCTCGGAGGGGTAGTTCATGCCCTTGAAGGTGTTCATCGCGCGGAAAGCGGTATCGGCCCAGGCGACCGTCGGTGACGCGAGCCCGAGCGTCGGATCCTCCTCCAGGATCGCGGCATTGCGGGCGTAGCGCACGGGATCGCTGGTCAGCGGATTGTTGATGAAGGGATTGAGCCCGGTGATGTGGTCGTTGCCGCCGGGGACATAACGGCCGCCCATGCCGAGCAGACGCATCGTCCTCAGAAGAGTCCGCGCCGGCAACGAGGTGGCACGGCCCGGCAGGTCGATCATCGGCGCCGACAGCACCATGCGGTCGAACCAGCGCTTGCCTGCATGCGCCACCCGCAGCATCACCGTGCCGCCCATGGAGTGCGCGAGCGCGAAGAAGGGCGGCGGACAATCCGGCAGCACCACCTGCTGCACGAAGGTCTCGACGTCGATCTCGAAATCGGAGAAGTCGCGCACATAGCCCTTGCGCGGATCGCGCAGGCGGCGCGAGGAGTGACCCTGCCCGCGCCAGTCGATCATCGCCACCGCAAAGCCGCGGTCGCGCAGATCTCGCACGGTCTCGAAATATTTCTCGATCTGCTCGCTGCGTCCGGTGAAGACGCACACCGTGCCCTTGCGGTTCGCCGGCGGCGCCCAGCGCGCAAAGCGCAACTCGGCGCCATCGGGAGTCTTGATGGTGCCGCTGACGACGTCTTCGGGAACGGGATTGGACGGAATCGAGACCAGCGTCATGATTGGAGGTGCTTGGGCGCGAAGTGCTGCAAATCAAGGGACGGGAGCGCCGAAAAGGCGCGAGTTGCCGCCCTCTTGAACGCCGTTCCCCTGAACCCATATCACCATGGTGCAGGCCGCTACCAGTGTTTCGGAACCGGAACATCAGGCTGCACACAGACTAAAGCCCGGCCCGATTGGCGGGCGGGTTACCAACAGTCGCTCAATGGAGGACTTGACCATGCGTAGTTACGATCTCACCCCCTTCTATCGTTCCACCGTCGGCTTCGACCGCCTCTTCAACCTGCTCGACCAGGCCGGTTCGGACGGCAGCCCCGGTTATCCCCCCTACAACATCGAGCGCACCGGCGAGAACGCCTACCGCATCACCGTGGCGGTCTCGGGCTTCGCCAAGGACGAGCTCTCCATCGTCGCGAAGGAAAACACGCTGACGATCAAGGGCGAGAAAGTCGCCAACGAGAACTCGAAGTCCGAAGTGCTCTACCGCGGCATCGCCGCGCGTGCCTTCGAGCGCGCCTTCCAGCTTGCCGACTTCGTGCAGGTGAAGGACGCCTCGCTCGAGAACGGGCTGCTTCACGTCGACCTCGTGCGCGAGATTCCCGAAGCCAAGAAGCCGCGCCAGATCGCCATCAACTCCAGCGCGCCGAAGGCGCAGGTGATCGAGAGCTCGGTCGCCGCCTAAGCGCGTCGATAGCCGCCAAGTTGCGAAAACGCCCCGGTGCCCCGGGGCGTTTTTTCGTTTTGCATCGCATCACAGAACGGTGAGGACACGTAACGCCGCGACGACGCGCTCCGTCCTTTGGGCATCGAAGCCAAAACAATACGGAGAACGATGATGTCACTTTGGCGCAGCCTTTTCGTCGCCGCGAGCCTGCTGGCGGCCCCCATCAGCCTTGCTCACGCGCAGACACCGCAGACGGTGAAAGCGAAGAACGTCGTGCTGGTGCATGGCGCCTGGGCCGACGGCTCGAGCTGGTCGGAGGTGATCCCGATCCTCCAGGCCGCAGGGCTGCACGTGACTGCCGTGCAAAATCCGCTGTCGTCGCTTGCGGATTCCGTCGAGGCGACCAGGCGCGCGCTGGCTGAACAGGATGGTCCGACCGTGCTGGTCGCGCATTCCTGGGGCGGCACCGTGATCAGCCAGGTCGGCAACGACCCGAAGGTCACCGGCCTCGTCTACGTCGCCGCCCGCGCGCCCGATGCAAACGAAGACTTCGTCGCGCTGTCGAAGCAATTTCCGGCAGGCCCGGCCCGCGCCGGCATCGTCGAGCACGACGGCTACACAAAGCTCTCGGAAGACGCCTTCCTGAAGTATTTTGCCAACGGCGTGAAGCCGGAGCAGGCGAAGGAGCTCTACGCCGTGCAGTGGCCGACGGCCGCCTCGATTTTCGCCGGCCGTACCACGGAAGCGGCATGGCACGCCAAGCCGAGCTGGTACGCGGTGTCGAAGAACGACTACACCATCAATCCCGATTTCGAACGCTTCCTCGCCAAGCGCATGAACGCAACCACGATCGAGCTCGACGCCGGCCACCTCTCGCTGGTGTCGCATCCGAAGGACGTTGCGAATTTGATCCTGGAAGCCGCGGGGTATGCACGGAGCTGACCGGCGATCACGTTGAAAAAGGCGCCTGAACCGCTCAGGCGCCTTTTTGTTTTGCTCAGGTCTCTCCCCGATGTCGTCCCTGCGTTCGCGGGGACGACAGTCAAACCAGCAACGCGCTAATCCAGCCCCTGTGCCGCCGGCATCTCCTGCGTCGGCATGATTGTCGCCGCCGGCTTGGCCTGGCCGACGGTTGGAGCGGCGGTTTGCGGGGCGGCTTCAGCGGGCTTTGCCTGCACGGCAGCGGTCTGCTGGGTGGGCTGTGCCTGCGGCGCTTGTGCCTGCTGCGCGGCTGGCACGGCCGGCTTGGCGGCGGCGACAGGCGCTTCGCCACGGGGCGGGGCGGCCTTGGGCAGCGGCACGGTGCGGCTGGCGACATGCGGGATCGGGGCCGGCGGACGCGGCGGGCCGCCGCGGACCATGGTCGGCGGCGGCAGCGCGCTTTGGGGGCGGTAAGGTGCAACCGTCGGCACCTCATAGCTGGGCGCCATGCCGTAGGCGTCGGCGGCAGGCATGAAGCGCAGAATTCTCCCGTCACGGGCATCGATCACGAGGCGGCCGTCGTCGCCGCGGTGGTCGATCACAGCGATGGTATAGACATTGCCGCGCAGGCGCGGGATGCCGAGCGGCGAGAAGCCGTTCTCGCGCAGCACCGCGTAAACCTCCGTCGACGGCAGCAGCACCGGCGCCGGGCCGCGCTCTTCGTAGCCATAGCCGTAGCCATAACGCGGCGGCGGTGGCGGCGCGGCTTCCAACGGCGCATAGGGGCCGTCGAAATCCGACACCGCGATCATGGCCCCGCCCGCGGGAACTTGTGCAAAAACCTGCGTTGATGCTGCGGTCGCAGCCAGCGCCAGCGTGGCAGCGGCCACACATCCTGTGAAAAACTTCATGGTCGACACGCTCCTGTCAGGCCCCGAATACCTCGCGCTCTTTCGCTTCTTGCGGCGTGGCGCGCCTTTCGAAGGGCTGATCCGAAGCTTCATTCGGGATTTCGGCGTCGGCAGGGCCGGATCAGGGCGCGTTTGCTTCAAAACCGGGGCCGCGTGTCATGCGGAAAGCGCTGATTGACACTCTGGGAATCGGGACTTCCGCGCGCTTGTGTGCTAGACAAAAATTTGGCAAGGTGATGGTTAGGACAGGAAAGCTGTCTCAATTTTGCTTGCGGTTCCGGCACAGGGATTGCAGCGAAAGCTGGTGCTTTCGAGCGCCAGGAAGGTACCAGGCAAAGCCGTTCTCGGGGACGTAGAACGCCTAGGCCTGAATTTAAGAAAATGCGGCTCGCAGCGGACGAGCGGTGACCCAGAGGCGGGTGCCGCGGAACGCCCAAGGTGCGCCGAAGATGGCGGTGAGGCAGCTTGCCGCATGGAGAGGACGGAACCATGAACGGGTCGCAATTCGAGCGCGCAAACATCGTGGCAGAAGAACTGTCGGCGACGGTCGCCTCGAAAACGACCGATCCGATTCAGGAACACAATTCGCGCCCGCCGGCCGAAGGCCTCTACGATCCGAGCCTGGAGAAGGATTCCTGCGGCGTCGGCTTCATTGCCAACATCAAGGGCAAGAAGTCCCACGAGATCGTCGCGGACGCGCTCAACATCCTCTGCAACCTCGAGCATCGCGGCGCCGTCGGCGCCGATCCGCGCGCCGGTGACGGCGCCGGCATCCTGGTGCAGATCCCGCACGCGTTCTTCAGCCGCAAGGCCAAGGAGCTCGGCTTCGCGCTGCCCAATCCCGGCGAATACGCCATCGGCGCGCTGTTCCTGCCGCGCGACACCGCCTGGCGCAACGTCATCAAGAGCATCATCGCCGACCAGATCAAGGAAGAGGGCCTGACCCTGCTCGGCTGGCGCGACGTGCCGACCGACAATTCCTCGCTCGGCGTCACCGTGAAGCCGACCGAGCCCGCCTGCATGCAGGTGTTCATCGGCCGCAACGGCGTCGCCAAGACCGACGATGAGTTCGAGCGCCGGCTCTACATCCTGCGCAAGTCGATCTCGCAGGCAATCTACCAGCGCCGCGACCGCGGGCTCGCGGGCTATTACCCCTGCTCGATGTCCTGCCGCACCGTGATCTACAAGGGCATGTTCCTCGCCGACCAGCTCGGCAAGTACTATCCCGACCTGCATGAGGCGGACTTCGAGAGCGCGCTGGCGCTGGTGCATCAGCGCTTTTCGACCAACACCTTCCCGGCCTGGTCGCTGGCGCATCCTTACCGCATGATCGCGCATAACGGCGAGATCAACACGCTGCGCGGCAACACCAATTGGATGGCGGCGCGTCAGGCTTCCGTGAGTTCCGAGCTCTATGGCAAGGACATCAACCGCCTCTGGCCCATCTCTTATGAAGGCCAGTCGGACACCGCCTGCTTCGACAACGCGCTCGAATTCCTGGTGCAGGGCGGCTATTCGCTGCCGCACGCCGTGATGATGATGATTCCGGAGGCGTGGGCCGGCAATCCCCTGATGGATGAGAAGCGCCGCGCCTTCTACGAATATCATGCCGCGCTGATGGAGCCGTGGGACGGCCCCGCCGCAATCGCCTTCACCGACGGCCGCCAGATCGGCGCCACGCTCGACCGCAACGGCCTTCGGCCGGCGCGCTATCTCGTGACCAAAGACGACCGCATCGTCATGGCGTCCGAGATGGGCGTGCTGACGATCCCCGAGGACCAGATCATCACCAAGTGGCGTCTGCAGCCCGGCAAGATGCTGCTGGTCGACCTCGAGCAGGGCCGCCTGATTCCGGACGACGAGATCAAGGCCGAGCTCGCCCGAAGCCATCCCTACAAGGAGTGGCTGGAGCGGACCCAGATCGTGCTGGAAGAGCTGCCGAAGGTGCCGACCACCGGCGTGCGCTCCAACCTGTCGCTGCTCGATCGGCAGCAGGCGTTCGGCTACAGCCAGGAAGACATCTCCATCCTGATGACGCCGATGGCCTCGACCGGCGAGGAAGCCGCGGGCTCGATGGGCAACGACACGCCGATCTCGGCGCTGTCGGACAGGGCCAAGCCGCTGTTCACCTACTTCAAGCAGAACTTCGCGCAGGTCACCAACCCGCCGATCGACCCGATCCGCGAGGAGCTGGTGATGAGCCTCGTCTCCATCATCGGACCGCGGCCGAACCTGTTCGACCTGCAGGGCCTCGCCACCACCAAGCGTCTCGAAGCGCGCCAGCCGATCCTGACCGATGCGGACCTCGAGAAGATCCGCTCGATCTCCGACGTCGCCGAGTCGCATTTCAAGTCGCGTACGCTCGACACCACCTTCCACGCCGGCCTTGGTGCTGCCGGCATGGACCAGGTGCTCGACGAGCTCTGCGCACGCGCCGAGAGCGCGGTGCGCGAGGGCGTCAACATCATCATCCTGTCCGACCGCATGGTCGGCACCGACCGGGTGCCGATCCCGGCACTGCTCGCCTGCGCCGCCGTGCATCATCATTTGATCCGCGTCGGACTGCGCACCTCGGTCGGTCTCGTCGTCGAATCCGGCGAGCCGCGCGAAGTGCACCACTTCGCCTGCCTTGCCGGCTACGGCGCCGAAGCGATCAATCCGTACCTGGCGTTCGAAACCATCATCGCGATGAAGGACCGCCTGCCCGGCTCGCTCGATGATTACGAGATCGTCAAGCGCTACATCAAATCGATCGGCAAGGGCTTGCTCAAGGTGATGTCCAAGATGGGCATCTCGACCTACCAGTCCTATTGCGGCGCGCAGATCTTCGACGCCGTCGGCCTCAAGGCGGACTTCGTCGCAAAGTTCTTCGCCGGCACCCACACCCGCGTCGAGGGCGTGGGTCTTGGCGAGATCGCGGAAGAGGCCGTGCGCCGCCATGCCGACGCGTTCGGCGATGCCTTGGTCTACAAGAGCGCGCTCGATGTCGGCGGTGAATACGCCTATCGCAGCCGCGGCGAGGATCATGCCTGGACCGCGGAGTCGGTCGGGCTGCTCCAGCACGCCGCCCGCGGCAATTCGCTGGAGCGCTACCGCGCCTTCGCAAAGATCCTCAACGAGCAGTCGGAGCGCTTGCTGACGCTGCGCGGTCTGTTCCGGATCAAGAATGCCGACGAAGAGAAGCGCAAGCCCGTGCCGCTCGACCAGGTCGAGCCGGCCAAGGACATCGTCAAGCGTTTCGCCACCGGCGCGATGAGCTTCGGCTCGATCTCGCGCGAGGCGCACACCACGCTCGCGATCGCCATGAACCGGATCGGCGGCAAGTCGAACACCGGTGAAGGCGGCGAGGAAGCCGACCGCTTCAAGCCGATGCCGAACGGCGATTCCATGCGCTCGGCGATCAAGCAGGTCGCCTCGGGTCGCTTCGGCGTCACCACGGAGTACCTCGTCAACTCCGACATGATGCAGATCAAGATGGCGCAGGGTGCCAAGCCCGGCGAAGGCGGCCAGCTGCCCGGCCACAAGGTCGACGCGACCATCGCGAAGGTGCGTCACTCGACGCCGGGCGTCGGCCTGATCTCGCCGCCGCCGCACCACGACATCTACTCGATCGAGGATCTGGCACAGCTCATCTACGACCTCAAGAACGTCAACCCGACGGGTGACGTCTCGGTCAAGCTCGTCTCCGAGATCGGCGTCGGCACCGTGGCCGCGGGCGTCGCCAAGGCGCGCGCCGACCATGTCACCATCGCGGGCTTCGAGGGCGGCACCGGCGCTTCGCCGCTGACCTCGATCAAGCACGCCGGCTCGCCCTGGGAAATCGGCCTCGCCGAGACCCACCAGACGCTGGTGCGCGAGCGGCTGCGCAGCCGCATCGTGGTCCAGGTCGACGGCGGCTTCCGCACCGGCCGCGACGTCGTGATCGGCGCGCTGTTGGGCGCCGACGAGTTCGGCTTCGCCACCGCGCCGCTGATCGCGGCGGGTTGCATCATGATGCGCAAGTGCCACCTCAACACCTGCCCGGTCGGCGTCGCGACCCAGGACCCCGTCCTGCGCAAGCGCTTCACCGGCCAGCCGGAGCACGTGATCAACTACTTCTTCTTCGTCGCCGAGGAAGTCCGCGAGATCATGGCATCGCTCGGCTTCCGCACCTTCAACGAGATGATCGGCCAGGTTCAGCTGCTCGACCAGACCAGGCTGGTCGCGCACTGGAAGGCCAAGGGCCTCGATTTCTCGAAGCTGTTCGTCAAGCAGAAGGAAGAGAAGGGCCAGAAGATCTATCACTCCGAGCGCCAGAACCATCATCTGGAAGCGGTGCTCGACCGCACGCTGATCGAGAAGGCGACGCCTGCGCTCGACCGCGGCGCGCCGGTGAAGATCGAGGCCAGGATCAACAGCACCAACCGCTCCGCGGGTGCAATGCTGTCGGGCGCGGTCGCCAAGATCTACGGCCATGCCGGTCTGCCGCACGACACCATCCATGTCGGCCTCAAGGGCACCGCCGGCCAGGCGTTCGGCGCGTGGCTGGCGCAAGGCGTCACCTTCGAGCTCGAAGGCGAAGCCAACGACTATGTCGGCAAGGGCCTCTCGGGCGGCAAGATCATCGTCAAGCCCCCCGCCAACAGCGGCATCGTGCCGGAAGAGAGCATCATCGTCGGCAACACGGTGATGTATGGCGCCATCCAGGGCGAGTGCTACTTCCGCGGCGTCGCCGGCGAGCGTTTCGCCGTGCGCAACTCGGGTGCGGTGGCGGTCGTCGAAGGCGCCGGCGATCATTGCTGTGAATACATGACCGGCGGCATCGTGGTCGTGCTCGGCAAGACCGGGCGCAATTTTGCGGCCGGCATGTCCGGCGGCATCGCGTACGTGCTCGACGAGACCGGCGACTTCGACAAGCTGTGCAATCTCAGCATGGTCGAGCTCGAGCCGGTCCTGTCGGAAGAGCTGATCAACGCCGGCACCTACAATCACGCCGGTGACCTCGAGGCGCATGGCCGGGTCGACGTGTTCCAGAACCTGCTCGACTCCGACGTCGAGCGCCTGCACGTCCTGATCACGCGCCATGCGAAAGCGACCGGCTCCAAGCGCGCCGCCGAGATCCTTGCCAATTGGAAGGACTGGCTGCCCAAATTCCGCAAGGTGATGCCGGTGGAGTACCGGCGCGCGCTGCGCGAAATGGCCGCCAACGCGGACGCCGAGCCGAAAATCGCGATCGGGGCGTAACAATATCAGCGCCCGTCATTGCGAGCGTAGCGAAGCAATCCAGACTTTCTCCTCAGTAACAGACTGGATTGCTTCGTCGCTACAGTGCAAAATTGCCTCGCAATTTTGTCACGAGCTCCTCGCAATGACGGTTGAAGAAGCAACAAACGAATTAAGCGGCAGGGACTTCGGGTTTAATGGGCAAGATCACGGGTTTTCTCGAAATCGAACGGCATGATCGCAAGTACACCCCGGTCGCCGAGCGCGTGAAGCATTACAACGAGTTCGTCGTTCCCTTGACCGAGAAGGAAACGCGCGATCAGGCCGCGCGCTGCATGAACTGCGGCATTCCCTATTGCCACGGCACCGGCTCGGTGGCGCCCGGCACGCCCGGCTGCCCGGTCAACAACCAGATCCCTGATTTCAACGACCTCGTCTATCAGGGCAATTGGGAAGAGGCCTCGCGCAACCTGCACTCGACCAACAACTTCCCGGAGTTCACCGGCCGCATCTGCCCGGCGCCGTGCGAGGCGTCCTGCACGCTCAACATCGACGACAACCCGGTCACCATCAAGACCATCGAATGCGCCATCGTCGACCGCGCCTGGGACAATGGCTGGCTGAGGCCGGAAGTGGCGGCTGTGAAGACCGGCAAGAAGGTCGCCGTGATCGGCTCGGGTCCGGCCGGCATGGCCTGCGCCCAGCAGCTCGCGCGCGCCGGCCACGACGTGCATCTGTTCGAGAAGTTCGCCAAGGCCGGCGGCCTGCTGCGCTACGGCATCCCCGACTTCAAGATGGAGAAGGGCGTCATCGACCGCCGCGTCAAGCAGATGGAAGGCGAAGGCGTCACCTTCCACTACAACAGCCATGTCGGCGCTGACGGCAATGTCGATCCGCGCGAGATGCTCAACGACTACGACGCCGTCGCGCTGACCGGCGGCGCGGAAGCTCCGCGCGACCTGCCGATCCCCGGCCGCGACCTCAACGGCATCCATTACGCCATGGACTTCCTGCCGCAGCAGAACCGCCGCGTCTCCAGCGAGCCGCTGAACGGCGTCCAGGAGATTCTGGCCGGCGGCAAGCATGTCGTCGTCATCGGCGGCGGCGACACCGGATCCGACTGCATCGGCACCTCGCTGCGCCAGGGCGCGCTCTCGGTGACCCAGCTCGAGATCATGCCCGCCCCGCCCGAGCGCGAGAACAAGGGCCTGACCTGGCCGAACTGGCCGCTGAAGATGCGGACGTCGTCGAGCCAGGCCGAAGGCGCGGTCCGCGAATACGCCGTGCTGACGCAGAAGTTTTCCGGCGAGAACGGCAAGGTCAAGAAGCTGCACTGCGTCCGCGTCGACGACAAGTTCAAGCCGATTGACGGCACCGAGTTCGAGCTCGATGCCGAGTTGGTCCTGCTCGCGATGGGCTTCGTGCATCCCGTGCACGAGGGCCTTCTCAAGCTGCTCTCGGTCGACCTCGACCCGCGCGGCAACGTCAAGGCCAACACGCTCGACTACCAGACCTCGCGCCCGAACGTGTTCACCGCCGGCGACATGCGCCGCGGGCAATCGCTGGTGGTGTGGGCGATCCGCGAGGGCCGGCTGTGCGCCCGGTCGATCGACACGTTCCTGATGGGGAAGACGGATCTGCCGCGGTAGGCGGACTCCGCAAATAGACCTAGAAGCCACGTTTCTAGTCCGGTTCCTCGATCGGATCAGGAGCTCGCTTCGGGCCACTTCTCTCTGAAATTGCTAGATCAACTGCCTACAATTTGTCATATTGAGTTTGGGCCTGTCGTCTAGCGGCAGGACACCGAGTTTTATCGTAGCCTTTCGCGCTGCTTCTCATTCTCGGGACAAAGGTTCGAATCCTTTCAGGCTCGTATGTTCACACTCTCTCGGACGCCCACCTTCCGCGACTTCCAGCGCAGATTGGGCAACTGCACCTTTCACATCAACGCCGCATATGTCGGCCTCGAATGGATAGCGCGCGGGCAGGGCAAACCCGACGATTTGCGCATTAATTGGGACGTTCCCAAAAAACCCAGAGAGGCGGTCGACCAAGCGCGTCAGCTAATCCATTCAGCAATGCTTGGGCATGTACATGATGCCTTAGATTCCTATTTGCGGCAGGTGGCAGATGTTCCTTGGACACACCTTTCGTCTAATCAGCGCGACATTCTTCGGAAATCAATCACTCGACCTGGCAAAGGGGCTTATTCGATCGCAGATCGTTTTACGGAGTTGAAGCTCGAGTTAACTGACAAAGCCCAATTGGTCGATTTCGAACTAATGAGAGTGTTGGTTGCCTGGCGAAATCAGCACGTTCATGAAGGGCTAAACGAAGCTGGCGAGTTTCGTTTGCCGGACGGCGCTGAGAACGTTCTCATCGCCGAGAAGGAGATGCTAGCCAAGCGGTACGGCGGATTCGATCCCGGGATTCTCTTCGGTCATTTCGTCCAACGGGCTGCACCGAAACGGAAGGAAATTATCGCCCTTGTATCAGCAAGCCAAAATTACGTTCGGGCTGCGGATGGCGTGCTCCTTCAGCGATCCATCACTCGGAAAGAAGATCTGGAGAGCATCGCCCGTACGACGATCAAAGAGGCTCTATGCCGTAGCACTTATGCTGAAATCAAGAAACTTTGGGGCAAAGATACGACGGCACGAATGCGTCGATTGAAGGCTATCTTGGAAGCGGGCGGTTTTGTTTCACCTGGACCTGAAAGAGACACCCCTCTCTCATCGGCCATATCCCTCTCTACCGAGTTCATCGAAAGGTTCGCTGGCCGCCCAGTCCAGCAAGCCATCGAGATTCTTAACTCGGTGGAATCGGCAAATGTCGCTAGGTAAATTGAAATGGCGGATCTTAAATCTGGCGAGCCATTCGGGCTCGACAACTCCTTTATCGCGACCATCGACTGGAACTTGGCTCTCCGCCGAGCGATATACGACATGCGCTCAGATTTTATATTCGCACCCCACCTAAGATTTATTTGCGGAAGGGCCGGCAAAGAGGTCGTAGACCAACTCAAGTCTGACCTAAAATCAGGAACCTTTAGCCCGAGCGTTCCGATCACAATAGATGTGCCAAAATCTCACTGCATGCGAGTTCTTGTGCCCTCTCGACGTGGCGGGCCGCCATTCTCGCGCCCGGGCAGCATTTTGCTCCCGCCTGATCGCATTTTCTATCAGGCATTGGCCGATCGGGCTGCTCCCATTATTGAATCGAAAACTGATAAGCGCCGCTCATTTAGCCATTGGCTCGCCGAAGGCGACAGTGAAAGCATGTTCCAACCAACGAGAGCGTGCTGGAGCCGCCTGCAAAGATCTCTTGCCAAACACGCAAAATCGAAAAGCTTGCAGTACATTTTAAAGATAGACGTCGCCAATTTCTTTGGCTCACTGAATCAACATACCATGATCAATATTCTGAGCGACGCCGGCTATCCCAAGTCTCTTTCAAGCCGACTAGAGGCACTTCTAACGAGCTACACGGGTGAGCGCAGCTCTCGTGGAATTCTGCAAGGCATGTATCCATCTGATCTGCTTGGAAATCACTATATGGCGCCGATCGACGAATTCTTGGATGAATATGGGACGCCATCCGCCCGGTATGTGGATGACATTTACATTTTCGTTGAAAGTGTCGATGCAGCAGACAAGCTACTTCGTATATTAATACCGTACCTGCGAGGGTACGACTTAGCACTAAACGAAGCTAAATCGGTCATCATGCCCAAAGCTTCGCTTCTGACAGAGGAGCCAGACTTGGAGGCTCTTATTTTCTAATGCCGTCGAAGAAATATCGAAACAAGTTGATGATACCGATTTTAGTGCCGACTATGGATTTCAGTCGGAATGGAATGATGAAGAGGACGAAGCAGACCAAGATCAAAAAGAGGAATTGGAATTAGAGGCAACTAAGATTCTCTTCGACTCGCTCTCCGATTACCCAGGCCAAGAGGAGAACATTGAAAGATTTTGCTTGCCGCTATTCTCAAAGGCAGCCTCGGACTACGCTATAGCTCACGTCCTTGATGCGTTTAAGAAACGGCCTTCAATGTCGCAAATATATGCGTCGTATCTCGCGAAATTCCTGGAGAAGACGGGCGTGAGCGAATTGCTTACAGAGTTGCTCGCAGACGCATCCCTTACGGATTGGCAAAAAATGTGGGTGCTAGCGGCACTCATGCAGCGCCGCCCCTTTAAAGACACTTCCATCAAGACATCTTTGAGACTTCTAAGAGATGCCACGCATCACGATGCCTTGCGAGCGATCGCCGCCATTTATGTTGGAAGATTTGGCGATCACGCCCGTCGAAAGGATCTTTTTGCAATATACCCGTCGGTGTCATCCTATATACAAGCTGCCATTTATTTCTCGTCCAGAAGTTGGCCGCCGGTTGAGCGCTCGAACGCCAAAGCCAGTTGGGGAGCTCATGGTCCGTTGAACACTCTTCTCACTACAGCAATGGCTAAGCCTATAAAGAAGCCATCTCTATAGATCCACGTCGATCGGTCACCGCCAACTTAATTCTGCAACCTCACCCCCAGCATCACAACCGTCCCCTGCGAACTCGAGCCCGCCTGGTTCGAATCAAGGATGTCGTGGCGCAGTGTGCCCTTGATCCAGATGTTGCGGTTGAGCTTGTAGATCAGATTGCCTTCGAGCGAGTAGGTTTTGTCGTTGCGGCCCTGGTTCTGGTAATCGTAGGTGCCGTAGGTGAACCTGCCGACTGCGGTGAGCCAGCGGCGGAAGTCGTGATCGACCTCGACCCCGTAGGTGTGCACCAGCACGCCGGAGGAGCCGGGGACCGTGGTCTCGGCGATCTGCGTGTCGGTGGCGAATTTCACCGTGGTGAGGCCGCTCGCGTTCCAGATCAGCGAGCCCGAGGTGAGGAAGCCCGCGAGCTGGCTGAGGCGCGGGTCGACGTAATTGCGCGCGGAATAGCCGACCGAGATCTCGCCGATGAGGATGCGCGAGAACTCGAAGGACGAGCCGACCTTCGCGTAGCCGCCGTTCGAATCGCGGAAGTAGCCGTTGCGGTCGGCGGCCTGGTCGTGCACGCGGGTGTCGCCCTCGATCTCGACGAACGGCTTCAGGCCCGGCTTCAGGTCGTAGGAGAAGCGGCCGACGCCGCCATACTGGTTGAAGTCGCGATCGCCGTTGCTGAAGGTCGAGCCATCGGTGAGCTTGGAATCGGTGTAGGCGATGCGATCCACCGTGGCGCCGGCTGCGACCTGGAAGCGATTAAAAGTCTGGTCGAAGCCGAGCGTGGTGCCGTAGGCGGCGTAAACCGGATATTTCTGCAGGCCGGCCTGCACGTTCGGGCTGCCGGGATTGTCGGTGGCGATCCGCAGGCGGAGCTGCGAGGTCAGCTTGAAATCGCGGTCGACGTCGAGGCGGCCGTCGACATGGCCGGTGAAATCGGGGCGGTCGATCTCGACCGGCGACGGCGAGGCGAAGCCGTCGATCGTCGCCGGCATGTTGTTGGTGTAGCCGGAGAACGAGCCGCGCAGATCGGCGACCAGCGCGTGGCGCTCCCAGTCGGACATCACGAGAAGATCGGGCGCGACGACATAGGCCGGCGAGCCGACCGGCTTGTTCAGGCGCGCCGGATTGGTGTCGTAGCCGGCGGAGAGCTCGAGCCCGCCCTTGATCAGGAAGCTGCCGGCATAGTCGCCGACCGCGCCGAACGCGTCGTCATCGACCTTGAGGCGGCGGCGCAGCGGCTGGCCCGGCACGTTGCCGGCCATCGCCGGGGCGACCGGTGTCTTGTGCGCGGTCTCGGACGGCGGCGGCGCGATGCGCGGCGGGCCAAGCGTCCTGTCCGGCGTTGCCGGCGGCACCGGCGAGCCCGGTCCGACCGGACGCTTCGGCTTCGGCTGCCCGGGATAGAGCTTGGGCTGCTGCCGCTTGCGGTTGAGCGAGTCGTAGCCGGAGGCGTTGGCGCCGTTGGCCGCCGGCAGGCCGTAGGTCGGGACCTGACCGACGCGCGAGGTCGCCGGCGCCTGCTGGCGCTTGCGCGGATCGGCATTGGGATCGGGCAGCGCCGGGAGCGCATCCGAGGGTGCCTGCGGCACGCCCGCCGTGCGGCGCGTCGGCAGCGTGTCGGGCGCGGCAAAGCCGCCGCGGTTGGGATTGAACAGGTCGGGCGTGAGGCTCTGGGCAGCCGCCGGCGCGCTTTGCAGGGCGGTCAGCGCAAGGCACGGCAAAGTCGCGCGCAGGAAATGCCCGCGTTTGCTCCGGCTCGTGCCTGGAGGCGCCCCCACGATGTAAGAACTCCAACGAAATCAGAGACTTCCATGATGACCTCCACCGGTTGGCGGGAACCATCGTTAATGGAGTTAAAACAATTATGGTTAATGACCGGTTGAGGGCTTTGGCGGCCGCGTCGCCTCTCCCGCTCGGGCATGCTAAGCAGGCGCCAACGGGCGAGCGCCCCTCCTCCCTGGACCCCAGACATGCCGAGCTCGAAACCGCTGATGACCCAATCATCCGGCCCCATCCCCGATAGCGTCGAATCCGCACTCCGCACGCTGGAGACGGAGAGCGGCGGCATCAATGCGCTCGCCGCCGCGCTACGCGGTCCGCTGGGCGCCACCTTCGCCAAGGCGGTCGACCTGATCCGCAACGCCAAGGGCCGCGTCATCGTCACCGGGCTCGGCAAATCGGGCCACATGGCGCGCAAGATCGCGGCGACGCTGGCCTCGACCGGCACGCCGGCCTTCTTCGTCCACACCGCGGAAGCCGCCCATGGCGACCTCGGCATGATCACCGCCGACGACGTCATCATGGCGCTGTCCTGGTCCGGCGAGCAGCCGGAGATGAAGACCCTCGTGAACTATTCGGCGCGCTTCGCGATCCCGATGATCGCGGTGACCTCGAACGCCACGTCCTCGCTGGGACAGGCCGCCGACATCGTGATCGAGCTGCCGAAGGCGCGCGAGGCCTGCCCGCACAATCTGGCACCGACCACCTCGACGATGATGCAGGTCGCGATCGGCGATGCCATCGCGATCGCGCTGCTCGAAGGCCGCGGCTTCACCGCGCTGGAGTTCGCGCATTTCCACCCCGGCGGCAAGCTGGGCGCGATGCTGAAATTCGTCCGCGACTACATGCGCACGGGCGCGGAGATCCCGCTCAAGCCGCTCGGCACCAAGATGTCGGACGCGGTGATGGAGATGTCCGCCAAGGGCCTCGGGTGCGTCTGCATCGTCGACGATGCCGGCGGCATCGCGGGCATCATCACCGACGGCGATCTGCGCCGCCACATGCGGCCGGATCTCCTGACGGCGTCCGTCGACGACATCATGACGAGACAGCCGAAGACCGTGCCGCCCTCGATGCTCGCCACCGAGATGATCGAGGTGCTGAACACACGCAAGATCACGACGCTGGTCGTGACCGAAGCGGACAAGGTGGTGGGCATCGTGCACCTGCACGATCTGCTGCGGGCGGGCGTCGCGTAAGGCGCACGGTCTTTCCTCTCGTCATTCCGGGGCGCGCCACTTGGCGCGAGCCCGGAATGGCAGCTACGTCGGAAACCGCGCAGCCTTCTCCTCCAGCGGCAGTCGCAGCCCGTTCGCCAGATACGACACCGTGCGGTAGAAGCCGCACAGCAGCATGATCTCCAGGATCTGCCCCTCGTCGTAATGCACCGACAGCGCGGCGAACTCGGCATCGTCAAGCGTCGCGCGGTGATGCAGCGCGTCCACGGCCGCGATCAGCGCCTGCTCGGCCGGCGACCAGCACGGCGACGTGGCATCGCCCAGCACAGTAGTGCGTACTTCCTCCTCGGTGAGCTTCGCCGGTCCGGCAAAGACCGCGACATGCACCCCCCATTCATATTCGCAACCGTTCAGCGCGCAGGTCCGGTCGATGACGATCTCGCGCTGGCGCAGGGAGAGTGGACCCGGATCAAGAAGCCCGCCGGCGCGGAACTTGTCCCAGGCGCGCGCGTGGCCCGCCATCACCCGGAACAGCACCAGCGGCGGCGCGCCGCGCATGATGCGGTCGAATTGCGCCTGGATATCCGGGGGATAAGGCTGATCGAGCGGGGCGATGCGCGGCGTGGCCTGAGACATGGGCCGTCTCCGTTGCTACATTTATCGTAGCAGTACGCTACATTATCTGTAGCAACACGCAAGAGGGGCTGACATGGCGAAACAGGCCGCATCGGGGAACGTCCGCGGCTCGCGCACCGGGCGGCCGATCATGGCGCTGCTCGATTTGCTGGGCCGGCGCTGGAGCTTGCGGATCCTGTGGGAATTGCGCGAGGAGCCCCTCACCTCCCGCGCGCTGCGCACCGCCTGCGACGAAGCCTCGCCGACGGTGCTGCAGGCGCGGCTGACGGAGTTGCGCGAGGCCGGGTTCGTCGAGCTGGGCGACGGCGGAGGTTACGGGCTGACAACGCTGGGGCGGGAGCTGTGCGAGACGTTCATGCCGCTGCACCGCTTTGCGGAGAGGTGGAGGAGGTAGGGCGCTTGCTTACCCTCCCCCTCCAGGGACCCTCCAGGGGAGGGTAAGAAGCAGCTACGTCGCCGCCACAGTCAGGTTCGCACCGTCCACCTGCACCACCTTCACCTTCGTTCCCGCCGGCGTGTCGGGGCCGGCGACGCGCCAGATCGTGTCGCCGATACGGACCGTGCCGTTGCCGTCGATGATCGGCTTCTCCAGCGTGAACTCGCGGCCGAGCAATGCCTCGCTTCGCTTGTTGAGGAAGGGGCTGGTGCTTGCGTCCAGCTTCGGCCGCGCAAGCCGGCGCCACACCGGTACGGCGGCCGCTGCGAAGATTGCGAACATCACGAGCTGGATCTGCCACGACACGGCGACAGCAAAGGAGATCAGGCCGACCAGCAACGCGGCGAGCCCGAGCCAGAACAGGAATACGCCCGGCGCCAGCACCTCCAGCGCCATCAGGATGAAGCCGAAGATCAGCCAGTTCCAGGTGCCGAGCGATACGAACATGTCGGTCATGACACGACCTCTTTATATTGGCGCATGCACTTATTGGAAGCGCATGCGCCTTGATTACCCTTGCCGCGGCGGCACCGCCGGCGGCGTACTGCCAGTGGTCGGCACCGAGCCGCCGCGGCGGGCGGCAGCGACCGCGGACGCAGCGCTTTCGCCGAACGTTGCCTTGGCAATCTCGCCGATGCCGGCGAGCGAGCCCAGCATGCTCATCGCCTCGACCGGAAGCATGATGACCTTCTGGTTCGGCGAGTCGGCCAGTTGCCCGAACGCCTTGATATACTTGTCGGCGATGAAATAGTTCAGCGCGGCGACATCACCCTTGGAAATCGCTTCGCTGACCATCTGGGTTGCCTTGGCCTCGGCCTCCGCGGAACGTTCGCGCGCTTCGGCATCGCGGAACGCAGCTTCCCTGCGGCCTTCGGCCTGGAGGATCTGGCCCTGCTTGGCGCCCTCGGCGCGCAGGATCTCGGACTGGCGCTGGCCTTCGGCGGCCAGAATGTCGGCGCGCTTGACGCGCTCGGCCTTCATCTGCCGGCCCATGGCTTCGACGAGGTCGGCGGGCGGCACGATGTCCTTGATCTCGATGCGGTTGACCTTGACGCCCCAGGGCGAGACGGCGGCATCGACGACGCGCAGCAGGCGCTCGTTGATCTCGTCGCGATGCGACAGCACCTGGTCGAGATCCATCGAGCCCATCACCGAGCGGATGTTGGTCATGGTCAGGACCGTTATCGCCTGGTTGAGGTTGGCGACCTCGTAGCTTGCCTTCGCGGCGTCGAACACCTGATAGAAGGCGACGCCGTCCACCGTCACGGTGGCGTTGTCCTTGGTGATCACCTCCTGCTCGGGGATGTCGATCACCTGCTCCATCATGTTGATCTTGCGCCCGACGCGATCGAAATAGGGGACGATCAGATTGAGCCCCGGGCTCAGCGTCTGGGTGTACTTGCCGAACCGTTCGATGGTCCAGTCATAGCCCTGCGGCACCGTCTTCACGCCGGCAACCAGCGTGACGATGACGAGCAACACCAGAACAATCGCGAAAACATCGAAACCGCTCATATTTCCTCCAAGGCAGGAAAAGCCCTTTCCCGCGCTGTCATTGGTCGGGATCGCAACCCTACCGGTTCAGCGGTCACGATTCACGTCGGTTTGTCGCGATAATTTCGCAAGGAGAACGGCAGATGTATTTATTTGGCCCGGCCGGAGTCCGGCCATTGAAAAACGACGGCGACTCACCATCGGTCGCTAGTTGGACCAGCCGAAATTGACCGGCTTCAGCCTGGCGAGCTCGGGGCGCTCCTTTCGCAGCTTCGCCAGTTGACCGGCCGTCGGCCTTGTCTCGAAATTGCGTTGCTGTCCCGGAAAGACGGTCGCCACATAGTACAGTCCAGACGAGGTGATATCGATCTTGGGCGTGTGCACCGGCACGAATCCCATCGAAGCACCATTCGGCAGATAGGTGCCCGGGCGTCCCGTCGTGGTGTAGTTTTGCAGCTCGAGCCCGGTCGTTCCGACAGCGACGGGAATGGCGACGAACCCGTCCGGAGCGAGGCTGATCCCACGCGCATTGATCGCGGGAAACCCGCTGTGAACGAACTGAAGATAGTTGATCGTCTCGCTGCCGCCGTTTCCGACCAGCACGATGGCCGCATCGCTCTTGACGGCACCGCCAGCCCGCACCGCCTCGGGATACATGGTCGACGCAACGTCCCCGGTCGTGTTGCAGCCGGCGAGTCCGCAAGCCGCGACGACGATAAGCACCCATCCGCGCATTGGCCTGGATCCGCCCCTTGATGCCACCCGCCGCGATCACCCGATCGCGGCATGCTCCCCGCCACGACTATGCCAGAACATGCCGGGCTGCTCCAGAAGCAGAGTAGCGGGGACGCGGCTATTCAACCACGGAGTTGGCGATCGCCAGCAGCGACGGTGAGATCACGAGATCAAGCGCCCTCGCCGTCTTCAGATTGATCGCGAGCTCGAACTTGGTGGGGTTCTGGACCGGGAGGTCGGACGCCTGCGCGCCCCTCAGGATGCGATCGACATAGTTGGCGGCGCGGCGGAGCTGCTCGGCACTGTCGGTACTGTAGGACATCAGCCCGCCCTCGTCGACGAAGGTGCGGCTCCAGAACACGGCGGGGACCCGCGCCTCGGCGATCGCCGCCAACAGATGCGCGCGGTTGGCCATGGTGAAGAAGTCCGGGAGGATGAGCAGGCCGCCGTCTTTCCGCGAAGCCAGCGCCGCGATCGAGCCAGCGTCGTGAACTGGTGCTGCCTCGACCATCACGTGAAGCGCCCGTGCGGCGTCCTCGATCGTGCGCAGCATGAGGGGCGCGAACGGCGCGGTGGCGGGATTGTAGACGACGGAGACGCGGGACACCTTTGGCGTGACCTGCGTCAGCATCTCCAGCCATTTGCCGGCCAGCGGGCCGTCGTAATCGGTGAAGCCGGTGATGTTGCCGCCGGGGTGGGCAAGGTTTTTGACAAAGCCCTGGCTGACGGGATCGGTGACGACGGCGAACACGATCGGGATCGTCGTGGTGCGCTGGCGCAGCTCTTCCACCGAGGGCGTGCCGATCGCGAGCAGGATGTCCGGCTTGAGCGCCACGAGTTCGTCGGCGAGCCGCGCGATGCGTGCCCGGTCGCCGGCGCCGCTGCGCCAATCGATACTGAGGTTGTCGTGCTCCTTCCAGCCATGGGCGGCGAGCGCCTCGACCAGGATGGTGCTGCGCGTCTGCCCGATCGCGTCATCCGCGGCCGTGACCGAGAGCACGCCGAGCCGCCGCGTCGCGTTCGGCTGCTGCGCCAGCACTGAGGCCGGCAGCGCGGCGATCGTCCCAAGAAGCGCCAAAGTCTCGCGGCGATTCATGGGACACGCCATCAGATCCAGCCCTGAAGCTCGCGCAGCACGAGGGTGCGGATCACGTCCATGCCGGGCTCACTGTCGTTGAGGCAGGGGATCGCGGAAAACTGCTCGCCGCCATTATGCCTGAAGATCTCGGCATTCTCCTGCGCGATCTCCTCCAGGGTCTCCAGGCAGTCGGCGGCGAAGCCGGGCGTCACCACCGCGATGCGGCGCACGCCTTCCTTGGCGAGCCGCTCCATGGTCTTGTCGGTATAGGGCTGGAGCCACTCGTCATTGCCGAAGCGGGACTGGAAGGTCAGCAGCAGTTTTGTCTCGTCCATGCCGAGCCGGCGGCGCAGCGCTTCCGTCGTGGCGACGCAGTGGGCCTGATAGGGATCGCCCTTGTCGACATAGGATTTCGGCATGCCGTGGAAGGAGGCGACGATCAGCTCCGGCGTGAACGGCAGCGTCGCCAGATGCGTCTCGATCGAGACGGCGAGCGCTTCGATATAGGTATCGTCCTCGTAATAAGGCGGCGTCACCCGCAGCGTCGGCTGGTTACGCAAGCGGGCGAGCACGCGGAACACTTCGTCGCAGACCGTCGCCGAGGTCGAGGCGGAGTATTGCGGATAGAGCGGCACAGCGAGGATGCGGTCGCACCCCTTCGCGATCAGTGCGTCGATGCCCGACTGGATCGAGGGATTGCCGTAGCGCATCGCCCAGTCGACGACGACGTGGTCGCGGTCCGACAGTGCCGCCGCAAGCTTGTCGCTCTGGGAACGCGTGATGGTCTTCAGCGGCGACTCGTTCCGCTCGTTGTTCCAGATCTTCCGGTAGTCCAGCGCCTTGGTGCGGGGACGGCTGCGCAGGATGATGCCGTTGAGCACGAGCTGCCAGACCAGCCCCTGGTCCTCGATGACGCGGGCGTCCGAGAGGAACTCCTTGAGATAGACCCGCACGCCGGGTGCATCGGCCGTATCGGGCGTGCCGAGATTGACCAGGAGCACGCCGACGCGCCGCAGGCTGGACCGGACGGTGGGCTTCGGTGCAGCGATGGGAGCAATTGTCGTCATGATCAGTTGCGTCGCGCGTTGCTCCGAACTTGTCAAGATGAGCTCGATTTCGCTAGGGTCGTACCCCAGCGGGGAGGGGCTGATGACACTCGCGGAATGCTGCGTCCTTGGAGCGCTGCTGCTTTATCTGGCGACGATCGTCTCGGTCAAATGGACGCGGTTTCGCACGTTCGACAATTCCCGGCCGCGCGACCCCGCCTTCTTCGAGGATGCGCTGGCGCAGCGCGCGCTCGGTGCCCACCAGAATGGCATCGAGACCTTTCCGTTCTTCGCCTTCGCGGTGTTGCTTGCCGAATTCCGGGATTCGCCGCAGCGGCTGATCGACGAGCTCGCCGTGCTGTTCCTGATCGTGCGGATCGCCTACGTGCTGACCTATCTCGGCAACCGCCCGACGCTGCGCTCGATCCTCTGGAGCGTCGGTTTTACGATCAATCTCGGCATCTTCTTCATGCCGGCGCTGAAGCGGTTCTTGCCGGTGTGAGTTTCTGACCCTCCCCTGGAGGGGCCCTGGAGGGGGAGGGTGAAGGAAGACTAGAAACACATCGTCCGTTCGGCGGCGATGTAGCCGAACAGCAGGCCGGCGCCGAACAGCAGCACGAGGGCGGCGGCGCCGAACTCGATGCCGCGCATGAACAGCGCGCCGCCGCCATCGCGCCCGGCGCTGAGGCGGGCGGCGATGTCCTTGGCGGACACGGCGACAACCGCAATGGCGGCAACCGTGATCGCGGTGCCGAGCCCCATCAGGAAGGTCGCGGCGATGCCGGCCCAGAACAGGCCTTGGGCGAGCGCGAACACCAGCACCAGGATCGCGCCCGAGCAGGGACGGATGCCGACGGTCAGGATCGCAGCAAAGCCGCGCCGCCAGCCGCCGGGGCCGGCAAGCTCGCTCGGCGTGGGGCCGTGGGAATGGCCGCAATGCTCGTCATGGACGTGGTCGTGTCCGTGGTGGTTATGGGCGTGCGCGTGGTCGTGACCGTGATCGTGGTGATGATGATCGTGGCCATGATGATCATGCGCATCATGATGATGGTGATGGCCGTGATTATGGTCGTGCGGCACGCCGGCGATCGCCGGCACCGGCTGGGCCGCCTGAAGCGCGCGGATGAAAATGCGGCCCTTGACCCAGACCAGGCGCAGGCCGAACAGCGCGATCAGGCCGTAGCTCGCGATCTCGATCGCGCCTTCCGCCTTGCACATGGTCTTGGCGGTCGCATTCAGCACCCAGGCCGAGATGCCGACGATCAGGATCGCCACCAGCGACTGCATCAGCGCCGAGGCAAACGACAGCGCGATGCCGCGCCGCGCGGTCTCGCGGTTGGCGACGAGATAGGAGGCGATCACCGCCTTGCCGTGGCCGGGGCCGGCGGCATGGAAAATCCCATAGGCAAACGAGATGAAGAGCAGCGTCCACACCGCCGAGCCGTCGGATTTGGCGGCGCGGATGGTCGCCGACATCTGGCGATAGAATTCCGACTGCTTTGCCAGGAGCCAGCCAATGACGCCGCTGGCCTCGGGCTCCGCTGCCTGCGCCGGGCGTGGTGCGCCGAACGGATTTTGCGCGAGGAGATCGTGAAGCGCGGCGTCCGCCACGTTCACAACAAGGAGCACGGCCGCACAGGCCAGAAGCCCGCGCACAAGCGGGGAATGAAGACGACCGATCAAGGGCAATCCACCGTAACCTTGTTGGCGAACATCAAACCAAAATTCGAGTTCTCGCCGTTCATGAAGGTCTGCTCGTTGAGCTTCTGGGCGCTCGCGGTGCCGTCGCTCGGGCGCTCCAGCTTCATCTGGCAGCCGGCGGGCGCACCGACCAGCTTGACCGGGTTGTCCTTGGCCATCTGGAAGTCGATGAAGAAGGAACGGTCGAACACTTCGAGCACCAGCTGCTTGGGCTTGACCGGGTTCTTCAGCGGCAGCGTGAAGTGCAGGGTCAGCACCGTGTCCTTGTAGTCGAGGAAGTAATCGACCGGCTCGTTAAAACGCTCCTTCTTGCCGTCGGCTCGCGCGAAGGTGAAGTAGGCGTATTCCTTCAGCGACTCGACGTTGGTCTGTGCCAGCGGCCCGAGCTCGTCGCGCGTATAGGCCCCCTTGGTCTTGCTCTCGAGCCCCTGCACCGCATAGGCCGAGAACATGTCGTCAAAGGTCCAGGCGTGGCGCACGCCGGTGATGGTGCCGTCCGCGGCATAGAGCAGCTCGCTGGTCGCAGTGATCCAGACATGCGGATGCGCCCTCGCCGCGCCCGCTGCGAACGTCATCGCAGCGGCGAGCAGCAGGCCGAACAGGGCACGCATGCCCATCAGGCCGCCTTCGCGTCGTCGAGCAGGCCGCGCCGGCGGAGCAGCGCGTCGGGCTCCGGCGGGCGGCCGCGGAACGCCTCGTAGGCGGCTTCCGGATCGACCGATCCGCCCGAGGAGTAGATGTCGTCGTGCAGGCGCTTGGCGACCTCAGGATCGAAGATGTTGCCGGCCTCCTCGAACGCGCCAAAGGCGTCGGCGTCCATCACCTCCGACCACATGTAGCTGTAGTAACCAGATGCATAGTGGTCGCCGGAGAAGATGTGGCCGAACTGGGTCGGCCGGTGGCGCAGCGAGATCTCCTCGGGCATGCCGATCTTCTCCAGCTCCTTCTTCTCGAAGGCGCGGACATCCTGCGCGGCAGAAGCCGGCTGGGTGTGGAATTCGAGATCGACCAGTGCCGAGGAGACGAACTCGACCGTGGCAAAGCCCTGGTTGAACTTTCGCGCGGCGAGGAAGCGCTGGAGCAGATCGTCCGGCAGCGGCTCGCCGGTCTGGTAGTGGCGGGCGAACTGCTGCAGCACCTCGGGCCGCTCCTGCCAGTGCTCGTAGAGCTGGGACGGCAGCTCGACGAAGTCGGTGAACACCGAGGTCCCCGACAGCGACGGGTAGGTCACGTTGGAGAGCATGCCGTGCAGGCCGTGGCCGAACTCGTGGAACAGGGTCCGGGCATCGTCGGGCGAGAGCAGCGAGGGCTCGCCGTTCGCACCCTTGGCGAAGTTGCAGACATTGATGACGAGCGGCGCGATCTCGCCGTCGAGCTTCTGCTGGTCGCGCAGCGAGGTCATCCAGGCGCCGGAGCGCTTCGACGGCCGGGCGTAGTAGTCGCCGTAGAACAGCGCCTTGTGCTTGCCGTCCGGCCCCTTCACCTCCCAGACCCGGACATCCGGGTGCCAGGTCGGCACGTCCTTGCGCTCCTCGAAGGTGATGCCGAACAGGCGGGTGGCGCAGTCGAAGGCGGCGGCGATCATGTGGTCGAGCGTGAGGTACGGCTTGATCGCGGAATCGTCGAAATTGGCGCGCTGGAGGCGGAGCTTTTCGGCATAGAAGCGCCAGTCCCAGGGCGCGAGCTTGAAATTGCTGCCCTCTTCCGTGATCAGCGCCTGCATCTCGTCGCGGTCGGCGAGCGCGCGCGCCCGCGCCGGCTTCCAGACCCGCTCCAGCAGGCCGCGCACCGCATCCGGCGTCTTGGCCATGGAATCCTCGAGCCGGTAGGCGGCGAAGGTCGGATAGCCCAGAAGCTTGGCGCTCTCCTCCCGCAGCTTCAGGATCTCGACGATGGTGCCGTTGTTGTCGTTGGCATTGCCGTTGTCGCCACGCGCCGTGAAGGCCTTGTAGACCTTCTCGCGCAGGTCGCGCCTGGCCGAGCTCTTCAGGAACGGCTCGGTCGAGGAGCGCGACAGCGTGACGATGGCCTTGCCTTCCATGCCGCGCTCTTCTGCCGCAGCCTTGGCGGCGGCAACGAAGCTCTCGGGCAGGCCCTGGCGGTCGGCCTCCCCCAACTCCATGAACCACTCCTGCTCGTCGCCGAGCAGATGATGGCTGAAGCTGGTGCCAAGTTGCGCGAGCTTCTCGTTGATCTCCGCCATCCGCGTCTTGGCATCCTCGGAGAGGCCGGCGCCGGAGCGGTGGAAGCGGGTGTAGGTGCGCTCCAGCAGGCGGAGCTGCTCGGGCGAAAGACCAAGACTGGCGCGGTTCTCGTGCAAATGGGCGATGCGACCAAACAGCACGGCGTTCATCATGATCGGATTCCAGTGCCGCGCCATCCGCAAGGAGACCTCCTTGTCGATCTCCAGGATGGCCGGGTTGGAATGCGCCGAGACGAGGTCGTAGAAGACCGCCGCGACCTTGCTGAGGAGCTTGCCCGAGCGCTCCAGCGCCGTGATGGTGTTGGCGAAGTCGGCGGCCGCCGGATCGTTGGTGATCGCCGCGATCTCGGCGGAGTGATCGGCGAAGGCCTGCTCGAAGGCCGGAAGGAAGTGCTCCGGCTTGAGCTCGTCGAAGGGCGGGGTCGCAAACGGCGTCACCCAGGCCTTCAGCAGCGGGTTGGTCTCGGGGGCCGTGGTTTGGCGGGGTTCTGACATCGCAAGTCCCGGTTTTTGTGGCTCGATTGTTGGGGTCAGCTATAGCACGCGATGGGG
The DNA here is from genome assembly GCF_018130785.1 of Bradyrhizobium liaoningense. Taxonomy (GTDB): domain Bacteria; phylum Pseudomonadota; class Alphaproteobacteria; order Rhizobiales; family Xanthobacteraceae; genus Bradyrhizobium; species Bradyrhizobium liaoningense_A. Next base: position 46,711 of record NZ_JAFCJT010000004.1, read on the forward strand.
CTTTTTTGGGCCATTTGCCCTTGCTCCCGGCCGCCTTTTCGGGGAGATTGCGGCCCTCGAAGACTAGGGACTCCTGAGCTCATGAACGCGCCTGCCTCCTCTTCCCGTCAGATCGTCTGGCCGAGCGTCATCACTGTCATCAGCGCCGCCATCCTGATCGGCGCCGAAGTGTTCGGCGCCGCGTTCGCCGGCGGTTGGGCGCTCGCGATCCTGTTCGGGCTCGGCGATCAGGGCACGCACATCCTCCAGGCTGTGCTGTTCGCGCTCGGCGTGCTCGTGATGACCGCGTTCATCCGCGCGGCTCAGCGCGTCGAGCCGTTCACGAAGCGCCGCTGACGCTTCCTCGCGCGCGGGAGACGCGCGCGCTCTGAAAACTTAACGCACGTTCATCTTCCGCGTCGCTCGCGCAACACCGCGCAAGCAGATGTTAGGCAATTCTGTTCTCAGCCTAAAAAAATTCTTGCGAACCAGAGTCAAAACGCTTATTTGCGGACTTGCCCAATTTCGCACGTGCCTGTGGTCGTGTGTCAGTCGGTAGGTATCCGGACAAGAGGCCGGACAGCCGCCAAGGGGTGAAGAAGCCGAGGGGCTCTTCGGAAGTGCGGAAGTCGAAAGACCGAAAGGTCGGACGAGGAAGCAAACCCGGAGCGTCCAGCATCTCTCTCAAAGAGATGCCATGTCGAAGGTGACTTCACTTTTTGCAACCGTGACTGGCAGCCGGAGGCGAACCGGCGCACCCCGCTCTCAACGGGGGACGCGACTTAAAGCAACGACGGATCGGGCTTTTTTGGTCTCTACCGGCGGTCCAACGCCGGCGCGGGCTACTGAAAAGGCTTGTCCTTCATTGCCAGGTGTGCGGGCGGGAACAATCCCAACCAATCCACGGCAGCACAGTCTGGTTTGAGTCTTTGGCTCGTCGCGCCTCCATCGCGCGATCTGGCCGGAGCGCTCTTATCCGACGTCATTTTTTGAACGGATCCCCGTCGCTGGGCCGTTTGGGAGAGTGCTATGACCGACCGTATCCAGGAATTCCTGCGCAACCGCCGCAAGGATGGCCTCGACACCGAGCCGTGCCTCGTCGTCGACCTCGAGGTCGTGCGCGACAATTACCAGACCTTCGCCAAGGCGCTGCCCGACAGCCGCGTGTTCTACGCCGTCAAGGCGAACCCGGCGCCGGAAGTGCTGGCGCTGCTCGCCTCCATGGGCTCCTGCTTCGACACCGCGACGGTCGCCGAGATCGAGATGGCGCTGGCCGCGGGTGCCACGCCCGACCGCATCTCCTTCGGCAACACGATCAAGAAGGAGCGCGACATCGCGCGCGCCTTCGCGCTCGGCATCCGGCTTTTCGCCGTGGATTGCGCCGCCGAGGTCGAGAAAATCGCCCGTGCCGCTCCCGGCGCGAAGGTGTTCTGCCGCATCCTCTATGACTGCGCCGGCGCCGAGTGGCCGCTGTCGCGCAAGTTCGGCTGCGACCCGGAGATGGCCGTCGAGGTGCTCGACGTTGCCAAGCGCCTGGGCCTGGAGCCGTGCGGCATCTCCTTCCATGTCGGCTCGCAGCAGCGCAAGGTGAAGGCGTGGGACCGTGCGCTGGCGATGGCCTCGCAGGTATTCCGCGACTGCGCCGAGCGCGGCATCAACCTGACCATGGTCAACATGGGCGGCGGCTTCCCGACCAAGTACCTGAAGGACGTGCCGCCGGTCGTGACCTACGGCCGCTCGATCTTCCGCGCGCTACGCAAGCACTTCGGCAACCAGATTCCGGAGACCATCATCGAGCCGGGCCGCGGCATGGTGGGCAACGCCGGCATCATCGAATCCGAAGTCGTGCTCATCTCGAAGAAGAGCGACGATGACGAGGTGCGCTGGGTCTATCTCGACATCGGCAAGTTCGGCGGTCTCGCCGAGACGATGGACGAGTCGATCCGTTACGCCATCCGCACCCCGCATGACGGCGCGGACATGACGCCGTGCGTGCTCGCGGGCCCGACCTGCGACAGCGCCGACGTGCTGTACGAGAAGACCCCGTATCCGCTTCCCGTCACGCTCGAGATCGGCGACAAGCTGCTGATCGAGGGCACCGGGGCCTATACGTCGACCTACTCGTCGGTGGCGTTCAACGGCATCCCGCCGCTGAAGACCTATCACATCTAAGCAGCCTCTCTTTTCCGAGGCCTGACGAACCCGGGAGCCGGCTTGCCGGCTCCTTACCCATCATTTCGATTTCTGACGACGTCTTGGACAGGCGCGCTTCTCGCGCGCCGGTTCAAGCGGGGACTGACGCGCCATGACTGCTTTTCGGAAGCCACAAGTCGCCCTCACTTCGAAAGCCGTTCCGTTCGCGATCCGTGCGGAACGTGCTGCCGACGTCGCCGCCCGTGAAGCGCTGCTGGATGCCTGCTTTGGCGAAAACCGCCATGACCGCACCTGCCAGCGCCTGCGCGACGGACGTGCACCTGCCGCAGGCCTTGCCCTGTCGGCTGTGCGCGAGGGGACACTCGTGGGAACCGTGCGGCTGTGGCACGTCAGCGCCGGAGGCAGACCCGCTCTGGTCCTCGGACCGCTGGCGGTGGACCCTGCCTTTCGCGAGCTCGGGATCGGCGCCGCGCTGATGCATCAAGCGCTGGCCGCCGCCCGGGCGCGCGGGCATGCCGCCGTGATCCTGCTCGGCGATGCCCCCTATTATGCCCGCTTCGGCTTCTCGCCCGACAAGACCGGCGGGCTGTCGCTGCCCGGCCCGTTCGAGCGCGATCGCCTGCTGGCGATCGAGTTCACCGACGGCGCGCTCGATGGCGCCACCGGGATGATCGTCCCGACCGGCGCGGCCCTGCCCAAACGGAGGGTAGTTCGCGCCCTCGAGGCGCACGCGGCTTAAGGGATTGCCATGATGGCGACGACTGAAGCCGCGTTAAGCGGCAACGCCCGGCCGTGCCTGCGCTGACCCTTTGGGGTTGCGCGAGCCCCAGAAACGCCCTTTAACCCCCACAAAATTCCCCCTTCAGTCGAGGCCGAACCCATGTCCCGTCGCCTGATCTCCACCGGCTCTCCCCTCGAGAAGACCGTCGGCTACAGCCGCGCCGTGATCGACGGTGAGTTCGCCTTCGTCGCCGGAACCACCGGCTATGACTACACGACGATGACGATGCCGGCCGATGTCACGAGCCAGTCACGCAACTGCTTCAAGACCATCGAAGCCGCCCTGAAGGAGGGCGGATTCGAGATGGCCGATATCGTCCGTGCGACCTACTACGTCACCGACGCCAGCACCATCGATGCCCACTTCGCCGTCTGCGGCGAGGTTCTCGGTGACATCAGGCCTGCTGCGACACTGCTGGTCGTTAGCGCCCTCGCCAAGCCCGAGATGAAGGTCGAGATCGAAGTCACCGCCAAGCGCCGCAGCGCCTGATCCATCCCTCACCCACTGTTCGCCAGCACTTTCCGGAGAAACCATCCCATGAGCCCCGCCTCGCAGATCTACGCGAAGATCACCGGTCCCATCGTCATGGTCGGCTTCGGCTCCATCGGCAAAGGCACGCTGCCGATGATCGAGCGGCATCTCGATTACGACAAGTCGCGCATCACCGTGATCGACCCCAAGGACGAGGGCCGCAAGGCGCATTGCGAGAAGCAGAATGTGCGCTTCATCCAGAAGGCCGTGACCAGGGACAATTATCGCGAGTTGCTGACCCCGCTGCTCACCGAAGGCGGCGGCCAGGGCTTTTGCGTCAACCTCTCGGTCGATACCGGCTCGACCGACATCATGGAGCTCTGCAACGAGCTCGGCGCTCTCTATATCGACACCGTCAACGAGCCCTGGCTCGGCTTCTACTTCGATGCGTCGAAGGGCCCGGAAGCGCGCTCCAACTACGCCCTGCGCGAAGTGACGCTGGCCGCCAAGAAGGCGCGCCCCGCGGGCTCGACGACGGCCGTCTCCTGCTGCGGCGCCAATCCCGGCATGGTCTCCTTCTTCGTCAAGCAGGCGCTGCTCAACGTCGCGGCCGATCTGAAGCTCAACGCCCCCAAGCCGAAGACCAAGGCCGAATGGGCGGACCTGATGCGGCAGGCCGGGATCAAGGGCATCCACATCGCCGAACGCGACACCCAGCGCTCCAAGACGCCGAAAGAGCCTGACGTCTTCGTCAACACCTGGTCGGTGGAAGGTTTCCTGTCGGAAGGCGTGCAGCCGTCCGAACTCGGCTGGGGCACCCATGAAAAATGGATGCCGGAGAATGCGCATACCCACGAAGCCGGCTGCGGCGCCGCCATCTATCTGATGCAGCCCGGCGCCAACACGCGCGTGCGCACCTGGTGCCCGACCCGCGGCGCGCAATATGGCTTCCTCGTCACCCACAACGAGTCGATCTCGATCTCCGATTACTTCACGGTGCGTGACGCATCGGGCACGGCGGTCTACCGGCCGACCTGCCACTATGCCTATCATCCGGCTGACGATGCCGTGCTGTCGCTGCATGAAATGTTCGGCCGCGCCGCGAAGATGCAGGAGAAGCACCACATCCTCGATGAGAACGAGATCGTCGACGGCATCGACGAACTCGGCGTGCTGCTGTTCGGCCACGACAACAATGCCTATTGGTACGGCTCGCAGCTCTCCATCGAGGAGACCCGCAAGCTCGCGCCCTACCAGAACGCCACTGGCCTGCAGGTGACCTCCGCCGTACTCGGCGGCATGGTGTGGGCGCTGGAAAATCCGAACGAAGGCATCGTCGAAGCCGACGAGATGGATTTCGATCGCCTGCTGGAAATCCAGCTGCCCTATCTCGGCCCGGTGAAGGGTTTCTACACTGACTGGACGCCGCTGACGGATCGTCCGGGACTGTTCCCGGAAGACATCGACACGAGCGATCCTTGGCAGTTCCGGAATATTCTGGTGCGGTGAGGAGCGCACCACGCCCGATCGATCATGATGCCCGGCCTCGCGCCGGGCATTTTCTTTTTCGCGACTTACTTCGCCATGTAGTCGAACGCGACGCTGCCGAGCCCCAGCGTCAAATCCGCCTTGAAATGCAGCGCCGAGACCACTTCGCGCACCGGCAGGCGGGCGACGTCGCAGAGCGCGTGGGGAAACAGCCCGAGTGCGGCGGGACCGGTCCAGGCTTCCTTCAGCGTGATGTCCTCGAGATGAAAGCGAACCAGCTCGCAGATCCGCGGGCTGCCGTCGACATGCGGGATGATCTTCAGGATGAAGTTCGGCGACGCCATCGACTTCAGCACCGTGTCGTGATCGACCTTGCGGTGCTTGTAGCCCATTGTCGCGGAGGCGCAGAGCACTGAGCCGTAATGCAGCGAGCCGACCAGCGCGTCGCTCTCGACCTCGATCTTCGGCCGCGCAAGCTTCTTCGGAAAGCCCCACAGTTCGCGACCGCCGGCGATCGGTCCCTCGTCGTCCAGATACATCGCGTGGGTGTAGGCCCCCTCCTCGCCCTTGAGGCGGACCGGGATCACCTGCCCGGTTTCGGTGTAGTCGCCAAATCCGGTCGAGTCGGGCATGCGGATGAATTCGTATTTCACCACCGGCTCCGCCACCTCAAGCGGCTCCGGCACGATGCTGGCGAGGGCTTCGGGATCGGTCCTGTAGGTGATGACGAAATATTCGCGGTCGAAGAAGCGATATGGCCCGGGCGGGAATGACGGATTGGTGAGCGGCATCGAATAAGCGGTGCGGCGGACGTCTTCGATCTTCATGGGAGGCCCCATCTGTCGTTGGCGCGACAGATTATGGAACGGGCCGGCCGCCGAGGCGAGATCAAATGCGCGTCACAATACGCCGGCCGCCGGGCTACTTCTCCTTGATCGGCGGCGCGATCTTCTCCGCGGGCGCCGCCGGAAGTGCCGGCTTGGTCGCCGCACCCTGCGTCTGCGGATCGGGGCGCGCGGGCTCGGGGGCCGGCGTGGTCGGCCGGTCGCCACCGGGCTTGGCCTGCGCGGGCGTCTTGTCCTGATCGTTGGACGGCGTGCCCTGAAGCGGCGGCGTCGCCTGCGCCGTCTGCATCCGGCTCTCGGCGCGGATTTGTGCCAGCGATAGGCCTGAGACCACGACACCTGCCGCAAACAGCGAACAGGCAATCATCAGGTCGAGCTTCAGTCTGCGCTTGTCATTTGGGCCGGGCATGTCGATCACCGCCTTTATCCGCGGGATCAACGAACTTGCCCGACTGCAGTTCCGTGGCGGACGAGGCGGGAACCGTGCCTTCGCGCGCCAAAACGCCGCGCTCAGTCGGAGGTGCTGACTTCCCAGGTGGCGTGGCGCACGCCCGGCAGGTGCTGGAGATCGGTCGCCACCGCGTTCAGCTCGTTCGGATCGACTGCGGTCGCAACCAGCTTTGCGACGACCTCGAGAATGTCATCCCCGATCTCAACCACGTCGATATCAGCCACCGGATATTTCGCAGCCTCCAGTTTTTCAACGAGCCGGTCGCGCATGTCGGGCAGGGCGTCGGCCGCGACGGCGAGCTTGAAGTAGTAGGTCGCCTCGGAGGCCTTCTCGTTCAGCGGAATGCGGTTGATGGCGTTGACCAGCGGCCGCAGCATGGTGTTGCCGGCGATGACGAACACGGTCAACGCGGCCGCCTGCGCGACCATGTCGGCGCCGGCACAGGAGCCGACGGCGGCGGAGGCCCACAACGTCGCGGCCGTGTTGAGCCCGCGGACGTCCATGCCCTGCTTCATGATGACGCCGGCGCCGAGGAAGCCGATGCCTGAGACGACATAGGAGATCACGCGGACCGCGCCATCGGCGCCGGTCAGGTGCATGGCGAGATCGACGAACGCGGCAGCACCGACCGCGACCAGCACATTGGTGCGCAGGCCCGCGGTGCGCTGGCGGTACTGCCGCTCTGCCCCGATCAGCGTGCCCAGCACGAAGGCCGTGAACAGGCTGACCAGCGTGTCTGCGAAATCAGCAATCTGGAAGGTCGTCAGAAACCGCATGGCCCCCTATACGGTCAGAACGATGACAGATTAAAGCTCCAGCAGACCGCCGTCCCCATTTTCATCCGCGAAGGCCAGCAGCGTGCCCTTGGCGTTCCAGGCGATCGCGGCCACGGGCGGCGTGCCGTTGCGGCGGACCAGGATCTCGGCGCCGTCTTCCAACCGCACCATCAGGACCGTGCCGTCGCTGTAGCCGGCGGCGAGGATGTCGTTCTTCGGATGGCAGGCGACGACGGACACGCGCGCCTGGAGCGGCGCGAGCATCGCGGGCTCCTTGCCCATCGGGCCGTCCTTGCTGGCGAACGGCCAGATGATCACGGTGTCGGCGCCGGAGGTCGCGAGCCCCTTGCCGCCGGCGCTCCAGGACATCGAGCGGACGCGGCCGGGATAGCCGGTCATGCGCATGTGCCTGTTGTCGGCAAGCCGCCAGCCATGCAGCGCCGCCTCGTGCATCGTGGTGACCAGGAATTTGTTGTCCGGGCTGAAGGTGACGCCGAGATGCGAGCCGGCCCAAGGCAGGAATTCGGCTGAGCCTTCCATGTTGGGAAACCACAGCGTCGCGCCGTTGTAATGGGCGATCGCGAGCCGCAGGCCCTTCGGCGCGAATGCAAGACCGCCGACGGTCGAGGGCACCTCGAGCGATTTCTCCTCGGCCTTGCCGCTCTTGACGGTCGCCGTCTTGCCGGCCGACCAGGCGAAGGCGCCGTCCGGATGCAGCGCCACCGCGTCGATCCAGCGCCGCTTCGGGTCGGTGGCGAGCAGCGTGACCTCGCCCTTGGCGTCGAGCGCGACGACCTTGCCGTCGTCGCCGCCCATGATGAGGCGCTTGCCATCGGAGGCGGTCGAGAGAATGCCGCCGCTGTGCACGGCGACTGTCGTGATCTCGCCCTTGGCGTCGACGAGCGCGACGTTCTCCTCGCCGCCGACGAAGGCCGCGCGGGGCCCAAGGAAATACACCGAGGTCACGCCCATACCGAGCGCAACAGGCTTGACGCGATCGGTGACGGAGACGATCGAGGCGGAATCGGGGGCCGGCGTAAACTCTTTCATCACGAGACGATGCAGCTCTCAAAACCCTCGCGAATGGCCTTTTCCGGCAATTCGCGGCCAATGAAGACGAGGCGGCTCTCGCGCGGCTCGCCGTCCTTCCATTTCCGCTGGTGGTTGCCCTCCAGCATCATGTGGACGCCCTGGAAGACATAGCGGTCATCATCGTCGTGGAAGGCAAGGATGCCCTTGGAGCGCAGGATCTTGCCGCCCTCGACCTGCACCAGGTTCTGGAGCCAGGGCATGAACACGTTGGGATCGAGCGGCTTGTCGGTCTTCAGCGAGAGCGACTGCATGTCCTCGTCGTGATAGTGCTTCAGGCCGTGGCCATGGTGATGGTGGTCGTGGCCGTGATGGTGATGATGATCATGGTCGTGGTCGTGGTCGTGGTCATGATCGTCGGCCTCCAGGAAGTCAGGCTCGATGTCGAGGATGCGGTCGAGGTCGAAGGCGCCGCGATCGAGCACGTCGGCCAGCGCAACCGAGCAGCGCTCGGTGCGGTGGAGCTTGGCATAGGGGTTGATGCCGCGGATGCGGGCCTCGACCTCGGCAAGCTCCGGCTTGGTGACGAGATCGGTCTTGTTCAGCACGATGACGTCGGCGAACGCGATCTGGTTCTTGGCCTCGGGCGCGTCCTTGAGCCGATCGGACAGCCATTTGGCGTCGGCGACCGTGACGACAGCATCGAGCCGCGCGTTCTTCTGCACGTCCTCGTCGACGAAGAAGGTCTGGGCGACGGGCGCGGGATCGGCAAGGCCGGTGGTCTCGACGATGATGGCGTCGAACTTGCCCTTGCGCTTCATCAGGCCGTCCATGATGCGCACGAGGTCGCCGCGCACGGTGCAGCAGATACAGCCATTGTTCATCTCGAACACTTCCTCATCGGCACCGATGATGAGGTCGTTGTCGATGCCGATCTCACCGAATTCGTTGACGATGACGGCGTATTTCTTGCCGTGGTTTTCCGACAGGATGCGGTTGAGCAGCGTGGTCTTGCCGGCTCCGAGATAGCCGGTCAGCACGGTCACGGGAATTTTGGGGGAGGTCACTTCAGACATAACAACTCCAGGTCGGGCTTTTCCGCGCGACGCACGGCGGGGTGGCCCCCTGCCCTAGTGGTCAAGCGCGCTGGTCAGGGCCTTTATATTGTGCCTGACCATATCAATGTAAGTGGGTGCAGGCCCCTTTTCGCCGGTCAAACCGTCCGAAATCAGGGTCCCGCCGACTTTTGAGCCGGTCTCCGCCGCGATCCGGCGGATCAGCCGGTCATCGCTGATATTTTCCAGGAAAACAGCCGGGATTTTCTGGGCCTTGATCTGGCCGATGATGGCGGCGATGTCCCGCGCGCTGGGCTCGGTCTCCGTGGAGACGCCCAAGGGGGCCACGAACTGGACGCCGTATTCGGCGGCGAAATAGCCGAAGGCGTCGTGGGTGGAGATCACCTTGCGCCGGCCCAGTGGGATTTTGGCAACGGCGTCCCGCACCTCGCGGTCGAGCCCTTCGAGCTTGTCCAGATAGGCCTTCGCCTGGGCGCGGAAGAACTCCGCGTCGTCAGGGTCGGCCGCGGCCAGCGCATTGGCGATGTCGCTCACGTAGATCTTGGCGTTGGGGACGGACTGCCAGGCATGCGGATCCGCGGACGAGCCGAGCTTGAGCGGTGCGATGCCGGCACTCGCGGTGACCACCTGCGCCTTGCTTGCTGCGGACTGCACCAGACGCGGCAGCCAGCCCTCCAGCCCGAGCCCGTTGACGATGACGAGTTTTGCCTCCGCGATCCGCTTCGCATCGCCCGGCGCCGGCGTATAGACGTGAACGTCGCTGTCGGCGCCAACCAGCGTCGTCAGATTGATGCGGTCGCCGCCGACATTGCGGACGAAATCGGCGAGGATCGAGAAGCTGGCGACGACATTGAGCCGCTCCGCGGCGTGCAGCGGCGAGGCGATCAGCAGCAAGGCAGAGAGCAGCAGGAAGCGCATCGTCACGCCTCCAGATGCCGGCCAGGAAACATTTGCCTGACGAGGCCGCCGACGCGGCCGAACAGGACGGAGACGATGTAGAGCACCGTCGCCACCAGAATGATCGCGGGGCCCGAGGGCACGCGGGTCTGGAACGACAGCACGAGGCCTGCATAGCCCGAGAGCGCGGCGGCAACGACCGCGATGCAGATCATGACGGTGAGATCGCGCGACCAGAACCGGGCAATGCCGGCCGGCAGGATCATCAGGCCCACCGCCAGCAACGTGCCAAGCGCCTGAAAGCCGTTGACGAGATTGATCACGACGAGCGCGAGGAAGGCGAGATGCGCGGGGCCACCGGCGCGGCTGACGGTACGCAGGAACAGCGGATCGACACTCTCGATCACCAGCGGGCGGTAGATCACGGCGAGCACGAGCAGCGTGACCGTGGCGTTGAAGGCGACCACCAGCAGCGTCTGGTCGTCCATGGCGAGAATGTTGCCGAACAGCACGTGCAAGAGGTCGATGTTGGTGCCGTTGATCGAGACGATGGTCACACCAAGCGCCAGAGACGCCAGATAGAAGGTCGCAAGCGAGGCGTCCTCCTTCAGCCCGGTCGAACGCGCGACGAGGCCGGCGAGGATCGCGACGGCAAAGCCTGCAATCAGGCCGCCGGCGGTCATCGCAAACAGATTGAGGCCGGAGAGCAGGAATCCGACCGCCGCGCCGGGCAGGATCGCATGCGCCATTGCGTCGCCGACGAGGCTCATCCGGCGCAGCATCAGGAACACGCCGATCGGCGCGCCCGCCAGCGACAGCGCGATCACGGCGGCGAGCGCCCGCCGCATGAACTCGAATTCGGTGAACGGACCGATCAGCGCGTCATAGACCATCGGATATCAAGCCGCCCGCGAGCCGATGTCGTCGGCGGCGCAGGCGGCAGCGCTGTCGTCAAAAGCCTCGCACATCCGCATCGCGACCATCAGGTTTTCCGGCGTCAGCACCTCCGCCGTCGGTCCCCAGGCCACGGGGCCGCGCGCCAACACCAGCGTTTCGGTGAAATGGTTGCGCACCATCTCCATGTCGTGCAGCGCCGCCAGCACGGTGCGGCCCTCGCCGTGCCAGTGCTTCACCAGCGCGAGCAGATCGGCCGTGGTCTTGCTGTCGATGGCGTTGAAGGGCTCGTCCAGCACGATCAGCCTCGCATTCTGGAGCAGCACGCGCGCGAACAATATGCGCTGCATCTGCCCGCCCGAGAGCGTGCCGATCGGACGGTTCTCGAAGCCATTGAGACCGACGGACGCGATCGCGCGGAGGATTTTTTCGCGCGCCGCCTTGCCGATGCCGCCGAACAGGCCGGCATCGCGCCACAGCCCGGTGCCGACGAAGTCGAACACCGAGATCGGGAAGCTGCGGTCGATCTCCGCGCTCTGTGGCAGATAGGCAATATCGCGGGAGTCGAGCCCGCCGAGATGGATGCTGCCGTCGAGCGGCCTGACGATGCCAACGATGCCGCGCAACAGCGTCGACTTGCCGGCACCGTTGGGGCCGATCACGGCGACCAGCGCGCCGGCGGCGACCTCGCCGTTGAGATGATGCACGGCCGGGTGGCGGTCATAGCCGAGCGTGACGTTGTGAAAGTGCAGCGCCGCCGCCATGGTCACCTCATCGCCAGCAAGACCACGCCCCAGAGCACGGCACAGACGGCAAGCGCGGCCGCGAGGCGGCCGGCCAAGGTCATGCGCAGGATCGACCAGGGCGCGTCCTGGGCCGGATGGGGCGAGGCCGCATCATGGACATGGGCGTGGGTGTGGTCGTGCCCATGCGAATGCCCGTGGTCGTGCGCATGACCATGGGAATGGCCATGAACGTGGTCGTGGTGATGGGCGTGGGACGCGGCGGGGACCATGCCGAGGACGTTATATTATAACATTACTCCTGTCCACGCCGGGCTCAGGGCTTGCCGATCACCATCGCGATGGCGGCGGCGACGAAGGGGAACGGCACCGAGACGGCGCAGCGGAACCAGACGAACCGGGCCGGCATGAACGGTATTTCCCACAAAATCACGCGCTGGAAGGCAAACAGGGCCCAGGCGACGACATAGGCGACCACCTGCGGCACCCCGCCGCCCGACTTCAACGCCACCGTGCCGATGGAAAAGCCGATCACGGGCCCGCCGGGGGTGGCGGCGCCGGCGACCACGGCGGTTGCGACCCCAAGCCAGCCGCTGTCCGGGCCGAGCCAGCCGGTGATCACCTCCTGCGGGATGATGGCGGCGATGTAGCCGGAGCCGATCACACCGAGCGCGATCCGCGGCACGATGTTGATGAAGTCCATCGAGCCTTCGCGCAGCGAGGCCTTGAACACCGGAGGGCCACGGCGGAAGGCGATCAGGCCGACGCCGAACACCGAGCCCCACAGCAGGATGTCGATGAGAAGCGCTGCGCTCAATTCTCGTCGTCCCTCGCCGCCGACTGCGGATAGACCCGGACATAGACGAAGCGGCCGAGCGCGCCGGCGAGCACCGGGAGCGGCAGCGAGATCAGGATCCGCCACAGCGTGAAATCGGTGCCCATGATCGGGATTTCCCAGGCGACCGCCCGGCCGTAGCCGATCAGGGTCCAGCTCACGACCATGGCGATGGTGGCGCCGAAATCGGCGCCGACCGCGAGCAGCGCGCTCGCCACCGGATAGGCGGTGAAGGGGCCGCCCGGCAGGATCGCGCCGAAGGCGGTGCCGATCAAAAGGCCCATCAGGCCGGATTTCGGCCCGAGCGAGCGCGAGACTTTTTCGTGCGGCAGGATTTCGGAGATGAAGGCCCCGAGCAGGCAGCCGGCGAGTACGCGCGGCAGGATGCCGCCGAACAGCGAGAGGTCGTGCGTGAGAATCTCCAGGACGCCATCGGTGCCGTCACGTCGCCAGACGAGACCCGCGCTCACCGCCACCAGCGCCGCGATGATGATGGTCGACCAGCCGATCGGCTTGCGCACGCGCCCCGGCCGCGGCTCGGACTCCGCGTCCTCGGCAGGCGCCGGATTGTTCGGGGAAGGTTCTGACAACGGCTCGGTCGGATCGAGGGTGATGCCCGTTCTGATTACGGGCGGCGTCCACGCGATGCAAACGGTACGATCACAGGCCGATGTGCGCACTGCGCAGGGCAATTCCGCACAGCAAAAAGGCGACCGTGTGAGCGGCCGCCTTTTTGTCATTCCGGGGCGCGCGAAGCGCGAGCCCGGAATCCATTTGTCCACGCGGACTGACGCCCGATGGATTCTCTGATGCGCAATTGCGCATCATAGCTCGGCGCTGACGCGCCGCCCCGGAATGACGGAGTAAAATCTCAGACCTTGTTGAACAGGGACTCGACGTATTCCCAGTTCACGAGGTTCTCGACGAACGCCTTCAGATAATCCGGACGGCGGTTGCGATAGTCGATGTAGTAGGAGTGCTCCCAGACGTCCACGCCGAGGATCGGGGTGGCGCCGTGGACCAGCGGATTCTCGCCGTTCGGGGTCTTGGCGATCTCGAGCTTGCCGTTCTTGACCTGGAGCCAGGCCCAGCCGGAGCCGAACTGGCCGACGCCGGCCGCCTGGAAGTCGGCCTTGAACTTTTCGAAGCCGCCGAGGTCCTCGTTGATCTTCTTTTCGAGCTTGCCGGGCAGCTTGGTGCCGCCGCCGTTGGGCTTCATCCAGCTCCAGAAGTGGATGTGGTTATAGTGCTGGCCGGCATTGTTGAACACGGCCGGATTCTTACCGAACGAGCCCTTGACGATCTCCTCAAGGGACTTGCCTTCCCATTCGGTGCCCTTAAGCGCGTTGTTGCCGTTGGTGACGTAGGCCTGATGATGCTTGTCGTGGTGGAATTCCAGCGTCTCCTTCGACATGAACTGGCCGAGGGCGTCATAGGCGTAAGGGAGTGGGGGCAGCGTGAATGTCATGGGTTGTTGTCCGCAACTGATGGGGAACGAGGCTTAACGGTCACCCCTTATAGAAGGTTCCGCGGCCGTTAAATACCGCCAATTTGCGAAAACGCGTGATGGGGACCCTTGGCCGGATTGCATAAAATCGTCGCAGCACGCGCCGGTCCGTCAACCGCGCGGTTCGCAGTAAAATATCATTGCGTTTGAAGTGCTTATGACAGAACGAATGCGCCACGGAGCGGAGCTACGAAGGACGAAGCCATGAGCATCGAGATCGACATCCTGAACGGCGACGCCTCGTGGCCGATCGCGGAGCCGCTGCATCAGGCGGTCTGGGGACCACACATCGTCGCAGATAAGCCCTGGGCTCGCGTCAAATGGGCCAATGCCGACCTGCGCGTGCTGATCGAGACGCCCGAGGACGGCCTCGTCTGCCATGTCGGCGTCTACTTCCGCACCGTCACCTGGAACGGGCAGAAGGTCCATGTCGGCGGCATCGGCGGGGTCTGCACGCGCGAGGACCGGCGCGGCCGCGGTTATGCGACCGTGGCGATCGACGCAGCCGTGCACACCATGCGCGCCAACGAGGCGGTCCGCTTCGCACTGCTGTTCTGCGAGCCACACAATTTTGCGTTCTACGAGACCCGCAGCTGGCTGCCCTTCAAGGGCGAGGTCTATTGCGAGCAGCCGGATGGGCGGATCCGCTTCGACCACATGGCGCCGTACGTCTTCAACATCGTCCGCGCCCCGACGCTTGGCACCATCGACCTATGCGGCCTGCCCTGGTGAGCCCTGCGTGAGGGGAGGACTGGCGCGAAGCTGCTGCGCCCTATAAAATGTCGGTCATCATCCAATATTCCGCCCGGTGAGACATGACGATCGACGCCTCCGCAGACGCCGCGCCGCCGCGTGCCCCGGTAGCCTCCCCAATCGCCAGTCTGCTGACGGCGCCGATCCTGCCGACACTGTTGCGGCTGGCGATCCCCAACATGATCGCCATGGTCGGAAGCACGCTGGTTGCGATTGCGGAGACATCCTATATCGGCCGGCTCGGCACCATTCCGCTCGCGGCGATCGCGCTGGTGTTTCCGTTCGCGATGCTGACGCAGATGATGAGCGCGGGCGCGATGGGCGGCGGCGTCTCGTCTGCGATCAGCCGCGCGCTCGGCGCAGGGGATCGTGACCGCGCCGCGACGCTGGCGCTGCATGCCACCATGATCGGCCTCTGCGGCGGACTATTCTTCACGGTGATGATGCTCGCTTTCGGCCGCAGCTTCTTCACGCTGCTCGGCGGACGCGAGCGCGTGCTCGATGAGGCCAGCGGCTATTCGCAAATGCTGTTCTCCGGCGCGGTCGCGATCTGGCTCGTCAACACGCTGGCCTCGGTGATCCGCGGCACCGGCGACATGCGCCTGCCTTCGATGATTCTGATCGGGACGAGCGCGCTCCAGATCGCGCTCGGCGGCACGCTGGGACTCGGCCTGTTCGGCGTGAAGCAATTCGGCATGCCGGGTGTCGCCGCCGGCCAGTTGATCGCATTCAGCTGCGCGGCGATCTTCTTCCTCTGGTATCTCCTGTCCGGCCGCAGCCGGCTGCCGCTGAATTTCCGCGCCTTCCATTTCGAGCGCGCGATGTTCCTGGATATCCTCAAGGTCGGCGCGGTGGCCTGCCTGTCGCCGCTCCAGACCGTGCTCACGATTCTGATCTTCACAAAAATCCTCGCGACCTTCGGCACCGAGATGCTGGCCGGCTACGGCATCGGCTCGCGGCTGGAATTCCTGCTGATCCCGATCACCTTCGCCTTCGGCATCGCCTCGGTGCCGATGGTCGGCATGGCGATGGGCGCCGGACACGTGAAGCGCGCACGGCGTGTCGCCTGGACCGCGGCGGCTGCTTCGGGACTCACCGTCGGCCTGATCGGCCTCGTCATCGCGCTCGATCCCGCCTTGTGGGTGTCGCTCTTCACCGGAGATCCCGGCGTCACCGCGGCGGCGCACAGCTATTTCCACTGGGCGGGTCCGGCCTTCGTGTTCTTCGGCATGGGCGTGTCGCTGTACTTCTCCTCGCAAGGCGCGGCACGCGTCGGCGGTCCGGTGCTCGCCTCCACGGCGCGACTTCTGATCGTCGCGATCGGCGGCATCGGCCTGATGATGGCGCAGGCGCCGGCCTGGACCTTGTTCGCACTGATCGGCGGCGCCATGGTCGTGTTCGGGCTTTCGACCGCAGCCTCGGTCGCCTTCGTCCGCTGGGGCAAATAAGCGCAGGCAATACGCGCAGGAATGTGATTCCATCCAGCGTTGCACTATCCTGCTAGGCTGCTATGGAGGCGCTCCACTTCGGGGCCTCTCCATGACTTCCAGATTCGCTGTTCTCATCGTCCTCCTGGCTGCGCTGCTTGGCGCGACGGCCGCCCACGCGCAGAGCGCCGACGGGACCTGGCTCACCCAGGCCGGCGATGCGCGCGTCAAGATCAGCAAATGCAGCGGCGGCATCTGCGGCCATATCGTCTGGTTGCGGGAGCCCTATGACACCGCAACTGGCCAGCCTGCAACCGACAGCAAGAACCCCAATCCCGCGCTCGCCAAACGCGCGATGATCGGCCTGCCGCTGTTCAGCGGCATGGAGCCCTCAGGGCCGAACAAATGGTCGGGCCAGATCTACAATGCCGACGACGGCGGCACCTATGCGAGCAGCGTCACCATGACAGGCGCGGACGCGCTGCGGGTCGAAGGCTGCGTCGGCGCGCTCTGCGGCGGCGAGACCTGGACGCGCGCGGGACGCTAGCAGCTCACGCCATCATCGCCTTCAGCGCTGTGGCCGCCGAGGCATAACCGCCCCGCGCGCCATCGATGAAATGGACGTGGTCGCTACGCAGGGCCGATGGCGTGAAACAGGTCATCATCGCGGCGTCCTGCTGGTAGAGGCCGTAGCGCACGATGCCGTCGCGCGCCGCAGCCGCGAGCCGGTCGCTCAGCGCGCGCTCGAGCTGCGGTGTGCAGTCGAGGATCATGCGCAGGCCGTCATCGTATTTGCGAAAGTCTGAATTCTCGACCACCTGGCGCTTGTAGACGTTTGGCACGAAGCCGCCGACCTTGAGGTCGAAACGCATGATCAGATAGACGAACAGCGTGTAGGCCAGCACGCGGGCGCGGCGCGCGACAAGCGGACCGCCGCGTTTGGTGCGGGCTTCAAAGTCCAGCCCCTGCGGCGGCCATTTCAGTGGCGGCCCCTGCGGCGGCACTGGGCGGCCGCCATCCGGACTGCGCTCCACGAGATGGATGATGTCCTCGATCACCCTGCGGAAGGCATGCGGATCGGCACCACGCGCCGGCATCACCAGCAGCGACAGGATCAGGCCGCGCGCAGCCGGAATCACCTCGAATCGGCAGGACAGGCCGGACAGATCGGGCTGCGTGCCCGCCGGCGCCTCGACGACCGCGAACTCGCCGCGCTTCATGGCGGCATCGGCCCAGGCGAGCCCGCCGCCAGAGAACATCGCATAGGACAAATTGTCCGACGGACCGAAGCGTGCGACGCGCACGTCGAGCCCTTGCGCGCGAATCGCACTCACCGGCACCAGCGCGACGCGCATCTTCAGATCGAGATCCTCCCGCACCCAGGTCGCGGTCGCAGCCAGCGCCTCGCGCGCGCGTTCGACATCGGAAGGCGCAACCGCAAAGCTCGCGCCATCGCCGCCGAACACGAAGGGGAACTCGCGCCCCTCCAATGCGTTCGTCGCCGCCGCGATCACGGCGGCGCCGGCCATATTCACCGCCTTGTAGCGCTGCCCCGCGATGGCCTTGCTGGAATCGACGATGTCGGCAACGCCGATGCTCCAATCATCCGGCAGCGGCGCATAGAGCGCGGGGTCCATCAGGCTGGTGAAGCCGCGGAAGACGGGAATGCCGCCATAGAAGGATTCGCCTGATGTCATCGGGGGATGCCGGATGGTTGGGAAGCGCGTCCGAGGAAGATACGAGGCAGGATCGATCCGGGTTCACCGGCCGGCGCCCCTCTTTCGATTCCCGATCATTGGCCGAAATGCACCCGGACAACAAGATCGCGTCGCGCTGCAAATGCCGCGCTCCGTCATTGATCGACGTCAAACAGCCGGCCGGAAGAGCGGCTATGGTTGGGGCATCTCCAGAGATTGCATGGGATGATCGAAGTGCCCGACTTCGGCAACAAGGACTCGACCGCTCCGGTGCGCCCGCGCACGGGGCTCGACCCACTCAGCGCGGTGAAGATGCCGGAAGGACTGACCGCGGCCGTCGACGCCTGGGCTGAAGCTCATCACCTGTCGCGTTCGGCCGCGATCTGCAAGCTGGTCGAACTGGGGCTGAAGGTCGCGCCGCCGGCATTCACGCCGGCCCAGCCGATCGCATCCGACGCCACCAGGATCGAGGCGCTGGCCGTGCACGAGATCGAGCAGCTGCTCGACCCCGCATTGCCCACGGACGAACGCGAACGCCGCATCCGCCGCCTGACCGAAGGGCCACCGGAATTTTCACACCAACGGATTGACCTGCCGAAGCAACGGACGTGAACGCCTAGTGCAGCTTTTCGTCCTCGCGCTTGCGCAGGGCATCGAGAGAGGCGTCGTGGCAGCCGACCAGGCGTACGAATTGCTGCGGATACATTTCATGGCCGTGTCCGCCGGAATTCTGATGCGTCATCGGGGGGCAATGGACATCGTCCGCCTTTGCGCGAGGCTCCTCGGTCCGGCCGTGATTTGAAGCGGTCATGTTTGAGGTGGCCATGGACTGCTCCCTGTCAATTGGGGCAGATCGATTGACATAACGCAATCGATTGCGGGGCATCTTACGACCAAATCCGGCTTGATGTCATTGCGCCGGATCAACTCAATTGTGGCGGCGGAGTTCCGCTTACGCGGTATTCCCCGCGTCGACCGTGAACACGGTGCCGGTGACGTTGCGGCCGCCCTCGCCCAGCAGATATTCCACCATGCGCGCAACATCGTCGGTCTCCGGCAGGCGACGCAGCGCACTGCGGCTGGCGATGCGCTTGCGTCCTTCGTCGGAGAGATTCTGCGTGAGCTCGGTGTCGATGAAGCCCGGCGCGATCGCATTCACGGTGATGCCGAGCTTGCCGACCTCGCGCGCGAGCGAACGGGTGAAGCCGGTGGCGGCGGCCTTGGTCGCGCCGTAGACGGAGAGGCCGTTGTAGCCCGTGGTCGCGATGATCGAGGAGATGTTGATGATGCGGCCGGCGCCGTCCGCCATCATCTGCCGCGCGACATATTTCGTGAGAATGATCGGCGACAGCACGTTGAGCTGCACCAGCGCCTCGATCTCGGAATTGTGCATGGTGGCGAGCAGGCCTTCGGTGCCGAGGCCGGCATTGTTGATGAGGCCGTAGGTCGGGCCGAACTCGTCGCGGACAAGCTTTGCGAAAGCCGGGATCGCGTCGATCACGGCGAGGTCGCAGGCGCGGAAATGCAGGCGCCCTTCGGAGAGGCCGATCGCCGCCTTGAGCTCTTCGCTCTCGCGCCGTGCCGCCGCAATCACGTTATAGCCGGCATCGACCAGCCGCTTGCAGATCGCGAGGCCGATGCCGCGGCTGCCGCCGGTGACGAGGACATTATGCATCGGTGCGCGCCAGTTTGCCGGCCGGGGTGACGTCGAGTGCCTCGACGAAACGGATCACCGCCGGCACCTTGTGAGAGGCAAGCTGCGCGCGGCACTGATCCAGGATCTGGTCACGGATCTCTTTCGTCCGCGCCTGATCGGTGCCGTCGGCGAGGATCACGTCGGCCACGACGATGCCGCCTGTGATCGGGCTACGGCGCGATTTCGCCCGCGACATCCGCACGTCGGGATGACGATTGATGACCGCCTCGATCTCCTCGGGGTGAACCTTCAGCCCGCCGATATTGATGATGCCGCCGCGGCGGCCGACGAAATAATAGCGGTCACCGCGCAACTCGACGATATCGCCGCTGTCGACGAACCCGTCGCCATCGGTCAGCGCGGCCGCATTGCGGCCGATGTAAGCATGTGCCGTGCGCGTCGAGCGGATGCGCAGCGAGCCATCGACGACCTTCATCTCGACGCCGTTGCGGCTGCCGAGATAATCGGCCGGAAAGCCCTCCAGCCCGTCATTGACGGCGAAGCCGACGCCCGCCTCGGTCGAGGCATAGGCGTGACCGACGGAGGCATTGGGGAACGCGGCCTGCAGGCCGTCGAGCACCGCCTGGTCGGCGATCTCGCCGGAGAGGCGGACATAGCGCGGCGCGAACTGTGCAGCCGAGCCGCTCATCAGGAGCTTGCGCCAGTGCGAGGGCGTGCCGGAGATATGGGAGACGCCGCGCGCGTTCAGCCGCGTGACGTGATCGCCGAGCGCCTCTTGCGGATCCGACAGCACCATCGAGCCGCCGGAGAGCACGGCGCGCAGGAAGATCTGAAGACCGCCATAGCGGCGAATGTCGTAGAACGTCGCCCACACCGGCGCGGGTCCGCGTGCAGGGCCTTCGGCGACGATGGCGCCGGTCAGTGCTTCCAGCGTATGGCCGACGATTTTCGGCACGCCTGAGGTGCCCGACGTGAGCATCAGCCATTCGGTCGCGCGCTCGGTCCTGGCAGGTGCGGCGGCCTGAAGCGGCAGTTGCGCGGCGACCACGAGCGATACGTCGGTCTTGCCCCAGTGATCGGGCTCATCGGTGACGACCGCATCGATGCCCGCATCGGCGATCAGAGCTTCGAGATAGGCCGGGTTGAGATCAGGCGGACACAGCAGCATGCGACGGGCGATGCCGTCGAGCTCGATCATGGCAAGGCCCGACCGGAGCTGATCGGACAATTTCAGCAAGACGGCGCGACCAGACAGCTCGCGCAGGCGGCCGCCCATGACCGTGTACGACAGGATGTCCGTCAGCGACACGACATGGTGCGCATCCGACAGCGTGCGGCCCGTCAGCTCCACGCCAAGATGGTCGCGGAGCGCAAAGATCTCACGCGGGGACATTTTCGTAGGCCCGCACGAAATCGCCCACGGTGGCGGGGAACGCTGCGTCCTCGGAAATGGTGAAGGGATCGACGCCCGTCTCGTCCTCGAGGCGCGCCACCAGGATCGCGAAGGCGAGCGAATCGAAACCGGTCTCGTGCAGGGACAGATCGTCCGAGAGGGCGGGAAGCGTGACGTGCTGCTCTTTGGCGATCTGCTGGATCGCCTCGATGACCTTAGACCTTACCGACATGGCTGGCTCCCTCTTGTTATTGACGGTTCGTGTTGCGGCGGCTCTTGATGACCGCCTCCCCATGGCCCGTGTGTTTACCCGACAGAAGTAAATGGCCTCTTGGACAATTCAGATAAAATTGGACCTATCTGACGGATTTTCGCGGCGTTAGAGCCTGATCGAGCCATCGACGATCTGCGAATACGTGCCGGCATCGAGCGCGACATAGGTCCCCGACTTCGGGTCCGCCATGAACAGCGGATCGCCTACCCCGGCCGGATCGAACCCCTCCCGGGCCAGTTCGCCCTTCTTCTGCTTGAACGTCTCGGTCGCATCGAGCTCACGGGAGATGCGGACGAAGACGGGGCGGGCGTAGGCCGGCAAGCGCTGCGCGAGATGGGCGGGCAGCCTCTCGATGTCAAACCCCTCGTTCACGACGATCGCGCTCATGCCGGCGCGGCCGTCGGAGCCGGGGATGCTGACGCCATAGGTGGTGGCGTCGACCACGCCGGTGAAGTCGCGCACGGCGTCGTTGACCTCCGATGTCGCGACGTTCTCGCCCTTCCAGCGAAAGGTGTCGCCGATGCGGTCGACGAAATGGAAGAAGCCCTTGTCGTCGAGCCGCATCAGATCGCCGGTGCGGAACCAGGCGTCGCCCTTGGCGAAGACGTCGCGCAGGACTTTCTTCTCGGTCTCGCCGGCGTCCGTATATCCTTCGAAGCGGCCACCGCCCTCGTCCGCGGTGCCGATGCGCCCGATGGCTTCGCCGGCCTCGCCGCGGGCGCAGGCGAGACAAAAGCCCTCGTCATTGCGCAGCGGCGCACCGCTGTCTGGATCGAGCTTGACGAGACTCGCAGGAAAACGATGCGCGAGCAGCGGCGGGATGCGGCCGATCGCGCCCGGCTGGCCCTCGACGTTGAACAGCGAGAAATTGCCTTCCGTCGCCGCGTAGAATTCGAGGATGCGCGGAATGGCGAAACGGGTCTGGAAATCTTCCCAGATGTCGCCGCGAAGCCCGTTGCCGCAGGCAAGACGCAGGCGATGCCGGTTCTCGTATTCGGACGGCGGCGCCTTCAGAAGGTAACGGCAGAGCTCGCCGATATACTGGAATAGCGTGCAATCATGCCGCACGATGTCGGGCCAGAAATTCGAGGCCGAGAATTTTTCCGCGATCACCACCGAGCCGCCGGCAGCCAGCATGCTGCACGGCGCGACGATGCCGCCGACCGAATGGAACAGTGGCAGGCAATCATAGAGCCGGTCCTGCGGCGTGGCGCCGGTGAGGCCGGCGAACCAGAAGCCCCAGGTCAGGATGCGGCGGTGGCTTATGCTCGCCGCCTTCGGCAGGCCGGTGGTCCCGGAGGTGTAGATCAGCAAGGCACGGTCGTTGATCGAGACGTCGCCATGCTCCTCCGGGGAAAGCGGAGCATCGTCGAGCGCGGCGACCGCGACGTCGATGGCGCGTTCGCTGCGGGAATCACCATGGGTCCACACTTTTGCTGCGGTCTTCAGGTGTGGCGTTGCGCTCTCCAGCGTCTCCGTCAGCTCATGTGCAACGATGATATGCGATGGCTTTGCAACGTCGATGCAATGCGCGAGCGACTGGCCGACCAGCTTGGTGTTGATCAGAGCGACCACGCCGCCGACGCGGCTGATGCCGAGCCACGCGGCAACGTAGTCGATGCCGTTCGGCATCATCAACGCGACGGTATCCCCCTTGGCCACGCCGACCGAGCGCGCCCAGCGCGCATAGCGGTTGATGCGCTTCGAGAGGCCTGCATAATCGAGGTCTGCGTCGTCCGTGACCAGCGCGGTGCGATCGGGCTGACGCCGCGCCCAATCGTCGACGACGTCGGCGAACATCCGGCCCGGCAGCGTCTCGATGCGCGCGGTGAGCTCGATCGCCTTCAGCCAGATCTTTGAGGCCGAAGCTGCGCGCGCGGCTTTCGGTTGCTCGATGACGCCGATGGTCATGCCATTCAATCTTTCGGAACGTATCTGGTTTCCGGCAGCTTAGCTCGCACGCTTTGCCCAGGTGTTAAGAGACAAGGTAAAAGCAGGTTAGTGGGCGATTAACTCTAGCCATCCAGCGCGGGCGAGTTCGGCGGCATACTCACGGCGAAGACCGAGCGCTGGCGCAAGGTGGTCGAGTTGTCGGGGATCAGGACGGCGTAACGATCCGGCCTCGCCGAGGCTAGGCGCCTCCTGGTAAACGGGCTATGCTTTTCTACCCTGCGTTGTCAGGACTGCGAAAGGGAGGCGTCCCGTGGCTCTCGATCCGTCAGAGTTTCCGGTCCAGGCCGCGCCGTTCGAGCAGCCCCTGACGAATTTTGCCAGCCGCGTGAAGGGTGGGCAGGCCAGGGTAGTTGCGATCGGCTCGTCAACCACGGCGGGCGAAGGAGGCATCGCTCCGTATCCGCAGCGGCTGCTGGCGGATCTTCGGATCAAATTTCCAAATGTCGCAATCGAGGTGATCAACCGGGGCGTCGGCGGCGAAGACGCCCCGTTGGAGCTGAAGCGGTTCGAGCACGACGTCTTCGATCTCAATCCCGATCTCGTCATCTGGCAAGTCGGCACCAATTCGGTGTGGCAAGCCGGCGGTCCCTCGTTCGCGGACACCACGAAGGCCATCCGCGAAGGTGTCGACCAGCTGCTCGGCGCGAAGCGGATCGACGTGATCCTGATGGACCTTCAATATGTGCCTGCGGTGCTGACGCCGGCCAAGCGCCAGAAAGCGGACGCCATGGTCGCGGCGATCAGCCAGATCGCCTACGAGAAACAGGTCAACGTCTTCCGCCGCTTCGCGCTGATGAAGGGCTGGCACGAGGTCGCAAGGATCTCGTTCGACCGTTTGGTCGACCCGGGCGATGACACGAGGCTGCACGCCAGCGACTGGACCACGGACAAGATGACCTGGCAATTGACCGACGCGATCTTCGCCGCGGCGGCGCCGCACGGCACCTAGTCCTGCATGCTCCGTCGGACCGGACTCCGAACGAGCGATAGGCGCTAGCCGCCTCGCCTGTAACGTGGGCGCGGCGGCGCAGCGTTGACCGGATAATACGGATTGACGTCACAGCTCGCCGAGCGGCCTGACGCCGTGGCGCGGCACTGCGGCAGCGACGTGAAGGAGCAATCGTACCACTCCCCGCCGCCACCGTTCGCGCCTGAGTAGACGTGCATGCAGACCGGAAAGCTGGGATCGAAGGTCTGCGCATGCGACGGCGCGGCCATGAGCAATGCACCGACGAACGCGATCAGGCCGAATGAGCGAAGCATGAAAAATATCCCCGACATCGCAATCGCTAGTTCGACTTCTTGTGACGCCGGCGCGGCGGCGGTTCATCGAAGACATAGTAGGGATTGACGTCACAGCTCGCCGCGCGGCCCGACGCCGTGGCCCGGCACTGCGGGATTGAGGTGAACGAGCAGTCGTAATAGTCGCCGCCACCGCCCCGGCCGCCCGAAGTATAGACGTGCATGCACACCGGATAGCGCGGATCATAGGTCTGGGCGTCGGCATCTGCCGCCGCGAACAGCGCGGCAATCGCGGTGAGGGTCAGGAGAGGCAGGCGCATCGGACATTTCCTCGAATCGGTGGCAACGGCACGCGTTATGCCATTTCGATATGGCACAACGGCGCGGAAGAAGCGATTGTTCCTGTTCATACCTCTCCCGCTTGTGACACGTGGCGAAACAGATGAGACACAGCGCCGCAACGATGCGAAAAGCCGGAAAGCACCCCGTAATCAACCTGCGCAAAACGCATAACTCGCTGCAGCTGTCCTTCGACAAAGGTCGCAAGCATCCGTTGCAGGAATCCGTTCGCAGGCCGGAGCGAACGGACTAGTCTTTCGATCACAACGCCGGCCCCGGACCGACGACGTTCCAGGGCAATCAACAAGCAAATGGGCTGAAGGAAACGCACATTCGCGCTCGGGCTCTCGGGCGCGACTCCGCCGTGAGCGGGGAGAAGATGCGCTGGCCAGTCTGTGGTCTCAGGGCATGCAAGAGAGCTTCTCGTCTCCGTTCATCCGCTATCCGATCGGCACCTCACTGCTGATGGCGGGCATCCTGTTCGTAGGCCTCGTGGCCTATCCGCTGCTGCCGGTTGCGCCGCTGCCCCAGGTCGACTTTCCGACCATCCAGGTCTCCGCGTCGCTGCCGGGCGGCAGCCCCGAGACCATGGCCTCTTCCGTGGCGCAGCCGCTCGAGCGCCAGCTCGCGCAGATCCCCGGCATCACACAGATGACCTCGACGAGTTCGCTCGGCTCGGCGTCGATCACCATCCAGTTCGATCTCAACCGCCTGATCGATGCCGCGGCCAACGACGTGCAGGCCGCGATCAACGCGGCGAGCGGGCAGTTGCCGAAGAACCTGCCCTCGCCGCCGACTTATCGCAAGGTCAACCCGGCAGACTCGCCGATCATGATCCTGTCGGCGACCTCCGACACGCTGCCGCTGACCACCGTCAGCGACCGCACGGATGCCCAGCTCGCCCAGCAGATCAGCCAGATCCCAGGCGTTGCGCAGGTGTTCGTCGGCGGGCAGCAGAAACCTTCGGTGCGCATCCAGATCGATCCGGCCAAGCTCGTCGCCAAGGGGCTGTCGCTGGAGGACGTGCGCAGCCAGATCGCGATCGCCACCGCGGACAGCCCGAAGGGCAACATCGACGGCCCGCGGCGCTCCTACACCATCTACGCCAACGACCAGCTGCTCGAGGCCACGCACTGGAAGGACGTGATCGTCGCCTATCGCGGCGGCGCGCCGTTACGGATCCGCGACATCGGCGAGGCCGTGTCGGGGCCGGAGGACATGAAGACCGCGGCCTGGGCCGACGGCAAGCGCGGCGTGTTCCTGGTCATCTTCAAGCAACCCGGCGCCAACGTCATCGAGACCGTCAACCGCATCAAGGAGAAGCTGCCGCGGCTGATCGCGGCGATCCCGCCTGCGATCAAGATCAAGATCATCAGCGACCGAACCATCACCATCCGCGCCGCGGTCGACGACGTGCAGATCACGCTCATGATCACCATTGCTCTCGTGGTGATGGTGATCTTCATTTTCCTGCGCAGCTTCTGGGCCACGATCATCCCGAGCATCACGGTGCCGCTGGCGCTGCTCGGCGCCTGCTCGCTGATGTGGGTGTTCGGCTATTCGCTGGACAATCTCTCGCTGATGGCGCTGACGATTGCGGTCGGATTCGTGGTCGACGACGCGATCGTGATGCTGGAGAACATCACGCGCTATGTCGAGCGGGGCGAGACCCCGCTCGCCGCGGCGTACAAGGGCGCGGCCGAGATCGGCTTTACCATCGTCTCGATCAGCATCTCGCTGGTCGCCGTGCTGATCCCGCTGCTGCTGATGGGCGGCATCATCGGCCGGCTGTTCCGCGAGTTCGCGGTGACGCTGTCGATGGCGATCTTCGTCTCGCTCGTGGTCTCCCTCACCCTGACGCCGATGATGGCGTCGCGCTTCCTGCGCGCCGACCACGAGGCGCGGCGCGGCCGCTTCTACCAGTGGAGCGAGCGGATGTTCGAGCGGCTGCTCGGCGCTTACGAGCGCGGGCTGGACCTCGCGCTGAAGCACAGCTTCGTCACGCTGTGCGTCTTCTTCGGCACGGTCGCACTGTCGGCGCTTCTGTTCATCCTGATCCCGAAGGGCTTCTTCCCGCAGCAGGACAACGGCTTCCTCACCGCGGTGTCCGAGATGCCCCAGGATATCTCCTTCACCGAGATGAAGCGCCGGCAGGAGGAGCTCAATGCCATAGTGCAGGCCGACCCCGCCGTCGATTCCATCGCGATGTTCATCGGCGGCGGCGGCACGGCGCTGAATTCGGGGCGCATGTATGTCACGCTGAAGCCGATCGGGGAGCGCGATGCCAGTGCGCAAGCGATCATCGCGCGGCTGCGGCCGAAGCTCGCCGAGGTCGAGGGCGCTCGGCTCTATATGCAGGCCTCGCAAGACGTGCGCCTCGGCGGGCGCGCCACCCGCACCCAGTTCGAGTTCACGCTCCAGGACGCCAATCTCGCCGAACTGAACGAATGGGCGCCGAAGATCCTGGCCGGCATGAGAGGCCTGCCGCAACTCCGCGACGTCGCCACCGACCAGCAGACGGAGGGCACGACACTGCAGCTCACGATCAATCGCGACACCGCCGCACGCTACGGCATCCAGCCTCAATTGATCGACGACACGCTCTACGACGCCTTCGGCCAGCGTCAGGTTGCGCAGTATTTCACCCAGACCAACAGCTACCACGTGGTGCTCGAGATCACGCCCGCGCTGCAGGGCCGGCTCGAGGCGCTCGAGAAGCTCTACATCAAATCGCCGCTGACCGGAGACCAGGTGCCGCTCTCGGTGATCTGCAACTGGACCAACGTGCCGGTGCGGCCGCTCGCGATCGCGCATCAGGGCCAGTTTCCGGCCGTCACGATCAGCTTCAACCTCGCCGAAGGCGTGGCCCTGGGACAGGCTACCGATGCCGTGCTGCGCGCGGTCGGCACGATGGGCGCGCCGCCGACGCTATCGACGAGCTTCCAGGGCACCGCGCAGGCGTTCCAGCAATCGCTCGGCACCGTGCCGATGCTGATCCTGGCCGCGCTCGTCGTCGTGTACCTCGTGCTCGGCGTGCTCTACGAGAGCTACATCCACCCGCTGACCATCCTGTCCACGCTGCCGTCGGCCGGCGTCGGCGCGATCGCAATCCTGATGATCTTCGGCTTCGACTTCAGTCTCATCGCCCTGATCGGGGTCATTCTGCTGATCGGCATCGTCAAGAAGAACGGCATCATGATGGTGGACTTCGCCATCGCCGCCGAGCGCGAACAGCATCTGACGCCGGAGCAATCGATCCGCCAGGCCGCGCTGCTGCGCTTCCGTCCGATCATGATGACGACGATGGCGGCGCTGCTGGGCGGCGTTCCGCTGATGCTCGGAACCGGCACCGGCGCCGAGATCCGCCAGCCGCTCGGCTATGCCATGGTCGGAGGCCTCCTGGTGAGCCAGGCGCTGACGCTGTTCACGACCCCCATCGTCTATCTCTACCTCGACCGCTTTTCCAACCTGCTTTCGCGCTGGATGGAAGAGAAGCCGGAGGCGGAGGCAGCTACCCCCAAGCAGAAGGATGCGGCGGAGTGAGCCGGCACGGTTCTGCGGCCTCCGTCATTGCTGTCGATGTTCGCTAATTCGCTGATTGGATCGCGGTAGTCTTGGTCGCGGCGAAGGCCTTGGGAGTTTGTCCTGCCAAGGCCTGATGGGGTCTATGGTTGTTGTAGTAGACGAGGTACTCGAACAGTTCGTTGGCGAGGTGGTCGAGATTGTCGAAGGTTGCGCCTTCGATGACGTCCTCATCGAGGGTGCGCCAGAAGCGCTCGACTTTGCCGTTGGTCTGCGGCCGATAGGGCCTGGTGTAGCGGTGTTTGATGCCGAGTTCGAGCAGCATGGCCTCGAACGGATGCTCGTCCGGCCTGGTGCGGGCGGCGAACTCGGCGCCGTTGTCGGACAGGATTTCCTGGAAGACGAGCCCATAGGTGATGTTGAGGGTGTTGATCATCTTCAGGGTCTTGAACATGACCGGCAGCGCCTTCTTGGACGTCAGGACCTCGGCCCAGGCCAGGCGCGAGCAGCTGTCGATCAGGCTGATGAGGTAGGCCGTGACCGGGGGTGGCGCGAGGAACATGTCGCGCGGCAATTGATGCAGGTCGACGTGGCCCAGCTCCCCGAGCTTGTCCTTGATAATACGACGTTTCTCCTCACGCATCGCCGGCGTGCGGCGGTTCAGGCGGTAGCGTTTCAGCACCCGGTAGATCGTGATCGGCGAAGGTACCGTCTCGCGCGTTTCGCGCAAGACGGCATGAATCTCATAACGGTTCATACCTCGCTTGCGATGGGCGACGATCTCCGCCTCGATCCCTTCCGGCTCGCGCCGTTCCCGCCACTTCGGACCGCGCCGCCGCGGCAGCAGATCGGCTTCCTCGCCGCTCTGCAGATAGCGATTGTAATACTTGCGGAACGTCTGCGAGCAGGTCCCGTGGTGCCGGTAGAAGTCGCCGACCCGCTTGAACAGCGGCGATCGGCCAGCCTTCACCGCCTCGTACTCCGGAATCAGAAAACGCCACTTCTGTAGATAGTTGCGCTCAATCGTCCGGTCGTAGCTATTATCCCGCATCGGATCGGCCTCCAGTGGAGCGATCCAATCAGCGAATTAGTGAACATGCACAATTGCGAGCCAACGGGTCCGCGCGAAGCGCGGCCCGATGACAGGCTCAGCGAAGCAATCCAGGACTGCCGCCGCGGGGACCGTCTGGATTGCTTCGTCGCTTCGCTCCTCGCAATGACGAGCAAGGCGTTCCGCCTACCCGCCCAGCCCCTGCAGTACCAGCCGGTTCAGCCTTGCCGCAAACGCGGCAGGATCTTCGGGCAATTCGCCGTCCAGGATCTGCGCCTGTTCGAGCAGGAGCAGGCTGAGATCGTCGACCGCCCTCGAGCCGGCCTGCGCCCTGGTGATCGCTGTCACCAGCGGATGGCGCAGATTGATCTCGAGGATCGGCCTGGTGCGCATGCCGCGGTTCTGCTGCGACAGGATGCGCTCGAGCTCGCGGCTCGGGCCCTCGCTGTCGGCGACGAGGCAGGAAGCGGAACTGGTGAGGCGCGTCGAGACCTTGACGTCGCTGACACGCTCGCCGAGCGCGGCCTTTATCACCGCGATGGTGGCGGCCTCGTCGGCCGCCGGCTCGTCCTGCTTCGCCTCGTCTGTCTCGTCGACGCGCGGGATCAGGTCGAGATTGAGATCACCCTGGCTCAGCGATTTCAGCGGCTTGCCCTCGAACTCCGATGGCATCGAGGTCCAGAAGGCGTCGACCGGATCTGACAGCAGCAGCACCTCGATGCCGCGCGCAGTCGCAGCTTCCAGCCGCGGATTGGACTTCAGCCGCTCGATGCTGTCGCCGACGAGATAGTAGATCTCGGTCTGGTTCGGCTTGAAATCGGCGATGACGTCCTTCAGCGAACGCTTCTCGCCCGAGGTGGTGGTGAAGCGCGACAGGGACAGCAGCTTTTCGCGCCGCTCGAAATCCTCGTAGATGCCTTCCTTCAGCACTGCGCCGAAGGCGTCCCAGATCCTGGCAAAATTCTCCGGGTCCTTGTCGGCAAGGCTTTCGAGCTCGGACACGACCCGGGTCGCCACGGCTTTCCGGATCTGCGCGAGCTGCGGATTGTTCTGGAGCATCTCGCGCGAGATGTTGAGCGGAAGATCCTCGCTGTCGACCACGCCGCGGATGAAGCGGAGATAGCCCGGCAACAGATCGGCATCGTCGGTGATGAAGACGCGACGGACGTAAAGCTTCACCCGGCCCTTGCGGTTCGGCTCGAACAGGTCGAACGGCTTCGTCGACGGCGCAAACAGCAGCACGGCGTAGGAATAGCGTCCCTCGGCGCGGTAGTGCAGCGTCATCGCGGGATCGTCGAAGGCGGATGCGATCTGCTGATAGGCCTTCTTGTAGTCCTCGGCCGTCAGTTCGGACTTGGAGCGCTGCCACAGCGCGCTCGCCGAGTTGATCTGGCGCGGCTCGCCCTCTTCCGGCACCAGCTCGATCGGAAACAGGATGTTGTCGGAATAGGCACTGACGACGCGCTCGATCTCGTACGTCTCGAGATACTTCTTCGCGTCGTCTTTCAGGTGGAGGACGATCTCGGTGCCGCGTGCCACGCGCGCCGCTTCCTCATCGCTTGCGTGCGCAATCTCGAAGCCGGAGCCGCCGGAGGACGTCCAGGTCCACACGTCGCTCTCGCCGGCACGGCGGCTGACGACGACAATCTTCTCAGCGACCATGAAGGCGGAATAGAAGCCGACGCCGAACTGGCCGATCAGACCGAGGCCGTCCTTGGCCTCCTTCAGCTTCGAGACGAACGCCTTGGTGCCGGAGCGGGCGATAGTGCCGAGATGGTCGATCAGCTCCTGGCGCTCCATGCCGATGCCGTTGTCGGCGATGACAAGCGTTCCCGCCGTCTTGTTCGGGACGATCCGGATCTTGGGCGCGTCGCCCTCGCCCAGCAGCGCCGGATTGGCGATCGCTTCATAGCGCAGCTTGTCGCAGGCATCCGAAGCGTTGGAGACGAGCTCGCGCAGGAAGATGTCGGTCTCGGAATAGACGGAGTGCACCATCAGGTGCAAAAGCTCGGAAACCTCGGCCTGGAAAGGCTGCGTATGCGCGGCCGTATCTGACGTCGTCATGCGTTTACCCGGTCAATCAAAAGGGGAAGAAACCCGGCATATAACGCGAGGGGATGGGGGATCAAGTGGACGTAAGATATCGCCCTCCCGGAGGGAAGGCGATTTGTCCATGATGGCCAAGGGGCGGTGAAGCAGGATCAGGTCACACAGCGACCGGGCTGGAGCAGCTTTGCGACCTCGGTCAGCGAGCTGACCATCGGTTCGCAGGCAATCGTCGGCCTCTTGCGGCCCTGCTTCTGGTTCTGGAGCAGCATCGGCGGCTTGGCGTTGCCGGTCTCGATGACAGCGGGGACCCGCAGCAGCACCGACGTATCAGCCAGATCGTTCAGCCGCATCGACACGGTGCGGGTGGGGACCGGGGCCTGCTTGACGTCGGCGAACCGGTCGGCCTTGCCAGAACGGTTGACATTGTGACCCACATCTTGCGTGGACCTGTCGGCGACCGCCTGCCAGCGGGCGGCCAGATCATGGCCGGAGGCCAGCTGCACGGCACCAACTTGCACCGCACCAAGCGTCGCGGCAATCGCGATGGCACCCAAAAATACCTTTTGAAACTGCAACATGGCTGTCGATCCCTCGCCCCATGGCGATCGCGGGAACAACGCGATGGGAGGATCGGGGGTTCTCGGCGATTACGATCACTTAACCGTGTGCGAAATTCACCGCAGACCGCACAAAAAAATTTGCAACCGCTTGGAACGACTCTCGGGCCCGAGAGTCGTCTCAACAGCCGGCTATTCCCCCCTGCCCCATAAGCCGGCGACGTAGGGCGCGACTGTGGTGATGCCAGTCGCGCCTTACTTTTTTCTGGGCCTCACTTCGCCTTCGCCGCCAGCCAGTCCCGCCCTTCGCCATAGAGCTTCTCGACCTCAGGCCCCGTGAGGCCCGGCATGTCGCGCTTGACCTTGTAGCCGATCAGCTCCTGCATGTAGGCGAGGTGGCGGTAGCCTTCGGGCAGCGCGGCCAGCGCCTGCTGGTCGAGGCGAAGTGTCGCGGCGGGATCGACCGGGTCGATCCGGTCCTTCTCGTAGATCGGCTGGCGGCGGACGATGGCCCATTTTCCATGCCGCTTCTCCAGGAAATCGTAGAAGCGTCCGGTGCAGACGACGTCGCAGAGCACGTCGTGCACGGGTGCGCGCTGCGAGATCGTCATCTTGGTTTGCGCGATGGCCCGCTCGCCTGCGAGATCGATGCTGGTGCCGCCGAGGAAATGCAGAATGCGCACGCCCTTGGCAAACCCCTCCTGGCTGACGCGCATGAAATCCCGCGCCGGTCCCTGAAACCAGGTGGCGGACATCCAGCCTTCTTCGTGCCAGACCGTGGCGAAGCGATCCCAGTCGCCGGCATCGCGCCACACCGCCCAGTTCTCGACGAGGTCGCGGATGGCGAGGCGGTCGAGGAGCGCTTGGTCCATGGGCACATCTCCGATTGGGGCGATGCATGAGGTATGAGCGGCGAACTCGATGGCCGTCAAGCTTGGCAAGCGGGCACGAAAAATCCGGCGTGCCCTGCAGCACGCCGGATCCGATCGTATTCGCGAAATTTCAGACCGTCGGCGCCTTGCTTACGCCGCCGGCGCCTTGGGCGCGCGATTGCGGGAGTTGCGCTGGAAGAACAGCGCCTGGCTCGCCACCGCCGACACCATCGCGGGCTGGAACGGCTTCGAGATCAGGAACGCCGGCTCGGGGCGCTCGCCGGTCAGGAAGCGTTCCGGATAGGCGGTGATGAACACCACCGGCACCTCGAAGGTGCGCAGCAGCTCGTTGACGGCATCCAGGCCCGACGAGCCGTCGGCGAGCTGGATGTCGGCGAGGATCAGGCCGGGCCGCTTGTTCTTGGCCAGCGCCACTGCATCGGCATGGGTGCGCGCGACGCCGACGACGTTGTGGCCGAGATTCTTCACGAGGCTTTCGAGGTCCATGGCGATGAAGGTCTCGTCCTCGATGATCAGCACGTCGGTGGCGATCTCGGCCGCCATCTCGCGTCCCGCAGCATCCGCAAGCCGGCGCGTCTCGGCGACGTCGGTGCCGAGGACAAAGCCGACTTCCTCTTCCGAGAAACCCTCGAGCGAGAGCAGCAGGAACGCCTGCCGCGGCAGGGGCGTGATGTTCGACAGGCGCCGCTCCGGCGGCATCGGCAACGTCGTCACCTCGGCATCGTCGTTGACGGAAACCGAATTCCAGATC
The DNA here is from genome assembly GCF_018130785.1 of Bradyrhizobium liaoningense. Taxonomy (GTDB): domain Bacteria; phylum Pseudomonadota; class Alphaproteobacteria; order Rhizobiales; family Xanthobacteraceae; genus Bradyrhizobium; species Bradyrhizobium liaoningense_A. Next base: position 80,195 of record NZ_JAFCJT010000004.1, read on the forward strand.
TGGGTGAACAGCCGGAACAGGCCGGCGCGCGGTCCGTGGCTCTCGTCGAGCACCGACGGATCTCCCAGCATGGCTTCCAACATGGCTGCGACATAGGCGTCACCGGAGGCCTGGCTGCCGGTCAGGGCGCGCGCATACCGGCGCAACAACGGCAAGTGTTCAGCAACAAGCTGTGAACGGGACATCCCCACTCCATTCATCTTCGGGCCAACCTTGAAGAACCAGGCAACACGAGGGGAGGCCCGGTTCCCCTGCTGGGCTGACTACGCCTCAGGCCAAGAAAAGTTCCGCTTATCTGGGAACTTTTTGTCGAACCTCGAATTGTGCCTATCCAGGGAACGGCTCCCGGTTGAGAGAACTTCTCGATTTTACAGTTACTTAACTCGGGGAAACGTGGAACAGGTCATGAAAGATCTCAAGTCTCAAGCCAGCAAAAGCACGACCCCCGGCAAGGGAGGCCTAACTCCGGAGATTCAATCCCGGATCGGCCACCAGTTGCGCGCCATGTACGATGATGTGGTGCGGCAGGGGGTTCCGGACCGGTTCGCGGAACTGATCAAGAAGCTTGATGCGCCGGGAGGCGCATCCCAAGTGGGAACGGATGGGGGCTCCAACGACAACAACAATGGGAGGGATTAATGCCTCTCACCGACTCCCTGCGTGACGACATCCTCGCGGCCGTGCCCAGTTTGCGCGCGTTCGCGATCTCGCTGAGCGGTAATGCCGACCGTGCCGACGATCTGGTGCAGGAAACGCTGTTGCGTGCGCTCGCCAACATCGACTCGTTCCAGCCCGGCTCCAACCTGCCAGCGTGGCTGTTCACGATCCTTCGCAACCTGTTCCGCTCTGACTATCGCAAGCGGCGGCGGGAGGTGGAGGATGCCGAAGGCAACTACGCCAAGACGCTGAAGACGCAGCCCTCGCAGAACGCGCATCTCGAGTTCGAGGAGTTCCGCGGCGCGCTCGAGAAGCTTCCGCAGGACCAGCGCGAAGCCCTGATCTTGGTCGGCGCCTCCGGCTTCTCCTATGAGGATGCAGCCTCGATCTGCGGCTGTGCGGTCGGCACGATCAAGAGCCGCGTCAATCGCGCGCGCTCCAAGCTCGCCGCGCTGCTCTATGTCGACGGCGCCGAGGATTTTGGGCCCGATGAGACCGTGCGCGCCGTAATCGGCGGCAGCGGCGGATAGCGGCCGGGTCAATCGGACCGAGACGAATGTGAAGGCGGCCGTTTCTGCGGCCGCCTTTGCGTGCGCGGAAAGCTAAAGGCGCAGGCCCAGAGCCACTCGATCACTCTTCCACGAAGGCCACGGTGTCCGCCACGCGCGCGCGCGAGGTACGGTAGTTGTTGACCTTGTGCGCGTTGTCGGCATAGCCGAACGAGATGCCGCAGACGACGCGGCGGTCGTCGGGCAGCTTGAAGTGGCTGCGGATCAGGCTGGAATGGCGCGCGAGCGCCGCCTGCGGAATGGTGCCGAGCCCGAGCGCCTGCGCCGCGAGCATGAAGTTCGAGACATAGGCGCCGCAATCGATCGCACCGTAGATGCCGAGCGGCTCATTGGTGTGGATGATCGCGACATGCGGCGCACCGAAGAAATTGTAGTTTTCCAGCGCCTGTTTTGCGTAGGCGCTTCTGTCGCCGCGGGCGATGCCGAGCGTGTTGTAGAGCTGGAAGCCGCTCTCGCGGCGGCGCTCGAGATAGACGCCGACATATTCGCGCGGCGGGGTGAAGTCGTAATCGTCACCCAATCCGCCCGACGCTTCCTTGTAGATCGCCTGGCGGAAGCGCTCCTTGGCCGCGCCACTGGCGATGATGACCTGCCAGGGCTGGCTGTTGCACCAGGACGCCGTGCGCTGCGCGGTGGTCAGCACATGCTCGATGGTCGCGCGATCGACCTCCTTGGCTAAGAAAGCGCGGACGGAGTAGCGCTCGTTGAGGAGTTCCTCGAGCACGTCGATGCGGTCTTGGCTCTGGTTCACTTTAGCGTCCATGGATCAGCTCGCATTGTTTTCTTCGTGGGGTGGGCAAAAACGCGCCAGCGCCGTGCCCACCGCCAAACGTGCTCCGGCGCATCTGCATATGGTGGGCACGCTTCGCTTTGCCCACCCTACGAGATACAGCGAGAGGCTGGATCAACGCCCCTTGGTCGGGATCTTGTTATACGGCACATCCTTGTCGACGCGGATGTCGCCCGGCAATCCCAGCACGCGCTCCGCGATGATGTTGCGCAGGATCTCGTCGGTGCCGCCGGCGATGCGCATTGAGGGCGAGGACAGCAGCATCTGCTGGAACTGGCCCTGCACCGTCTCCTCGTCGGTGCCGGTGAGAGCGCCAGCCGCGCCCTGGAGGTCCATGGCATAGGTTGCGATGTCCTGGAGCATCATGCCCGAAACCAGCTTGCCGATCGAATTTTCCGGGCCCGGCCGCTCGCCCTTCGACAGCGCCGAGATCGCGCGGTAGCTGGTGTATTTCAGCCCGCTCGACTTCACCGCCCAGCTCGCAAGTTTCGAGCGCACGGCCGGATCGTCGATGGCGAGCCCGTCCTCCAGCATCAGGTTGGAGCAGAACTCGAACAGTTCAGGGACGCCGGTCGCAAGCCGCGAGCCGATCGACATCCGCTCGTTCATCAGTGTCGTCAGCGACACGCTCCAGCCCTCGCCGACGGCGCCGAGGCGCTGGCTGTCTGATATCACCACATCCGTGAAATAGACCTCGTTGAACTCCTGCATGCCGTTGGCCTGCTTGATCGGGCGGACCTCGACGCCGGGGCTCTTCATGTCCAGGAAGAACATGGTGAGGCCCTTGTGCTTGGGCACGTTCGGATCGGTGCGTGCGATCAACAGGCCGAAGTCGGAATAATGCGCGCCAGAGGTCCAGATCTTCTGGCCGTTGACGACCCAGTTGTCGCCCTTCTTTTCCGCGCGCGTCCGCAGACCGGCGACGTCGGAGCCGGCGGACGGCTCGGAGAACAGCTGGCACCAGATCTCCTCGCCGGAGGCGAGCTTTGGCAGATGACGGCGCTTGGCATCCTCGCTGCCAAAAGCCATCACGGTCGGGCCGCACATGCCCTCGCCGATCTGGAATGGCTGCGTCAGCTTGCCGTAGACGCCCTCTTCCTGCTGCCAGATGACGCGCTCGATCGGCGTGGCGCCGCGGCCGCCATATTCCTTTGGCCAGTGCAGGCAGGCCCAGTTGCCCTCGAACTTCTTCTTCTGCCAGGCCTTGCCGACATCGACGATGTCGTGCTTCGCAAGCCGGATGCGGCCGAGCGAGGATTTTGACAGCTCGGCATGCAGTTCCTTCGGCGCGTTGGCCTCGACCCATTGGCGCGCGGTCACGCGGAATGCGGCTTCCTGCGGGGTATCGTCGAAATTCATCTTCGAGCTCTCCTCTTTCGTGCCCCGGACGCTGCGCAGCGCGAAGCGGTGCGCTGCAGAGCCGGGGCCCATTGTAGCCTTCTAAGTCCCGGCTCTGCGAAGCAGCGCTACGCGCTGCATCGCGTCCGGGACACGGACTCATCTTCCCTTCGTCGGGATCTTGTTGAACGGCACGTCCTTGTCGACACGGATATCGCCGGGCAGGCCCAGCACCCGCTCGGCGATGATGTTGCGCATGATCTCGTCGGTGCCGCCTTCGACGCGGGTGCCGGGCGCGCGCAGCAGCATCGCCTGGAAACGGCCGGCGAGCTCGCCATCCTCGGCGCTGACGACGCCGCTTGCACCTTGCAGATCCAGCGCGTAGGTCGCGACGTCCTGGATCATCGAGCCCGCCACCAGCTTGCCGATCGAATTCTCCGGACCCGGGCGCTCGCCCTTCGACAGCGCCGAGATCGCTCGCATGCTGGTGTATTTCAGCCCGCTCGCCTTCACGGCCCAGTTCGCGAGCTTCGAGCGCACCGCGCGATCCTCGATCGCCGGGCCGTCATCAAGCATCAGGCTGGAGCAATATTCGAACAGCTCCGGGAACCCGGTCGAGACGGCCGCGCCGATCGCGCTGCGCTCGTTCATCAGCGTGGTCAGCGAGACGTTCCAGCCGTCACCGACCTCGCCGAGACGCTGATGATCGGGAATGCGGACGTTGGTGAAATAGACCTCGTTGAAGTCGGATGCGCCGCTCGCCTGCTTGATCGGCCGCACCTCGACGCCCGGGCTCTTCATGTCCAGGAAGAACATGGTAAGGCCCTTGTGCTTGGGCACGGTCGGATCGGTGCGGGTGAGCAGGATGCCGTAGTCGGAATAATGCGCGCCCGACGTCCAGATCTTCTGGCCGTTGATCACCCAGTCATCACCGTCCTTCTCGGCGCGCGTGCGCAGGCCCGCGACGTCCGAGCCGCCGGCCGGCTCGGAGAACAGCTGGCACCAGACCTTTTCGCCGGAGGCGAGCGGCGGGAGGTACGTGCGCTTATGCTCCTCGCGCGCGAACGCCATCATGGTCGGCCCGCACATGCCGTGGCCGATGATGAACATGCGGGAGAGCTGGCCGAACGGCCCCTCTTCCTGCTGCCAGATCACGCGCTCGATCGGCGACGAGCCGCGGCCGCCATACTCCTTCGGCCAGTGCAGGCAGGCCCAGCCGGCATCGGCCTTCTTCTTCTGCCAGGCCTTTGCCACTTCGAGGATGTTGGCGTTCTTGAGCTGGGTGCGGCCCAGCGAAGACTTGCGCAGCTCTTCCTCGTATTGTTTGGGCGCATTCGCGCCGATCCAGGCGCGGGCGGTGGCGCGGAATTCGGCTTCCTGCGGGGTGTCGTCGAAGTTCATGACGTGATCCTTCGCTTACGCCGCGTTCTTCTTGCGCATGCGGTCGATCAACTGGTCTTCCCAATAGCTGAGGCTGCCGAGCCCCAACGCCATCGCGTTGGCGCGGCGGTAGTACATGTGGCAGTCGAACTCCCAGGTGAAACCCATGCCGCCGTGAACCTGGATGTTGTTCTTGGCGCAGTGCTGGAACGCCTGTGTCGCGCTGATGCGCGCGGCGGCGGCCGCTTCCGGTAATTCGCTGGCGTTGGTCGAAAGCGCCCAGGCGCCGTAATAGCTGTTGGAGCGCGCCAGCGTGGCCGAGACATACATGTCGGCCAGCATGTGCTTGACCGCCTGGAACGAGCCGATCTGGCGGCCGAAAGCGATGCGGTCGAGCGCGTAGTCGCGGCCCATCTCAAGCGCGCGGTCGGAACCGCCGACCTGCTCGAAGGCGCACAGTACCGCGGCACGGTCGAGCACCTGAGTGAGGATGCTCCAGCCTTCGCCGGTGGCACCGAGCGGCTCGGCCTTGCAATCCCTGAAGGTGATCTCGGCCTGTCCGCGGGTCGGGTCGAGATTGGTGAGGCTTTTCACCTCGACGCCACCCGCCTTGAGGTCAACCAGGAACAGCGAGATGTCACCGTCGCGTCCGCTCGATCCCGTGCGCGCGGCAACCACAGCAAAGTCGGCGACCGTACCATCGGCAACCGGCTTCTTGACGCCGTTGAGCACGCCGTTCGCAGCGGTGAGCTTGACGTTCTTCGGCGACGGATTGCCCTTGCCCTCGAACAGCGCCAGCGTGCCGATCGCCTCGCCCGCGGCGATCGCCGGCAGCCATTTCTTCTTCTGCGCATCGCTGCCCGCGATCAGCAGTGCCTCGGCGGCAAGATACACGGTCGAGGAGAAGGGCACCGGCGCGTTCGCCCTGCCCATTTCCTCTGCGATCACGCAGAGCTCGAGATGGCCCGCACCGGCTCCACCGAACTCCTCGGGGATCGCGACGCCGAGGAAACCCATCTCGGCGAGGCCCTTCCACAACTCCTTGTCGTAGGGCGCCTTGCCGTCGAGCACGGCGCGCACCGCCTTGGGCGAGCATTTTTCGGCGAGGAATTTGCGCGCCTGGTCGCGGAGCTGCTTCTGGTCGTCTGAGAAATCGAAATTCATGGCGGGCTACCTTTTTCTTACTGTCATTCCGGGGCGCGACGAAGTCGCGAGCCCGGAATCCATTTCGCCGCGCGCTTGCGGCCTGATGGATTCCGGGTTCGCGCTAGGCGCGCCCCGGAATGACGATTGGAGACAGTCTTGATTCATCGCAGCACGATCACATCCTGGTCCGGCTTGTCCGCATAGAGCCGCTCCACCAGCGCCGCACGACGTTCCAGGCCCGCGCGCTGGTTGATGTAGCCCTTGTCGGTGAGCTCGTTGCCGTCGATCGAGGGCGGCTCGGCCATCAGCATGGCACGGGCGATAATGCGGCTGCTGGCGCCTTCACATTCCTTGTTGTGGGTCTCCAGCCCGCGCTTGAAGCAGGCGACCACCTCGGGATGTTTTACGGCATCCTCAAAGCTGAGATCGGCACTGCCGACAAGCTGGCGACAGGCGTGCAGGTTTGGCCAGGCGAGCAGTCCGATGAAGGCGCGATCCTGTCCCGCAACCAGCGCGTCATGCACGACCGGCGTCGCGGCCGCGATCGCATCGGTACGCAGCGAGCCGACATGGACGAAGGTGCCGGTGGTGAGCTTGAAATCCTCGACGACGCGGCCGGCAAAGATGATGCCCTTCACCGGATCGGAATCGTCGACGAAGATGCCAGCGTCACCGATGCAATAAAAACCTTCCTCGTCGAACATCTTCTTGGTCAGGTCCGGCTGACCGAAATAGCCGGGCGTGACGTTGACGCCGCGCAGGCGCAGCTCGTATTTCGAGCCGCACGGCACCATCTTCAATTCCACGCCGGGGAACGGCAGGCCGATCAGGCCGACGCGCTCGGTGTCCCAATAGGTACCGGTCGAGGTCGGCGCCGTCTCGGTCGAGCCCCAGCCGGTGTAGAACACGATGCGCTCGCCGGTCGTCCTCACGGCGAGGGCCTGCATGCGTTCATAGAGATCATCGGGTAGCCGCGCGCCGCCATAGGCCATGATCGAAAGGTTCTTGAAGAACGAGCGGCACAGCGCGTCGTCCTTTTCCATCGCAGCCGCGAGCGCGGCATAGCCGGCCGGCACGTTGGCGTAATAGGTCGGCGAGATCTCGCGTAGATTCTTGATGGTTTCCTCAAGCTGGCCCGGCATCGGCCGGCCGTCGTCGATATAGAGCGTGCCGCCGTCGACCAGCACCGGGTGAAACGCGGCATTGCCGCCCATGGTGTGATTCCACGGCATCCAGTCGAGCACGGTGGCCAACGGGCCGCCCGCGGTGCGTGGCCGCACCTGCATCATCATCGCCGCATTGGCGCACATCATCTCCTGCGTGTTGATGACGGCCTTGGGCATGCCGGTCGAGCCGGACGTGAACAGCAGCTTGCCGACGGTATCCGGCGTGATCTTCGCGATCGACGCGTCGACGTCTGGGGTCACGGGCGTTGCCGCGAGTTCGGCAAAGCTGACGCTCTTGACGCCGTCGCAGGGGCGCACGACGTGAACGACGGTGACGCCGGCGAGGTCGAGCGCCTTCAGCGCCTTCTCGAAGGTCGGGCCGTCCTGCACCATCACCACGGCCGGCTTGATCAGGTCGAACAGGTATTTCAGCTTGACGTGATCATGACTCATCAAGGAGTAAGCCGGTGACACGGGAGCCGCCGGCGAGCGCGCCTGCATCGCGGCCTGCGTCATCAGCGCATGCTCGATCGAATTGCCGGAGAGGATCGTGACCGGGCGCCCCTCAAGCTTGAGATCGAGAAGCGCCTGCGTCAGCGCATCCACAGTGCGCTTGGCTTCGCCATACGACACCTTGCGCCATTCGCGGTTCGCTCCGCCGCGCTGCGCGAGCCAGATGCGCTCGGGCGCCTCCTTGGCCCATTTCGCCAGCGAGGCCGGAAGATGCGTCTCGTAAGCCTGCAGCGGAATGCGCGACTTCAGCACCACCGTGCCGTCGTCGCGGCGTTCGACGTCGATGTCGCGCGCGAGCCACTCGACCTTGCGAAAGGCGGGCTTCGTCATCACTGCCGCCGCGCTTCCACTCATTTTGCGTCTCCCGGAATTATCGTCCTTTGCGGATCGTTCTCGTTTCAGCGCCTGATATAGACAGGCTTTCGCTTCTCAAGGAAGGCCCTGATGCCTTCCGAAAATTCCTCGGAGCGACTGCACAGGACCTGATTGCGGTCCTCCATCGCGATGACGGCTTCCAGCGATCCCGCGTCGACGCTCATGTTGAGACATTCCTTTGACAGGCGCAGCCCCACGGGCGAGGCCGTCATCATCGCATCGACATAGGGCGCAGCAGCAGCATCGAGCCCGTCTTCATCGACGACCTCGGAGACGAGTCCGACCGCGAGCGCGCGTTCGGCGCCGATGAAACGTCCGGTGAGGATCAGCTCGGAGGCGACGGAAACGCCGACAAGCCGCGGCAGAAAGTAGCTGGTGCCGATGTCGCAGCCGCCAAGGCCGAGCTTGATGAAGGCGCAGTTCATGCGCGCCGATTTCGTCGCGATGCGGATGTCGGACGCAAGCGCCAGCGCAAACCCGCCGCCGGCCGCCGCGCCCTGCACCAGAGAGATGATCGGCTGCGGACAGCGCCGCATCAGCATCACGATGTCCGCGATGCGCCGTTGCGAATCCAGGGACTCCGTGACGCCGGGCGGCTCCTGCTGCCCGGCACGGCGCGTCATCGCCGCCTTGAGATCGAGGCCGGCGCAAAAGTTCTTGCCTGCTCCCTTCAGCACGACGACGCGTGTATCGCGGTTGCGCTGGAGGCTCTGAAAGTAGACGTTGAGCGCATCGATCAGCACAGGATCGAGCGCGTTGAGGTTTTCAGGACGATTGAGCGTCACCGTGTCGACGCCGTCGTTGTGCTCGATCAGCAGCGGTTGGGACATGGGAGCGCTCCTGCTTGCCGCCGATCGCGGTGCCGATTGCTGCGCCCTCTCCCCTTGTGGGAGAGGGCATGATCGCTGTGAGCCCAGAGTTCGCTTGGGTGAGGGGTCTGTCTCCGCGGAGAGAACCCCTCATCCGGCGCTTCGCGCGACCTTCTCCCACAAGGGGAGAAGGACGGCAGCGGAGTACGCCTCTACTACCGCGGCGCCATGCGGATGGCGCCGTCGAGGCGGATGGTCTCACCGTTGAGCATCGGGTTCTCGACCATATGCACGGCAAGCGCACCGTATTCCTTGGCATCGCCGAGGCGCGAGGGATGCGGCACCTGGGCCCCTAAGCTCTTGCGGGCTTCCTCGTTCAGACCCATCAGCAGCGGCGTGAAGAACAGGCCGGGCGCGATGGTGTTGACGCGGATCTTCTGGCTGGCGAGGTCGCGCGCGGCCGGCAGCGTCAGGCCGACGACGCCGCCCTTCGAGGCCGAATAGGCGATCTGGCCGATCTGACCTTCGTACGCGGCAACCGAAGCGGTGTTGATGATGACGCCGCGCTCTTCACCGACCGGCTCGATGGTGACGAGGCGCTCGGCGAACAGACGCAGGCAGTTGAAGGTGCCGATCAGGTTCACGTTGATGATGCGCGCGAACTTTTCGAGCGGATAGACGCCGTCGCGGCCGACGATGCGCTGCGAGCCACCGATGCCGGCGCAGTTCATCAGCACGCGGGCAACGCCATGCGCGGCTTCCGCCTTCGCGATCGCCGCCTTGATCTGCTCCTCGCTGGTGACGTCGGCATGAAGCGCGACGCCCTTTACCTCGGCGGCGACCTTCTCGGCGTTGTCCTTGTTCTGGTCGATCACGCCGATCTTGGCGCCCTTGGCCGCCATGGCGCGGGCGGTCGCTTCGCCGAGACCCGAACCACCGCCGGTGATGAGAACGGCTACGTCTTTCAACTGCATCGCTTGTACCTTTCCTTGGGCGTTTCTTCTCTAGACTTGAGAGTGATGGCCGGATTATCCGGCCGCGGCAGCTTCCCCGGCTTGCGTGAGGATGCCGCCGCAGATCAGCGTTTCCATGTGCTTGATGTATTGCCGGCAGACGTCATCGGTGACCGGACCGACGCCGGTCGCGCGAGACATCGCGTGCCGGCCAAAGAACAGGTGATCGCAGGCGCCGATCAGGCTGGTGTAGAACAGCACCGGATCGGTCGCGCGGAACTCGCCGCGGCTGACGCCCTCAGCGAGCAGCCGGCGATGAAAATCCAGCAGCGGCGCGACGAAGAATTTTGAGACTTCGTCGGCGGAGCCCGCAACGCTTTCGTGCAGGAGGTAGTGGATCAGCCGGTTCATGTAGGGGAACCGATGATAGGCTCGGATGATACCGGCGATATGCAGCCTCAGCTTCGCCGTCGACGTGATCGGCTGCGCCAGCAAATATTCGAGATTGGACATCTCGGTCGCGGCATCGCGCGCGAGCAGCGCAAGCAACAGGCCGTCCTTGTTGCCGAAATGATATTTGACCAGTGCGGCATTGGCGCCCGACTTCTGCGCGATGTCGGAGAGCGAGATCTCGATGGACGAGCGTTCGATCATCAGCTCGCTCGCGGCCACGAGCAATTTCTCTGCCGTGGAATTTTTTCCGCTGGGGAGCCTGTTCGGTACGCTGGTAGTCACGGAAATCCCTGTTCTGCCCCACATGAGCGGGCCGCAGATAAGCCGAAGCAGCGCCTCATCACAAGAGTTAATTGATCGATTGACTAAACGATATCCCGTCCCTTAAATCCGCGCCGACAACCCAATTCAGAACAATCCAGGGAGAGACCGAAATGGCCGAGGCTTACATCGTCGCCGCTGCGCGTACCGCGGGCGGGCGCAAGGGGGGCCGCCTCGCCGGCTGGCATCCAGCCGATCTCGCCGCGAAAGTGCTGGACGAGCTGGTCGATCGCACCAAGGTCGATCCCGCCATCGTCGAGGACGTGATCATGGGCTGCGTCATGCAGGTCGGTGAGCAGTCCAACAACGTCGCACGCAACGCGATCATGGCCTCGAAGCTGCCGGAGAGCGTGCCGGGCACCTCGATCGACCGTCAGTGCGGCTCCTCGCAGCAGGCGCTGCACTTCGCGGCGCAGGCCGTCATGTCCGGCACGATGGACGTGGTGATCGCCGCCGGCGTGGAATCAATGACGCGCGTGCCGATGGGCCTGTCCTCGCAGCTTCCGGCCAAGAACGGCTTCGGCAACTACAAGAGCCCGGGCATCGAGGCGAAGTACCCGAACATCGTGTTCAGCCAGTTCACCGGCGCCGAGATGATGGCGGAGAAGTACGGGTTGTCGAAGGATGATCTCGACGAGTACTCCTTCAACAGCCATCAGCGCGCGATCGCGGCGACGCAAGCCGGCCACTTCAAGAAGGAGATCGTGCCGCTCGAAATCACCCGCGCCGACGGTAGCAAGGACACCCACCACATCGACGAAGGCATCCGCTTCGACGCCACGCTCGACGGCATCAAGGGCGTCAAGCTGATCGCCGAGAACGGCAAGCTCACCGCGGCCAGCGCCAGCCAGATCTGCGACGGCGCCTCCGGTGTGATGGTGGTGAACGAGCGCGGCCTCAAGCAGCTCGGCCTCACACCGCTCGCCCGCATCCATCACATGACCATGACCGGCGGCGATCCCGTCATCATGCTCGATGCTCCGCTGCACGCCACCAAGAAGGCACTGGAGAAGGCCGGCATGAAGATCAGCGACATCGACCTGTTCGAAGTCAACGAGGCCTTCGCCTCGGTGCCGACCGGCTGGCTGAAGACCACCGGCGCCGATCCGGACAGGCTCAACGTCAATGGCGGCGCCATCGCGCTCGGCCATCCGCTCGGCGGCTCCGGCACCAAGCTGATGACGACGCTGGTCCACGCCCTGCACCAGCGCGGCAAGCGTTATGGTCTTCAGACCATGTGCGAAGGCGGCGGCATGGCCAATGTGACGATCGTCGAACGACTGTAAGAAGAAAAGCGAAGAACAAATGGCGAGTGGTGAGTGGTGATGGGGAGCGGCTTCCGCCCCTATCGCCATTCACCGCTCGCCTCTTTTTTTGAGGAAACGCCATGACCCATCCGTCCGTCTACGCCAAGACCACCCCCAACAAGGTCGCCTACCAGATGGCCGGCACCGGCAAGGCGATCACCTATCGCGAGCTCGACCAGCTCTCGAACCAGGGCGCGCAGCTTTTCCGCTCGCTCGGCCTGAAGGCCGGCGACCACATCGCGCTGCTGATGGAAAACCGCCTCGCCTTCATGGAGATCTGCTGGGCGGCGCAACGAAGCGGGCTCTATTACACCGCCATCAGCCGTTATCTGAAGCAGGACGAGATCGACTACATCATCGGCGATTGCGGCGCCAAGGTCGTGATCACCACGCCGAAATGCGCCGACCAGATCAAGGCCCTGATCAAGGGGACCGCAGGCGAGCCGATCTTCTACATGGTCGACGAGCCCCTGCCCGGCTTCCGTTCCTACGATAAGGAAGCGTCCGCACAGCCGACAACGCCGATCGCGGACGAAGTCGCCGGCTACGACATGCTGTATTCGTCGGGCACCACCGGCCGGCCGAAGGGCATCAAGAAGGCGTTCGAAGGCAATAAGATCGACGTGCCGAACGCCTTCCTGCGCGTGCTCTGCGCCGACATGTGCGGCATGAACGCCGGGAGCACCTATCTCTCGCCGGCGCCGCTCTATCACGCGGCTCCCTTGCGCTTCAACATGATGGCGATCGTGCTGGGCGGCACCTCCATCATCATGGAGCATTTCGACGCCGAGGATTTTCTCAGGCTCGTCGAAAAGTACAAGGTGACCCAGTCACAGCTGGTGCCGACCATGTTCGTGCGCATGCTGAAGCTGCCGGATGAGGTTCGCACCAGGTATAATGTCTCGACGCTGAAAGGCGCGATCCACGCTGCTGCGCCATGTCCCGTCGACGTGAAAGCAAAAATGATCGAATGGTGGGGGCCGATCCTGATCGAGTACTACGCGGGCTCGGAAGGCAACGGCGTCACCGTCTGCAACTCGCAGCAATGGCTGGAGCATCGCGGCAGCGTCGGCCGCGCCGTGGTCGGCAAGATCAAGATTCTGGACGAGAACGACGAGGAGCAGCCGGTGGGCGAGATCGGCACGGTCTATTTCGCCGACGCGCCCGCGTTCACCTATCACAACGACCCCGAGAAGACGAAGAAGGCCTACAACGCCAAGGGATGGTCGACGCTCGGCGATGTCGGCTACCTCGACAAGGACGGCTTCCTGTTCCTCACCGACCGCAAGTCCTACATGATCATCTCGGGCGGGGTGAACATCTACCCGCAGGAGACCGAGGACGTGCTCATCACCCACCCGGAGATTGCCGACGTCGCCGTGTTCGGCGTGCCGAACGAGGAGATGGGCGAAGAGGTGAAGGCGGTGGTGCAGCCGCACGACATGACGCGCGCCGGCAAGGAGCTCGAGGCCGACCTGATCGCCTACTGCAAGACCCGCCTCTCCGCGATCAAGTGCCCGCGTTCGATCGATTTCGAAGCCGAGCTGCCGCGCACGCCGACGGGTAAGCTGGTGAAGCGGCATCTGCGGGACAAATATTGGCCGAAGGCGGCGGCGAAGATCTAGAGATTTCGTAGGGTGGGCAGAGGGGCGAAGCGCCGTGCCCACCATCTCTCCCGATTATGACCGACTGGTGGGCACGCTTCGCTTTGCCTACCCTACGGCACCGCTTCCGGGGCGCGAGACCTTGAGCCTCAATCAAACAGACTCGGCGTGTGGTTCACCAGTGCGCCTTCGATCTCGAGCATCTTCAGCTTCGTCACCACGCCGCCATTCGCCGAGAAGCCGCCGGGCTTGTTGCCGGCCGCCAGCACCCGATGGCAGGGCACGACGATCGGGCACGGGTTGCGGCCGAGCGCCTGGCCGACATCGCGCGACAGCTGGACGCCGCCGAGCTGCTTGGCGATGTCGCCATAGGTGATGGTCTTGCCCGGCGGGATGGCGCGGGCGATCTCGTAGACGCCGCGGTTGAAGTCGGGCACGCCGTCGAGATCGAGCGGAATGTCGGTGAGATCATCCGGCTCGCCCGCAAGCAATTTTGTGATGCGGTCGATCGCCTGCTGGACCTCGGCGGTCGGCTCGGCCTCGCTGGCGTCAGCGTGGCGCTGGCTGATGCGGGTGCGGATCTTGTCCTCGCCGCCCATCGGCAGTTGCGTGCCGTTGATACCACGCGGGCCCCAGGCGATGGCGCAAAGGCCGATCCTGGTGTCGAACAGGGCAAAATGCTGGTCGGTCATGGCTTGGTTCCTGAGCTTGCGTCCCCGTCGCATGCCCCCATTGTGATCTCCGCCTAAATCTAGGCTTGGAAATAGTTGCGATCCACCCGGTTTCCGGGAATCTTGCACAGGAGTTCCTGCCCCTTCCCGCGAGTCCAGAATGCAAAGCCTCCACGTCAATGGATACGACATGCCCTATCTCGACGTGGGCGAAGACAGGAGCCGGCCGCCGCTGGTCTGTGTGCATGGCTCGCTCAATGACTTCCGCATCTGGGGCTGCGTGCTCGGGCCGCTGACGCAGCGGCACCGGGTGATCGCTGTCAGCCTGAGGCACTTCTTCCCGGCAAGATGGGACGGCGTCGGCGACACCTACTCGATCGCCCAGCATGTCCAGGACGTCATCGCCTTCATCGAGACGCTCGACCTCGGTCCGGTCGACCTGATGGGCCATTCCCGCGGCGGGCATATCTGCTTCCGCGCGGCGCAGGCGCGTCCCGATCTGCTGCGGCGGCTGGTCCTGGCCGAGCCGGGCGGCGAGCTCGATGCGAGCCTCGATCCGGACTACGTCGGCGGCCCCTCGCCGCTGCTGGCGCGCTTCACGGCCTCGGCGGAGAAGATCGCGGCCGGCGATGTCGACGGCGGCCTTGCCGTGTTCGTCGACACGCTGGAGGGCGCCGGCACCTGGCCGCGGTTGCCGGCAATGGTGAAGCAGAATCTGCGCGACAACGCCTATACGCTGATCGGCCAGGTCCGCGACAACCGGCCGCCGTTCTCGAAGGCGGATGCGGAATCGATCAAGATGCCGACGCTGTTCATCCTTGGCGCACGGACCAAGGGCCTGCTGCCGAAAGTGCTGCATGCGCTTGCCGCGCACGTGCCCTACTCCAGGACGGCGATCATCCCGAACGCGACGCATCCGATGTTCGAGCAGGCGCCGCAGAAATACTCCGAAGTTGTCCTGGACTTCCTGGCGAGCTGATCATGCAGACATTTCGCGTCAACGGTTACGACATGGCCTATCTCGAAGTCGGCGAGGGCTATCCGCTGGTCTGCGTGCACGGCACGCTCGGGGATTTCCGCACCTGGTATTCGGTGCTCGGCCCCTTATCGAAGAATCATCGGGTGATCTCGGTCAGCCTGCGGCACTTCTTCCCCGAGCATTGGGACGCCGTCGGAGACGACTACAAGATGGCGCAGCACGTCGCTGACACGATCGCCTTCATCGAGCAGGTCAAGCCCGGACCGGTCGACCTGATGGGCCATTCGCGCGGCGGCCACATCGCCTTCCGCGTCGCGCAGGCGCGGCCTGATCTGTTGCGCAAGCTGGTGCTGGCCGAGCCGGGCGGCGATCTCGACGCCAGCCTGCCGGTGCCGGAGGGCACGCCCGCGCATCCGCCGCTCGCCGCTCGCACCGCGCGTTCGGTCGAGATGATCCGCGCCGGCGATCTCGACGGCGCGCTGCAGAATTTCTACGAGGGCATCGAAGGCGACGGCTCCTGGCGGCGCGTACCGGCAGCCGCCAAGCAACAACTGCGCGACAACACGCTCACCTTCCTCGGCCAGATCAACGAGCAGCGCAGGCCCTACACGCTCGCGGATGCGCAGGCGATCCGGACGTCGACGCTGCTGATCGGCGGCGGCGCGACCACCGGCAGCCTCTCTGTGATGTGGCGCGTGCTGGCCGAGCACATCGCAGGCAGCAAGACGGCGGTGATCGAGAATACAGGCCACTGGATGTTCGAGCAGGCACCAATGGAGTTCGGCGAGGTCGTGAACAGGTTTCTGGCGGAGTAGCTCTCTTTCTTCCTTCTCCCCTCTTGTCCGCCGAAGCCTTCAGGCGAAGGCGGATGTGGGAGAAGGATCACATCTGCAAATGAGTCTGCGGAGAAATACCCCTCACCCAAGAGAGTTCGTATCTCCCAGCGGCGCTGCCTTCTCCCGCAAGGGGAGAGGGCACAGAAACTCACACCTTGCAGACACCGACGGGCATCTTGATCGTCGCGTTCAGCCGGTTCCAGACGTTGATCGTCGCGATCGAGAGGATCAACGTTGCGAGTTCGCGTTCGTCGAAATGCTTGTCGGCCTCCATCCAGATCGTATCCGGCACCGGGTCTTCGCGATCGGCAATGCGTGTGACGGCTTCGGTCAGCGCCAGCGCGGCGCGCTCGGCGTCGGTGAAATAGGGCGCATCGCGCCAGGCCGACACCGCGAACAGCCGCTCGTCGGTCTCGCCCAGCTTGCGGGCGATCTTCGGATGCATGTCGACGCAGACGCTGCAGCCATTGATCTGGCTGGCGCGCAGGTGCACCAGTTCCAGGAGCTTTTCCGGCAGGCCCTGCTTGGTCAAATTGCCGAGGGATTGAAGGTGGTTCATGGCCTCAGGCAGGACCATGACGGGGTGGTTCATGCGCGCATGCATCATCTTGCGTCTCCGTTGGGGAATTTCGACGGTTCCGGTCACATCGACCGGATTGGCTTCGTCATGGGCATGACGGATCGCGATGTGGGAGTGTGACCGATGACGGAAGAAAATTTTCTCAGCCACCAGTTCGAAGCCAGCAGGGACCATTTGCGCGCGGTCGCCTACCGGATGCTGGGTTCCCGCGCCGAGGTCGACGACGCCGTGCAGGAGGCCTGGCTGCGGGTCAGCCGCTACGATATGTCTGATGTCGCGAACCTGCGGGGCTGGCTGACCACCGTGGTCGCGCGCATCTGCCTCGACATGCTGCGCGCACGCAAATCGCGGCGCGAGGATCCGATGGGCCCGCACGTGCCCGAGCCGGTCGACGAGACGCGGGAGCGCGAGGCCGAGATGGCCGATTCCGTCGGCGCGGCCCTCCTCGTCGTGCTCGAGACATTGCAGCCGGCGGAGCGGCTCGCCTTCGTGCTGCACGACATGTTCGCAGTCCCGTTCGAGGAGATCGCGCCGATCGTCGGTCGCTCGGTCGACGCCTCGCGCCAGCTTGCGAGCCGCGCGCGGCGGCGCGTCCAGGGTGCGCCGGTGCCGGAGGCGGATCTGTCGCACCAGCGCAAGATCGTCGACGCCTTCCTCAAAGCTTCGCGCGAGGGCAATTTCGAGGGCCTGTTGGCCGTGCTCGATCCCGACGTCGTGTTTCGCGCCGACGACGCCGCGGTGCGGCTCGGCACGCTGCCGCAGATCCGCGGCGCGGATGCCGTCGCGCAGCTCTACAAGGGCCGTGCGCAGGCTGCACGGACGGCGCTGGTCGACGGCGAGATGGGCGTGGCCGTCATCCTCGGCGGACATCTGCGCATCGCGCTGCGCGTGACGTTCAATGGCGACCGCATTGCCGGGATCGAGGCGCTCGCCGATGCCGACCGGATCGCGGCCCTGGAGGTGGAGGTGCTGGAGCGCTAGCGGAACGTGGCATCCGGACAGCCCCGATGCTACGCTGAAGTCCAATCGCGCGCGGTGCCAGCGCTCAAGACGCGAAAGGATGCTTCCATGACAGCTCGCTTCATTCCCCTGCTCGCTTTGTCCCTGCTCAGCCTCGCCGCCGGCAGCACTACCGCGCTTGCGGCCGCCGACGAGAAGCTCAAGGCCGCCGCCGAGCAGGAGAAGGCGCCGCTGATCGAGACGCTGCGCGACATGGTGATGATCGAGAGCGGCAGCAGCGATGCCGAAGGCCTGAAGAAGATGGCCGACTTCACCGAAGCGCGCTTGAAGGCGCTGGGCGCCACCATCGAGCGGCGCAAGACCACCGCGGGTACGGGCGCCGACATGGTGATCGCCACCTTCCAGGGCACCGGGTCGCGAAAGCTGATGCTGATCGCGCATATGGACACGGTCTATCAGCGCGGCATTCTCGGAAGCGAGCCGTATCGTGTCGACGGCAACCGCATCTACGGCCCTGGAATCGCCGACGACAAGGGCGGCATCGCCGTGGTCCTGCACGCGCTCAAGATCCTGAAGGACGCCGGCTGGCAGGACTATGCCAGGCTCACCGTGTCCTTCAATCCGGATGAAGAGGTCGGCTCGATCGGGTCGGGCGAGATCATCGCAGAGCTCGCCGACCAGCACGACGTGGTGCTCTCCTGCGAACCGACGGTCGCCGCGCCGGCGGCGAAGAATGACGGGCTGCTGCTGGGAGCGAGCGGCACCGCCACCGCGAAGATGGAGGTGACGGGCCGCGCCTCGCACGCCGGCGCCGCGCCCGATCTCGGCCGCAACGCGCTGATCGAGCTCGCGCATCAATTGCAGCAGACGAAGGACGTGGCGAAGTCGATCCCGGGCACGCAGCTCAACTGGACCACGGCGCAGGCCGGCACGGTGCGCAACCAGATTCCGGAAAAGGCCGAGGCCGGCGCCGACATCCGCCTCACCATCCCCGATGGCATCGCCAAATTGCAGGCGGCGCTCGACGCGAAGGTGAAGGAGAAGTTCGTGCCCGACACCGAAACGAGGGTGACGATCACGGCGGGCCGCCCGCCCTTCGTCGCCAGCGATCGGGGCCGTGCTCTGGCGCAGGAGGGGCAGGCGATCTATGCCGAGATCGACCGCAAGCTCGACATCGCCGAGATGACCGGCGGCGCCACCGATGCCGGCTATGCCAACCGTAGCGGCAAGGCGGTCGTGGTCGAGAGCTTCGGCCTCGCCGGCTTCGGCTATCACGCGCGCGACGAGTTCATCGACACCAACTCGATCGTGCCGCGGCTCTATCTGATGAGCCGGATCCTGATCGAGCAGGGGAAGAAGAAGTAGGCGCTCGGCCCCGCCAGGCCCTTTTGGCGAAAACAACCCCATGCACAGTAGACGAGCCTCGCGATATCAATGACTTAGCGGGACGCCAAATGACGCCCTAAATGGGCGCCACAGCCCGTCTTGACGCCCTCCCCCTCGCGGAGTACCTTCGAACACGGAATTCCGTATTCCCTTTGGCATTCGGAGCTGCCGGCGTGATCCCTCTCGACCCGCTCCCGAACCTGATCGACCAGGTCTATGCGCGGATCCTGGAGGCGATCTCCGACCGCACGCTGCAGCCCGGCCAGCGCATCCGGCAGAACGAGCTCGCCGACAAGCTCGGCGTCTCGCGTCAGCCGGTGTCGCATGCGCTGCATCTGCTGCACCGGCAGGGCCTCGTCGCCGAGAGCGGCCGTCGCGGCTTTGAAGTCACCCAGCTCGACCCGTCGCGCATCCGCCAGCTCTACGAGGTGCGCGGCGCCATCGACGCGCTGGCCGCCCGGCTCGCTGCTCAGCGCGCCGCAAGCGACGCGGCGGGACGCGCGCGGCTGGACGCAGCCCTTGCCGCCGGACGCCGCATCGACCGCAAGACGTCGCTCGCCGAGCTGATCGTGCTCGACGTCGATTTTCATCGCGCGATCTATCAGCTCGCGGGCAATCCCGTGATCGAGGAGACGATCGCGCCGCAATGGCCGCATATGCGCCGCTCGATGGCGACGGTGCTCTCCGAGCTCGATTATCGCGGCAGCGCATGGGCCGAGCATGCCAACATCGCAAAGCACATTCTCGCAGGCGACGCGAAGGCGGCCGAGCGCGCCGCGCTGGCGCATGCGCAGACGGCAGGGCGAAAGACCGAGGAGAGATTGAGGGCGACGGACGAAGCGGCGGCGTAGCGACAAGCGCCGTCATTCCGGGGCGATGCGCAGCATCGAGCCCGGAATCCATTGGGCCTCGGAGACTGCAGAGAAATGGATTCTCAGGTGCGCAATTGCGCACCGTAGCTCGCGCTTCGCGCGCCCCGGAATGACGAGAAAAACAAAACCAAGGAGGACGACCCATGAAACTGTCCGAGGCACAATTGGAGTTCTTCCACCGCGAGGGCTGGCTGTTCCTGCCCGAATTGTTCAGCCAGGAGGAGGTCGACTTCCTCGCGCGCGAGGCGGTCGGCATCTATGACGCCAACCGGCCAGAGGTCTGGCGCGAGAAGAGCGGCGCGCCGCGCACGGCCTTTGCCGCGCATCTCTACAACGATGCCTTTGGCGTGCTCGGTGCGCATCCGCGCATGATCGAGCCGGTCGAGCAATTGTTCGGCGAGCCGGTCTACATGCACCAGTTCAAGATCAACGCGAAATCGGCCTTTACCGGCGACGTCTGGCAATGGCACCAGGATTACGGCACCTGGAAGCGCGACGACGGCATGCCCGAGCCGCGCGCGATGAACATCGCGATCTTCCTCGACGAGGTGATGCCGATCAACGGTCCCTTGATGCTGGTGCCGCGCAGCCAGAACGCCGGCGACCTCCAGGCCTCGCACGACCTTGCAACAACGTCCTATCCGCTTTGGACGCTGGACGAGGACACGGTGACGCGCCTCGTCAAGCAGGGCGGCATTGTCGCGCCCACAGGCAAGCCCGGCGGCATGTTGATGTTCCACGGCAATCTCGTGCACGGCTCGGCCGGCAACATCACACCCTATCCGCGCAAGATCGTGTACCTGACGCTGAACGCGGTCTCGAACTACATCCGCACACCGACCCGGCCGGAGTATATCGCCCATCGCGACTTCGCGCCGATCAAGACGGTGGACGACGACGCGCTGGTGCGGCTGGCACGGGCACCGCGGCAAGCGGCAGAGTAAACAGGTCTCGTGCCCCGGACGCAGCGCAGCACGTCAGTGATGCGCTGCTGAGCCGGGGCCCACACTACACAAACAGCTTTCCTCTGGGTCCCGGCACTGCGGAGCAGCGTTTCACGCTGCGCCGCGTCCGGGACACGATCATTGCTCAGGATACATTCCCATGAACCTCTTCCGCCTCCTCCAGGCCCGCGCCAGCGCCGGCAAGCCTGTCCGCGTCGCGCTGATCGGCGCCGGCAAGTTCGGCTCGATGTTTCTGGCGCAGGTGCCGCACACGCCGGGGCTGGAAGTACCCATCATCGTCGATATCGACCGCGACCGCGCGCGCGAGGCCTGCCGCACCGTGGGCTGGGATGCGGCGCGGATTGCCGCGACCGTGTTCACCGATGATGGCGCGCGCGCCATCGCCGGCGGCGCGATGGACGTGGTGGTGGAAGCGACCGGCAATCCCGCCGTCGGCATCCGCCACGCACGCGCGGCAATCGCCGCGGGCAAGCATATCGTGATGGTGAATGTCGAGGCCGACGTGCTGGCGGGCCCACTGCTCGCCGAGGAAGCGCGGAAGGCGGGCGTGGTCTATTCGCTCGCTTATGGCGACCAACCGGCGCTGACGGCCGAGATGGTCGACTGGGCACGCGCCATCGGTTTTCGCGTGGTCGCAGCCGGCAAAGGGACAAAGTATCTGCCGGCCTATCACGACGTGACGCCTGACGGCGTCTGGCAGCACTATGGTCTCACCGCGGACGAGGCGCAGTCGGCCGGCATGAACCCGCAGATGTTCAACTCCTTCCTCGACGGCACCAAATCGGCGATCGAGATGGCCGCCATCGCCAACGCCTGCGGGCTCGACGTGCCCGCGAGCGGCTTGCTGTTTCCGCCCTGTGGCGTCGACGATTTGCCACACATCATGCGGCCGCGCGAACGCGGCGGCGTGCTGGAGCGGTCGGGCGTGGTGGAAGTCGTCTCCTCGCTCGAGCGCGACGGCCGGCCGGTGTTTCGCGATTTGCGCTGGGGCGTCTATATCGTGCTGGAGGCGCCGAACGACTATGCCGCCGATTGCTTCAGGCAATACGGCCTGAAGACCGACGGCAGCGGACGCTTCGCGGCGATGTACAAGCCATACCATCTGATCGGGCTCGAGCTGAACATCTCGATCCTGTCGGCGGCGCTGCGGGGCGAGCCGACCGGCCAGCCCTATGGCTTCCGCGGCGACGTCGCCGCCGTGGCCAAGCGCAATCTGCGCGCCGGCGAGATGCTGGACGGCGAAGGCGGCTACACCGTGTGGGGCAAGCTGGTGCCGGCGGCCGCGAGCCTGAAGGCGGGCGCCCTGCCGATCGGTCTCGCACATCGCCTGAAGCTGAAGCACGACGTCGGCCATGGCGAGATCGTGCGCTGGAGCGATGTGGAGTTCGACGCCAACAACGAGACGATCAGGACTCGAAAGGCGATGGAGACGGCGTTCGCGAAATAACGGCTAGAACTGCCCCGGTTGAGCGGGTGGACCGGGCCATTCGATTGCAAATTGTTCGGATTATTCCTTGCGAACAAGTCCTGCCTCATAACGCCGCTCGGGCCCGCATCAATTGATGGTGGCATTCCGCGAACATCACGGGTTGGCGCGACTATGACGCCGGTCCGAACGACACAATTTGCGGGATAGCCAACGTGTTGGCAGTAAGTTGCAGCACTCGCTGCCTGCATTGCTTCCAACTGAGAAGCCAATGATTAGCGACGCTGACAAGGCAATTGATCGCTTCATTCTTGCCTCCTGTCGCTGATCCACGGAAGAGATTTATAGATGAAGCGTAGCTATGCCAAAGCCGTGAATGTTGAACCATGAGTTCGGCTTCGCGATCAGAAGCCGGCATCGGCCGCAGCCCGCGCTATGTCCAACCGTGTGCGGACTCATGATTACAGCAGGTTGCGTCCTATTCGACCACGATAGCGTTGGCTTCGGCCTCCTCCAAATTCTTGCGCTGGTCATAGCGATTGATAGCCCCGAGAAGCCAATGGTCAGGCCGAGCAGTGTCAGGATAGTGGTCGCGAATGATGACACCGGGATGCTCGTTCTGTTCGTGCTCGCCCAACGGGTCACGTCGATTTGATGTTTTGCGCGCAAAAAAACCGGATACTGACACACGTGGCATCTTGCACCACGGTCCAACCGTAAGGAGCAATCCATGATAAATCTAAAAATTGTTGGTGCGGTCGTTGTTGTGGCATCTGCCCTGTCCAGCTCTGCTGCACAGGCGCAGTGGTACAACTCCAATCCGGACGCATGCCAAGCTGAATTCGCCAGCTGCACGGGTCTTGGAACGGGGACCACCCCCGACTATCGATATCGGCCATCAACTCGGCGAACGGCATATCGCCAGCCGGCAGCGGCGAACGCGACTGTCGGCAACTGGGGCAATTCCTACGCCATGTCGCCCGGCATGCCGTACGGCATGTCGTACGGCGAGATGGGCTGGAACGGCAGCTGGAGTACGTATGCTGCCCGCAACGGCATCGTCTGCCGGCCCGGCACCTATTTCAAGGGTAGCGACGGCCTCCAGCATCTCTGCCAGTAGGTCATCTGCTCTGACGTTAAACCGCTCAGGCGGCTCCAAGGGCGCCGCCTGTTTCGTGCCGGAGTTGTGGTCTCGCCGAAATCAGCATCCAGGTCACGCGGTGGGTGCACGACTGGATGGACTGCCTTCGTAGTAACGATCTCTATGGAAGCAGCCGGCTCTTCTTGGCTTGCTTGAACCACTTCCGGAACATGTCCTCGGTGTCCATCATCTCGGTGAAGCCGGCGCGGTTGATCTTCACGGTCGAGACGATCGAGGGCGGACCGGACTCGGTCTGGCCATAGCGCATGCTGTAATCGGCATACTGGAACGAGAGGCCGACGAAGTCGGTGAGGTCCGGCGACAGGAGGTCATGCTTGCGTCGCAACGCATCCCAAGAAGAGACCCAATTGGGAAACTCCTTGGCGAGCGATAGCGGGATCGGCTTGCCGGGCTTCATCTCCAGCGCATCGGCCACCGCGGGCCAGATGTTCTCCCAGGTGAAGACATCGCCATTGGTGACGTTGAAAGCTTCGTTCCGTGCCGCCTTGGCCTCGCCCGACCAGGCGATCGCGCGCGCGAGGAGATCGACGTCGACGGCCTGCGCCACCCGCGCGGCGCCGCCGGGAAAGTCGAGCGGCCTGCCCTGCTCGCGCAGCATCGCGGCATAGACGCCGAGTGGCGGGATGAGATCCATGGCGCCACCCATGGCGAGGCCGACGATGAGAACGGGGCGCAAGATGCTCCAGTGCCAGGCTTTCCCGGCCTGGAGCTCGCGCAGGAAGCTTTCCTGCGCCCAGTAGAAGTTGGGCTGCTCGTACATCTCGGAGCGGCCTTCGCGCGCCGGCACCGTCAGGGGGCGAACGTGAACACCGTAAGCCTTGGTGCCCTGCAACAGAGCGACGTGCTTGAGGTCCGGCGCGACCGGCTCGAGCGCGGCCATCAAATTGCGCAGCATCAAATCATTGGTCTTGATCTGCTGCGGGTCGCGCCAGCCGTCGACGAGCTGCGGCGCCTCGTAGAGCGCGGCGTAGATCAAATGGGTGGCGCCCTGAAGCTCCGCTGCGGCGCGGCGGCAATCGGCTTCGCTGGTGAGGTCGATGGGGACGTGGCGGGCGCCGTAGAGGTCGCGCGGCTTGCGTCGCGACAGCGCGATGACCTCGCAAGGGCTGGATGTGCCGAAGTGTCGCAACGCGGCGTTACCGACGAGACCGGTTGCCCCAGCGACCAGGACCTTTTTGCCCGTCATGCGCGAGCCTCCCTTTTGTTATCGCCTAATCGCGTAGCAGATCGCTGATGGTTCCGACTTGCGTCTGCCCTCATTCGCAGTTGCGAGGAGGGCATGAGACTTGATTATCGCAGGGCGACCGGTCATCCTTGCTGACGGAACCGCAATGATCGGAATTCCAACAAAAAGAGCCCATCAGGGCCATTCGGAAACGCTCAAACAATCTCAACAAGAGAACGTCGATCGTCGACAAAGACAAGACGACAGCAAGATCGTTCCCTGGTCGAAGCATCGACGCAATGGAAGGGATACGCATGAAACGTCGTGATTTTCTGAAGGTGACAGGCGTCGGCCTGGCCGCGAGCACAGCCGTCGCTGCGCCCGCGATCGCGCAATCGTCGCCCGAGGTCAGGTGGCGCTATGCCACCAGCTGGCCGAAAGCCCTCGATACGCTCTATGGCGGCTGCGAATATTTCTGCAAGCAGGTCGCCGACATTACCGACAACAAATTCCAGATCCAGCCTTTTGCGGCGGGCGAGATCGTCCCGGGCCTGCAGGTGCTCGACGCCGTGTCGAACGGCACGGTCGAGATCGGCAATACCGCGCTTTATTACTATTGGGGCAAGAACCCCGCGTTCACGTTCGCAACCGCCCTTCCGTTCGGATTGAACACGCGCCAGCAGATTTCCTGGCTGCTGTGGGGCGGCGGACAGGATCTCGTCAACGATCTCCTGAAAGAGCACAACGTCTACGGCATCCCGACCGGGTCGACCGGCGCGCAAATGGGCGGCTGGTTCAGGAAGGAGATCAAGACGGTCGACGACCTCAAAGGCCTGAAGATGCGCATCGGCGGCTTCGCCGGCACGATCCTCGCCAAGCTCGGCTGCGTGCCACAGCAACTCGCCGGCGGCGACATCTATCCGGCGCTGGAGAAGGGCACCATCGACGCGGCCGAGTGGGTCGGTCCCTATGACGACGAGAAGCTCGGCTTCGCCAAGGTCGCGAAGTACTACTACTATCCCGGCTGGTGGGAAGGCACGAGCCAGGGCCACAACATCATGAACATCGAGAAGTGGAACGCGCTGCCCAAGCACTACCAGGCGGCGATCGATGCGGCGTCACGTGACACCTTCACTTGGATCACCGGCAAGTACGATGCGGTGAATGCTCCGGCGCTGAAGCGGCTGATCGTGAACGGTGCGATCCTCAAGGGCTTTCCGCAGGAGGTCCTCGAGGCGTGCTACAACGCAGCCAACGAGATCTATGCGGACCTGTCCAAGACCAATCCGCATTTCGGCAAGATGCATGCGAGCATGATGGCTTTCAAGAACGACTCGTTGCCTTGGACGCAGGTGGCCGAGCTGAGCTATGACAGCTTCATGGCGCGGATGCGGACCAAGACGTGAGGCGGTAGACGACTCCCACGACTAAAGAATGAGAACCCCGGAGATGGTGACATCTCCGGGGTTTTACGTGTTTTGGCTCTGGTTTCGAACCAAAGCCGGCTGGCCAGATCGGCTTCGCAACTGCGAGCACGCTACGACGCTTGATTATCGCAAGGCGACCGGTCATCCTGATGGCCGGAACCGCAACGCACGGGATCCACAAAGAGCCCTGAAGGGCCGTCGGACACGCTCACACCTTCACCAAAAGACAAGTCGGTTATCGGCGAAGCAAAGACGACACGAAGATCGTTCCCTTAGTCGAGCAATCGGCACAACGGAGGGATACGCATGAAACGTCGTGAATTCCTGAAAGTGACAGGCGTTGGCCTGGCGGCAAGCACAGCGGTTGCTGCGCCGGCCATCGCGGAATCTTCGCCGGAAGTGAGATGGCGGCTGGCCGCGAGCTGGCCCAAGGCGCTCGATACGCTCTACGGCGGTTGCGAGTATTTCTGCAAGCGCGTCGCTGAGGCCACCGACAACAAATTCCAGATCCAGCCGTTCGCCTCCGGTGAGATCGTCCCGGGCCTGCAGGTACTCGACGCTGTCTCGAACGGCACGGTCGAGATGGGCAACACCGCGCTCTACTATTATTGGGGCAAGAACCCCGCCTTCACCTTCGGCACCTCGCTGCCGTTCGGACTGAACACGCGGGCGCATATTTCCTGGCTGCTGTTCGGTGGCGGCACCGAGATGCTCAACGACCTCCTGAAAGAATACAACGCGCTCGGCATTCCAACCGGTTCGACCGGCGCCCAGATGGGCGGCTGGTTCCGGAAGGAGATCAAGTCGATGGAGGATTTCAGGGGATTGAAATTCCGCGTCGGCGGCTTCGCCGGCACGATCATCGCCAAGGTCGGCGGCGTGCCGCAGCAGATCGCAGGTGGCGACATCTATCCGGCGCTGGAGAAAGGCACGATCGATGCTGCCGAATGGGTGGGGCCCTATGACGACGAGAAGCTCGGCTTCGTGAAGGTCGCAAAATACTATTATTATCCGGGCTGGTGGGAAGGCACCGGCCAGGGCCACAACGTCATTAATCGCGACAAATGGAACGCGCTGCCGAAGCACTATCAATCCGTGATCGAGATGGCGTCGCGCGACACCTTCACATGGGTCACCGGCAAATACGACTACGTCAACCCGTCTGCGTTGAAGCGCCTGCTGGTGGCCGGTGCGATCCTAAAGCCGTTCCCGCAGGAAGTGCTGGAGGCCTGCTACAACGCCGCCAACGAGATCTACGCCGATCTCAGCAAGACCAATCCGCACTTCAACAAGATGTACACGAGCCTGTCGGCATTCAGGAACGAGTCGCTGGCGTGGATGCAGGTCGCCGAGCTCAGCTATGACAGCTTCATGATGCGGATGCGGACACGGACGTAAGCGTCTGACGATTCGTAAGGTTGGAAACGACGAAAGCCCCGGAGATGCCTCCGGGGCTTTTTTATTCCGGGAGAGTGGGATTAGGGGAGAGCCCGGAC
>NZ_JAFCJT010000004.1:112500-401103 GCF_018130785.1 Bradyrhizobium liaoningense
GCGCGCGCTCTAACCAACTGAGCTACAAGCCCCTAACGCATATCCAGTCAAGGACCAGGGATTCTGCAAGCTTGCAGCCCCAGCGCGTGTTCGTCCGCGAAGAAAGAGAAACGAAGACGGCGAAATCCCGCCAATGCAGCTCAACGATCTGGCGATCTGTTGGCCACTGATGTTTCTAAAACGATCCGATAGTGAGCCGAAGCTCGCTGAAGGATCATCCTTAGAAAGGAGGTGATCCAGCCGCAGGTTCCCCTACGGCTACCTTGTTACGACTTCACCCCAGTCGCTGACCCTACCGTGGCCGGCTGCCTCCCTTGCGGGTTAGCGCACCGTCTTCAGGTAAAACCAACTCCCATGGTGTGACGGGCGGTGTGTACAAGGCCCGGGAACGTATTCACCGTGGCGTGCTGATCCACGATTACTAGCGATTCCAACTTCATGGGCTCGAGTTGCAGAGCCCAATCCGAACTGAGACGGCTTTTTGAGATTTGCGAAGGGTCACCCCTTAGCATCCCATTGTCACCGCCATTGTAGCACGTGTGTAGCCCAGCCCGTAAGGGCCATGAGGACTTGACGTCATCCCCACCTTCCTCGCGGCTTATCACCGGCAGTCTCCTTAGAGTGCTCAACTAAATGGTAGCAACTAAGGACGGGGGTTGCGCTCGTTGCGGGACTTAACCCAACATCTCACGACACGAGCTGACGACAGCCATGCAGCACCTGTGTTCCAGGCTCCGAAGAGAAGGTCACATCTCTGCGACCGGTCCTGGACATGTCAAGGGCTGGTAAGGTTCTGCGCGTTGCGTCGAATTAAACCACATGCTCCACCGCTTGTGCGGGCCCCCGTCAATTCCTTTGAGTTTTAATCTTGCGACCGTACTCCCCAGGCGGAATGCTTAAAGCGTTAGCTGCGCCACTAGTGAGTAAACCCACTAACGGCTGGCATTCATCGTTTACGGCGTGGACTACCAGGGTATCTAATCCTGTTTGCTCCCCACGCTTTCGTGCCTCAGCGTCAGTATCGGGCCAGTGAGCCGCCTTCGCCACTGGTGTTCTTGCGAATATCTACGAATTTCACCTCTACACTCGCAGTTCCACTCACCTCTCCCGAACTCAAGATCTTCAGTATCAAAGGCAGTTCTGGAGTTGAGCTCCAGGATTTCACCCCTGACTTAAAGACCCGCCTACGCACCCTTTACGCCCAGTGATTCCGAGCAACGCTAGCCCCCTTCGTATTACCGCGGCTGCTGGCACGAAGTTAGCCGGGGCTTATTCTTGCGGTACCGTCATTATCTTCCCGCACAAAAGAGCTTTACAACCCTAGGGCCTTCATCACTCACGCGGCATGGCTGGATCAGGCTTGCGCCCATTGTCCAATATTCCCCACTGCTGCCTCCCGTAGGAGTTTGGGCCGTGTCTCAGTCCCAATGTGGCTGATCATCCTCTCAGACCAGCTACTGATCGTCGCCTTGGTGAGCCATTACCTCACCAACTAGCTAATCAGACGCGGGCCGATCTTTCGGCGATAAATCTTTCCCCGTAAGGGCTTATCCGGTATTAGCACAAGTTTCCCTGTGTTGTTCCGAACCAAAAGGTACGTTCCCACGCGTTACTCACCCGTCTGCCGCTGACGTATTGCTACGCCCGCTCGACTTGCATGTGTTAAGCCTGCCGCCAGCGTTCGCTCTGAGCCAGGATCAAACTCTCAAGTTGGACTTGAACTTTGAACCGGCTGATCACAACGTTTGACGAGGTCCCACCATTATTTCGACAACCGAAGTCGCCGAGCTGCCCGCGATTCACATCGCTGGCAGCGATGGTGTTTCCTTTAAAACGTGTACCGCCGAAGTCTTTCGTCCGGTCTCGATCAGAAAAGCCGAAGCTTTTCAGAAGCGAGACCCGCAAGGACTCCGCCGTCCACGTTTCTCTTTCTTCATCTTCACTTGTCAAACAGCCCGAGACCGTGGAGGCCTCAACCTTCCTGAGAGGAAGGGTTCCGACACCCTTAGCGACGATGGATGAACTCCAACCGACTGGTGTCGGCTGTTGTGTCACTCAACGAGGTGAGGAGCATCAGTGGCGCGTTCGCTCGCCTTGGTCAGTGACCCGGCGGCGCCGCGCTCAGTGATTGGGGTTATAGGCCCCACCTTCCGGGCTGTCAACGCCAATCGTCAACAAATCGTCGCACAGTGGATCGCGCGAAAAATTTGAACGATTCCAGTCGATTAGCGAGGCAAGGAGTGCGATGACCGGACCCGCGGGGTAAAAAATCTCAAAAAAAGTTTGCCCGCTGGCGGGCTCCGGAGGGGCTTTGGACGCCTCTCTGGGCGCCCTCCCCCTGCCTCCTTCCAGACGCCCCCAGTGCCCTGGCAGGCGGAGGCCCATTCGGGCCGAACCGCCCCCCTCGTCCACGGCAGACGATCCCCATCCCAGGCCGGACCGAGCTCTACCCCAGGCCAGACCTAGTCCCCCGGCCCCGGCCAGACGGGCTTCTTGCGCCCGGCCGTTCAGGAAACTTTTTCCATATTAGGCGCCGTACTAGAGCCACAATCCCGCGGCGTTCTGGTACAGACAAGCTTGAATCGCAGGATGCCAGTGGGGGCTGCCGGCGATTTTCATGGGGTCAGAGGAAGGCGATCTTGCAGATGACGCAGCCTTCCTCCGACATTCGAGAGACATCGAGAGACCTTTATCCGTCCAGCTGTTCGTAATTTCGGCCGGCCCCATCGAGGGCCTTCTGAGCGCGGGCGTCTGTGCGGCTTGCCTTTTCCGGCGATCCCCCTTCAAGAGGGCGGCCGGGAAGGGTTCGAAACCGGGCATCTTGGGTCGTTGATTGGGGGACTTGGTTTGAACCACAGGACGTCGCGCGGCGCTTACGGGCGTGAGACCGGGATCATCGATCTCGGCCACGAGCCGCCGCTGTCCGTCGATGGTTCCGAGGCCGCGGTCATCGATCGCCGTCGCGTCTCGGTACAGTGGTTCAGCGGGACAATTCTGACCGGACTCTGCGGCGCAGCCCTGATCGGCGGCGCCGTTTTCGCTTCTCTCGACGGCGAGATGACCTTCGCCAAGGTGCCTGAGCGCGTCGAAGGCGCGTTGCGCGGCGCATTCGGCGCGGCCGATCGCGCCGCCACGCTGCACAAGAGCGACCGCCTGCCGCCGCCGAACGAATCCACGGCCTCGCGCAATATCATGCGCGTCTCCACCGTCGCCCGCGTCGGCAACCGCGACGTGATGCGGGTGCGCCCCTTCGTCCGGATCGCCGGCAATCTGTCGATGACGACGAGCGATCTGTCGGCGAAGATCCCGCCGTTCAACGCCCAGCGCCTGCTCACCGATGTCGGCTCCGATCCGAAGACCGCGGCGGAAGATCCGAACAATCCCGAGGCCGTCGAGCCCGATGCCGAAGTCTCCTTCGTCACCAAGGACCTGTCGCCGGTGCTGCCGAAGGCCAAGATTTCCGCCGTGGTGGCGCTCGACGACATCCTGATGCGGGTGCGCGACGCCGCCAACTGGCGCGGCAATGGCGGGGTGCGCTACGCCTCGCTCGCCAATGCCACCGCCGACGTCTCCGGCGCGACCGGCCCGTCCGACATCAGAAGCGCCTACGCCCCTGAATCCTCGCCGTCCGATCCCTATGCCGGCTTCGAAACGCGCGTGGTGCCGGAAAACGTCACGCTGCTGCCGAAGACCAAAGAGCAGATCACCGGCGGAAATCCGAACGGCGAACGCGTCCACATGGTCAAGAAGGGCGACAGCGTCGGCTCCGTCCTGCGCGATCTCGGCGCCACCGCCGAGGAGATCAAGGCGATCGCGGCGACGCTCGGCCCGCGCGGCCGCGACGGCGGCCTGAAGGAAGGCGAAAAACTCCGCATCCTGATGGCGCCCGCAAGCCCCGGCGCCCGCCTCCAACCCTATCGCGTCGTGGTTGCAAACGACACCATGGTCGAGGCGATCGCGGCGCTGTCCGATCTCGGCAAATACGTCGCGGTCGACGTCTCCAGCATGAACACCGTCGCCGATGCCGCGGCCAGCGCCAACAGCGACGACGATGACGACGATGACGGCACCGGCGTGCGGCTCTACCAGAGCATCTACGAGACCGCGATGCGCAACAAAGTGCCGATGCCGGTCATCGAGGACATGATCAAGATCTACTCCTACGACGTCGATTTCCAGCGCAAGGTGCAGGCGGGCGACTCGTTCGACGTGTTCTATGCCGGCGAAGACGAGGGCGTGACGTCGAGCGAAAAGAACGACGTGCTGT
Source organism: Bradyrhizobium liaoningense (assembly GCF_018130785.1). Classification (GTDB taxonomy): domain Bacteria; phylum Pseudomonadota; class Alphaproteobacteria; order Rhizobiales; family Xanthobacteraceae; genus Bradyrhizobium; species Bradyrhizobium liaoningense_A. The sequence continues at coordinate 116,768 of NZ_JAFCJT010000004.1, forward strand.
TCGCTTCCCTCACGGTCGGCGGCGAGACCAAGAAATACTACCGCTACCAGAGCCCCGACGACGGCGTCGTCGACTACTACGACGAGACCGGCAAGAGCGCGAAGAAGTTCCTGGTCAGGAAGCCCGTCAACAACGCCATCATGCGCTCCGGCTTCGGCGGTCGCCGCCACCCGATTCTGGGCTATGTGAAGATGCACACCGGCGTCGACTGGGCCACCGCCTACGGCACGCCGATCTTCGCCTCCGGCAACGGCGTGATCGAGAAGGCCGGCCCTGAAGGCGGCTACGGCAAGTATATCCGGATCAAGCATTCCAACGGCTACGAGACGGCCTACGGCCATATGTCGGCCTTCGCCAAGGGCATGGAGATCGGCAAGAAGGTGCGGCAGGGTCAGGTGATCGGCTTCGTCGGGTCGACCGGCCAGTCGACCGGCCCTCACGTCCACTACGAAATCCTGGTCAACGGCCGCTTCGTCGATCCGCTGCGCGTGAAACTGCCGCGCGGCCGTTCGCTGGAAGGCACAGTCCTGGCGGGCTTCGAGAAGGAGCGCGACCGGCTCGACGCCATGATGAGCGGCCGTAACGGCGCCATCGCCCGCATTTCGGACGCAACTGGCGGCCCGTTGCAGGTCACCAACCGCTGATCCCTTAACCGGCCGAAATCGACCGGACACCTCTGGAAAACATGATCCGGATGCGACGCTCGTCGAGCGACGTCGCTTCCCTCCGTCACAACGTCAAGTTTCGTTTGCCAAAGCGGCATGAGGAGCGAATACTTTCCAAAAAAGCGGGAGGTCTCGCCATGAAGAACAGGCTCGCCTGCGCAGCCTTCGTTGCTGCGATTTTGGCCACCACGAGCGTATCCGCCGAAACCTGGGAGGTCAGCAAGCTCGTCGCGGGCTCGGCGTTTCACGGCGTGCACGGGCTCGGAATCGACAAGGCCGGTCATCTGTTTGCCGGCAGCGTCGCGGGCGCGGCGCTCTACGAGGTCGACCTCGCAGGCGGTACCGCCAAGGTTGCAATCCCGTCTCCTGTGGGCATGGCCGACGACATCGCGTTCGCGCCCGACGGCACCATGGCCTGGACCGGCTTCCTGACCGGCGATCTCTACGCACGCAAGGGCGACGGCCCGATCAAGAAGCTTGCCTCCGGTCTCCCTGGCATCAACTCGCTCGCCTTCCGCAAGGACGGCCGGCTCTATGCCACGACCGTTTTCCTCGGCGACACGCTCTATGAGATCGACGTCGAGGGCGTCAAACCGCCCCGCCAGATCATGGAGAAGATGGGCGGCCTCAACGGCTTCGAGTTCGGCCCCGACGACAAGCTCTACGGTCCGCTCTGGTTCAAGGGGCAGGTCGCAAAAGTCGACGTCGACAAGGCCGAGCTGACCGTCGTCGCCGACGGCTTCAAGGTCCCGGCCGCGGTGAACTTCGATTCCAAGGGCAATCTCTGGGTGGTCGACACCGCGCTCGGCCAGCTCGTTCGGGTCGATCCCAAGTCGGGCACCAAGACCATGGTCGCACAACTGAAGCCGTCGCTGGATAATCTCGCGATCGACGACAAGGACCGCATCTACGTCTCCAACATGGCCGACAACGGCATCCAGGAGGTCGATCCTGCGACCGGCCAGGCCCGGCAGGTCGTCATCGGCAAGCTCGCTTTGCCCGGCGGCATCGGCGTCACCTCGGACAACGGCAAGGATACGATCCACGTCGCCGACGTGTTCGCCTATCGCACGGTAGACGGTGCGACCGGCGAGGTCACGGAGAAGGCGCGCATGCACGCCGCCGGCACCACGCTCGAATATCCGATGAGCGCGACGGCGAAAGGCAACGACGTGGTCCTGTCGAGCTGGTTCACCGGCACGGTGCAGGTGATCGACGGCAAGACCGGCACCACCCGCGACATGCTGCACGACTTCAAGGCGCCGCATGACGCGATCGTGCTTGCGGACGGCAGCATTTTGGTGGCCGAGCTCGGCACCAAATCGCTGGTCCGCGTCAGCGGCGAGCACGGCCAAGACCGCACCACGCTGATCGGTGGCCTCGAAGGTCCGGTCGGGATCGTCGGCGGATCAAGCGGCGAGGTCTACGTCACCGAAGCCTTCGCAGGTGTCGTATCCAAGATTGAGACAAACGGAGAAAAGACCGTGCTCGCCAAGGAGTTGAAAATGCCCGAAGGCATCGCGCGCGGGAGCGACGGCAGACTGATCGTGGCGGAAGTGGGCGCCCAGCGGCTGATCGAGGTCGCGCCGGACAGTGGCAAAGTCACCGAGATTGCTGCCAATCTTCCGATCGGGCTTATGGGCGCACCCGGGGGGCTGCCCAGCAACATCCCGACCGGCGTCGCCATCGGCGCCTCCGGAATCATCTACTTCTCCTCCGATATCGAGAACGCGATCTACAAGGTCGTGAAAAAGTAGCAGGCTCGCTCAAGCGAACCGGACCCGGCCAAACAAATCGCCCCGGAGAGGACGACCTCTCCGGGGCGATTTTTGCTTAGCGGTGCATGGCCCAGTTCAATTCAACTTCCGCTTCGACACCGGCGCCTCGAACTGGGCGATCTCGGCGGTCTCCGGCGCCTTGCCGTTGAAGGTCAGCACGTTGCCTTCGGACGAGATCGCGACCGTATCGCCGTCCCTGACGTCGCCGGCCAGGATCATCTCGGCGAGCGGATCCTGGAGGTAGCGCTGGACCACGCGCTTCAGCGGCCTTGCGCCGTAGGCGGGATCCCAGCCCTTGGCGGCGAGCCAGTCGCGGCCGGCGGCATCGAGCGTCAGCACGATCTTGCGATCGGTCAGCAGTTTCTGGAGCCGCGCGAACTGGATCTCGACGATCCGGCCCATCTCGCTCCTCTGCAGGCGGTGGAACAGGATGATCTCGTCGACGCGGTTCAAGAACTCGGGCCTGAAATGTCCCCGCACCATTCCCATCACCTGCTCACGCACGGCAGAGGTGTCTTCGCCCTCCGGTTGATTCACGAGGAATTCCGAACCGAGGTTCGAGGTCATGATGATCAGCGTGTTGCGGAAATCGACGGTGCGGCCCTGGCCATCGGTCAGGCGGCCGTCGTCGAGCACCTGCAACAGGACGTTGAAGACGTCCGGATGCGCCTTCTCGATCTCGTCGAACAGAACCACCTGATAGGGCCGGCGCCGCACCGCTTCGGTGAGCGCACCGCCCTCGTCGTAGCCGACATAGCCCGGAGGCGCACCGATCAGCCGCGAGACCGAGTGCTTCTCCATGTATTCGGACATGTCGAGGCGGACCATCGCGGTCTCGTCGTTGAAGAGATACTCCGCGAGCGCCTTGGTCAGCTCGGTCTTGCCGACGCCGGTGGGCCCCAGGAACATGAACGAGCCGGTCGGCCGGTTCGGGTCCTGCAGGCCTGCGCGCGAGCGGCGCACGGCGGTCGCGACCGCACGCACGGCTTCGGCCTGGCCGACGACGCGCTTTCCGAGCTGCTCCTCCATCTTCAGGAGCTTCTCCTTCTCGCCCTCCAGCATCTTGTCGACGGGCACGCCGGTCCAGCGTGAGACCACCTGCGCGATGTGGTTGGCGGTGACCGCCTCCTCCATCATCTCGCCGGAGCCCTCACGCGCCTCGATCTCCGCGAGCTGCTTCTCAAGCTGCGGGATCCGGCCATAGGCCAGCTCGCCGGCCTTCTGGAATTCACCGCGCCGCTGTGCGTCGGCGAGATCGACGCGTAGCGCGTCCAGCTCTGACTTCAGCTTCTGGGCATTGGAGAGCTTGTTCTTCTCCGCGCTCCAGCGCGACGTCAAGGCCGCGGATTTCTCTTCGAGCTCGCTGAGCTCCTTCTGAAGCCCCTCGAGACGGGTCTTGGAGCCGAGATCGCTCTCCTTCTTGAGCGCCTCCTGCTCGATCTTGAGCCGGATGATCTCGCGGTCGAGCGAATCCAGCTCTTCCGGCTTGGAATCGACCTGCATCTTCAGCCGCGCAGCCGCCTCGTCCATGAGGTCGATCGCCTTGTCCGGCAGGAAGCGGTCGGTGATGTAGCGGTTGGACAGGGTCGTGGCGGCCACCAGCGCGGAATCGGTGATCCGCACGCCGTGGTGCTGCTCGTACTTGTCCTTCAACCCGCGCAGGATCGAGATGGTGTCCTCGACCGAGGGCTCGCTGACGAAGATCGGCTGAAAGCGCCGCGCCAGCGCCGCATCCTTCTCGACATGCTTGCGGTATTCGTCGAGCGTGGTCGCGCCGATGCAGTGCAGCTCGCCGCGCGCCAGCGCGGGCTTGAGCAGGTTGGACGCGTCCATCGCGCCATCGCCCTTGCCGGCACCGATCAGCGTGTGCATCTCGTCGATGAACAGGATGAAGGTCCCCTCGCTCGCGGTGACTTCCTGGAGCACAGCCTTCAGCCGTTCCTCGAACTCGCCGCGGTATTTTGCGCCCGCGATCAGTGCACCCAGGTCGAGCGACAGCAGCTTCTTGTCCTTGAGGCTTTCGGGCACGTCGCCATTGACGATGCGCAGCGCGAGGCCCTCGGCGATGGCGGTCTTGCCGACGCCGGGCTCACCGATCAGGACGGGATTGTTCTTGGTCCGGCGCGAGAGCACCTGGATCGTGCGACGGATCTCCTCGTCGCGGCCGATGACCGGGTCGAGCTTGCCGTCGCGCGCCGCCTGGGTCAGGTCGCGGGCGTATTTCTTCAGCGCGTCATAGGCGTTCTCGGCGGTCGCAGAGTCCGCGGTGCGGCCCTTGCGCAGTGCCTCGATCGCCGCGTTGAGGTTCTGTGGGGTGACGCCGCCCTTGGCGAGGATCGCGCCCGCCTCGCTGGACTTTTCCAGCGTGAGGCCGAGCAGCAGCCGCTCGACGGTGACAAAACTGTCGCCGGCCTTCTCGCCCGCCTTCTCCGCGGCGTCGAAAGTGCGGGCGAGCTCGGGCGCCAGGTAGATCTGGCCGGCACCGCCGCCAGAGACCTTCGGCACCTTGTTCAGGGCGTCCTCGGTCGCCTTCAGGATTGCGCGGGAATTGCCGCCGGCCCGGTCGATCAGACCGGAAGCCAAGCCCTCATTATCGTCCAGCAGAACTTTCAGGACGTGCAGGGTCGAAAACTGCTGGTGCCCCTCGCGCACCGCAAGCGACTGCGCGGACTGGACGAAGCCCCTGGAGCGTTCGGTATATTTGTCGATATTCATGTCTTTTCTTTCCCTCGGCCTGCCACTGGAGCCCTCTAAGGCACTCCAAACGGCATCTTCATTGGGTTTCCGCTGCCCGCGTTGATGGTCCTCAACCGGCAACGGTCGTTATCAGCCGGCGCTGGCGCCGGCCTGACCCAGATGTGGGAAGGGTGCCCCCGGATCGAAAGAGGCGAGTTCACAATTTCGTGCGCTGATCCGCAGCTTGGCGGGTCCGGGTCGAATCCCCTAAGTAGCTGCATGACAGCCAGCCAGACCGCCGAGATCACCGGCCTTTACCGCTACCCGATCAAGGGCCTGACGCCCGAGAGCCTGTCCCGGGTCCCTTTGCGGACCGGCCAGACCCTGCCCGCCGACCGCCGTTACGCCATCGAAAACGGCCCGAGCGGGTTCGATCCCGAGGCACCTAGCTGGAAGCCGAAAATCCAGTTTCTGATGCTGGCGCGCAATGAGCGGCTGGCGTCCCTCAACAGCCGGTTCGAAGACGCGACCAACCGCCTGACCATCCGCAAGGACGGCCAGATCGTCGCCAGCGGCGACCTTGAGACCGCGGCTGGGCGTGCCGTCATCGAGGGCTACTTCACCGAGAATTTTCAGCCGGAGTTGAAGGGCCCGCCCAAGGTGCTGTCAGGCCGCGACCACAGCTTTTCCGACGTCGCCCGCAAGGTCGTATCGATCATCAATCTCAATAGCGTCCGCGCCATCGAGACCATGCTCGGCGGCACCGCCGTGCATCCCCTGCGCTTCCGCGGCAATCTTTACGTGAAGGGCTGGCCGGCTTGGTCCGAGCTCGACCTCGTCGGCCAGACGCTCGTGATCGGCGATGCCCGGCTGAAAGTGGTCAAGCGCATCGTCCGCTGCCCGGCGGTCAACGTCGATCCCGAGACCGCCGCACGCGACCTCGAAATCCCGCCGACGCTCTCGCGCAATCTCGGCCACATGGATTGCGGTATCTATGCCGAGGTCATCGCAGACGGCGACATCGGCGTCGGTGACGCGGTCGCGGTCGAAGAGCCGACGCTGGTGTGAGCTTCCATCACTGCCGTAGGGTGGGCAAAGCGAAAGCGTGCCCACCATTTCGGCTATCGAACATTGACACACCGCCGGTGGGCACGGCGCTTGCGCGCCTTTGCCCACCCTGCGAGCTTCATCCTCAGTTCGGCATCACATACGCATAGATCCGGCCGCGCGAGACCGGCGCCTCGCGGACGCGGTTGCCGTTGTTGCCGGAGATCATGATCGGATTGCCCTGCGCGTCCACGCCGGTGATGATGCCGACATGGCCGCCCCGGCGGCCGCGCGACATGACTGCGATGGCGCCGACCTGCGGACCGGAGACGCGCGTGCCGTAGCGCGCGAACGAGCTCGCCATATCAGAGCCGGTGCCCTGATGGCCGGTATGCTGAAGCACCATGTTCATGAAGCGCGCGCACCACAGGCTGCCGCGCCCGGTCGGATTGCCGCCGATATAGCGGCGCGCCTCGGACACGAGACCCGATCCGCCGCCGAAGCCGCCGCTTGCAGCCATGCCGTTATTGGCCATGCCGCCGACGTTGACGTTCGGATTGTAGCTGGCCTGGGCGTCGGCGAAGCCGCCCGTCTGCAATTGCGCCGCGCTGCGCTCGAAGCGCGAGCTGCGGGCATGATGCCGATAATGACGGTACTGATGATGTCTGGCGTGGTGCACGTAACCGTGCCGCTCTGCGCTATGACGATGATGCGGCCGCGCTGAGGCCGGAGAAACGAACGCGGCAACCGCCGCGAAGAAAATCGCCAGCGCGACAACACAACGCGACAGGCGAGACGCAAACAACTCGAACATACTTCATCCTTCGTTGACACCCCCACTCCAGCCAGCCCTTGCCGAGGCCGACATCCGTCTGGCCGTTAAGCGACCCGATGTGGCGAGAAAAAGACGCCACGCCCGGGAATAGCTGCGTTGATTTTGTGCCGGTGCTGGCTTGAGGCTGCCGCATTGCGGACAACAACGTTAACTGCAATCCTGCAAAGGCGGCTTGAAGAGAGGGAAACGGTTAATGCCCCACGCCACGACCAGGGACGACGTCCGCATCTATTTCGAAGAGGCGGGTCAGGGAACGCCGATTATTTTTCTGCATGAATTCGCGGCCGACTACACCAATTGGGAGCCGCAGATGCGCTACTTCTCGCGCGGCCATCGCTGCATCACCTATTCCGCGCGCGGCTACACGCCGTCGGGCGTGCCTGATGGCGAGGTCTACACCTACAAGCACTTCTACACCGACGCGCTCGCGGTGCTCGATCATCTCAAGATCGAGCGCGCGCATCTCGTCGGCCTGTCGATGGGCGCCTATTCGTCGCTCCAGATCGGATTGAACGCGCCGCAGCGCGCGCTGTCGATGACGCTGGCCGGCGTCGGCTCAGGCTCGGAGATCGAGAACCTCGACAATTGGCGCAAGCAGTGCCGCGCCAATGCCGAGCAATTCGAGACGCTCGGCTCTGCCGAAGTCGCAAAGATCACGCGCGAGGCGCCGAGCCGGATACCCTTCCTGGTCAAGGACCCGCGCGGCCATGCCGATTTCTACGCCGCACTGGCGCGCCACGACGCCAAGGGATCGGCGAGCACGATGCGCGGCTTCCAGGGCGGCCGTCCCTCGATCTACACGCTCACGGACGCCATTCGAGGTGTGGTAACGCCCGCGCTGATCATCTGCGGCGACGAGGACGATCCCTGCGTCGGGGCAAGCCTGTTCCTGAAGAAGCACCTGCCCGCAGCGGGCCTCGCGATGTTTCCGAAGTCAGGCCATGTGCTCAATCTCGAAGAGCCCGCGCTGTTCAACGAGAGCGTGGAGCGGTTCGTGACGCTGGTGGAAGCCGGCCGCTGGCCGGTGCGTGATCCGCGGTCACTGGCGGCGCATTAGGGCGACGGCCCCGCCACATTCTCCGTCATGGCGAGCGCAGCGAAGCAATCCAGAGTCTTTCCGCGGAGAGATCCTGGATTGCTTCGCTGCGCTCGCAATGACGAAGGATAGACCTCCAGCACTCGTCTATTGGAGCACGCAAGTCGGGTCTCAGACCTTGGAAGCAACCGGCAGCGGAGGCAACGCAGGGTTTTCGGCAGACGCCAAACGCCTGACGCTGGCTTCGATCGAGACCAGCAAGAACAGGAACATGATGAAGATGAAATAGGAAAAGGCACCCGCGGCGACATACAAAGCGACAGGCGCCATCAATCTCAAGGCCAGTCTGCGGTCCTGCTCTTCCTGAAACTCCTGAGAGACGCGTTGCAGCTCGCCCTGCAGCTTGTTGAAGAACCACACCACGAAATACGGCGCGCGGGTGGGAGGCGTGGCAGCCGCGATGCGATCGATCGAAGACGAGTATTGCTTGTCCTTGTTCGCCGTCGCCAGCGCCGGTGCTCGCGCGCTCAGTCGCTTGGCATAGTCGAACAGCAAGGAGCGCCACAACACCTCGATGTTGCCCTCATCAAGCGCATTCCTGTCGTCCAGCGTGGCATAGCCGCGGAATCGCGCTCCGTTGTTGTAGAGCCAGTCCGAGAACTGGGAAGCATTTTCGAAGCTAGCTCCCAGCGCACCATCGAGAAACTTGTTGAACTGCTGCAGGATCTCCGGATCCAGGCGCTTACCTTTTTCGTAGGCCACATTGTCGGAGCCCCCGGTCTCCCTGACGATCGGCGCATCCGCCGGAAAGACCTCCCTGATCAGCTTGACCGGATCTGTCGCCTGGCGAAACCGGTCGATCTGATCAGCGATCCGCACGGTCGGGTTCGGAGCGAACTGCGCATACAATGCAAAGATCAGCGCCAGGATCGTGATGAGGAAGGAAACCATCGCGGTCGCGATGACCGTCCCTCTCAGGAGGCGAACAAAGAACGTCTCAACGCTGCTCAGCATGACACTCACTTCTTATTCAGGATGATTCCCGACCCACTGAGCCTGGATTGGCGATCCTTGTAATCCTCGTAGCTCTCGATGGTATCAAATCCATTTCCCTTTGCCGTTGCGAGGCGATCAAGCCGGCCGGAATCGTAGAGGCCGTTGAGCGAACTCAAGGCACGCTTCAAAGCGGCGATATCTCCTTCAGCCTGGGCGGTTCCGACGCCGCCGACGGCGATCTTCAACTCCTGAACCAGCGGCGCATCGAAGCTGATGCCTTGCAGCTTTGCGTTCACGATCGCCACTTTCCGGCCCGCCACCTCGGAGACCCGGGTGAACTCGGCGGCTTCATCGAAGATCGCTGAGGCCGCATCGCAGTCCGACATAAGGCTCTTCAGCGTGGCCGAATCGGTGGCGTCGCTGACGGGCGCGAGCCGGGACGCGATCGCATCCACCCTCGTCTTGTAGTTTTCGTTCGGAAGGTCTCCTCGATGATAGGAAACCCGGCTCAGCGTATCCTTGATCCGCTGCCGCGCACGCTCATCGGGATCGAGACGAGCGACCACCGGCGGCGATGAGACCGGCAGCGGTGGCGGCGCCGCCGAGACCGGCGGGGCCGGCAGGGCCGGCGGCGCCGAAGGAGGTGCCGGCGCAGGCGCGGCCGGTTCGGCGATCGAAGGCGCACCGATATTCGCCTGAACCTGCGGCTGGACGGCGTCCGGTCCCGACAGCGTGGACGCATCCACCGCGAAGAATCGCAAAGTGCCTCGCCCGCCCTGATCCCAGTTGGCGGCCCAGACGAAACCCGGCCCCCCGGCCAGGCGGTAGATCGGCAAGCCGAGCTGCGCGGATCGACGGAAATTGCCGAGGAAATCCACCATCAGCCCGGCCCTGATGTCCCGGCCCTGCGCGAGCTGGGCCACATTGTTTGCGTCGAGCGGCAGCAACCTGACCGCGCCCCAGCTGGCCATGAGCCCTTGCCAGCCGTCGATTTGCGGCATTGCCGCCACGTTGGGCTGGGCCCCGTACTTTTTCGCAAGTCGCGCGATATCTTCATTCGCCTCGTTGCCGCTGAACCAGGCCGGCTCCAAAAACCGGTTCACGTAAGAGACCGTGCCGTCGGGCGAATGCAGGATCGAGTAGGACGAGACGAACGGCCCTCGTTTCGAGCTTTCCGGCACCTTGCGTGTGCACCAGGTAAAGCCGTTGAACTGCTCGCTGGGATTACATTGGTACTGCCGATAGATGGAGCTTTCGAAGTTGACCCTTGCGCCGAGGCTGAGGCCATCAACCGCATAGATCGAGATCACGCTCGGGCTCGAGGCGAGGTTCGGCGGATTTTGCACGAACCCGGTTCGGCAGAAGCGGCGCAGCTCGGCAAGCCGGCCGTCGTTCGGGCTGAAGCCCTGCTGGACCGCCTGTCCGATGGACGTGCCACGCTGGCGAAGATTTTCGTCGATGCAGGAGACCTCGGCCGACGGAAGCTTCCGCCACTCAGCCTGGATGGCCTGGTTGATGGCGGACTGAACAAGGCCGCCGAAGATGTTGACGATGTCGCCGCCGCTCTGGGCGACTACTGGTTCGCACGTCAAGCCGACACTGAACAGCACAGCGAGTGCCGGCAGCGCTCTACCCATAGTCTCAGCCCCTAGCCATTTCCCCAGCAACATTATGGCTTAAGGAAATGAGGACATGCAACCGAGAGGATCAGCCTTGGTCGGCTGCCAAGTTGAGAACTTTAGTCTAGTTGCCCGCACGCGCTATCGGCCGACCGCTCCTCAGGGTGAGGGTCTACGAGCTTTATTTCCGCCCGCCGCGGCTCAGCAGAAACACCCCCTGCTCGCCGAACATATTCCACACCCACCACGGCAATCGCAGCCGCAATGGGCGGCCGTAGAGATCCAGCGCTTCTGCACGCTCCATCTTGACACCGATGGCATCGCAGAGCTCGACGAAATCCTTGATCGTGCAGAAATGGATGTTGGCGGTGTCGTACCAGGTTGCGGGCAGATTCTCGGTGCGCGGCATGTGGCCGCCGATCAGGAGCTGGAGCCGCATCTTCCAGAATCCGAAATTCGGGAACGACACGATGGCGCGGCGGCCGATGCGCAGCAGATTCTCCAGCACGACCCGCGGCTGCCGCGTCGCCTGAAGCGTCTGCGACAGGATGACGTAATCGAAGGCGTCGTCGGGATAATTGACGAGATCGGTATCGGCATCGCCCTGCACCACCGCGAGGCCCTTGGCTACGCAGCGGTTGACGCCCTCGCGCGACAGTTCGATGCCGCGGCCGTCGATGCCGCGGGTCTCCAGAAGCTGGAGCAGGTCGCCCTCACCGCAGCCGACGTCGAGCACTTTCGAGCCGGGCTTGACCATCTCGGCGACCAGCAGATGATCGGCACGAAACTGGCCGGACTGCTCTGCGGTAAGGCCGTTGAGCGGCAGCACTTCCTGTACAGACATCGCTAGCCGTCCTTGTCAGTCACTCTTGGCGGTGAGCCCGCGCGCCTTCCCTGCCGATTGCAGGAAAGCGCGGGAGATATCGAAGAATTCGGGCACGTCGAGCAGGAACGCGTCGTGGCCGCGATCGGTCTCGATCTCGGCGAACGACACCCGCGCGCTCGACGCGTTCAGCGCATGCACCAGCGCGCGCGATTCCGAGGTCGGGAACAGCCAGTCGCTGGTGAAGGAGACCACGCAGAAGCGCGTCTCGATGCCCGCGAACGCTTTGGCCAACACGCCGCCGTGGTCGCCGGCGATGTCGAAATAATCCATCGCACGGGTCAGATAGAGATAGGAGTTGGCGTCGAACCGCTCGACAAAGGACGAGCCCTGGTAGCGCAGATAGGACTCGACCTGGAAATCGGCGTCGAACGAGAACGTCGGCAGCTCGCGGTCCTGCATGCGGCGGCCGAACTTGCGATGCAGCGCGGCGTCCGAGAGATAGGTGATGTGCGCGGCCATCCGTGCCACCGCAAGTCCGCGATGCGGATGGATGCCCTGATCGGTGTAGCGGCCGTTGTGCCAGTCGGGATCGGCCATCACGGCCTGGCGGCCGAGCTCGTGGAAGGCGATGTTCTGCGCCGAGTGCCGCGTCGCACAGGCGATCGCCAGCGCGGAGTACACGCGCTTGGGATAGGCCGCGGTCCATTGCAGCACCTGCATGCCGCCCATCGAGCCGCCGACCACCGCAAACAACGTGTCGATGCCGAGCCGGTCGATCAGCATCGCCTGTGCGCGCACCATGTCGGGAATGGTGATGACAGGGAAATCCAGCCCCCACACCTTGCCGGTCGCGGGATTGACCGAGGCCGGCCCGGTCGAGCCCATGCAGCCGCCGATCACGTTGGCGCAAATGATGAAGTAGTGCTGAGGATCAAGAGGCCGACCGGGACCGACCAGCGTCTCCCACCAGCCGGACTTGCCGGTGACGGGATGCACATTGGCGACGTGCTGATCGCCCGTCAGCGCATGGCAGATCAGCACCGCGTTGGAGCGGTCGGAATTGAGCTCGCCATAGGTCTGGTAGGCGATCTGGAACGGGGAGAGATCGACGCCGCAATCGAGCCGCAGCGGCTGGTCTGCGCCGAAATGCGCGACCTGCGAACTCGGATGATCCACCTCATGCGACCGGTCGTCGGCGCTGATCGCGGGACTCGGTACAGGCTTGACGCCACCCATCTCTGACATCGACCTCGTTTGCGATCAGACGTTAGATCGCAGTGACATCAGGCCATGAAAAACCCGGCCTGAACGATAGGTTCGGCCGGGATCGAAAGGGTCCCCGGCCTGTTTAGCGAGTTTTTTAACGTGGCTGCAAGCCGGCCGGCTCAAATGACCACGGAACAGGCAAAACCTACTGTCTTGGGCGGTTTTCGTCAAGTCGCGGTCCGGATTAGCCAAATTCGTCTCTGTCACATCAACCCAAAAGGACGTGATTTCTCTTTGCTTTCGCCGTCCCGACTGCCTAATCAGGATATCGATCGCAGCGGATCCGAACCTACCAGCTTGCCTGGCCGATCCGCATTGGAACGCCTCTCAACAGTCCAGTCAGATATGTCCCAACGTCCGCCCGCGCCACCATCGCTCCAGGAATTGCGCAAGGAGATCGACGCGATCGACGAGGGCATGCATCGCCTGCTGATGCAGCGCGGCGACATCATCGATCGCCTGATCCAGGTGAAGCAGACCCAGGAGGTCGGCTCGGCGTTTCGGCCTGCGCGCGAGGCCGCCATGATGCGTGAGATCGTGCAGCGTCATCGCGGCATCCTGCCGCTCGACACCGTCGAGAGCATCTGGCGCGTCATCATCTCCACGTTCACCTATGTCCAGGCGCCGTTCTCCGTGCATGCCGACATCTCGGCAAGCGAGCCGGCGATGCGCGATTCCGCGCGCTTCCATTTCGGGTTCACCGTGCCTTACGTCGCGCATTTCAGCGCACAGGCGGCGGTCGAGGCAGTGGCGAAATCCAAAGGCGATCTGGCGCTGGTCTCGGCGACCTCCAGCCGCACGCCGTGGTGGCTGGAGCTGGAAGCAGAAGGCGCACCGAAGATCATCGCCCGGATGCCCTTCGTCGAGCGCGCCGATCATCCAGCCGCGCTGCCCGTGTTCGCGATCTCGCGCGTTGCTGACAGCGCCCTGGTGACCGAGGTCGAGACCTTCAGCGTGCGCGTGTCCGGGTGGAACGCCGAGGTCGCGCGCGCCCTGTCGCCGCTCGCCGAGATCGTGGCGGTGCCCGATACCGCCTTCGACGGCGCGGCCCTGCTGGTCTCGGTCACGGCTGCGAGCAGCATCGACAAGATCAAGGCTGCCCTGATCGAGGCGGGGGCTTCGGTGCGCTCCACGGCCCTCGTCGGCAGCCACGCAACGCGCTATACGGTGGCCCCGACCGGGTCGAAATCGTAAATCGCGTACCGCCTAAAGCCTATCCGGAGTTGAAGATGTCCCGCCCCGTGCCGAATCCCGGCATTCTCGATATTGCGCCCTACACGCCCGGCAAGACCCCGGTGCCGGAGCCGGGCCGCAAGGTGTTCAAGCTCTCGGCCAACGAGACGCCGTTCGGGCCCTCGCCCAAGGCGATCGAGGCGTTCAAGAACGTGGCGACGCATCTGGAAGATTATCCGGAAGGAACCTCGCGTGTGCTGCGCGAAGCGATCGGCCGCAGCTTCGGCCTCGACCCCAACCGCATCATCTGCGGCGCCGGCTCGGACGAGATCCTCAACCTGCTCGCCCACACCTATCTCAGCCAGGGCGACGAGGCGATCTCCACCACGCACGGCTTCCTGGTCTACCCGATCGCGACCATGGCGGTCGGCGCGAAGAACGTGATCGCGCAGGAGACCAACCTCACCTGCGACGTCGACGCCATCCTCAAGGCGGTGACACCGAAGACAAAGCTGGTCTGGCTCGCCAACCCGAACAATCCGACGGGCACCTATGTGCCGTTCGACGAGGTCAAGCGCCTGCGCGCCGGCCTGCCCTCGCACGTGCTGCTGGTGCTCGACGCCGCCTATTGCGACTACGTTTCGCGTAACGACTATGAAATGGGGATCGAGCTCGTCGCCACCACCGAGAACACGGTGGTGACGCACACCTTCTCCAAGATCCACGGTCTCGCCGCGCTGCGCATCGGCTGGATGTTCGGCCCCGAGCACATCATCGACGCCGTCAACCGCATCCGCGGCCCCTTCAACGTGTCGACGCCGGCGATGTATGCCGCGGTCGCCGCGATTGAGGACACCGCGCACCAGGCGATGTCGAAGCAGTTCACCGAGACCTGGCGCAACTGGCTGACCGAGGAGATCGGCAAGCTCGGACTGAAGGTGACGCCCGGCGTCGCCAATTTTGTGCTGATCCACTTCCCGGAAAAGGGCACGACCTCGGACGCGGCCGATGCCTACCTCACCAAGCGGGGCCTCGTGTTGCGCGCGCTGAAGAACTACGGCCTGCCGCATTCGCTGCGCATGACCATCGGCACCGAGGAGGCAAACCGCCTCGTCGTCGATGGCTTGCGCGACTTCTTGGCCGGCAAATGAGCACCACACCGCACTTCCAGCGGGTTGCGCTGATCGGCTTCGGCCTGATCGGCGGCTCGATCGCGCGCGCCGCGAAGCTCCAGGGCCTGGCCGGCGAGATCGTCACCACCGCGCGCTCGGAGAAGACGCGTGCGCGGGTGATGGAGCTCGGCATCGTCGACCAGGTCGTGGCGACCAATGCGGAAGCGGTGAAAGACGCCGACCTCGTCATCCTCTGCATTCCCGTCGGCGCCTGCGGGCCGGTGGCGCAGGAGATCGCTGATCATCTGAAGCCCGGCGCGATCGTGTCCGACGTCGGCTCGGTCAAGGGCGCGATCGTCAGGGACATGGCGCCGCATCTGCCGAAGACCATTCATTTCGTGCCGGCGCATCCCGTCGCTGGCACCGAGCATTCGGGACCTGACTCCGGCTTCGCCGAGCTCTTCATCAACCGCTGGTGCATTCTGACGCCGCCGGAAGGCGTCGATGCGGCCGCCACCGATCGCCTGCGCGCGTTCTGGGCGGCGATGGGCGCCAAAGTCGAGGTCATGACACCGGATCATCATGATCTCGTGCTCGCGATCACGAGCCATCTGCCGCATCTGATCGCCTACACCATCGTCGGCACCGCCGACGAACTGGCGCAGGTGACGGAGTCCGAGGTCATCAAGTTCTCCGCCGGCGGCTTCCGCGATTTCACCCGCATCGCCGCGTCCGATCCGACGATGTGGCGTGACGTCTTCCTTGCCAACAAGGAAGCCGTGCTGGAGATGCTCGGCACCTTCACCGAGGATCTCGCAAAGCTCACCCGCGCGATCCGCCGCGGCGACGGCGAGGCGCTGTTCGACCACTTCACCCGCACCCGCGCCATCCGACGCGGCATCGTCGAGATCGGCCAGGATTCGGCGGCAGCGGATTTCGGCCGGCAGCACGGGCAGCTCGGCAAGAAGCCGTAGCTTCTGTCATTCCGGGGCGGCCGAAGGGCGAGCCCGGAATCGATCGGGCCAAAGCGCACGCGGTGAAATGGATTCCGGGTTCGATGCTACGCATCGCCCCGGAATGACGAGATCGGTCTTCAGTACAGCGGCGGAATCTGGCCGACCTTGACCGGGCCAAGCAGCACGGCGCCGTCGACGAATTTCAGCGGGAAGCTGCGGGCCTTCTTGCCTTCCAGCGTGCTCTCGGTGCCGATCGAATTGATGCCGGCCGCGACGCCGGCATTGGCGTTCTGCTTGATGACCTTGCCGAGGCCGGGAACGGCGCGGTCGAGCGCGCCGAACAGATTGTTGAGGTCCTGCGACTTCACGCCGGGCGCGACGCGGTCAAGGGTTGCCTGCGGCACACCCTCCTCCAGCATTTTCTCGATGCCGAGCGCCGGGATCACGCGCTCGAGCCCTGTCACCGTCATCTGCAATTCGCCGTCGAGTCGGCCATTGGCCGAGAGGCCGAGCGTACCGGCCGCAACCGCGATCATCTCGCCCTGCTGGATCCGCGACTGCACGATCTCGATGTGACCGCCGGCGGCCTGGATCTCGCGGAAACGCTGCGGCCAGGGTTTTGGCGTGAGGTCGGAGAGCCCCGTGATCTTTGCGCGTGTATCCGCCTCGAACGGCTCAGCCAGCAGCGGATGGACGCCCTGGATGCTGCCCTGCGCGACATGCAGCACGGTCTCGATCACGGGGTGATCGGCCTTCGATCCCTCGGCGAGACGGCCGTGCAACTCGATCTGCTTGGCCCGCGCGAGCGGCACCTGCACGCTGCCGTCGACACGGTTGACGCTGGGATCGTCGAACACGAGGGAGGCGCGGTCCGGCACGGCCGGCAGCCCGACCACGCTGCTGCGGCCCTTGCTCCAGTTCACCACGAAGGTGTTCTGCGTGACGCCGTCGGTGAGCGTCGCCGGTGCGGAGAATTCGGCGATGACGCGCTTGGGATCGTAGACCTGGGCGACAACCAGGATGTTGTCGAGCCTGGCCGTGAACGGCGTCTTGCTGGCGTTCTGCGACACCAGGGCAACGCTGGCGCCGGAACACTGGACCTCGAAGCGGAACGGGAAGCCGGCGATCGAGCGCTTGGCGCAATCATAGATGCGACCGGACTTGGCCTCCTGCGCCCGCCAGGCGTCTGCGGCGACTTCGGCCTGCGACGCGGCATAGAACCAGAAGCCACTCCACGCGACGGCGAGGATCAGGAGGATAATGGGGGCGATGAAAAGGCCCCAACGGGAGCGGCGGCCTGTGGCAACGGTCATATCGGACATGCGGCGACCCTTTGACCCCAGATTTTGGCAAATGTAAGCGAGGCTGGCCCCCGACGAAAGGCCGAGAATTCGCTTCGCTTGGGGGCGCGGTTCTGGTAGCCGTGCCCGAAATGTCCGAAATCACCCTCCCCTCCGTCACCACAGCCAAGGGCGACCTCTGGGTGTTCGGCTACGGCTCGCTGATGTGGCGGCCGGGCTTCGAATTTAGGGAACGCGTTCCGGCGCGGCTGGTCGGCGAGCATCGCGCGCTCTGTGTCTATTCCTTTGTCCACCGCGGTACGCCAGAGCAACCGGGCCTGGTGCTCGGCCTCGACCGCGGCGGCGCCTGCCGCGGCATTGCTTTTCGCGTCGCCGAAAAAGACCGCGCCGATGTCGTCGCCTATTTGCGGGCGCGCGAGCAGGTCACCTCGGTGTATCGCGAAGTGATGCGCTCGGTGTGGCTGGAGAACGATGCGCGGCAGCGCGTCTCCGCGCTCGCGTATGTCGTCGACCGCGGCCATGTCCAGTATGCCGGCCGGCTGTCGCTCGCCGACCAGCATCGCCATGTCGTCCAGGGCCATGGCCAGTCCGGCGCCAACCGTGATTACGTGACGGCAACAGTGAAGGCGATCGAGGCCGAAGGTTTTCGCGACACGCAACTGCATCAGCTCGCCGCGATGCTGCATGGTGATGCGCATTCGCTACATGCGCCGGCCCCGGCAGAAGATCGAGAGAATCGCTAGCTCTCCGAGGGCGCGTAGCTAGGCGCGGAGCCGATCAACTGCTCCTGCTCCCTGCGGCCCGCTTCGACGAGGCGGCCGGTCGCGTCTTCGATGGCGGTTTGCACGCGCGAGAGAAACTCGTCCTTCGGCAGGCCCGATGGTAGCGGGTCGAGGAACTCCACCACCAGCGTGCCGGGATAACGCATGAAGGTGCGGCGCGGCCAGAACAGGCCGGAATTGAGCGCGATCGGCAGGCACCGCACGCCGCAGGACGAGTAGATCTGCGCAAAGCCGGTCTTGTAGTCGGGCGCAGCGCCGGGCGCGCGGCGCGTGCCTTCCGGAAAGATCACGAGCTGCCCGCCACCGCGCACCGCCTCACGCGCGCGTCGTGTCATGTCCAGCAGCGCCTTCACGCCGGCCTTGCGGTCGATCGCGATCATCCCGGTCTTGACCAGGAATTGACCGAACACCGGAATCTGCATGAGCTGACGCTTGAGGATGAAGATCGGACGGTTGAAGAAGCCCGGCAGCACGAACGTCTCCCAGAACGACTGGTGCTTCGCCACGATCACCAGCGGTCCTTCTGGAATTTTTTCGGTGCCGCGGAATTCGACCTTGATGTTGCAGATCACGCGCATCAGGAACAGCGTCGCCTTCGCCCACCATTGCGCGACCGTCAGCATGGCGCGCGGCGGCAATGCGAAGGTCGGCAGCGCCACGATCGCGAGGCACACGAGCACGGCGTAGAACAGCACGTTGAACAGGAGCGAGCGCAGGAAAATCAGAAACATCGACGGTCCGATCAATTGCCGATCAATTGGCCTGTGCCGTGGCGGGCCGCTTCGGCGCCAGGCCTGAAGGCTGCTCCGACATCTCGGGCGAAAGGTCAATCCCGAAATCCTCCAGCCGCACCCTCAGCTCCGCGGCGACGTACTTGACGTATTCGGACAGGAGCAGCCGCAGGGTGGAGGCCGAGGTCCACCACGGCTCCTCACGCCATTTTTCGCCGACCACCGCGAACGGGATCAGCGTGGTCTCCGGCATCGCATGCGAGAACTCCACCAGCGCGCGCGGCATGTGATAGTTCGAGGTAACGACGATCAGCGATCTGAAGCCGCGCCCCTCGGCCCAGCGCCGCGCTTCCGCCGCGTTGCCGCGGGTCGAGACCGCGGTGCGGTCGAGATCGACGCAGCAATGCATGAAGGACTGGTTCTCCGGCAGCGTCCGGGAGATGTCGCTCGCCGTCGAGGTCGGATGCACGCCGGAGATCAGGAGCCGCTTGCCGTAGCCGGCAGCCAGGAGCTCCATCGCATCCGACACCCGCGAGGAGCCGCCGGTCAGGACCACGATGCCGTCCGCCTTGCGGCCCGGCGCGATCTCGGCGCCGCGCAATTGCGACAAGAAGGCGATGAAGCCCGCCGCCGCGCCGACAAAGACGAACGCGACCGTCGACACCACGGCCGCGCGCAGCCAGCCGCGCGGCAATTTCGGCGATCGATCGTCGGTCGGCGAGGTCATATGATGTCGGTGATCCCTTCCCCGGATGATTTTAGGACGTTTTGAGGCGAAGTGGAGTCCGGTGTTCACCCTCTTCCCCTTGTTGGAGAGGAGCTCAATCGACGTCATTCAGTGTCGAGAACAGCGTCTGGCGCGAGGCAATCGCGGTGATGGCGCCGATCAGCACGGCCTGCACCGCGAGCACGATGTAGCCCGACGGCCGCAGCGAGAAGGTCCCGAGCAAAGCTGCGAACTGGTCGCCGACGGGGGTCCCGGAAAACCAGCCGGCGATCGACTCGGAGAAGCCGAACACCAGCATGGCGGCGCCGCCGCCGATCACGCCGCCCTCCAGGCCCAGCCTGAGGAAATGGCGCAGGAAACGGTTGGCGATGTAGCGGTCGCCGGCGCCGACGAAATGCAGGACCTCGACGATCGGGCGGTTCGCCGCCATGGCGCCGCGAGTCGCGAACGAGACCGAGATGATGGTCGCGATGATGACGAGTGCGAGGATGCCGATGCCAGCGAGCACAGTGGCGTTGGTCATCGAGCGCATCCGCTCGATCCAGGCGCGGTGATCGTCGACGCTGGCGCTTGGTGCGGCCTGGGTCACGCGGGCGCGCAGGGCGCCGAGGTCGAGCGGCGTGCCGGGCTGCACGCGCGCGATGATCATGCGCGGCACCGGCAGATCGTCCATCGACAGGCCGGTGCCGAGCCAAGGCTCGAGCAGCTTGCCGCTCTCGTCCTTGGTGAACGGCTTGACCTCGACGATGCCGGCCTGCGCGCGCATGGCCTCCGTCACCGCCACGGTGTCGCGATCGAGATCGCGGCCGGCCTGCGGGCGGACCTGGATGGTGATTTCGCTTGCGACGTCCGACTGCCATTCTGCGGCGGAGGCGCTGACGAGCAGCACCGTGCCCGTGGTCATCGAGGCGAGGAAGGTCATGATGGCGACGACGGCAACCAGCGCGCGGCCGTGGATCGAGGCGCGCGGCACGATCGGCGACATGTTGCGCGCCTTGGGCGGAAGCTGCGGACGCTCCTGTCCGAGATCGACCAGCACGCCGCGGTCTTCGGTCCTACTCATAGACGTGCAGCCGCCCATGGTGCAGCACGAAGCGTCGTGCCTCGTACTGGTCCATCAGGCCGATGTCGTGGGTGGCGATGATGACGGCTGTGCCTGATTTGTTGAGCTCGATGAACAGCCGCAGCAGCCGGCGGCCGAGCGTCGGATCGACGCTGCCGGTCGGCTCGTCGGCGAGCAGGAGCTGCGGCCGCGAGATCACGGCTCGCGCGATCGCCGCGCGCTGCTTCTCGCCTCCGGACAGGATCGGCGGCAGCGCGTCCATGCGGTCACCGAGGCCGACCCAGCGCAACAGGTCGATCACCTCCTTGCGGTAGCTCGACTCGCTGCGGCCCATGACGCGGAACGGCAGCGCGACGTTCTCATAGGTCGTCATGTGGTCGAGCAGGCGGAAGTCCTGGAGCACGATGCCGATGCGCTTGCGCAAATCCGCGATCTCGTCCTTGCCGAGCTGCGAGATGTCGTGACCGAACAGATTGACGAGGCCGCGCGTCGGCCGGTGTGACAGGAACAACAGACGCAGCAGCGAGGTCTTGCCGGCGCCGGACGGGCCGGTGAGGAACTGGAAGGAATGCGCCGGGATCTGGAAACTGAGGTCGCGCAGGATCTCCGGCCCCAGACCGTAACGCAATCCGACATTTTCGAACCGAACCAAGCTCAGCTCCGTTCGAGAGGGGGCGCGGGCCGAGCTGCTGCGCTCCGCCACGCGCGATCAACGGGTTTTGCGGCCGTTATGGTTTCCGGTTCGTTAACGGTCGCCCTGTAGCATTTGTGGTGCCCGGTTCTCCGCAACCGGGGCATCGTCAAGACCAGTCCGTGCATCAAGGCTCGTGTCCATGCATATCGTCTGCCCCCATTGTACGACATCCTACGCCATCAAGCTTGCGAGCCTGGGGGCCAATGGCCGGACCGTCCGCTGCTCCCGCTGCAAGGAGACCTGGGTCGCCTATGCCGAGGATGCCATCGAGGAGGCGTCCGTCCCGGTCATGGCGGCAGCCAGCCAGGCCGACGACCAGTCCGACCTCGCCGAGCAGTGGAACTCCTACGCCAAGGACGACGGCGCCGCCGATACGCCTGTCGTCGAAAGCCCCTCGATCGCCAGCGACTGGCCCGCCGAGGATGCCCAGGAGACCGAGGACGAATGGTCAGCGGCGGCCCGCGCCGCCGAGGATGAAGTCGTCGGCGCGCAGCACCAGTCCTGGTTCCGCGGCCTGTTCAGCCGCCGCGGGGCACGGGTGAGGCGTCAGCCCCCCACCGTGGCTCCGCGAAAATCCTATTTCGGCCTGCCGACCGCCTGCGCCGCCATGGGCGCACTGGTGCTGGCGCTGGTCGTCTGGCGCGGCGACATGGTCCGGCTGCTGCCGCAGACGGCGGCGTTCTACAAGTTGGTCGGACTCGAAGTTAATTTGCGCGGGCTGGCGTTCAAGGACGTCAAGCTCTCGAGCGAGACCGTGGACGGTAAGCAGGTGCTGGTGATCGAGGGCGTGATCGTGGGCCAAAGCAAGAAGCCGCTCGATATCCCGCGGCTGCGCTTTGCGGTGCGCGACGCGCAGGGAGCGGAGATCTACGCCTGGAACACCGTGCTGGAGCAGACCGTGCTGCAGCCGGGTGAGCGCGCCTTCTTCCGCTCGCGCCTGGCCTCGCCGCCGCCGGAGGGCCGCAATATCGACGTTCGCTTCTTCAACCGGCGCGACATTGCCGGCGGCAGCGTATAATCGATTTCGCAGATCCCGCGAGGAAGCTTGGCCGCGAGGTTGGTCCCAAGGTTGGTCTCATGCCCAAAATCCTGATCGCCGACGACGAGGATTCGATGCGCCAGCTGGTGGCGCGCGCCATCGCCATGGACGGCCACGAGATCGTCACCGCGCAGGACGGCGCCGAGGCGCTGGAAATCCTGACCCGCGAGGACGGCGCATTCGATCTCCTGCTCACCGACATCCAGATGCCGGTGATGGACGGAATCGCGCTCGCGCTCTCCGCCGCGCGCGATTTCCCCGACCTGACCATTCTCTTGATGACCGGCTTTGCCGACCAGCGCGAGCGCGCGTCGAACTTGAATGCGCTGGTGCATGACGTCGTGACCAAGCCGTTCTCGGTCGCCGACATCCGTACGGCGGTCGCGGACGCGCTGGCAGCGAAGAAGGCGTAACGTCTCAACAACAGCTACATTATTGACCGTCATCCTGAGGTGCTCGCGGAACGCGAGCCTCGAAGGATGGACGGCCCCGATGCAGCCGGGCCGTCGCTCGTCTCGCTCGCGCTGCTACGCACCGCGGCTCGCACCTCAGGGTGACGGTGATGGATTGGACGCCACTGGCCCGTAGACCAGGTCGCCTTTAAAAATCCTTCAGCAGACGCTCGAGGTAATCGAGCTCGATCTGCGGACGCGCGGGATCGCTCAGGCGGCGGCGGAGCTCTTCGAGGATGCGGCGCGCGCGCTGGGCATCGATCTCGCCGGGAATCTTGACCGTGTAGTCGTCGCTATACTCCTTGCCGCGGAGCGGCCGACCCAGCGGGTCGGTCCGTTCGCCGCCGCTCTGCTGGCGGCCGACCGCCTGTCCGGGGCCGTCACCGTCGCCGGGATCCTGGCCTTCGCCGTTCTGCTGCCCGCCGAGCGCGTCGGCGAGATCCTGCATGCCCTTGCGCAGGGCGTCGATGGCCTTGCCTTGCGACGCCGTCGCACCGTCGGCATCGCCTTCGCCGATCTGATTGCCGGCGTCTCCCATGGCGTTCTCGGCGGCGTCGAAGCCATCGTCGCCATCCTGATCGCCGTCCTGACCCTGACCTTGGCCCTGCTGACCTTGTTGACCCTGCTGCCCCGGCTGCTTCTGCCCGCGCTGGCCTTTCTGACCATCCTGCTGCAAGCCCATCTCGGCGAGCTTCTTCTTGAGGGCCTCCAGCCGCTTCTTCAGCTGCTCCTGCCGGCCCTGAGTATCCTGCGACCCTTCGCGCGACGCCGAGGGATCGTTCGGGTCGGGATAGAGATATTTCTCCATGTCCCGGATAGCCCTGGACTGCTGGCCGATGCTCTCGTCCGAATTCTTATCCTTCAGGCTGTCGGCGGATTGCTTCATCGACCGCTCGGCGCTGTCGAGCAGTGCGTCCAGACTCTTCTGGTCGGCGCGCGACGACTGCGCCAGGCAGATCGAAGCCGTGGAACAGGAGAGCACAAGCGCGAGACAAGCCGTGGCGAGCCTTCCGCGCGCGACCTTCCCGTTCCGCCAGATTGAGGTGTATTTCATGGGCTACCTCGCTCCCTGGGATTCACGCCAGGTCCTGAGCTCTTCGCGCAAGGCGTCCTGCTGCTTTGCCAGGTCCTCCAGCTGATCGCTGCTCGCGCCGCGCGTCTTCTGCCGCAGCTCTCTCGATTTGCGCAGGATCTCCGCGACCTTGGGCGGCAGAGGTTTTGTGCGCTGACCGCGCTTGGAGTCCTTGCTCTGCCGGTCCGTCTCGTCGCGAAGCGCGTTCTGCTCGCGGAGCAGATCGTTCAGCTCGCGCGCGATCTCGTCCATCTCTTTCTGCTCGGCGCTGGGCGGCCCCGGAGGATTTTCCAGCGCGCGGGCCAGGCGATCCAGCTCGCGCGCCGCCGCTTCGCGGTTGCCGCGCTGGATCAGCCGCTCGATGCGCTTCATCTGGTCGTCGAGGCCGATGGCCGGCCGCGCCAGCGGATTGCTGCGCATCTGCTGCGCGTACTGGCGCATGTAATTGTCCAGCGCGGTCCGCAGATTGTCCATGAGCTTCTTGAGCTCTTCGTCGCTTGCGCCGCGCTGAAGCGCTTGCTTGAGCGCGTCTTGCGCCGCGCGCAACGCCTTGGCGACATCGCTGATGTTGCCGTCCTCGATCGTTACCGCAAGCGCCCACAGGCTGGCCACGACCTCCCGCAGGGAGTCGTCGGTGCGCGCGGCCTCGAGCTGGCGTGCGACACTGTGCAGGCCGAGATATTGCCCGGCCTCCGGGGTGAACATTTCGGGCGCGATCATCAGCGCGTCGAGCGCGGCATAGACGTCGGAATTCTTGTTGGCGTCGAGCGCGAGGATGCGGCGCTGCTCGATCAGCGCGCGGGCGAGCGGCTTGGTGAACAGCCGCCCCGGCAAGCGCATGTTGAAGGGCTCGCTCTTCGCCTCGTTGCCGGCCTCGTCCTTGGCGGTGAGCGTCAGCGTGACGTCCGCGCCGGAATAGGGATCTTCGCTGAGGTCCTTCACCGTCTGGCCGACGCCGTTGCGGGTCCGCGCATTGGGCAGGGTGAGTGCGAATTGCGGCGGCTCGAACAGCGGCCGCGCGGCCTTGCCGTCCGCGTCCTTGGTTCCGTCCTTGTCTTCGGCTGCGCGCGGAACGAATTGAGCCGCGGCGCCCGTGACGCCGTAATCGTCCTCGATCTTGTAGGAGAGCTGCAAAGAGCCGTAGGCCTGACGCTCGGGATCCTTGGCGAGCGCGATCGTCGGCGCGCGGTCCGGCGTCGCGGTGAAGGCCCATTGCGGCTGGCCCGAGGGCGCGCGGACATGCGCGGTGCCGTCGCCCGCGATGGTGAAATGCTTCTCGTTGGTGCCCTTCGGGGCGGCCTCGGTGGGCGCGACCTCCTTGAGGCCGCCGGAGGTGGCGACATCGAGGCTGCTACCGGAGGAGCGCACGATCAGGGTCGAGCCGGCCGGAACTGCGAGCGGGCCGCCGGCGGGCAGCGCTGCGGCCTCCTTGTTGGCGGCCGACAGGATGACCGGCGGCTTGCCGGTATAGAGCGGCGGGGTGATCCAGGCATCGACGCGGACGTTGGTGGGCGCCAGCACGCCGTTCCAGTCGAACGCGGCACCTAACCGCATCGCGCGCTCGTCGCCGGCGGCGAAGAAGGTCGCAACCAGCATCACCATGACCAGCGCGCGCAGCGCCCAGGGATCGTGCAGAGGAAGGCGCGGACGCGGCAAGCCGGCACGGATGCGCTTGAGCGAGGCCAGCGTGCGCTCGCGCTGCGCCTGCCACAGCGCCAGCGCGACCGGGTCCTTCGAGCTCAGCGTGTCCGTCAGCGTCGTCGCCGGGCGGTGACGGATGCCGGAGCCACGGTCGAGCCGGCTCAGGGCCTCCTCACGGGTGGGCCAGCGGAAACGAATTAACGGGAGAACGGCGGCGATTGCGATGCCGGCAAAAACCACGAGACCGATGGCACGGACGACGGACGGCAACACCAGCCAGAGGCCGGCCCACGACACCACCAGGAACAGGCCGACAACAGTCAGCACCCGCGCCAGATGCGGCCAGGCACGTTCCCATGCGATGGCATAAATGGCCCGATCGAGGGCCTGCGCCAGCTTCAGCCGCGACAGAGCGTCGCCATCGCGGATCGGGTCTGACGGGTCGGGGGTGACGCCGTTCAATCAACTCTCCAGGTTGCCCGGTAGAGAAGCCTACCACAACGGCAGCACTGAGGCATCCGTTCCCGTACGGGAGACACCCCTTTTCCCGCATAACACGAGGACGTGACTGGCCGGGCGCAACCCCGTAATTTCCGCGCGCCATTCCCAAGGGAAACGCAAGGGAAACAGAGGAAAGCCATGGACAAGAAGATGCACGACAAGGGCCTGGAAGTCCGCAAAGCGGTGCTGGGCGAGGCCTATGTCAACAATGCCCTGAAGAACGTCGACGATTTCAACCGTCCGTTCCAGGAGATGCTCAACGAATATTGCTGGGGCACCGTGTGGGGCCGTGAGGAGCTGCCGCGCAAGACCCGCAGCATGCTCAACATCGCCATGATCGCGATCCTCAACCGCCAGCACGAGTTTCGCGCGCATCTGAAGGGCGCGCTGACCAATGGCGTCTCCCGCGACGAGATCCGCGAGATCCTGATGCAGGTCGCGATCTACGGCGGCATGCCCGCCGCAGTCGACAGTTTTCGCATCGCGCGCGAAGTGTTCGCGGAGATCGACGGGAAGGCGTGAGAGAGACTCTCTTTATCATCGTCCCGGGGCACGCAAGGCGCGAGCGCGAGACCCATAACCACAGGACGATGTGGTTGCGGGACTCGGAGTGATCGCCTTCGCACGACGACTCCTTCCTGGGGTTATGGTTCCCGGGCTCATCGCTTCGCGATGCCCCGGGACGACATCGCAGATGGAACAAGCATCTTTCACAACAACGAAGAAGAAATAGGGAAACTCCATGGACATCGGATTCATCGGCCTCGGAAACATGGGTTTCCCGATGGCACGGCGGCTGATCGAGGCAGGACACAAGCTCGTCGTGTTCGACACCCGCAAGGAGGTCGTCGACAAGCTGGTGGGGCGCGGTGCCACCGCTGCAACCTCGCCGAAGGACGTCGCCGACCAAGTCGAGACGGTCATGGCGAGCCTGCCCTCGCTGCAGGCCTCGCTCGAAGTCGCGACGGGTGCGAACGGCGTGATCGAAGGGAGCCGCGCAAAGCGCTTCATCGATCTCTCCACCGTCGGCTCGACGATGGCGACGAAGATTCACGGCCTCCTGGCAAGACGCGACATCGTGCAGATCGACTGCCCCGTCTCCGGCGGCGTCGGCGGCGCCGAGAAGGGCACGCTGGCGGTGATGGTGTCCGGCCCCAAAGCCGAGTTCGAGCTGCTCAGGCCAGCGCTCGACGTGATCGGAAAAGTGTTCTTCATCGGCGAGAAGCCGGGCGCGGCGCAGACCATGAAGCTCGCCAACAATTTCCTGTCGGCGACCGCGATGGTGGCGACCTCGGAAGCCGTGGTGATGGGCGTCAAGGCGGGGCTCGATCCCGCCGTGATGATCGACGTGATCAATGCCGGCTCCGGCATGAACACCGCGAGCCGCGACAAGTTTCCGCGCTCGGTGCTGCCGCGGACGTTCGACTTCGGCTTCGCGACCGGATTGATGGTGAAGGACGTGCGGTTGGCGCTGGAGGAGATGAAGCAGCTCGGCCTGTCGATGGAGGTCGCCGATGCGGTCGGGCGGCTGTGGGAAACGGTCATCAGCGCGGAAGGCGCCGATTCCGATTTCACCGCGGCAATCAAGCCGATCGAGAAGAAGGCGGGGGTGGTGGTTGGCGGAGCGAAGGGTGGATTGGCGGGGAAGTAGCGCCACACACTCAGCTCGGCGTCCCGGGGCGCGCGAAGCGCGAGCCCGGGACCCATAACCACAGGGAAACTGTGGCGAAGACTCGGAGTTACCGGCTTCGCCTACGACCACTCCCTGAGGTTATGGATCCCCGCCTACGCGGGGACGACACCGCAGTTGTTGAGCCGGCTTCGCCAACTCACAGCCACGGCGCCGGCGTGTCCATCGCGATCAGCTGCTCGACCTCGATGCGCGGGCGCACCACGGCGTATTGATCGCCCTTCACCAGCACCTCGGGCACCAGCGGCCGCGTGTTGTAGGTGCCGGCCTGCACCGCGCCATAGGCGCCGGCGGTCATGATGGCGAGGAGATCGCCCGGCTTCGGCGTCGGCAGCGTGCGATCGAGCGCGAGATAGTCGCCGGTCTCGCAGACCGGGCCGACGACGTCGGCCAGGATCGTGGCGCCGCCCTTGGCCGGCTGCGTCACCGGCAGAATGTCGTGATGCGCCTCGTACAGTGTCGGGCGGATCAAATCGTTCATGGCGGCGTCGATGATGACGAAATTCTTGCCGTCGCCGTGCTTCACATAGATCACCTTGGCGACGAGGATGCCCGCGTTGCCGACGATCATGCGGCCGGGCTCGAACATCAGCGTGCAGCCGAGGTTGTGGCTGACGCGCTTGACCATGGCGGCATAGGCATCGGGCGCCGGCGGCGCCTCCCGGTCCATGTAATAGGGAATGCCGAGGCCGCCGCCGAAATCGACATGCGAGATGTTGTGGCCGTCGGAGCGCAGCGTCTGCACGAATTCGGAGAGGATGCGGAACGCGATCTCCATCTTGGAGAGATTGGTGATCTGGCTGCCGATATGCACGTCGGTGCCGGTTACCTCGATGCCCGGAAGCTTTGCGGCGCGCGCGTAGACCTCGCGGGCATAGGCGATCGGAATGCCGAACTTGTTCTCGGACTTGCCGGTCGAGATTTTGGCGTGCGTGCCGGCATCGACATCGGGATTGACGCGGATGGAGATCCGCGCGGTCTTGCCCATCTCGGTCGCAAGGCGCGAGAGCAATTCCAGTTCGGGCTCGGATTCGACGTTGAGGCAGAGGATGTCGGCGGCGAGCGCGGCACGCAGCTCGGCTTCGGTCTTGCCGACGCCGGAGAACAGGATCTTGCTGGCGGGAATGCCGGCGGCCAGCGCACGCTTCAATTCGCCGCCGGAGACCACGTCGGCACCGGCCCCGAGCTTGGCCAGCGTGCGCAGCACCGACTGGTTGGAGTTCGCCTTCATGGCGTAGCAGACCAGCACTTTCTCGCCGGCGAAGGCGTCAGCGAAGACGCGATAGTGCCGCTCGAGCGTCGCGGTCGAATAGCAATAGAACGGCGTGCCGATTGTTGCGGCCAGCTCGGACAGGTTCACGGCCTCGGCGTGCAGCACGCCGTTGCGATAGTCGAAATGGTTCATGGCGTTGGCTCGGTTGCCCCAGCCTATCTGCTGGGCTTGTCGTCCAGGAGCGGGTCGAGAATGAACGGTTTCTTCTTGCCCTTGGTGGCGGCAGGCCCCGCGTCCGCGCCGTAGGTGGGATTGAACACGCTCGGCGTCCTCTCGGTTTCGGTCTCGGTGTCGGTTGGACCTGCGACATTGGCCGTGGGCGCACTGGAGGCGGTCGGCGGCAAATCCAGCGGGCCCTTGCGGCCGCAGCCGGCAAGCGCGAGCGCCGTCAGGCTCAAGACAATGATGGCCCACCCCGAGCCGGCCGGGCGAAACTTTGACGTCACGACGAAATCCCCACTACGCGGGGCGCACCATACAGAGATTGGCGCGCTCTGGCGAGAGCCGGATGACCATGAAACATAAGCGAAATTTTTCCCCTCAGCCCGATTTTCGCTCTTTTTCCAGCCGCTTCGCCCAGGCCTTGGCCTGCGACGCCACGTTCTTCGGCGCGGTGCCGCCGAAGCTGGTCCGGCTCTTCACCGACGATTCGACCGAAAGCACGCCGAGCACGTCCTTGGTGATCCTGGGCTCGACCGCCTGCATATCCTTGAGCGGCAGCTCGTGCAGCGCCACCCCGCCCTCGGCGGCCTTGGCGACGATGCGGCCGGTGACGTGGTGGGCGTCGCGGAACGGCATCTTCAACGTCCGCACCAGCCAGTCGGCAAGGTCGGTCGCGGTGGCATAGCCCTCGCCCGCCGCCGCCTTCATCTTCGCTTCGTCGGGCACGAGATCGCGGACCATGCCGGTCATGGCGCGGATCGCGAGCGACAGGGCAGCAAAGCCCTCCATCGCGCCCTGCTTGTCCTCCTGCATGTCCTTTTGATAGGCGAGCGGCAGGCCCTTCATCACGATCAGGAGGCCATTGAGCGCGCCGATGACGCGGCCGGTCTTGGCGCGCACGAGCTCGGCGGCATCAGGATTGCGCTTCTGCGGCATGATCGACGAGCCGGTGGTGAACTTGTCGCTGAGCCGGATCAGCCCAACCAGCGGCGAGGTCCAGATCACGATCTCCTCGGCAAAGCGCGACATGTGCACGGCGCAGATCGAGGCCGCCGACAGCGTCTCCAGCACGAAATCGCGGTCGGAGACCGCGTCGAGCGAGTTCGCCATCGGCCGATCGAACCCGAGCGCCTTGGCCGTGGCGTGGCGGTCGATCGGGAACGAGGTGCCGGCCAGCGCCGCGGCGCCGAGCGGGGATTCATTGAGCCGCTTGCGCGCATCCTGGAAACGGCCGCGATCACGCGCCGCCATCTCGACATAGGCGAGCAGATGATGACCGAAGGTCACGGGCTGCGCGGTCTGGAGATGCGTGAAGCCGGGCATGACGGTTGCGGCGTGTTCGAGCGCGCGATTGACCAGTGACGCCTGGAACGCGGCAAGCGCGGCATCGGTCTCGTCGAGGACGTCGCGGACGTAGAGACGGAAATCGGTCGCGACCTGGTCGTTGCGCGAGCGCGCGGTATGCAGGCGGCCGGCGGCGGGGCCGATCAGCTCCGACAGGCGGCTCTCGACATTCATGTGAATGTCCTCGAGCGCGCGCTTGAACGTGAAGCCGCCCTTGCCGATCTCTGACAAAATCGTGTCTAGACCCTTGCCGATATTTTTCGCATCAGAGCCCGTGATGATGCCCTGGCTGGCCAGCATCGCGGCGTGCGCCTTGGACGCGGCAATGTCCTGGGCGAAGAGGTGACGATCGACGTCGATGGAGACGTTGATCTCTTCCATGATCTCGTCGGGACGTTCCGAGAACCGGCCGCCCCACATCTTGTTGCTCATGATCCCCTGCTCACGCCTTGCTCGTCGCTGCCGCATGTTTGCTGACTGCTGCCAGCCGTATTAAGAGGCCCCTGATAGCCATATCTGCGACCGGATGACAAACGATATGCTCGACAAGACGCCCTCCGCCACGCGCCGGATCCCCCTCGTCATCGCCACCGTGGCGATCGGGGGGCTGGCCGGCTTCGCCGCGCTGTACGGGCTGGGCCTGAGCCGGGCCCCATCCGGCGATCCGACCTGCCGGGCTGCAGTGGCAACGGCGCAAAAAATCGCCCCCCTCGCCCATGGCGAGGTGGCCGCCCTGACCATGGCGAGCGCGCCGCTAAAGCTGCCCGACCTCACTTTCGAGGACGCCGACGGCAAGCCGAAGAAGCTGTCCGATTTCCGCGGCAAGACGCTGCTGGTCAACCTCTGGGCCACCTGGTGCGTGCCCTGCCGCAAGGAAATGCCGGCACTGGACGAACTCCAGGGCAAGCTTTCGGGCCCGAATTTCGAGGTGGTGGCGATCAACATCGACACCCGCGATGCCGAGAAGCCCAGGACGTTCCTGAAAGAGGCCAATCTGACCCGGCTCGGCTATTTTAGCGACCAGAAAGCCAAGGTTTTCCAGGATCTTAAAGCGATAGGCCGGGCCCTGGGCATGCCGACCTCGGTGCTGGTCGACCCGCAGGGCTGCGAGATCGCGACGATCGCGGGGCCGGCGGAATGGGCCAGCGAGGACGCGCTCAAGCTGATCCGGGCCGCGACGGGCAAGGCCGCCGCGTCGCTTTAAGAGTTCAGGCGGTGATATTCAGGTTGCCGCCGACGCCAGCGCCGACATTGGCAAGCGAGGGCTGTCCGGCGCCGAGCAGAGTCAGCACGGTGGATTTCTCCATATCCGCGTTCTGCTTCATCAGCGTCGCCGAGATATTCGACTGGAGCGCGCCTTGCTGAGCGGCCAGCATGGTGCTGACCATCGCCATCATGTCCATTACGCAAACCCTCTTACCGGTCGTAACCTAGGCGCGATGGGTTAACGCGACATGAATTGTCACGGTGCCGCCGCCTTACCTGGTCGGAACCGGCTTGGCGCCGCGGTAGTCGTAGAAGCCGCGCTGGGTCTTGCGACCGAGCCAGCCGGCCTCGACGTATTTCACCAGCAGCGGGCACGGGCGATATTTCGAGTCGGCGAGGCCCTCGTGCAGCACCTGCATGATCGACAGGCAGGTATCGAGCCCGATGAAATCGGCAAGTTCGAGCGGGCCCATCGGATGATGCGCGCCAAGCTTCATCGCCGCGTCGATGGCCTCGACATTGCCGACGCCTTCATACAGCGTGTAGATCGCCTCGTTGATCATCGGCAGCAGGATGCGATTGACGATGAAGGCCGGGAAATCCTCGGAGACCGCGACCTGCTTGCCGAGCTTGCCGACGAATTCCTTGGACGCCTCGAAGGTCTGGTCGTCGGTGGCGATGCCGCGGATCAGCTCGACCAGCTCCATCAGCGGCACCGGATTCATGAAGTGAATGCCGATGAAGCGCTCGGGGCGGTCGGTGGCGGCGGCAAGCCGCGTGATCGAGATCGAGGAGGTATCGGAGGCGACGATCGCCTCCGGCTTCAATATCGCGCAGAGCTCGTGGAAGATCTTGCGCTTGACCTCTTCCTTCTCGACCGCGGTCTCGATCACGAGGTCGCAATCGGCGAGGTCGTCGAGCTTCTCGGCGAGCTTGATGCGCGCCATCGCCTTGGTCTTGTCGTCCTCGCTGACGGCCTTCTTGGAGACCTGGCGCGCCAGATTGCCGTTGATGGTGGCCATGCCTGATTTCAGGCGGTCGGCCGAGACGTCGTTGAGCACCACGTCGAAGCCGGCCAGCGCCGCGACATGCGCGATGCCATTGCCCATCTGACCCGCGCCGATCACGCCGACCTTCTTGATCACTGCCGCCATAATGTCATCCACCGGAACGGCGCGCATGGCGCGCCTGCCTCTCCCCCAAGCCGGGAGGTCTGACTTAATCAGAAGCTCGATTAGATCAGAACCTTGGCTCGAAACCTAGATTGGATCGCTTCCCCGGCGTGCCCCACGCCAAAGAAAACGCCTCAAAAAAGAAACACCGGCCGGAGTTTATACCTCCGGCCGGTGTTTTTAGCGCGTTTTACTTGCCGAGCTTGCCGAGTTCGGCTGTCAGCTCCGGAACCGCCTGGTAGAGGTCGGCGACCAGGCCGTAATCGGCGACCTGGAAGATCGGCGCATCTTCGTCCTTGTTGATCGCGACGATCACCTTGGAGTCCTTCATGCCGGCCAGATGCTGGATCGCGCCGGAAATGCCCACCGCGACATAGAGTTCGGGGGCCACCACCTTGCCGGTCTGGCCGACCTGCCAGTCGTTCGGCGCATAGCCGGCGTCCACCGCCGCGCGCGAGGCACCGACGCCGGCGCCGAGCTTGTCGGCGAGCGGTTCGATGTACTTGGCGAAGTTCTCGCGGCTCTGCATGGCACGGCCACCGGAGACGATGATCTTGGCCGAGGTCAGCTCGGGGCGGTCGCTCTTGGCGACTTCCTCGCCGACGAAGGACGACAGGCCCGGATCGGCCGCCGCAGCGACGTTCTCGACAGCGGCGCTGCCGCCTTCACCCGCCGCCGCGAAGGTCGAGGTACGCACCGTGATGACCTTCTTGGCGTCTTTCGACTTCACCGTCTGGATGGCGTTGCCGGCATAGATCGGGCGCTCATAGGTGTCGGGGGCGACCACCTTGGTGATCTCGGAGACCTGCATGACGTCGAGCAGGGCTGCGACACGCGGCATCACGTTCTTGAAGCGCGAGGTCGCGGGCGCGACGATCGCGTCATAGCCGGAAGCCAGCGAGACGATCAGCGCGGCCAGCGGCTCGGCGAGATCGTGCGCGTAAGTCTCGCCGTCGGCAAGCAGCACCTTCTTCACGCCGGCAAGCTTGGCGGCGACATCCGCCGCAGCCTTGGCGTTCTGGCCGGCGACCAGCACGTCGACATCCGCGCCGAGCGCAGCAGCCGCGGTCAGGGCCTTGTTGGTCGCATCCTTCAGCGACGCATTGTCGTGTTCGGCAATCAGAAGCGTCGTCATCAGAGCACCCCGGCTTCGTTCTTGAGTTTCGACACCAGCTCGGCGACGTCCTTGACCTTGACGCCCGCCTTGCGGCCCGCCGGCTCCGTCGTCTTGAGAACCTCGAGACGCGCGGCGACATCGACGCCGTAGTCAGCGACGGCCTTCTCCGCGATCGGCTTCTTCTTCGCCTTCATGATGTTCGGCAGCGAGGCATAGCGCGGCTCGTTGAGACGAAGATCGGTGGTGACGATCGCCGGTCCCTTCAGCTTGACGGTCTGCAGGCCGCCGTCGACTTCGCGGGTGACCTTGAAGTCAGAACCTTCGACCTCGAGCTTCGAGGCGAAGGTCGCCTGCGACCAGCCGAGCAGCGCGGCCAGCATCTGACCGGTCTGGTTGCTGTCGTCGTCGATCGCCTGCTTGCCGAGGATGATCAGGCCGGGCTGCTCTTCTTCCGCAACCTTCTTCAGGATCTTGGCGACCGCGAGCGGCTCGACGGTACCCTCGACCTTCACCAGGATGCCGCGGTCGGCGCCCATGGCGAGACCGGTGCGGATCGTCTCCGACGCCTGCGCCGGTCCAATGGAAACCACCACGACCTCGGTGGCCTTGCCGCCTTCCTTCAGGCGCAACGCTTCCTCGACCGCGATCTCGTCGAACGGGTTCATCGACATCTTCACGTTGGCGAGTTCAACGCCCGATCCATCGCCCTTGACGCGGACCTTGACGTTGTAATCAACCACCCGCTTTACCGGCACCAAGACCTTCATCGATCCTCTTTCACTCAATTTGGGAGGGGGGTTATCAACTGGCGCGGAACCTAAAGGCCTGATCCGGCCCGGTCAACGCGCGACAGGGCCAAATTTTAGACCTTAGAAATACTGATCTCAATGGGTCAGCGATTCTGGCCCGGAACCCAGAGCACGTCGCCGGCGCCGTCATGGTTCGCGGCACGGCTGGCGACGAACAGGAAGTCCGACAGGCGGTTCATATACTGGATGCCAGCAGCGCCCACGGGCTCGTCGGGCCGAGCCGCCAGTTCCACCATCACGCGTTCCGCCCTGCGGCAAATCGTACGGGCAACATGGAGGTAGGCTGCGGCCGGCGTGCCGCCGGGCAGCACGAAGGAGGTCAGCGGCGCCAGTCTGTCGTTGAGCGCGTCGATGTCGCGCTCAAGCCGCTCGACCTGGCTTGCCACCACCCGCAGCCGCTCGGCCTTGCCCTCGCGCTCGGGCACCGCGAGATCGGCGCCGAGATCGAACAGATCGTTCTGGATCCGGCCGAGCATCGCGTCGAGTTCGGGCATGTCGTGCGTCTGGAGCCGCACCACGCCGATCGCGGCATTGGTCTCGTCGACGGTGCCATAGGCTTCGATGCGCAGATCGTATTTCGGACGGCGCTCGCCCGAGCCGAGCGCTGTCGTGCCGTCGTCACCGGTCTTCGTGTAGATGCGGTTGAGCGTGACCATGTTTATCGCCCCATCGCCCAGACCGCGAGCATGGCGATGACGATCGCCACGAACTGAAGCAGGACACGCCAGCGCATCAGCTTCTGCGAGGTGTTGGGCGAACCGCCACGCATCATGTTGACGAGACCGAGCAGCAGCACCAACGCCACGGCGCCAGCTGCTACCGGCAGGATGAAAGTACTCAGGAGAGATGCCATTGGGGGGTGATAACACCGTGCTTGCAAATGCGCCATGGTGCCGCGGCAACCCCCGCCGTCATTCCGGGGCGATGCGAAGCATCGCGCCCGGAATGACGGCGAGGCGCTTCGCGAACTGGCTTTTGGGCCAATAATATCAGATGGTAGCGCGATGATTTCCGATTTGCACCCGTTGCCTGCTCTCCCGGCCTCTCCCTGTGCGCAGGGGGAGAGAGCAGCGGTGTAGGTGGCACGTGAAAGCAATCCGCTACATCTACGTCGTCGTGATGGATGCGTTCTACACATTCCTCGCCGACGACGGCTGGGCGATCGCGAGCCATATCGCGCTGTCGACCCTGATGGCGCTGTTCCCGTTCCTGATCGTGCTGACCTCGCTCGCCGGCTTCTTCGGCTCCAAGGAACTTGCCGATCAGGCCGCAAGCCTGATGCTTCAGGTCTGGCCCAAGCAGGTCGCCGATTCGATCTCGGGGGAAGTCCACGACGTGCTGACCACGACCCGCACCGGCGTGCTGACCATCGGCGCCGCGCTGTCGGTGTACTTCGCCTCCAACGGCGTCGAGGCGCTTCGCGTCGCGCTGAACCGCGCCTATGCGGTGGTGGAGATGCGGCGCTGGTACTGGCTGCGCCTTGAATCGATCGGCTACACGCTGGTCGCGGCCTTCACCGCGCTCGCCATGGCGTTCCTGATCGTGCTCGGACCGCTCTTCATCGAGGCGGCGCGGCGCCATATCCCGCTGTTCGTCGAGTCCAACGAGAGCATCCTCACCTGGCTGCGCTACGGCATCACCGTGGGCGCGCTGGTGGTGGCGCTGATCATCCTGCATGCTTGGCTGCCGGCGGGACGGCGCGGCTTCCTCCAGATCCTGCCCGGCATCGTCTTCACCATCATGGCGTCGCTGATCTCGGGCGTCGTGTTCGGCCAATATCTGGCGCGCTTCGCCAACAACTACGTGACGATGTATGCGGGGCTCGCCTCGGTGATCATCGCGCTGGTGTTCCTGTATTTCATCGCCGCGATCTTCGTCTACGGCGGCGAGCTCAACGCCGCGATCATCAAGTCGCGGCTTCCTCACGGCGTTTCGCTTCAAGCAGCGCAGTCGCTAAGGCCCTCGGAGACACAGGCTTGACCAGGAAGGCGTCGGCGCCCGCCTCGCGCGAGGCCGCCTCGTCCTCGCCACGGCCGGACACGCCGATGATGGGGATCTGAGCCAGCGGCGCCGGCATGGTCCGGATCCGCCTGATGGCCTCGACGCCGTCGATGCCAGGCAGGACCATATCCATCAGCACGGCATCGAACGCGCCCTGCGCGAGCCGGTTCACCGCGTCCTCGCCGCGCCCAATGAACTCGGCATGATGGCCAAGCTCGGTCAGGATGGTGTTGAGCACCACGCGGCCGAACGGGTTGTCCTCGACGCTGAGGACGCGCAGCGCGGCCATCGCATCCGCCTCGGCTTCGCCCTTCGACTTGCGGGACTTGCGCGATTCCGTCGCGTCCAGCGACATGGTCAACGTGAAGGTGGCGCCGCCGCCGCGCCGCGGTGCGACGGTGATGTCGCCGCCCATCGCGCGCGCCAGTTGCTTGACCGAGGAAAGGCCCAGGCCTGCGCCGCCGAAGCGCGAGGCGATGGTGACATTGGCCTGGGTGAAGGGGCGGAACAGCCGCTTGATCTCGGCCATGGTCAGGCCGATGCCGCTGTCGGACACCGCGAAGGCGACCCCGACCCTGCTCTTCTCTTTTGCCTTGCCCTTCGCTTTACCTTTGGCGGGACGCCAGGGCGCGACCGCGAGCGCGACACCGCCCTGCTCGGTGAATTTGACGGCATTGTCGATCAGGTTCTCGAGCGCGGCGCGCAGGCGGACGGGATCGCCGACCACCAGCCCCGGCAGCTTCTCGGAGATATCGACCTCGGCCTGGAGGCCCTTGGCCGCGGCGCGTCCGGCGAGCGAATCGCCGGCGCTGCGGGCGAGCGCGCGCAGGTCGAACAAATCTTGCCGCAAGGCACTTCCGCCCTTGCCTGCCCCTTTGCCGGTTCTGGCGGCATCGACGAACAGGGTGGCAAGGCTCGCCAGATGCTCGGCACCGGCCTTGATGGTGTCGGCCCAGCGCCGCTCCCGCTCGCCGAGATCGGAGGTGGCGAGCAGGTCGCTGATCGCGAGAATGCCGGTCAGGGGGGTACGGACCTCATGGGCGAAGGCGGCGAGTGCGGCCTGGACCACGTCCGGCGCCACGGCCTTGGCGTCGCGCATGCGCAACCGGCCGGCCGCCCCGGACCGCTTCCGAGGCGGTCGCCTGGACGTTCGCGTGGTGCGCGCTGGGCGCGTTTTCGCCGCCATGAATCCCCTTCGAAGATCCCCTTCGAACCCCGGGCTCTCAAGCAAGCATGGCACGGCGGAACCCCTGGAGTCACGGCGGCGTTTTGCTAACCCCCAGAGAAACTTAACCTAATCCCACCAGCCGGCGGATGCCGGCGGGCGTGGCGCCGGCAGCGCGCAACTCCCGCAGACCGGTCGAGCGACTCGACTTCGACAGTTTCCGCCCTTCACCGTCGCGAATCAGCGCGTGGTGGCGGTAGGCGGGTTCCGGCAGACTGAGCAGAACCTGGAGCAGGCGGTGGACCGAGGTGGCGTGAAACAGGTCCTGCCCCCGCACAACCTCGCCGATGCCCTGAAGCGCGTCGTCGACGACGACGGACAGATGGTAGCTGGTCGGCGTCTCCTTGCGGGCGAGGATGACGTCACCCCAGGCCTCCGGCTGCGCCTGGACGATGCCGCGCGCGCCATCGGGCCCCTCGCCAAGCTCGTTCCAGGTCAGACCGGAAACGCGTCGGCAGGCGCACGCCATGTCGAGCCGGAGCGCATAAGGCGCGCCGGAATCGATCAGCCGGGCTCGCTCATCAACGGATAACGATTTCGCAGTGCCGGGATAATGCGGCGCACCGTCGGGGTCGCGCGGCCATGGCCCAGCGGCCTCGCGCGCGGCCACGAGCCTGGCGATCTCCGCGCGGCTTTCGAACGCGGGATAGACGAGACCAAGCGCAGAGAGTTTTTCGAGCGCGGTGCGATAGTCGGAAAGATACTCCGACTGCCGGCGAACCGGCGTCTCCCAGGTCATCCCAAGCCAGGCAAGATCCTCGTAGATCGCCGTCTCATATTCGGGCCGGCAGCGCGTCGCGTCGATGTCCTCGATCCGCAGCAACAGCCGCCCGCCTGTCGCGCGCGCGCGGTCGAAATTGAGCAGCGCCGAGTAGGCGTGGCCGAGATGCAGCGGGCCGTTCGGGCTGGGGGCAAATCGGAAAACGGGTGGCATGAGTTCTCGGTGTATTCGTCATTGCCGGGCTTGACCCGGCAATCCATCTTCCAGGACTCTGTTACGATAGGAGATGGATGCGCGGGTCCCGCCTACGCCGAAGGCTTCGGCGGGCTTCTCGGTATTGAGCCGGCGTAGCCCTAGCAGAGACGGCAAGCCCGCGCATGAAAAGTTGAGCCACCATGACCGTCCACCTCGAAACCCAGTCCGATCTCGAAGAGGCCGTCCACGCGCTGATCAAGCGCGATCCGCGCCTCAAGCCCGTGCTCGAGATCGCCGGCATGCCCGCTCTGCGGCGGCGTGAGCCGGGTTTTACCGGGCTCGCCCACATCGTTTGCGGGCAGCAGCTCTCCACGGCGAGCGCCGCGGCGATCTGGGGACGGCTGTCCGCCGCCTTCGATCCGTTCGACCATGAGGCGGTGCGCCGCGCGCGCACCGACCGGCTGGGACGGCTTGGCCTGTCCGCCGCCAAGATCAAGACGCTGAAACATCTCGCGCGCGAGATCGGCGCGCAGCGGCTGAATCTCGACGTGCTCGCCGAAGAAGACGCCGAGGCCGCGCACCATACGCTGATCACACTGCCCGGCATCGGTCCGTGGACGGCCGATGTCTATCTGCTGTTCTGCCTCGGACACGGCGATGCCTGGCCGGCCGGCGACATCGCCGTTCAGGAGG
Organism: Bradyrhizobium liaoningense; assembly: GCF_018130785.1. GTDB lineage: Bacteria > Pseudomonadota > Alphaproteobacteria > Rhizobiales > Xanthobacteraceae > Bradyrhizobium > Bradyrhizobium liaoningense_A. The sequence continues at coordinate 156,364 of NZ_JAFCJT010000004.1, forward strand.
GGATCAAAGTTGGCCTGGGGCTCAAGGCGCGGCCGACGGAAAAGCAGATGGCGCCGCTCGCCGAACCCTGGCGGCCGCTGCGCGGAGCAGCCGCGCATCTGTGGTGGAGCTACTACCGCGCAGTGAAGAAGCGTGAAGGTGTCATCGGCAACCAGCCCTAGCCCCGCAGCCGCTCGCGATCGGCACGGGCGCATTCGGCCACGAAGTCGATGACGGCGCGCACTGCGGACAACTCGACCAGATCGGGATGGGCGAGCAGCCAGAGATCGGCGACGCTGACGAGTTTCTGCGGCGCGACGCGCACGAGGTCCGGATAGCTTTCCGCGACGAAGCAGGACAGCGCGGAGATTCCTATTCCCGCGCGCACCGCGGCCAGCATGTCGCCCTGCGACGAGCAGCGCATCACCATGGTGCCTTGCCGGGTGATCGCATCGCTCCAGCGCGCAAGCTGCGCGTTCGAATCCTGGTCGGCAAAGCCGATGACGCTGTGCCCCTTCCACTCGCCGCTCCGCTCCGGCAAGGACCGGCCCGCGGCATAGTCGCGCGAGGCATAGAAGCCGGTGCCGAGACGGCCGATCTTGCGGCCGACCAGGTTTTCCTCGCCGCTATCGACCGGGCGCAGCACGACGTCGGCCTCCCGCCGGCGCACGCTGGCCGGAAACGGATGGGTGATGATCTCGAGCCGGATGTGGTCATGCGCGCCCAGAAACGATCTGAGCCGCGGCATCAGCCAGTGCGAGGCCAGCGTCGCGCCGATCGACAGCTTGACCGTGCCACGCGCCTTGCGACCGCCGGCGCCAACGGCGGCTTCGGCGCGAAGTGCGGCAGCCGCCATCGCCTCGGCATGCTCACGCAGCGTACGTCCGTCGGCGGTGAGCACAAAGCCATCGGCGGCCCGCGCCAGGAGCTTGGTGCCGAGCTGCGCCTCCAGCGCCGCGATCTTGCGGCTGACGGTCGGATGGCTGGCGTGCAGACGCTTTGCCGCCGCAGTGAAGCTTCCGGTATCGGCGACCGCGACGAAGGTCTTGCAGAGATCCCAATCCACCGCCGGCTCCGTACAAATCTGAATATGCGCTTGTTCAATATTGAACGATCCGCTACCCGCCGTCCAACCCTATAGTGGGATCAAAGCGCTGGGCGGCGGACACCCCGCCGGCGCGACAATCGACATGGAAGCGCTCACCCCCGGCCGGCAGGCCGTTGACGCGCGTCGTCAGGAGGATCGGATGGCACTGCCCGCTCTGCTCAAGAACAATCTGGAGCTGCCCGTCGTCGGCTCGCCGCTCTTCATCGTTTCCGGCCCGGAGCTGGTGATCGCCCAATGCAAGGCCGGCGTCGTCGGCTCGTTTCCGGCGCTCAACGCGCGTCCGGTCGAGAAGCTCGACGAGTGGCTGAGCCGCATCGAGGACGAGCTCGGCGAATACAAATCGCGCAATCCCGGCAAGAAGGTTGCGCCCTATGCGGTCAACCAGATCTGCCACGCCTCCAACGACAGGCTGATGAAGGACATGGAGACTTGTGTGAAACACAAAGCGCCCATCATCATCACCTCGCTGCGACCGCCGGCCGAGATCGTCGAGGCCGCGCATTCCTATGGCGGGCTGGTGTTCCACGACGTCATCAACGTCAAGCATGCCCGCAAGGCCGCGGAGCAAGGTGTCGACGGCCTGATCCTGGTGTGCGCCGGCGCCGGCGGCCATGCCGGCACGCTCTCGCCGTTCGCGCTGGTGCGCGAGGTCAAGCAATGGTTCGACGGCGCGATCCTGCTGTCGGGCGCAATCAGCGACGGTTTTGGCATCGCCTCCGCGCTGACGCTGGGCGCCGACCTCGCCTATATAGGCACGCGCTTCATCGCGACGCAGGAAGCCAATGCCGACAAAGCCTACAAGTCCGCGCTGACGCAGCACGCCGCGCACGACATCGTCTACACCAACCTGTTCACCGGCGTGCACGGCAACTATCTGGGCCCCTCGATCGCCGCCGCCGGGCTCGATCCGGACAATCTCCCGGTCGCCGACAAGACGAAGATGAATTTCGGTTCCGGCGGCAACATGAAATCCAAGGCGTGGCGCGACATCTGGGGATCCGGCCAGGGCATCGGCCAGATCCTGGATGCGCCTCCAGTCGCCGAGCTGGTCGACCGGATGAAGGGTGAATTCGATCAGGCGCGTCACGACTTCATGCTGCGCGCCAGCGCCTGACGGCTTGGCCCGACAAGAAAATTGGACTGACAAGACAAACGGGAGGACACCATGAAGCTGGCAGCCGCACTGATCGGCATGTCGTTGCTGGCGCTCGCAGCGGGCAGCGCCCATGCCGAAGGCAACGGCGAGATCCGCATCGGGCAGACCCTGCCCTATAGCGGGCCAGCCTCCGGCTTCGGCGCGATCGGACGGACCCAGGAAGCCTTCTTCGAGAAGGTCAACGCCGAAGGCGGCATCAACGGCCGCAAGGTCAAGTTCGTCACGCTGGACGACGCCTACTCGCCGCCGAAGACGGTCGAGCAGACCCGCAAGCTCGTGGAGCAGGACGAGGTGCTGATGATGTTCGGCTCGCTCGGCACCGCCACCAACAGCGCCGTGCAGCGCTACCTCAACGCCAAGAAGGTGCCGCAGCTGTTCGTGCTCTCGGGCGCCACCAAATGGGCTGATCCGCAGAAGAACCCGTGGACGATGCCGGGCATGGCCGCCTATGAATCCGAGGGCGTGGTCTATGCCAAGTACATCCTGCAGGCCAAGCCCGACGCCAAGATCGCAATCCTGTCGCAGAACGACGATTTCGGCCGTGACTATGTCGCGGGCTTCAAGCGCGCGCTCGGGCCTAAAGCTGCCGGCATGATCATCGCGGAGGCGAGCTACGAGACCAGCGCGCCGACGATCAGCTCGCAGCTCTCGACCCTGAAGGCCTCAGGCGCCAACGTGCTGTTTGGCGTCGTGCTCGGAAAATTCACCTCGCAGATGATCAAGGGCGTGGCCGAGATCGGCTGGAAGCCCGAGCTGTTCTTCGTGCCGACCTCGGCCTCCTCGATCTCGTTCCTGGAACCGGCGGGGCTGGACAATGCGGTCGGCCTGATCTCGTCGAGCAACCAGAAGGACACGATGGACCCGCAATGGGCCAGCGATCCCGGCGTGAAGGAATATTTCGCCTTCATGAAGCAATACATGCCGACCGCGGACCTCTCGAACTCCAACTACGCGGCGGGCTATCACTATGCCACGCTGCTGATGACGGTGCTGAAAGCCTGCAAGGACGATGTCAGCCGCGACAACATCTTGAAGCAGGCCGCGTCGCTGAAAGAGGTGAAGCTGCCGCTGCTGTTGCCCGGAATGAGCGTGTCGACCGGTCCGGACGACTATCTGCCGTTCCAGCAGCTTCAGCTCCGCCGCTTCAACGGCAAGAGCTGGGTGCCGTTCGGCGACATTCTCGATGACCGGTAGAGGACGTCCCATGATCATCAGCGGCGAGCGCCGGATCGATTATCCAGAACTCCATGCGCGGATCAGACGGGCCGCAGGCGGGATCAGCACGCTCGGCGGGCGCGAGGGCGCGCCGGTCGCCATGATGCTGCGCAATGACTTCGCCCTGTTCGAGGTGGTCGCGGCTTCCGCCGCGCTCGGCCGACCGGTGGTGCCGATCAACTGGCACCTGAAGGCCGCCGAGGTCCGCTATATCCTGGCCGACAGCGGCGCCGACATCCTGATCTGCCATGCCGACCTGCTGCCGCAGATTCGCGACGGCCTGCCGGAGGGCCTGGCGCTGATGGTCGTGCCGACGCCGCCCGAGATCGCCGGCGCGTTCGACATCCCCGCCGCGCTCACAAGGGTGCCGGACGGATTGACCGATTGGGACAGATGGCGGGACAGCCAGGCGGAACTCACCCAGCCGCCACGCCGCGGCGCGCCGATGTTCTACACGTCGGGCACGACGGGCATGCCGAAGGGGGTGCGGCGCATGCCGATGCGCCCAGAGCAGGTCGCGGCCTCCGAGCGCGTCGGGGCGATCGCCTATGGCGTGAAACCGAACGAGGATCAGGTCGTGCTGATGAACGGCCCGATGTACCATTCCGCTCCGCACTCCTACGGCATGCTGGCCTATCGCAGTGGCTGCACCATCGTGCTGGAACCGCGCTTCGATCCCGAAGACCTGCTTCAACTGGTCGAGCGCCATCGCGTCACGCACATGCACATGGTTCCGACGATGTTCGTGCGCCTGCTGCGGCTGCCCGACGACATGAAGCGGCGTTACGACTTGTCCTCGCTGCGCTTTGTCGTTCATGGCGCGGCACCCTGCCCGCCCGACGTGAAGAAGGCGATGATCGATTGGTGGGGAGGCGTCATCAACGAATATTTCGGCTCGACCGAGACCGGGATTCCGGTGTGGCACTCCGCGGCGGAGGCGCTGAAGAAGCCCGGCACCGTCGGCCGCGCCATCGAGGGCGGTGTCGTCAAGATCTTCCGCGCCGACGGCAGCCCGTGCGACGTCAACGAACCCGGCGAGATCTACATGCGGCAGGCTTCGGTGCCCGATTTCGACTATCACGGCAAGGCCGAGGCGCGCGCCGAGGCTGGCCGCGACGGTCTCGTCAGCGTCGGCGACGTGGGCTATCTCGACGCGGACGGCTATCTGTTCCTGTGCGACCGCAAGCGCGACATGGTGATATCAGGCGGCGTCAACATCTACCCCGCCGAGATCGAGAACGCGCTGATCGCAATGCCAGGGGTGCGCGACTGCGCCGTGTTCGGCATTCCCGACGCCGAATATGGCGAGCGGCTGTGCGCCTTTGTCGAGCCTGAACCGGGTGCCGAACTCTCGACCGACGCCGTCCGATCGTTCCTGCGCGACCGGCTTGCCAATTTCAAGGTGCCGAAGGACGTCGAATTCCGCGACGCGCTGCCGCGCGAGGCGACGGGAAAGATTTTCAAGCGCAAGCTGCGCGAGCCATATTGGGCGGGCCACGCGCGCGCCGGCGCGTAACGAACGGCTGCAAACAGCGTTTAAAACTATGTTGCTGTTGCAAAAGGATCGCCGGTGAATGATGAGATGCCGGCGCGGACAGAGCCGGGATCAAAGCCATGACATCGATCGACTTCGTCGTTGCGAAAGATGACCTCGACCAGTGCAAGACCATAGCGACCGAGCTCCCGAGCCCGGATGTACTGCCCACTGACGCACTGCTCGTGAAGGTCGACCGCTTCGCTTTCACCGCCAACAACATCACCTATGCGGTGATGGGCGATGAGTTGAAATACTGGCAGCTCTTTCCCGCGCCGAACGGTTTTGGCAACATTCCGGTATGGGGCTTTGGCGAGGTGATCGCCTCCAGGCATCCGGACGTCGCCGTGGGCGAGCGCCTGTTCGGCTATTTCCCGATGGCAACGCATCTCGTCATCGAGGCGACCGACGTGAACAAGCGCGGCCTTCGCGACGGTGCCGCACACCGGCAGGGCGTGGCGCCGGTCTACAACGCCTATGCGCGCGTCAGCGGCGATCCCGCTTACGCCGGCAGGAAGGGCGATTACCAGGCGCTGCTGCGGCCGCTGTTCATGCTGTCGTTCCTGGTCGACGACTTTCTGGCCGAGAACGACGACTTCGGCGCACGCACCGTGCTGCTCTCCAGCGCCTCGAGCAAGACCGCGTTCGGCCTCGCCCATCTGCTGCACACCCGCGGCCGCAAGGTGATCGGGCTGACGTCCGCCGGCAATGTCGACTTTGTCTCGTCGCTCGGTTGCTATGACGAGGTCGTCACCTACGACCGCATTGCGTCGCTGCCATCGGATGCGCCGGTCGCCTTCGTCGACATGGCCGGCAACAGCGCGCTGCGCGCCGGATTGCATCGGCACTTCGGCGACCGGATGAAATGCTCCGTACGCGTCGGATTGACGCATCGCGCCACCGAGCCCGACGAAGGCGCGCTGCCCGGTGCAAAGCCACGCTGGTTCTTCGCGCCCGACCAGATCCGCAAGCGCGCCAAGGAATGGGGCCCCGGCGGCATCGAGCAGCGCTTTGGCGCGGCATGGTCGGGTTTTGCGCCGCTCCTGGAGAGGAGCCTGACCGTGGTCGAGGGCCGCGGCCCCGACGCGGTGCGGCAGGTGTTTCTCGATACGCTGAAAGGGCGTATTCCGCCGGAGCAGGGCCACATGCTCTCGCTGCTCGGGTAAACCGCTTTCGAGGCCTGTCGAACCAGTATAGCGTCAACCTCAGAGGAAACGCCGCCAAGACGGCCACGAGGTCGCGCATGCTGGACAAGACGAAGGATATTTCCGTCTCCGCACAAGGCTGGCTCGATGAGTTCGAGCGCACGCTCGGCAAGCCTGATCCGGCCGCACTCGACCATCTCTTCCTCGCCGACAGTTTTTGGCGCGATGTGCTGGCGCTGAGCTGGAACCTGCAAACGATCGCTGGCCACGATCAGATCGCACAAGCGCTGACGGCGCTCGCGCCCCAGGCGGCGCCGACCAGCTTCACGATCGCGCCGAACCGCGCGGCGCCGCGTTGGGTCACGCGCGCCGGCACCAACAACATCGAGGCCATCTTCAATTTCGAGACAGCGGCCGGCCGCGGCAGCGGTATCGTGCGGCTCGTGCCCGATACCGCCGACGGCGACCGGCTGAAGGCGTGGACGCTGCTGACCGCGCTCGATGAACTCAAGGGCTTCGAGGAGCAGCTCGGCACGTCGCGGCCGCGCGGGCAGGCCTATTCACGCGATTTCCGCGGGCCGAACTGGCTCGATTTGCGCAACGCCGCGCGCGACTACGCCGATCGCGATCCTGCCGTGCTGGTGGTCGGCGGCGGCCAGGCCGGCCTTGCGATTGCAGCACGGCTGAAGCAATTGAAGATCGACACCCTGATCGTCGATCGCGAGACGCGGATCGGCGACAATTGGCGCAAGCGCTATCACGCGCTGACCCTGCATAACCAGGTGCAGGTCAATCATTTGCCCTACATGCCGTTCCCGCCGAACTGGCCGACCTACATCCCGAAGGACAAGCTCGCCAACTGGTTCGAAGCCTATGTCGACGCGATGGAGCTGGATTTCTGGACCGGCACCGAGTTCGAGGGCGGCGCCTACGACGACGCGAAGGGCTGCTGGACCGTCACGCTGCGGCGCGCCGACGGCAGCAAGCGCACCATGCAGCCGCGCCATGTAGTGATGGCGACCGGCGTCAGCGGCATCGCGAACGTGCCTGATATTCCGACCCTCAGCAATTTCAAAGGCACGCTGCTGCATTCGAGCCGCTACGAGGACGGCGAGAACTGGACCGGCAAGCGCGCCATCGTGATCGGCACCGGCAACAGCGGCCACGACATCGCGCAGGATCTCTGCTCCAGCGGCGCCGAGGTGACACTGGTGCAGCGCTCGCCGACGCTGGTCACCAATATCGAGCCGTCGGCCCAGCTCGCCTATGCGACCTACAACGAAGGCACCCTCGAGGACAACGACCTGATCGCGACCTCGATGCCGACGCCGCTCGCGAAGAAAACCCATGTGATGCTGACCGAGCAGTCGAAGGAGCTCGACAAGGAGCTGCTCGACGGCCTGCGCAACGTCGGATTCAAGCTCGACTTCGGAGAGGCCGGCACCGGCTGGCAGTTCAAATACCTCACTCGCGGCGGTGGCTATTATTTTAACGTCGGCTGCTCCAACCTGATCGTCGAGGGAGCGATCGGGCTCAGGCAGTTTGCAGACATCGAGAGCTTCACGACCGAAGGCGCTCGGATGAAGGACGGCTCGATGATCGCGGCCGACCTCATCGTGCTCTCCACCGGCTACAAGCCGCAGGAATATCTGGTGCAAAAACTGTTCGGCGACGGCGTCGCCGACCGCGTCGGACCGGTCTGGGGCTTTGGCGACGGGTTCGAGCTGCGCAACATGTATACGCGCACCGGGCAGCCCGGTCTCTGGTTCATCGCCGGCAGCCTCGCGCAGTGCCGGATCAACTCGAAATATCTCGCGCTCCAGATCAAGGCGATCGAGGAAGGTATTTTGGGGCGTGAGGCGGGTACGGCTTGAGCCCCTCGTCATTGCGAGCGCAGACCAGCGGGTCAGACGCAGCTAAAGGAAGGAAAGATCAATGCCAGCCATTCTCGGCACCGGCGAGCACCGCTACCACGTCGTCGAAAATTTTGCGAAGCTGCCCGACGGCTGGACGCTAACTGACGTCGCCTCGGTCGCCGTCGACAGCAAGGACCGCGTCTACGTCTTCAACCGCGGGGCCCATCCGATGGTGGTGCTGGATCGCGAGGGCAATTTCCTCCGGAGTTGGGGCGAAGGCCTGTTCTCCCGCGCGCACGGCCTGCACATTGATGCCGGCGACAATCTCTATTGCACCGATGACGGCGACCACACCGTGCGCAAATGCACCACCGACGGCAAGGTGCTGCTGACGATCGGCATCCCAGAGAAGCCGTCGCCGTTCATGAGCGGCGAGCCCTTCCATCGCTGCACCCACACCGCGCTGTCGCCGAAGGGCGAGATCTACGTCTCCGACGGCTATGGCAATGCACGCGTGCACAAGTTCACGCCGGACGGCAGGCTGCTCAAGAGCTGGGGCGAGCCCGGTACCGATCCCGGCCAGTTCAACATCGTGCACAACATCGCCACCGATGCAGACGGCTGGGTCTATGTCGCCGACCGCGAGAACCACCGCGTGCAGGTCTTCAATGGCGAGGGCAAGTACGAGACGCAGTGGAACAATCTGCATCGCCCCTGCGCGCTATGCTGCTGCGGTGGGGCCAAGAGCCCGACCTTCGTGATCGGCGAGCTCGGACCCGGCCTCGACATCAACCGCAACGTGCCCAATCTCGGCCCGCGGCTGTCGATCGTGGACGCCAAGGGCAACCGCATCGCGCGGCTCGGCGGCGAGAACGGGCCAGGCGTTGCCAGCGGGAAGTTTTTGGCACCACATGGCCTCGCGCTCGACTCGAAGGGCGACATCTATGTCGGCGAGGTCGGCGTCACCAACTGGAAGGCCAGCTTCGGAGATCAGGAGATGCCGGCCGTGGTGCGGGCCACGCGGTGCCTGCAGAAGCTGGAGCGGGTGCGGGAATAGCTGGGCTGGCGAGGCCGCGAAGCGCTGTCGGGTCGACCCTGCCTCCTCCGGCGTCGTCCTCGCCCCCCAATCACGGCGGTTTTGAGAGCTTTTGCCACCGAGCCGCCGCATTGCATGCGACTGAATAAGTCGCTCAACGGGCTTCACAATCCCGTCACGCTGCATGTAGTATGTCAGTACATGCTGCTTCGCAGCGTACATTGGAGGCCGGGAGCGTTACTTGAACGCACATGTCTCGCAAGGCAGTTGGCCGGTGTTGGTGCTGAATGCGGACTTCCGGCCGCTGAGTTACTACCCGCTGTCTCTCTGGTCGTGGCAGGACGCGATCAAGGCGGTGTTTCTCGACCGCGTCAACATCGTCGCTCATTACGATCAGGCGGTTCACAGTCCCACGCTGCAAATGCAGCTGCCGAGCGTCGTCTCGCTCAAATCCTTCGTCAAGCCGACCACGCATCCCGCGTTCACCCGGTTCAACGTCTTCCTCCGCGACCGTTTCAATTGCCAGTATTGCGGCTCGCCGGAAGACCTCACCTTCGATCACATCATTCCGCGCAGCAAAGGCGGCCAGACAACCTGGGAGAACGTCGTCGCGGCATGCTCGCCCTGTAATCTGCGCAAGGGCAATCTGACGCCGGCGCAGGCAAAGATGTTTCCGCGCCAGAGCGCGTTCGCACCGACCGTGCACCAGCTCCACCGCAACGGCCGCCTGTTCCCGCCGAACTATCTGCACGATAGCTGGCTGGACTATCTCTACTGGGATACGGAACTGGATCCGTAGGGCGACGCTGTTCGCGCTCGGCCGTTCGTGCGACCTGCTGAAATCGAAGATCGAGGACCCGTCGGGTCCTCGGTTCGTTTCATCGAACGTCACACATTCTGCGCCAGCGAATGAGCCTCGATTCGTTGACGGATATCGGGCGAATTGATCAGGTCGAACGGCTCCATGAGTTGCACGACATCCGAGAACGCGCGCTGGACCACCGGATCAGCCACGACAGCCCGGAATAGAGCGGCTTCGAACTGCCGGCTTTCCTCGTACCGCTCCGGGCGCTCGCCGCGCGTGGTTGGATAGGCGAAGTCAGCGTTCACGCCCATGTTCCAGGGTGCCTGAAGCAGCGCGCCCACTTCGGACATGAACCCAGTCTGGAGGGCCTCGATCGGGTCCGCCTCCCCGGCGACGCGATCCAGGATCTCGCGCAGCAACTTTGCCTCTCGCGCGGCGACCGTCATGCCCTGCCCGTAGACCGGATTGAACCGGCACAGCGAGTCCGCCACGGGGAGAATCCCGCGCGGCAGCCGCTTGAGCCGTTCAAAATGCCGCCAGCGGCTCGCGTCAAACACGAAATGCCGGAGGCCTCCGGGTGGCAAGAGCTTGTAGACTGCGTTGTAGATCGCCGGCGTCTTCAATTGGCGCGCAGCCGCAAGGTAGTCCTCCCACGTGCCGGGGCGATTCGTCGCGCCGTGACGGGAGATCGATGTAAACCAGCGCCCGCCTTCGAGAGGAATGATCAAGCCGGCTGTCGCCGACGTGGCGGGATCGGGCAACGTGACCAGATTTTGCCAGTCGAACGAGGTTCGCCCCGGCCGCAGAACCGCGGTAGTGTAGCTGATGTCGACGCCCACGACGGTCTCCTGCGGCCGCTCCCAGCCAAGCACATCGAGCAGGCCGAGCGTCGGCGCGCCGCGGCCGGATGCGTCCACCACGAGATCCGCCTCGATCGCCGCACCAACGCCTGCGTCGTTCTCGAACTTCACCATCGGCCGGGTTGCAGCCGGCACAATCTCCATCACGCGGCTCTGCGATTGCACTTTGACATTGGCGATCGCAGTCACCTTTTGGCGCAGCGTATGCTCGATCAGCGGCCGCGAGCCACACAGCAGCGACGTCCCGCAGTCGCGCCTTGGCAGCGCGCCGACATCTGGCCGCTCGTACTGGACGTCCTTGAAGACATTCACGGGAACTGCACCGGCGGCGGCAAGATCTTGAGCGAAACCCGGGAAAAGGGAGTCGAGGGCCTGCAGTCCACCGGCCAGAAGAAGATGCGGATGCCGATCCTGGGGAACGCCGGCGCGGGACATGATCGAAGCCGGCAGGACATCGCGTTCGAGAATGACGACTTCCTGGAAGGCGGGAGAAAGCGCACCGGCGGCAGACAATCCTCCAATCCCCGCTCCGATGACAACCGCGCGTTGCCCAAAATGACGGCTCATATTCATTCCTTTGTGGTTCGCTTCACCGCCTCTCTCTGCGTGGGCCGCACTACGGAAATGTTTCCGATCGCGGGATCTTTGTTTCGATTGCAACGGCGCGGCCGCGATGCGCGCTTCAAGGAGAAACGAACGGCGCCGTGGCGCGGGTCTATTGTGGACCAGGAGAGTAGCGGGGGCTAGGCGTCCAGCTCACACCCCGATCGCATTCCTCGCCACCACGTCCCGATAGAACGCCGCGCTCAGCTTCGGCACGCGCGCTTGCGTCTCGAAGTCGACCCGGTAGACCCCGAACCGCTTGCCATAGCCGAAAATCCACTCGAAATTGTCCATCAGGCTCCACAGGAAATAGCCGCGAATCGGCACGCCCTCGGCGATCGCACGCTGCATCTGGGTCAGGTAATTGCGCAGGAACATGATGCGATCGAGATCGTAGACCTGGCCGTCGGCAGAAATCTTGTCCTCGGACGAGGTGCCGTTCTCGCTGATATAGATGGTCTCGATGTTCCAGATTTTTGCGGCGAGACGCGGGGCCCAGTAGATCACCTCGGGGCCGACCCGCAGCCATTCAGAGTTCATGTGCGGGAACGAGGCTGGGAACGGCAGCACGCGGAAGCCCGACGCGCGATCGGAGGCCGTGACGTAGTATTGCGGCGCGTAGATGTTGAGCCCGACGAAATCGTTCGGCGTTCCGATGATCTTCAACTCCTCCGGCGTGAATTTCGGCGCATCAGCGCCGGCATAGGCGAGGAAGCCGTCGGTGTACTTGCCCTCCAGCACCACGCCGAGAAACCCGGCGTTGAGCTCACGCGTTGCGATCTCGGCAGCGCGGATATTTTCCGGCGTTGCGATCGCGGGCACGCAGGCTGCGATATTCTCGGCCGCACCGACGCGGGTGCCGGCGCGGCCCGACGCGCGGATCGCCTGCACGGCAAACCCATGCGCCAGCGCGACGTGATGGCGCGCCTGGTTGAGCTGTGCGGCCGGCAGCTTGGGGCCGGGCGCGTCGATGCCCCAGCCATAGCCGAAATTCACGAAGCGCCCGACCTCGTTCACCGTGAAGATGGTTTTGACCCGATCGGTCAGGCGCGCGGCGACATAGGCGGCGTAATCTGCAAAAGCCTTCGAAGTGTCGCTCGACCGCCAGCCGCCGACGCGATCCTGGAGTACCTGCGGCAGGTCCCAGTGATAGAGCGTCGCATAGGGCTCGATGCCGTTCGCGAGCAGCTCGTCGACGAGCCGGTTGTAGAAATCGAGCCCTTTCGGATTAGGCTGGCCCGATCCATCCGGAAACATTCGCGGCCACGCAATCGAGAAGCGGTAGGCCTTGACCCCGAGCGCCTTGATCAGCGCGACATCCTCCTTGTAGCGGTGATAGTGCTCATTGGCGCGGTCGCCGGTCGAGCCGTCCTCGATCTTGCCGGGCGTGTGGCTGAAAATGTCCCAGATCGATTTGCCGCGGCCGTCCTCGTCGACGGCGCCCTCGATCTGGTAGGACGAGGTCGCCGTGCCCCAGAGAAAACCCTTCGGGAAAGGCGCAGGCGCATGGCGGTCGGCCGATGCTGCCGTTTCATTCTCCGCGGCGGCTGTAGACTTGGCACCCGCCGCTGCGCCAAGCGCGGCGCCCGCGAGCCTGGCAAAATCGCGCCGCGAGACATCGGCTGACATCGCTATCTCCGAGCCTGCTCCATGTCGATCTGATAGGCGGAAATCCGGTCGATCTCGAATGCGACAGTGGGCGGCGATTCCGCATCGACCGGACCGACGCCGAGAAAGAATTTCGATCCGATCGCGAGATTGACGATCATGTACATGGGATCGTCGAAACCGATCGGCACCTTGATGTCGGAGACCGGCTTGCGGTCGATGAAATAGACCAGGCGATCCTCCTCCCACAGCACACCATAATTGTGAAACACTCTGGAGGCGTCGCCGACCGCGTAGTCGAAGCCGCAGGACTGGATCTTCTGGGTCGAGGGAATCCGCCAATGCGTCGTCATCACGAGATCGCCGGGCCGCTCGCCGCGGCCTTCCAGCACGTCGACCTCCGGCGGCCAGCCGCCGTCGTCCGCCAGCATCCAGAACGCCGGCCAGACCGCATGGCCGACCGGCACCTTGGCGCGGATTTCGAAATAGCCGTGCTTCTGCGCAAACGTGCCCTGGGTCGTCAGGATCCCCGAGATGTACTCGTTGTTGAACAGAACGGACTTCAGTTCCGGTGGTGTGCGGCTGGCGACGATCGAGAGCACACCGTCCTTCACCTTGAACGGATCGAGCCCAAGCGGCGTCCCCGCACGCCCCGAATAGCGCGGGTCGACATAGATCTGCTGCTCGCCATTGGCGCTGGTCTTGCGCTTGAAGTCGGAGCCGTCGCCGCCCCAATAGCGCGCTTCCGGCCACGCCGCACCGCCGGCGTAATGCGGCACCCAGCGACCTGTCGCAAGCGGATGCTCATCAAAGTCATCGTTGAAGGTCCGGCGCAGCGGCAAGAACGCGAGCAGGGCGGGATTGGCCGTCTCCAGCCTGCGGCACTCGATCATGGAGGGATCGGTGGTCACTTGCAGCGTCATCGTGCCGGGCGCAGCATCGAGATCGTCCTGCGCAAAGCCCGGCGCGGGCACGGCAGACAGGCCGATCGCAACCAGAACGCCCTTCGTCCAACTGTCGATCATCACCGCACATCGAACTTGGCAGAAGACTTGGCAGAACACTTGGCAGGACATGCGCAGGTTAGCTCGCCTGTCTTCGAGCGGGCAAGCACGGCCATCTGTGCGGGCGGGCGATTTCGAAAAGGTCATTTCGACACCGCATTCAGGTCGGCCGGAAATCGCGTCACCCCGGCGCAAGATCGGCGGTTAACCGGGCCCAGTTCCGCGCACCCCAGCTCCGCCAGAGAGGCGCCGGCGCGAAATCCTTCCGCATTCGTTACCGTCCCTTAAGCCTCCGATGGCAGTTTGGCCGGGATCCGCGGCCCTGCCCGTCCCACCGCCGATCCGTCAGGTCCAAGGTCGTCGCTCATGTTTGCCGAGACGCTGGAAGCGGTTCAGTCCTCGCCGTCGAAGCGGACTGCCTATGTCCGCTTCGTGCTGGCGGCGCTGGCGGCGATCGCCGTCTTCAAGGCCTTCTGGTTCGCACGCTTCGGCGGCTGGACGGATCGCGAGCTCGCCGATTTCGATGCCTTCCACATCGTCGCGCAGCACGTCTGGCGCGGTGATCTCGACCAAGTCTATCATTTCGATGCCCTGCTGAAGATGCAGATGGAGGCGGCCGGCGGCGCCACCGGCTTCATGCCCTGGACCTATCCGCCGCAATACGACCTCCTGCTCGCGCCGTTCGCATTCCTGCCGGTCGGCATCGGCTATCTCCTGTTCACCGCCGCGACACTTGCGCTCTATCTCGTGACGCTGCGGGCTATCGCCGGCCGGAATTTCGCGCAGGTGCTGGTGATCCTGTTTCCGGCGATGGCGATCACCATCGGCTGCGGGCAGAACGGCTTTCTGACGGGGGCGCTGATCGGGCTCGTTTGCCTCAACGTGCAGCGCCGGCAGCTGTTGGCCGGCCTCGCGCTCGGCGCCATGGTGATCAAGCCGCATCTTGCGATTGCCGCCGCCGTCTATCTGCTGGTGACGCGGCGCTGGATTGCGCTCGGAACGGCCGCGGCTGTCGTCATGGCGAGCTCACTACTCTGCACGCTCCTCTTCGGTTGGCAGATCTGGTTCGCGTGGCTCGGGGCGATCAGGGAATCGGCGAGCTATCTCGAGCAGGGCTTCTATCCACTCTTTCGCATGATCTCGACCTATGCGGCGCTGTACAAGGCCGGCTTTCCCGCAAGCGCCGCCTTCTGGGGACAGACGGCCGTTGCCGGGCTGGCCTTGTTCGCCGTCCTTCTCGGTGCAGCGCGGGGCGCTTCACACGCCTTCACGCTCGGCGCCGCCGTGATGGTATCCGTGATGATCAGCCCCTATGCGTATGATTACGATCTGCCGATGCTCGGGATCGGTCTGGCCCTGATGCTGCCCGATCTCGCCAGGATGGCGAGCCCGCGCGAGCGGAGCGTCATATACGGACTGATCCTGTTCGCCGGAGCCTATGGGCTGTTGCAGTCGGCGCGGCTCGCGGTGCAATTCGGGCAGAAGGCCGATCCCGATCAACATTTCGCGCCCGCCCTGGGCGGCTTCGCCCTGATGGCGCTCCTGGTCCTGCTGCTGCGGCTGCTGTGGCGCGGGACGCAGCCGGCGCCCATCCTGTCGCAGCCCGCGGAATAACGTCTCTAGGCCCGCTGCAACGCCAGCGTCACGCCGCCGAGCGTGAGCGCCATCGCCGCCCATTCGCGCAGGCCCAGCGGCTCGCCCAGGATGATCGCGGCGGAGACGACGCCGATCACGGGGACGATCAGCATGCCGGTCGAGGCCGAGGTCGGCGGCAGGCGGCGCAATGTCTCGAACCAGGTGACGTAGCAGACGCCCATCGGCACCAGCGTCATATAGACGAAGCAGCCGAGTCCCAGCGGGGAGATCGCGGTGACATCGGGATGCTCGAACAGGATGCCGAGGATCAGCATCGTGGCGCAGCCGAGCCCAACCTGCCATGCGACGACCACAAGCGGCGGCATCGGCAGCGGCTTGCGATTGAGCACATTGCCGAGCGCGAACAGGATGGCGCAGAGCAGCGCGAGCGCGATGCCGAGCAGTTTGTCTGCGCCGAACGCAAAGCCGTGGCCGCCGAGGAGCAGCGCGACACCGGCGACACCGAGGGCGAGACCCAAAATATCCCGCATGGTCGGCCGCGTACCCAGCACCGGCCAGGCGAACAGCATGGCCCAGATCGGCATTGTATAGGCGAGCAGAGCCCCCTCGCTCACGGTCACATATTTCATCGCGACCGTGCCGAGCCCCATCCAGGCAAGGACGTTGGTGAGAGCCGCAAACAACAGCCGCGGAATCGCCTCGCGCGGAACGGCGAAAGATTCTTTTCGGCTTAGTGCCAGCGCGCCGAGAATGAGCGAGGCGCAGACGCCGGCCAGCCCGCGCGCGAACAGCGGCGGCCATTGCTGGAGCAGCAGCTTCATCAATGGCCAGTTCAGCGCCCAGCCGAACGCGGTCACACCGAGGCATAGAGAGCCGATCGTCCTGTCGCGCCGCGCCGAATCCATGAACAGCGCTTAGCAGGCGGGTGGGACGCACTCCACCTCGCCTGGCGCATGCGGGCCATGGCGGACGATGGAACCCGGAACGCCGGTACCCGTTCAAATGGGAGCGGGTGGCGGTGGTGCCGCAACGCAAACGAGGGAGACGTACCATGCCCACAGCCGAAACGGATCACGTCTACAAGATCCTGGAGCTGGTCGGATCATCCGAAACCTCCATCGAGGATGCGATCAAGAACGCGATCAGCCGCGCCGCCAAGACCGTTCGCGAGATGAAATGGTTCGAGGTGGTGCAGACACGCGGTCACATCGAGAATGGCGCCGTCCGCCACTACCAGGTGACGCTGCGCGTCGGCTTCACGCTGGTCGGCTGACGCGGCGGACGGCGCGCGAAACCGGCATGGCCGCGGCGGCGTGGTTAACATCCGACGATGAGAGTCAGCGGCTCAATCTCGCTTTCCGGCAGCTGATATCGCCGTCCGCGGAGGACACGCGGCTGATCGACCTTGCCGTCGGCATGCGCTTCAGCAGCGATTCCACCTTCATTCGCGCATTCCGCCGCAAGTTCGGCTTGACGCCGGGCGAACTGAGGGAGCTGGCCGACAATTGGCTCCGCGAGACCGGTGCAGTCCCGACCATCGGCACGGTGCTGCATCAACTGGCCCGCCGCCGCACCTCGTAGCCATGAAACTGCCACGCTCGACACCTGTGTCGCAACGTTCGGCCTTTGCGCCCGGATTTGTCGCCCACGTTCCGGTGGGATATGACCTTGAGCACGGCCGGACGTTTCGGCCCGGCCGGGAGCGTTGCCGTGCCTGACGAGATCAAGCTTGTCCTCTTCGACTTGGACAATGTCCTCTGCGAATACGACAGAGGCAGGCGCGTCGCTTTTCTGGCGGAGCTTGCGGGCACCACCAATGAATTCGTCTACAAGGCGATCTGGGAGACCGGATTCGAGCTGCTCGGCGACTCCGGCGCGCTCGATGCAGCCGACTATTTGCGGGGATTTGGCGAGCGCATCGGCTATCCCCTGTCCCTCGACGAGTGGGTCGAGGCGCGGCGCCGTTCGATGCAGGCCGATCGCGCGATGCTGGAGATTGTCCGCCGCCTGCGTGAAACCGTCGATATTGCAATCCTGACCAACAATACCACGCTGGTCTCCGACCATATCGAAAAGCTGCTGCCGGAATTGCGCCCGCTGTTCGGCTCCGGAATCTACACCTCGGCCCAGTTCAAGGCGGCGAAGCCGGACCCGCGCTGCTATCGGCTCTGCCTGTCGGAGCTGCAGGCGACACCGGAGACCGTCCTGTTCGTCGACGATCTCATGGCCAACGTTGCCGGCGCGCGTGAGGCGGGGCTGTTCGCGCATCGCCACACGTCGATGGAGGCGTTCAGGCAGGCCCTCTCGGAATATGGCCTGCTTCATGGATGAATATGCGTAACATCGTAACGTCGGTGAAGGCGTCCAGGCAGGCTCGGCCCGGGCGCGATCACCTGTCGTGGTTGGGGACCCATTCCTCCGCGGTCGAGTCCCAATGATGGGTATCGTCGAAGTGCCGCCACGGGGCCCGCTGTGGTTTGGGCTCAGCGGGCTCTTTGCGCGGTTGGGGCATGAGCGCGCCAAGCCTCATCGTCCAGTCACGGGCGCTCTGTTCCCAGTACGACCCGTTGAAGGGTGTCAGCATCGGGGCCTCCTTCAAGCAAGAAGCCTGGCCATTCTAGCACCATCGGAGGCATGTGGTGTAAGATGGTTCACAGTCCGAAATGAGTTTTTCCGCCCACTCCTTCGCCCAAGGGGCGGCCCGATGCTCAACTTCCGTACAGATAGTTCGGCAGCCACAGCGTCAGGCCCGGCCAGATGTACATGAACACCATGCAGAGGATCACGATCAGCATGTAGGGCATCATGCCGGAGAAGATCTGGTTGAGCGTGACGTGCTTTGGCGCCACGCCCTTCAGATAGAAGGCCGACATCGCCACGGGCGGCGACAGGAATGCAGCCTGGAGGTTGACGAAGACCAGCACGCCCCACAGGATCGGATCGATGTTGAAGTGCTTCAGCATCGGCAGGAAGATCGGCACGAAGATCACGATGATCTCGGTCCATTCCAACGGCCAGCCGAGCAGGAAGATGATCGCCTGCGACAGGATCATGAACTGGACCGGCGACATGTTGAGCGAGAGCACCCACCTTTCGAGTAGCGCCTGGCCGCCGAGGATCGCGAACACCGCCGAGAACAGCGCCGAGCCCACGAAAAGCCAGCACACCATCGAGGTGGTCTTGGCGGTCAGGAACACCGCCTCCTTGGTGCGCTTCCAGTCCAGCGTCCTGGCCTGGAACGCGAGCAGGAAGGCGCCGGCCGCACCCACTGCCGCCGATTCTGTCGCGGTGGTGATGCCGAACAGGATCACGGCGAGCACGACCACCGTCAGGATGCCGAGGGGCATCACGGACATGACCAGGAGCCGCAGCACCTCGAACTGCTCGGCCTCCATGGTCCAGTAATAATAGAGGAGCATGAGCGCGCAGATACCGGCGACGACGGCAAAGTAAGTATAGAACTCGGGCGGCGGTCCGGACTCCGTGGGCGCGGCCGTGGTCTTGCCCCGCAGCTCGGCACTGCCCATTTGCTGGAGCACCTCGGGCTCGTTCGGCGTGGCCCTCTCCGACCGGCTGGCGGCGCCGCCGAGCTCCTCGAGCTTTTCTTCGGCGCTCTCCTGCTCCTGGGCGCCCGCGCCGAGCGGCTGGAGCGTCTCCTCTGCGCGCGGCTGTTGCTGCGTTGCGGCCGCGACCGGCGTTTGAATGTCAGCCTGCTGGTGGATCACGACATACCACCAGGCGGCCCAGAGCGTTGCGAGCGTGAGGACCAGCGGCACCAGCGCATAACCGAGACTCCTCACCAGCGTCAAATAGGTGACGCGGGCGCCATCGACGCCGGCATTGACGATCCTGGCAGGCGCCAGCAGCGCCGCAACGAGCGCCGGCAGCACTTTGCGCGAATAGGCTTGCTGCAGCGTGACGATCCACGGACGGACCGGAACCTTGACTTCGCTTTCGGGAAGCTTCGGCGCAATCTTCGGATTGAGGAGTGCCCAGCCGACGATGTAGACGAGATAGAGGAAGGCCAGGAAGAAGCCAGGAAACATCGCCGCCGCGTAGAGCTTCACCACCGACTGTCCGGCCACGGCCGCGTAGACGATGATCATCACCGAGGGCGGAATCAGGATGCCGAGCGTGCCGCCGGCGGTGATGACGCCGGAGGCGAGCTTGACGTCATAGCCGGCCTTCAGCATCGGATTGAAGGCGATGACGCCCATCAATACCACGACCGCGCCGACGAGCCCGCTTGCGATGCCCCAGAACGTGCAGACAATCAGCGTCGCCACCGCGAGCGAAGCAGGCAAGCGGCGGAAGGCGAGCTGGATCGAGTAGAACATCTTGTCGACCAGCGCGCCGCGCTCCATGACGTAGCCCATCAGCACGAACAGAGGGATCGAGATCAGGACGTCGTTGGTCATCGCACCATAGGTGCGCTGAACCATCAGGTCGAAGATGTGGTTGTCGCCCCAGGCTTCGCCCGCCCGGTGATAGGCGAAGAAGCCGAAGAACATGCCGAGCCCCATCAGGGTGAAGGCGGTCGGAAAGCCCATCATGATCACGACCACGATGAGGGCGAGCATCAAGAGTCCGAGTGCCGGATCGCTGATCATCCCTGCAGGTCTCCGCCCATGCCGCGCTGCCGCGCGCTTTCCTCGATGTCCTGTGCGCGTGCGATCGCGGCCTTCCGCGCCTCTTCGTCGACATGTTCGCTGTGCGCAAGCTGCTCCTCGATGACGTCGATTTCGGAGACATCGGCGAGCCGGCTCGGCCAGGTCCCCGTCTTGAGACAGAGCACGCAGCGGGCGATTTCGGCTGCCCCCTGCAGCAGCACCAGAGCGCCCGCGAGCGGAATCATGAACTTGAAGTGGTAGACCGGCGGCCCTTCGGCGGTGACATTGGAATGCTCGTTGATGCGCCAGGAATCCAGCGCATAGTCCCATCCCGCATAGACCAGCGCGGCGATGCCGGGCAGGAAGAACGCGAAGTACAGCACGAGGTCGAGGCTCGCCTGGGTGCGCGGCCGCATCGAAGAGTAGAGGAAGTCGCCACGAACATGGGCGTTCTGGGCCAGCGTATAGGCGCCCGCGACCATGAACAGGGTGCCATACAGCATGTTCGAGGCGTCGAAGATCCAGGCGGTCGGCATGTTGAGGATGTAGCGCTTGAAGACCTCGGCGCAGACCAGTGCCATCAGGCCCACGACCAGCCAGGCCGCGATCTTGCCGGTCCACGTGCTGATCGCGTCAATGGTGTACAGAAAGCGCTGCGCATTCATTGCGTTGCCACCGCCAATCCTAGAAGACGAGCGCCATCCGGGTTGCGGTCCCGGATGACGCTTCGATCGTGCGATGAGCCGGCTAGCTCTTCTTCTTGGCGTTCGGACCAAAATAGTGGGTATAGGCCATGCGGCGGCTGACCACCGTATCCTGCTCCCACTGCGTCGCCCGCTTGGCGAAGGCCAGTTGCGATTCGATGATCTCCTTGAACAGCGGGTTCTCTGCCGACTTCTTCTCGGCCACCTGGTCGAACACCTCCAACTGCTTCTGGAGGATCGTGTCCGGCGTCTTGTAGAACTTGACCTTGTCCTTGGTCTGCAGCTCCTCGTAGTCCCTGGAGTAGCGGTCGATCGCCTTCCAGGCCATGTCCTGGCCGGCCGCGTCGACAGCATTGGCGATGATCGCCCTCATCTTCTCCGGCAGCGCGTCGAACTTGGTCTTGTTGAATAAGATCTCGAACTGCTCGGCGTTCTGGTGGTAGCTCTGGAGCATGCAGATCTTGGAAACATCCGGGAAGCCGAGGACGCGATCGGATGTGGCGTTGTTGAATTCGGCCGCGTCCAGGAGGCCACGGTCCATCGCCGAAACGATCTCACCACCCGGCAACGCGTTGACCGCTGCGCCGAGGCCAGTGAACACGTCGATGGAGATGCCGACGGTGCGGAATTTCAGGCCCTGGAAATCCTCCACCTTGGTCATCGGCTTCTTGTACCAGCCGAGCGGCTGGGTCGGCATCGGCCCGTATGGGAACGAGACGACGTTGGCGCCGATCGAGGCGTAGAGCTTCTCGAGGAGCTCCTTGCCGCCGCCATAGCGGTGCCAGGCGAGCAGCATGTTGGCATCCATGGCATAGCCCGGACCCGAGCCCCACAGCGCCAGCGCGTTCTGCTTGCCATAGTGATAGGCGAGCACGCCGTGCCCGCCGTCGAGCGTGCCCTTCGACACCGCATCCAGCAGGCCGAAGGCCGGCACCACGGCGCCGGCGGGAAGCACCTCGATCTTGAGGTCGCCGCCGGTCATGTCGTTGACCTTCTTGGCATAGTCGAGCGCGTATTCGTGGAAGATGTCCTTGGCCGGCCAGGTGCTCTGCCAACGCATGCTGATCGGCCCCTGCGCCAGCGCGATGGTTGGCGCGGCGACAGTGGCGGCCGCCCCTGCTGCGGCCGTCCTGAGAAAACGGCGACGCGTCGACGCGCCGTCCTTGCTCGTCTTCGTCATGATGTCCTCCCTCAGCGCGATCCGTGACGGATCGCCCCTTTTTTTGTAAGGAGAAGACAAGGACTTGCGCCGGACTTTGGCAAGAAAGTTCCTGACGATGCGACGCTACGACGCGGCGGGCGTGCAGGACGCCGCCAACTCGCCTGTTCGAATTATTCCCCGCCTGTCGGATTAAATTAAGCGGCAGCGTAAAGGCGCCTGCTGCGCTTGGCGCTCTGCACCATTACGCCAAGTGGCACGCCACGAAGTGCCCGCCCGCCCCTTCCCTCAGCTCGGGCGCGCTTTCCGCGCAGCGCGGCTGGGCGATCGGACAGCGGGTGTGGAAGTGGCAGCCAGATGGCGGCTTCATCGGGCTCGGCACGTCGCCCTTGAGGCGAATGCGTTCACGCTTGAGCTTGGGATCGGGCACCGGCACCGCCGACAACAGCGCCCTGGTGTAGGGATGCTGCGGATTGCGATAGAGATCGCTCGCTTTCGCCAGTTCGACGATCCGCCCGAGATACATCACGGCGACGCGGTCGGAAATGTGCTCGACCACCGACAGGTCGTGCGCGACGAACAGATAGGTGAGGTTCAGCTCGGCCTGGAGATCCTCCAGCAGATTGATCACCTGCGCCTGGATCGACACGTCGAGCGCGGATACCGGCTCGTCGCAGACGATCAGCTTCGGCTCGACCGCGAGCGCCCGCGCGATCACGATGCGCTGGCGTTGGCCGCCGGAGAACTCGTGCGGATAGCGACGCATGTGCTCGGCCTTGAGACCGACTTTCACCAGGAGGCCCGCGACGCGCTCCTCGCGCTCCTTGGCCGAGGACGTGAGATTGTGGATGGTGAAGGCCTCGCCGAGGATCGCACCGACCGTCATGCGCGGATTGAGCGAGGCGAAGGGATCCTGGAACACGAGCTGCATGTTCCGCCGCATCGCGCGCAGATCGGTGCCGCTGAGCCGGCGCACGTCCTGGCCGTCGAACACGACCTCGCCGTCGGTCGGCTCGATCAGGCGCAGCACGCAGCGACCCGTCGTGGACTTGCCGCAGCCGGATTCGCCGACGAGGCCGAGCGTCTCGCCGCGATTGACCGAGAACGAGACCCCGTCGACCGCATAGACGCTGCCGACCTGGCGCGACAGCAGGCCGCCGAGCACGGGGAAATATTTCTTCAGGCCGCTGACGCGGAGCAAGGGCTCGGTCATGCCGTGCCTCCCAACTGCGTATCTCCGAGGTGACAAGCCATGCGATGGCCGGGCGCGATCTCGCGCAGCAGCGGCTCCTTCTCGGTGCAGACGTTCATGGCAAACTTGCAGCGCGGGGCGAAGCGGCAACCGACCGGCGGATTGATCAGGATCGGCACCGAGCCGCCGATCGCTTCGAGCCGGGTTTTGTGCTCGCTGTCGAGATCGATGCGCGGGATCGAGCGGATCAGGCCCTGCGTATAAGGATGACGGGGATCGCCGAAGAGGTCGTCGACGGGCGCTTCCTCCACTACCTTGCCGGCATACATCACGACGACGCGCTGCGCGGTCTCGGCGACGACGCCCATGGCGTGGGTGATCAGCATCACCGCCATGCCGAACCGCTCCTTCATGTCCTGCAAGAGGTCGAGGATCTGCGCCTGGATGGTGACGTCGAGCGCGGTGGTGGGCTCGTCGGCGATGATCAGCTTCGGCCTGCAGGCGAGCGCCATCGCGATCATCACGCGCTGGCGCATGCCGCCTGAGAACTGGTGCGGATAGTTGTGCACGCGGCCTTCGGCGTTGGGGATCTGCACCAGCTTCAGCATCTCGATGGTGCGCTCGAGCGCCTGCTTCTTCGTCACCGCTTCATGCCGGCGCAGGCTCTCGGCGATCTGCTCGCCGATGGTGAGCACCGGATTGAGCGAGGTCATCGGCTCCTGGAAGATGAAGCCGATCTCCTTGGCCCGGATATCGTCGAGCTGACTGCTCGTCAGCGGCACGAGATCGCGGCCCTCGAAGATGATCTGGCCGGCCGCGATGCGGCCCGGCGGCATGGCGATCAGCTTCAGGATCGACATCGCGGTCACGGTCTTGCCGCAGCCGGATTCGCCGACGACACAGAGCGTCTCGCCCTTGTTGATGGAGATGTCGACGCCGTCGACGGCCTGCAGGATGCCGTCGTCGGTCGAGAAGTGGGTTTTCAGCCCCTTGATTTCCAGCAACGGTGCCATCAGATCACCCGTCGCGCATCGAGCGCGTCACGCAAGCCGTCGCCGATGAAGTTGATGGCGACCACCGCGATGAAGATCGCGCCGCCCGGGAACAGCGCCCAGTGCGGGCCGATGTCGAGGAAATCCTTGGCGTCGAACAAGAGCCGGCCCCACGTTGGCGTATCCGGCGGGAAGCCAAGGCCGAGGAAGGACAGCGTCGATTCCGCGATGATGGCGGCAGCGACGTCGATGGTGCCGGCGATGATCACCGGACCGAGCGCATTGGGCAGGATGTGCCGCACCACCTGGCGCACCGGACTTGCGCCGAGCGCACGGGCGGCCTCGACGAACTCCTTCTCGCGGATCGACAGGAACTGCGCACGCACCAGCCGCGCGACAGGCATCCAGCGCAAGCCGCCGATCACGAGCACGATCAGGATGAAGATGCCGCCCTCGGGACCGAACATCTGCTTCAGCCCGTCGCGGAAAAGGTAGATCAGCAGCAGCAGCAGCGGCAGTTGCGGCAGGGACAGGAAGAGGTCGGTGAGCCACATCAGGCCGTGGCCGAGCGCGCCGCGCGACATGCCGGCAAGCGCGCCGATCAGCACACCGATAAAGACCGAGACCAGCATCGCGGCAAGGCCGACCGCAAGCGAGATGCGCCCGCCATAGATCATGCGGGCAAGGATGTCCTGCCCGAGATCGTCGGTGCCGAAGGGATGGGCAAGCGACGGCCCCTGCATGCCTGCCACGATATCGATGTCGTCGATCTTGACCCGCCAGACGAAGGGGCCGGCCACCACCGCCACGATCAGAATGAGGAGCAGAAAGGCACTGACCACGGCAAGCTTGTGGCGGCTATAGCGCCGCCACATCTCGCGCCAGGGCGAGTAGACGCGCCGCTCAACGGAGGGAGATGCGAGGGTCAAGCCAGCCATAAAGGACGTCCGCGATGAGATTGAACAGCACAACGAGGCACGCGAAGACGAAGGTGACGGCCATCACCACCGGCGTGTCGTTGGAAAGGATGGAGGAGATGAGCAGCGAGCCGATGCCGGGGATGCGGAATATCTGCTCGGTGACGATGGCGCCGCCGAACACGGCCGGCATCTGCAACGCAATCAGGGTAACGACCGGGATCATGGCGTTGCGCATGACGTGCTTGACGATGACCTTGGCCTGCCCGAGGCCCTTGGCGCGGGCGGTGGTGACGTAGTCGAGCCGGATCACGTCGAGCATCGCCGAGCGAACGAAACGCGTCATCGATGCTGCCTGAAACAGACCGAGCACCGCCACCGGCATGATCGCCTGCCGGATCATCTCCAGCACCCAATGGATGCCGGTGCCCTTGATGTCGGTCGTATAGACGAAAGGCAGCCAGTCCAGCGTGACCGAGAAGATCAGGATGAACAGGATGCCGGTGAAGAAGGTCGGCAGCGAGAAGCCGACGAAGGCGAGCGTGTTGGCGATCTGGTCGAACAGCGAATAGGGTTTTGTCGCCGCATAGACCCCGACCGGGATCGCAACCAGGAGCGCCAGAATCTGCGCCGAACCGATCACGTAGAGCGTCGCGGGCAGACGCTGGAGGATCAGCGTGTCGACGTTCATCCGGCTGACGAAGGAGAAACCCCAGTCGCCGTGCAGCATGGCGTTGAGCCAGTGCAGGTAACGGAGGTAGATCGGATCGTCGAGGCCGAACTTCGCCCGAAGCGCGGCCTGCACTTCGGGCGGGACGTTCGGATTCGTCGCCAATTCCGAGAACGGATCGCCTGGCGCAAGCGCCAGCACGACGAACAGCACGACCGAGATTCCGAGAAGACTCGGAATCGCGATCAGGAGGCGACGCAGGACGTACTGACTCATAGGGAAAGACCCCGTCTAGAGCTGGGGGATCATTCCTCGCGGTACCAATCGTGCAGATTGTCGGTTTCGTTGGCCCAGCCGCTGATGATCGGACGCAGGTTGTTGGCCGCCGCTTCCACCTTTAGGCGATGCTGCGCCGGGATGAACACGGTGTCCTGGAACATGAGATCGTTGGCCTTGATATAGTGCGCCGCGCGCTTGACCGGATCCATTTCGCTTTCGGCTGCTTCGATCGCTGCGTCATAGTCCTTGTTGACCCAGCGCGGGAAGTTCGTGCCCTGCCACTTGTTTTCCTTCGTGGCGACGTTGGTCGACAGATAGCGACGCATGTGCTGGGCCGGATCCGGCTGGCTCAGCGGGATCTGGAACATCTCGAGATCGGCGTAGAAATGCGCATAGGTGTCGGGGTTGGCGACATCGGAGGAGAAGAACACGGACGCCACCACCGATTTCAGCTCGACGTCGATGCCGGCCTTCTGACAGGCCTGCTTGACGATCGCCTGGGTCTTCTGACGCGGACCGTTGATCGAGGTCTGGTACAAAAGCTTCAGCTTCTTGCCGTCCTTCTCGCGGATGCCATCCGCGCCGGGCTTCCAGCCGGCGTCGTCGAGCAGCTTCGAGGCCTTCTCGATGCTGAACTCCCAGGAGGTGTTCTTGGAGACGAACTTCTCGGGACCGTTGAGGAAGTTGGCGGTGGTGCGGCCGGCGCGGCCGTAGATCGCCTTCTTGATGGACTCGCGGTCGACCAGCATCGACAGCGCCTTGCGTACCGCCGGATCGGAGAACAGCGGATGCTTGGTCTTCATCGAGGAGCGCTCGCCGTCGACCTCGACGTTCGGATCGGTGAAGTTGAGCGCGATGAATTCGGTGTCGCCGCCCACGGCATAAATGGTCTTGCCCTTGCCGCCCTTTTCGAGGCGCAGCAGCACGTCGTCCTCGACCTGGATGTTCCATCCGAAATCATATTCGCCGGTCTGGATCACCGCGCGCGCCGCAGAGACGGCGTCGCCGCCGCCCTTCATCTCGACCGTGTCGAAATAAGGCCGGTTCGGCATGTGGTAATCGGGATTGAGCTGGCCGCGGACGAGATCGCCCGGCTTGAACTCGACGAACTTGTAGGGGCCAGTGCCGACCGGGGAGAGATTGGTGGGCGCCTCCCGCGATTTCGATCCCTTGTAGTCGGCGAACAAATGTTTGGGGATGATGGTGTTGGGAGCACCGACGAAGGCGTCGGCCCAGAACGGCGTCGGCTTGTTGAAGAGGATGCGGACCGTGAGATCATCCACCTTCTCGACCGTGATGTCGCGGTGCGTCGCGATCGTCAGTGCAGAGGTCGCCGGATCCCTGGCATATTCCCAGTTGAACACGACGTCATCGGCGGTGAACGGCTTGCCGTCATGCCATTTGACGCCGGGTTTGAGCTTCCAGGTTACCGACTTGCCGTCGGCGGCGAGGCCGCCGTTCTGGATCGAGGGAATTTCGGCCGCCAGAACCAGCTTCATGTTGCCGTCCGGATCCCAGCAGGCGAGCGGTTCATAGAACAGCCGCGAGCCGTCCTGGTCCTTGGTGCCGGTGGCGAAATGCGGATTGAGCAGGGTCGGCCCCTGCCACCACAGCAGCTTCAGCGCGCCGCCGCCGCCGCGCTTGGTCGGCTTGTAGGTCTGGGCACCTTCCGCCATGGCGACGCCGCCGAGCGCGAGGATCTGGTTGGCGAGGGGTGCGGTGAGGCCGACCGCGGCCATGCGCTTGATGAAGGCGCGCCGATCCATTCGGCCGTCCTTCACGTCACCGATCATCGAACGCAGTTCTTTATCCAGCATCGTTGTCCCCCGTCTGGTTCCCGTATGGATGCAGGCAGCCGCAAGGCGGCCACCGGGTTTTGCTGGCGGTAGATGGCACACCGAATGGGCCGCGCGTCAACTCCGACCGTGTGTATGCAAACGGTGTTCTGACTGTCTGTTGGGCAAAAGCAACGTTCGCAGCCCATCAGCACGGCAATCCAGCATCAAAACGCGCTGGATTTCACGTTGCACTGCGGAAAATTTGTTCGCCGGATCAGACGAAGTATCAAGGCCAAATTCTACGCCACGGACATGTTCAGCGGCGGCGCGACGTGGTCCGGCAGCGGACATACGTAAGGCGTCTTGGCCGTCCGCTTCTGAAGGTCCGCCTTCGCGGCCTTTATCAGCTCGACATCCGTCAAAGCCTTGATGCCGATACCGGCCATCGCCTTGGCCGCCTGCACCATCGCCTTGTGGGCATGTCCGCTCTTGCCCTGCGCCACCACCTGCCAGGTGTGGAACGGCGTGCCGATTGCAACCGTCGGTGCATGGACCTGCACGGTCGGCACCACCCAGCTCACGTCGCCGACGTCGGTCGAGCCGACCAGCGGGTTTCGCTTGGCATCGAGCGGCACCAGGAAGTCGGCCAGCGGCCGATCGGTCGGCTCCATGCCGATCGCGTAATAGACCGACGCGATGTCCTTGTCGCTGAGCGTCGCGCGGATCTGGCCGGCAAAACCCTTGTCGGCGTCGTCGAAATGCGGCGGCCCCAGCTCTTCCATCACCCGGTGAAGCGCTTGCTCCAGCGGCGTATTCGGCAGGATGTTGGAGACCGCCGAGATGATCTTCATCTCGACCTTGGTCTCGGTCATCAACGCCGCGCCTTCTGCGATCTTGCTGACGCGTCCGACCAGCTCGTTCATTCCGGGCAGATCGCGGGCGCGGATCGAATAGCGCACGCGCGCATGCGCCTGCACCACGTTGGGAGCGATGCCACCGGTGTCGAGCAGGGCGTAATGCACGCGCGCGTCGCTCGGCATGTGCTCGCGCATGTAGTTCACGCCGACATTCATCAGCTCGACCGCGTCGAGCGCGGAGCGGCCGAGATGGGGCGAGGCCGCCGCATGCGAGGTGCGGCCGGTGAAGATGAAGTCGGCGCGGGTGTTGGCGAGCGACGGCGTCACGGCCACTTCCCAGAAGCTGTGCGGATGCCAGGTGATGGCGATGTCGGCGTCTTCAAACGCGCCCGAGCGCACCATGAAGGCTTTTGCCGCGCCGCCCTCTTCGGCCGGGCAGCCATAATAGCGCACGCGGCCCGGCACCTTGTTCTCGGCGAGCCAGTCCTTCACCGCGGTCGCGGCGAGCAGCGCCGCGGAACCGAGCAGATTGTGGCCGCAACCATGGCCGTGGCCGCCGCTCTCGACCGGGCGGTGTTCCGCGACGCCCGCCTCCTGGCTGAGGCCCGGCAGCGCGTCATATTCCCCCATGAACGCAATGACCGGACCGCCCTCGCCCCACTCGCCCATCAGCGCGGTCGGGATGCCCGCGACGTTCTCGGTGATACGGAAACCCTGGTGGCGCAGCTCGGCGAGATGCTCGGCGGCGGACCGCGCCTCGGTGTAGCACACCTCCGGCATGCCCCAGACCCTGTCGCTGAGGTCGATGAAACGCGCCTTGATCGTGTCGACGCCACGCCAGATGTCGCTGCGGTTATCCATGCTTCGGTCCGTGATCTCTTGGTCAAACGAAGCGGCAATGGTTAGCAGCTTCATTGCACCCCGCCTAGCACCTCGCGGGACAGCAGCCATGCGGCCGGTGCCGGATCGCGCGGCCGGTTGCCGCTTGTGCAGGCGTTCCTGTGCCTGTCGAAGATTTCACGCGGCGTTCTCCGGAATAATTGGGGAGCGAGGCTTTCAAGACGGCCTCCTCCGGCCTAAATTATGCGTGCTTCGCGCGTCGTTCCGCTAGCAAGGCGGAGCAATGCTCTCAGCCAGGAGAACTCCATGCCCGCCCTGACCGAATGGAGAGTGCCGCCGGCCAATCAACCGCGCGCGAGCGATTACGGCTTCGATCTCGACCGCGCGCTCGCGTCCGTCGTCGGCCTGCACGCCATCATTCCGCCCGACGCCTTCAGCGCCGAAACGCTGGGCACCGAACGCGCCGGCAACGGCGTCGTGATCGACAACGGGCTGGTGCTGACCATCGGCTATCTCATCACCGAAGCAGAGTCCGTGTGGCTGCACCTCGGAGACGGGCGCGTGGTGGAAGGGCATGTGCTCGGCTTCGATGCCACCACCGGCTTCGGGCTGGTGCAGGCGCTCGGCAAGCTCGACGTCGAACCCTTGCCGTTCGGCACCTCGGCCGAAACCCGGATCGGCGACCGCGTCGTGGTCGGCGGCGCCGGCGGACGCACGCGCTCGGTCGCAAGCCAGATCGTGGCCAAGCAGGAATTCGCCGGCTACTGGGAATATCTGCTGGACGAGGCCATCTTCACCTATCCCGCACACCCGAACTGGGGCGGCACGGCGCTGCTCAACGAGCGCGGCGAGCTGATCGGCATCGGCTCGCTCCAGCTCGAGCGCGAACGCGACGGCAAGGCCGAGCATGTCAACATGATCGTGCCGATCGACCTGCTGAAACCGGTCCTGGACGATCTGCGCAAGTTCGGCCGCGTCAACAAGCCGGGGCGGCCCTGGCTCGGGCTCTACTCGACAGAGATCGACAACCGGGTGGTGGTGATCGGGATCTCCGCCAACGGCCCGGCCGCGCTCGCCGAACTCAAGACCGGCGACGTCATCCTCGCGGTCGACGGCGAGAAGATCACGAGCCAGACCGCATTCTACAAGAAAATGTGGGCGCTCGGCGCCGCCGGCGTCGACGTGCCGCTCACCGTGCATCATGAAGGCGTCACCTTCGACGTCACGGTGACGTCGACCGACCGCTTCAAGCTGTTGAAGGCGCCGAAGCTGCACTGACAAGATCGACATGACATCAGGCAAGGAAAGCGGCGATGAGCGAGGCCGTCGTTGACGACATCGTGACCGTGCTGCCGCCGCTGCTCAATGCGCTGGAAGCACTCGGCTTCTTCACCCGGCATCTGCATCCGCCGGCCTTTGCCTCGGTGATGAATGCGATCGGCACGCCAGACGAGGCGCTGCAAGCGACGCACGCTGCGATCGGCACCTGGCCCGAGCAGTTCACCGGGCTGCGCGAGCGGCTCGACCGCGCCTGCAACGAGACGCTCGCTGCCTTTGCCGGCATACGCGAGGTCGAGCGCGGCAATGGCGATCTCGTCGCGGTCTTCCGCGCGCTGCGCCATCTGCCTCGCGCACAGGAGGCGCTGTATTCGCTGTCGACCCAGTTTCCGCCGGTAAGCTGCTTCTTCCTCAACGCCGCCAATCGCGAGAATGACGATCTGCTGGCGCGGCTGGAAGCCGGCGCGGGCGAACACACCGGCATCTTCCACGACCACAATGAGCCCGGCAGCCGCGGCGGCTTCTCGGTCTATGTGCCGGAATATTATTCGCCGGAGCGCGCCATGCCGCTGGTGATGGCGCTGCATGGCGGCAGCGGCAACGGCCGCGGCTTTCTCTGGAGCTGGCTCCGCGACGCCCGCAGCCTTGGCGCGATCCTGGTGGCGCCGACCGCGACCGGCCCGACATGGGCTCTGATGGGCGACGATAGCGACACGCCGAACCTCATGCGCATTCTCGACACGGTGCGCAGCCGCTGGACCATCGACGCCTCGCGCCTGCTGCTGACAGGCATGAGTGACGGCGGCACCTTCTGCTACGTCACCGGGCTCGACGGCGCCTCGCCCTTCACGCATCTCGCGCCGGTGTCGGCGACCTTCCATCCGCTTATGGCGGAGATGGCGGACGCCGCGCGCCTGCAAGGACTGCCGATCTTCATCACCCACGGCAAGCTCGACTGGATGTTTCCAGTGCAGACCGCGCGCCAGACGCAGGCGGCCCTCTCCGCCGCCGGCGCCGACGTCATCTATCGCGAGATCGACGACCTCAGCCACACCTATCCGCGTGAGATCAACGCGGAGCTGTTGGAGTGGCTGAACGGCGGATGAACGGGGCGTCCTTACCTGCGCCGTACTGCCGCGGAACCATCACTCCGGGCCGACGTTATCGCCCGTCACCGGAGGTTCGCAGATGCAGACTTTTTTCGGAATGATTTTGGGCGCGCTGCTGCTCGGTTGCGGTGTGTACGTCTATGACTCCATGCAGACGTCGTCGGTCGCCAATGGCGAGGTCGCGACGACCAATCGCACTATCGTGAACTGGGATGTCGCCAAGGCCGATTGGGACGCGCTGCGCGATCGCGCGCACAAGGACTGGGTCCGCATCTCGTCGAAGTAACGACGCCGTATCATGAACAAGGCGCCGTCGCGGGTTCGCGGCGGCGCCTTTGTGTTGACGGCGATCGACGCGGCTCGCGTCAGTTCATCTTGGCCTTGCGGGCATCGGCGATGACCTGCTCGAACTCGGTCATGCTGAGCACGCCCGGCACGCGGTATTTGCCGACGATGAAGGAGGGGGTACCGCGGAAGCCGAAGGCTTCGGCCTGCTCGTTGTTGCGCTTGAGGACGGCGTCGATGTCCTTGGCGCGGTCGGTGAGATCGCGCTTCAGGCGGTCCATGTCGACGCCGGCGGCCGCGAGCAGCTCGTTGATGCGCGGCTCCGTCAGGCGCGAGCTGACTCCCATCATGGCGTCATGCGCCTGATGGTATTTGTCCTGGAATTTTGCCGCGAGCGCGATCCGCGCCGCGGTGACCGAGACCGGCCCGAGGATCGGCCAGTCCTTCATCACCAGCCTTACCTTGCCATCGTCCTGGACGACCTGGCGCAGCTCCGGCTCGAGCTTGCGGCAATAGGGACAATTGTAGTCTGACCATTCGATAATGCTGATGTTGCCGTCGGGATTACCGGCGACGGGAACATCGGGGTCGCGCAGCACCTTGGCTTCGGTCAGCACCTCGTCATCGCTGGCGGCCGCGCGCGCCGAAGTGATCCTGCCCGCCGCAAGGGCACCCGCCCCGATCAGCGTCAGCGCCGCACGCCGCGTCGCCACGAGGCCCTTGTTCCTGAATCCAGCCATATCTCGTCCCGTTTCGGTCCCATCGCCGCAGATACGGTTCGGGACCGGGAATTGTTACGCGTCATATAGAGCCTTGCGCACGCGATGTCATCGCCTGGGCGCGGATCGCGGCCGGCGTTTGCGAAGCCGCAGCGCGGGGCAGCATCGCCATCAGCGTCCCGGTCATGGTGGCGATCAGCGTGGTGTTGCCCTCGTGCTCGGCAAAGGCCCTGGCCTCGCAGAAAGTGAGCGTGCGGCCGGGCTTGACCACCTCGGCCTTGAAGACGAAGCGCGCGCCGCGGGCGGGCGCGAGCAGCGTGGTCTTGAACTCGACGGTCAGGATGTCGGCTTCACGCGGCATCAGGGTGAAGGCGGCGACGCCGCAGGCATTGTCGAGGCCTGCGGTGATGATGCCGGCATGGACAAAACCGTTCTGCTGCGTGAAGGCAGCCGAATGCAGCATTGCCAATTCAACCTCGCCCGGCGCCAGGCGGACGATCACGATGCCGAGCGTGCGCATCGCCGGCTGGCCGTCGAACATGGCAATGGCCGCGGCACGATAGCCCGGATTTTTCGGCTCGAAAGCGGCCATGGCTCAGGCCTCGGCCGGCTCGGCAAGGTGCTTCAGAGCAACCGCGCGGATCGCATCGGTGAACGGCGCCGATTTGCGCTGGCCGCGGTCCATGTGCACGCCGGTGATCTCGCAGAACGCCGCGATCTCGCCGCTCTCGGCATTCGTCATGTCGTGCCGGAAGCGGATCGACTTGTCGCGGACCTCGAGCAAATGGCTGCGGACCTCGATGATGTCGCCGGCGAGCAGCTCCCGCTTGTAGGTGATGTTCTGCTGCACGGCGGCCATGCCGCGGCCGGACGAGCGCAGATAGCTCGGCGTCAGCCCGAGGCGGGCGAACAGGTTCCAGTTGGCCTCGTCGAATTTGCCGACATACCACATGATGTTCATGTGGCCGACGTGATCGCACTGCCACGGATAGACCGTGCCGCGATAGGTCGCCTCCTGCATCGCAATTCCTCCTGCCGTTTTTCCGCCTTCCGGTCATTGATACGGTAGCGTATCAGCACCTGCTCGCGTTAGCAATACGGTACCGTATCAAGAACCGGTGAGGCTTTTTTCATGAGCGACGGCAAGGGCGATGTCTGGGTCGAGGCAGGGTTTGCGGAGCTCGCCCGCTCGGGGATCGAGGGCGTGCGGGTCGAGGTGCTCGCAAAGAACCTCGGCGTCACCAAGGGCGGCTTCTACCGCCGCTTCGCCGACCGTGCCGCGCTGCTCGATACCATGCTGGAACGCTGGCGTGAGGGACGTTCCGCGTCGATCGCGCAGCAGACGAGCCTCGACGGGCAGGAGCCTCGCGAGCGGCTGAAGGCGGTGATCCAGCTCTATTCCGAGCGGCTCAATCCGGAGGGCATGGCGATCGAGCTCGCGATCCGGCAGTGGGCCCGCTCGGACGAACACGCCGCGGCGGCAGTCGCGAGCGTGGACGCGGCGCGGCTCAAGCACGTCGCCGAACTCTATCGCGCGACCGGCCTCGAGGCCGAGGCGGCCGAGGCGCAGGCCTTCCTGTTCTACTGCTTCATCTTCGGCCAGAGTTTGCTGTTCGTCGAGCGCGGTCCGCGCAAACGCTCGCAGCTCGTGGCGAAGTCGGCCGAGAAGCTGCTCGGCTAGCGAAATGGCCGGAGCCTGGCTCCGGCCATCGCATCATGTCGAAGCTCAGGCGGCGCCCTTCAGCTTCTTGTTGCACTCGCTGTAATAGCCGCCGCCCTTCTCGATCCACTTCATGCCGCCATTGCCGTTGGTGGTCTTGTTGGCGTTGTACTGGTCGACGCAGGTGTGGAGGCGCGCCTTGCCGGCGGTCTCCTTGGCGTATTTCGGGTCGACCGCATTCGGATAGATCGCGGGTCCGGCCGGCAGGGTCGGTGCCGCAGCGGGGGCCGCCTCCTTCTTCGCCTGCTTCGGCTCGGCGGGCGCAGCCGGAGCCGCCGCAGTCGGCGCAGCGGCCGGCGTCGCGTCCGCACCGCACTGGGCCTTGCGGAAGTCATTCCACTTCGTGGTGCCGAGCGAGCCGTCCTTCTTGGCGGCCTGGTACTTGGCGCTGCACTCCTGCGAGGTCAGCGCCTGCGCCGGCGCACTCGCCACCAGCGCGGCAAAGCCCGTCAACGCAACCGCACACAGCAATTTTGATTGAATGGTCATCCTTGGGTCCTCCTCCTTGGTCTTCCCCGACGGAAGTGAAACGAGGATTGCTATCCTAGCGTGCCGCCCGCTCGCGACAAGGAAGCGATGGCTCCTGCCGCCAAAATATAGTGATCCGCCCGGTTCAGATTATTCATGTCGCGTTCAGCAAGGCGAGCCGACGTTCTCAACCCTCCGCAATTCTCGCAAGAAGAGTGCACCACCATGACCTTCACGTCTCGCCTCGCCGTCGTTGCCCTCGCCTCCCTGCTCGCCACCGGCACCGCCTTCGCGCAGACGGCCGCGCCGGCTGCCAAGACCGACGCCAAGACCACAACCGCCGCCGCCCCCGCCGACAAGAAGGCGCCGAAGGAGCGTTCGGCCGAGTCGCTCGAATGCTCCAAGCAGGCGGACGCCAAGGCACTGAAGGGCAAGGAGCGCAAAAAATTTCGCCGTGAGTGCATGAAGGAAGCGAAGGCCGGCACCGCCGCCCCCGCAGCCGACAAGAAGTAAATCCGTCACACTACGGTTTGCGAGCATCCGTGAGAGGCGCGCGCATTGCGGCATGACGAGCCTGCAATTGTGCGCCTCTCGCCGATTTGCGATAAGGTGGCGTGAAGCAAATCACCGCCTCCCTGCCGTTCGAATGGCCAAGCCGTGCCAAGATCTTGAGCACGGTGGAGACGCTCGTCATCGGCACCGTCGGAGGCCTCGTGTTTCTGGTCGCCGGACTTCCCGGGGGACTGATCTCGGGCTCGATGATCGCGGTCGGGATCGCCGCGATCGCCGGCCGCCAGCTGGCGCTGCCGCCGATCCTGACCCAGACCGTGCTGGTGCTGCTCGGCATTTCACTGGGCTCGGTCGTCTCGCGCCACCTGCTTCAACAGGTCAGCGCCTATCCCCTCACCATCGGCCTTCTTGCGCTCGCCACCTTCTGCTCGACCTTCGGCTCGAGCTACTATCTCCAGCGCATCCATGGCTGGGACCGCACCTCGGCCTTCCTCGCCGGCAGCCCCGGCGCACTGTCGCAGATTACGATCCTGGCGGTCGAGCGCGGCGCCGACCTGCCCGGCATCGCGGTGGTGCAGACCATGCGCGTCATCATCCTCACCGCGGCGCTGCCGATGGTGCTCGCGTTCGCGGGCGTGGCGCCCTCCGTCGCGCCGTCGCTGACGACGATGATCGCCTCGCCGCTCGACCTCGTGGCGCTGGGCGCGGCCTCGCTGGCTGCGGCGCTGCTGCTGCGGCTGATCAAGTTTCCGGCGAGCTGGATGTTCGGCGCGATGATCGCTTCCAGCGTGCTGCATGGCGCAGGCTGGGTCGAGGGCGGCCTGCCGAACTGGGTACGCGGGGTGGCGCTGATCGGCATCGGCGCGCTGATCGGCAGCCGTTTCGCGCGGATGCGGATCAAGACGCTCGCCGGCCACATCCATGCGGCGCTGGGCTCGTTTGCCGTGGCCATCGCCGTCTCGGCCATCTTCGTCGGCATCATCGCGCTCACCACGCAAGTGAAATTATCGGATGTCGTCGTCGCCTTCGCGCCGGGCGCGATGGATGCGATGCTGGCCCTCGCGCTCACGCTGCACATCGACCCGATCTTCGTCGGCGCCCATCATTTGTCGCGCTTCGTGTTCGTGACGATCGCGACCCCGGGCATCGTGCACCTGTTCGGCCGCACGCAGGACGATGTGGATGATTGACGGGACACAGCTCCCGTAGGGTGGGCAAAGGCGCGTTAGCGCTGTGCCCACCATGCCTCCGCAATGTCGGTACAGATGGTGGGTACGCTACGCTTTGCCCACCCTACGGCAGCTACGAACGCTTCGCCGTCGCCGCAAATCCCCACGCAGCGATCGCGGCCATCAACAGGGAGATCAGCACGTTGTATCCGGCGAGCGAGAGACCGAGGAAGCGCCACTGCACCTCGTCGCAGCGCACCACCTTCACGGTATCGAGCTTGGACAGCAGGTCGGCGGCATTGCCGAGGTTGACGACGGGGCCGGAGCAGTCGGTCGGTCCCTTCCAAAAACCCCATTCGACGCCGGAGTGGTAGGTGCCAAGGCCCGCATTGGCGAGCGCTGCCAGCGCAAGGATCGCAAGACCCGCGAGCAGCAGCGGCCGCGGCGCGCCGCTTCGTGCCGCGAGCGCCGTGAGCACACCGACCGGGATCGCGAGATAATAGGCGTAGCGCTGCTCCAGGCACAGCGGACAGGGCAGGATCTCCAGCACGAGCTGGAAGAACCAGGCGCCGGCGATGGTCGCGGCCGCAATCAGCGTGACGAGCACCGAGGCGGCCAGCGCGGGACCGGTCGCAGCCGGCCTGAACGCAGGTATTGCGGCACTCGGGGTCGTCACGGCAGCCTCTTCCAGTAGTCGCTTTCCTTAGGCTGTAGCCCCACCCCCGGCGGCTGTCGAGAACGACCGGGATCACTTTGGCGCGGGTTGACCCTGCCCTGTCCATGGCTATAGTCCGCCGGCTTCGCTAGGCCCCTTTCCAGGGGCCGAATGGGGGCCCCTGTGGCGGAATTGGTAGACGCGCTCGACTCAAAATCGAGTTCCGCAAGGAGTGCTGGTTCGATTCCGGCCAGGGGCACCATTCCTGAACAGATTTACGAACCAGAGTTCGCGGTTGGCCGTTCGGGCCGAGCGTGGCTCTGATATTGTCATTTGAGCCGATGATGCGGATGGTGCTGTCGCTGACAACGATCGCATCCACGATAGCGCTGAGGTAGGCCTTCCGGGCGCCCACATCGCCTGACACGAGCTGTTCCCGCATCAAGCGGGTGAAGCGGTCGATGGCGACAGGGTCGATCTCGATCGGCGCCGCGCTGGACCTCTTGGCGTAATCGAGGGCCTCTACAGCCCGGTCCCGGGTCGTTTTCAAGGCGGCCACCCGTTCCTTCAGCGTCGGGTCGGTGCCGTCGATGGTCCCCGCCTCGATCGAGGCATAGAGACGGGAGAGGCGTTCTTCAGTATCGGTGACCTGACGGGCGAGATCGACCAGTCGGCGGTCGGCGGTGGCCCGGCGGTCATCGCGGCGGGCCTTCAGGGTGGTCAGGATGGCGGTGACCCGTTCGGGCCGCAGAAGTCGATCCAGTAGAGCTTCGACCACGAGCTTCTCAATGACGGGACGGGGAATCTTGCGGTTGCTGCAGGAGGTGCCATCGTTGTGCTTATGCTGCCCCCTTTTGATGGACTGGATGCATTTGTAGTAGTTGTAGACGACGCCGGTTCGAGAGGTGCCGGTGGCGGTGGTCAAGGCACAGGATTTGGCGCAGTCGCACCGGACGAGACCGCCCAGCAAGGACGGCGCCGAGGCGAGCCGCGGCCCACGTGACCTCGGCCGGCGTGAAACGAGCAGTGCCTGAACCGCCTCGAAGGTCACCTGGTCGACGATGACCGGAATCTCATATTCGACGATCTCGGACTGCGCCTTGCGCTCGCCGTCGCCCTTCCGATCAAATTCGTTGAAGTTTCGCACGCCAGTGTAGGCGCGGCGTGTGAGCATTTCGTGGACGGTGCCGGTCCCGAACAGCGAGCCATTGCGCGAGCGATAGCCATGCGCGTTCAGCCACTCAGCGATCTTCTTCGTTCCGAGCGGGCCGCTATTGCCATCACCGTTCTTTGCCAGATCAAAGGCGCGGATCACGATCTCCGCTTCGACCGGCTCGACGGCGAGCTTCTTCTTCTGCTTGTTGCCTATCACCTCTGCGTCGATAGATTTGTAGCCGAAGGGAATGATGCCACCGTTGGAGTAGCCAAGCTGCGCATTGGCCTTCATCGTTCTCATCGTGGAACGACTTGTCTCCTTGGACTGGTATTCGTTCACGATACCGATGAACTTTCTGAACATGTCGCCCGTATCATCGTTCGCCAAGGGCTCGGCGTGCGAAATCAGTTCGACCTTGTGCTTGCGCAGGGTTTGAACCGTGAGCTCTTGCTCGACTTGGTTTCGGAACGCCCGGGAGAACGAGTACACCATGATGGCGTCGACGCTGCGCGTGCCGTCGGTCGCGCGCGCGATCATCTGCTCGAATGCCGGGCGCTTCATGTTGGTGGCGGTTTCGCCCTCTTCGCGAAAAATGCCTGCGATATGGTCGCCGTCGCGCTTGCAACGCGCGATCAAATTTTTTTCCTGTGAGTTGAGGCTGAGCTGGTTGCTGCTCTGCTTTTCAGTCGAGACGCGAATGTAAATCAGGACACTGCGCGGCCGCGGGTTAGCGGTACTGTCGGGCGCTTCTGAGACCTGAAGGTGCTTACGGGCCATGACGAGCTTCCTTACGCGATACTGAAACGAGTCTACCCATGCAGGGGAATCAGGGGAAGAGATACTTCGTCCTTGCTCCCCTGCACGGTTAAGATCAGCCAAGCGAAACCTCGTTGGCGACGACATTCCAGCGCTGCCGGAAGGCATCCCACAACAGCGGCTTGTGCTCGGCCAACAGGAGCTCGAACGCCTCGTGCGCTCCGTTCGGGATGTGACGGAAGCCCTCCACGAACATGTCGTGACGCTGCTCTTCCGTCAGGTCGCGCAGTTCGCGGATAGCAGGCAACCGGCCCATCACCCTGAAGCATTTTTCCGGATCCGGATCGAAGTCGGTCTTGTTGGCGATCGCATCCATCGATTCCCGCACCAACCAGAGCGCGGACTCGATGGCGAACTCGGCAAACATCTCAGCTGGCATGGTGAGGATGGTGTTGGGGTCCATGGGGGGATTGTGGTCGGGCATAGTCAGTGGTCCTTTTAGGTTGGTCTAAGGAGACGTCTTGCGGGATGCGAAGACGTCATCGAGCACCGCCGAGAAATAGCGCTCGATGGCGTCGAGCTCGGCGGGCGCGATCGGTGTCGGATCCGCGATCTCGTTGATCACGGTCCAGAACTCGGGGTCGGATGGCCGCAAGCGGCCGGAAGGACCACGAACCTGCGCTGCCATGGTCGGCCTCGTGCCGGTCGCCGGGGGTGCCGGCAGCGTGGTCTGGGCAGTCTCTCGCGGTCGCAACCGGATTTTGGTGATGCGGGATTTAGCCACGGTTGGCCCCCGCGACCCGCGCAGCAGGGCTGAGCTTGCGATCAAGGATGCAAGCCTTAAATTGGAGCCAGGCCAGCCAGATGGGAGAACGGACCGGTCGTCGTCCGCCGAAGCTACGCTGGGATGAGGCCCAATAGCTTGCAGGCTCACTGCAGCCCAGATGATACCCGGGCCACCTAGTGAGCCTGCTCGCCGTTGTTTCCGCTGCGATCGTCGCAACCACGAAAGCCTCCATCAATGGAGGCTGTCTGTAGTGACGTTTAGCGGATCAGGTTGCAGACCAATTGAACAAGATCGGTGCTGTCCTAGGCGACGCCCCGGGTCACCGGTCGTTGCAAGAGTCGGATTCCAGATAGAACGTATGGAAGCCTTTCGCCCCCTCGACATGACGCGCCAATACTTAAGCGTTGGGCTTCAGCAAGGGCGCGGCAACGTACTTGAGCCGGACATCATTCCATGTCCGAGAAAGGGCCATAACCGTTGCGAGCTCTCGCTTCTGGCGCTCGCTACGGCGGACGCTCGCATAGCAGTCGCGTTGGAACACGTTCAGCCGCGCTCGTACGCCGCCGGCTCGCGCTCGCGCCCGCGATCATTGACACGCACAGCATGGTCGAGCATCGGGTCGAGCGTGCAAGTCTTGACCTGCAGCCGCGACAACCGGCCTGCGAACCACTCGAGCCGCCGCTCCGGCGTGATCGTGGCCTGGAGCCGCTCTGACAGCGGCAAATCGAGGCGGACTTGTGCATCGATTTCGCGGAGGTCGGCAAAAATTTCGAGGTGATCCCGCGCACGTGAGAATGCGACATACGCTTCGTTTCGTGTCATCGACGGGCCGGCCCAGACGAAGGCCTGATCCGTGGTCAGGCCTTGGGATCCATAGATGGTCGTGCTGTAGGCGTGACCAAGACGTGCTCGACCGTGCTCGTCGGCAAGCTCCGACACTCGAAAACTCGCCTGACGTCCGGCAATCTCGACGTGGAGGGTTGGATCCTGCGTCTCGCCGCCATTGATGCGGATGACAGTGGCCGTGGTGCCGTTGATGACGGCGAGGCGGTCATGCCGGACCAGGAATCGGATGTGATCGCCGGTTGCGAAGGCGAGCGCCTGGCCGTGGCCCGAGGGCGTCACGGTGGCCACCTCGACATCCTCACCCGTAATGCGCCCGTCGCGTTTCAGTCGGACACGAACCTCATTATTGAGGGCGCGCACCTGGGCGTTGGTCTTGGCGATCAACAAGACTGTGGGGCTCGACGGCGCGCGCTGGGCGTTCTCCCAGGCGTCCACTACGCGCGTAACAGTCGCCTTCTCGCCGGCCGCAAATTTCAGGAGGCCGCGCTCCTCGAACGCGGCGAAGCCCTGCTTGGCGCGGCCCTTGGCGAAATCCGTTACCGCGGTACGCATCCAGGCTTCGCGCTGTCGTACAATGGTGTCGACGCGGGTCGTACCCGTGACGCTGGCGAGGATGGACAGACCCGGGCCTGCCCCCAACGCGGGCAACTGCTCCCGATCGCCGACGGCGACGATTTTTGCACTCGCCTCTGCGGCCCTCTCGACGATTGCCAACATTTGGCGCGAGGACAGAAGCCCGGCCTCGTCCACGACGAGCACGGTGTTGGCGTCGAGGAACGGCTCCTTGGTGCGGGCGAGCCAGGCGTCGGTGGCCATCGCCTCGATGCCCAGCTTCTGCAATTCCTTGGCGACCTTCCACGATTGACTTGTGCCGATGATCCGCCACGCGGGGCCAGCAAGATTTGATGCAAATCCGGCAGCATTACCTTGGGAATAGGCCGCCACGATCGTTGCCAAGGTCGTGGACTTTCCTGACCCGGCGGCGCCCTCGATTACCGCGATGGCGGCTGAGCTCGTTGCCATTTGTGCGGCATGGGTCTGCTCTGCGGACAGCCCTCGTTCGCGACAAAGCTGCAGCACGTGCTCCGGGTCAGGGGCCGCGCGGTGCTCCCGCGCAAGGCGCTCCGCCACGGAGACCAATTCGCGCTCGATCGCGATCTGCTCAGGCGTCGAATAGACCGGCTGTTGCAGGGAGTCCCGCCCAAGCTCGACGACGCGGCCTGTTTCCAGCAGGTGGTCCACTTCCTGTTCGA
The DNA here is from genome assembly GCF_018130785.1 of Bradyrhizobium liaoningense. Taxonomy (GTDB): domain Bacteria; phylum Pseudomonadota; class Alphaproteobacteria; order Rhizobiales; family Xanthobacteraceae; genus Bradyrhizobium; species Bradyrhizobium liaoningense_A. The sequence goes on from NZ_JAFCJT010000004.1 coordinate 198,578, forward strand.
CCCGCATCGCGTCGGCACCTGTCCCCACCAACGCCGTCGCGACGGCTGCGTACAGTTGGCGCCGTTCAAAGACGCTTTCATGTTCAGTCAGCTCGGCGGGCACTGCAGCCACGCGCGCGGCGATCAGCTTCTCTTGCTTAGCCGGATCCCAGGTCCGTGAGGTGCGCAGATTTGTCACGAGCCGATCCACGTCCAGGAACGGAGCCGCTTCCTCGGCCCACAATTCGAAACGATCGGTCGTGCGCGCCTCCTGCTTCGTCGAGCGCGTCCCAAGGGCAATCGCCGCCGCCAGCGCCGGTGCTTCCGACGTCGACAATCCTTCAGCAGCGATGGCCTGTTCGATTTCCTTGCGGCGCCCCGAGAAGTGGTGCTGCAAAGCCGCAAAGCTCTTGGCGAGGACCGCGGATTGATTGTCACCAATCTGCGGGACGACGAGATCGAACAGGCCGTTCCGACCGACCTCACCGATTTCGAATCCAAGCTTCTTCAAGTTTGAAGAGAGTGCGAGGTGGTAGACCGCACCGGCGGCCATCTTGTGAGCGAACAGGTGGCGCGCATCGAGCGCGCCCACGGTGCCATCCTGGCGCAGTGAAAAGTTTAATAAAACTGCGTGCGTGTGCAAGTTGGGGTCAGCGTAGACCTTGCCATCATCGTGCTCAACCGGACGCGCTTCCCCATGCTGGAACGAGGCGACCGTGAGCGTGGCACGTTCGAGACGGTGGCCATCCTTGCCGCGACGGCAGAACGCCGCATTTCTTTCCAGAAACGCGATCGTTGCCTCACAGGCTTCGTGCTGAGCTTTCTCGATGGCGCCACGCGTCTCGGCATCGGCGAGCGCGAACGCGACGGAAACCGATTTCGGCGCCGACAGCGTCAGGTCGATGCCGCCGACGCGTTTTGTCGTGTCGCCGCTATTGGACAGAAGGGGTTGTCCATCCGCATCAAGCGACGCGTGGAGCCGCTCGAAGAGCGCATTGTCGACCTCAGTGCCATGCCTGACGCCGAAATCGTTCGTCGACGAGATCCAACGACCTGCAGGCTCGCCGCCGCCGAGATAATATTCTGACTGCTTGCTGTAATATCGAGCCGTTGTCCCAGCGGCGATCGTTGCAACCACGTAAGCCTCCATCGCAGGAAGCCCGTCCGTAGTCGCGCCTATCGTCTCATGTTGCAGACCAATTGAAGAAGAAGCGCTCAAGCGGCCGGCGAAAGCCGCGCCTGGTCACCTGACGATGTGGCAACAGATCGGATTTTACTCAAAACTCCGGAATGCGTTTCGCTGACCCTAAATAGCCATCCGTGTATCAGCAACGGCTCAAATGGAAGAGGAAGCTTTATGCTATTTGGAAGGCCGGACGTTTTTGGGAATCGTCACAGCGCGCGCGTTTACCTGGAAGAAGACCACTTGGCGACGATGCGCGAACCGCGCCCAAACGTTGCAATTCATGACATCCGCGATCCCTTCAGCCTCAAGCCGATCCCCATCATTTACTACAACGCGAAGTTTGGCTTTCCGCCGCCTCCTATCGACGATGGTGTCCTCGCTCAGTGGCGCACGAGAGACTATCGGGCGGTAACGGAGTTTCAGTTACGTACCCGCGGCGTTCAGCTTGACGACGCTCAGCAGGTCGGATTCGCGCAGGGAGATTGGATCGCCATCATTCCAGCTCACGACGACGAAGGTAGAAGGGGCAATCCGGATCAAGGAACGATCGTAGGCACCCTGAGGACGGCGCTGTACGGTCATTGCGTGCGAGCAAGCCGGGTGCTTCAGATGGCTCAATTTCGATCACAGCGCGACAGGAACCCTCACACGCGCTTAGACAGAAGATTTCGAGACCGCCTGAAAGATCCGGCACTGGCGGAAGTAGAGACGATCTTCAGGGAAGTCAGCAGGCTCTATAAGGCCCCTGAAGTGCGAGACAATCGCGCGCGGGACGTTACTACAGATCATTTCGAGACCGAGGGACGAACCGATGTCAAAGAATGGTTCGGCCTGACTCCCACCGCGATCCAATCTCAAGCTCACGCTGAAATCCTCTGCTATGAGCAGATTTATGGACCCTTCAGCTACGACGCGGTAGCAGAGCGCGAGCTTCACATCATCAGTGTATTGCGGCGCGGACATTTGCGGGCAATCACCATGCGCCGTATTGCACGGGAAGTCGCCCGGCATCAGGTGGCGGAGGGCAAGCCCGTAAGTTCTGGTACGAAGGCGCGGATGGCATTCGGGAAGGAGTTCGATTTGAACCTCTGGGGCTGCTTTCTCTTGGCGCTCTATGGAAGCATCAACTCGGCCGCGCTGTATACCGAATTCGAGTCGTTGACCGATCTGTTCGATCTCGCTGCCTGGTTCGGATGCTACGCGCGCGGTGACTATGAAGAGCTGCCGCCCGAGATTGCCGTGACCCTGGACTGCTGTCTTTCATCGAGCCCTTGTCATGCTGTAAGCGAGTCCGATATTTCGGACCTCGAAAAGATCTATGAAGAGATCCGTTATCTGGCTGGCCTGCTCGTGGGCGAAGAGAGCCTCCGTGGCACTGCCCAGCAGGCCATTGCAACGCGCAGTCCTGTTCAAGTGGCTCCGCTCTATTACAATATCGTCATCACACCGAGCAGAGCCAAACCTGGCCACCCGGCCGCACGTATCGATGCGCGGTTCAAGGTCGGAAAAGGTCAAGAAGGCATCAATCTTTCCGTGGACTACGAGAATTTTCCGCAGATGACTAAAGGCGAGAATCTTTCCGTGCGACAGTTCCGCCCCTTGCTGTGGTGATGAGCCTGCATCCGCGATAGGGGCAGCCTCGATATTCAATTGGTCTGCAACATGGCACTCGCTAATCGGCCACCCTGCTCGCACGACAGCACCCGCTGCCGTGAAAGCAGAAGGAGACCAGCCGATGAGCATGCGGCGAATTTACAACTTGATCCGGACAATCGTGCAGGCGCGCCTTGCCGAGATCGCCGCCTCTATCCAGGAAACGCCGTGGGCCCAGGCCATCCGCAACGTGCGGCAAGCCTGGCGCCACCGCTCCTCCACCGCCGTGGCCCGCGCCATGCTTCAGCGTTATCCGCATTGCTATCTGGTCAACGCAGATTTCATGGGCTTTCCCGGTATCGAACTGGCCGAATACAGGACCTGCTCGACTGACGACGTGCCACTGGTTCGCGTCAGTCAGGCGGACGGGGCTGAACTGATGACCGACCGTGCGGCGCGCCCGATCCGGTTCCTGGACCTTGGTGCGACCCTGATCCCGGGCGACGGTGAATCGCCCTTTCCTCCGGCGACCGCGATCATCGAGGCCATCGAGGCCGAGGGCTGGCATATCTTGACCGTTGATGATGCTCGTCGCATCGTCGAAGGCCGTGATATGGCGCGTTCGGTCGGCGCCTGTCTCTCGACGCGTAACACCTGGTTGACGATGGTGGAGAACGCCGCCGACCGCATCGGGATCGCGGACAGCCTGTTCCCGTTCTGCGAACAGGTGATCGCGACCCGGGCCGCGATCATCGTCGTCTACACGCCGGGGCTGCCGAGGCCGCTGAGGCTCTGGCGTCTGAGCATGAACTGGATCATGCCGCCGCTTCCGCCCGTCGCCTAGACTAGACGGCAGTTTGCAACATCCAACAGGGCGCCCCAAAGGGCGCCCTGACCTTCTAGCTCCTACACACAAGACCGGCGAGCCGAGGCTTGAATTAGCGAAAAGGCTTGCGGTGGTCACGCACCGTTGCCGAATGGGGCACCGTGTTCGCCGATCCGGTGGTCGCCACCGCGATCCTCGACCGGCTCCTGCACCACAGCCACGTGCTGACCATCCGCGGCGACAGCTACCGGCTCCGCGCCAAGCGAAAGAGCGGCCTCATCAAGCCGCCCGCCGCTGACGGCCCTCCGGTCGGCTCCGGCTCCCTCCATCCCGTCAGCGGCGGAGCCAACCTTCAACCGACATCATGAACCCGAGGTGGGGGCAGTTCTTCATGACGCAAAGGGGGCAGTTCCGGATGGCGTTCGACACCAGACATCCAGCCTTCCCGAAACATGCGAACTTCGCGATCAAAAAGTCAGGCGCCCGCACGACGGTGTGGGTCCGGCCAATTTGCTTGCTCATGAATACAACTAATAAGTGTTAAATAAAATCAATACGCGCAAAGGTTGATTTTCGCGACTTCGCCGCAAATCTTACTTTGACATTGTCAGATTTTCATTGGTATAACTTTGACATGGAGAATCGCAGTGAGTGATGGTCCGTACAAAAGTTTGAATATGACGCGCGCCTGGAAGAAGTTCGCGGAATGGGCGCACAAGGCTGCATTCGAGCCGGAGGAAGTTGCCGGACGTGTTGTCCCAGCCCTGGAAGAGACGTGGCGCGATGAAGGCTGCGGCGAGGTCGTCCGCTCGATCCGCTCAATCCTGGGCGATGCCCGGCAGGCCGACATGTTTGGACAAGATAAGTCAGTCGAACTGGAAGCTGCGCGGCGGGATCTTTCTGCCGGCTACCCAATGCGGCGTCTGATCGTCGATCACGTCATACAGTCTGTGGCGAACGGAAAGCTCGGCATCGACGCGGTCTGCGACGGCGTCGAAAATGCGCTGCGGGACCGCGCAGCACGGGGGCCGCGGCAAGTAGAAGAACATTACCTGCGCAAGCAGAGCCCCGAGGCGATGGCGACCCGCGTCAGGAATCGCATGGAGGATGCCGTCGCGAGCGCTCCAATTGCGGGTCTTGCCCGTCGCTTGTCGGGCCTGGACGCTGCTACGCAACCCCCATCCGTCAAGCAGCAGGGTCTTGAAGACGGCGTGAGGCTGCCATGAGCGAGGACAAACTGCCCGGACTCCAAGTCGATGTGCACGAAGCCGGGGGACGCGCCCGGGCAGGTCGGATCTCTTGCGAGATCGACACCAATCTCATCTTCAAAACGCATAATCTTGCAGCCTATTTTTTTTCGAAATGGGATCCCGCCGTATTCGACTTGATGCTATTGGCGGCATCCGTTGAATTCTGTGATCGGATACAGCGTCGCCCGGCCTTGGGGTGGGGCCGTGCCTTTGAACTGCGCCTGCCGGTGCATGATCCCCACGTCTGGAATCGGAAGAGTGTGTCTGAAGCCTTGCATGAAGCACTCGAGCTCCTGACGGGCGATCAATGGAAAATCACCTTCGTAAAGCGGAAGACCCCCGCAGACGAACCTGCACAGCAGCTCTTCCATCTGGATATGGGGGCCGAAGCGGTCATTCCGTTCAGCGATGGGCTCGACTCCCGCGCAGTCGGCGCGCTGATGGCAGAGGAATACGGCGGCCGGTTGATCCGCGTCCGTCTTGGGTCAAAGAAGAAAGACCAACCGAAAGATCCGTCCGGCCGTAGGCAACCTTTCATGACGTTGCCGTACAAAGTAAAACCCGGCGCTTCCCGCTTCGTCGAATCGAGTGCCCGGTCTCGTGGCTTCAAATTTGCTGTGCTGAGTGGTTCGGCTGCCTATTTTGCCAAAGCGGGAAAAGTCATTGTACCGGAAAGCGGGCAGGGGGCTATCGGCCCTACCCTCGTGCCTGTCGGTCAGGCGTATGAAGATTACCGCAACCATCCTCGATTCATGAAACACATGACCGCGTTCTTCAAAGCGCTTCTGGGCTCCGATATCGCCTTTGTATTCCCGCGCCTGTGGTTCACCAAAGGCGAAACCCTTAAGGAATACATGGCTCTGAGCAGCGGCAAGGATACCGAATGGTTGAAGACGAGATCGTGTTGGCAGGATAACCGGCATGTGTCCGTCAATAATCAGCGACGCCAATGCGGCATCTGCGCGGCCTGCATGCTGCGTCGGCTAAGCGTTTATGCGGCTAATCTAACGGAACCCGCAGATATGTATGTGTGGGAAAATCTCTCTGCGCCAACCTTTGACGAGGGAGTTGCCGAGGGGTTCGACAAAAGGACCCGCGCGCAAAGGCAATATGCAATCGCAGGCACCTTGCATCTCGATCACCTCGCGTATTTAAAGCGGTCACGCGCGGCCGAACGCTCCCTCGATCTTGCGGCCTTTCAACTCGCGCGCTCGCTCGACGAATCGGAAGCGGTCATCCGTCCAAAGCTGGACCGGCTGCTCTCCCAACACCAAAAAGAATGGAAGAGTTATATGACCTCTCTGGGACCGCAGTCATTCGTTGCTCAGTGGGCCGACAATGACCAGTGTGCTTGAAACTATGCCGCCGACGGAAGTTGGCGAGCGCCTCCGCGAAGCGCGAGACCGCGTAAAGCTCAAGCAAGCGGACGCGGCGGAATCTGTCGGACTTTCACGGACCACCCTGGTTGCAATCGAGCAAGGCCAGCGGCGCGTCCGGATCGACGAGCTGCGAAAGCTCGCGAATCTCTACCGGATGTCCATTAACGAGCTGATGCGGCAAGAGGCGATTCACGCGGATCTGACTCCGAAATTCCGCAAGTTGTTCCAACAGGAGGATGGCGCGATAGAACTTGCTGTGAAGCAATTGGAGGATCTGGCCCGTGCCGAAGCCGAGCTGGAACAGCTCCTCGGCGTTCAACGGCTGCGCAACTATCCATCGGAGCGGCCGATTCTTCCCGGTGACGTTCGGGCACAGGCGGAACTGGATGCATTTGAATTGCGGCAGCGGCTTGGCTTGGGCTTGAGCCCGATCTCCGACATTGTAACGCTGCTGGAGCTTGAACTTGGTGTGCGCGTCTATATCCGACGCATAGATGGTGGAATTTCCGGTGTGTTCGCGTACGACGAAGCGCTCGGTGCTTGCATCCTTCTCAACGGCAATCATCCGCGCGATCGCCGCGCTCAGACCGCAGCCCATGAGCTCGGTCATCTGGTTTCCACGCGGCGGGAGCCGGAGGTGCTGGAAGAGGGCATCACTGAAAACTCCCGCGAGGAGCGTTACGCCAACACGTTCGGCAGGGCATTCATGACCCCGGCCCGCGCGGTCATGCAGAAATTCAAAGAGGTGACTGTCGGATCGGAAAAACTGACCCGCCGGCACGTCATCATTCTCGCCCATTTCTTTGGCGTCTCACGTGAAGCGATCGTGAGGCGGTTGGAAGAGCTCAAGCTGGCGAAGTCCGGCACGTGGGATTGGTTTCAAGCAAATGGAGGCATTAGCGATCAACAGGCCAGTCAAGTTTTGGGAGACCTGACGAGTCCCGACGTCCACAAGACGGATGCGGACAGGCCGACGACGCTTCGGCTTGGGCTCCTCGCCGGCGAGGCTTGGCGCCGCGGGCTGCTGAGCGAAGGCCAACTCGCCCGCATGCTCCATTTGGACCGTGTCGAGCTGCGGCGGATGTTCGATGGCCTGGAAATAGAAGGGAGCGAAGCCGATGGGGCTCTCATGCCTGATTGACCCCACGGCGCCGGTTGTCATCGATGCGAGTACCGTGATCAATCTGAATGCCACGGCTTGCGGGCCGCGCATTTTAAAGGCAATACCAAATCTTTTCATTGTCACCGATGTCGTACAGAGGGAGCTTCTCGAAGATCGGCGCAACGGTCGCAACGATGGACGGTTGGTCGCTGAACTTGTTGCGTCAGGCCTTATCTCAGTGGCGAAGCTTGACGATCTCACCGAGTCCCATTTCGAAGATCTGGTGATCGGACGAGGTGAAGCGACTCTCGACGACGGTGAAGCGGCAACGATCGCTTATGGCGTGGAGAAAGGGGCGATCGCCTTGATCGACGAGCGGAAGGCCACGCGAATGTGTGGTGAACGATATCCGCGCCTGGTCGTCGGAAATTCCTTGGATGTGCTCGCTCATAGCGCCGTGCTGACGGCACTGGGTGACGGCGGAGCCGCGGATGCGATCTTCAACGCACTCCGTTCGGCCCGGATGCGGGTCCCGCCATCAGCGCTGCAGTGGGTAGTCAACTTGATCGGGCCAGAACGTGCCGCGATATGCGAGTGCCTTCCGCGCGCATTTAGAACGAAAGCAATTTCTGCTTCATGAGCCTGAGGACCAATTGGGCTAAATATCATTTCCAATCGCATCGGACCGCGCTGCCGAGATTTACGCGGCTCGCGTTATGCTATCGGCGGAATATTCGAGCCAATGCTCGCGCACTTTGCCAATTGATTCGTGCGACCTTGCACTAATCCGGCTTCGATCCCCTTCTGTAATCCGAACTGAAAGGTCAAGCCTTTTCCAGCTCTCCATGTCCCATCTTGGGGTAGAAGCGACCACTTAGCCATCCAAGGCAAAGGTCTCTCTTTGACCCATTCCGGAAACACACTAGGCGAGCGGATGTGGTTGTCCGGTGGGCCTCTGCAGCAACTCGCGGCGTCTCAACGCGTTTCTCGCAGAGATTTGTCTAGAGGCCCGTTCGTCTTCTAGGTAGCGCGTGAGCGTCCCAGACATACCGGTCAGAGATATCAGCCGATCGGGGACCGGTCATAGGCCCGCTGCCCCGGGCTCCGCCGCGACCCGCGAGTCCCTCGGCGTGCCAGGGAAGATCGACTACCAAAAAATCTCCGAAGGCGTGTCCCTGATCATTTGGTCGCGGCAATAACTTATGTGAAACAATCCGGTGCGCGACTAACATACGTTAACTGCAGAACGTTTCAGTGGTATTTTCGGAACCGCGCTAGAGCTACGGCGGTTGTAGATTTTGTTGGGCGGCCCTTGAAGCGGGATGAGAATGTGAAATAACGAAGACGAGTGAAACAAGCGCACTCACTCGAGGTGCGACTTGCCAACGAAGCCCGAGAATTGCGTACGCGGGCCAAGCACCTTCCTCCAGGCCCCGAGAGAGAATACCTGCTCCGTCGGGCCCGGTTCGACGAGACTGCGGCACACATGACGGAGTGGTTGACGTCCCCCCGATTGCAGGCGCCGAAGTAGGGCGATCGTAATGGCCATCTATCGACTATTGAAAAACAGCCAGTTGAATCCGATAGAGGTCGATCGTATCGCAGCGGCTTACGACCACACGCTACGTATCCTTTGCGTCAAGGATCGCGACGATCCACTAACGGAAATGGTCGCCAAGAAGATCATCAAGATCGCGCAAACTGGCGTACATGACCCCACGGACATTTCAGCGTTGGCAATCAAAGAACTGGAAATCAGGTAAACTCTTAGGAAAGGTCATTCCAAACCCACAGACCAAGGCCGCGTCGCTGGTTCATCTTCCGTCTGTGGCAAGACAACAGCACAAGGTAGATTGATGCCCCTTACGCCGTTTATGACAAAGCTTTCCTCTCGGATGACGTTGCCGATATCAGATCAGCACGCTCTCTTTCGGGCGGCTTCTGCGCCGCGGCACGCGCTAAAAGGTGAATGCTTGATCGAAGAGGGCGCGGAACTATCGTCGCTCCTTATTCTTTGCAGTGGCATGGCCAGAGCGGTGCGCACCTTCTCTGACGGCAATCAGCAAATTGTCTCGGTGTTCGTGGACGGAGATACGCTGAATGCCGGCGAGATCGTGTTTCGTCAATCCCGAAAAGCGGTCTACGCCCTCACCACGGCGATCTATCTTTCAATTCCACTGCGCGAATTGAATTCGCTAATGGATAGTAGTCCGGCGATCGCGCGTGCGCTCTGGTTGGAGACAGCCGCTCAGGCCGCAATTCAGCAGGAATGGATGGTCTGGCTTGGACAGCGCGCAGCTCAAACCAGGCTGGCGCATTTCCTGTGCGAAGTGTCGCACCGATTGCAGCTCAGCGGACGCGACGCGCACGCAACCTGCGAGTTTCCGCTCACCCAGCGCGATCTTGCGGACACTCTCGGCTTATCGTCAGTGCACATCAATCGGACACTGCAGACCTTGCGGAGCCAGGGCCTGATTGAGCTTACCCGCAGCCAGTTGACGATTTTGGACAAAGAGGGGCTTTACGCGATGGGGGAATTCGACCCCGAATACCTCGATGGACTCAAGTTTGTCGACGAAGGAGCGAACTGATGCCCCGTTTCTTTATCAACCACACCTCACCGAGCGAGATTTGTGTCGACCATATCGGGATTGAGTTTTCCTCGCTCGAGGCGGCCTATCTCGACACCTGTGAAGCTGCACTTGCCATCGCATTTGAAAAGCTCCATGAGCGACAGGATCCGACAAGGGATGCATTCGAAATCATCGATGAAAAGAAAAACTTGCTGATGCAAGTGCCGTTCTCCGAAGTGCTCCGGCCGGCGGCGATGACAACCAGGCAGGCAAACACCGTGGCGTTCGAAAATTGCCGACGCCAAATCGCCCGGAGCGGACGGTTGAAAGACGAAATTCGCGCCGAGCTGACAAGGACAAGAGGAATATTCGACGCCATTCGCGCGAATCTTTCCCCTCTCCGTCCGGTGTAACCGGCATTCGCTGCTTTGCTCATGAACAGTCGAGCGGACACCGGCCGCGGTTGGCGGCCCGCTCCTAGTGCGCTGGGCGTCGTCCCAAACGTTCCCCGGCCCGAGACTGTCATAGGTTAGCGACGGGCCGCGGAACGTGCATTAGCATGCTTGGCTAGAAAGCTGGGTCGCGCATCGTGAAGGCAAAAAGAAAACGCTATCGAATGGTTGAACCCCTTGAGGTTCGTCTGCAGAGATTTGCTGACGAGGCGCGGGCGTCGGCACGCGCAATGCCGGCTGGTAACGAGCGAGATCTCCTGTTGCGAAAGGTTGAGCAGACCGAGAACGCATTGGAAATAAACAGTTCGCTAGGTAGACGTCATGCGCCAAGGTGAGGGAATAGATCAGCAGCCGGGATCCGGTTGGTGGAGCGAAACGACCGAGGAAAGATTTGACCGTCGCACCCTCGCAACTATGAATCTTGCTCTGGACCGCGTCTGCGAGAATGTTCCCTATGGAGAGGATCATGTCGTCCGCAAACGTGTCGCTGAACAAATTATTAAATGCGCGACGAGCGGCAAAACGGCGCTCGGCGAACTGACCGATGCCGGCCAACGCGCCCTAATCAGCCTCGGTTGCGCGGCCAATAGCAAATCCCGCCCGCGCTGGACCAGCCCATTCGATGGCGGTTGAAGAGATCGATGCGGGCGCGCCGTCCCTCACCGCCACATTGTAGGCGCGTTGTGCAGAGCGTCGTGGCCCGCTTTCCTAAGATCGTCAACCGACCATTCGCCGCTCCTTGCAACCTCCAATATCCTGGAAGCAACGCGGGCTCGCGTCGATGATTCCAGCACCGGCACCTGTTCGCAAAGTTCTGCGAGGACTGCGCGCAACACCACGGTCGTGTCGGGATCGAACATAGCGGCCCCCTTGAAACCCGAGACCATGTTGGCGCGAACTAGCGATTGCCGACCTTACATATGTTAAGGTTGTGAAAATTTTGGGGGCATCCCCTCGACGGGACGGGGCTATCTTCCAACGCGAGCCCTGCTCGCAGGCATTTGCACCATCCATCGCAACCCGTCCGGTGCGAGGTCAGCTTGCACGGTGGCATCGAGAGAACGTGTAACCATCTGATCGGTGACAAAGTGGCCAAAACCCTTGCGGGTTGACGGTTTTACGTGAGGTCCGCCTATCTCTTGCCATTCCAATTTGAAGACTTCCGACGCACCATTGCCGCCCACGAAACTCCAACGAAGAACGACTTTTCCGTTCGGTGTTGACAGCGCGCCATATTTCGATGCGTTGGTCGCGAGTTCATGCAGGGCCAGCCCGAGCGTCTGGACGGTTTCGGCCGTCATCGTAACCGTCGGCCCCACCATCTCAAACCGCGTGGAGTCGGAGCCAACGAATGGAGCGAGCTGTGCTTCGATCAATTTGTCGATCGAGACGCCTTTCCACTGTTGATCGATGAGCAATGCGTTGGATTGGGCCAATGACTGCACTCGCGCCCCAAACTGCTCCTCAAAGTCAGCCAGAGAGGCGCTGGTGCGCACAGTCTGGCGCGCCATCGCTTGAATGACCGCAAAAAGATTGTTGGTGCGGTGCTGCAGTTCCTTCATCAATACCTGCAGATGATCGTGCTGCTGCTTTTGCTCGCTGACGTTGTTGAACGTCATCACGACGCCGGAGATGACGTTGGCGACGGTGCGGTAAGGCCTTATCCGCATCATGTAGGCCGCGCTCTCGTCTTTCAGATCGAGCTGATGCTCGACGATCTCCAGAGTGCGCTGGACCTTCCCGACGTCCTCGCGGAGTTTGTCATAGGAAAGCAGCGACACGATATCGGTCACGGGCCGGCCGCGATCGCCTTCGCGCAGGGAAAACACCTCCCTCGCCGCCGGCGTGAAATTCCTGATGCAGAGTTCGTCGTCGAGAAAGATGGTCGCGATTTGCGTGCTGTCGAGAAGATTCTGCAGGTCGTTGTTGGCTTGCATCAGCAGATCGTTCTTGCCGTGCAGCTCATTATTGATGGTTTGGAGTTCCTCGTTGACGGACTGCATTTCCTCCTTGGCCGTTTCCAGCTCCTCATTGGACGATTGCAGCTCTTCATTCACCGACTGAAATTCCTCCGTGACCGACTTCATATTTTCGATCTGGCTTTCCAACTCGTCGCTGGTCGCCTGATGGCGGATTTGTAGGGCGTGCAATTCCTGCTGGAGTGCCTCAACGTCCCGTTTGCTGGCCGGCGATGCATCGCCCTCGGGCGCTCGTTCGCCCTGCGGCCGGCTCGGGCGAAACCCCACCACGACAAGGCCGGGCAGCCTGCCCGCTTCGACGATCGGTTCGACGAGGAGGTCGACCAGCTCGCTCCCTTCGACCTTCAAACTAGCTTCTTCAATTGCTTGGCCGGATGAAAAGGCACGCTCTACGGCGTGGCGTACCCGAGTTCGTACGCTCCTGGCCAAATTCGCAAACAAATCAAGGCTCGCGTTGCCTTCCGAAGGTTCGAGATATCGGCCGGTCTCGCCGCCGGAATACCGCACGATATTGTGGTGGCGGTCGACGACGAAATAGGCTGGAGAATGCTTCGCCATGACGCGGCGAGCGCTCTTGTCGATCTGATCCTCGGTGCGGGTCGTAGTAGCTTTTGCGGCTGCGCCGCTGGCTGCCTGGGGTAGAAATTCCGGCAACGTCGCTCGTACGCTGTCGTGTCGCTGCAGAATACGATGCTTCTTGTCGGCGGCGCGAAACAGCCGCGATTCTCGGCTGATACTTTCCGACGGTCCGATGAAGAGATAACCGCCGGGCCGTAGTGCATAGTGGAACGTCTGCATGACGCGGTGCTGAAAGTCGTTGTCCATGTAGATCAGCACGTTGCGGCAAGAGATTAGGTCAATTCTCGAGAATGGAGGATCCCTGACAAGATTGTGCTCGGAGAAGACACACATTTCGCGAATGGCATGGACCGGAATGTAATCTTCGCCATCCATCACAAACCAGCGCTGCAGCCGCTCCGGTGACAAGCCATCCATCCGCCGGAACCGCGCCGTACGTGCGAACGTGATGGCTTGTGGATCGATATCTGTTGCAAAGATGGTGACCTTGGCCTCGCTGCGATGGACCGCGAGCACTTCTTGCAAAAGCACGGCAAGGGAATAGACCTCCTCGCCGGTCGCGCACCCGGCAACCCAGACCCGGATCGGATCGTCGGCGTCCCTCGCTGCGAGCAGCGACGGCAGGATATTCGCTTTGAGCGCCTCAAACGGCTCTTCGTCTCGGAAAAACTGCGTGACACCGATCAGCAACTCGCGAAACAGCGCGTCACCCTCTGACGGCTCTCGGCGCAGATGTTCAGCGTATGCGGAAACGGCTTCGATCTGCAGTACCTGCATTCGGCGTTGAATCCGCCGGATCAGGGTATTTTGCTTGTAACCGCTGAAGTCATGTTTGAGCCGCTTGCGTAGCAGCGCGGTAATCGCGGCCAGGCTTTCGCGGATATCCTCGCGGGCCCCATCAGCACCCTTCTGCTCCTCGACCTTTGCCAGATAGGCCTGATGCTCAAGAACCTTCGCCGGAAGGCTCTCGACTGAGGCAACACGATCGACAAGTCCTGTCGCCGCGGCGCTGCTCGGCATTCCCGTCATGGCGGTTTCGTCGAATTCCGCCTGGGCGAGGGTAAAGCCACCATATTCCTTGATCGCCTTGATGCCCAGCGACCCGTCGCTGCCGACGCCCGACAAGATTATGCCGACCGCGCAATCCTCCTGACTTTCCGCTAGGGAGGCAAAAAACGTATCTATTGGGCGGCGATACTCCCGGGGAGGTACCGGTGTCGAAACCCGCAGCACATCGCCTTCAAGGGTTAGCGTCGCATTCGGCGGAATTACATGAATCCGGTTGGGCACCAACACTGCCTGATCCTGCGCCTCCACCACTTCCATGGCAGTGTGCGGCCGCAGCAAATCTACCAGCAGGCTATTGTGGTCGGGATCGAGGTGCTGAACCAAGACAAAGGCCATGCCGGTATCGGCGGGCATATGATCGAAGAAACTTCTAAACGCGGCGAGCCCACCGGCCGACGCCCCAATGCCCACTACGAGCGAGGGCGGACGTCTTCGCGCGAGATTTGCTTTATCGCCAGCAATGTTCGATGGATTCTCTTCCATGTTTTCCTCGGCCGGGGCAGGGAATTCGCACGGCGCAAGCCGCAATGGATCCTGTCCCCTTGACCGTCCGGTTCCCACACTAAGCCTTTGCTAAACCTGATAGAACAGAAAAGCTAGAGAGACGCGCAGAGTTCCCGCCAAGACGGCTGCGGCCGGCCAGGTCTTTCGCCTGGTCGAGGTCGGCGACTCCGTGCCGATAACTGCGACGTCCTCACTTGGGCGAGGAGCGCTTCGAAAAGCTGATCAATCTTGCGGTAAAGCCGAGGTGTTTCAAACTGCTGCTCGCTCGTGCCCACGACGCAGTCTAATGATTTAGACGACTTCGGAAATTGGCCCATCGTGGCCATCTGCGGCTTACCGGCCAACGTCTCCTTCTGAGCCAGAAAGAGACGTGCATTGCTTTGGCGGCCCGCCGTTCGTCGGTCACGCTCTACTCGCGGGCATGCGCCCGCGACCGGAGCCGCAATGCGTCTCCGCCCCTTGGGTCACGATCGTTGCCGCCTACCGCTTCTGCCTGGTCCGCGCTTCTGTTCGGAGTCGACCAAATGGTTCGCTCCATGATGGGGTCCGGCGAGGCTAGGTCGTCCAAGCTCACAGCACGTGCTGAAACGCACAGGGATCGAAACGGACTGACCTCCCCCACGTCCTCGGCAGAGCAGTCGGCTACGCCGGAACGATCCTTAAGTCGCGTTCGAAGCTGACGGCTGGACGAAGCGGAAGTCTGCACCGGTCACCCACATACGGTGCATGATGATCGCGAGCTTCCTGGCTACGGCTACGCATGCCTTCTTCGCCCCTACGCGTTTGGCGAGCTTTATGCCCCACGCACGCAGAACGGACCACTTCTTCGCTATCCGAAGATGCGAGTTCGCAGCTTCGTAGAGAGCGTGGCGCATCAGCTTGTCACCGGCACTTGCTGATATTGCCAGACCGGTCGATCTCGCCAGACTGATATACACGAGGCGTCAATCCCAAGTGCGCCGCTACGGCCCTCGAGTCCTTAAACCGTGCAGGATCGTCAATCGTCGCCTTGAAAGACAGGCTTACAATCGGCCCTACGCCCGAGACTGTCATCAAGCGCCTGCAGACCTCATCTTTACGCGCCATTTGCGAAAGCTGACGGCCCAATAGAGCCTTCTTCGCTCGCATAGCGTTACGCACGTCGAGTAAAGGTTCGATTGCCAATCGCAACTCTGGTGCGTCAGCGAGCGCGGCTTCGACCTTGGTGGCGAAACGCGCACGGTGCACAAGCCCCAGCTTGAGGCCATGCACCTTTAACAAGCCGCGAGTGGTATCTTCGATCCCCAGCATGTGATCGACGAACTTCCTACGGGCAATCAACGTCGTCCGCAGGATCTGCGAGGCCTTGCTCTTGACGTGTACCGCCCGGTAATGGCCGAGCCGCGTCGCCGCGACATTGCAGACGAATGAGGGCTGGAAATGGGTGCAAGCCAATCTTGATTTTCCGCATGGTCACGGGCTTCGGCGGGTTTATCCACGACAGATCGAGCTCTCGGCAGAGGATCAGGCCGCCTATCAAGCCGCGCAGGCCGAGTTCGACCTCCTCACCAAGCAGCACGAGAGCCTTGAAGAACTTCCCGACGATGTCGATATCCGCTTCGGCGAACTTGAGGCGGAGATCGAGCACTTTGAATCCCTGCGTCGGGCCTACGACGCCGATGACATCGCCTGCGGCGGCGCCTTCGTTGTTCTCAACCATGACGGTGACGTTCGTGTCGAGCGCGGCTTTATCCGCCCAGAGGACGACAAGCGTCGACAGACTACGGCCAAGGGCCGCGTGCAATACGAGGATGAGGATGACAACGGTGACGACGATAGAGAGCCCGACGCCGGGC
The DNA here is from genome assembly GCF_018130785.1 of Bradyrhizobium liaoningense. GTDB lineage: Bacteria > Pseudomonadota > Alphaproteobacteria > Rhizobiales > Xanthobacteraceae > Bradyrhizobium > Bradyrhizobium liaoningense_A. The sequence goes on from NZ_JAFCJT010000004.1 coordinate 214,883, forward strand.
TTCCGGACAATCTCGTCGCCGACCTCACGTCGCACCGAACTCTTGGCCTTCGACTTGTGCTGTCTGAGCAGCCCGATGTTGCACTTGTCGCCGTCACCCATACGCTGCTGGCTCAGATGTTTTATCGGGGAGCCGAGGCCAATGTCCTCGATCTCAGGCCAACCAGCCTGTTCCTCGGCTCCCATGCGGACGGCATCGGGGAGACCCAAGCGGGTCGCTCGTGGTCGGAGCGCCACGCCCGCTGGGCGGCGCAGTTGCCGCGAGATGTCGCCGATCTCTGGTCGTTCGTCGTTGCCCTCGACCACGACAGCCGCATGGCGATCTTTGCGCATTGCGCGGCTATGACCGTCAACGCCGTCAAATTGCCGCGCGATCATCGACCGCGGGCGCTGGCAACTGCCGACGGACTGGCCGAGGCCGTTGGTCTCGACATGACCGACTATTGGCGACCGACCGTGCGAACATATCTCGGGCGCATCACCAAGGCGCGCATCCTCGAAGCGGTGCGGGAAGCTGTCAGCGCTGAGGCAGCGGACCGCATGGCCGACATGAAGAAGCCGGACATGGCGGAGGCTGCCGAGCAGTTGCTGGTTACAACGGATTGGCTGCCTGCGCCGATGCGGATGCCGCAAGCCGTGCAGCAGGACGTACCGCAATCAGTGGCGGATGCTGCCACGGATGGGTCTGCGAACGCCTACGCCAACGCGGCGGAGTGATCGGCAAGGCCGAGACCGTGTCGCGGTCCCGGCCTTCTCGCCCGCAACTGTTTTGGGCCGCGCGCCTTACGGCGCGCGACCATCATCACGATTCACATATCCCGACCGGTAGCCTTTCGAAGGCAGGACAAGAAGAGGCGCGTCGTGGCGCGTGGTGGTCTCGCGCCTGGAGAACCAGTGGTCGATCGTTCCCGCTGGATCAGCCGCCGTTGCGGCGGGACCAGATCAGCATGGAGCAGCCGTCGTTGTGGCTCTTTTTGCGAGGTCGACCGTCTGGACGATCGCAGTCTCACGCCAAGATCGTACACGGGCTCAACTCCGCGAGGTCTTCTTTCAGAGGCATCCGAATGTGCGCGCACAGATGCTAAATCGAACTCTGTCAGTCCCTGTCGTCGTGGCGCGCCAGCAAGCGTCCTTTCCCTCAGTGAGGCCGTGTCCTTGTGACAGTTGGATGATCGCAGCCATGATATCTCCGTCAGTTCGTTTGATGTGCCACGTCCTCTGCAACCTCGAATGGACGGATCAGGACCGGGGGACGGCAAGAGCCTCGATCGCCTTCCCGCAACGGCTTCGCCGGCTTTTTTCCCCTGCCGCGAAGTGGCGGCATTCCTCGCGAGTCAAAAAAGCCGTCTTACGCCGTCCTTCGCTCTGCTGCGGGCCTGACGGCTGCGGGCCGATCGCTCCCCGGGCCAAGGACCGCCATCGAGGCTGCGACGGTCGCGGCCCGACAACAGAACGGAGACACCATGGCTACCATCGGCACCTTCACCGCTTCGAACAACGGCTTCACTGGCTCGGTCAAGACGCTCACGCTCAACGTCAAGGCAACCTTCGTCGCATCCGAAAAGGAAAACGACAGGGCGCCAGACTATCGCATCCGGTCGGGAGCAACGGAGTTCGGTGCCGCCTGGAAGAAGACCGCACGGGAGACCGACCGCGAATATCTCTCGGTCAAGCTGGACGATCCGAGCTTCCCGGCGCCGATCTACGCCTCGCTGGTCAAGGGCGAAGGCGACGACAGCTACACGCTGATCTGGTCCCGCCGCAACGGCGAGTAACCCGCCGAAACGATCCGCCCCTCCTCCTCGGAGGCGGGGCCCTTTTTCGTGCCCATGGCAGCGCTGCGCAGAAGGAAGAATGAAGGACCTCCAGCGAGAGCCTCGGCCATATTTTTCAGGACGATTGCTAAGGGCTCCGCCCTCGCGCGAGCAAGGGTAAAGCACCGAGTCGGTGCCGGCGGGAGCGGTTTCCCCGGTCTTCCGCGCCCACGAAAGTTTTGAACGACATGGTCGTCATGGCGCGTGCAGACGCGCGCTGGACGCGCGCCCCTTCGGGCGGGTGATCCCCCTCCGCGTCCCGCCGCCCTTGCTCTTGCTATCCCGGTCTCGCCGACGGGCAGGGTTGCAGCGCAGCGCTGCGCTTTAACCCCTGCCCATAGGAGAAAGACCCATGACCATGATGACCCTGAGCCGGAACGAGCAGGCTGTTTCCAGCGCCTTCCGCGTGGACGTTTCGCGCGGCGAACGCGTCGGCCGGGTGTCCTCGGAATGGTTTTCCCGCCCGGCTGACGAGCGTTATCTGAGCCTGACCGATCTTCATGACGCCGTGCGCCGCCGCGCTGATTGCGCCCAAACCCGCACCGTGGAAAGCCGAGCCGTGCGCGTGGAGGCGAGCCGTGACGACGGGGAACGGCTGGCCTTGATGGTGCCGGGTCGCAGCGAGCCGGTTGCGCCGACGCATTGGAGCTTTGGGCAGTTGTGCAATCTTGTCGGTGCCCCGACATCTTACATGCGGCAGCTTCCTGCGCCGCTCGCCGGGATCAACCTGCAACACGGCTTGCTGTCACATCGTGGAGAGTTACTGAAGACACTGGAAGCCGACGACGGTCGGGTCGAGCTTCGCGCCGTGACTGGTCCGGACTATGGCCGTATCTGGGATCACGAATTGACGGCTGCCGTGATGAAGATCGCCGGCAATGGGACCGGTGATACAAGATGGAAGGTCCCGGGCGTGCTGGATTGGGCGACCATGACCCACAATCCCTTTGTCGACGTGGCCAAGGAAACGACCACGCTCTACGCCAGCGACCGCGATGTTTTTCTGTTTCTGGTCGACGACACCAATCCGATTGAAGCGGGGCGCCTGGCGGACGGATCGCCGGATTGGTATTTTCGAGGGTTTTACTGCTGGAATAGCGAGGTCGGGTCGAAGACTCTCGGCATCGCCTCGTTTTATCTCCGTGCCGTCTGCATGAACCGCAATTTGTGGGGCGTGGAAAATTTCGAGCAAATCACCATCCGCCATTCCAAATTCGCGCCGCAGCGCTTTGCGCACGAAGCGACACCGGCGCTGACAAGCTTTGCCAACTCCTCGGCCAGTCCGTTCATTGCGGGAATCAAGGCCGCGCGCGAGCGGATAGTTGCCCGGACAGAAGAGGACCGAGATAGCTTCCTGCGCAAGCGCGGGTTCTCCAAGTCAGAGACGAGCAAGATCATTGAAACCGTGCTGCACGAAGAAGGCCATCCGCCGGAGAGCGTGTTTGATTTCGTGCAGGGGATTACTGCGCTTGCCCGCGGCAAAGCCCATCAGGATGCGCGGCTTGAGCTTGAGGGCATAGCCAAGCGATTATTGGAGCAGGCCGCCGCCTGAGTAGCGCAAGGAGCCGTGCAGCCGGTCACCTGGTTGCACGGCTGATGCTCTATCTCATAAGGAGCTGGGAATTTGCCGCCGATCCGGCCAGCCGGATCGGCGGTTAACGCGCGACCGCGCGTACCGCTCGCCGGGCCTTTCGGCCCGGCTCGCAACAAAACGGCTCAACCTTTAGGAAGCATCGCATCCAAGACCATGAGCATTATCGCGACCTTTGCTCCCGGGCGGCGATGCCCGATGGTAATCGCCTGGAGGCGTCGAGTGCTTCTCAACAATATTCGTTACCGCCGCTCGGAAACGACATGTTTCCTCAGTCGAGAATCGTTGTGGGCGGTCTTGCATAGGATCATCGGCCGCTTAGAGTACCGCTTGCTGTTGGGAAACACGATAACGTCCGTCGTCGGAACCTGACCGACGCCATCCTCTGTCATCAGGCGCACCGCCTTTGGCTGAAACGCCCGGGTGGTCTTGCCGGTGCTCTCGTCCGTGGTTTCGACCGATTCCATCAAGGTGAAGTCGCCGATCGATCGCGAGAGAAATTCGCGTTCGTCCGGATCGGTGAGGGGCAGATCGGAGTAGGTGGTGAACTCCGCCGTGTTGAGCAGCGTACGGGCACCCTCCGCGCCGTAGATGTCGGTGATCTGGCTGCGGCTTTGCCAGAACGTCCAGAGCCGAAGATTTTGTCCAGGCAGCTCGCCGGCAGCGATCAGGAGTTCTTTGAAGCGGCCAAGCGTCGCCGCCTCGTCAATAAAGCACACAATGGGTTCGCGAGCGCGGTGGCGCCGCACTGCGGTGAAGAGTTCGCAGAGCAACCATCGCGTCAGCGGCGTCAGCGTTTCCATGTCCTCGGCCGGCAACGTGATGAACAGGTCCATGTTGCCGGACGTCATGTCCGACATGGAAAAGCTGCTTTCGTCGGTCAGGCGCTGCAATCTTTCATCGGCGCACCAACTGAAGGCCTGAGCCGCGGTCGACAGAATCGAGTCCCGCCCTTTCGGATCCATAGCGAGAACTGCCTTGGCGGCTCCCGCAGCCACTCCTTTCAAGGGCGCAAGCGCCTTTTCGAAGTGAGGAAGGTTCGACAACAGCCATGCCGCACATTTGGGCGTCGGGCGCTTGATGTCATGCGCAACCAGGAACGCGCCTACGATGACGTCCACCGCGCGGTTCTGAAAGTAAACCGCCTCACCTTGCGGCTGCTCTGGCAGGAGAGAGCGAGCGATCCGCTGCAGATGGAGGATGTCCTTGGAATCGACTTCCGCAAGCGGATTCCAGGTGTCCGTCCCACCGACAATCCCGATGGGATCGAGGCAATGCACGGTGCGACCGAGCGCGCGACGGCGGGCGGCGACGGCGCGATAAGCCTCACCTTTCGGATCGATGACAACGGCGGGTCCACACCAGCCCTTGCTGTCGGGCACGGCGAGATTGGGGATCAGCAGCCCCGATGTCTTACCTGTGCGCGGCGGCGCAACGGTGATGAGGCTGCTTTCGGTCGACACGCGGATCGGCCGACGGGTGTCAGGATCGAGGCCCAGCTCGAGGCCGATCCGCATGCGCGCCCGCTCTTTGCGGCTCGCCCACCGGGCATTGCCGTAGGTGCCGCGCGGGTCGCGCCGCGGTCCGTAGTTCGGCACAAAGCACGCGACGAATGCCAGAAGTGGGCCAGCCACGATCCAGGCGAGAGCTGTCCTACCATATGGCCCAAGCGCCTTGGTCTGGCCGAACGCCATGTCGCGGTAGGCGAGCAGCGAATCCAGACCCCAACTGTTTCGCATCGCCGTAAACCAGACGGACGGCGCCTGGATCGTGTTCGGCCATAGCGATGCGTCGAGGCCGTGCACCATGAATTCCGCAACGGGAAAGCCGAACAGGAAGGCCAGGAGGGTGAGTGGCACGAAGATCTTCCAGAACACTGATTTACTCCTTGGAAACTGCAAGCCGGGCGTAGGCTTCTGCCAACATGACGGCTTCGAGGTGGCCTTCTGCGGGCGACCAGACCCGCAGCCGAACGTCTCCAGCCGCAGTCCGGCCCACCACGACAACTGCCGTGTCGGTCGTCAGGCGACGAAGTTCGGTATGCCCGTCCGGAAACGTCCAGGTGAGGTCGAGGTCTCGGTCGAAATGAACCTTCGCGTAACCGGTGTTGTGGACCGCGAAGCCGCCGATCACCATGACGGGGATCGAGATCAGGGTGACCACCACCAAGCCTCGCCAATGGTAGCGCGCGTGCCGAAGTCCGGACCGCAAGGTGGCCCCGATCGCTCGGGGAAACCGGACGCGCCGCCGCGGCATCACGTCCGCGAGCGCATGCTCCAGAACCTCGCGATCGGAGGGAAGCAGGGCCGGATCCTTCATGCCCGCCAGCCGCGCGGCGGGATCCGGCAATGCCCGAAGTTCAGCGAGCTTTGCTGCGCTCGCCTGACGCACCTCGCGTTTCGACGCGTCGGCGTCCGCCTTTGCGTCGATGAACCGCTTGCGCAGAGTTTCGAGGCGCTTGCTCATGACGCAAGCCACACAGCCGCGGGGCGGACTGCTTCCATCACCGCGAGGCGGAACGCCTTGAGATCACTCACCATGCGCCGTGCCTCGTTGAAGCCGTACTCCTTCTGGAAGTCGGACGCCTTCAACTGCGGGATGGCATAGAGCCCCGTGGCCTGGAGGAAGCCGAGCGTCCGCGGTTCGAACCCGAACTTCGGCAGCACCGTGACTTGCGCGCCGTCGGCGACGCGCTTCAGCATCGCGGGGTCAACGTCGCCCCGCAACTTGTTCTCGACCACGAAGCGGGCCTTGGCCCAACGCTTCGACGCCGCCAACAGCTTGGCGCCGTCGGTCAACGCGGCGGCATCGGCCGTCACCACCACGACCAGCGCCATCTCGATCCCGGTGTCGGCGATACCCGTGACGAATTCATCGTCGAACGAAGCAAGCAGCGATGAGGCGGTGTTGGCGCCGACATCGATGATGGTCGGCAGCTCGGCGCCGACCATGGCGTTGATCGGCCCATCGAACTCGGCACGGGCGGCCTGGCCGCCGGTACGGTCGATGGAGACCCGGTCGGCACGCACCGGGAAATGCGAGACCCGCTTCGGACCCTTGGCCTTGCCGTGATCGAATTCCAAGATCCGCGGCGTGGACTCCAGTTCGATGATGGGTGCGTCGGGCACCGCTTCCGCGACGCCGCGGGTGAGCGTGGACTTACCGACACCGCCGGTCTCTTGGGCAACGAGCAAAAGGCGTGGCATGGGGACTACTCCTGAGGCACTGAATGGCGAACGCAATCCGCTTGCGGTCTGCCAGGTGGGTGAAGCAGGAGGTCTAGCGAGAAAGGCCGTTCCGGGTTGCAGGCCAATTGAAAATGCCTGCGTTTCGGTCACCGCTTGCCGAGGAGGTGCGCGTGTTTGGCGAGCTCGGTGCGTCGGATCTCGTCTTCGCTGATGGTCTGATCCGGCACGCTCCCGCCGAGTGGTCTATTCATCTCTGGGCTGAGCGAGACCGTCTTCCTGGCAGTCCGGCCGTCCTTTTGGGAGCGTTCGGACAGGATTTGCGTCCGACCTCGCACGATAGCCTTGCCCTTCAGCTTCTCTGCGCGAGTTCTGATGTTATGCATCAACGCGGTCAGCCGCCGGCCCGTAAGCGGTTGGCCTTCCCCCTGCGTCACACCCTGCGCTGCCAGACCGCTGGCGATTTCGGTCCAGGTCGCACCCTCCTCACGGTGCAAGCGCTCAAGCTCGTCGAAATTGCTTCGGATGATCTCGGTCGCGCCTGTCTTGATTTTGCCTATCGGCGAGGCGACGCGAGCAGCTTTGAGCCGCTTCATGTCGCCGCGCAGACGTTTCAGGTCGATTTCCATGATCCCGCTAAGTAGTCGGCGGAAGTTAACGGCACCACCCGGGGGACACGCGGGGCCACACGTAAGCCAGGATAGGGCCAATCAACCACCAACCGGATCGTGCAAAGTTGAATGATCGCGCGCTCCGAACTCGCAGAACGGCGACTACCAAATGCCGACCGGAGGGAAAAGCCGTCGCCTAGACCTCAAGCGAGGCGCAGTTGTGGGCTAACCTAACGAGCCAGGTCGGGACGGGAGCCCTGCAAGCTGGACGGCAGACGATCGCCAGCCGTTCCGTGCCAAACTGCTCTGCCATCGCTTCCTCGACGAGGCAGCCCGCGCGATCTCAAGATCCACGCCGACCACACAACTTCGCCCTCGCAGGCGGACCACCCATGACCACCGTGGTCCGTAGCATGGCCACTGAGTACCACACTAAGGCCAGAGAAAGTACCACACAGAAGACCACTCAGGTTTTGGGCACACCTGTGCACCATGAGGTGCTTTACCCGTGGCTTGAAACGGATCGGTCGCCTACCTTGAACGACGACGATACGAGCGACGTCAGCCTTGTGCCGATGGAGGCGCCCCGGCAGCCCAATATATGGCGATGCGCCGATAGCAAACCCAAACATCTGTCAGAGAGTCATCGCTTGGGACAAAGGGAACAAAAAACGCCGCCCGCTTAAATAAAGCGCAGGCGGCGGATCACCAGCCCCGGGAGGGTGAGAGTAAAATCCCGATAAAGGTTAGTCCCGACGTGTCGCCCTAAGGTTCATCGGCATCGAGTGGCAACGCCCGAGGTCAAAGATAATTCAAGAATCCGCAGGTCGCAGACCGAGCGTATTTGATCGAAGCTGCTTTTCCCTGAGCCATTGGATGATGGCACGTTGAGCTGCGATGATAGCCTCTGCTCGATTGAAGCCGATGCCTGTTTTCGATGACCAACCGGCTCGCTCAAACGACCATTTCCAGCCAGGTGGATTGATCGTTTGAACCACCGTATACTCAATACCCTGATATTCCATGCACCGTCATGGCTCTGCGACGAATCAACACGTTAGACAGCGAGAAACGCTGATCAATCAGCGTCGCTTGAAGTCTTCTCTGAACGATCGACTCGAACTTCCCTAAACTCCGCGGGCCCGTCGAGAAGACGCTGCTTGCGAATCTGGTGCTCCTGCGAGCTCGCGGAGCTGTCGGCCCTGTCATCCAGCACCGCACCCGCCAAACGAAGGGCTCGCCTTCGTTGGCGGCCCGTCCGACGACCTCTTGCATCCTCGTTCGTCATCAAATTGAACCCTCAAATAGGAGCGTACATGATCGGATACGCCCGCTCGGTCGGTGAAGCTCAGCAACCGCGGCAAATGTTCTTCAGCTTTGCGGCGGTTCGAGCCTCTTCCGCAACGAATGGGTCCTTGTACCCTGACGATGGGGCACTATCGGTTTCGGCGGGCTTCTTGGCCTTTGGCGGAAACGCCGCATCGTAACAGGAGAGCCGGGCACTGGTGCTCTCGATCGCGCTGCAATTCGGTTCCGCTACGGAAGCGGGTAACGCAGATGTGCTTAATCCCGACGCGAGCAGGAGCGCCGCCGTCCGCATACCGGATCGAGTTCTGCTCACACCGAAGGTCCCGTCATGATCCACCTTTGTTGACCCAAGAAGGACGCTGGCCGGTCCAGATTGGAAGAGCATCCCACTCAGAGCAGCGCATCCGGCGCTCCTCACCCCCGACGCTCACGAAAACAAAAGGCGCATCGTCCCGGCCTGTTTTCGAGCCAACGAAAATTGCCGGAACGCCGTAGGCATCCCTGATGATTGCGGTGTTTGCCATTATCGGCTCCCATTGGCCCAAACTTGCTCCAGGCATTCGATTTGCATTTTGAACGCATGGTTGCTGAACCGCTTGCAGCTACAGAATAGCCACAACCGCGATCAGCAGTGCGAGGAAGACCGGCACCAATAGCGGCGGCACAAGCCACTCACGGATTTCGAATTTGTCGGATTTTGACATCTTACCGCCTTCACTGGGTTGAGGCGGGAGCGCAAAGCTCTCAGTCACCGATAACAGCCACTAAGCGCGCGGTGATACCAATCCTATAGCAGTCTTCTTACCACCGAGCCAGATCAATCTTGGTCCATTGCTGCCGAAAGTAGATTGGCAGTCGATTGCGTCTCCGGATCGGGCGGTTCACTTCCAAAAAACGGCGGCGATCAACCAACACGACCGGGATAGTCCCGAGTACGATCATGCCTATGCGGAAGCCAATTTCGCCAGGCATTGGGAACTCCCGCCAAGGCAAGAGTGTAAGCTGTCCTTCTGACCCAGATAGACGCTTTAAGCACGCTGCATGATTGACCATTTTCCAAACCTTCGCAGGCCCGCATCGAAATCAAAACACAGGGGACGGGCGGCTGGCCATCATCCGGTGAGAGCATGGAGATGCTGGCCGAGCTGCCTCTGCACATAGGGCTTGGCCAGGAAGCGGGCTCCGGCGGGAAGATCCTCGACGGCAGGTTCTACCTGGCCCGAAGTGACCAGCAGTGCGATCGGAGGCCAACGGTCGCGAACGGTGGCTAGAAGTCCCAGGCCATCCATCGAGCCGGGCAACTGGATATCGGTAAATACGATCGCTATATCGGCGGTGTTCTCCAGGAGCTCGATTGCGTGATCCGCATCGGCGGCCTCTATGACCTCGTAGCCCAGCTCGCGTACCATCTCAGCCGCGTTCAGACGAATGAGGAACTCGTCCTCGACTATCAAAACAACAAATTTGTGAGCCACCGAATAGGGGTACTTTACTCTAGAGGTCAACACGCAACGGCTCCCGCCTCGCGTTGTTCCGAGAACATTCTATCTCTTCCAGAGTTGGGTCAGGAACCCAGATGCTCCCCTGAGTATAGTTCAATGATAACCGAACTTAGCGGCGAAATCACCGCCGTTCAGCAAATCAATGCTGTTCCGAAAATTTTGGATGCCGTAACCCGCTTAACGGGCATGGGCTTCGTAGCGGTCGCCAGGGTGACCAGCGATCGCTGGTTGTGCTGTGCTGTTCGCGACAGCATAGATTTCGGCCTCGTGGAAGGGAGCGAGCTTCACGTCGAAACGACGATCTGTAATGAAATTCGCGGCCACGGCGAACTGGTTGTCATCGATGACGTCGAGACGGATTCCAGATTTTGCAATCACCCGACGCCACGCATGTATGGCTTCAGGAGCTACATCTCAGCTCCGATCAAGCGTGCGAACGGAGACATCTGGGGCACGCTCTGCGCGATCGATCCGCGACCGCGTGAGTTAAATCGACCTGAGATCGTCGAAAGCTTGCGGCTTTTTGGGGAATTGATCGCTGCGCATTTGGATCTCAACGAGCGCTTCGAGCAATCTCAGGCCGACCTTGCCAAGAGATCAGAAAGCCTGCTGGCCAGTGAGGTGGGGCGGCAGTCTGCCGAAGCGGACCTGAAAAGCACCCGAGCCGATCTTCTTGACGAACGGAAGACGTCGGAGCTGCGCGAGCAATTTATCGGCGTGCTGGGACACGACCTCCGCAATCCGCTGGCGTCAATAGCCGGCGGCATGCGTGTTCTCCTCAAGAATGCGAATAGCGAGCGAGCGCCCGACATCGTCGCATCAATCCAGAAATCCGTGATGCGAATGGCGGGTCTGGTGGACAACATCATGGATTTTGCCCGCGGCCGCCTCGGCGGCGGATTGACGATCAGGCCCGACGCAAACGAGCCACTGACCCCCGTGATCGAACACGTCATCAACGAAATGCGTCTGGCGTGGCCAAGCCTTAACATCGAGACCGATATTGCCCTAAACGAGCCGGTTCGATGCGATCGCATCAAGATCAGCCAATTGTTCTCCAATTTACTCGGGAATGCGGTCACCTATGGCGACATCGACAAGCCAATCATTGTTTCGGCAAGGACGAGCGATGGAAGATTTACCCTCAGGGTGACAAACTACGGTACGCCGATCTCGGACAAGGCGATGCAAAGCCTGTTTCTGCCTTACACCCGCGGCGACCGTCCCAGCCAGCAAGGTTTAGGTCTCGGCCTCTACATCGCATCCGAGATTGCGCGAGCCCATGACGGGACGCTTAAGGCCGTCTCGAGCGGCAAAGAGACAATTTTTGAGTTCAGCATGCCTGCAACGACTTAGGTCGCTCCTGCGGGTAGATAGAGTAGATTGAGTAAGTAGCTCAAGACACCAAGAAGCTCTCTGTATCGGCCTGTCGGCCAGCCGAATCTGGATGCATTAGAACGGAGAGCTGCTGTGTGCGGCCTGCGCCAGATTTTTTCGGTCACATTGATCTTTGTTATGGTTTGAACCTGTCTGTTTTGTAGCGTTATGTTCACCGTGAGCCCGCGGCTTTGCCCGGAGCAGATCGCCGGTTGTCGCCATCAACTTGGAGATGAACGCCATGCAGAAGCGACGTCGTTTCAAACAACAACTCACGTTGCAGGAGCGACTAACAGTGTGGTCCAAAGAAGTTCTTGACCAGGCCGCCAAGCTCCCGCCGGGACCAGAAAGGGATGCGCTGATCAAGAAGGCCCGTCAGGCCGATGTCGCCTGCCACCCGGATGAATGGGCGCATTCGCCGGAATTACAGCTACCGGTCTGATAGTCTTGTCGTCGGAACAATCCATTGACCAAGTCAGGTGATGGTGGTCGATGCCGATGGCTCGAATTCGATTCTGAGGCGCTTACGGAGGCAACCTGTCCAAGTTGCCGCTGCTTAGACCCGGCTGGCCCCGGAATCTCTGGCAACCAAGTTAGAGCTGGCGTATTGTCTTCCGATCACCGGCCGAGGCTTGTCCCGTAGGCGTCGGTGACTGAGAGACCGAGAGCGCTCCCGCCTGCACGGAAGTGGAGTGCTCTTATGGAACGCTATTTCTTTGACATCCAGAGTGGCCGCGAGTTTTTCGCCGACGAGGAAGGACTACGACTGCCCAATCAGAAGGCTGCTGAAGTTGAAGCGATGCAAACGCTGACGGGGATCGCCAGAGAGTCCGTGTTCAAAGGCAGTCGTCCAGATTTGGCGGTTGAAGTGCGCTCGATGACTGAACGGCTTTTCTGCGTATCGATCGTCTATCGAAGTGAGAGCACGAAACATTGAGGCTGCCTGTGAGAACAGACGCCTCCATCTCGACTGGGTCTCCGGCTCCGGTTGGAGTACTCGACTAGCCGTGAGGCTGTCCAAAAACATTTCTTCAATCATGTCTGGTCGGAGCGCCTTCGAGCACATATATCAAGGTCGTCACCGCCCCACCCGAGGCAACCATCGGTGATGAGAACGCCTGTCGCGCTCCCGCCCATTCAAGGGAGAAAGCCGTGCAGGTTCGTAGCGAGTCTCAATCTTCGACATTCGAATACCGTCTCACTCAAGAGGCGATCAATTTGCGCCAGCAGGCTCAAGAGATGCCTGTTTGCGTCCGGCGCGCCGAACTACTTCAGAAGGCCCGGCAGATCGATGTTGCCCTGGAGGTGAACAGGTGGCTCAGTTCTCCGGGACTTCAGCCGCCAATGTAATTCGAATCCTGGATCGGCTTGCGGACCTCTCGCGCTGGCGCAGACATCTTTCCAACAGGCGCTCATGATGATCCGATATTTCTTCGATATCAGAGACGATCGGGAACTGTACCCGGACGAAGACGGAATAGAATTTTCAACGCAACGTGAGGCCGAGATGGAGGCGGCTCACACATTGGCGGGACTGGCCCGCGATTTGGCCGGTGAGGAAAACCGGCCGGACGTTGCTATCGAGGTTCGAACGGAAGCCGGGCACGTATTTCAAGCCGCGTTGACCTTCGAAGCGAATAAGGCCGGGCAATAGTTCTGTCTTTCGCGGTTCCGGGGATTCGATATGGACCGTCGCATTGCAGCCCTTTTGCGATCAGCCGGTGAGTTCGTCGGCCCAAACCTTGAAACTTAGCAACGTGTTGGGTCCGAATGTCTGGGTGATCGGAACGTCGGCGGCATCGCGGCCCTGCGCGATCAGGACGCGACCAATCCGCGGAATGTTGTTACGTGGATCGAACGTGTACCAGCGACCACCGATATAGGCTTCGCACCAGCCCGCGAAATCGCCGGCGGCATATGGAGGCGCCATGCCGATGTCACCGAGATAGCCGGTGCAGTAGCGCGCAGGAATGTTCATGCAGCGGCAGAACGCTATAGCCAGATGTGCATAGTCCCGGCAAACGCCTTTGCCTTCGTTGAACACTTCCCAGGCGGTCTTGGTCGGGCGGGCGTGCTCATAGCCGAAAGCAATGTGGTTATGCACGAAGTCGCAGATCGCCTTGACCCGTGCCCAACCGGGCGCGGTCTTCTCGAACAACTTCCACGCCACGTCGGTAAGTCGGTCAGTCTCGACATACCGACTGCCGAGCAAATATACGATGGTGTCCGACGGAAGATCTTCCACTGCGTGCTGTTGGGCCGATGGTACGATCACGTCGGGTAGACCGCTGTCTCGGACTGTGCCGTCCGCTGAGAGGCGCATGCGGCCGGCTGGCGCGACAAGACGACTGCACCAATTCCCGAAACCGTCGCGGTAGGGCGTGATCGGCACCGACGGCTCGCTGACAAGATGATCGGGCAGGACAATGTCGGATGCCCGTGTGAAGTGAGTGCCGACAACTGCGATAAGAGGGGTCGGTTGCGGAAAGTCGTAGATCATCTCGAAGCCGACGCGGATCTTCATGGAAGTAGCTCCAAAGAGATGATTGCGATCGTTACGAACCCCCATTTGGGCATCGTCACCGATGAAGGCTGCGAGCGCTCGGGTGTGAACAGTATGCCATCGCTGTCCCGACCGCCAACCGTATGCTCGATTGAGTGGAGAACATCCGCCCAGCGCCTGACCGGAACCCGTTTCAAACTGAAGGCTTTGTTGAAGATGAAAATGCGATCCGGAGTCACGCCCATGTCCATTCAACCCACGCAAGACTGGGGGGCGCGGCCTGTATCTGAGAAGGCCTCTTACCAGGGCGCGCGTCGAACCGTGAGCGAGGTTGATGCTGATATTCTGAGGAAGCGCGCGTTGAAGAAGCAACGTGCGTTGATCGACACCCTCAATGGTCGTGCGCCATCATGAGAGATTTCAAATGTCCTCATTGCGGGCAACTATCGGCCTTCGAGCTCTCCAAATGCAACGGCTGCATGCAGCCGTTGATCTTCGATCCCGAGAATATGGCGATGATCGGTGCGGAAAGTGCCCTTGAATGCGTCAATCGGAATATCATCGGTTGCAACTGGTGCGCGGTTTCCACGACTTCCTACTGCATGTCCTGCTCCCTGACCCATGTCATTCCCGCCACACAGAATCCCCGTAACGTAGCCCTTTGGAAGCGCGTGGAGGAAGCCAAGCGCAGGCTGATCTACGACCTGAGACGGCTTCGCGTGCCGATCGCGTTCGCGGGTGGATTTCGCCTGGCATTCGAGATTCTCTCGGACGAGCATGGGCCGGTCCTGACCGGTCACGAATCCGGCCTGATAACGCTCAACCTTGCGGAGGCCGATGACGTACAACGCGAGATCAGGCGTGTTTCCTTTCGCGAACCCTATCGCACCCTGCTTGGTCACTTTCGACACGAGATAGGGCACTTTTACTGGAATGCCCTGATCCACGAAGCGGGTTTTCGAGCGCCGTTTCGGCTGGTGTTTGGCGACGAGACAGAGAACTACCAGGCAGCGCTTGCCTATTATTATGCCCGTCAGGATTGGTCTTGCGATCCGGCGAGTCACATCAGCATGTATGCGACGTCTCATCCCTGGGAGGATTGGGCAGAGACTTTCGCTCACTTCCTGCACATCGTCTCGACCCTGGATTCCCTGGCAGGACTTCCGTTGTCGTTGGACGCGCGCGGAAAGCACACGCTGAATGACCCGTATCTGGAAAGCGATTTCGGTGCGCTCCTTGAGTTGTGGACCCCGCTCGCTCTGACGATCAACCGCCTCAACCGCTCACTTGGTCTTGCCGACGCGTACCCGTTCGACATTTCACCCGCAGTCGAAGGCAAACTGCACTTGGTGCATATGGCGATTACCGCCTTCAGGAATCGGCAAGGAAACGCGCACACAACGCCGATGATGTGCTAACCTGAGTTCTGGTGGAAGCGCTTAGCTCGTGAGCGGCGCCACACTGGTTGCGATTTTAGCTGAACGTCTGGCAGACGAGCGGCGGCGTGGGCTTCGGTTCGCCCCTCGGGAACATGCGTCCCGCGAAAGCGTTGATAACTATAGGCAGCGTCCGCTTGCCGTTGTTCGACAACGCGCTGAGACCTCGCGAAAGATCTGGCGCAAAGCGGAGCGTTCACGCTGATCCGCTCCCGGCAAATATCGCTTGCGCTGTCATGGCGAATATCCGAGCCCCAGACCGGCGCTGATCCAATTCCTGGAGATCAAAATGATGAAAAACGAAGCGAAGGCTGCCCGGCATCTGCGGGAGGCGAACAACGCGTTCAAATTGGTGCGAACAGAAAAACCAATGACCGATTACGCGAAAGATCAGCAATCCCTGCACGATAATCACGAGCGTCTGAAGGCGGCCCGATTGGCGCGTGAAGCCAAGCCGAAAGACTCCCGGGCATAATCGTCGCTCTCGATTTAGAGCATCGAGAGCACGACGATTCCGTTTTCGAGCTCGCCGGAGGCGAGCCGCGCACGGGCTATATGCTCGAATTCTTTTCGATATTTGTGAAGATAACTGAAGGCCTGCTTGTCGGTCTGAAACGTCGTTGTAAGCCTGCACATCTGCCGTGCTGCGCCAAGCGCAAGCATGAAAGTGATCGTTCCCCCGCCGTCTGCTTTGACTCTAGGCATCCACCCAGCCCGTGCAATTCGGTTTCACGATGATGCCGTGCGATCGCGAGTTCGACTATCGCGCCGACCTGTTTTTGCGCTTCGTCGGTCGGGGGGCAGGCAGCGATGCCCGAAACGCGATGTCGGCAACTTCCTTGGCCTCACGCAGCTCGCGGAGGCGCGCCATGTTCTTTCGCACCTCGATGGCCTGCCGTTCCGCGTCAGCCAATGCCCGCGCGCCGTCTTCAGCGGCCAATCGCTTGCGGTTCGAGCGCGCGATGCCTTCGGGCGACGGCTCTGCCGATTTCCTGGCGATCATCCTCAACCCGCATTATGAAGAACAAAACCCGCTCCATCCGAAGATCGAGCGGGCAGCCTGCCGTTTCAGTACATCCGTGAAAGCGGCGTCGACAAATCAAGCCAGCGAGAGGTTTTCGGCGCTCACTTTGCCGCGCATCTTGTCGGTCTTGGCCTCAAAGTTAACCTTTTGGCCCTCGGCGAGACCCGCAAGGCCAGTCCGTTCGACCGCGCTGATGTGAACGAACACATCATTGCTGCCGTCGGTCGGCTGGATAAATCCAAAGCCTTTTTGGCCGTTGAACCACTTAACAGTACCTGTCGTCATTTTCATTCTCCAAAGCGCGCGAGCGCGCATCGCGTGACGAGCACGCGATTACTTCAACTTCGTCGATGTCTTTGGAAAAGGAGCCCGCGGGCGCGTTCAACAAGGCACAGCGGCTAATCGAATTTCTTTAATATATATCATTTTCGGCTTTTTGCAAGGCAACACTCAAATTGTTTCCGAGAGCGCTGCTAGCGAGCGCGTGTGGGCGAACGTTCCTTTGCGATCGAGGGGCTCCAAACGACGTGTGGGAACGGCTCTATCCATTGACAGCGCGGCTGACAGTGGTCACGTTGCTCTACCGAACTTGATTGCCGTGACGCATAGACCGGCTTGTTCGAGGCCGGCGGAAGAAGACGCCGTCACTCCCATCATCGCAATCGCCACGAGACTCCTGCGCAATTGGCTGCATGCAGGACTTGCGCATTCGCAGCCCAGCGAGGAATGTCAATTGCAGGTACTTGTTCGCGACAACAATGTCGACCAGGCCCTTCGTGTTCTGAAGAAGAAGATGCAACGCGAGGGTGTCTTTCGCGAAATGAAGCAGCGGCGCTCATACGAAAAGCCTTCCGAAAGAAAGACGCGCGAAAAATCCGAGGCTATTCGCCGGGCCCGTAAGCTCGCTCGGAAGCAGGCCATCAGGGAAGGTTTGCTGCCGGCGCCCCCGAAAAAGAAGCTTCCCGAGCGCAAGCCTCCCTTGCCGCAGATCGCCGGCAAGGAGCGCGCGTAACGGGAATGCGCGTAGAGGAACGTTATTGCCATAGATTAATTGCCATGGTGGTTGCGCCGAGTTCGACGCAGCAAAAGCGGGGGTGCGTAGCTGCCAGATTTCAGTCGCGGTCTGTAATCCAGGAGATCGAGATCACGAAGACGGGCAGGAGTGATCATCGCATTCTGACCCAACGCGCGCGTGCCGCTCACCTGGCTGGCAAAGTTATAGACGAGAGGGCGGACAATTCTGCGAAGGGCGATGATCAAGCGATGCGAAGGCAGCGTTTGATCGAGGGACCATCGGAGTTCAGGGCCGTCCGCGTCGATCGTTCAAGAAAAACTATTGATCGTTAACTGGCCTTCAGTCGCTTACGGGTTCCTTGCGACGTCCAGAACGCATTGACGTTGTCTTGAGCATCGGCCTGTCCGTCTCTGCTGGGCGAGTTATCGGGCGCCGGGGCCAACTTGTGAAGAATTCTCCTAAGCGATTCCCAGATCACGACATGGCATGTTGTTAGGTTCTGAAATCGATGCCGCGCAGCACGATACCCCGAGGATCTCCTTCAAGTTCCGTCGCTCGATACTTGCTGGCCGCGCGGGCCTCGATGCGGTCGCGTAGGCGGACGAATTGGGCTTCGCGCTGCTCGGGGCGGACCTGCGGGCCGCGCTCAAGATAGTCCATCGCGGTGGTCGAGATCGCGCAGGGAATTTCCTTACCGCCGTCCTGCATCGAGAACAGCACGATCATCCGGTCATATTCGTGGCCGATGTAGCGACCGCTCGTGAGCGTCATGGCTTCCTCCTTTAAGTGACCGTTGCTGGCACGATCGCGCGTGCGGAGAGTTGCTCTGCCGTCAGTCCTCGCCCGAGAGCCGGACGAAGTCGTCGAGCAACGACGCGACCAGCGCCCGGTGCCTCGTATCCTCGGCGGGCAGGCTCGCGGCATAGAGGTTGAGCAGGTGCCGCGCCTTGACCGCAGCCTCCGGCCAGGAAGCGGCGGGCACCGTCATCATGCGGTGTTCAAGTTCGGCCTCCCGCTCACGCAATTCCCTGACATGGGCCTCGACATCTGCCAGCGCGCGGCGCAGATCGGTAGCCTTCTGCGCAGCCATGCCGCGATGCTTGTCGAGATCTACGGGATGGTCAGTCATGCGCGGCGCTCGCATCCGCAGCCTGCGCATTGGCGAGATCGACTGAGCCGATCGAGAGCATCTCCATTGAGTCGCGAACGCCTTCCGCCGGCACCATAATCATCGTCGCGATGCGGCGATAGGCCGAGAAGGTGAGACCCTCGATCGCTTCTTCATCAGTGATGACCTCGTAGGCGCCGGCGGGCAGCAGCCGCTCGATGCCGCGGATTCGGAACGGATGTCTGAACGTGACGGTCTCTCGCCGTGAGCGGATGGTCATGCACGCCTGCCTTTTTGCAAGAGGGGCCCTAACCGACCGACAGCGACGACCATGCGCCCGTCATTGAGCAATAGCCAGCACATTCGCCATTGCCGCGCGCTGACGTCGCAGTGCAGCCTTGCCCGAACTGCGTTTTAGCACTCGCTATTGGCGCCTCGCAGGCGTAGGGTTGTCGCATCACCGCACTTCTCAACGGCATCGACCGGTGACTGAGGGTCACGTGCGCTCCCGCCGACAGAGTTGCAGGAGCGCTCGATGTCGCGTTTTCGCGCCTCGGAATGGATGGTCCCGCCGGTGATCGTTCCGTTATTCCTTTTGCTTCTGGTGTGTGCTGCGGCCATCCTCAATGGCTAAGGCAACGCGCGTGCCTTACCTGGTCATGGGGACCAACGAATATGGCAGCGCCAATCTCGGCCGTGGCAGCGCGATCGTTGCACTGCGGCTCGCGCGAAAGCTGGTGCGCGACGGTTACATGGATGTCCGCGTCTGCACGCCTCGCGGGCGCATCCTGCAGTCGGACGAACTGAAAGAACTTGAACCCCAACAGGAGATGGACGTCATGGCCAAGGGACAGCAACGCGGCAATCGCGAAGCCAAGAAGCCGAAGAAGGAAAAAGCCAAGGTGATCGCAGCACAGCCCAGCCGGAAAGAGGTCGCCTGGCAGCCGGATTTCGGGTCGGCAAAAAAGAGGTAGGCGGCGCAGTCAAGCGTGAGGCGGACGCTTGACCGCTATTGCGGCGCGACGAGGGGCCACCTCATGGATGCTCGAAGGTGGATCGAGGAGCAACGCCGGCACCCATAGGCCCTGTCACTGTTGCCGCCCTCCGTCGCCAAATTCGAACCCCACATGCATCACGGGACCGGCGTCGTCCCGTACCGCAATTGCCATATGGCGCTTTGAAGAACTGCCAGATTCATACGTCGCATCCCGTGCCATGTCGGCCAATGACTTTGCCGCCTCAACCTGCGCCGCCCGAAAGTCAGCAAGTTCCAGACCTTCCTCGTCAAGGAACAGGCCGTCATCGTCGACGAGATCGAAATAGTACCGGGTCATGACGCACTCCGGAGACAGACGGGAGTTCCATGTGCCAGCGACCGATGCCCCTTGTGCAGCCTCGATCGGTGATGGAGGACAAGAGATGTGGCAGAAAATGGTTGCTGGTCCGACGGCCCGCACGAGGATCTCAAAGTCCGCTGTCTAGCCTGGCACACCTGCGTAAGCTGCACGGCAGCCTTCGGGTGACTATCACTGCGTCGACTGCGTTGCGTGGAAGGCGATCGTTGTTGTTAGCTCCGCGCTGGGGTCGAAGATAGATCGGACAACCACGGGTGATCGTGCTATCGGCATTGATGGAAAAGATCTTGGTGGTCGGCGCGATCCTCTTCTTGTCATCCAGTGCTAATGTTCGAGCGGCCGAGCAAGCGCCTGCTGCAACAGAAATGTCAATTCGCGACCAGATCAAGGCCGCACGCGCTAAAGATGTATTGGAAGAGAAATCAGCATCGGTTGCGCGCCCATGGGATCGTGACGCGTCCGGCAAACGCCCATGGGATACCGCGAAACCGACTGAGCCTGTGAAGCGGTGAAATACCTTGGCGCAGCGTGCGGCCCCGAGGTGAAGCCTGTCGAGCATTCTTCTACTGTTTTGTTTGCCGGTTGGGGCGCCATTTGCTGAGATTGATCAAGCTCACGTTGGCAGCAGCCATTGCGCTCGCGCTGATTCCCCATGCCGTGAGATACTATGCTTTTCCCCGCGACCGTCTGATTCAGATCGCAAAGCAGTGCGAGAATGATGCAGACAAGTTAACGGCCTCCGACGCGGCAAAATGGACGGAAGCTCACAACGGTGGGACAAATAATCCGTATCGAGCGCAAAGGGACGCTCGAGTCGAGATCTGCATTAAGGCGGACGGCTGGTGTTCAATGAGTGATGACCGGCCGGCAGTCAGTAACCCAGCCATGTTCGCGCCGCGTGATCCGGTTGCCCGGGCGCTATATCGTTGGCGATACGCCGACGAATCTGGAAGCATCTGTCGCGATTGAGCTACTGGGACAATCGAAAAGACAATCAATCGCGTCGCAAGACAATGGAGACAAGACTATCTTCATCCCCGTCGCTGCTGTTCGTTACTTCAAAGTAGCGGCTTCCTTGGCGATAGCCGAGATTGAAATGCCCGATTTGCGAAGGACGCTGCTAAACTGCTCATCCGTCAGCTTGAGCCGCTTGCGCAGGATCTTGACCTGCACCTTGTCTCTCAAATTCAACGAGTTGCGGAAATGGGTTGGCTTCGACCTGTTCATGATATTTCTCTTGCTTGGAGGGATGGCTTGATCGCGACTAAGCGGGCATTACGCCGCTCCGGCCGCGATGGTGACTGTCCTGCTCCTCGCAAAATTTCCGCCGCCGCAGAGGCAACAGTCCCCCCAGACCGGCGTTCCCCCATTTCGGAAATATCTAGGCGCGTAGCGCTAAGGTGGGCTTGGCCGGGGACCGCAATTAGGATGGACCGGCTTCCCCCGCGGGCCATAATCTGCAAATCTCGCGGCATTCGGAAAAGCTGCCCTGGACACCACACAATGTCCGTGTCCACATTTCGGTCCCTCGGCCGACAATTGTGCAACTTAACAACTGCCCAAATTGGGCTCCGCCCCGCTCACAAGCCCCGGTACTTGTTCGGGGAGCACTCGCTTCCTAAACTCGACCACTTGTCAGGCATGTTCATTTTATATAATAACTTCAATGATATATGAGTTCGCAGTTTTGTTCTGAATGGCGCACCAGCCTTCGCTGCTTCGCAGCTACGGCTGGGCGAGCCAGGCGCAAGTCTATCCACGCGAAGCAGCGAAGGCTGTCCCGCCGAAGCCTTGGCGAAGGCCGACTAGATCAGCGAGTCCGGTATCCTCCTCCCCTCCCTTCCAATCGTCACATCCCTCCTGTATAAACCGGTAGCTTCTTCTGTAACTCGAAGGAGCTCACATGAACGACCTGCACACGTGGCTTTCCGAACAGCACCACGGCCTGCGCACCTTCCGGACATTCCAGCAAAAGCTCGAGACGCTCGGCCGGGACGATCCCGCCCAGCGCGGTCTTTGCCGCCTGTTGAGCGGTCTCGTCGGCAACTATGTCGAGGCCTTTGACGAGGCTCCGCTGCCGGTCGAAATCGCCGACGGCGCCTATCAGCGCCTGCTGACGCTGGTCGCGAGCATCGACCTGAACGCCGACGCCAACCGGCGGCTCGCCGACATCAACCGCGTGGCGGAGAGCGAGCTCTGGCAGTGAAGGCGGCACGGCCGTCGCGCTCGCGCCGGCTTTGTCACGAACGACGCGTGTAGATCGTGTTCATCGTGTAGTCCTTGCGTGGACCCGACACCACGTGACGGACGACGAACGTGCCATCCGGCATGAACATGTAGGTCGACTGATAGTCGTCGTGCTTGCAGAGATGGCCCGCACGCCCGATCAGCTCCCCTCCGGAAGTTGCGGACAGTGAAATCTCGTGAAACAGCCGAGGCGGATCTTCCCTAAAGAAGACCATGAACCCTCCGTCGCTGTTGCTGAAGACGTATTCGCGTTCGGCCTGCACCGTGGTGCCGTTCGCGAGCTTCAGATATCCCTGCTCGCGATAGGCCAGCCGCCCCCCATCCAGTGGCGTGAAGATCGCGACACCCTGCATCGTAGCCTGGCTTTCGATGACCCGGTTGAGGGACCACGAACCGATCAGCTTTTTCGTGACTTCCGAGGCATCACCCCAGCCGTCGATCGTGGCTTCGTTCATATCTTCAGACCTGCGCACTAGCCATCCGGTCCAGCTTCACAGGACCCACAGCTGGAAGTTCGACTTCAGCGAGCCGATACCTATATCCTATCGCAACGGATGGTGATGCAGCGAGCAGCTTTGATGGGCAGGCGACGCACAACCGAAACGGACGCCAACGACCTCCCGCGCTATTTCGTCTGGGTCCGGGGCCTTGAAGGCCCCGAGCCGCAGAAATGGACGACGATGGATTTCGGCATCGGTGACTGGAAGCGGCCGATGGTGCTGGCCTTTCTGGCGCTGCCGGAGGACGAGCGGCATCTGTCGCTGTCGATGCTGGCACGGCGCTATCCGCCGCCGAGGGTTGACCTCCTGTAGGGATGGGTCCGCCTGCGGCGGCGCGATCCCGCTTGCTACCTCAGCGGGACTATGCACAAAATGCACCTGTATTTTCATGACGCCGCCATTGATTGAAATCGTGGAGTGCTGCCGGGCTCCGGCCTGAAGTGCTTCACCGTCGATTGCCGAGGGGCCCCATGACGCACCATGATGGCGCGCCGAATGTCGATTCTGACAGACCCAAACACACGCATGACCATGTAAGCGCCGGCGGGACGACCGCCACCATCCCGTCGAAGCGCAAGCTCGTGCTGTTCGCCGACGGCACGGGCAACGCATTCACCGCCCAGGAATCGAGCGTCTGGCGTCTCTATGAGGCGCTCGACCACACCCAGCCCGACCAGATCGCGCATTACATCAAGGGCGTCGGCACCGCCGGCTGGGCGCCGCTCGCAGCCATCGACGGCGCCACCGGCATCGGCGTGCCCTCCAACGTCCGCAAGCTCTACCGCTTCCTGTGCTGGAACTGGCGCGAGGGCGACGAGATCTACATCTTCGGCTTCAGCCGCGGCGCCTTCACCGCGCGCACGCTGGCAGCGCTGATTGCGAGCCAGGGCCTGGTGCCTGCGGTGATCGACAAGGTCGCGGTGTCGCATGCCGAAATGCAGCGCAACACGATGGCTGCCTGGCGGGAATATCGGAAAGCATCGGTCGGCTACTGCAGCCTGCCGACGATCTGGATCGTCCGCTGGATCCGCGACGTCCTCATCTATCTCTATCACCTCGTCCTTGGGCATCGCTCCTACGCGAAGGTGCGCGACGCGATGGACGGCCGCAAACAGGTCGCGATCGAATTTCTCGGACTGTTCGACACAGTCGAGGCGTTCGGCGTCCCGGTCGAAGAACTCCGCCTCGCGATCGACTGGGCAATCTGGCCGGTCTCCTTCCGCAACCATCGCCTGTCGAAGACGGTCAAGCACGCCTGTCACGCGCTTGCGCTGGACGACGAGCGCACCACCTTCCACCCGCTGCGGATCGACCAACGCGATCTTCCGCCGGGTCAGGTCGTCAAGGAGGTCTGGTTCGCGGGCGTTCATTCCGACATCGGCGGCGGCTATCCGGAATCCACGCTGTCCTTCGTGCCTCTGGTCTGGATGGTCGAGCAACTCGGCGGCCAGCTCCGTTTCCAGGACGGCACGATCGAGCGTTTCCGCGAATACCAGTCGGCGATCGGACCGATGCACGATTCGCGCAGCGGCGCCGCGGTGCTGTACCGCTACGGCCCGCGGCCGATCGCGGACCGGGCCGAAGATGGCGGACCGCCGGTAGTCCACTTCGCCGTCGTCGAACGCATGCTGCACGGATGCGACAATTATGCGCCGCTGATGCTTCCGGCGAATGCCAGGGTCCTGTTGCCGGGCGGAGAGGTGTTGCCGCTCACGAGGGACGAGACACGCAAGGCCATGAAATCCGCCTACGCGAAAAGGATCGGCGATCCGCAAAAGGCGGCCGAGGCCGACGCGTTCATGGAGATGAGCCCGCCCGATGCGGAGATGGCCAGGCAGGTGCTCGACTCCGTGTGGTGGCGCCGGGTGGCCTATTTCTCGCTGGTGATCGCGCTCGGCATATTGGTCGCATGGCCCTGGATCGCGCGTACGGTGGTCGGGTCGTCCAAGGAGCACGGCCTCGAAGATACCACGCTGCTCAAATGGATCACGGCGTTCGACAGCGGCACGGGCACGGTCGTCAAGCCGTTCGCCGATATCCTCGCGAGCGTGCTGCCATCCTATGCGGGGCCATGGCTGGCCATCGCGCTCTATTATCCCTTCCTCACCACGGTTCTTGTCGTTGTCATCCTCATCGCCTGGAACAGGAATGCGGCGCTGCGCGACAGCATTCAGGAGCGCGCGCGGCTGGCCTGGTACAGGCCCGATCGAAGGGCCTCCAGACGCCGGGTTAGCAAATCGGGCTGGCTGCTCGCGATCGGACGCTGGATGCGGCTGCACGCATGGCCGGTGCGCATGGCATTCACCAACGTCCTGCTGCCGGGCATTTTCCTCGTCGCCATTTTCGGCTCCGCGTTGCTGCTGGCATCCCGCAGCTATCTCGACTGGCGCGAAGGCACCGGCGACATTTGCGTCGGCAGCAATTCCACGCGCGCGGTCGGCGACGTACCCGTTACGGCCCGCGACGGCGAGGTGTTCAACGTCAGCGATTTTTGCTGGGCGAGCCGGCTCGCGGTGGAGAAGGGACGCAAATATCGCGTCTGGATTCAAATGGCGGATCCCTGGTTCGACCGCACCATCATGACCGGTCTGAACGGCTTCAGGACCCCGCCGGATCTGACCCATCGTTCGGCCGTGCCAATCCTGCGGCTCTACGGCGCAGACTGGTTCCAGCCGATCGTGCGGGTCGGCACCAGGGGATCGAACAATCTGCCGCTGCTGGCCGTCAACGAGATCCCCGCCGACGAGTTGCCGCGTCGGGTCAACGCGACGGTGCCGGCATATGAGGACACCACCAGGAGCAACTACCCCATCCGGATCGAGGACTCCGCGGAGTTCAAGAAGCCGGACAGCGAATTGAGACGAGTCTGGCGTTCGTTCGGAGATTTCGAGCCCATCCCGCCTCAGGCGCTGCCGGCGGCACGCGCTCTCTGGCGCAGTCAGGGATTGTCCGAGCTACTCGTCGCGGAGTTCGTGGCGCCCGAGGCGGGCGAGCTGTTCTTCTACGTCAATGATGCCGTCCAGCTCTTCCCGCAAGTCGTACCATTGCGGTTTGCGCCGCGGTGGCTCGTTCCACTCCAGGGACCGCGCGTCCAGTTCTACAACAACAACACCGGTACGGCGACGATCCGGGTCCAGCGCATTCCGGCTCCTCCGCCGGCGAACTAGCCGCGACCATCCCCAGCGGGTGGAGCCGAGCATCGTGGCGGCCCCCATGATTATGGGTGTCGCGGCGTCCGCGCCGCGGCTAAGCTTGGCTCGGGCCGCGGGGGACACGCGGTGCTGGACGATGATCATGACCGAACAGGGCGAGACGGGTGAGGCCATCACCATCCTCCTCGTCGAGGACGATGCGCCGACCTGCTGGCGGCTCCAGGATGCGCTGGTCAAGGCCGGCTATGAGGTGCGCAGCGCCGGTACGCTGGCCGAGGCGCGTCAGGCCCTGAACGGCGGCGCCCCGCGCGTGCTGCTGACCGATCTGCGGCTGCCCGACGGCCATGGCATCGAGCTGATCCGCGAGACCCGGCAGCGCTTTCCCGACACCGAGATCATGGTGATCTCGGCGCTAGGGGATGAGGAAAGCGTGATCTCGGCAATCACGGTCGGCGCCACCGGCTATCTCTTGAAGGACGCCTTCCCGACCGACATCGCCACCACCGTGCGCGATCTGGTCGCCGGCCATTCGCCGATCTCGGCCTCGATCGCCCGCTTCATCGTGCGCAGGACGCAAGGCGCCGCGCAGAGTTCGGCCGAGCCGCCGCCGGGTCCTGTGCTCAACACCGCAAGATTGACGCCACGCGAGATCGACATCCTCTGGGGCATAGCCAAGGGATTCAGCTACGCCGAGATCGCGAGCCATCTCGGCCTCTCCCGACAGACGGTGCCCGGCCACATCAAGAACATCTATCGCAAGCTCGAAGTGCACACGCGCAGCGAAGCGGTGTTCGAAGCGGTGCAGCAGGGCCTGATCAAGCTGTGAGCGAGATCGCGGCGAAGGCACCTGCACGCCCGCGGCGCCGGCTGATCGTGTCGCGCCTCGTGCCTTATCTGCTGCTCCAGGCGCTGATCGTGATCGCCACCATCCTTGGGCTGCGGCTGCTCCAGCCCAGCGATCCCGAGGACTTTGCGCTGAGCGGATTTTCGCTGCGCGAGGATGGCACCACGCGCGCGGTGACGCTGCCGCATTTCACCTCGTCGCGCTATTCGCTGGCCGACCCGCCGCTCTATACTGGCGCCTTCACGTTCCGGCGCACTGACGCTGCGCCGGGATGGTCGGTGTACCTGCCGCGCTTCAGCAACGCGGTGGAGGTCGCGGTCAACGGCGTCGTCGCGCTCGACTCCCGCCGCGATGCCAACGCCAACCGGCCGGATCGCAACACGCCGCAGATCGCGCTCATCCCGGCCTCGCTGCTGCACGACGGCAGCAACGAGATCACCGTCCGGCTGTTCGTCTGGGGCCCGCTCAAGGGGTTCCTCGACACCGTCTATGTCGGACCGGACACCGCGTTGCGTCCGTCCTACGAAACGCGGACGCTGCTGTTCGTCACGCTGCCGGTGGCGTTCTCCGCCTGGCAATCGATCCTCGCCGTGATCCTCGCGATCATGTGGCTGATGCGGCGCCGCGAGCCGGTCTATGGCGTGCTGGCGGTGGCGATGGTGCTCGGCGTCGTGCAGGCCTTCTCGCCGCCGCCGGTGCCGCCGGCTACCGTATCCCGGCTCGCCGCGGTGCTGCTCGCGTCTGCGCCGATCGAGAGCGCGCTGATCGTTGCCTTCGGCGTGCTGTTCTTCGGCTGGCGCTGGCCGCGCTACGGCTCGCTGCTGTTCGCGCCGGGGCTCGTCGTCTTCGTGGTCGGGCTGATCGGTGGACCGCCGCTGCCGCGCATTCTGTTCCTGGTGCTCGGCATCCCCACGGTTGGGCTCTGCCTGTGCCTGATGGCGTGCGTCACCGCGGCGGCGGTGGTCCGGCGGCAGGACGCGGCGAGCTTCACGCTCGGCTGCGCGGTGACTATCGTGCTGACCTGCTGGGTCCATGACATGCTGGCGGCCTTCGAGATCATGACCAACGAACGCATCTTCGTCTCGCGACTGTCCTACTCGGCAATGCTGGTCGCGATCGGCGCCGGATTGACTTGGCGTTTCGCCCGCGCATTGAACCAGGTCGACGGCTTTGCCAATCAGCTCGTGACGCGCGTGCGCGAGGCCGAGGAGCGGCTGAAGGCGAGCTTTGCCCGCGAGGAGGAACGTGCGCGGGCCGCCGCGCTCGCCAACGAGCGCACGCGGCTGATGCGCGACCTGCATGACGGCCTCGGCGGCCAGCTCGTCAGCATCGTCGCGCTCTCCGAGCGCGGCCATGAGGGCGCGACCATCACGGACGCTGCGCGCGCCGCGTTGAAGGATCTTCGCCTCGTCATCGATTCCATGGACGACATCGGCGGCGACCTGATGCTCGCGCTCGGCTCCTGGCGCGAGCGCGTGGCGATGCAATTGCGGCCGCACGACATTGCGCTCGACTGGCGCGTGACGACGCCGCAGGGCTTGCCGCTGCATCCGGAGCTGCGGCCTTGGCACGTCATCCAGATCGTGCGCATCCTCGACGAGGCCGTGACCAACGCGGTCAAGCACGCGCAGGCGCGCCACATCACCGTTACCATCGAGACGCTCGACGATGGCCAGGGAGATGCCTCCGGGCCGTGTGGCAGCATCAGCGTTGCGGACGACGGCAAGGGCTTTGCCCTGTCCGGCAACGGCAAGGCCGGGAGCGCGGGCCAGACCGCACGGGGCTTGCGCAACATGGGAAGTCGCGCCGCGCGCTGCGGCGCGATGCTGGATCTGGCCTCGGATTTGTCGGGTACGCGCGTACGGCTGCAATTGCCGAAAATCTTTCCCGACAGCGACGCCGCCGCCGCGGGCTGAAAAGCCCCCTCCCCGAACGTGTGGGACGCACGGAGAGAGGGAACGGGCCGGATTGTTGTCATGCGGAGGACGGGGGGTCGTCCGCAAGTCATCCACTCGCCCGAAGCAATGCAATCAACTCAATCGAACGAGATCGTCAGCGCACGCCGACGCGATTGACCGGGCCGCCGCGATTCATCGGCGTTCCCGCGCGAACGCCTACGCCGGGCGCGCCGACGCCGGGCGTCGCCACCGCGACCGCTGCGGCGGGCGCAACCACCACCGCGCCGGCCGGCCGCACCACGCAGCCCTTGGGCACGCCGACCGTCTTGCAATAGACCACCGCCTGAGCCGGGCTCGTGCCCAGCGACACCATCGCCGCACCCGCGAGCATCATGACTGTCAGCCCGGCGCTCAGCGCTCCCACGTTTTTCGACATCTTGCTCTCCTGCTTCCCGTTCGGCGCCCCGATGCAATCACCGGGTCTCGCAGCCGACGTGCAGCCTGAATGGCAAAAGACGGCGCGCGGATACATGCCATGAAGATGGGGGTGCGGCGGGCGAGCCGATGCCATGAACATGGCATGGACCGGCAATGGGCCTCCGCGAGATGGTCCGGCTCGCCCGACCCCAGCGGGACCAGTCACAATCGCAAAGAGGTGCCTTATGAAGACTTCAGTTCTTGCCGCGTTGCTGCTCACCGCGGCTGCACTGCCCGCCGTTGCCCAATCCGGTCCGACGCCGCTGGAGCAGATGGCCTGCCGCGGCGACGCCGGCAAATTCTGCGCCGAACATATCGGCAAGCCGCCGCAGATGAATGCCTGCCTGCGCGAGAACAAGACAAAGCTCTCGGACGCCTGCCGCAAGGTGGTGGAGTCGCACGGCGGGTGATCTTCTTCCCCTCTGTGGGAGAAGGTGCCTTGCCAATAGCAAGGCGGATGAGCGTTGCCTCGACGCACCCGGAGCAGAGACTCTCTGCCGCGAGCCACCCTCTCCCGCGAAGAAGGGAGAGGGACAGCAGCTAGTTCGTCAGGCCATAGACGTCGATGCGGCCGTCATAAGTCGGGCGATAGATGCGGCCTTTCCAGACGATCGGACGGTTGAACTTGGGATGCATGAAGGCGTGCTCCGGTCCCCAGTCCTCGCTGTCCCAGATCACCTGGAGCCGCTTGGAGCCATCCGGGTTGGTGGCGAAATTCTGCGCATCATAGACCAGGAAGCGGCCCGGGCTGAGAATCATGTTGCTGTCCTGATAGGGCACCATCGCCACGATGATGCCGTCAGCGCCGTTGTTTGCGGCAAGCGTGATGCTCCAGCCGGGCATGCCGCCCGGCGGACGCGGCGATTGCGGCGAGGCAATCTCGTTGCCCCCGGCAAGATAGGTCGTTTTTCCGTCGGCCGCGATCGACCAGGCCCGCAAGGCGCTGTTCTCGCCGCCGACGAAATGCATGGTGCCGTGGACGGACGACTGGAACAGCAGCGGCGTGCCATGCAGATGCCGCGTCGCGCCGCCGGGAAACAGATTCAGCTCCATCGGTGATGCCGGCGCCGGCGGCACGGCGGGATCGAAATACGTGTACAGGATCGGCGGCATGCGAAGCCTGTTGTAGTTCGCCGCGAAATGGCCGGCCACGAGCTCGCCCGGCTGCGTCTTGCCGAGCGCATTGGCATTGCCGGTGTAGAGGATGCCGTCCTTGCCCGCGGCCAGAATGGCGTGGGCGGAGGCAACATAGACCGGACCGCCGGAACCGAAATCCTGGTCGCCCCACATCGACTCGTTCATCGCCTCCATGTGATGCGCCACCACTGGCGCGATCTGCGCGTCGGTTGCACTGCGAGCCGAGGTGACCGCGACATCCGGCATCTCGCGCGCATGTCGAGGCTTCAGCGGCATTCCCATGCGCCTTGCATGCGCGATCACGGAGGGCAGGTAAACGTTGGACGGCAACGCCGGCTCGTCATCGTCGTCGGCTGCTGCGACCGCGGCCGCGCCGATCCGGTTGGCGTCGGTCCATGGCGCCCACCACGACACGACCTCGAAATGCGCATGGCTTCCGGTGTGCAAGGCGAGCCGCACGATGCTCTCGCCGAAGTCGCCATGCTGCGGCGAGAACGCTCCGTTGCCGGTGATGACGTAGATTGAGCCGTCGGGAGCGACGGCCGGGCCGGCCCCGCTCTGCCACAGCCCGCCGCCGGAGCCGGTGACGGTGGAGCACCACGACGCAGCGAGCCGCCAGGCATGGGCGTCGACCGCGAGCAGCCAGCCGCGCGCCGTCTTCGATGTCTCGGCGATCGTGCCGAAGGGAATCAGGACGTGGTTCTGCATCAGCGTCAGGGCGCTGCGCTGCTTGCGCTGGGCCGAGACGAATTTCTGCACCGGCAGGCCGTTCGGCGGCGTGTAGATCGCGCCCTCCAGGTTCAGCAGCCCGTGCACCTTCGAGCCGTCGCGGATTCGCAGCGCCGCGAGGAAATGCTGCCCCTTGGCGACGCTGCCGTCGTCGCTGATCCAGGCGCAGGCATAGAGAATACCCGCCCCCTCGTCGATCACCGGGGTCGAGAGAATGCCCCAATGGACGTTGGTCATGTGGCCGTCGATGGCCCTCGTTCCGATAATGGGACGTCCGAGGTTGGTCGCCCAGATCTTCTCGCCGGTCACGGCGTCGAATGCATAGACCCAATTGCCCATGCTGGCCTGGAAGATCAGGTCGCGGGTCTTGCCGTCGGCCATGTGCACGCCGCCGACCGCCAGCGGCTGCGCCTCAAGCCTGGGATCGTCGGGAATCCGAAGGCTGAAGAGTTTGACGATGCCCCTGGTGCGGACGGCGGTCGCCGTCAGCACCGTCTCGGAATTGTTCGCACCGGTACGGGCACGGTCGTAGCTGCGGGTCGTGACGGAGGCGACCATGGTCAGGCTCCATAAGCGAGGAGGCTTCCGGCCGCAATCAGGCAAGCCGCTGCAAGCGGTCGTACGTCGCGCAAGCCTGCGCGCCACCCGCTCGACACGACGGCTCCGCAGGCAAAGCCGAGCCCGGCCATGATCGCGCTCGACAGTGCGGTAACGGTCGGCGCATCAGGCGTGCGCGACACGAAATTGTCGATCGCCAGCAGCGGCGGCAGCACATAGAACCAGCCCGGCGCATTCAAAAGACGTTGCGCGACTGGATGGCGCAGCAGCAGCGATGCACCGCATGCGATCAACAGGATCGCGACGAGCCTGTCCGCGACCGGCATGGTGACACCGAGCGCGGAACCCAGCGCATCGCAAACGCCGAACATCAGAACGAGCGGCAGCACATGCCGCTGCGGAACGACGAATGCGAGCGCAAAGGCCACGATGAGACTGTCCGCGGACGTCCACAACAGATGAAATGACATGGCAACCTCTGAAAGGTTTGTAACGCGCGACAAATGAGGTTCGTCGAGAAGGCCGCGCCGCCGTCCGCCTTCGAGGGCAATTGCAGCGTGGTGAAGCCGCGGCTCCGCGCATGTCGCGCTGGAAGGTGGAGCAGCCAGGCGGTACCGGCCCGTCAACCGGCGCCGGCACGGTGACGCCTTCGCCTTGCGGCGCGAAGAAGCGATCCCAAGCGAACAGCGCTACGCCCATGACGCGGCCTATGGCTAGCCGCGCCAATCATGCATTGAACGGAGATCGTCTGGAAGTTGAAATTCGAGGCAAGCACGTCCGCAGAACGAACCGTCGCTCACGATCGCGTGCGCGACGACGAGGAGGGACGCTAATCGTCGTCAGGCCCGAACAGCCTGAAGCCGCCGCGCGGCCGGCTCGCGACATCGCGCGCATCGGAATCTTCGCGGATGTTGCGCGCGACGTCGTCCCAATCGGTGCGGTCGCGCATGCCGCGCGACTCGCGGGCATCGTAGTGCCGGCGCTCGGCCCAGCGCTCGCGGCGCTCCATGCGGCGCCGTTCGGACGCGGCGCGCTTCACGTCGGAATCCCTGGCCTTGGCATAGGCGTTGTCGGATGAGGATGAGGATGAGGATGGCTGCTCTGTCGATGCCTGCTGCTCGGCAGGCTTTGCGACTTGCGGAGGCGATGCCGGTGCCGGCTTGGGCGGTTCGGCCGCGGCCGCTCGGGAAGGCTGTGGGGCCGGCGGTTCAGCGTTCGCCTGCGTGTCCGGCTTTGCGGCTTCGGCCTGCGCCGGCGCGGCGATCATGGCGCCGAAGGCTTGCGAGCCGGTGAGATATTGCAAGCGCTCGGATGGCGCGTTCGTCGTCGCGGGTTTGGTGGCTTCAGCGCGCTGCGCCATCTTGCTCGTGTCCGGACCCTGCTTGGGCGAGACCGGATTCATGATATTGCCGGCGACGATGCCGCCGCCAAGACCAATGGCGATGGCGGCAACGATCGTTCCGGCACCGACGAAATAGGCAGTCGAGGCGCGCATTGATCCACTCCCTCTCTGGAGCGGGCAACGCTTGTCGATTGCCGGATGTTCCTGATACGGGGGCCAGTTCCCAGAGGAACTTGCGCGTCAGATCTGCTGCGCGACCTTCTCCAGCCCGATGATGCGGGCGAGCTTGCGCACTTCTTCCTTCTGATCGTCGCGCAGCTGGAACAGCAGCGGCATCGCGGCCGATTTCAACTGCTGGACCTCGTCGCAATTCGGATCGATCGGCACGCCCGGCGCGTTCGGATTGGAGAGCTTGTTTGCTGAGATCTTGCGGACAACATTTCGCAGGGCGGTCTCGACCGAGGGCCAGTAATATTCCTGCGACGACGACAGCTTCAGGCGATCCCTGATGCCCGCGATCTGGGCCTCGGACAGCAGCGAATAGGATTTCTGCGGGTGCGGCTTGGCGACGACCTTCGGCTTGGCCGGGACTTCGACGGCAGGAAGCTCTGCCGCGGCCGGCGCATCATGCGCACTTGCCTTGGGCATCGGAAAGTCGGACGGCGTGGCGGCGGCAAAGGCTTGGCGCAGCGGCTCGGTCAGCACCGGGGTCTGCGAAAGCCTGTCGGCGGGCACCTGTACCGGCTCGATCGCGGCCGAAGCCAGCGCCAGCGTCGGAACCAGACGGTCGGCCTTGGCGGCGCGGTTGGTCGCGAGCGGCTTCGGCGGGGCCTGCGTGATCATCTCGGCGCTGACGCTGGGCACGCTGTCACGGCCGAGGATGGCAGTGGTGGCCGCGCCGAGGACGAGGAAACAGGTCAGCACGACGATGGTGATGGTTTTGGACAAACGTCTCTCCGCGCCCAACTTCAAGTCCACGTGATAAGTGCCCGGAAACTGGGCGGTAATTAAGGCCTAACCGTGCCATCGCAACGGCAATCGCGCGGACTACAGCGACATGCTCTGAAATTTCAAGGAAATCAGGCAGCTAGCGCGAGGTCGTAGGCATCCTGGATGTCGGCGACGATCTCCGAGGCCTCCCAGACCGCGCGCGGCTCGACCGATTGCAGGGTCACCGTCCAGTTGCCGCCCCGGCGGGTGCGGGGGACGCTGACGATGTCGAAGCGCACGTTGCGGCACAGCGGATGACGGGCCAGGGCATGGGCCACGCGGACCCGGATCTCGTCCAGCGTCGCGGCTGTCTTGCTATTGAGAAAATCGAAGTCCATCGCCTGTCCCTCTCGGTCCTGATTGGCGGCCGTGAGGGATTGTTGGCGGGCGTTGGTTAATCTGCCGTTAAATGTGGGGCAGCGGAGGAGGGCTCGATTAACTGTGATCGGGAGCGATGGCGCCTCCTCTTCCTCCCCCGCAAGCGGGGCGGAGTGTGGGACGCCGCCTACCGCCCGCCCGCATCGCGATATTCGGCGAGTGTCCGCGCAACGAGATCGTCGACCGCCATGACGTCGGTCACGCCCGATGTCGAGTGCCCCCCGCTCCAGATATCGCGCCAGCGTTTCGGGCGGCTTTCGCGCGCGTCGACGTCAATGTCCTTGCCTATGTCGATCGCGCCACGTGCCGGCAGATCGTCGGGATCGAGGCCCGCAGCCACGATCGACGGCTTCAGCATACTGGTCTGCAATCCCGTGAACGCGGTGGTGAGCAAGATGTCGTCGGCGCTGCTCCCGACCAGCATCCGCTTGTGGCGCTCGTCCGCCATGCTCTCGCGCGTCGCGATGAACTTCGTGCCCATGTAAGCGAGATCGCAGCCGAGCACTTCGGCCGCACGCAGCGCGCGGCCGTCGCTGATGCCTCCGGCGAGCACGATGATGCCGTCAAAGAATGCGCGCACCGCGCGGACGAAGGCGAACGGATTTAGCCAGCCCGTCTGCCCACCTGCGCCCGCGGTGAGCAGCACGAGCCCATCGGCGCCGGCTTCCGCCGCGCGCTCGGCGTGGCGGATCGAGGCCACGTCCGCCAGCACCAGCGCGCCGGCTTCATGCAGCGGCTTCAGCACCGGCGCGGGCGATCCAACAGAGGTGATGACGATCTCCGGCTTGTGTCGCAGCAGCACGGCGAGATCCTGCTCCAGCCGCGCGTTGGAGCGATGCACGATCAGGTTCGGACACAGCGGCGCGGCCTTGCGGCCGGCTTGATCTTCGTGCTGCCGCAGCCGCGTTTCGATCCCGGTGAGCCATTCATCGAGTTGTTCCGTACTGCGGCAATTCACGGTGGGGAAGCTGCCGATCACACCGTTGCGGCAGGCTGCGACCATGAGCTCGACGCCTGACACCAGAAACATCGGCGCCGCGATCAAAGGCAGGCCGAGACGATCGCGGAAGTGCTGCAGCCGATCGGATGCCACCGAAGCCTCTCCTTCACTCAAACGTCACTGTGCGGGCTTTGTCGTTCCATCCCGCATTCTCTGTGCTAGCGTTGCACGCAACATTGGCACGTCAGAAGCCGATGACAAAGCAACGAGGAAACAAATGTCCGATCCGCTCCACGCGTCCTCCCCGGCTTGTGCGCAGACGCTACGAGCGCTGTCGCGCTATCCCGGCCGCACCGCTTTCGCCTGGCCCGGCGGATCGCTGAGCTATCAGGGCACCATCGACCTGATCGGGCGGATCCAGGGCGTGTTCATGCGGCTTGGATTGCAGCCCGGCACGCGCGTTGCCTTCCTCACCGCCAACCGCGCCGACACCTGGTGCGCCGGCGTCGCTGCGCAATTGTCGCGGTTCTGCATCACCTGGCTGCATCCGCTGGGATCGCAAGGTGACCAGCTCTTCCAGCTCGATGATTCCGAGGCGGAAGTACTGGTGGTCGATGCGGCCGCCTTTCGCGATCGCGGCGGCGAGCTCGCCGCGCAGGCGGGCCGGCTCAAGGCGGTCTTCACCATGGGACCGGCCAACTACGGTGTCGACCTGTTGCAGGCGATCGAGATCGAAGGCCAAGCCAGCGCGCGGTGCCTCGCCGGCCCCGACGATCTCGCCACGCTGAATTACACCGGCGGCACGACCGGCAAATCCAAGGGCGCGCTGCGCTACCACCGCGAAAACAGCGGGGCCGCCGGCGCGATCCTCGCCGATTTCGAAATCCCCGAGGCCGCGCGCTATCTGGCGGTCGCCCCGATCAGCCATGTCGCCGGCACGAAGGTGCTGCCGACCCTGATGCGCGGCGGCACCGTGCACATGCTGAAAGGTTTCGATCCCGAGGCTGTGCTGGCGACGATCGCGCGCGAGCGCATCAATTTCACGCTGTTCGTGCCGACCATGATCTATGTGCTGCTCGATCATCCCGCCTTGAGCAAGACCGATCTCTCCTCGCTCGAGCTCGTGCTCTACGGCGCCTCCGCGATGTCGCCGAGCCGGCTGATCGAGGGGATCGAGCGGATCGGGCCGGTGTTCTCGCAACTCTACGGCCAAACCGAATGCTATCCGGTCTCGGTGCTGCGCAAGGCGGATCATGATCCCAAGACGCCCGACCTGTTCCTGTCCTGCGGCTTCCCGATCTCGGCCTGCGAGGTCAGGATTCTCGGCGACAATGACCAGGAGGTGAAGACGGGCGAGGCCGGCGAGATCTGCGTGCGCGCTCCGCACGTCATGGCGGAATACTGGAAGCGGCCCGACATCACGGCCGAAACGCTGAAGAACGGCTGGGTCCATACCGGCGACATCGCGCGCAAGGACGAGCGCGGCTACATGTTCATCCTCGACCGCAAGAAGGACATGATCGTCTCCGGCGGCTTCAACATCTTTCCGCGCGAGGTCGAGGACGTGCTGTCGCAGCACGCGGACGTCGCGATGGTCGCGGTCGTCGGCGTCCCCGACGAGAAATGGGGCGAAGCCGTTACCGCCGTCGTCGTTCCCCGCGAAGGCGCAAAGCCGGATGCGGACGAGCTGGTCAATATGGTGCGGGTGCGAAAGGGCTCGGCCCATGCGCCAAAGCAGATCCAGTTCGTCAAGCAGCTGCCGATGACCGGCGTGGGCAAGGTCGACAAGAAGGTGCTGCGCGCAGGCTTCTGGAGCGGACGGGACCGGATGGTGGGGTAGTCATCTCGATCTGCAACTTGTGGCACGCAGCACCGCACGGTTGCTCGCGCCCCGCCCCGGGGTTTTACGGTGTCGCTGTGACCCGCGAACAACAGCTCGGAAGGGACTTTCAGGCACCCCGTCCGCGCAATTGCGGGCGAATCAACGAATCAACTAGACCGCTAGCGGGGCTGGGAAGCGGAGTACCAAATGAGAGTCGCTTCCTTGGAAAGTGCGTTGGCCGCGATCACGTTGATCACGGCTATCATCGTCCTGCTGTGGGAGATCAAGATCGTCTACGGCAGCTGAACTGGCAGGACGCTGGCGTCGAACAGAGACCTCCGGACAAGAAGAGGTTCGCGACCAGGGCATCCCTTCCGCGGCGGCGGAAGTCTGCCGTTCAATCGGCTCAAGGAGCGATCGCGGCGCTTGCCGTCACGCTTACCGCTTTTCGATCACCAGACTCTGCACCGCGCGGCCGAAATAGCCTTGGCGATCCGCAAGCCGCGACATCGCGAGACCGGCGCCGTCTGTGCCGATCCAGGATTCGCCGTCGAGCAAGATCCACTCGCCAACCGGCTGGCGTGAAAGGTTCACGGTGAGATCGGCGTTGATGTAGGTCCACGCACGGAAGTCGAGCGTCGAAGCGGTGCCGTTGGAGAAATCGGCGGCGACCACGGCGCGCATCGCCTGCGAGATGGCTTCGCCTTCAATCAGCGGATGATCCACGCGAAACCAGATCGCGCCAGCGCCGGCCTGGCCGAAGCGGCCCCGCGCAGCGCGCATCGAGACCGCTCTCACGAACGGGCTGGTGGCGGCGTGGCCGTCCTCGACCAGCGAGTCCTCGGGCGACGGCAGCGTGACCGGCAACTCCTTGACGTCGTCCGGCAACGGCTGCGATTGCCGCTTGATCTTGAGCACGGTGGCGCCGACGACCTGCACACCGTCGGCGAGCAGCTTGATTTCGCAGAGCTGGATCTTGCGGCCTTCGCGCAGGACTTCGGTCGCAATCGTCAGCGGCGCCACCGGCACCGGCCGCATCAGATCGATGGTGACGCGCGCGATGTTCATCGGCACCGGCGTCGGAATGCGTTCCGCCGCCCACGTCACCAGCGATGCCGGCGCCGAGCCGTGCTGCATGCGCCGGTCCCACGGGCCGGCGGCGTCAGGGCCGGTGACGACGCTGTTGCCGTCGACGCGATAGATGGCGGTCATCGCTTAAATCTCTGCTGGCTTTGACGGTTGGTGACCGAAATCAGGTGTCGTCCCTGCGAAAGCAGGGACCCATTACCCCAGGAAGAAGCTGTGGCGCGAGACTGGTAACCACGAGTCTTCGCCAAACTCCTCCCTGTGATTGTGGGTCCCGGATCTGCGCTTCGCTTGTCCGGGACGACAACAACTCACAACGGCGGATCGATCGCTTCGTCGTATTCCTTCTTGAAGCGCGCGATCAGATCGGCCGCGGGGATGACGCCGTCGATGCTGCCGATGCCCTGGCCCGAGCCCCAGATCTCCTTCCAGGCCTTCGGCTTGGCGCGTTCGCCGGAGGCATCGGTGCCGAAATTCATCTTGGACGGATCGGACGTCGGCAGGTTTTCCGGATCCATGCCGGCGGCGAGGATCGAAGGTTTCAGATAGTTGCCGTGCACGCCGGTGAAGAGGTTGGAGTAGACGATGTCGTCGGCCGTCGAGCCCGCGATCATCTCTTTGTACTTTTCGACCGCGTTGGCTTCCTTGGTCGCGATGAAGGCGGAGCCGATATAGGCGAAGTCGGCGCCGAGGATGCGCGCGGCGCGGATCGCCTTGCCGTTGCCGATGGCACCCGACAGTGCGATCGGGCCGTCGAACCATTTTCGCGTTTCTGCAACGAAGGCCAGCGGCGAGATGGTGCCGGCATGGCCGCCGGCGCCGGCCGCAACCAGGATCAGGCCATCGGCGCCCTTCTCGATGGCCTTGTGAGCGAACTTCTGGTTGATCACGTCGTGGAAGACGATGCCACCCCAGCCGTGAACGGCCTGATTGAGCTCCTCGCGCGCGCCGAGCGACGAGATGATCATCGGTACCTTGTACTTGGCGCAGAGCTGCATGTCGTGATCGAGCCGGTTGTTCGACTTGTGCACGATCTGGTTCACCGCGAACGGCGCCGAGGGCTTGTCGGGATGGGCGCGGTCATAGGCCGCGAGCTCTTCGGTGATCCGCGCCAGCCATTCGTCGAGCAGCTCCGGCGGCCGCGCGTTCAGCGACGGAAACGAGCCGACCACACCGGCCTTGCACTGCGCGATCACGAGATCGGGCACCGAGATGATGAAGAGCGGCGAACCAATCACGGGGATCGACAGGCGTCCCTTGAACAAGGCAGGCATGGACATTGCGGAACGATCCTCTATTGGCCGACGAATTGAAGGTTGGGACCCATACCAACAAGGCAATCTTTCCACTGTCAAGTATTGCGTTTTGACGCCGGACCGGACGTCGTTACCGCAATTCCAAACAGCGGAATTCCTTTTCGTCATTCCGGGGCGACGCGCAGCGTCGAGCCCGGAATGACAGCAAGTTACCCAATCAGATCCGGATTGATCAGCCGCTCGAACGAGAACATCTCGTCCCACTTCTCCTGCGTCAGCAGCTTGCGCTCGACCACGACGATCTGGTGCAGCGTCTTGCCGCTCTTGTAGCCCTCGCGCGCGATCTCGGCGCACTGCTTGTAGCCGAGCAGCGGCTTCAGCACCGTAACGATACCCAACGAGTTCAGCACCATGTTGCGGGTGTGCTCCTCGTTGGCGGTGATGCCGAGCACGCAGTTCTCGCGCAGGCTGTTGACCGCGCGCTCCATGGTGCGGATCGAGAAGAACAGCGCGAACGAGATCACCGGCTCCATCACGTTGAGCTGAAGCTGGCCGGCCGAGGCCGCCAGCGTCACCGTGGTGTCGAGACCGATGACGAGGAAGCTGGTCTGGTTGACGACTTCAGGGATGACCGGATTGACCTTGCCCGGCATGATCGACGAGCCCGGCTGGAGCTGCGGCAGGTTGATCTCGTTGAAGCCGGCACGCGGACCGGACGCCAGCAGGCGGATGTCGTTGCAGATCTTTGTCAGCTTGCTCGCCGTGCGCTTGAGCACGCCGGAGAGCTGCACATAGGCGCCGGTGTCCGAGGTCGCCTCGACGAGATCGCCGGCAAGGATGAAGTCGATGCCGGTCAGCGCACTCAAATGCCGGACCGCAAGCTTGGGATAGCCCACAGCCGCGGTCACCGACGTGCCGATCGCAGTGGCGCCGAGATTGATCTCGCGCAGCAGCGCGCGCGCCTCCGAAATGCGGTCGACCTCCTCGCCGATCGTGGTGCCCCATCCGCGGAATTCGGCCCCGAGCGACATCGGCACCGCGTCCTGGAGGTGCGTGCGGCCCATCTTCAGCACGCGGTCGAACTCTCGGCCCTTGGTGAAGAACGCCTCCTGGAGCTGGCGCAGCGCCGTCATGTAGCTCTCGAGCCGCAGGATCAGCGCCAGGCGAAATGCGGTCGGATAGGTGTCGTTGGTCGACTGGCCATAGTTGACGTGATCGTTGGGGCTGACGTGCTGGTAGTCGCCCTTGCCGAAGCCGAGCGATTCCAGCGCGAGATTGGCGATCACCTCGTTGGCGTTCATGTTGGTGGAGGTACCGGCGCCGCCCTGGATGAAGTCGGTGACGAACTGATCCATCATGTCGCCGGCAATGACGCGGTCGCAGCCGAGGATGATCGCGTCGGCCACCTTGGCGTCGATCGCGCCGAGGTCGCGGTTGGCCATCGCCGCGGCCTTCTTCACGTAACCGAGCGCCTTCACGAAGTAAGGCTCCTGGTTCATCGGAATGCCGGTGATGTGGAAGTTCTCCTTACCCCGAATGGTCTGGACGCCGTAATAGATGTCGTCGGCGATCTCACGCTGTCCGAGGAAATCCTGCTCCGTACGGCTCATAGGCGCTCCTGGTTGCATGCGCGCGAGGCCATCACCTCAGTTCTGGCACAGCGCGCTGGTCACAAAAGTATCGGTGCGGCAGTCATCCGGTTTGCGTTGCCTGCCGGGAATGAGAACCTTGGCCGAGCATTTCTCGGCGGAGTCGGCGTTGAGGCTCTTGCCTTCCTTGTAGCCCTTGGCCTGGCAGAGCTGATCGGCGGCCTGCTTGCAATCCGGCGCGCCATTCGACGAGGCCGGGCAGGCCACACGCCCCGATACCACGGTCGACGGCTTCGCCAGCCGCGACAGGTCGTTCATGGTCTCACCAGGGCTTTTGATCGGCGGCAGGATCGAGGGCAGCTTGTCGAACAGCTTGCCCATTTCGTTGATCAGCCCGGGATTTTCCTCGCGCGCGGGCGGCGCAGGTGTCGATGGCGCGGCCTGCTGTCCCTGCTCCTGCAGGCCGAGCGACGGCGGCGGAGATTGCGGCCGTCCCGTGCCGCCCGCGCCGAGCAGGATCAGCAGCACTGCTGACGTCAGCGTCCCAAGCCGCACGGCCGGATTGCCGGATCGAACCATCATGACGGCAACCGTAGCCGAAGCCGGCGCAACGGCAAAGCGTGGGGTCTAGATCAGCTTGACCGCCACGACAAAGCCGAGCACCAGCACAATGGCGCCGATCGCCACCCACAATCCGAGATGCTCCTCGAGCTTGTGCCGGATCCAGTCGCCGTACCGGTTGAGCAGGATCGCCACGATAAAGAAGCGTCCGCCGCGCGCGACGATCGAGCACAGTATGAAGAGAATGAGGTTATAGCCGGCAAAGCCCGAAGTGATGGTGACGAGCTTGTAGGGGATCGGCGTCAGTCCCTTGAGCAGGATGATCACCGCGCCCCACTCGGCATAGGAGGCACGGAAGGCATCGACCTTGTCGCCGAGACCATAGACCTGGATCAGCCAGTGACCGACCGAGTCGAACAGCAGCGCGCCGATGGCGTAGCCGAGCAGGCCGCCGAGCACCGAGGTGACGGTGCAAATCGCCGCATAGACCCAGGCGCGCTGCGGGCGCGCCAGCGACATCGGGATCAGCATCACATCCGGCGGGACCGGAAAGAAGGAGCTTTCTGCAAAAGCCACGGCTCCCATGATCCAGAGCGCATAGGGCTTGTGGGCGGCGTCGATGCACCAATCGTAGATACGTTTCAGCATGGCGCCGCGATGAAGCACCATGGGACGGATTTGTCCATCGCGAGTTTGTGACGTTCTAGTGGCGCTTGCGCGCGGTGCGGCCTTCCAGCGCGACAATTGGCCGCCTGGCGGCAACGCGCGGTGACGCGACCTTGGGCAGCTTCATCGGCGACTTCGGCAGCTTCTCGGCGATGCCGAGCATGTCTTCCCGCCGCGCCATTTCGCGCCAGACATCCTCGGGGCGCACGCCTGCCGAGGCCCAGAGCACCGTGAGATTGTAGAGCAGGTCGGCGCTTTCCCGGATCACGGCCTCGCTATCGCCATTGACCGCGTCGATGACGACCTCAATGGCCTCTTCGGCCAGTTTCTTCGCCATTTTGGATGGCCCACGCTGAAATAGCCGGGCGGTACGCGATGTTGCCGGATCAAGATCCTTGGCCGCGAGCACAGCCAGATATAGCCGCTCAAGCGAATCACTCATGGTACTCAAACTACTCTAAACCAATGGCGGGCGCGTTAACGTGTGGTGATAAAAGCGAAAAACAGGCCGCCGCGGCAAGCGCGACAGCCTGTTTTGGTCAAGACTTGGTAGCCAGGGACCTGGTAGCCAGGGACTTGGTAGCCAAGAACTTGGTTAGCCAAGGCTAGTAGCAGTTCTGCATGTAGCCCTGGCCACAAAGCTCCGACGGAGCCGAGCCGCCATAGCGCTGATATTGGTAGTTCGGGCCCGGGCCGTAGTAAGGACCGTAGGCGGGGCCACTGTAGTAGACAGGGCCGCCGTAATAGCCATAGCCCGGACCCGGACCGTAATCATAAGCGTAGGCGTCACGGGTCGCAGCGATCGCAAGGCCGGTGCCGATGATGCCGGCAAAGGCCGCGGCAGCCGCAGCACCGCCGCCACCGCCATGCCAGTGGCGGCCGCCTGCATATGAAGCAGTCGGGGCGACCGCGGTCAGCGCGACCACGGCGGCAGTGGCAAGAACGGCCTTGCGGCCGGCGAATCTCGACAATCTGTCAAACATGTCCTGGACCCTCCTTGGGACCGCGAATGGTGTGCCTGACGACAGGCTCATGTCCTTCAAACACCCGCATCCCATGTTGGGTTCCCCAACCACAACAGAAGCTGAACGGGGTTGCGTAATCATGACGCAACCGCCGCTCATCCGCCGTTCATGTTGGCGCGCGCAAGGCTACCGGCCTGCCGGCGCTGCGAGCGTCACCAAACCGTAACAATGCGGGACCGGCGCGACTGATGTTCGAATTCAAGACGATCGCCCTTCGCGGCCTGTTGGCCGTTGCCATCTCGCTTGCCGCGCTGACTGCGCGCGATGTCACCGCGGCCGAGACCGCCACGCCATCCACTGCGATCCACTTCACCTTCGATCGTCCGATCGATGCGAGCATGGCGCCGTTCTTCCTTGCTGCAAAGGACGGCAGCTTCAGCAACGAGCGTCTCAACGTTTCCTTCAAGACCGCAGCTGGATCGCCGGAAGCGCTCGCACGCGTCGCCAAGGGCGACAGCGAGCTCGCGCTCGTCGACATCAACGAGCTGATCCGCTTTCGCGACAAGGACGATGCGGCGCCGATCAAGGCGGTGTTCGTGCTGTTCGACCGCGCGCCTTACGCGATCATCGCGCGCCGAAGCCGCGGCATCCACTTGCTGCCCGACCTCGACGGCAAGACCGTCGGCGTCGCCGACGGCGACCTGTCGATGCGGCTGTGGCCGGCGCTGGCGCAGCAGAACGGCATCAACGTCTCGCGGGTGAAATTCCACAAGATCAGTGCGGCGGTGCGCGAGCCGCTCCTTTCCGCCGG
The DNA here is from genome assembly GCF_018130785.1 of Bradyrhizobium liaoningense. GTDB lineage: Bacteria > Pseudomonadota > Alphaproteobacteria > Rhizobiales > Xanthobacteraceae > Bradyrhizobium > Bradyrhizobium liaoningense_A. The sequence goes on from NZ_JAFCJT010000004.1 coordinate 258,659, forward strand.
CCAGGTCGATGCGGTCGCGGGCTTCAGCTATCTCTCGGCGGTGAACCTGCGCGACCGCGGCGTGCCCGGTGGCGATCTCGCGGTACTCCGCTATGCCGACTATGGCTGCGAGGCCTACGGCTTCGCCGTGGTGGCCAACCCCGCTTTCGCCGCCACGAAACCCGACGCAGTGAAGGGGTTCGTCCGCGCATTGATCGCCGGCGTCAGCGCGACCGTCAAAGAGCCGGCACGTGCGGCGGACGAAGCCACGAGCCGGATCGACGACGGCGACCGCGACCTCGAGCGGGAACGCCTGCGCAGCGTGCTCATCGACAACATCCTGACCGACGAGGTCAAGCGCAACGGCCTCGGCGGCCTCGACGCGGCGCGCCTGGATCGTTCGATCGACCAGATCGCGCAGGATTTCAAATTCCGCAAACGGCCGGCCGCGGGAGATATCTTCGACGACCGGTTCCTGCCGCCGGTCGCGGGACGGCTGATCAACTGAGCAAAACCGGTAGCTTCCGCTGTATCTCGCGGGCGATCCCTGCTTAGAATGCGGACTCACACCGTTTTGTCCGCTCGAGTTCGTCCCCCGCATGACCATCCTTCGTCTCTACACCCGCGTTCTCGAACTGCTCGGCAAAGAGGCGCGGCTGGGCTGGTTGCTGGCGTTTGCCAACCTCCTGCTTGCGGCCTCGCAGTTCGCGGAACCCGTGCTGTTCGGCCGGATCGTCGACGTGCTCTCCGGCAAGACGGTCGCCGGATCGAACTCGGCCTGGCCGTTCCTGATGGCCTGGGTGGCGTTCGGGCTGTTCACCATCGCCTGCAGCGCGCTCGTGGCGCTGCAGGCCGACCGGCTCTCCCACCGCCAGCGCCAGGCGGTGCTGACCGACTATTTCGAGCACATTTTGCAACTGCCGCTGACCTTCCACTCAGGCACCCATTCGGGCCGGCTGATGAAGGTGATGCTCAACGGCACCGACGCCTTGTGGCGGCTGTGGCTCGGCTTCTTCCGCGAGCACTTTGCCGCGATCCTGTCGGTCGTGGTTCTGCTGCCGCTGTCGCTCTACCTGAACTGGCGGCTCGCGATCCTGCTGTTCGTGCTCTGCATCGTCTTCACCGCACTGACCACCTTCGTGGTGCGCAGGACCTTCGGCATGCAGATGGAGGTCGAGGAGCACTACAGCGAGCTTTCCGCCCGCGCCTCGGACGCGCTCGGCAATGTCGCACTGGTGCAGAGTTTTGTCCGTGTCGAATCCGAGGTGAAAGGACTGCGCTCCGTCGCCGACGAGTTGCTCGCCGCCCAGATGCCGGTGCTGTCGTGGTGGGCGCTCGTCACCGTCATCACCCGCGCCTCGACCACGATCACGGTGCTCGCGATCTTCTCGCTCGGCATCGCCCTGCACGACCAGGGGCTCACCTCGGTCGGCGAGATCGTGATGTTCGTGAGCTTCGCGACGATGCTGATCCAGAAGCTCGAGCAGGTCGTGAGCTTCATCAACAACGTGTTCATGGAAGCCCCGCGCCTGCGCGAATTCTTCACCGTGCTCGACGCGGTGCCCGCGGTGCACGACCGCCCCGACGCGATCGATGCGGGGCGGCTGTCCGGCCTCGTCGAATTCAACGACGTCACCTTCTCCTATGACGGCAAGCGGCCGGCAATCGAGGACCTCTCCTTCACCGCGCTGCCCGGCCAGACCATCGCGCTGGTCGGCCCGACCGGCGCCGGCAAGTCGACCGCGATCGCGCTGTTGCATCGCGCCTTCGATCCGCAGTCCGGCTTCATCAAGATCGACGGCATGGACGTGCGCGGCGTGACGCTGACGTCGCTGCGGCGAAACATCGGCGTCGTGTTCCAGGAAGCGCTGCTGTTCAACCGCTCGATCGAGGACAATCTGCGCGTCGGCAAACCGGATGCGACCGAAGCCGAGATGCGCAAGGCGGCCGAGCGCGCGCAGGCGCTCGAATTCATCGAGCGCAGCGGCGGCTTTACGACCAATGCCGGCGAGCGCGGCCGCATGCTCTCCGGCGGCGAGCGCCAGCGGCTGTCGATCGCCCGCGCGCTGCTGAAGGATCCGCCGATCCTGATCCTGGACGAGGCCACCAGCGCGCTCGACGCCGTCACCGAGGCCAAGGTGAACGCCGCTCTCGACGAAGTGATGAAGGGCCGCACCACGTTCGTGATCGCCCACCGTCTCTCCACCATCCGCAACGCCACGCGGATCCTGGTGTTCGAGAATGGCCGCGTGATCGAAAGCGGAACTTTCGATGAACTCGTGGCCGAAGGCGGCCATTTTGCCGAGCTCGCGAGGGCCCAGTTCATGGTTCAGGAGACGACACGGGCCAGCGTGACGGCCGCCGAGGCTGCCGCGACAGCAGCCAAGTCCCCATAGCAAGTCCTCACAGGACCGTCGAAATTCGGCCCACTTCCTTGCGGAATACCCGCTCCAAACCCCTATTCTCGACGCACGAGCCGGTATAGGTTTGCGACGCCGCAAGCGGCGGCGCTGGATTTCAAAACCCGAAACTCAGATCACGAGAACCGTCCGGAACCGGCGGGTCTCCAAGGACCGGAATCGGATAGTGCACGCCCTTCGCCCGCTGCTTCGCAAGTCCCTGTTCAATCTCTTCGCCGCGGCCCTCGCAGCCGCCGCGCTGCTAGCACCGCGCGCGGCGGGCGCCGAGGCACTGCTGCTGATCGAGGCCGACAGCGGCAAGGTGCTGCAGGCGGAAAACGCGACCATTCCCTGGTATCCGGCCTCCGTCACCAAGATCATGACCGCCTATGTGACGCTGAAGGCGGTGAAGGACGGCAGGCTCACGCTCGACACGCTGCTCACGGTGTCGCCGACGGCGGCTTCGCAATCGCCGTCGAAGATGGGGTTCCGTCCGGGAACGCAGCTCACCGTCGACAACGCGTTGAAGATGATGATGGTGAAGTCGGCGAACGACATGGCCGTGGTGCTTGCCGAAGGCGTCGGCGGTTCGATCGACGGCTTCTCCGCGATGATGAACGATACGGCGCAGAGGCTCGGCATGACGCAGACGAGCTACGTCAATCCGAACGGCCTGCCCGCCGACGGCCAGATCACGTCCGCGCGCGACCTTGGCATTCTCGCGCGCTCGTTCCTGCGCGACCTGCCGGAATACGAATACTTCGTGCACATCCCGGCAATCCGCTTCGGCAAGCGCGTCACCGGCAATTTCAACAAGCTGATCGGCCGCTACCCCGGCGCCGACGGTTTCAAGACCGGCTTCATCTGCGCCTCCGGCTACAATCTCGTTGCGTCGGCCACGCGCAACGGCCGCCGGCTGATCGCGGTGGTGCTCGGCGCGAACTCCGGCACCGCGCGCGCGGTGAAAGCGGCGCAGCTGCTCGAGCGCGGCTTCAGTCAGGACAATCTCACCTGGCTCCGCCCCTCGCTCGGCACCGTCGACAGGCTGGTGCCGGTCGACGCCTCGCCGCCAAACCTGCGCGAGGACATGTGCGGCGGTCATCGCAAGCGGCCGGCCAGCGACGATGACGACGCGCTGATCGCCTCCAATGGAGGCACCTCCGGATCGGCCTCCGCCACCGGCGGCGAGGCCCAGGTCAGCTTCTTCACCGCGGGCCTTCAGCCGCCCTTGGTGAAGGCCTCCGAGCTGATGGCCTCCGCCCCCGCGGCGGCAGAGCCCGTGCTGGTCTATACCGGCCCGACCCGCACCGGCACCGCCTTGATCGCGGCAGTCGCGGCCGATGCCGACCAGCAGGCCACGCCAAAGCCGCGTGGCAAGAAGTCGCGCGTCGCCAGGAAGCCTGACGCAGCTGACAAGCCGAAAGACGCGGGCGCCAAGACCGCGGCGGCGAAGCCGGGTGCCAAGCCCGACGCCAAGCCCGATACCAAGAGCGCAGTCAAACCGGCCGGGACCAAGCACGCGGCAGCCAAGTCTGATGCAGCGGCGAAGCCCGCAGCGAGCGGCGAGCAGGCTGCCAAGCCCGCCAAACCCAAGGCCGCGACCAAGCCTGGCGCCAAGCCGGCCAACAACAGTTAACGCGCTCGAGGCCAAAACCGCCGCGCTTCGCACCTGCGGCAGCGCGGCATCTCGACGATTCCAGTAGCTACTCCCTGACCTTTGGCCTAAGCCTCGACCGGCTTGCCACCCGTTCCGGCAGGCTCGATACTGCCGGCAATGAGGCAAGCCCGAGACACAACGGGCTCTGGTAGATGAGGGGAGTTTTCCATGGAGCGCATCTGGCTCAAGCAATATCCGCCCGGCGTGCCTGCTGACATCGAGCCGACCCAATACGCATCGCTGGTCGACCTGCTGGAGGAGAGCTTCACCAAGTTCGCCGACCGCAAGGCGTTCATCTGCATGGACAAGTCGATCAGCTATCGCGACCTCGACCAGATGTCGCTGGCGCTCGCTGCCTATTTGCAGGGTCGCGGTCTCCAGCGCGGCGCCCGCGTCGCGATCATGATGCCGAACGTGCTGCAATATCCGGTCGCCACCGCCGCCGTGCTGCGCGCCGGTTTCGCGGTGGTCAACGTCAACCCGCTCTATACGCCGCGCGAACTCGAGCACCAGCTCAAGGATTCCGGCGCCGAAGCCATCATCGTGCTGGAGAATTTTGCCCACACGGTCGAGCAGGTGATCGCGAAGACGCAGGTGAAGCACGTCATAGTCGGCAGCATGGGCGACCTGCTCGGCTTCAAGGGCGTGATCGTCAACCTCGTCGTCCGCCGCGTCAAGAAGATGGTGCCGGCCTGGTCGCTGCCGGGTGCGGTGTCCTTCAACGACGCGATCTCGGCCGGCCGCGGCCTTACGTTCAACAAGCCGAAGCTGTCGCCGGGCGACGTCGCCTTCCTGCAATATACCGGCGGCACCACCGGCGTCTCCAAGGGCGCCACCCTGCTCCACCGCAACATCGTCGCCAACGTGCTGCAGAACGATGCCTGGCTCCAGCCGGCAATGGCCGCGCCTCCGCATGTCGATCAGCTCATGATCGTCTGCGCGCTGCCGCTCTACCACATCTTCGCGCTGACGGCCTGCTACCTGCTCGCGGTGCGCGCCGGCGGCTGCAATCTGCTGATCCCCAATCCGCGCGACATCGCAGGCTTCGTCAAGGAGCTGGCGAAGTACCAGGTCAACAGCTTCCCGGCCGTCAACACGCTCTACAACGGGTTGATGCACCATCCCGACTTCAAGAAGCTCGACTTCTCCAAGCTGAAGATCTCGAACGGTGGCGGCATGGCCGTGCAGCGCCCGGTGGCCGAGCAGTGGAAGGCCGTGACCGGCTGCTTCATCGCCGAAGGCTACGGCCTGTCGGAGACCTCGCCGACCCTGACCTGCAACCCGGCGACCACGACCGAGTTCTCGGGATCGATCGGCATCCCCGTGCCCTCGACCTGGATCTCGATCCGCGACGACGACGGCAACGAACTGCCCCTCGGCCAAGCGGGCGAGATCTGCGCCAAGGGCCCGCAGGTGATGTCGGGCTACTGGAACAGGCCGGAGGAGACCGCCAAGGTGATGACCGCGGACGGCTATTTCCGCACCGGCGACATCGGCGTGATGGACGAGAAGGGCTACACCAAGATCGTCGACCGCAAGAAGGACATGATCCTGGTCTCCGGCTTCAACGTCTATCCCAACGAGATCGAGGAAGTGATCGCGAGCCATCCGGGCGTGCTCGAATGCGCCGTGATCGGCATTCCCGATTCCAAGTCGGGCGAGGCGGTGAAGGCCTTCGTGGTCAAGAAGGATCCGAACCTCACGGCCGAGTCCGTGATCAAGTTCTGCCAGGAGCAGCTCACCGGCTACAAGGTGCCCAAGCACATCGAATTCCGCACCGACCTGCCGAAGACCAATGTCGGCAAGATCCTGCGCCGGCAGCTCCGCGACGAGAAGAAGGCGGAGGCGGCGTAGGCCGCGCCTCGGGCTCATGACTGACGTCGGCGACATCACGCCATCAGGCATTCTCGCCTTCTGGCGCCAGGCCGGTCGCGAGCGCTGGTACAAGCACAGCGACGCCTTCGACGCGGAGGTCCGGCGTCGCTTTCTTCCGCTTTGGAAGAGGGCAACCGCCGGCGAGCTGGCCTCCTGGGAAGAAAGTGACGAGGGCGCGCTCGCGCTCGTCATCGCGCTCGACCAGTTTCCCCGCAACATGTTTCGCGGCACGCCGGAAGCCTTTGCCAGCGACGCGCTGGCGCGCGACGTCGCCCGCCGCGCAATCGCTCGGGGCGTCGATCGCAGGATCGATCCCATCCTGCTCGAATTCCTCTATTTGCCCTTCACGCATTCCGAGCACCTGCCCGACCAGTTGCATTGCGTCGCGCTATTTCAGAACACCGACAATGCCGAGAACCTGAAATACGCACGGCAGCATGCCGACATCATCCAGCGGTTCGGCCGCTTTCCCCACCGCAACCGCCTCCTCGACCGCGACACCACCGAGGAAGAACAGGCCTTCCTCGACGCCGGCGGTTTTGCCGGCTGATGACATAACGGTGAAGGACCGCGCCCCTCGCCGCCTCCCCCGCCGGCAATATTGTGCAGCGCCGCCGCACGGTCTAAAAAGCGGGACCGATTTTCAGGGAGACTGACGATGGCGATCCAGACTGGTGACAAGCTGCCCGAGGCGAAATTCCGCGTGATGACGGCGGAAGGCCCGCAGGTGAAGACCACCGACGATATCTTCAAGGGCAAGAAGGTGGCGCTGTTCGCAGTGCCCGGCGCCTACACCGGCACCTGCCACAAGATGCATCTGCCGAGCATCTTCCTCAACGCCTACGCCATGAAGGACAAGGGCGTCGACACCATCGCCATCGTCTCCGTCAACGACGCTTTCGTCATGAACGCCTGGAAGCGCGACACCGACCAGCGCGACGAGGCCATCTTCCTCGCCGACGGCAATGCCGACTTCGCCAAGGCGATCGGCATGGAGCTCGACGCCTCCGGCAACGGGCTCGGCATCCGCTCCAAGCGCTATTCGATGCTGGTCGAGGACGGCGTGGTCAAGAAGCTGAACCTCGAAGCGATGCCCGGCAAGGTCGAGGTGTCCGGCGGCGATACGCTGCTGGGGCAGCTGTAAGCTTAGGCCAGATCTCCTTCCAAGCGGGAAGTGCCGTAGGGTGGGCAAAGGCGCGTCAGCGCCGTGCCCACCGCGTTTCCTTGATTGAGAAGAAGCCGTGGGCACGCTTCGCTTTGCCCACCTTACGCGACCGGGCGACGCCGATAGCGCGTCGCCTACTCCCCCACCCGCTGCTGCAAACGCGCCTTCACGATCCCGTCCCGCGCAAGCTGATCCGCGCGCTCGTTCTCGGGATGCCCGGCGTGGCCCTTGACCCAGTGCCAGCGCACATCGTGCTGCTTCAGCGCCGCATCCAGCCGCTGCCATAGCTCGACATTTTTCACCGGCTTCTTGTCGGCGGTGCGCCAGCCGTTGCGCTTCCAGCCGTGGATCCAGCCGGTGATGCCCTGCCGCACATACTGGCTGTCGGTATAGAGATCGACGGTGCACGGCTTCTTCAGCGCTTCAAGCGCGGAGATCGCCGCCATCAATTCCATCTGGTTGTTGGTGGCGTGGCGCTCGCCGCCGTTCAGCTCTTTTTCCTTGTCGCCGAACTTCAGGATCGCGCCCCAGCCGCCGGGCCCGGGATTTCCCGAGCAGGCGCCGTCGGTATAGATCGTGACGATGGGAAGCTCGCTCACGCGACCAGTCCTGACGGCATCAGCCCGTAATCGCGCGCGCTGGAAACGCCCTGGTGGAAGCGCAGCTTGCGAAAATATTCCAGCGGATCCTTCGGCTTGACCAGCGCGCCCGGCGGCACGTTGAGCCAGTCGACCAGCCGCGTCAGCAGGAAGCGGATCGCAGCGCCGCGCGCGAGCAGCGGCAGCGCGGCCTCTTCCGCCTCGGAGAGCTTTCGCACCCGGCCATAGGCATTGAGGAAGGCGCGCGCCTTGGTGACGTTGAACGAATGATCCGGCTCGAAGCACCAGGCATTCAGGCAGATGGCGACGTCATAGGCCAGCATGTCGTTGCAGGCGAAAGTGAAGTCGATGATGCCGGAGAGCTTGTCACCAAGGAAGAAGACGTTGTCGTTGAAGAGATCGGCGTGGATCACGCCCTCCGGCAGATTGCTCGGCCAGACCCCGCTCGAGAGATAGTCGAGCTCGGCGGCAAGAAACGCATGCAGGCCCGGCTGGACCTCATCGGCGCGGCTTGCCGCCGCGTCGAACAGCGGCCGCCAGCCGGACACTGACAGCGCATTGCCACGCTTGATCGCAAAATTGGCGCCGGCCAGATGCATTTTGGCCAGCCCCTCGCCGACGCCGGCACAATGGGCCGCGTTCGGCTTGCGCGGCCAGACGCCTTCGAGAAAGGTGATGATCGCGGCCGGCCGGCCCGACAGCTCGCGCAGCGCCTCGCCGTCGTTCGCCTTCACCGGCAATGGGCAGTTGACGCCATGCTCGGCGAGATGCGTCATCAGCGCGAGGAAGAATGGCAGATCGTTCTTTGCCACGCGCTTCTCATAGAGCGTGAGGATGAACGATCCTTTGGTGGTGTGCAGCAGGAAGTTGGAATTCTCGACGCCCTCGGCGATGCCCTTGTAGGAGAGCAATTCGCCGAGATCGTATTGCTTGAGGAAATCCGCTAGCTCGTCGGCGGCGACGTCGGTGTAGACCGCCATGCAGATTTACTCTGCAGCGGCTTCGGGGCGCACCGAGCGCGGCAGCGGGAAGAACTCGTTCTCTTCCGCGGCCGAGACCGTCTCCACATGCAGCGTGTAGCGCTCGGCGAAGGCGTCCATGATCTCCTCGACGATCACTTCCGGCGCGGACGCGCCCGCGGTGATGCCGAGGCTCGAGATGTTGCCGAACTTGTCCCAGTCGATGTCGGTGGCGCGCTGCGCCAGCACGGCGATCCGGCAGCCCTCGCGCTCGGCGACCTCGCGCAGGCGCTGCGAGTTCGACGAATTGGGAGCACCGACAACGATGAGCGCGTCCACCACCGGTGCCACCTTCTTCACCGCGAGCTGGCGGTTGGTGGTGGCGTAGCAGATGTCTTCCTTGTGCGGGCCGTTGATGTTCGGGAAGCGCTCCTTGAGCAGCGCCACAATCTCCGCGGTGTCGTCGATCGACAGCGTGGTCTGGGTCACGAAGGCAAGGTTGTTCGGGTCCTTCGGCGAGATCGTCTTGGCGTCCTCGGCGGTCTCGATCAGGGTTACCGCGCCAACCGGAAGCTGGCCGAGAGTGCCGACCACTTCGGGGTGGTGGGAGTGGCCGATCAGGAAGATTTCGCGGCCGCGCTTGAAGTGGATCGCGGCCTCGCGGTGCACCTTGGTCACCAGCGGGCAGGTCGCATCCAGCGAGAACAGGTTGCGGGACGTGGCGTCGGCCGGAACCGATTTCGGCACGCCGTGGGCCGAGAACACCACCGGCGCGGTGGTGTTTTCCGGGATTTCGGCGAGCTCTTCGACGAAGATGGCGCCTTTTTTCTTCAACCCGTCGACGACATATTTGTTGTGCACAATCTCGTGGCGAACATAGACGGGGGCGCCGTATTTATCGAGCGCTCGTTCCACGGTGTCGATCGCCCGGACCACCCCGGCGCAGAAGCCGCGGGGAGAACAAAGCACGATCTTGAGGTCTGGTTTGGCTGACATTGAGCGATCTCGGGACCGAATCACCCGTTTCGCCTTCTGGCGGGGGCGGTCAATGGATGGAATAGGGCTTAAAAGGGTCTGTTAGGACTTTACAGGCGCTTCCAAGGGAATTGGGCCCCCTTTCGGGCGCTGTCAAGGCACTATCTATAGCAGAACCATTGCGTGGCTAGCCCCTCCGGGCTTATATAGCGCGAATTCCCTGTCATCGCTGATGACCACCGGTTTCGCCTCCAGAGGGGTGGGCGAAGCACAAAGGAGATTTGCCATGAGCAACGCACCTCTGATGCCCAAGGCGACCGCCGTCTGGCTGCTCGACAACACCGCGCTGACCTTCGACCAGGTCGCCGATTTCACCAAGATGCATCCCCTCGAGGTGCGCGCGATCGCCGACGGCGACGCTGCTCAGGGCATCAAGGGCATGGATCCCCTCTCCAACGGCCAGCTGACCCGCGAGGAGATCGAGAAGGGCGAGAAGAACCCGGACTACCGGCTCCGCCTTCAGGAGAGCAAGGTCGTGCTGCCGCCCCAGCCCAAGCGCAAGGGCCCGCGCTACACCCCGGTCTCCCGCCGCCACGAGCGCCCGAGCGCCATCCTCTGGCTGCTGCGCAGCCATCCGGAGCTCAAGGACGCTCAGATCATGCGCCTGGTCGGCACCACCAAGAGCACCATCGCCAGCGTTCGCGACCGCACCCACTGGAACACCTCCCAGCTTACCCCGATCGACCCGGTGACGCTCGGCCTTTGCTCGCAGATCGAACTCGATTTCGAAGTGGCGCGCGCGGCAAAGGAAAAGCCGATCGACGCAGCCTATGGCGGCGCCACCCTGCTGCCGGCCTCCGAAACCACCAAGAAGGACGAGTTCGAGCCGGCGGAGCGATCGAGCGACGACCTCAACGTCGACGCCGTGTTCGCCAAGCTGAAGACGCTCGGCGGCAAGAAGCAGGACGAGGAGGAGGAGTAAGGCTCTCCTCTCAATTCGTCATCGAACGCAATCAAAGCGCGGCGGGGAAACCTGCCGCGTTTTTGCTTTGTCGACATGTTGCGATCGAAACGATCCGCGGGGCTGCGAGCGGGATGCCGCCTCAGGGCCGCTCGGGATGGTTCAGCATGTATTCGCCGAGATCGCGCTGGCGGCGGTCGGCGCGCGCGGTCGCGGCGTTGCGCTGGACGTCACGGTCCTTGCGGCACGCCACATATTCGGGCGAGCCTACCGCATAGCCGCGGCTCTGGCAGACCGCGTCGTCATCGTCGCCGCCGACCGCCACCGGCGTCTGGTAGCGCGCGGAGCAGGCGGAGACAGCGATGGCGAGCAGCACGGCTGCAAGCAGGCGCGGCGCAGTGGCGAGAGGCATACGAGGTCCCTTGTTGGCCGGCCCTGTTTAGCGCGGAATGAGGAGATTGTAAGTCCCTGGGCGTCGTTCCCCACGCGCTGTCATTCCCCGCGAAAGCAGGGAATCCAGTACTCTGCGGTCATTGGGTCACACAATTCCGGCCGCGGCGTACTGGATCACCCGCTTTCGCGGGTGATGACAGCGGAGATCGCCTCACACCCTGCCCTTCAGCGCCTCGCCGATCTCGTCCAGCACCTTGGGATCCTCGATCGTGGCCGGCATGGTCCAGGCCTCGCCATCGGCGATCTTCTTGATGGTGCCGCGCAAAATCTTTCCGGACCGCGTCTTGGGCAGGCGGCCGACGGTGATGGCGAGCTTGAAGGCGGCGACGGGGCCGAGCCGGTCACGCACCAGCGCGACGATCTCCTTCTCGATCTCGGCCGGAGCGCGCTTCACGCCGGCCTTGAGCACCAGGAAGCCGCAGGGCACCTCGCCCTTGATCGTGTCCTTGACGCCGAGCACGGCGCATTCGGCGACATCGGGATGCGAGGCAAGAATCTCCTCCATGCCGCCGGTGGAGAGCCTGTGGCCGGCGACGTTGATGATGTCGTCGGTGCGGCCCATGACGAAGACGTAGCCGTCCTCATCCTTGTAGCCGGCATCCGAGGTTTTGTAATAGCCGGGGAATTCAGTGAGGTAGGCCTCCTTGAAGCGCGCGTCCTGATTCCACAGCGTCGGCAGGCAACCCGGGGGCATCGGCAGCTTGATGACGATCGAGCCCATGGTGTTGGGGCCGACGGGCTTTGCGGCTTCGTCGACGACGTCGACCTGGTAGCCCGGCATCGGCACCGTCGGCGAGCCATGCTTCACCGGCAGCATGCCGAGACCGACCGGATTGCCGGCGATGCACCAGCCCGTCTCGGTCTGCCACCAATGGTCGATCACCGGCACCTTGAGCTGCTGCTCCGCCCATTCCACCGTCGGCGGATCGGCGCGCTCGCCGGCGAGGAACAGCGTGCGGAATTGGGAGAGGTCGTATTGCCGGATGAATTTTCCTTCCGGATCCTCTTTCCGGATCGCGCGGAACGCGGTCGGCGCGGTGAAGAAGGCGACCGCTTTGTGCTCGCTGATGACGCGCCAGAATGCGCCGGCATCGGGCGTGCCGATTGGCTTGCCCTCGTACATGATCGACGTCGCACCATGCAGCAGCGGGCCATAGATGATGTAGCTGTGGCCGACGACCCAGCCGATGTCGGAGCCACACCACCAGACCTCGCCCGGCTTGACGCCGTAGAGGTTGAACATCGACCATTTCACCGCGACGAGATGGCCGCCATTGTCGCGCACGACACCCTTGGGAATACCGGTCGTGCCCGAGGTGTAGAGGATGTAGAGCGGATCGGTGGCGGCGACGGGCACGCAAGCGGCCTTCTTGCCGTCGTTGATCGCCTTGCGGCGCAGGCTCGCCCAATCGTAGTCGCGGCCGGGCGTGAGGTCGCAGATGTACTGGGGACGTTGCAGCACGATGCAGGCCTTCGGCTTCGTGCCCGCAAGCTTGATCGCTTCGTCGAGCAGCGGCTTGTACTGCACGATCCGGCCGGGCTCGATGCCGCAGCTTGCGGAGAGAATGAGCTTTGGCTGCGCGTCATCGATCCGGGTGGCGAGTTCCTTGGCGGCAAAGCCGCCGAACACCACCGAATGCACCGCGCCGATACGCGCGCAGGCGAGCATCGCGACGACGGCCTCCGGCACCATCGGCATATAAAGAATGACGCGCTCGCCCTTGGCGACACCAAAATCCTGCATGATGGCGGCGAGCGCCTGCACCTCACCCAATAGCTCGGCATAGGTGAATTTGGTGACGCTGTTCGTCAGCGGCGAATCATGGATCAGCGCGACCTGATCGGCGCGGCCACGTTCGACATGGCGGTCGAGCGCGTTGTAGCAGGTGTTGACGACGCCGCCCATGAACCAGCGGCCGTAGACACCCTGCGAGGCATCGAAGATCGTCTTCGGCGGCTCGATCCAGTCGATCTCCGTGGCCGCCTCGGCCCAGAAGCCCTGGGGATCAGCCAGCGAGCGCGCGTGGACCTCGTGATAACTGCTCTTCCCGTCGACGTTCCCTCGGACGCTCATTCCCGCGCTCCCGTTCCCTTTATTCGCCTAGCCTTGACCATGCGACGGGACAGACGTCCCGCCATGACCCGGATCAAGTGCCGGCCTTGTTTGAGACGTATTTTCCCGGGAACGGGCCGCGGTTCAAGCTGAAAAGGATGGGCCTTTGGGAGGGAGGGAAGAAAGGCCATCGAGGCAAGCTGGAGCCACAGCAAAGGTGGGCCCTGTCCCCCTCTCCCTAAACCTCCCCCGCAAGGGGGGAGGGAACGCAGCGTGCGCGTAGAGGCGCCTCAGCTCTCCATCGCATTCAGCCGCTGCAACCGATCCTGCATGACCTTCCTGAGATCGTAGCCGGGCCGGCCGAAACTCGTGTTGCGGAGGTTGAGGAAATCGCGCTGGGTCTTGCGCAGGTCGCCGGCCGAACGGCCTTTCGAACCCTTCAGCACGCGCTCATAAGTCTCGGCGATCTGGCGGTCGAGAACGCCGAGTTGCGGATCGGCGCAGATCACCTTCTCAACCTCGCGCTTGGCCGTGGCGCAATCGAACGACGGGCCGTTGCCGGAATTCGCCGCGAGCGGACGCAGCGGCTCTGCGCCGAATTTCGCGATCTCCGCGATCACAATGCGGCGGCCGGCGGCGGCGTTCTCGTTACCGGGATCGAGCTTCAGCGCCGTCTCGTAATCGGCCAGCGCCTTCTTGCGCTCGCCCATCTTCTTGTAGAGCACGGCGCGGTTGTTGTAGGTCTGCGCAAAATTCGGCTCGATCTTCAGCGCAGCCTCGTAGTCGTTCAGCGCTGCACCGAGCTCGCCCTTGAGCTGGTAGGAATCGCCGCGGTTGGTGAAAAAGTTCGGCCGCGGCGCCAGCCGCAGCGCCTGATCGTAGTCCGCAATCGCCTTGTCGTGCTCCCCCATTGCGGCCAGCGCCAGGCCGCGATTGTCGTAATATTCGGGGACTTTTGGATCGAGCCTGATCGCCTCGGCGTCGTCGGCGACCGCCTTGTCGAGCTGGCCGAGCTTCTTGTAGGCCGCGCCGCGGTTGGTGTAGGTGCGCGGCCGGTTCGGATCGAGCCGCAGCGCCTCGCTGAGATCGCGGATCGCCTTCTCGTTGTCGCCGCCGAGATAGTAGTTCACGCCGCGGTCGGACCAGGCCTGCGCATCATCCGGCTTCAGCTTGATCGCCTGGTCGTAATCGGCGAGCGCGCGGTCGAGCCGGCGCTGGTTGGTGTGGACCACGCCGCGCAGCTCGTAGGCTTCTGCATCCCGCGGATCGAGCTCGATCGCCTTGCTCAGATCAGCCGCGGCACGGTTGAGATCACCGCCGGCCTCGCGCAGCAGGTCGCCGCGCAGACGCCAGGCCTTTGCATTCTTGCCGTCCAGCGCGATGGCGCGGTCGATGTCCCGCAGCGCCTGCGTGAGTCCGCCCGAGGTCCGCGCATTGGCGTCGGCGCGCACCAGCAGCGCGGCGGCGCGGTCGGAGCTCGAATTGGTGGTCTGGTCGATGATGGCGCCGCACGCCGTGATCAATTCCGCAGCCGCAGCCTTGCTGCCCATCACGCAATCGGCGCCGGCCGAAGCCGGGGCAGCGACGACGAGGCTCATCGCCGCGCCGAGGAGGAAGGCGCGAAGCGAGATTTTGGCAGGCGAAAACGCTTGCGCGGAAAGATGCGTGCCGCACATGACCTAGGGCTCCGTGACGTCAGGTTTTCACCGTTGTCGCGGCGGGCGAGGAATGGGTTCAATTCGGCCCCGTTGGGACGCAACCGCCGCCTGCACTCCCGCGCGCCCCGCGCGCGCGAGTGGCGAAGAACCTCAATACCCGTCCCGCCCGTTGATCCGCTGCAGCCGCTCCTGCATCGCCTTCTTCAGATCATAGCCCGGCCGGCCGTACCCGGCATTGCGACGCGCGATGAATTCGTCCTGCTCGCGCTGAAGCGCCTTGGCCTCCGCGGGATTGCGCGCCTCTCGGATCACGCGGGCATTCGACCCAAAGATCTCGCGGTCAAGATCGGCGAGTTCGCGGTTGGCACAGATCGCCTTCTCCACGGCGCGGGCCGCGCTCCTGCAATTGAAGCTGGGCTTGCCTGCGACCGCCATCTGCGCGCCGATCCGCTCGAGCTCGCGCGCCATCGCCTTGTGATTGGCCTTGGCCTTCTCGTGGTTCGGATCGATCTTCAGCGCCGCGCCGAAATCCTGCACCGCCTTCGGCTTGTCCCCCTTCTTCAGCCAAAGCTCGCCGCGGGCGTTGAAGAGGTCGGCCAAGGTCGGATCGAGCAGAAGAGCGCGGCTGTCGTCCGCGATCGCACGGTCGATCTGGTCGTGCCGCGCCATAAGCGCGCCGCGCGCGATCAGCGCCTTGACCAGGTCCGCCTTGGCCGTCTTCTCGTTGTCGATGACCGCCGCGCAAGCGGAATTGGCCTTGTCCATGTCGTCGGCCGCGGCCGCGGCAAGGCACGGGGCGATATCGACCTGCGTGACGGCGGCCGGCTCTCCACCGGTCGCGGCGCGGGCCGGACTGAGCGACAGCACAGCGAGCACCACGGCGCCGGACAATTGAATGAGAGTTTGAGAACGCATGCTTGCCGCAGTCGGAAAAGTCTTGGCTTGGGGCTTGGCTTGGGGCTTGGCTTGAGGCTTGCCTTGAGGCCGCATTATCCATCATACGGCCGGATTGGTGCTAGCTTGTGGCACAGCCAAAATCGGTTTCGGGGATCAACGTGTCGACATTCGAATGGATCATCGTGCTTCTGCTCGGCGCCGTTGCATTATCGGCGCTGGCGCGGCGGATCAAGGTCCCCTACCCGACCTTCCTCGCCATCGGCGGCGCGCTGATCGCCTTCGTGCCGAACAGCCCGTCCTGGACACTCGAACCCGACTTGGCATTGGCGCTTTTTGTCGCACCGGTGCTGATGGATGCCGCCTTCGACACCTCGCTGCGCGATCTCCGCAACAACTGGGTTCCGGTCTCGACCCTGGTGGTGGCCGCGGTCGGCCTGACCACGGTCGGCGTGGCCTTCGTTGCGCACCGGCTGATGCCTGACATGCCCTGGGCCGCCGCCATTGCGCTCGGCGCCATCGTGGCCCCGCCGGATGCGGCGGCAGCGGTCGCAATCCTGAGCCAGGTCAAGCTGCCCTATCGCATGGTGAAGGTCCTGGAAGGCGAGAGCCTGCTCAACGACGCCAGCGCGCTTCTGATCTATCGCATCGCGGTCGGCGCTGTCGTCATGGAGCATCTGAAATGGAGCGAGGTCGCGCCGACGATCGCACTCGGGCTGGTCGGCAGCGTCCTCGCCGGTCTTTTGGCCGGGCGCATCATCCCGCTGTTCCTGGAACGCGTGAAGGAAGCGCCGAGCGCGATCATCGTGCAGTTCGCCACCACCTTCATGGTCTGGATCGCAGCCGAGCATCTCGGCCTCTCCGGCATCCTCACCATCGTCGTCTACGCCATCACCGTCGCGCGCACGGCGGGGGCGCGCATGCCGGCGCGGTTGAGGGTGCCGTCCTATGCGGTCTGGGAGACGATGGTGTTCGTGCTCAACGTGCTCGCCTTCATGCTGATCGGCATGCAGATGCGGCCGATCTGGACGCGGCTCGACGCGGAGGTCCGCTGGGAATATTGCGTGGCTGCCGCCTGGATCCTGCTCACGGTGGTCCTGGTGCGGCTCGCCTGGATCACGTTCTACCGCACGACGCTGCGCGTGCTGATCGCGCACGGCATCTATCACCCGAAGGATCCGAAGCAGGTCGCCTCGCCGAAGGGCGGCCTCATCATCTCCTGGTGCGGCATGCGCGGTCTCGTCACGCTCGCCACCGCCTTCGCCCTGCCGGAAAACTTCCCCTATCGCGACTTCATCGTCTTCATCGCCTTTGCGGTGGTGCTGGGCTCGCTGATCATCCAGGGCCTGACGCTGCGGCCGCTCATCCTCGCCTTCGGCCTCAAGGACGACGATCCCGTCGGTATCGAGGTCGCGCGCGCCCGCGCGGTCGCCTATCGCGCCGCGCTCGATGCGATCGAGGACGATCCGTCGGAGGAAGCGGAAATCCTGCGGCTCGAATACCGCGCCATCCTGATGCAGGCCGACGACGATCCGCACGGCGGCATCGCCAAAGGCGAGTTGCCCGCCGATCCCCTGCGCCGCCGCGCCATCGAGGCCGCGCGCAAATCGATCTTCGACCTCCGCGCCACCGAGGTGATCGGCGACGACGCGTTTCACCGGATCGAGGAAGAGCTCGATCGCGCAGAATTGAGCGCGGGGGGATAGGTCCGCAAGCACCGCCGCCGTCCCGGGCAAGCGAAGCGCAAATCCCGGACCGATACGCCGCAGCAAAAGTTTTGCGAAGACTCGGAGTTACCAGCTTCGCGTCAAACCGCTCCCTTTGGTTATGGGACCCGGGCTCGCGCTGCGCGCGCCCGGGACGACGTTGGAGGGGCGGCCTGCGTTGAACCAAACACCGCCTCTCCAGACTCATTCCAGATGACGACCTTGATCGACGACCGTCGTGTACGCGCGCGTGATGCGTCGCCTGCACGATATTTTTATCTCAATATGGCACTGGCCTGTGCGGCCACCGCGTTTCTCGGCTTCGCACCGACCTATTTTGTGCCGCTCGCGCAGCGGACGTTTTCCGCGAGCCCGGTGATTCATTTTCATGGACTCCTGTTCTTCACCTGGTCTCTCTATTTCGTGATCCAGACCTGGCTCGCGGCGTCGGGCCGCGTGGTCAATCACCGCGCGCTCGGGATTGCCGGCGTGTCGCTTGCCACAGCGATGACGATCTTCGGCTTCCTCGCCTCCGTGCATGTGATGCAGCATGCGGCTGCGCTCGGGCAGAAAGACGCCGGCATCGGCTTCTCGATCGTGCCGATGAGCGGCATCGCGTTCTTTGCTGTGGTGTTCGTGCTCGCGATCATGAACACGCGGAAGCCTGAAGTTCACAAGCGCCTCATGCTGCTCGCCGCGGTCTCGATCCTCGATGCCGCGATCGCGCGCTGGTTCCTGACCTTCCTTGCGCCTCCCGGGCCGCCCGGCCCGCCTCCGGTGCCCGCGACGATCGCCCCGGCCGTGGTCGCTTCGCTGCTGCTCGTCGTCGCCATGGTGCGCGACTGGCGCGCCGATGGCCGCGTGCACCCAGTCTACATCTACGGCACGCTCGCGCTGCTCGCGGTGAAGTTCTTGAACTGGCCGATCAGCGAGACCGCCGCCTGGCATGAATTTGCCGGCGGGATACTGGCGCTGGCGCAGTAGTTCTCCGATGTCGTCCCGGACAAGCGAAGCGCAGATCCGGGACGACAGCGGAGTATGAGGCGCCTTATGTCCCCGCCTTGCACGTGATCCCGCCGTCGACCACCAGCTCGATCCCTGTCACATATTTCGACTCGTCCGACGCCAGGAACAGCGCCGCATTCGCGACGTCCCAGGCCTCGCCCATATGGCCCATCGGCACCTGCGCATCGCGGGCGCGCCACATCGCCTCGACGTCGCCCTTGGCGTAGCTGTTGGCGAGCCCTACGGAATGCTCCACCATCGGCGTCTTCATCAAGCCGGGCAGGATCGCGTTCACCCGCACATGGTTCTTCGCGAACTCGATCGCGGTTGAGCGCGTCAGCTGGTTCATCGCCGCTTTGCTGGCGTTGTAGCTGACATAGGAAATCCCGACATGGCGGATCGATGCGATCGAGGAGATGTTGATGATCGAGCCGCCGCCCTGCTTCACCATGACGGGGATGACGTGCTTCATGGCGAGATAGGCACTCTTGAGGTTGACGGTGAAGACGCGGTCCCAGCTCTCCTCGGCCACCTCGACCACGCTGCCCATCTCGGCGATGCCGACATTGTTGTCGAGCACGTCGATGCGGCCGAAAGCCTTCAGGCACGTCGCGACCATCGCCTCGATCTCGCTCGCGCGCGAGACGTCCGCGGTGAAGGCGGCCGCCTTGCCGCCCTCATCCGTGATGATCTTCGCGGTCTCTTCGGCCGCGGCACCGTTGCGGTCGACGCAAAACACCTGCGCGCCCTCGCGCGCAAAGGTCACGGCGGTCGCCTTGCCGTTGCCCCAGCCCGGCCCGATCGAGCCGGCGCCCACCACCATCGCAACCTTGCCCTTGAGCCGATCCATCGCTTTTCTCCCGTGTTGTTGTTGATTGTAGCCCGGGCGTGGCGAGCTACGGATCGTTGCAGATCTTCATCGTGGTGACGTTAGCACCGATGGGATGGCCGACAATCTCCGAAAGCGTCCGGCACTTTCCATCATGGCATAGCCGCCATTCACCGGCCGCACCGGAATTACCCAGCACGACCTCCGGCATCGGCGCGCGCGCGGGCCTCCACTGAAACCAGCCGTCGACGAGCCGCGCCTCAGGCGGCGGCTCCATGCCGGGGCCGGTGCCCTTGACGCGGGCCTGCACCAATTCGAGGCCGGCCGGCGTCACGCGCCAGTCTTCCTGCCAGTCGACCTTGGCGATCGAATGCGTCCACACCAGCGTGAAGGCGGAAAGCGCGAGCGCCTTCACGCCTGAAGCTGTTGCGAAGCAGAGGCTCACACCGCCTCGATTACTGCCGGCGGACGCTGCCGCCACTGCCACAGCACGAGCGCTGCCGAGAGCACGAAGCCCGCGGTGTCGCTGAAGGCGAAGTCGCCGAGCAGGCACATCGCGGCGCCGAGCGCGACGACACGTTCGAGCAGCGTCAGCCGCGTGAACAGGAAGCCGATCGCCACCATGCCGAACAGGGCGATCGCTACCAGCGCCTTGAAGGTCGCGAGCGCCACCGCGCCGTAGAAGCCAAGCTTGGCCGCCATGGGATCGCCGGCCTGCAACATCAGCGCCGGCGAATAGACGAAGATGAAGGGGATGACGTAGCCGGCGAGCGCGATGCGCATCGCCTCCCAGCCGATCTTGTCCGGGTTCTCCTTCGCGATCGGCGCCGCCGCGAGCGCCGCGAGCGCCACCGGCGGCGAGAGGTCGGCCATGATGCCGTAATAGAACGCGAACATATGGCTCGCGATCAGCGGCACGCCGAGTTTGGCCAGCGCCGGAGCTGCGAGCGCAGCGGTAATGATGTAGGTCGGGATGGTCGGGATGCCGGTGCCGAGCAGGATCGACAGCAGCATGGTCATGATCAGCGCCAGGAACAGGCTCTTCTCGCCGAGCCCGATCACCCAGCTGCCAAAGATGGTGCCGACGCCGGTCTGCGACATCATACCGATGATGACGCCGACAATGGCGCAGGCCATGCCGACGGTGATGGCGGACTTCGCGCTTTCCGCCAGCGCATCGCGGCAGTCGCGCAGAGCCTTCAACCCACCACGGATGAACGCGGTGATCAC
This sequence comes from Bradyrhizobium liaoningense, assembly GCF_018130785.1. GTDB lineage: Bacteria > Pseudomonadota > Alphaproteobacteria > Rhizobiales > Xanthobacteraceae > Bradyrhizobium > Bradyrhizobium liaoningense_A. Next base: position 279,056 of record NZ_JAFCJT010000004.1, read on the forward strand.
GATCAGCCCGACCACGACGCTGGCGACCGGGACGATCTGGAGGCCATCACGCGACAGCGCGGCGACGACGAGCGCGAGCCCGATCCAGAAGATGTATCGGATCACGTTCGAGGAGGCACCGGTCGTGATGGCGGTGCCGAGGATCAGCGTCACCGTCAGCGCAAGGCCCATGCTGCCGGCATAGAGCGGTGTAAAGCCTTCGAACAGCATGTAGACGAGAGCGGCCAGCGGCAGCACGAGGTACCAGCGCGTCACCAGCGCCTTCCAGGCGCTCGGGATCTCCGAGCGCTTCATGCCGACCAGGCCGTGCTTGCCGGCCTCCAGGTGCACCATCCAGAACGCCGAGGCGAAATAGAGGACCGCGGGAATCGCCGCCGCCTTGACGATCTCCGAGTACTGGACACCGAGCGTCTCCGCCATGATGAAGGCGACTGCGCCCATCACCGGCGGCATGATCTGCCCGCCCATCGAGGCCGTCGCCTCGACGCCGGCGGCGAACGCGCGGCGATAGCCGAACTTGATCATCAACGGAATCGTGAACTGACCGACGGTGACGACGTTGGCGACGCCGGAGCCGGAGATCGTGCCCATCATGCCCGAGGCGAACACGGCGACCTTGGCGGGGCCGCCGCGGGTCCTGCCAAACAGCCCAAGAGAAACGTCGGTGAAGAGCTGAATCATGCCGGCGCGCTCCAGGAACGAGCCGAACAGGATGAACAGGAAGATGTAGGTCGCCGAGACGTAGATCGGCACGCCGTAAAAACCTTCGGTGCCAAACGACAGATGCGTGACGATCTGGTCGAAATCATAGCCGCGATGGTTGAGCGGCGACGGCAGATATTGTCCGAAGAACCAGTAGAGCAGACAGGCGCCACACATCAGCGGCAGCGCCGCGCCCATCAGGCGGCGGGTGCCCTCGAAGATCAGCACCGCGAGCAGCGTACCAACCGCGAGATCGAGCCTGGTCGGATCGCCGTCGCGCGCGATCAAATCGGCATAGAAGATCCACTGGTAGAGACCGCAGAAAAAGCCAGCAGCGCCGATCGCCCAGCCGAGCGCACGGCCAAGGTCGCTCTTCGCAGTGAAGTTGGCGATCAGGCCGAAGGTGAGCAGGACGAGGAAGCCGACATGGACGCCGCGCACCACCTGGCTCGGCAGATAGTTGAAGGCGGCGACATAGAGCTGGAAGGTCGCGAACGCGATGCCGATCCAGTAGGCGAGATTGCCCCACCAGCCCGGACCAAAACCTTCGGGGAAACCGTGCTCGAAATTGTCGAATTCAACCTTGATGGGCTCGGCGGAGCCCTCTGCCTGCAACATCGATATGTCCCCAACCGTCCAGCGCTTTTAATATTGCACAGCGTCTCCAGACCGTCATGCCCGGGCTTGTCCCGGGCATCCACGGACTTTCTCGCCTAGCCTTAGAACGTGGATGGCCGGGACATCTGCGCGAAGACGCGCTTCGCGCTTTTGCCCGGCCATGACGTCCGACGACGAAAGCTGATTACTTGATCAGCCCTTTTTCCTTGTAATAGCGGATCGCGCCGGGGTGCAGCGGAACCGGGCTGCCACTGGCGGCCGTCTCGAGCTTGATCTCCTTGCCCGCAGCATGGGCATTCTGCAACTCCGGCAGCGACTCGAACACCAGCTTGGTCATCTGGTAGGCGAGATCGTCCGACACTGCCGAGCTGGTCACGAGATAATTGACCACGGCCGCGGTCGGAACGTCCTTGTCCTGGCCGGTATAGGTGTTGGCGGGAATGGTCGCCGAGATGAAGGGCGGGCCGATCTTGTCCACGGTCTCCTTCGGCACCGACACGACAGTGATCGGGCTGGAGGTCGAAAGGTCTTTCAGCGAAGCGACGCCAAGGCCGGCCGACTGGAGCGTCGCACCGAGCTGGCGGTTCTTCATCAGGTCGACGGATTCGGCGAACGGCAGATATTCGACCTTGCCGAGGTCCTTGTAGCTCATGCCGGCTGCGCTGAGGATCGCGCGCGAATTCAGTTCCGTGCCCGACTTCGGCGCGCCGACCGACAGGCTCTTGCCCTTGAGGTCCGCCAGCGTCTTGATGCCGCTCTCGGCGGTCGCGACGATCTGGATGTAGTTCGGATAGATCGCGCCGATGGTCCTGAGCTTGTCCAGCTTGTTCTTGAAACCCGCTTCCTCGTCGCCGTCCCAGGCGGCCTTGAGCGAGTCACCCAGCGTGAACGCCAGTTCGCCGCGGCCCTGCTGGAGCAGGATCAAATTCTCGACCGACGCCTTGGTGGCCTGCACCTGCGTCTTCACGTTCGGAATCTTGTCGCCGTAGATCTTCCCGATCGCGACCCCGAGCGGATAGTAGACGCCGGAGGTGCCGCCGGTCAGCACGTTGATGAAGGATTGCGCATGCGCGCAAGGTGCTGACGCCGCCAGGGCAAGAGCCGCGGCCGCGCCGAAAATCGTCCGTTTCATGGTTGTTGTACTCCCCAAACCGGCCGGGAAATTGGCCGGATGGGGGAAGCGGGTCAACCCATCCAAAAGTCACAACAGGACTGCGGTAAACGGCTGACCCGGCTCGACTTTCGGGAACCCGGCGGGTGCGGCGAGGTGGCGCAGTTTGGATCTGACGCCCGTCTCACCGTCGCTGGCAAGCTTGACTGGCAACCTCCTACTGGAAGGTCATGTCCAGGCACTTGGAGATGTCGGAGCCGAGGCCGGAGGAGATGGTGATGCAGCCGCGGATCTTCTGCGCGGCCGTGTCGGCCGCCCAGATCGAGTAGCCGCCGGGGCCGAAGAACGAGTTGGTGTTCGGCGGCTCGGTCTCGGTCGCGTCGAAATCATATTTGCCGTCGGTCTCGAAGATGCGCGGCTTCTTGGTGCAGCCGCCGTCGGTCTGGACGTTGATGACTTCCTTGTTGTCGCGGGTCAGCGCCAGCGAGACCTGGCAGCGGAAATATTCCGAGGTCTTGGTATTGAACAGGTAGGTGTAGGACTTGCAGGTTGCGGTGTTCAGTTTGCCCGGGGCGAGGCCGCGGCTGCACGAAATCCGCTGGTTGTGGCTGAGCTGGTAGTCATCCGCCCGGGCGACAGGCGCCAGCGCCGTCAGCGACAATGCAGCAGCCCAGCAAAGTTTTATCACGTGGCGCATCCGAATCATCCCCACCAATAATTTTGTCGAATTGCGTTCTAGACGGAAAGCGGAACATAGTCGCGCGGGGACGAAGGGAAAATCACAAACTGCTGGGCAGGACGTGATGCGCTGCGGCGCTTTCGCAAATTGACCCGGACACGCCGTTCGTGATTTGTTCAATGTCGGCAACCCCAACGATGGGGAGGATGGGATGATGGCATTTCCAAAAAAGACATTTGCACTTGTTTCGACTGCATTCGTAATGGTGCTCGGCGCGTTCGCGGCTCCCGCATGCGCGCAGACCGCGGCAACGCCGTGGGAGCTCAGGTCCGACATGGGCTATGCCTATGACAAGGACGGCAAGGCCTTCGCCTACAAGATGGGCACCAGCAATGCCGGCGAACTCCTGAAGGGCGCCAAGAAGGTGCCGAAGGGCACGCTCTTCTTCATCGGCCATAACGGCCAGCTCTACATGCGCACCGGCCCGTATCTTGAAGGCGACGGCAAGTTCAAGTTCGGGCCGGATCAGTAGGGGCGCCGGCGAACCCAAGCATTCGGTGTCATCACCCGCGAAGGCGGGTGATCCAGTATTCCAGAGGCCGTTGTGATTCAATCGACAGGCTGCGGCCTACTGGATGCCCCGGTCAGGCCGGGGCATGACAGCGGAGGATGTGGCAGCGAGGACTAAAACGCCCCCGCCAGCTCCCGCGCACCGGCATTATTGCTGTTGCTGTCCATCCGCGTATCCGTCACGGCCAGCAGCTTCGCCACCGTGTTGTGGCGGATCGCGACCGGGTTGCGCTCGTAGCCGCCGCGCTGGAAGAAGTTCGAAGTCGGCACCTGCTCGCGCATCGCCTGCGGCATCGTCACCATGTCGAGACCGGTGCCATCGCCGGTGAGGTTCATCATCTCGAGCTCGGCCGCGCTGAGCGGACGGCTGTACCCCTTGGTGCGAGCGAACAGCACCGAGGTCAAGAGCTTGTGGGTCTGCAGCATCGGGCCGATGTCGATGTCGAGCACCATCGCATGCATGGCCCAGCCCTGCGCGGTGTTGCCGATCTTCTCGTGCTCCGACCAGGTGTCGGGCACCGACTTCGCATGGGCCACCATCTTCTTCAGCACAGTGAGCTTGTGCTCGAGCGCCTGGCGCGCCGGCCCAGAGCTCCGCGCCACCTTGTCGGAGAGCGCGCGGATGAATTCGTGGCCCTGTTCGGCCAGCAGCTCGACGCTGTTGGTGGTCAAGAGTTGATTGTAGCCCATCGCGGTCGAGATCGCGCGCTTGCCGCCGTGCTCGATGCCCGCCTGCACGTCGTAGCTGCCGGTGCCGCCGGTTTCGAACGAATAAACCCGCACCGCCTGCTCGCGCGTCAGGCCTGATGCGAGCGCGTAGCGTGCGTAGGCGCGCTTGAACTCGATCTCGCTGGACGGCCGCTGCGGCGTGAACTGGTAGAGCTCCCGCGCCGCGCTCAGGAGATCGGCGACGACGGGAATCGGCTTCCTGGTCGGGCGCTCCGGCGTCTCCTCCGGCTCCGGATTCACCGGCCGCTTCGGCCCGTTATAGAGCGGCGGATGCTCCAGCACGTAATCGTCCAGCGTCACCTGCTGTCCGCTGCGCCGCTTGGCGTTGCGGCCTTTTCGCTTCTCGGAGATCTGGCTCCAATAGGCGCCGGCCTGCTCGTCGAAGGCGGCGCGCGCCGCCTGATATTCCTGCAGCTTGCGGCGATATTCGAGCACGGCCGGCGAGGCCCCGCCTTGCGCAAAAAACTGCGACAGGAGCTGGGCCTTGGCATCGCGGACGGCGGGCGGCAGCGCGTCGGACTCCCCGCCACGCGCGGCGGGCGCAAGCAGGACGAGCGCGAATGGAACCAGAGCCAAGGAAACTGACAGGCGATTTCGAATCGAGTGATGCATGCTGCCCTCTTAGCAGGCATCCGGTAACCGTCACGTTAACGCGCCGTTTACCATCGTCACTTCCAGGCGAACACCGGCTGTTCCAGCTCGGTGACGCGGGTATGCCGCCCCGCCAGCACCTCGCGGAACTGATAGATCAGCGCCGCCGTCGGCGCGTGGATCAGGCTCATCTGATGATGGAAGCGGATTACGCGGCGGGAGCTTTCGGGGATCGCGGTGAAGTCGAACGCATCTTCGCGCTCGATCGTGGCGAGCGCGATGCGGTGAACGGAGGCGACCTCATCCGGGTTCGGCCGGATCGCGGCACTGTCGGCCGTCCAAACCACCACCGGCGTGATCAGATAGCCGGAGCGGGTCGGATAATCGTCGAGCGTGCCGAGCACCTCCGCGTGCGTGAGGCGGAGGCCAAGCTCCTCATCAAGCTCGCGCAGCGCCGCCTCGACCGGCGTCTCGCCGGCGTCGCAGCGACCGCCCGGCAAGGCCCATTGGCCGCGATGGGCACGAAGGCTCGATGCGCGCTTGGTGAGCAGGAAAGCGGTGTCGTCGCCGTCATTGGATTCGGTCAGCGCCAGCACCACTGCGGCACGCTTCAGCGCCGACGGCTCGACCTCGTCAGGCAGCCGCGCGAATGCCGCACAGGCCTCTGCGATATTCCGTCTGGTGGCATCGTCGAAAGCTCTCATGATGCTTGACTACACCAGGACTGCATCTGATGAAACGAGGAGAGATCAAGCGTTGCAAGGATGGACTGGAAGATGACGAGCAAGGCCGCCGCGAGGCTCAAATCGGACGGCTGGAGCATCCTCGAGACCACGGGCTTCATGCACCTGATCGGCCCCTTGTGGGAACGCAAGGTCGACGGACATTACGAATTCGCACTCGCGACCGAGGACAAGCACCACAACCGCCGCGGCATGGTCCAGGGCGGCGTGATGATGACGTTCGCGGACCGCACCTGCGGCATGACCGCCCGCTACGTCTCCGGCAAGGAGTTCATGGCGACGGTGCAGCTCGACACCCATTTCGTCGAGGCCGGCCAGATCGGGGACATCCTGATCTCCCGCCCGCGCGTGGTGCGCTCGACGCGCAGCCTGATCTTCATGAGCACCGAAGTCACCGTCGACGGCCGCTGCATCGTGATGGCGAATGGCGTGTTCAAGATCTTGAAGGGGCCGGCATAGGCGCGCGGCCAGGCCGACGCTACGCGCCACACCCACCTCGTCATTGCGAGCGCAGCGAAGCAATCCAGCATCTTTCCGCGGGTGCATCTCTGGATGGCTTCGCTGCGCTCGCAATGACGGAATTAGCTGGCTATGCTGTCTGCTCCGATAGCGTTGAGGAAATAGCCCATGCAATACCGCCAGCTCGGCCGTAGCGGCCTGAAAGTGTCGCCGATCTGTCTGGGCACCATGATGTTCGGCGGGCCGACGGATGAAGCCGCATCCAAACGGATCATCGCGAAAGCGCATGAGGCCGGGATCAATTTCATCGACACGGCCGACGCCTATTCGAAGGGCGCCTCCGAGGAGGTCGTCGGCCGCGCCATCGCCAGCGATCGTCACGCCTGGGTGCTTGCCACGAAACTCGCCAATCCCATGGGCGACGATCCCAACCGTGTCGGGCTGTCGCGGCGCTGGGTGTTGCAGGCAGCGGACGAGAGCCTGAAGCGGCTCGGCACCGACCACATCGACATCTACTATCTGCACAAGGAGGACCATGCGACGCCGCTGGAGGAGACGGTGCGCGCAATGGGCGATTTGATCCGCGCCGGCAAGGTTCGCTATTTCGGCGTCTCGAACTATCGCGCCTGGCGCGTCGCCGAGATCTGCAACATCTGCGACCGGCTCGGCATCGACCGGCCCGCGGTAAGCCAGCCCTATTACAACGCGATGAACCGCATGCCCGAGGTCGAGCACTTTCCGGCCTGCTCCTATTACGGCCTCGGCATCGTCCCCTACAGCCCGCTGGCGCGCGGCGTCCTCACCGGCAAGTACAGGCCCGACGCAGCGCCGGACAAGGAGACGCGCGCCGGCCGCAACGACACCCGCATGATGCAGACGGAATGGCGGCCGGAATCGCTCCAGCTCGCGCAGGAGATCAAGAATCACGCCGAGAAAAAGGGCATCACCGCCGGCCAGTTCGCGGTCGCCTGGGTGCTGAACTCCGCCTTCGTCTCCTCGATCGTCGGGGGTCCGCGCACCGAGGAGCAGTGGGACGGCTACATCGGCGCGCTCGGCTACCGCTTCACTGCGGATGACGAGGCGCTGATCGACCGGCTGGTCGTGCCGGGCCATCCCTCGACGCCGGGCTACAACGATCCCGCCTATCCGATCGAAGGACGCCGCGCGCGGACGGCGTGAACTTTCGGGGACAACGATGCTGCTTGAAGACCGCTTCGGCCTGCCGCTCTCCACCTCTTCGGATGAGGCGGCATCCGCCTATCGCAACGGCGTCGACCTCATGCTCGCGGGGTGGACCGGCACGGCGGAAACGCTGGAGCGCGCCATCGCGGCCGATCCGGATTTCGCGCTTCCGCACATTGCTCGCGCCCGCGTTCATGCCTTCTACCAGCAGGGCGATCTCGCGCGGCAGAAGGCGACGGCCGCGCGCGAGTTGGTGGCGAAACGCGGCACGGAGCGCGAGCGCTCGCATGTCGAGACGCTGGCGCTCGCGATCGAGGGCCGGCTGGTCGAAGCGATCGCAGCAATGCGAAAGCATATCGAGAGCTGGCCGCGCGATGCGGTGGTGCTGTCGCTGCCGCTCGGTGCGTTCGGCCTGTTCGCGTTCTCCGGCATGGCCGATCACGACCGCGCGCGGCACGAGTTGTGCGAGCGCGTCGCGCAGCACTATGGCGAGGACTGGTGGTTTCTCACCATGTACGGCTGGGCCATGACCGAAAACGGCGACGTCGCGCGCGGCCGCCGCGTCACCGAGCGTGGCTTCGACCTGCGCCGTCAGAACGCCCACGCCGCACACGCCGTGCTGCATGCGATGTTCGAGGACGGCTCGATCGACGCGGCCGATCGTCTCGTCGACGAATGGATACCCTCTTACGATCGCGCTGGCATCCTGCACGGCCATATCCGCTGGCACCAGGCGCTCGGCGCGCTCGAACATGGCGATGCGGCGCGCGCGCTTGCGATCTATGCCGACGTGCTCCAGCCCTCCGCCACGCAGGCGCCGCCGCTCAACGTCATCACCGACGGCGCCTCGCTGCTCTGGCGCCTGTCGGCTTACGGCCACACCGTGCCGGAGGCGCTCTGGCTCGAGGCCGATGCCACCGCGCAAAAACTGTTTCCGAAATCGAGCCTGCCCTTTGCCGACGTCCACATGGCGCTGTTCGCTGCGGCGATGCAGAACCAGGAGGCGCTCACCGCGCGCCTTGCGGCGATCGAGCAGCGGCTCGGCGACGGCAAGCTACCGGCCGGTCCCGTGGTGCCGGCGATCTGCCGTGCGCTCGTGGCCTTTGCCGGCGCGGACTACACTTCATGCGTGCAAACGCTCGCGCCGGTCCTCGGCGAGGTCGTGCGCATCGGCGGCAGCCATGCCCAGCGCGAACTGATCGAGGATACCTACATCGTCGCGCTCATGCGCAGCGGCGAGCTGCCCCGCGCCCGCGCGCTGCTCGACGCCCGCCTGCACCGCCGGCCTTCACTTCGCGACACGCGCTGGCAGGCGGCGATGGGCTAGCTCTGCCACGAAAAAAACATCGGTCTGGCAGCAAGTGCCCTGCTAGGACGGGATGGGGCGATCAGGTGAATCGCCGATGGGTGGCGCGGTGGTATTCCAGTCGGGCTTGGCTGAACAAACGGGATCGCAACCTATTTGCGGTTCGATCGTTGTCGGGCGGAACTTTTCCGCCGCCGTGGCCCCCTGGCATACGAGCCTGATGATGCGCCTCCGCCGACCGGTCCTCGCCGCGGCCCTCGCGGCTCTCGCAAGCCCTTGTTTTGCCGAATCTTCTGCGCCCATTCCCGTCAACAACCCGCCGGCGCAAAACGCCTTCATCGACCTTCTGGCGCTGATGTCGGGCCACTGCAAGACGCTGAAGGTCGATGGGCGTACCTTCGCTTGCAAGACCGTGGCCTACGCCCATGGCGACAAGGGCCGGGTCAATTTCGCGGTCGCCGTCGACGATCCCTCCGACGCCAACCATGTCGTGTCGTTCTCCGGCGAGAACGGCCAGCGCGCGGACGACAATTCCTACGAGCTGCGAATCGACCGCATGCTGCTCAATTCCAAGGACCGGCCCAAGGTCGACGGCCTGCCGGTGCCGGCAGAGCAGACCTCGACCGGTGTCTGCCGCCAGACCGGCAATTTCGCCGCCAAGAAGGTGACGGACGTCACCTGTTCAGCCACCGACAGCGAGGGCCGCAGATACGAACTGCTGTTCGTCTCCGACGGCAAGCCGGTGAGCGTGCGCCGCATCCGGCAATCGTCGCCATCGATCCAGGATCCGTTCAAATAGCGCTCGTCGCGCCGCCCTGCTTGTCACCGGGCGAGCGCGCATCCTTCCGTTGAAACTCCAGGTCAGCCTTGTATGCTCTCTCGTGCGTCCTCATTGAGGATCGCGATCGGAGGCGGGGCCCGAGAGTTCAGCAATGCGCATCATCACCGAGCTGGCGCGCATCCTGATCATCTGTCTGTTCGCCAGCCTGTCGCGTGAATGCATCGCAGCCGACGGCCCGCGGCAGCGTTCGATCCTGGTTCTCGAGGAAGCCGATTTTCGTTCGCCTTTTTATTCGGAGATCTTTGCCGGTATCCGCGCCGCAGCAAAGCAGAACGGCAGAAGCCATACGGTGATCTACGGCGAGAGCCTTGATCTCGCCCGCTTCCCGGGACCACACTACGAAGAGAGTCTCGTCGGTCACCTCAAAACCAAATATGCACAGCGGCCGATCGACGTCATCGTCTCGATCGGCGTCACATCGGCGAAATTCCTTCAGACGCGGAAGCAGGAGATCTGGCCCGCCGCGCCTGTCGTCTACGGCTTCGTGCCCGATCTCCCCGAAACGCGCGCGCTGTTCCTGCCCGACACGACGGCCGTCTTCGCCAGAGTGAAGCCGACCCATCTCCTCACTGCAGCGCGCGCAATCGTTCCCGACCTGACCCGTGTCGTCCTGGTGGGCGACGCCTGGAAGAATCCGCTGGTGTACGGACACTGGAAGCAGGATTTCGCGGCAGCGATGCCCGGTCTCGAGGTCATCGATCTGTCCGACGCTGTGCTGCGCGAAGTCCGCAAGCAGGTCGCCACCCTGCCCGCCCGCTCTGCGATCCTGACCTCGGCAATGTATTCCGACGGCGAAGGCACGTATTATTCCCCCGCCTCGGCCCTCGCACGCGTCGCAGAGAGCGCGAACCGCCCAATCATCATCACATCAGATACATTCCTCGGGCAGTCGGGAGTGGGCGGCTTCCTGCTGCTGCCCGATATCATCGGACGGGAAGCCGGCGAGGTGGCGATGCGGATTCTCGATGGCGAAGCGCCGTCGAGCATCACGCCCACCGGCGGGGACAACGTGAAGCCGATCTTCGACTGGCGGCAGTTGAAACACTGGAACGTGGACGAAGCCAACCTGCCGCAGGGCAGCGAGGTGCGTTTCCGCGAACAGAGCTTCTGGGAGCAGTATCGCTGGCAGTTGATGACCCTCGCGAGCGTGGTGCTCGTGCAGGCGCTGTTGATCACCATCCTGCTGCGCGAGCGAAGGCTGCGATCCCTGGCCGAGGTCGAGGCACGTCAGCGCATGTCGGAGCTCGCCCACATGAACCGCCGCGCGACCGCGGGAGAGATGTCCGCCTCGATTGCACACGAACTGAGCCAGCCACTCGCCGCGATTCTGATCAATGCCGAGTCGGCCCAGCTGGTGTTGCAGAATCCGACCCCTGACCTCGGCGAGCTCAGGAACATATTGGACCACATCCGCTGCGACGATCAGCGGGCAGCCCAGGTCATCGACCGGCTGCGCTCGTTTCTGAAGCGACACCCGACCGAACGGCGCGAGCTCGACCTCAATGCGACGGTCGGCGAGGTATTCCGATTTCTCTCCGTGCAGGCGCTGACCCACGACGTCGGGCTCGCGACGGAGCCGTCGTCCGCGGACATTCGCGTGAAAGGCGACAAGGTACAATTGCAGCAAGCCATCCTGAACCTTGTCGTGAACGGCATGGATGCGGTGGCCCATCTTCCGGACGGTCGACGCCGCGTCGTCGGTCGAACCGGTTTCGCCGACGGGAATCAGGCCCTCGTCTCCATCGCCGATGCGGGCGACGGCATTCTTGCGGAGAACGTAACCGAGATCTTCGAGCCGTTCTTCACGACCAAGACGCAGGGCATGGGCATAGGCCTCTCGATCGCGCGCACCATCATCGAGGCGCATGGCGGGCGGATCTGGGCCGAAAACGCGCCGTCAGGGGGCGCCGTCTTTCACATCAGCCTGCCGCTGGTATCGCCGCGATAGCTGCGATCGCGTCGCGAAACGAGGGAAGATTGACATTGCGTGCTTTCCTCCCTGCCTCGCATATTCGGCTCAACACGCTCACCGAAAGATCCGATCATGCCCAGCCCCCTCCCCGCCCTCGTCGTCGTCGACGTTCAGCGCGCGTTCGACGAATGGGAGGCCGCGGGCAAGCGGCGCAACAATCCGGATGCGGTGGCGCGCATCGCCGATCTCCTCGCGGCGTTCCGGACGCGCGGCGCGCCGATCTTCCACATCCGCCACGAAGGCACCAAGCCGAATTCGACATTCCTGCCGTCGCGCTCCGGCTACGCCGTCAAGGACGAAGCGCGCGAGCAGCCGGGCGAACCGGTCATCGTCAAGCGCGTCAACAGCGCCTTTATCGGCACCGATCTCGAGCAGCGCCTGCGCGCGGGCAACATCACGACGCTCGTGATCTGCGGCGCGACGACCAATCATTGTGTCGAAACGACGACGCGGATGGCCGGCAATCTAGGCTTCGACGCATGGCTTGTGCGCGATGCGAGCTGGACGTTCGACCGCATCGGGCCCGACGGCGACAAGCATTCCGCCGAGGAAATTCATGCGATGACGCTGTCGAACCTCAACGGCGAATTCGCGCGCATCGTCACCGCCGATGACGTGGTCGCTTCACTCGAAGCGATGCGACAATAGACCGCGCGACATCGGCTCATTCACACGCGTTGATCGGAACTGATCTGCGTCGTTTCGACGCCCGCACTTTTCGGAACGTACCGGACTCCCATCTGTTGTCACACGATTTCTCAACTGGAGTGATGACATGAAGTATCTCTTTGTCGCGATGGCTGTCGGTGCTGCGGCGCTCGCCGGTGGATCCACGGCCAACGCGGCAGGCAAGGCCAGCGCGAAGCAGAACGCGCAAGCCGGCCAGTCGACCGACATCAGCGCGCAGCACAGGCACCACCACCACGGCCATCGCCATCACCACTGGCGTCATCACAACCACGGCTACTATCGCCCGCACTACCGGAGCTATGGCTACTACCCGCGGCACCACGGCTATTACGGCGGCGGACCGTACGGCTACTATGGCGGCGGAGGTCCCGGCGTGACGTTCAGCTTCGGCGGCGGCCGCTGGTAAGAGATAAGGCCCGCCAATGTGCGGGCCTTTTTTTCATCCCCGCAAGATCATCTCCGCCGTCTCCAGCCCGCTCGCCAGCGCCGCCTCGACCGTCCCCATGTCGCGGCCGCGATAGAGCGCTTCACCGGAGAACAGCACCGGGCGGTCGGCGCGCGCGAGAATCGCCTGGGCCTCGCGCGTCCGCGGCGTCGCCCATGAATAGGCGCCGCGGGCGAAGGGATCGTGCAGCCAGTTTGTCGCCGCAGCCGCCACGAGATCGCGCGCGATGTCGTCCCGCGACACGCCGAAGACGGCCGCAAGCGAATCGACCCCGGCATCGATCAGCCCTTGCCGATCGAGCTTCGCCAGTTCGGCCGTCCGCGGCCCGCCGAACCAGCCGGTGAGCACGGGATGCTGGTCCGGATGCCGCGTCCACCACACCGGGATCGACTGGTCCGACAGCAGGAAGGTCATATCCGCGAGATCTTCGGTTCGCTCGCGCCACCACGGCCGCGCGAACCGCAGCAGGATTTTTATCACGCTGCCAAAGCCGATATCGTCAGCTGCCGCAGCCTTCGCGCGTGCGGGCTCTGGCAGCGCGATCTCGCGCAGCAACGGCAACGGAACGGTGAGGATCGCGCGATCGCAGCCATGCACGTTGCCGCCGGCACAGCGGACGGCCAGCGCGCCGCCCGTCTCCTCGATCGCCGACACCGCGCAGCCGAAGCGAAACGTCACGCCAAGCCTGCGGCACTCACCCGCCAGAAAATCGATCAGCGCGCCATAGCCGCCGACGATGCGCGCCTGGGTGTGATGCCCGCCGTCCATCCATTCCTCGCGCAGCGCCAGCGTCGAGGCGCGCTCGGGGTCGGCGGCGTCATAGCCCTCGACCATGCGTTCGATCGAATGGCGCAGCTGAACATACTCGGGCTCGGCGAAATAACTGCGGAGGAAATCGGCAACCGTGAGATCATCCTTCAACGCCCCCAGCGCCGCGTGAAGCTCTGCCTCGTGCGGATCGTGACGGTCTTCGTGCGAGAGCCCCGTGCCGTCAAAGCTCCACTGGGTGCCTTCGATCTTCTGCAGCGACAGTCCCGCCTCGCACACAAGCTTGCGCGTGACCGGCGCCTCGCCATGGACGAATTCGGCGCCGCCGTCGGCGGGGTAGCCGAACTCCGACGCCGGCAGCGGATGGATCCGCCCGCCGCAACGCTCGCGCGCCTCCAGGATCGTGACCGTCCTGCCCGCACGTGCCAGCTCGCGCGCCGCCATCAACCCGGCCGCGCCGGCGCCGACGATGACGATGTGCTCCGGTTGTCCCATGCCGATGCCTTACTTGGGCATCGCTTGCGGGTCGTTCTTGATCAGATACCGCAGCAGCAACACGCCGCCACCGAGGTCGCGCGTACTCTCCAGCGTCATCGCGGCGAGCGGCGCGCGCTTGTCGCTGTCCGCGTCCGTGGAATCGAACACGAAGGGTGCGCCCCTGGCGCCATCGATCGCAGGGCTGAGGATCAGGTTGAATTCGTCGATGAGGCCGGCGCGCAGGAATGCGCCATTGGCGACGCCGCCGCCTTCCACCAGCAGGCGCTTCACGCCGAGCTCGCGATTGAGGCTATCAAGCGTCAGCGCGAGATCGATCTCGGACCTGCCGGCGAAGATGTAGGACACACCCTCGCCGCGGAGCCCGGCCAGATGCGAATCCGGGACGCTCTCGGTCAGCACCACCACGATCGGATCGCCGCCTATGTCGGAGCGGCCCCAGCCGATCTTGCCGTGCGCGTCGAGCACGACGCCGTAGGTCTTCGCATCGCGCCGCGCGAGCCAGTTTTCGCGCGGGAATGTCTCGGTCGTCGTGGGATAAGGCTTGCCCTTGGCGAACTCCGAGCCGGTGACGCGGCCGATCACCCAGGCGTCTCCGCCCAGTTCGTCATGGATCTTCTCGAACCAGTCTGTGCCCGCCCCCTTCGGACGCCAGCGGCTGGAATGCGTGCGGCCGTCCAGGCTCGCGTGCATCAGACAAATGACGTAAGGCTTCATGTAAATTTCTCCGGACTTTTCACGCTGGCTGCCCGCCGCCCTTATCGCGATCATTCTTATCGCGATCATTCTTGGCGCGATCGTTCACGATCACCGCCAGTGGATTGAGCTTGGGCGGTGCGACCAGCTTGAGCGTGTTGCTGTCGTGATGGTTGAACGGCGCGCCGCGCACGAACAACTCGGTCTGGATCAGATAGGTCCAGCTTCCGTCATCGTTGAAGGTGATGTCGCAGCGATAAGAGTCGGTACGGAAAGCCTGTTCCAGGAAATCGGTCGAGCAGATTCCGTAAGCGGTATCGCCGCGCTTCGCTGTGACGGAGATCGCCTTGTCATCGGGCCCGGCCTTGCCCGAGGCGAGCAGCACCTGTCCGCGCGGGATCGCGAGCGTCTGCATGATCAGCCCGGTCGCGGGCTCCCAGAGCCAGTAGCCGACCTGGTCGTGGAAGGTGATGTCTTCCTCGGGCGTGTTGATGTGGATGTGATAGCGCAGCCCGTAAAGCAGCTGCGGCCCGTTGGCCTGCGGATCGATCGGGTCCATGCGGATGTGCTCGATGAAGGTCCGCCGCTCCGGCCCCTCCGCCTTCGGATTGATATCGATGCCCTTGTCGGCCTGCCAAATGCCCGCGAGACGGCGGAGCGGACCGAGATTGGCAAGGCCGTCGGGCGAGACGTCCTCGGGCTCGGTGAAGATGTCGGCTGGAATGGGGAGCATGGGGGCCTCGCGTCGTTGCGGGGAACAGCAATAGCACAAGGGCGGCGGGAATCGACTGGAATGGAACCAGAGCGCGCGCCGGGTGTTATCTGCGCTTGAGTACGAGCCGCCGGCTCGAATGGGCAAGGCCGCCCATGTCACGTGTAGCGGGGGATCCGGTGCTGTCTGAGAAAGCTGCTCGGCAGTCAACTGATCTGGGCTTCCTCGCTGACGGAGGCGAGCTGGGCGCGATGATGAGCGCCCGCGACTGGTCGGATTCACCGCTCGGTCATCCCCGCGATTGGTCTCAGGCGCTGAAAGCGACGGTCGGCATGCTGCTGGCCGCGCAGGCCCAGATCGTCCTGTTCTGGGGGCCCGATTTCGTCGCGCTCTACAATGACGCCTACGCCCCGGGCATCGGCGCCAATCACCCCCGCGCTCTCGGTCGCCCGGCGATCGAGAACTGGGGAGAACTGTGGGACGATCTCGAACCGCTGCTATCCGGCGTGCGCCGAACCCGAAAGACATTCGCCGCCAAGGATCGTCCGTTCTACGTCGAGCGTCATGGCTACGGCGAAACCAGCTACTGGGACGTCTCTTACTCAGCGGTGCGGGACGATGACGGCTCGGTCGGCGGCGTGCTCTGCATCGTGTCCGAGACGACGGAGCGCGTGCTGGGCGAGACGCGGCTGCGGGCGAGCGAAGCGCGATACAGAGAGCTGACCACGACCCTCGAGCAGCGCGTGGCCGAACGGACCGCCGAGCGTCATTTGCTGGCGACGATCGTGGAAACCACCGACGGACAGATCCAGGCGCTCGATCTCGATTATCGCTGGCTTGCCATCAACACATCCTGCGCCGATGCCTATCAGCGCATCTACGGCAAGCGCCCGAAGGTCGGCGATTCCCTGCACGAATTCCTGGCCGACCGACCCGGGCATCTCGCTGCGGCAACCGCGATCTGGAGCCGGGCGCTGGCCGGCGAAGCCTTCACCAACATCGAGGAGTTCGGCGATCCCCGGTTCGACCGCCGCGTCTACGAGTTGAAGTTCGAGGTGCTGCGCGCTCCTGATGGCACGCGGATCGGCGCGTTCCTGACGGGGATCGACGTGACGGATCGCCTGGAGGAGCAGGCGCGGCTCGCGCAGGCCGAGGAAGCGCTCCGCCAGGCCCAGAAGATGGAGGCCATGGGCCAGCTCACGGGCGGCGTCGCGCACGATTTCAACAATCTGCTCACGCCGATCGTCGGCCTGCTCGACATGTTTCAGCGCAAGGGCATCGGCGGCGAGCGCGAGCGTCGCCTCATTACCGGCGCAGCGCAGGCGGCCGAGCGCGCCAAGACGCTGGTTCAGCGCCTGCTCGCTTTTGCGCGCCGGCAACCGCTTCAGGCCATTCCCGTCAACATCGGTCTCCTCGTTGCCGAGATGGGAGACCTGATCTCCAGCACGACCGGACCGCAAATCCAGGTGACGGTGGACACGCCGGAAGACCTTCCCGCGGCCATGGCCGATCCCAACCAGATCGAGATGGCGATCCTGAACCTCAGCGTGAACGCCAGGGATGCCATGCCCGACGGTGGCAAGTTGCGCATCTCGGCGAAGACCCGGACGGTTGGAGACTCTCGCAATCCGGAGTTGGCACCGGGCACCTATGTCTGTATCTCCGTCGCCGACACGGGCATCGGTATGGACGAATCCACGCTGGCCCACGCCGTCGAACCGTTCTTCTCGACCAAGGGTGTCGGGCAAGGCACCGGTCTCGGCCTCTCAATGGTCCACGGCCTTGCGTCACAGCTCGGCGGCGCGCTCACGATCAGGAGCGCCGTGGGAGCGGGGACGACGGTCGAGCTGTGGCTGCCGGTCAGCCACGCCGTCGCGGGTGCGATTGATGCCGTCCCGCAACCGAAGCTGCGACCACCGCCCGCCGGCACGGCTCTGCTGGTGGATGACGAACCGCTGGTGCGCATGAGCACCGCCGAGATGCTGGACGAGCTCGGCTACAGCGTCGTCGAAGCCGGCTCGGCGGAAGATGCGCTTCAACGCGTCAGGGAAGGCCTGCGGCCGAACCTGCTCGTCACCGACCATTTGATGCCCGGCATGAGCGGAACGGATCTCGGCCTTGCGCTGCGCAATCAATATCCCGAGCTGCAGATCCTCGTCGTATCGGGCTACGCCAACAACGAAGGCATCACGCCGGACCTGTCGCGGCTGACGAAGCCGTTCCGAAGCGATGAGCTGGCGGCGAGCCTGGCGGGCTTGGCGAAGGCGGGGCGGTAGCCGACGCAAGCGGCGAGCAGCTCGCATGAGCGAAAGCGACATGCCGGTGCGATGATGTGTATCGGCGATCACGCCGTGATTATTGATGCGCGGGCGACTGTACCCCAGTCCGATCGGAGGAGGCTGCCCAGCGGACGAACCTCCTCAACCCCGGCCGCATCTACTTCAACGCCAGACTCTGGGCGTGAACTGAGAAGACCGAGGTGGAGGCCCGCCGGTTCACGCTGGCGGGCTCGCTACGTTCTGAGAGCGTCAACCGCATGGGCGACGAGAACGCCAATGCTGAGTACGATCAGGCAAATAATCGCCGCTTGAAATAACATCGGAGTAAATTCCGTGGGCCAGGGTCGGCTTTTATAAGCCCTCACATTCCGCCAGCATTTGGCCACCCAGAAGGCGCTTCGGTGTCCGCCTCGTTACAAGTATGCAAGGTTCATTGGCCTTGCGCGACGACGCCTCACTCCTTCAAAGCGGTGAGAATCTACCAGTCGATCAGCAGCACAACGATTGCTAACATGGCGTAGATAGTCCTGCGGCCGATCCGGTTCATTCGAAAACCTCGTATCCGAACGCCACTCCCTCAGGATCGTTCTCTACGAACCATGCTTCCGCGGCATCCTGGCTGGCGAACACCTTGATGTGGTCCTTATCGCCGACCTGCTTGGCGATCTTGGCGTAAACGAAGACGGTCATTGATCCCTCTTCCATTTGCGCACATCGTGCTTTTTCTTCGGCAGCGCGGCGATGTATTCGCCGGCGTTTAGCGGCGTCGCGAGCTTGCGGCCGTCGACCTCGATTGGCTCCTCGAAAGGCCGCCTCAGCCCCTGGTCATTGCGTGTTTTGTATCCCAACAGGTGAGCCGGCGGCTTGCCTTGCTCAAAATCTGGCTCGACATCGGCGCCCGCCTGCCGCAGGCGGCGCAGATGAAACGGGGCTCGATATCCGAAAGCCGTACGTCATCCGGCCAGCGGTCCGCATTCGAGGCCACGCAATGGCAATTGTTACGTTTACCTACAAGCGGTTCCGAGCCTGAATAGCATGAGCAGTTTTCGCGCCAGGTAGCATCAATAAACGCCCCAGCGTCTGGCAAGGGTTTTTACTGGCGGTATTCCCCTAGCGCCGCCAGTATATTCACCTCCATCCATCCACGGAGATCGATATGCATCGTGTCGCTCCGATGCTGACGTTACTCACTGCCGCTGTGTTCCTTGCTTTTTTGGAGCCAGTTCGAGCTGCCGAGGCGGATCGATACTGCCTGCGAGGTCGCAATTGGGGCTTTCCGGGCAATTGTCAGTTCGCCACCCGCTCGCAATGCCTGGCTGCTGCTTCTGGCACGAACGCATATTGCGGCATCAACCCGCGCTATGCCGCTCCGCGGCGGCGCTAAGCGCCGCTCGGCGATTTGGCGGCACGGCATGGCAGAAGCGGTCAATCAAGGAAGGCCCCCGATGCGAAAGCTTGCACTGTTCGTCATCCTGCTCTCGTTCGCAGGAATGGTCCCTTCCAGCGAATCATTTGCTCAGAGTGCGCTGCGAGGTGCCGTCATCGGTGGTGCTGTTGGTGGTCGCCGCGGCGCTGCCATAGGGGCGACGGCCGGAGCCATCGCGGGCGCCCACCGGCGACATCACCATTGGCATCGATATTATTGGAGGAACGGCAACTGCTGGTACCGCTCGACCAGCGGAAGGTCGCATCGCGTGTCGCATCGGTACTGCCGTTGAGCCTTCGCGTAGCGGGCCGTGCGACTGGCCCACAGAAAAGATCGAGAACGGCAACTCAATAAGGAGATCGCAATGTTCTTCGCTCAGGAAGGATTCACATATCGAAATTTTCTGATGGATATAATTGCTGTATTCGCATTTGTCGTTTGGTTCTGGCTGCTCATTGTCATCTATGGCGACCTGTTCAGGCGCCACGACATTTCCGGATGGGGTAAGGCGCTGTGGGTGCTTGCACTTGTTCTGACCTCCTACCTCGGCATCTTTGCTTACCTCATCACCCAAGGCAGGGGAATGGCGGAACGCAGCGCTGAGCAGGCTCAGCGGGCGCGCGAGGAATTACGGCACATCGTCGGCTTTAGTCTCGCAGACGAGATTTCCAAGCTCGATCAGCTCAAAAAATCGGGATCCATAACGGACGCCGAGTACGGGCGCCTTCGCACCAAGCTGGTCTCCTAACCATCGGTGAGGGAAGCGGGAGGCCCATGATGTTCGCAAAGCCTTTTGGCACCGTTGGAGCTCTTATTGCTGGCTTTGCAATTGCGTGGACTGAAAGCGCGCATGCGGAAATATTCATAACAACAGCCACCATATCGCGGGGCGAGTTGGTCATCGTCGGAAGAGTAAGACGGCCCCGCGAGGCCAGCGTGGAAATGAAGATCAGTCCGAGCAAAACCGTGAAAGTCGAGAGCACTTCGACCGGAGGATTTCGGTGGATTGGACCGGAGTTTCCATCGACTTGCATCGTAAAGATCACGTCCGGACCAGATACGAGAGACGTGGTGATACAGAATTGCGGTCTCCAAGGACCAGCGGGTCCTCCAGGGCCGGCCGGACCTGCAGGCCCGATCGGACCGCCCGGGCCCAAAGGGAATTAGAAGGCAGACTTCGTCTTGCCGGTTTGCAGGTTGCCCACCGGATCGCTCTCACATCAACAATCGAGGTGTCGGTTCGAAGTCCTGACGGAGTGCTACTGCGCATTATTGGGCTTGGTCGCGTTTTCGACCGGAACCGCAGCGTGAGTTCCGCCATCCGTCCTTGTCCACCTCGACTTTGAAGCCAAGCGGCATCGGCGGCGAGCGCGCGCATCGCCTAATCGCCGGTGCGGCACAGGCGGCCGAGCGCGCCAAGACGCTGGTTCAGCGCCTGCTCGCTTTCGCACTCGATAGGACGGCGTCCAGGCGGCATCCGCATCGGTGCCGCATAAGTCAACTTGCCGCGCGGTCAAAAACCGCGCGGCGATGGGTAGCATTGCTTTTTTGATCGCAGAGTTCGTTCTCTGTTAGAGAGTAGATCTTATCGATCGTGGGTGCGCTCTCGCGAGAGGCCAGCACATGATTGAGCTTTGGAACAAGTGGTACGGGACCTTCGCCTCTGTCGAGGCGCTGGCAGCCGTCGTCGTTATTGCCGTGGTGACCGCTGGCATTCTTACGCTAATTGAGAGCCAGCGGCATAGGACAAAACATTGATGGGGAGGCGTAGGAAAACGGTCAGCTGGACCATCCGGTGAGAGGCGTTAAATGCTCCTATGCAGGAGGATCAAATGATCCTTTCTCGTGCAAGCTGGACACACAGGAATGCTCCTTGGCAGGAAGCATTATGCACATGCGCGGTGTTGAGCATACTGGTCGCGGCTCCTGCATTCTTGATGATACTCCTGCTGGATTCCCAGCTCCTCTTACCAGCGCTCAGTATTCTATTTTTCTCAGACGCGATGATCACTGCGCTCTTGGCTTGGGCAAAGTCGGGAAATGCGACATTCGAAAATGTAACGCTATGGGATGTTGCCGGGGCATTGACCATGTTGGGTTGTGCCGCAGCGATTCTTGGCGAACCAGATCAAGTGGCACTGCTTTTCGAGCAACCGGTCGGACAACATTCGGACGCGGCTCCAAGCGATAGCCCCTGATAACCGGCGACGTTAGGCCCCCGTTTCTTGGTGGCAGGTATCGCTCAACCGATCCTCGCTTGGAGCTGTCCATTCCCCTGCACCGGGGACATGACTCGTGCTTGATTATTTCAATACAGATGTCCTTAGCGTCCTCTTGCAGGTCGTTCTGATCGATCTTGTTCTCGCTGGCGACAACGCCATCGTCATCGGTCTTGCCGCAGCGGGACTTCCTCAGGCGCAACGAGGCAAGGCGATTTTCATCGGGATCGCCGCGGCGACGATACTGCGCCTATTGTTCGCCGGGCTGGCGACACAAATCCTTCAGATCGTCGGGCTCCTGCTCGCTGGCGGGATCCTGTTGTTGTGGGTATGTTGGAAAATGTGGCGCGAATTACATACGTCTTCCACGGAGCCCGCAGGTGCGAAGGAGGTTGCTGGAGCTGCAGGAAACAAACCTCGCAAAACACTCGCCCAAGCGAGTTGGCAGATTATCGTGGCCGACGCTTCCATGTCGCTCGACAATATCCTGGCCGTAGCGGGGGCGGCACGCGAGCATCCAGTGGTTTTGATTTTCGGCTTGGGGCTTTCCATCGCGATGATGGGCGTGGCCGCATCATTCATTGCCCGCCTTCTGCAAACTCATCGATGGATTGCTTACGTCGGCCTAGCCGTCATCCTTTATGTGGCGGGTGAGATGATATTTCGAGGGACGTTGGATGTCATCAAGGTTGCGTCGATATGACGGCCCTGTCTTAGGCTTGGACAACAAGGCGTCGGGCGAGTTCATGGGGCTCAAGCGACTCGCGAAACGCAAGCAGGCCGCCAAACGGTCAGCGGCAGTCCATTCGTCTCGGCGTTCGACGGACGGCAAGCCCCGAGCCTTCAGCGAGCGGAGGGCAGCTGCGAAGACAAGGTCGCTACTGATGCCCGCGATGGTCTTGGCTTGGGCTGAACCGCCAAAAACGCGATAACTTCAGACACTCAAGCGGTTATCTGAGTTAGATGGTGCCCAGGGGCGGAATCGAACCACCGACACTGCGATTTTCAGTCGCATGCTCTACCAACTGAGCTACCTGGGCGTGCTCCAAGAGAGGGGCCAAAGCCCATCGAGCGGGCGGTTTATAGTGGGCTGGAAGCGGCCTGTCCACCCACGCTTCGCCGATGGCTTCGCGGGGCACGACCCGGCTGTGCACAAGCTGGGGCGGGCTTGCCGCGGCTGGCGTGCAGCCCGTCAACCACGCCATTAAATAATTGATATTATTTATCTATTCTTCGCCATCCGCCTCGTCGTCACGACCGGGGATGACGTAGGAGCCTTTCAGCCAGCGGTTCAGGTCGACGTCGCGGCAGCGCGACGAGCAGAACGGACGGGTGGCCTGCGCCTGCGGCTTGCCGCAGATCGGGCAGGTTTTGAGCGGGCCGGCGGGCTTTTTGACGTGGTCGTCCATGATGTCGGCGGCTTACTCGGGATGAGGGCGTTCAAGAGCCTGTCGGCAAAGCGGTTCCTCGGGCGGACGCGCAGGCGTCGCGGGCCGGGTCCGGTGGCCCCATTCTACTGTGCATGGGGTTGTTTTCGAGATTTTTGTCGGCGGCTAGATGGCCGTGGCGTTGAGCCAGCCGAAGCGGGTCGGAAAACCTTCGCCGCCGAGCAGCGTCGTGGTCTCGTACAGCGGCAGGCCGACGACGTTGCTGTAGGAGCCGACCATCTTGACCACGAAGGAGCCGGCGATGCCCTGCACGGCGTAGCCGCCGGCTTTGCCGCGCCATTCGCCCGAGCCGATATAGGCCTGGATGTCGTCCTCGGAGAGGCGCTTGAAGCGGACGCGGGTCTCGACCAGGCGCTGGCGGAAGGCCTCGCGCGGCGTGACCAGGCAGATCGCGGTGTAGACGCGGTGGTTGCGGCCCGACAGCAGCCGCAGGCACTGTGCGGCCTCATCGACAAGGTTGGCCTTGGGCAGGATGCGGCGGCCGACCGCCACAACCGTATCGGCCGAGAGGATGAAGGCGCCGCGCAGCTCGTCGTCGAGCTGCACCGATTTCAGCGCCGCATCGGCCTTGGCCCTCGCGAGACGGTTGGCGCAGGCGCGCGGCAGCTCGCCCCGCTTCGGCGTCTCATCGACGTCGGCCGGCCGGAGCGCGTCCGGCTCGATGCCGGCCTGGTTGAGCAGCGACAGGCGCCGCGGCGAACCGGAGGCAAGAACGAATTTGGGGCGGCCGAGCATCAGGTGATTGGGGGATGAAGCAGGGGGTGAATTGCGCGCGGAACCTATCGGAAGGGGGCTGATTTCACAACCCGGGAACCCGGACTTTGGTGATTCGAGGCGTCCAACATGCGTGTGCCCTCGGTCTGTGACGCGGGTGTTACGGCTACCCGCTCGCCGCGCCGACCTTTGCAAAACGCCTGCGGATACGCATCAGGAGCTGGTCGCAGACCTCGCGGTAGGCGGCGAGCTTCTGGTCGCGGCTGCCTTCGATGGTGGTGGGATCCTGTGTCGGCCAGTATTCGACGTCGGCGGCGAGCGTGCGGGTCAGCTCCAGCGCCTTGTGGTGCGCTTCGGGCGAGAGCGTGATGATGAGGTCGAAATTCAGCCCCTCCCAGTCCTCCAGCTCCTCGAAGGTCTGCGGCTTGTGGACGGAGATGTCCTGGCCGAGCTCGGCCATCACGCTGACCGCGAACGGATCGAGCTCGCCCTTCCTCGCGCCGGCCGATTTCACGTAGAGGCCTTGCGGAAACATGTGCCGCAGTAGGCTCTCGGCCATCGGCGAGCGCACGCTGTTCATCGCACAGGCGAACAGCACCGATTGCGGATCGCGTGCGCGTGGGGGCGCAGCCATCCGCGTTTAGCCCTTCCAATGAAGAACAGTAATGAGCGTGAACAGCCGGCGCGAGGTCTCGAAGTCGACCCGCACCTTGCCCTTCAGCCGCTCCTGGAGCGTGCGCGATCCCTCGTCATGGATGCCGCGGCGCCCCATGTCGATGGCCTCGATCTTGTCCGGGGTCGCCGTCCGGATCGCCTGATAGTAGCTGTCGCAGATCATGAAATAGTCCTTCACGATCCGCCGGAACGGCGTCAGCGACAACAGATGCGCGACCACGGGCGCGCCGTCCTCGCGGCGGATGTCGAACATCAGCCGGCTGCCGGTGATGCCGATATGCAGCGTGAACGGCCCCTTCCCGTTGGCACCGTCAGGCGCAAACAAATTCTGCTCGATCAGGTCGTAGATGGCGATCGCGCGCTCGTGCTCGATGTCGGGCCCGGAACGGCCGATCGAGTCCTCGTCGAGCGTGACCGCGACGATGCGATTGGTCGAGTCGTCCTGTTCGGGCGGCTGGGTCATGACAGATTGAGGCGCAATCCAATCGAGCGCGAATGGGCGTCCAGCCCTTCCGCTTGTCCGAGCGTCATCGCGGCAGGTCCCAGCGCACGCAGCTGGTCCGGGCCGCATTTCAGGATCGAGGTGCGCTTCATGAAGTCGGCGACCCCGAGGCCTGAGGAGAATCGCGCCGAGCGCGCCGTGGGCAGCACATGGTTGGAGCCGCCGACATAATCGCCGATCGCCTCGGGCGTATGCGCGCCGAGGAACACCGCGCCGGCATTGCGGATCTTTCCGGCGAGCGCGTCGGGATCATCAGTCATGATCTCGAGATGCTCGGCCGCGATCGCATCCGCGAGCGGAACGGCGTCGGCAAGATTCTTCACCATGATGATGGCACCGAAATCGGCCCAGGATGCGCTGGCGATCGCGGTGCGCGGCAGTGTCTTCAGCTGGGCCTCGACAGCCTTTTCGACATCCGCGGCGAGGCGCGCGGAATCCGTGATCAGGATCGATTGCGCGCTGGCATCATGTTCGGCCTGTGCCAAAAGGTCGGCGGCGATCCAGTCGGCATTGCCGGTGTCGTCGGCGATCACCAGCACCTCGGAGGGGCCGGCGATCATGTCGATGCCGACCTTGCCGAACACCAGCCGTTTTGCAGCGGCGACATAGGCATTGCCGGGCCCGACGATCTTGGCTACCGGCGCGATCGTCGCAGTGCCGTGCGCGAGCGCGGCAACGGCCTGCGCGCCGCCGACCCGGTAGATCTCGCTAACGCCGCCGAGTTGGGCTGCCGCCAGCACCAGCGGATTGAGCTTGCCGTCCGGCGACGGCACCACCATTACGAGGCGCGCGACGCCGGCGACCTTCGCGGGTACCGCGTTCATCAGCACCGAGGACGGATAGGCCGCGGTGCCGCCGGGCACATAGAGGCCGGCGGATTCGATCGCGGTGTAGCGCCAGCCGAGCTCGACGCCAAGCGGATCGGTGAAGCGCTCGTCCTTCGGAAGCTGGCGGCGGTGATAGGTCTCGATGCGGTCGCGCGCGAGCATGAGCGCATCCAGCGTCGCCGCATCGCAAGCCTTTACGGCCGTCTCGATCTCGGCGACGGTGACGCGCAGGCCAGACGCATCCAGCTTCAGCCGGTCGAACTTTGCGGTGGCCTCGAGCAGGGCCGCATCGCCCCGCCTGGCCACGTCGTCGACGATGGCACGCGCGGCGGCCTCGACGTCGGCCGAGACCTCGCGCTTGGCGGCGAGGAAGGCCGCGAATCGCTGGTCAAAATCGGCGCTGCTGCGGTCGAGACGAACGGGCATTTTTGGCTTGGCTTCTGGCTGGTCTTTGGGGCGGATTGGCGTACCCGCCCCCCTGCTCAATGGCGCGGCGGGAAAGCTGCGTCAACCCTCGGGAGATGCCGTTCCGGCAGCGGCCCGACCTGGTTTGACTGGTATACCGGCCAACTCACCCCTCCTCCTCGATGCCCAGTCCCGCCCCCAGCTCGTCCGCCCCCAGATCCGTCAATTCGCATTCCAGACATTCGACGTCGAGGCGGATGGCGCCGCCATGGGCGAACAGCAGCAGGGCGCTGCCGCCGGGCTCCTCGTCGCGGCCGTCCTGAGGGTGAAACTCGATGCCGACGAGGTCCAGAACCTCGTCCGGCGCGCCGAGGTCGATTTTGCGCGACTTGCAGGCGAGCACGCGGTCGAAGCGGAGCGCGGCGACCAGCCGGCGGGGTTCGGCCTCGCCGTCCAGAGTCTGCTCCCAGTCCAGCCGGCTCATCCCGACCACCAGCCGCTTCTCGCTTTGCCGCCAGATGATGTCGGCGGCCTGGACGCGGGCGTCCTGCACATGGGTCGAGATCACGGCGAGATCGTCGGCGTCGAGCGCGATCAGTTTGAGCTGGGGAGACATCGCCGGCATTTCTCCTCGGGGACCGATAAGGCTCAACGCGCGCGGACGCGGAAATTTCCGTGAAACTAACGGGCCAGCCGGCTAGAGGCTATTGATATCCTCCATCTCCAGCACCTTGCGCGGATACCCCTCCCGGGCGACACGAATCATGGCGCGGCCCATCTGCTCGGTCGAGGTGACGAGCCGCGGCGAGATCCGGCGCAATACCGACCAGAGCGGCCCGGTCACATTGTAGACCGCCTGCACCCAGGCGGTCTTGGAGCGGATGCCGTGCAGCGGCTGGATCGCGCCGGGCCGGAACATGTAGGCCGCCTTGAACGGCAGCTTGAAGAGATCGTTCTCGGTCTTGCCCTTGACCCGCGCCCACATCCGCGATCCCTGCTCGGTGGAATCGGTGCCGGCGCCGGTGACGTAGACGAATGTCATCTGCGGATTGAGCTTCGCGAGCGTCGTCGCGGCCGCGAGCGTGAGATCGTAGGTGAGATGGCGATAGCGATCCTCGCTCATGCCGATCGAGGAGACGCCGAGGCAGAAGAAGCAGGCATCGAAGCCCGTGAGCTGCGCTTCGATCGCCGAGTAGTCGGTGAAATCGCCGTGCGAGATTTCGGTGAGCTTGGCGTTGCGCACGCCGGTCAGGCTGCGGCCGACCACGAGCACGCGGTCGATGCCGGGGTCGATCAGGCATTCGCGCAATACGCCCTGCCCGACCATGCCGGTCGCGCCAAAGATGATGACTTGCATCGGGACGCCCCCAACGGGCTCGCGGCTCATGCGGCGACCGCTATCTCGTCAAAGGATACACCGGTCAACGTCGCCGAGACATCCCACAGCATGGCGGCCGCGGCGAAATCCTTCGCCTGCGGCATGATCTTCGCCGGCCCGGGCGGCCCCTTCAATTCGTAGAACCAGTTCGGACCGTAGTAACCGCCGGGCTCTGCGGCCGGCGAGGTCGCGGCGAGCAAGGTTGGCAGTGCACCTTCGGCCGCAGACTGGCTGATGAAAGGCTGGAGCCAGCGGCTGACACGCGACTGGAAGGTCTTGGCGCCCGGCCCGTTCGCAATGAGATCGGTCCGCGCATAGCCGGGATGGGCGGCAAGGCTCATCAGCTCCCAGCCGGCGGCGAGGCTGCGGCGCTGCAACTCCAGCGAAAACATCAGCATCGCCAGCTTGGACTGGCAATAGGCGCGCCAGGGACGATAGGAACGCTTGCTCTGCAAATCGTCGAAATTGATCGCGCCGGAGCGGTGCGCGAGGCTCGACAGATTGACGATGCGAGGCGCTTTCGCGCGGCGAAGCTGCGGCAACAGCTGTGCCGTCAGCGCGTAATGGCCGAGATAGTTGGTGCCGAGCTGCATCTCGAAACCATCCTCCGTCTGCTGCCGCTTCGGCAGCGCCATCACGCCGGCATTGTTGATCAGGAGGTCGAGCTGCTCGTTGCTGGCGGCAAAGCGCCTGGTAAAATCGGCGACGGAGGAAAGACTGGCGAGATCGAGATGCTCGTAGGCGATCAATGCGTTGGGAAACCGCTCGCAAATGCCCTCGATCGCCCGCAGGCCCTTTGCGTCGTTGCGTCCGGTGAGTATGACAATGGCACCGGCGCCTGCCAGCGCCATCGCCGTCTCGTAGCCGAGGCCGCCCGTCGCCCCGGTCACGACGGCGGTCTTGCCGCTGAGAGAGGGGATGTCTGCCGTGCTCCAGTCGGTCATGCCATGTCTCCAGGCGCTATCAGGGGGTGGAAAAGGCCCGCGACCGGTCTAAATGTGCACTGGGTGCAAGTTTGCAAGAGGTGAAATAATTTGAAGGCTTCGAAGCCCGCCGCGAAATCAGTCAGGAAAAGCGCCAAGCCATTGTCGGCAGGAGCAAAATCCTCTGATGGCCCCGGCCTGCGCCAGCGTAAATTGCAAGCGACCCGCGAGCGGCTGACCCGCGCGGCGATGGCGCTGTTCCTGGAGCGCGGCTTCGAGGCCACGACCATCGACGACATCGCGACCGCGGCGGACGTGTCGCGCCGCAGCTTCTTCCATTATTTCGCGTCCAAGGAGGACGTCGTCTCCGCCTGGCAGGAGGGCGCGGCAACCGCGCTGGTCGCGGAGATCGTCGCGCGGCCCGCGAACGAGTCCATGCTGACCGCGGCCGAGAATGCGATCGCGGGGGCGATCAAGCGGATCGACCCTGCGGAAGCGGCGGCGATGTCGCGGCTCAAGCGCGACAATCCCGCGCTTCAGGCGCGCGACCAGCTCAAATACGAGAAGCTCGAGCGGGCGCTGGCCGAGGGGCTCGCCCAGCGCGCGAAAAACAAACCGGACAGACTGAAAGCGCAGCTCGTCGCCATGATCGCCACCGGCGCCATGCGCGTCGGCGGCGAGAGCTGGATCGGCGAAGGTGTGCGGGAGAAGCCGGAAGTTTTCGTGAAGCGCACGTTCGATGCGATCAGGGGTATCTTGAAGTGACGCACTTCCCTCTCCCTCGCAGAAATATCGTAGGGTGGGCAAAGCGAAGCGTGCCCACGCATTTTTTGCGATAGGGAGAGATGGTGGGCACGGCGCAAGTGCGCCTTTGCCCACCCTACGTTCCGCCCGAGGGGAGAGATCACCCCACCCCGCTCGCGCTGCGCGCGATCGACCCTCCCCCTCCAGGCCCCTGGAGGGGGAGGGTAAGAGTCTCTCACGCCTTGAAGAACGCCAGCAGGTCGGCGTTGATCGTCTCGGCGTGCGTGGTCGGCATGCCGTGCGGAAAACCCTTGTAGGTCTTCAGCGTGCCGTTCTTCAGCAGCTTGGCCGACAGCGGCGCGGAATCGGCGTAAGGCACGATCTGGTCGTCGTCGCCGTGCATCACCAGCACGGGCACGGTGATCTTCTTGAGGTCCTCGGTGAAATCGGTCTGCGAGAACGCGACGATGCCGTCGTAATGCGCCTTAGCGCCGCCCATCATGCCCTGCCGCCACCAGTTCTGGATCACCGCTTCCGACGGTTTCGCGCCGGGGCGGTTGTAGCCGTAGAACGGACCGGCCGGGAGATCGCGGTAGAACTGCGTGCGGCTGGCGGCGAGTTGCGCCTGGAGGCCGTCGAACACGCTCTTCGGCAGGCCGCCCGGATTGGCCGCCGTCTGCACCATCAGCGGCGGCACCGCCGAGAGGATCGCAGCCTTCGCCACCCGGCTCTCACCGTGACGCGCGATGTAATGCACGACCTCGCCGCCGCCGGTGGAGTGGCCGACATGGATGGCGTTCCCGAGGTCGAGATGCGCGGTCACCGCCGCGAGATCATCGGCATAGTGATCCATGTCGTGGCCGTCGGCGACCTGCGACGAGCGGCCGTGGCCGCGGCGGTCATGGGCGATGACGCGGTAGCCGTGCGCGACGAAGAACAGCATCTGCGCGTCCCAGTCGTCGGCCGACAGCGGCCAGCCATGGCTGAACACGATCGGCTGACCCGCGCCCCAATCCTTGAAAAAGATCTCGACGCCGTCTTTGGTGGTGATGGTGGGCATGAATGGCTCCTTCAGTGAGAATCAATCCGGGGCTCGCAAAAACGCGAGCCGGCAATCCGGAGATGGTCGGGCGATATCACGAGGTCGATGCCGCGCACCGACCGCGAACGTGCAATCAGGCAAACGTCATCGGCTTGTAGCGGCGCCAGGCGCCGATGGTCAGCACCACGAAAAACACCAGCACGATGCCCTGCACCACGGCGAAGACGGGGCCTCCCGGCGGATTCGGCGGCACGGCGGGCGCGAGCGCGGCGAGCGCCGGCACCTTCAGGAACGACTGGATAACCAGCACGAAACAGTTGAAATAGAGCGAGATCATCGCGGTCACGATATAGACCGGACGCCACACACCTTTGAGCTTCATGCCGTACAGCGCGAGGCAGGCGATCGCGAGCAGCACCAGCGAGATGATGCCGATGATATGCGAGGGCAGCAGCTCCTTGAACGGAAACAGGAAGCCGGTGACGCTGGTGAGGATCGTGAACAGCAGGAAGATCGCGGTGAGGCCCGGCATCGGCTTCGACCCGAGCAGGCCGAACATGACGACCAGGCCGGCGACGATGCCGATCAGGCTGATGATGACATGGACCAACGTGAAGGCGGGCAGGCTCAACCCAAGAACCACGGCATCTCTCCTACTCTCTGCATTGAGATCAGGCGATTGATATTACGGTCCTCATCGGATGGCTACATACGCGATGTCACAGGCTCGTGCGGAGCCATGCGCCGTCGTGCGAATCGACAAGCGCATGACTGGATTTTTTGCACCGCTGTCACAAACGAGAGCAGTTTGCATTTTGCAGCCCGGATTGTGCTTCCGCCTTCGCTCTTCGAGCTACGGCGGACAAGTCGCTCCATCCGGGCTACGAGGTCTTCGACGAAAGTTGGATCACACTTCCTTGGTGTCGAAGATCAGCAGATCGGCGCCGCCGCTGGCGAATTTCGGCACGTCGCCCGCGGCCGCCTTGCCCGCTTCGCTGCCGAATGCCGCCTGGATCGCGGCCACGTTGTCGAAGCTGAGAATGGCGACGAGATGGACCCCGGAAGGTCCGGCGGGAGAGCCGACCGTCCCCGTGCTGACGGCGTATTTCTTCAAGCCGGGAAGTTTCTTGGCGAGCGGAATGTGGGTTTCGGCATAGTGCTTGTCGAAGGCGGCAGCGTCCTTGGGCGTCTTGTAGAGCACGACGAGTTCGGCCATTTAGTCCTCCCTTTGAAGCTTGTTGTATTTAGATCCTCATGGTGAGGAGGCGCGCTAGCGCCTCTGCGGACGATGCTTTCACATCGCCGCCCGAACCATGAAGGCCCGGGTCGCGTTCCGGGCCTGCATCCTTCGGGACGCCGCTGTCGCGGCTCCTCAGGATGAGGGGATAGTCTGTGGGACACGTCGGGATGGCAAGCCTCATTCGACTTGCCATTCGCTTGTCTTGTCCTTGACTAAAGCGCCGGTTTTGCGGCGTCGCCGAGATAGCCGTGCAGGGAGGCCACGACCTGCGCGCCTTCGCCGATGGCGCCGCCGACGCGCTTGACCGAGCCGGAGCGGACGTCGCCGACCGCGTAGACGCCGGGCACCGAGGTCTCCAGTGGGGCCACCAGCTTGCCCTGGTTCAGCTCGGACTGGGCACCCGTCACGACGAAGCCGCCGCGATCGAGCGTGACGCCGCAGCCGTCGAGCCAGCTGGTGGCGGGATCGGCGCCGACGAACAAAAAGAGATTCTTGATGTCGGCAGAGTCTTCGTCGCTCGACAACCGGCTCTTCCAGCGGATGCGCCGCAGCAGCGAGGCCTCGTCGCCCTCGAGCGCGGTGATCTCGGTGTTGAACATCAATTCGATGTTGGGTGTCGCTTCGATGCGCTCGATGAGATAGCGCGACATGCTGGCCCCCAGGCCGCCGCCGCGGATGATCATCAGCACCTTCCTGGCGTGCCCCGACAGGAACACGGCCGCCTGCCCTGCCGAATTGCCGGCACCGACCAGGGCCACCTCCTCGCCGGCGCAGAGCCGCGCCTCGACCGGAGAGGCCCAATACCAGACGCCGCGGCCCTCGAACTTGTCGAGATTCTGGATCTCGGGGCGGCGATAACGCGCGCCGCTCGCAACCACCACTGCGCGCGAACGCAAGGGATCGCTGCCGTCGAGCGTCACCGCAAAGGCGCCGTCCCTGCGCGTGCAGTCGAGCGACTTCACCGTGACCGGGATCATGATGTCGGCGCCGAACTTCTGTGCCTGGTTGAACGCGCGTGCGGTCAAGGCTAGGCCGGAAATGCCGGTCGGAAAGCCCAGATAGTTTTCGATGCGCGCGCTGGCGCCGGCCTGGCCGCCGAAGGCGCGGGTGTCGAGCACGGCGACCGAAAGCCCTTCGGAGGCGGCATACACCGCGGTCGCCAGCCCGGCGGGTCCGCAGCCGACGATCGCAACGTCGTAGATGCGGTCGTTGCGAGGGCCTCCGATCATGCCGATCGCGCGCGCAACCTCGGTTTCGCTGGGGTTGCGCAGCACCTCGCCGCTTGCCGCGACGACCAGCGGCCAGTCTTCGGGTTTTGGCGAATAGCGCGCGATCACCTCGGCGGCGTCGCGGTCACGCTCGGGATCGAGCAGATGATGCGGCTGGCCGTTGCGGGTGAGGAAGCCCTGCAAGCGCACCACGCCGGCCGAATGCGAGGGACCGATCAGCACCACACCGCCGACGCCGGCCTGAAGCAGATTGACCCGGCGCAGGATCAGCGCGCGCATGATGCGCTCGCCGAGCTCCGCCTCGGCGACCAGCAGCGCGCGCAGGCGGGGCGGCGGCAGCAGCAGCGTCTCGACCTCGCCTTCGGCGCGGCCGTCGACCAGCGCCGGCCGACCCGAAAGCTGGCTGAGCTCGGCCAGAAATTGCCCCGGCCCCTGGTCGATCAGCGGCGTGACGTTGCCGAGCCCGTCGCGCTGGGTGATGGCGACGTGGCCCTTCAGCACGACGAACATGCCCGGCCCGGGCTTGCCGGTCTCGAACAGGAACTCTCCGTCGGCGTAAGTGCGGACCTCGCCGAAATTCCGCATGCGCTCGATCTCGGCCGATGTCAGCGCGGGAAAGGTCTGCTCGGGGCGCGTGAATCGCGACATCTGCGCGTCACCATCGTTTCGTTGCTGCTCGTCCTGCCCCGTTGCCACGTCCATGCACTCCAAAAAATTCTAATCGCCGGTCTTGCCGGCGGTCCCCTCATCTAGGGAAGCATCGTCGTTCTGCGAGGGGTCGGTGATTGCGGCGCGTTCGCGCGCCTGCACTTTCCGCCGCTTCAGGTTTTCGCGCAGCGCCGATTTCAGCCGGTCGTCCCGGGACGATCGGTCCTGCTTCGCGCTCTTGTCGTTCTCGCCAGCCATCACGGGTCCCATTACAGCGGTCCGCGATAACATGCCCAGAGAATGCGGCAGCTCAAGAGGCCCGCGCGATCCGATCGTGCGAAACTCGAAATGGATCGAATGCGAGCCTTGAGGCAACTGGCCAGTTGACGGGGGATATCGGAACCGAAATCGACGCAAAGTTGGTCGTTTCGCGCCAAAACGAGCATTTTGGCCCCGATATCGACCCGATTTTCTCGTTCTGGCAGGTCCTGCAAGCTTGCACAGGAGGGGGGCTTGTGGCAGATATCGGCCCGCTTGGTAGGCCCCCTTGGCGGCCGATTCTTATCCCAGCACAAGCTGCCGTAGCTCAGTGGTAGAGCACTCCATTGGTAATGGAGAGGTCGACAGTTCAATCCTGTCTGGCAGCACCATTCTCTGGGTTTCATCGCGCATCGATCGGCATTCTCGCGGCACCTGACGCCCGAGTTTTGCTTCAGTCCTCACCCCCTTCCGTGAAGAGGGCGCAGGGAAGACCGGGTGCCGGCTGGCACCCATGGTCCGCTGTGCTGAAGATGCGCACACGCAAATGCACAACGGAAAACAGGTGGGCCGGAAAACACCCGGCCTTCCCTGCGCGATGGGTTGACGGCTTATGCGCGCTCTCCCCGGAGCCGAGTTCCTTCTGGCCTCCGTCGCCTTGCGAATTGACGATGCCCCGAGACCCGGTTGAGCCTGGAAACATCTTCGCAAGGCTTGACCGTAGCGACGACGGTCAGGACCACACGTTTTCGCCGTACGCAGCTTCACCCCCTGCATCGCCCCGAAGGGCTTCGCGAGGGCGTTGGCGCCGTCCGTTCCGCTGGGAGTAAGGACCTCACGAGGTTCATCTCGCCCTGGTCCCGCGTTCCCATGCCCGGCGCTGCCGCGTCCACCGCCCCCCGACCCACGTTCGACACGACGTACGATCGCCCCTCTTCCAGGATCGGGATGGCGGGATAGTGCCGTAATTCCGAATTTCGGTAAAGTGGAATATTTTTGGAATAGAGGGTTGACGAGGTTTTGTGGGAGACGGGTGTTTTGCCCGTCGGGTCAGTTCCGCTGAACGACGAGTGCGTCCCGAGCACGCGGGAGTTTCTCTAATCCTGTGGCAAAGCTCTGCGTGCAACCAATCGGCGAGGAACGAAACACCAGTCGCCGCATTGCTGTTTTCGCTAACCTGAACTCTGCGAGAAAGGAACAAAAATGAAATCGACGAAACTCCTCTTCGCTATCGGCCTTTTCGCTGCCGCGGCAACCGCAGTTCCGGACAGCGCTGAGGCGCGCCGTGGGGGCGGCTTTCACGCGGGCGGGGCGCGTGTCGCACATTTCCACGGCGGCGGACGCCCAGGTTGGCATGGCGGTGGTACGCAATGGCACGGGGGCGGAGCGCGATGGGCCGGCGGCGGACGCTATTATCGCGGCGGCTACTACCGTGGGGGCTATGGTTGGGGAGCCGCGGCGGCGGGCGTCGCAACCGGTGCGGCGTTGGGCGCGGCTGCAGCTTATGGATCGTCCTGCTATCAACAGCAATGGAACGGCTATAGCTACGTGACGGTGAGAGTGTGCTGAGGAGCCGAAGCTTCGAGCGCATTCGTCCACTTGCGTTCGGCATTTCGCGAAATAATGGCGCCGACTGAGGACGTCCCTACCGAAGGACAAAGGGTGGCGACTGTTCCGCCACCCTTAATTAGATGTGATGGGTTTCGCTTGCGCTCACCCCATCCTAGGTCCCTACTCCGCCAATTCCCGCATCACCTTGATCAGGTCCGACTTGCCTTCGAAGCCGATGCCGGGAAGCTCGGGCATGACGATGTGTCCGGCTTCGACCTTCACGCC
The DNA here is from genome assembly GCF_018130785.1 of Bradyrhizobium liaoningense. Lineage (GTDB taxonomy): Bacteria > Pseudomonadota > Alphaproteobacteria > Rhizobiales > Xanthobacteraceae > Bradyrhizobium > Bradyrhizobium liaoningense_A. The sequence continues at coordinate 314,158 of NZ_JAFCJT010000004.1, forward strand.
ATCGGGGAAGCCGCCGTAGGGCTGGAACAGATCGGGATAGCTCTCGTTGCCGCCTAGACCCAGGCCGGCCGCGATGTTGAGCGACATCTGGTGACCGCCGTGCGGGATGCAGCGGGACGGCGACCAGCCGAATTGATGCAGCACGTCGAGGGTGCGCAGATATTCGACGAGACCGTATGACAGCGCGCAATCGAACTGCAGCCAATCGCGGTCCGGCCGCATTCCGCCGTAGCGCAGGAGGTTGCGTGCATCCTGATGCGAGAACAGGTTCTCGCCGGTCGCCATCGGACCGGGATAGAACTCCGAGAGCGCAGCCTGGAGCGCGTAGTCGAGGGGATCGCCGACCTCCTCGTACCAGAACAGCGGGTACTGGCGGAGCATCTTGGCATAGGCGATGCCGGTCTCCAGATCGAAGCGGCCGTTCGCATCGACGGCCAGCCGCGCCTCCGAACCGATCTCGGACAGCACCGCTTCGATGCGGCGCTTGTCGTCGTCGATGGGGGCGCCGCCGATCTTCATCTTGACGACGTTGTAGCCGCGGTTGAGGTAGCCGCGCATCTCGGCGCGCAGCGCCGTGTTGTCCTTGCCGGGGTAGTAGTAACCTCCGGCGGCGTAGACGAAGACGCGCGGATTGGCTTCGCGCCCCTTCTGCTCGGCCAGCAGCCGGAATAGTGGCTTGCCGGCGATCTTGGCGGTGGCGTCCCAGATCGCCATGTCGAGCGTTCCGACCGCAACCGAGCGCTCGCCGTGGCCGCCGGGCTTCTCGTTGCTCATCATCGCCGCCCAGAGCTTGTGCGGATCGAGATTGTCGCCGGCCTCGTTGAGGACGCTTTTGGGATCGGCTTCGAGAATGCGATTGCGAAACCGCTCGCGGATGAGTCCGCCCTGGCCGTATCGGCCATTGGAGTTGAAGCCATAGCCGACGACGCGCCGGCCATCGCGCTCGACGTCGGTGACGACAGCGACGAGGCTGGCCGTCATCTTCGAGAAGTCGATATAGGCATTCCGGATCGGGGACGAGATCGGCTTGGTGATCTCACGGACGTCGACGATGCGCATGGCGTGCTCCTGGCTCTGCGAGACCTTCTGTATTGCTCGTTGGCGAGCTTTACAAATGTGTAGTTCTGGACAGGGCGAATTGGCCAATGCCATGATCGGCTCGCCTCATGCGCAATCGGCATCGACTGGACTTCCCTTGGACCTCGACTGGCTCAAAGACTTCTCGGCGCTGGCGGAACTGAAGAGTTTCTCGCGGGCCGCCGACGCGCGGAACGTGACGCAGCCGGCCTTCAGCCGCCGAATTCGCGCGCTGGAGGATTGGATCGGAACCCCTCTGTTCGTACGCGGGGCGCAAGGCGCCGGCCTGACCTCGGCCGGTCAGCACTTTCAGCCGCTGGCCACTGACTTGATCCGCAGCCTGGAGCGAGCGCAGCGTGATACCCGATCCGTGGGCGAGCGCGATACGGTCGCCCTGTCCATTGCGGCCACGCATGCGCTGTCCTTCACCTTCTTTCCCGGGTGGATTCGACGGCACCTTCGCTTCGAGGCTCTCGGTGCGCTCAGCCTGATTTCGGAAAGCATGGAAGGCTGCGAGCAGATCATGCTCGGCGGGGAGGTCCACTTTCTGCTGTGCCACTATCATCCGGAAGCACCAGCGCGCTTCGAGCCGAACCGTTTCCAGAGCCATGGGATCGGCGACGACCGTCTGGTCCCTCTTTGCGCGCCCTGCGCTGATGGCCAACCGTCATGGCCGCTGGCCGGTACGACCACGCGTCCGGCACGTCTCCTTTCGTACAGCCGCGCCTCCGGACTAGGTCGCATCCTCTCGGCCCATCAGATCGGTCGAACCACGATCGCGACCATGGAGACCGGCTTCACGTCGCATCTCGCCGCGACGCTGATGACCATGGCGCGCGAAGGTCACGGCGTTGCCTGGCTGCCGCTGACATTGGCAAGAGAGGATGTCGAACAGGGCCGCCTCGTTCGTGCAGGACCGGAACAGTTCGATATTCCAATCGAGATCAGGCTGTTCAGGTCACCCGATTGCCGGAATGCCGTGGCCGACGATCTCTGGCATTCGCTGACCGCGGGCTGAGCGGCGTAGAGCAACATCATCTCGCAGGGGCTTCCCCTTCACCCACCTCATGTCCGTCGAAGCGATCGTCAGCGCGGCGCAGCCGCCGCTCGAAGAGCGAAGGCGGAAGCGAAACCCATCGCGCTTTGCCTGCGCGGAAGCATGATGGGCTTCGCAAATGCTCCACCCATCCGACGCGCTCTCGCTCCACGCCTGTAATCTGACGCGGGTCACGAACATCGTGCCGCTGATCACTGCGATCATGGCCTGAGAGACACTGCAGGAATCTGGCTGCGGTGCCGACGCACCTGCGAGGACGTTTTACACGGCCAAGACCCATGGCCGACGTCGCGCGCGCCATTCACGCCGGGTTCCATCAAGCCATGCTGCTGACGCATTCTCTGTCTTAGTCGGTGAGAACTTAAAACACTGCGTGAGAGCCACTCTGGTTCGCACAACGGTTCCACAGCCAAGGGGTTGGCTCGAATCCGCAAATGATTGGCGCAAGTTCATGAACGCTTCCGCGTTCGCTTGACCTTGTTTGCGGTGGAACCGGACGATCGAAAAAATCACAGGAGTTATAATGCTATTCCGCTCGAGCGCCGCAATTTGCGGCGCCCTGGTTGCGCTTGCCGTTTCTGTTACCGCTGCTCGAAGTGAAGCGGGTGGGGTTCACTCAAGCGCCGTCGTCGATGCCGCCTCTGGGGATGCGATCGTTGGCGCAGCATCCATGTACAATCCGTTCAAGCCCGGCAAGGAGGAGGGCGGTCCGAACACAGCCTCCGGCGAGCGTTATGATCCCTCTGTCTGGGCGGCTGCCATCAAGACGAGCTTGCGTCGGAAATTTGGTGGGGTCCAATTTGGCGCAAGGCCGAAGTATGCCCTCGTCGAGGCCGTAGGCAAGAAGGTCATCGTCAAGATAAATGACGTGGGGCCATTGAGGCCTGGCCGCATCATTGACCTCAACGAGCGAGCGATGCGCCATTTCGATCCAAGCCTGGAGCGCGGGGTCATTCATGACGTCAGAGTCGTCCCGCTTTCAGGGGACGATTGGATCCCGGGACCGGTGGGCTGAACGTCCCACGCGAAGGAGGTCGTGCACGTCGCGGACGGTGGGGGCGCCTTGATGGCCTCGCGATCAATTCTGCTTTGCCTCGCTGCCGCGCAACGTCCGCTTTCGCCAGACCTTCAGGTCAGCCATGACCTTTACGGTTGCCGCGAGGACAGCTGCGCAAAGCACGACCTTCGAGATTGTCTCCATCGTCCCCTCGATCAACAGGCAATGGATCACGCTGCCTGCGACGATGACGATCGCGAGGGGTATATGGACCATGCGCCACGTTCGCAGTCGCAGTCCCAATCGCCGGCGCAGCGCAGCCAGGAGCGCGACGGTGAAGATGGCCCACATGGCGATCACGCCAAAGGGGGAGAACGGCGTCGGCGATGAAAAGGTAAGGGCGTCGATCATGTCGGGCGGACTGGTGATCCAGAGGCCGGCGACATGGATCACCACCGCCACGGCCAGCGCGCCGCCGATCCAGTGATGTGCACGCCGTCCACGATAAGCCGACAGTCCCGGCAGGTATCCGCCAATCAGCAAAGGCTGAACGAGCACAAGACCGAGCGCGATAATGCCGGCGAAGCCGGCCAGGATGTAGACCGGGCCGCGCCATGCGAGCTGCTCGCTTCCCGCAGCAATGGCGACCGGCACGACAATGGCTGCCGCAAGGGCGACCCAGATCAGGGTCACCCGGGCCAGTCTCCACCCCTTCATTCGCAATCCGGTCAGGCCGCTTGAAGGACGAAGTGCGCTTCCAGGCTGGTTTCCTTTGCGCTCCGCATCACCGGACGCAGAAAGACGGTTTTGAATTCACCGCTGTCATAGGCGAGGTGACCATGCGGCTGGCCGAAGATGGGAATGATCTGCGGCATCTCGAGTCGGAACTTGCCGTCCTTGTCGGTGAGCGTGGCGCCATGACTCTGTGGCTCGTGCTCCTGCCCTTCGACCGTGTGCGCCCAGATCTGGATGCGCTGCCCGGCGAGTGGAGCCCCGTCGCCTGCGCGGCGAACGGTGCCGCTCATCCAGAAGCCACCCTTGCCGATCCGGTCCACGATCGCCGCGCCCTTGCGGTAGTTGTTCGCCCCGCCTGACATCGTTTCAGTCGGTGCGAGGCCTTCAGCGCGGGCGGGCAGGATGAGCCCGGAAACCCCGGTTGCCAAAACCCCGGTTGCCAAAACTTTGGTTGCAAAGACGGAGCCGCCGGCGACGAGGAGGTTGCGGCGGTTGAGTACGACGATGGTCATATCAGTTCCTCCTGGCACCGTGCAGCGGCGCCGCCGAGGGTACAACAACAGACGCGAGACGCCCAGTTGGGACGAAGGGTGCCATAGGTCGCAATAACAGTGTTGTGAACGGAGGTACGGGCCGGTCGTCACAGGCGGATGCCAAGCGACGACGGCGGGGTCTCTCAGACCCCGCCCTTATCCATCCACCGAGAACGGCACTGTTCAGTCACGCTTGCCCTGTCGTTCAAGGCGGAGCCTTTGCGCTCTCATACGTTTTATCTCTTCATTGAGAGCGTCGGTCTTTTCATCAAGGCGTGAATTCTCTGATTTCGGCTCGTCGCGCTGACGTATCTTCTCGAGTGCTTTCTCCACCGAGAGCTTGGTCGGATCGGCCATGATACCTCTCCAGCAAGGAAATCGAAGCAGCCAAGGTTGGAAATGAAAATGAAGCCAAGTTTTGAATGTTGACGTAAGTCAATCCTGCCCTGAAAGTCCGCTGGGGTCAAAAGCGTTGGGCCCGGACTCGGCGCTGGCGGCAATACTCCTTGGAGTCATCGCTCCCTTTGATGCCGCGTCTGGTCCTTAGCCGAGATTCAGACTCAAACCCGACAACTGCGTCCTGACGCGGTGTCATTTTTGTCCCGGATGCGCAGCGATTGCAGTCGTATGCTCGCCGTTCCTTTTTCGACGACAGCCACCGTCATCGTGTCGGGCTCGAAGGTCACCTCGATGTCGGCGCCGGCATCGACGGCAGTGCCGATCATCACCAGATCGACGAATTCCCTCCCATCGTTATCGCCGAAGATGGCACGCTTGATACCCAACCAACTTTGGACCGGCACCCTGAGCGGGTCGCATTCGTTTGCGTAGGCCAGAGTCACGCTGCCCCGAGGCCTGGCGCCGTTATGCACGAGATAGATGCCTTGGCCACCGACAAGCCAGAAACCGGGCGAATCTCGACCGTTCATGGCTCGCACCGCAACCGGCCATTGCCGGACGGCCTCGTTCCAGAGCGCCTTCAGCCTTGCATGAGGGAAGGTCAGCTTCATTGGAATTGGCTCCGCCGAGCTGCGTGGTTATACGTGATCGCGTCGGCAATCTGGTCGCGTGGCACAACGCACACGATCTGGGCATCATTCGGCAGGGCGAACGTCAGCCAATAGGTTTCGGCGTCGTACGCGGCGATCACCACGACGGCTTCGACGTAGGCAGCCTTGCTGTTGTCGGCGACGGAAAACCCAGCGTCCGTCAGCGCGGTGCGTTCCTGTTCGTCAAACTTCACGGCGTCATCTCGTGTCTGGAGGACGCCCCCCGCGACTCGCGGTTTACCCACATCGCTTACGGAAACCTCGTTAAACCGCATTAAGGTTGTGAAGGATTGGCAATGTCCGGCAACGATGGGAGCCCGACGACTCGAGCGTCACGGCTGCGCGAACGAGACCCAAGCCATTGAATGATCTTTCTTGTCAGCGCCGCATCCCTCAATATTCGGCAGGCATCCGCTGGTGGCGCCGCAGCGCCCTACCGCGACTGCGTCCAGATGTCGCGCTCCTCGTCCATGGTCAGGACGATCGGCATCGGCTTCGGCCGGATCGGTTGTTACCGCGATTTAACTGGCTGATCTCTCCGGATCGGGCGAGGGCTGCACGCGAGCACACCGTCCGCGAGAACGACCAACAATGCCGGAAATTGAAATTACCGACGAGTGCCGCGCTCTGATTGCGGCCGAGTTCCCGTCCGACGATACCGGACGACGCCTGGCAAGCGGCAAATGGCAGATACAGATCGATGAGGTGACGTGGCAAATGCTGCACAAGGCACGGCGGCCCGGCGAGTCAGTATCGGACTGCATCATTCGCGTTATCATCATCATCCAGCACAAGCGCGGCTTGCTGTAGCTGCCGCCAACGGGAAAGGTGCCGATCTATCTGCCGCTCTTCGCCGTGCCACGTGGAGTAGGAACGGCAGAACAATTCACGAGATGGAGTCAAAACTAGTAACGGAGGGCGATTTCGCTCTTGAGAAGCAAAGAGGTAAAATCCTGGCCCGCTATATCGTCTCTGAACGTTAGCACAGCAGATTTGGATTGCATTTGCGCGCTACGGCCGCGCTAACATTTCCATAATAAGCCACTACATGTGAGGCCGCAGCGCACATCGCACTCCCACCCGGTACCCACCCATGATCCCCTTCTCCGTGCTCGACCTCGCTCCCATCCGAAGAGGTGGCGATGCGGCGCAGGCGTTCCGCAATTCGCTCGACCTCGCCCAGCATGCCGAGGCCTGGGGCTACAAGCGGTTCTGGCTGGCCGAGCATCACAACATGACGGGTATCGCGAGCGCGGCGACGTCGGTGGTGATCGGGCACGTCGCGGGCGGGACCAGGACGATCCGGGTCGGGTCCGGCGGGATCATGCTGCCGAACCATTCGCCGCTGGTCATCGCCGAGCAGTTCGGCACGCTGGAGTCGCTCTATCCCGGGCGGATCGATCTCGGGCTCGGCCGCGCGCCGGGCACCGACCAGTTCACGGCGCGGGCACTGCGGCGCGACCTCGCCACGACTTCCGAAAATTTTCCACACGACGTGCTGGAGTTGCAGGCGCTGCTCGGTGATGTCCAGCCGAACCAGGCGATCCGCGCCGTGCCCGGCATGGGGACGAAGGTACCGCTGTGGATTCTGGGCTCCAGTACATTCGGCGCGCAGCTTGCGGCGATGCTCGGGCTGCCCTTCGCCTTCGCCTCGCACTTCGCGCCGCAGATGATGATGCCGGCGCTGCGCGAGTATCGCGCGCGCTTCGAGCCGTCGGCGCAGCTCGACAAGCCCTACGCGATGGTCGGCGTCAACGTGTTCGCCGCCGACAGCGACGCGGAGGCGCAGCGGATGTTCTCCTCGCTCCAGCAGCAGTTCATCAATCTGCGACGCGGCACGCCCGGCCCGCTGCCGCCGCCTGTGGACGACATGGACGCGCTGTGGTCGCCGGCGGAAAAGGCCGGCGTCGGCCAGTCACTGTCCTGCTCGGCGGTCGGCTCGCCTGCAACGGTCGAAGAGAAGCTGAAGGCGCTGATCGCCGAGACCGGCGCGGACGAGCTGATGACCACGGGCCAGATCTACGACCACGCCGCCCGGCTGCGCTCGTTCGAGATCGCGGCCGAGGTGCGGGACCGGCTGGCGAAGCAGCCGGCGGTGTGAGCGGGTGCGCTCCCTCCCCCGCAAGCGGGAGAGGTTAAAGCGAGTCTGCGACCGATCGGCCTAACCCAAGGTCGTCATACTTCTGACTCGCGCCGCTTACGCCGCGCGGATCGAGTTCATGAACCCGGCGACGCCGCGCTTGAGGCGCGCGCTTTCATTGGCGAGCGATTGCGCTGCCGATTGCACCTGCGCGGAGGCACCGCCGGTCTCGGAAGCGCCGCGCTGGACGTCGGCGATGCTGGTTTCGACCTGCGAGGTGCCTGCGGCGGCGCGCTGCACGTTGCGGGAGATTTCCTGCGTGGCGGAGCCCTGCTGCTCGACCGAGGTCGAGATCGCGGACGAGATCTCTGAGATGCGCCCGATCGTGGTACCGATCTCCTTGATCGCCGCGACCGAGTCGCGCGTCGCCGACTGGATGTCGGCGATCTGCTGGCTGATCTCATCGGTTGCCTTGGCTGTCTGCTCGGCGAGCGATTTCACCTCGGAGGCCACCACGGCAAAACCGCGGCCCGCTTCACCGGCGCGTGCCGCCTCGATGGTCGCGTTCAGCGCCAGGAGATTGGTCTGGCCGGCGATGGTCTGAATGAGATCGACGACGTCGCCGATCCGGCCCGCGGCCTGCGACAGCTCGCTGATGCGGCTGTCGGTCTTCTGCGCCTGGCTGACGGCCTCGCCGGCGATCCGCGCCGAGGTCTCGACCTGGCGGCTGATCTCACCGATCGAGGAGGCAAGCTCTTCGCTCGCAGCAGCCACCGAGTGCACGTTGGCCGAGGCTTCGCCCGACGCCGTGGAGGCGCGGCTGGAAACCTGCGAGACGGTGTCGGCGGTCTTCGACAGCGTCGTCGACGATGTCTCGAGCTGGCCGGCGGCAACCGAGACGAGCTCGATGATCTCGCCGACCTCGCGCTCGAACTGATCGGCAAGCCGGTTCATGTCGACCTTGCGGGATTCGAGCTGGCGCTGCTCGGTGACCGCCTGCTCTTCGCGCAGGCGATTGGTCTCCAGCATGGCGTCGCGGAACACCTGGACGGTGCGCGCCATCTCGCCGATCTCGTCGCGGCGATCGGCATGCGCGACCGGCGCCTCCAGCTGGCCTTCGCTGAGCGAGGCCATGCGCTCCTTCAAGGCCGTGAGCGGCTTGACCACGCTGCGGCCGACTGCCCAGGCGATCGCGATCGAGATCAGCATCAAGACGGCGATGACCACCGAGGCGGTCTGCGCCATCGACCAGAAGGAATTGTCGACCTCGGACATGTATTCGGCCGAGCCGATCATCAGGTTCCACGGCGCGAAGCCGCGGGTGAAGGCGACCTTGTCGAGCGGGGTCGCGTCGGCGCCGCTGCGGCGGAACGAATAGCGCAGCGTACCCTGGCCCTTCTTCGCGATGTCCATCAGCGCGACGGCGAACAGCATGCCGTTGGCGTCCTTGTTCGGACGCATGTCCTTGCCGACGAATTGCGGAATGCCGGGGTTGGAGACGCAAAGCCCGGTCTCGTAGTCATAAATATAAGCGTAGTTGCTGTGGTCTTCGTACCAGACGAAATTGTTGGCTTCGAGGAAGCGCTTCTTGGCCTCCTCCTCCGTCATCTGCCCGGCCTTGAACGCCTTGTAATAGCCGTCGGCGAGATTCCAGACGATATCGACGGCGGCGTGCGCCTTCTCGACGCGCTCGGTGACGAGCTGATTGCGGGCGATCCACAGCACGGTCGAGGCGACCAGCGCCATGCAGATGGCGGCGACCAGCGTCATGAGCGCGAGCTTGGCGCCGATCGAGCGCAGCGAAAACAGGTTCTTGAGAGCCGGCATTCTGCCTCTTCGGTGTTGCTGGACGGCGCACACACGAATCAGGGCGCAGGCCATCAGAAGGTGGGAATGCGCAAATTAGAGGCAATACGTTAAGAACTCAGTTACGCCGCAAAATCGCCGTGGCGTGCCGCGGGTGTTACTGAAGGGTTAATATCGCGCCTCCCGTCATTGCGAGCGCAGCGAAGCAATCCAGAATCCTTCCGCGTCGGGGGTCTGGATTGCTTCGTCGCAAGTGCTCCTCGCGATGACGCGAATGGTCTTGGATCAATCCGGAAACCCGAACAGCTTCGCCGGATTGCGCACGAGGATCTTCTCCAACTCCGCCTGATCCGCTGCGAAGCGGAACATCAGCTCGAGCAGATCGGCATCGTTCGGCGGCTGCTTGACGGAGACGGGATGCGGCCAGTCGCTGGCCCAGACGCAGCGGTCGATTGCGGCTTCGATGTAAGTGCGCGCGATCGGGATCACGTCGTCGTAAGGCGGGCCGGCCTGCGAGGTCTTCTCGCCGAGCGAGAGCATCACCCAGAAATTGCCCTTCTTGAGCAGCTCCAGCATCTTGCGCAGGTTCGGATCGTCCCTGCCGTTCGAAGGCACGGGCCGCGCCATGTGGTCGATCAGCACGGGCACGTCGAGATTCTCGTACTTGGCGACGCTGGAGACGATGCCGTCCTTCTCGGGCTGGATCTTCACGTACCAGCCGAGCTCGCGGATGCGCGCGATGGCGCGGGCGAAATCGGCGTCCGACAGCACGGCGCCGAGCTCCTGGCGGAAGCTGAAGCGCGCGCCGCGGACGCCGGCATCATGCAGCTTGGCGAGATAAGCGTCGTTCGCCTCCGCGAACACCAGCGCATTGGCGCAGCCGCGATAGTTCGGGCCCATCGCCGCGAGACCGTCGAGTACGACGGAATGATCCGCACCATAGGTCGTGGTCTGCACGATGATGCCGCGCTCGATGCCGAGCGTCTTGTGCACGCGCAGCGCCGCTTCCCAGGTTGCCGTCGGCATCCGATAGGCCGCGCCGGGGCGTTCCGGATATTTGTCGATGGGACCCAGCACATGAAACTGGCTGTCGACGGTCTTCGGCGGCGGCGCCTTGATCGGGCGGCGGGGGTTCGGATCGAACGGCAGATAGGTCGGCATGCAAAAAAACTCCCTCAGTCGATCACAGCGGTGAAGTCGCACTGCACCAGCGCGCCACCATCCATGTTGTCCATCGGCAGCGCGTGGCGCGCCGGGCGCGAATGCTCGTCCGGAAACATCTTCAGCCACTCGAGATTGACCGGGCCGCGCTGCGTACGGTCCTTCAGCCACACCGTCATCTTGATGATGTCGTCCGTGGTGCCGCCGGCGGCTTCCACTGTCGCCTTCATATGCGCGAACATGTTGGCGCATTGCGCATCCAGGCTCGCGGGCATCACGCCGGCCGCATCGCGGCCGAGAATGACGCCGGACATCACGAGATTGCCGATGCGGCAGGCGTTGGGAATCGGGTTGGCGTGCTTGAAGCCGCCGATATGGATGCTTTTGCGCCGCGTTTGACCCGTCATGATGCGCTCCCTCTTATGTGTTGATTCAGACGAACTGGCACGACACCGAGCCGAACGCGCCATAGTCGGCGTGAAAGGTGTCCCCGCGGCGGATGTCGACCGGCCGCGTGAAAGACCCCGCCAGCACCACCTCGCCGGCCGCGAGATGTTCGTCATGCGGCGCGAGACGGTTGGCGAGCCAGGCGATGCCGTTGGCGGGATGGTTGAGCACGCCGGCGGCAAGCCCCGTCTCCTCGACCTCGCCATTGCGGAACAGCAGCGCGCCGATCCAGCGTAGGTCCGCGTCCAGCGGACGGAACGGCCGGCCGCCCAGCACCAGCGCGGCGTTCGCCGCATTGTCCGAGATCGTGTCCATGACCTTCCGCGTTTTGCCGGTCTCGGGATCGACGCGATGCATGCGAGTCTCCAGGATTTCGAGCGCAGGCGTGACGTAGTCCGTGGCGTTGAGCACGTCGAAGATGGTGCAGTCAGGTCCACGCAGCGGCGCCTTCAGCACGAAGGCGAGCTCGACCTCGATCCGCGGCGCGTGAAAGCGGTCGAACGGGATTGGCGTGGCGTCGGCATAGAACATGTCGGCGAACAGCACGCCGTAATCGGGCTCGGAGATGCCGACCGCGTTCTGCATCGCCTTCGAGGTCAGGCCGATCTTGTGGCCCTTGATGACGCGGCCGCGCCCGAGCTGAAGTTTCGTCCAGGCGCGCTGGACGGCGTAGGCATCCTCGACGCTGAACTCGGGATATTCCTTCGACAACATCGGGATCAGCGCCTTGGTGCGCTCGGCTTCATCCAGGCGCGCAGCAAGGCGTTCGATCGTGGCATTATCCAGCATCGCTTACGGTTCCGCAGCGACGGTGTTGCGCAGCACGCCGATGCGGCTCGATTCGACCTCGACGACGTCGCCGACCTTGAGCCAGCGCGGCGGATCGAAGCGAACGCCCGCCCCGGTCGGCGTGCCCGTCACGATCATGTCGCCGGGCTTCAGCGTGGCGAACGTCGAGAGATAGGAAATCAGATAGTCGAACGGGAACATCAGCCGCTCGGTCGTGTCCTGCTGCCGTACCTCGCCGTTGACGCGCGTGATGATGTCATGAGGCCCGCGCGGATCGAGCTCGTCCGTCGTGACGATCCACGGCCCGATGCTGCCCGAGCGGTCGAAATTCTTGCCCTGGGTCACGTTGAACTTGCCGTGGCGCAGCCAGTCGCGGATCGTACCCTCGTTGCACAACGTCATGCCGAAGATGTGCGCCCAGGCCTTTTCGCGCGGGATGTGACGGCCGCCCTGCCCGATCACGATGACGAGCTCGCCCTCGTAGTCGAGTTGCTCAGAGACATGCGGCTTCTCCAGCGTCTGACCTGAGCCGGTCATCGAGGACATGCTGCGCACGAACAGGCTGGGGTATTTGGGCAGATCGGAGTTGTCATTATATTCGGCGTTGCGCTCGGCGTAGTTGACGCCGATGCACCAGAGCTTTTCCGGCGCGAGCACCGGCGGAAGCAGGACGAGGTTTTCCAGTGCGTGGTCGGGCTTTTGCCCGGCAACCGCTTCCTGCGCGTCGGCGAGCGCATTGGCCGCGATCAACGCCTTGACGTCGGAGAAGTCATGGCCGATCCGTTTGGTCAGATCAACCACGCCGCCTGCGACGGCCGCGCCGTAGCGCGGCTCTCCGTTCAACAGATAGCTCAGGAGTCGCATTGTCGTTCTCCAATGGTCTTGAGGCGGCGCGCGCGACGCAGCCACGCGATCAGTCTTTCGATTTGGGCGTCTGGAAGACGGTGTTCAGCGTCACGATCTCGCCAAGTCGGGCGTAGCGGGGACCGCCGATGCGCGCGATCGGATCGAGTGCCTTGGTCTCGACCTTGCCGTCGTTCACGAGGCCGTCGCGGATGTGGAACATCACGACCTCGCCGACGATCAGCCGGCTGCGGGCGTCGCCGAATTCGAGGCATTGCCGGAAGCGGCACTCCATCGCCACGGGCGCTGCCGCGAGCCGCGGCACTTTGATGCGCTCGCTGGCGAGCGTTTCCAAGCCCAGCTCCGCGACCTCGCTGATTTCAGGCGGATGCTCGACGGAGCTGTCGTGCACCGCAGACATCAACGGAGTGTCGGCGATGTGGATGACATATTCCTCGGTGTCGAGGATGTTGTGCGCGGTGTCCTTGTAATCGGCTCCCTTGCGGCCGACGCTGATGGCGAGCATCGGCGGCTTCTGCGAGACGAAGGTGAAGGCGCTGAAGGGGGCGAGATTGAGCACGCCCGAGCGCGACAGGCTCGTCACCCAGGCAATCGGGCGCGGCACCACGATTCCGGTCATCAGCCGGTAGATGCGCTCCGCGCCGAGCTCGGTGGGGTCGATCCGCATCGATCAGTCAGCCTTGATGTTGGCCTTGCGCACGACCGGAATCCACTTGGCGTCCTCGCGCTCGAGATAGGCCTTGAACTCGGCCGGCGTCATCGGGGTGGATTCGCCACCAAGCTTTTCGAACTTGTCGACCACACCGGGATCTTTCAGGATCGCGACCAGCGTCTCGTGAAGCTTGTCGACGATCGGCGCCGGCGTGCCGGCGGGCGCGAACAGGCCCGTAAAGGTCTGGCCGTCGAAATCCTTGTAGCCAAGCTCGGCGAAGGTCGGCACATCAGGCAGCGACTTCAGGCGATGCGGACTGGTGACGGCGAGCGCGCGGAACAGGCCGGCCTTGATGTGCTGGAGGCTGACCGTGAGCTGGTCGAACGCGAACTGCACCTGGCCCCCCAGGAGATCGTTGATCGCCGGCGCATTGCCGCGGTAATGCGCGGTGACCCATTGCAGGTCGAGGCTGGACTGCATCAACTCGCTGAGCAGGTGGTTGGTGGTGCCGGGGCCGGGCGAGGCCATCGTCAGCTTGCCGGGCTCGCGCTTGGCGAGCTCGATGAATTCCCCGAAATTCGTGGCCTGCACGGACGGGTGCACTTCGAGCACCAGCGGCGTCATCGAGATCGTCGAGATCGGAAGAAAATTCTTCTTCCAGCTATAGGCCTCGCGCTTGTTGATCTCGGTCGCGAACAACACCGGGCCGTTGGCACCGACGAACAGCGTGTAGCCGTCCGGCGCCGATTTTGCGAAGGCTTCGCCCGCGATCATGCCGCCGGCGCCGGCCTTGTTCTCGATGATGAAGGGCTGGCCGAGCTTTTCCTGGAGCTTGTCGGCCACGATGCGCGCGGCGCTGTCGACATTGCCGCCGGCCGGATAGGGCACGATCAGCTTGACGCTGCGCGCCGGCCATTGCTGGCCCGATGCGGGTCCCGCCAGCATCGCAGTGGCAGCAGCTATGGCAATCCAGATCAATCGCATGTCAACCTCCCGGCGGCGCTTCCAATTCCATATCGAGTGCCGTTGACGTCGCGCATGGCGCCCGATCGCGGCGCAATCTCCAGACGAGCGCTTTACCTGTCGAGTGAATTGTGGCGTTCTTGTCCATATTATGGACAAGACAAACTCCAGGAAATCCGCCCGCAGCGCGCTGGAGCCGCGACAAGGCGCGCAGGCGATCCGGCGCGCGCTCGCCGTGCTGCGCATTCTTGCCGCAGGTCGCGAGGACGGTGTGCCATTGGCCGAGGTCGTGCGAACGACCGGCCTCACCCGTCCGACCGTACATCGCATCGTCCACGTGCTGATCGAGGAAGGCATTGTCGAACGGCACGGCCGGAGCGGCCGCTATGCAATCGGCAATCAGGTGCCGGAGCTTGCTCTCGCACGCCCGCGGCCGTCGCGACTGCTGGTCGCGGCGAACCCGTCGCTGCAACGTGCCTCCACCGAGATCGGCGACACGCTATTCCTGACGGTGCGGACCGGCAACGACACGCTGTGCGTCGATCGCAGGATCGGCATTTATCCGATCCAGGTGCTGTCGATCGAGGTCGGCGCGCGCCGGCCGCTCGGCGTCAGCAGCGCCGGCGTCGCCATCCTCGCCGCGATGCCGGCGCCGGACGCGCGAAAAATCGTCGCAGCCAACGAGAAGAGATTTGCGGCCTACCGGACCGACGTTGCGACGGTGCTCGGCCAGGTCACTGCCGCGAGACGGCTGGGGTACGGCATGAGGGAGATCGGCCTCGTGCAGGGCACGAAATCGATCTCCACCTGGATCAAGACGCCGGATGGACAGCCGGCCGCAGCGATGACGGTCTCCGCCGTTCGGACGAGGCTCGGCCCGCGCCGCGAGCAGGAAGTCGTGGAGATCCTGCTGCGGGAGGCGCGCAGCATCGAGCAGGCGATCCACGGCTAGCTTCGCTTCTCCCCGCCTGCGGTAAGTCAATCGCATACGAGCGGGGGCGCATTAAGGCCATCACAGCGTCATGGCCGGGCTTGTCCCGGGCATGACGACCTCTTGTGAATAGTCAATGGGCTGACGTTCCGTACCAATTTATGGCACAACGGCCGCTTCCGACGACCGACCAACGAGGCCACGCATGCCCGCGCCAAAACCGCCTGCCTTCGAGACCCTGAGCCTGCATGCGGGCCAGCATCCGGATCCCGCGACCGGGGCCCGCGCAGTGCCGATCTACCAGACCACATCCTACGTGTTCCAGGATTCCGACCACGCCGCCGCGCTGTTCAATCTCGAGCGTGCCGGCCATATCTATACGCGCATCTCCAACCCGACCACCGGCGTGCTGGAAGAGCGGCTGGCGGCGCTCGAAGGCGGCGTCGGCGCGATCTGCACCGCGAGCGGCATGGCCGCGCTGCATCTGGCCATCGCGACGCTCCTGAATGCCGGCGACCATATCGTGGCGTCGAGCTCGCTCTATGGCGGCACCATCAATTTGCTGGCGCACACACTGCCGCGCTTCGGCATCACCACCACCTTCGTCAAGCCGCGCGACCTCGACGCGTTCCGCGCAGCGATCAAGCCGAACACCAGGCTCGTGATCGGCGAGACCATCGGCAACCCAGGGCTCGAGGTGCTGGACATTCCAAAGGTCGCGGCGATCGCGCATGAGGCAAAGATCCCACTGCTGATCGACAATACCTTTGCCACGCCCTATCTCAGCCGCCCGATCGAGCTCGGCGCCGACATCGTCATGCATTCGGCGACCAAATGGATCGGCGGCCACGGCATCGCGATCGGCGGCGCCATCGTCGACGGCGGCCGCTTCGACTGGCGCGGCTCCGGAAAGTTCGGCGTGCTGACCGAGCCTTATGGCGGCTACCACGGCATCGTCTTCGACGAACAGTTCGGCACGAGCGCCTTCATCATGCGCGCACGCACCGAGGGCTTGCGCGATTTCGGCGCCTGCCTGTCACCGACCAACGCATTCCAGCTCTTGCAAGGCGTGGAGACGCTCGGCGTGCGCATGGACCGCCACATGCAAAATACGCACCTCGTGCTGGAAGCCCTGAAGGCCAACAAGGCCGTCGACTGGGTGCTGCATCCCTCGCTTGAGGACCACACGGACTACCAGCTCGCAAAGACGCTGCTTCCGCGCGGCGCGGGCTCGATCGTCTCCTTCGGCATCAAGGGTGGGCGGCCCGCGGGGCGCAAGTTCATCGAATCGCTCCGCATGATCAGCCATCTCGCCAATGTCGGCGACGCCAAGACGCTGGTGATCCACCCCGCCTCGACCACGCATCAGCAGATGGACGCCGAACAGCTCAAGGCCGCCGGCATCGGCGAAGAGCTGGTGCGGCTGTCGGTCGGCATCGAGACGGCAAGCGACATCATCGACGATCTTGCGCAGGCGCTGCGCATCTCGCAAAAGGTCTGACACCATGAAGCTCACTGTCAACGGCGCCGAGGCGTTTGTCGCAACCGGCGGCCGCGAATTCGACAAGTCCCTGCCCGCGGTCGTCTTCATCCATGGCGCCGGCTTCGATCATTCGACCTGGGCGCTACACACGCGCTGGTTCGCCCATCACGGCTTTGGCGTGCTGGCGCCGGATCTGCCCGGTCACGGCCGCTCGGCCGGACCTTCGCTGTCAAGCATCGCGGAGATGGCCGACTGGACTGCGGCGCTGCTCGATGCGGCAGGAGCTAAGAAAGCGCATCTGATCGGCCACTCCATGGGATCACTGATCTCGCTGGAGACCGCGGCGCGACACCCCGGCAAGGTCTCCGCATTGAGCCTGATCGGCACCGCCGCGACCATGACGGTGGGCCCGGATCTGCTGAGGGCTGCCGAAGCCAATTCGCAGGATGCCAACGACATGGTCTCGATCTGGGGACTCGGCTTCAACGCGGAGCTCGGCGGCAGTCTCGCACCGGGCCTGTGGATGCATGGTGGCGCGCAGGCTGTGCTGAAGTCCTGCGAGCCCGGCGTGCTGTTCAAGGATTTGTCGGCCTGCAATGCTTACGCGAATGCGCTCGCTGCCGCCGCGACAATCAAGGTGCCGGCGACCCTCATCCTCGGCGAGCGCGACATGATGACACCGGCGAAGGCTGGCAAGGCGCTCGCCGCGGCGATCCCGCATGCGAAGACCGTCGTAGTGCCGGGCGCGGGCCACATGATCATGGCCGAGCGTCCGGATGAGTTGCTGGCCGCGCTGAAGGGCTGAGCCCGCTCACGACCCCGGCGTCCACTTCCAGACGATGTCGGAGACGTTGACCGGCTTCGGGATCAGTCCGAGCTTTGCAAAACGATCGGCGACGGCCTGCTGGGTCCTGATCACCTCGGCGTCGAGCGGCACCACGCTATAGCTGGAGCGGTTGACGAAGCGGCGGACCGCGTCGATGTCGACGCCGGTCGCCTCGGACTGCGCCTTTGCGACCTCCTCGTGGTGCGCTTCCGCCCACTTGCCTTCGGACGCGAAGGTCGTGTTGAGCTTTGCGACCAGCGACGGATACTTCTCCACGAAATCGGTGTTGGAGATGTAATAGGCGTTCGGCTTGTGGACGTCCTTGTCGAAAGCGAGAACGCGCGCGTTCTCCTTCAGTTCGGCGAGCGCCAGATAGGGGTCCCAGATCGACCAGGCGTCGACCGAGCCCTTCACGAAGGCCGCCGTCGCATCAGCGGGCGCGAGCGGCGCCGGCGTGATGTCGGACCACGACAGGCCGGCCTTTTCGAGCGATGCGACCAGGAGATTGTGCGCGCTCGATCCCTTGCCGAAAGCGACGCGCTTGCCTTTGAGGTCGGCCAGCGTCTTGATCGGCGAATCCTTCGGCACGATGATCGCCTGGTTGTCGCCCTCCGACTTCACGGCCGCGACATATTTGATTTTTGCGCCGCCGGCTTGCGCGAAGATCGGCGGCGTGTCGCCGACGAAGCCGAAATCGACGCTGCCGACGTTGATGGCCTCCAGCAGCGGCGGACCGAACTGGAAATCGACCCATTTGATCTCGATGCCGAGCGGCCTGAAGGCGTTTTCGAGCGTCTGACGCTGGCGCACGGCCGGGAAGAAGCCGCCCTTCTGGGTTCCGATGCGGATTTCCGCCGGCTTGTCCTCGGCGCGCGCGGGCGCGGCAAGGGCGGTCGCGAACAGCAGCGCTGCGGTCAGAATATGTCGTCGTGCAATCATGTTGGGGCCCTTTGCGTCAGGTTCAGTTGGCGAAGAGTGAGGAACTCGTGCGCCCGCTCCGCTCGGCGAACACAGCGCGGGCCGCACGCTCGGCCTCGCGCGCCGAGCGGAACTGGCGGCCTTCGAGGCTGTCGAACAGGCGTTCGGAGGAGAAGAAGCGGAAGCCACGCTCGTCTCTTGTGATGATACCGGCGGCGCGGTCGTGAATTTCGATGATGTAGGCGTTCGATTGGGCTTGGGACATGGCTGCTTGTTCGCCGAAGTTCGGCGTTCCTGTCTTTAAATTTGCGGTGTGAGAAGTTGCTAGGATGCGGTCAGCAACAACAGGCGCCGGTGGCCGCCGAGAAACAGCGCCGCGTCATGCACGCCTGCATGTCGTCAGGGTTACGCTGGTGATCGGTTCTCATATTGCGGCATCAAGCTCGAGGAGCAATTTCGACGTTCCGAATATCGAGCGATTGGCGCGATTGGTCAATGAAATGGCTATCCATATTTGGCAGCGGTGCGCTCGGGCGCTTCTCCCACCGCAAGCACTGACAGTCGGATTCATCTCGCGATGAGTTCAACACGGGCGTGTGGCCGACATGATACGCTTCCAGCAACCACGAGGTGGTCGATTTGGGAGGTCCTGATATGGCGGATGATCTGAAGGGGCGCACGGCGCTCGTCACCGGCGGCTCGCGCGGGATCGGCGCGGCCGTCTGTCGCGCGTTGGCCGAAGCAGGTGCGGCCGTGGCGATCAACTGCCGCGAGCAGATCGGGCAGGCCGAGCAGCTGGCAGGCGAGATCGTGAAGCAAGGCGGCCGTGCCATCGTCGTTGCCGCCGACGTCTCGCAGCGCGAGGCTGTCGCCGGCATGGCCGAGCGCGTCACGGCCGGGCTCGGCCCGATCGATATCCTCGTCAACAATGCCGGCATCGCGATCACGCGCGGCGTCGACGATCTCACCGAGGACGATTTCGACCGCACCATTTTGGTCAACCTGAAATCCGTCTTCCTGTGCACGCAGGCGGTGCTGCCAGAGATGCGCGCGCGGAAATGGGGCCGCATCGTCAACATCTCCTCGGGCGCTGCACGCGGCGCCGGCTCGATCGGCCCGCACTACAATGCGTCGAAGGCCGGCATGGAGGGACTGACGCGCGGTTATGCGGCGCGGCTGGTGAAGGAAGGCATCACCGTCAACGCGGTGGCGCCGTCGTTGATCGAGACCGATATGATGAGCGGCCAGCCGCAACTCGTCAGCCGCATTCCGCTCGGCCGCTTCGGCACGGCGGATGAGGTCGCGAAAGCCGTGATGCTGCTGGTCGACAATGCCTACATGACCGGGCAGACCATCGCGCTGAGCGGCGGGATGGCGTTCAATTAGGGCAATGCAGTAACCGCGGGCTCTCTCTTCCTTCTCCCCTTGTGGGAGAAGGTGGCGCGAAGCGCCGGATGAGGGGTATCTCTCCGCGCACGCCGATTGAGAGATGAGCTCGCGGATAGATACCCCTCACCCGTCTCGCCGCTACGCGGCGAGCCACCCTCTCCCACAAGGGGGGAGGGAAAAGAAGGTGATCACCACATCGTCGCAGCTGCCCGCTCCGGCCAGATGCGATCATACTCGGCGCCGCCGACCCTGTTCTCGCTCATCTCGGCGAGGATCTGGCCGGGCGTTGGCAGCGTCTTGGGATCGATCCGCTTGTCCGGATTCCAGAGGTCGGAGCGGACGATGGCGCGGGCGCACTGGAAGTAGATCTCGTCGACCTCCATCACCATGACGCTGCGCGGCGCCTTGCCCTCGACCTTGAACGAGGCGAGCAGCTCGGGATCGACGGACAGATGGGCGCGGCCGTTGGCCCGCACCGCGTTGCCGGAGCCGGGGATCAGGAACATCAACGATACCCTGGGATCGCGCACGATGTTGCGCAAGGAATCGACCCGGTTGTTGCCGCGGCGATCCGGCAGCATCAGCGTCTTCGGATCATGGATGCGGACGAAGCCGGGAAGATCGCCACGCGGCGAACAGTCGATACCCTCAGGCCCGATGGTGGCGAGCGCGGCGAACGGCGCCTTCTCGATGAAGATGCGGTAGAGCGGTGTGACATGGTCGGCGACTTTCACGGTCGAGGCGTCATTGGTGGCGCCGTAGATAGCCTCCAGTTCTTCGACCGTATTGATCACCGTCATTCCGCTCTCCTGGTTGCGCGGGCCTCTATTCGAGCCAGCCTTCGTTCCTGATCACGCGCACAAGCTGACGGCTGTGATAATCCGCGCTGCCCGCGTTGAGGATGGTGACATCGGCGTTGGCCGATGCGTCGTCGACGCTGCGCGCAAGGCGATCCGCGATATTGCCGTCGCTGTGCCGGGCCCGGGCAGCGAGCCGCTGCGCCAGCACGTCCGGCGGCGCCGTGATCGCGACCACCACGACGTTGGCATAGGCCTGGCGGAGCGCGCCGATCACCGTGCGCGAGACATTGGCGACGACGGCCCGGCCAGCACGGATGTCATCGTTGATTTCGAGCGGGAGAGCGTAGGAATGACCATGCGCTTCCCAGTGCACGGCGAAATCGCCGTGCTCGCGCGCGCGGCGGAATTCGTCCTGGCTCATCGCCATATTGTCTTCGGCGTCGGAAGATTCGCGCGTCACGACACGGCGCGGAAAGACGACGTCCTGATCGTCAATGCAGGCCGCCTGCGCGAGCCGCAACAGCGTGTCCTTGCCCGCGCCGCTGGGACCGACCACGAGCACGAGCCGCCCGGGTCCGATCCCGCTGGCCTCATCGTGTGCCATGGTCGCGGTCTCGCTCATGCGACGCGGTGTCCTTCGCGCCAGACGCTGCGGACCACGGGAACGTCGCCCGCGACATGCACACGGATCAGGTCGGCCCGCTTGCCGGTCGCGACCTCGCCACGATCCGACAGGCCAACCGCCTCGGCTGGCGCCTTCGTCACGGTGCGAACCGCCGCCGGAAGGCTGATCGCGCGCACATGCTCCGGCAATTGCAGCGCGGCCATCAGGAGGCTGGACGGGATGTAGTCCGACGACAGGATGTCGAGCAGGCCCTCGCGGGCGAGATCGACCGCGGCGATGTTGCCGGAGTGCGAGCCGCCGCGCACGACGTTCGGCGCGCCCATCAGGATGTCGATGCCGGCCTGATGCAGGCCGCGCGCGGCCTCCAGCGTGGTCGGGAATTCCGCCACCGACACGCGATCGCGCACGGCGTCTGCAACATTCTCGTCGGTGGTGTCGTCGTGACTCGCGAGGGGAATCTTGTACTGATGCGCCAGCGCCACGATCTCGCGCATGTTGGTCGCGGCATAGGCCTTCTGGTACTCGAAGCGTTTCGCGAACAGCTCGTCGAGCTCGGCATCGGTCTTGCCGCCGCCCTTGCCGCGATAATAGTCGCGCAGCTTGACCTCGTCCCGGAACTGGCGCTGGCCGGGTGTGTGGTCCATCAGCGACATCAGCTTGACGTCGGGACGGTCGATCAGCTCCTTGGCCTCCTCCACCACGCTCGGCATCGGGATTTCGCAGCGCAGATGCAGGAAGTGGTCGGCGCGCAGCAGGCTGGCGTCGCGCGCGGTGGTGATGGCGGCGGCGAGCACGCCGGCGCGGCCATCGACTTCCTCGGCGCCGTCCTCGCGCCAGACCCGGAGCGAGTCGAACACGGTGGTGATGCCTGATGTGGCGAGCTGGCCGTCATACGAGATGACGGCGGCAACCGGATTCCAGAACACCTTTGGGCGCGGCACGTAATGCGCTTCGAGATGATCGGTGTGGAGCTCGATCAGGCCGGGCATGATGAGGTCGCCGCCGGCATCCTCGGCACCGGCGGGCGCCCTGCTCTCGCCGATCTCGGCGATGCGCCCGTCGGCAAGAGCGAGCCAGCCCTGCTCGATCACCCGGTCAGCCAGCACGATCCTGGCGTTGGCGATCACTGTTTCCTTCGGCTTGGCATTCATTTCCATTTCCTTCAGGCCGCGGCGGCAAAGCTGGTGACGTCAACAATACGGTCGGCAATCAAATGGCGGATTTCGTCGTCATGGACAATGGCGACCATGGCGACGCCCTGGCGTTTCTTCTCGGCAACCAGCTCGACCACGACGGCGCGGTTGGCGGCATCCAGCGAAGCGGTCGGCTCGTCCAGCAGCAGGATCGGCAGATCCGAGATGAAGCCGCGCGCGATGTTGACGCGCTGCTGCTCGCCGCCGGAGAACGTCGCGGGCGGGAGCTGCCAGAGTCTTTCAGGAATGTTGAGGCGGTGCAGCAACTCGCCGGCGCGGGCTTGCGCCTCCGCGCGCGCCAGGCCGTTCACGATCAGGGGCTCGGCGACGACGTCGATGGTCGCAACCCGCGGCACAGCGCGCAGGAACTGGCTGACATAGCCGATCGTGGAGCGGCGGATATTGAGAACCTGCCGCGGCTCGGCGGTGGCGAGATCGACCACCGCGCCGCGATGGCGGATGCCGATGCGGCCGGAATCGCAGCGGTAGTTGCCAAAGATCATCTTCAGGATCGATGATTTGCCAGCACCCGACGGGCCGGAGAGCACGACGCATTCGCCGGGGTTGACGTGGAAGGTCACGCCGCTGACGACAGGCAATTCGATGCCGCCCTGCAGGTGCATCGTGAAGGTCTTCTTGGCATCAGCGATGTCGATCATGGCGGTCATCGGAAAACTCATCTTGGAAGGCTCATGGCGGCAGAATCGAGGAGACGAGGAGCTGGGTATAGGGCTCACGGGGATCGTCGAGCACCTGGTCGGTGAGACCGGTCTCGATGACGCGGCCGCCTTTCATCACCATCACGCGATGCGACAACAGCCGGGCGACCGCGAGATCGTGGGTGACGATGATGACGGCGAGATGCAACTCGGCGACGAGGCTACGCACGAGATCGAGCAGGCGGGCCTGCACGGAAACATCGAGGCCGCCGGTCGGTTCGTCCATGAACACCAGCCGCGGCTCGGTGACGAGGTTGCGGGCGATCTGGAGGCGCTGGCGCATGCCGCCGGAGTAGGTCCGCGGCGCATCGTCGATGCGCGCGATGTCGATCTCGACACGGGTGAGCCAGTCCGACGCGGTGTCGCGAATGCGGCCATAGTGATTCCAGCCCACCGCCATCAGCCGCTCGCCGACATTGGCGCCGGCCGACACCGCCATGCGGAGGCCCTGCGCGGGATCCTGATGCACAAAACCCCAATCGGTGCGGAACAGGAAGCGCCGCTCGGCTTCGCCGAGGCTCGTGAGATCGCGGGTGACGCCGTCGCGCATCCGGTAAGAGACCTGGCCGGCGCTCGGCGCGAGCTGGCCCGACAGCATCTGCAGCAGTGTCGACTTGCCCGACCCGGACTCGCCGACGATCGCCAGCACCTCGCCGGGATAGAGCGAGAACGACACGTCGCGGCACGCGGCGATGCGGCCATAGGACTTGCTGAGAGACTCGGAGACCAGCAGCGGCTGGTCGTTTTCGAGACTATCGAGATCAGCCATGTGAGCCCGCCTTCTCCTTGTACGGCGCAGCGCTCAGGCTGCCGTGATGGCCGGCGGCCTGACGGCCTTCACAATAATCGGTGTCCGAGCACACGAACATGCGCCCGCCCTTGTCGTCGGTGACGATCTCGTCGAGATAGGAATTCTCGGCGCCGCACAGCGCGCAGGGCGCGTTGAAACGATACGGCTCGAACGGATGATCCTCGAAATCGAGCGACACCACCTGCGTATAGGGCGGGATCGCATAGATGCGCTTCTCGCGGCCGGCGCCGAACAATTGCAGTGCCGGGCAATTGTCCATCTTGGGATTGTCGAATTTCGGCGTCGGCGACGGGTCCATCACGTAGCGCGCATTCACCTTCACCGGATAGGCGTAGGCGGTGGCGATGTGGCCGAAGCGGGCGATGTCCTCGTAGAGCTTCACATGCATCAGGCCGTATTCAGCCAGCGCATGCATGCGCCGCGTGTCGGTCTCGCGCGGTTCGAGGAAACGCAGGGGTTCGGGGATCGGCACCTGATAGACCAGCACCTGGCTTGCGTGCAGCGAGGTCTCCGGGATGCGGTGACGGGTCTGGATCACGGTCGCCTGATCCGTCGCCGTCGTCGTGGCGACGCCGGCGGTCTTGGCGAAGAATTTGCGGATCGAGATCGCGTTCGTGGTGTCGTCGGAACCCTGGTCGATTACCTTCAGCACATCCTGGGGACCGAGGATCGCCGCGGTCACCTGCACGCCGCCGGTGCCCCAGCCATAGGGCATCGGCATCTCGCGGCTGGCGAACGGCACCTGATAGCCGGGGATCGCGATCGCCTTGAGGATCGCGCGGCGGATCATCCGCTTGGTCTGTTCGTCGAGATAGGCAAAATTGTAGGCGGGCGCGTTCATTCCGCGGCCTCCTTCATGGCATCGGGCGCGTTGGCCTCGGCAAACTCCTTGCGCAGCTTGCGCAGGAGGCCGAGCTCGGACTGGAAGTCGACATAATGCGGCAGCTTCAGATGCTCGACGAAGCCGGTCGCCTGGACGTTGTCCGAATGTGACATGACGAATTCTTCATCTTGCGCCGGGGCTCCCACTTCCTCACCCAGCTCGCGGGCACGCAGCGCGCGATCGACCAGCGCCATCGACATGGTCTTGCGCTCGCTCTGGCCGAAGGCAAGGCCATAGCCGCGGGTGAAGCACGGCGCTTCCGTCGCCGAGCCCTTGAATTGATTCACCATCTGGCATTCGGTGAGCTCGATCGAGCCGAGCGGCACGGCGAAGCCGACGTCTTCCGCGAAGAATTCGACCTCGACCTCGCCGAAGCGGATCTCGCCGACGAAGGGATGGTTGCGGCCGTAACCGCGCTGGGTGGAATAACCCATGGCCAGCAGAAACCCTTCGTCACCGCGCGCGAGATTTTGCAGGCGCAGGTCGCGATCGGCCGGAAAGTTCAGCGGTTCGCGCGTGAGATCGCCGACGCTCGCCCCGTCCTCGGCCCGCGGCGAGGATTCGATCAGCCCGTCGCGGCCCAGAATATCGGTCACGCGCGGCGTCGGCGCCGTCGAAGCTTGAGCCGTCGCGGGCACTTCAGGCACAAACCCCTCGGCGAGAGAGGGATCGAGCAGGCGGTGCGTGTAGTCGAAGGTCGGCCCGAGGATCTGGCCGCCGGGAATATCCTTGAAGGTCGCAGACACCCGCCGCTGCACCCGCATCGCGCCGGTGTCAACCGGCTCGCTCGTGCCGAAGCGGGGCAGCGTGGCGCGGAAGGCGCGGACCAGGAAGATCGCCTCGATCAGATCCCCGCGCGCCTGCTTGATGGCGAGCGCCGCGAGCTCGCGGTCATAGAGCGACCCTTCGCTCATGACGCGGTCCACGGCCAGCCCAAGCTGCTCCGAGATCTGATCGAGTGTGACTTCG
Source organism: Bradyrhizobium liaoningense (assembly GCF_018130785.1). GTDB lineage: Bacteria > Pseudomonadota > Alphaproteobacteria > Rhizobiales > Xanthobacteraceae > Bradyrhizobium > Bradyrhizobium liaoningense_A. The sequence goes on from NZ_JAFCJT010000004.1 coordinate 339,915, forward strand.
GAAACGCTCTGGTCGCCACGCCGCGCATTGGCGAGCAGGCGATGGGCGTTCTCGATGGCGCGCTCGCCGCCTTTGACTGCGACATACATGCGACTAGCTTCCCTTGTTCACGACACGCGTGGTGCGCGGGATCGCAACCACGGCATCATCGGCGACCAGCACCAAATCGATGCCGCGCGGAAACAGCGCCTCGTTGAACCGCAGCCGTTCGAACAGGTCGAAAGGCCTGATCGAGGCCTGAAGCGTCGCGACACCATCGATGCCGGGGCCACGCAACTCGAAACTGCGACCTGAGTCCAGGCTCTCGACCTGAAGGATCACCGTGGTCGAACGATCCGGATACTCATTCGTGCCCAGCGCGAAGCGCTCGAGCGACGGCAGCGCGGCGCCGTCACTGATCAGCGCGAAACTCGCAATCGAGGAGTCCTGCACCACCGGCGCGCCGGTGTGGAACTTGAGCCATTTCACCACGTCGGAGCTCTCCGCCATCCGCTCATCGAGCCAGAGCGGCGTGTCGTGGTCGAACAGCGTCAGCGCGATCGCGGCAGTGCCGCGCATCGCTGGTCCGGGCGCACCCGCCATCGGCACGATGCGCTGGACCGAGCCCGGCCGCGCCATCGCATCCATGACCGAACGAAAAGTCGATTGCGCCGACAAGACCTTGTCGGCGAAACCCGGCGGCAGTTCCGCAATCGTGGTCATGGCCTCACCCCTCACCGCGCACCATGGTGTAGAAATCAACCTTCGTCGCGGCGGTCTCGGCCGCCGCCTGCTTGCGCTGAATCATAAGCTGCTCGCGCAACGGCGCGATAACGTCACGCTCCACCGCCTCGCCGAAATCACTGGACTGCGCCAGCGCGTCGCACAGCGCGATCAACCGCGCCTTCTCGCCGTCGCGCCCCAGCGCGTAGCCGAAGCCGACCTCGCCGCTCGCGAGCCGGACCGCGGCGCGGGACACCGTCGCTTCGCCGAGATTGAACGGCGCGCCATCGCCGCCGACCCGGCCGCGCAGCATGACAAGGCCGTTTTCCGGCGCGCGCAGCTCCTGATGAGCCGGCAGGGCGAGAGCGCGGAGGCGAGCGGCGATCTCGCCCGCCTCCGCGTGCGCCAGCACGGCCATCGCGGCCTTGCGCTGGGCTTGCTGGTTGTTGTGCTGGGTCACCAAATCCACCGAACTTTTCTACGAACTTGCCGAATCCAAGTTGTCTATGATAATAGACAACTTGATACGGAAGCGCCATGACTGTTTCGTGACAAACGTGTGATTTCTGAAGTAGGCTTCTCGGCGACATGAGCATGCAGGACACAGCCTCTTCGGGCGTCGCGCTGTGGCGCCTCGTTGCCGACGGCATCGAGCGCGGCATCGCCGACGGCCGCTTTGCGGCCGGCGACAAGCTGCCGGGCGAGGTGGAGATCGCCGAAACCTATCGCGTGAACCGCCACACCGTGCGGCGCGCGCTCGCAGCCCTGGCCGAACGCGGCCTGGTGCGCGCCGAACGCGGCAGCGGAACCTATGTCGAGGCGCAGAAACTCGCCTATCCGCTGCGCTCGCGCACCCGCTTCTCCGAGATCGTCGGCGCGGACGGCCGCGAGCCGCATGGCCGGCTGATCGAGGCATCCGACGACGTCGCGACCCGAGACCTGGCGCGGGAACTGGGATTGAAGGCCGGCGCACCGCTGGTGCGGATCGAGGCGATACGCCTCGCCGACCGCACGCCGATCTGCGTCTCCACCACCTGGCTGTCAGCGGAATTGTTTCCGGGCGCGGGCGAGGTGTTCGCCGCGACCCGCTCGATGACGAAACTGCTCGAGCATTACGGCGTCCGCGACTACAGCCGCGGCGCGACCCGGATCACCGCCGGCATCGTCGACGCGACCGACGCCGCGCGGCTCGATCTGCCGCTCGGACGGCCGATCCTCGTGGTCGACGCGACCGACCACGATCTCGCGGGCAAGCCGCTGGTGACCAAGCACTCGCGCTTTGCCGCGGAGCGCGTGGAGTTTTTGGTGGAGTCGTAGGCCTCTTCCCCTCTCCCCTTGTGGGAGAGGGTGGCTCGCCGCGATAGCGGCGAGACGGGTGAGGGGTCTGTCTCCGCAAATCCCGTCAGAGCTTGAGGAGACATACCCCTCATCCGGCGCTTCGCGCCACCTTCTCCCACAAGGGGAGAAGGCAAGAAGAAGCTGTGATCAGGCGACCGCCCGTCTTCCAATAATCGCAAAGCGCAGCTTGCTCGAAATGAAATCGATCGCGGCGACCGCGACCAGAATCATCAGGATCAGGAACGACACCCTCTGCCATTCCAGCACACGAATCTGCTCGGCGAGCTGGAGGCCGATGCCGCCGGCGCCGACGATGCCGATGATCGTGGCCGAGCGGGTGTTGGATTCGATGAAATAGAGCACCTGGCCGGCGATCACGGGCAGCACCTGCGGCAACAGCCCAAAACGGATCTCGTGCAATGCGCTGCCACCGGAGGCGCGGATGCCTTCGACCTGCTTCTGGTCGGCGCCCTCGATCGCCTCCGAGAACAGCTTGCCGAACGCGCCGAAATCCGACACCGCGATGGCGAGCACACCGGCGAACGGACCGAGCCCGACCACATTGATCCACACCAGCGCCCAGATCAGCGTGTCGACGCCGCGGATCGAATCGAGGAAACGCCTGATAGGGAAGCGCAGGATCTGCGAGGGTATGACGTTGCGAGCGGCGAGCAAGCTGACCGGAAGCGCGAACACGGCCGCGAGCGTCGTGCCGAGCAATGCGATCGACAGCGTCTCACCCAGCGCCTTCAGATAGACCGGGAGCGAAGATCCGGGATCGGGCGGGATCATCATCAGGCTGATCCAGCCGAGCTGGCTCAGCCCTGCGAAGAATCGCGACGGCGAGAAGTCGAGATCGACGAGGCCGTAGACCAGGATCGCAAACGCCGCGACGATCATCGCGGGCATCGCGAGCCGCGCCGAGGCGGGGCGGTCGAACACATCGGGATAGCGCGCGCGAAGCTCGCGCGTGTCGACCTCCTGCGGTCTCGTCACGTCCGTGCCTCCTTGCCGAACAGACGGCCGCGCAGCCAGCCCGTGGTGATGTCGATGATGAAGACCGTGATGATGATGGTGAGCAGGATGGCACTGACGTCGGAGTAATAGAACTTGCGGATGGCGACGACGAGCTCCTGGCCGATGCCGCCGGCACCGACGAAGCCCATGACCGAGGCCTCGCGGACATTGATCTCGAAGCGCAGCAGCGCATAGCTGGCATAGCCCGCGGTCACCTGCGGCACGACGGCGAAGCGCATGCAGGAGAGCCAGCTCGCGCCGATCGAGCGGATGCCTTCGACCGGCTTCATGTCGGCGTTCTCGACGATCTCGGAGAACAGTTTGCCGAGCGCGCCGGTGGAGTGGATCGCGATCGCCAGCACGCCGGCCATCGGCCCGAGGCCGAAGGCGATCACGAAGATCAGCGCGAAGACGATGCCCGGCACCGTGCGGGCGAATTCGAGCAGGCGGCGCACCACGAAGCGCAGCCAGGGCGACGGTGACGTGTTCTCGGCCGCGAAGAAATTCAGGCAGAATGCGAAAGTCGCGCCGATCAGCGTGCCGACATAGGAAATCAGCAGCGTCTCGCCCAGCATCTTCAGCCATTTTCGCCAGCCCCACAGCCACTCGCCGAAATCGGTCCAGACCCGCTGGCCGCTGTCGAGCGTGAGGATGCGGTCGAAATAGCTGATGAAGTTGCCGAAATAAGTGAAAAGCGTGCGCAAATTCACTTCGGCGCCGATCGCGGCGAGAACCAGCGCGGCGGCGAAGATCATAACTCCCAACAGGAGGCGGAGTCGCTTGCGCGCGACCGCCTGGCGATAGGCCGCGTTGAGCACGGCGAGCTGCTGCTCGGGGAGGATCGAAACCGCGACGGTCATCTGGCCAGAGAAGGTGGTCGATCAAAGAGAAAGAGCCGGGTCCATCGACCCGGCTCCAGTGCTATCGTCCTGAAACTCAGGACGCCTTCTTCTTACGCAGTGCATCGACGAACTTGATCAGCTCGATCGTGCCATCCCAATCCTTGGTGGTAGCGGGATGAAAACCCTTCTTCTGGCCGTCGGAGAGGCGGTCGAACGCGGCCTTGTCCTTGGCCGGCGCGTCGAAGAACGCCTTCGCGATCGCCGCCTTGGCGCCTTCCGGCAGGTCGGAATTGTAGGCATAGGGGCCGTTGATGATCGGCGCCGACTTGTGGATGATGCGGAAATCGTCCTTCTTCATCGCCGAGCCGTCGGCGTTCTTCAGCATGTTCTTGGTCAGCATCTGCGCCAGCGTGGAATCGTCGTCGCTGGTCCACTGGTTGGCGGCGACGTCGACAGTGCCCTGGGCCAGCGCCAGGATCGCGTTCTCATGGCTGCCGGTGAAGACGACCTTGCTGAAATAGGTGTCGGCATCCGGGATGCCCATCTTGTCGAGCTCGAAGCGCGGCACGTTGTTGCCGGAGGTCGAGTTCGGGTCGACCAGGCCGAGGTTCTTGCCCTTGAGGTCATCGACCTTCTTGTAGGCGCTGCTCGCCTTGACGAAGAACACCGAATAGTAGCCGGTCGAGCCGTCGGCGTTGATGTCGTTGGCGAAGGCGTCGGTCTTGACACCGGTCAGGCGGGCGCGCGCGAACGACGCCGAGCCGTAGCTGGCGATCTGGATGTTGCCGGCGCGCTGGCCTTCGATGACCGCGGCGTAGTCGTTGGCGATACGCAGCGTGACCTTCACGCCCAGTTCCTTGGAGAGATAGCTCACGAACGGCGCCCAGCGCTCGGTGACGCCGGAGGCGTTCTCGGCCGGAACGACCGCGAAGGTCAGTTCGGGATATTTGGCTTTCCAGTCGTCGGCGGAGGCCGAGGTCGTGAACGCGAGCGCGGCGGCGCCGGCGAGGATGAGTCTGCGAGTGATCATGATACCCTCTTCATCGGTTGGGGTCGGTTGACGCAAAAGTTGGCAACTACAGGCGGAGCTCAGGCGGCCGCGGCCGTTCCGAGCGCCGGCACGCCCTCAGGCGCCGGCACGGGGATTCCGCCCATGACGTCGGAGGCTTCGAGATCGTAGAGCTCGCGCGCGACATGGTCGGTCAACTCGGCCGGCGCGCCGTCGAACACCACGCGACCCTGCGCCATGCCGATCAGGCGATCGCAATAGTTGCGGGCGAGATCGAGCGAATGCAGGTTGCAGAGCACGGTGATGCCGAAATGCTTATTGATGCGCAGCAGCGCATCCATCACGATCTTGGTGTTGCGCGGGTCGAGCGAGGCGATCGGCTCGTCGGCAAGGATGATGTCGGGCTGCTGCACCAGTGCGCGGGCGATCGCCACACGCTGCTGCTGACCGCCGGAGAGCTGGTCGGCGCGCTGGGCCGCGAGCGAGGCGATATCGAACTGCTCGAGCGCCGACATCGCCAGCGCCTTGTCCTGCTCGGGCCAGGTCTGCGTGAGAGAACGCCAGGCCGGCATGGTGGCAAGGCGCCCCATCAGGACGTTGGTCAACACGTCGAGCCGGCCGACCAGGTTGAACTGCTGAAAAATCATCGCCGAACGCGCGCGCCACTGCCGCAGCTCCTTGCCGCGCAGCGCCGTGACGTCGAGGCCGTCGAACAGGATGCGGCCCTGCGTCGGCGTCGCCAGGCGATTGATCATGCGCAGCATGGTCGACTTGCCGGCGCCGGAGCGCCCGATCACACCGACGAACCCGCCGGGGGAGATTTGAAACGAAGCGTCGTCCACCGCCGCTTTTGCGCCGAAGCGGCACGTCAGACCTTCAACCACCAGCATGCAGGGCTCCAGAGTAGCTGGAAACCACCGCTAACGCCGGCACTTGACACTTGTGTGACATCGGCGTTGCGGTGCGGCGATCCTGCACACCTCATCCCCTGTCATTGCATCGTCATGACATTGTCATCAAGCCACTCGAAGAGGAACGCCCGCCCTCAAGCTTTCGGATGCAACATGGCCGGCAAGATGCTTTCGGTCGAACCGACCATCGACCCTTCGGCGAAGCTGCATGAGACCAGGCTCGGCACCTATACCGAAGTCGGCGCGCGCACGATCCTCACTGAAGTCACGATGGGCGATTACTCCTATGTCGTGAACGACGCCCAGATCACCTACACTACGATCGGAAAATTCTGCTCGATCGCGGCGATGACCCGCATCAATCCCGGCAATCATCCGATGCATCGCGCCACGCAGGCGCATTTCACCTATCGTTCCAGCGCCTATTTCCCCGGCGAGAGCGACGACACCGAGTTCTTCGACTGGCGGCGTCAGCATCACGTCCACATTGGCCACGACGTCTGGATCGGCCATGGCGCGATCGTGCTGCCGGGCCGCAACATCGGTACCGGCGCGGTGATCGCGGCCGGCGCCATCGTCACCAAGGACGTGCCGGCCTACACCATCGTCGCCGGCAATCCGGCGCGCATCGTGCGTCGCCGGTTCTCGGAAGACGTCGCCGGACGGTTGGCCCGGCTCGCCTGGTGGGACTGGGATCACGACAAATTGCGTGAAGCCCTGCCCGATTTCCGCAAGCTCGGGATTGAAGATTTCCTCTCGACATATGAAGGACAGGCAGGCTCTCGCACCAAATCCCCTGCCAGCAAACGAAGCGCGGTCGCGTGACAGACATCTTCCTCGAGGGCGGCCGGGCCCTGATCGGCTCCGAGCTCGTCGAAACTTCCGTGCTCGTGTCCGGAACGGATATTGCAGAGGTCGATGCCTCTCGCGGCCGTGCGCGGCTGGCGATCGATGCGTGCAACCTGCTGGTGCTGCCCGGCATCGTTGATCTGCATGGCGATGCCTTCGAGCGGCAGATGATGCCACGCGCCGGCGTCGACTTCCCGATCGACGTCGCACTCGCCGACAGCGACCGCCAGGCGATCAGCAACGGCATCACGACCGTCTTTCACGCCACGACCTGCTCATGGGAGCCGGGCCTGCGCAGCGTCGACAATGCGAGGGGCTTGATGGAGGCGATCGAGCGGCAGCGCCCGCAATTCGCCGCCGACACCCGCTTCCATCTGCGGCACGAGACCTACAATCTCGATGCCGAGGCCGAGATCGGCCAGTGGCTCGCCGAGGGCCGCGTCGACCTGTTCGCCTTCAACGACCACATGGACGGCACGGTTGGGGACATGGCGAAGCCGCGCAAGCGCAACCGCATGGTGGAGCGCACCGGCCTCTCGGGCGAGGAATTCGACCGGCTGGTCGAGCGCGTGCTTTCGCGCGCCAGTGAAGTGCCGGCTTCCGTGTCGCGGCTTGCCGCGACTGCGCGCGCGGCCGAGGTGCGGATGCTCTCGCATGACGATGCGACGCCGGCGATGCGGCAGGAATATCGCGCGCTGGGCGCTGACATCGCGGAGTTTCCGATCAACGAGGAGACCGCGCGGGCGGCTGCGGCTGCGGGCGATGCCATCGTCTACGGCGCGCCGAACGTCGTGCGCGGCGGCAGCCATACCGGCTGGACCCGGGCGTCCGACATGATCGCGAAAGGACTCTGCTCGGTGCTGGCGTCGGACTATTACTATCCCGCGCAGCTGCTCGCCGCGTTCCGCCTCGCCGCCGACGGCGTGCTGCCGCTGACCGAGGCCTGGAACCTGGTGTCCGCAGGACCGGCCCGCGCGACCGGCCTCACCGATCGCGGCGTGCTCGCGGAAGGACGCCGCGCCGACGTGCTGCTGGTCGACGACAGCGTGCCGTTGCGGCCGCGGCCGATTGCGGTGATATCAGGGGGAAAGCTCGTGCATCTCGCCGATGCGACGCGACTGCTCGCTGCGGCGGCGACGCCGCGCGAGGCTGTCGTCGTGGCATAAACCGGTTATGTTCGGGCAATGACAGGTTTTCCCCGCTACGCGATCTATTTTGCCGCCGGCGCCGACAGCGCCCTCTCCCGCTTCGGCGCCGGGCTGCTCGGCTATGATGCCCACACCGGGAACGAGGTGCCGTTCCCGCACGAAGCGCTGCATGTCGCGCCGGACTGGCGCGACGTCAGCGCCGATCCCCGCAAATACGGCTTTCACGCCACGCTGAAGGCACCGATGGCGTTGGCGGCCGGCAGAGCTGAAGCCGAGCTCGTCGCAGCCTGCGCGGCATTTGCCGGCAAGGTGCGGCCGATGCCGTCGATCCGCCCGGTCGTCGATTCCATCAGCGGCTTCATTGCGGTGATCCCGGCCGAGCCGGTGGATGCGCTCCAGCAATTTGCCGCCGATTGCGTCCGCGAATTCGATGACTTCCGCTCGCCCATGACGGCGGAAGACCGCGCGCGCCGGAGGCCCGAGAAGCTCAGCGAGCGGCAACGCGACTATCTCGATTGCTGGGGCTACCCCTACGTGATGGAAGAATTCCGCTTCCACATGACGCTGACCGGCCGGCTGGACGCGGAGCGGCGCGGGCCGATTCTGGAGATGCTGAGGGGAAGATTTGCGGCGCTCGATCTCAATACGCTCGCGGTCGATCGTATCGCGCTGTTCAAGCAGGATGACGCCAACGCGCGCTTCCGCGTCATCGATGAATGGGCTTTGACGCGATAGGCTTCAACGCCAGCTCGCTAGATTGAAGGCGAGCGCCACGACGCCAACCAGAATGAGGCTGGTCGCCCAGATTGCATCCAGATTGAACCAGCTTCGCGAGACGAACCTCAATCCCAGATAGCGGTAGACCAGCCACGCCAGACATCCGCCGACGCTGACCATGGCGGTCACGTGTACCAGGGACACCACGACCGCCATCCCGAGACTTGTCTTCATCAGCACGCCCGCGGCCTCATGGCCGGCATCGAGTTCGAAGGCCCGACAGAGCCCGAGATAGATCGGCACGAGCATCAAGGCGGCGCCGTGAGCAATGGCGACGGCAAACGACCAGAGCGCCAGTTGCGTTGGCGGAATCCGTGCCAGCGCGCGCGGATGGCGCCGCGCGATCAACCGATAGACTCCGAAGCCGATGACGAGAAGGCTCGCGCCGAGCTGGATCGAACGCTGCCACTCGGCCAGCACGAGCAGGAACGCGAATGGCAGCAACACGAGAAGCGTTGCCAGGAGATGTCCGGTCGCCAGCGCCCACAACGCGCGGAAGAGCGCACGCGGGCTCTTGTCCATGAGCCCGGCCGAAACGGCGAGCGGCCATCCCATTCCCGGATTGACGCCGTGATAGAAGCCGCTCGCAACCAGAGCCAGCCAGAGCCAGCTCAGCGTCCAACTCCCAGGCTGCCAGTCTAGACCGACGGGTAGCAAAAGGAGTCCGTCGAACAATCGCCGCCCTCCAGCCTGATCTGGTGCGCGCGGTATCCGTCGGGGAAGCTCACGAAATAGTCCTTGGCGAGCTCGAGGCCGCCGTCGCGGCCGACATTGGCCATGACTTCCACACCCGGAACGCCGTCGGGGTAGAACTGGTCATCCCAGGTGGAATACAGCGAATTGGTCCAGTACACGCGCCTGCCGTCGCGGCTGATCTCGACCATCTGCGGACCGGCCGCAAATGCCTTGCCGTTCGGATGGGGCGTGCGGCGCGCGATGCCGCCGATGTGAACCGAGCCCGCAAGCTTCGGCTTTCGCGGATCACTCACATCGTACTGGCGCATTTCACCCGTGCCCCAGCACGAGACATAGAGAAACCGGTCATCCATCGACAGATCGATGTCGGTCACCAGCGGTGGCACGGCGCCAAAGCCCTGCAGCAGCGGCGGGAGCTGTTCCTTTGGTGCGGGCTCGGGTGGGATCGTCGCCGTCTTCTCCGCATGGAATTTTCCACCTTCGCGCCACCAGGTCCAAATCGATGCTTCGAGATTCGTGGTGTCGACCACGACGCCTACGAAGCCGTATTCGCGAACCGGATCATGGGCGGGCCGCACCTCCAGCGCCATCTGATGATTGGCGCCGAGGTCGATGGTCTGCACGTTGCGGCGGGCGCGGAGATCCCAGAAGTGGAGACGATGGCCATATTTGTTCGCCAGCAGATCTTCCGGGACGATCCCGTTCTCGAACTGCGGCGGCAATGCCCATTCGCTCGTCACCATGTAGTCGCGCGGCAGGTTCCACCAGAAATCATAGTGCAGCGTCTGCGGACCGCGATCGATCTCCCACCGTCCAAGGACCTCGAACGTCTCGCAATCCATGATGAAGACGCCTGGAGGCCCATTGGTGCCGTCCTTGCCGCCGCCGCCCAGCGTGCTCACATAGACGCCGTCCGGCCCGCAATGGATGGTGTGTGGCCGTGAGTAGCCGGTCTTTTTGAAGATTTCCTCGGGCTCGATGATCTTGTGGATCTTGGCCTTGGTCGGATCGGGCTTGGTATCGATGATGTAGATCCGCGACGAGCGTATCCCGGGGATGATGAGATAGCGCCGCTCGATGAAGGCATGTCCGGCGAGCGGCGACAAGGCCGAGGAGCAGGCATTCCAGCCGAAGTGATGAAACTCATCGCCCTTGTTGGGCATCGTCACCGTGTGGACGATTTGGCTGTAGGTCGGCGATCCCGGCTTGACGTCGATGACCGCGAGAGCATCCGGCTTTGAGAAATCCGGACTGAGCAGCAGCGTGTAGGCAAAGTTCTCCGCCGGTGCTTCCATCGCCAGCTTGGGCGATGCGTGAAAGGTGGGATCCGGCCTCATCGTCATGGCACTGCCTCCCTGTTCTGTCGGTTCGCGCCAGCCTGGTCCGGGATAGCGGCGTAATGAAGAACTGTTGCGCGATGTCTTGAGATGCTCCACGGGGCTGGTTGGCGAGCGTACAATATGTCATCGCCGGGCCGCGGGAAACGGTCCGAGCCGCGCTAATTCGACGCCATCAGCCGGATGGAAGCCGGCGGGATCAGGCTCGTGCGCACCTCACACTCGGCGTCGCCCCCGCGTAGGCGGGGACTGCCGAGAGGCCTGGCGACAACCGAATGGGTGCGGCGCTACTTCCCCCACCGCAACGCCAGCGCATCCCGCTCCTTGGCCAGCTCCAGCAGACCTGCGCGCGTCGCCGGGTGCAACGGCTGCAGCGGATGCCGCACGGCGTCCGATTTGATCACGCCGCCGGCCTGCATCATGACCTTGCAGGCGCTAAGGCCGCATTGGCGGTTCTCGTAGTTGATCAGCGGCAGCCAGCGCTCATAGGCGGCCTTCGCCTCCTCGCGTTTGCCGGCGAAATAGGGATCGATGATCTGGCGGATGCCGTCGGGATAGCCGCCGCCGGTCATCGCGCCGGTGGCGCCGGCGTCGAGATCGGCGAGCAGCGTGATCGCCTCCTCGCCGTCCCACGGTCCCTCGATGTCCTTGCCACCCGCTTCGATCAGGCTGCGCAGCTTGGAAGCGGCGCCCGGCACCTCGATCTTGAAATAGCGGATGTTGGCGAAGTCGCGCGCCAGCCGCGACAGCAGCTCGACCGACAGCGGAGTGCCCGCGACCGGTGCGTCCTGGATCATGATCGGAATGGTGATCGCGCCGGAGAGCACCTTGAAGAATTCGACGATGCCTTTCTCGGGCACGCGGAAGGTCGCGCCGTGATAGGGCGGCATCACCATCACCATGGCAGCGCCCGCCGCCTCGGCCTGCTTGCTGCGCGCGGCGCAGACGGCCGAGCTGAAATGGGTGGTGGTGACGATGACGGGAACCCGACCCGCGACATGCTCCAGCACCGCATGCATCACGGTCTCGCGCTCGGCATCGGTGAGCACGAACTGCTCGGAGAAATTGGCGAGGATGCAGAGGCCATTCGAGCCGGCATCGATCATGAAATCGATGCAGCGGCGCTGGCCCTCGAGGTCGAGCTCACCGCGCTCGTCGAAGATGGTGGGCGCGACCGGAAACACGCCGCGATAGGGGCGCTGGGCCTTGTGTTGTGGCGTGACCGGCATCGAACTCTCCATCCCTGATGTGGCTTACGTCTGTCGCAGCGCTCGCGGAGCGAGGCGTCACAGATGTACTCGCCGCGCGAAGCGGCGGCAATGCCGTTCGCGCGACGCCGGGATGGATGAGTATCGAAGTTATGCGGTCTTCACGGCCCCCAAAAAGCCCTCGACCGCGACGCGGAGACGATCGGCATCGGCCGACATCTTCTTCACGGATTCGGACAGCACCGTGCCGGCGTTACCGGTTTCCTGGTTGAGCCTGGCGACGCTGCCGATGGTGTCGGTGACCTCGCGGGTCCCCTGGGCTGCCTGCTGGAAGTTGCGCGAGATCTCGGTGGTGGCCGCGCGCTGCTGCTCGACCGCGGCAGCAATCGCCGTCATCTTCTCGTCGATGCCGCTGATGGCGCCCCCGATCGAGCGGATAGCGGTCACGGCCTGGCCGGTCGCGCCCTGGATCTCCTCGACCTGGCGCGAGATTTCCTCGGTTGCGGTTGCGGTCTGCGCCGCGAGGCTCTTGACCTCGCCGGCGACCACGGCAAAGCCGCGGCCTGCCTCGCCGGCACGCGCCGCCTCAATGGTGGCGTTCAACGCCAGCAGATTGGTCTGACCGGCGATGGCGTTGATCATCTTCACGACCTCGCCGATGCGGCTCGCGGTCTGGTCGAGGATTTCGACCGTCGCGTTGGTCCGCTCGGCCTGCGAGACGGCCTCGCGGGCCTCGCGGGCGCTCGACTGCACCTGCGCGGAGATCTCGCCGACGGACGCGGAGAGTTCCTCGGTCGCGGCGGCGATGGTCTCGAGATTGTTGGTGGCCTGTTCCGCCGCGGAAGAGACCGCCGCGGTCTGGCTGGTCGACTCGGATACCAGCGTACGCACGTCGGTCGCCGTCGCATCGAGCTCCCGCGTCGACGCAGCGACGCTGTGGATCACCGCCTGCACGGTGTCGTCAAAGCCGCGGCAGGCCTCGTCCACGGTGCCGGAACGGGCAAGCTGCAAGGCCTGCTGCGATTCGCGCTCCTGGCCCAGACGCTCGGCAGTCGCCGCGCTCTCGCGCAGGCTTTCGAGCGCGGCAGCCATGGTGCCGAACTCGTCGGGATGCCGGGCTTGCGGCACCGGTGTCGCATAGTCGCGCGCGCCGATCCGCGCGATGGCGTCGAGAATGGCGCGGACCGGGCGCATCAGGCGATTGCGCACGACGTACACGCCGGCCATGGTCACGGCGAGCGCCAGCAGGAACGCGAGCGACTGCACCACGAGGTTGGTGAGCGCCTTGTCCTGAACCGTCTCCGCGCGGGCGATCGACTGGTCCAGCGCCTTGTTCGCGACCGCGACGATGGACGCGAACGGCGACTGGCAGAGCGTATTCCACTCCGAGGCGGGCATCGCGGGCTTGCCGCTGCCGTCGAAATTCTTGGTGAGATCGCCGATCTGCTTGAGGACGCCGTCGGTCTTGGCCTTCGCGTCCGTTGCTGCGGTCACCAATTCCGCCGTCACGTCGGGGGCAGCCAGCAACTCGGTCATGCCGGCCCAGCCGGAGGTGATGGTGCCGTCCCATTGCGCCACGGACCGCTTCTGGGCGTCATCGAGCGGCTTGCTGGTGTTGACGTTCGAGCGAAGCGACGAGCAATGGATTCCATAACGGTCGCGCACCTGCCAGGCGAAGCGACGGACCTGGATCATGCGGGCGATGTAGGGGTCGTTCATCCAGGCGCGGTTCGACACCGCGGTGGAGGCCAGGTTCGCGGTGTCGATCACCTTGGTGACCGCATCGTACCAGGAATTGGTTCGCTCGATCTTGCGCTCGGTGCGCGGGCGCTTGGCCTCGTCGTAGAACAACTGGAATTGCGGCGCGGCGTCGTTCCAGCGCTGCTTCAACGTGCTGGCGAGTTCGTCGCGACGGGCGAATTCGATGGTGGCAAGCGCGGCGCTGATCCCGTCATAACCGCCCTGCTCGGCCTTCTCCGCCGCCTCGAGCTTGGCACGCGGATCGTCCTCGCCGAGGATCGCGCTCTGGGCATCGCCGCGATTATTGCGCAGGGCGAGCACGCCATGGAAGATCGCCTTGTCAGCGGCGGCAAGCCGCGCGGTCTCGAGACTGTCGCGGTAGCGGCCGAAGGCACCGAACATCTGGATTGCCGTCGAGGCCAGCGCGCCGGCGGCCAGCAGCGCCATCAGCGTCAGGAGAAGCGAGCTTACCGATTTCTTAAACATGGACATGGGGGGCCTGCAATTACACTTGCTGGCCACCCTGCCCTGCGACATGCCAAGGATCGGTTAAGGTTTTAGTCAAATTGCCGGGAGCTCGCGGTCTGCCGCGCCTTTGCGCTAGCGAAATCAGGCAACCTTGGTGAAATCGGGCGGGCGGCGCTCCGCAAACGCCGTGAACGCCTCGCGGGCCTCGGCGGTGCGCAGGCGCTGTCCGAACTGCTCGCCTTCCGCATTCATCTGCGCGACCAGCGCCTCGCCGTTGCGCATCAACTTCTTGGTGGCAGTGAGCGCGCCGGCCGGCTGGCGAGCAAGACGCTGCGCCAGCGCGAGCGCTTCGGCGTCGAGCTTGTCCAGCGCCACCACGCGGTTGGCGAGCCCCCATTCCAGCGCGGATTTGGCCGGCACGGTCTCACCCAGCGCGAACATCTCGTAGGCACGGGCGTAGCCGATGCGCGCCGGCATCAAGAGACTGGAGGCGGCTTCCGGCACCAGCGCGAGGCTGACGAAGGGCGTCGACAATTGCGCGTTGTCGGCGAGCACGACGAGGTCGCAATGCAGCAGCATCGTGGTGCCGACGCCGACGGCGCGGCCCTGCACGGCTGCGACCAGCGGCCGGGTGCAGCGCGCCAGTGACTGGATGAAGCGCACGACGTTGCGGCTGCCCTCGGACTTGCCGGCTGCGACCGCGGCGAATTCGCCGACATCGTTGCCGGCGGTGAACATGTCGCCCTCGCCGCGGATCAGGATCACGCGGGTGGACGGATCGAACTCGGCGGATTCGATGGTGTCGGCGAGCTTGCCGTACATCGCATCCGTCAGCGCGTTCTTCTTGTCGGGGCGCGCCAAGGTGAGGGTGAGGATTCCGTTGTCGTTCTCGATCCGGACATGCTCGGTCATGGGTCTCTCCTTTATTCGTCTGAAGGTCTTGGAAACTTGTCCTGAATGCTGGTCAGCCAGCGCGCGACGATGTCGATCTCCGCGCTGGTAAATCCGTCCGTCAGCGCGGCGTTGATCTGCGCCGCGTCAGTCTTCGCCTGCGCGAGCACGGTGCGCCCCTTCGATGTCAGCCATACGCGCCAGGCCCGACCGTCCTCGCGATCAGGCCGCCGCTCGATCAGTTTTGCGGCGGCCGTGCGGTCGACCAAGCCGGAGATGCCGGCCGGCCCCATGTCCAGCGCCGCCCCCGCTTCGCCCATCAGGATACCGTCCTGCTTGCCGAGGATGAACAACAGCCCCGCCTGCGCCGGCGTGACCTCGTTCTGCGGCTGCGCCGCCATCCAGCGCTGCAACCGGCGTTGCGCGACGTTCAGCAGATAGATCAGCCGGTGATGCCTCGCTGCGGCGGCTTTATTTCGCATGCGAAATATGTAGCCTGACTCCGGCAGGTTGTCAAAACCTGCCGTCGCTAACTCGCCGGGCCGCGACAGCCGTCGAGCAGGATCGCCGCGCATGCCCGCGCTCGCCGCTCGATCTCCTTGCGCGAGGGCAACGTCAGGCTTGCGTAGATCGCCGCACGCTGCGGTGCCGACACCATCATGCCGATCATCATGCCTGC
Source organism: Bradyrhizobium liaoningense (assembly GCF_018130785.1). Taxonomy (GTDB): domain Bacteria; phylum Pseudomonadota; class Alphaproteobacteria; order Rhizobiales; family Xanthobacteraceae; genus Bradyrhizobium; species Bradyrhizobium liaoningense_A. The sequence continues at coordinate 355,527 of NZ_JAFCJT010000004.1, forward strand.
GGCTTCATCGACGTCATCGAGCGCGATGCGCTTCTTCTTGACCTGGTCGCGGAGCCAGCCCGCAAGCGCCGCCGCAGTGCGGGCAATGCCATCCCTGTAGAAATTCGCAGCGAGGTCGGGGAACGTGGCCGATTGCTGCAGCACCATACGTTGCAGAGCCACGACCTCCGGATCGAGCGCAAGATCAGCGCAGGCGACCAGCACGGCAGTCAAATTCGTTTCGATGTCGGCCTGATTGTTGGCCTGAAGATTGACATCGGAGAGCAACCGATCGAGCCGGTCCGCACACATCGCTTCGAACAGTGCCGCCTTGCCGGGAAACAACCGATAGAGAGTCTTGGTTGAGATGCCGGCTCCACGCGCCAATTCCTCGGTGCTGGTCGCGGCATAGCCCTCGACGGCGAAGGCATGTCGTGCGGCCTCGATGACGATGCGCTTCGTCTCTTCATCGCTGCGCAGCGGCGGCCGCCCGCGGGGACGGCTCTCGTTTGAAGATTTTGCCTGAGCCATGTCTTTAAATGATGACTGTCATTCCATTGACAATTCCAAAGCTAGTCTCATTTTGGAAATCGTCAAGTTTCCTAATTCAGGGGAGCCGGCCATGACCGTCCACACCACCCCATCTGTTGCTACCCAAACCGCCCTTCCGGCGACCGCGCTGGAGGGCGTCCTGCCCGCCGCGCCGACCAGCGTCCGCCGGCAAAAGCTCAATCTCCGCAAGCTCTTGCTGACGGGTGCGGCAATCGTCGCGCTGGCCGGCGCGAGCTGGTACGGGTACGATTACTGGACCGTCGGCCGCTTCCTCGTCTCCACCGATGACGCCTATGTGAAGGCCGACAACACCACCATCGCGCCGAAGGTCAGCGGCTATCTCGACGGCGTCCAGGTCGGCGATAACGAGCATGTGAAGGTGGGCCAGGTGCTGGCCCGGATCGATGACCGGGACTTCCGCGTCGCGCTCGACCAGGCCAAGGCCGACGTCGCCGCCGCGAATGCGACGGTGACGAGCAAGCAGGCGCAGCTCGACGTCCAGCAAGCCGTGATCTCCGCCGCGAGAGCAACCATCGACGTCGATACGGCCGCAAAGACTTTCGCGGAGCAGGAGAACAAGCGCTACACCGACCTCGCCAAGACCGGATACGGCAGCGTGCAGAACGCGCAGCAGGCGCAGGCGCGCGATGCCGGCGCCGATGCCGCGATCCAACGCGACACCGCCAATCTCGCCTCGGCTCTCAAGCAGGTCGAACTCCTGAAGGCCGAGATCACGCAGGCCAGCGCCGCGGCGGCCCGTGCGACCGCACTCCAGCATCAGGCCGAGCTCAATCTCAGCTACACCACCATCGTCTCGCCGATCGACGGCGTCGTCGGCAACCGTACGCTCCGCGTCGGCCAGTATGTGCAGGCTGGAACGCAGCTGATGTCGATCGTGCCGGCCGAAGGCGCCTATGTGGTCGCCAATTTCAAGGAGACGCAGCTCACCCACGTGCGCGCGGGACAACAGGTCGAGATCGAGGTCGACACCTTCCCGGGCCAGGTCGTGCACGGCCATGTCGATTCGATCGCACCCGCCAGCGGCCAGGAATTCGCACTGCTGCCGCCGGACAACGCCACCGGCAATTTCACCAAGGTCGTGCAGCGCATCCCGGTGAAGATCGCGCTGGATGCCGAGACGCACGCAGCGATCGAGCTGCGGCCCGGCATGTCCGTGATTCCAACGATCGCAACCCGTTCAGCGCCGACCGCGCAAGCGGCAACGACGCCCTCAACGAAGTCCAAAGCGAAGCTTGTTTCCGGAGGGTCGTGCCATGTCAAACAGCCTCTCAATCTCGACGCCAGCACCCGCAATTCCGACCGCGACGCCTGACCGCGTCGCCGCCGATCCGAACCGCGCAAGCGCCACGGTCTGGATCGCCGTCTTCGCGGCGATGATCGGCGCCTTCATGGCGATCCTGAACATCCAGATCACCAACGCCTCGCTGCTCAACATCGAGGGCGGCATCGGTACCGGCGCCGACAACGGCTCCTGGATCTCGACGTCCTATCTGATCGGCGAGATCATCGTGATTCCGCTGACCGACTATTTGTCGCGGGTGTTCTCGTTCCGCAGGATCATGCTGAGCTTCGCGACGCTGTTCGCCGCGTTCTCGGTCGCCTGTGCCTTCACCCACGATCTGCCCTCGATGATCGCGATGCGCGGCTTCCAGGGCTTCTTCGGCGGCGTGCTGATCCCGATGGCCTTCACGCTGGTCTTCACCAAGCTGCCGAAGGGCCAGCAGCCAATCGGCCTTGCCATGTTCTCGCTCGCCGTGACCTTCGCGCCCGCGATCGGCCCGACCATCGGCGGCTATCTGACCGAGAATTACGGCTGGCAGACCATCTTCTTCGTCAACGTGCTGCCAACCGCCGTCATGGTGACGATCCTGTTCTTCACCCTGGAGCGGCAGCCGATGAATCTCGGGCTGTTGCGCGAGGGCGACTGGTTCGGCATCGCGACCATGGCGGTCGGCCTTGCCTCGCTCCAGGCCGTGCTTGAGGAGGGCAACAAGGACGACTGGTTCGGCTCGCCCTTCATCGTGCGGCTCGCGATCATCGCCGCCGTTAGCCTGTCGCTGTTCATCTACAACGAACTCGTGGTCGAGAAGCCGCTGCTCCGCCTGCGCCTCTTGATGCAGTGGAATTTCGGCGTCGGCACGATTGCCGCGGTTTTCCTCGGCTTCGCGCTGTTCGGCTCGGTCTATCTGCTGCCGGCCTATCTCGGCCAGGTGCAGGGCTACAATGCCGAGCAGATCGGCAACGTGCTGGCCTGGACCGGCCTGCCGCAACTCCTTTTGATTCCGCTGGTGCCGAAGCTGATGCAGCGCTTCGACGCCCGCTATATCGCAACCGTCGGCCTGCTGCTGTTCGCCGCGAGCTCCTTCCTGAATATCGAGATGTCGCTCGACTATTCCGGCGACCAGTTCTTCATTCCCAACGTCGTGCGCGCGGTAGGCCAGGCCTTGACGCTGGCGCCGCTGTCAGCACTCAGCCTCGGCAGCGTCGCACCGCAGGATGCGCCTGCGGCGTCCGGCATCTCCAACATGATGCGCAATCTCGGCGGTGCCATCGGCACCGCCGTGCTTGCCACCATCGTCACCAAGCGCGAGCAGTTCCACTCCAACATCATCGGCCATTCCGTCACGCTCGGTCGCGAGGAGGTCCGCGCCCGCATCGCGCAGATGACGAACTACTTCATCGCGCACGGCGTTCCCGACCCCAACGCCGCGCGCGAGCAGGCCATCATCGCGCTCGGCAAGACGGTGAAGCGCCAGGCGCTGGTGATGGGCTATTCCGACACCTTTGCGGTGATCGGCGTGGTGCTGGTGCTCGCCGCGATCGCGGTGCTGCTGACGCGAAGGGTGAAGGCGGCGGGTGGCGGAGGTGGTGCGCACTAGGAGGTCTACTCCCTCTCCCCGTCCTTGCGGGGAGAGGTGAAGAGCCGCCTCACGGCGCGCAGGTGAAGCTCGCCGCCTCCGTGATCGGGCCGCTCTTGTAGTGCGGCCAGGCCGGCCAGCGGCACAGTGGCAGCGCGCGGACGACGGGGAACCCGGGCGCTTCGACCTTCTGCTCGGTCACTTCGAGGTCGCCCGGCGCTTTGCCTTTCTCAACCCAATCGACCAGCGCACTGAGCATGTCGACATTGGCCGGCGCGCCGGAGCCGACATGATCGACACCCGGCGCGGTGTAGAGCCGCGCGAACTCCGCCGTCTCGGCCTTGCCGAGCTTGCGCTCGACGCTTTCGAAATAGCGGATGCCGGCATAGGGGCTCTGCGCATAATCGGCCATGTGCTCGAGCATGATCAGCCGGCCGCCACGTCCGCGAAAACGGCCGAGATCGGGATCGGTCGAATCCATCAGCTTCGAGACTTCGAGCAGCCGCGCCTTGTGCTCCTCCACCTTGTAGGTGGTGACGTCGAGCTTGGGATCGCGCGCGAACACATATTGAATGCCACCAGCGCCATAGATCCAGGCGATGCCGTTGTTGGGCGCGGGCGGCTGCGCCGGCGGCGCGGTGCCGAGCCACCACGCGGACCACCCACCGGTCGGCCCGATCGCCGGCGTGTCCTCACCCGACACGCCCCAGCCCGGATAATCGTCGAGCCCGTTGGCGAGCACGAACGGGAATTTGTAGGTGGCGTGCAGCGTATTCACGGCCTTGATCTGCGCGTCGGTGAGACACTGATCGCCCGTCTTGCCGGCCGCGCAGCGCAGCGTCTCGACCTTGAACGTCGCCTTGCAGGCCACGGGATCCTGCACCAGCGCGTCGTCGGAGCCGTCAGCCTTATCGCAAGCCGCCCGCACGGCGTCGCCGACGAGCTTGACCTGCGCCGGATTGATCCAGCCCTCGCCCATGGTCGCGAGCCCCGAGCGCGTGCCGGCATGCTGCAAACCGACCCAGTTGATCACGGGCACGCGCGCGAAAATGCCGTCGAAATCGTCGGGGTAGCGCTGCGCCATGGTGAGACCTTCGCGGCCGCCTTCGGACGAGCCCATGAAGTACATCTTTTCCGGCTTCTTGCCGTAGGCGCCCTCCATCAGCGCAACGGCGGCGTCGCGGACCTTCTTGTAGGCGCGATGGGCGAAGTTCTCGAAGGCTTCGTCATTCAGCGCGAAGAGCTGCGGCGGCTCGCCTGGCTTGGACTCATGGCCGGAATCGGTGCCGTAGGTGACGAAGCCGCGCGCGAGCGGCGATGGCTTGTCGAAGGGATAGGCCGGCGGCAGCGAAAGGCCAGTGATCAGCACGCCGTTAAAGCCGCCGCCACCATATTGCACCGAGCGCCCGTTCCATTCGACCGGAAGGTTGACCTGGAATTTGATCGGCGGCGCCTTGGGGTCGACAGGGTCTATATGGCCGAGCACCTTGCAGAAAGCGGGATTGGCGGGCGTGACGCGCCCCGACGGCGTCGGCCCGCGCTCGGCAACGGCGAGAGGTGACGGTGCGAGCAACGTCGCGGAATCGATCTTCACGGCGTCGGTGCCGCCGACGAGACCTTTGCAGACGGTGTCCGCATCCTCTGCCAGCGTCGCAGCGAACCCGTCGCCAGCGCTCACGGCTGCCATCGCACCCGCGAGCCATGCACAGAGCTTCGCTCTCTTTCGCGTCATCGTTTCCACCCGGCGTTCGCTGTTTTGTTGGATTGGTCCGTTGGCCGCATTGAATGCAACCTTCGCCGTTCCGTCAATCGCTTGCGCCGGAATTCGGCTCAGAACGACCCAAGCGCGCTGCCCAGAGCGATCACGGCCACCAGCGCCAGGAGCGAGGTCGCGATGCCCACCATGACGATGTCGAAATAGCTGTCGCGATGCGTCAGACCGCAGATCGCGAGCAGGCTTACCACCGCACCATTGTGCGGCAGGATGTCCAGCGTTCCCGAACCGATCACCGCCACGCGATGCATCAACGCAAGGTCGATGCCGGTGCGCGCGGCGAGCTCGACATAGGTCTGGCCGAGGGCATCGAGGGCGATGGTCAGGCCGCCTGACGCCGACCCGGTCAGCGCGGCCAGGATGTTGGTCGCGACTGCAAGCGAGACCAGTGGTCCGCCTTCGATCGCCAGCACCCAGTCGCGCACGATCGCGAACGCCGGCAGCGAGGCCACGACCGCGCCGAACCCGACGAGGCTGGCGACGCTGAATGCAGGCAGAACCGAAGCATTGGCCCCGGCGTCCATGGTACGGCGAAGCGCCGGCAGGCGCGCCCGGTTCAGCGCGATGGTCGTGACGATGGCCGCAGTCAGCGCGACCGCGACCGACCACACGCCCGCGACGGCCGCGAGCGTCGTGTCACCGAAGCGCTGCTCGGCGAGATAGCCGACATCGAGCCGCGGCAGCACCACGAGCGACATCACCAGATTCACGGTGACGACGACGACCAGCGGCGCGATTGCGCTCAACACAGGCGACGGCCGGTCGCTGCGATGACCGTGCTGTAGTTCCGCCGGATCAAACTCGCGCGCGGTCGTTGCACGCTCGCGCACAAGCTCGTCCGCGGCCGCGTGCTCGATCGCGCCCTCGATATCGTCGCCATAGCCTTCTCCGGCGCGGCGCGCCGCAGCTTCGGCACGGTGCAGCCACCACAATCCTGTCACGAGCATGATGAGGGAGGCGATGATGCCGAGACCCGGCGCGGCAAACGGCGTCGTGCCGAAGAACGGCATCGGGATCGCATTCTGGATCGATGGCGTGCCCGGCAACGCCGACATGGTGAAGGTCGACGTTCCCAGCACGATCGCAGCCGGGATCAGGCGACGCGGGATCGCAGCCGCGCGAAACAGCGAACGGGCCATGGGAACGATGACGAAGAACGCAACGAACAGGCTGACGCCGCCATAGGTCACCGCGGCGCCGGCGAGCACCACCGCCAGGATCACGCGACGCTCGCCAAGGCGCTCCGCCATGAAGGCGGCAACCGACGTGACCGCGCCGCTATCGTCCATCAGCTTGCCGAAGACCGCGCCAAGCAGGAAGATCGGAAAGAACTGCGCCAGAAATCCCGCCGCATTCACCATGAACACCTGGGTGAGGTTCGCAAGCAACGGCTCGCCGCCGAACAACGCGGCAACGAGCGCGGCGAACGGCGCCAGCAGGAGCACGCTCCAGCCGCGAAAGGCGAACAGGACGAGCAGGCCGAGCCCGACGAGGAGGCCGAGAAGACCCATGTCTCAGCACTCCGACAGGAGGACGTCGAGATCGGCGGTCGATCGCCGACCGATGTCGGCACCGTGTTCGGCGAGAAACGCGTCCGCGGCCGAGCGCCCCTCGGCGCGCAGCATCGAGACGAACTCCCACTCCGCGTTGAGTTTCGACGAGGCGCCGAACTTCGCCAGCATGTCGCTCTTGATGCGGTGCGTCCGCATCTTCGCCCAGCGCGCGCCCTCACCGCTGCCGGGATCGGCCGCCTGGCGCAGCAGCGCGATCATGCGCAGCTCTTTCATCAGCGGCGAGTTGAAGGAGATTTCGTTCAGCCGGTTGAGGATTTCGGCAGCCGTCCGTGGTTCCTCCGGCCGCTCGGTCGGATTGATCTGGACGAGGATGGTGTCGTGCGCATCGCTCTCGCGAACCAGCGGCGTGATCGTCGGATTGCCGGCAAAGCCACCGTCCCAATAGGGTTCGCCGTCGATCTCGATCGCGCGGAACATGGTCGGCAGGCAGGCCGACGCCAGCAGCACATCCGCCGTGATCTCCGCGTTGCGGAAGATGCGGCCGCGCCCGGTGCGCACCCGCGTCGCGGTGATGAACAGCTGGATCGGCGAGCGCGCGATGCGTTCGAAATCGATGCTCTCAGCCAGCACCGCGCGCAGCGGATTGTAGCCCGTCGGGTTGAGATCGTAGGGCGACAGCACGCGCGACATCAGGTCGGTGAGGATATAGAAGGGCGACGTATCCAGCGTCCAGCGCCCCATCAGGCGGTCGAGCGGAGAGCGTTGCAGCGGACTGAAGGCCGCAGCCTTCGAGACGCGGCGCCAATATTGTTCGAGCGCCTCGCGCGCGCCTTCGGCGCCGCCGGCCGTCCAGCCGTCCGCCAGCACGGCCGCGTTCATCGCGCCTGCGGAGGTCCCGGAGATCGCGGCGATCGTGAGCCATTTCTCTTCCAGGAGGCGGTCGAGCACACCCCAGGAGAAGGCGCCGTGCGAACCGCCGCCCTGAAGCGCGAGATCAATCAGTACGGCGTCCCGTTCCATGGCGGACACTCACGCAACTAAGCTCAAATGCGACATGCTTTTTAGCACGCCGAAGATGACAGCAGTGTAGAGAGCCGTAGCTGCGAATTGCAACCGGAACGTGGGGTGGTCTAGTGCTCGAATACCAGCCGTGCGCCAACCGTGCCCTCGAGCGCCCGGATCTGCGCAAGCAGCGCGGCCGAATCCTCACCGCCGAGATCGGCATCGAGCACAACGTAGCCGAGGTCGCCGGCGGTCTCCAGATATTGCGCGGCGATGTTGATGTCGCGCTGGAGGAACACCTCGTTGAGCCGGCGCAGCATGCCCGGCACGTTCCGATGCACATGGCTGAAGCGCGCGCCGGCGGGACGCAGGTGCAGTTGCACCTCCGGGAAGTTCACCGCGCCCATCGTCGACCCCGTGATGAAATAGTCGACGAGCTTGCGCGCGACTTCCCCACCGATGCGCTCTTGCGCCTCCTCGGTCGAGCCGCCAACATGCGGGGTGAGGATCACGTTGTTGAGGCCCTGCACCGGGCTCTTGAATCGTTCCGCGTTCGAGGACGGCTCAACCGGGAAGACGTCGATCGCAGCGCCCGCGATGTGACCGTCGCGCAAGGCGCCTGCGAGCGCATCGAGATCGACCACGGTACCGCGGCTGTTGTTGATGAAGAATGAGCCCGGCTTCATCGCCCGCAGCTCCTTCTCGCCGATCATGCCTGATGTCTCCGGCGTCTCCGGCACGTGCAGGCTGACGACGTCGCTCTGCGCCAGCAGCTCTTCGAGCTTCTCGACCGGCTCGGTATTGCCGTGTCGGAGCTTGTCGGTGCGATCGTAATAGATCACGCGCATGCCCATGGCTTCAGCAAGGGTCGAAAGCTGCGAGCCGATATTGCCATAGCCGACGATGCCGAGGGTGCGGCCACGCACCTCTCGGCTGCCGGCAGCGGACTTGTCCCAGCCGCCTTCATGGGCGGACACCGAGCGCGGAAAGATCTGACGCAGCAGCATCACGATCTCGCCGATCACGAGTTCCGCGACGCTGCGCGTGTTGGAGAACGGCGCGTTGAACACGGGAATGCCACGCTTCCGCGCTGCTAGGAGATCGACCTGATTGGTGCCGACGCTGAAGCAGCCGACCGCGAGAAGGCCGTCCGCGGCCGCGAGCACCTCGTCGGTGATCTGGGTGCGCGAGCGGATGCCGAGCAGCGACACGCCCTTCAGCGCGCGCCGCAGGTCTTCGCCGTCCAGCGCCTTGGTCAACCGCTCGACCTTGGTGAAGCCCGCGCTCCGGAACAGGTCGACAGCGCTGTCATTGACGCCTTCGAGCAGCAGTGCCTTCGCGTTCCGCTCGGGACTTTGGCCTGGGGCTGGCATGGAATCTCCGTAGGTCACAGCTTTGCCGCAGCTCATAGACCGCGGAGGAGACGCAGCACAATAGGGTTTGGATATGGGAAGAAGATGGCGAGGCGGGGGAAGCGTGCTTGGCATCCCACCACCTCTAGCTCCGTCATCCTGAGGGCGAGCCACCCGGCGCAGCGCGTCGCGTGGGGAGCCTCGAAGGATGAGCAGCCCGCATACAGCCGGGCCGTCGCCCTTCGAGGGCCGCTACGCGGCCGCCTCAGGGTGATGGATTCAAATCACATAAAACCCATGCGTGCCGTCGAGCCGCAGTTGCTCGACGAGACCGTATTCCCAATCGAGATAGGCCTGCATCGCACGCTCGGCGACATCGGTTCCTTCATAAGGACGGCGATACCGGTGCGCGGGATCGAGGTTCGGCAAGACGCGCGCCGGGCCGGTTTCGAGCGCGCCATCATAGCCGCCTTCCAGCACATAGACCTCCCAGCCCATCTGCGCGAGCCAGGATGCCGTCATGTCGGCACGAACGCCCTTGTCGTCGGTCAGGAGGATGCGCGCGCCACGCACGGGCGCGGCCATGTCGGTTTCCTGAACGAGCTGGCCGCCCGGATAATGACGGAAAGCCGGGAGATGACCGCCGGCATATTCCTCGGCATCGCGCACGTCGAAGCGATAGAGCGTGCGATCGGTCTGCGCGAGAAGCGCAGACATCTCGCTTGTGCCGATATGTCGAACACCGGCGCGATAGGCAACGTCGCGGGCATTGGCCGGGCCACCCTCGAACGGACCGATCGCGCCACGCCTGTCAGCGCCGTGATCGAGCGTGTGCCGCGCCAGCGTCCAGCCGATGGTGCCGTTGCGCAGCGCCCGCACCTTGTTGGGCACGCCGGCATTGATCAGCGACTGGGTACCGATGATCGAGCGCGTACGGCCGGCGCAATTGACGATGATGGTGGTCTCAGGGTCGGGGGCGGCCTGCCCTGCCCGCAGCACCAGCTCCGCGCCGGGCACGCTGACCGAGCCCGGAATGTTCATGGTCGCATATTCGTCGAAGCGGCGGACGTCGAGGATCGCGATGTTGGCCTTGTCCGCGATCAGCTTTGCCACCTCGTCGGCACTGAACGACGGCGTATGCCGCCTCACCTCGACCAGTTCGCCGAAGGCTTTGGAGTAGGAATTGACGTCCTCGAACACCTGATAGCCTGCCGTGCGCCAGGCCTTCAGCCCGCCATCGAGCGCGCTGATATCGGTGTAGCCGAGTGCGGCAAGCCGTTCGGCGCCGGTCGCGACCAGCTCTTCACCGTCGTCATAAAGCACGATCGCCACGTCCTTGCGCGGCAGCCTCACCTCAGCCTCGATCGCGATCCGTTCCGCGGCCATGTTGGCGGCGAACAGCGGATGACCGGTGGCGAAGCCGGCCTCGTGCCTGAGATCGAGCAGCGCGATCTCCTCGCGCAGGAGCAGCGCGCGGCGGATGTCGGCGGGGGTGACGGTGGGAAGCTTCATGGCACGAACCCTGGCGAGGAAAAGCCATGGGCTTTTGAACGATTGCCGCGCGCTTGGCTAGCCTTCGCGTCCGGTCATTCGCCCGGAACCAGCCGCCCGAGCGGCGGCTGCGCGGGACGCCGCAGCCTGCGGCGCGACAGATAGAGCAAAATGCCGGTGACCGAGAACAGAGGCATCAACGCTGCTGCAATCATGAAGGCGAGCTTGCCGGGCCAACCCAGGAACGCGCCGCGATGGATATCGAGCACATTCGCGATGATCTTTTCGCCGAGCGTCTTGTCGGCATAGCGCTCCGCCGAGATCACCTGCCCCGTGACCGCATCCACGCGGAATTCGTCGCGCGTGGTATCGAGCGTCGAATCCTTCGGCCACGACCGGATCCGGATGACCGTGCCCGGACCAGCTGGCAGCGTCAGCAGCGCTTTGGAGAAACGATCGCCTTCCTCGCGCTGGAGCGTCGACCACGCAAGATCAAATCCCACCGGCTGAACCGGCTCGGGACGCCCAACCGCACGCGGCTGCTTCGGCTGTATCTTCGCGGCGGCGACGTGCGGACGCGACAGCAGCCAGACGGCGCCGTCCTTGTACCAGTCGAACGAGTACCAGAGCCCGGTCAGCGTCATCACCAGATAGACCGGCAGCACCCAAGTGCCGATCACCGCATGCAGCGAGCGGTGCAGGCCGCGGCCGCTGAGACCGAGATTTGGCTTCAGCCACATCTTCACGCTGGCGGCGCGGCGGGGCCAGCGCAGCACGAGGCCCGAGATAAGCATGACGATCAGGCCGAGCGCGGCGACACCGGTGATCTGGCGCCCCCAGCCCTTGGCATCGCCAGGGATCAACAGCCATCGATGCAGCCTGCGCACGGTCGCGAAGAACTCCTCGCCACGCGGCGCACCCAGCACGCGCGCGTCGTAGGGATCGACATAGAGCGATGTCGGCCGCGCACCCTGCTCGTCGCGCGCGAAGCGGACACGCACCGCCGCGGCCGGATCGCTCGACAGCGTGACGGCCGAGACCTTGCCGAGGTCCTGCCCTGCCTTCAGCCGGGCCACCAGTGCGTCCGGCATCAACGCCGGCGCCTGGCGCGGCGCCACCTGCATGATACCGCTATTCAGATAGTCGCCGATCTCGTCCTCAAAGCTCATGATCGCGCCGGTCAGCGCGATCAAGGCCAGCAGCAGCGCAAGCACGAGGCCCGCGATCGAGTGAATCAGGTGCAGGGCGGCCTTGATGTGATGCCCCACCCTACTCATCGAAGCCAACCTTCTTGATAAGCGAGATCGCGGCCTGCTGATGTGCGGCGATCTGATCGATCGACGTCGCATCGGCGATGAACGTGCCCATTTCGGCAACGATGGATGCACGCTCCGCTGCTGCAAGCACGGGGTATTCCAACTCGGCAGCGGCGAAGATCCGCTGCGCTGCCGGCGTGACAAGGAATTCGAGGAATTGTCGCGCCAACGCCGGATGCGGCGCCTGTTTCGCCATCGCCGCGCCGGTGAGGTTCACATGCGTGCCGCCGCCCCTGAATGTCGATGGCACCGCCTTGACCTCCATCGCCCAGGCGCGCCATTCGGCGCCTTCCCGTCCGTCGCGCAATTGCGCCAATGCCACGGTGTTGCCGATACCGATCTCGCAAATGCCTTGCGCGATCTCGCGGATTACGTCGTTGTCCTTGCCATCAGGCTTGTGGGCGAGATTGGCCTTCAGGCCGACAAGCCAGGCTTCCGTCGCGGCTTCGCCGTGATGGGTGAGATAGGCCGCAACCAGCGCGACATTGTTCTGATGCAGCGGCGAACGTATGCAGAGCTTGCCGCGCCATCTGGGAGCGGCGAGGTCTTCGTAATCGATGGCCGCCAGCGCGCTGTCCATCCGCGCGAGCACGACGCGAGGGCGGACGGCAAGCGCGATCCATTGCGCATCGCCGCCGCGAAGATTTGCCGGAACAGCCTGTTCGAGACGCGACGACGTGAAGGCCTGCGTCAGACCGCGGGTGGAGAGCTGGGTCGTCTTGTCCAGACCGATCGTCAGCAGCAAGTCCGCAGGCGACGCCTCGCCCTCTGACACGAGGCGTTTGACGAGACTGTCCTCGATAAAGACGACATCCACCTTGACGCCGCTGGCTTCCGTGAAAGCCGCAACGACAGGCGCGACCAGGGCCGCTTCCCTGGTCGAATAGAGCGTGATCTCCTCGGCGCGACTCGCACCTGTGGTGGCAAGGCAGGCGGCCGCCAGCGCGATCAGGACCGCGATGGCTTTGTGCCGCACAGCCATTCCTAGAACCTCACCGTTGCCGACAGCGACACACGGCGTGCGTCACCGATCGCGACATTCAAATTGTTGACGGCGGAGGGATAGTAGACGGTGTCGAACAGGTTCTTGACGTTGAACTGGTAGATCACCGGCGTGTTCTGGTATTTCGTCTCATAGGTCGCGAAAATATCGGCGACCACATAGGACGGCAAGAAGAAGGTGTTGGTCGAATCGCCGGGACGATCGCCGACATAGCGCGCGCCGCCGCCGAGCCGGAGCTGGCCCGGCAAAGCCGTACCGAAATTATAGACCAGATAGAGCGAGGCCGTGTTCAGCGCGACGTTCTGCAGCTTCCTGCCGAGCAGCGTTACATCCTCGGACGCCGTCACCCGCGCGTCGGTGTAGCCGTAGCTGCCGATCAAGGCCCAGCTGTCGGTCAGCCTGCCGGTGACATCCAACTCGACGCCGCGCGAGCGGGCGCGACCGACGGTGTGGAGCTCGACCACGCCTGCGCTGTTGGTCTTCGTCGTCTGCACGTTCTTCTTGTCGAGATCGTAGAGCGCCAGCGTACCTGAGATGCGCTTGTTCAGGTCGAACTTGACGCCGGTCTCGTATGACACGCCTTCTTCCGGCGCGACATTGGAGTCGATCACGATGCCGATCGGCGCAATGGTCGAATTCGGCTTCAGCGATTCCGTGTAGCTCGCATAAAGCGAGATCTCGTCGGTCAGCTTGAAAATGGCGCCGCCGAGCGGAAGCACCTTGTCCTGGGAGACATTGGTGTTGGTGACGAACGGCTTTCCGCGGCCGGCGATCTGGTCGTAGTCCATGTAGCGCACGCCGCCGACCAGCGCGAACCGCTCGGTCAGATGCAGCGTGTCCTGGAAGAACAGCGACCACTGGCCGAGCTTGTCGGTCTGCGCGCTGTCGGGGTTCGACACCGTCGTGCCCGGTCCGATCAGCCCGTAGACTGGATTGTAGACGTTGATGGCGGGAGTCGCCTGCCGGATCAGATTGTCGCGATAGATGGTGCGATACTGGCCGTCGCCGCCGAACACCACCTCGTTGCGCATATTGCCGAGCCAGAAGCCGCCGGAAATGTACGACGTGCCATAGCTGGCATTGCTGAGCGAGCCCTGCGTGCCATCGTTGCTGCGCGTCTCGACGCCCGTCGTGAAATTGAGTGTGGAGATGCGAAGCTGGTTGGCGCTGAAGGTCTCGGTGTTGTAGCTGTAGCCGGCGTAGAGCTTCCAGTCCTGGTTGAAGCGGTGCTCGACCGAAGCCTGCATCAGGTCCGAGGTGCCCCAGGTGTTGTTGAAGGGCTCATCCAGCCGGCGCGTGGACGGCACGGCGAGCGGGGCCTTGGTCACCGGATTGAACGCCGTGCCGCGGTCGAACGGATAGATGAACTCGCGGTGTTCGTAGTTGAGCTGCACCGTGGTGTCCTGGCCGTACCAGGCCAGTGATGGCGCGACCAGCATCTCGCGGTGCCGGCCGAAATTCCGCCAGTAATCCTCGCTGACACCGTAGCCGATGAAGCGATAGGCAAGGCCCTGGTCGCCAATCGGACCGGTAACGTCGAGCAGGCCGTCAGCGCCGGTTTTCGAGGCACTGAAGGCGGAGCCGAGCAGCGTGACCGAGCCGTGCTGATAAAGCTCCGGCCGCTTGCTGATGGTGTTGACGATGCCGCCGGGATCCATGATGCCGTAGAGCAGCGAGGCCGGCCCTTTCAGCACCTCGACGCTCTCGACCGCGGGATTGAAGCTGCGGCCCTGCACCAGCGGCATGCCGTTGCGCATGATCGAGCCGTCGCGATTGTCACCGAAGCCGCGGCGGATCACCGCGTCCTGGCTGCCGGCGAGCGTGTTGGTCTGGGTGATGCCGGAGACATTGATGAGCGCATCGTCGATGTTGCGCGGGAGCTGGTCCTTCAACACCTGCTCAGGCACGACGTTGACGGCCTGCGAGGTATCGAGGGGCGAGGCGCCGCTGCGTAGCGTGGTCGAGCTCGGCATCGCGCGGTAGCCGAGTTTGGCGGCTTGCTGCGCGGCGGCCGCAACTGCGGCACGTTCCGATCTTGTCGGTGCTGCTGGCGTGGCGGCATTCCGGCTGCGCTGACGCGCGGCGGCTTGCGTCCGGCGCTGGGGCGATTCAGACGCGCGCGCCGGTTTCGGTCGCGGCGCTGGCGCATCCACTGTCACCGGCGGCAGCGCCGATTGCGCCTGCGCGGTCGTCGTGCTGGAGGGATATTCGGCGAGCAGCACCGCCGCACCAATGAGAAGACCTGCACGGCTCTTGCCGGCACGATGACGACGGCCGCAAACACGCTGGCCATCCACGAAGGCACGCACTTTCATTCCACTTCAAGTCATGAACGTTGAAGTGTGCGCCTGTAACAGTCGCAGTACGCGAAGAGAACCGCGAGGAGAGTTGAATCGCTCTAGTGTTGAATCGTTCTAACGGTCGAACAGCATTGAACGACAATCACGGATTGCTTTCACGCGAGTCGCGACACGCTGCACGCGAATTCACCGCAGCGTGTCACGGAATTTTTACATCTCACGCGATGGCAGGAGCAATCAGCTCGTCAATCTTTCGCTTGAGCGCCGCACCATCGGACGAGGCACGGAACGGCGGGCGAACGCGCAGCCAGCCCGCGTCGCCCGTCTGTGCGGCGAGGATTGCCTTCAGCGTCGCGAGGAACGACGGCGTGTTCAGCACGACATCTGTCGCGGCTTGCATGCGCGCCTCGACGTCCTTGCCGTCGACCATGCCCTTGACCAGCTCCGGCACGACGTTGGCCATGCCGCAGATGGTGCCGGCACCGCCGGCGGCAATCGCGCGGGCGATGTCGGCTTCATTGCCGACGGTGATGGCGAGTTCGGGGCTAGCTGCACGGAATGCCTGGAACTGCTTGAAGTCACCGCTGGAGTCTTTCAGACCGGCAACTAGCTTGCCGTAACGCTTGCGCAAGTTCGCAGCGACGCTGGTCGGGATCGCAACGCCTGACACCTGCGGGATGTGATAAAGCGAAGCACGCAAACGGTCGTCGGCGACGCCATCGATGATCGCGGCAAAAGCATCCTCGACGCCCTCGGGCGTGACGCTGCGGTCGAAGTAAGGCGGCAGATACAGCACGTGGCGCACGCCGAGGCCGAGCACGGTGCGCGTCAGTGCGATGCTGTCGGTGATGGCGGGAAAGCCGCTGCCGATGCCGATACGCTCGGGCGCGACGCCGGCCTTGAGCATAGCCTCGATAGTCGCGACGCGCTCGGTGACATTGAAAGAGGTGCCCTCGCCGGTGGTGCCGAACAGCACGACGCCGTCGACGCCCTTGCCGAAAAGCTGCTTGGCGTGAGCGGCGAGCTTGGCTGAGTCCACGCTGCCGTCCGTCGCCAGCGGCGTCACCGACGCCACCCAGAACCCGCGAATTGCCTCCGTCATCTCACCACCCATTGTTGCGGTCCCGGACCAAGCCTCTGATCTCGAACGATCTTAGAGGGCCTTCCGTGCCTTGTTTTTGCTTTACTTTTTTTCTTGTACCTTACATACAAGACGGACGCAAATCCTTTCCACCGTCACGGCGCGCATGAGACGCAGCCAGATTCCGAGGAGGTCTCGCATGAACATGGTGACCCCCATTGAGCGGCCCGACCACTTGCTCGGCGCCTTGCGCGACAAGCTCGGCGCGGCCGCCGTACTGACCGGCACCGACGTGCCCGCGCGCAATTGCAACGATTGGAGCGCGAGCCTGCCGCAAACGCCGCTTGCGGTGATCCGGCCGGTCGATGCGCAAGGTGTTGCCGATGCGATTCTGACATGCCGGCAGGCGCGGCTGCCCTTCGTGCCGCAGGGCGGATTGACCGGGCTGTGCCGCGGCGCATCGCCTGAAGCAGGCTGGGTCGCGATCTCGCTGGAACGGATGACCGGCATCGAGGAGATCGATCGGGCGTCGGCGACGATGACGGTGAAATCAGGCACGCCGCTGGAGACGATCCAGAAGGCCGCGGACGAAGCCGGCTTCTTCTTTCCGCTCGATCTCGGCTCGCGCGGCTCCTGCGCGATCGGCGGCAATCTCTCCACCAACGCCGGCGGTAACCGCGTGATCCGCTACGGCATGACGCGCGAACTGGTGCTGGGCCTGGAGGTGGTGCTGCCCGACGGCACCATCATCACCAGTCTCAACAAGCTGATGAAGAACAACGCGGGCTATGACCTGAAGCATCTCTTCATCGGCTCGGAAGGCACGCTCGGCATCATCACCCGCGTGGTGTTGCGGCTATTCCCGAAACCGCGCTCGACCATGGCGGCGCTGTGCGCGCTGAAGGACTATGCCGCGGTGATCGCGCTGCTCGATGCCGCGCGAAGCGGGCTCGGCCCGCTGCTGTCGGCATTCGAGGTGATGTGGCCGGACTATTGGGACGTGATCACGACGCGCGCCGGGGTGAAGCCGCCGGTCGCGGCAGGCCACGGTCTCTACGTGCTGGTCGAAGCGCAAGGCACCGACGAGAGCCTGGATGCGCCGCGCTTCCAGAACTGGCTCGAAGAGCTGATGGAGCGCGGACTGCTCGCAGATGCCGCCGTGGCGCAATCGCTGGCGCAGACGCAAAGCTTCTGGCGCGTGCGCGACATCTGCGCCGAGTTCGGCCAGGTGCTGGGACCGCACATCTCCTACGACATCGGGCTTGCGGTGGCGCGGATGGACGAGTTCGTCACGCGCTGCAAGGCCGCGTTGGCCTCCGGCATCAAGGGCTGCGAGAGCGTCTATTACGGCCATATCGGCGACGGCAACCTGCACCTCGTCTCCTGGGTCACCGGTCTTTCCGTCGAGCAGCAGCCGAAGGAACAGATGGACGCGATCATCTACGGTCTCGTGCGCGAGCTGGGCGGCAGCGTCTCCGCCGAGCACGGCATCGGCACGCTGAAGAAGAAGTGGCTGGGCCACGCCCGCAGCGATGCCGAGATCGCCTTGATGCTGACGCTGAAGGCCGCGCTCGATCCCGATCACCTGCTCAATCCCGGCAAGGTGATCTGAGAGAGCCTATGCGATCCTTGAGGCTCGATACGCCGAAATCGTTGTCGCAGCGGGTGGTGCTGCGGCTGCGGCAGGCGATCATCGACGGCGAGTTCGCGCTCGGTGCCGCCATCTCCGAAGAGATGGTGGCAAACTCCTTCGGCGTCAGCCGCACGCCGGTGCGCGAGGCGATGGGCCAGTTGCAGGCGCAGGGCCTCGTGGTGATCCGGCCGCAGGTCGGCAGCTTCGTGTTCACGCCGAGCGCGGAGGACATCAATGCGCTCTGCACCTTCCGGATCGCGCTGGAGCCCAGAGCCGCCGAGTTCGCCTTCCGCCACGATCGCAACGGTGCGGTCGCGACGATGAGCGAGGCGATCGCAGCGATGGAGCCGGCGGTCGCGGCCAAGGACAACATCGCCTATGGCCGCGCCGATGCCGCCTTTCACGAGGGGCTGTTCGCGCATTGCGGCAACCGCTATCTCAGCGAATCCTACCAGCTCGTCTCGGGCCGCGTCGCCGCGCTCCGCACCAATCTGACCTCGCCGATCGACGTGCGCACCCGCTCGTCATTCGACGAACACCGCAGGCTGCTCGATTTGTTCGCGCGCGGCGAGCTCGCGGCCTTCGAAGCGGCGATGACGACACACATCACCAATTCGGGCGTGGTCTACGCCAAGGCGCTGAAAGTGGATTGAGCGCCTCTACCGGGTATCCCTCGATCCCGGCCTGTCCAGGAAATCCAGCGCGGTGTTGATCTGTTCGAGTTGATGCTCAATCTTGTCGCGGTCCTCGACCGACTGCGTCTTCTCGAGCTGTTCCACGAGGTTCTGCTTTCGCAACAGCAAGTTCTCTATGACGGTACTCACAGCTCCCCCATCGCCCCGAAACGATGCGTCGAGGCAAAATCCGGTTACGGCACTGGCGCCGGGATGGTCGGGGCGCGCGCGAGCATGGCTCGCACCGGTCCCTTGATCAGAATGTTCGCGGAGGCGGTTGGTTCCTGCGAATGAACCACAACTCCGATGGATGGGCCTATTTGCGCAGGCTCGCCCAGACCCCGCCGAGGATCAGCACACCGCCGAACAGATGGATCGGTTTTGGCGGTTCACCGAGAATTGCGAACGACAGCAGCGCGCTCGCGATCGGTCCGAGATAAAGCACGAGCGAGGTTCGGACCGAACCGAATTTGCCGCCGAGCCAGGCAAAGCCGGCATAGGCGAGCAGCCCGGGAACAATCCCGGCAAAGACGTAAGCCGACAGCGCTTTCGTGCTGAAGACCTGCGCCGGCATGGTCCACATCTCGATCAGCGCCTGCGGCAGCGAGAACAGCGCGCCGGCGCCTGCAAACAGGCTCATGCGCGCCAGTAGCGACGCCTTGGGCGCCGCGCGCGATTGCAGCAGCGTGTAGCCGGACCAGCCGAGCATCGCGATCACGACCAGCCCGTCGCCAGTTGCCGTCTCCAGTGCGAACAAGGTCTCCGGATGACCGCCGGAGATGATGAGCAAGGCGCCGGCGAGCGCAAGCGCTGTGCCGAGCCATTGCAGCGGGCCGACATGCTCGATGCCGAGCACCGCAGAAATCATCAGCACCGTGATCGGCGACAGCGCCATGATCAACGCGATGTGAATCGCCGTCGTCGAGATGCCCGCGGCATAGACCGGGCCGCCGCAGAGGAACATGCCCATGAAGCCGGCCGCGAGGATCGGCCAGATGTTCTTGCCAAGTGGCACGCGGTCGGCGCGGATTTCGGCGAACGCGATCGGCGCGAGCCCGATGGCAACGATGCTCCAGCGGAAGAAGGCGAGCGCGAAGGGCGGGACCGAGCCCGCAAGCCCGCGCGCCAGAATCTGATTTGAGGCCTGCGCGGTCGCCACCAGGATGAAGCCGATCAGCGCAACCGCACCGAGCCAGGCCTCGGTGGACGGCGCCGCGCCGGCGTCATCACCGCCGTCAGAAATTTCCTTGCCCATGGCGCAATCGGATATCCGATGTCGGCCGCGGAGAGAACCCGGAAGCGGGATCGCTCATATGCATATGCGGCACGCGCACCCTTCCGGGCTGCGAGGCGATGCTCGCCATGCGCAAGGCCTGGATCGAGGCCGCGCTGCAGGGCTCGACGGTGACCAATCTCCGCCTCGTCGAGAACGCCGTGCGGATGGTCCGCCAGCATGGCGGCGAGCCGGCAGGGGTTCGCGAACGGTTAACGCGCTCCCGCAAGCCGGTTTGCCCCTGGCGGAACCGCAAATCTTCACGCGTCCGTCGGTTGTATTCGTACGCCCGGAGTCCTATGCGTAGGCGCCATGGACACCCAGATCATCACCGCCGAAAAGCCCCTGATGGCGCAGGCGCGCCCGCGCAAGCCGGCGCCGTTCCTTCCCATGAGCCGCGCCGAGATGGATGCGCTCGGCTGGGACGCCTGCGACATCGTGCTGGTGACGGGCGATGCCTATGTCGACCATCCGAGCTTCGGCATGGCCATCATCGGCCGGCTGCTGGAGGCGCAAGGCTTTCGGGTCGGCATCATCTCCCAGCCGGACTGGCATTCGGCCGAGCCGTTCAAGGCGCTGGGCAAGCCAAAAGTGTTCTTCGGCGTCACCGGCGGCAACATGGACTCGATGGTGAACCGCTACACCGCGGACCGCCGCCTGCGCCACGACGACGCCTATACGGCGGGCGGCGAAGGCGGCAAGCGGCCGGACCGCTGCACCGTCGTCTACGCCCAGCGTTGCCGTGAGGCGTTCAAGGACGTGCCGATCGTGCTCGGCGGCATCGAGGCCTCGCTGCGCCGGATCGCCCATTACGACTACTGGTCCGACAAGGTCCGCCGCTCGGTGCTGGCCGACGCCAAGGCGGACCTGCTGCTCTACGGCAATGCCGAGCGCGCCGTGGTCGAGGTCGCGCAGCGGTTGGCCGCCGGCGAGGCCGCGCGCGAGCTCAGCGATATCAGGGGCGTCGCGCTGTTCCGCCGCGTGCCCGAAGACTATGCGGAGCTGCACGCCGACGATCTCGACTCTGCAGACGAGGGCGCAACGCGCCAAAAAGGCGCCACCGTGATCCGGCTGCCGGCGCTGGAGCAGGTCGAGCAGGACAAGGAAGCCTATGCGCGCGCATCACGCGTGCTGCACCGGGAGAGCAATCCCGGCAATGCACGGCCGCTGGTGCAGCGCCACGGCGACCGCGATCTCTGGCTCAACCCGCCGCCGATCCCGCTCACCAGCGACGAGATGGACGCGGTCTACGACCTGCCTTACGCGCGCGCGCCGCATCCCTCCTATGGCGACGCGAAGATCCCCGCCTGGGACATGATCAAGTTCTCGGTGACGATCATGCGCGGCTGCTTCGGCGGCTGCACCTTCTGCTCGATCACCGAGCATGAGGGCCGCATCATCCAGAACCGCTCGGAGGGATCGATCCTGCGCGAGATCGAAAAGATCCGCGACAAGACGCCGGGCTTCACCGGCGTGATCTCCGACATCGGCGGCCCCACCGCCAACATGTACCGGATGGCGTGCAAGGACCCGAAGGTCGAGGCCGCGTGCCGGCGGCCGTCCTGCGTCTTCCCCGAGATCTGCCCGAACCTCAACACCTCGCATGACGATCTGATCCGGCTCTATCGCAAGGTGCGCGAGACCAAGGGCATCAAGAAGGTGATGGTCGCCTCCGGCGTGCGCTACGACCTCGCGGTCGAGAGCCCGGAATACATCAAGGAGCTCGTCACCCATCACGTCGGCGGTTACCTGAAGATCGCGCCCGAACATACCGAGCGCGGTCCGCTCGACAAGATGATGAAGCCGGGCATCGGCGCCTACAACCAGTTCAAGCGGATGTTCGACGCCGCGGCCGAGCAAGCCGGCAAGAAATATTACCTGATCCCCTATTTCATCGCGGCACATCCGGGCACGACCGACGAGGACATGATGAACCTCGCGCTGTGGCTGAAGAAGAACCGCTACCGCGCCGATCAGGTGCAGACCTTCCTGCCCTCGCCGATGGCGACCGCGACCGCGATGTACCACACCGGCGTCAACCCGCTGCGCGGCGTGCGCCGCGGCGGCAGCGACAAGGTCGAGGCGATCAAGGGCCTGCGCCAGCGCCGCCTGCACAAGGCTTTCCTGCGCTATCACGACCCCGACAACTGGCCGGTGCTGCGCGAGGCCTTGATCGAGATGGGCCGCCGCGATCTGATCGGCTCGCAGCCCCACCAGTTGGTCCCAGCGCACCAGCCGCCCGGCACCGGCAAGGCCGCCGGCACCAAGCGTCCGCTCCGCCCCGGCGGCAAGACGCAGAAGTTCACGACCAAGGGTCTGCGGGTGATGAAGTAGCGGCAGAGCCGGATGAGATCCGGTTCGGCCTGCGGCTTTCGTCCGCCCCAAAACAAAAATGTCGAAAACAACCCCATGCACAGTAGCCGGCATGCGCGGAATTAATGGCTTATGCGTTTTGTAGAGCCGTTGACCCGTCGGGCAAAACAGGCGCAGGATGGCAACATCGGGCGCATGGGCTAGGCAGGCCCCCGGCGCTACTCCGTATCGATATCCCCGAAGCTTCACGCCGCGTCCCGCGCGCAGGCCTGTTCAACGCGCTGCGCGGATCATGCTCGAAACGGCATCTGCCATCGATTTGAATCCAAACGACACGCCGGCCGATGAGGCGCGCGCCGCCTACGCGCGCACCGAAACTGGTTGACCTCGCCGCCATCATGCAACATATAGAGTTACATGAAACGCGACAGCCGCTTGTCCGGCGTGCTCCATGTGCTCCTGCACATGGCGCAGCAGCCCGGCCCCTTCACGTCCGAGACCCTGGCGAAAGCCATGGACACCAATCCGGTGGTGATCCGCCGCGTCATGGCCGGGCTGCGGGACCTCGGTTATGTCCGCTCCGAGAAGGGTCACGGCGGCGGCTGGACGCTGGCCTGCGATCTTTCCAAGGTGACGCTGCGCGACGTCTACACCGCGCTCGGCAGTCCCGCGCTGCTGGCCATGGGCAACCGGACGGAGGCGCCCGGCTGTCTGGTCGAGCAGGCCGTCAATGCCGCGCTCGACCACGCATTTCAGGATGCCGAAGCGTTGCTGCTGGCGCGCCTCGGCGAGGTGACGCTGGCGAGGCTGGCCGACGATCTGCGCAAGCGCCTCGGATCCCGAAAGCATCAAGGTATCGGCGCGCATCACGCGTGATCGGCGCCATTCAACAGGACAGCATCGTGACCGACATTCAAAGCGCGTTCGCCGATCCGAAAATGGTGGCGACATACACCGAAGGGCCGCCGCGCTTCGTTCCCGGCTACAATTCCATGCTGTCCATGGCGGCGATCCTCCTGGCCGAGCGTGCGCGTGACGATGCGCGGATCCTCGTTCTCGGCGCCGGCGGCGGCCTGGAGTTGAAGGCCTTTGCGCAGGCGCAGCCGCGCTGGAGCTTTGATGGCGTGGACCCGTCAACAGCGATGCTGGATCTCGCAAAGCAGACGCTGGGCTCGCTCGCCTCGCGCGCGCATCTGCACCAGGGCTATATCGACAATGCGCCGGAGGGGCCGTTCGACGGCGCGACGTGCCTTTTGACCCTGCACTTCGTCGATGTCGCGGAACGGCGGCGCATCGCCGCGGAAATCCACCGCCGGCTCAAGCCGGGCGCGCCGTTCGTGGCCGCTCATTTCAGCATCCCCGGTGGCGACGATGAACGGCCGATCTGGCTCTCGCGCTATTCCGCTTACCTCGCCGCATCCGGCGTCGCGCCCGACAAGGCGGCGGCCGCGCGAAAAGCGGTCGACGGGCAATTGAGCATTCTGGCGCCGGAGCAGGATGAACTGATCTTGCGCCAGGCTGGCTTCACGGGCGCATCCCTGTTCTACACCGGCTTCACCTTCCGCGGCTGGGTCGCGTACGCCTGAGGCGTCACGGCTTCGTCGACACACCGCCGTGAGGCAAGCCAGGCAGGCGCCGTCTCTCCCGCTATTCGGCAAGCCGGGCGAGCGGGCTCGGGTCCGCCTTCTGTTCACCCAGCGCCTGGCCCTGCGCCATGCGTTGCCGGATCATTGCGACAACCGGCCCTACCTGCTCGAACGCCCGATCGTGCGCATCATCGCCGGCAACCGCCAGTTTGGTCAGATCGTAAACGTCGATCCGATCGCGCGCGAGTTCGCTTCGGTAAGGCTCCTGGGTCGGGTCGATATCGCCCAGCCGGGCGACGTCGCCCCATATCGTCTTCGACAGCGAGAGTGCGCCGTCGTCGCGCGAGACAAACAGCGAGATGGGCGGCCGCGCGCCGCCCATCCGGTACAATTGCGAGCGGAAAACATCGACATCCACGTCGGGAGCCACCAGCATCACATTTTTCAGCTTGCTGCGTCTTGACGCGATGACCGGGCCACGGATTGCGCGCGTACGCAACGCTTCCAGTGCGATCCAATTGCCCATCGAATGAGCCAGGAGATAGACTTCGCCGACGGCAGGCGAGCTATCGAGCGTGCTCAACAGATTGTCGAGCGCATCGCGCGAAAAATTCGCGCTCTCCCGATCATAGGTATAGGCGCGCAGCCTCAGCTCGCCGCGCGATGGCCAGGTGAAAAGCACAGGCACGACCGGCGCCTTGGAATCGTGAACGATCTGCGCGAAGCGATACACTGCATCGTCGAAACGGTTGTTGAAGCCGTGAACGAAGACAAGCACCTTGTTCCGACCCGACTGCTTCACGGCCGCGGTGACAGACGCGGCAAAGCGCGCCTTGTCGAGATAGTCCGCCGACACGGTCGTAAAATCTCGCTGGGGGTCGCCGGGGAGGCGCTCAGGCCATTGCACTTCGCCGATCTTCCGCGCGGGATCGGGCGGGATCGAAACGGTCACCTCGGCAAAGGACAGCGCGTCGGAACGTTCACCGTTGAACATCTCGCCGGGATCGAGGTCCGATCGCTTGCGATTGGTTACGGCATAGATCGGGACATTCGTGTTTCCCGCGACAGTCTGCGCTGTTGGAATCAAAACGCCCTGCGACGGACGCCCAGCGCAACCAGCGAGCACCATTGCGATCGGCAAAGCCAACAAAACTGCTGAAGCAATGATGCGACTTGTTCCGACCACCGACAACACTCACAACACGACGGAATAATGCGACAGTCCACCATCCGACGCCGTTCAAACGACGCCGGATATCAACCAGCCTACACCGGCCGGGCGTGCGCAGATGTCACAGCCGGGCAACACTCAACGGGCGAGAAGGGTGGAATCTGGCTTTTCCGATCAAAGTAGAGCGACATGTTTATGAGGAGATGTCGAACGTCCCGCGTGGCACAAACTGCATATGCATTGCGGTTGCAGCACCGGCCTTGCTTTGGGTAATCGTCAGAACGCCTTGATATGCTTGGAGAAGATGCGAACCGGCTCGCCTTTGAGCTGGCCCTGCCGTTCGAACGTGACTGATGCAACGCGCTCGACCATTTGGCGCAGGCGCATGAACTGGGCCTCCCTTTGGACGGGCAGCGTGCCCTTCGTGCCGTCGAGATCATCCAGCGCACTGCTGCTGATCTCGCAATCGACGCTGTTTGCGCCGTGCATCATCGTAAACAGGAATGCCATTCGCTTGGCGTCGTATCGCAGAGGCCGGCCGCGGGTCAGCTGCACGGCTTTGTCGGGAACTCTCAGTGGACGCGGCAATTGTCAGCCTGCCGTTTCGGCGGCACACAGCGATGGCTCCGCCAAACGGCGTGCTTGCGAGGCAAAATCCTCGAACGTTGCGACCGCATCGCTCATGTTATGGCAGCCGCGACTGTCGCGTGACCCATGAACGCTGAGGTCGAACAGCTCCATCCAGAACAACGGGCTCTCGGACAAGCCCGCTCCCAGCGCTTCGAACATGCTGATCTCGCAATCCCCGACACGTTCGAGCGCAACCATCCGCGAGCCATGGGCGATATCGGGAAGTCCGAGCAACTTTCCGTACCCTCGCAATATCTTCACGTTGATGGGCGGCGCGGCGCCGTCATTGCTGGACATCAAGGCCATCGTAGCTTCCGGGGAAAAGGGGCTGCCCCGAGAACGCAAGACCAGTCTGGGGGCAGACAAGCGATTTAAGTCACATGCCCCCGGGTTTCTTGTTATCGTGAGCCAATAAGTTGATTTTTCATGCCGTGATCACGATCGGCGAGCCCAAGGAGCGAGGCCCGCAGCGGCAACGACGAAAGGGTTCGGTGTGCCGGCTGCCCATTCGCCCCATTTTGAAACAATGCCCAGTGCGACCGGCGGAATCGCCCGCCTGGTATGGGCACGCCTGCAGAACGCCGGCATCGAGGCGGACAGCCTGTTGTCCCGGGCCGGATTGACCCGCAAGCAGATCGAGGATCGCAAGGCGCGCCTGAGCGCCGAGAGCCAGATCAAGTTTCTGGAACTTGGGGCCGAGGCGTTGCAGGACGACAGCCTCGGCTTCCACCTGGCACGGGACTTCGACCTTCGTGAAATTGGCCTGCTCTATTACGTGGCCGCATCCTCCGGGACGATCGCCGAAGCCTTCGCAAAGGCAGAGCGCTATTGCCGTCTCGCCAACGAGGGGATTTCGCTGCGATTCGCCGCGAAAGAGATGACGGTCACGCTGAAATATGTCGGTGTGGAACGGCGCTCGGATCGGCACCAGATCGAATTCTGGCTGACCTCAATCATTCGCATGAACCGCGCCCTGACCAATCGCCGCCTGATCCCGAGCCGGCTCAAAATGGTACATCGCCGCCGAACGACGCCCACAGAGGTCAGGTCGTTCCTGGGGTGCGAGATCGAGTTCGGGTCCGATGTCGATGAGATCGCTTTCCCGGAATCCGTGGGGCCGATGCCGATCGAAAGTGCTGACCACTATCTGAACGACCTGCTGGTGACATATTGCGAGCAGGCACTCGCACACCGGAAATCCGGCGGAGTCTCGCTCAGATCGAGCGTCGAGAATGCAATCGCTCCATTGCTCCCGCATCGCGAGGCACGGGTCGAAGAGATCGCCCGCCGCTTGGGGATGAGCCATCGCACGCTGGTGCGGCGTCTCGCCCTGGAGGGATTGACCTTCAGCGGCATCCTCGACGAGATGAAGATCGACCTCGCCAAGAGCTATCTGAAGAACGATGAACTGCCCATTTCGCAAACCGCCTGGCTTCTCGGTTACGGAGAAGTCAGCGCATTCACCCACGCCTTCAAGCGCTGGACCGGAATGACGCCAAGGCAATGGCGCGCTCTGGACAGCTCCGAACGGGACAACGACGCAGGCGACGGGTCCGTTCGTGGCCAGGTTTCCTCCGAGCTGCCCATCGCAAATCGCCGCGACCATCCCTAAATTGCCCCCCATGAAGAAAATCGGATTCCTGTCCTTCGGACACTGGACACCCTCGCCTCAATCGCAGACCCGATCGGCCGGCGATACACTGCTGCAATCCATCGAGCTGGCCGTCGCGGCGGAACAGCTCGGCGCCGACGGCGCCTATTTTCGCGTACATCATTTTGCGCGCCAGCTCGCATCGCCCTTCCCGCTGCTCGCAGCGGTCGGCGCAAAAACCAGCAAGATCGAGATCGGCACCGCCGTGATCGACATGCGCTACGAGAACCCGCTTTACATGATCGAGGATGCAGGCAGCGCCGATCTCATCGCCGGCGGGCGGCTGCAACTCGGCATCAGCCGCGGCTCGCCCGAGCAGGTGATCGACGGCTGGCGCTATTTCGGCTATCGCCCGGCCGACGGCCAGAGCGACGCCGACATGGGCCGGCGCCATGCGGAGGTCTTTCTCGACCTGTTGCGCGGCGAAGGTTTTGCCGAGCCCAATCCGCAGCCGATGTTTCCCAATCCGCCGGGCCTATTGCGGCTCGAGCCGCATGCGGCAGGCCTGCGCGAACGGATCTGGTGGGGCGCCGGCTCGAACGCGACCGCGGCGTGGGCAGCGAAGCTCGGCATGAACTTGCAGAGCTCGACGCTGAAGAACGACGAGACCGGCGAGGCTTTTCATGTGCAGCAAGCGGCGCAGATCCGCGCCTATCGCTTGGCGTGGCAGGAAGCCGGTCACAGCCGCGAGCCCCGCGTGTCCGTCAGCCGCAGCATCTTCGCGCTGATGAACGATCGCGACCGCGCCTATTTCGGCGGCGAGCGCGGAGGCGAGGACCAGATCGGCTTCATCGACCCGCGCACGCGCGCGATCTTCGGCCGGAGCTATGCGGCCGAGCCGGACGCGTTGATCGAGCAGCTCAAGCAGGACGAGGCGATTGCGGAAGCGGATACGCTGCTGCTGACGATCCCCAACCAGCTCGGCGTCGACTACTGCGCGCATGCGATCGAGGCGATCTTGAAGCACGTCGCGCCCGCGCTGGGGTGGCGCTGAGGCGAACGGCGATACGCACCCCGCCGCGCGCCGGTTTCACCCCCGTCTTCGTGCCCACGATGCGCGGCGCAGGGAGCAGCGATCAGTAGAGCGCGAATGACGAAGCGATGACAGTTCGATGATGCCAGCCGCCCGGTTACATTTCGGTCATTGTGCCGTCGACCATCCCAGCGCCGACGTCACGGGCCAATGCGAGACGTCCGCCATCGAAAGCAATTCCAGCTTCGCGGACGATTTTTCCAACAGCCCGGCTTGCGCAATGCGCCGGGGATCATTGCGATAATCTTGAAAGTCCGCATCGGATGCGAAGCTGACGATGTGTACCTCGATCGTGCCATCCGGATTTCGAAGACGACGCTCGACATGCCCGTTGAACGCGGGCAATAGCGGCAGGACGGCATCCTCGTAGGCACGGAAGGCCTCGATACCCTCAGGCGGTATCCGGGCAATGAGCACCAGCGTTACGCAGTTGGCCTGACTGGTCATCGCTGGAATCCCGAGCCGAGACAGTCGCGCATTGGAGACGCTGCATCCTGCGGTCGCCGCCTCTCGGCGTCAATGACGACCGGAGGCCGCCGTCATCGTCAAACCGCCCGGCTTAATGCGCCGCCCTCAGGGTGAGGCGCCACTGAACCCGCGGGCGCATGATTGACGACGAGACCGGTCGGCACGGTGTTGTACCTCGACAGCGCAGCGGTGACCCGCCGCATCGCCGCCGAACCGAGCTCGCCGGCGCGCACCACCGGGATGATCAGATCCGCATGCGCGGCCAGCGCAATGGCGTCGGGCTGCAAGACGAGATTGCTCGCATGGACGATGATCAGATCGAACTCCGAGCGAATATCGTCCTCGGGCCGCGCATCGGCTTTTCTGCCGGCGCTCAGCAATTCGTCGATCGACTGAAGGCCCGCCGTGGTCGAGCCGTCCTGCCATTCGGTCACCGGAGGCTGGTGACCGGCGAATTCCGGCTGGAGCCGGATCAGCACGCTCATCATGCCGCGGTTCACCGCCGCGCGGTTCAGCGAGCGCGCAACGGTGTTGCCGCCGGCGCTCTTGCCGACCGACAACACGAGCGCAACCTTGCAGCCGCGTACCGGCGCACGATCGATCCGCTCGAGCAGCGGACGCAGGTAAGCGCCGAGATCGAGCTCGACTGTGCCGGCAATCGGCCTTTGCCAGACGGTGGTGGCAACGGCGCCAAGCGCCAGATCGGGAATGCGGGCCCAGACCGGGAGGTTCGGCATCGCCTCGGGCTGGCGCGCGGCAGACGCCGGAGGCTGGACTTGCCGCTGCTGGACCTCCTCCGCCTTCGCACGTACAGGCGTTCGAGCCGGAGCTTCAGCAGGATCGGCTTTGTCGGACATGCTTCCCATCGCAGCGACAGCGGCGGTCGACGTCAACAGCGAGCCGATCGCGAGCGCCGCGAGCAGCAAGGCGAGCGGCGGACGCGTCGAGCGCACCGGCGGAATCGCGGGCGAAGCGATCTTGGTCTGTGAGCTCTGCAGCTGGCGCTGCTCGCTGGTGGTCTTGAACCGCGACAGGAACTGCTCGTAGATGTTCTTGTTGGCATCGGCGTCGCGCTGCAGCTCCTGGAGCTTCACGAGCGCCTGGCCGTCGACCAGCATCTGCGTCTCGACCGCCTTGAGCTGCTTTTCCAGCGCGTTCTGCTGCTCCAGCTGCGCCTCATATTCGGACTTCGCGGTGTCGATGTTCTTCTTGCGCTCGACCTCGATCTGCCTGTTGAGATCGGCGAGCTGGCTGTAGGAGATCGCGAGGTCGGGATGGCGGTCGCCGTACACGGCCTTCTTCTGCGCGATCTGGTCGTTCAGGGTCGAGCGCTGCGCGCGCAGCATGCTCAGGAGATCCTGCTTCACCGGACCTTCGACATTGGCCTTGAGATCGCGCTGCACCTGCTCGTAACGCGCCTTGGCTTCCTCGGTGCGCGCGCGAGCGGCGGAGACCTGCTGATTGAGGTCGGTCACCCGCAATTGCTGGGTGGTTGAATCCTTGCCGGCATTGAGGATCTTGTGCTCGAACCTGAAGGCGGCAACGGCATCTTCCGATGCGCGCAGGCGCTCGTTCAATGCCTTCAGCCGGTCCTTGAGCCAGTCGGCCGCCTCGTCCGTCGCCTCGGTGCGGACACGGCCTTGGCTCGCGACGAACGCCTCGGCGATGGCACTGGCATAATGCGCGGCCCGCTCCGCATTGTTCGAGGTGAACGAGATCGCAATGACGTAGGTCAGTCCGCGACGCGAGATATCGAGACGGCCGCGGAATTTTTCGAGCAGGCGCGTCATGTCGGTGTAACCGCCCGCGATGTCCTGGTCGTCGGCGATCCTGAGCTGCTCGATCAGGGGGCGGAGAAAGCCGTCCGACTTGGCGATCTCGATCTGGCTCTGAAGTGCTGCGGCATCCTGGCCGATGCCCGGCAGCACGTCCTGCTCCGAGGTCACCCGCAACTCGCGGGGATCGAGGACGACCAGGGCCGTCGCGGCATACCGCACGGGAAGGATCATGAGGACGACGACGCCGAGCGCAAACAGCGCCAGGGCCAGCGTCAGGATGCGCCGGCCATTCTCGCGCAGGAAAGCGAGCGCACCGGAGACAGTCAGCGATCCCTTGATCAGCGCAGGAGCAGCACTGTCAGGCTTCGCCGCCGCAGCCCGCAGCGCTTCCCACGAAGCCGCGGGCTCCGTCGGGGCGATGCTTCGCGGAGATGCGCTTCGACCGAACGCCATGGGGTTGGACTCGAAATCAACTGACAGCCCCGGTTCAGAGGCTTGCTACACCGTAAATATCCATGGTTAACCGGCGGTTACGGCTGGCGCGCCGTGGCTCGTGAACAATCTGTTAACGCGCGCGCCGATGCGCCGCGCGGCATCGGCGCGTCCGGTTGAACCGGGCTGGCGCCATCATAATTTCGTCGTCGGCATTGCATTCCTCTCGACGACGTTCGAGGTGTCGACGCCCCCCACGAGGAGACGGGGACCTGGAAAATGGTGGTCGATGGCGTGGAGCTGACCCGCACTCCCTATAGGCCGCTCCAGCGCAATCGGAACGCAGCTCCGGCTGCCATTCAGGACAAAACCGCGAGCTCATACACATTTGAAATTGCTCGTTATTTTTTCGCCTCAATGATTCGGCGGCCGTCGACCTCGGCCTCGCCCGCTGCCGTAGGGAATTCCGCCCTTCGCTCCGGGATCGTAGTATTGTCGTCGGAAACTGCCGACGCACGAGACCGAGGATTTTGCGCATCCACTCGATCCGCGGCGCTCGACGAGATGCACTCCAGACTTTGGCTGATGATCGCGACTGCGGTCGGACGGCGCGGCAAATGGAGGACATGATGGCGTGGCGTGACGACAAGGCCCGGGCAACCCTGATCCGCGATGCAGCGGGCAGCGTGCCGCCGGGCAAGAGCCCCCGGGCCTTTGCCGAGCCCTTGTTCGGCTACAGCAATATCGAGGATCTCGACAATTACGATGCCGCCTCCCTCGCCCTGCTGGCGGAGCACGCCTGGGAGCATGTGCAGCGGCGCACGTCGGGCAGCGCCGATATCCGCGTGGTCAATCCGACGTTGCCGAACGGGCGCGAGATTTCCGTGCTCGAGATTCTCAACGACAACATGCCTTTCCTGTACGACTCCACGATGGCGGAGCTCGCCGAGCAGGGCATCGAAGTCACCCTCGTCGCCCACCCGATCATCGCCGTGGAGCGCGATGCCGAGGGCAAGCTGCTGCGGTTCTACGGCGAAGCCCTGCCGGAGGGAGCAAGAGGCGCTCGCGAAAGCCTGATTCACCTCCACATCACCCGCCTGGACGCCGACGCCGATCGCCAGAAGCTGATCGACAGGCTCACCAGGGCGCTGAGCAACGTCCGCGCCTGCGTCACCGACTGGCGCGCCATGCGTGACCGCGTCGAGGAAGCAATCAAGACGTTCTCGTCCAATCCGCCGCCGCTGCCGATCGACGAGGTCGCCGAAGCCAATCAGTTCCTGCAATGGCTCTGCGCGGACAATTTCACGTTCCTCGGTGTGCGCGAATATCGCTTCTCGCCCGACAGCGATGCGTCCGACGACATCACGACCGGCGAAGGCCTCGGTATCCTGCGCGATCCCGACGTGAAGGTCCTGCGACGCGGCAACGATATGGTGGTGATGACATCGGAAATTCGCGAGTTCATGCACGAGCCGACCCTGCTGATCGTCATCAAGGCCAATGTCTCAAGCCTCGTCCATCGCCGCATCCGGATGGATTATGTGGGCATCAAGCTCTACGCACCCGACGGCCGGCTCGAGGGTGAATTGCGCGTCGTCGGCCTTTTTACCTCCGGCGCCTATACCCGCTCGGTGCGGCAGATCCCTTATGTGCGCCACAAGGTTTCGCGGGTGCTGCAGCGCGCCGGCTTCGACCCGAACGGCCATTCGGGTAAGGCGCTCATGCATATCCTCGAAGATTATCCGCGTGACGAGCTGTTCCAGATCGACGTCGACACGCTCTACAACTTCGTCATCGAGGTCCTGATCCTCTACGAGCGCCCGCGCGTCCGGGCGCTGGCGCGGGTAGACAAGTTCGATCGCTTCGTCTCCATCCTCACCTTCATTCCGCGCGACAAATACGACACCGACGTCCGCACGCGCGTCGGAGCCTTCCTGTCGCAGGTCTACAAGGGAACCCTGTCGGCTTCCTACGTATCGTTCCCTGAAGGCGCGCTTGCGCGCGTCCACTTCATCATCGGGCGCTATGAAGGCAAAACGCCCGTCGTCGAGCGCGCCACGCTCGAGGCCGGCATCAGCGCCATTGCCGCGACCTGGATCGACAAGCTGAAGGCCGCGCTCACTGCGTCGACCGACGGCATGCGGGCGCGCATGATCGCCAATCGTTATGCCCAGGCCTTTAGCGGCGGCTATACCGAGGTTTTCACGGCGGAGCAGGCAATCGCCGATATCGCTACCATCGAAAGGCTGACGCCAGCCCGCCCGGTGACGATTTCGGTGCACCGCGACAGCGGCGATGACGATCCCAGGCGCTTCGGCCTGAAGGTGTTCTCCGACGCCGCCCCCCTATCGCTGTCCTATCGCGTGCCGGTGATCGAAAATCACGGCCTGCGCGTGGTCAACGAACGCACCTATCAGATCGTGCCCGGCAACAGGCCGGAGCCGGTCTGGCTCCACGACATGACGATCGAAACCAGTGATGGCCAGCCGATCGAGATCAACCCCGAATTCAGCCATCGCCTGGAAGCCTCGATCATGGCGGTGGTCACGGATCGCGCCGAATCCGATGGATATAACGCTCTGATCCTGCGCACCGCACTGGGCTGGCGCGAAGTCTCGACCATCCGGGCGCTGTCGCGCTACCTGCACCAGATCCGCGCTCCGTTCACCCAGGATTACATGTGGGAGACCTTGCGCAAGAACGCCGCGATCACAGCCAACCTCGTCGCGCTGTTCCAGACCCGGCGCGATCCGCGCCTCGTGCTTACCGATCGCGAGCGTTCGGCGCGCGAGACAACTCTCCTTGGCGAGATCGAGGAGCAGCTCCAATCCGTCGCCTCGCTCGATGAAGACCGCATCCTGCGCCGCTTCACCAATCTGGTGCAGTCGACCATCCGCACCAATCTTTGGCAGATCGGCGAAGACGGACATCCGCGTCCGGTGATCTCCTTCAAGTTCGACGCACGGCGGATCGACGATTTGCCGGCGCCGCGGCCTCTTTACGAGATCTTCGTCTATTCGCCGCGTGTCGAAGGCATTCACCTGCGGTTCGGCAAGGTTGCGCGCGGCGGCCTGCGCTGGTCCGACCGGCCGCAGGATTTCCGCACCGAGATCCTGGGCCTCGTGAAGGCGCAGCAGGTCAAGAACGCCGTGATCGTGCCGGTCGGCGCCAAGGGCGGCTTCGTGCCCAAGCGCCTGCCGCCGCCGTCCAATCGCGACGCCTGGCTCGCCGAGGGCACCGAGGCCTATCGCATCTTCGTCCGCTCGCTGCTCGAGCTCACCGACAACCTCGATGGCGACGCCGTCGTGCCGCCCGATTCCACCGTGCGCGATGACGGCGACGACCCCTACCTCGTCGTCGCCGCCGACAAGGGCACGGCCACCTTCTCCGACATCGCCAACGCGATCTCGGCCGAGAAGAACCATTGGCTCGGCGATGCCTTCGCATCCGGCGGCAGCCAGGGCTACGACCACAAGAAGATGGGGATCACGGCGCGCGGCGCCTGGGAGGCGGTCAAGCGCCACTTCCGCGAGCTCGGCACCGACATTCAGACCGTGCCTTTCACCGCTGCCGGCGTCGGCGACATGTCCGGCGACGTCTTCGGCAACGGCATGCTGCTGTCGCCGGCGACAAGGCTCGTGGCGGCGTTCGATCACCGCGACATCTTCATCGATCCCTCCCCCGACCCATCGATCAGCTTCGCCGAACGCAAGCGT
Source organism: Bradyrhizobium liaoningense (assembly GCF_018130785.1). Taxonomy (GTDB): domain Bacteria; phylum Pseudomonadota; class Alphaproteobacteria; order Rhizobiales; family Xanthobacteraceae; genus Bradyrhizobium; species Bradyrhizobium liaoningense_A. The sequence continues at coordinate 390,128 of NZ_JAFCJT010000004.1, forward strand.
CTCTTCGACCTGCCGCGATCGAGCTGGCAGGACTACAACAAGTCGCTGATCTCGCATGGCGGCGGCGTGTTCTCGCGCCTGCTCAAGGCGATCCCGCTCGCACCGGAAGTGCGCAGCCTTCTCGATCTCGACAAGGAGCAAGCCACTCCGTTCGAGGTAATGACGGCGATCCTGAAAGCGCGCACGGACCTGTTGTGGTTTGGGGGCATCGGCACCTATATCCGCGCATCGGGAGAGAGCGACGATCAGGCCGGCGACCGCGCCAACGATCCGATCCGCATCGCCGGCACTGACGTTCGCGCCCGGGTGATCGGCGAAGGCGCCAACCTCGGCGTCACCCAGCGCGGCCGTATCGAAGCGGCACAGAAGGGCGTCAAGCTCAACACCGACGCCATCGACAATTCGGCCGGCGTCAACACCTCCGACGTCGAGGTCAATATCAAGATCGCGCTGGCGCGCCCGGAGCGCGAGGGACGCCTCAGTCCCGCCGACCGCAACAGCCTGCTTGCCGCAATGACCGACGAGGTCGGCGCGCTGGTGCTGCGCAACAACTATCTTCAGACGCTGGCGCTCTCGCTCGCCGAACGCAAGGGCGTGGCGGAGACCGGCTTCCTCACCCGCCTGATGCAATCGCTCGAGCGGCGCGGCCTGCTCAGCCGCGCGGTGGAGTTCCTGCCCGACGACGCGGCGCTCACCGAGCGCACACGGCGTGGCCAGTCCCTCGCGCGGCCCGAGCTTGCCGTGCTGCTCGCCTACGCCAAGCTGACCCTCTACGAGGACCTGCTCGTCACCGGCGTGCCCGATGATCCCTATCTGGCCCGCGAGCTATCGCAGTACTTTCCGCACGAGATTCAGGACAAATTCCCGACCGCGGTCGAATTCCATCGCCTGCGGCGCGAGATCATCGCGACCAGCCTCGCCAATGCGGTGATCAACCGCGGCGGCCCAGCCTGTGTCGCGCGCCTCGTCGACGAGACCGACGCCGATATCCCGATCATCGTCATGGCCTATGTGGCGGTCGACGAGTGCTACGGACTGAAGTGGCTCAATGACGCGATCGATGCGCTCGATACCTGCATCGACGGCCAGGTGCAGCTGTCCCTCTACGCTTCCGTGCAGGACCTGCTGCTCTCGCGCATGGTCTGGTACGTGCGCCATGTCGATTTCAGGGACGGGCTCGAGGCCGTCGTCGCGCGCTTCGGCCCGGCGATCCGCCAGATCGTCGCGGGGCTCGACACCACCCTGCCGCCGGACATGCAGGCCGTGCGCACCAAGCGGCGGCAAGAGCTGACCGACGCCGGCGTTCCGCCCAGCCTTGCCGGCGAGCTCGCCGATCTCGACGCTCTGGTCTCGGCACCCGATATCGTGACGGTTGCCGAGCGCACCACGCGCCCCATCGGCGATGCAGCCGCAACCTTCTTCGCCGCCGAGGCGAATTTCCGTCTCGACCGGATCATCGCCGCCGCGCGCAACGTGCCGGCAAACGATTATTTCGAGCGCATGGCCATCGATCGCGCCGTTGAGCAGATCGCCGGCGCCGAACGAAGGCTGGCCGCCGATATGCTGGTAACAGGGCACTCCGGCCATCCGGCCGTCGAGACATGGCTCGCGGCTCACCCCGAAGCGGCGCGCATCCGCCGCTCGGTCGAGGAGATTGCTGCCAGCGGCCTGACGCTTGCCAAGCTGACGGTGGCGGCGAACCTGCTGGGGGATCTGGTCAAAGTCTGAGAGCGTGCGAGCAAGCGATGTGAAACTTCGCTGGCGAACGGAGGAACCCATGATCCACGCCACTTGCCATACCGCCGACAACGTCCGCTGCATCGAGTTCGATGCCACGCCTTGGTTCAGCGAGGCTGACGCTCCGCGCATTATCGATCTGGCCCAACGAGGATGGACCAGCTCCGCGATTGCAGAGTCGCTCGAGCACCGACGAGGATACGAAGGCCTGCACGACCTCGTTGAGTATGCGGCGAAGCGACTGCAATCGGAATCCCTGGAGGACCCGGCCTGGGAAACCTTCGCGTGCGTCGTCGATGGGCCAGAGGCTCTGGCCTGGCTCGCGAAGAACCGGCCTGAAGTCGTGGCAAGGATCCCGTAAAAAACGGGAAGCGTAGCAAGGGCCACAATGAATCTGGGGCAAACGGAGCGGAAATAGCGCGCCCGGAACTCGTCGAGCGTCCGACCCAATTGCGGCATTCGAGGGCGAGGCCTATGCTGGCGTCCGGCAATCACGCGGCCGCCCATCGTGCGGTGGAGGCAGCCTCACGATGGATGGCTCGCATACCCATCCGGAGGCCAAGCCATGACCATTGCCCCCACGCTCCACCGATACCTGGCTGCCGAGAAGATCCAGTATGCCGAGATCCCGCACGTTCTCACCATGTCATCCGCGCGCACGGCGCAGGCCTGCCACGTCTCGGGCGATCGTTTCGCCAAGGCCGTCGTGCTGCGGCATGACGGCGGTTATATGCTCGCGATCGTTCCGGCATCGCACCGTCTCAACTTGCCGGACTTGAAGGAGAAGCTCGGCGCGGATCTCGTGATGGCGAACGAAACCGAGATCAACAGGCTGTTCGCGGACTGCGCGCACGGAGCCGTTCCGGCAATCGGCCGGTGCTACGGGCTCGATCTCATCGTCGATGACAGCATCCGGGCGCAGCCCGAGATCTATATCGAAGCCGGCGACCATGAGACGCTGCTCCAGTTGACGCACGCGCAGTTCGAACGGCTGACGGCCAATGCGCCGCATGGACGCTTCAGCACGCACAGTTGACGCAGCATGGCGGCGGGATGATTTCCCCTGCGCCTTCGTCGCGGCGCGCGTGCGGTCGCGCCCGGTTCGTAGTATAGTCGCGTCACGGGGGCTGCGTTCACAACGGAGGTCCTCCATGAAGGTCAAGGACGTGATGCACAAGGGCGTCGATTGGGTCAGCCCCGACACCCCGGTCACCGAGATCGCGAAGTTGATGCAAGGGCACGACGTCGGCTGCATTCCGATCGGCGATGACGACCATCTGATCGGGATGGTGACCGATCGCGACATCGTCTGCAAAGGCCTCGCGAGCAAGAACTTCAACGCCGCGCGCGCGACGGCGCGGGACGTGATGACCGAAGGCATCCATTGCTGCCGGGACGACGACGATCTGGCGAAAGCCGTGCATCACATGGAGACGCTGAAAATCCGCAGGCTGCCCGTGATCAACAAGAGCAAGCGGATGGTCGGCATGATCAGCCTGGGTGACGTCGGCCAATTCGCCACCGTTGATCTGTTGACCCAATGCGTCAAGGGCGTGTCGGCCCATCATTGATGGCGACCGCCACCCGGCGCCCGGAACTTCGTCGCATCGCGCGCAGGCGCGCTGCCGGCGAACGCGCACGCCATGACACGCGACCTGCCAAGAAGCTGCTCCGTCGTCTGCTCGCCCCCATTGTCACCTGTGCAGCTAATTCTTCAATTCGTTCTTCAGCTCATTCCTGGCGTTCCGCATCTTGCTCGCACCCCGGAGCGGGGGCGTCGGCGGCGGAGCCGGATTTGCCCAGCCTGCCATCTGCAGGCAGGTGAGCAGATCGACATAGCTTTGGATTCCATCTGCCGAAGCCTCGCCTTCGCAACTTTCACGTATGGGACCCGGAACGGTCAGCCAGGTCGAACTCAACTGCTGCTGCGCAATTGTCTCATCACGCATGCATTCGCCGGCGTCCTGCGCCGGGGCGAGCCCTGAGGCCTTGTCGTCAGCGGAAACGTCGCGGCAGAGAGCTTCCACGTTGAAGACGGGCACGCGGTCCGAAATCGGCATCGCGGGCTGGCCAAGAAGCGGCAGGACCAGAAGCGCTGCTTTCATGAGATCCTCCCTTGAATCGGGTTGGTCGGGAAAGCTCGGCGAAGGTTAGGCCAGGTTTGTTTCCGGCCGGCTTCGCCCGGCCTGCAAAGGGTTTCGTTCTTGCCCGATTGCGGGTCGCAGCCAAGAGACTGATCACGGCGCGCCACGGCCGATCACGAAGCTTACCCGGGTCTTTGCACGTAGAGCGAGACAAACCGGTCGATCATCGGGTTGATCTGCTCCGGCACCTCCAGCGACAGGAAATGCCCGGAGCCGACGGCCTTGGCCGTGACCAGTTGCGGGCACAGCTCCGCAAAGCGATCCAGATCCGCGAGCCGATGGGCGGCTTCGATGTAGAGCACAGGGACCCGGCACGCCTGGGCGCACTCGCGCGCCCGATGCCCATCCCAGGGGAACAGACTTGTAAACGTGGACACCAGCACGTGCTGTGGCGTCGCCAGAAAGGTCTGTTCAACATGGGCGCGGCATCTGTCGGTCGGCAGACAGGAGTCCGCCACGATTTTCCGGACCTCGTCCGCAAAATTCGCGCCCTTCAAGCCCTCCAGATACCCGGCGAACACCGTCCCTGCCGAGGCGGGGAAGAGCACCCCTGAATCGAGCAGCACCAGGCCTGCAGGAAAGTCCGGATAGCGGGCGGCGATTTCGAGCGCCATGTTGCCACCCATGCTTTGACCCACGATGACCGGCCTTGTGATCTGCTGTCGGTTGCACAGAAAGACGAGATCATCGGCGAAGCCTTCGATCGAATACGCCTGTTGCGGCTTGTCGCTCTCGCCATGCCCCCGCAGCTCGGCATTCAATGCCCGACCTTGACGGGCGAAATACTCCATCTGCGGCGCAAAATGCGTGCGATCCCCGCCGAGGCCGTGGACGAACAGGAATTGAAGCGGTCCCGCGCCGGCAATGTCGAAGGACAGCTGGATTCCGTCATGCGCGAGCTTCATGGGTCATCTCCGTATTCACCGAAATGTCCAGGCGTCTCTGGCGAGACCTCAATCTAAACGGCCCATCACGGCCGGTGAAGATGGGCACTGCTGCTTCGCCGTGGTGCCATGCTGCGGCGGCCGACCAAGCGCTCCGGCCGCACATTCGCATGATCTGGGAAGCGTGCGGCCAAGGCGTAGCTGCCCAGGGCCGAGCACAACGCGAGGCGGCGTGTGACGAGGCTCGCCAGGAGGGCGTCCGTCATCTGTCTCGGACTACGCGGCTATGAAAAGGGAGAAACCGTGCGGCGATGTCGTCCGGCACAAAAACGGCAGGTCTTGGAGTGCAGGTATTGTACCGAAATGGCGCGCCCGGAACGATTCGAACGTCCGACCCTCAGATTCGTAGTCTGATGCTCTATCCAGCTGAGCTACGGGCGCGTTTTTCGCGAACAGTGCGGGCTGGGCCCGCAGGCAGCCTCCGGACAGCGCCGGAGGGGTGCGAAAGAGCGCTCTGACTAACCGCTCTTGTCCCGATTGGCAAGGTCCGGGATGGGGAGATTTTGCAGGGAGATGACGGTTTGGGTGTCATTCCGGGATGGCCCGAAGGCACGGCCCCCGGAATGATGAGAGACTGTCGGCCTCTGGCCGACTACGCCCTCTGCCGCTCGTTGCGGATGGAAAGAAGTTCCACGGGGCGGTCGGGGATGACGATCCGGAAGGTGGCGCCGATGGTGCCTTCGACCAGATGGATCTCGCCGCCATGGGCGCGGACCAGCTCGGCGGCGATGGCCAGACCAAGCCCGCTGCCGCCGGGTCGGCCGGAGGTCTGGAACGCCTCGAACAGATGGTCCCGGGTCTTCTGGGGCACGCCGGGGCCGGTGTCGGAGACCTCCAGAATGGCGACGGCGCCTTCGCGTTTTCCGGTGATCCGGATCTGCTGCGCGCCGCCATCGCCCGACGAATGGCTTTCCAGCGCCTGGGCGGCGTTGCGGACGAGGTTGAGCAGCACGCGGAAGAGCTGGTCGGGATCGGCATCGACGGCGAGCCCGCGCTCGATCGCGGCGACCCAGACGATTGCAGCGTCGGAGGCAAGACCTGCGGTCTCGCGCACCTCCAGCACGACCGGCTCGATCAGGATCATGCGGCGGTCAGGCGCCGCTTCCTGGGCGCGGCCGTAGGACAGCGTCGACTGGCAGAAGGCGATGGCGCGCTCGAGCGAGCGCACCAGCTTCGGGGCAAAACGCTGCACCCGCGGATCCGGCACGCTGGCGAGTTGGTCGGACAAAAGCTGGGCCGAGGCCAGCAGATTGCGCAGATCGTGGTTGATCTTGGAAACGGCGAGGCCGAGGGCGGCGAGCCGGCTCTTCTGATGCAACATCGACATCAGATCGCGCTGCATGTCCGACAATTCGCGCTCGGCGACGCCGATCTCATCGCTGCGCTGGCTCGGCACGATGATGCGCGCCGAGCTTTCGGGGTTTTCGTGGAAGCCGACCAGGCTCGCGGTCAACCGCCGCATCGGGCGCACGAAGAGATAATGCAGCACGAGATAGACGAGGCCCGCGGTCAGCACCGCGATGATCAGCGCGACCACCACGACATTGCGGGAGAAGCGATACATCTGCTGCCGCAGCGGCAGCTCGTCGGTCACGATCTCGATGAACTGGGCATTGCCGACGCCGGGCCCGACGATGCGGATGGCCTGGTTGCCGGTCTCCAGCATCATCCGGAACGAGCCGGTGATCGCCTCCCATACCGTCATGTCGCGCAGGTCGATGTCATGCTCAATGGCTGTGGGAAGGTTGTCGCTGGCGAGCAGCCGTCGCTGCTGCCCCATCTTGATGGCGACGGCGCGGGCATTGATGCTTTTCAGGATCTGCCGCGACAGCGAATCGGGGACCATGCCGAGCGGGGCGGCGTCGAGCACGAGCGCTGCTGTGTTGGCCGCCGCGACGCGGTCATTGAGCCGGTTGACCCAGAAGTTGGCGATAGCGGGCACGTAGAGCAGGACGGCGGCGATCATCACCAGGGGGACGGTGAGCAGCAGCAGCTTGCCGGACAAGCCAAGCCCGCGCGCCCCGCGGGGCCGCAATGCCGGCTGGCCCGGCTGATCCGTATCCTGGACCGGCTGGAGGTCTGTCGCTGCCACGAAATTCGCCCCTATTGGCTTGTAATAGAGCTTGGCTGATGGAGGATGCGACCCGCCCGGGGGACGGTCAAATTACGGATCGCTAATCTCCCTTGGTGGGATGTAAGCGCGGATATCGCGAGTCGCTACCTCAAGGGTTAAAAACCCCGCACAAACAGTGATATTCACCGAAATCGTGCGCTCTTGTGACGTTGACGAAAAGAAGACGCTCCCTTATAAGCCGCGCAAATTGTCCGCGATGACCCGGTGTGACGCCGGGAGCGGCTCTCTTGGGGCCGAAAAGGGCCCATTTTGGGCCGCATCTTCCGGACTTTACCATCAATTCTACAGGCAAATTGCCCGGTCAGCGGAGAAAAACCCGTGAAGCGGACTTATCAACCCAGCAAACTGGTGCGCAAGCGCCGTCACGGCTTCCGTGCTCGTCTCGCCACTGCCGGCGGCCGCAAGGTTCTCGCCGCCCGCCGCGCGCGCGGCCGCAAGCGTCTGAGCGCCTGAGCCGGACCCCCATTTTTGGGATTTCATCATGGATCGGCTGAGGCAGCGGGCGGATTTCCTCGCCGTTGCCAATGGCGCGCGGGCGAATAGTCCCGCGTTCGTCCTGCAAAGCCTTGATCGCCGAAGCCTTGGCCGCGACGACAGCGGCCCGATCCGGATCGGCTTCACCGTTACCAAAAAGAACGGCAACGCCCCCGAACGCAATCGCATCCGGCGCCGGCTTCGCGAACTGGTGAAGCGGCTCGATCCGGTGTCGGTGCAGCCCCATCATGATTATGTGCTGGTTGGCCGAAGGGACGCGCTCTCGCGCGACTTCGCCACCATGCTCGACGATCTGCGCATAGCGTTCACGAAGCCTGCGCGGCATACGCACAAGGGACGCGGCTCAAGACCCGACGGCTTAAGGCCCGGCCCCGCTCCTGCGACCAGCCGCAAACCGGATTGATGACGAGACAATAGTGATGACCGACAATCGCAATACCATCCTCGCCGTCATTCTCTCCGGCCTGGTGCTGATCGCCTGGCAGTATTTCTACAACGTGCCGGCGATGGAGAAGCAGCGCGCCCAGCAGCAGGCGCAGGCCGAGCTCCAGAAGAACACACCGCAGCCGACCGCCTCCGCGACGCCGGGCGCAGCCCCGCAGCCCGGCAGCCCGGCCCAGCCGTCAACACCGGCCGCGAACCAGGCCCAGCCGGTCGTTGCCCGCGACAGCGCGATTGCGGCCAGCCCGCGCGTGAAGATCGACACGCCGCGAATTGCCGGCAGCATCTCGCTGAAGGGCGGTCGCATCGACGACATCGCGCTGGTGCAATACCGCGAAACGGTCGATCCGAAGTCGCCGCCGATCATCCTCTATTCGCCCTCGGGCACCGCAGAACCCTATTACGCCGAGTTCGGCTGGGTGCCGGCGACGGGCGTGACGGCCAAGCTGCCGGACGCCCAGACCGTCTGGCAGCAGGACGGCAGCGGCAGCCTGACGCCGACGACGCCGGTGGTGCTGAAGTGGGACAATGGCGAGGGCCTCACCTTCCGCCGCACCATCGCGGTCGACGACCATTATCTCTTCACCATCAAGGACGAGGTGAGCAATGTCGGCAACGCGCCGGTCACGCTCTACCCGTTCGCGCTGATCTCGCGCCACGGCACGCCGCAGGTCTCTGGCTACTACATCCTGCATGAAGGCCTGATCGGCTATCTCGATGGCTTGCAGGAATACGCCTACAAGAAGATCGACGAAGCCAAGTCGGTGAACTTCAAGGCCACCAATGGCTGGCTCGGCATGACCGACAAGTACTGGGCCTCGGCACTGCTGCCGGACACCAGTGCGCAGCTCCAGGCGCGCTTCTCGTCGAACCCCGTCGGCAACGTCCACACCTACCAGACCGACTATCTGCTCGATCCCGTCACCGTCGCGATCGGCGGCACCGCGACGGCGAATGCGCGGCTGTTCGCCGGCGCCAAGGAAGCCGGCGTCGTCGGCGTGTTCCCGTTCGCCGGCCTCGGCGGCTACAACAAGGCGCTCGGCCTCAACCATTTCGATCTGTTGATCGACTGGGGCTGGTTCTACTTCATCACCAAGCCGATGTTCCTCGGCCTCGACTTCTTCTACCGCTTCTTCGGCAATTTCGGCATCTCGATCCTGCTCGTGACCGTGATCGTGAAGCTCCTGTTCTTCCCGCTGGCGAACAAGTCCTACGCCTCGATGGCGAAGATGAAGTCGATCCAGCCGCAGCTCCAGGCGCTGAAGGAGCGCTTCCCCGACGACAAGGTGAAGCAGCAGCAGGAGATGATGGAGATCTACCGCAAGGAGAAGATCAATCCGGTCGCCGGCTGTCTTCCCGTGGTGATCCAGATCCCCGTGTTCTTCTCGCTCTACAAGGTGCTGTTCGTCACCATCGAGATGCGGCACGCGCCGTTCTACGGCTGGATCAAGGACCTCTCCGCGCCGGATCCGACCAACCTGTTCACCCTGTTCGGCCTGATCCCGTTCGATCCGACGACGATTCCGGTGTTCGGCCACTACCTCGCGCTCGGCATCTGGCCGATCATCATGGGCATCACGATGTGGTTCCAGATGAAGCTGAACCCGACGCCGCCGGATCCGACCCAGCAGCTGATCTTCAACTGGATGCCGTTGATCTTCACCTTCATGCTGGCGGGCTTCCCGGCGGGTCTCGTGATCTACTGGGCCTGGAACAACACGCTCTCGGTACTCCAGCAGAGCTTCATCATGCGCCGCAACGGCGTGAAGGTGGAGCTGTTCGACAATCTCAAGGCGACGTTCGCGAAGAAGGCGACGTAGGTCTCCGTCATTGCGAGGAGCTCGTGACAAAATTGCAAAGCAATTTTGCACTGAGCGACGCAGCAATCCAGAGTGCCTCCGCGGATGCATTTCTGGATTGCTTCGCTTCGCTCGCAATGACGCGGTAAGCAACTGAAAGCCTTCGCATGACCGACGACAAAGATGCGAAGCTGATCGAAACCGGGCGAAAGCTGTTTGCCCGCGACTGGCAGTTCATCTGGGCCTCGCCCTCGGTTGCGACGCTGCCGCCGATGGAAGGGCTGGAGATCGCCTTTGCCGGCCGCTCCAATGTCGGCAAGTCCAGCCTGATCAACGCGCTGACCGGCCGCAACGCGCTCGCGCGCACCTCGCATACGCCGGGCCGCACCCAGGAGCTGATCTTCTTCGAGGTCCCCGGCAAGAAAGACCTGCGGCTCGTCGACATGCCCGGCTATGGCTATGCCAAGGCGCCGAAGTCGCAGGTCGCATCCTGGACCGAGCTGATCCACAAATTCCTGCTGGGGCGCGCCTCGCTCGCCCGCGTCTACGTGCTGATCGACGCGCGGCATGGCCTCAAGGACGTCGATCTCGAAATCCTGGGGACGCTCGACCGTTCCGCGGTGAGCTACCAGATCGTGCTGACCAAGGCCGACCAGGTGAAGGCGTCCGAGCTTCAGTCCCGCATCGCCGAGACCGAGGCCGCGCTGGCAAAACATCCGGCAGCGTTTCCGAACGTGCTCGCGACCTCGTCACGGAGTTCGACCGGCATGGCCGAGTTGCGCGCCGCGATGGCGAAGCTACTGGAAGAGCGAAGCTCGTGATGACTCGCCTGTTGCTCGCGCTTGCCGGTTTGATGGGCGCCGCCGGCGTCGCGCTGGCCGCCGCCTCCGCGCACGGCGCCGATGCCAGCCGGCTCGCCTCCGCCAGCGCCATGCTGCTGTTTCATGCAACTGCCATACTCGCAGGTGTCGCCCTGCTCGCGCGCGGCCTTCTGCACGGCGGAATTGGGCTCGTCGCCGCGTTTGGCTTCGTGATCGGCGCCGCGCTGTTCGCGGGCGACCTGACCTTGCGGCAATATGCCGGCCATTCGCTGTTTCCGTTCGCGGCGCCGACCGGCGGAACGGTGATGATTGCGAGCTGGCTGGCGGTGACGCTGGCCGCGGTGGCGGCGCGGAAGTGACGCTTCATCTTACCCTCCCCCTCCAGGTAGGGCTATCGCATATGGGCAAGGACGGAGAGGAGAAAGTCGTTATTCCACCTCGCCTGGAGCATTTTGTGGCTG
>NZ_JAFCJT010000040.1 GCF_018130785.1 Bradyrhizobium liaoningense
ACGCCTCAAGCTCAAGCGGGCCGGCTGGAACGATGCCTTCCTCTTCGAACTCCTCGGCTACATGCGATAGCCCTGCCCTGGAGGGGAGGGTAAGAGCTAGTCCGTCTCGATCGGCAGTGCCGGATCCCTCGCCCATTCGCCCATGGAGGCATCGTACAGCGTCAGCTTGTCGTAGCCGAGCTGCGTCAGCAGCAGCAGGTCGACCGTCGCTGAGATGCCGCCACCGCAATAGCAGATCACATTCTTGTCGCGCGTGACGCCTTGGGCGACGAATTTCGCTTCGGCATCGGCAAGATTCGTCAGCGACTTGTCGGCATTTGCGAGCGTTGCCGCAGGAACGTTGACGCTGCCGGGAACGCGGCCGGGCCGGCCGTAACGGCTCGGCTCGAGGCCTTGATGAAATTGCGGTCCGAGCGCGTTGACGATCACGGTCGAGGGATCGCCGATCCGCGCCTTCACGGTATTCTTGTCGACGAAGAAGCCTGCGCGCGGTGTGGCCTTGAAGGTCGTCGCCGGATAGCCCTTCGGCGCGCCTGTTACGATTGGCCGGCCCTCGGCCTTCCACTTATCCAAACCGCCGTCGAGCACCTGCGCATCGACGCCGAGCGAGCGCAGCATCCACCAGAACCGCGTCGACCACATCATGGTGCCGATGCTGTAGAGAACGATGGCTTTGGATGCGTCGGCGCCGTGGCGGCCGAAGGCGGCCTCCAGCTGGGGCACTCCAGCCATCATGAAGAACTGTTGCGCGGAGGTGTCGGAGAACTCGCCTTGCAGGTCGAGGAAATCGGCGCCGGGGATGTGGCCGGCCGCGAAGGTCTTGTCGCCGGGGACAGCGCGATACGGCACGTCGCTGCCGGGCGGGACCGGCTCGTTATAGGTCGTGCAATCGTAGAGGCGGAGGTTGGGATCGTCGAGGTGGGCTGCGAGTTGCTCGGTGGTGATGAGGGGTGTCGGTTGAGACATTGTCGCCTCCTCCCTGCTGAGGACACTGTAGCCTTCTCCACCCGTCATTGCGAGCGCAGCGAAGCAATCCAGGCTGCCGCCGCGGAGGGATTCTGGATTGCTTCGTCGCTACGCTCCTCGCAATGACGAGGCTGCGGCAACCTACTGCTTCAGTGTCTCCAGAAACCGCACCGGCTCGCCCTGCGACGGTGTCACGATCTCGCCCTGCCACATCACGCGGCGGCCGCGGATGAAGGTGCCGACGGGCCAGCCCGTGACGCGGACGCCGTCATAGGGGGTCCAGCCGGCCTTCGAGGCCACCCATTTGTTGGTGATGGTCTCGCTGCGCTTGAGATCGACGACCGTGAAGTCGGCGTCGTAGCCGGCGGCAATGCGGCCCTTGCAGGCCATGTTGTAGAGACGCGCGGGGCCGGCGCTGGTGAGATCCACGAACCTTGCCAGCGACAGGCGGCCGGCGTTCACGTGGTCGAGCATGAGCGGCACCAGCGTTTGCACGCCGGTCATGCCGGAGGGCGAGGCCGGATAGGTCTTCTGCTTCTCTTCGAGCGTGTGCGGGGCGTGGTCGGAGCCGAGCACATCGATGATGCCGTGCTCGATGCCACGCCAGATCCCGGCGCGGTGATCGGCGCCGCGCACCGGCGGGTTCATCTGCGCCAGCGTGCCGAGCCGCTCGTAGCATTCGGGCGCGACCAGCGTCAGATGATGCGGCGTCGCCTCGCAGGAGGCGACATCCTTGTGGTCGCGCAGGAATTCGATCTCTTCCTTGGTCGAGATGTGCAGCACATGGATGCGCTTGCCGGTCTCGTGCGCGAGCTTGACCAGCCGCTGCGTCGCCATCAGCGCCGCGGTCTCGTCGCGCCAGACCGGATGCGAGCGCGTATCGCCCTCGATGCGCAGCGACTTGCGCTCGTTGAGGCGGTACTCGTCCTCGGCGTGGAAGGCGGCGCGGCGGCGGATCACCTGGAAGATGCGGCGCAGGCTCTCGTCGTCCTCTACCAGCAGCGCGCCGGTCGAGGAGCCGATGAACACTTTCACACCCGCGCAGCCGGGCGCGCGTTCCAGCACAGGCAGGTCCTGCACGTTCTCGCGGGTGCCGCCGATGAAGAAGGCGAAATCGCAATGCATGCGGCGGTGGGCGCGCTTCACCTTGTCGGTGAAGGTGGCTTCCGTCACCGTGAGCGGCGAGGTGTTGGGCATCTCGAACACGGCGGTGACGCCGCCCATCACGGCGCTGCGCGAGCCGGTCTCGAGGTCTTCCTTCTGCTCCAGCCCGGGTTCGCGGAAATGCACCTGCGTGTCCATCACGCCGGGCAGGATATGCAGACCCTTGCAGTCGATCACCTCGGCGGCGGAGGCCTGCGACAGCGGGCCCAGCTCCGCGATCCGGCCGTTGGTAATGCCGATATCGCGAACACCCTCGCCGTCCTGGTTGACGACGGTGCCGCCTTTGAGGATCACATCGAAGCGCTGGGTCATGGCTGAAGGCCTCTCTCGTCCCCAAGCGCAGGGCTTGAGGTCTTGTCGTTTATGCCTTGCGGGCTTACGTTCCGGAGCAACATGTCGCAAGAGATTTTCGCATGAAATCAGCGTTTCTTCCCGACCGGAGCGTGATCAAGGTCGCGGGCGAGGATGCGCGCAACTTCCTCAACGGCCTCATCACGACCGATGTCGACAGGCTGAAGCCGGGCCTGGGGCGATTCGGCGCACTGCTGACGCCGCAGGGCAAGATCATCGCGGATTTCCTGATCACCGAGGTGCCCGCTGGCCATGGCGGCGGGTTCCTGATCGACTGTCCGAAGGCGCTGGCCGAGGGCCTCGCCACCAAGCTGAAATTCTACAAGCTGCGCGCCAAGGTCACGGTGGAAAACCTCGATCTCGGCGTCCTCGCGGCCTGGGACGGCCAGCTTGCGGCGCAGCCGGACCTTGCCTTCGCCGATCCACGCAATGATGCGCTCGGCTATCGCATCTTGATCCCCGAAGATCTCAAGCAGAAGCTGTCCGACCTCATCGGCGCCGAGCTGGTCGATGCGGCCGGCTACGAGGCGCACCGCATCGCGCTCGGCGTGCCGCGCGGGGGGCTCGACTTCATGTACAGCGATGCGTTCCCGCACGAGACCAACATGGACCGTCTTGCCGGCGTCGATTTCGACAAGGGCTGCTATGTCGGCCAGGAGGTCGTCTCGCGCATGCAGCATCGCGGCACCGCGCGCACCCGCAGCGTCAAGGTGCTGCTCGACGACCTCTCGCCGGAGGCCGGCGTCAGCATCCTCGCCGGCGACAAGGCGGTCGGCACGATGGGCTCGTCGGCGCAGGGCAAGGGCATCGCGCTGGTACGTATCGACCGCGTTGCGGACGCGCTCGATGCCGGCCAGCCGCTCACCGCCGGCGGCCTCACCGTGAGGCTCGCCGAACCCGACGTCGTCCGCATTCCCCTGAAGCAGCCCACCGCATGAGCCGAGCCCCCCGCCTGCATCCCGACGGAAAAACCCGCTGCCCCTGGCCCGGCGAAGATCCGCTCTATGTCGCCTATCACGACACCGAATGGGGCGTGCCGGAATATGACGACCGCGCGCTCTATGAAAAGCTGATTCTCGACGGCTTCCAGGCCGGCCTCTCCTGGATCACGATCCTGCGCAAGCGGGACAATTTCCGCAAAGCCTTCGACGACTTCCAGCCGGAGAAGATCGCGCGCTACAACGACAAGAAGGTCCATGCGCTGATGAACGATGCCGGCATCGTTCGCAACCGCGCCAAGATCGACGGCGCCATCCTGAGCGCGAAGTCGTATCTCGACATCATGGAGAAGGGCCCAGGCTTCTCGAAGCTGTTGTGGGACTTCATGGATGGACGGCCCAAGGTCAACAATTTCAAGACCACTGCGAGCGTGCCGGCCTCGACGCCTTTGTCGGTGCAGATCTCCAAGGAACTGTCCTCGCGCGGCTTCAAATTCGTCGGCCCGACCATCGTCTACGCCTTCATGGAGGCGACCGGCATGGTCAACGACCATCTCGTCGACTGCCATTGTCACGCGAGCTGCGGCAAGACGCAGCGCAAGCCGCGCCTCAAGGCCAAATGACTGCGAAGAAGACGGCACGCGGCGCGGAGTCACGCGCCTGGCAGCGCATGCTGTCGGGCCGGCGGCTCGATCTGCTCGATCCCTCACCGCTCGACGTCGAGATCGCCGACATCGCGCATGGGCTGGCGCGCGTCGCGCGCTGGAACGGCCAGACCACCGGCGCGCACATCTTCTCGGTCGCGCAGCACACGCTGCTGGTGGAGACCGTGCTGCGGCACGAGATGCCGCGCGTCGATCAGCGCATGCGGCTCGCAGCTTTGCTGCACGATGCGCCCGAATATGTGATCGGCGACATGATCTCGCCGTTCAAGGCCGTGCTGGATGGCCATTACAAGGCTGTGGAGAAGCGCCTGCTCGGCGCCATCCACATTCGCTTCGGCCTGCCGCCGGTGCTCTCCGACGAGATCACGCTGGCCATCAAGGCCGCCGACCGCGGTGCGGCCTATCTGGAGGCGACCGAGCTCGCCGGCTTCAGCGATAGCGAGGCGAAGCGCCTGTTCGGCAGGGACCCCGGCCTCCCCGACAGCGTCCGCCGCGACTACCTCACGCCCTGGACCGCGGCGCGGGCCGAGAAGCAGTTCCTGGAGCGGTTCAGCGCGGTGTTCGCGTAGCATCATCCCTTCGTAGGGTGGGCAAAGCGAAGCGTGCCCACCAAACTAGCCGAGATATGCGCGGTGCGAAACGGTGGGCACGGCGCGATGCGCCTTTGCCCACCCTACGAGCGCTCGCTATAATCAGTGGCAAAAAGGTCCGCCATGATCCACGTCTGTTCCCTCGCTGCCCTTCCCGAAACCGTCCGCGTCACCAGGGCCAGCCATGTGCTGACGGTGATGGCCAATGTCGAGCAGGTGGCACGTCCGGTGTCCGTGCTGCCGGCCAACCATCTCAAGGTGTCGATGGACGACATCACCGAGGAGATGGACGGCTTCACCGCACCATCCGAAGCTCATATCGACCAGGTGCTGAATTTCGTGCGCGGCTGGGACCGCAGCGCCCCGCTGGTGGTGCATTGCTATGCCGGCATCAGCCGCTCTACCGCGAGCGCCTTCGCGGCCGTCTGCGCCCTCAATCCGGACCGCGACGAGATCGAGATCGCGAAGAAGATCCGTGCGGCGTCGCCGATCGCCTCGCCGAACCGGCGCATCGTCGGCCTTGCCGACCGCGCGCTGGGGCGCAACGGCCGCATGCTGCGCGCGCTCGACGAAATGGGCCCGGGCGCGATGATGGTGGAAGGCCGCCCCTTCGTGATCGAGCTCGAATGACCGCTACGCGCCACGATGCAGGTGTTGCCGTCATGGCCGGGCTTGTGGCAGCACCTGCGATCATCATCGCATGAGCGACAAGTTCCTCACGCCGATCGAGATCGGCCTGACCGCGGCGATCGTCGCGATCGAGGACCACGAGCCGCTGATCCTGTCCGCGCGCGGCACCGACGGTCTGGCCGGCCTGCCGTTCGGCCCGTTCGATGCGCTCAGCCATCGCACCTTCGAGATCGGCCTGCGCGCCTGGGTCGAGGCGCAGGCGGGCTTGCGGCTCGGCTATGTCGAGCAGCTCTATACGTTCGGCGATCGCGGACGCCATGCGGAGGCCGGCGACATCGGCGCGCATATGGTGTCGATCGGATATCTCGCGCTGACGCGCGCGGTGGGCGGCGAACTCGCAGCGACTGGCGCGAGCTTCGAACCGTGGTATCGCTTCCTTCCCTGGGAAGACTGGCGCGAGGAGCCGCCCGCGATCATCGCCCGTGACATCATTCCGGCGCTGACGTCATGGGCCGAAGAGGAGACGCCCGAGACCACACGCGCACTGCCGCGCCGGGATCGCGTGCGGTTCTATTTCGGTCTCGACGGCGCGCCCTGGGACGAGGAGCGCGTGCTCGACCGCTATGAGCTGCTCTACGAGGCCGGACTGATCGAGGAGGCACGGCGCGACGGCCGCCCTGCGGCATTGGCGCGCAAGGTGCTTCCCGCGCTCGGCACATCCATGCGTTTCGATCACCGCCGGATTCTCGCCACCGCGATCGCGCGGCTGCGTGCGAAACTGAAGTATCGTCCTGTGGTGTTTGAACTTTTGCCCGCCGAGTTCACACTCACTGAGTTGCAGTACACGGTGGAGGCGATCTCCGGCCGGCACCTGCACAAGCAGAATTTCCGCCGCCTGGTCGAAACCGAAGCCCTGGTCGAACCGACCGGGGTGATGTCGACACAGACAGGCGGACGGCCGGCGGCGCTCTACCGCTTCCGCCGCGACGTGCTCCAGGAGCGACCCGCGCCGGGCTTGCGCGTCCGCTCCCGGCGCTAGATCCTGGATTTGCGTGACCGGCCCCTGCCCGCCGGTTGCCTGGAGGCTTCATGTTCGACGGCCCGTTTGACGTCTTTGCGCTGATCATTGCGATCATCGCCTTCCTGGTCGCGATCAAGGCTTCCAGCCAGGCTGCCGAGCTGCGCCGCCGGCTGAGCTCGCTCGAAGAAACGTTTTACGCACAGCGGCAGGTTCAGCCGCCACCGTTGATGCCTGCGCATGTGCAAGCTGAAGCGCCCGCAACAACTTCCGCAGAACCGCCGCCGCTTGCGCCCGAAGCCGAGACGGCGCCGCCACCTCTCGTCGCCGAAGACGTTGCGCCGCCCCCGCTCGAAGCGAGCACCGGCGCCGACGCACCGCCGCCTTTGCCCGCGCCAGCACCCGGCTTCGAGGAGCGGCTCGGCACGCGCTGGGTGGTATGGATCGGCGGCCTTGCGCTCGCACTCGGCGGCTTCTTCATGGTGCGCTATTCGATCGAGGCCGGCCTCGTCGGCCCCGGCGTGCGCGTGTTCCTCGGCGGCCTGTTCGCAACCGCGCTGCTCGGCGCCGGCGAATGGTCGCGGCGCAAGGAGAGCATCTCCAACATCCAGGCGCTTCCGATCGCCAATATCCCCGCGATCCTCACCGCGGCCGGAACGGCCGTAGCGTTCGCGACCATCTACGCCGCCTACGCGCTCTATGGCTTCCTCGTGCCCGCCACCGCTTTCGTGCTGCTCGGCCTCGTCGCGCTCGGCACGCTCGCGGCGGCACTGTTGCATGGGCCCGCACTCGCGGGCCTCGGCGTGGTCGGCGCGTTCGTGACGCCGATCCTCGTCTCCAGCGGCAAGCCGGATTATTGGGCGCTCTACATCTATCTTGCGATCGTCACCGCCGCGAGCTTCGGCCTCGCGCGCATCCGGCTGTGGCGCTGGCTCGCGGTCACGACCATCGCCTTCGCCATGCTCTGGATCTTCCCGGGGCTCGATACCAGCGAGCTGCAGGTCGCACCGCACGTCTTCCACGTCATCGCGGGTTTCGTGCTCGCCGCCCTCCTCGTCGTCTGCGGCTTCATGTTCGGCCCCACGATAGAGGACGGGGAGATCGAGCCGGTCTCGTCGAGCTCGCTCGGCGCCTATCTGTTCGGCGCGATGCTGATCGTGCTGTCGAGCGCGCATGCGGACCTTGCGCTGATCGCCTTCGCGCTGCTCGTCGGCGGGACGCTGGTCGTCGTCTGGCGCGCGCCGGCGGCGACCGGCGCGCTGGGCGCGGCCGCAGCGACCGTCTTCATCGTGTTCGCCGAATGGGCGGTGCGCGCCAATCCCGACATGCTGGTGCTGCCGGGCGGTCCGATGCCCGGCGTCGGGCCAACGGCGATCGACAGCTCGGTGACGCTGCATCTGGTGATGGCCGCAATCTTCGCTGCCGGCTTCGGCATCGCGGGCTTTCTCGCGCAGGGCCGCTCGAACTCGGCGGTCATCCCGGTGGTGTGGTCGGCGGCAGCGGTTGCGACGCCGATCGCGATCCTCGTTGCGCTCTACGCACGCATCGCCCATCTCGACCGCTCGATCCCGTTCGCGATCCTCGCGGTGCTGCTTGCCGCCGCCTTTGGCGCAGCGACCGAAGCGCTGGCGCGCCGCGACAATCGGCCGGGCGCTGCGACCTCCGTCGCGCTGTTCGCGACCGGCACGCTCGGCGCGCTGGCGCTGGCGCTGACCTTCGCCCTCGAAAAGGGCTGGCTCACCATCGCGCTGGCGCTGATGTCGCTCGGCACGGCCTGGATCTCGTTGCAGCGGCCGATCCCGGTCCTGCGCCGGCTCGCCGCCATCTTTGCCGCGATCGTGACCGCGCGCATCGGCTATGATCCGCGCATCGTCGGCGATGCCGTCGGCACCACGCCGATCTTCAACTGGCTGTTGTGGGGCTACGGCCTGCCGGCGGCCTCGTTCTGGGGCGCGAGCATCTTCCTGCGCCGTCGCGGTGACGATCCGCCGCTGCGCATCGTGGAGACCGCCGCGATCCTGTTCACCGCGCTGCTGGCCTTCATGGAGATCCGGCATCTTGCCACCGGCGGCCGCATGACGTCGGCCCCCTCGCTGCTCGAATTTGCCCTGCAAGTCTGCGCCGCGCTCGCCATGGCGATCGGGCTGGAGCGGCTGCGGCTGAGGAGCCACAGCATCGTTCACAATGTCGGCGCGGTCGCGCTCACTGCGATCGCCGGGCTCATCAGCGTGTTCGGCCTGCTGATCCTGGAGAATCCGTGGCTGCTCTCCAGCGTCAATGTCGGAGGTCACGTCTTCAACCTGCTGCTGCTCGGCTACGCTCTCCCGGCCGTGCTGATGCTGCTGCTGTCCTATGCGGTGGCCGGACATCGCCCCGTCGCCTATGCGAACACAATGGCCGGCGGTGCGCTGGTGTTCGCGCTCACCTATGTGACGCTGGAGATCCGCCGCTTCTATCACGGCCCGGTCCTGCTTTACGGCGCCACCACGGGCGCGGAGCAATACACCTATTCGATCGGCTGGCTTGGCTTCGGCGTGGTGCTGCTCGGCGTCGGCATTCTCGTCAACTCCGAGCGGGCACGGCTGGCGTCAGCCGCGGTGATCGCGCTGACGATCCTGAAGGCCTTCGTGATCGACATGTCGACGCTGACAGGCGTCTACCGCGCGCTGTCGTTCATGTGCCTCGGCATCGTGCTGGTCGCAATCGGCTGGCTCTACCAGCGCATCCTGTTCCGGCGACAGGTCGCACCGCCGCCGGCTCCGCAGGCGAGCACTTGATGATCAGGCCGCGCGGACCGACTCCAGGAACTGCGCGACCTCGACTTTGAGTCGCGTGCTGTCGGTCGCCAGCGATTTCGCTGCCGACAGCACCTCCGTCGACGCCGAGCCGGTCTCGATCGCACCGCGCTGCACGTCCGTGATGTTCATCGAGACCTCCTGCGTGCCGACCGAAGCCTGCTGCACGTTGCGCGAGATCTCCTGCGTGGCCGCGCCCTGCTCCTCGACAGCGGCTGCGATGGCCGCCGACACCTCGGACAGCCGCTCGATGGTGCCGCCGATCTCCTGGATGGCGCTGACGGATTCCTGCGTCGCGGCCTGGATCCCGGAGACCTGCGCCCCGATCTCGCCGGTCGCTTTCGCGGTCTGCTCGGCCAGCGCCTTGACCTCGGAGGCGACGACCGCGAAGCCGCGGCCGGCTTCACCGGCACGCGCCGCCTCGATGGTGGCGTTGAGCGCCAGCAGATTGGTCTGACCGGCGATGGTGTTGATCAGCTCGACCACGTCGCCGATGCGCGATGCCGCCTGCGACAGCGCGTTGACGCGGTCGTTGGTCCGCGTGGCCTGCTCGACGGCCTCCGCGGCCATCCGCGCCGAATCCTGCACTCGGCGGCTGATCTCGGTGATGGAGGATGACAGTTCCTCCGAGGCGGACGCAACCGCCTGGACGTTGGTGGAGGCTTCCTCGGACGCCGCAGCGACCACGGTGGCAAGCTCCTGTCCGCGCTGCGCCGTGTTGGTCAGCGTGGTCGCGGACGCCTCGAGCTCGGTCGAGGCCGACGACACGGTGCCGACGACCTCGCCGATCATGGCCTCGAACTTGCGGGTGATGGCGTCGACGCGGCGGCCGCGCTCGATCTTGGCCTCGGCGTCGGCCGCGGCAGCCTCGTCCGCCGCCTTCTTGGCGATCAGCGCCTCCTTGAATATCTGGAGCGCATCCGCCATCGAGCCGATCTCGGTCTTCTCGCCACGATGCGGCACCTCGGCGGAGAGGTCGCCTTCGCCAAGCGACTGCATCGGACGGATGATCGAGGCAATCCCGCGAGAAACGTCACGCACGAGATAATAGGCGGCACCGATCGCGATCACGACCGAGAACACGATGATGCCGACCAGCACGCGGAAGATCGTGGCGTAGCTGTCGGCCGCCTGCTTCGTCTCCAGCTCGGCGCCCCGGTTGTTCATCTCGATGCCCTTCTGGAGCAGCGGGTCGGCGGCCTGGGCCATCTTCGCGACCTTGGTCTGCAACAGCTCGTTGGCATCGGTCGGGAAGCGGCCGACGCCCTTGCGCGACAGCGCCATGACCTCCTGCACCCCGTTCAGGTATTCCGCCCATGCCCTGGCCCATTGCTCATAGAGCGAGCGCTCCTCGGCGGAGGTGATCAGCGGCTCGTAGACCCTGCGGGTCTGGTCGATGCGCGCCTGCAGCGAGGCGAGGCGCTTTTCGGCAGCTTCCTTGCCTTCAGCCGTGTCCTGCATCAGGTGCAGGCGGAGCGCGACGCGCAGCTCGTTGATGTCGGCGCGAAGCGACCCAAGCGCACGCACGCTCGGCAACCAGCTTTCCGCGATCTCGACGGTGTGAGAATTGATATTCTGCATGGTGCCTATCGCCGTCACGCCGATGCCGGCGAGCGACAGCACGAGGACCGACAACACAGTCAGAAGCTTGAACACGATCGACAACTTCGACATCACAGCAAATCCCGATGAGACCTAGCAACGCACAAATCACCTGCGCCGCCATCGTCACGACGGACGACAGGGCGGAAGTCAGTTCAACAATGCTGGCTGGTTCTTATCCCGTAAGATTGCGCGCATAGTTGCAAACAGGCGTTAACAGGAACCTACGTGGAACTACGGAATTCGCTATCGCCGACGTCATATGTTCGGCAATCACGCGTTGCAGCGCACCGAATATCGCGCAGCCACACCAGCGCACCGCGATGCGCGGTTCGAACAAGGCGGCTGACGACCTCACGCCGCCCGCACCGACTCCAGAAAGCGCGCGACCTCGTGCTTCAGCCGGTTGCTCTCCTGCGAGAGCGATTGCGCCGCCGAATGAACCTGGGCCGACGCAGCCCCGGTCTCGCCGGCGCCGCGCTGGACGTCGCCGATATTCGCCGACACCTCCGAGGTGCCGTGCGCAGCATGCTGGATGTTGCGGGAGATTTCCTGCGTGGCGGCGCCCTGCTCCTCCACTGCCGCGGCGATGGCCGAGGAAATCTCCGACATCCGTGCGATGGTGTCGCCGATCTCCTTGATCGCACCGACCGAGTCCTGCGTCGCGGTCTGGATCGCGCCGATGTGCTGGCTGATCTCGCCCGTGGCCTTCGCGGTCTGCTCGGCGAGTGCCTTCACTTCGGTCGCGACAACCGCAAAGCCCTTGCCGGCTTCGCCCGCCCGTGCCGCCTCGATCGTGGCATTCAGCGCCAGCAGATTGGTCTGGCTGGCGATAATGTTGATCAGCTCGACCACGTCGCCGATGCGACCTGCCGCCTTCGTCAGTTCGGCGACGCGCGAATTGGTGCGCTGGGCCTGCTCCACCGCGACGTCGGCAACGCGCGAGGATTCCTGCACCTGCCGGCTGATCTCGGAGATCGAGGTGGTCATCTCCTCGCTGGCCGAGGACACCGACTGCACATTCGCGGACGCTTCCTCCGAAGCCGCGGCCACCGCCGTGGCAAGCCCGTTACCGCGCTCGGCGGCCTGTGTCAGCGTGTTGGAGGACGCCTCGAGCTCGGTTGCCGCCGATGACACCGTGTCGATGACTTCGCCGACCGCGCCTTCAAACACATCGGCAAGACGCTGCATATCCGCCCTGCGCCGTTCGCGCCCGCGTGCGTCAGCTTCGGCCTGCTCGGCGCGCAGACGTTCGGCCTCCGCCATATTGGTTCTGAACACCTCGACCGCACCGGCCATCTCGCCGATCTCGTCCTTGCGCCCGACGCCGGGAATGGAGATCGAGAGCTCGCCGCGTGCAAGCCGCGTCATCGCACCGACCATGCCGGTCAATGCCTTCGAGATCGAGCGTCCCAGGAAGAAGCCAACCACGGCGAGCACGACGACGGTGACGGCGAAGGCAATCATCATCCACAGGCGTACCGCATCGCGCGTTGCGGCTTCCGCGGCGTCGGCCTGCTTGTACATTGCGTCGACGGCGATCCGCACCTCGACCATGGAGGGTTCGAGCTCGCGGAATGTCTTCATCATGCTGGCGTCCAGCGCAGCGCCCTGCTGCGCGGTCTCGGCCCAGGCCGCGAACTCGGACTGGTACTTCTGGAGCTTGGCCGTGATGTCGTTCATCACCGCTGTCGGAACTGCGACCACCTCGATCGCCTTGGAGAATTCGACCGCGGCCTTCTTCACTTCGGCAATATATTTGGGGTCGCGTCGCAGCATGAAGTCCTTCTCGTGCCGGCGCATCATCAACATCCAGCTCGTCGTTCTGGGATCGTCGATCTCCTTGAGCTTCACCTCGATGTCGTGCACGGCGGCGCGGAGCGAGTCGGACAGGCCAAGCGACTCGTTCAGCCCTATTCTGGTCTCGGCCACGACGAGCGCCTTGAAATCCTCGGCATAGCGTTTGAAGCCGTCATGCGCCTGCCTGGTCTTGTCGGACAGCGCGCTCATGCCGCCGACCGCCATCAACCGCTCGACCTCGTCGAAATCGCGGTTGATCGGTCCCATCAGCTCGGCATGGGCCTTGGCGTAGCTTTCGTTGCGGCGCTGCTGAAAATTCTTCTCGCTGCGGCGCGCCTCCAGCATCTCGATCGTGAGCTGCTTGTTGAGGTCAGCGATCGCGCGGGCGCGGTTGGCAACGGTGCGGGAGGCGTCCTGAGAGAGGCTGCCGATCTCGTAGATCGCGCCGAAGACGATGAGACCGACAAGGCCGAAGAGACCGATCGCCATGACCTTGTGGGTGAGGCGTATGGAAGAGCCGCTCATTGAATGTGCTCCGATACGTTCGATACGCAATAAAGGAAGGGCGACTCGGCACCCGAATATTGCGAGATCATGACTGCATCGGTTTTCCGGAAGGTTAACCGTGCAGGCCTTCTCTCCGCAGTATCTGCCGCGACGCATTGCGAACCGCCGCGCGTCCTCGCGCGGCGGTTGCAGTGGGCGGATGATTTGCCAAGAACGGCCGCCCTCAGGCGGCGCGCACCGTGGTGAGGAACTTACCAACCTCGAGCTTGAGGCGATTGCTGTCGCCGGACAGCGACTGCGCCGCCGAAAGCACCTGCGACGACGCCGAGCCGGTCTCGCTCGCGCCGCGTTGCACGTCGGTGATGTTGGACGACACTTGATGGGTGCCTTCCGCCGCCTGCTGCACGTTGCGGGAGATTTCCTGCGTCGCGGCGCCCTGCTCTTCGACGGCAGCCGCGATGGTCGAGGAGATTTCCGACAGCTTCTCGATGGTGTCGCTGATGTCCCTGATGGCACCGACCGAATGCTCGGTCGCGGCCTGGATGCTGGCGATCTGCTGGCCGATCTCGCCGGTCGCCTTGGCGGTCTGCTCGGCGAGCGCCTTGACTTCGGAGGCGACCACGGCAAAACCGCGGCCCGCTTCGCCGGCGCGCGCGGCCTCGATCGTGGCGTTGAGCGCCAGCAGGTTGGTCTGGCCGGCGATGGTGTTGATCAGCTCGACGACGTCGCCGATCCGCGTCGCCGCCTTCGACAGCTCGCTGACGCGCTCGGTGGTGGTGCGGGCCTGGCCGACGGCTTCGCTCGCCACGCGCGCGGATTCCTGCACCTGCCGGCTGATCTCGGTGATCGACGACGACAGCTCTTCCGTTGCCGACGCCACCGACTGCACGTTGGTGGAGGCCTCTTCTGAGGCTGCCGCGACCACGGTGGTGAGCTGCTGCGTGCGCTCCGCGGTCGAGGTGAGCGTGGTGGCGGATGCTTCAAGCTCGGTGGAAGCCGATGACACCGTACCGACGATCTCGCCGACGGCGCCTTCGAAGCTGTCGGCGAGCCTGCGCATCTCGGACTTGCGCTGCTCGGCTGCGAGCTGATCCTGCCGCGACTTGGCTTCCGCGTCCTCCCGCGCCTTCTGTTCGGACACAACCTTGAATTTCTCGACGGCACCGGCGACTTCGCCGACCTCGTCCTTGCGGCCGAGGCCAGGCAGCACCACGGAGAAATCGCCGCCGGCGAGCTTCTCCATCGCCGCAGTCAATGCGCGCATGGGCCGCGCGATGCTGAAGACGGAGAAGATGCATGCACCGATCAGAACCAGCGCGACCAGCAGACCGGTGATGAACGAGGTCCGCGCCACCGACGCCGCCTCTGCTTCGGCCTCAGCGCGGGCTTCGGCGCTCTTCTGCTTCGCAAAATTGGTGATCTCGTTGGTCAGCTCCGAGATCTCTTCGTTGATCGGCGCCAGCGTTTCCTTGCGGATGCGGTCGATATCGGACACCAGCTTTGCGTACTGCGCCGCCGCTTCGCCGTCCTTCTTGCCTTCGAGCGCGAGCTCCTGCTTGCGGATCGTTTCGATTTGCTGCTCGCCCTTCTGGTAGTTGCCGATCAGCACAGTCAAACGGTCGATTCGTTTATGGTTCTCCGGCGAGTGCGACAGCTTCGTCATCTCGCCCGAGAACTTCAGTGCCGCCGTCAGGCGATCATTGAAATAGGTGGCGGCCTTCTGCATTTCGGCCGACGAGGATGATGTCAGGATGTCGCGAATGCCGATCTGCATCCCACGCACCGAGGCTTTCGCTTCTGCAGCGTTCTGCGCGACCGCCTGCTGCGCCGATGCGGCATTGCTGAGCTTCTGAACCTCGGCGCCGCCGCTCATCTGGAGGACGATCATCAGCGCGACGAGCCCGATGGTCAGTGCGGACGTGATCGCGAGCTTGGTGCCAATTCGCAGGTTCTGAATGAACATCATCGAAGCAATCCCCGGATACGCATTGCCGCGCCGACGCGCGCGAACAGTCCGGGAAGGCTAACCGCGAGGTTGCTCATTAACGTTAAGCGTGGCCGCGGCAGCCTAGGTAGAAATACTGAATTGATGCTTAAACTACTGCAGTCGCGCACTTTTCGCGTGCAACGAAATGGATCTCGCGGATTTGCATGCGCCGGCGTCCGTTAACGGTTGCCCGTTCGCGGTCATCAGCACACGGTCTCACCGACCAGGCTGACGCGGAAGACCGGCTTCTTGTTCTCGTCGAGCAGCTCCATGCTCCACTTCGCATTCGGCTTCAGGTTGCGCGCGATGCTGCCGAGCAGGTTGGCGCAGACCTCGCTCATCTCGGCCCAGGCGGCGGCGCGATCGTCGAACTCGTACGGCTGGTCGGCGGCGCCGGAATAACAACCGGTACTGATGCGGAAGAAATACAGCGACATCGTAGAACCCTTGCGCCCCCCGGCCCTGCGCAAACTGGGACGCGAGTCGCTACCAAGGCATGAAAGCCGCCGTCCGTATGACTACGGCGCGGCGGCTTGGCGATAGATGAATATCTTCAACGACAGGATGCGCGGGCGTCCCGCGCAGCCAGCTCACTGGGTCGAGCGGCGCAGTTCCAGCGGAGCCTCGATCTTGGGGGGCTCGGATTTGGCTTCGGACTTCACCGGCTCGAGCCGGCTGCTCTCGACCCGCGGGGTCTCGATGCGCGCGGCGACTTCAGTGTTGGACGCCGCGACCGAACCGGTGCGCTCCGAAGAGCGCAGCGAGCGCGGACGCGCCGTCGCGCGGGCCATCAGCATCTGATTGCCGCCCTGGTGGTGGAAGTCGCAATAGGCGAAGCCCATGCCCGACACCGAGCCGCGGAAGCTGCGATCGTCGGTCTTTTCCAGGTTGAAGCAGGGCTCGAACGGAATGCCCTTGATCGAGGCGCAGACGTTCTGCCCGCGGATCTGGAGCGTGTTGCCGGGCAGGCGGAGATGCTTCACCGGGCCAGCGCCCGAGAACTGCACCGCGCCGGCGGCGCCGAGGTCGTCCAGGATGCGGCCTGCGCCGCGGGTGCCGTCGAAACAGGTGAAGGCGAACACCTTGCCCGCCACGAAGCGGCGCGCCTCATCGGCGTTCATGCTTCCTGCAATGGCCGGCGCAAACGTCGCTGCCGCCGTGACAGCCCCCAACACTATACGCGCAAGCATGCTCAACTCCGAACCAACCCCAGCGCGGGCAATGCCTTATCTCTTTACCCGCTGCTTACCATACTAACCAAGGCAACATTGAAGCAGCTTGGTTGGTAAAGTCTGAACGCCGTTAGACAATTTTTACCACGATGCGGCCGCGGACCTGACCGGCCAGGATTTTCGCGCCCCATTCCGAAACTTCCTCGAGCGGAATTTCATGAGTAATTTCAGATAGTTTTGTCCGATCCAGATCCGAGGCCAGACGCTGCCAGGCGGCTTTCCGCGGCTCGATCGGGCACATCACGGAATCGATGCCGAGAAGGCACACCGCGCGCAAAATGAAGGGTGCGACAGAAGACGGCAGGTCCATGCCGGCCGCCAGGCCGCACGCCGCGATCGCGCCGCCATACTTCGTCATCGACAGGAGATTCGCGAGCGTGGTCGAGCCGACGCTGTCCACCCCGCCCGCCCAGCGCTCCTTGGCAAGGGGCTTGGCCGCCGCCGACAATTCATTGCGGTCGATGATCTCGGCAGCACCGATGTCCTTCAAATAGTCGGCTTCCGAGGCGCGGCCGGTCGAGGCGATGACGTGATAGCCGAGCTTCGACAGCACGGCGGTGGCGACCGAGCCGACGCCGCCGGCGGCGCCCGTGACCACGACGGGGCCGCTCTTCGGCGACAGACCGTGCTTCTCCAGCGCCAGCACCGACAGCATCGCGGTGAAGCCGGCGGTACCGATCGCCATGGCGTCACGGGCCGACAGGCCCTGCGGCAAGGCGACCAGCCAGTCGCCCTTCACCCGTGCCTTCTCGGCATAGGCGCCGAGATGGGTCTCGCCCATGCCCCAGCCGGTGCAGACGACCTTGTCGCCCGCCTTCCATTGCGGATGGGAGGAAGTTTCAACCGTGCCGGCGAAATCGATGCCGGCGATCATCGGGAAGCGGCGCACCACCGGCGCCTTGCCTGTCAGCGCGAGGCCGTCCTTGTAGTTCAGCGTCGACCATTCGACGCGGACGGTGACGTCGCCATCCATCAGCTCGGCTTCGTCGAACTGCGTGAGCTGCGCGGCGGTGCCCTTGTCCGCCTTGTCGATCCGGATCGCCTTGAATGTGGCCACGGCTGAACTCCCTAACTTGTTGGTCGGGGATGTTTAGCCGATCAGGCAGGCTGCGCAACCGCTCGCTGAACCGGTTTCTCCACGATCGGAAGATTGATCAGCGCGGAGAGCACGCCGAACAGGATCGAGAGCCACCAGATCGGCGTGTAGGAACCGAAACGCTCGAACACGATGCCGCCGAGCCAGACGCCGAGGAAGCCGCCGACCTGATGGCTGACGAAGGCGAAGCCATAGAGTGTCGCAAGCCAGCGCGTGCCGAACATCAGCGCCACCA
Source organism: Bradyrhizobium liaoningense (assembly GCF_018130785.1). GTDB lineage: Bacteria > Pseudomonadota > Alphaproteobacteria > Rhizobiales > Xanthobacteraceae > Bradyrhizobium > Bradyrhizobium liaoningense_A. Next base: position 17,577 of record NZ_JAFCJT010000040.1, read on the forward strand.
GCGCCGAGGTCGGCGGCACGGTCGACAGCCAGGTCAGACCGGAAACCGCACCGAACGCGATCGCCGAGAACGGCGTGATCGGGAACGAGATGAAGGCGAGCGTCGCAAGCGCACGCGTGAAATAGATGGTCGAGAGGATGTAGCGCTTCGGCAGCGAGTTCTGGAGATAGCCGACGCTGAGCGATCCCATGATGTTGAACAGGCCGATCGCCGCGATCACCCAGCCGCCGGTTTGCGTCGAGATGCCGCGATCGACCAGGAACGCCGGCAGATGCACGGTGATGAAGGCGAGCTGGAAGCCGCAGGTGAAGAAGCCGAGCACCAGCAGCACATAGGAGCGATGGCCGAAGGCTTCGGCGAGCGCTTTCGTGAAGGTCTGCTCATCCGCTGGCGTCGCATTGGTCGTGGTTGCGACCGGCGGCGTCGACAGCGCCAGCGACAGCGGGATGATCAACAGCATCAGGAAGCCGAACACGGTGAGCGCCTGCTGCCAGCCGAAATTATCGATCAGCGCCACGCCGATGGGCGCGAACAGGAACTGGCCGAACGAGCCCGCCGCGGTGCCGGCGCCGAGCGCAAGGCCACGCTTCTCGGCCGGCAAGAGCTTGGCGAACGCCGACAGGACCAGGTTGAACGAGCAGCCGGCGAGACCGAAGCCGACCATGACGCCCGCGCCGAGATTCAAGGACAGCGGCGTCGAGGAGTAGCGCATCAACAGCAGGCCGCCGGCATAGAGCAGAGCGCCGACGCACATCACCCGGAACAGGCCGAAGCGATCGGCGACGGCGCCGGCAAAGGGCTGGCCCAATCCCCACAGCAGGTTCTGCACGGCGATGGCGAGGCCGAACACGTCGCGGCCCCAGGCGAATTCGTGGCTCATCGGCTGCACGAAAAAGCCCAGCGCCGAACGCGGGCCGAAACCGAGCATGCCGATCGCACAGCCGCAGAGAATGATGATCGCCGGGGTGCGCCAGGAGGAGGAACGCGAGACCGGACCGAGCTCGCCCGCTTGAGTGGACATGGTGTTCCTCGTCAGTCGCTGGCGGATCCGGAATAGGCAACCGCTAATCAGGCATTTAATGCAGATGCATGAAAATCCCAAGCCAAAAATGATTGCGTTCTATGAAGGGCTGCCGCCGGAGCATTGCGTTTCAACACGGCCTGCCCTGATGCACCGGGCTGCGATTTGACGGGAATGTGTGCGGCTGGGGCTAGCGGCGTGCTCGGGCGCGTGTTATCTTTGATTTACTCAGATTGAGTATATGTGAGAACCGCACCGGCCCTCTCGGCCGGATTTCTCAGGCTCTATATATACTCACATAGAGCATAATTAGCTTGGGAGGCTTCGATGCCTATCACTGGAATTTACGGCCCCGACGACTTTGCCAACCGGCCGCAGGGCCAAGTCCCCATCCCTCCTCGCGCCATACCAGCGCGAACCGGCCCCACGCTGCCGATGCCCTCGCTGGAATGGACTGCGGAAGTCGAGCGGGCCACTGCGCCGCTCTACGAGCGCGTGAAGCATGTGATCCCCCCGATCGAGTGGCCGCTGATGGCGCCGACGATCAAGGCGATCAACGAGCTGAAGCAGGCCCGGGGCGCCGTGATCCTCGCGCACAACTATCAGTCGCCGGAAATCTTTCATTGCGTCGCCGACATCGGCGGCGACTCGCTTCAGCTCGCGGTCGAAGCGACCAAGGTGAAGGCCGACATCATCGTGCAATGCGGCGTGCACTTCATGGCGGAGACGTCAAAGCTGCTCAACCCGGACAAGACGGTATTGATCCCGGACGCGCGCGCCGGCTGCTCGCTCGCGGACAGCATCACGGGCGCGGACGTTCGCCTGCTCCGCGAAAAATTTCCCGGCGTGCCTGTCGTCGCCTATGTCAACACGTCGGCGGAAGTGAAGGCCGAGGTCGACATCTGCTGCACTTCGTCGAACGCAGTGCAAGTGGTCGAGAGCCTGAACGCGCCGAGCGTGATCTTCCTGCCCGATCGCTATCTCGCCACTTACGTGGCCTCGAAGACCGACGTGAAAATCATCGCCTGGAAGGGCGCCTGCGAGGTGCACGAGCGTTTTACGGGCGACGAGCTGCGCGCCTATCGCGAGGCCGACCCGTCCGTGCAGATCATCGCGCATCCCGAATGCCCGCCGGACGTGCTGGCGGAAGCCGACTTCACCGGCTCGACCGCGCACATGATCAACTGGGTGCGCGAGCGGCGACCGCGGCGGCTCGTCATGATCACGGAATGCTCGATGGCCGACAATGTCCGCGCCGAGCTGCCTGATGTGGAGATGCTCCGCCCCTGCAATCTCTGCCCGCACATGAAGCGCATCACGCTCGCCAACATTCTGGACAGCCTGCTCACGCTTGGCGAGCAGGTCACGATCGATCCCGCGCTCGCGGAACGCGCGCGGCGCTCGGTCGAGCGCATGATCAATCTGAAGAATTGAGCACAGAACATGCAAGACAACATCCACAACCTCACCCGCACCACCGACGACGTCGTCATCGTCGGCGGCGGCCTTGCCGGACTCTTTTGCGCGCTCAAGCTTGCGCCGCGGCCGGTGACGCTGATCTCGGCCGCGCCGCTCGGCCAGGGCGCGTCGTCCGCATGGGCCCAAGGCGGCATCGCTGCAGCCGTTGCCGAAGGCGATACGCCGGAGGCGCACGCCGCCGACACGATCGCCGTCGGCGGCGAGATCGTCGACGAAGCGATTGCGCTCGGGATCGCGCGCGAGGCCGCCCCGCGCATCCGCGACCTGCTGGCCTATGGCGTGCCCTTCGACCGCGACCTCGAAGGCAGGCTCGCTGTCGGCCGCGAGGCCGCGCATTCGGCGCGGCGCATCGTGCATGTGCGCGGCGACGGCGCGGGTGCCGCGATCATCGCGGCGTTAAGCGACGCCGTGCGCCGCACGCCCTCGATCCACCTGATCGAAGGCTTTGTCGCCGAAGCGCTGCTGACCGAGGGCGGCGCCGTCACCGGCCTTCAATTGCGCGAGGCCGGCAATTGGGCAGCACCGCCGGTCCTGCTCGCCTCTCGTGCGGTGGTGCTGGCGACCGGCGGCATCGGCCATCTCTATGCCGTCACGACCAACCCAACCGAGGCCAGCGGCTCCGGCCTTGCGATCGCAGCACGCGCCGGCGCCGCGATCGCCGATCCCGAGTTCGTGCAGTTCCATCCGACCGCCATCATGGTCGGGCGCGATCCAGCGCCGCTTGCGACCGAAGCGCTGCGCGGCGAAGGGGCGACGCTGATCAACGGCGATGGCGCGCGCTTCATGCTCGCGCATCATCCGCTCGCCGAGCTCGCGCCGCGCGACATCGTGGCGCGCGGTGTATTCGCCGAGATCGCGGCCGGGCGCGGGGCTTTCCTCGATGCGCGGGAGGCGCTCGGTGCGCGCTTCGCCGAAAAATTTCCGACCGTATATGCGAGCTGCATCGCCGCCGGCATCGATGCCGCCACGCAGGCCATCCCGATCGCGCCGGCCGCGCACTACCATATGGGCGGCATTACGGTCGACGAGCGCGGCCGCAGCTCGATCGACGGGCTCTGGGCCGGGGGCGAAGTGTCGTCCACCGGCGCGCATGGCGCCAACCGGCTCGCTTCGAATTCACTGCTGGAGGCCGTGGTCTATGCGGCCCGCATCGCTGACGACATCGCCGGCCGGGCCATCCGCTCGCCTGCCCGGCTTCCCGATGCGCCGGCGATACCGCGTGGCGGCGCGCCGGATGCTGCGGCCGTGACGCGGCTGCGGGCAATGATGAGCACGCATGTCGGTGTGATCCGCAACAATGATGGACTTGCCGAGGCCGTACGCAGTTTTGCATCGCTCGAGCGCGAGGCAACGAACATCGCTGTCCGCAACATGGCAACGACGGCCCTGCTCGTCGCAGCCGCAGCATGGACCCGGCGCGAGAGCCGCGGCGCACATTTCCGCGCGGATCATCCGGCGGATGTCCCCGCCCTGGCACGGAGAACGATGACGACGCTCGCGGCGGCACACGAGGTGGCCGATGGCCTCACCGATCGTCCGCTGCCCCGCACCGCCCAACCCATGATCGCCTGAAGGAAGCCCCATGATGACCCCGACCTCCCTGCTCTATCCCGACGCCTTCTTGTCGCCGCTCGCGATCGACGAGGCCGTGCAGCGCGCGCTCGACGAGGATCTCGGCCGCGCCGGCGATATCACCTCGCTCGCCACGATCCCGGAGGCAACCAAGGCCCAAGCCGTCCTGGTTGCGCGCCAGTCCGGCGTGATCGCCGGTCTTCCGCTGGCGCTGGCGACTCTGCAAAAACTATCGCCCGATATCGAGGTGCGCCCGCAGGTCCGCGATGCCGCACGGGTTGCCCGCGGCCAGCACGTGCTGACGATCTCCGGTCCTGCGCGCGCCGTTCTCACGGCGGAGCGGACCGCGCTGAACTTCGTCGGCCGCCTGTCGGGCGTCGCGACGCTCACGGCCGACTATGTTGCACGGACCGAAGGCACCAAGATGCGCATCTGCTGCACCCGGAAAACCACGCCGGGGTTGCGGGCGCTTGAGAAATACGCCGTGCGCTGCGGCGGCGGCTTCAACCACCGCTTCGGGCTCGACGATGCGATCCTGATCAAGGACAACCACATCGCCGTCGCCGGCGGCATCCGCCCGGTGCTGGAGCGCGCCCGCGCCCATGCCGGTCACCTCGTCAAGATCGAGATCGAGGTCGATACGCTCGCGCAATTGCGCGAGGTGCTCGGCAGCGGGCTCGCCGATGCCGTGCTGCTCGACAACATGGACCTTGCGACGCTGCGCGAGGCCGTCAGGCTCAACGAGGGGCGCCTCAAGCTGGAGGCATCCGGCGGCGTCACGCTAGACTCGATCGCGGCCATCGCGGCGACGGGCGTCGACTACGCCTCATCCGGCGCGCTGACGCATTCCGCCCCGAACTTCGACTGCGCGCTGGATATCGAGGCGTAACCCACACCGTCATGGCCGGGCTCGTCCCGGCCATCCACGCCTCGCCTCGCAACACAAAGAACGTGGATGCCCGGGACAAGCCCGGGCATGACGAACTTCTGTGAATGATTACCTTCGCTCGCTCACACCCATCTCGGCAGAACTCTTGGCTTCCTGGGCGAGCTCGGCGGAAAGTGCCGCGGTCTGGGCCGGGGTGCCCCAGCTCGGTTCCTCGCTGCCGTCGCCCCAGGCGCGCGGGCGATAGAAGGTGTGGACGCCGGTCTTGTACATCTTCTTCATCTCGGCGACCCAGGACGGTCGCACCCAATAGGCGTGGTAGTGCGTGGACTTGCCCACTTCAGGCAGCCAGATCTGGCCGTCGAGCATCGCCTTCGAAATCTTTTTCGCGCGTTCCCACATCTCGGGCTCGCGGATGACGTCGGCATTGTTGTCGCAGGCGAAAGTGAACTGACAGGCCAAATGGCGGTGCTTGTTCTGATAGACCGCGCCGCACACGGTGTCCGGATATTTGCCGGAGAAGACGCGGTTCATCACGACTTGCGCAACTGCCATCTGGCCACGCACGGCCTCGCCGCGCGATTCAAAATAGACGGCTTCGGCAAGACACTTCTCGGACTTTGCGCGCGACTTGTCGTCGAGCGCGAGCCGCTCGGCCGGTGATCTGGCACGCTGGTTGTCGGCATTGACCTCGCCCTTCGGCGCGACGCTCTCGCCGCTTTCGATGTCCTTGGCGATATCGGCCGACGGCGGCGACAGCGAGGCCGTCACCTTCATATCGGGGTCGGGCATCACGATCAGCGGCTCGGCGCCGGGTTGCCAGCTCTCGATGCTCTCGAGATTACCGCCGAGCGAGGAGCTGCCGAAGAACAGGTTCGAGGTCTTGACGCGGAAGGGATCGCGCGGCGGTGCCTCCGGAAGGGTCGCCTGCTTCAGCGCCTCGAGCGGCTGCACCGCGAACGCGCGCGCTGCGTCACTGGCCTGTGGCGGATTGGCATATTGCGGCAGCGGCGGCGCGCGCAGCGCTTCCTGAAGCTCGGGATCGAGCGCGGCCGCGGACTCCGGCGACATGATTTGCGGCAACGCGGCGGTCTTGGCGCCGAACACCGAGCTGTTCGATGTCGCGGGATCTTGCTGTGCCGGCGCGGTCGTCTCGGGAGCCTGCGTGGGTGTGACGCTTGCGAGGCGATCGCCCTTCATGGAGCGATCGACCTTGGGAAAATCGGCGGCCTGGTAGCGCGGCGGCACCTGAAGCGCGGGATTGCGGCTGATCGCGCCGGTGACGTCGCGACCATCGAGGCTCGCGAGGCGAACCATCGTGCTCTGCGGAAGCGACGTGCCGATCGGGCGAGAAAAGCTGTAGGTGGCGAGCTGGATCGAGGACGCGGCGGAAAACACCTGCTTCTGCCAGCGCTCGGCGACGCCGGGCTGACGCGCCAGCAACGACGCGATATCCTGATAGCCGGTCTCTCTCGGCATCAATGCGAAGATGCAGAGACCGATTCCGAAGGACGCGAACCGCGCGCCCTTCGGATGGTTACGCAACACTGACATCGACACGCTCACGCTACGCTTACGCCAGAAAAATCGAACCGCAGTACGTCCGTACAATTCGATCTTTATCGTCAGTATCCAATTTAGGTTGCCGGGGCGTTAATCGGCGTTGCGCGTGCGGCACACTCAAGCGATTGCAGGTGTTTTCACGGGCAATGATGCACGTTGGTAAACGCCGCCTCTCGTAAAGCGGTAAATATTCGGTCAACGCGAATGGTGAACGAACCGTTGCGCGGGCGTATCATTACGGGACGCGTGTGAGTTCCCGGTGTTGCACAAAGTGCTTCCACGCCACCACAGCTGTCATGCCCCGCGAAGGCGGGGCATCCAGTACGCCGCAGCTTTTCGATTCAATCACAACCGTCACGGAGTACTGGATCGCCCGCCTTCGCGGGCGATGACACTGTGTGTGTGGCGGGTTGCGCATGCAACACACTTATCATCACGCAAAATGAAAGAGGCGGAGCCTCTGGCCCCGCCTCTTCGCATTCACCACTTCAACGCGTCGCTTACGCCTGGCTCGCCACGGCCTTGCCGAGCGCGGCCTGCGCCGCTGCGAGACGGGCAATCGGCACGCGGTAGGGCGAGCAGGAGACGTAGTCGAGGCCGATGTTATGGCAGAACGCAACGGAGGCGGGATCGCCGCCGTGCTCGCCGCAGATGCCGACCTTGAGCGAAGTGCGCGTCTTGCGGCCGCGCGCGACGCCGATCTTGACGAGCTCGCCGACGCCTTCCTGGTCGAGCGCGACGAAGGGATCGACCGACAGGATGCCCTTCGTCACGTAGGGACCGAGGAAGCTCGCCGCGTCGTCGCGGCTGATGCCGTAGGTGGTCTGCGTGAGGTCGTTGGTGCCGAACGAGAAGAACTCGGCGCTCTCCGCGATCTCGGCTGCGAGCAGGCAGGCGCGCGGCAGTTCGATCATGGTGCCGACCTGGTAGGCGATCTTGGTGTTGGTATCGCGCATCACCGCCTTCGCGGTGGCGTCGATGCGCGCCTTGACGAGGTCGAGCTCCATCTTGGTGGCGATCAGCGGCACCATCACCTCGAGGCCGACGGACTTGCCGGTACGCTTCTCGGCCTCGACGGCGGCTTCGAAGATCGCGCGCGCCTGCATCTCGGCGATCTCCGGATAGGCGATCGCGATGCGGCAGCCGCGGAACCCGAGCATCGGATTGAACTCCGAGAGCTCGCGCGCGCGGTCGGCCAGGCGCCGCGGATCGGTGTTCATGGCACGCGCCACTTCCTCGACCTCGGCATGGGTGTGCGGCAGGAACTCGTGCAGCGGCGGGTCGAGCAGGCGGATCGTGACGGGCAGGCCCTTCATGATCTCGAACAGCTCGACGAAGTCGGCGCGCTGCATCGGCAGCAGCTTTGCGAGCGCGGCGCGGCGCGACTGCTCGTCCTCGGAGAGGATCATCTCGCGCACCGTGCGGATGCGCGTCTCCTCGAAGAACATGTGCTCGGTGCGGCACAGGCCGATACCTTCCGCGCCGAACTTGATCGCGGTGCGCGCGTCCTCCGGCGTATCGCCATTCACGCGCACGCCGATCTTGCGGACCTGGTCAGCCCATTTCATCAGCGTGCCGAACTCGCCGGACAGCTCCGGCTCGATCATCGGCATGCGACCGGCGAGCACCTGGCCGAGCGAGCCGTCGATGGTGATGACGTCGCCGGTCTTGAAGGTGCGCGAGCCGATGCTCATGGTGCCGCGGCCGTAATCGACTCGGATGGTGCCGCAGCCGGAGACGCAGGGCTTGCCCATGCCACGCGCGACCACCGCAGCATGCGAGGTCATGCCGCCGCGGGTGGTCAGGATGCCTTCGGCGGCGTGCATGCCGTGGATGTCTTCCGGGCTGGTCTCGATGCGGACCAGGATCACCTTGCGCCCGTCGCCCTGGAGTTTGGCCGCCTCGTCCGAGGAGAACACGATCTCGCCGGAGGCCGCGCCGGGCGAGGCCGGCAGGCCGGTCGCGATCACGTCGCGCTTGGCGTCGGGATCGATGGTCGGATGCAGCAGCTGGTCGAGCGAGGCGGGATCGATCCGCGTCACCGCTTCCTTCTTGGTGATCAGGCCTTCATTGGCGAGCTCGACCGCGATGCGCAAGGCCGCCTTGGCAGTACGCTTGCCACCGCGGGTCTGGAGCATCCACAGCTTGCCCTGCTCGACCGTGAACTCCATGTCCTGCATGTCGCGGTAGTGCTTCTCAAGCAGCGTGTAGATCCGCGTCAGCTCCTTGAAGGCTTCCGGCATCGCCGCTTCCATCGACGCCTTGTCGGAACCGGATTCCTTGCGCGCTTCCTCGGTGATGTCCTGCGGTGTGCGGATGCCCGCCACCACGTCCTCGCCTTGCGCGTTGATCAGGAACTCGCCGTAGAGCTTGCTCTCGCCGGTCGAGGGGTTGCGCGTAAAGGCGACGCCGGTCGCAGACGTCTCGCCCATGTTGCCGAACACCATGGCCTGCACATTGACCGCGGTTCCCCAGGATTCCGGAATGTCGTGCAGCTTGCGATAGGTCACCGCGCGCGCGTTCATCCAGGATGAAAACACCGCGCCGATCGCGCCCCAGAGCTGGTCGTGCGGATCCTGCGGGAAATCCTTGCCGGTCTCGCGCGCGACCGCGTCCTTGTACTTGCCGACGAGATCGACCCAGTCCTCGGCCGACAGATCTGTGTCGAGCGTGTAGCCCTGGCTGTCCTTGAAGGTGTCGAGGATTTCCTCGAAGTGATGATGCTCGAAGCCGAGCACCACGTCCGAATACATGGTGATGAAGCGACGATAGCTGTCATAGGCGAAGCGACGGTCGCCCGACAGTTCCGACAGCGCTTCCACGGTCTCGTCGTTGAGGCCGAGATTGAGCACGGTGTCCATCATGCCCGGCATCGAGGCGCGCGCACCGGAGCGCACGGAGACGAGCAGCGGGTTCCTGGAATCGCCGAACACCTTGCCGGTCAACTTGCCGACATAGTCGAGCGCCTTCTCAACCTGCGACTGCAATTCCTTCGGATAGGACTTGTCGTGCGCATAGAAGTACGTGCAGACCGAGGTCGGGATGGTGAAACCCGGAGGCACCGGCAGGCCGAGATTGGCCATCTCGGCGAGGTTGGCGCCCTTGCCGCCAAGCAGGTCGCGCATCTCCGTCCGGCCTTCGGCCTTGCCGTCGCCGAAGGTGAACACCCATTTCCCGGCCTTGGCCGCGGCTGGCGCCGCCTTGGCGGGCGCGGCCTTTTTGGGGGCGGGCTTCACGGCAACCTTCGGCGCGGCCGCCTTGGTCGCAGCCTTCGCTGCGGGCTTCGCAGCCGGCTTTGGAGCGGACTTTGCAGCCGTCTTTACAGCTGTCTTGGCGACCGGTTTCGGGGCGCTCTTCAAGGTGCTCTTGGCGAGCGCCTTGCGAGCCGCCGGCGCGGCTTTCGCCGCGGCAGATGACTTTGATTTCGCTGGAGTTTTATTGGGCTTCGAGGCGGCTTTGGCCATAGCTTGCACACAACCTGCGAGAGGAAAGGGAAATCGCGCGCCTTACACCACTTTGGGCAGGCCCGCGCAAGTCGAAGAGTTCCGGAAAATGAAGGCCTAGAGATGGAGCCACTTCAACAATCCGAGTCCGATCGCACCATTTATGATGAGAAAGATCGCGACGATCAGGTTGAGAAGGCGCGGCATGATCAGGATGAGCACGCCCGCAAGCAGCGACAGAAGCGGCGAGATATGGGCGACGGTGATGTGCATGAATTGTCTTTCCGTAGCGTGAGGCGAATCGCAGCCGGATCATAGCGGACCGGGTTCCGCGGGTAGAGACGCACCAGCGCCGCGGGGGTTCCGGGCTTCGCGAAATCTGCCCGAAAATGCCCCGAATGCGGCAGGGCATTTTCCGGAACATCGTCCGCGTCGCAGCATTGGCAACCGGTCGCGCCACTGGCGCTTCCCGAAAACCTTCTCGAAGGAGTTGTCCATGCGGAACAGGATTCTTGCTCTTGCAGCGCTCGCGGCCGCGATTGGCTCGCCCGTCGCGGCGCAGGCGCAAAGCGGTGTCACGGTGGGACGCGCGCCCGTCGTGGTCGACAGCAGCCCGACGATTGCGGTCGAACAGCGGCCGGCCTTTCGCGAATATGTCGTCGAGCAACGTGTGCCGGCCTTCCGTGTCCCGGATCGCGTGGTGGTCGGGAGCACGTTACCCGAAACCGGCATCACCTATTATGACGTGCCGCAGCGTTTCGGCGCCACCACCTATCGCTACACCGTCGTGAACGGCGAAACCGTGCTGGTCGAGCCGCGCTCGCGGCGCATCGTCGAGGTGATGGACTAAATTCTTATTGAACGCGTTTTCTTCACGCGAACCGGTATCCACTTCGCTTGAAAACGCGGTCGTTCAACTCGATGTCCGGCGCGTCACTTCAATCAGGCTGGCGCGAGCAGTATAAATCGGACATCAGGCCCTGCCCGGTTTCCCCCCGCCGGGCGGGGCTTTTTTGTGCTTCGTCATTCCGGGGCGCGCCACTTGGCGCGAGCCCGGAATGACAGCGGTGTTTGCCGCGCGACCGAGTCTCAATCCTGGATCTTCGAGAAATCTGCCACCGCACGCGTCGCACTGCGGATCTCGTTGAGCAGCTTCAACCTGTTCTCGCGCACCTTCGCATCGTCGTCGTTGACGCGAACCTTGTCGAAGAACGCATCGACCGGCGGACGCAGCTTTGCCATCGCGCTCATCGCAGCCGCAAAGTCTTCCCTGGCGACGGCGGCGCTGGCTTCCGTCTTCACCTCGCCAATCGCCTTTGCCAGTGCCTTCTCTTCATTGAGGCTGTAGAGCGTAGCATCCGGCGCGCCGTCGAACGCGCGTTTGTCCTTCTTCTCCTCGATCGAGAGAATGTTGCTGGCGCGCTTGGTGCCGGCGAGCAAATTCTTGCCGTCGTCGGATTCGAGGAATTTTCCGAGCGCCTCGACGCGGCGGACGATCATGAGAAGATCGTCCTGGCCGCCGAGGGCAAACACGGCATCGACGAGATCGTGACGCGCGCCCTGCTCGCGGAGCTGGACCTTGAGGCGGTCGGCGAAGAAGGCGAGGAGATCGCTTGGAAGCTTCTCCGCATCGGCCGACTTCACGGACAAGCCGGCGAGTGCGGACGCCGCCACCTTCACGAGCGACAGACGCAGGTTGTTCTCAGCGATCAGCCGGATCACGCCCAGCGCCGCACGCCGCAGCGCATACGGGTCCTTGCTGCCCGTCGGCTTCTCGTCGATGGCCCAGAACCCGACGAGCGTATCGAGCTTATCGGCGAGCGCGACCGCCACGCTGACCGGATCGGTCGGCACGCGATCGGTCGGGCCTTGCGGCTTGTAGTGCTCCTCGCAAGCGGCAGCGACGGACGCATTCTCGCCCTGCGCCAGCGCGTAATACTTGCCCATCAGGCCCTGCACTTCAGGGAACTCGCCGACGACTTCGGTCAACAAGTCCGCTTTCGCCAGATGCGCGGCGCGCTTGGCCTTCGCGACATCGGCGCCAACGAGCGGCGCGATCTCGGCGGCAAGGCGTTCGATGCGCTTGATGCGCGCGGCCTGCGTGCCGAGTTTCTCGTGGAACACGATCTGCTCGAACTTCGGCAGCCGATCCTCGAGCTTCGTCTTCAGGTCCGTCTCGTAGAAGAACTTCGCATCCGACAGGCGCGGACGGATCACGCGCTCGTTGCCGGATACGATGACCTTGCCGCCGTCGGCCGCCTCGATATTGGCGGTGAGGACGAACTTGTTGGTCAGCTTGCCCGTCTTGGAATCCCTGACGACGAAGCACTTCTGGTTGTTGCGGATGGTGGCGCGGATCACCTCTTCCGGGATCGCGAGATATTCCGGCTCGAATGATCCCATCATGACGACAGGCCATTCGACCAAGCCGGATACCTCATCCAGCAGCACCTGATCCTCGACCAGTTCGAACCCTTGCGCGAACGTCAACTCCTTGGCGTCGGCGAAGATGATGTCCTTGCGCGCCTGCGGATCGAGGATGACTTTTGCCGCCTTCAGCTTCGCCTCATAGTCCTCGAAACGGCGCACGGAAATCGCAGCCGGCGCCATGAAGCGATGGCCGTAGGTGGTCTGGCCGGTCTCGATGCCGTCGACCGAGAATTTCACGACATCGGGCTCTTCCGTCTCGGGCCCAAAGGTCGCGGTGATCGCGTGCAGCGGACGCACCCAGCTCAGCGAGCCCGGCTTGCCCGAGCGCGAGCCCCAGCGCATCGATTTCGGCCAGGGGAAGGTGCGGATGATGACGGGCAGAATTTCCGCGAGCACGTCGATCGCGTCGCGGCCGGGCTTCTCGATCAGCGCGATGTAAAAATCGCCCTTGGGGTCGCGCTGGATCTTGGCCTCATCCAGCGACTGCAAACCCGTCGCTTTCAGAAAACCCTGAACCGCCGCATCGGCCGCGCCGATCTTGGGGCCGCGGCGCTCGGTCTTCAGATCGGGCTGGCGCGTAGGGATTCCGTGCACGGTCAGCGCAAGGCGGCGCGGCGTCGCGAACGCTTTGGCGCCCTCATAGACGAGGCCTTCCGCGACGAGCTTGTCGGTGACCATGCGGCGCAGATCGTCGGCCGCCTTGGCCTGCATGCGCGCGGGGATTTCTTCCGAGAAGAGTTCAAGCAAAAGATCGGGCATCAGGCCGCTCCGCCCGCTTCAGTATGGATCCAGGCCTCGCCGCAGGCCTTGGCCAGCTCGCGCACCCGAAGAATGTAGCTCTGCCGCTCGGTCACGGAGATCACGCCGCGCGCATCGAGCAGGTTGAAGACGTGGCTCGCCTTGATGCACTGGTCGTAGGCCGGCAGCGCCATCAGATGCGCCTCGCGCTTGCCGTCCTTCCAGCCTGCCTCCAGGTACTTTCTGCACGCAGCCTCGGCCATCTTGAACTGCTCGAACAGCATCGCGGTGTCGGCAACTTCAAAATTGTGCTTCGAGTATTCCCGCTCCGCTTGCAGGAACACATCGCCATACGTCACCTTGGCGGCGCCCTCGCGGCCATTAAAATTGAGGTCGTAGACGCGGTCGACGCCCTGCACGTACATCGCCAGGCGCTCGAGACCGTAAGTGAGCTCGCCCGCAACCGGCGCGCATTCGAAGCCTGCGACCTGCTGGAAATAGGTGAACTGGCTGACTTCCATACCGTCGCACCAGCACTCCCAGCCGAGTCCCCAGGCGCCGAGCGTCGGGCTCTCCCAGTCGTCCTCGACAAAGCGGATGTCGTGCACGGCGGAATCGATGCCGATCGCGGCGAGCGACTTCAGGTACAGCTCCTGAAGGTTCGGCGGCGACGGCTTCATGATCACCTGGAACTGGTAGTAGTGCTGCATCCGGTTCGGATTCTCGCCGTAGCGGCCGTCCTTGGGCCGGCGCGAGGGCTGCACATAGGCGGCGTTCCAGGGCTTCGGCCCGAGCGCGCGGAGCGTCGTCGCCGGATGGAAGGTGCCCGCGCCCATCTCCATGTCGTAGGGCTGCAGAATCACGCAGCCCTGCTCGGCCCAGAACCGCTGGAGCGCGAGGATGAAGCCCTGGAACGAGCGTTCCGGGCGCATATGGGCGGGCAATGAGGCGTCCATCGTCAGATCAGGCTCTCGCGGGGGGTTTGAATCGCGCGGGACCGTATCGACGGCGGGGATGGGAATCAAGGCAAAGGGGGCGGATTCGGGCCGATCAGCCCCTCACCCCGAACGGTGCGGTGGGGTGGGCAAAGCGAAGCGTGCCCACCATCGTCACCACAGTTACAAAGGGAATGGTGGGCACAGCGCATGAGCGCCTTTGCCCACCCTACGGCAGCGCGGCCTAGCCGGGCCGATACGCTCCGGTCACGGGGTCACGTTTCAGCTTCTGAATTTCCCCGGCATGGGCGGCCTCGGCGACGCGCGACAGGCGCATCTCCTCCAGCTCCTGGTTGATCCGGACGGCGGTCTTGTAGGCCCAGCGGACCACGGCAAGCCCGCCCAGGACGCCTGCGAAAGCGACGAACGGCGGCATCTGTCGATCCTTGTTGAGTGCTCAGCCCCCACGCACATTGTTGCGCAGACCAGGCCGCCCCGCAATTGGCTCGGCTTGAATCCCCTTGGACCAAATGGCGCGGCAGCGCGCGCCCTAGAACCCGAATTTCGCCCAAATCGCCCGCGTCTCGACCGCCGAGATCAGCTCGTCCGGCAGACCGGCCATTGATTCCATGGCCGAAAGCTGCCCCGCACCGGCCGATTTCCGCCCCAAAAAGCCCGAGAGCAAACCGGTTGGCTGCGCAATCACGGGGGTGAGAACCTTCTCACCATAGCGGGCACGAAGAGTTGAGCGGAGATCGCCGATCCCGTCGGCGAGCCCCAGCGCGATCGAACTCTCGCCGGCCCAGTATTCGCCGGTGAACAAGGTGTCGTCGGCGCCCTTCAGCCGCGCGCCGCGGCTCTCCTTCACCAGCGCGATGAAGATCTGGTGGATCTCGCGCTGGAGCGCCTTCAGCTTGGCGACATCGTCGGGGTTTTCCGGGAGGAACGGGTCGAGCATCGCCTTGTGCGAGCCGGCCGTGTAGAGCCGCCGCTCGATGCCGAGCCGCTTGATCGCCTCCTGGAAACCAAAGCTGCCGCCGACCACGCCGATCGAGCCGAGGATGGAGGACGGATCGCATATGATCTCGTCGCCGGCGCAGGCGATCATGTAGCCGCCGGACGCAGCGACATCCTCGACGAACACCAGCACCGGCAGCTTCTTCTCTGCCGCGAGCTGCTTGATGCGCAGATAGATCTGGCGCGACTGCACCGGCGAGCCGCCGGGCGAATTGATCACCAGCGCCACGGCCTTGGCGTTCCGATACGAAAACGCCCGCTCCAGCACCCGCGCGACGCCCGCAAGCGTCATGCCCGGGCGCAGCGGCGTCACCGCACCGATCACACCGGACAGCCGCACCACCGGCACCACCGCCGTGCCGGGTCGGAAGCGCGCCGGCAGGTATTGCATGAGCTTGTCGGCCAGGCCGGAACCCTCACGATCGTTCAATTGTTCGGCCATGCCGTTACCTCTGATTAACCATTTCTTATCACGCGACTGTCATTGGAAGTGCCCGGAACGTGTTTTGCAGATTTGCCGTTGGGAAGCTGCAATGGGGCAGCGGAGAACACCATGAAAATCTATCTGCTGATGCTGCTGGTCGGAGCACTGTTCATGGCGATCCGCCTGACGACCCCGCAAGAGCAGCAGTCGGAATCGCTTCCGCAGTAAGCCGTCACGGCTCCGCCAGCGGCAAGGGCGCCCTCCCTTCCAGAATCTCCGTCACCTGATTTTCAGGCACGCGTGACTCATCGTTGAGCATGAGGCCCGGCAGCAGTCGCGTCGGAGCCCGACCGCCTTTGACTGCGCGCACCAGCACGCGGATCGCGGGCCGTCTCGCCTCGCCATGAACCGGCAGGATCGACAGGCTGCCGAAGCCGCGTGACAGCGCTGCCATGACCTCTGCGATCCCATCTGCACGCCAGATCAGGGTCAGCGCGCCATTCGATCGGAGGATGCGCCGCGCCGCGTGCACCCAGCTATTCAGCGTCTCGCCGGTCGCGACATGCGCGGTCTGGCGCATCTGATCGGGCGAGCCGCGATGGCGTGCGGGGTCGTTGAAGGGCGGGTTCATCAGCACGGCGTCGACGCTGTCAGGCGCGAGGCCATTTGCCGCAAATGCCTGCGCGTCGGCCGTGACGTCGAGCACGATCGTCTCCGCGGTAATTCCATTCGCTGCCGCATTGGCGCGCGCGAGCTCCGCCAGTTCCGGATCGATCTCGACCAGGCTCAGCCCGATACCGGCGACGCGCCGGCCGAGCGCCAGCCCGGCCGCGCCGATGCCGGCGCCGAGATCGACCACGCGGTCGCCCGCCCGCGCTTCCGTCGCCGCCGCAAGCAGGATGGCGTCATGCCCGGCGCGGTGGCCGGACCGCTTCTGCCTCAGCCGCAATTGCCCGCCGAGAAAGGCGTCCTCGGTGAAGTCTGTGACGACGTCAATCATCGCCGCGCAGTTCATGGCTGAGGCCGGCCTCGGTGAGGAGCTCCCTGGCCTCCTGGGCGTCATCCTCATGGACCAGGATCCGCCGCGGCAGGATGCCCAGCGAGCCCTCGATAATGCTCATGTTCTGGTCCAGCACCAGATGATGGATGTTGGCGCCGTCGAGCAGCGCGCCGATCGCCGACACCAGCACCATATCGTTGGTTCGAACCAGTTCACGCAAAACGCAGGTCTCCTGCCTGAAAGGGGCTAAAGCGGCAAATGTCAATGGTTCCGCGGCACTTGCCGCATCCGCTGCCAGTTTCTATTGTCTTTCCATCAGAATAGCCCTTCCGGGGCAAATATTGGAGACCGGCGTGGCCGTCATCGTACCTTTCGAAACTCCCGGCGCGTCGATCGAAGAGCTGGTTGCCCTTGTCGCCGGTGACATGGAGCGCGTCAACGCCACGATCCTGTCGCGGACCGGTTCGGACGTGACCATGATCCCGGAGGTCGCCAACCATCTGATCTCCTCCGGCGGCAAGCGCCTGCGGCCGATGCTGACGCTCGCCATGGCCAACCTCGCCGGCTACGCCGGCGACGGCCACATCAAGCTCGCCGCTTCCGTCGAGTTCATGCACACCGCCACCCTGCTCCACGACGACGTCGTCGACGAGAGCGAGATGCGCCGCGGCAAGCTCTCGGCCCGCATGCTCTGGGGCAATGAGGCGAGCGTGCTGGTCGGCGACTTCCTGCTCGGCCAGGCCTTCCGCATGATGGTCGAGGTCGGCTCGCTCCGCGCGCTCGACATCCTCTCCGCGGCCGCCGCCACCATCGCCGAGGGCGAGGTGATGCAGCTTGCCGCCGCCAAGAATACCGCCACAACCGAGGATGAATATCTCGCCGTGATCCGCGGCAAGACCGCCGAGCTGTTCGCGGCGGCCTGCGAGGTCGGCCCCGTCATCGCCAACCGCCCGAAGGCGGAGCAGACCGCCTGCCGCTCGGTCGGCATGAATCTCGGCATCGCCTTCCAGCTCGTCGACGACGTGCTCGACTATGGCGGCAAGAGCGCCAAGCTCGGCAAGAACACCGGCGACGATTTCCGCGAGGGCAAGATCACCCTGCCGGTCGTGCTCGCCTTCCGCCGCGGCAACGACACCGAGCGCGCCTTCTGGATCCGCGCGCTCGAGCGCGGCGAGATCGGCGACACCGACCTGGATCACGCCATCGGCCTGATGAACAAGCACCGCGCACTGGAAGATACGCTCAGCCGCGCCCAGCACTACGGCGCCATGGCCGTCGACGCGCTGGCGCTGTTCCCGTCCTCGCCGATGAAGAGCGCGCTCGAGCAGGTCGTGGCGTTCTGCCTGGCGCGGTCGCACTGAGCGAAACGGCTTAGCGCTCCGCTTCCGCACCACTATCAGCCCCGTCATCCTGCGGCACTCGCGTAGCGAGCCAAGGATGAACGGCCCGGATGCATCCGGGCCGTCGCCCTTCGAGGCCCCCGCTACGCTCCGGCGCCTCAGCGACTGTGTTCTTCGTCAAGCGGGTTGCCATTGTTTTTGGTCCCTGAGCATGGCGTTGAGGATGGTGAGGACTTT
>NZ_JAFCJT010000041.1 GCF_018130785.1 Bradyrhizobium liaoningense
AGTGGGAGACACCCAAAGAATCCAGTTCCAACCGCTTCGCAACGCCCATCCGCCGCCATATGCGATTCCCCTACCCCTCCAGGGGAGGGTAAGAGAGAACACTCACTTTGCGCCGCGCCCGCCAATCGGATAGAACGCAGGCCGCGTTAGTCCCGCCAGCGAGATCCGCCTCATGACCGACATCTCTCCGCTCGACCAGGCCCGCATCCTGTCCGAAGCGCTGCCGCACATGCAGCAGTATGACGAAGAAACCATCGTCATCAAATATGGCGGCCATGCCATGGGCGACGAGGAGACCGCAAAGAATTTCGCCCGCGACATCGTGCTGCTCGAGCAGACCGCGATCAACCCGGTGGTGGTGCATGGCGGCGGGCCGCAGATCGCCACCATGCTCAAGCGCCTCGGCATCCAGTCGGAGTTCGCGGCAGGCCTGCGCATCACCGATGCCGCGACCATCGAGATCGTCGAGATGGTGCTGGCCGGCTCCGTCAACAAGCAGATCGTCGGCTACATCAACGAGGCCGGCGGCAAGGCCGTGGGGCTATCCGGCAAGGACGCCAATATGGTGAAGGCGTCGAAGACGACGCGCACCATCGTCGATCCCGGCTCGAACATCGAGAAGGCGATCGATCTCGGCTTCGTCGGCGACCCCGAGAAGGTCGACCTCACGCTGCTCAACCAGCTGATCGGCTACGAGCTGATCCCGGTGCTGGCGCCGCTCGCGACCTCCAAGGAAGGCCAGACGCTCAACGTCAACGCCGACACCTTTGCCGGTGCGGTCGCCGGCGCGCTGAAGGCGAAGCGCCTGCTGCTGCTCACCGACGTGCCTGGCGTGCTCGACAAGTCGAAGAAGCTGATCCCGCAGCTTTCGGTGAAGGACGCGCGAAAGCTGATCGCCGACGGCACCATTTCCGGCGGCATGATCCCGAAGGTCGAGACCTGCATCTACGCGCTCGAACAGGGCGTGGAGGGCGTCGTCATCATCGACGGCAAGATGCAGCACGCGGTGCTGCTCGAGCTCTTCACCAACCAGGGCACGGGAACGCTGATCCACAAGTGAGGAAGAGCGGGCCAAGGAAAGCCGTCATGGCCGGG
Source organism: Bradyrhizobium liaoningense (assembly GCF_018130785.1). GTDB lineage: Bacteria > Pseudomonadota > Alphaproteobacteria > Rhizobiales > Xanthobacteraceae > Bradyrhizobium > Bradyrhizobium liaoningense_A. Next base: position 1,096 of record NZ_JAFCJT010000041.1, read on the forward strand.
CTTGTTCCGGCCATCCACGACCTTTGGACCCGCGCTGAGAACGTGGATGCCCGCGACAAGCCCGGGCATGACGAGCTGAAAGTAAGGCAACACGGCCGCTCATTCCTGACCCGTCTCCTAATGACGCTGCCGGCCGCGGCCGTCTCGTTCTTCTTCTCCTCCGCGCCCGCCTTGGCCGATCTGAAAATCTGCAACCGCATGTCCTATGTCGTCGAGGCCGCGATCGGCATCGACGACAAGGCGGCGACCGCGACGCGGGGCTGGTTCAGGATCGATCCCGCCACCTGCCGCGTCGTGGTGCAGGGCACGCTGACCGCCGACCGCATCCTGCTCAACGCCCGCGCGCTCGGCGTCTACGGCGCCTCGCCGATCCCGCAGAACGGCAGCGACATGCTGTGCGTGGCGCAGGACAATTTCGTCATCGCCGCCGCGCGCCAGTGCCGCAGCGGCCAGACCCAGGCTGCCTTTACCCAGATCACACCGACGCAGGGCGCCGACGGCAATCTCGTTGCCTATCTCGCCGAGGATTCCGAATATGACGACGAGCAGGCGCGCCTTGCCGGCATCCAGCGGCTGCTGGTGATCGCAGGCTATGACGCAGCCCCGATCGACGGCGTCGACGGGCCGAAGACGCAGAGCGCGCTGGCCGCTTTCCTGAAGAGCCGCGGCCTGGCGGCGGACATCGTGTCGTCGCCCAACTTCTTCAAGACCATGGTCGAGGCCGTGCAGACGCCTTCTGCGACCGGCCTGACCTGGTGCAACGACACGCCGCACAAGGTGATGGCGGCGGTCGCCACCGACGACGGCAAGTCCGTGACGAGCCGCGGCTGGTATCGCATCGATCCCAAGACCTGCCTGCACCCCGATGTGACCGGGCAGCCGAAGCAGATTTTCAGCTTCGCGGAGGCCATCGACGCCGACAACCGCGTCATCAAGCTGAAGGACAAGCCGCTGAACTGGGGCGGCGACAAGCAGCTCTGCACGCGCGAGACCAAGTTCGAGACCAACGAGCAGGCCGATTGCGGCGCGCGCGGATTCGCGGCGACGGGTTTTGGCGTGGTGGACATGTCGAGCGGCGGCAAGACGCTGCGTTTTGCGATGCCGTGATTGAGAGAATTTTGATGAATCAACCCCGCACCTTCTCGCACGTCGACACCTGGGTGTTCGACCTCGACAACACGCTCTACCCGCATCACGTCAATCTGTGGCAGCAGGTCGACGCGCGGATCGGCGAGTTCGTGTGCAATTGGCTGAACGTGGGCCCGGAAGAAGCGCGCAATATCCAGAAGGACTATTACCGGCGCTTCGGCACCACCATGCGCGGCATGATGACCCTGCACGGCGTGCGCGCCGACGACTACCTCGCCTATGTCCACAAGATCGACCACTCGCCGCTGGAGCCGAACCCGGCGCTCGGCGAGGCCATCGCAAAACTGTCGGGGCGAAAACTGATCCTGACCAACGGCTCGGTCGACCATGTCGATGCGGTGCTGGCGCGGCTTGGCCTGGCAACGCATTTCGACGGCGTGTTCGACATCATCGCCGCCGGGTTCGAGCCGAAGCCGGCACGCCAGACCTATCAAAAATTCCTCGAAGATCATGCGGTCGATCCGACCCGGGCCGCGATGTTCGAGGATCTCGCCCGCAACCTCACCGTCCCCCACGCGCTCGGCATGACCACGGTGCTGGTGGTGCCTGATGGCACCAGGGAAGTGGTGCGCGAGGACTGGGAACTGGAAGGCCGGGACGCCGCCCATGTCGACCACGTCACGGATGATCTGACGGGGTTCTTGGGCGGGCTGTCGCGCCCCAAGTAGCCGCTGTCGTCCCGGGGCGCGAAGCGAGCCCGGGACGACGGTGGAGTATGCCTTGACTCCGCCCCGCCAAATCCCGAAAAAGCGCCCCAATCCATCAAAATTCCCGCTCCCCAGAGGAAATCCCGATGTCCCTCCAAGCCCTCGAATCCACCATCAACAGCGCCTTCGACGCGCGTGACGGCATCTCGACCTCGACCAAGGGTGAGGTGCGCGAGGCCGTGGACCAGGCGCTGGAGACCTTGGACAAGGGCGAGGCGCGCGTCGCCGAGCGCGGCGCCGACGGCAAGTGGAAGGTCAATCAATGGCTGAAGAAGGCGGTGCTGCTGTCCTTCCGCCTCAACGACATGGACGTCATTGGCGGCGGTCCCGGCAAGGCGAGCTGGTGGGACAAGGTGCCCTCGAAGTTCGAAGGCTGGGGCCCGAACCGTTTTCGCGATGCCGGTTTTCGTGCGGTGCCGGGCGCCGTGGTGCGCCGCTCGGCCTTCATCGCCAAGAACGTCGTGCTGATGCCATCCTTCGTCAATCTCGGCGCCTATGTCGATGAGAGCACGATGGTGGACACCTGGGCCACCGTCGGCTCCTGCGCGCAGATCGGCAAGCGCGTGCACATCTCCGGCGGCGCCGGCATCGGCGGCGTGCTCGAGCCGCTGCAGGCCGAGCCCGTCATCATCGAGGACGACTGCTTCATCGGCGCACGCAGCGAGGTCGCCGAAGGCGTGATCGTGCGCAAGGGCGCGGTGCTGGCGATGGGCGTGTTTTTGGGCGCCTCCACCAAGATCGTCGATCGCGAGACCGGCGAGGTCTTCATGGGCGAGGTGCCGGAATATTCGGTGGTGGTGCCCGGCGCGCTGCCCGGCAAGCCCATGAAGAACGGCCAGATCGGCCCGAGCACCGCCTGCGCCGTGATCGTCAAGCGCGTCGACGAACGCACACGGTCGAAGACGAGCATCAACGAGCTGCTGCGGGATTGAGTTTGCGTCCCAAAACGCAATCTATCACCGTCACCCTGAGGTGGCCGCTCCTTCAGCGGCCCTCGAAGGGCGACGGCCCGGCTCCCGGCTGCATCCCGACCGTTTCATCCTTCGAGGCTCGCTACGCGAGCACCACAGGATGACGGGTCTGGTAGCCTCATCGAACCCACCCTCCCTCCATCGCGACCAATCACCGGGCGGCCGTTACCGCCCGGAGCCTCTCGCATGGACTGGACCTGGTACCTCTTCCGCTTCGACGGCCGCATCAACCGCGCCTTGCTGTGGCAGGCGCTGCTGATCGTCGCGGTGCTGGCAGCGCTGCTCGGGATAATCGGTCAGGTGATTCACCTCCTCGGCGCCGAGGGGGCGTTGAAGCTATCCATCAAGCTCGATTTCGACTTCGGCCTCGACGACCTCTTCAAGCTGGTCGATCCCCGGACCTATCGCTCGCTGGCATCCTTTGACCGCACGGATCTGATCCTGAAATCGTCCGGCCTGGCGGTGTTCTCATGGATCTTCCTGGCGACGACCATCAAGCGGCTGCACGATCGCGACAGGAGCGGCTGGTGGATCGTTGCCTTCTTCGTCGTGCCCGGCCTGTTCAGCCAGTTCTCGGACCTGCTGCCCGACTCTCATTGGACGCTTCCCCTCAACCTCTCCGCTTCGACGCTGTGGCTGTGGGGCCTGGTCGAAATGTTCGTTGCGCCCGGCACATCAGGCCACAACCGGTTCGGTCCCGATCCACTCGTCGACGTCGAGGGCAGCACCGCATCGCTCTCTGCGAAAAGCTGGGACCAGAGCCGCGAGATCGAAATTGTCCCGCCCAGCGCTAGCCGACCCGGCGGCATGCATGTTAAGCGGGGCGCATGACCGATGCCCTCTCGATTGCCCGCGATCTCATCCGCTGCCCCTCGGTAACGCCGGCCGATGCCGGTGCGCTGGGCGTGCTTGAAAAAGCTCTGAACGCAGCAGGCTTCACCTGCCACCGCGTGACGTTCAGCGAGCCCGGCACCGCCGACGTCGACAATCTCTATGCGCGGATCGGCAGCGAAGGGCCGCACATCACTTTCGCCGGCCATACCGACGTGGTGCCGCCCGGCGACGAGAGCGCCTGGAGCGTCGGCGCGTTCTCCGGCGAGGTGAAAGGCGGTTTCCTGCACGGCCGCGGCGCGGTCGACATGAAGGGCGGCATCGCCTGCTCGGTCGCCGCCGTGATCGAGCATCTCGCCGCGAATGGCGGCACGCCGCGTGCGGATGGAAAAGGTTCGATCTCGTTCCTGATCACCGGCGACGAGGAAGACGTCTCCATCAACGGCACCATCAAGCTGCTGAAGTGGGCCGCGGAGCGCGGCGAAAAATTCGATCATTGCGTGCTGGGTGAGCCCTCCAATGTCGAGACGCTCGGCGACACCATCAAGGTCGGCCGCCGCGGCTCGCAGTCCGGCACGCTCTATGTCGACGGCGTGCAGGGTCATGTCGCCTATCCGCATCGCGCGGCCAATCCGGTGCCGGACATTTCGCGACTGATCGTGGCGATCAGTGACGAGCCGCTTGACCATGGCAGCGCGCAATTCCAGGCCTCCAATCTCGAATTCACCTCGGTCGACGTCGGCAACAAGGCCAACAACGTCATCCCCGGCGAGGCCCGCGCAAAGTTCAACATCCGCTACAACGACAACCACACCCAGGCGAGCCTGCGCGAGCTGGTCGAGACGCGGCTGGCAAAGGCCTGCGGCAACCGTATCAAGGCCCGAATCGTCTGGGAGCCGTCGAACTCGAACGTGTTCGTGACAAAACCCGGCCCGTTCACCGATCTCGCGGTATCGGCGATCGAGGAAGTGACGGGACGGAAGCCGGAGCTGTCGACGAGCGGCGGCACCTCGGATGCGCGCTTCATCTCGAGCTATTGCCCGGTGATCGAGTTCGGCCTGGTCGGCCAGACCATGCACCAGGTCGACGAGCGCGTGCCGGTGGTGGATCTGGAGAAGCTGACGCAGGTCTATCGCGGGATTTTGACGCGGTATTTTGGTTAGCAAACCGCGGCCTTCGCCGCATATTCCGCCGTAATGCCCGGGCTTGTCCCAGGCATCCACGTTCTTTGCGAGCCTAGAAGAAGATCGTGAATGGCCGGGACAAGCCCGGCCATGACGCCTGTCGCGGCAGCGGACGCTAATAATCCACCTTCACCAGATACAGCCCGTCAGGCGGCGCGACGATGCCGCAGGCTGCGCGGTTGCGGGCTTCGAGCGCTGCGGAGAGATCGTCGGCGGTCCAGCGGCCTTCGCCGACCCACACCAGCGATCCCACCATCGAGCGCACCTGGCTGTGCAGGAACGAGCGCGCCGAGGTGACAATCGTGATCTCGCGACCGTCGCGCTCGACGTCGAGCTGGTCGAGCGTCTTCTCCGGCGACTTGGCCTGGCACTCGGTGTCGCGAAACGTCGTGAAATCGTGTTTGCCGAGCAGGCGCTGCGCCGCCGCATGCATCGCATCGGCGTCGAGCCGGCGCGGCACGCGCCAGGCGTGGCCGACATCGAGCGCGAGATTGGCGCGGGTGTTGACGATGCGGTAGCGGTAGTGGCGCTTCACCGCCGAGAAGCGCGCCTCGAAGGTGTCGGGCACGACCTCGGCCTCCAGCACCGCCACCGGATGCGGACGCAGATGCGCGTTGAGCCCGTCGCGAAAACGGCCCGGCGGAAACTGCTTCTCGATGTCGACATGCGCGACCTGGCCGCGCGCATGTACTCCGGCGTCGGTGCGGCCCGCGCCATGCACCCGCAGATCCGCGCCGGTCATCGCCTTCACCGCCGCCTCTAGCGCGCCCTGCACCGAGGGCAGCGTGTCCTGCACCTGCCAGCCGAAGAACGGCGCGCCGTCATATTCGATGGTGAGCTTATAGCGGGGCATCAGTTTCCAGTTCTGCTGTCATCGCCCGGCTTGCCGCCTTCGCTGAAGCTTCGGCGTGCCGAGCGCTGATGTGGGCCTCGGCGTAGCCTTGGCGGAGCCGGGACCGGGCGATCCAGTACGCGCGGCCTATCGGTTCGACCGAGAAGCCTCGGTGTACTGGATACCCCGCCTTCGCGGGGTATGACAGCGTCAGGTGAATTTGGCGCCTGCTTTCAGCGGTACACCGCGCAGGAAGTCCGCGGCCTGCATCCGGCCCTTGCCCTCGCGCTGAAGCTCGACGATGCGGATCGCCTCCTCGCCGCAGGCGATGGTGAGCTGATCGTCCAGTACCGCGCCCGGCGCGCCCGATCCTTTGGCAAGCTCGCAGCGCAGGATTTTCACGCGTGCGTTCTCAAGCTCGGCCCAGGCGCCGGGAAACGGCGACAGACCGTGGATGTGACGCAGCACGGCGCGCGCGGGCCTGATCCAATCGATCCGCGCTTCGGCCTTGTCGATCTTGGCGGCACAGGTGACCCCATCCTCGCTCTGCTTTTTGAGCTGGAGGCCGCCGCGAGCGAGTGCGGCCATCGCGCGCACCATCAGATCGGCACCCAGGCGTGAGAGGCGATCATGCAGATCGACCGCGGTCATGTTGTCGGTGATCGCGATCCGCTCGGCCATGGCGACGTCGCCAGTGTCGAGGCCGACATCCATCTTCATCACCATGACGCCGCTCTCGGCATCGCCTTCCATGATCGCGCGGTTGATCGGCGCGGCGCCGCGCCAGCGCGGCAGCAGCGAGGCGTGCAGATTGTAACAGCCGAGCTTCGGCGCATCGAGGATCGCCTGCGGCAGGATCATGCCGTAGGCGACGACGACGGCGGCATCGGCGTCAAAGGCGCGAAACTCGTCGAGCGCTTCGGGCGTCTTCAACGACTTCGGCGTCAGCACGGGCACGCCGAGTTTTCGCGCCGCTTCCTCGACTGGGGTCGGCTGCAATTGCAGGCCGCGCCGGCCGCCGGGCTTTGGCGCGCGGGTATAGACGGCCGCGATCTCGTGGCCATGCGCGACCAGTTCGAGCAGCGTCGGCACGGAGAAATCGGGCGTGCCCATGAAGATCAGACGGAGGGGCATGACAAGAACTCGATGCGTTCCCTCCCCCCTTGCGGGGGAGGGTTAGGGAGAGGGGTGCCACACGACGCGTTCTCTCGGCGCAAGCGTCGCGGCACGCACTTGATTCAGAACGATGGATAGACTTCCGTCTGGGCTACCCCTCTCCCCCGCCCTCCCCCGCAAGGGGGGAGGGAGCGCAGGGGAGTGTGGGGCGGCACCAAAAACTACTCCGCGCGCTTGGCGGCTTTCTCGAACTTCTTGATCACGCGGTCGCGCTTGAGCTTCGACAGATAGTCGACGAACAGCACGCCGTTGAGATGGTCGATCTCGTGCTGGATGCAGGTGGCGTAGAGGCCTTCGGCGTCCTCCTCGTGCACCTTGCCGTCGAGATCGGTGAAGCGCACGCGGACCTTCGCAGGCCGCTCGACCTCCTCGTAATATTCGGGGATCGACAGGCAGCCTTCCTCGTAGACCGACAGATCCTCGGAAGAGGCGATGATCTCGGGGTTGATGAAGACGCGCGGCTCCGGCTTGGTCTCGCCGTCCGGGTCCGGCTTGGCAAGGTCCATGGTGATCAGCCGCAGCGGCTGCGCGATCTGGATCGCCGCGAGCCCGATGCCGGGCGCGTCGTACATGGTCTCGAACATGTCGTCGGCAAGCTTGCGGATCTCCGGCGTGACCTTCTCGATCGGCTTGGAGACCAGACGCAGCTGCTTGTCGGGCAGGATGATGATTTCTCTGAGGGCCATGGCCGCGATTTAAGCCGCATGCCGGATGCGGTCAATGCGGCGAGGAACTCCGTTAACCCTCCGCTAACCATAAAACTTCAGGTTTCGTTAACCATAAAAATTAGGGGGCTATTAACCATAAACGTTCGCTATTCGTTCGCGGAGGGTGTCGAATCGGCTAAAAGGGCCGCCATGAACGAGATTATTTTCCTGGCTGGCGACTGGCCGGTCCGCACGATCGATGCGCTGATCGGCTTCGGCGCCCTCGTCCTCATCCTGCTGGTGGTGATTGCGGTGGTGATCGCGCGCTCGGGACGCCGCGGCGCGGAACTCGCCATGGCCAATGCCATCCGCGCCGACGAGCTCGAGGAGCGCATCAGCCAGATGCTGCACGCCCAGAGCGAGTCCTCGGGCCGGGTCGATGCCATGACCCAGGCGCTGGCCGGCCGCCAGGCCGAGATGGCGCGGGCGGTCAACGAGCGGCTGGATTCGGTGACCCATCGCGTCGGCCAGTCCATGGAACACTCGACCCGCAACACCATGGAGAGCCTGCGCGCGCTGCACGAGCGGCTCGGCATCATCGACAACGCCCACAAGAACCTGACCGACCTCACCACGCAGGTGACGACCCTGCGCGACGTGCTCGCCAACAAGCAGTCGCGCGGCGCCTTCGGCCAGGCGCGGATGGAGGCGATCGTCCAGGACGGTCTTCCAAAGGGGTCCTACGAATTCCAGTTCACGCTCTCGACCGGCAAGCGTCCGGATTGCGTGGTGTTCCTGCCCGACCAGCGGCCGCTCTGCATCGACGCAAAATTTCCGCTGGAGGCGATGACCGCGCTGCACGACGCCCGCACCGACGAGGAGCGGCGCATCGCCACGCAGCGGCTGCGCGGCGACGTGATGAAGCATGTCAGCGACATCGCCGAAAAATATCTTGTCACCGGCGAGACCCAGGAGATGGCGCTGATGTTCGTGCCGTCGGAATCGGTCTACGCCGAGATCCATGACGGTTTCGACGACGTGATCCAGAAGGCCTATCGCGCCCGTGTCGTGCTGGTGTCGCCTTCGCTGCTGATGCTCGCGATCCAGGTGATGCAGCAGATCATGAAGGACGCGCGCATGCGCGATGCCGCCGACCAGATCCGCACCGAAGTGATCAAGCTCGGCGACGACCTCGGCCGCCTGCGCGACCGCGTGCTGAAGCTGCAGAAGCATTTTGCCGACGTGAACGAGGACGTCCGGCAGGTGCTGATCTCCGCCGACAAGATCGAGAAGCGCGCGGGGCGAATCGAGGAGCTCGATTTCAGCAAGACCGATACGCCCGAAGGCCCGCATCTGGTGGCCACCGGCGCGCCGGAGCTGTTCCCGAGGAAGCTCCAGGCGGGGGAGTGAGTTCGTAGTACCCTGTCCTACCCCGCGAAGGCGGGGTATCCAGTACGCCGCGGCAGCCGTGATTGGATCGAGGCGCTGGTGATTACTGGATCGTTCGCCTTCGCGGACGATGACACCGAGGGTGTTGAGGCGTCTACCGCCTCACCGGCTACCACGAGGCTTTTCCTTCAGAATCTGCTAACACCACCCCATGACCGCACCCGACGCGACCTCCCCCGCCGGCACCGATGCCCCCGCCGCCTCCTGGCGTGACGGCCTGGCCGTCTACCTGCAACCGCGGGTGCTGATCGTGCTGTTCCTCGGTTTCTCCTCGGGGCTGCCGCTGGCGCTGTCGGGCTCCACGCTGCTGGTGTGGATGCGCGAGGCCGGGGTCGATCTCAAGACCATCGGGCTGTTTGCGCTGGTCGGTACGCCCTACACGCTGAAATTCCTGTGGGCGCCGCTGGTGGATGCACTGCATGTGCCGCTGTTCACCCGCGCCTTCGGGCGGCGGCGCGGCTGGCTGGTGTTCTCTCAACTATTGCTGATCATCGCGATCCTGCTGCTGGCCCTCACCGATCCCGCGCGCTCGCCGTTCTACGTCGCGCTCGGCGCGCTGCTGGTCGCGACGACGTCGTCGACGCAGGACATCGTGGTCGACGCGTTCCGCGTCGAGAGCCTGCCGGAGAGCGAGCAGGCCGCCGGCATGGCGGCTTACGTCGCGGCCTATCGCATCGGCATGCTGGTCTCGACCGCGGGCGCGCTGTTCATCGTGTCCGGCTTCGAGGGCACCGGCATTCCGCGCGCGTCGGCCTGGATGTGGGGCTATGTGGTGATGGCGGCGATGGTGCTGATCGGCACGATCACGGCGCTGGTCGCGACCGAGCCGGAGCAATCGGTGCGGGCGGAAGCTGCGACACAAACCGAGACGGCGTTCGCGCGCGTGCTGCATGCAGCGATCGGGGCCTTCTCGGAGTTCCTGTCGCGCAAGGACGCGCTCGCTGCGCTCGCCTTCGTGGTGCTGTTCAAGTTCACCGATGCTTTTTCAGGCACCATGACCGCGCCGTTCGTGATCGACCTCGGCTTCTCCCGCAACGATTATGCGGCGATCGTGAAGGGCGTTGGCCTCGCGGCAACGCTGATCGGCGGCTTTGCCGGTGGCTTCCTGGCGCGGCGCTTTTCGCTTGCGACGAGCCTGTGGATCGGCGGCGTGGTGCAGGCGCTCGCCAATCTCTCCTTCTCCTGGCTGGCATTCGTCGGCACCAGCCAATGGGCGCTGGCCTTTGCCATCACCTGCGAGAACTTTACCAGCGCCATCGGCACCGTGATCTTCGTCGCCTATCTCTCCGCGCTGTGCCAGAATCCGCTGCACACGGCGACGCAATACGCGCTGCTCACCGCGCTCGCCGCGGTCGGTCGCACATATCTGTCAGCGAGTGCGGGCTTCGTGGCGGACACGACCGGCTGGGCGTTGTTCTTCGTGATCTGCGTGCTGGTGGCGATCCCGAGCCTGGTGCTGCTGGCCTGGCTGCAGAAGCGTGGGCACTTTGAGGCGCTGGGGCCGGTAAGGGTTTAAACTCGGCACGCGCCACGCCCGCGATGCCGTAGGGTGGGCAAAGCGAAGCGTGCCCACCACCCGAATCGTCGCTGGGAGAATGGTGGGCACGGCGCTTTGCGCCTTTGCCCACCCTACGGTAGCTCGGCTGGAGCCGCGCCCCCCTACTGCTTCCTGATCAAGCTCCACTTCGTGATCACGGCCTCGCTCATCTGGCCGGGATCGCTGGCGCAGGCGACTTCGTCGACCTTGACCGAGATCGCCTTGCCGACGAACGATTTCAGCTGCGTGGCCTGCGCGTCGCTGGAGGTGACGAGCTGGAACGTCTCGGGGCCAGTCTCGAGATTGCACAGCCCGTTCGGCGCCGGCAGACGGCGCGGCTCGGAGGTGATCTGGTACATCGCAATCCGCTTGCCGGCGTTCTTGATGTCGCGCACCTTCATCGCGTTCAATTCGCCCGAGAGGACCTCGCCGGCGCTGATCGGCTTGCCGGGCTTCGACGGCGGCGGCGCCCCGTCGTCCTGCTGCGCGGAGATGGCCGGCGTCGCCAGCAGCATCATCGTCGCGACCAAAGCCGATCGTGTGGCGAAAAGTTTCGTCATGTCGTCCGTTCCGTAAGTCTGGATGGCTAGAACAGGGTCCGCTGCCGCATCGCGGCCGATAGCGTACCTTCATCGAGATAATCAAGCTCGCCACCGACCGGCACACCATGGGCTAACCGGGTTACTTTTACGTTGGCGTCCTGAAGCAGGTCGGTGATGTAATGCGCGGTGGTCTGGCCGTCGACCGTCGCGTTCAGCGCCAGGATGATCTCGTGCACCTCGGCGGCATGTGCGCGCGCGACCAGCGCGTCGATGGTGAGGTCCTGCGGGCCGACACCGTCGAGCGGCGACAATGTCGCGCCCAGCACGTGATAGCGCCCCTGAGTGGCATTGGCCCGCTCCAGCGCCCACAGGTCGGCGACATCGGCGACGACGACGATGATGGCATCATCGCGCTTCGGATCGGTGCAGACCGTGCAGGGATTTTGCGTGTCGATATTGCCGCAGGTCTTGCAGACCTGGACCTTGTCGAGCGCGACCTGCAGGGCCGAAGACAGCGGCATCATCAGCGCTTCGCGCTTCTTGATCAGGTGCAACGCCGCACGCCGCGCCGAGCGCGGACCGAGGCCCGGCAGCCTTGCGAGAAGCTGGACCAGCCGCTCGATTTCGGGACCTGCAACCGAACCCATCTTATTGGCCGAACATACCCGGCGGCAGGCTGAGCCCGCCCGTAAGCGACTGCATCTTCTCCTGCATGGCCGTCTCGGCCTTGCGGCGGGCGTCGCCGAGGGCGGTGACGAGCAGGTCCTCGAGCACCTCGCGCTCTTCCGGCTTCATCAGCGAGGGATCGATCTTGATGCCCTTCACGTCCATCTTCGCCGTCATGCGCACGGCGACGAGACCGCCGCCGGAGATGCCTTCGACCTCGACGTTGGAGAGCTGATCCTGCATCTCCTGCATCTTGGATTGCAGCTGCTGCGCCTGCTTCATCATGCCGAAAATATCGACCATCGGTGCTGTCCTTGGTTGGCGCGATGACTCGTCATCGTGCCTTCACTTTTGGTTTGCGCATGATCTAATCGGAAAACCGCGTCACACTTTGCGCGACGCGGCCCTTCGGGTCCGGATCATGCTCTAGAGATCGTCGCCGTCGGAACCATCGGGCGGATCGTCACTGCCATAGTCCGCATTAATATTGGATTCCGGCGCCTCGGGGGCAAGCCTGCGGACCTCGACGACCTTCGCACCGGGAAAACGCGACAGCACCTCCTGGACGCGCGGATCGGCTTCGGCGGAGCGCGCATGTTCCTGCTTCGCCGCCAGGCTCACCGAACGCAGCGTCGGCTGGCCCTGCTCGTTGGAGACGATCACGGTCCAGCGGCGGCCGGTCCACAGCTCGAATTTTCGCGCGAGCTCCGAAATCATGGTCTTGGACGCGTTCGGTTCGAGCGCGACTTCGAGCCGCCCCTCCTCGAAACGGACGAGGCGCATGTCGCCTTCGAGCGCGCCCTTGGTCATGAGGTCGCGCTTCTGCCCGGCGAGCGCAACGAGCTGGGTGAAGCTCGTGATGCGCAGCTGGGGTGCGGCCCCTTGCGGATCCGGCGCAGGCGCCGCCATCTGCGGCCGGGCAGCGCCGCCGCCAAACGCGGACGGTGATGAGGTCGGTGCGCGCATGGGCGGAGCCGAAGCGACCGGCGCTGCGGAGGCGACCGGCGCACCCGGCGCGCCACTGCGCGCGGCATTTCCGCCGCCCACGACCGGCGAGCCGCCGTCATTCTGCTCCAGCATCCTGATTGCTTCGTCCGGCGTCGGCAGGTCGGCGACATAGGCGATGCGCACCAGCACCATCTCGGCAGCCGCTGCGGGACGCGTCGCGGCTTGCACCTCGGTGATGCCCTTGAGCAGCATCTGCCACATCCGCGACAGCACGCGCATCGAGATTTTCGAGGCGAAATCCCGCGCGCGCACCCGCTCGGTCTCGCCATAGGCGACATTATCGGCGGTCGCCGGCACGATCTTCACGCGGGTGACGAAGTTGACGAATTCGGCAAGGTCCGAGAGCACGACGATCGGATCGGCGCCGACATCGTACTGGTCGCGGAATTCCCTGAAGGCGCTCGCGATGTCGCCGCGCGCCAGCGAATCGAAGAGGTCGATCACGCGGGTGCGGTCGGCGAGCCCCAGCATCTGCCTGACCGCATCGGCCTTCACGGTGCCTGCCGCATGCGCGATCGCCTGGTCGAGCAGCGACAGCGAATCGCGCACCGACCCTTCGGCAGCGCGCGCGATGATACCCAGCGCCTCGGGCTCAATCTCGACGCTCTCCTTCGCCGCGATATTGGCGAGGTGCTTCATCAGCACGTCGGCCTCGACGCGGCGCAGGTCGAAACGCTGGCAGCGCGACAGCACGGTGACCGGAACCTTGCGGATCTCGGTGGTCGCGAACACGAATTTGGCATGTTCCGGCGGTTCCTCCAGCGTCTTCAGGAAGGCGTTGAACGCCGCCGTCGACAGCATGTGGACTTCGTCGATGATGTAGACCTTGTAGCGGGCGCTGGCCGGCGCGTAGCGCACGCTGTCATTGATCTGGCGGACGTCGTCGACGCCGGTATGCGAGGCCGCGTCCATCTCCAGCACGTCCATGTGCCGGCTTTCCATGATCGCCTGGCAATGCACCCCTAACGTCGGCATGTGGATGGTCGGGCCCTTCACCGAGCCATCCGGCATCTCGTAGTTGAGCGCACGGGCCAAAATACGCGCGGTGGTGGTCTTGCCGACACCGCGGACGCCGGTGAGGATCCAGGCCTGCGGAATGCGCCCGGTCTCGAACGCGTTCGAGACGGTGCGGACCACGGCCTCCTGGCCGATCAGATCGTCGAAGCTGGAGGGCCGGTATTTGCGCGCCAGCACCCGGTAGGGCGTGCTGGCCTGGCCGGCGCTGTCGGGGTTGGGAGGGGCGCCAGCGTCGGTCATCGGTCGATCCGCAATGGAATGTCTTTCGCCCGGCTTTTGCGGAAAGGAGCGCGCTGGCGGGAAGCCCGCCGGCGCAATTCGCTCGGAAAAACAGGTAGGAGACTGACGAGCGACCCGATCCGGACCTCGTTAGGGCTGCTTCCTTCCGGACCTGACCCGGTTGGCGAGTGGCTCGTCCACCGCCAATCTCCCGGTCCCTATTTGGGGCCAAAAGGTCGGGAAAGCAAGCGGGTATCCATGGGTGCCGCACACCCCGCTGGAGGGCCCCGCCGGCCCATTTGGACGCGGATGCCGGCTCAGTGCTGGCGAGCTGGAATCTCCGTGATTCGCGCAAACCGCTTGCGATACTCGGCGGGCGTCACGCCGACGTGACGATGGAACGCGCGACGCAGCGTATCGGCATCGGCGAATCCACAATGGAGCGCCACCTGCTTCGGGGCTTCATTGCCGAACTCGAGCAGCCGCCTCGCGGCATTGACGCGGGCTGCCTCGACCCAGGTCGCAGGCGTGACGCCCACCTCGGCGCGGAACAGCCGTGCAAAATGCCTCGGGCTGAGCTCCATACGCGTCGCCAGGCTCGCAACGCTGTGGTCGAGCGAGGGGTTGGCGGCGACCCAGCGCTGCAGCTCCTGCAGCGCGGCGCGGCCGGCGGGAACAGCCTCGCCCTTGCGGGTGAACTGCATCTGCCCACCCGGGCGCTTGAAGAACATCACGAGCTGGCTTGCGACCTTCATGGCCGTATCGCGCCCGAGATCTTCCTCGACCAGTGCCAGCGCGAGGTCGAGCCCTGCGGTCACGCCGGCGGCTGTGCGAAGCTTGCCGTCGGTGACGTAGATGGCATCCTTGTCCACGGTGACCGACGGGAATTTGCTGGCCAGCATGTCCGCGACCGCCCAATGCGTGGTGACCCGCCTGCCATCGAGGAGACCGGCGGCGGCAAGGAAGAAGGCACCGCTGCACACCGAGCCGAATCTGCGGGTCCGCGAAGCCCGCCGCCGCAGCCAGTCGATCACGCTCCCGTCCGCCGGGACTTCGGCCGCGTTCGGGCATCCCGCCACCAGCAGGGTGTCGATGGGCTCCTGGAAGTCGCGGTCGACGATTCGGTCGGGCATCAGCCGGATACCTGAGGAGCTACGGATCGGCCCCGGCTCCGCGCCCGCCACGAACAGCGCATAGGCGGGATAGCCGGCCTGCACGTTCGCCTCGGCGAACACATCGAGCGGCCCTGCGACATCGAGCAGCTGCACGCCTGGCAGCGCCACGATCACAACCGTCCTTGGTTTCGGCTTTGCGCCCATGTCCGCCTCGATCCGAATTTGTCCGTTTTTGACGTGTTACGTCGATTTAAGACAGCCTAGCCCGGATTTACAGTGGGAGCGACCTAAATTTCAGGAGCTGCTCATGTCAGAAATCACCGAGGCCGCCGTCATCCCCGACAGCAAGCTGGCGCGTGCCATCACCGAATACATCCGCGACACCGAAACGGATTTGCTCTTCAACCATTCCAGCCGCGTCTACCAGTTCGGCGCGATGGCCGGCGTCCGCCGCGGGCTGACCTTCGACCGCCAGCTGCTTTACGCCGGCGCCATGTTTCACGACATCGGCCTGATGCCGGGCCATGGCAGCCAGCACGAGCGGTTCGAGGTCGACGGCGCGCACGCCGCGCGCGACTTCCTGCGCAGCCACGGCATTTCGGAAGCCGACGCCTACACGGTGTGGACCGCGATCGCCCTGCACACGACGCCGGGCGTTCCCCAGCACATGCACCCCGTCGTCGCTCTGGTGACCGCGGGCGTCGAGATGGACGTGCTCGGGCTCACCTACGGCGAATATTCCGACGCGGAGCGCGAGGCAGTCGTGAAGGCGTTTCCGCGCACGCCGCATTTCAAGGAAGACATCATCCAGGCCTTCTACGACGGCATCAAGCATCGGCCTGACACGACGTTCGGCAACGTCAAGGCCGACGTCATCGCCGACAAGGAGCCGCATTTCCATCGCGGCAATTTCTGCAGCGTCATCCGCAACTCGCATTGGCACGGCTGAACGCAATTCGCTGCCGTTGCGAATCCCCGCCCCAATCATCGACCAGGACTTATGACATGAGCGACAAACGCCCCCATCTCACGCACGCGACGGGCGCTCCCGTCAGCGACAATCTCAACATCATGACCGCCGGCCGCCGCGGCCCCGCATTGTTGCAGGATGTCTGGCTGATCGAGAAGCTGGCTCACTTCGATCGCGAGGTGATTCCCGAGCGACGCATGCACGCCAAGGGATCCGGCGCCTTCGGGACCTTCACGGTCACCCATGACATCTCCCGCTACAGCAAGGCCAGGATCTTCTCGGAGATCGGCAAGGTCACGCCGATGTTCGCGCGCTTCTCGACGGTGGCCGGCGAGCGCGGCGCAGCGGACGCCGAACGCGACATCCGCGGCTTTGCGCTGAAGTTCTACACCGAGGAAGGCAATTGGGACATGGTGGGCAACAACACGCCCGTGTTCTTCTTCCGCGATCCCTTGCGCTTTCCCGACCTCAATCATGCGATCAAGCGCGATCCCCGAACCGGGATGCGCAGCGCCGACAACAATTGGGATTTTTGGACGCTGCTGCCGGAGGCTCTGCACCAGGTCACCATCGTGATGAGCGAGCGCGGCCTTCCCAGAAGCTTCAGGCACATGCATGGCTTCGGCAGCCATACCTACAGCTTCATCAATGCCGCCAATGAGCGGACCTGGGTGAAGTTTCACTTCCGGACCCAGCAGGGCATCGAAAACCTGACCGACGCCGAGGCCGAAGCCCTCATCGGCAAGGACCGCGAGACTCACCAGCGCGATCTGTTCGAGAGCATCGAACGCGGCGATTTCCCGCGCTGGACGATGTTCGTGCAGATCATGACCGACGATCAGGCCAAGGCGTTTGCCTTCAACCCGTTCGACCTGACCAAGGTCTGGCCGAAGGCGGACTTCCCGCTGATCGAGGTCGGCACTTTCGAGCTGAACCGCAATCCGGAAAACGTCTTCGCCGAGGTCGAACAGGCCTCCTTCTCGCCGGCCCATGTCGTTCCGGGCATCGGCTTCTCGCCCGACAAGATGCTGCAGGCGAGGCTGTTCTCCTACGGGGACGCGGCGCGCTATCGCCTCGGCGTCAACCATCACCTGATCCCGGTCAACGCGCCGAAATGCCCGTATCACAGCTACCATCGCGATGGCGCAATGCGGACCGACGGCAATCAGGGGAGGACGCCGACCTATTTCCCGAACAGCCTCGGCGAGTGGACGGACCAGCCCGATCTCAACGAGCCGCCGCTCGAGATTGATGGTGCAGCCGCGCATTGGGATCATCGCATCGACGACGATCACTATCGGCAGCCCGGCGACCTCTTTCGCAAGATGAACGCAGCCGAGCGGCAGGCCTTGTTCGACAATACGGCGCGCGCCGTCGGAGCGGCGGCGATCGCGATCCAGCAACGGCACATCGCCAACTGCGCCAAGGCCGATCCCGCCTATGGCGCCGGCGTCCGCGACGCGCTGACGCGCCTCGCGACCGTTCGTGCCAAGGCTACGGAAAAGGCCGCAGAATAGGGTCGCTCGATCCGCACCGACCTCTCGCCGTCTACGGCGAACGGCGCCGACAGGGCGCCGTTCGCATTTTTAAAGCGAACCGCCGAAGCCTCTCAATTTTCTCGCGAAAATAGCTCGAACCGACGCGCTCGCCGGGCGGCGCCGTAGCGCATCGCCGCGGCGTTTTTGCCGCGAAGCGCAGACGCCGCCATTCGCCTCCGAATGGGTCAAGCCGATAGGCTCCCTGCCTATCTTCGAGGCCCCGCACATCCCTGAGGCAATCGAGTCTTGACAGGGCCCGCCCGGCAGCGCCTTTCTATGAAATCCTGCCGGAACCGAAACAAAGGGTGCGCGAAACTCCGATCCAGAGCATTTTTCAGCCGGCTGACGCCGATTGATGGGTGAATTTTTCGCGCGAGATCAACCACACACCTTCATCCAACCAGAAAAGCGATTCCTCAAAATGGTTACACGTCGTGATGTCGCATCGATTGTCGGACTTGGCGCGATGGCGGCGGCCACGCTGGCCTCACCGGCCGTGGCGCAGACCGCAGCGGATCCCAACGAATCGACCTTTGCCCGCATTCGCCGCACCAAGAAGATGCGGATCGGCGCGGTCGGCGGCGGCGCGCCCTATTACATGAAGGACCTCGCCAGCGGCCAGTGGAAGGGTTTTTACGTCGATATCGCCAAAGCGCTCGCCGACGATATGGAGGCCGAGCTCGAGATCACCGAGACCACCTGGGGCAATTCGGTGCTCGATCTGCAGTCCAACAAGATCGACATCTTCTTCGGCCTCAACCCGACCCCGAAGCGCGCGCTGGTGGTCGACTTCTCGGTGCCGGTCTTCAACAACGCCTTCGGCATCCTCTGCAAGAAGGACTTCAAGCCGAAGAGCTGGGCGGAACTGAATTCGCCGGACGTCAAGATCGCCGTCGACCAGGGCTCCTCGCACGACCAGGTCGTCAGCCGCCTGACGCCGAAGGCGCAGATCTCGCGGCTGAAGACCGCCGACGATGCCACCGCCGCGCTCCAGACCGGCCGCGTCGACGCGCAGTGCCTGATCACCATGCTGTCGCTGACGGTGCTGAAGAAGAATCCCTCACTCGGCCAGTTCGTGCTGCCGACGCCGATCTTCGCTACCACCTCGAATGCCGGCTTCCGCCGCGAGAACGACAAGACCTTCCGCGACTACGTCAACACCTGGATCGACTTCAACAAGGGCCTCGGCTTCATCCGCAACGCGATCATCACCAATATGGAGCTGGTGGGCGTGACCGAAGCGGACATTCCGCCGGGCGTTTCGCTGTAATCTCCCACTGTCATTCCGGGGCTCGCGAAGCGAGAACCCGGAATCTCGAGGTTCCGGGTTCGATGCTTCGCATCGCCCCGGAACGACGGTGCCAACGGCACCCACGACGAGTTAAACACGCATGTATCAGTGGGACTTCGGCATCCTTTGGAGCTATCGCTGGCTCTTTCTCAACGGGCTCGGCGTCACCGTCGGCTTCACCGTGGTCATCGTCGTGCTCGGTCTCGTCTTCGGCCTGTTCGGCGCGTTCGGCAGCCTGTCGCGCTTCAAGGCGGTGCGGCTCACCGCCCTCACCTTCATCGAGGCATTCCGCTGCACGCCGATCCTGGTGCAGTTGATCTGGTTCTATTACGCGTTGCCGATCCTGGCCGGCGTCGAGATGACGCCGATCACGGCCTCGGCGCTCGCGCTCTCGCTCTATGGCGGCTCGTTCTATTCCGAGATCATCCGCGGCGGCATCATCTCGATCGACAAGGGTCAGTCGGAAGCGGGCGCCGCGCTCGGCATGACACCCGGCCAGAGCATGCGGCGCATCGTGCTGCCGCAGGCGATCAAGCGCATGATCCCGGCGCTGATGAACCAGTCGATCATCCAGTTCAAGAACACCTCGCTGGTCTCGGTGCTGGCCGTGCCCGATCTCGTCTATCAGAGCCAGGTCGCCGCGCATGACAGCTACCGGCCGCTGGAAACCTACACGGCGGTCGCGGTCGCCTATGCGGCGATCCTGATTCCGCTCACCATCATCGTCCGGCGCGGCGAGAAGCGACTGGCGGTCAGCGAATGAGCGAGCCATCCAAGCAAACTTCGAAAATCGAGATCCGCAGCCTGCGCAAGAGCTTTGGCAGCAACGAGGTTTTGAAGAACATCAGCCTCGACGTCGCCAAGGGCGGCGTGGTCGCGCTGATCGGCCCGTCCGGCTCGGGCAAGTCGACGCTGCTCCGCTGCATCAATCTGCTGGTCGTGCCCGACGGCGGCAGCGTCCGCGTCGGCGACACGCGCTTTGCGTTCGGCGACGGCGCAAAACTGCCCGACGTGAAGACGCTGGCAAGATTCCGCGCCACCACCGGCATGGTGTTCCAGCATTTCAATCTATTCCCGCACATGACCACGCTCCAGAACGTGATGGAGGGGCCGGTCACGGTGCGCCGCATGGCCCGGGCGGACGCCGAGAAGCTCGCGCGTGCACAGCTCGCAAAAGTCGGGCTCGCGGAAAAGGCCGACCAATATCCGGCGACGCTGTCCGGCGGGCAGAAGCAGCGCGTCGCGATCGCGCGCGCGCTCGCGATGGAGCCGGACGTGATGCTGTTCGACGAAGCAACCTCGGCGCTCGATCCCGAGCTCGTCGGCGAGGTGCTCAACGTGATCCAGCAGCTGGCATCCGAGGGCATGACGATGGTGATCGTGACCCATGAGATCGCCTTCGCCCGCGAGGTCGCCGACCGCCTCATCTTCATGCGCGACGGAATCGTGGTCGAGGAAGGTCCGGCGCGGCAGGTGATCGACAATCCGCAGGAAGCCGCGACGCGCGCCTTCCTCAGCCACTTCCATCGCACCGGCGCGCTGCCGCCAGCCAACGCAACACCGTGATGCCAGATATCGACCGCACCTACCTCGTCACCGGTGCCGCCAGCGGCATCGGCCGCGCGACCGCAAGATTGCTCGCGGGCCCCGGGACCGCGCTTCTGCTCCACACCCGCTCAAACGC
This sequence comes from Bradyrhizobium liaoningense, assembly GCF_018130785.1. Lineage (GTDB taxonomy): Bacteria > Pseudomonadota > Alphaproteobacteria > Rhizobiales > Xanthobacteraceae > Bradyrhizobium > Bradyrhizobium liaoningense_A. The sequence continues at coordinate 21,629 of NZ_JAFCJT010000041.1, forward strand.
AGAAGGTCTCGATGCCACAGCGGCCGAAGCCGAAGCGAAAGGCGCGGTCGTCGCAAAGTGCCTCGGCGATCTCGCCGAGGAAGCAGCCGTCATCGACGCCATCGCCGCCGCGCAACGCGCCTTCGGCCGGCTCGACGGATTGATTTTGGTTGGCGGCCACGCCCGCCGCGGCAGCGCCATCGGCACGCCAGCCGATCAATTCCGCCAGGCGATGGACGAATCCGCGCTCGCCTTCACGCGTCTCGTTGACGCCGCGCTTCCGCTGCTACGGGCCGGGCGCGATGCGCGGATCGTCGCTGTATCCTCCTTTGTGGCGCATGCGATCCGCCCCGAATTCGCACCCTTTGCCGCGACGGCTGCGAGCCGCTCCGCGCTGGAGGCCCTGGTGCGGCTTACCGCGATCGAGCTCGCCAAGGACGGCATCACCGTCAACGCGGTTGCACCCGGCCTCATCGTCAAGGACAAGCCGAGCGAGAGCCGGCTCTCGCCCGAACAGATCGCCGCGACCGAGGCGCTGATCCCGATGGGCCGCCGCGGGCGGCCGGATGAAGTGGCCGAGATCATCGCCTTCCTGGCGTCGCCGAAGGCGTCCTACGTCACCGGCCAGGTCTGGCACGTCAATGGAGGCCTGACATGACCGAAGCGACCGTCGAACGCATCAGGCTGTTCCTGATCGAGAGCCCGATCAGGATGGCGCGCCTCCAGGGCGTCGGCAACGTCAAGGGCACGGTCAAGCGCGTGCTGGTCGAGCTGACCTCGAGCGACGGCGTGATCGGTTGGGGCGAAGCAGCTCCGTGGGAAGTGTTCACGGGGACGCCGGAAGCAGCCTTCTCCGCGCTCGACATCTATCTGCGACCCATTGTGCTCGGCAAACCCGTGCGTCGCATTCGCGCGCTGATGGCCGAACTGGACCGTGCGCTGGTCGGCCATGCCGAGGCCAAGGTCGCGATCGAGATGGCGCTGCTCGACATCGTCGGTAAATCGTCGGGACTTTCAGTCGCCGACCTGCTCGGCGGCCGCGTGCGGGACACGATCCCGCTGTCGTTCTCGATCGCCGATCCCGATTTCGCGGCCGATCTCGAGCGGATGCGAAAGATGGTTCCGGACGGTAACGTGATCTACAAGGTCAAGACCGGCGTGAAGCCGCATCGCGAGGACCTCGATCATCTCGCGGCGATCCGCAAGGAATTCGGCGACAAGGTCGATCTGCGCGTCGATTATAACCAGGCGCTGGCGCCGTTCGGCGCCATCAAGATTTTGCGCGACGTCGAGGAGTTCGCGCCGACCTTCATCGAGCAGCCGGTACCGCGCAAATATCTCGACGTGATGGCGCAGCTCACCGCGGCGCTGGAAACGCCTGTTCTCGCCGACGAGAGCTGCTTCGATCGCCGCGACATGATGGAGGTGGTGCGCCGCGAGGCGGCCGATGCCGTCTCGATCAAGCTGATGAAGGCCGGCGGCCTGTTCGAGGCGCAGGCGATCATGGCGCTCGCCGACATCGCCGGCCTGCCCGGCTATGGCGGCACGCTTTGGGAGGGCGGCATCGGCCTCGCCGCCGGCACGCAGCTGATCGCAGCAACGCCGGGCATCTCGCTCGGCTGCGAATTCTACATGCCACATCACGTGCTGACCGAGGACGTGCTGGAAGAGCGCGTCGCCAACCGCGCCGGCCATGTCGTGGTGCCCGACGGCCCGGGCCTCGGCATCCGCGTCAGCGAAGCCTCCGTCCGCGCCAATGCGCGCGTGCTGGCGGAGGCGTAAGGCAGCCGCCAGCACTGGGGCGCGCAAAGCGCGAACCCGGGACCCATAACCACAGGATCGGGTTTGGCGAAGATTCGGGGTTACCAGCTCGCGGAATAACCACTGCCTGTGGTTGTCGGTCCCGGATCAGCGCTCCGCCCTGGACAACGCTACGCCTTGCCAAGAGCTGCGCTTGTCCGGGATGACGATCGAGTATGCAGTGACCGCGGAGCCCCGATCCTTCCCCTGGCTGACTCCGTATCGTATGGTCGTCGGAGCCAACTAGCTCGCCCCATCGGGCCGCCCGGAAACGCATATGTCTGATCCCGCCTGGTCGCTGCACTCCCGCCTGAAAGAGGACACCATCGACATCGGCGACCTGCCGCTGTCGAAGGTACTGGTTATCAAGGACGCGCATTATCCCTGGCTGCTGCTGGTGCCGCGGCGGCCCGATGCGGTCGAGATCATCGATCTCGACGAAGTGCAGCAGGCGCAATTGATGACGGAAATTTCCCGCGTCTCGCGCGCGCTGAAAGAGATCACCAAATGCGACAAGCTCAATGTCGCCGCACTCGGCAACCTCGTGCCGCAGCTTCACGTCCACATCATCGCGCGGCGTACCGGTGACGCCGCTTGGCCGCGGCCGGTGTGGGGCGTGATGCCGCCTTTGGCGCACGACGCCACCGAGGTGCAGAATTTCATCAGCGCGCTTCGCCGCAAGATCTGGTTGGGTTGAAAGAACAAGAAATGTCAGCATTCGACTCGTTTCCGCTGGGACAGCCGGCCTTCGTCACCAACGTCCTCGATCGCGCCGCGCATCTGCGCCGCGACGACGAAAAGCTGTTCGCGCTGGAGCAGAAATCGTCATCCCGCGCCTATGTCGTGTACCGCGACTCGCTGCTGGTGAAGCGCGAGAGCGACAAGGTGCGCGCGTTGCTCTCGATCGACGAGGCGCTGAAATGCGGTGCCAATCCCGGCACGATTTTCCTCGGTCTGCGCGATGGTGCGGCGCTGTTCGGCATGGGCCTGGCGCAGGCCGCGGCCGAGAAGCTGGTCGGGCGCGAGGACTACACCGTCACCGAACTGCGCGGCATGGCGATGCAGGGCACGATCCCGCCGGACGAGCTTTCGGCGATCGCGATGGCGAAGTCGATGGTCGGCTGGCACCAGCGCCACGGCTATTGTGCCAATTGCGGCGCCCGCAGCGGAATGAAGGAAGGCGGCTGGAAGCGCGAGTGCCCGGCTTGCAAAGCCGAGCACTTTCCGCGCACCGATCCGGTCGTGATCATGCACGTGGCATCCGGCGAAAAGTGCCTGCTCGGCCGCCAGAAGCAATTTCCGCCGGGCATGTATTCCTGCCTTGCCGGCTTCGTCGAGGCCGCCGAGACCATCGAGGACGCGGTGCGTCGCGAGATCTTCGAAGAGTCCGGCATCCGCTGCGCCGACGTGCAGTATTACATGACCCAGCCCTGGCCCTATCCGTCGTCACTGATGATCGGCTGCAGTGCGCGGGCGCTGAACGAGGACATCGTCGTCGACCATTCCGAGCTCGAGGATGCCCGCTGGTTCACGCGCGACGAGGCCGCCCTGATGCTGAAGCGGACGCATCCGGACGGGCTCGCCGGCCCGCATCCGTTTGCGATCGCGCATCATCTGCTTGGCCGCTGGGTGAACGGCAAGAGCTGACCGCCGATGGCGCCATCCGAGATCGCGCCGCGCATCCTCTGTATCGGTATTCCCGTGCGCGACCTCACCTTTCGCGTCGATTCCGTTCCGGAGCGCGGCAGCAAGGCCAATGCCAGCCATCTCGCCGAGATCTGCGGCGGCAACGCGCTCAATGCTGCGATCGCGATGGCGCGGCTCGGCGCCCGCGTCTCCTTCGCAGGACCGATGGGCGATGCGCGGGAGACCTCGAGCGGCTTCATTCTCAAGCGGATGGCCACCGAAGGGATCGATATCAGCCATATCGTGCGCATGCCGGGTGCGGCCACGCCCGTCTCTGCGATCATCATCGATGCGACGGGCGAGCGGACGCTCACCATCTATCGCGATCCCGAGTTGTGGAGCGTGAAGCTGCCTGCCGCCGACGAGTTGCTCGCCGATTGTCAGGCTGTCCTGGTCGAGAGCCGCTGCGGCGCCTTTTGCATCGACCTCTGCACCGAGGCGCGCCGGCGCGGCATTCCCGTCATCGTCGGCGTCGATCGCGCGATGTCATTGCAGGATGGCTTGCTCACCGCCGCCTCGCATCTGCTGTTCTCAAGCGAGCAGGCGCAGGAGACCGCCGGCATCACCGAGGACGGCGAAGCCTTGAAGCACCTCGCCAGGCTGACGCCCGCCTTCCTCGCCGCCACCCGCGGCCCGCGCGGCACGGTCTGGCTGGACGAGACGGGCGCTCTGGAGGAGACGCCGGCGTTCCCAATCGAGGCGGTGGATACACTCGGCGCTGGCGACGTCTTCCACGGCGCCTTCACGCTTCGCCTCGCCGAGGGCGGAGAGGTGCGGGAGGCGCTGCGATTCGCCGCGGCCGCCGCAGCGCTGAAATGCATCCGCCACGGCGGCGGCCCAGCCGCGCCGCAACGCATTGAAGTTGAAGGGTTTTTACGAACCGAGCTTTAGAGATGTTCCATCAGCCCGCCGAGATTATGGGCTTGCGATAGAAGATTTTCCTCTATATGACGGAAATCAGCCCATGAAATGGAACAAAGTTCTTCAAATGACTGACCTCGCTGTCCAACTCCCCGAGACCAGCCGCCGCCTTGATGCCATCGATCGCAAGATCCTGATGGTACTCCAGGAAGATGCCTCCCTGTCCGTCGCCGAGATCGGCGACCGCGTCGGGCTGTCTTCGACCCCCTGCTGGAAGCGCATCCAGCGCCTCGAGGCCGACGGCGTGATCCTGAAACGGGTCGCCCTGGTCGACCAGAACAAGATCGGCCTCGGCATCTCCGTATTCGTGTCAGTCGAAAGCGCAGACCATTCCGACGCCTGGCTGAAGAAGTTCGCCGAGGCCGTCAGCGCCATGCCCGAGGTGATGGAGTTTTACCGCATGGCCGGCGACGTCGACTACATGCTGCGCGTCGTGGTCGCCGACATGCAGGCCTATGACGTGTTCTACAAGAAGCTGATCAGCGCCGTGCCGCTGAAGAACGTCACCTCGCGCTTCGCGATGGAGAAGATCAAGTCGGTCACCGCGCTGCCGATCCCGGCGGTCGCGGCGGCCTGACTCCGGCTTCCAGACCCGATGAATTGAGATCGGCGGCACATCGCCGCTGATCCCCGTAAGGCCCCGGCCCTCGCCCGATTCGGTACCTCGGTAAGCAAGCATTTACCGAGAATTAGGTCCCGCCCCCTAGATTCGCGCCGTGGAGGGGAGAACGGCGAATCCGTCCCGGTGGTGGCCCGCCTGGGCGAATGCGACTGCATTGCTGGTCGCAGGCTGGATCACGCTCGCAATCCTCACCTTACAGGTTCGTCCGGGTGCGACTGTTGTCGCGGTTGCGTTTCCGCCCTGGTGGAGCACGCAGCAGGTTTTTCAGGCTGCGGGATCCGCGCAAGCGGCGATCGTCGGGGCAACCGCCCTTCCCACTCTCCTCGTCGTCCGCCCGGATGACCATGACGGACTGCGCCGCCTGCATGATGCGGGTGCCTGGTTCGTGATGGACGCGCAAGCGGTCTCAGCATGTTTTGGCAGATAGCCCTTTGGCGTGTAGCCACTCGGCTCGTGGTCCTGGAGAGGATGAAATGGTTGTCGAGAACGACGGACTGGAATCGCTGCGGCAGACCACCAGCAAGATGCTCGTTGCAGCGCTCTGGCTGCACGTGCCGATCAGCGTGACAGTCGGGCTTGCGCTCGGCAAGCCCTGGCTGATCCCCGCGACGTTCATGGCGATCTTCGCGCTTGCCGCCACCTTGTCGTGGCGCATGTCGGGCAACGGCCTTTCCACGCGCCTCGTGTTCGCTGTCGCGCTGATGAGCGGCGTGTCGATGTTCACCTACCAGTTCGAGGGACATCCCTGGCAGATCGACATGCACATGTACTTCTTCGCGGCGCTGGCCTGCACCGTCGCCTATTGCGACTACCGGCCGATCGTCGCCGCGACGGTTGCGGTCGCGCTGCATCACATCGCACTGAACTTCCTGCTGCCGGCAGCGATCTATCCCGGCGGCTCCGATTTCGGCCGCGTTGTGCTGCATGCGGTGATCCTGCTGATCGAGGCCGGCGTGCTGATCGCGCTGGCGCACAAGCTGCAGGAGCTGTTCGAGACCACGGCGGTGAAGACCGCCGAGGCGCAGGCCGCGATGGCCGCGGAGGCGCGCGCCAACAGCGAACGCCACGACGTCGAGCAGCGCGCCAAAGAGGAGCGTGAGGCCGCCAAGCAGCGGCTGGCCAGCAATTTCGAACGCAGCATCGGCAGCATCGTCGAGGCGGTGGCGATCGCCGCCGGCGAGGTGCAGCAGCTGTCGTCCTCGATGAGCAACAACAGCACTGACACCGCGCGCCAGACCGCCGCCGCGGCCGCAGCCTCGAACCGGGCCTCCGGCAATGTCGACACGGTGGCCGCCGCGACCGAGGAGCTTACCGCGTCGGTCACCAACATCACGCAACAGGCCGCCCGTTCCGCCGAAATCGCCGCCCGCGCCGCGGACGAGGCCCGCCGCACCAATCAGGTCGTCGAAGGGCTTGCCAACGGCACGCAGAAGATCGGCGAGGTCGTGACCCTGATCCAGAACATCGCGAGCCAGACCAATCTGCTGGCCCTGAACGCCACCATCGAGGCCGCCCGTGCCGGCGAGCACGGCAAGGGCTTTGCGGTGGTCGCGAGCGAAGTGAAGGCGCTGGCGAACCAGACCGCCAAAGCCACCGAGGAGATCTCGGCACAGGTGCAGAACATCCAGAGTGCGACCGGCGATGCCGTCAACGCCATCCAGGCGATAGGCGCGACGATCGCGGAGATCGACGAGATCTCCGGCCAGATCTCGACCGCGGTCGATCAGCAGGGTCTCGCGACGCGCGAGATCGCCGGCAGCCTGCAGCAGGCCGCCACCGGCACCCGCGAGGTGAACGACAACATCGCCAGCGTCAGCAAGGCCTCCGACGAGGCGGGTGCTGCCGCCTCGAAGATGCACCAGGCCGCCGCCGGACTGTCATCGCAGTCCGGACGCCTGAAGGCTGAAGTGGATGGCTTCCTGGGGTCGCTGCGGACGGCGTAAGACGTAACCGCTGCAGCGCTAGCTCGGCCTCGTGGTTCGAGACGGCCGCCTTCGGCGGGCGTCTCGAAGGATGGCCGCGCGCGATACTTCAATCAGATCGTCTGATTGTACTCGCCAACTTCCGGATGGTTACGCAGCACGCTGTTGACCATCTCGAACATGTCGTGCATGCGCTGCTCGGAGACCGGGCTCTCGACCACGACGACGAGCTCGGGCTTGTTGGAGGAGGCGCGCACCAGGCCCCAGCTGCCGTCCTCGACCGTGACGCGTACGCCGTTGACGGTGACGAGATCGCGGATCGCCTGGCCGCCGATCTTGGCGCCCTTGGCTTGCAAGCCTTCAAAATGCTTCACCACCTGGTCGATGACGCCGTACTTGGTCTCGTCGGCGCAATGCGGCGACATGGTCGGCGACGACCAGGTTTTTGGCAGCGCGTTTTTCAGATCGGCCATCGACTTGCCGGGCGCGCGGTCGAGCATGTCGCAGATCGCGATTGCCGAGACGAGACCGTCGTCATAGCCGCGTCCATACGGCTTGTTGAAGAAGAAGTGGCCGGACTTCTCGAAGCCCGCGAGCGCACCCGTCTCGTTGGTGCGGCGCTTCATGTAGGAATGGCCGGTCTTCCAATAGGCGGTCTTGGCGCCCTGCTTCTGCAGCACAGGATCGGTGACGAAGAGACCGGTCGACTTCACATCGACGATGAACTGCGCATCCTTGTGGATCGCCGACATGTCACGCGCCAGCATCACGCCGACCTTGTCCGCAAAGATCTCCTCGCCGGTGTTGTCGACGACGCCGCAGCGGTCGCCGTCACCGTCGAAGCCAAGGCCGACATCGGCCTTGTGATGCAGCACCGCATCGCGGATCGCGTGCAGCATCTCCATGTCTTCCGGGTTCGGATTGTATTTCGGGAAGGTGTGATCGAGCTCGGTGTCGAGCGGGATCACCTCGCAGCCGATCGCCTCCAGCACCTGCGGCGCGAACGCGCCGGCAGTGCCGTTGCCACAGGCCGCGACGACCTTGAGCTTGCGCTTCAGCTTCGGACGATTTGTGAGATCGGCGATGTAGCGCGCCGGATAATTCTCGTGGAACTGGTAGGAGCCGCCGGCCTTGTTCTTGAACTCGGCGTTGAGCACGATCTCCTTCAGCCGTGTCATCTCGTCGGGGCCGAAGGTCAGCGGACGATTGGCGCCCATCTTCACGCCGGTCCAGCCATTGTCGTTGTGCGAGGCCGTGACCATCGCGCAGCAGGGCACGTCGAGGTCGAACTGCGCGAAATAGGCCATCGGCGTCACCGCAAGCCCGATGTCGTGCACCTTGCACCCCGCAGCCATCAGGCCGGAGATCAGCGCGTATTTGATCGAGGCCGAATAGCCGCGGAAATCATGGCCGGTGACGATCTCTTGCTTGACACCGAGCTCTGCGATCAGCGCGCCCAGCCCCATGCCGAGCGCCTGTATCCCCATCAGGTTGATCTCCTTCTGGAACAACCAGCGCGCGTCGTATTCGCGAAAGCCGGTGGGTTTCACCATCGGCTCGGATTCGAAGGCGTAGGTGTTGGGCAACAATACGGATTTCGGCTTGGGAAACATTGAGACAGTCTCGTGAAAAGGGCAGGAATTGATGCAGCCTTAGCGAATGCCGGGCCGCAGCGGAAGGCGGGAATGAAGGCTTATGGCGGATAATTGCGGCAGTTTGGTAACGGGGGAACGCGGCCCGGCGCGAGACTTCCGCCGATGCCGTCCCGAAAAAATCCGTGCGAACGACCGTTCGTCAGCGCGGTGAGAGCCTTTGAAGCGGCTTACTGCTCCAGCACCATCTGGCCGTTGGCGTATTCGAAGCGCTTGAGGCGGGACAGGAAGGAAAGGCCGAGCAGGTTCTCGGACAGAGCCTCGTCCGGCAGCACCATGGCGTCAACGTCGCGCACGATGAGGCCGCCCACCTCGAGCATGGCGATGCGGGTGCGCGCGGCCTTGATGGTGCCGTTGGCGGTGGAGACGGTGGCGTTGTACTCGCCGCGCGAGGGACGCAGGCCGAAGCGGGCGGCCGAGGTCTCGTTCAGCGCAACCACGGAGGCGCCGGTGTCGATCATGAAGCCGATGCGCTGGCCGTCGATCCGGCCATCGGTCTGGAAATGACCGCGGGCATCGCGGGGGATGTTGAGGCTGCGGCCGCCGGCCGGCGCCGTGGTCGCAACCGCGACCGTCGTGCGCGGCACTGATGTGGCGGACGCGGAGCTCATCTTGTCCGCCATCTGCGCCATGAAGGTGCCGAGGCCGATCATGACGGCCGCGATGATCACAATGTTACGCATCACACCACTTCCGAGCCGTAAAGCCCGATTTCACCACGCACCACGCCCGCCCGCGAGCGACGCCGCGGTGAGAGCGGTGCTATCTTGACGAAAAGGGTGAGCGGACGGTTAATGCGCCTCACGTCCCGCGCGGCTTCGCCCGCCGGGTCGGCAAAGCGCTCGCCGGATCGTCCGGCCAGGGATGGCGCGGATAGCGGCCGCGAAGGTCGGAGCGCACGGCGACGTAGCTGCCGCGCCAGAAACCGGGAAGGTCGCGCGTCACCTGCACCGGGCGTTGCGCCGGCGACAGCAATTCCAGCACCAGCGGCACCTTGCCGGCGGCGATCGACGGATGAACGTTGAGGCCGAACAATTCCTGGAGCCGCACGGCGATGGTCGGCCCCTGCTCGGCCTCGTAGTCGATCGCGAGCACGCTGCCGGTCGGCGCCTCGAAATGCGTCGGCGCCTCGCGATCGAGCCTTGCGCGCATCTCCCAGGGCAGCAGCGCCATCAGCGCGTCGGAGAGATCGCCGGCGGATATCTCTTTCAGCGCGATCTTGTCGTAGAGCGCCGGCACCAGCCAGTCGTCGCGCCGCGCGATCAGTCCGTCGTCGGACAAATCAGGCCAGCTGTCGCCCTCGGCCTTGCGCAGGAAGGTCACGCGATCGCGCCACTGTCTTGCGGCCTTCGACCAGGGTAGCCGGTCGAGACCTGCAGCAATCAGCCCATCTGCGAAGATGCGCGCGGTTTCCTCCGAAGGTGACACCGCAAGCGTTGCCTCGGACAGCGTGATGGCATGCAGCGCGCGCTTACGTCGCGCGCGCAGCGCCATCGCGCCACGATCGAAGGAGATCTCGTCGACGGTCTCGATATGCTCGGCGAAATGTCGCTCGATGTCGTCCTCGCTGATCGGCGCCGCCAGCAGAACACGGCCGCTCGCCGCCGTGCCCGTCATCTCACCGATCGCGATGTAGGGCGCGCGGGCGAGCGACGAGGTCTGCTCCACCGCGGCGCCGCGACCATTGGCGAGCACGAAGGTGCCATTGCCGCGATTGCGCGCGACGCGGTCCGGGAAGGCGTAGGCGAGCATCAGGCCGGTCGAGAGATCATCCTGTCCGGTTGCGGCCTTCTCTGACGCCGCCACCTGCGAAGCCCAGCGCCGCGCCAGATCGCGCGCGCTCGCGGCGCGCGGCGAGCGATCGCGGCGGAACTGATCGCGCCGGTACTCGAGATCGACGCTGTCGCCGCCGAGCCCGCGCTCGGTGATGATGGCCGCGATCTCGGCTGCGGCTTCGCCCTCGCCGGCGCGATGCGAATCCACGATCATGCGCGCCAGCCGCGGCGGCAGCGCCAGCGCGCGCAGGCTCTTGCCTTCCGCGGTGATGCGGCTATCGCCATCGAGCGCGTTGAGCTCGGAGAGCAGGCTTTTCGCTTCCTTCCAGGCTGGTGCGGGCGGCGGATCGAGGAATGACAGCGCCGAGGGATCGGCGACGCCCCATTGCGCAAGGTCGAGCACCAGCGAGGACAGGTCGGCACTGAGGATCTCCGGCTGGGTGTAGGGCGCGAGCGACGCCGTCTGCGGCTCGTCCCAGAGCCGGTAGCAGACACCGGGCTCGGTGCGGCCGGCGCGACCGCGGCGCTGGTCCACCGCCGCGCGCGCGGCACGCACGGTCTCGAGCCGCGTCAGGCCGATATCGGGCTCGTAGCGTGGCACGCGTGCGAGACCGGAATCGACCACGATGCGCACACCTTCGATGGTGAGCGAGGTCTCGGCGATCGAAGTCGCCAGCACGACCTTGCGCATGCCTTTGGGCGCGGGTGAGATGGCGCGATCCTGCACGGCGGCATCGAGCGCCCCGAACAGCGGCACGATCTCGATGCCGGCGTCCTGCATGCGCTCAGCCAGGAAATTCTGGGTGCGACGGATTTCGGCGGCGCCGGGCAGGAACGCCAGCACGGAGCCGCTGTCGGCGCGAAGCGCGGACGCGATCGCATCCGCCATCTGCCGCTCGACCGGCGCATCCGCCTTGCGGCCGAGATAGCGGGTCTCGACCGGGAAGGCGCGGCCCTCGCTTTCGACGACCGGCGCGTCACCGAGCAGCTTTGCCACGCGCGCGCCGTCGAGGGTTGCCGACATCACGAGGATGCGCAGATCCTCGCGCAGGCCGGTTTGCGCGTCGCGCGCCAGCGCGAGGCCCATATCTGCATCGAGCGAGCGCTCGTGGAATTCGTCGAACAGGACGGCCGCGATGCCGGAGAGCTCGGGATCGTCGAGGATCTGGCGGGTGAAGATGCCCTCGGTCACCACCTCGATGCGCGTCGTGCGCGAGATCTTCGAGCCGAAGCGGACGCGGTAGCCGACGGTTTCGCCGGCCCGCTCGCCGAGCGACTTCGCCATGCGCTCGGCACTCGCCCGCGCAGCGATGCGCCGCGGCTCCAGCACGATGATCTTCTTGCCCGCGGCCCAGGGCGCATCCAGCAGCGCCAGCGGTACGCGCGTGGTCTTGCCGGCGCCGGGCGGCGCCACCAGCACCGCCGAATTATGCGCCTCCAGCGTGCGCGAGAGGTCGTCGAGCACGGCATCGATCGGGAGGGGCGTGTCGAAGCTGTGGGGCAAAAGTCTCGATCCGTCATCGTCCGCGCAGGGCGGACGATCCAGTCAACTCAGATCCCGGCCATTCCGAGGATCTCTGCACACTGGATACCCCGCCTTCGCGGGGTATGACAACAATGCGTGGCTATCAGCCCTGCACCGGCGGACGGCCGATGCTCTCGTAGGTGAAGCCGGCGGCTTGCATCTCTTCGGGCGGGTAGATGTTGCGGAGATCGACCACGACGGGCTGGGTCATGGCCGCCTTCAGCCGGTGGAGATCGAGCGCGCGGAACTGCACCCATTCGGTGACGATGACGAGCGCATCGGCGCCCTGCGCGCAGGAATAGGCGTCCTCGCAATAGGTGATGTTCGGCAGCTCACTCTTGGCCTGCTCCATGCCGACGGGATC
>NZ_JAFCJT010000042.1 GCF_018130785.1 Bradyrhizobium liaoningense
CCGCCCCGCATCACCCATATCTGGGGTTTCGAAAGCCTTGCACAGCGCGCGTCGCTGCGCAGCACCGCCTTCGCCACCGGCGTCTGGCCTCCGAAGGGCGGCCCGGACAATGTCCGTGAGGCGGTCTCGGTCATCGCGATGCCGGAGGGCGAATGACCTAGGCAATCTTCCATTTCCCGTCCCCAGCGCGCTTCAGTACCGGGTCGCTCACCCGCACATGCTCGGCGAGAAAATCGATGAATGCGCGCACGCGTGCGGGGAGGGGCGCGGCGTGCCCGACATAGACGGCGTGGATGTCTTCGCGGTCGCCGGGATTGTAGCTTTGCAGCACCGGGACGAGACGGCCGGCTTCGATGTCGGGGCCGATGTGGAAGAGGGCGAGGCGGGCGAGGCCGACACCGCCGAGAGCGAGGCGGCGGGCGATTTCGCCGTCGCTGGCGCGCGCGACGGGCGGTGGCAGGGCTTCCTCGGTGCGGTCGCCGCGCCGGAATGGCCAGCCGCCGCGGATGCGCGGAAAAGTCCAGCCGATGCCGCGGTGCTCGGCGATATCCGCCGGCGTCTTCGGCACGCCGAAGCGCGCCAGGTAATTCGGCGCGCCGACCACGACCATGCGACTGGTACCGAGTTTTCGCGCGACAAGGCGTGAAGCTTTCAGGGGCCCGACGCGGATCGCGATGTCGGCGCGTTCCTGCATCAGGTCGATCAGCGTGTCGGTCAGCACGAGGTCGAGAGTGATCTCGGGATGCCGTTCCAGGAAGCGGGGAATCAGCGGCATCACATGCAGCATGCCGAAAGGGATGTTGCAGTTGACAGTGAGCCGGCCGCGCGGCGCCGCGCCTGACGCTGCCTCGCGTTCGGCCTCTTCCATCTCGCCGAGGATGCGCAACGAGCGCTGGTAGAAGGCCTGGCCTTCCTCCGTCAACGTCAGCTTGCGCGTGGTGCGGTTGATCAGTCGCGAGCCGAGGCGCGCCTCCAGCCGCGAGATCAGCTTGCTCACGCCAGACGGCGTCAGGCGCAGTTTTCGTGCGGCCTGGGTGAATCCGCCCAGATCGACGACGCGGACGAAAACCTCCATCTCGGCGGAGCGGTTGGTGTCGAAACGGGCCATGTTGAATTCACGTCATAAATGATTGGATTGCGGACATCCTAATGGTTTTGCTGCGCCGCGGCTATCTGCGTGGCTCGTCTCATCCATTGGAGCCACGCATGCCTCCCGCCGTCCTCGCCCTCACCGCCGGTGCCTTCGGCATCGGCACCACCGAGTTCATCATCATGGGCCTGCTGCTCCAGGTCGCCGCCGACATGCACGTCTCTGTGCCGGTCGCGGGCTTGCTTATCTCCGGCTATGCGCTCGGTGTGTTCGTCGGCGCGCCGGTCCTGACGCTCGCCACACGGCGCATGCCGCGGAAGACCGTGCTGCTGGCGCTGATGGCGATCTTCACGCTCGGCAACGCGGCTTGCGCGCTGGCCCCGAACTACGAATTGCTGATGGCGGCGCGGGTGCTGACCTCGCTCGCCCACGGCACCTTCTTCGGCGTCGGCTCGGTCGTCGCGACCAGCCTCGTTGCGGAGGACAAGCGCGCATCGGCGATTGCGACCATGTTCATCGGCCTGACGGTCGCGACGCTCCTGGGCGTGCCCTTCGGCGCCTGGTTCGGCCTGATGCTCGGCTGGCGCGCGGCGTTCTGGGCGGTGACGGTGATCGGCGTGATCGCCTTTGCCGTGGTGGCGGCGCTTGTGCCCGGCCATGTCGGCAACGGCGACAAGCCGATCTCGCTCTCGGAGGAGATCGCGGTGCTCGGCCGTCCGCAGGTGCTGCTCGGCCTCGCCATGACCGTGTTCGGCTTTGCCGGCCTGTTCGTCGTCTTCACCTATATCCAGCCGATCCTGACGCGCTTCACCGGATTCTCGGAAGCCGCGGTGTCGCCGATCCTGCTGGTGTTCGGTGCAGGTCTCGCGATCGGCAACGTCGCCGGCGGCAAGCTGGCCGATCGCGGCCTTGCGCGCGCCCTGATCGGCACGCTCGCTGCGCTCGCCATCGTGCTGCTTGGCCTTGCCGCCGCGCTGTCGGTCAAGATCGCAGCGATCGCGCTGATCCTGCTGCTCGGCATCGCGGCCTTTGCGACCGTCGCGCCACTCCAGCTTCGCGTGCTGGAAGCCGCCGGCCCCAGCGGCCGCACGCTCGCCTCGAGCCTCAACATCGCTGCCTTCAATCTCGGCAACGCGCTCGGCGCCTGGGCGGGCGGCGTCACCATCGACCGTGGGCTCGGTCTCTCCGCGCTGCCGCTGGTCGCGGCCGGCATCACGGCCGTCGGTCTCGTGCTCGCGCTATGGAGCCTTCAGCTAGATCGAACGCAGTCCGCAGTCGCGGCGTGCCCGGCGGAATAGGAGAATGATCATGGAATATCGCAATCTCGGCGCCTCCGGCCTCAGGGTGCCCGTCCTCAGCTTCGGCACCGGCACGTTTGGCGGCCAAGGCCCGCTGTTCTCGGCCTGGGGCCGCAGCGGCGCGGACGAAGCGCGCAGGCTGGTCGACATCTGCCTCGAAGCCGGCGTCAATCTGTTCGACAGCGCCGATGTCTATTCGAACGGCGCATCCGAGGAAATCCTCGGCGCCGCGATCAAGGGACGCCGCGACAAGGTGCTGATCTCCACCAAGATGAGCCTGCCGATGGGCGACGGTCCGCTCGATGCCGGCTCTTCGCGGTATCGCTTGATCGCCTCGGTCGAAGCTGCGCTGCGGCGGCTCGGCACCGATTACCTCGATCTGCTCCAGCTCCATGCCTTCGATGCGTTCACGCCGATCGAGGAGGTGCTGTCCACCCTCGATACGCTCGTGGGTGCCGGCAAGCTGCGCTATGTCGGTGTCTCCAATTTCGCCGGCTGGCAGCTGATGAAGTCGCTCTCCATCGCCGACCGGCACGGCTGGCCGCGCCATGTCGCGCATCAGGTTTATTACTCGCTGCTCGGCCGCGACTACGAATGGGAGCTGATGCCGCTCGCACGCGACCAGGGCGTCGGCGCGCTGGTCTGGAGCCCGCTCGGCTGGGGTCGGCTCACCGGCAAGATCCGGCGCGGAAAGCAGCTCCCTGCGAGCAGCCGTCTGCACGCCACGACGCAGTTCGGCCCGCCAGTGGACGACGAGCGGCTCTATGCCATCGTCGACGTGCTTGATACGATCGCCGCGGAGACCGGCCGTACCGTGCCGCAAATCGCGATCGCCTGGCTGCTGTCGCGTCCGACCGTATCCTCGGTGATCATCGGCGCCCGCGACGAAGCGCAGTTGTGCGACAATCTCGGCGCGGTTGGCTGGTCGCTGAGCGCTGCGCAGATCGCGCGTCTCGACGAGGTCAGCGCCGTGATGCCGCCTTATCCCTACTACCCCTATCGCATCCAGGAAGGCTTTGCGCGCCTCAATCCGCCGCTGGCGTGACGAACGACTAGTAAAAGGCCGCGATCGCCGTCGCGATTCCCGCTGGAAGGTTCGGCTCGCTCTTCAGCGTGTCCAGGAACACGGGATCGCCTGATACCGTGAGGCCATCCAGCTTGATCGGGTGCAGCGGCTCGGCCGCCGCCGCGACCGCCGCCAGATCCGGACCGGTCCTGACACCGTTATATTCCAGCCGCGGGCGGAGCTGGACGTTGTTGCCGAACTGCTCGTCCAGCGCGAGACGCCATCCGGTGCGTGACACCGTTCCCCGGGCGATCGCATCGCTCATGGCGAGGCTGTGCGGCTGCAATGTGCCGAGATTGCTGAGCGCGGCGCGGAGGCGGCTCGTCGCCTCCGCCAGCGTGATCCTCTCGATCCCGGGATCCTGGTCGGGCGAGGTGAAGTCGATCACCCGTGCGCTGCTGCGGATCTTGAGCGCCTCGCCGATTCCGCCCGCCTTCTGCATGACCGTCTTCGTCCCATAACGGGCTCGTCCGCCGATGGTGACCAGAACGATGTCCTGCTCGCGCGACTTGATCAGATGAGCGTATGGATCGCCGGTGACTCCCTTCACGACCAGAAGGTCGGCGAACTTGCCGCTGCCGATGGTTCCCAGCTTCGCATCCCACTTCAGGATCGTGGCCGGATTGCGCGTCGCCATCGAGGCGATGTCGTAGTCGCTGAAGCCGAGATTGAAATGCGCGGACACGACCTTGGCCGCCTTCAGCTCGCCGAGCAGGTTCTTGCTGCCGGACGGCGACCAGTCCGAGCCGAGCGCAATGGTGAGGCCGGCCGTGCGCGCGGCAACGACATTGGTCGTCTTTCCGTAGAGCAGCAGATTGCTCAGCGGCGACCAGACGACCTTGGCATGATTTTCGGCCATCGTTCCGAAGTCGGTCGCATCGAGCGCTGTGCAATGAATGCCGGCGAGCGACGGTTCGATCGCCCAGTCTCCCTCGGGATTGCGCAGCGCGAGGAAGTGGCTATGCGCCTTGGTGTCGATGCCTTCGCTGAGATGCAGCAGGAAGCACGATGACGATTTCAGCTCCTTGTCGAACTTTGCCCAATCCTCGGCCTCGATGTCGGGAATCTTCGAGTGTGCCTTTGGAAGATCGGGCGGGCTCCCGATCTCCGCGGCGCGCAACGCGCCCTTGTAGTATTTGTGGATCGTGCCGCTCCAGTTCGACAGCGTGATCCCCTGGCTCGTCGTCGTGCCCGCGACCATGCATTTGGCTTCGACATAGCGAACCAGGGCCGGCAGCAGCGAGCCGTCGTCGGCCAGCGCGATCGCGCTCATGGGGCCGGTCACGGAGGTCTTGTACGATTTGGCGTTCTGCCATTGGTCGCGATTGACGTAGGGCTGCGGCACGCTCCAGAGCGGCAGGATGTTGTAACTCAGGTGATTATGCAGCTCGATCAGGCCGGGATAGATGGTGCCGCCGGTCGCCACTGCAACGACGGCCTCGAAGCCCGCCGGGGCCGGCTGTCCCTTGGGTACGATCGCGGCGATGCGATTGTCCTCGATGAAGATCGTCCCGCTCTTGATGACGTCGTTCTCCGCGGTCATCGTCACGATCCGCCCGCTCAGGGCCCATCGCTTCGGGTTGGCAGCCGGGCTCATGGGATCACTCCGTCGGGGATGGTGATCGTGATCGTGCGCCGCTTGGCGGCCGCGTCGGCGCCCTGGCGCACGGCCCATGGCGTGTCTCCGCGCATCCACGCCGGCAGTCCGGCGGGAAGATCCTTTGCGATGATGTCGAAGAGCTCACTCGGTTTGAAGGCGTCGCCATATGGCACGAGCGCCGTCGGTACGTCGGGATGCTGGACCCCAGGTGCGAGAGCCGCGAGCGCGGCGTTCCACTTGGTCAGCATGATCTTGGTGTTCGCGGCCCGCGTCGCGTTATCGTGGGCCGAGCTTTCCGGCCAGGTCGGGTGCGTGATGTGCTGATAGGCCAAGCTCTTGTAGGCCGCGCCCTCGGACGTCTTGAGCCAGGCTTTCCAGGCCTCGTCGGCGAGGCCGCCGAGCGAAACAACGGCCTCGATATTGCCGGGCGCGAGCACGGCCTTGAACCATTTGTTGCGGTAGTCGACGATGCCCGGCTCGTTCTTGTGCTTGTTGCCGCCGCTCTGCCCGTAGACGCTGTACAGGAAGGTGTTCACCATCACGTAGCTCCGCGTGATGCCGAGCTTCGCCAGGAAACCTTGCGTCCGGCGGCCCGCGGTGCCGACCAGGATCCTGCGCACGATCGTCTCGTGCTGGGCGGGATCCTGACCGACGACGAGCATGCGCGCCGATCCGTCGAGCCGGCCGCGATGAAAGATCGGCCCCCATTCAATCCGGAAATCGTCGGGATCGTAGGTTTCAGCGGCCGGATAGTCGGCGCACAGATCGCGAAATGGCTGCTGGTCGTATCCGCTGTCGAATTCCACGAGCATGGCAAATGCTCCGATGTGTCGCTGTCAGGTAGCTAGGTCAAAAAACCTAATCGCCATGGCACAATCTTGGCGGTGGTTTGTTCCAACATTCAACCAATATATGGGTCAGGAGAGGGGAGCCAAAGGTTCATGCGCGTCTCTCGCGCCGGCCCGTGGCAGAGCGTCGCGGCGACGCGCCATGCAGAAACGCGCCTGTACACGCACGCGTGATCTCCATAACCTCCGCCGCGCAATTTTTTGGAGATGCGGCGTGGCGAAGAAGACGGCGACGAAGAAGAAAAGTGTTGCAAGGAAAGTAACGAAGACCTCGGTCAAGACGAGGACCGCCCGCAAGGGGGCCGTTGCGAAGGCGGCCAAGAAGACGGTCAAGAAGCCGGCGCCGCGCAAGTCGGCCACGGCGCGCCGTCCGAAAGGTCCGGTCTGGCAATGGTCCGCGGTCGACACCGCAGCCGCGATCCGCAACGGCGCGATCTCCGCGGTCGAGACCGTCGAAGCGCATCTGGACCGGATGCGCGCCGTCAATCCGCGGCTGAACGCGGTTGTCGTCGATCTCAGCGAGGAAGCGCTGAAGGCCGCGCATGCGGCCGACAAGCAGCGCGCCAAGGGCGGCGCGCTCGGCCTGCTGCACGGCGTGCCCATCACGATCAAGGAGAATGTCGACTACGAAGGCCGGCCGAATTTCAACGGCGTGCCCGCCAACAAGGATTTTGTCGCGCCGTCGGACTCGCCCGTGGTGCGCAATCTCAAGAAAGCCGGCGCGATCGTCATCGGCCTCACCAACACGCCGGAATTCTCCTTCCGCGGCTTCACCGACAATCCGCTGCACGGGCTGACGCTGAACCCCTGGGACCCGAACATCACCTGCGGCGGCTCTTCGGGGGGCGCCGGCTCGGCGGTTGCGGCCGGCATCGGCACCATCGCCCATGGCAATGATATCGGCGGCTCGCTGCGCTGGCCGGCGCATTGCAACGGCGTCGCCACCATCAAGCCGACCCAGGGCCGCATCCCCGCCTTCAACGGAAGCGCCACGGCCGAGCGGCCGATGCTGGCGCATCTGATGTCAGCGCAAGGCCCGCTCGCCCGACACGTCGGCGACGTCCGCCTCGCGCTCGATGTGATGAGCCAGCGCGATCCGCGCGATCCCTGGTGGGTGCCGGCGCCGCTGGCCGGGCCGAAGCCGAAGGGACCGATCAAGGTCGCACTGGCCAGGATTCCGGAGGATATGGACGTCGATCCGTCCGTCCGCGCGGCGCTGCGTCAGGCCGCCGATCACCTGGAGCGTTCCGGCTATCGCGTGGCCGAGGTCGATGTCCCCAACATCGACGGGGTCTGGCAGACCTGGTGCGACATCATCACCAACGAGACCGTGGTGATGCAGGAGGCCGGCATGCTGAAGGTGACGTCCGAGGACTTCCACAAGGCCTGGGGCGGCATGAAGACCAAGGCCAATGTGCTCGATCTCAAGGCCTGGATGCAGGCGACGGCCGCACGCAACGGCCACATCCGCGCCTGGCAATTGTTCTTCGAGGAGTATCCGGTCGTGCTGGCGCCGACCACGGTGAAGCCGACGCCGGGTCCGCGCGACGACACCGTCAGTGCCGATCGCGTGAAGGAAATCTTCTGGGGCGAGATTCGCTTCATCTCCGCCATCAACGTGCTGGGCCTGCCCGGCGCGGTGGTGCCGGTGACCCTGCATGACGGCCAGCCGATCGGCGTGCAGCTCATCGCGGGACGCTATCGCGAGGACCTCGCGCTCGATGCGGCGGCCGCGATCGAGAAGCGCGCCGGTGTGCTCGCTCATCGGCTGTGGGAGACAATGGCCTGAATCAGCGGTCCAAGGGCTTCGCGCGTCACGCGCGGAGCCCGGACGTTGGGGATCAGTTGGTCAGATGCGAGGCGGCGATCGCCTTCTGGAACAGCGCGTTCAGCGCGTCGCTGATGCTGGCATCGCTCGAGACTTCGTAATAGTAACCCGACGTCGCGCAAGCCTGCATCTTGGTTGCGATCGAGCTGCGCCATGGCGCAATATAGGTGTTGTACCAGCTGTTGTTGGTGATCGCGAGGTAGGTGGTGTAGAGCACGGCGATCTTGACGCCGCGTGCCTTGATGGTGTCGCAGATCGTGGTCGTCAGCGGCTCCTGGCATCGGCCCGACGATGAGATCACGGACTTGCTGCAGCTCGAGGGATAGTAATAGTCGGCCACGCCGTCAGAGACGAAGAACAGCCATTTCTGCGGCGACGACGAGGAGCCGTCGCCGGGTGTCGGAATCGTGCCGTTCATCGACGTCAGGGTACCGTCGAAATCCGTGCACATGTCGTTGTTGTAGTTGGTATAGGGGATCGTCATCAGGTCGACGCCGGAAACCGCCGTCTTCACCGAGGAGAGGCTCGACGAAAGCGCGGATATTGTCGTCAGGCCGATCGAGCTGCAATCGCTGCCCATCGTGTAGACCGCCATCCGGTACTGGTTGCTCACCAGCTGGCTCGCGGTCGCGGTCTCCGTCAGCGACTGCGTCGCGTCACGCACCAGGTCGATCCGCATCTTGATCCCCAGCTTCTTCGCGATCGAGTAGTAGCTCGACGTCTGAAGCGTCTTCTTCGAGCTCGACGTATAGGTGTCGTGGCAGGCGAACGCGCAGCTGTCGGAAGTCGCTTTCTGGAGCGCCGTCATGTCGGCCGTGGTGGCGCCGAGCCCTTGCGACGGCGAGTTGTCCAAGAGCACGTAGAAGTCGATGTAGGCGGGCAGCGAAGCTGCTGCGGTCGAGTTCGCCGAGACCACGAGACTCTTGTAGCCGACGACACCCATGAAATAGGTCGTCACGGTCGTCGTGGCTGTCCCGACAGCCGTGCGCGTCGTGACGCTGTCGGTCACGTTGATGGTCACCGAGCTCGTCGTCAAGCCGAGGGCGGACATTTGTCCGGTGAAGGCATTTACGGCATCGGTCTGCGCCGTCGATGCGCTCTTCGTGATCTCGCTCTTGGCGGTGGCGACCAGCACGGCGGTGTCGAGTGCGGCCACCAGCTTCGCTTTGGCGCGCGCGGCGAACGAGTAGTCGATGGCGGCGCCGACGAAGGACACCAGCGGCACCAGTGCGAGCGCGAAGATGATGGCGATGTTACCGCGGCGGTCGGAGACAAAGCGGGAGAGCAGGCGATGAGCATTCCCGGTAGCAAGGGTCAAGCAAACGCATCCTTCAACGAAAACCGATGCGCCAGTCTAGCCCGCCGAAACTTACGTATCGGTTGATCGCGGCGTGACCACGCATGTCCTGTACGTTGCAGATCGTGTCGACATGCACCGAGAGCCTGTAAAAAACGAGGTTTTCGCGCAAGAGCGATGCTGAGACCCGTAGTATCACGGATGATGCGTGACGCGTCTTCCGCAGGTGTTGGCGTGCACGTAAGCCGCGTCGCGCGGAGATGCATCAACTTGCAGTAAGGGCGAGGACATGCAGGAGGTCCATCCGATCATTGTTCACGCCGTGATGACGCCCGCTCTCCTTGCACTGCAGGGCGATCGCATATGGCAGAAAATGTGGCGGGGCAGGTCGCGGCCATCTTTCGAGATGCCCGCCGGCGGCGGGCCCCTCAGGATGAGGTCGCGTTTTGCGGCGAGATATCCGCCGAGCGTGACGCCCGGAATTCCAGTTCATTAATCCAATTTGACGCGAATTTTAGCCAATTCACCAACAGGCGTTAGGGTTACTTCCTCGACCTCTATGCGAATTATTGTCCGCTTTACCACCCGCCTCTAACAGAGGGACGGCGGACAACGCACATGCCTCATACAGGCCAATAAGTGCGGCCCGCTCCACGCGGAGGTGGCACGATGCGCAACGAGACGATCGCTATTCACGCCGGCTATGAGCCCGAAGCCACCACGCACGCGGTGGCCGTGCCGATCTACCAGACCGCGGCCTATGCCTTCGACAGCGCCGATCACGGCGCCGCGCTCTTCAATCTCGAGGCCGAAGGTTTTCGCTACAGCCGCATCGCCAATCCGACCAGCGCGGTGCTGGAGAAGCGCATCGCCCAGCTCGAAGGCGGCGTCGGCGCGCTCGCAGTCGCGACCGGGCAGGCGGCGCTGCATTTCGCCTTCGTCAACGTCGCCGATCACGGCGGCAACATCGTTTCCGTGCCGCAGCTCTACGGCACCACGCACACGCTGCTCTCGCACATCCTGCCACGCCAGGGGATCGTCGGCCGCTTTGCCGAGAGCGACAAGCCTGAGGCGATCGCGAAGCTGATCGACGAGAACACTCGCGCCGTGTTCGCCGAGACCATCGGCAATCCCGCCGGCAATGTCTGCGATATCGAGGCCTTGGCCAAGATCGCGCATGCCCATGGCGTGCCGCTCATCGTGGACAACACGGTCGCGACCCCGATCCTGCTCAAGCCGTTCGACTACGGCGCCGACATCGCCGTGCATTCGCTCACCAAGTTTCTGGGCGGCCATGGCACGACGCTGGGCGGAGCCATCGTCGATTCCGGAAACTTCCCCTGGGCCAAGCACGCGGACCGTTTCCCGGCCTACAACAAGCCCGACGCCTCCTATCACGGTCTCGTCTATGCCGAACGCTTCGGCAGGACCGCCTATATCGAGCGCGCCCGCAGCGTCTATCAGCGCACCATGGGCTCGGTGCTGTCGCCGTTCAACGCCTTCCTGCTGCTCCAGGGTATCGAGACCGTCGCGCTGCGGATGGAGCGCCACTGCGAGAACGCCCGCAAGGTCGCCGAATTCCTGCGCAAGGACTCGCGCGTCGCCTGGGTCAACTACACCGGCTTTCCGGACAGCCCCTATTACCCGCTCGTTCATAAATACCTCGACGGTAACGCCTCCTCGCTGTTCACGTTCGGCATCAAGGGCGGCATGGAGGCCGGCAAGGCCTTCTACGATGCGCTGAAGCTGATCACGCGCCTCGTCAATATCGGCGATGCCAAGTCGCTGGCGTGCCATCCGGCCTCGACCACCCACCGGCAGATGTCGACGGAGCAGCAGCGCGTCGCCGGCGTGCTGCCGGAGACGATCCGCCTGTCGATCGGCATCGAGCATTCCGCAGATATCATCGAGGACATCGACCAGGCGCTCGAGAAGGCCTGCCCGTCGGCACGCCTCCAGGCCGCGGAGTAGACGACGGCGCCGATGACGATCTTGATCGACAGGGATCAAGGCATATCGAGCCCGGCGCTGGTGCCGGCCGACGGCGATCTCGCACGCGACCGCGTTGGCACTGAGCTCACCGTCGGCCTGATCAACAACATGCCGGACCCGGCATTGAAGGCGACCGAGCGGCAGTTCATGAAGCTGCTTCAGGCCGCCGCAGGCCCGCGCCGCATCCGCTTCCATTGTTTCTCACTGCCCTCGGTGAAGCGCTCGCCGGAAGCGAAGTGGCATGTCGAGAGTGAATATTCGGAACTCTCCGAGCTCGGACGCCACAAGTTCGACGGGCTGATCGTGACCGGCGCCGAGCCGGTCGCACCCGAACTCGACCAGGAACCATACTGGCGTGATCTCACCGAGCTGATCGACTGGGCCAAGGTCAACACGCGCTCGGCGATCTGGTCGTGCCTCGCCGCGCATGCGGCGGTGCTGCATCTCGACCGTATCGAACGGCGGCGGCTGTCGGCCAAATGTCACGGCATTTTCGACTGCGAAGCCGTAACGAACGATTCCCTGACGCGGGCCGCGCCTGCGCCGCTCAAGATCTCGCATTCGCGTTTGAACGAGATCGCGGAGGGCGATCTGGCGCAGGCCGGGTACCAGGTGCTGACGCGTTCGGCAAAGGCCGGTGTCGATATCTTCGTCCGGCAATATGCCAGCCGCTTCGTGTTCTTCCAGGGGCACCCGGAATACGATGCGCTGTCGCTCCAGCGCGAATATTTGCGCGACATCGGCCGCTATCTCGCGCGCGAGCGCGAGACTTATCCGCACCTGCCCGTGAGCTATTTTGACGCAGCGACTGAAGAGAAACTCAATCGCTTCGAGAAGAAGGCGGCCCACCAGCGCCACCCGGCGCTCAGCAACGAACTGCCAGCGCTGAGTTTGCGCACAGATATCGCCGCTGGCAGCGCCGCTGCGGCGCTTTTCCGCAACTGGCTGCAATATCTCGGCGCGGAAGCCGATACCTCGGTCCCTGCACGCTAGACGAAGGTCGTTGGTTCCGCGTTAGGATTACCCGGGCGTTAGGCTTGCCTCAACCAGCGCACGAATGTTTCAGTAGAGAAATACGGAATCACAGGAAACGCAGTCGTGTGGTCGGCACTCCAGGGACGCGTGAGCAATCGGCTGGCCCGGCATTTCCGCGCCGCGCCGCACCGCCTGCCTGCGCATGCGCCGATGGTGAGCTTCACCTTCGACGACGCCCCCGATAGCGCCGCAGGCGAGGGCGCCGAGCTTCTGGAGAAGCATGGCGGCCGCGGCACGTACTACCTGGCCGGCAGCTTGATCGATCGTCCGTCGGATCATTGGCACGGCCTGTCGAATGACGCGATCGTGCGGCTTCACCGGGGCGGCCATGAGATTGCCTGCCACACCTTCTCGCACCAGAGCTCGGCCAATCTCGACGAGGCCGCCATGGCCCGCGAAATCGAACGGAATCGCAGCCACTTCCGCGACATAGATTCCTCGATCAAGCTGGAGAACTTCGCCTATCCCTATGGGATCGCCTCGGTCTGGCGCAAGCCGCAGCTCGCAAAGACCTTCCGCTCGGCGCGCGGTATCCTTCCCGGCGTTAATCGCGACGTCATCGACCTCCAGTTCCTGCGCGCCTCGCCTCTGGTCGATTGCGAGATCGATATTGCGGGCGTCGATCGCTATTTCGACGAGGCGGTCGCAAGCGGCGGATGGCTGATTTTCTACGGCCACGATGTCGCCAACGCGCCAAGCCCCTATGGCTGCACGCCGCACCTGATGCGCCAAGCGCTGGAGGCGGCCCAGCGACGTAGCATGCCGATCGTGACCGTCGCGGAAGCGCTGCGACGAATCGGGGCGTAGCTGCTTCTTCCCTTCGCCCCTTGCGGGAGAAGGTGGCATAGGCGGCCTTTGGCCGCCGTTCTTAAGGAACGCCGAAGCGAGGCTTCGGCTATGGCGCAGGATGAGGGTTCTCTCGTCATATTCTCCGCTAGAGATTTATTCGCGGATAGAACCCCTCGCCCGTCTCGCCGCTATGCGGCGAGCCACCCTCTGCCGCAAGGGGAGAGAGGGGAAGAGTCGCGTCTTGCCGCGCAAACGGTCTTGCCACGCCGCCGCCGTCATGCGACTGGCCTTGTGACGAATCTCACGGCCTTGCACCGACACACCCATGACCGCTTCCTCTACCGCTCCGCTGCCTGCGCCGGCCAACGGCCGCGATGCGCTGTCGGTGCTGCATTCGGTGTTCGGCCTGCCGGGGTTCCGCGGTGCACAGGGTGAGATCATCCGGCACGTCACGGACGGCGGCAATTGCCTGGTCTTGATGCCGACCGGCGGCGGCAAGTCGCTATGCTATCAACTGCCGTCGCTGCTGCGCGAAGGCTGCGGCATCGTGGTGTCGCCGCTGATTGCGCTGATGCGCGACCAGGTCGCCGGCCTGATCGAGGCCGGCGTCAATGCCGCGGCGCTGAACTCATCGCTGACATTCCAGGAAGCTTCCGACATCGAGCGCCGCCTGATCGCGGGCGATCTCGACCTTCTCTATGTCGCGCCAGAACGCCTGGTGACGCCGCGCTGCCTGTCGATGCTGGCGCAGGCCAAGGTCGCGCTGTTCGCCATCGACGAAGCGCACTGCGTCTCGCAATGGGGCCACGATTTCCGCCCCGAATATGTCGGCCTCTCCATCATTGCCGAACGCTTTCCAGACGTGCCGCGCATCGCGCTGACCGCGACCGCCGACGAGCTGACGCGCAAGGAGATCGTCGAGCGCCTGAAGCTTACGGACAGCCCGCAATTCGTCTCGAGCTTCGACCGCCCAAATATCCGCTACGAGATCGTCGACAAGCGCAACGCAGTGTCGCAGTTGAAGGAATTCATCCGGGAGCGTCATGCGGGCGACGCCGGCGTGGTCTATTGCCTGTCGCGCAATCGCGTCGAGGAGGTCGCCGCTGCGCTCGACGACGCCGGCATTGCGGCGCTGCCCTATCACGCCGGGCTCGACAGCAGCGTGCGCTCGCGCAACCAGGACCGGTTCCTCAACGAGGACGGCATCGTCATCGTCGCGACCATCGCCTTCGGCATGGGCATCGACAAGCCCGACGTGCGCTTCGTCGCCCATCTCGACCTGCCGAAGAGCATCGAGGCCTATTATCAGGAGACGGGCCGCGCCGGTCGCGACGGCAAGCCGTCCGCGGCCTGGATGGCCTACGGTCTCTCGGACATCGTGCAGCAGCGCCGCATGATCGACGAGTCCAGCGGTTCTGACGATTTCAAGCGGGTATCGATCGGCAAGCTCGACGCGCTGGTCGGCCTCGCCGAGACCGCACAGTGTCGGCGCAAGCGGCTGCTCGCCTATTTCGGCGAGACGGAGGCCGCGACCAATTGCGGCAATTGCGACAATTGCCTGACGCCGCCCAAGATGCGCGATGGCAAGGTGCTGGCGCAAAAACTGCTGTCCTGCGCCTACCGGACCGGGCAACGTTTCGGCGCGATGCACCTGATCGACGTGCTGATCGGACGTCTGACCGAGAAGGTGACGCAGTTCGGCCACGGCAAGCTGTCGGTGTTCGGCATCGGCCGCGAACTGAACGAGAAGCAGTGGCGCACGGTGCTGCGGCAACTAGTGGCGATGGGACATTTGCAGAGCGACAGCGAAGCCTTTGGCGCGCTGAAGCTGACGGAGTCCGCGCGCGGAGTCCTGCGCGGGGAGACCGAGGTGTGGCTGCGCGAGGAAGCGCCGGGCACGCGTGTTCGCGCAAGCCGGACGAACTCCCGCCGCGGCGATCTCGCGCCGGCGGCGAATGCGCCGCAAGGCGATGTCGATCCCGAATTGCGCGCGCGCCTGCGGTCCTGGCGTTCAGATGTCGCGCGCGAGCGCGGCGTGCCCGCCTATGTCGTGCTGCACGACGCCACCATCGACGGCATCGTCCGGGCCTGGCCGACGACGCTCGACGAACTGCGCGGCGTGCCGGGCATCGGCGACAAGAAGCTCGAGCATTACGGCGACGAGCTGTTGCAGATCATCAGGACGCGGTAGGGCGCCTATCCATCCGCATCGTCCTCCCGGACAAGCGCAGCGAAGCTGCGTGCAGATCCGGGATCCATAGCCACAGGCCGATGTGGTTAGGGCAAGCCGGCAACCACGAGTCTTCGCCAAATACGATCCTGTGGCTATGGGTCCCGGGCTCGCGACTTCGTCGCGCCCCGGGACGACAGCCTCGGTGTGTACGACTCAGCCGTTCCTGAATGCGTAAGCATACCCGTTCAACGCAGGTGCGCCGCCGAGATGCGCGTACAAGATCTTCGCGCCCTTCTCGAAATAGCCCTTCTGCGCGAGGTCGATCAGGCCCTGCATCGATTTGCCCTCGTAGACGGGGTCGGTGATCATGCCTTCGAGGCGCGCGGTGAGACGGATCGCTTCCTTGGTCTCTTCCGACGGCACGCCATAGGCGGGATAGGCGTAATCCTCGATCAGCACGACGTCGTCGGCGACGAGATCCTTGCCGAGCTCGACGAGTTTTGCGGTGTTCTGCGCGATCTCGAGCACCTGCGCCTTGGTCTGCGCCGGCGTGAAGGACGCGTCGATGCCGATCACCTTTCGCGCGCGGCCGTCGGCGGCGAAGCCGACCAGCATGCCGGCATGAGTCGAGCCGGTGACGGTGCAGACCACGATGTAATCGAACTTGAAGCCGAGCTCGGTCTCCTGCTTGCGCACTTCCTCGGCGAAGCCGACATAGCCGAGGCCGCCGAATTTGTGCACGGAGGCGCCGGCGGGAATCGCATAAGGCTTGCCGCCCGCTGCCTTCACCTCGTTGATCGCCTGCTCCCAGCTCTTGCGGATGCCGATGTCGAAGCCGTCGTCGACCAGGCGCACGTCGGCGCCCATGATGCGCGACAACATGATGTTGCCGACACGGTCATAGACCGCGTCCTCGTGCGGCACCCAGGCTTCCTGCACCAGGCGGCACTTCATGCCGATCTTGGCCGCGACCGCCGCGACCATGCGGGTGTGGTTGGACTGCACGCCACCGATCGAGACCAGCGTGTCCGCATTCGAGGCGATCGCGTCGGGGATGATGTATTCGAGTTTGCGCAGCTTGTTGCCGCCATAGGCAAGGCCGGAATTGCAGTCCTCGCGCTTGGCATAGATCTCGACATTGCCGCCGAGATGCTTCGACAGCCGCTCCAGCCTCTCGATGGGCGTCGGGCCGAAGGTCAGCGGATAGCGCGCGAATTTGTCCAGCATCATTGGGTCATCCCGATTGGCGTTGAATTGGCTCAAGCGCCTAGCACCGCCGCGGACAAATGTGCTTTCAAATATTGCGCAACAAATGCCGAAAATCTTGCAGGTATACGTCCAATAGATCTATTTTATTCCGAGATAGATCTAAATTGCGAAGTTTCTTCCATGCCCGCTCGACTCGATCGCACTGACCTTAAGATGCTGAGATTGTTGCAGAATAACGGCCGGCTCAGCAATGCGGAGCTGGCGGAAACCGTCGCCATCAGTCCCGCCACCTGCCATCGCCGCACCCAGCGCCTGTTCGAGGACGGCTTCATCGCCGCCGTCCGTGCCATGGTCGCCCCGAAGAAGGTGGCGAAGGGCACGCTGGTGATGGTCGGCGTCGTGCTCGACCGCTCGACCCCGGAGAGTTTTGCCACCTTCGAGCAAGCGATCACCAGGCTGAAATGCGTGCTCGACTGCCACCTCGTCGCCGGCGACTTCGACTATTTCCTCAAAATCCGCGTTGGCGACATGGAGGATTTCAACCGCATCCACGGCGAACAGCTCATCGCGTTGCCCGGCGTGCGCCAGACCCGCACCTTCTTCGTGATGAAGGAAGTCGTCGACAACGCGCCGCTGGAGTTCTGAGCATAGCGTTTTCCAGCGAAGTGGAAGCTGGTTCGCGCCAGAAAAAGCGTCAAAACAAAATCCAGCGCTATTGATGGGCGATCCGCATCATGGGAGATTCAGGCGATGCAGACATTCCCCTTCCGCCAACTCAATCCGGCCGCGCCGGCCTATCGGCGCGGTTGGGTGGACGAGGCCGTCGCCGCGATCGAGGCCGATCAGTGCCGCACGGCCGACACGCATCTGATCCGGCTGATCGTGCCGGCGCTCGCCGGCATCGATATCTATCTGAAGGATGAGTCCACGCATCCGACCGGCAGCCTGAAGCACCGCCTTGCGCGCTCGCTGTTCCTCTACGCGCTCTGCAACGGCCACATCCGCGAAGGTACGCCTGTGGTCGAGGCCTCGTCGGGATCGACGGCGGTGTCGGAAGCCTATTTCGCGCAGATGATCGGCGTGCCCTTCTACGCCGTGATGCCGCGCACAACCTCGGCGGAGAAGATTGCCGCGATCGAGCATTATCGCGGCAACTGCCATCTGATCGACGATAGCCGCGCGCTCTACGCGGAAGCCGCTGCGCTCGCCGCCCGGCTGAACGGCCACTACATGGACCAGTTCACATTTGCCGAACGCGCCACCGACTGGCGCGGCAACAATAACATCGCAGAATCGATCTTCACGCAATTGCAGGGCGAGCTCCGGCCGATCCCGGATTGGATCGTCATGGGTGCCGGCACCGGCGGCACCTCGGCCACCATCGGACGGTACTTGCGCTATCGCCAGTATCCGACACGGCTGTGCGTCGCCGACGTCGAGCAT
The DNA here is from genome assembly GCF_018130785.1 of Bradyrhizobium liaoningense. Lineage (GTDB taxonomy): Bacteria > Pseudomonadota > Alphaproteobacteria > Rhizobiales > Xanthobacteraceae > Bradyrhizobium > Bradyrhizobium liaoningense_A. Next base: position 17,669 of record NZ_JAFCJT010000042.1, read on the forward strand.
TCCGCCTTCTTCGACTGCTTCCGCACGCAGGACCGCTCTCACGTTTGCGAACGCCCATCGCTGATCGAGGGCGTTGGCCGGCCGCGCTGCGAACCCTCCTTCGTCCCCGGCGTCGTCGACCGGATGATGAAGATCCCGGATGCGGCAACGATCGCGGCGATGAACGTGCTTTCGCGCCGGCTGCGCCGCGCGGTCGGCGGCTCCACCGGCACCAACTTTCTGGCACTGTGCCGCCTCGCTTCGGAGATGCGACAGGCGAACGTATCAGGGTCGCTGGTGACGCTGATCTGCGATTCCGGCGAGCGCTACCGGCAGACCTATTACGAGCCCGAATGGCTGAAGGGGCGCGGTCTCGATCCTGCGCCGTTCGAGGCGGCCCTGTCGTCGTTCCTCACGACGGGCGAGCCGCTGACGCTCGACGTCGACGACGTCGCAAATCCACAGATCGTACCAAGCCCCGAGGCATCATAGCCGACGTCTCCCTGCCACTTGCAAAATGGCACGATCGTCACGGCAACTTCACTTGCCTTGCGCATGCATGCAGGTGACCGTTCCGTCTTCTCAACGAGGAGATCCTGCCGTGCGCCTTCCCATTCTCGATCCGAAAGATCTGACCGACGAACAGAAGCCGCTCTATGAGGACATGCGAGCCGGCATCAAGGACCACTTCAAGGGCTTTGTGAACATGCGCGACGACGGCGCGCTGCTCGGACCCTGGAATCCCTGGATCCGCGAGCCGCGCTTCGGCAAGCCGGTGTGGGAGTTGGTCAAGGCGATCGCGTCGAACCCGCTGCTGCCGGCGCCGGTGCGCGAGGTCGCGATCCTCGTCACCGGCTCGCATTTCCGCTCCGGCTACGAGCTCTATGCTCATGTGCTGGTTGCCGAGCAGCGCGGCCTCTCCGACGAGAAGCTCGCGACCATCGTCGCGGGGCAGCGTCCGGTCGATCTCACCAAGCAGGAGGCCGTCGCCTACGATGTGGCGTCCGCGCTGGTCAGCGGTGGCGTGCTGCCGGAATTGACCTGGCGCGCCGCGGTGAAGGAGTTCGGCGAGCACGGCGCGGCCGAGCTGTCCTATCTCGTCGGCGTCTACTGCATGGTCTCGGTCACGCTGAATACGTTCGACGTGCCGGTGCCTGAGTAGCTGGGATTAGTTGCGCACGACGTAGAGCGGCGTGCGCAACGTCACCTGATAGGACGGTTTCGGCGTCCACGCGCTCTGGGCGGTGATCCGAACAGGCGGTTGTCACTGTCGCCCATGCGGTGCATCCTCGTTGGCGAGGGCGGCGCCCGCCGAAATCGTCAGGCAAGGCACCCCCATCGCGGCAGTGCGGAAGGCCTGATGATGCGATGGGTGACGATGAGACAGGTGACAATCCGACGCGTGGCACTGTGATGACGGAACCGCGTGTTAGATGGAACGTGATCGCTCCTGTGGTCAAGCTGTATCGACCAGCGATGGACTGCACCGGCGTGGGCGGCTACCCTGCCGTGATCGCACCGACACACTCGCCGGCCAGAGTGCAGGCCGGACAACGGAAGGACGACAGCCATGAATACGTCACGCCGCATCCTGCTCACCGGTCTGGCGGGACTCGCCGTGGCCCCGACTGCCGTGGCCGCTGCCGTACCGTCGCCCGAACCTGGCGACGTAACGGTCGCTGAAGAGCGATTCGCGCGCACGATTGCCGCCGCGCATGCGTCCGACGTCACCTGCGCACGGCAGGCCGAACGTTATGCGGATGCGCATTGGCCTGAATATGTTGTGGCAGCCAGGGCCGTGCTCGACGCGCGCGTGTGATTCTTTCTTCCTTCTCCCCCTGTAGGAGAAGGTGGCGCGAAGCGTCGGATGAGGGGTTTGCCTCAGCGCATTCTGACGAGAGTTGGATTCGCGGAGACGTACCCCTCGCCCGTCTCGCCGCGGGGCGGCGAGCCGCCCTCTCCCACAACGGGAGAGGGTCTAGACCGTATTCACTTCTCCACCGCCCGCCGGACCTGTTCGCCGATCTGGGACAGCACGAGCTGCGCCTGCGGCAGGATCGCGCCCATGGCGTGGAAATTGTGGACCATGCCGTCGTGGCAGACGTGCTCGACTGCGACGCCCGCGGCGAGCAGCTTGCGCGCATAGGCATTGCCCTCGTCGCGCATCGGATCGAATTCGGCGGTGTGGATGATCGCGGTCGGCAGGCCTGCAAGCCGCGTCGCGCGCAAGGGCGAGATGCGGGGGGCGGCGGTGTCGATTCCGTCGGGCAGGTAGTCGGCGAGATCGGCTTCGATCGTGATGCGATCGATCAGATGCCCTTCGGCGAATGCCTCGCGCGAAGGCGAAGTCTCCTCGAAATCCAGCACCGGGCAGATCAGGCATTGCGCGACGATCGAGAGGCCGGCGGTCTGCATCGCCTCCTGGCACACGATCGCGGCGAGCGTGGCGCCAGCGGAATCGCCACCAACCACCAGACGTTCGGCGTCGATACCCAGCGACGAGGCTTGCCGCGCGACCCATTCGGTGGCCGCGATCGCATCAATGACGGCGGCTGGATATTTGTGCTCGGGCGCGAGCCGGTAATCGACCGAGACGAGGCGACAGCCGGTGACATGCGCCAGCGCGGCCGCGATGCGATCGTGCGTCGCAATGCTTCCGGCCACGAGCCCGCCGCCATGAAAGAACACGAAGCCCGGCGCGCGCTCGCCGGCAAAAGCGGGCGAATAAAGGCGATAGGGCAGCTCTCCACCGGGACCCGGAAGCGTGCCGTCGGAGGTGGTCACGTCCGGCGCATCAGTGCGCGCAAACTGCATCAGCTTCGCCAGCGACTGCCGCCGCGCCTCCACACTCGGCCGGCTCCGCGTCTGCGGCGCAGCCGCAGCCATCATGGTCAACAAACGCTTTGCGAGCGGATCGAGCGGCACGGGCCTTTCCTTCTTCCCTGGGGGGAGGTTAGCTCAGCATATTCCCGCAGGGAATCATTTAGAAATTGGGACAATAGTGCCCGGATATTTCCCAGGGGAGGCCGGTCATGGCCGAGATCAAGAAGCCGATCGAATATTCGCCGAGCTGGACCTTCTTCGAAGGCAAATGGCACGACGGCAACGTGCCGATCATGGGGCCGCGCACGCATGCGGCCTGGCTCGGCTCGGTCGTGTTCGACGGTGCGCGTGCGTTCGAGGGCGTCGCGCCCGATCTCGATCGCCATGTCGCGCGCGCCAATCAATCCGCGATCAATTTTGGCCTGAAGCCGGTGGTCGACACCGGCACCTGGCTTTCGCTCGCAAACGACGGCATTGCGCGCTTTGCGGCGGATGCCGAGCTGTATGTACGTCCGATGTACTGGGCGCAGAACGGTTCGGGCGGCGGCGTGCTGTTTGACCCCGAGACGACCAATTGGTGCCTGTGCATCTACGAGGCGCCGATGCCGAAGCCCGTCGGCAACGCCATCACGCTGTCGCCGTTCCGCCGGCCCACGGCCGAATGTGCGCCGGTCGAGGCCAAGGCCGCCTGTCTCTATCCGAACAATTCGCGGGCACTCGCGGAAGCCGCCGGGCGCGGCTTCCAGAACGCGCTGATGCTCGACATGCTCGGCAACGTCGCGGAGTTCGGCAATTCCAACGTGTTCATGGCGAAGGACGGCGTGGTCTACACGCCGGTGCCGAACGGCACGTTCCTGAACGGCATCACGCGCCAGCGCGTCATCAGCCTGCTGCGCGGCGACGGCGTCACCGTGGTCGAGAAGACGCTGCGCTATGCCGACTTCCTCGCCGCCGACGAGATCTTCTCGACCGGCAATTTCGCCAAGGTCGCCCCCGTCATCCGCATCGACGATCGCGAGCTGAAACCGGGCCCGCTCTACACCAAAGCGCGCAAGCTCTATTGGGACTTTGCGCATGCGGTGAAGCTGGCGGCGTAGGCGGCGCACGCTCCACTCTCATCACCCGGCTCAAGCCGGGCGATCCAGCATTCCTGTAAGTCTTCGATAGGCCGCGGCGAACTGGATGCCCCGCCTTTGCGGGGGCATGGCACCTGTTCCTAACGGATCCGTCTAAACCGGCTGAACTGGAACGCCTGCGTCGAATTCCAAGGCGTGTGGTGGACCTCGCTTTGCGTCTCGACCAGCTCGAACTCCGGCCCAAGCTCCGCGGCAAGGCTCGCACTGTCATGGCGCTGCACGGGCAGACCGCTGCACTTCTCCGGACCGTCAGGCGCAAACGTCGCGATGATGATTTGTCCGCCGGGCGCAACCGCCCACCGGAGGCGATCGACGTAAGCCGCCCTGTCGTGCGGATCGGTCAGGAAGTGAAACGCCGCACGATCGTGCCACACATCGTAGCGACGTGCCGGCCGCCATATGGTGGCGTCGGCGACCATCCAGTCGACTGTTGAAGCGGCCTCGCCAATTCGCTTTCTGGCGGCCTCAAGCGCGTTGGCGGAGAGATCCAGCACGGCGATGTCGCGGTATCCGTCCCGCAGGAGAGCGTCCACCAGCCGCGAAGCCCCGCCGCCGATATCGATGATGGCGGCGCGATGATCCGGATTGGCCGCGCGGACCATGTCGAGCGAGATCGCCGGGCTGTCCTGAAACCAGCTCACCTCGGCTTCGCCCTTGGTGGCGTAGACGTTCTGCCAATGCGTGGTGCGATCAGACATGGCGGCTCCGGCCTTGGCCGGGACGGCAGCGCGCATATGGCGATGCCGAATTGGCAGTTCGCGCGCCCGCCGCATGCGGACGCGCGGGCGCGAACGAAATCCCTACTCGTCCTTCTTCGACATCCGCTCGAGGCGTTCCTGCATGTCCTTCATCTGCTGGCGCAGGTCGTCGATGTTGCTGTCCTTCGGCGCCTCAGCGTTCGCATCGGGCTCCGGCTCCGATCCGGCCGCCGGACGGCCCGCGTTGGGGGCAAACGGCTTGAACATCGAGAAGGTCTGCTGGAACAGCTCCATGTTGCGGCGGACCTGTTCTTCCAACGGAGCAAAAGGAGTGCCGGAGAGCGTGTTGGCGATCTGTTTGCGGAACTTCTCCTGCTCCTGGGTCAGCGTCGCGATCGACTGCTCCAGATATTTCGGTACCACCATCTGCATGCTGTCGCCGTAGAAGCGGATGAGCTGGCGCAGGAAGGTGGTCGGCAACAGGTTCTGGCCGGCCTTGTTCTCCTGCTCGAAGATGATCTGGGCGAGCACGGAGCGGGTGATGTCGTCGCCGGTCTTGGCGTCGTAGACCAGGAAATCCTCGCCGTCCTTGACCATGGCGGCGAGGTCCTCGAGCGTCACGTAGGTACTCGTTCCGGTGTTATAGAGCCGGCGGTTCGCGTATTTCTTGATGGTGGTGGGTTGGTCTGATTTCGCCATGGGCTCTCACTTGCAAGCGCGGAGAACGGGAACCCGGCGGGCTATGCCGCAGGGCGGGAAGAGTACGCAACGCAACAAAATAAGCATTTTCAAAGGGCTCACGCTACCGTTTTGTGCGCCACGGTTAATTGCACAGCAAAAACCTGCTTGCGAAATCGCCAAGAACGCTATTTTGAATGCGCTGCGGCATGAATTCGGCCACCCGCCGATTGACATGCCGCAACGACGTTAACAGGATGCCATCCGAGACTGGCGAGCCGTTTCCCCAGCCCCGCCTGCCCCCAATTCAACCTCAGGAGATGCCCATGTCAGACGATGTCGTCATCGTCAGCGCCGCCCGCACCCCGGTCGGAAGCTTCAACGGAGCGTTCGCGACCCTTCCCGCCCACGATCTCGGCGCCGTCGCCATCAAGGCCGCGCTGGAACGCGGTGGCATCGAGCCCGGCCGGGTCTCGGAGGTCATCATGGGCCAGATCCTCACCGCGGCTCAGGGCCAGAACCCCGCCCGCCAGGCCTCGATCGCCGCCGGCATTCCGGTGGAGAGCCCCGCCTGGGGCGTCAACCAGCTTTGCGGCTCGGGCCTGCGTACGGTCGCGCTCGGCTACCAGGCACTGCTCAACGGCGATTCCGAGATCGTGGTCGCCGGTGGCCAGGAATCCATGAGCATGGCTCCGCACGCCCAGTATCTGCGCGGCGGCGTCAAGATGGGTGCGCTCGAATTCGTCGACACCATGATCAAGGACGGCCTGTGGGATGCCTTCAACGGCTATCACATGGGCAACACGGCCGAGAACGTCGCGCGCCAGTGGCAGATCACCCGCGCCCAGCAGGACGAATTCGCGGTCGCCTCGCAGCAGAAGGCTGAGGCTGCGCAGAAGGCCGGCAAGTTCAACGACGAAATCGTCCCCGTCACCATCAAGACCCGCAAGGGCGACGTCGTCGTCAGCGCCGACGAATATCCGCGCCACGGCGCCACCCTCGACGCCATGGCGAAGCTCCGTCCTGCCTTCGAGAAGGAAGGCACGGTCACCGCGGGCTCGGCCTCCGGCATCAACGACGGCGCTGCCGCCGTGGTGCTGATGACCGCCAAGCAGGCGGCCAAGGAAGGCAAGAAGCCGCTCGCGCGCATCGTGTCCTGGGCGCAGGCCGGCGTCGATCCGAAGATCATGGGCTCGGGCCCGATCCCGGCTTCGCGTGCCGCGCTCAAGAAGGCGGGCTGGAACGTCGGCGATCTCGACCTGATCGAGGCCAACGAGGCCTTCGCGGCGCAGGCTTGTGCCGTGAACAAGGATCTTGGCTGGGATACCTCCAAGGTCAACGTCAATGGCGGCGCGATCGCGATCGGCCATCCGGTCGGCGCTTCCGGCGCGCGCGTGCTGGTGACGCTGCTGCACGAGATGCAGAAGCGCGATTCGAAGAAGGGCCTCGCCACGCTGTGCATCGGCGGCGGCATGGGTATCGCGATGTGTCTGGCGCGCGACTGAAGATAGCTGACGCGTAACTTACGCGTCACTTGCGCGTGCGCTGCACACACAGATGAGTGCGTTGCACGCGACTAAAAAGGCGGCGGTTGCAAATCAAATATTCTTCGCAACCGCGCAAGCCTCGACTAAATACAAACGCCCGGCTCGACGCCGGGCGTTTTGTTCTTGATGTCCGTCAAACCTGCCGCATAATCCACCGCTAAAAACGATCACTCAGAAACGTCCGAAGAGTCCAAGGGAAGGAATACGATATGGCACGTGTTGCACTGGTGACGGGTGGTACGCGGGGCATCGGGGCTGCGATCAGCAAGGCGCTGAAGGCGGCCGGCTACAAGGTCGCGGCAAGCTATGCCGGCAACGATGCGGCGGCGGAGAAGTTCAAGGCCGAAACCGGCATCGCCGTCTACAAATGGGACGTCAGCAATTTCGATGCCTGCGCCGAAGGTGTGAAGAAGGTCGAGGCCGATCTCGGTCCCGTAGACATCCTCGTGAACAATGCCGGCATCACCCGCGACACCGCCTTCCACAAGATGACGTTGGAACAGTGGAACGCCGTCATCAACACCAATCTCGGCTCGCTGTTCAACATGACGCGCCAGGTCATCGAGGGCATGCGCGCGCGCAAGTTCGGCCGCGTCATCTCGATCTCGTCGATCAACGGCCAGAAGGGGCAGTTCGGCCAGGTCAACTATTCCGCGGCAAAGGCCGGCGACATCGGCTTTACCAAGGCGCTCGCGCTTGAGAATGCCAAGGGCGGAATCACCGTCAACGTGATCGCGCCGGGCTACATCAATACCGAAATGGTGCAGGCCGTGCCGAAGGACGTGTTGGAAAAGAACGTGATCCCGCAGATCCCGGTCAACCGGCTCGGAGAACCCGAGGAGATCGCGCGCGCCGTGGTGTTCCTCGCCGCCGACGATGCCGGCTTCATCACCGGCTCCACGCTGACCATCAATGGCGGCCAGTATCACGCCTGATAGGGCATCAAGCCTGTAGATTCAGGCGCGACAAGGCGATAGTGAAGACGAAATGCCCGGCCTCGTGCCGGGCATCATCGTCCTCAGAGCCTTTGATTGATGACCCCGCGCACAGCCACACTGATCGGATTGACCGCGATCCTGATGTGGTCGCTGCTTTCCGTCATGACGGTGGCGACCGGAAAGATCCCGGCGTTCCAGCTCGCCGCCATGACGTTCGCGATCGGCGGTCTCGTCGGTCTCCTCACCTGGGTCGGCCGCGGCGATGCGGCCAGAAGCTTGCGTCAGCCGCTGGTTGTATGGGTCGTCGGCGTCGGTGGCCTGTTCGGCTATCACGCACTGTATTTCCTGGCGCTGCGCTTTGCGCCGCCGGCCGAGGCCGGTCTTTTGAATTACATGTGGCCGCTCCTGATCGTGCTGTTCTCGTCGTTCCTGCCGGGCGAGCGACTTGCCGCGCATCACATCATTGGTGCCGTGCTCGGTCTCGTCGGCACCGTGCTGCTGTTCGCCGGGAGCACCTCCGGCTTCGCGCCGGGCCAGCTGCCGGGATTGATCGCGGCCTTCATCGCTGCATTCGTCTGGGCGACCTACTCGGTGCTGTCGCGGCGATTGAAAGCGGTGCCAACCGATGCGGTCGCGGGCTTCTGCCTTGCTACCGCGCTGCTCGCCGCGCTGATGCATGGTCTGCTTGAAACCACGGTGTGGCCGGAGACGACGCTGCAATGGCTCTCCGTGGCCGCCCTCGGCATCGGCCCCGTCGGTGCCGCGTTCTACGCCTGGGACATCGGCATGAAGCGCGGTGATATCCGCGTGCTCGGCGCCGCATCCTATGCCACGCCGCTGCTCTCGACCGGCTTCCTCGTCGCCGCCGGTTTTGCAAAAGCCAGCGCCAACATCGCCATCGCCGCGATCCTGATTGCCGGCGGCGGCCTGATCGCGGCGAAGGACATGGTGCTGCGGAAGCGATGACGCGGTTGATCGCCGTTCCGCTGGCGTTGACCGTGGTGCTCTCTGGCCCGAGTGTCGTCGCGCAAGTCAGCGCGACGCCCGAAACGTTCACAGGCATTCATCGGAACGAGGGCGTGAACGGCCGCCCCGAGACGGTTACGATAACCGATGGGAGATCCTTCATCCGGCTGACGGAGCAGCAATATCGGGCCGGTGGTTATCGGCCGGCTTACGAGGCGCTTTTGACGAGGATCATTCGCCGACTGCCATTGAAAAAGCCCGCTCCAGCCGATCTGGATTGACCTGCCATATCGGCGGACGGCAGATTGAGCACGCATTCGCCGGTGCGAATCATGTTCTCGGTGGTCTTGGAGTTGCGTGCGAGCCCGAGCATGCAGCGCCATCCCACCCACCACGCCGACGACATCGGCGCGAGGTTGTGGCTGCCGTCGTCATTGGTCGATCCGATCAGGACGACGGGTGTTCCGAAATACAATATGGCCGAGTCGATCTGGACGGCGGCAGGGCCGAGTGTTCCGTGCATCGTGCGCTCCTCTTCTGGAAGCGCAGTCCTGGAGCGTGAGAGGAATCGAACCCACCCGATTCCGGATCGGGGACCTACGGCTCCCAGTCCTTCGGCGCTAGCTCGAATTTTGCGAACTCGAACGCGGGCGCCACGGTGCAGCCGACCAGCGTCCACTCTCCCATGCTCTCCGCCATCTGCCACGCATCCGCCGGCACGATCGCCTGCGGCCGCTCGCCGCCTGACAGATCCGTGCCGAGCCGCACCTCGTGTTGCGAGCAGCCTTCATGCGCGATGCGCAGCGTCAGCGGGCTGCCGGCGTAGTAGTGCCAGGTCTCCACGGCGTCGATGCGATGCCAGTGCGAGCGTTCGCCGCGCGCGAGCAGGAAATAAATGAGGGTCGAGCGCGACCGGCCGTTGGTATCAGTGGTCTGGTCGCGAAACGTCTCGCGATAGTGCCCGCCCTCGGGATGCGGACGGAGTTCGAGGCGTGCGATGATCTCGGCTGCGGTCGGCATCGATCCCCGTCAGGATTTGTTCTTCAAGATTTGTTTTTGCGCTCGCGCAGCTCGCCGAACACCGCGGCGGCGTCCGCGCCCTTCATGTGTAACCTGGCTGCGATCGACGGTTCATCAGCGCGCAGGAACACGTTTGCTCGCTTTTCGTCACCAAGCAGTGATGGAATGGTCGGCTTGTTCTCGGCCCGCAGCTTCGCCACCTCCGCCGCGCGCGCCTGCAGTGCCGCGTTGTCCGGATCGATGGTGAGCGCGAACTTGACGTTGGACGCGGTGTATTCGTGCCCGCAATAGAGCTTGAAGTCGTCAGGCAGCGCCCGCAGCTTCAGAAGCGAGTCCCACATCATCGGGTAGTCGCCTTCGAACACGCGGCCGCAGCCGATCGAGAACAGCGTATCCGCGGCGAACAACGTCTTCTCGTTGTCGAACACGTAGGAGATGTGATCGAGCGTGTGACCGGGCGTTTCGAGCACGCGTCCCAGCAAGCTGCCGACCTTGACGATGTCGGCATTGGCGACGCGCAGGTCGACGTTGGCGATCCCAGTCGTCTTGTCATGCGGCGCGACGACGCGGCAATTGAATTTCTGCTTGAGTTCGGCGACCCCGCCGACATGATCGCCGTGATGGTGAGTGATCAGGATGTCGGTGAGCTGCCAGCCCTCGCGCTCCAGCGCCTTCAGGATGGGGCCGGCCTCCGGCGCGTCGATCGACGCCGTCGCCTTGGTTTCCACATCGTGGATCAGATAACCGAAATTATCGCTTAAACAGCTGAAAGTACGAATTTCGGCGGCCATGTCATCTCCATCGCGCTCAGCCCCGCAGACAAATATGGCGTTAACGTTGCGCAGGCAATGCAATATTCCGCGCGCGGGGGTCGCCCCGCGCATGTTACATTGCCGTCATGACCATTGATGTCGTCGACCTCCGCGAGTTCTACTCCCGTCGCCTCGGGATTGTGGCGCGGCAAATGATCAATCGCGGCATCAGGCAGCGCTGGCCGACCGCCGCGGGCCAGCGTGTGCTCGGCATCGGCTATCCCACGCCCTATCTCGGCCTGTTCCGCGAGGACGCGGAGCGCTGCATCGCCTTCATGCCGGCGGCGCAGGGCGTCTTGAAATGGCCGACGGGGCGGCCGGCGCTGGCCTCGCTGGTCGATGAGTTCTCGCTGCCGCTTCCTGACGCCGCGGTCGACCGGATCCTGCTGGTTCATGCGCTGGAGATGTCGGACGATCCGGCCGCGCTCTTGCGCGAGGTATGGCGGGTGCTGTCGCCCTCCGGCCGTGTGATCGCGGTGATCCCGAACCGGCGCGGGGTGTGGACCCGCACCGACAGCACGCCGTTCGGTCACGGACGGCCCTATTCGCGCTCGCAGATCACCGACCTCCTGCGCCAGACCTGGTTCACGCCGACCGCCTGGGGCGAGGCGCTGTTCATGCCGCCCTATGCCGGCGGCTGGGTGCTGAAATCGGCGCAGATGTGGGAGCGTGCGGGCGCGGCGCTGTCGTTGCCCTTTGCCGGCGTGCACATTGTCGAGGCGACCAAGCAGGTCTATCGCGCGATCCCCGCCAAGCGCGAGCGTGCCCGGCTGATTCCCGCGCTGACGAAGCCCGTGCTGGTGCCGTCCTCGACTACGGTCACGCGCAGCGAGAGCCCATTTCCGTTCCGGTGAAATCGAAGCGGGGCTCGCATCTCTGGTTGACGCGGACCGGTACCCACGTCGCGCGAAAGCGCTCTGAAAACAAATCGTCCCGGCGAGGCCGGGACGGTTTAGTTCAGGATGTCTGCGAAAGGGTTGCGGCTTACTCGCCGGAGGCCACTTCGTCGCTGGAGCCGGCCGGAGCAGCCTCGCGCTCGGGGCGCGGGCCATGCGGCCGGCGGCGCCGCCGCGGGAAGCGTTCGCCGCCACCACCGCCTTCGAAGCCGCCCTGACCGCCATTCGCGCCACTATTCACCTGCGGCTGAGCGCCGGTGATGAAGGAGGGCAGGCGATCGACGCTGCCGGTATCGGCAACGACGGGCTGCGGCTGGTTCTGCGGTTGCGGTTGCGGCTGATATTGCGGCTGCGCACGATGGTCGCGTTCGCGGTGTTCGCGCGGCTGCTGCTGGTCGCGCTGATAGGGTTGCTGGCTGTCGCGCTGCTGATGATCACGCTGGTGGTGCTCGCGCTGGCCGTCGCGCATGAAAGGCTGCGGCTGCGGCTGCGGGACGAAGCCCGGCTCCTGACCGAAATTCGAGAAATTCTCGCCGTCGTCCTCGCTGTCGTCGCTGCTGCTGACGGGCTCGTCGCCGCGCGGCTGCTGGTTCTGGCGGAACTGTTCCTGGGCGGCCGCGATCAGGCGGAAATAATGCTCGGCGTGCTGGTAGTAGTTCTCGGCGGCGACCGGGTCGCCGGAAGAGCGCGCATCGCGCGCGAGCTGAAGATATTTTTCGGCGATGTGCGAAGCCGTGCCGCGGATCTTGATGTCGGGTCCGTTCGATTCGTAAACCCGGGTCATCGGGTTCTGGCCGCGCCGGTTATTGTTGTTGTTATTGTTATTGCGGTTGCGCATCCGCTGCTTGTTCTGACCGTTTCTCATGTCCTGCCTTTAATTCCAGCCCTAAAGGTTGCACGCATTACTGATTGCTCGGAGTGACCTGATGACAGCGGTTCACATCTCTCGCGCGCACCGCGCGCAAGAGCGGCTTGAACCCTGCCGATGTTCGTCGACCGTCGCGTTCAACAAAGACGCGTTCCCCACCCGCCAGCATTCATCGCCAGCGAACCCATTCATATCGCCTGCCGAAACAAGCCCAGCTGTGTTGCGTAAGTCTTCAAGCGCAATATCAGGCTTTCGTTCACGTTGCGGTCGGAGAGCAGCGCAGCTCCAATGGCCATCGCGCTCAACAGGACCTGCGGCTTGGAACCTTTAATCAGTAAAGCTCTCGCCCGAGAGCCCGGCTTTCGCCCGTAGGTGTACGGGGCCGGCACCGATGTGTTGATCGGAACGTAGTCGTTCCCAAGGGATATTCCAAGAGGTTTTTTGCAGTCCAATCCGGCTTTTATGGGGGCATTTTTCGGGCCGAAACCGCCCGCGGGATGCCCGCCAAATCGGCCTTGGGCGGCCTGTCCAAAAATAACGCGGCGGCGGTCATCAAGGTTTCAATATCCCGGGCCTGCCCCTGCCCGGCCTCGACGATCAACGCCCCGTCAGGTGCGAGCAGCTCGGCCGCCTGCGGGATCAGGGCGCGGTAGGCGTCATAGCCGTCATTGCCCCCGTCGAGGGCCAGATGCGGATCGTGCTGGCGCACTTCGATGCTCAGTTTCGGAATTTCCCCTGCGGGAATATAGGGCGGATTCGACACGATGAGATCGAACGGGCCGCGGAGCGCCGCCGCATAGGAGCAGGCGACGAAGCCGGAGCGGTCGGCGAGGCCCAGAGCTGCGGCATTGCTCCTCGCGGTGTCGAGCGCGGAGAGGCTGAGATCGGTTCCGACACCGAAGGCATCGGGAATTTCGTGCAGCAGCGCGAGCAGGATTGCGCCGGATCCGGTGCCGATATCCGCGATTCGCGGGCGCTGCCCCGATATCGTGCCCCCACGAAAGATCTCCAGTGCCAGTTCGACTACGGTCTCGGTGTCCGGCCGCGGCACCAGCGTCGCTTCGGACAGTTGGAACGGCAAGCCCCAGAATTCGCGCGCGCCGAGAATGCGGGCGACCGGCTCATGCGCGAGCCGGCGCTGCGCATATGCTTCGAGCCGCGCAGCCTCATCTGGCGTGAGTTGGCGCGCCGCCTGCGTGACCATGCCGGTCAAATCAAGCCTCAACGCGGCTCCGATGAGCAGGCGCGCATCAAGGGCGGGCTCCTCGATGCCGGCCGATTGCAGCCGCGCCGCAAGCGCGCGCCGCGCACTCTCGATGCTGTGTCCGGACTCGAAACCTGTCGCCAATGGAGCCATCCTGCCTGGTATCGTGGATAGATCGGCGGCCTTGCTTGCGTCAACGGAAAGGAGCGCGTCTGATCGCAGGTCGCAGCGAGGGAGGGAGCCATGACGGCCTACGAGGATCAGAACGTCTTTGCAAAGATCCTGCGCGGCGAGATTCCCTGCTTCGAGGTATTCAGGGACGATCGCAGCTTCGCCTTCCTCGACATCATGCCGCGCTCGCCGGGGCACACGCTGGTCATTCCCCGGGCGCCGGCGCGCGGCATCCTCGATATCGCGGATGACGATCTCGCCGCGGTCGCCCGAACCGCCAAGCGGATCGCGATCGCGGCGATGAAGGCGTTCGACGCCGAGGGCATCATCCTGCAGCAGTTCAGCGAGCCCGCAAGCGGGCAGGTGGTCTTCCACCTGCACATGCACGTCATGCCGGTCAGGGCCGGAATCAAGCTGCTGCCGGCGCAGACGCGCAAGGAAGACATGGCGGTGCTCGCCGATCACGCCAAGCGGATGATTGCGGCACTTGGCAGTTGATCGAGATAGCGCTGCACCAAGATCGTAGGACGGGTAGAGTTGTCGCGAAACCCATCATCGAGACAAACTCGAAATTGACTGGCGCAGCTTCACTTCACCGAATCTGCGAGCCAGCGATCTTTCATCGAACCTTCATCAGTTCTTGTTCAGCGGGCGGGGTCGAAGGGGGGAGCCAGTCGGACATTCGAGCGCGGCACGATCCCAGCGTCCGCTATCAGCTGCTGCCTGATAGGTGCTTTGCAGAAACGCCATGAGCGTGGCCTCTGGCTCGCTGGATTTTCGCACAAGGTCGTAGGGCAGGAGATATTCGCCGAGCTTCCGATCGAAGTATGCGCCCGCCGGCATGGTCTGTCCGTCAGCAAAGCCATTCGGGGTGGGGTAGGCATAAGAGTAGAAAGCCGCAAAGTCTGTACCACCTCCGCCCGGCCAAAAGCCGGCGGACGAGACCTCATCGCTATAGGCCTCGCGTGTCACGACATCCGGCAAACCCGGGACGCCCCCCGGGTGAAGCGGAGCGGAACGCCCAGAGAAGCGCGTCACCGCGAGATCGAAGCTGCCCCAGAAGAGATGGACCGGACTGACCTTCCCGGTGAACCCCGTCCGAAACCGATAAAACACTCCGCTGATCGCGACGAGGGCGCGGAAGAACCGCGTCACGGCGTCTGCGTCATAGGGCCTGATTTGGCGGTCCTCCGTGAACGGGATCGGATCTGGGACCTCACTGGGCCGACCGTCAAACTCTGGTGTTCCGTCGAGATGTCCTACCAAATCACAGAACCGGGCGTGAAATTCCGCGACGGACATTCGCCCGAGCGGCATTTCCGCCCTGCGCCCATCAGCTGCCTCTCCGATCAGGACATGACGGGAGAGATCGAAGACGATCTCGATACCTGATGCGTCTGGAATCAGCGAAGTCGTGAGCCCGCGTGCATTCACGTAGAAGGTCGCGTGCCAGGAATGGTTGACCCATGGCGTTCTCGCGAGCCGATACTTGCCGACAATCTGGCAATACAGATGAAGCGCGGAACAGCTTTCGCGCCATGCCTCGAAGGGGATCTCCGGCCAGATCGCGCTCATAGCGTCTCCTCCCTCAGGTTCGGTTCGGCTTGGCAAGACACTCACCTCGGCAAAAAGGCGACCCTGTGTCCGCTTTGGGCAGATTTTGTTGCAAAAGTCGGCTGTAACCGACGGATGTCTTTCGGCCATTCGGTCAGGCCGACCGGCTTTGATCCGCCGCCCCTAACGCTCTCAACGCAACTCCTACGCTACGCAATGCGCAAAGCATGAGC
>NZ_JAFCJT010000043.1 GCF_018130785.1 Bradyrhizobium liaoningense
GATCGTGGCCTGAGGTCGGCTCAGTTTTGGCTTCAAGACTGACGGCCCAGTAAGGCCGTTTTTACACGGCCAAGACCCCAACCGGACTTTGGCTGCGGGCCTCACGCATGCGCTACGCGGTTCGGGATGAACCCTGCATGACACGCTTGACCACCATGGCCGCGATCCCCGCGAGCACGGCCTTTGCTTGCGGGGACGCAAGTATGTCGATGATCGGGTTCGACGGTTGGGCTTGCTCGAGAGGCTGGGCATCGCCACCGGCGAGGATATCCCGGAGCTGACCCGGCTTCCCATGCAGATCGGTGAGCACCTCGCCCAGTTCCTTCGGTTCGGGGGCCACTTGTCCCGGTAGCGCCACGCCGCGCGCGGCGGCTCGCTCCTGCAGCATCTTCACGAACGCCGCCCGTTCTTCCGGCGAAAGCTTGCCCAACGCTTCTATCGCTGCCTGCGCGTACTGGTCAGATGGCACGGCGTGTGACACATCACCATACCGTTTGAGAACCTCTTGATCGGAATAACCCTCCGACGGATTTCCTTGTTCGTATCGATCAACGAAATCCCGATACTCTCTCTGGCGTTGCCCACCGCCCATTAACTCGTCAAGGATACCCATATACAGCTCCTCCTTGCGTGATTCAGGCTGCTTGCCACAGACCCACGTTTCCCTCGCGCGACATACGAGCGATATCAACGTTACGCCCACGATACAGGCGAAAGGGTGCAGTCGCTCCGATAGTTGCTACTTCCAAGGTAAACCCACGTTGAGAGTATTGACCTAGGTCAAAGGGTCATGGCGGCCGTGCAAACTGAATGTTTTGCTTGTGAGGCGTGAGTGGACATTCCACGCGCGTGTCACAATGATCGCTATTGTCCCTGCTGAAGCTTTTGGGTCCGGCCAAATGTGTGGTTTGCGCGATGGCAAATAATTCGCAAGGGTCACCGTCGCGCGGTCCCCGCCCATCCTTTTGCTCTCCCCAGGACCCGGTGACCGATGCGGATGGTCGCTCTGCGACGCCCGGCAATCCAAAGGAGCAAAAAATTTACGCCGGAGCAGCTGCCTTGGCCTGATCCGACGCATCAGGTTGCGCGGAGGTCACGTGAACGACTGCATCCAAGGTTGCACCGAATGACCCGCTTGCTACCAACGCGTTGGAAGCGTTTCCCACCGTTTCTGCGGCTCCTGCTCCCAGCAAAGCGAACAGGATACGGGTTGCGCCAATCCTTTTACTGAGCCCTCGAACGACGTGCTGAATCTTCGCGGTGGACGGCTGACTCAGGTAGCAGACGCATACAAGCGCGGTGTTCGCCAATTCGAGCGAAAGCAATTTCGACATTGATGAAGCATCAGCCTTTTCCGCAATTGCCTGGATCCCGCGGTACCGCAGAAGCTGCGCCAGCACAAGCGCCGTCGCCTCATCGAGTCGCCCGGCACCAGGGATGCAAACGACCGAAATAGACGAGGTCGGCGGCTCCGGAATCAAAGCGTGCTCGGAGCCTGCTCGCTCGAATGTAATGGCAGCTCCCGGGCTTGAGCTTAGATCCGGGGAACTGGGTCCAGTTGCTTCCACGTCATGGTGTGCCCCCAGCTCAGCGACCAATTCTTCCACCGTTGAGACGACCCGATTTAGTCGGTCCTGATCGAGGTGACCCAATTGACGGTCGGCCTCCGCGAGTCTCAGGCCGTTCAAGAGGATGTCGTCATAATAATTCTCAAGCGACGAGTCGTTCAGGTATTCATGCGCCTGTTCCACCGCTTCAATGGGATCTCCCGCCAGCATTCGTTGATAAGCCAGTTGCGGCGGCGTCAGCGGTGGTCGGTCGCCAAGCATAACGTCAAGAAATTTGAGGCGATCGACATGCCGCCCAAGGACGACGAGACAAACTGTTAAGGGCGTGGCCAATACCAGTCCGACCGGCCCCCAAAGCCACGTCCAGAATGACGCGGACAGGATAATTGCAATCGGAGAGAGACCCGAGCTATGCCCAAAAATCAAGGGTTCGAGGACTTGTCCGGCAAGCAGCTCAAGCACGACGAACAGGGCCACCGTAAGTATCAGCATCTGCCAGCCTGGGCCCACCGCCGCCGCAAGAATGAGAGGGAAAACCGAAGATATCAGTGCACCGATATACGGTACAAATCGCATAATCATCGCGACCAGACCCCATAGCGGAGCCGAGGGGACACCGATGAATTCAAGACCAATGCCTATTGCAAGACCGAACACGCCATTGAACGCGATCTGGGTAAGAAATAGCTTGCTCAGACGCTTGCCAGCGTCGTCCAGGGCCGCAGTTGTGCGTTGAATATCCGCTGATCCGGCCAGTCGGACAAGTCGATTCCTCAAATCTTCCCGTTGCAGCAGGACAAAGACAACAAAGATCACGACGATCCCAGTCGTCGTTAAAGGTGAAATCAGCGGCTGGATGATTGCGCCAAACGTCGACAGAGCACCGGGATCGGGTTGCCTTACCTCAACGGGTATGGGAATCGGCTTGTCCGAGGGCTGTCCGGTGAGTTCGCCGTCAGCAGGTCGTCCGGCCCTATCTCGATTCTGCAACTCTGTCTTCAATTCCTTCAGAACTGTCGACGCCTGCTCCAATGTTCCAGAGCCGCCGCCCATTAAGCCGCGCAGGCTTTCGATCTTGTCACTCAATGTTTGTTGATAGTCAGGCAGCTTGCCGGCAAGCCGGGTCGCCTGCGAAACCATAAGACCGCCCAGACTAAATATGATCGAGAATCCGATGAAGACGACCACCAGCACAGAAATCGTGCGCGGAATTCGCCAGGAACGTAAGCGCATCACGAAGGGCGCCAAAACGAAGCTCAGGAGAACTGCCAACGCGAAGGGAACAAAAATTTCACGGCCGAAATAGAGCGCAGCAATTGTCAACGCCGCGACGGCCATATTCGTCAGGACGGTCCCCCTCGGCTGTGCCAATCTTATTTGAGGAGACTTCTCTTCCATGGCGTGGCTCATTCATCCCATACGTGGGCGAATTCTCCTTCGCGACACCATCATACACCGAACTAACTTGTTCCGACAGCCCGAGCATGTCGTTCAATGTCACTAGCTCGTCTCATAGCGCAAGATCACCGGGCATTTGTCGGCAGCGCCCTTTTTGGCTCGATCGCAGCGGAACTGATCGATCATTCGGCGGGCGTGGATCAGGCGGCAGATGTTCTGCATGTTGCCCATCAGCCGCACCTCTGTGCAGGTGCAGTCGCGCAGTTTTTTGCCGTTGGGCGTCGGCAGATCGAGGATAGCCCCACCACGGGCGGTGTGACGGCGAGAACAGGCGCCTAATAAGGCTGATAGTAGCCACGCGGACCGTAATAGGGACCGCCGCCATAATATCCCTGACCGCCATAGTAAGGACCCGGGCCGTAATAATTCTCGTAGTACTCCTGGCGCCGGCTCTCTGCGATTGCGCCTCCGATCAGACCTGCCGCCACGCCCATGAAGGCAAGCCCTGCCGCATTTGGACCCCGGCGATAGTAGCGGTGGCGCCGGGCGGCGCTGAAATCGGTCGCTACGGATCTGCTCGACGTCGCAGCGTCCGCGCGGACGGACGGCGAACCGGCCGGCGCCGCAGACGAGGGCGAGACGGAAGCTGTCGCCAGAGCCAGACTCGCAAACGCAGCCAGCGCGGTGTTGCGGCCAAACCTGGAATTTATGGGCCTATCGCTCATCTTGACCTTCCTCCGTTCTCGCCAAAAACGACATGAGCAAACGAACCACAACGCGCAAACCACCGAAACGGCTTCATGATCGCGGCAATCTGCCACGCTTCGAACGATTGTAAACCGAATGACCAGATCCAGCTTGAACCACTCAACCTGAGCGGATAATGAACGGGCGCGCCGTTTTTAGGTCGCCGTAAGCGTTTCACGTGAACCAACGCATCAACCGACGCCGTCGGGATCGATGCCCTTTTCGCAGGTTCAACGTGACTGACGCGTCCTTTTCCTGAAGAGAAAATCAGATGATTGCGGTTCGCAAACTGCCGGCGCGCTATGCGTCGATCGTGATGCCATTTGTGCTGTCCATCCTCATGACGGCCGTGGTGTCGGTCATTTCGACGCTTCGGAGCCTCGGCGCAACGCCGGCGTTCCTCGCGACCTGGCCGGGCGCCTGGGGGCTGTCATGGCTCGTCGCCTTTCCGACGCTGCTGATGGTGCTGCCACTGGTCCGCCGGATCGTGGCCTGCCTCGTTGCCTCCCCTCCTCAACCAGGCCGATAGAAGGCGCGGACGGCGGCGCATGACGCACGCCGTCCCGCTTCCATGATTGCTCGACATCTTGGATCGAGCTTCCACTCTGTCATCTCTACCCGTTGCCTTGTCGCGACGCCGTCGGCTGCTGCCCTACATCGCGTCGCGAACCCTGCCGGAATGCTCCTATCAAGTCGCTCACGCAGCGATTGGCTGGCAGATCTATGCACTAACCGGCAGCGCCAGCTCTCTCGGCCTCGCAGCGCTCGATCATCGCGCTGATGGCGATGGGCGCCATACGATCATCTGCATAGTCCGCGTCACGCTCCGCGCGATGCCGGCGGTAGTTCTCGACGGCGTCGACACCACCGATGTGGGGCGATCGTTGTCGTGAATGCGGTCGCGACTACGCGCCCATATCGATCGCGACTATTGTCGCGCCGATTGCAGCTGGACCGGAGCCGGCCGTCGCACCGCGGCATGCGGTGACGACGTTGCCGGCGCCGGCTTGCGCGTCTGGGCCGCAGCCGGACGTGGCGCAGGCACGGGTGCTGCGCTCGTCTTCTGCCCCGCACTCGACCGGTCGGTCGTTTTCCCGGCGATCTCGGGCATCTTGTTATCCGGCGTCTTGTTTTCAGACGCCTTGTCTCCAGGCATCTTGGCGACGAGCCGCGCCATTTGTTCCTGGCCTGCCTTCAACTCATCGGCAAGCCTGAGATTGTCGAGCGACATTTGCTCCTGGTTCGCTTTCAATTGCGCTTGGCTCGCCTTGAGCTGATCGATGCCTTGCTGCACGTTTTCGAGATCGCCCGCCAGTTTCTGCAGCAATTCGGTCAACTCCGGCGGGAGTGTGCTGCCGGTTGGCGCGACTGCCTCTGGTATGGTTTCGGCGGCGGATGCCGGTTGCGGCGATGCCTCGGCCAATTGAGCAGGCGGGCTCGTCTCAGCTTCGCGCGCCGGCTCTGCTTGCAACTGCGACGACGTCGCAGCGTGCAGCGGCGCCCAACCGGCGATCATCTGCCTGACCGTATCACCGTGGGATGATTGCGAGACAAAGGCAGCGATGCCAATCCCCGCAGCCAGCCCCAGACCGACGAAGCCGCGCAGCGCCTGCCCGCCACGCCGCGGGCGACTGAGCACGGCATCGCGCTCCAGCCGGGCAAGCTGCTCGCTGGCGCGCGCTATCTCTTCATCCACGTTCTTGATTTTCTCGAAGGTATGCGTGAGCTCTTCGTCCATGCGCGCGGACAGCGCATAACGCGGCTCGATCGGTGTCGTCACGGAGTTCATTGGCGCTCCCCTTCCCAGCCCAATGTCGCCCGAAGGCGTCCGTCGCATTTGCTTCCCTTGATCATCGCTCACGCGATTTGTCCAAAGCAAGACGCCTTCAAGGAAATTCGGAGGCCGGACGATTCCGGGTGCCGTGGCCCCTCCCCCAATACCTCTCTCGCCCCCGAGGCCGCAGACTCTTACGACAGCGCCCCGAGCACGCCGCGCGTCGCCTTGTCGATCTCCTCGACATAGCGGCGGCGAACGAAGGTCTCGGTGAGGAAGCCGACCACCTTGCGGCTGTCGGTGGAATCGACCACCGCCAGCATCTCGGCTTCCGCTTCGTCGAACACGGCCATCGCCGACTTCACGTTCATTTCCGGGATCAGCACGATCTCGGTCAGGCGGGCGAGCTCGATCACCTGGATGTCGTCGGCGATGGTGTCGAGGTCGCTGGAGAACAAGTCGGGCAGCAGAACGAGCCCGACATACTCGTCCGCATTGTTGACGATGACGATACCGGGCCGCGAGCCCAGCGCGAATTCGCGGCGGACCGCGGCGATCGTCGTGGTCGACGGCACCTTGCCGACGTCGGAGCGCATCAGCCGCTCGACGGTGAGGTTGCGCAGCCAGCCCACGTCATTGGCGCTTCGGATGGTCTCGCCGCGCAGGTGCAGGCGCCAGGTCGAGAAGGAATGGCCAAACATGAAGCGGACGCAGATCGAGGTGACGATGCAGCCGGCCAGCACCACGGCGGTGACGTCGACATTTCGCGTCATCTCGAGCACGAGGAACGACATGGTCAGGGGACCGCCGACGATGGCGACGCCGAGCGTCGCCATACCCGTCAGCATCGCGACCAGCGGGTCGATCACGAAATTCGGGCTGATCAGCAGCAGCACCGCGGCAAAGAATTTTCCGATCAGGCTGCCGACGAACAGCGAAGCGAAGAACAGGCCGCCGCGAAAGCCCGAGGCGAGCGAGATCAGGCAGGCCGTCAGCTTCAAGGCGATGATCAGAGCGATCAGGCCGATCGTCATCTCGTGAAAGAGATCGAGCACCATGGCGCCATGGCCGGCCGCGAGCACCTGCGGGGTAACAATTGCAAAAGAGCCGACGATGAGGCCACCGGTCACGGGGCGCACCCAGACCGGCAGCCAGGCGAACAGGCGCTCGAACGTCGAGGACGAGCGCATCACGGCGATGCCGACGCCGCTGGTGACGAGCGCGAGCCCGATCAGTGCCAGATATTGCTCGATGCCGACCGAGCCGACCTTCGGAATCTCGATAGAGTACGGCGCGCCGCCCAGCCACTGCGCGGTCAGCGCGCCGGCGAGCGAGGCCGCCAGGATGGGCGCAGCGCTGCCGACGGAATAGACGCCGACGATCAGTTCGCAGGCGTAGAAGGCACCGGTTATCGGCGCACCGAATGCCGCCGCGATCGCCGCGGCGGCGCCGCAGCCGACGATCAGGCGCAAATCGTTGCGGCGGAGATTGAAGAACTTCCCGAGCAGCGAGGCGATGCCGGATCCGATCTGGGTATAGCCAGCCTCGAGACCGACGGAAGCACCGCAGCCGTTCGAAATGAGCGTCTGGCTCGACACCACCATGCTGTCGCGCATCGACAGATTGCCGCCACGCAGCGCGTTCGCCTCGATCGGGTCGACCGCGCTGGAGATCTTCAGCCGCCGCCGCCACCATTCCATGATACCGAGCGCCAGTCCGCCGAGCGCGGGCGCGATCAGCGCCGCCCAGGGGCTGACTCGGGCGTGGGCGGATAGGCGAACGTCGACGGGAATGCCGTAGATCAGGACATGGGCGATCTGCGCGATCTCGGCCATCAGCGTCACCACGGCGCCGGCAAGCGTGCCGATCAGGAGCGCCAGCGGGATCAGATAGAACTCGTTGCTGCGCAAAAGCGCGCGCAGGCGAACCATGACGCGGTTCGATCCCTTGCGATCGACGATATGCCTGATCCGCACAAACACCGCCTGACCCGCCCTACCCTTCGGACATGCCGTAGCCGGCCATGCGCTGGCGGACACGTTCGATCTCGTCGCTGGGGAGCAGCGGCGGTTTCCCGATCTGGAGGCAGCCGTGATACTGCCGCGCCAGCGTCTCGACCTCGACGGCGAGCCACATCGCCTTGTCCAGCGTCTTGCCGACCGCGATCATGCCGTGATGGTCGAGCAGGCAGGCGAGCCGACCCTCCAGCGCCCGCACCGCATGTTCAGAAAGTTCCACTGTCCCGAACGTGGCATAGGGTGCGCAGCGAATGCTGTCGCCGCCGGCCGCCGCGATCATGTAGTGCACGGGCGGAATCTCCATGCCCATGATTGCCAGGATGGTGCAATAGGTCGGATGGGCGTGGACGACCGCGCTGACGTCGGGCCGCGACTTCAGGATGTCGCGGTGGAAGCGCCATTCACTGGACGGCTTCTGGCTGGGAGCATGCGAGCCGTCCATCGCCATGAACACGATCTGGTCGGGCGTCATGGCGTCATAGGGCACGCTGGTCGGCGTGACCAGAAGCCCGTCCACATGCCGGACGCTGATATTACCCGAGGTCCCCTGGTTGATGCCGAGCGCGTTCATGCGGCGGCACGCGTCGATGATGGCCTGTCTCTTGTCGAGTTCGTCCGCTGTCATCGACATCTCGATTTCATCTCGGCTTCTTGACGATAGGCGTTTGTTAGACGGGGAGTACGTCAAAGCTATATGGCAGTGCAAGAGAAAGCGGCCGGGATTGGCTGCTGCCTTGCCGGCTGTACCGTTACATCAGGAAACCAATTGCAAAATCAGTATATTAGCAGATTGTCGCAGGCTTACGCAAAGCTCGCCCGGACGGCCGCAATTCCGTTGATCACGAACTGCACCGAATAGGCTGCGAGCAGCATGCCGAGCACGCGCGAGAGCACCGCATTCCCGGTGCGCCCGAGGGTGCGTGCGATCAGGCTCGCGGAGACGAAGCAGAGCATGCAGAGGAGACAGACGCAGAGCACGACCGCGATGATGATCGCGAGCTTGGCCCCATAGCCGGCATCGCCCGTCAGCAGCAGAGTGGTCGCGATCGCGCCGGGACCGGCCATCATCGGGATAGCCAGCGGAAACACCGCGACGTCGGAGGCATGCTCCGAGGTCGCCTTGTCGGCCTCGCGCGCCTCGCGGTGCGGACGGTCGCCGAAGATCATCTGGTAGGACACGCCGAACAGCAGCAGTCCGCCGGCGATCTGGAAGGCGGGGATGCCGATCCCGAGTTGGCGCAACAGCCAGTTTCCGGCCAGCGAGATCAGCACCAGGATCGAGGCGGCGATCAGCGGCGCGCGCAGCGCGATCGTACGCTTGACCTTGTCGGGCATACCGGAGGTCGCGGCGAGGAAGGCCGGCGCGAGACCGACGGGATCGACCACCAGCAGCAGCGTCACGAAGGCGGACAGGGCGAAGTCGAGCATGCGAAGGCGTCTCGGGGCAGGCGTGGCTCAGGCGCCAAGCCATAGCGACTCGCGGCCGCCTTCGCGAGGAACATTTGCTCATCCCGACTCTTGATCGCGGGAGGATTGAGGAAGGGCATGCCTTCCCGTGTCGCCTCAAGAGGAGAGGATCTATGGCTAAGCGAGCAAAGAAACGTGTGAACAAGAAAAAGACCTCGGCGCGCCGCCCGCGTCAGGCACCCAAGATGCTGAGCGACCTGTTTCTGGAGACGCTGAAGGACATCTATTTCGCGGAGAACAAGATCATCAAGACGCTGCCGAAGATGGCCAAGGCGGCGCATTCGAAGGACCTCGCGGCCGCCTTCAACAAGCATCTGCGCGAGACGCAGGGCCAGGTCAAACGGCTCGACCAGATCTTCAGGATGCTGGGCAAGCCGGCCCGCGGCAAGCCCTGCGAAGCCATCAACGGCATCACCGACGAGGGCGCCGAGATCATGAAGGATTTCAAGAACGCCCCTGCCCTCGACGCCGGCCTGCTCGCCGCGGCGCAAGCCGTAGAGCATTACGAAATATCCCGCTACGGCACGCTGCGCACCTGGGCCGAGGAGCTCGGCATGCCGGATGCCGCAAGGCTGCTCCAGGAGACGCTGGACGAGGAAGAGGCGACCGATCACACGCTGACCGAGCTCGCGACCTCGGTCATCAACCTCGAAGCGGAAGAGGAGTACCGCGCCGCCGCCTGATTTGCGCGCTGCGCCCAATTGTTGCCTTCGGCGCCGCGGAACATCTCCGCGGTGTCGAAGCGTCTGACTGCAAGGCCTCCGGTTCGAGAGGCCAGGCATGCTCCAGACGCGCGATGCTGGAATTCCAGGGAACCATCCCCATATCCTCGTTTTCCAACCGCAGCGCCTTCCCCGAGTTTTGCCATGCAACCCAAAAATCCCCTCGACTGGATGCTGTCCGAAGCCCTGGACTCGCTGACCCGCGCCGAACGGCTGCGCCAGCAGTTCGGCCGCCAGGAAGCCTGCTGGGAGCCGCCGATCGACGTGCTCGAAACCGAGCATGAGCTGCTGATCCTGGTCGCGCTTCCCGGCGTCAACCCCGACAATGTCGAGACGGTGATCCATGACGGCGTGCTCGTCATCTCCGGCCAGCGCACCCTGCCGCCGGAGCTTCGCAACGCCCGCATCCACCGGCTCGAGCTGCCGCAGGGCCGCTTCGAGCGGCGCATCGCGCTTCCCATTGGCCGCTACGCCATCAGCCGCTTCGTGATGGACGGCTGCGTCGCACTGCGCCTCGCCAAATCCTGAGGTCAATCATGGCCACCGAACAGATGAATAACGCACAGACCAATTCCGCCGAGTCCGACGTGAAGATCCCCGAAGACGCGCTGATCGTCATCCCCGTGCGCGAGATGGTGCTGTTCCCCGGCGCCATCGCGCCGATCGCGATCGCGCGGCCGAAGTCGGTTGCCGCCGCGCAGCAGGCACTGCGCGAGCAGCGGCCGATCGGCATCGTCCTGCAGCGCAGCCCCGAGACCAACGAGCCCGGGCCGGACGACCTCTATCGCGTCGCGACCATCGCCAACATCGTGCGCTACATCACGGCGCCCGACGGCACCCATCACATCGTCTGCCAGGGCGTGCAGCGCGCGCGCATCCTCGACTTCCTGCCGGGGACGCCGTTCCCGGCCGCGCGGATCCAGCAGATTCCGGAGCCGACCACGAGCTCGCCCGAGATCGAGGCGCGCGCGCTGAACCTGCAGCGCCAGGCCATCGAGGCGATCGAGCTGCTCCCGCAGGCCCCGCCCGAGCTGGTCGCGATGTTCCAGAGCACCACCGCGCCCGGCGCGCTGGCGGATCTGGCGACCTCGTTCATGGACATCAAGCCGCAGGACAAGCAGGAGGTGCTGGAGACGATCGACCTCGCCTTGCGCGTCGAGAAGGTGTCGAAGCATCTGGCCGAGCGGCTGGAGGTGCTGCGCATCTCCAACGAGATCGGCCAGAAGACCAAGGCCTCTTTCGACGAGCGGCAGCGCGAGGCGATCCTGCGCGAGCAGATGGCGACCATCCAGCGCCAGCTCGGCGAAGGCGACGGCAAGGCGGCCGAGGTCGCCGAACTGACGGCTGCCATCGCCAAGGCCAACATGCCGCCGGAAGCGGAGGCGCACGCCAAGAAGGAGCTGCGCCGCTACGAGCGCATGCCGGAGGCCGCCGGCGAAGCCGGCATGGTCCGCACGTATCTCGACTGGCTGATCGAGCTGCCCTGGGCGCTGCCCGCGGAAAAGCCAATCGACATCAAGGAGGCGCGCCGCATCCTGGATGCCGACCATTTCGGCCTGGAGAAGATCAAGAGCCGTATCATCGAATATCTGGCGGTGCGCAAGCTCGCTCCGCAGGGCAAGGCTCCGATCCTGTGCTTCGTCGGCCCGCCCGGCGTCGGCAAGACCTCGCTCGGCCAATCTATCGCACGCGCGATGGATCGCCCGTTCGTGCGCGTCAGCCTCGGCGGCGTGCATGACGAAGCCGAGATCCGCGGCCATCGGCGCACCTATATCGGCGCGCTGCCCGGCAACATCATCCAGGGCATCAAGAAGGCCGGCACGCGGAACTGCGTGATGATGCTGGACGAGATCGACAAGATGGGCCGCGGCGTGCAGGGCGATCCCTCGGCCGCCATGCTGGAGGTGCTCGACCCCGAGCAGAACGGAACGTTCCGGGACAACTATCTGGGCGTGCCCTTCGACCTGTCGCGCGTGGTGTTCATCGCGACCGCCAACATGCTGGACCAGATTCCGGGTCCGCTGCTGGACCGCATGGAGCTGATCAGCCTCGCCGGCTACACCGAAGAGGAGAAGCTGGAGATCGCCCGGCGCTATCTGGTGCGGCGGCAGCTCGAGGCCAACGGTCTGACGGCCGAGCAGGCCGAGATCGAGCCGGAGGCGTTGAAGCTGGTCGTCAAGGGCTACACCCGCGAAGCCGGCGTGCGCAATCTGGAGCGCGAGATCGGAAAGTTGTTCCGGCATGCCGCGGTGCAGGTCGCCGAGGGTACGGCCGCGAAGGTCGTCGTGACGCCGAAGGACATCGGCACCGTGCTCGGCCAGCCGCGCTTCGAAGGCGAGATCGCGCAGCGCACCAGCATTCCGGGCGTCGCCACCGGTCTTGCCTGGACGCCGGTCGGCGGCGACATCCTGTTCATCGAGGCTTCGCGCGTGCCCGGCCGGGGCGGCATGATCCTGACCGGCCAGCTCGGCGACGTCATGCGCGAGAGCGTGCAGGCCGCGATGACGCTGGTGAAGAGCAAGGCAACGCAGCTCGGCATCGATCCGTCGGTGTTCGAGAAGAACGACATCCACGTTCACGTGCCGGCGGGCGCAACCCCGAAGGACGGACCGAGCGCGGGCGTCGCGATGTTCACGGCTCTGACGTCACTGCTCACCAGTCGCACCGTGCGCAGCGACACCGCGATGACCGGCGAGATCTCGCTGCGCGGCCTGGTGCTGCCGGTCGGCGGCATCAAGGAGAAGGTGGTGGCTGCGGCCGCCGCCGGATTGAAGCGGGTGATGCTGCCGGCGCGCAACAAGCGGGACTACGACGACATCCCGCCGAGCGCGCGGGACAACCTCGAATTCATCTGGCTGGAGCGCGTCGACGAGGCCATCGCCGCAGCGCTCGAGCCGGCTGATGCCAAGGTCGAAGCGGCGGAGTGAGGGCGATGAAGAAACTGCTGGAAAAAGCGAAGCGGTCGCGGAAGACGCAGCGGCTGCGTCAGCTGCTCGATCGCGCGATCGACCGGCTTCGCGATGCGCTGGCGGCACCCGGGCCGCGGCTTCAGCCCGTTCCGGTCCGGGTGAAGCGCCGCAAGGGTTGAGCCCTCCGTCCCAAGCCCTCGCGGCAGCCCCAAACAAAAGGCCCCCTCCTACCGAGGGGGCCTTTGCGTTGTTAGCCCACCGCGTCCTTGGCGGCCTTGACCGGGCGGGCGCGGACGATCTTCCGGGCCGGCTTGGCCTTGAACATCATCTCTTCACCCGTGAACGGGTTGGTACCCTTGCGCGCCTTGGTCGCGGGCTTCTTGATGACCACGAACTTGGCGAAGCCCGGCACCAGGAACAGGCCGTTCTTCTTGAGCTCCTTGTGACCGACGTCGGTCAGCGTCTCCATGACGCTCTTGACGTCGCGCTTGGAAAGCTCGGTGGCGGTCGCAATCTTTTCGATCAGCTGCGATTTGGACATTTGGGTTGGCATCGTGTCTCCTCTGATTCGTTGCCGGTTGCATATTAGACCAACCGTTGAAGGCCCAGAGCCTTCTGCACAGTTTTGTCGCGATTTTACGGGCTTTTTTGGCCCTCTGAGGCAAAAAACCCTGCTTTTCAGCGGCTTCCAGAGCGGAAGGAGCCTCCGGCAGCGGTTTTTTGCCTTGTTTCAAAGGCCCGCACGCCGCCTTGCTAAAGCTGATTCGCTGCTTTCGACAAGCGACGACCGGCCTCTTTGTGAGAGGCCGGTCGCGATTCACCCTGAAAAATAAGGCTGGACCGTCGTGTTGCGGCGCCTCAGTTGCTCTCTCACCCTGTTCTTACGGGGGCGCGACGAGTTTCGCTCGCGCTAGATACGCTCGATGATGACCGCAGGCGCCATGCCGCCGGCGGCGCACATGGTGACGAGACCGCGCTTGAGGTCGCGCCGTTCGAGCTCGTCGAGCATGGTGCCGATCAGGATCGAGCCGGTGGCGCCGATGGGATGGCCGAGCGCGATCGAGCCGCCATTGACGTTGACCTTGGCGCGATCGAGCTTGAGGTCGCGGATGTACTTTTCCGCCACCACCGCAAAGGCCTCGTTGATCTCGAACAGATCGATGTCGTCGACGGTCAGTCCCGCCTTGGCCAGCACCTTGCGCGTGGCCGGCACCGGCGCGTTCAGCATCAGGGTCGGCGAGTCCCCCATGTTGGCCATCGCGACGACGCGGGCGCGCGGCTTGAGGCCATGCGCCTTGGCGTAAGCGGGCGACGCGAGAAGGATCGCGGCAGCGCCATCGACGACGCCGGACGAGTTGCCGGCGTGATGCATGAAGTCGATGTTGAGGTCCGGGTACTTCTGCAGGATCAGCCCGCGATAGGTCGTGCCCTTGTCGTCGAGCGCATAGTCGGCGATGGCGGGGAATGCAGGCTTCAGCGCGCCGAGGCCTTCCATCGTGGTC
Source organism: Bradyrhizobium liaoningense (assembly GCF_018130785.1). GTDB lineage: Bacteria > Pseudomonadota > Alphaproteobacteria > Rhizobiales > Xanthobacteraceae > Bradyrhizobium > Bradyrhizobium liaoningense_A. The sequence continues at coordinate 14,106 of NZ_JAFCJT010000043.1, forward strand.
TGCGGCCGCGGATACTCTTCATGGTCGAGCGCGAGGCTGCCGTCCTCGCGATGAACAGGCACGAGGCTCTTCTTGAAGTGACCGCCGGCTATCGCTTGCGCCGCGCGCTTCTGGCTTTCGAGGCCGAGCGCGTCGACGTCCTGCCGCGTGATGCCTTCCAGCGTCGCGATCGCGTCGGCGCAGACGCCCTGATGCGACTGCGGATGCCGCGCACGCAGGCGCAGATTGCCGGAGTCCATCATCATCGGACCGCCGCCGCGGCGTCCCTCCATCGACATCATCTCGCAGCCGCCGGCGATGACGAGGTCTTCGGTGCCCGACATGATCGAGGCCGCGGCCATGTTGACGCTGGTGATGCCGGAGCCGCAGAAGCGGTCGAGCGTCACGGCGCTCGCGCGCACGTCGTAGCCGGCATCGAGCGCCGACATGCGGCCGAGGTCGCCGCCTTGGGTCGCGACCTGCGCGCTGCAGCCCCACACGATGTCGTCGACATCGGCGGTGTCGATGCCGGTGCGATCGGCGAGCGCACGCAGCACGGTCGCGCCGAGCTGCTGCGGATGAATGCCCGAGAGTGCTCCCTTGCCGGCCTTGCCGACGCCGCGCGGGGTCCGGCAGGCATCTATGATCAGCGCGTCAGCCATTGGCGTTGTTCCTCTTGTTTATGGGTGTTGATGTCGTTTCTGAATCAGGGGAAGAGTGGAGTCAACGTGCGGTGCCGCGCGGCCTCCTTGCAAAAAACTGAAAAACAACCCCATGCACAGTAGAAGCGCGGGTTCCGCATGAGGCGCGGTGATACCGGTGAAGCGATTGGCTTGTCAGGCTAAACGGCCGTGGCCGCGCGATCTTGCGTCACCTCGCCCCGCCTGCGGGAAGAGGTCGGATTTTACGCACGGCGGAAAATCCGGGAGAGGGAGAGAAAGCTACGCCCCCGCCGCGTTCTTTGCGATCACGTTGCGGTAGAAGGTCGCGCTGAGCTTCGGCGTGCGCACCTGGGTGTCGAAATTGACGTGATAGAGCCCGAAGCGCTTGTTGAGCCCGAACACCCACTCGAAATTGTCCATCAGGCTCCAGAGGAAGTAGCCGCGCACCGGCACGCCCTCGGCGGTGGCGCGCTGGAGCTGGGCGAGATAGTTGCGCAGATACATGATGCGGTCGGTGTCATAGATCTTGCCGTCGGGCGTGACCACATCGTCGCCGGAGGTGCCATTCTCGGTGATATAGATCGCATCCGTCTTCCAGATCCTGGCCGCCAGCTTCGGCACCCAGTAGATCGTCTCCGGTGCGATGCGGAGCCAGTCCGAACTCATATGCGGAAAGGATTTCGGGATCGGCAGCGGCATGAACCCTGCGCCCTGGTCGGACGGCACCACGTAGTTCTGCGGCGCGTAGATGTTGAGGCCGAGGAAGTCGACCGGCGAGGAGATGATCTTCAGCTCGGCGGCGGTGTATTTCGGAGCATTGGCCCCCGCATATTTCAGGAAGGCGTCGGTATATTGCCCCGTCATGATGACGTTGAGATAGCCTGCATTCATCTCGCGCAGCGCGATCTCGGCGGCGCGGACATGCTCCGGCGTGTCGATCGCCGGGACGCAGACGTCGATGTTCTCGGCCGGCCCGATCCGGGTGCCGCGACGGCCGCGCGCCCGCACCGCCTGCACCGCGATCCCGTGCGCGAGCGCGCTGTTGTGCCTGATCTGGTTGACCTCGCCTTGCGGCAGCGTCATGCCGGGCGCATCGATGCCGAGGCCATAGCCGAACGGAACGAAACGGCCGCTCTCGTTCAGCGTGAACACGTTCTTGACGCGATCGGTCAGGCGCTCGGCGACATAGCCCGCATAGTCGCCAAAGATCTTGCAGGTCTCGGTCGAGCGCCAGCCGCCAAAACGGTCCTGGAGCGATTGCGGCAGGTCCCAGTGATAGAGCGTCAGCCACGGCTCGATGCCGTTCTTCAACAGCTCGTCAATGAGCCGATTGTAGAAGTCCAGCCCCTTCGGGTTGGGCTTGCCGTCGCCGTCCGGGAACACCCGTGGCCAGGCCACCGAGAAGCGATAGGCCTTGCAGCCGAGGTCCTTGATGAGCGCGATGTCTTCCCTGTAACGGTGATAGTGCTCGTTGGCGCGGTCGCCGGTGGTGCCGTCCTCGATCTTGCCGGGAATGCGGACGAACTTGTCCCAGATCGAGGCCCCTCGCCCGTCCTCATTCACCGCGCCCTCGACCTGATAGGACGAGGTCGCCGTGCCCCAGACAAAGCCCGCCGGAAAGCCATCCATGCCTCGCGGAGCCGGTGCCGGCTTGGCCTCGGCGGTGCCCAAGGGACTTGCCACCCCAGCCGCGGACAATCCCGCCAGCTTGGCAAACTGGCGACGCGAGACCTTGTCCGACATTGATGCTGCTCCGAAGGTGATGCTGATGCTGCGGCACAATGGCGCGTCGCAGGCGGTTTGAGAAGGCGTGAGGTCGGGATTTGCGGATGCAGAATTTGCGGCACACCGACCCACGACAGATTTTACCTCAATTAACCTGCAAAACTCTCCGTTCTCCAGCAAGCTTTACGTCGCACCATGTCGATCAAGCGATGGAGACGGAAGATGACCGAAGAGACAGACCTCGAGACGACCGGCATCGGACGCCGGGATGTTCTTCTCACGGCCGGAGCCATGCTGGCGGGAATGGCGGCGACCAGCCCTTCGATTGTGAATGCCCAAGGCGCTCCCCGTCCCGCTTCAGCTGCGCGCGATTCCGCGCCGCTCGGCGCGCGGTTGCAAGGCGTTCAGCATTTCGGCGTGACCGTGCAAAACATGAATCGCGCCTTCGAGTTCTACACCGAAGTGCTGGGCGGCACCGAGATTTTCCGCGATGGCGACTTCCAGGGTGAGCCGATCCACAACACGCTCTTGACCGATCAGGAAATCGAAGCGCGCGAGCGTCATGTCAACCCGCGCACGATCGGGGTTCCCGATCTCAGGGGCGGCACCCAACGCCTCGACGTGCGCTTCGTCCAGTTCGACAACGTCGTGATCGAGCTTCTGCAATATCGCGACGCCGGTCAGCCGTCGGGCAGCGGCGACAGCTTCGCAGAGCCTCGCGATCACATGAGCCCGGCGTTTCCACGCTCCATGCACATTTGCTTCTATGTGAGGGATGACGTCGACTTCAACAAGTTCATCCAAGACCTCGAAGCAGAATCGGCGCGCCGCGGCATGACGCAGGTGCGGGCCAATCGTGTGATCACCGTGACGTCCGAGCAGCAACGCCGCGCCGCCCCGATCGAGGCGAACACCAATCGCATCACGCAGGGCCTCTCGGAAGGCTGGGAGCTGATCTACTGCAAGGGTCCCGAGGGAGAACAGCTTGAATTCGTCAAGGCCCTGGGGCCGGTCAAGAAACGCTTCAGTGACGCGCTCGCCGGCCGCCAGCAGCGGGGCTAGAGCAGCACGACGCCTGTTCCTGTGAGCCCCTGCCCTGCAAGAGCATGCGCGCGTACCGGAGGATGATCCCCATGACGTCACGAACACGAATGATCCTGGCCCTCGCTGCTGCTTTACTCGGCGGCGCGGCGCCGGCCGCCGCACAGGAGCGCGACGGCGTTCGCTATCGCGCCATTCCCGACGGTGCCTATTCGGTTGTCGCCGAAGTGCGAGCCAAGCCGGGCAAGGAACGCGCGCTTCGCGAAGCAACGCTGCCGCTCGTCGCGCTTGTCCGCAGCGATCCAAAGAACCTCGTCTACTTCTTCCAGGAAGATCGCGAGACACCGGGACGCTTCATCTTCTATGAGATCTTCGCAACCCGCGACGACTTCGAGGCCCACAACGCCATGCCCTATGTCCAGCAGTGGTTCGGCCGGCTTCCCGAGTTGGCGGAAGGTGGCGTCGTGGTCAGGCGGCTGGAAATCCTTGGCCATGGCGGCGGTTGAACTCCGCCCGGAGGCCGTCGCATCGGACCATCGACGGCGGCCTGAACCCGCTTGCGGTTTTTACCTTGTTTAACTGACCTCCTGGTGCTGGACAGCTCGCATGTGCCGATGCTGTCCCAACCCGAAGTGGTTGCGGAATTCATCGCAAAGGCAGCAGCAACGCTCTAAAGCGCGAAGAGATTGGAGGAATGGTCATCGCGCTTTAGGTCGTTTACGCATGATCTTTCCGGAAAACCGCTTCGCACTTTGCGCTAACGCGGCCCTTCGGGTCCGGATCAGCTTTGGGGATCAGGACAAGCGGGCGATCTGCCGCCGCGCGATCGCCTCCCCTCTGGTCTCGTCAAGAATTTCCCGCGCCCGGGCCAGCCCGGGAACGTGCTCCCGGTCGCCGAGACGTCCCAGCAAGTCGCCGAGGACGGCGTGCGCGACCGCCGGTCGTCCGGCGACCAGCTCCAGTTCGGCGAGACCGACGCTGGCATCGCATTCATGGAAATAGATGCCCTGCGAGCGCATCAATTCGATCGCGCCCACGAACAGGTTTCTCGCGGCATCCAGATCGCCCGGCCGATTACGCGCCATCAGGATCCTTGCGAGGACGGGGTTGTATCGTCCAATGAACCGGCCATCCCGGTCGCCGAGGCATTGTGTCATCGCCTGCTTTGCCGCGGCCTCCGCTCCATCCAGATCACCTAACAAGCGTCGCGTCTCCGCAAGTTCAACCCACAGGATCGGATGAAGCGTCCCAGTCTTCAGGATAAATCCGTCCTGCAGACTACGGGTCAGGCTACGCTCTGCCGCTTCGAGGTCACGGGCTTCCTCGCGGATCAGAAGAGCCTGAAAGACATCGACCAGAACGCGCCATGGACGATAGAGGCTGGAAACAGCCTCGAGCTTCCGCAAATATAGCCTGACGCGTTGAAAATCGCCCGATGCGAGGTGAGCCCAGATAGCGCCCTGGGCGAGCACGAAATACAGGGTTGTCACGTGGCCCTGGTTTTCCGCCTGGCTGACGGTCGAAGCCAGCAGAGACCGCGCCTGATCGGAATAGCCCAGATAATATTTGGCGAGCCCGAGCCCGACCCTGCAGGAGATGATCGAGTCGATACCGCCAAAATAAAGCGAAACTCTTCGCGGGATCACCGTTCGGTCGTCCAGGAACGCCTCGAACTTCTGGTGCGCCAACTTCATGTCGGAGGCCTCAAAAGCCTGGAAGGCGGACCAGCGCAGGAGAAGCCGCGACATCACCGCATCGTTCGATCTCCTGCATACCGCTGCGAACGCATCGATGTACGGCGAGGCGGGACGCCGGGTCAGGAGCATGTTCTGAATGATTCCGTAGAGCGCGCGCATCTCCAGGAGATCGTTGCGCGCGATTTGCGCTGCCCGCCAGGCGTGTTCGTAGAGGCTCGCACCCTCGAGACCCGGCACATAGACCTGCGCCGCCGCGAGCGCGACCAGCACGCGAGATCTCACGGCGGGCCCGAAATCGGGACTGCTGTCGGCAAAGCGCAACGCCAGCTCGAGATGAGGAACGCCTCGCGCGAGGGACGTGAACTCGAGCCATAGACGCTCGGCTGCAAGAACCAGCGCGATCCCGAGGCCGGGGTTGACGGAAAACGCCCAATCGAGAGCGACGCGAACCTCGTCGATGTAACCACGCAGCTGCGCACTGTCCGCGACGGAATCGCAGGCGTCCCAATCCCTCCGTTCCAGCACGTCGAGGAAATAGCGCGCGTGGCGCTCGTGCACCCTTTGCCGATCGCCTGCCGTGCTCGATGCCCTGCTGGCGTAGGCCCGCGTGGTCTCCAGCAGGCGATATTCCAGCAGCGTGGCCCGATGATCGAGGCTCAGAAGCGACTTGCCCGCCAATGCGGCCACCGCTTCGCGGACACTTGCCATGTCCAGATCGTCATCGCTGGCAACCGCAATCGCAGCATCGAGCGTGAACGGCCCGGCAAAAATGGAAAGACGCCCGAGCACCACCCGCTCCCTTTCGGGAAGCAGATTGTAGCTCCAGTCGATCGTGGCCGCGAGCGAGCGATGACGCGGAATCGCGGTCCGGCGATCGACCCAGAGCAGGGAGAACCGTTCGTCAAGCCCGCGGCGAACCTCGTCGACGCCGAGGACGTCGACCATCGAAGCAGCGAGCTCGATGGCCAGGGGCATTCCATCGAGATGCCGGCAAATCTCCGCGATCGCTGCTGCGACGGTATCGTCGATCTCGAAGCCCGGAAGTCTCTGGCAGACGGTTCGCGTGAACAGCTGGGCCGATGAATAATCCTGAAGGTTCTCCGCTGTGACCGGAACAGACGACGGCGGTGTTTCCAGCGGATCGAGACGCCAGACCAGCTCGCCTTCGATCCGCATGGTTTCGCGGGTCGTCACCAGAATGTGGACGTCGCTTGTATCGCTGAGCACCGCTTCAACGAGAAGCGCGACATTCTCGGTGACATGCTCGCAGGAATCCAGGACCAGCAGCAGGTGTCGGCCGTGGAGGGCCAGCAACACCTGATCGAGACTTGCGGCGACGTGAACCGGCAGATCTAGCGCGCCGGTAACCGCCGCATAGACCTGACTGCCGTCAGTGATGCGGTCGAGCTCGACAAGGCAGACACCGTCGGCATAGACCGCTTCGAGCTCACTCGCCACGGCAAGCGCCACGGTCGTCTTGCCGATTCCACCGGGCCCCAGGACCGTGACGAGCCGCTTGTTCTGCAGCAACTCCCTGATGTTGCCGATCACCGCACCGCGGCCGATCGGCGTGCTTGTCGCGCCCGGCGCCCGGCACCGGCGCTTCGGTGCGCGATAGACGCTGACCTCCCCGACGAAGCGGTATCCGAAGGATGCCTCTGCGCGGATCAGGTCGCCGTATTCACGAAGCGCTTTTCTCAGGCCGGAGATCTGAACCTTGAGATTGGCCTCGGTCACGATCCTCCCGGGCCATGCCCGATCGTAGAGCACAGACCTCGAGACGAGCTCACCCGGAGCTTCCAGGAGAGCACCCAGGATCGCCGCCGCGCGCGAGCCAATCCTGACGGGCGTCTCACCGTGCAACAGCAGGCGTCTGGCCAGGCTGAAACGAAATGGTCCAAATGTAACTTCCGGACCCGACATTGCCTGTTCAGCCCTCAGCGCAGCGATGGTCGACCGGTCGGCCGTTCTGCAGAGGCGTCGCGCGATCGCCGACCTTGTGGCCACAGCAACTCGACAAGGTGTCGCAGGCACAGGACGCGGTCGATCCGGACCCTGGCAAATTGGATCGGGTGATATCGGGATCGAGCGGGATCATCGGTTGTGGCCAGTGCTCAGCCGGTACGGAGGTACGCAGCTATCAGGCACAGGCCCGGAATTCTTCCGGATTGGCACGAATTGGGTTGGGCGAACTGACGCAGCCCGCGTTCGATTGCAGCCGAAGGGCCGATGCCGGAGCAAGGCGCAGGGCGCCCGCGCGTGCGGTCAGCGCGAGCGCTTCGGCAATTTCGGGAGCTTGCCGGGATCGAACGGGGGGACCTTCGCGATCTGTTCGGGGGCCGGCGTCGGCTGTTCGGTCCGAATGAGCGTTCCCTGGAGCACGACGCCCGGCGCCTGTCCAGCCGTCGCGGTGTAAGTCGCGATCTTGCCGGGGCACGTCCCCTCGATCTCCAACGTGAGTTCGTCTTCGACGCCGAAGACCGTTACACGCCCATCGGTATGACGCTTCGTCAGCACGATGGCGGTGAAGCGATACGTTGCAGGAGCCGTGATAGGTCATCAGGCTATCGCGGCCCCAGATCTGGCCATCTGCGACATGGACGATCCCGGTACCCTGGTCGAGCGGCGTCTTGTACCAAGCCGCGTAGGTGCCGTCCTTGAGCATGGGAGCAGTCTCCCTTGACATTCCCTCGCGAATAATCCGCATGATTAGCGCTAAGAAACGGTTAATCACGCGGCCCGTGCCAATCCGGGTGGTCCCTGCGCAGCTCCTCTTCAAGCTCCTCGATGATGCTGTGAAGCAGACACGCGGCAAGTGGATCGGTGACTTCGCGCTCCAGACGCCTGTAACGCGCGATCAGGAATTCCTGCTCTCGCAACTGGTGCTCTGTCATCGGACGGGCCCTCCGGCAAACCTACCCGGAAACAGCCAAGTCGTTTCGTTACAATTTTCAGATCATTTGCTATGGTTTCCGATCGGTAAAGGAGCGCGGCGCCAAGCAGGTCGCGGGGTTTGCAATGTCGATCGTTCAAAGCTATCGCGCCTTCGCCTATAACAATGCCTGGGCGAACCACCGATTGCTCCGCGCGTGCGCCGAGCTGAGCCAAGGCGAATTTGAGGTCGAGCGGATTTCCCGAGCCTGCAGCGGACGTTGAACCATATTTACGTCGTTGACGTCTTTTGCGTCGATGCACTCGAGGGCGGATGGCTTGGGACGAAGGCTTGGGAGGATCCGATCCCATTTCCAGCTCTTGCAGGGCTCTCGGAAACTCAAGCATCGATGGACCGCCGCTTCATCGGCGTCTGCGATGCTCTGACACCCGCCTCGTTGAGCGAAGACGTGCCGATCAATCGAGATTCTGGCGTCCAGATAGAGCGACGCGACCGGCTGCTGATGCATCTCATCCAGCATCAAATTCACCACCGTGGGCAGGCGCACACGATGTTATCGGGAACGCGAATCAAGCCGCCGCAGCTCGACGAGTTCTTTTCAGCTGCCGAAGCGCCGTTGAGGGCATCCGAGTTTGCCGATCTGGGCTGGACGGAGGAAATCGTTTGGAGGCCGCCCAACTGAGCGAGCGCGCGCTACCGATTGCGGTTCCGACCTGCTCCGACCGAGGCGAAGATAACTTCCATCAGCCATGCAACACCGGCGTCCTTCATCGCGGCCTTGGTCGCGATGGCGCAGATCGTATCCGGTTTACGGGCGAAGGGCAGCTCTACGAACATCAATCCGAAATGCCCGGCGTGCTGCTGCACCAGACGCCGCGGCAATGCAGCGATCAGTTCGGACCCTGCAAGCTGGACCAGCGCCATCATAAAGTTCGGGACAGTCAAGGCAATGCGGCGCTTGAGACCGCGCTTTGCCAACATCTCATCGACGAAGCCGCGTGGCTCACCGCTGAGAGACACCAGCAGATGCTGAGATTGCGAGAAAGCCGCAGGTGTCGGAGCTCTGGCGAAGGCGTGTCCCTTGCGCATGGCCAGAACGAATTCCTCGTCGTAGAGCCTGCGGGCCTCGAAACGCGGCGATACCGCCGGCAGCGGCAGCATCGCCATGTCCAGCTCTCGTCTTTCGAGCATCTCGAGGCACTCGTGCCAGGGCTCGCCGATCGCGCCGCCGCGGGGCGCGGGCATCACATGGATCAATCCGATGTCGATGTGGGGCGCCCTGCTCGCGATCGAACCCAGTAGTTGCCCCGTTGTCGAGGCGAGAACAGCATCGGGTGCCCCGATCGTAAAACGGCGATGGCTTTTTGCAGGGTCGAATGGTCTAGCCGAGCCAACCAGTTGTTCGACGCGCGCGATGATTTCAGCGATCGGGTGATCAAGCTCCAGGGCCCGCTCCGTTGGAACGACGCCCTTCGGCGTTCGCAGGAACAGCGGGTCGTTCAAAACAAGGCGCAGCCGGCCAAGCGCGTGGCTGACAGCGGACGGCGTCAGGTTCAGTCGCGCGGCTGCGCGCGCGACATGGCGTTCTTCCAGGACCACGCGGAAGAGCACAAGGAGATTCAGTTCGATCCTGGATAGATCAATCTGGTTCAGCATATTGCTGAAATCATATCGCTAGATTCATCGAGATCAAGGCCTCATGGAATGCGTAGATCGTGCAATCAGGAGCCTCGAAATGATCAGAAGGTCGAAAGAGGTGAGCAAAGGCCATGGCTCGCCGGACAACCAGGACTTGCCGCACACGATGTCGAGGCGCTCGATGATGATGGCGGCAGCGGCAATTCCTGCTTCCGCTCAGCTTTCAGCCGGCGCGACCGCCGAGGACGATGCGACAGCCGGTCTCATCAAGCTCGCCGGCGAGAAGAATGCCGCCTTCATGCGTGGCGACATGGACCGCTGGTCGCAGCTCGTCCGCATTGCCCCGGATTTCACGCTGATGCAGCCCTTCGGTGGCCCTGCCAGCCTCGGATTCGACGACAGCCCAAAACGGCTGGCTGACCTGGCGCAATATTTCAGGAACGGGGAAACCGGATTGGAGGTCGTACAGAGCTATGCCTCGAACGGGCTCATCGCGCTCGTCATGATCGAACACCAGCGCGCGGAGGTCGGCGGCCTGCCTGCCCAGGACTGGTCGCTGCGCGTCACGGAGATCTATCGCAAGGACGGCACGGACTGGCAGCTGGTACACCGCCATGCAGACCCGCTGGTCCGGCGCATTTCCTTGCAGCAAGCGGCGATCCTCGCCCGAGGTTGGGCGGAGTAAAGATGATGTCTCTCGCCCTACAGAGGCGGCAGGGCTTGCGTGTCGAACTCAGAACGTCATCCGCATGCCTGCATAGAACGCACGGGGCCTTGCCGGGCTCAGCGATCGCGGGTCGTTAAATTCCGCACCGCCATTGGTGAAGTTGGGCAAGGCTTCCCTATCGAAGAAGGTGCCAAGGGTCGAGTAGCGGTTGTCGAAGATGTTGCTGACGCGACCGTAAATCTGCAGGTTCTTGGTGATCTGGTAAGAGGTGTGGAGATTGAACACGGCGTAGGACGGCAGCTTCGGAAACTGGTTGGACTCATCGCCGACGAAGTACTGGCTCGAGACAAAGAGCGCGTCACCCCCGACCTTCCAGACATCGGTAACCGCATATTCGATGCTTGCCTTAACAAGGTGGCTAGGGAGGCGCGGAATGTGATTGCCCGGCAAGACCTGGATATTGCCGTCGGCGTCGGCGAACGGGCTATCCGAGCCAAGCGTCAGCGCGTCGAGGAAGCGTGCGTCCAAGAACGCATAGCTCGCCTGGAACTGAAGCACATTCGACTTGATGCTCACCTCGGCTTCGACACCCTGCCTACGTGTCCGGCCGACGTTCTGGAAAAAACCGAAGCCGGTCAATCCAGGAATCGGAGTCGCGAGAATGTCGTCATAGTTGGTCGCCCGGTAGGCACCGAGTTTCCACCCGAGCGTGCCAATGTTCAATTGCTTGGTGCCGCGGAAGCCCGCTTCGAACGTCTTCGATACGACTTGCTGAAGCGGGGGGTCAGCGATCAGGAACTGCCCGATGATGCATGGCCTAGCCGGATCGGCGCAGCCGAGTTCGAGCGGCGTCGGCACCCGGTTGGCTTCGGAATAGCCCGCATAGGCTGTCACTTCAGAGGTGATCTTGTAGGTGCCGCCGATGATGGGATTGAATCGATTATAGTTATGATCGCCGTTGAGCGCGGTGCCGAGCTGGTCCATCAGGGAGATATGGGCCGCATTGAACCGCCCGCCTCCCGTGATCGCGAAGCGATCATCCACGTTAAACGTGTCGAGGGCATAGAGCCCCTGATATTGATTGACGGTGCGAAGCGACACCGGGCCGATCGATGTCGGGTCGCCGGACTGGCCCAGGAAAATGCCGCTGCCAGTGACGACATAGTTCGTGCCTATCGTTCCCAATTCGGCGCTGCCGGTGAAGCGCGTGCTGCTGACATCATAGCTCGCGCCAACTACGAAGCGGTTCTCATGACCGAACAGCTGGTCGCTGTTGGTCGCCTGACCGGATACACCAAAGGTGGTCGATTTCGTGCTGGTGCGATCGATCTCGCCGAGTATCGCGTCCGGCGCAAACGGGTTGGCGAGCTGAACGCCATTCAGGCCAAAGGCCGGGACCGTATCATCGCCAAAGCACAGAAGGGTTGGATCGGCACACGCCTGGGCATCGGTCGGATTTCCGTCCACGGTACTCTGTCTGAAGCTCCGCAGATGCGCCGTGCCCTCAAAGGTCCAGGTCGGCGTCGCCTCCACCTTGCCGGTCAGGTTGAGATAGCCGACCTTGTTGGAGATGGTTTGCGGCGTCGTGTAGGTCGCGCCCCAATATTGCTGGAGCAGTTCGGCCGGAACAGTGCTGGGTCCTGCCAGGGAATTGTTGGCGACGCCGCCATTGAGATGAAACTCGTTGCCTTCGAAGCGATACCCGACATCGCCATAGAAGCGCCGGACATCCGATTTCGAGAAATTGCGGAAACCATTGTCGTGAACGCCTTCGAGCGCTCCGTAGACCGACCAATTATTGTCGACCTGCTTGCCCCATTGCGCGGAGCCCTGGATGCGGCCGAACGAACCGCCCATGATGTCGATTTCGGCACCTTGATAGTTGAAGCCGTTCTTCATCTGCAGATCGATGGCGCCGCCGAGCGCGTTAAGGCCGTATGCCGGATTGTTAGTTACGACCACTGCCGATCGGATCGCAGCCGTCGGGATCAGATCCCAATTAACAGTGTCGGAAAACGCCTCGTTGATGCGTACGCCGTTCTGGTAGACGGCGAGGCCCTGCGGCGTGCCGGCCAGAGGTGAAGCGATGAAGCCGCGAAACTGCACATCGGGCTGGAATGGATTGCCGGTCACTTCATTGATGCTGAGACCAGGCACGTACTGCTGCAGGGCAACGGCGATATCTGGCGAGGCGGTACGCCTGATCTGGCTGGCATCAACCGCATTGATCGCGGACGGGACCTTGTCGACGTCGAGGCCTCGGCCGGTGCCCGGCGAGGTTGGGTAGACGTAAAGGCGTGTCTTCGGGGCGGCGGAGGACGGCGCCCCTATGCGCGCGACCGGCCGCGTTGGCGCACTGCGCCTCACGGCCGGCGGCGGCGGTGCCGTGATCTCGACCGCCGGCAGGTTCTGGATGTTGGTCTGCTCGTCCGGCGCGGCCCCGGCAGGGCCTGCGAAGACCAACCCCGACATCAGCCCCGTCGACACCGAGGCCATCAACACACGACGCTTGAACCAAAGACGCTTGCCCATCCCCGCCTTCCCATCCGTGACCACAGGCCGTTTTGATTTTCGCCGTTTGGTCGAGACGAGTGTAATCGGCGGCCGTTCGCGCGCCAGCCACAAAAGGTCTGGCATGATCCGCACCCGTTTTCCCGACCAAATCGGGAATTTTTCCCGATGAGGTCAGGCCGCCGCCGTCGGAACCAGCGCCTCCACGGTCAAGCCGCCGTCGCCGGAGACGACGTTGAGCGTGCCGCCCAGCGCCAGAATGCGCTCGCGCATGCCGACGAGGCCGAAGCCGAGCTTCTGGCCCGGCTCCATGCCGCGGCCATTGTCGCTGACCCGCACCCGGGCACAGCCGCGGCCGTCGCGCTCCGCCGGCTCCACGGGTTCGATGACGACATTCACCGAGGTCGCGCCGGCATGGCGGAACACGTTGGTGAGCGCCTCCTGCACGATGCGGTAGATGGTGAGGTCGGCGGTCTCGCCGGTGACCCCCAGCGCCGGCGAGATCACAGTCTTTATCGCGACATCGGGATGCGACTCCCGCCATAGCCGTGACAGGGATTCCAGCGCCTGGCGCAGGCCGAGTTCGGCAAGGCCGACGGGCCGGAGCCGCTCCAGCACGCGGCGATTGAACTGCTGGAGCGCGTTGATCTGCTCCAGCATGGCGCTGCCATGCTTTCGCACGGCATCCGCGCTCGGGGCCCGTCCATCAGCCTGCTTCGCCAGCGCGCTCGCATGCGCGCGCAGCGAGAACAGATACGGCCCGAACTCGTCGTGCAGCTCGCGCGCGATCTCCTTGCGCTCGACGTCCTGGAGCGACACCGTGCGCTCGGCGAGGCGCCGCTTGTCCTCCACCGCCTCGCCGAGCGTCGCGGCAAGATGGTTGAGCTTGGTGCAGATCGCGGCGAGCTCAGGCGCGCCGCCCGGCGCGACGCGCGCCTGATAGCGCCCGCCTTCGAGCTCGGCCATCGTGTCCGCCAGCGACTGGAGCGGCGTGAGCGCGCGGCCGACGACCGTCATCATCACCAGGAACAGCGCGAGTGCGATCACCGAGCCGACCTCGAGCTGGGTCACGATGGCGTCCCAGATCTCGGCGATCTCGTCATCGGGATGTGCGGTGATCACCAGCGAGCCCGGCTTGCCATGGACCGAGACGGGCACGCTCACCGCAGTCTGCTCGGGATGAACCAGGCCGACGAACCAGGCCGGCGGCCCGCGCGCGTCGTCGTCGGCGGGCCGCGGCGGCGTCAGCGGGTTCCCGCCGGCGTCCTGAAGCGCGATGCTGACATGGCGCAGGCGGCTCAGATCGCGCGCGATCTGGTTCAGCCTGGCATCCGGATCGGGCGCCTCGTTCAGATCCGCAACGATCATCTCGATGAATTCGCGCGCAAGCCGGATCACGCTCTGGTCCTCGGCCTGCACGCGCGGCCCGGCTTCCGCGACCTGGCGGCCGATATTGACGGCGAGTCCCAGTGCCAGTAGCAGCGCCAGCAGAAGGTTGATACGCGCGCGCAACGATAGATTTTGCCACATTGGTGCCGCCCGTGCCTCGCGAAGGTTGGCCTGCGCCTGTCCGATGACGTTGACAGAGGCGAAGCGCCCGATATCTAATCGTAAGCGTACAGCAATCCCGACCGGGTTGCATGAGGCGACATGAGACGCGTGCGTCTTCCTTGGTCGCATCATGCGGCGCAGAACAGGTCGCCGCTGTCGCGGGGAACGCCTATGCGCATTCTGATCGTGGACGATCATCCCATCGTGGCTTCCGGCTGCCGTGCCGTGCTGGCCGACGAGGGCGAGATCGAGATTTTGGAGGCCGCCGACGCCGAAGACGGCGAATGCGTCTTCATTGTCGAGCGCCCCGACCTCTCGATCATCGACATCAACCTGCCGACCGTCTCCGGCTTCGAGCTCGCGCGCCGCATCCTCGAACGCGCGCCCGAGGCACGCATCATCATGTTCAGCATGAACGACGACCCTGCATTCGCCGCGCGCGCGATCGAGTGCGGGGCCAAGGGCTACGTCTCCAAGACCGGCGACCCCGACGACCTCGTCGAGGCGATCCGCGCCGTCGGGGGCGGCGGCACCTATCTGCCGACAGCGATCGCGCGCAGCATCGCGTTTGCGGGACCGACGCTGGCGCAAAGCCCGCTGTCGAAGCTGAACGCGCGCGAGATGGAAATCCTGCGGCTGCTCAGCGCCGGAAAGAGCTTGTCCGAGATCGCCTGGCTGGTGCAATCGTCCTACAAGACGGTCGCCAACACCTCCTCGATCATGCGCCAGAAGCTCGGCGTGAAGACCTCGGTCGAGCTGGTCCGGCTGGCGATCGATAGCGGCGTCGCCTGACGCGCACACGCCACGAATTCGGTCACACAAGCGTTGCAATCCTGATGTGGTTAGATGCCACGGAGCATAACGGCATGACGATCCAGACTGTCTCGACCAACACATCCTATGGCGGCGTTCAGGGCGTGTACCGCCATGCCAGCCAGGCGACCGGAACCGATATGGTGTTCTCGGTCTATGTTCCCCCGCATGCGCAGGGCGCAAAGCTTCCCGTGGTCTGGTATCTCTCCGGGCTCACCTGCACCCATGCCAACGTCACCGAGAAGGGCGAATTCCGCAAAGCCTGCGCCGAGCTCGGCCTGATCTTCGTCGCGCCCGACACGAGCCCGCGCGGGCCCGACGTCCCGGGCGACGCTAACAATGCCTATGATTTCGGCCTTGGCGCCGGCTTCTATGTCGATGCGACGCAAGAGCCGTTCGCACGCAATTATCGCATGTGGAGCTACGTCACCGACGAATTGCCCAAGCTCGTGGCGGGAAATTTTCCCGTCGACGCCAAGCGGCAATCGGTGATGGGCCATTCCATGGGTGGCCACGGCGCGCTGACGGTGGCGCTGCGCAACCCGCACCGCTACCGCGCGGCCAGCGCCTTCGCCCCGATCGTGGCGCCGTCGCAGGTGCCCTGGGGCATCAAGGCGCTGACCGGCTATCTCGGGCCAAACAAGGACGCCTGGCGCAACCACGACACGGTGGCGCTCATCGAGGACGGCGCGAAATATTCCGGCTTCCTGGTCGACGTCGGCGATGCCGACAACTTTTTGAAGGAACAGCTGAAGCCCGAATTGCTGCAAGCGGCCTGCACCAAGGCCAACATCCCGCTGACGCTGCGGCGACAGGCGGGATATGACCACAGCTATTATTTCATCTCGACGTTCATGAGTGATCACCTGCACTGGCACGCGGAACGATTGAAGGGATGATCGCTTACCCTCCCCTGGAGGGTAGGGGAATCGCATATGGCGGCGGATGGGCGTTGCGAAGCGGTTGGAACTGGATTCTTTGGGTGTCTCCCACTTC
>NZ_JAFCJT010000044.1 GCF_018130785.1 Bradyrhizobium liaoningense
CAAGTTTCCGGCTCCGTCGACAGGGCTGGAAAAACTGCGGCGACATGGCGGGCCGTGCGTACGGCAAAACCGTGTGGGTTTTGCCTCTTGGCTTCTCACTCTTGAAATTGTTGAAGTTTCGGACGCTATCCCCAAACCGCCATGGCCGGGTTTGGGACGGTTAGTTCACGCTTTGATCAAGCGCGGCCTGACATGCACGAAGGGACGGGGAACTAAGGGCTCGGCTCATTGCTATCGAGACGATAGTCAGCACGCCGATGGCGGTTAAGCCCCAAACCAGCGCATATTGCATCCACGGTCGCAGCATAGCCGCCCCGTCCGGTTTCCTGCCGTAGCGAGGAATATGCGGAGCAATGGTGCGCTCGTTGAGATAGATCAATGGCTGAAAAGCACGGCGGCCACGGCGGCGACGGTGAAAGGAGACCATACTCTCCGTCGTCCAAGTTAAACGGTGCAAAAGTATACCTAAGAAACTGGTAGTTGGGCGCAGGCAACACCCGGCTGGCCGCCGGTCGCCTCGGCATAGGTCTCGCGCAGCTTGTCGAGCGTCAGGCTGGCGTCGAGGGCGACGCCGGCGCGCTTGGCCATCGCGATCAGGGACAGCTTCTTGCGGGAGGCGGCGGCGGTGTAAGTCTCGACCTCCTTGAGGTTCTTGTGGCCAGAGATCGACATGATCTCGAACGGGGAACAGCCGGCCTCGGCGAGGCGGACCAAGCAGAGCTTGCGCAGGCCGTGGCTGGTGCATTCCGGCAAATCGGCGTCGTCGCACCATTCGCGCATCTGCTGGCCGAGATACTTGGCGGTGTAGATGTTGCCCTCGGTGGTGACGAGGAAGCTGGTCGCTCCCGTGACCTTCATCGCCGCGATGGCCTTGGCGAGATCGCCATGCACCGGCACGTTGATGAAATGGCCGTTCGTGGTGCGGCCCTTCTGCGGCTGGTAGTCGGTCAGCACGCCATTCTGGATGTGCTGCGGGCCGATCTGGCGAGCATCGGAAATGCGCACGCCCAGATTCAGCATCAGTTCGAGCGCGAGGCGCGGCTTGCCGCCGAGCGGATACTTGGCGCGATAGACCTCGACATCCGACTCGGACCATGGCCGAAAGCCGCCGGTCTGCGGCTTGCGCGCGGTCTGCACGCCGGCACATGGATCGGCCGCGATCAGGTTCTCGCGCAGCGCCCATCCCGTGAAATGGCGCAAGGCTTTCAGCCAGTTGCTTTGCGCGCTCGGCGTCTTGTCCGCGATGATCTGCTGCACATGGCCGCGCCGCAGCGCCCGCAGCTTGTGGACGCCATAGTCGAGACGGAAACGCTCGATGATCGGCTTGCGCAATTCGCGCGAGGTCTGCGCCTGCTGCTTCCAGGCGTCGCTGGCGAGATAGCGCACCACCGCCGCCTCGACCGAGCCCGGCGCGATGTGATGGGTGCCTTTGCCCGGCATCGCGCCCTGGCTTTCGGCCGCTGCCTTGTAAGCGGCCATGAACGGCGCCGACCACGGCAGGCCTTCCAGCGGCACGCGCGGGCCGCCGGGCTTGCGGAAGTAGTGCCTCGCTTTGCCATGCCGATCGACGAAACGATCGACATACGGCGGCATTTTCAGCTTCATGTTTGGGTTTCCCTTTTGCGCGGGGCCCCCACGGCCCCGATCGGGCGGACATTCCCAAACCGGACCCGGCGCTGGAAGCGGTTTCACCGGCCGGTCCCCCTGTTTTTGCGGATCGCCTCGTCCCATGCGGCGACCTCGTCATCGAGCGGCGCGGTGCCCTCCGCCTCGCCAAACTGCATCACGACGTTGCCGTCAGCATCGAACTTGATCGCGCGGACGGTAAGGCCGGCCTTGAGTGCAACGTTGATCACGGCCTTGATGTCGCGTTGCCTCATGGCGACACCTCGGCTGCCACCGTGGGGCGCACCACGACCTTGAGCCACAGCGCGCCGGGCACGCAGCGCAGGATGGCGGACTCAAAGCGGTTGGCAATCTCGTAGGCGAAGAACCTGTTCTTCGCCGACAACGTGACGACGTCGCCGACCACCGAGATGAGTGCGACCTCGCCGCTCTCGAACCACGAAACGAATTGCTTAGGGTCGGCGATCTGTCGCCGCAGCCGCGCGCCGAACGTGTTACCCGGCTCGCTGAGAACCCCAGGCGCGTCGGCGGGGTCGCTAATGCCGTCGGGTTCCGGTAGCACGTCCGGCTTTCCTTCGGAGAGCCCCTTACCTTGCTGGCCTTCGTGCCCGTTGGGCCGCGCGCCGAGCGCGTCAGCGCGCCGGCGAGGCGCGTGGCTGTCACCGCTCTCTCGGTCGTCGCCGAGTTTAGGAAGTGTTTCTTTAGTAGTTTCCCCGGAACGCCCGTGCCGGCTTTTACGACGTGGCTTTGCCGGGTTTACGACGTGGCTTTGCCGGGCTTCTGAGTCCAAACCCGGCACTGGTTTACCGGGTTTGTCACTCTTAAACCGGGCATTGGCTTGCCGCGTTTCTGGTAGGGTCAGCGTGTAGTGGTTGGAGCGGCCACGGCCGCCACCGGCATCGGTCGAGATAAAGCCAGTGGCCTCCAGACGCCGCAGCACATAGCGCACCGTGCGGACTTGCAGACCGGTGGCGGCGGCGAGGCGCGGCAGCGACTGCCATGTCACCATCTGGCCCGACGCGGCAAATTCGGCGCCCGAAATGTTTTCGACGAGTTGGAGCGCAACCCTGACGCAACTGCCGGCGCGCAAGCAGTGGTTAGCCCGCACCGCGTTGATCCAACGAAAAACTGCCGTGGCCTTGTTCATGCGCTGGCCTCCCCGCCGGGAAGCGACGCGCTTAAACCCGGCTGAATCATTCCGGGTTGATCAATGAGCACCTTTTTCGGGGAATGTCGCTAGGGGGAGCAGCAGATTTCCGCGCAAGAAGTCGGGCTATTTGTTGCGCAACTTTTCGCGGGCCAAATCAGGCCGGAATAAGCCGTGCAACACGGCCAACAATACGATCATACTGATCGAACAGCCGCACCGCCTGCTTGTAGCCGATGCTGGCGACGTGGCGGCGACTCAGTGCCCTCGCCACGATGTCGCCGGCGCGGTTCTTCCTCAGGTACGGCCAGCGCGCCATCGTGATCGTCATGAGCACAGCGACGCCGATGTCGCGCCGCACGTTGTCGTCCTTCCGGCCGCGCGCGTCCGGCGTGATGTCGCGCAGCGCCATGCGCTGGATGTAGGACCGCCACGCCGTAGTGGTGGCGAAATCACCGGGGACGTCAAGCTGCTCGGCGACGAGCTCGCGCAGAGCCAGGTCGATCTCGCGGTTGGTCTCGGCCGCCTTGGTAACCTGCAACATCGGCAAGGTGCCCCCGAGCACCGCCTTGCGAACGCTGGCGCGCAGCAATTGCCGCCAGGCGTCCGTCGTCATCAGGTCGGCCACGATGTCGACCAGACCCGCGACCGCAGCCACCATGTCCCTTTCCGCCATACGCGGCATTAGCTCGAGTTCGGCCGCGACCTCAGGCGACGGCAGGAATTTGGCGAGGTCGGCGGGCAACGCGGCGTGCTTCATGGCGGACTCCCCGTGACCGGTCAGCGCAATATCCTAGCACAAGCTGGGGCGACTAATCGCGAGGTCGCGCATCGTCGGTATGGTGGCCTACTGGCCGACCGATCCGCGCCATGGCCGATGGCTCCCCCGGGGGGCGGAGCAAAAAGGACAAGAGCCCGCGAAACTAGCGGCGCGCAAGTTTTTCGTCCGTTTTCGCGGAATTGATAGTCGGGAACCCCTCGGGACCGGCCCGGACCCCCGACCAACCCTGGCGCCACCGCCCGCGACAGTAAGCGCACCGCCGGCAACCTTGGCGCAAAGGTCGGCAGGTGAGCGACCGCCGGCAGTCGCTGAAATTCCGGCGGCCATGTCGGTCACTCCCAATGCCTCTGCCCTACAGAAGGCGTGACCGCGCAAAGACATTTTTGCCCAGCGCGAGCAGCTCCGGATGAATACGTAGGTAACTCGGCCCGCCCACGCAGATCGAGCAGTTGCTCGAACGACTTGGGCGGCATCGAGATCATACCTCGCGGCAGTCGATGAGGCGGCCCTCAGAACGAAAAGATGAGCAAAGCTACCAGCACGACGTTGAGCGCGCCCACCGCGACCACGACGATGTCAAAGAGGCGGGTTAAGCCGATCATGATGTTTTCTCCGATACACGCCTACCGGGTATTAAGATGCCTCGGCTACAACTGGCTGTCTATGCAGTTTGTGCTAGCATCAAGCTCGCAGACAACGAAAGACCCGGCCGTACAGGCCGGGTTCTTAGTGGTCGCGCGGCTCACCCCTTCGCGCTGGCGAGCAACGTGCCGTCCGCGAGTTTGCGGAGCTTGAGGCCCTTGCGCTGCGCGAATTGCTTTACGTCGATCTTCCAGCCCGTGGCCTCAATGATCGCGGCCCGCGTGGTGCCCTTGCTCGCGGTCAACATGCGCAGCGCGATCTCGGCTTTGCTGCCGGCCTTCGGCTTGGCCTTCGCGGGCTTGGCAGCCTTCGCGTTCGGGGGCGCCTTCGGGTTCTCGGCCTTCGGCTTGACCGGTTCGGTCGGCTTCTTCGCCTCGGCCTTCGTGTCCGGCTGATACGAGGGCGGCACCAAGATTGCGCGGCCGTCAGCGATGGCGTGGATCATTGCCTTGCGGCTATTGGCGGCTTCCTTCTCCATCACCGGCCCCCAGGCGCGGGCGGTGGCGAGCGTCGGGCGGCCGACTTTCTTCCACTCGCGGCCGACAAGAATTTGCACGGTAAAGGCCCGCGCGGTTGCGATGGCGGCAATGTCAGCGGCGCTGAGCGGCGTTGGCTTCGGCATGTTGGGCTCCTTTTGCGGGTCTCGGAATGAGGCGCGGAGCTGCTCAGCCATGGAACGGCGCGGTGAGGAAGGCGCGAAGCAGGGAAATCATTCCCTTCGGCTTTCGGGGGCCAAGCCGAAAGATTCTGCTCGATCAAAGTACTGCCGGTTTTTGACCCGAACCGGACATAGCCCGGCATCATCTTGTGCCGTCGCTTACAGTCATGCCCTAAGGAAAGAACACGATTGTCGCGTCGTCGGTGGTCTGCCCGACCTCTCTGAGGTCATGCTGAGGTGCCTGAGGAATTGCCGTCGATTGGCCGGGCAAGACGAGCATCGAATTCGGGGGTGAACCGGCAAGGTCAAGAAGAAGGCCCTCGAGTTGCCTAGCAAACTTGAGACCGACAGAGTAAATCAGGAGCTGTCTCCAGCGGTGTGGCGGTGGGAGGTCATGAAGGCCGCCTGCCCAAGGATCTGGAACATCAGTCGTGATCGAGGCTCCATCCCATTGGATGGGACGCAAATTGCCAGGGCACCAAAACGAGTTTTCGGAAGTGATTGTTCCAACCGTGCTTCCGTATTCGACGTCGTCGATTTGGAAATCCCATCGAACGCGCAATGCGGTTCTCTCGTAGCCGCCCCAAGAGAATTGGGGGGCGCGCGTCAACGTCGCCGTGCCGTAAGCAGAAGCTGCCACCGCGCTTGCGAAGCACTGCTCTGCTGCTTGAGTGAGTCGCGCGGATGCGCTGAAGCGACGGCCGGACGTGTTGAACTCGCGGCCGAGCAGGCTGCGTGCTTGACCCCGCAACGACTGCTCGTCGAGTTCGATCGGCAAATCGGCGTTCGGAGTCCACACCCGGGCGAAGCGAGCCATCCGGCCTTGCAGGTCGGGGCCGTCGAACAGGAACAGCTCGACGAAGGGACGCCAATTGTTAAGCCACACTTGGGATATTCGACGATCGATATGGCGCGACTGCAGCTCTTTTTCGGGCCAGACGAATTCATCTTGCCAGGGATTGAGCCAGACGCCCGGATTGGCGCCCGGAAATATTACTGGAACGTCGGCGGGGGAAACAATGATGGCCGGATCCCTTAACCCGGCGGGCGCGGCGACATGCGGTTCGTAGTCGAGCGTCAGTTTGTAGGCGAAGTCTGGGCCGAGAATGAGGTCAGCGGCGTCCCGACCTTCTCGCCACAGAGCGAACTGCTCGAACACCGTGAAGAGTTCTTTACGCTGATCCATGGTACGGGCGTCTCGCACCCGAGCGCCCAGAACCGCCAGAAACTCCGCGACCGAGGCAGACTTGCCAACAAGTGCCTGCACCCATTCGGGGGGGTCTCGGATGAGATCCCGGGGCATCGAAGTTCTTTCTTGCGCAGAAGAAACGTCGCGGAAATATGCAACGCCATCGCGGAAGACCACCTCTGGATCGTGTTCACCGACGCTTTTGCTTTGCATGGCTTGATCCTCCACAAGCATTTATGCCGGTCCTCGTAGACGAGACTAGCACTGCACATCGTCCCCGACTGTGAAATAAGGCACATAGCTGCCCGGATGGCGCGACGGCACGTCCACACATGGCCCTTTCTCGGACCTCTTGCGATGTCCGTTTCTACGCCGCTGTTAGGGGATAAGCGGACATCGGCTTCAAGCAGATGCTGGTGCTGTCCTGGCGTGATCGGGGCATCTTGTTTCTCTCTTGCGCCCGGACTCAATCAGGCAGAGACTCGGCGTCGGTTCGGCGGTCCTGCGGACGCGCAGCATATACCCACCGGATCATGGCTAGCCCCGATCTTTCACGGCAACCGCCGAGGGTGTAGCCATGTCCGCTCTGACCGACCCCTATGAACTGAAACGCGCTATCAGCGACGTTCAATCCAAAATCAGCCGCCTTGATCACCGCCTGCAACATGCCGCCAGCGGCGCGCCGGGCGATGACCGCTCGTTGATCACCCGCATCGCGGCCTGCTTGCTGTTGGGGAGATCGCAGAAGCGATCGGCAGGCGCGCTCGCCGCACAACTCTGGCCGCACGATCTCGAACTCAAGGCGGCGGTATCGCCGGCAATGACCAGTGTGAGCGGCTGGGCGGGCGAACTGGTCGGTTCGCTGGTGCAGGACCTCGCTAGCCGGATGCTGCCGTCCTCGTGTTTCAGCCAATTGCGCACGACCGGCTTGTCCTATGACCTTACCGAGGGCGGTGTCGTCAAAGTGCCGTCGCATTTGAGCGCACCGTCCGGCTCGTTCGTTGGCGAAGGCCAGCCGATCCCGGTCGCGAGTTTGCTGATCTCCTCGTTGACCTTGCTGCCGAAGAAAGTGGCGTCGATCACTTCCGCCACGAGAGAGACGCTGTCCGGCTCGGCCGCCTCAGTCGAGACTTCGTTGCAAGCGATCCTGACCGAGGACATGACGCTGGCGCTCGACACCGTGCTGCTCGATGCCACCGCCGCCGATGCGATCCGGCCCGCCGGCTTGCGCTATGGCGCTGCCGGGCTGACGCCGGCAGCGGTCGGATCGGGCAACACGATCGACCGGTGCTTGACTGATCTGAGAACTCTGGTCGCCGCGATCGCGCCTGCGCTGCGGCCTGTTTTGATCGTCGCGCCCGCGCAGGCCGTGGCCGGCAGTTTGCTCGCCGACAGCATGTCGGCCGTGATCGTCGCGCCGTTTCTGACCACCGGCACCGTCATCTGCGTCGATGCCGCAAGCTTTGCGAGCGTTCTCGGCCCGCCCGATCTGCTCAGCAGCGAGGAAAGTGTTATTCACGAAGTTGACGCCGCGACGCAGCCGATCGGCTCGGTCGGCTCGCCCGCCGTTGTCGCTGCGCCGAGCCGCTCGCTATTTCAAACGGCCGCGATCGGTTTGCGAGTCCTCATCGACGCCAATTGGGCACTACGCCGCACCAATTCAGTGGCGTGGATGTCCAGCGTTTCGTGGTGATCGCCATGAGCACCGTCCGCAACGACGACTTCCCAATCCGCAACATCGGCTCGACCATCGATCTGCTGGTGCTGCTCGACGACTACGCGAAGGAATGCGCCGACGAGCTGAGCGACATTTCGCTGTTGGCGGCTTGGGCATTGATCGGCGGGCTCGTGGTCGCATTGGAGGATCATAGCGCCGGCAACCGCGTCAACGCGCGCAACGCCTTCTTCGGCGGGCTCGTCGCGCGCATCCGCGCCGTCCGCACCTCACAGTCGCTGTGCAAGGCTTTCTCGCAGCGCGAATGGGCGAAGCAGGACAAAGCCGCGCGGCGGGCCGTGAGCTTGGCGAAAGAGAACGCGCGGTTGAAAGCCCGCATTGCCGAGCTTGAGGCCGAACAGCAGCGGCAAGTCGGCTACGTCTTGCGTGTTGTCAATGAATGATGTGACGGGCGCGGCAAATGGCATTTCTCGAATTGAAGCGGCGCGGCGGCCGGCTGTTGGCTGAGCAAGACGCGATGCGCGAGCACCTGGAGGCCTGCGGCTTTCCCTACCTGGTGACGGCGTCGACCGATGAGGCCATCGCCTGGCTCAAGGCGCGCGGCATCCTGCGCGGCGGGTTCGTGGTGCAGTGAGCGCCCGCATCCGGCGAGAACCGCCCTCACAAGGGGCTGGCGCAATGAGGGGTACGGTTCCCGCCAGGGGCGCTGGTAGGAGAGTATGCAACCTGAAATCATTTTTCGTCGCAATTGTCCAAGGGGACATTGACACAAGGTGCACCTGCGGCGATCAGTCGCTCATCGCTTAATGCCACGCACTGCGATCATGCTGCAAACCAGGCAACACCGCATCGGCGCGGCGGGTTTACGGTGCAGTGATCTTGTCTTGCGCCCTATGCCGCACCCTTCGCCATACGACCGGGCTGATTTCGTCAAGCATCGACGCCAGAACTTCAATGGTCTCGGTAACGACCGGAAAAGTTTTGTAACCAGGGTCTCGGTATCTGAATGAATGGTTTTGGTGATAAGGGGCCAACATGTTGATCACCTCGTCGGTCTTTTCGTTTACGGGCTGATAGCCGAGACCGCGCGCGCGGTCCCGCAACACATCGAGGTGGTGACGGGTGTCCTGCTTTTTCAGTTCGCGCTCGTTACCTCCCGACGCGAGAATGAATGCCTTTAACGACAGTTCGATGCCATGACAGAGCAGAAAATACACCGGCGAAAACAGATCGCTGTCGCTTTGCGATAAAACATTCGCAGCTTTCAAATATTCTTTGGCGTCCGTCAGGTATCCCATGCCCACAAGTTCGGTCGGGCGAGAGGCCATCTTATGCTCCATCGTTCCTGTTCAACGCCCGCATTACGCCGATCCGCGCGAGCATCAACAGACCACCGCGTTCGGCAACCAGCAACAACGCCTCGATCGCGGCCTGCCATTCAGGCGACCATGGTCACGCTTCGGCAGCTTCGTGATGTAGGTGGCGGCATCGCGCAGAGTGACCAGTTGCTTGCCATCGGCCAGGACGATCGGCACGTCGAAGGATGTCGACCAGGGCATCGCCGCTATTGGCACTTGCCGTAATACTGTGAAGGCACGACCGCCCTGCCGATGATCGTGTGCCGACTATGAACGGACGACCCGTCGTTTGCGATCGTGGTGGTCTGGATTGCTCCGCTGGCGAGCTTTTCCTGAAAGGTGATGCCTTGATTACCACCCACTGCGGCGACATCCGACATTCCGGCGTTGCCGATGATGACGGCCTTTTTCGTCGCCGTATCCAGTGCAAATTCCAGCGAAAACGCTTCGGCTGCTAGTCCTTTTGGTGAGGCTATCAGGGTGTAGTCGCATTTCCACCGCAGCGTTTCAGCCCGCCCTGGCGTAGTTTGTCCGAGTGTCAATAAGCCCAATGAAACGAGAACTAGCGTCCGCATAATTGCCCCAGCAAAACATCGACGCCAGCAAAAGCGAAGCCGCCGGCCGCGTCAATACTTTGAGACCATCGCCCTAGTGGATGGCGCCAGAAATGGAGCGGTGCGGATCGAGGGAACGGGTGAGGATGGGTATGGCCGCATTAAACCGCACTCTCCTCGGCTCGCAACCCCGCCGCAATGCGGATGGATCGTGGGGGTTTCTCGCTGGGCGGCGGGTTCTATTCCACTATGGGCCGAGCGGCCGGGCGTGCTTATCGCCCGGCAACGCCCTGGCGGTCGAGCTACTGTCGCAGGACGTTTGGTACAAGGCTTTTGACGGGAAGCAATAAAGCAAAGGGCCACTGTCCTGGGACAGCGGCCCCTCATGCTTCCGGGTTTCAATAATTCCGAAATGAAAAGGCTTTGCCAGCCCCGGACGCTACCATTTTTTCCCAGTTAATAAATCCTTGCCATAACAAAAGTGAATCCGAGTCGAGAATTGGCAGAAGCCTGACCATTGCCGCGACCAACTCGGGCACGGTGAACTCGTCGCGGGCTGGTCAACCCGACGCGGCATGGCCCCGTGGATCGCGCCGCGCGGGGTGTAGTGCATTATTTCGGGGCGGGATAGAAAGGGCGGGGCCGCGCCAAAGCAACGCGGGGCCGTCCGCCGATCAAAACAAAGTAGCCGGCCGCCTGAGGATGAATAGGAGCCAGCGCTAATTCGCAGAGCGCCGCATAATCGGCGCGCAGTTTGTGTAAATGATCTTGTTGGACGAACCGAAGCGGAAATAGAGTCGAACCGACTTACCTGCGTAGCTTTGATAATCGATCTGGACGCCGTGGCCTGTCAGACTCACGTTGTCGAGCGAGAAAGAGGGTGTTCGCTTGGTTGCGAGCTTCGGTGACCAGTAGCTGGCGATCGCGTCTCGCCCCGTCAAACTGACGTGTTCGCAGGCGCATTCCAACACTGCTCCCTCATCATAAAGCTTGAGCAGCGAGGCTAAGTCGCCGCGCCGGGCGGCGTCGAGCCAGTCCACCACAGCTGCGATAGGGTCAAAGTCGTCCCGTGAAATAGACATCCATGTTCCATCGAAAACAAACGTCTCACCCGACGCGGAGGTAGTGTTTAGAGGATGAACGAGCGCTGAACCGCGCTACCGCAAGAATACGGGGCCGCCCCGCGATCCATTGGAACAAGCGCCCCACAGGTGGCCGCGTGGATCGCGGCGGGCGGGCACTGGTGCGTTGCCCCTGGGCGGGCGGCGTATAGGCCCGGCCATCGCGGAAACCGGTAATACAAGTCCCCCGCGCATCGGCGCGGCCAATGCGGCCGTCCAGCACGAAAATGGCGGCCCGCTTTCCGGGGCCGCCATCCGCCGCCGATCATCCGCTGGTTTGGGTTTTCAATGTATTCGCATGTGTTCCTATGTCCGCTATCGCGCGGGTTTGGGAGTGCAAGCCATTGAAATCCCGACCAGAGGCAAGTTCGTGTGGTCCTTGCTGCAAGCGTTTTTTCCGACCTGTTGAAATCGACGTAACCTACTGAAATTAAGAGCATTATTTGGCGTCTGCCAGACGAGCGGAAGGTCCGCCCGAAACTGCTAGGCCCTAGTCTCACAGGATGGGGTGGTGCGACCTTGGCCGGGCGCGCCCTTGAGCCGTAGTCCAGTCGCGTTCTACGGCTTTCCTGCGGCCCTGCTGATGCGCTGGCGCGGCCTCGCGGAGTGGCTGGGCGCGCTGTAGTGCCTTCCTGCGGCGTGCCGCAGCAAAATGACGCGATCGGACCAACTCAAATCTTGGCGAAACCGATGTAGATTGCTTGCGCCATCTTGGTGCCCTCCTGCTCAAGGACGGTGACAAATGCAGCGCACTGCCACCTGCACATGCGGACAGCTATCGATCACCTTGAAGGGCAATCCTTTCCGCGTGCACTGCTGCAACTGCACGGAATGCCATAGGTTGACAGGCAGCGCTTTCAGCACGGGCGCGTACTTCGATGATGAGCAGGTCAGCTCGATTTCAGGCCAGCACAAGGCCTACACTCGAAGCGGGGACTTCGGACGGAAAATCACCTCCCACTTCTGCCCCACCTGTGGTGTGACGGTCTTTTGGAACGCAGAGTTATTAGCCGGCAAAACCGGCGTCTCTGTGGGCTGTTTTGATGATCTGCAGGAGTTTCCGCGCCCCGCCATGGCTGCTTGGTGTCGCAGCAAGTTTCCGTGGATCGAGTTCGCGCCCGAAATACCGCAATCTCAACAGCAGACAAGCTAATCTGAGCGGTGGTGTCGCTGATAGCCGAACAAAGCGGGCATTATCAGTTTGACCGGTCATGTCTGCTAAGGGGCCATGTGTGGACGGCTCCGGGTTGGCAAGAAGAAACTTCACGTCGCAGCATTGGTCGGAGCAGCCATGTGTTCGGCCTGTTTGCGCGGTTCACATGACCGCTGGCCATAATGCCCTCCGCGGATCAGGTCCCGGTCACAAGCACGCATTCAAAGATGCCATGGCCCAAGTGGGTTGTCCTGATCGCCGAATCGACCGGCACTGCATTACGTGCTGTTCGCCCTCCCAACCGTCTACGTCACACCGGATGTCCGGTGTAATCTCGTCTCGTCACGCCGCCAGAGCGGCGGGTTCATTGTAACGTTCGCTCCTGGCCATCATCGCCCAGGCCATCCGGGCGAGTTTGTTGGCGAGTGCGATAGCGGCAACCTTGGTGGGGCGCCGAGCCAACAATCGAGTGAGCCAGGGCCGATGATCGGTGCCTTGGATCTTGGCATAGCGGATCACTGCGAGCGCGCCAGCGGTGAACAGGCTACGCAAATAGCGATCCCCTTGTTTGCTGACACTGCCGAGCGTGTCGTTGCCCCCACTCGAGCTCTGCTTCGGTACGAGCCCCACCCAGGCCGAGAAGTCCAGTCCCGATCGGAAAGCCTTGGGATCGGCAATACTGGCGACCAAGGCTGTTGCCAACGCTGGCCCGACGCCGGGGATCGCGTCCAGCCGTTTGCTCGTCGCGCTTGATCGATGCTAGGCGATGATGCGTCGGTCGAACTCCAGGATTTGAGCCTTCAGCGCGCGCAACTGACTGCCGAGAGCAGCAAGACACGGGCCACCTCGGGGAGCCGATGGTCGGCGGTATCGGCGACGACTTCCAGCAGTTGCTCGACACCCCTGCGCCCGACAGAAGCGACAATCCCGAACTCGGCGAGATAGGCGCGGATTGAGTTGATCACGGCGGTCTGCTGGCGGATGAAGAGATGGCGCGCCCGGTGAAGCATCAGACAGCTCTGTTGCTCAACCGTCTTGGTCGGCACGAACCGCATATTGGGTCTCGTGACCGCCTCGCAAATTGCCTCCGCGTCGGTGCTGTCGTTCTTCTGCCGCTTGACGTAGGGCTTCACATACGCCGGAGGCATCAATCGTACCGTATGCCCCAGCGCCTGCAGCTCGCGAGACCAATGGTGCGATGATGCGCACGCCTCGATGCCTACCAGGCATGGCGCCAGCTTCTGAAAAATGCCAGGACGTGGCGGCGCCTCAACTGACGGCGCAGGACCACCTGGCCGGCCGCATCAACGCCATGCACTTGAAAGACCGACTTGGCGATATCGAGACCGATTGTCGAAATCGACTGCATAGGCTGCTCCTCCGAATCGTGGGAGCCTCAAACGGCGCCCACTCCTTGGCACTCTCGTGGAGGAGCCGTCAACAGCATCAGAAGCGGGAGCACTCCACTGAGTGAGATTTCGCTTCCAGGTGTAGTCTTCAGCTTCGGGTCGAGGTTGCAGGTAATCAGGTTGAGGAGGAAGTCGGTGGCGACGCGAGCGAGGCCTCGATGTTTCGTCATTGCTCGCCTCGTGCTAGACTTTGCCTGCCCGATCAGGGAGAACAGCCATGACCGCCGAGTTCGATGAAGACCGCTTCAATATGGCTATCCGTAAGTTTCTGAAGCATGTCGGAGTTACATCGCAGCGTGAAATTGAGAATCTAGTGCGTAGCGGAGAGGTGAAGGGTGGCAAGCTCAAACTGCGAATGATCTTGTCCGCGGAGGGGACGCCGCTGAACCATGTGGTCGAGGAAACAGTCGCGCTCTGACGATTGTCCCGGCTGTGGGAAGCCATGGCCCTGATCCTCACGAAGGCTACCATTGCGGTCGCCGGCCGAACGTCGCCTTCGGGGCATTCACGACTGGGTTGAAGCAGCGGCAAGCGCGGCATGGTCGGCTATGCCGCCGGAAGCGGAAGTGAGTTATCCTGCGGCAACGCGATGCCTGAGACTGTCACTACCGGCGGCCTCCGCGCGGTCGCAGCCGACGAGGCCGGTCGGGCAAGCGACTGGCCGCGCGCTCGGGCGAGGCGGGCTGAGGCGAACGCCCCCGTTTGTTTGTGCAAAAGTGAACAGACCTGCTCAAGGAGCGGTCTACGCCCAACGGGCTCGGCGCCCCCGTCGGGCAACCTCCAACGGCCCCGGCACTAGGGCTGTAGTGCCGAGGTCGTTTCTCCGCCTGCATTGATCAGGCGGACATAGGTCCCGCTCTCGTGCAGTTCGAGCCAGCCCTGCTCGACGGCATATTTGATGCCGGCGCCAAACTGCGGCCCGCTGCCCTTCAGCTTGTAGAGGAACGGCGCGTTGACCTTCTCGATATGAATGCCTCCGTCCTGCACGGCCTCGATGCTCTTTGCCAACTCGACCAGTTTGCGGGCAGCGGCCTCCGGATTGGCGAAGGTGTGTTCGGCGGTCAGTTTCATTCGGTCAGGCGGTGCGTGGCGCGGGCGCGCGAATCGAGGGCAGGATTAGTAATTAGCGCGCAGCAGAAGCACCGGGCAATGCCGTCGGATGGCATCACCCGGCTTGGCCGCCCTCAATTCGCTGGCGCAGATCAAGCCAGCGTTCGATGACGACGCCGAAATCGTCGCGATATCGCCACGCGAGCCGGCATCTCGCCACCGTCAGAAAGTCGTCGAACGTGATGTAGAAATCGATTGGTAGCAGGCCGAGCCGGTCTGAGTGAACGACGGCGCCCGTGCGGCTCATATCGTAAGCAATGACACGCAAATTCTGGCTGCCATCAAAAAAGAGCAGCCCTTCGGTAGGATGCTTGTTCATGTGCAGTCCTCGGTACGTTGGCCGCGCTGGCTTTTGGTACGTAACGGAAGCGCATGTGTTTAATGGGAGCAACCATACGCCCTTCAACCGGACTGAAAATCTGGAACCCGATTTAGAGTTAAGCGGCGAATTTTATTAAACTGTTGCTTGTCCGGAAACAGCGCATCGTCTGGCGTCGGCGTCCCAGCCGGTTAATCCGGCTCCCAGCCATACACCTCAGCGGGTACCCATGGCCGACATCCCATGGCGAAGCCTTCAAAGATGAGGCGGCCCAACTCACTGCCTTCGCGCAGACCTTTGAGTTGGCGCACGATCATGCGGTACTCGGCACTGCCCTCGCGCACATCGTTGAGCCGATAGAGCACGTCGCGGATGAGCTCTTCGAGCTCGTCCCCCTCGCGCCGAGCTTCCGCCTCCTGACGCTCAAGAGCGTCGAGCAGGTTGATGATGCGCTGCTCCCGCGCCTGCTCATCGAGATCAGTCGTCGGGCCTCCGTGCCGCCCCCATTGCGCGTCGATGTAGCCGTCGGAGGTGGGGTACTCCTGACGGAGCAAGCGAGCCAAGACCGGGTCGTCTTCACTAAGGCGTTCCAGTTCTGCGCGCTTGTCCGACATAACGTGCCCCTCTCGCACTATTCCGATTCTACCGAAGCCAATGAAGTCGGCAACGGCTCAAAGTGCCGTGACCGGGAAAAACCCGACGCCGCCGATCAACCTGTCGTTCGTCGGTGCAACGCCGTCGCTCGTGGATGGCGGGACCACCATACGCCGCGCCCAACGGCTCTGGTGGCCCTCGCGGTGGACAGCTGTCGCTGAGGGTGGGAGCGACCCCGGGGGCTTAGCCGGGATTGAAACGACCACGGTACCGGTACGGGTTATTCAGACGAACCGCGCGGTGCCGTCGCCGCCCGCGCATGTCTGCTTGTGGCCCTCAGGCGAAGAAAGGCAAGACGTCCGGCACGTCAGCGGACTGTGAAGACCGGTATGAACTGATTGGCCCGTCTGGCCCCCGAGCGAGGATGCGGTATCGATGGAGAGCCAAACAAGAGGCAAGTAATCGCTCTGTACTTGGTTTGCGGCATGTTCGCTTTTGGAAAATCCTTCTCCGGAACGCAGCTGGGTTTTGCGGGGCGAACCGCGAACCAATTGTGGTGGTGAGGAATATTCGTCTACGAAATTGGTGGTTTGAAGTTAACTCCCGAGCATCTGCGCACCCTTGCCTGCCTCCACCACGCGGTACTCGGCCTCGATGCTGTAGCCGTGCCGCGCGCAGAACGGTTTGATCGCAGCCTGCTGCGCCTCCAGGCCGAGACCGCTGCGGCATTGCTTCGGTTTTGAAACGCGGATGTAGGAAACGGCGGGGCGCATAGAAGGTATCTAGCGGATGAAATCGTAATTCGGAATCCGCTTTCTTCGGAAACTGCGATTGAATGTCCGAGCTGATAAACGGGCTCCCACTCCGGCCGCCGTCAGCGCTGTGACCAAATCACGGAGGCGTTCGGGCGTCTTTTCATCAGGTCGCGCAAGCGCTAACAGCCGCTCGGTGTGCCGGCTCCCATGGCCCCTTCAAGCAGACCACGGTCCCAGTCCGCCGTCGGCAGGCTCAAGATTCCTTTTGACCCAGGGGAGGGGGGAGGGAAAAATCTCGTAGAAAAGCATGCTTGTTCTTGTGAGCCTCCTTGTAGAAGTCCTCGGCCGCTCCTGAGGCATCAAAGGGTCAAAGCTGCTCTCATCGGATTGGTTGACCAGATCGGCCTATCTCGCCGAAACGGGGGCCGTCGGCTCCGGCCCTCATACGTGTCTTTCGATACATTCCTAACCGACGGCTCGGCGCGACCAGCCTTTTTGGGTTGCCGACACACCTAACTATGTGCACCGAAGCAGGGCAGCCGTCCCGCGTCACCCTCTACCTTGCCGCGACTTACGCAGTACGGTGTTGGTATGGCCGTGCTGGACGATGTCGATAACGAGAAGTCGTGTTGGTTCCTGTCCTTCGCTGACGCCTGTATGCCAGCGTCCCACCGATTCGACCACGAAGTCTCCCGGCCGATACGTCTTGCTTTGACCGGTGTCCGTGTCGGTCACGCGCAAGCTTCCCGACAAAATGTAGCCGTATCGAGGATATGGATGCTCGTGCTCTGGAAGCTGCGACCCAGGGGAAATTTCGAAGATCGACGCTATCAGCTCCGCGCCTTTGTTGGGCAATACGATCTTTTGCCCTGCCGACGTAGTCATCGTGGAAAGCAATTTCTTGATCGTGACGTCCGTTTGATGATGCGCTTCCGTTTGCTGCTGAGCGTAGGCTTGTGAAGTCAGCGATGCCAACAATCCGACGACGAGGCATTGCAGGCTGTGGGGCAGTGTAATTCTGCGGGTTTGGCATATCGCGGCCCAAAGAGCTCCGGCGAATCTAATCATCTTGAAGGGTCTTTCTGTTTGCGTGATCCATCGAGGATGCCGAAGCGATCTAGCCACCAGAGGATTGCGCGCAAGTCTTCAAAATTCACAGTACGGTGTCCTTGTTAACGACAGCAGTCGTCATTCCAAGCTCACTCGCTGGCCGTTGTGAGTTCCAAGGGGCGACATCCGTAAAGCCACACTGATTGAAGCTTTGCGGGCGCAAGAGTCAGCTTGCGTCCACGGGATCATGGAGACGGCACAGAAAGCAGCGAAAGCGCAGTGCATGGAAGACCGGGCCCACCCTCGTACGAACGGCATTCAAGTCGGGATCAGACCGGATCCGCGAAAGCTGTCGATCAGCGCATCGAATAGCTTTAGGTCTGCACGGCTCCGCGCCATCAGTTGCGCGCCGGCAACGGCAGCGAAGATTGCGCGAGCCCTAGTCTCACGCTTGCTGGCGGGAACAGAAGCAGCGGCGAGCATTCTGGTGAGCCACGCCACATTGACATCGGCGAACGTCTGCACCTCGGTCTTCACCGACTCCGGCAGATCGTCATACTCGGCCGCCATGAAACTGCAGAGGCACATTCGATTGTCCTCTTCGAGCGATCGACGAAAGAGTCCCGGATAGGCCCGAAGCGCTTTTCTCGGATCGCCGTTCGCCTTTGAAAGAGCTTCAAGATTCGCCGCCGTGTCTTGCCAATAGCGCTTCGCTACCGCTGCACCCAGATCTGCCTTGCTGCGGAAGTGGTGATAGATGCTCGCAGCCTTGATGCCGACCTCATCTCCGATGTCACGGAAGTTCAGTCCGGCATACCCGTGCGCCTGAGCTGTCCTACGCGCCGCAACAAGGATCGCTTCTTTCGCGCTTTCGCTCATCACCATCGCCTCAACTTTTCTCGACCAACTGTTAGGTAGGGTTGAAACCTTCAACTCGCAATACTATCCCATAGCCTACCAAGTGACAGGTAAGGCCGCTATGCCGAATTGTGCGATTCACGTGGACCACGCTCACAAGATCAAGCCCGTTGCAAGACGGGAGGTCTTGACCGTAGGGGCCATGAAGACTCGTTTCGATCGGACTTCCGAAGTCGAAGCGCACGGGCAATTCCAGCGACTCATCGGCGGTGCTGCTTTGGCCGAACTGCGCGGGCGGCGAGATGCTATTGCCGAAGATATCGGTTTTCGGGGCGAACTGATGCGACGCCAAGGTGACGGCGATGGGTGAGGGCGTGTCTGGCGTTAAAGCCTATCCGGAAAACGACGACGGCGTATCCGCCGGAGATTGAAAATCAGCAGCAGGCGAGGGGTTTCGCTCGCCAGTGATTGACTGTTTGCGGGCGGATTGGCCGGTTCGCTCAGGAGATCCAACTGTGTCACCGACGACTGAATGTCGCCGCAACGTTCGAAGGGGAGCCCGTCATGTGGCTTATCAAGATCGCTCTCAGCCGGCCCTATACTTTCATCGTTATGGCAATCGCGATCGTGATCATGGGGCCACTGGCCATCATCAGTACGCCAGTGGATATTTTTCCAAGCATCGGCATCCCGGTCGTCAGCATGATCTGGACCTATGCAGGTCTGCCCGCAAAGGAGATCGCCAACCGCATCAGTGCCAATTTCGAACGCGTCGCTCCGGTGGTGGTCAACGGCGTCGAACACATCGATTCAAGTAATCTCAACGGCGTCGGCGTCAGCAAGATCTACTTCCAACCCGGAGCCAATGTCCCCCTGGCGACAAGCCAATTGGTCGCCGGCGTCACGTTTTATTCGAAATTCTTCCCGCCTGGCACGACTCCGCCGCAGATATTGACTTACAACGCGGCCAGCGTCCCGGTTCTCCAGCTTGCCCTGTCTAGCAAGACCATGACCGAGCAGGCTCTTTACGATACCGGAAACATCTACGTTCGCAGTCAACTCTCCGGCGTGCCCGGTTTGTCGTTGCCTTATCCCTATGGCGGCAAGCAGCGCCAAGTTCAGGTCGACCTGGATCCGCAGCAGCTTCAGGCGTTCGGGCTGTCCGCCCAGGATGTGCAAAACGCGATCATCAGCCAAAACCTTATCATTCCTGCGGGAACGCAGAAGGTCGGCGCCTATGAATATGTGATTGGCTTGAATGGCGCGGCAGTTACCATCGATGATCTCAACAATCTGCCCGTCAAGCAAGTCAACGGCTCGACCATTTATGTCCGCGATGTGGCCCACGTGCGCGACGGCTCGCCACCGCAGACCAATGTGGTGCGATTGAACGGCGAACATGCTGTACTGATGACGGTCCAGAAGACCGGCAGCTCCTCGACTTTGCAGATCGTGCATGATGTCAAGGCCAAGCTTCCAACTATCCAAAACGCCGGCCCCGAAGGACTGAAGATCGATGCCGTTGGCGATCAATCGATCTTCGTGAGTGCGGCCATATCGGGGGTGATTCGCGAAGGCCTCGCTGCGGCGGCGCTTACCGCGACCATGATTCTCCTGTTTCTCGGGTCCTGGCGCAGTACACTGATTATCGCGGTCTCGATCCCACTTTCCGTGTTGGTTTCGATCATCGCCCTTTCGTTGTTGGGCCAGTCCATCAACCTCATGACCCTGGGCGGATTGGCGCTCGCGGTGGGCATCCTGGTAGATGACGCGACGGTCGCCATCGAGAACATCAATGCGCACCTCGAGCGAGGCGAGCCGGTTCAGGATTCCGTACTCAATGGATCGGCCGAGATCGCCGCGCCTGCCTTCGTCGCGACCCTTTGCATCTGCATCGTCTTCATGCCGATGTTCTTCCTATCCGGTGTGGCGCGCTATTTGTTTGTGCCCATGGCGGAGGCCATCGTCTTCGCAATGCTGGCATCCTACATTCTGTCGCGAACGCTGGTGCCAACACTCGCCAATTTGATGTTGAAGCCGCACGTGCCGGGAGTGGAGACGGGCCGATCGAGCGCCTTGGCGCGACTCCAGGCTGGCTTCGAGCGCAGGTTCGAAGCCATGCGCGAGAGTTATCGTCGTGTTCTGTCCGGTGTTGTTGCCCGGCGACGCCTGTTCATCCCGATCTTCTTCGGTGGAGCTCTAGCGTCGGTGCTACTGGTTTTTACACTGGGGTCCGATTTCTTTCCCTCGGTCGACGGCGGCCAGATCAAAATACATGTGCGTGCTCATGCCGGAACCCGCGTGGAAGAAACCGCGCGCATCGTCGATGAGGTCGAAAGCGAGTTACGACGCGCCATTCCCTCCACCGAGCTCAGCGGCGTCGTCGACAACATCGGCCTTCCTGTCTCCGGCGTGAACCTGTCGTACAGCAACTCCGCTCCGACGGGGTCGGCGGATGCC
The DNA here is from genome assembly GCF_018130785.1 of Bradyrhizobium liaoningense. Classification (GTDB taxonomy): domain Bacteria; phylum Pseudomonadota; class Alphaproteobacteria; order Rhizobiales; family Xanthobacteraceae; genus Bradyrhizobium; species Bradyrhizobium liaoningense_A. The sequence continues at coordinate 20,460 of NZ_JAFCJT010000044.1, forward strand.
GATATCCTGGTGAGCCTTGCGGCAAGACATCATCCAACGGCCAACTACGTGCGACGCCTGCGTGCAAGTCTAGCGCAGGACTTCCCGGGTGTGACATTCGCCTTTCTGCCCGCCGATATCGTAAGCCAGATTTTGAATTTTGGATCGCCCGCACCGATCGATGTGCAGATCGTTGGGCGTGACATGGCGAGCAATGCGGTAGTCGCCCAACGCCTTCTCCAGAGAATTCGCAAGATCCCAGGGATCGCCGACGCGCGGATTCAGCAGGACCTCGACGCTCCCACGTTCACCGTTGCGGTCGATCGCAGCCGCGCAAGCGACGTCGGACTGACGCAGAAGGATGTCGCGAACACGATGTTGATCGCGTTGGCCGGAAGCTTCCAGACAGCACCCACATTCTGGCTGGATCCCAAGAGCGGCGTATCTTATCCCATCGTCAGCCAAGCACCCCAGACCGACCTCCAGACGCTGGATTCGCTCCGCAACACGCTCATCACGGGCAGCCCCGGATCGCGCGGCCAAATACTTGGTGGCATCAGCACGATCAAGCGCGACGTCCTGCCCTCGGTCGATACCCGCTACAACGCCCAGCCTGCGATGGACATCTACGCTACCAACGCCGACCGGGACTTTGGCAGCGTCGCAAACGACGTCAGCGAGGCGATCGGCGAGATAACCAAGGCCGGGCTGCCCAAGGGCGTTACGATCACCCTGCGCGGCCAGGTTGTCATCATGACCGCATCCTATGCCGGACTCCTCTACGGACTCGGCTTCGCCATGCTGCTGGTCTATCTGCTGATGGTTGTGAATTTCCAGTCCATGCTGGACCCGTTCATCATCGTCACGGCACTGCCAGCAACCATGGCGGGCATAGCCTGGATGCTGTTTCTGACCGGGACCAATCTCAGCGTTCCAGCTTTGACCGGCGCCATCATGAGTGTTGGTGTCGCGACGGCCAACAGCATTCTCGTCGTGAGTTTGGCGCGCGACCGCCTGAGCCAGGGAGACGATCCGGCCGTTGCCGCTGTCGCGGCTGGATTCAGCCGCTTCCGCCCAGTGCTAATGACGGCACTCGCGATGATTATCGGCATGCTGCCGATGGCGCTCGGATTGGGCGAGGGCGGCGAGCAGAACGCGCCGCTCGGTCGCGCCGTGATCGGCGGCTTGATCGTCGCGACGATCGCTACCCTGACCTTCGTGCCCGCAGTCTTCGCTCTCCTGCACGGCGAGCGACGCCCCCGCGATCCGCCGGCGTCCTTCGATGGCACGGCGCCCCCTCTCAACACACCTGCCGGATGACCGAGCTTGCCATGACCCAAATGCACTCCCAAACCGTATCTGTTACTTCCGGCCGCACTCGCGCCCGTACTCTATTAGTCAACTTCCTCAGGGTCGCAGGCGTTGCGGCGCTTGTCCTGCGGGGACTCGAGGCCCGCAGAGCCAGTGAGGTGGCCATGGAGCGGCAGAGCGCAGCCAGCGCCATCACAACTGTGATCGCGACCCATCCCAAGTCTGGACCTGCTCTTGAGGAAGTGGTCCTGCCCGGGCAAGTGAAGGGTGAAATCGAAACGTCCGTCTATGCCCGCACCAGCGGTTATATTCGTCTTTGGAAGACGGACATCGGCGCTCACGTCAAAGCCGGCGAGCTTCTGGCGGTAATCGACTCCCCTGAGCTCGACCAGCAGCTTCTTCAGGCGGAGGCTGATCTTAAGACTGCGCAGGCTAATGCCGATATCGCACGACGGACATCCGATCGCTACGCGCAGTTGGTAGGGACGCTTGCAGTCTCCCGCCAAGCTGGCGACGATCGCGAAGCCACAGCGTTGGCAAGTGCTGCCCAGGTCACGGCGAACGAAGCCAACGTAAATCGCCTCCGCCAGCTTCAAAGCTTCGAGCAAGTGGTTGCACCGTTCGCCGGGGTAATCACCGCACGCAACACGGATGTCGGCGCCTTGATCAACGCCGGCGGCAACCAGGGGGCCGCGCTCTTTCACATCGCGGCAATCGACAGGCTTCGTGCCTATGTCGACGTTCCGCAAAGTTATGCTAGCAACATTCGGACCGGAACCAGCGCCAACCTGCAATTTCCGGATAGACCCGGCAAAGCGTATCCAGCGACGGTTACGCGAACTTCTTCAGCCATCGATCTCCAGGCGCGCACGCTTCAGGTCGAACTGGATATCGACAACAGTTCGGGCGAGCTTTTTCCGGGAAGCTTCGTTCAGGTGCATTTTCAGCTGCCCCCGGTCGGACAAGGGCTTCGGCTCCCCGTCAATGCCCTCTTATTTCGAGCCGAGGGTGTTCAAGTCGCCGAGGTAAGTCGAAGCGGAAGGGTCGTTCTGAAGCCGATTACGCTTGGCCGGGACTTCGGTGACACGATCGAGGTTCTTACCGGCGTCGAGCCGTCCGATTTGGTGATACTCAATCCTTCCTTCGCCATCGCGAGCGGTGATCAGGTCCGCGTCGCCGCCGCGGGTAGTTCTCATACGGGATCGTAGTTCTCGCAGGCAAGGCAGTGGACACGGGCAAATCAGTTCAACGAGAGAACGTACGGCAGGAGTCTGTCGGCAATCTCGACGAGATCGGCAATTTCCAATCCCAGAACGAGAGGCGAAGAATGGCGCACATAATCATGATTCACGGGTCGTGGAGCGGCGGCTGGATGTGGGACCGGGTCATCCCAATCCTGGCTGCGGCTGGCCATAGCGCCGAGGCCCCCACGCTGCTGGGTGCCGATCCTGGAGGGACCCGATTTCCGTCTAGGCCGATCGCCGCCTGGGCAGACCAGATCGCTGCACGAGTGCGTAAAGCAGCGGGACCGGTTGTACTTGTTGCCCAGAGCCGCGGCGGACTGGTTATCAGTGAAGTCGCCGAGCGAGTGCCGGAGCGGGTCGGGTATCTGGTTTACGCGGCGGCGTTTCTGCTTCCAGATGGGGCGTCCCTCGGCGGAACAATCCAGAGCGCGCACCCCGGCGCAGCGCCGATCTTCAGTGTCGACACGGCGACTGGTATGACCGCCGTTCTTCCTGAAGCCCTGGAGAAGATCTACAGCAAGACGCCGGCGCACTGGATCGAGGTTGCGCGGGCAAAGCAATGCCTCGAGCCTCTTGCAGCAATCGCGACCCCGATCTCGGTTAGCGACGAGCGTTTCGGCTCCGTGCCCCGAGCCTACATCGAAGCGACTGAGGACCAGGTAATGCCCCTGACTCTCCAGCGGTCGATGCAGGCGCGGTTGCCTTGCGACCCCGTTTACACCATCGCGTCCGATCATGTGCTGCCGTCTTCGGCTCCTGACGAGTTGGCCAGGCGCATCGTGGAGATCGCCAACAGGGTCGACAATCCCGCTAGGCTGCGCTGACGCGTATTTGAGAGGACCGCGATATTCTCGCCCTTACAGAAGAGCAAAAAAATGAATGCAGAGCATGACGATCCCGAAGTTGATTCCATCAGCCGGCGGAGCATCCTGGGTTTCACCGCAGCCGCAGCAGCGTTGCCGATCTCCATTCGGATAGGAACTGCACAAGCAGCGACAGCTGCACCGCCAAACCCGAGCGGCATCAAGGCGATGACCTTTGATGTGCAGGGAACATTGTTCGACTACTATCAGCCTTTCACACGCATTAGTACCACCTTGAATAATCGCAAGGCGTTACATTTGAATTGGTCGGGCTTTCTTGGAGAGTGGAATGCGGGCGCAGTTTCGATTATCCAAACAGTCATTGCCGGCAAGCGCAAATGGATTCCGCCGGGTCAGATTGTTCGCGAGTCGCTCGAAACTGTTTTGTCCACTCGCGGACTGACTAACCAACTCGATGAAGCTGATCGCGTTGAGCTGATGTCCGTCTGGGCCCAGATGGTCCCGTGGCACGACAGTGCGGAAGGCGTCCGTCGACTCAAGCGTAAAGTTACGGTAGCGGCTCTCTCCAATGCGGGCATGGCCGGGGTAATCGCGCTTGCTAAGCGTGGTGGGCTATCGTTCGATGCAGTACTTACTGGCGAGCTAATTCATTCGTACAAGCCGTCTCCCGACGTCTATCAGGCCGCTTCGACCTACCTCGGATTTCCGCCGGGTGAGATCATGATGGTCGCGGCTCACAAATTCGATCTGAAAGCCGCGAAAGCAGCCGGATTCAAGACGGCGTACATACCCAGGCCTCTCGAAACCGGACCAGAAATGAAAGTGGACCGATCTCCGGAATCGTACATCGATGTCGTTGCAGACGACTTGATAGATCTGTCCAAAAAGATTGATCTCAGCTGAAGCCTGCTAACGAGCACTGGCGCAAGGCGGTCGCTTACTTGCGCAGATTATTGATGACGATCGGCGCAGCCTAATTTGACCTCTACGAACTAGGTCCAAAGCAATGAGCTGGATTGACCAAAGCCTTTAGCGAGAGGCTGGTCCAATGTCTCTTGCGAACAGATTCCGCGGCCTTGCCGGTGGTGACTTCGGACTCTTAGTCGATCTGCAGGGCGCCGTTGAAGCGGTTACCGGGACGCTCCTGAAAGGAAGATTACATGACCATCGGCATCATCGGAGCAGGCGCGGTCGGCACAGCCTTCGCGCGGGCGCTTGCGCGCGCCGGTATTGAAGCGACTATTTCGAACAGTCGCGGCCCAAATTCGCTCGAAGCGCTTGGCCGCGAACTCGCCCCCTCAATCAAGGCCGGACGCCGTGAGGAAGCGGCGCTGGCCGACATTGTATTGGTTGCGGTCAATTGGACAAAACTGCCGGCGGCGCTGGCGGGGCTTCCAGACTGGAATGGCCGTATTGTCATTGACGCCAACCACGCGACTGAACCGCCACAATTCAGGCCCTTCGATCTTAAGGGACGCCTCTCCAGTCAAGTTTTTGCCGATTTCGTGCCCGGAGCGCGGGTCGTCAAGGCATTCAACCTCCACCGCGCAGAAGTCCTGGCTAACGATCCGAAGACGAACGGCGGACGCCTCGTGCAGTTTTACTCCGGCGATGACGCCACCGCAAAGGCTGAAGTAGCGGCTCTCATCGACCGGCTCGGGTTCTTTGGCATTGATCTCGGATCGCTCGCAGTCGGCGGTAAACTCACTCAATTCCCCGGGGGGCCGCTGCCGAACCAAAATTTAGTCAAGATCGACTGATGTCGCCGCCGGCATGACGTCCGTGCTTGGAGATGATCATTCACAGGGGCGAGGCGGAAATTATCAGTTGTTGAATACTTCGCCAAAGACCGGATTGGAGATCACCACGTCTCATCGCTGGGAGAGACCATACGTCGCTCAGCTCAGCCGCAAATGCCGCTTTTGACCCGCCTACGGCACTGAGCGGGCCCGTTCGGGGTGCCCTTCAGATTAATGTCTTGTCCTTTGGTCCGGATAACTGACTATTTAGCCCGATCGCCTTCGGGCATCCCGCCAATTCTGGGTCTAGCTCAATGATGTGCGAGTCAAACCACCATTAGCTAATCGGCCGCTGCGGCCGACTCGAAATTGCTCGTAAATTGATCCGAGATCAAAAGGTCGATCGCATCGCGAAGCGCCCTTGATCGCGCAGTTCCAAAGCTTTTTTCGAAGGCTCGCTGCGCCTCTCCCCATAAACGGTCAGATTGCTTGACGCGCGCTCTCCCAACGGCCGTTAAAGACACTAAACGATTACGTCGGTCGTCCGGATTTACCTTCATAGTGACAAGCCCATCACGAATCAGCGGCTTGAGAGTATGCGCCAGCCCGCCCGAATCCATGACGAGCGCTTCGGCGAGAAGGCCGATTGCTGCCGGTTCAGACCGTGCGATCTGAGTCAGAATCGCACGTTGGGTAGCCTTCAGGCCGCAGGGCGCGAGAGCCGCGTCATACAGCTGCGAAACGCGCCTGGATGCCTTGCGCAGCGCCGTGCAGTGGCATCGATATCCGACTTGAGAGTTCGATTGCGCCGCCACGGCAGCCTCCATCAGTTCGCGATAATCCTAGTCTTTGCTGCGTTAAGTATAAGCATATGCTGATGATTTCTCAAGCCCGGGTCGGTCGAAGCGCGATCCGGGTTCGCGACTCGCAACTCTCCACGCTTTGGCACTTCACCGGTTAGATCAAACGAGCGTGACCGCATTCGTTGGCATCGCGTCGGAGTGCTGAAGTCGAGCGTATCCAGCGCGGAAAACCGCGCGAAGGGACCCGGGTCAAGATTATCAGCATATGCTGATAATTGACTCGACCAGTTGGAGCTATTATTCTCCTGCAAATTGGAAGCGGAGCGCGTAGATCACGTTCTCGCCGTGAAGCCACGGCCGAGCAAGCGTGCGGATCGCAATGGTTCGCGCGAGTTCGCTGGCTGGTGCGAGTTAGCCGCCGTCGTGCCCACGAAGTCATCCAACAGGAGACCAAATTGGAAGCGATCAAAGTAAAAGAGGCTAGGCCTTTCCACTATGCGTGGGTGGTTGTTGGCGTTACGTTCTTGACGTTGCTTGTGACGGCCGGCGCCATGTCGACGCCGGGCTTGCTTTTGGTTGCCCTTCAGAAGGACTATAATTGGTCCACCGCGACCATCTCAACGGCGCTCTCGCTGCGACTAGCGGTCTTCGGGCTTATGGCGCCGTTTGCCGCGGCTCTTATGCTTCGCTTCGGCCTACGTAACATCATGCTCGTCGCGGTCGCGACAACGGCTGCTGGCGTCAGCCTGACGGCGCTAGTGAGCCAGTCGTGGCAACTGACCTTGCTTTGGGGCGTCGTCGTTGGTGGTGGGACCGGAATGACAGCGCTAGTCCTCGGCGCTACCGTCGCAAACTCCTGGTTTGTGCAACGTCGTGGCCTTGTCCTTGGCCTAATGACTGCGAGTTCGGCGTCCGGGCAGCTCCTGTTCTTGCCGGTTTTCGCGAAGATCAGCGATGAGTATGGCTGGCGGACGCTTGTCGTGGTGGTCGGGTGTGTCCTCGTCTGTCTCATCCCCGTGATCGCGGCGTTCATGCGAAATCGTCCCTCCGATATCGGTCTGACGCCGTATGGTGCGCCTGCGGGCACCAAAGTCGCAGGTCCTGTGACGCCAACAGTGAATCCGGTCGTCATGTCCTTCAGGGCTCTGCGGGGTGCCGCACACTCGAAAGACTTTTGGCTGTTGTGTTTTGGATTTTTCATTTGTGGTCTCAGCACGTCGGGCCTCATCGGCACGCATCTCATTGCGGCCTGTGGAGATCACGGCATCGCCGAGGTAACGGCGGCAAGCATGATCGCCCTCATCGGACTGTTCGACCTATTCGGTACGGTCGGATCGGGATGGTTGTCCGACAAATACGACAATCGGGCTCTGCTTTGCATTTACTACACTGGTCGGGGATTATCCCTGCTCTTTCTGCCGATCGCACTGGGGGTCGACCTGTGGACGGTCTCGTTGTTCGCCGCGTTCTACGGCCTTGATTGGTTCGCCACCCTGCCGCCGACGATCCGACTTACGACGAGCAAATTCGGACTGTCCTCGGGGCCGTTAGTTTTTGGCTGGATGTTCGTTGCGCACCAGATCGGCGCTGCAATCGCGGCTTATGGCGCCGGCGTCACGCGCACACTGGAAGGCACCTATGCCCCGGCATTTGCTCTCTCTGGCCTGCTGTGCATCGTCGCAGGTTTCGCCTGCCTGCTAATCGGTGATCGCAAATCCGATGGCGAACCGAGGCTTGCACCCGCGAGCAAGTCGGCGGCCTGACAGCGAGCGTGGCCTCCGCCCTTACACTGGCGGCCGTATATGGACCGTGTCGCCTTCGTGCAGAGCCAGGTGGAGGAAAGGATTGCCCGATCACGATGACAAGGATGATATGCCATGTTGAATGCCGATGAACTGCCCAAGCGCACTTGTGAGGTTGACGGCAAGCGGATGGCGTATGTTGAGCTCGGCGAAGGTCGGCCAATCGTCTTCCTGCACGGCAATCCCGCTTCTTCGTACATCTGGCGCAATATCATGCCGATCGTTGCTCCCCAGGGCCGCTGCATCGCACCGGACCTGATCGGTATGGGCGATTCGCAAAAGCTCGAGGGCGACGATCCGATGCGCTATGGCTTTTTGCAGCATCGCCGGTTTATTGAAGGTTTCCTCAAAGGAATTGGGGCAACGGAGGAGGTCGTCCTTGTCGGGCAGGACTGGGGCGGGGCCCTGGCTATGGACTGGGCCAGTCGTCACCCGGAGTCAGTCCGTGGAATCGTTTACTTCGAGACCATTGTACGCACCCGCAATTGGAACGAGATGGATCAGTCCGTTCGGGACATGTTCGAGCGCCTACGGTCGCCGGAAGGCGAGACGCTCGTTCTTCGCGACAATCTGTTTGTCGAGAAGTCGTTCTCCGAGAGAATACTGCGACGTCTATCCGATGCGGAGTGGGCGGCCTATCGTCGTCCCTATCTTCGTCCAGGAGAGGACCGGCGTCCTACGCTGACATTTCCTCGAGAACTTCCCATTGACGGCAAGCCACACGATACCGCGGAGGCTGTGAAAGCCTATGGCGACTGGATGGCGATCAACGAAGTGCCGAAGCTGTTCATTGATGGAGACCCTGGCGCCATCATCATCGGTCCGATCCGGGAATTCTGCAGAAGCTGGCGAAACCAGGAGGAAGTACGTGTAAAGGGCAAGCACTTCCTTCAGGAAGACTCTCCCCGCGAAATTGGTGAGGCGATTGCGGATTGGCTGGAGCGATTGGCGGCCTGACTCCGCCAGCGCGCGAACCATAGCCGCGTGGGGTGCGCCGCGCGGTTGACGCGATTGCCTTGATCAAGCTGTAGCGGACTTTGTATCCCTTGAAAAAGGAAACGTGAAATGCCGTATCTACATCTGAACCTGGCAAAGAAGTATTCCTCACAGACGAAGCGAGAGCTCGCGACGCGTCTGTGTCGGCTCTATTCCGAGGTGATGCAGACGCAGTCGTGGCGTCCGAACGTGGGGATTGCGGAACTTGGAGAGGATAACTTGTTCCATCTTGGTCCGGACGGACTGGAGTCGATCACGATGGTGCTCGTCGAGATCCGCCGGGGCCGATCGCTTGATCAACGTCTCGAGTTGGGGAGGCGTCTTGTCGATACTTGCAGCGAGGTATTGCAGGTCGCCAAACGCACAGTGCTTGTCGAATTCACAGTTCACACCGGGGACGAGATATTACGAGATGGCAATTGGGCCGCCGACTGGGCCTCGGCGGAGGCCTCCGGGTAAGGTCATCCTCGCTTAGCGCGGTGAGGCCATCCGATCCTCATCGCGGCGCTAGGCCGGCCATTTCGCCGCTGACAAGACGATGGGACGGCCGCGGCCTAGCAGAAGTCTGGAGATTGACGAGGCGTGACAACTCGCCATCCGCCTGGCCGAAAAATGGCCGCGTCGGCTGACTATTGGTCTTCCGGCATCGCGATGACCGAGACCGCCTCACGGACATTGTCCGGGCCGCCCTTCGGAGGCCAGACGCCAGTGGCGAAGGCGGTGCTGCGCAGCGACGCGCGCTGTGCAAGGCTTTCGAAACCCCAGATATGGGTGATGCGGGGCGG
>NZ_JAFCJT010000045.1 GCF_018130785.1 Bradyrhizobium liaoningense
ACCTCCTGAAGGCGATCGACCTTGCCACCGGCGTGCAGACGGCGTCGAATGCCAGCGGCACCGCGACGGTGACGACGACCACCGGCCAGGTTGCCTCGTCGATCAACTCGAGCGGTCAGCTCAAGATCTCGACCGGCGTCAATGCCGACCTCGCGATCACCGGCACCGGCAATGCGCTCTCCGCGTTCGGCCTCGCCGGCAACACCGGCACGGCCTCGGCTTTCACCGCGGCACGCAGCGCCGGTAACGGCGGCATCAACGGCAAGAGCTTGACCTTCACCTCCTTCAACGGTGGTACGGCGGTTGACGTCACCTTCGGCGACGGCACCAACGGCACGGTCAAGACGCTCGATCAGCTGAACACGAAGCTCCAGGCCAACAACCTGTCGGCGACGATCGATGCCAACGGCCTGCTCACCATCACTGCGACCAATGACTACGCGTCTTCGACGCTTGGCTCAGCGGTGGCGGGTGGTGCGATCGGCGGCACGCTGACGAGCGCGCTGACCTTCTCGACCGCTTCCACTCCAATCGCTGACACCGTTGCGCAGACGACCCGCGCAAACCTTGTCAACCAGTACAACAACATCCTGCAGCAGATTGACTCGACTGCGCAGGACTCCTCGTTCAACGGCGTGAACCTCTTGAACGGCGACCAGCTCAAGCTGGTGTTCGACGAGACCGGCAAGTCGAACCTCAGCATCACCGGCGTGACCTACAACTCGAAGGGTCTGGGCCTCGCCGCACTGACGCAAGGGACGGACTTCATCGACAACGCCGCGACCAACAAGGTGCTGACCAACCTGAACACCGCGTCGAGCACGCTGCGTTCGGAAGCCTCGGCACTGGGTTCGAACCTGACGATCGTGCAGGTTCGTCAGGACTTCAACAAGAACCTGATCAACGTGCTGCAGACCGGTTCGTCCAACCTGACGCTGGCCGACACCAACGTCGAAGCGGCGAACAGCCAGGCGCTGTCGACCCGCCAGTCGATCGCGGTCTCCGCGCTGTCGCTCGCCAACCAGTCGCAGCAGAGCGTGCTGCAGCTGCTCCGCTAGTCCGCGGAAGACATCGCAAACAAGACATGACGGCGGGGCTTCGGCCCCGCCGTTTTTTGTTTGGCTGGAGGGGAGGCTTGGATAGCTCGCCCGGCTTTCAAAAAGTAACCAGCGGTTATGGTTAATGGAGCGTAAGCGCGAAAAATCGGCAGTGATTTCAATCCGGTTGCCCGACGATGCCAGCGCCTTGCGGCGGTTTATGGTGAACCGGCGCTTATAGAAGCGAGGTTCGTTTCACCCTTTGTTAGCCATGTCCGCGCAGGCTGTGCGCGTCACTCGATCCGAAGCGATCGAACGAAGACGCGTAAACCAGAAGGGTAAGAGTTATGTCCGGTATTGTTCTCTCTGCGTCGGTTCGTCAGAACCTGCTCTCTCTCCAGTCCACCGCCGACCTCCTCGCCACCACACAGAACCGTCTGTCGACCGGCAAGAGCGTCAATTCGGCCCTGGACAATCCCACCAACTTCTTCACGGCACAGTCGCTCGACAACCGCGCCAGCGACATCAACAACCTGCTCGATGGTATCGCCAACGGCGTGCAGGTGCTGCAGGCTGCCAACACCGGCCTGACCTCGCTGCAGAAGCTGATCGACTCCGCGAAGTCGATCGCCAACCAGGCGCTGCAGACCACCGTCGGATACTCCTCGAAGTCCAGCGTCTCTACTACGATCGCCGGCGCGACCGCAGCCGACCTGCGTGGCACGACGACCTATGCGAGCTCGACTGCGAGCAGCAACGTGCTGTACTCCGGTGCTGCCGGCGGTGCGACCGCTGCGATCTCGACGACCAAGCTCGGCGGCGTCTCGGGCGTCCTGACCGGCGCCGTGACGCAGGACAACGCCGGTACCCCGGCCAACATCACCGGCACCACGCTGATCTACGGTGCGACCGGTGCTCTGACCACGCAGGCCGCCACCAAGTTCGCGGATGGCGACACCTTCACCGTCAATGGGAAGACCGTCACCGTAAAGGCGGCGGCGACACCGGGTGCTACCACGCTCATCGGTGGGACCAGCGGCGTCTTCGGTAACGTCGTCACCGACGGCTCCGGCAACTCGACGGTCTACCTCAATGGCGCGACCACCGTCGACGACTTCGTAAACGCCTTCGATCTCGCCAGCGGCACCCAGACCGCGACGATCACCTCCACCACCGGCGTGGCGGCCTTCGCGCAGACCTCGGGCCAGACCAAGTCGAGCATCGCGAACGGCCAGATCTCGCTGCAGAGCACGACGGGCGCGGATCTCGTGCTGAGCGGCAAGGCCGACGCCCTGGCGGCACTGGGCCTCACGGCTTCGGCTGGTTCGGGCACCGCGACGGTGCAGGCCACTCGCACGACCAGCACGGGTACCCTGTCGTCGCTGCTCCAGACCAACTCGACGCTGAACGTCGACGGCCATGTCATCAGCTTCAAGGATGGCAATGCACCGGCGGCGGCCAACGTTCCGGCTGGCTCCGGCGTGGCAGGCAACATCGTCACCGACGGCAGCGGCAACTCGACCGTCTACCTCGGCGGCGCCACCGTGGCCGACCTCCTGAAGGCGATCGACCTTGCCACCGGTGTGCAGACGGCGTCGAATGCCAGCGGCACCGCGACGGTGACGACGGCCACCGGCCAGATTGCCTCGTCGATCAACTCGAGCGGCCAGCTCAAGCTCTCGACTGGCGTCAATGCCGACCTCGCGATCACCGGCACCGGCAATGCGCTCTCGGCGTTTGGTCTTGCCGGCAACACCGGCAATGCCTCGGCCTTCACCGCGGCGCGCAGTTCAGGCACCGGCGGCATCAACGGCAAGACCCTGACCTTCAGCTCCTTCAACGGCGGCACGGCGGTCAACGTCACGTTCGGCGACGGCACCAACGGCACGGTCAAGACGCTCGATCAGCTCAACTCGCAGCTTCAGGCCAATAACCTGTCCGCGACGATCGACGCCAATGGTCTGCTCACGATTTCCGCCTCGAACGATTACGCGTCCTCGACGCTTGGTTCGACGGTCGCAGGTGGTGCGATCGGCGGCACGCTGACCTCGTCGCTGACATTCACGACGGCCTCCACACCGGTCCAGGACGTTGTGGCCCAGTCGACCCGCGCAAATCTGGTATCGCAGTACAACAACATCCTGAACCAGATCGACACCACCTCGGTCGACTCCTCGTTCAACGGTGTGAACCTCTTGAACGGCGACCAGCTCAAGCTGGTGTTCGACGAGACCGGCAAGTCGAGCCTGAACATCACGGGCGTGACCTACAACTCCAAGGGTCTGGGCCTGGCGTCGCTGACCGTCGGTGTCGACTTCATCGACAACGCCGCGACCAACCGGGTGCTGGCCAACCTGAACTCGGCGTCGAGCACGCTGCGCTCGGAAGCCTCGGCTCTCGGTTCGAACCTCTCGGTCGTGCAGATCCGTCAGGACTTCAACAAGAACCTGATCAACGTGCTGCAGACCGGTTCGTCCAACCTGACCCTGGCCGACACCAACGTCGAAGCGGCCAACAGCCAGGCGCTGTCGACCCGCCAGTCGATCGCGGTCTCCGCGCTCTCGCTGGCCAACACCTCGCAGCAGAGCGTGCTCCAGCTGCTCCGCTAATAAGCGGCTGAAATCGCTAAATAAAATAGAGCGGCGGGGCCATTTGCCCCGCCGCTCTTTTTTGCGTTTGGAGGCGGGCAGGGACGTTCACCGGCTATTAACCCTATCCCTTAAACCGCCGTTAACCATACTTTAAAGGACAGCCCCTAAAACTGGACCAAAGCCCGCTTCCAGACCCGCGCGGCCGATTCGTATCCGGTTCAAGAGGAAGACTCGCCATGTCCAACATCGTTCTCTCGGCGTCAGTTCGCCAGAACCTGTTGTCGCTGCAGTCGACGGCCGACTTGCTGGCCACGACGCAGGAACGGCTGTCGACCGGCAAGAAGGTCAACACGGCACTCGACAATCCCACCAACTTCTTCACCGCGCAGGGGCTGGACAACCGGGCGAGTGACATCAGCAACCTGCTCGACGGCATCAACAACGGTGTGCAGGTGCTGCAGGCGGCCAATACCGGCATCACCTCGCTGCAAAAGCTGATCGACAGCGCGAAATCGATCGCCAACCAGGCGCTGCAGACCACGGTCGGTTACTCCACCAAGTCGAACGTCTCGACGACGATCCCCGGCGCGACGCCGGCCGATCTGCGCGGCACGACCTCCTATGCGAGCGCGACGGCCAACAGCAACGTGCTCTATACCGGTGCGCCCGGCGGCGTGACCCCCGTGACCGCGGCGGCCGCGCTGGGCGCGTCCCTCGGCTCGACCGCCGGCAAGTTGGACGGCGTGCCCGCCAACGCAGCGGACGGTACCACCTTGCTCGGTGGCACCAACACCCTGCTCGGCACGAACCCAGCGACCACGTTCGCAGCGTCACCGGCAGACGGTGACTCGATCACCGTCAACGGCAAGACCGTGACCTTCCGTACAGGCTTGGCGCCCTCGGCGCAGCCGACCGGCTGGGGTCTCGATGCCAGCGGCCATATCGCCACCGATGGCAACGGCAATTCGATCGTCTACATGGGGACGGCCGCCGCGCCGACCGCCACGGTCAACGATGTCCTCAGCGCGATCGACCTGGCAAGCGGCGTCAAGAGCGCAGCAATCAGCGCTGGCGCAGCGACTATTACGGTGAGCGGCACCAGCGGCACGCCACCTGTCGGTACGGCCCAGACCGCATCGTCTATTGCAGCCACCGGCGTCGTGACGCTGAAGAGTTCGACCGGCGCCGATCTGAGCGCGACCGGCAAAGCCGATTTCCTCAATGCTCTTGGACTGACGTCTGCGACCGGCGCGGGTAACGCCAGCGTAAGCGCGAACCGGCAGACCACTGCGGGTTCGCTGGGCAGTCTGGTCCAGGACGGCTCGACGTTGAACATCGACGGCCATACCATCACCTTCAAGAATGCCCAGACCCCGCAGTCCGCGGCCAGCGTGACCTCCGGCGGCGTCAACGGCAATGTGGTCACGGATGGTAACGGCAATTCGACGGTCTATCTTCAGAGCGCGACGCTGACCGATCTGCTCAACTCGATCGACCTCGCCACCGGCGTGAAGACCGCAAGCATCTTCAATGGCGCAGCGACGCTCTCGACTACGTCAGGCCAGATCCCGTCTTCCGTGAACTCCAGCGGTCAGCTGGCGATCTCGACGGGTATCAACGCCGATCTTTCGATCACCGGTACCGGCAACGCTCTCAATGCGTTCGGTCTCAGCGGCAACACTGGAACGGCGACGGCGTTCAGCGCGGCGCGCACCTCCGGTGTTGGCGGCGTCAGCGGCAAGACGCTGACCTTTACCTCCTTCAACGGCGGCACGCCGGTGAACGTCACTTTCGGCGACGGCACCAACGGCACCGTGAAGACGCTGGACCAGCTCAACGCGCAGCTTCAAGCCAACCATCTGACGGCGACGATCGACGCGAACGGCGTGCTCACGGTGACCACCGTCAACGAATACGCCTCGTCGACCCTCGGCTCGACGACCGCGGGCGGCGCAGTCGGCGGCACGCTCACCGGCATCCTGGCCTTCACCACCGCCCAGCCGCCGGTCCAGGATCCCGTCGCGCAGACCGCGCGCTCCAACCTGGTCAACCAGTTCAACAACATCCTGGCGCAGATCGATACGACCTCGCAGGACTCCTCCTTCAACGGCGTCAACCTGCTCAACGGCGACACGCTGAAGCTCGTCTTCAACGAAACCGGCAGCTCGACGCTCGGCATCAACGGCGTGGTGTTCAACGCAGCCGGCCTCGGCCTGTCCAACCTCGTCAACGGCGTTGACTTCATCGACAACGGCGCCACCAACAAGGTGCTGGCGAGCCTCAACGCTGCCTCGAGCACGCTGCGCTCGGAAGGCTCCGCGCTCGGTTCGAACCTCTCGATCGTGCAGGTGCGTCAGGACTTCTCGAAGAACCTGATCAACGTGCTGCAGACCGGCTCGTCCAACCTGACGCTCGCTGACACCAACGAGGAAGCGGCCAACAGCCAGGCGCTGTCGACCCGTCAATCGATCGCGGTTTCCGCGTTGTCGCTGGCCAACCAGTCGCAGCAGAGCGTGCTTCAGTTGCTCCGCTAATTGCGCCGCGCAAGATCGCAATACGAGATATCGCGGCGGGGCTGAAGCTCCGCCGTTCTTTTTACGGAGATCGCTAAGGCAGGATTAGCCGAGATTGATGCGCATCATGCGAGCCGTGTTTACAGCGTGCATGTACGCATTTAGCTTTGCACGAAGGACTCTCGGACCCGTAATAATCCGGAGTGCTTCCAAGCGCACACGTAAGCAAATCTTAAGCGGTGCTGCCTAGGGTTGGGAAAGAAATCCTTAAGCGCGTTCAACGGGCTAGGTAACTTCCAGGGTGTGATTGATGTCGAATTCCGCTGCCTCGGCTTACGCGCGTGTTGCAACGACCACCGCATCTCCTCGCGACGTCGAGGCGCAGACCCTGCTGAAGGCCGCCAACAAGCTCCAGGACGCGATCAACAACGCCGACCCGTTCAGCGAGCAGACCACGCAGGCGCTGATGTTCAACCGCAAGCTCTGGACGATCTTCCTGAGCGAGGCGATGCGCGACAACAATCCGCAGCCGCTCGACGTCCGGCAGAAGATCGCCAACATCAGCGTCTTCGTGCTGAGCCAGACCGCGGCGCTCCAGATGAGCCCGCAGTTCGATCACTTCCGCCCGCTGATCGAGATCAACCGGAATATTGCCGCCGGTCTGTCCGGCCGTCCGTGAGACGTGGATGCAGTCGGCCATGACCGACCGCTCGAGCATCCCGCCGAACGCTTGCGAAGTTTACGCTGACCGATAGATCGAGAACGCCGCCACCGATCTCGCGACCGGTTCGACTTGTCCTGATATCGCCGTCGCCACGCTCTGCCTGACGATCAGGCGCTGAGGTCCGTATTAAGCGGACGCGAGGGTTGGGACTTCAGATCTTCCGCATGGAAATAGGCCCGCCGGCGCAGCATCGCTTCGTCGGGGAACTGGTTGACCACCGCGTCGGTCTTGTCGTTGACCACCTGAAAGACGAAAGACGCCGCCGCCTGGTCGAACACGACCTGACGCGAGATATTCTCGTTGTTCGGCAAATCATTGCGCACGGCCGCGCTGGTATCGCTCGCGGCGACCGTCTGGCTCACCGGCAAATCAGTTTGCACGGCCTCGTTCGCCGCCGCATTGGACGTCGTCACGATCTGCGCGGGGGCCGGTATCCCCACCGGCCTGATGCTGAAATCTGTACTCATGGCAGCCTCCTGGTTGCCTCACGTGAGTCAAATCCCAACCCCTCTCAATACGCAACCATGGACCACCAGGATTGAAGACCCGGTAAGCAAACGTGACTAACCGCGCGACGATATCGTCGCGCGGTTTTTCGTAAAATTGTAGCTGGTTTTCGCGCGCGCTCAGAGCGAGCGGCTGACCGCGAGCGGGGTGATGTGGCGCGGGCCTGGAGCCGCGCGGCGTCCCGCCGCCGTATAGGTGTTCGGGACGTTGCGCTTCTGGATCTCGGCGTTGACGCCGCGCACCACGCTCTCGGAGACCGCGTGTGCGGTCGCGAGCACGGTGAGATTGACCTGGAGCATCGCGCGGAACGCATCGTGGTGCCGATGCAGCGTCGAGAGCAGTTCGGGCGCGGATTTCGCGAGCTGGGCCTGGTTCGCCTTCAACTCGCTGACGGCGCCGACATAGTTTCGCGACAGCTCCTGCTTCTTGCTCTCGAGGGCCACCGCCTCGCGGACCTTGCCGGCACGAACGAGCTCGGTCTCACGCTCGATCAGTCCGAGCAGGGCGTTCATCGCATCCATCAGCTGTTCGGCGACCTTGCGCGCCTCGGCGTTGCCGGGTGCGGTGTTCGGGCGCTGCGCTTGCATCGGCTGACGTGAGGCGTTGAAGTGGTTCATCTCGATTGACCTTATGCCGTGCGGATCGTTTTCGCCTGCTGCATGATCAGGGTGCGGTAGACTTCTGTGGCGACGCCGACGCCGCCGGCCTTGGCGAAGTTCTTGGAATATTGCTCGGTCAGCATCGAGCGCCACACGCCGGTGCCCGGGGTGTCGCCGAACGGACCTTCGCCCTTCAGGCCCGAGGTCATCTGCGAGAACATGCTGTTGAGGAACATCGCCTCGAAATCGGTGGCGGTCTTCTGCGCCTTGGCCTGCTGCTGCGGCGAGACCTTCTGCAACGCGGCGGCGAGCTCGAAGTCGGGCCGGCCGTTGCGGCTCTCCACCGAGAAGGCCGAGGAGGTGACGACGTGCGGGGTGTTGATCATGCTGGTCTGCATCACATCACCTCGATGTCGGCTTCGATCGCGCCGGCGGCCTTGATCGCCTGGAGGATGCTGATGAGGTCGCGCGGGCCGATGCCGAGGCCGTTGAGGCCGTCGACGAGCTGCTGAAGCGAGACGCCGTCCTTGACGACGGCGAACTTCTTGCCGTCTTCCGTGACGCTGACGCCGGTGCGCGGCGTGACCACGGTGCGCCCCCGTGACAGCGGGTTGGGCTGGCTGACCTGCGGGCTCTCGGAGATGGTGACGGTGAGATTGCCTTGCGCCACCGCGACGGTGGCGACGCGGACGTCGCGGCCCATCACGATGATGCCGCTGCGTTCGTCGATGACGATCTTGGCCGCGAGATCAGGATCGACCTGGAGCTGCTCGATCTCGGTGAGAAAGGCGACGACATTGCCCTTGAATTCCGGCGGGATCGAAAGCTGCACCGTCGAGGGATCGATCGGTTCGGCGGTCTTGACGCCGAGATAGTCGTTGATCGCGGCCGCGATCCGCTTGGCCGTGGTGAAGTCGGCGTTGCGCAGCGCGAGCCGCACGTTCGGCAGCCGATTGAGCGCGAACTCGATCTCGCGCTCGATGATGGCGCCGTTGGCGATGCGGCCGACGGTCGGAACGCCGCGCACGATTTTCGCCGCTTCGCCCTCGGCCTGGAAACCGGAGATCGCGAGCGAGCCCTGTCCGACCGCGTAGACATTGCCGTCGGCGCCGAGCAGCGGCGTGACCAGCAGCGTGCCGCCGCGCAGATCCTTGGCGTCGCCGAGCGCGGAGACGGTGACGTCCATGCGCGTGCCCTGGGTGGCGAAGGCCGGCAGATTGCCGGTCACCATCACGGCGGCGACGTTGCCGGTGCGGATGGTGGCGCCGCGGATGTTGACGCCCATGCGCTCGAGCATCGCTTGCAGCGACTGCTTGGTGAAGGGGATGTTGTTGAGCGTGTCGCCGGTGCCGTTGAGGCCGACGACGAGGCCATAGCCGATGAGCTGGTTCTGCCGCACGCCCTCGATATTGGCGAGGTCCTTGATGCGCGATGTGGCACTTGCAGACGTGACCGAGAGCGCCAGCGCTGACAGCGCGGCGCAGGCCACCCCAACAATCCTCACCCAACGAACGCCTGGCATCCTCTGCTCCCCGAGGCTCCTCAAATCGCGGACCATCCACGACACTCCCATGACGAGCTGGCCCGACGCTTTCCTTGCGAGTGCTGTGCCAACGCGGGGCAGCGGGGTTACGCGATTGAATAGGTTGAATAAATCTGTTTCCACCGGCGTCAGGGAGCGTTCTCCCTGGGGAGCGAAACTGCCGCCTGTCGGCAGATTTTGCCGGGCTGTTTACGCGCCGTTAACCATAAGACGGCGAAGGTGACGCCATCGATCACCCGGATTGCTGCGATGCGCATCTACGGACCGAACGGCACCACGCTTGGAACGCCGGCCAGCCAGGCCAGGCGGACGAGCTCCGGCACCTTCGTCCTGCCCGACACCTCGTCGGCGCAGGAGACGCGCAGTGCTGCCGCGCCGAAGGCCACCGCCAACATCGACGGGCTGCTCGCACTGCAAGGTATCGAGGAAGATCCGGTCGAGCGCCGCAAGCGCTCCGTCGCCCGCGGCAGGACCGCGCTGGACGTGCTCGACGATCTCAAGATGGGACTTCTGTCCGGCAATCTCGACGCGTCGACCGTGATGCGGCTGCGTGATGCCGCGGCGAATCTGAAATCGTCCTCGGGCGATCCCGGCCTCGATTCCGTGCTGTCCGAGATCGAGCTGCGCGTCGAGGTCGAACTCGCCAAGGCCGGGCAGGCGTAGCGCCTTACGCCGCTTCATCCTTCTGCTGCGCGTCGTAGCGGCGCTGGGCGGCGAGCACGTCTTTCAGGTTCTCCTCGGCCCAGTCGCGCAGGGGATCGACGGCGGCGGCGAGCGTCACGCCAAGCTGCGTGATCGAATATTCCACCGTCACCGGCACGGTTGCGATGGCGTGACGCTTGATCAGGCCGTCGCGCTCAAGTGACTTGAGAACCTGGCTCAACATCTTCTGCGAAATGCCTTCAATCGTGCGTCGCAACTGATTGAAGCGCATCGGTTCCTCGCGCAGCAGCAACAGGATCAGCACCGCCCATTTGTCGCCGACGCGATCGAGGATCTGGCGCGTGGGGCAGTTCGCTGCATAGACGTCTGGCTTCATCGTCGGGTCCTCATGATCCGTTTAGCTTGCTGGCTCACGCGCCGTACGGGTACCGGTTACTCTTGCGTAATCAGGTAAGCACAAAGTGCTCTCTTAACACCAGCATCCTTTGCGATATCTAGTCTCTGTTAGTTACTAGAGAAGCAAAGGAGTCCTTCCATGAAGATCGCAGTCGCCGGCGCCTCGGGCCGGGCCGGGTCGGAGATCACCAAGGAACTGTCGCGCCGCGGCCACGCGGTCACGGCGATCGCCCGGAACCCCGAGAAGATCGCGGCCCTGCCGAACGTCACGCCCACCAAGGGGGACGTGCTCGACCAGGCCGGCCTCGCCCAGCTGTGGGCCGGACACGACGTCGCCGTGAGTTCCGTACACTTCCTGGCCAGCGACCCGCTCAAGCTGATCGGTGCGGCAAAGGACTCCAAGGTGGGCCGCTACCTCGTCGTCGGCGGAGCCGGCAGCCTGGAAGTCGCTCCGGGCGTCAAACTGGTCACAACCCCCGGTTTTCCGGCGCAATACAAGGCTGAGGCAGAGAAGGGCGGGGTCTTCCTCGACCTGCTGCGGCAGGAAAAGGATCTGAACTGGACCTTTATCTCGCCGTCCGCCCTGTTCGTCGAGGGGGAACGGACCGGCAAGTTCCGGCTCGGGGCCGATCAGCTTCTCGCAGATGCGAGCGGGAAAAGCTGGATCACCTTTGCCGACTACGCCATTGCGCTTGCCGACGAGATCGAGCGGCCGGCCCATCTGAGGCAGCGTTTCACGGTCGGCTACTAGGCCCTCGACCGCCCCCGGATTCTTGCGGATAAACCTTCCTGTGCAAGGGTTTGGGGGCGGTAACCGAGGGATTAAGGAAATATTGTCTGTCACAGGAGGCCGCTATATAAGGCCCCGCTCAACGGACCCCATTCCGTTGCGAGTCGTTGTTTAGACAGATAGGCCGCCCTTGGAAAAGTTGAAAAACTACCGACCGACCGAAAAAGAGCCTTTCATGAACGACCGGCAGAAGGAGTACTTCCGTTTGAAGCTCCTCGCCTGGAAGGATGAGATCCTCAAAGAGTCCAAGCTCACCCTGCAAGCCTTGCAGGAGGAGAATGTGAACCATCCCGATCTCGCCGATCGGGCATCGTCCGAAACCGACCGCGCCATCGAACTCCGCGCCCGCGACCGCCAGCGCAAGTTGATCGCCAAGATCGACGCCGCGCTCCAGCGTATCGAGGACAACACCTACGGCTATTGCGAGGACACCGGCGAGCCGATCTCTTTGAAGCGGCTCGAAGCCCGGCCCATCGCGACGCTCTCGGTGGAAGCGCAGGAGCGCCACGAGAAACGCGAGAAGGTCTACCGCGACGAATAGAGTCCGAGCCGCAGCGATGCGGCTCTTTGTTTTTGGACGCAAGGCGCCGTTTCGCGCCGCGATCGGCATTGTGCCTGTCGCCTGCCGCCGCGCCCCTCGGCGCGCGCGAGCGCAATCGCGAAAAGTGAATCGCGATCAATGGGCTAGTCTCAATTCCTCCAAGCTCACGCAAGTTCGGATGAGAAACGGCCTTCACTTCAGGCGTGGGAGATTTTGCGAGTCGCATCAACGAGATCGACTTGGCTGTTGAAGCGCTGATCGAGTTGCATCAGGCATCGCTGCAATCAGGCCTCCTACGACGCCGCAAGGCGCGCATCCCCATAAAGCTTGGACCAGTTCAATATTTCCTTAAACGCCGGCAACAGGCCGTAGGCTGCATCCGTCAGCTCGTACTCCACCCGCAGCGGCTTCTCCGCGAAGGCGGTCCGCGATACCAGGCCGTCCTGCTCGAGCTCACGCAGTTGCGTGGTCAGCATGTGCTGGGTGATGCCGCCGATCGCGCGCCGCAATGCGCCGAAACGAACCGCGCCGTTCATCAGCGCGAACAGGATCTCCAGCTTCCACTTGCCGCCGAGCGCATGGATGGCCCGCTTGAACTCGGCGAGCAGGGCAGGGTCGGGGCTGCAATCGCAGTCGCCGTCGCAAACGCTGGTCAGGTTTTCCATACCGGTCTCGAAATCCATTCTACTTGTTCCCCGGAAGATAGTGACCAGATGCGGCCTTGAGCAGGGCGGCGGAACCAATTCGTCGACTCGCGCAACGAGGGGAACTCGGCAATGAGCACTGTTCTGGTCACCGGCGGCTCGGGCTTCGTCGGCATCCATGTCGTCCTGCAACTGATGGCGGCGGGCCATGACGTGCGGACGACGGTGCGTCGGCCTGATCGGCGGGACGATGTGCTGGCGATGTTGCGCGAGGGCGGGGCGGTTTCGCCTGAAAGCCTGTCCTTTTTTACCGCCGATCTCACCGCGGACGACGGCTGGCACGAGGCCGTCGCCGGCTGTGATTACGTGCTCCATGTTGCCTCACCCCCTGTCGACCAGTGTTCCCAAGGACGAGAACGAGATGATCATCCCGGCCCGCGACGGCACGCTGCGGGTGCTGCGTGCCGCACGCGAGGCCGGGGTCAGGCGCGTCGTCATCACCTCGTCGCTGGGCGCGATCGGTTACGGTCATCCGCCGCGCGAAACACCGTTCGACGAGACCGACTGGACCAATCTCGACGGTGCCGACGTGCAGGCCTACATCAAATCCAAGACCTTGGCCGAGCGGGCGGCCTGGGATTTCATCGCGCGCGAGGGCGGGGGACTCGAATTGTCGGTCGTCAATCCCGCCGGCATTTTTGGCCCCGTGCTGGGGCCGGACTTCTCCAGCTCGATCGAGATCGTCAAATCGCTGCTCGACGGCGCCATGCCGGCGGTGCCGCGGGTCTATTTCGGCGTGGTCGACGTGCGCGACGTGGCCGATTTGCACGTGCGCGCGATGACGGCGCCCGAAGCGAAAGGCGAGCGCTTCATCGCGGTCTCCGGCGAGACAATGTCGATCCTCGATATCGGCAGGGTGCTGCGGCGGGAACTGGGCCCGCGGGCGCGCCGGGTTCCGCTGTTCCAGGCCCCGGACTGGCTGGTGCGGCTGGCCGCGAACCGGATTCCCCTGCTGCGCGCGGTCGTGCCGATGCTCGGAAAGGTTCGGCATTCCACCAGTGCCAAGGCGAGGTCGCTGCTCGGCTGGCAGGCCCGTTCCAACGACGCGGCAATCCTCTCTACGGCCGAGAGCCTGATCCGGCTCAGCCTCGTCAAGGGCTGAGGGCGCCCTTGAGGCGCCCTCGAGGCGCCCTTGGGCCGTCCTTTGGCCCGCGCTTGTCACGCCCCGGCGGGGATGCTGAAGTGCCGATCTCAATTGCGTAGCGTGGGAGCCGGCGCCGATGGACAAGATTCTCAAAGCCGCAAAGGCGATTGCGCTCGCGCGCCGTAACCGGGCGCCGCTCGCGGCCCTGGACCATCCGCCCGCCGACGAGGCCGAGGGCTATCAGGTCCAGCGCGCGCTGCACGATCTCCTGCTGCCGCAAGTCGGGCCGCTCGTTGGCTACAAGATCGGCTGCACCAGTCAGGTGATGCAGGACTATATCGGGATCCCGCATCCCTGCGGCGGCCGCGTGTTCCAGAAGGGCGTGCACGAGAGCGGGGCCAAGCTCGCGGCTGCCGACTATGTCCGTGTCGGTGTCGAGTGCGAGATCGCGGTGCGATTGAAGCGCGACCTCGCCGCCGGCGAGGCGCCGTTCACGGCCGAATGGGTCGGCGAGGCGGTCGACGCCTATCATCCCGCGATCGAGATCGTCGACGACCGCTATGTGAAGTGGGAAACGATGGGCGCGCCGACGTTGATCGCCGACGACTTCTTCGCCGCAGGCTGCGTGCTGGGTGAGGCGGTGCCGCGCTCGTCGGTGCCGGATCTGAAGGCGGTCAAAGGCCGCGCCATCGTCAACGGCGAAGAGGTCAGCCATGGCACCGGCGCCGACGTGCTTGGCCATCCCCACAACGCGCTCGCCTGGCTCGCCAACCACCTCGCCGCCGAAGGCAAGGGGTTGCATGCGGGACAGTTGGTTCTGACCGGCAGCCTGGTGAAGACGCTGTGGCTGAAGGCCGGCGACAAGGTGCGGATGGAACTGGACGGGCTGGGGACGGTCGAGGCGGAGTTTACGTGAGGCTGCTACGGCATTCCCCGCCGTCAGTCGTCCCAATCGCCTTTACACAATACATGCGGCCTCCGGCAGGGGAGCTACCGGAGGCCGCGTAGTACATCGTCGTTCGCGCCTAGGTTCGCGAACACGATGTGGGAGCTCGGGAGAGGCTTAGAAGGGCAGCAGCACGTCCATGACTTGCTGGCCGTAGCGCGGCTGCTGCACGTCCATGATCTGGCCGCGGCCGCCATAGGCGATGCGGGCCTGCGCGATCTTGGAGGAATCGATGGTGTTGTCGCTCTGGATGTCTTCGGGGCGGACGATGCCGGCGACGATGAGTTCGCGGATCTCGTAGTTGACGCGGATCTCCTGCTTGCCCTCGACCACGAGGTTGCCGTTCGGCAGCACCTGGGTGACGACGGCCGCGACGTTGGTCTGCAGGGCCTCCGTGCGATTGACCGAGCCCTTGCCGTCGGCGGAGGATGTCGAGTCGGTGGTGAGAAGGCGACCGGGCAGGATCTTGAGCGGCTGCGTGACCGTCTGGCTGCCGATGAAATCGGTAATACCCGAATCTTCCTTGGCGGTGCGGCTGCGCTGGGTCTCGTTGGCGATGTTGGCCTTGTCGGTGATGTTCACGGTCACGGTCAGGAGGTCGCCGACATGGGTCGCGCGCTGGTCCTTGAAGAAGGCGCGGCTGCCGTTGCGCCACAACGAGTTCGGATTGTAGGAGGCGACTTCCGGCTTCGGCATCGGCATCTGCACCGGCTTGTAGCCGGGCTGCGTCGTCGGATTGTCGATCGCCGACAATTTCGGTTGCTCGCCGATCTGGGAGAGGCGGTCGATCGAGGAGCAGCCGCCCAGCGCGCAACTGGCGAGCAGCAGGGCAGAGATCGCAATACGACGAAGACGGGAAGCCGAACTGAACAAGGACATGACTTACTCTGACTTGGCTGGAGCTTGCGACGCGCGAGTTTGCGGGATCTGGGCTTGGGCGACCTGGGCCGGTGACGCCGGGGCCTGGACCAGGCTCCGGACGATGGCTGCGGTGTCGACGGGGGCGGGCGCTTCGTCGCGCTTGAGCGAGGAGGTCTGCTCGACCGCAGGCGCCATTGGCGCGGACTGGCTGGCGCCCTGGATCGTCACCTGGCCGCGGCCGGTGACAACGCCCGCCAGCGTGCGCTTGGTCTGGAGATTGAGCACGCTCACGGTGTCGCCCTCGGCGCCGCTCTCGAGCGCCTTGCCGCGCGTGGTGAGGTAGATCCCGGGGACCTGGTAGATGACGGTGACGCTCTGGTCGCGCTGAACGAAGTCGGGCTTGATGATGTCGGCGACTCGGATCGGCGTGCCCGCCCGCATCGGCCGGCGGAGCTGCATGCCGATGGTGCGGTCGCGCGAGGCGGGCTCGCCGCTGACCTCGGCCTTCGGCCTGCGCTCCAGCGTGATGTCGGAGGACTTGAGGAGATCGGCGCGGTCGATGTCGCGTGTCAGCACGGCCACTTCCACCGTCTCGATGGCGGTGCCGGTAAAGCGCAGCTTGGTCGGCGTCGGATTGTTGTCGTTGTTGATTTCGAAAGCGATATCGAAACGGCGGCTGCGGGCGTCATAGCGGGTTGCGACGGGCTGAAGCGCGCCGGTGTTGGAGGCATCGAGCCGCATGTCGGCGACGCCGCGGTCGAACGTGACGGCGATGTTGGCGGCTTCCCCAAGGCCGAAGCGGCGCTCGAGCGCCGAGGCCACCGCGGTTTCGAGGTCCTTGTTGGCGAGCGTGCGGGCGAGGCGGGTGACCGACACTTCCTTGATGTCGCCGGTCATCACGCCAATCACCTGTTTTGCCCGCAGTACCGACAGCACTTGCGTGACCGGCAGCGCGCCGGTGGTGCCGAGATCGGGCGAGCGGTAGACCGGGATCAGCGCGGCCGATCCGGCATTGTCGATGAGATCGCCGACCCGCACCACGTCCGAGGTGACGGTGACGCTCGCGCGCAGCGTCGGCGTTGCGATGAAATCGTCGGCGGCCTCTGCCGGCAGCGCCAGCGCGAGCAGGGCGGAGATCGTGGCAAGGGTGGTGCGGATCATCGTCATCACCTCAGCGGAACAGCGCCGTGGTCGATTGCATCATCTGGTCGGCGGCGCTGATGACCTTGGCGTTCATCTCGTAGGCGCGCTGCGCGGCGATCAGGTCGCTCATCTCCGAGACGACGTCGACATTGGCCTGTTCCAGGCTGCCCTGCGTGATCTTGCCGTAGCCTTCGGAGTTCGCGGTGCCGTCCTGCGGTGCGCCGGACGACGGGGTCTCGGTGAACTGGTTGCTGCCGACCGGCTGGAGGCCCGCCTTGTTGATGAAGCGGGTCACGCCGATCTGGCCAACGATCGAGGAGGTCGACGAGCCCGGCAGTGTCACCGAGACCTGGCCCTGCTCGCTCACCGTGATGCCGGAAGCGTTGTTCGGGATGGTGATGGTCGGCTGTACCGGGTTGCCCTGCGCGGTGACGACGCGGCCCTGATTGTCCATCTGGAAGGTGCCGTCGCGGGTGTACTGGTAGGTGCCGTCGGGCATCAGGATCTTGAAGAAGCCTTCGCCGGACATCGCGAGGTCGAGATCGTTGCCGGTCTGCGACAGCGTGCCCTGCGTCATGCTGCGCGGCGTGCCGACGGTCTTGACGCCGCCGCCGATGTCGACGCCGACAGGTACGATGGTGCCCTGGTCCGAGGCCTGCGCGCCGACGCGGCGGACGTGCTCGTAGATCAGGTCCTGGAACGCCGCGGTCTGCTTCTTGAAACCGGTGGTGCGCAGGTTGGCGATGTTGTTGGAGATGACCTGGACGTTGAGTTCCTGGGCCGCCATTCCGGTCGCAGCGGTGTGGAGCGCTTGCATGTCAGTGATCCCCTAATCAGGCCGGAACGTCGGCGAGCTTCTCGATCGCCGATTTGTGGAGGTCGCTCTGCTGCTGGAGCAGGTTGGCGATGGCGGTGTAGCTGCGCATGACTTCGACCATGCGGCTCATCTCGCCGACCGAGTTCACGTTGGACTTCTCGATGTAGCCCTGGCGCACGGTCGACTTGGTGTCGGCCTGCAGGGTCGCCGAGCCGACGTCGTAGAGGTTGGCGCCGAGCTTGGTCAGTTTCGCCGGATCGTCGAACGAAGCCATGCGGATCTTGCCGCGGATCGAGTCGGTCTTGGCGGTGCCCTCGAGCACCGTGACGGTGCCGTCCGGCGCGACGTTGATGTCGTGGTCGGTCGGCTGGAAGGTGATCGGGCCACCGGTGCCGAGCACGAGGTTGCCGTCGGAGTTGACGAGCTGGCCGGTGCTGTTGAGCGAGAATTTGCCGTCGCGGGTGTAGCGTTCGCCGCCATTGGCCTGCACCGCGAAGAACGCGTTGCCGTCGATCGCCATGTCGAGCGGGTTGTTGGTCGGCTCCATCGGCCCCTGGCCGACGTCGCGGAAGGTGCCGCGGTCCTGCACATAGGAGACCCGGCGGTCGGACGCGATGAAATTGTCCTCACGCGCGTTCGAGTTGAGAAACTCCTCGAACAGCGAATGGTCGGCCTTGAAGCCGTTGGTGTTGGCATTGGCGACATTGTTGGCGATGACATCCATCTGCCGTTCCAACGTCATCTGCCGCGACAAGCCGATCAGAAGCGCGTTCTGCATCGGAAATCTCCCCTGAGTGAGCCTGCCACCTCGCTCTCCCAAGCGCCTTGGCGGACCCGTGAACGAGATCGTCAGGTTCTCCCAAACCCTCCGGTCTCGGCCCTCTCTCAGCGAAAGCCGTGCCAACTCAGAAAGATACTTAATTTCAATGGCTTGTCGATTTTTGAAGGGCGCGGGGAGGCGGCAGAAAGGTTCTGTTAGCCATGTTTGCCCGGCAGATTTTTCCTAGTGAAGGCCCAATCGAAAGATTCCGTTAACCATTATTACCGTAGCGTTTGCGTGTAAGAGGAGCGCACTGCGCTGGGGCATTTGTATCGCGTCACTGTCTGCCAGGAGGCTTCGCTCTTTCGACCCCTTATGAGATGAGCGAGCCTTTCGACCATGGCAGACAATGAAGCGGAAGGCGGCGCAGCCGCCGAAGGCGCGGAAGCCGCTCCGCCGAAGAACAAGCTCAAGCTCATCATCATGGCCGTCGGCCTGCTCGCCGTCCTCGGCGGCGGTGCCGCGACCTGGTTCTTCTTCTTCCGTCATGGCGACGACGAGCATCACGCCGAGGCGGCGCCGCCGCCGAAGCCGCCGGCCTTCGTCGACGTGCCCGACATCATGGTCAACCTCGCCGGCGCGCCCGGCGAGCGCGTGCAATATCTGAAGCTCAAGATCGTGCTGGAGCTGAAGGAAGAGAAGCAGATCGAGGCGATCAAGCCGACGATGCCGCGCATCACCGACATCTTCCAGACCTATGTGCGCGAGCTGCGCTCCTCCGACCTCAACGGGTCCGCCGGCGTCTTCCGCCTCAAGGAAGAGCTGACCAAGCGCGTCAATGCGGCGGTTTCCCCGATCCAGGTCAGCGCGGTGCTGTTCAAGGAAGTCGTGATCCAGTGAGCATGATGGTCTAGGGATCATGGCGGGCAACGAACAAGTCGACCAGGATGCAATTGCCGCCCAATGGGAGGCCTCGCTTGATTCCGAGGATCCCGCGGAGGCCGCGAAGGCTGCTGCCGAAAACGAACTATCCGAGACCATGGCCCTGCAATGGGCGGCCATGGTCGAGGACGGCAGCCGCGATCTCGGCGCCGGCAAGAATTCCGGCGAGCGGGTGCTGTCGCAGGAGGAGATCGACAACCTCCTCGGCTTCACGGTCGGCGACGTCACGCTCGACGACCATTCCGGCATTCGCGCCATCATCGATTCGGCGATGGTCTCCTACGAGCGTCTGCCGATGCTCGAAATCGTCTTCGACCGCCTGGTGCGGTTGCTGACGACCTCCTTGCGCAATTTCACCTCCGACAACGTCGAAGTCTCGCTCGACCGCATCACCTCGGTGCGTTTTGGCGACTACATGAACTCGATCCCGCTGCCGGCCGTGCTCTCGGTGTTCAAGGCCGAGGAGTGGGAAAACTTCGGCATGGCGGTGGTCGATTCCAGCCTGATCTATTCGATGATCGACGTGCTGCTCGGCGGTCGCCGCGGCGCGAGCCAGCTCCGCATCGAGGGCCGGCCCTACACCACGATCGAGACCGAGCTGGTCAAGCGGCTGGTCGAGGTGGTGCTGGCCGACGCCGAGCAGGCGTTCCGGCCGCTGTCGCCGGTGACCTTCACGATCGACCGGCTCGAGACCAATCCGCGCTTCGCCGCGATCAGCCGCCCCGCCAACGCCGCGATCCTGGTGCGCCTGCGCATCGACATGGAAGATCGCGGGGGCAATATCGAGCTGCTGCTGCCTTATGCGACCATCGAGCCGATCCGGGGCGTCCTGCTCCAGATGTTCATGGGCGAGAAATTCGGCCGCGACACGATCTGGGAGGGCCATTTCGCCACCGAGATCAACCAGGCCGAGATCGCGGTCGATGCCGTGCTCTACGAGGCCGAAATCCCGCTCAAGCAGCTGATGCGGCTCAAGGTCGGCGACACCCTGCCGCTCGACATGCGTGCGGATGCCAACGTGACCGTGCGTTGCGGCGACGTCACCCTGACCGAGGGGCGGATGGGCCGGGTCGGCGACCGGGTCGCGATTCGTGTGACGAAACCCCTGCGCAAGCCAAGTACGACACTTGCGATGTTCGAGAAGGTGGACGAGCAGAACAAGATGATGGAGGCCCCATGAACCACTCCCTGGGAATGGCAATCGAGACGCTGGTGGCTATCCTGCTGATGCTGACGATCGTCTACTGCGTCATGCTCAACAAGCGGCTGACGCGGCTGAAGGCGGACGAGCACTCGCTGAAGGCGGTCATCGGCGAGCTGATCACCGCCACCGAGATCGCCGAGCGGGCGATCGGCGGGCTGAAGCTTGCGGTGCGCGACGTCAACGAGAACCTCGGCAGTCAGCTTGCGGCGGCGACGCAGATGTCCGACCAGCTCTACAAGCAGCTCGGCGAAGCCGACAATGTGGTGCGGCGCCTGTCCAAGATCGCGATCGCCGCGCGCCCCGTGGCGAGCCCGGAAACGGCCGCAGTGCCCGCGGCCAAGCCCTCATCGGCGAAGGCGGTGGCGGCTGCGGCCGAAGCCTTCTCCGAGCGCCGACGATCCAACGGCCTTGCGGCATAAAGTCAGGGTATGAAATCCTTTCGTAACATCCGCGTCATTCCGGTCGTCCTGGTCGCCGTCGCAGGGCTCGCCACGCTCAAGGTCGCGGGCCTCGTGATCAATGGCGGCTATGTCTTCGACTACCAGCCGAACCAGATCAAGAAATCCTGGGCGCAGGAGAACCTGAACTTCCCGACCGGCCGCGAGGACCCCGACATCACGGGCTCGACCCACGGCGCGCCGAAGGAGGCGCCGAAGCCCGCCGCGCCCGAGACCAAGCCCGAGGGTACCGTGGTCAAGGTGGAAGAGGCCCAGCCGCAAATCTCGGCCTCCGAGCGCGCGATCCTGGAACGCCTGCAGGCGCGCCGCCAGGAGATCGAGTCCCGCCAGCGCGAGATCGATATCCGCGAAAGCCTGCTCAAGTCGGCCGAGAAGCGCATCGAGAACAAGGTCGAGGAGATGAAGGCGGTGGAATCCCGCATCTCCGCGACCCAGGCCGAGCAGAAGGCCGCCGAGGCCCAGCGGATGAAGGGCCTCGTGACCATGTATGAGAGCATGAAGCCCAAGGACGCCGCACGGGTGTTCGACCGGCTCGAGATGGGCGTGCTGATCGAGATCGCCTCGCAGATCGCGCCGCGAAAGATGTCGGACATCATGGGAGTGATGTCGCCGGAGGCCGCCGAGCGGCTGACGGTCGAGATGGCCCGCCGGGCCAATGGCGGCGGCGATCAATCGGCCTCGGCCGGCGATCTCCCCAAGATCGACGGCAAGCCGACGCAAAAGCCGAATTGAGGGCTCCGGACGCGTGGCGCGCTCCGGCAGCCTGCGCGCAATCGCGCGGTCGTTCGATCTGTACGCGGCTAGACGCCTTGCGTGTCTAGTTCGCGAACCGCTGTTGAACCCTGCGACCTGTCGAGTTCGGCGGCTTCTCGACGGGAAGGAGGGTCTCGCAGTGCTGCCTGATCAGCGCAGCCTCCGTCGAGCGAGTCACGAGATGCAGGGTGCTGTGGCAGCAGGTGCACTCGTATTCCTTTAGGGTATAGCCTCGCGCGATTGGAAAGACGGCTACGACCGTTCTTGCCCGGCTACATACAATGCAGTTGGCTTCTCCGCTCATTGATTGCTCCCCCAATAAGTTGACCAATCGAATTCGCATCGCAATGTTCACATCTGATTCAGAGTCGTCGATGGACCGCAACACCCCTGAGGTTGTTGTGCGCCTGTTCGGCAACCAAGTACGCAGATCGAACGCGCGGGGTGGGTGCCGCGAGCTTGCGCCTTTGCCGCAGGAGCGCGTCGGCTCGCGTTGCGGATGCAGCTGAAGCAAGCGGCATCTTCTGAGGCTGCGATGAGTTGACGCGTGCAACTGTGAACTGGAGTACAGTGGTGCTGGAGAGTTCGTCCTAGGCTCCCGCCATCCGCAATCAGCCACGCTGGCGGAAGCCATGAATTACTCGTCCGTAGCAGAACGCGCGATCGAAGCCGTCAATCGGCTGCTCATCGCGGCAATGACGTTCGCCTGGACATCCGCGCTTGACCATCAGCATGCATTGCCGCCGCAAGAAGAGGATAGCGACACTGACGATGCCTGTCCCGAGCGGGAGAGCTCCTCCACGTCGGATTGCACGGGAAAACGACACTGAAGAGACAGTCGCCCGGCGGACATCACACGATCAGATCATGCGGCACGTGGGCGTGAGCTGAGCCGGCCCCGTGAGCCGGATCAATATGCGGCGGGAACGGTTCAGGCATCGGCGCTGCCCTGGATCCGTGGACGACGCCAGCATGTTCGTGATGACCGGACGGGTCCGAAGGATCGTCCAATCCTGTGCTGAACTCTGAACGGTGGCCATGCCAAGCGCCATCCTTGGTGGCGTAGGGTTCGAACGCCGCGTGCCAGGGCACAATGTCACCCGAACCGTCAGAGCCGTGCTGCTTGAAATGAAATGAGTCCCCGAGGTGAACCGAAGCATCTCGAGGGAGGCCGTTCTCGGCTATCGAGTCCCCATGATGATGCTCGAGCAAGTGATTTTCGTGGTGTGATGTCTCGATCGAACCTGGGCCGGAATCGATGCTCGGGTCGATCGTGGACGGTGTGACCGGGCCGCTGTCCTCGGCGGCCACGCTCTCTCGAGCGGGCGCGATCTCCTTGCCGCTGTCGAACGGTGTCGGCTTGTCGAATACGAACCTATCTTCCGCGGCTGCTGTGTGATGAAGATGAAGCTGGCTGACGGGCGGCGCGTGGCTCGCCGCGGAGGCCACGTTCTCGCCGCTGGACGCGTCCGATCGCGTGTTCGTATCGTCGGGCTGAACGAACTGGGTGTGCCTGGCCAGGACAATCCGGTCGCAATCGGCATCGAACCTGCACCCGCTCGCCTTCGCGGCTTGCCCGGGCGCGGATTCGTCGATCAGGGCGGCTCGCTCATGGACGATTTCGCCTGATGAGGAGCTGGTCGCCGTCGTCGGGCTATCGGTCGCGCCCTTGTCCGCGCCCGGTTCCAGATTGGCCGGCTCGGCTGCCATCGCATGACCCGACGTTTCAGGCGCGAGCATGAAATCTGACGCCTGAACGGTGGAGAAGCCGTCGAGATGGACTTCCACCAGACCGGAATCGCCGATGCTCAGGCTTTGATCCGTCGCATTGACGTAAACGATGGTTTGGTTTGCCGAGCTGTCGTAGAGCCAGGCGATCGTATGTGCGGGCACCGTCGTGCTGGAGGGCTCGAGTGCCAGAACGGAGAGGGTGAGCGCGCCGAGCGCTGTCAGGTCGATCCGCTCAGAGTCTGCCTTGAAACCAGAGGTGATATCAGGGCGCGCGGCACTGGAATCGGGCGTCGAGGCAAAGACGAAATGATCGTCTCTGGAGCCGCCGGCAGGAAGGGTCTGTTCGTGCCCGTCGTAACAGGTGTCGCAACCGCCGTTTGTGCCGATCTTGCCATCATTCGGACTTTCGCCGGAGACACCGATGCCGTCAGGGTTCGCGTCATGAGTGCTCGCAGCCACCGTCGGACCGGCGGCAAAAGCTCCCGCGGCCGCATTGTCTTCGGGGAGCGCGGCGGCGTGGGGCGGATCGGCGGCATCGAGCGCTGCCGCGTGGCCGAAATGGTCGCGATCGTCCGCGCCGTGGATTGTGATGGTTATGGTCTGTTCCGTCCCATCGATGGAGGTCACCGTGAAGGTGTCGGTCAATGTCTCGCAGGAAGAAAGCGCCTGCACGGCACAGTTGGCGGTGTCGAGTGCGTAGGTCCACACACCGGCGGCGGTCATCGTGAAGGTGCCGTAGCCGCCCGCGCTCGGTGTCGCCGAACAGACCGGTGTGAATGTGTTGGG
>NZ_JAFCJT010000046.1 GCF_018130785.1 Bradyrhizobium liaoningense
ACCGAGGTCGAGGTGAAGGAGCGCAAGGATCGCGTTGATGACGCGATGCATGCGACCCGCGCGGCTGTCGAGGAAGGCATCGTCCCGGGCGGCGGCGTCGCCCTGCTCCGTGCCTCCGAGCAGCTCAAGGGCCTGCGCACCAAGAACGACGACCAGAAGACCGGCGTCGAGATCGTCCGCAAGGCGCTGTCGGCTCCCGCTCGCCAGATCGCGATCAACGCCGGTGAAGACGGCTCCGTGATCGTCGGCAAGGTGCTGGAGAACAAGTCGTACGCCTACGGCTTCGACTCCCAGACCGGCGAATACGCCGACCTCGTCAAGAAGGGCATCATCGACCCGACCAAGGTGGTCCGTACCGCGATCCAGAACGCAGCCTCGGTTGCGGCGCTGCTGATCACCACGGAAGCCATGGTCGCCGAGCTGCCCAAGAAGGGCGGCGCCGGCCCCGCAATGCCCCCGGGCGGCGGCATGGGCGGCATGGACTTCTAAGGTCCAACCACCTCAAGAACTACGAAACCCCGGCAGCGATGCCGGGGTTTTTGTTTTGGAGAGAGACTCTCTCCTCCGTCATTCCGGGGCACGGCCTCTTGGGCGCGAGCCCCGGAATCCATAACCACGAAACTTAGTTGGTTATCCCCGGATAGAGATCATCCCAGTTCGGATTTCAGGCGCGTCTTCCAATCGCGACGCCACTTCTTGAGCTCCTTCTCGCGAGCGATGGCCGTTGGCGCATCGTCGTAGATTTCGAACAGGACGAGTTTGTCGACGCCGTACTTCGTCGTGAAGCCAGGGACGGCTTTCGTTTTGTGCTCGTACACCCGGCGCGCGATATCGCTGGTCACGCCGATGTAGAGCGTGCCGTGTTTCTTACTTGCAAGGATGTAGACATAGTAGGCCATCACATCCGCCTGTGGTTATGGATTCCGGGCTCGCGCTTTGCGCGCCCCGGAATGACGAGCAGAGAGACCTGGCCCCCTCACCACACCTTCCCCATCCGTTCGAAGCGCGGCTCGCCGTCCTCGTCAAGCGACCAGAAGATCCGCGTCACCTTGCCGACGAGATTGTCCATCGGCACGAATCCCATCACTGACGCCACGCGGCTGTCGGTGGAGTTGTCTCTGTTATCGCCGAGCATGAAGAGGTGGCCCGGCGGCACCGTGTAGACGTTGGTGTTATCGTAATAGCCGTTGTCAACGCAGTCATAGGTTATGTAGCTCGCCCCGTTCGGCAGCGTCTCGCGCCAGCGCCTGACCTTGGCGTCGTCATCGGTCGCGCAGGCAGAGCCCGCGAGCACCTCCTTCAGGGCCACCCGCGTCACCGGACGGTCGTTGAGGACGAGCTGCCCCTGCCGCATCTGGATGCGGTCGCCGGGCAGCCCGACCACGCGCTTGACGTAGTCGACCGAGGTGTCCTTCGGCGTGCGGAACACGACGATGTCGCCGTACTCGGGCTCGGCGGCAAAGACACGGCCCGAGATCCAGGACGGTGCGAAAG
Organism: Bradyrhizobium liaoningense; assembly: GCF_018130785.1. Lineage (GTDB taxonomy): Bacteria > Pseudomonadota > Alphaproteobacteria > Rhizobiales > Xanthobacteraceae > Bradyrhizobium > Bradyrhizobium liaoningense_A. The sequence goes on from NZ_JAFCJT010000046.1 coordinate 1,495, forward strand.
GGAAGGAATAGCGGCCGTAGCCATAGGCATATTTGGCGGCAAAGACGTAGTCGCCGACCACCAGCGTCGGTGCCATCGAACCCGACGGGATGTTAAACGGCTGGTACAGGAAGAAGCGAAACAGGAACGGCGGCGACCACAGCACCGGGATCAGCAGGATCAGGACGACGATCGCCTTCCATTCCCGCGACCTGGCCTGCGGTCGGATGGTTTCCCGGAGAGTGGTCATGCGCATTCCCGATCAGACTGTGGCCGTCGCGAGATTACGCAACCTTCGCGCGCGTGCAATCCCATAACTTGGTCGCGTCGCGCATGGATCGCGTTCACGCAGGAGCGGTCAGCCGCGTGAAAGATCCCTGAAGCAAAGCCGTACCCATTCGATGGTGAGCCGCGCGGCGGGATCGCGCTTGAGATGGTTCTGCACCAAGAGCCAGACGTCGCGCCGTTTCGGCAGCAGCGTGGCGCGCAGGTTGCGGTCGGTGAGCAAATCTCCGCAGCTGTGTTCGGGCAGCACGCCGACGGCCTGATGCGACTGGATCATGGTGCGGATGATGCGGACATTGTCGGTGACGCAGCGGACGTTCTTCAGCCGCTTGGCGCGCAAGAACTGCTGCTCCGGAATGGCATCGAGCTCATCGGGATAGATGCAGGCGACCGGCTCGCCGCCGCTGCGGTCCGCGGGCTCGAAGAAATACAGCCTGACCTCGCCGAGCTTGGAGATCGTGAAGTCGCCCTTCTCCGGCTTGCGCAGGCGGATGGCGAGGTCGGCCTGCCAGCGCGAGAATTTGACGTTGCCGCTGGCGGTGAGGAATTGCAGCGTCAGGCCGGGGTGATCGCGCAGGAAGGCGCTGGTGTGCGGTGCCAGCAGCTCCTCGGCAACCGCATTGGTCGAGGCGATGCGCAGGCGGCCGACCGCGCCGGGCTGGCTCTCCTTGATGCGATCGATCGCCGCGACATGCGCGGCCATCGCGCCGACATGCTCGAGCACCGCCTCGCAATGGCGCGTCGGCCGCCGCAGGCCATCCACGGCATCGAACAGCGGCACGCCGAGATCGCGCTGGATGCGCGCGAGGCGGCGCCCGACCGTGGTCTCGTCGATGCGCAGCCGCACGCTGGCGCCGGCATAGGTGCCCTCGTCCCTCACCGCGGCGATAATGCGCAGATCGTCCCAGTTCATGGGCCAAGCCTAGCAGGCGGCGCCTTACCCTGCAAATTTGCAGCCATATGCTGCAATAGTCCTGCACAATGGCAGGCCGCCGCCGCGCTAGTGTTGGGCCATTCGATACTCCCTCAGAAGGCGCGACCAGCATGACTGCTCCAAAAACCCTGCTCGAACTGTCCGGCGCTGACCTGAATCCGCCAAAGCTTTCCGACGCCTGCCTCGTGCTGATCGACATCCAGAACGAATATCGCGCCGGCCCCCTCGCCCTGCCCGACGCGGAGCCCGCGATCGCCGTCGCCGCAAAGCTGCTCACGCGTGCGCGGCAGAGCGGCGCTGCGATCTTCCACATCGCGCACAAGGGCCGCGCCAGCAGCCTGTTCGACCGCGAGGCCGAGCGCGGCGCGATCGTGTCGAGCCTCACGCCGCTTGCGACTGAGGCCGTGATCGAGAAGGGGTTGCCGAACGCCTTTGCCGGGACCGATCTGCAAGCCAGGCTGGCGGCGACCGGACGCACCAACATCGTACTGGCTGGGTTCATGACCCATATGTGCGTGAGCTCGACGGCACGCGCCGCGCTCGACCTCGGCCTGCGCACGACGATTGCGGCCGATGCCTGCGCGACGCGCGACCTGCCCGACGGCCGCGGCGGAGCACTCTCCGCAAGAACCATTCACGAGGTCGCGCTGGCCGAACTGGCGGACCGCTTCGCGATCATCGCCCAGGGCGAAGCGCTGACGTGACGGAGGGCTGAGATGCTGCAACTCTATTTCTTTCCGATGGCCTGCTCGCTCGCCAGCCGTATTGCGCTGATGGAGGCCGGCCTGGATGCGCAGTATCACCTCGCCCATATCTGGACCAAGACGGTCGCGGACGACGGCAGCGATTTCCGCGACGTGTCGCCGAAGGGCGCGGTGCCGGTCCTGGTGCTGGAGAACGGCGAACGGCTGACCGAAAGCGCGGCGGTGCTGCAATACATCGCCGATGCCAAGCCGGAGGCGGGCCTTGCGCCCCGGTTCGGCGATCCCGACCGCTACCGCCTCCAGGAATGGCTGAGCTTCATCGGCGCCGAGATCCACAAGGCATTCCTGTTTCCGACCTTCTGGTACAAGGACGACGGCTCGCTTGCCAAGCCGCGTGCAAGGATCGCACAGACCTTGTCGGTACCATCAGCGCATCTCGCGGGCCGCGAATTCCTGGTCGGTCACCGCTTCACCGTCGCGGATGCCCACCTCACCTGGGCCTTGCTGCTGCTCCGTCCCGCAGGAATCGACATCGGGCAATGGCCGTCGTTGTCGGCCTATCTCGAGCGCATGCAGACGCGGCCTGCCGTGCGGGAAGCGATTGCGACCGAGATGACCCTGCGCAAGACGGTGGCGGCGAACCCGGCGTGACAGGATGTCACGGTCGCCAGATCTGACGGGTCCGCAGCGCGGGCATTGATACCGCCGCGGCATGCGCTAGTCTGGGGGATATTTTTCGATATTTCCCTGGACGGCATTCATGTGTGCTCTTTCCAGATTTTATCTGCCCGGATTTTCTCTGGCTCTCCTCGTCTGCTGGCTTGGCCTTGGTCCCGCATCGGCGGACACGCGGGTCGCGCTGGTGATCGGCAACGGCGCTTATGTCAGCACGGCGCAGCTTCCCAATCCGTCGCACGATGCCGAGGACGTCACGGCCTCGCTCAAGCGCAGCGGCTTCGAGGTCTTTCAGGGCATCGACCTGCGCCAGGCCGACATGCAGGACCTGACCATCCGCTTCGCGCGCGCCGCGAGCAGAGCCGACGTCGCCATGTTCTATTACAGCGGCCATGCGATGCAGTACAACGGCGTGAACTATCTGATGCCCGTCGATGCTGTGCTGACCGATGAAGCGGACCTCAAGCGCTTCGTGCGGGTCGACGACATCGTGAACGATCTGCAGCAGGCCAAGAACCTGCGCATCCTCGTGCTCGATTCCTGCCGCGACAATCCGCTGGCGGAAACCCTGAAGCGCTCTGCCGGCACGACGCGCGCCGCCTCGATCGGACGGGGCCTGTCGAAAGTCGAGGCACCGCGCGGCACGATCGTGTCGTTCTCGACCCAATCAGGGCAGGTCGCCGCCGATGGCGTTGGCCGCAACAGCCCCTACACGGCCGCGTTTCTCAAGCACATCGAGGAGCCGCAGGAGATCGGCGACGTCTTTCGCGACATCAGCAGCGACGTCTATGATGCCAGCGGCAAGACCCAGCTGCCGGAGCTGTCGCTGTCGATCATCGGCAAGTTCTATCTGAACGGACCTGTAACGGTCACGGTCGCGCCGGCGGCCCCCCAAGCTGCACCGAAGGCCGATCCCTGCGCGGCCGCCGAGGCGCACTGGAAGGCTGCTGAGGGCATCGGCACGCTGGGTGCCTTTGAGGATCATCTCGCGAGATTCCCGAACTGCATCTTCGCCACCCTCGCCAAGGCACGCATTGAAGGCCTGAAGCAGAAAGTGGCGGTCGCGCCAAGCGGTAACGCCAGAACCACCGGCAGCAAGGATTTTGACGGCAATTGGGACGTGACGTTGAACTGCCCGGCTTCCGGCAAGGCGCAGGGCTTCACCAGGCCCCTGGTCGCCACCGTGTCCAATGGCGTGTTTCACGCCGAGGTGCAGGGTCCCGGCGGTGTCAATCGGCTGGAGATCGACGGCCAGATCCCCCCGGACGGCAAGACGACCTTGAGCGCACGTGGCACGACGGGGGCGAGCACCTACACACTCAACAACCTCGCCCCCGGCTCCCCTTACGCCTTCACGGTCGATGCGCAGTTCGACCGCACCCGCGGCAGCGGCAAGCGCAACGAGGCGCGGGCCTGCAACCTGGTTTTCGTCAAGCGCTGATCGTGCGATGATCGCGGCTGCGCTGCGTCGGCTCGTTGCGTCTCGCGACCGGCTGACATTTCACAACAGGAAAAAAGATCATGACATCGCATGACACGGCGAAGCTCTTGGCAGGCAAGGTCGCGCTGGTGACCGGCGCGGGACGCGGGCTCGGCCGCGCCTTTGCGGAGAAGCTCGCCGCGCTCGGCGCCAATGTTGCCATCCACGGCATGCGCGAGAACGGGCCGGCGGAATATGGCGAGGGCACCACCCTCACCGCGGTGGCGGCAGAGATCGGCCAGCAATTCGGCGTCCGCAGCCAGCGCGTGCTCGGCGACCTCACCAGGGGCGACGACATCGCGCGCGTGATCGCCGAGACGGAAGCAGCCCTCGGCCCGATCGACATTCTCGTGCACAATGCCGGCGGCGACATCGCAGCCGCCGGCGGCAAGCCCGACCCGAATGACGCGGTCAACATCAAGGAGGCCGATGTGCGCGCGGTGCTGGAGCGCAATCTGCTCTCGACCATCCTGACCTGCCAGGCGGTCGCGAAGGGAATGATGGAGCGGCGGCGCGGCCGCATCGTCACGCTCGGTTCGGTCGCCGCGTTCAAGGGCCGCACGCAGGGCTCGATCTATGCGGTGTCGAAGGCCGGCGTGACCCACTACACGCGATGCCTGGCCGACCAGCTCCGCGCTTACGACATCGCTGTCAACTGCATCGCGCCCGGCGATACCCGCACCGGCCGTTTCCTCGGCACGCGCGCGGTGGACCCTGACAGGATGGTCGAGACCGGCACGCTCGACCGTATCGCGACCGTCGATGAGGTCGCGCGCGTCGTCGAGTTCTTTGCCGGTCCCATGGGCGCCTTCGTCTCCGGCCAGGTGCTGCGGATCGACGGCGGCGGACAATGCTGGCCGGGCTGAATCAGAAAAGAAAAGGGCCGCTGCAAGCGGCCCTTTTGTATCATCCAGAATGAGCCGAGGTCACTCGACCCGCGCCAGCACCGCGAGCTTGCGGATGCCCTTGTTGCGGTAGGCGTCGAGGAACGCGTAATAGTCCTTGAACGACACGCAGCCGTTGGAATCGCCGTTCGGCCCGAGCATGAAGGTGTGGGCGAGCAGGCCGTCGCGGCCGTAGATCGCGCTCTCGCCGCCGATCGGGGTCAGCCGCAGCGCCGGCACGCCGTGGAACAGCGCTTCGCGCGGCTTCAGCGTGTAGATGTGCGGCGGCGTCACGCCGCGCATGCGGACCCGCGAGGAGCGCGGATCGTCGAGATTGGAGCCGAGGCCGGAATGCGCCTCGAGCTTGGTACCGTCGGGCAGGTAAACCGTCTTGGCGGTGATGTCGTAGACCGCGGTGTCGCGCTCGTAGGGCGCCGAACCACCGAGCATGGGGTTCTGCTCCTTCGGCGCGATCGACGCGGTCACGCTGGCATCGGCGGAAGCATAGGCGAGCAGCCCGCCGGACGGCTCGCGCTTGCCCCAGAGCTTCTCGACCATCGACTGGCGCGGCCCGGTGATCGACATCACCGCGGCCTTGGCGCGATCGGCAAACGATTTGGGCTTCGCCTCAGGCGCCGGCACGATCTCGGCCGGATCGGCCGAAGCCAGCTGCATCTGCGCATCCGATGCGCGCTTGGCCTTGTCCGCAGTCTTGTCAGTGGCCTTGGCCGCGGCCGCCGGCTTCAGCACTTCCGCGACCTTCGCGATCACGGTCTGCTTCGGGGCCTCGGCAACCTTCGCTGGGGGCGCGGCGCTCGCCGCATTCGAAGCCACACCCTGCGTCGCAGCCGCGGCAAAGCGCTCGTTGAACATCTCGCGCGAGATCGGTGCGGCGACCTGGAGCCGGTCGGGCAGCAGCGCAAAGGTTTCCTTGATGGCCTCGCCGGCGTCGCGCAGCGCGACCCTGGGCGCACGCTTGATCACGGGCTCGTCGTAGCCAATGCTGCCGACGGTCGGATAGACGCTGGCGCCGAAGACGTTGCTGTAGATGGTCCAGCCGGCGCCCATCACGACGCAGCCGATCGCCGCGGCGCCGAGCCAATTGGTGGCAGTCATTTTCCGGGAAGGCTTCCGAAGAGAATTCTTGGACTTCCGTGCCGCGTTACTCTGCGCAGCGATACTCGTACTCATTCGCCTTGCGTCCAGGACGGTGTCACTCAGTCCCCCTTCGAAGTGCCGCTGGTCACGATCCGGGGCCAGCATCTCGCAGGAGGTCGGAGCGTCATTAAGGCGACTTTTAGTTAAATGCAGATTAAGTTCGGGCAGATGTGAGGCACCGCGTTAACGCTGTCCCATTTCGAGAAAAAAGCCCGCAGAACTACGGACTTAGAGGAGTCTGTTAACTATAATTCTCGGCCGGATCAGCACGATGGACGGGCGTCACAAGCCGCATCTCTAAGGCCACCCAACCAAGTCGTTTTCGTGGTCTTCAATACCCGGATGATAGCGGGGAAGCGTTGCGCGGAGCTGGTGCGCATTGCGCCCTTTTCCTTTTCGGTCGCCGTGCGGGCGTCAGCAGAACGGCAGCAGCTCACGGAGATCAGACATCGCACAGAGCGCTCACGCGGCACGGCGCCCTGACTGAAAGTTGATTGCGGCGGTCTGGAAATGGCCGTGTCGAGAAAATAGCTGCTACGTCGGCACTTTTCGGCAGCCTCTGCGTGTGATACGGTACCGTATCAGCATCGCCTTGAACTGTGCCGAGCACGCAAACGGAGGCTGGCATGAGAGGGTTCGCGCGCGCAGGGTTATTCGCTCTCGCGGGGTCGTTTCTGTTGATCGGATATGCGACTGCGCAGCCTGCCGCCAATGCGGGCTGCAGAGCATCGCCATCGGCTGCCGGCACGCAGACCTGGCGCTGCGACAACGGCATCACGATCGTTGCCGAAAGCGGCGCCAGATTTGAACTTAAGGACGCCAACCGCGACGGACATATAGACTCCGTGGAGTTGAGCAGCAAAGCGCTGCTGGTCGAGGTGCCCAAGAAGCCCGGCGGCAATCCCTTCAAGGTGCTGACGCCGCAAGCGATCGCCGCCGTTCGCGGCACCAAATGGGCCGTCGATGTCGCCGAGGCCAAGACTGCCGTCTTCGTCGCCGACGGCCGTGTGGGCGTGAACCGCAGGGCTCGTGGACGCGGCGTCGTGCTCGGACCGGGCGAAGGCGTCGATGTCGAGGCAACCGGTCCGTTGACCGTCAAGACATGGGGCCAGCCGCGCGTCGACGCGCTGATGGCAAGACTGGGTCAATAGACCGGGTCAAAAAGGCTCGGCCAATCGCATTTGGACGACAGAGAAAATTGCAGAACGACCGCAAGAACGACCGCATGAGTAGCCGACGTGTTCAGATCCTGGTGGCACTCGTCCTCACCGCGCTGTGGGGGGCGGGCATCTATGCCGGTCACGCCAACGGACATCTGCGCTTTCTCGATCGGCTCGAGGCGACGCTGACGGATTGGCGGACCCAGGTCCGCGGCGTGCAGGCTCCGCCCGATCTCGTCACCATCGTCGCGATCGACGACACCGTCGTGAAACGCGGCGGCAGCTATCCGCTGCCGCGCGCCGATCTCGCGCGCGTCGTCGATACCATCGTGCAGTTCAAGCCGAAGGTCGTCGCGATCGACCTGCTCCTGGTCGACCGCAGCGCTGCGATCGGCGACGCGACGCTCGCCAACACGCTCGCCACCGGTCCCATGGTGCTCGCCGCCGCGGCGATCTTCCCGACCGCCAGCGAGACTGTGGCGCCCGGCAGCGAAGGCCCCCTCGCCGCTCTGCCGCAGGCCGAGCGCTTCCTCCTGCCCTTGCCGGCATTCGCCGATCATGCCGAGGTCGGCGTCGTCAACGTCGCGACGGGACAATCGGGCTCGCCGCTCGCGGTGCCGATGCTGTTCCGGACGCGCGACAAGGTCGAGCTGTCATTTCCCTTGCGCGTTGCGACGCGCGCGCTCGACAAGCCGCTGACAATCGCGCCGGATCATCTCATGCTCGGCGACCGCGCGGTGCCGACCGACACCGACTTCGCGCTGCCGATCACCTATTACGGCCCGCGCCGGACCATTCGCACCGTCAGCGCCCAGAGCATTTTCGACGGCACGCTCAATCGCGCGGCGATCGAGAACCGGATCGTCGTGATCGGCGCCTCGGTCGCCGGCGGCGGCGACTTTTATCCGACGCCGTTCGATTCCCTGATGCCCGGCGTCGAGGTGGTCTCGACCGCGATCACCCATCTCGTCGCCGGCGACGGCATCGTGCGCGACCGCAAGGTCCGCATCGCCGACGCGCTCAGCGCGATCCTGCTGCCGATGCTGCTGGTGGGCCTGCTCGCCTGGCGGCGCAGCGCGCCCGGCATTATCGCGGCAGCCGCGGTGATGATGGCCTGGGCCGGGCTCAACCTGTTCGCGTTCACGCACGGCATCTGGCTGAACGCTGCGACCACGCTCGCCGCAGCAGTGCCGCCGGTGGTGGTCTTTGCCGGCGTGCAATTGTGGGCGGGGGGCCGCCGCACGCAATATCTTGCCGCCAAGAGCCGGTCGCTCGCGCAATTCCAGGCACCGGCGGTGCAGGAATGGCTGGCGCGCGATCCCAATTTCCTGTCCAAGCCGGTCCGGCAAGACGCAGCGGTCGTCTTCATCGATCTCTCCGGTTTCACGACGCTCAGCGAACGGATCGATCCGGACGAGCTGCAGGATCTGCTGAGGGCATTTCACGCGCTGATCGACAAGGCCGCGGTCGATTGCGGCGGCATGATCACCGGATTTCTCGGCGACGGCGCCATGATCCTGTTTGGCCTGCCCTCGGCGATGCCCGATGACGCCGCGCGCGCGCTGAAATGTTCGATCGACCTGTATCGCAGCGTCGATCGCTGGATCGCTTCGCTGCCATCCGCCATCCGCGGCCAGCTCGGTTTCAAGCTCGGCGCGCATTTCGGCCCGATCGTCGCCTCCCGCCTCGGCGAAAGCCACCAGCACATCACGGCGACGGGCGACACGGTCAACGTCGCGAATCGCCTGATGGAGGTTGCCGCCCAGAACTGTGCGCGGCTCGCGCTCACCGATACGCTGCTGGATGCGGCCGACTTCCACGGCGCTCCCGACGGCATTCTGTCAGGTCCCCTGCTCACGCAGGTCCGCGGCCGCTCCGGCGTCGTGACCGTGTGGTTCTGGCGCGACCAGCACAGGCCGGACCAGGCCGCCACCAGGGCCGAGATGATCGACTAGCCGATGCGGCCTGCCACACACTCCGCGTTCGCGGGGACGACGATCGAGAGCTAGCGCGCTTCCGGCGGCGGCGAGCGGTCGAGCACGTCGCCCTTGGCGCCTTCGAGCAGGTCAATGCCGTAGGTCTCGACCACGAGCGGCCCGCGCTTGCGCTGCAATTGCGCAATTTGCGTCACCTTCGCGAAGAGCTCGTCGAGGGCGGGATGGCCGTCCGGGCGCAGCTCGTCGACAGAGATCAGCTTGCCGGCAAGCAGCTTCGGATCGGGCTCGGGCATGTTGACCCAGCGGATGCGCTGGTTCTGCTGCAGCACGCAGGTGCCGCGCGGCAGATAGAAGGCGAGCCAGCCGGTGGTGCCGTAGTCCTGCGCGAGCACGCAGGTCGCGCCACTGCGCACACGCACCGCTTCGATCTCGGCGGCGAGCTCGCGCCAGCCGACGCCGACGCTGCGCACCGTCGCGTCGCGGCGATAGCCCGACAGCCAGCCGGTGTTGGCTTGCACGATCAGCGCTGCAAACATCACGATGCCCACGGGCGCGGCCCAGCGCAGACAGAAATCCACGAGGCGACGCGCGCGTGGTTTCCACTGCACGAGATTGGCCGCGGCGGCCGCGGCAACGATGAAGGGCGGATAGACCGGCGCGAACCAGTTGGCCTCGACGCGGGCATGCAGCGAATGCCAGACGAAATAGGCGACGATGGTCCAGAACATCGTCTCGATCAGCACGCGCGAGGCCAGCGCGCCGGCCCTGCGCCAGGTCAGCGCATGCAGCCCCATCGCACCGAGAATGAAGACCAGTGGGGTCGCGAACGCGATCTGGGTCGGGATCAACTCGGCGATGAAGACCGGACGGAAGTCTTCGATCTTCGCGCGGCCGAGCTGCTTTGCGAACGAGACCCATTGATGATCCGCATTCCACAGGATCACCGGCGAGAACAGCGCCAGCGCAACGAGACCGCCGAGATAGGGCCATGGCGAGAGGAACCAGCGCCGCAGGTTCGGCACGGCAGCGAGCCAGATCAGGATCGCCGCGCCAAAGAACATCGCAGTGTATTTCGACAGCAGCGCCGCACCGACCGCCGCGCCGACGGCGAGCCACCAGACGCCACGGCCGGTCTCCAGCACCTTTGCGAGAAAGAACAGCACGAAGCTCGAGGCGACCAGCAAGGGCGCATCGGGCGTCACGATCAGCGTGCCGACGGAGGCCATCATCGTCACATTGAGCAGAATGGCGCTGGTCGCAGCGACCCGCGTGCCGCCGAACAGGATCGCGGCGGAGCGGTAGATCGCGTAGCTCATCGGCAGCGCGAGCAGGATCGAGACCAGGCGGACGCCGAGCTCGGTGTCGCCGGCGATCATGGTGCCGGCGCGGATCACATAGGCGACCATCGGCGGGTGGTCGTAATACCCCCCGGCGAGGTTCTTCGACCACATCCAGTAGTAGGCTTCGTCGAAGGTGATCGGCGTGAACGCGGCCGCGACCAGCCGCAAGCCGACCAGCGCAACGATCGCCAGCGCGGTATTGCGGACGATCCGCGCGTCAGCCCCGCCCATGTTGAGCTATTTCTTGCGCCAGACGAACAGTCCGGACATTGCGTAGTTCCACACCACGCCCATCAGCGCGCCGGCCATGCCGGCCAGCCACCAGATCGGCTCCTGGTCGTAGACCGAGAAGGCGACGCCGACATTGGCGAGCAGGCCGACGCTGCACACGATGTAGAAGGCGATCAGGCCGCGCAGCAGCGCAAAGCCCTTCAGCCGCTGGTCGCGATAGGTGAGGAAGTTGTTGAGGGCGAAGTTGCTGGTCATGGCGACGATGGCGCCTGCGGCCTGCGCCTCCGCGAACGGCGCCTTGAACAGCTGAAGGGCGATGAACAGCGTGGTCAGATGCACCACGAGACCGATGCCGCCGACCATCGCGAACAGGATGAAGCGCAGCGAGACAGCATCGTTGGTGAACTTGGCCAGCACCAAGCCGAGAAAATCCAGCGCGACCATGGAATCGAGCTTGCTCTCGCCGTGCTGGCGCTCACCGAACGTGTAGGGAACTTCAACGGCTCGCAAGCTACCGTTCGCGCTTGCGACGAGGTCGAGCAGGATCTTGAAGCCGTGCACCGACAGTTTCGGCGCCAACTCCTCGAAACGGTCGCGCCGAACCATGAAGAAGCCGCTCATGGGATCGGCGATCTCGACCCGCAGCGCCTTCCTGGCCAGTTCGGTCGCAAGCGCGCTGGCGCCGGCGCGCTGCTTGTTGAAGCCTTCGCTCTTGTAGCCCTCGATGTAACGGCTGCCGACGACGAGCTCGGCCTGCTCGCTCGCGAGCAGCAACAGCATCTTCGGCAGTTGCGTCTCGTCGTGCTGAAGGTCGGCATCGATCACGGCTACATAGGGCGCGCTGGAGGCCAGAATGCCCTCGATACAGGCGCCCGACAGGCCACGGCGGCCGATGCGGCGGACACAGCGCACGCGGCTGTCGCGCTGCGCCAGCGCGCGCACGACGTCCCAGGTGCCGTCGGGCGAATTATCGTCGACGAACACGACTTCCCAGGCGACGTTGGCGAGCACCGCCTCCAGCCGCCGGTACAGCACCGTGACGTTGTCGCGCTCGTTGAACGTCGGGACGATGACCGACAGTTCCGGCACCTCTTGAGCCTGCGGGGGAATCTCGGAGCCCGGTCTGATCGCTTCATTCATGACGGCAGCGTATATCCGCCGCATCCTGCGCTGCCAAGATGTTGCGCTACCGGGCCGGGATTCTGTGGGGAACGGCCCAAAAGGGGCCCAAAAATGCCAACGACCCCGGAACGGCGGACCGCGCGTACATCCGGCGCAAGTCCAAGCTATTCCAAGGTCGTTCCAGCGCCGGAGTTTCGCTCAACGCCGCCGTTAGATCCTAAATAGGAACGGCAAAACCGCTTCGCAAGGGCGCAAAAGGCGCTTTTTCAGACCCTTGCTAGTTCGGGACTTCCTTGATCACCGGCCCACGCGGCACGGGGGCGGCCGGGACAGCGGGTGCCGCCGACGGAGCTGGCTCGACCTTTGCCGGCTTGGGCGGCTTGCCGTACTGGCCGATCGGCCCGAACACGACGGCGACCGCAAGCACGACCGCCGCGACGATCGCGCCCAGAATGCCACCCACCGACTCAGACGACATGGAAGCGCCCACCCTGTTCCAGATGCGTCCAGCAATACCATGGATACGCGCGGAGCTGGAAGGGCCCTCCGCGGAGGGCCGAATAACGAATGGCGAGTAGCGAATGAGGCAACCCGGGCTTCTGCCCTACTCGCGATTCGCCGCTCCCCATTCCCTACTTCGCCGGCGGCCTGTGCTTGACGAAGGCCGTCACGATGTCCTTCTGCGCCGACTCGACCGCCCTGTTCGCGGTGGCGAGATGGGCGCCGGCATCGATGTTCGGATATTGCGTGGTGAGATAGTCGAGCAGCGCCACCCGATAATATTGCCGCTCCGACGGACAGGCGCCCGCGACCGAGCGGCCGAAATCCTGTTCCGACATTCCCTGATTGGAGTCGCGCGAATATTCCCGCGCCAGGCAATGCCAATAATCGTCGCGGCCCTGCATGGCGAGCTTCTGCGCGCCCTTGGCGTCGTCGTCATCGTCGGCCATGGCAGAACAAGTCATGGCAGCAGATGTCACCATGACGAGCGCCGCTCCCACCATCAGCATCCGCATTCTTGTTCTCCTTTGTGCGCGGTCCCGGTGCGAGCTTAGACGGGACGGCGCAACTGGCCAATCACATCTGGTTTGATTAGGATGAGGTCCCTCCCCGTCGATGCGAGACCCTCCCGTGGCCAAAGCAAAAACCGCGTCCAAAAAATCCGGCAATATCTTCATCGGCATCGGCGGCTGGACCTTCGAGCCCTGGCGCGGCGTGTTCTACCCGGAGAAACTCACGCAGGCCAAGGAGCTGTCCTATGCCGCCTCGAAGCTGACCTCGATCGAGATCAACGGCACCTATTACGGCTCGCAGAAGCCGGAGAGCTTTCGCAAATGGGCCAGCGAAGTGCCCGATGGTTTCGTGTTCTCGGTGAAGGGGCCGCGCTTCGCCACCAACCGCCGCGTACTCGCCGAGGCCGGCGATTCCATCAAGCGCTTCTATGATTCCGGCGTGCTGGAACTCGGCGACCATCTCGGACCGGTGCTGTGGCAGTTCGCGCCGACGAAAAAGTTCGACGGCGCCGATTTCGGCAAGTTCCTGGAGCTGCTGCCGCGCAAGCTCGAGGGGCGCGCGTTGCGTCATGTCGTCGAGGTCCGTCACGACAGCTTTTGCGCGCCGGACTTCGTCGCGCTGATCCGCGAGTTCGAGACGCCTGTCGTGTTCGCCGAGCACGGCAAATATCCGGCCATCGCCGACGTCGCCGGCGATTTCGTCTATGCCCGGCTTCAGAAGGGCAATGACGAGATCAAGACCTGCTATCCGCCGAAGCTGCTCGATGCCTGGGCCCAGCGTTTTCAGGACTGGGCCGAGGGAAGTGAGCCGGACGATCTGCCGAAGGTTGACAAAGCCAAGCCGAAGAAAGAGCCGCGTGACGTGTTCGCCTATGTCATCCACGAGGGCAAGGTGCGCGCGCCCGCCGGCGCCATGGAACTGATCGCGCGGGTGAGCTGAGGATGGTTCATGGCAAAGGCGAAAAAGCTCTTCACCATCGGTTATGAACAGACGCCGCCCAAGGCGGTGCTGGATGAGCTGGAGCAGGCCGGCGTCAAGCTCGTGGTCGACGTGCGCGCGGTGACGTCATCGCGTCGGCCGGGCTTTTCGAAGAAGCAGTTGTCCGCCGGACTCGATGAGCGCGGCATCGCCTATGTCCATCTCGCCGCGCTCGGCACGCCGAAGGAGGGCCGGCTCGCCGCGCGCAGCGGCCAGTACGATGTGCTGGAGAAGATCTATTCAAAGCACCTGAAGACGCCGCAGGCCAGGGAAGAGATGGACGAGCTCTCGGCGCTGGTGAAGAAGGCAGGCCCCGTGTGCCTGCTCTGCTACGAGCGCGATCACACCCACTGCCACCGCCAGATGATCGCGGAGATCATCGAGGAGCGCGATGGGGTTGCGGTGAGGAATTTGGCGGGACGGCAGGTGTAGCGGCCTTCGGGCGGGGAGCACGACTTTAACCGTAGCCGTCATCCTGAGGTGGCCGCTTCTTCAGCGGCCCTCGAAGGACGACGGCGTGCGCCGATGTAGCATCTCGGCCGTGCATCCTTCGAAGCTCGCAGGGGCTCGCACCTCAGCGACTGTGTTCTTCGTCAAGCGGGTTGCCATTGTTTTTGGTCCCTGAGCATGGCGTTGAGGATGGTGAGGACTTT
>NZ_JAFCJT010000047.1 GCF_018130785.1 Bradyrhizobium liaoningense
ATGGCCTTGCGGCGATCGCCGAAGCCCGGAGCCTTGACGGCCGCGACCTTCAGGCCGCCACGGAGGCGGTTGACGACGAGGGTGGCGAGCGCTTCGCCTTCGACGTCTTCGGCGATAATCACAAGCGGTTTGCCGCTCTGGACCACGGCTTCCAATAAGGGAAGCAACTCATTCAACTGAGATAGCTTTTTCTCATTGATCAGGACGTAGGCATCATCCATCTCAACGCGCATCTTGTCGGCGTTGGTGACGAAGTAGGGCGAGATATAGCCGCGGTCGAACTGCATGCCCTCGACAACTTCGAGTTCGGTCTCGAGCGACTTGGCTTCCTCAACGGTGATGACACCCTCGTTGCCGACCTTCTTCATGGCGTCGGAGATGAACTTGCCGATCTCCGCATCGCCGTTGGCCGAGATCGTGCCGACCTGGGCGATCTCCTCGTTCGAGGTGACCTTCTTGGAGTTCTTGACGAGGTCGGCGACCACGGCTTCGACCGCGAGGTCGATACCGCGCTTCAGATCCATCGGGTTCATGCCCGCGGCAACCGACTTGGCGCCTTCACGGACGATCGCAGCCGCCAGCACGGTCGCAGTGGTGGTGCCGTCGCCGGCCGCGTCAGCGGACTTGGAGGCGACTTCGCGCACCATCTGGGCGCCCATGTTCTCGAACTTGTCGTCGAGCTCGATTTCCTTGGCGACGGTGACGCCGTCCTTGGTGATGCGGGGAGCGCCGAACGACTTGTCGAGGACGACGTTGCGGCCCTTCGGGCCGAGCGTGACCTTCACCGCATTGTGGAGGATGTCGACACCGCGGAGCATGCGGTCGCGGGCATCGACGCCGAATTTGACTTCTTTGGCTGACATATCGGGTTTCCCTGAGTTTTTACTTGTGTCTCACCCTTTGAGGCGCCGGCAGGCGCTCCTCAGGGGTGAGCGGCGCGAGCGGTGGACTAGGCGGCCTTCTTCTTGGAAGCCACCTCGGTGAGAACGCCCATGATGTCGCTCTCCTTCATGATTAGCAGTTCCTGGCCGTCGATCTTGACCTCGGTGCCTGACCACTTGCCGAACAGCACGCGGTCACCGACCTGCAGGTCGATCGGGATCAGCTTGCCGGCCTCGTCACGGCCACCGGGGCCAACGGCGATGACTTCGCCCTGGGAGGGCTTTTCCTTGGCAGTGTCGGGGATGATGATGCCGCCGGCGGTCTTCTCTTCTGCGTCGATGCGCTTGACCACGACGCGGTCGTGAAGCGGACGGAATTTCATGGTCTCCTCCAATTTTTTCAGTTGCGTTTGTTTGGATGAAATAGCAATCGAAGCCAGCGAGTGCTAACCGCTGCGAAAATAAGCTGGCCTGGCCGGCATACAAGACAAAGCCGCGAAGGATTGCAGAAAACTTCTGCACTCAAGGACATATGGCCCCGTTAGCGTGTGCGGTAAGTCATTGTTAAAGCGTGAAAGATCAACCGAATGCGAGCCGTGGGTGAGAGCGAAGAGTCCGGTCAGCTCGTGAAGCGAATTTCGCGTTCCTCTACCGACTTGCCAGTGTCGAGGGCCCGAGGAGAGAGTTTGTTTCCAGTCTCTCTCCCTCCAGCAAAAGGCATTTGAAAACATGTGCGGCACTGCCGGGGACGGCTGAAATCGAGCAAAGGTTATCTGAGACTGATGCTCTGCAAATCCGTTTCGCGAGCGGACGGTCCCGGTGCCGCCAAGCTTTGACGAACGCCCACGCGGGCACTAATCCTTGAGATCAGCGGTCGCGCAAGCAGCAATAGTCGTCGCCAAGGTCCCAAGGACGGCCGGCCAATTTACCCACCTGACACGCTGCCTGTGGCTGATCGTACATGCCAGCGGTATCCCATACGGATACACCGGGTTCATCGCAAAGCCAGAGTCAAGACCGTCCGCCTTGCTTAACCCTTGCAAACCATTTCATTTCAGCAATATGCACGGTGCTTGCGCAGCAATTCCGGCGGAAGCATCCTGTCGCGGTGCAGCGGCAAGCGTCGGATGTCCTATCACGGCGTGGGATAAGTCGCGAACGCGAAGCACCTCGACAAGCCGCAGTTGCATGACTACGGATCTGCCAGACCAGTGTCCCGAGGAATGAACGTGACGAAGTCGACCGCGCGCAAGCGCCAATCAGCAACAAACGTCCTGCGCGCAGCTGCGGCAGAGGCGCCGAAGCGCCTGCGGTCGGACGGAAACGTCACCGAAACGACCTATCGAAAGCTTCTGGACCTGATTGAATCGCGGCAACTTGCGCCGGGCGAGGTCATCGAGGAGCGACGGCTTGCGCTTCGCCTCAAGGTGTCGCGCACTCCGCTACGTGCCGGGATCAGCCGTCTGCTCGGCGAGGGCAGGCTGGACCAGCGTTCGACGCGTGGGCCGACGGGCTGACCGGTCGGTTCTGCCTTATCAACTTGCCGAGAACGTCTGGCCGAACCAGGTCATTCCGACAGGGAGAAAAGCCTTGCGGCTTCAATGAAGGTCTATCGACCCAATTGTCGGAATGCCGATTGATTTCTTTGACAAATCATACGCCTCTTAATCAGCGGCCCCATCGGAAGTCTGTGCGACCAACTCCAATCGGCACGCGCGGCCCCGTCACTTTCGGAAGGTCCGCCCTGCGAGGGGCGCTTCTTTATTTGGAAAGAGCTGCCAAGCTATTGATATTTCTGAAGTGTGTTTTGGCCCATTTTTCCAAATGCGCTTTGAAATCGTTGCATGATCAGGCGGGTTTTGATTCCGCCATTCCTGACGTTGGTCCAAACTAACCGTTGCCAGTGAATCTAAGATTCTGTTGCCAGCTCCCTGGTTCATTTGGAAATGGCCGCTCGGTCGCCGACGAAGGATCTAACCAATCCCGGCCCGCATCCGACTCCCAAGGTCCTCAGCAACTCGCGTTCTCGTCTATGAAAGCCGCAACGAAATCGCAACGAATTGGGTGAAACGACCGTGAACAGAACGGGACTGGTGTAAATGCCACATCCAGAAAGATAATAACATAGAAGATGCTCACTGCGTTCGGAACGCAGGAACGCCCTCGGGCAGATCGCGACCTGAACGGAATGTCGGTATCGGTGGTTGCGCCTCCCGGATTTTAACCCACTTGCCGATCATTTCAGCCGGCGACGGACCGCGCAGGAACCGAGGCTTTTGGCGGACTGTCGAGAACCGACGTTCCGAGTTAGGCTACTCTACTGTAAGAAAACAGGGCTTCAGAAAGAGTGGGTTTCGCAGTGTAGCGGTCTCCCGCTACCATCTTTCCCCACACCCCTTTGGTGCGGTTGGGAAAAGCTCTTTCCCCCAGCAGAGCGCTTAACCGACCTGCTATCTCCACCGTCACGCCAGGCGATGCGTAGTGATCAACCTCCACCCGGTTCGCAACGCGCTATCGGTAGCGAGCCAAAGGCGTTCATGAGAAAGCAAGCCAGGCAAAGAAAATCATGAGTTTCTTCGAGCGTCTAAAGATAGAAGCATCCGACGAGTGGTGCGCCTATACAGAGCATCCCTTCACGAACGGGTTGGCGGACGGCTCGCTCCCCGAAGCGGCGTTTCGTCACTACCTCGCTCAGGACTACCTATTCCTTGTCGAGTTTGCTCGCGCCTACGCGCTCCTGGTCTATAAGTCGCCCAAGCTTGCCGACATGCGTGAAGCGGCGGCCGGCCTCTCGGCCATTCTTGACGTCGAGATGAACCTGCATGTGAAGCTCTGTGCCGGTTGGGGCCTTTCCGCGAGCGACCTCGAACAAACCTCTCCCGCGGTCGAGATGCTGGCCTACACACGCTACGTGCTCGACGCGGGAATGCGCGGTGATCTGCTGGCACTTAAGGTGGCACTTGCCCCCTGCGTGATCGGCTACGCGGAGATCGCAAAGCGGCTCGCCTCGCGTCCCGATGCGAACGCTGCGACGAACCCCTATCGCGTTTGGATCGCGGAGTACGCCGATGTGCCATACCAGGAGGTCGCGACGAAAGCGCGGGCGCACCTGGAGCATCTCGCCGATCTCTACGCCACGCCGGCCCGCGAGGCCGAGCTAATTGCGATTTTCAAGGAAGCCACCCGACTCGAGGCAGACTTCTGGGAGATGGGCTGGCGCGCGGGCCAGCCTGTTGAATAGCCCCTCGATAATTTGTCTGGCTCTTAATCAGCGGCTCTGTCGGAGCATCTCCAACCGATGGGTGGGCGACGATTTTATTCGCCATCATCCAAGTCGGTCCAGCGCCATCGAGCTGCGCCAGAAGGTGAATTGATGTCGCCGAGCATTCACGCTGGCGGGCCCATGTGCGTGCCGATCGTGCGAGACGTCGCGGTGCTGGCCGCTGGTTCTCAGGCTACGCTCTGGTTCAATCTCGCGTCGGCGAAACAACGCCCGACGACGTCAATCGGCGGCTTGCAACGGGAATCGTTAGGCAATGCTCGCGCAGTTGGTAATCTGTCACGCTTGGCTGCCCGATTGGCCATTTGATCAACAAATATGGCGGCCCTGGCGTTGACGTCTGCCTGAAGGGAAAATGCTTGCTGCGCCCCAACTAGAGCGGCGAGTGTCACGATACAGGTAAGGAAATGTGACGTGAGTGTCTTGATACGCATGGCAACTACTCACTCGACCACTTGCCCCTTAGTTCTGTCGCGACGAGCAGCGTCGCGGTTCAACGCCTTTTGTCTCGGCGAGATGTTCTGGCGCCACGTCCATGGGCACCAGATGCCAGTCGAGCCCGGTTCCCAAATAGGGCGTGTAGTAACGGGGCGCAGCGACATGGCCGGCGGGATGCGCGAAGATGAAGACCACGCGGGAGGCGCCGGTCGGAAACTTCATGACGTTACCCCTTCACCGCGCCTGCGGTCAGCCCGCTGACGAGATAACGGCGCACCGCAAGCGAAAAGATCAGCACCGGCGCCATCACCAGCGATCCGCCGGCGGCGATCTTGCCCCATTCCCACCCCTCGTAGTTCATGAAGTTGACCACGGCGACCGGCGCGGTGCGCGCGTTGGTGCGGGTCAGGATCAGCGCGAAGAAGAAATCGTTCCAGGCATAGAGGAAGCAGAGGATCGCGGTTGCGGCGATGCCTGGCGTCACCATCGGCAGCACGATTTTCGTGAAGACAATGCGCGTCCGCGCCCCGTCGACAAGGGCGGCTTCCTCCAGCGAGACCGGGATGGTGTCGAAGAACGGCTGCATCATCCAGATCACCAGCGGCAGGTTGAAGCTGGTGTAGACCAGCACGAGGCCGGTGATGGTGTCGAGCAGCCCGATCCAACGGTAGAACAGGAAGAACGGGATCGTGAACGCGATCGGCGGCGCCATGCGCGTCACCAGGATCGCAAAGGAGAGGCCGTGCTTGCCGCGGCCGGCCCAGCGCGACAGCGCATAGGCGGCCGGCACGCCGAGCAGCAGCGCCAGCGCGGTCGAAAACGAGGCACTGAGCAGGCTGTTGAGGAACGAGGCCGAGAACGCGCTGTGCCAGAGCGAGATGTAATTCTCCAGCGTCGGCGTGAAGATCAGCGGCGGCGGGAATTGCAGGATCTGGTCGTTGGTCTTGAAGCTCATCTGCAGCAGCCACAGGAATGGCGACAGCAGGACCAGCAGCGTGACCGTGATCGCGATCAGTCGGCCGGGCGTGGCCTTTCGCAGAGATGATTCGTTCATGCCAGTGCTTCCCGCCGCCGGCCCATCCAGACCAGGCCCAGGCTGATGCCGCAGACCAGCAGCAGCATCACCACGGTGACCGCGCTGGAATAGCCGATCTCGTTGGTATCGAAGGCGAGCAGGTACGCATAGTAGTTAGTGACTTCGGTGACCGTGCCCGGGCCGCCGCCGGTCAACAGGAAGATCAGCGGGAACGCCTTCACGCTGTCGATCAGGCGGAACATGCCGGAGATGACGAGGATCGGCGTGATGAAAGGCAGCGTCACGTACCAGAAAATCTGCAGCTTGTTGGCGCCGTCGACGAGCGCGGCTTCCGAATATTCGTCCGGAATGGTCTGCAGCGCCGCCAGCACCATCAGGAAGGTGAAGGGCAGCCACTCCCAGGTATCCGCGATGATGATCGAGGTCAGCGCGAAGTCGACGCTGGAGGTCAGCGCCGGCATGGTGAAATTCAGGGCTTGCGCCGCATAATAGAGCGGGCTGATGTCGGGCGCGTAGATCAGTTTCCAGATCACCGCGACCACGATCGGCGGCAGCACCATCGGGATCAGGAAGAAAGTGCGCGCGAACTCGACGAAGCGCGACGGCACGTTCAGGAGCAGGGCGAGCAGCATGCCGAGCAGCACTTGGAATAGCACGCTCCAGACCGACAGCTTGGCCTGCACGACAAGCGAATTGACGAAGCGGGGATCGCCGGGCAGCAGGCCATAGTTGCGGAACGGCTCGCTGAAATCGGTGGCCGAGCCCGGCGTCGTCAGCTGGAACGGCGTCAGGCTCGTCACGATCAGATAGATCGCCGGCAGCACCGCGACTGCGAACAGCACGACCAGGCTCGGGGTGAGCGCCCAGGCGATGAACCTGCGGCGCTCTCCGTCAATTCCACTCTCGCTCAAAGCTTGGTCCCGGCGCGGCGGAGTGCGGCGATGGCCTGGTCCTGGGCCGCGTTCATGGCGTCCTTTGCCGGCAGCTGGCCGGTGGCGACCTGCTCGAACGCCTTGTTGAGGACGTCGCCGACGATCGGGAACTCCTTCGACGTGCGATAGGCCATGTAGTTCTCGCCCTTGCCCGGCAGCTCCAGCACTTCGAGATAGAGCGCGCCGAGGTCCTGGCCGTTTACCGTGTTGAGCTTGCGATACTCGTCGCTGGTGATGATCGAGCGGCGGCAGACCGAGGAGTGACCGTGCTCCTTGACGAGCTTCATCGAGATTTCCGGGCTGAGCGCCCATTTGATGAATTCCCACGCCGCCTTCTGGTTCTTGGCATTCTTGGGAATGCCGAGGCCCTGGCTGTTCGACGCCGGATAGTCGTGCACGGGACCGGCGGGCGAGCGCACCACGCGCGAGGTGTCCTTCACCTTGCTCTCGTCGGAGAGCAGGATCGGCGTCACCCAGGCGCTGGAATGGATGAAGATGTTGGAGCGGCCGGTCAGCATCGCCTGCCGCGCCTGGTCTTCGGTGTAGGTCAAGACGCCCTTCGGCGCGCTCTTCAGGAGGTTCGCATAGAACTCGACGCCCTGGATGGCTTCAGGGGTATTCAGCGCCGGCATGACGTCGCCGGGCGGATTTTTGAAGATGTTGCCGCCAAAGCCCTGGATGTAAGGCGGCAGATTCCAGTTGTGCAGGAACCACGACACCATGCCGCTGACGCCATCGGTGCCGTTGATCTCGGCGCAGACCTGTTGAAGCTCGGCGAAGGTTTTCGGGATCTTCAGCCCCTTCTTCTCCATCAGGTCCATCCGCGACAGACCCATCAGCATGGCGCCGCCTTCCCAGGAATAGCCATAGGTGGCGCCCTTGGCGTCGCGATAGGGCACCTGCGCGCCGTCGACGAAGTCCTTCGGATTCCAGTCGGCGGGTGTCAGGTTGGCATCGCCGGTGAATTCGTCGAGATTGGCGAGCAAGCCCGCCGCGATCCAGCGCGTCGCCAGCGTGAAGGTGACGTTGACGAAGTCGTAGGCCGAGCCGCCCGAGGACAGTTCGAGATTGGCCTGCTGGTTGTAGACGGGCAGGGCCGAGAGCTGGAGGTCGACCTTCATGCCGGTCTTTTCCTCGAACTCGGGGATGTATTTCTGCAGCAGCGTGAAGAAGCGGTGCTGGAACGAGGCGCCGTGCAGCGTCACGCCGGCAAACGGTTTTGTCTGCGCGATCAGCGGTGCGGGAAATGCCGCGAGTGCGGCGGTAGCGGCGCTGGCCTTGAGCAATTTACGGCGGCTGAGCGAACTCGCGCGCGATGCGGTCTTCATGTTTGTCTCCCTCAATCGTTGTTTGCCGGTGTCAACGCGCCCGTCTGGTGCGGGCGTTCTCGTCCTCGGTGTCTTTGGTGTCTTTCTTCTTCTGGCGCGACATGGCCGTGACGATGTTCTGTTCGGTGAGATCCATCAGCTTGTGCATGGCCTGGCGCGCGCCGTCGGGATTGCGCGCCCAAATCTCGTCGAGCACCGTGCGGTGATAGGGCAGACTCTTGCGCGGCGCGCCCGGATTGGTGCTCGAAAGGTCGAATGACATCCGCAGCGCTGCGGCCACCGTCGCGCCGAAGGCGATCAGGAAGTCGTTGCCCGTGGCGATCAGGATGCCGCGGTGGAACTGCAGATCGGGTTCGGCATAGGCGACACGGTCCATGCCGGCAGCGTCCATGCCGCGATAGGCGCGCTCGATCCGGGCAAAATCCTCGTCGGTGCCGCGCGCCGCGCAGATTGCGCAGGCCTCGGGCTCGACGATGCGTCGGACCTCCAGGATCTGCTTGGCGAACTCCTGCGTCGGCAGCGCCGACAGCGTCCAGTTCAAGAGCTCCTCGTCAAGCATGTTCCAGTCGAAGCGCGCCCGCACATGGGTGCCGGCCTTCTGCTTCGAGGCGATCAGCCCCTTGGCCTTGAGCAACGACAGCGCCTCGCGGATCGAGGTGCGGCTGACGTCGAAGCGCGACGCGAGTTCGATCTCGCGTGGCAGCGTCGTGCCCTCGCGCCACACGCCGGTCAGGATCATCCGGGCCACCTCGCGGGCGACTTGGGCGCTCGACTGTGGATTTTCGGCCTTCGCCACGTCCATCTGATCCGGGTTCAAATGTCTGATTTATTGCAACTGCGAACGGACGCGGGGCAAAGAATTAAGCCCCGTTTGTGCAAGATATCCCCACGGTCCGAGGTTTGACAAGAATTATTATGTCAGACATATTTTCTATTCTGACATCGCCGCGTAGGACAAATCGATCGTGACAAAGCCCCACATCATCCTGGTCATGACCGACCAGCAACGGTTCGACACGATCGCGGCGACGGGCCATCCCTATATGAAGACGCCAAATCTCGACCGCCTCGTGCGCGAAGGCGTCTATTTCGACAATTGCTTCATTAATGCGCCGAGCTGCGTGCCCTCGCGCGCGGCGCTGTTTTCCGGCCTCTATCCGCACGCCTCGGGCGTGCTGAAGAACGGGCAGCGCTGGCAGAAGACCTGGGTCAGCAATCTGGCGGACGCCGGCTATCACTGCGTCAATGTCGGCAAGATGCACACCATCCCCTATGACGCCAAGGCCGGCTTCCACGAACGCTTCGTGGTCGAGAACAAGGATCGCTTTTTCGAGGGGCGCTGGTTCGCCGACGAGCTCGACAAGGCCTTTGCTGCGCACAAGCTGACGAAACCGTCCCGCGCCGGCTATCGCAGCCTGCCTGACTATGGCGACCGCATGGGCGCATTCACCTGGGAAATGCCGAAATCGCTGCATCCCGACATCTTTGTCGCCGAGACCGCGATGTGGTGGCTGGAGACGCGCCCCAGGCCCGAGGCGCTGTTCATGCAGATCGGCCTGCCCGGTCCGCATCCGCCCTATGATCCGCTCCCGGAATATCTGGAGCACTATCTCGCCCGCAACGATCTGCCGGTGCCGCAACCAACCGAGGCGGAGATCGAAGGCCTGCCGGCGTATCTGAAAGAGAAGCGGCGCCACGACACGGAGGTCGACCACGACGCGGTGTCATGGAAGCTCCAGCCCACGCACGAAGAGATGCGGCGCCTGCGCGCGCATTATTATGCCAACGTCACCATGATCGACGAGCAAATCGGGCGCCTGCTGCAAACGCTCGAAGACAAGGGCTATCTCGACAATTGCATCGTCGTCTTCATGTCGGACCACGGCGACAATCTCGGTGAGCACGGCCTCAGCCAGAAATGGTCGATGTACGAGCCCGTCACGCGCATTCCGCTCTTGTTCTGGTCACCCGTCCTGTTCTCCGGGCGCCGCATCAGGGAGAAGTGCCAGCTGTTCGACCTCGGCCCGACGATCCTCGATCTCGCCGGTGCGGAGCATCCAAAACCGTGCCAGGCCCGCAGCCTGCTGCCGGCGCTGAAGGGGGAGAGCTGGTCGGGCCGCGACTTCGTGTTCTCTGAGCAGGCCGGCGACGTCGCCATGACCGGCGCAAGGCTGATCACCATGGTGCGCGACGACCGCTGGAAGGCCACATTTATCCACGGCGCCGAGGACGGCCAGCTGTTCGATCTCAAGACCGACCCGCTCGAGCAGAGCAATCTGTGGGGCATGCAAGAGTTCGCCGGCGAGATCAGCCGGCTCAAGGACGCCTTCATCGAATGGCGCCAGAACAGCCTGCTCGAGACGATGGATCTGAACGCAGCGGCGCGGTGAGTGCGCGCCTCGCGGGACGTCATGCCCGGGGGCGTAGCGGTTCGAGACGGCCAAGTCGCCGTCATCGGGCTCACCGCTTTTCACCTTCGATGCTTGGCTGTCATTCGCACAGCGACGCTCACCGCTCAGTCATGGTTGGCCACATCCTGCGCAAAACACCGTCCTTGATCACATAGCGGTGGAAAAGCGCGGCCGCGGAATGAAGCAGTGCCACAGCGACGATGATATTTGCGATCAATCCGTGCCACGTATTGATGCTACGCATGAATGCGTCACCGCCGAATTTCGGAAAGTGCAGGATGTTGAACAGTGGGAAACCGTGCGCAAACACATTGGTGATGCCCAGTGCGACCATGATCACGAGCAGCAGATCGAGTAGCCGGTGCATTGCCACTGCCGTCACGTGGAAGACGCCGCGGTTAATCGGCGGCAATCTACGGCCGCGTGTGGAGCGCCAGAACATTCCAAAGATCACGACGCTCGCGAACGCAAAACCAAACAGGACATGCACGGACCAGATGTCAACCCGAAGCGGGCCACGCGGCAGAAGGTTAGTCGTCCTACCAATCAGAAACTGGATCGCGACGAGAATTGCGGTCGCCCAGTGCAGCGTGATCGTCGTGCGGTCATAGACTTCCGGCGGACTTCCAGAAGTGTCGGTCATGTCGCAGCTCAATCCGCTTCCAATGAGGCGTATTTCTTCTCGAAAGCCCACACCTCCTGAAAACCAATCAACGAGCTGAACACGTTGAAGTCATAGAGCGGCTCCTGCACCGGCTTGTCTTCGGCCAGCGCACTATAGACCTTGTCCAGAGCATGAGCGGTAGCGAGCAGGCCCGCCGTCGGATAAATAGCCATCCGGTAGCCGATTTCCCTGAGTTTATCCTGACTGAGAATGGGCGTCCGCCCCCCGTGTAGTTGGTTCGAGACCAGCGGCACGTCCAAAGCCATTCCGATCTTTCGCATCTCCGCTTCCGATTCCGGACTCTCGATGAAAATAATGTCGGCCCCGGCTTTAGCATAGGCTTCGCCACGGCGGATCGCTTCATCGAGGCCAAGTTGCGTGCGAGCGTCCGTGCGCGCGATGATCAGGAAATCTTTCGATGAGCGCGCATCGTTCGCGACGGTCAACTTGCTGACCATCTCCTTGGCAGAGATCACGTGCCGGTTCGGCGTGTGCCCGCATTTCTTCGGGCTCTGCTGATCTTCAAGCTGGATCGCTGCGGCTCCAGCCTTCTCGTAGCCGCGGACCGTGTGATGAACATTCAGCAGACCACCGTAACCGGTATCGCCATCGGCGATCAGCGGCTTGCGCACGGTTTGGGCGATAACCTGCACGCGATCTAGCATCTGCGAATAGGTCGCTAGACCGGCATCAGGCAGCCCGAGGTAAGACGCCGCGACCCCATAGCCTGTCATGTAAAGCGCGTCGGCCTTGGTGCGATCGGCGAGCTTGGCGGAGACCAGATCGAATACACCGGGACAGGTCACAAACGAATTTTCCTCGATCAACTTTCTCAGGTTTTTGGACGTCATCGCGATCTCCTAAACTGATTTTGGATGATGAGATGGGCTGCGATCGTCACGATTGCCCGGAGGCGGCCAGCGCAGCACTCCTTCTGCACGGAAGCATTCAACAGATTGCTCATGGCCTCTATTGCTATCCGTCAATAGCTATTTGATAGTAGCAATATGAAAATTCAACGCCGGAACCGCGGCATCACGCAACTGCGAAGACAGTTGATGGACGTTTCCCGCCGACTGCGCCGCGAAGCCACCGTGGACGATCGATCCTGGGCGCGGTTGCTGGTGCTGGGTGCGATCGACCGCCACGGCGAATCGGCCACACCTTCGGTGCTCGCGGCCGACGAAGGCATGCGCTCTTCAAATCTTGCGGCAGCGCTGCGCTTCCTCGAAGCGCGCAAGTTGATCGTGCGGACGCCGGACACCAGGGATCGGCGCAAAGTCAGGCTCCGGCTTAGTTCAGCCGGGCAGCGATTTCTCGATGACAGCCGCGCCCGCGGCGAACGCTGGCTCACCGAAGCCATGGATGCATGCCTCACAGCCAGCGAGCGCTCGGAGCTGATCAAGGCCGCGGCCTTGCTCGACCGCATCACGGCTTATTCCAAAGCGGCAATGCGGCGCGGCCGAAAATCGTGAGAATTCCATAGGACTGATTTCAGTTTGAATGTCAGCAATTGGCCTGTGACTGACCTTGGCTCAGAGTGCCGCGACGGCCGCTTTGCGGAGGTGAGCCGACCAAGATCTTGCAAGCTACCGAGGCTGCCTTTGACCGATTTTGTTGCAAAAGTCGGCTGTAACCGACGGATGTCTTTCGGCCATTCGGTCAGGCCGACCGGCTTTGATCCGCCGCCCCTAACGCTCTCAACGCAACTCCTACGCTACGCAATGCGCAAAGCATGAGC
>NZ_JAFCJT010000048.1 GCF_018130785.1 Bradyrhizobium liaoningense
AAGTGACGTTCACGGTGAATCAGCGCGCCACCGAGTTCTTGCTCCAGCTTGTGAACGGCCTTTGTCAGCGCCGGCTGCGTCACATTGCATTGCTTCGCCGCCCGCGTAAAATTGAGTGTCCTTGCTAGGGCTAAGAAATATCGCACCTGATGAAGCTGGAGTTGCATACTCATACTCGAAAGATTTGCCGCGGTTCGGACCGTTCCAGTTCGTTGCCATAGACCATCGCCGACATCCCTCTTATGGCGATGGCCGTGAGGTTTATACTCTCCATCGTTCTCTTCCCGGCAGGACTTGTTACCTAACGCGACGCCAAGCTGCGGAGTCACTTTGTGCGGCAAAGGATAGAACAGGGTCCCGTCATCCTTCTTGGCACTGGCGATATAGAAGTAGACGCATTTGCTCTTTTACTTTTTCCTTTGCGATCGGAGCTCTTCGCTCATGATGATTGAAATTGTATGTGCCCACCCCATGGCGTAACGATTGGTGTCATTGGCGCTCACATCGGCGCCATTAGGCGATGCAGTTGACGCTGGGATACGCCCATCCTTGGTCTCAGTGACGCTGCCGTGCGACTGATGCTCTTGCAAAGAAATAGAGCGGCTTGGTCGCGGAGTTAAGTGCAGTTCTTGTTACGGCGTTCTCATTCTTGCGGATTTGTTGAGTGAGTATTTCGCGGCGCTTGCGTCTGTAATGTGTCCAACACCTCAGTGGTCTGGACCGCTGGATCAACCGAAGTAGGCTCGAAGGATCCGCCGTGCTTTAGAGGTCAGGATCGGTTGCGCTAACTCAGACTGCGAAAGTGGCTCTCAACGACGGCTTTCGCTGAGGTTCCGACACGTTAGTCATATCCGTGGTCAAGGAGCACGGTTCGCACTTCGCCAAGTTGACCTTCGGCGCACACGTTGACCGGCCGTAACGAACGCAATCAGCCACAGACTGAAACGCACCCCGTCCAAATCGGCGAATGTCACGGGGAGCTTGGAGACGAGCTGATACTCAGGACCTTCATCGACTTAGCGGCATTTTTTCCGTCGCAGGTGGGCCCATCCTAAAGTCGTCTCCCCGAACGACCACCATCTCCGCTGGCGCATTCACGAAAGCCCGTTAGCTATTTCAGCGCTCGTTAAGGCGACGAGCCTGAGCACATATGGATCGAAATTCGCGACTCTGTGGCGGCGATCGTCCCGTCGTAATTCGTGAGCTCGTTGACATAGGCTTCATTGACTACTCCAACGACAGCCGGGATCATGCCGACGCTTGAGCTCGAAGTTCAGCTCGATGGCTTGTGCCTTTCCATGGTTGAGGGGCGGCTGTCATTTTAAATTGTGAAACCAAAGCGGGCCTTTGCGCCTTCGAGATCGCTATCTGTCATTGCATCAAGCCTGCTCCAAGGGCGAATTCATAGTTGATGCGAATCGGTCACGGGGGCGATGGGCGTGTGCTTGAAATCGCAAAACTCCAGGACGTCGGTAGCCAGCGGCTCCGCCGTTAGCGGGCTGCGGGGTGTTCAATTCACGCTGCCTGATTTGACTGTGCAGGCAGCGCGAGTTGAAAAGTCGCGCCCTGAGGTTGGGCGGCGGTGGCCCACAGTCGTCCCCCATGCGCTTCAATGATGGTGCGGCAGATCGATAGACCCATCCCCAAGCCGCCGGGCTTTGTCGTGTAGAAGGCCTCAAAGATGCGCTCAAGATCAGCTGAACTCAGACCTGGACCCGAATCCCGCACTACGACGAGCACGCCGTCCGGCTCGCCCTTACCAGTGGTGATCGCCAACTCTCGCGATCCCTCGCGGACCGAGCTTAATGCTTCGACGGCGTTGATGATCAGGTTCATGATCACTTGTTGCAGCTGGACCCGATCTCCCTGAATGAGCGGCAACCCCTCCACGAGGTGTGACTGCGCCGAAATGCCATACTTCATGACTTCGCCACGGGTCAGGGCGATGACCTCGAGGATTGCTCCGTTGATGTCCACGTCTTCTTTCCGAAGAGGTGCTTTTTTGAAAAGCGCGCGCATCCGGCCAATGACCTCGCTGGCGCGATTGCCGTTTGCAAAGATCCGGTTGAGAGCTTGCCGAGCTTTCTCCAGGTCTGCCGGTTCTTTGCTCAGCCAGTGCAGCGCCGCGGAAGCATTGTTGAGCGTCGCCCCAATCGGCTGGTTGACTTCATGGGCAATCGACGCCGAGAGCTGCCCGATCGTTGCGGCTCGATTCGCGTGCACGAGCTCCATCTGCACCTCGTTGTAACGCCGCTCACTTTCGCGAATTTCCTCCTCCGCCCGCTTGCGCTCGGTCAGGTCCACTACGAAGGCCATGCCCTGGTCGTGCCGCCCGCCGAACGTCGCTGCCCCGACCAGCACCGGCACGCGGCCGCCGCTTTTCAGGAAGTACTCCTTCTCATAGGGGTGCGCGGTTCCGGTTGCTTCCAGCGCCGCCACACGCCGGTCGTCGGCATCGCGCCATTCGGAAGGCGTCAGATCCCGCCAGCGTAGTCGCCCAGAGACGAGATCGCTGCGGTCGTATCCGATGATGCGGAGAAAAGCGTCGTTGGCATCGATGATCCGATCGTCAAGATCCCACACAAAGATGCCGATGATATTGGAATCAACCAGCCGCCGGATCCTCGCCTCCCGCTCAGCTAGCTCGCGGTACAGGCTAGCGTTCTCTATTGAGATTGCAGCCTGCGAAGCGAGCAGTGTGAGGACCACCATTCGAGCAGGAGTAAAGGCGGCAGTCGTAAGAGTGTTCTCCAAGTACAGCATCCCAATCAACCTGGTCTGCTTAAGTATCGGCAGGCAGAGCACTGACCGTGAGCGGTGGTCGCGAATATAACCATCCGCTGAAAATGAGCTCTGGCTGGACGCGTCGTGCAGGAGAACGCTTTCTTTTGTCCGAAGGACGTAGTGAAACACAGACTTCGGTAGATCTGTGGCCGTGACACGTGCCTGTCTCAGGACCACGTTAACGTTGTCACTGCTGGTTGTGGCCTCTGCTTCTATTTGATACTCGTCGCCTCGCGGAAGAATCAAGAGACCTCGATCGGCGCCCGCGTGTTCGATTGCCGAACTCATGAGCGTGTTGATTAACTTGTCGAAAACGATCTCGCCTGACACTGCTTCCGAGACTCTGATCACGGTAGCTAAATCGAGCTGCTCGATGGGTGTCACTATCGTCGCCGTGGAATCCGGGATCGACTTGTCCACATTGAGGTGCGGATAAAGCCCCTCGAGTTGGCGAACCTTTCCGTCGGCTCCCCAGCGCAGGTAGCAGGCCTGCGCGGCCCGCAAATAGGTCGCCGCGATCTTCTCGTGACCGCGCTTCGCGTAGAAGCGCCCGGCAATCTCATTGGCAATCGCCTGGTTGTGCACGAACCCGTATTTGTGAGCCGCGCGGATGGCCTTGTCGTACAGTGCCTGAGCGTTCAGTACCCCGCCCTCAATGCGGGCGATCTCGGCTCCGACCAAGGCAGCGCGGTCTTCGAAGGTTTCGGGGTTGACCTCCGCCCACACTTGGAGCTGCCGGTGGTGGTCCAGCACAGAATCGAAATGCCTAGGTCTCTGCTCGGGTGTGGCGTGATCCCACACCGCCGCATGCGCCAGCGCGCTATAAAGTCGATACTCCGCTGACTCGAACATTGCCGCCGACGTCCAAAGTAGCGGTTCTGCGCGCAGCGAGGCGTCGACCGCCGACGCAAGGTCTCCGGCCAAAAAGTGCGCTTGCAGCTTTCGCGTCCAGTAGTAGAACTCGGCGAGCAACAGATCGGGGCTGATGGCCAAGCGGCGTTCGGTATCGAGTTCGCTGTATCCATCATGATCCAGGCACCCGAACGTAGCAGTCAGCCCGCGCAAGGTGAGGATCAAGCCGAGTTGTGCTTCGAAGCGCTCGATGACCAGGCCGAAACGCACCCGCCTAGCAAATGCCAGGCCGTTCTCGCATTCCTTTTGCACTTCCGCGAGTGGATCCCCGGCGGCGAGGCCAACCGTGACGGTCAGCAGCTCGCACTCGGCTGTCATATACTCGATCGAGAAGATGAGCTGGCGATTACGTTCCCAAGTCTCTTCTTCTAGAAGGGCTCTGCCGGCCCTGAGATACTTGAGCGCCGAGTCGTATGCTGTCGAGAGTTTCGCGCGCCGGCCTGCGATCAAATTCAGTTCTGCGACGCGCTCGCGATCCTCGACAAAGGTGATGAGGTGGGAGCCCCGGTTGAGTTGATTGACGATCTCAAATATCGCCTCCTCACGTTTTTCAGCGGGCGTGTGCTCGGCGAGGAGTATTCCGATGCGTAGGTGGGCCTCGGCACGCAACTCCTTCGGGATAAGCGAGTAGGCCGCTTCCTGCACGCGGTCGTGCAGGAAGCCGTAGGAATTGTCCGCACGAAAGATGAGGCCCGAGCGCACGGCTTCCCAGAGATGGTCGTGCATGTCCTCGACCGAGCCCTGATACCCCATCCGCAGCATCTCGAACTCTGCACTGTTGCCCATGCAGGCGAACTGTTGGAGTACCTTCTGGGTCTCTGGCGGAAGGCGCTTCAACTTCTCGACCATCAGCTCTACAACATTGTCCGTGAAGCCTTTGGCACGAATACGGAGCAGGTCCCATACCCAACGCCGCTCGCGGTAGTCGAATGTCAGCAGGCGATCGTCCGCCAGAGTGGAAATGAACTGGATTGCGAAGAACGGGTTGCCCGTCGTCTTTTCGTGAATCAATTCTGCCAGTGGGGCGGCGCGCTCCATTTGGCAGTGAAGGGAGTCCACAAGCAGTTCACCTAGATCGTCGCGACTGAGTGGTGTGAGAACGATCTCCTGCACTGCCCCTCCGGCCTGACGGATCGCTTCTAGCTTACGTACCAGCGGGTGGGCGGCATTGACCTCGTTGTCCCGATACGCACCAATGAGCAGTAAGTGCTGCAAATCGTCGCGGGTCAACAGATCTTCGAGGAGGTCGAGTGTGGCAACATCCAGCCATTGCATGTCATCGAGGAATAGCGCGAGCGGATGTTCAGGTCGCGCAAATACGCCGATGAACCGTCGAAATACGATCTGAAAACGTCTCTGCGCTTCCTGCGGTGGCAACTCGGGCACTGGCGGCTGCTCGCCAATGACATACCTCAATTCCGGGACGAGATCGACGAGGAGCAGTCCGTTCGGACCCAGCGCCTCACGAAGTGCGTCCTGCCATTTGCGCAGGTCTTCCTCGTTCTGGCTGAGGAGCCGCCGGATGAGGCTCTGAAACGCCTGGGCCAGCGAGGCATGCGGAATGTCGCGCTTGTACTGGTCGGATTTGCCTGACGCAAACAAGCCGCGTGGCGGCACGAGCGGTCTGTGAAGCTCATTGACGACCGCCGATTTGCCGATGCCGGAGTATCCGGAGACGAGCACAAGCTCTGCTCGGCCACCGCCAACGATGCGGTCGAAGGCGGTGAGCAGAGTGTCAACCTCGCGGTCCCTCCCGTACAGCTTCTCGGGGATCAAGAGGCGATCGGGGATGTCGCGAGCGCCAGGCGCGAAGTCATCGATCCACCCCTGGGACTCCCATTGGGACAGGCAGCGCCGAAGATCGCTCTCAACTCCCACCGCTGTCTGATACCTCTCCTCCGCGGTCTTGGAGAGCAACTTCATCGTGATCGCGGAGACCGAGGCCGGCACGGTTCCCACCCGCTCACTGGGTGCGGCTGGTTGTTTCGCGATGTGACAATGCACCCATTCCATCGGGTCGGAGGCCGTGAATGGAAGACTCCCGGTCAGCATTTCGTAAAACGTCACTCCGAGCGAGTAAAGGTCGCTCCGTGAATCGATCGAACGGTTCATTCGTCCCGTCTGCTCGGGCGCCATGTAGGCGAGCGTTCCCGAGATGAACTCGGGAGGTTCGGGCAACTGACGCTCCCGCGGAAGTTGGGATGCAATCCCGAATCCGGTGAGCCACGCGTTGCCGGCGTCGTCGACGAGGACATTCGCAGGTTTGACATCCTTATGTATGAGGCCTCGTTGATGGACTTGACCGAGTGTTCTTGCCAACCCAATGGCGGTGCTAAGGAAGCGAGTCAGGTCGAGCGGTTGCCCCCGGTCACGCTCAAGAATCCGATCCAGCGGCTGTCCGCCAGGGTCCTTGAGTAAGAGGATCGTCCGCTCTTCGTGACGAGTAATGGCCAGAGGTGTGGCAGCCCACGCGATATCGAGTTCGGCTGCGAACGAGTATTCGTGCATGAGCCGCTTGATACTCTGAGGCGATGGCTGTTCGAAGAGTGCGATAGCCAGGACTGGCGAGGGGTCGTCGTGCTTTCGGCCGCGGTAAAGGGTAAAGTCCGCGCTTTCCCGCAGGGGCACCAGCACGTACCCCGAGATAGGTGACATTCTTGTTGCCACGGCATCACGACCTCGGAATGATCATTTGGGCAGGACGCTAGAAAGATGTCAACAGGGATGAAATATCAATGGCCGCGACGGCCGTAGAGTTGGTTCTGTTCGGCGTAGAACGGTAAATTGCGCTTATCCCCTCGCGATCTCTCACGCTCCGTCGAACGTACGCGCTATCCTCCTTCTCGTCGCCCCCATCATCTGGCTCATAGTCCCGCGATCGGAGATGTGGTGGCGAGTTTCCGCGAAGCCTGTTTTTTCAGAACTTGAAGACGTGCTGCCGCCGCCCGAGCAGATAGCACGCACCGCTTAAGACAGCCTCGCTGCCGAACTATTGTCTGAAGGAACGAACTTGCTGCGCCATCGTTTACTAACTCTTTCGCGCAAAGGAGGTTGAAAATGGCAACCAGCGTGACAGATAGTGGCTTGGCAACAAGCACGATGATTTTGGATGGCGACTTCGACAAAATCGACTTCCGAGGAGAACTCGTCGACGGGCACCTCGTCGCAAAAGGAATTCTTGCAGACCAAGCGGCGATGGATTCTATCCCAGTAGGGATATACGTTCTCGAAAAGGATGCCACTGTCGTCAAATGCAACAAAACTGCAATCGCGGGTTGGGGACGCACGCCGTCTCTAGGAACCTCGGAAAAGTATTGCGGGTCACACCTTCTTCGTTACCCCTCAGGAGAAGTGATGCCGCACGAACTTTCACCATCTTCCATGGTAATCAACAACAGCGGCACCGTTCGAAACGCCGATGTGATTTGCGAGCAGCCCAACGGTAATCGTCTTCTGGCGCTCGTTAATGTCTTTCCAATTCGCGACGATGAGGACGAGGTGATCGGAGCCGTCAACATTTTCCGTCACAATACCAGCAAGACTGTTCCTGGCTTACTCTCAGAGTCTGCAAGTAGTTCTAACTCTGAGACCTGTGAGGGGAAGGAGTGAGGCTCGCCCTTCGCCGCTTCGGGCTGGAACCTTGATAGGGCGCTTCTGGATGTGGGGTACCAGAAGCCCAATGTTTGGTTATGTCCGCCGCAACGCGGCTGACGGCGTTTTAGGCCCCGAAGATTGGCGACGTTTGCCAACTAGGCCGCGGTATACTATTGCGCGCGCTATACTTTGCAATGGAGCGATTTGTGCAATCGAACGAGCGACCCGAACGAGAGCGTGAGATGCGTGCCGCTGGACGGCTGCCCCCGGGACAGTCGCTGACGCTCAAGTGGCCGGTGCTGCATGTGGGCTCGGTGCCGGTGTTTGCTCCCAGGACGTGGGATTTTCGCGTGTTCGGCCTGGTAGAGGAGCAACTGCGGCTTTCGTGGGAAGAGCTCTCCAATTTACCGCAGAGCGACGTATTCGCGGATATGCACTGCGTCAACGGCTGGAGCCGGTTCGACAGCCATTGGGGAGGATTGCTCGCCACAGAATTGATGAAGCGAGTGAAGTTGCGGCCAGGGGCCCGGTATGTGATGGTTCATGGTGAGAACAACTACACGGCAAACCTGCCAATCTCGGATTTTCTGCGCCCGACGACGATTTTGGCCCTGCGGCATGGCGGCGAACCCCTTTCGCCTGAGCATGGCTACCCACTGCGCCTCGTCGTGCCAAACCTCTATGCGTACAAGAGCGTGAAGTGGGTGCGCGGGATCGAGTTGTTGGATCGCGAGTCGCCGGGCTTATGGGAATTTAACGGATATCACATTTACGGCGACCCGTTCAAAGAGCAACGATCTTCGAGCTGAGCATCGGGACGCTGGAGATATGAGCCGGTGTCAAGTACGGTTGCTCGAACCCAATCGTTCGGCTATTTCACCTGCAGGCGCCGGCAGCTGATTGAGCGGTCATGACGGACTTTTATCCGATTTGGCGCGCCGCAGAGCCGATTCGACGCATGCGAGCAGAACCTCCTCGTCGATGGGTTTTGCCAGGTAGCAAACGACGCCCCGACCCAGAGCCCGAGCTCGCGCGCTGTCATCGGGGTAAGCCGTGATGAGAATTGTAGGTATGTCATAGCCAGATCCTACCAAGCGGCTATGCAGTTCAGTCCCAGTCATGCGCGGCATGTGGACATCAACGATCAAACAGGAGGTATGGCGGACGTTGGGAGACGTCAAAAAATCCACGGCGGATGGGAAAGCCTCAATCGTGAAACCTATTGCCTGCATGAGATCCGCTAATGCCGCGCGAGATTGCTCATCATCATCGATGATCGAAATCTGAATTTCGCTAGACATATCCCCGCCCTCACTGCTGGGGATGGGGTCCGCCGCATCTCGCGTTTCGTGTCAATCTCAAGACGCGCACTGCGCGGCTATCCAATCAATCGCACTGTAACGACAAGAGGCTGGACTGGCGATTATATTGTGGACGGGCGATGCCACACTTCGGAATAATCGTTGCTATACTTTGGAATAATTGATGCAGAACTTCTGAATAGTTCAGCCTGGTTTGGGCCACGTCCGAACGCGCGCCGATGCCAAGTCGTTTACGTTCGACGCGGAGCGGCGCTCTTCCGGCAACCGATTAAGACCATCAGTTGGTTCGCACAAACAACAACGTCTTCGCGGATGGTGCCACGTGCCATCACGAAGCGATTAAGACCGCGGCGACTTTATGCCAAGCGTCTCCGCTATTTTGACAAGCTCGGCGAACGATTGCGCACCCATCTTCTGCATCACATGGCCACGGTGCGCCTTCACAGTGATCTCGGCTATGTCTAGCTGGAAAGCGACCTGCTTGTTCTTTAAGCCAGTGGTCACGAGAGCCAGAACCTCTCGCTCGCGCTGGCTCAAACGCTCGAGACGCGACTTCAGGTCCGTGAGCCGCTGCTCGGCCTTCCGTCGCGTCCGATCGCGTTCCAGCGCGATCGCCACTGCATCCAGCATGTCTTGATCGCGGAACGGCTTGGTCAGAAAATCCACAGCGCCTGCTTTCATCGCCTTGACCGACATCGGAATGTCGCCGTGGCCGGTCATGAAGATGATGGGAATGGAAGCGTTCATTTTCGATAGCTCGGTTTGAAAATCGAGACCGCCCAAGCCCGGCAATCTGACGTCAAGTACGAGGCAGCTCGCCACCGGTAACAATTCGTCTTCGAGCAGCTCCGCGGCCGACCCAAACAACTTGACCTTGAAGCCGACCGAGTTCAACAGACCTCCGAGTGAGTCGCGGAAGTCCTCGTCATCGTCGACAACGGCGATAGTTGGCTCCTCGGCTACCGCACGCTTTTGAATAGAATGCTGCGCCACGAGATACTCTCCCAAATTCAAAATATCACCTTCACGAAGGCCGTTCAACACGTGACACCGCGCGAGTTCCAGCGTGGAACGCCATGGTTCGTTGCCGCGAGACGTTCGCCAGGTCGATGGCCCTCAGCACCCTGCTGTAAGCCGGCCGATGAAATATCTGTTCACCCTCACGCTCCATTAGCAGCGACAGATTTACCGAGCGCCCTTAGGATCGCTCTGTGGCCTTTCGGCGGGGCCGTTCCCCTTGCGCCGCTTCAGCTTTCGGTCGCTTTGTTGAACTCGTGCGGCGGACTTTCTGCTTTTCGTTGCCAAGAGTCTTCCGGCTCGTGGAGCCAATATGGCAAGTCAGTCTTAGCCGGTTGCCAATGGGCTATGGGAGCATCGAGTACGGCCAGATATCCGAGTTTCCGTCGTTAACGCGTTCGGCGGTTTAAAGACCGAAATGATCCGTTGACGTGCGACAACATGCTCACCACTAAGCTCGCGAGAACGGATGCCGCCAGGGCCGTCACTCGCAGATGCAATGTCTTCGTCAGGCTCGTGAGCTGCTTTCCTAGCGCGCACCGGTCGCGACGTCGCAGGTCATTCATATTTCACAGGAGGAGCCACGCTTCGGCGGTAATCCGCGGGGGCAATTCCCGTCGCCTTCCGGAACGCCGTGGCGAACGCGCTGCGACTGCTAAAGCCTACCGCCAGACCGATTTCCGTCATCGAGCCCGCGCGGTTTGCCAGTAGCAACTTGGCGTGCTCAACACGACGGCTGGTCTGGTACCGATGTGGCGGCATTCCGAGAGATTGTTTGAATACCCGGCAGAAATGAAACGGGCTTAGACGAACGAGCTGCGCCAACGCGCCGATCGGTATCCGCTCATTGAGATGTTCCTCGATATAGGCGGTGACGATTCGTTGCTGCCACGGTGCAAGGCCACCTTTGAGTTGCGGTTGAATGCTGGGCATTCCGCAAGTGAAACGCACGACTTCATGTATGAGCAGAGTACCGAGACTTCCGAAGTACATTGGGTCACCCGCGGAACTCTCGACGAAAGTCTTCAGCTTGAACGCGGTGTGCCATAGCGTTTCGTCCTCGAATAGTAGGCGTGGAG
This sequence comes from Bradyrhizobium liaoningense, assembly GCF_018130785.1. Classification (GTDB taxonomy): domain Bacteria; phylum Pseudomonadota; class Alphaproteobacteria; order Rhizobiales; family Xanthobacteraceae; genus Bradyrhizobium; species Bradyrhizobium liaoningense_A. The sequence continues at coordinate 10,709 of NZ_JAFCJT010000048.1, forward strand.
CGTCCGTTAGGTCGGTGATGCCATGCTTAGAGAGAGCCTTAAGCTTTTCAGGTTCGAAGTAGAAGTACATGAGCCGCATCTGCGACCCGCGCGGCTCGTGCCAATCGTGAAATTCGCGGCCAGCCGGCACAAATGTCAGCTTCCGCTCGAGGTTCCGGAGCGCTGATCGCGGCAAACCTTCCACAAATGTCTCTCCGTCGCGGCGCTCCCCCTTCTCGTACATTACGAGCATGTGCATTGGAGCCCGATAATGATGTTGGATTGCGCTTCGGCTGGTGGATTGCACAGATTCGGCGGCCATGCCATGCCCTGTTAGGGTGAGGCGTGCCACAGCCTCGCGAGGAGAGATTTCAACGACAGGATGGATCGCATTCGCCGCGACGAGACCATCCAATTGGCGAGCTGGATCAAAAATGGAGGATTCATGGTCGCCTCCAATGATCGGGGATCGAGTTATCGGAAGCAACACTTGTGATCTTGAACGTTGTTGCAGATCTTCGGGGGCATGCCGCGAATAGCGTGGCCTCAACAAATTCTCGCGTAAACCGACTTGCTGGAGTTCGCCTCGCAGCGTCGAGGGCGAAAGTGGTGGGCGGCCTTTTGCCATCGCTTCTCTCGTCCGTTTGAATTGGAGTTGTGCCGTCAACTGGTCATCATCGGCTAGGCGCATGGGGTCGGACTCCGGGTTCCTATTCAGGATTTCGTTCATCGATTCCGTTGCGCGATTGCGGTGCCCGTGCTGAGGGCCCCGCATCAGGCCGAGCGGCAGTTTCCTTCGCCCGAAAGCTGCTACAAGCCATGCGAGGTGAGGTTGCCCTGCGACACGCAAGTCCTCAATTGCACTCGCATTTGCACGTCTGACAGGAAGGGCGAAGCCGGGTTAGACTTTGGCCGAGCCGGGCTGCGACTTTTGGATATCCCGGTTTCGACTTATTTGGCGCGGAGCGTCACTTCGCCGGTTCCGATTTCTGAAACGTCGCGCACGCGGACCCAGTTTGATCAGGTCTTCCTCAATATAGCGAGCATGCTACAAGGCGGCTGTCATAAGGCCGGAAGGCTGGCCACCGGTCCCGCTCGCTACGACTCTTCTTCCACCGCCTGTTATTCGGCCTGCGATATTGGCGCTGACGCAATTTTGGTGTAGTTCCGCCTTTTCTGCGCCTATTAGTCTGGCCTGAAGCTAATCGAGTTTTCCACGCCCCTAAATGAAGCCAATACATCGCGGGCGATGTGGTGAAGATCTGACGCCCGCATAGAGCGGCGTCGCGACGGCAGCGCCCGCATCTCCATGGCTTCTCCTTTTGGATGTTGCCAATACCGGCCACCTATATCCTCGACCAACGAGGGATCATCCGTCGAGCGTTTGTCGGGCCGGACTCCATCACGGGAGCGACGACCGAAACAGTGCTTGCTGCCCTGTCCGAATCGGATGGGCCCAAGCCTCGCCCTTAGAGCC
>NZ_JAFCJT010000049.1 GCF_018130785.1 Bradyrhizobium liaoningense
AGCGCCAGCGATTGCCACCAGCGTTCCCTAGGAGTGGCCGAGCCCACGGGATTGCGCACTCCAAGCCGATCAAGAGCCTTCGCGAACAAGGAAGCTTGCGTTGTGGGCGTCCAGATGCGCGTGCGCGGAAGGTCGCTATAGCCAAACCCTGGCCGGTCGAAGCAAACGACGCGATAGTTGTGGGCCAGGCGGTCGATGAAACAGGACCACGCAAGGCGCGGCGGCACTGCGTCGCAATAGGTAAAGACGCCGATAGGCGGAGTTTTTCGCTCCGCTGTCACCTGAACGCGATGTTGCCGAGAATCAGACAACAGGTCCCGCCAAAACCATCAGCGGAACGGCTTCAGTTGTGGACATGGTGTCCACCTACATTCCTGATCGCAGGTCCCTCGGATTGACGGCACCGAGCCCACTAAGGGTTGCTGATTCCGCTCCCTCGTTGTGAGCCGCACTCCCCAGCCGAAAGCAAGCAACCATGATCAGCGCGTGCGTGATCCGCGTTTGCGTCCATCCTTTGCCGCAGCGGAGTACGGCTTGCAGTTATCGTCCCGGCAGAGCCGTGAGCTCTCGGGGCGGCTTGATGCGCCAGAACGGATATGCCGCCAATTCTTTCGAATGCTGCCCGAACATATCGACCCGTCTGCGAGTAAACTCCGTAATGACGGCGGAAAACTCAGCTGGTGACCTGATCGTCCCAAGTCTCAGGCCGAAATCAAAAGCAAATTGCACGTTGGCCTGAGCTATCTCAAGAAGCTTTGCTTGGTAAGCCTGCATGTTTGCCGTGGCTAAAGCTAAGCCTTTCATTGGATCGCTATCAATCATTCTCTGACTGAGATCATCTGGCAAGGCATCCACCCGAGAATCAATGATAGGAACCTCGTGTCTAGCATCATCATGAAGCTTAAGAGGCGGTTCAATCGAGGCTGCCGCAACAGAGCGAAGAAGATTCTCTTTCGGGCTTTTAACGATGGCCTGCTTGTTCCGTTGGGCCCGCGCGGCCATTTTCGGATTGCGGGCGCGCTTTGACACTGGTGCCGGTTTGCGTTTGCTCATCTGACGCTCCAAGAATATGGCGGTGCGACTACAACGGTCATTTCTGAACGGACAACAGGCTTTGTGATGTGGCGTTCCAAACCCGCGCATTGTTGAAGTCCCGCACGAACTGAGATCAATCGCCCGTTCTGCGATGTGACGATGATTTCAGGTAGCAACTCCAACCAACAAACGTCTCGCTGGCGATCTTCCAGACCGAAGCTCAACGGCCGTCGACCTGAGAACTATTAGCTCTCCGCTCGTTGCGCTCTCCAAAGGCCGCTTTAAGTTGCGGCGACTAGAGGCCGGCAAGCTGATCGGAAGCTCGGCGACGTGTTCGAGGACAACCTGAGCGCCCTGTGAAGCCAGGCTACCCACCGAGCGAATGCTCGAGGAAGAAGCGCAGCATTTCCCTCGTCGCATCCGGCCCTTGCGGATCAGTGTAGGACCCGGCGGGACTGCCGCCTGACCACGCGTGTCCAGCGCCATCGATGTTCCATTGTTCGGAGATCGCCCGACCGGCCCCGTCGATCAGGACGGTGCGAGTATAGGCATGGCCGTGGGGTACGCGTCCGCGAAGTACCTTCGTCGTCGACCTCGTTGCCCTGGCGAACTGCTCGAGTATCTGATCGCCATTCTTTGGATGCACCGTAGTGTCGCGATCGCCATGGAAAACGATGGTCGGCACAGAAGTTTTGCCATCCGCAATTGCCTTGGAGCCGCCTCCCTGCCGCATGGCGACGAACGCGGAGGGAAGATCGCTCGCGGCTCCGCACGCGAGGCCTGAATGAATACCGACCGCCGCATACAGGTCGCTATACGTTGCGCCCATGATGGCGGCGGCGGCCCCGCCGGCCGACAGACCCGCGACGTATACGCGCTGCGGATCGATCGCATGGTCGCGCATGATCTGGCGGGTAATGCCGGCGATCATCGAGGGCTCGCCCCCGCCGCGGCGCTGGTCTCCGGTGCGAAACCAGTTCCAACACTTCGACTGGTTGGCTCCGCTCGGCTGCTCAGGATAGACCACGAAGCAATTCTGCTCTTCCGCCAGGAAGTTCATCCGGGTGCCGGCCGCGAAATCGTCCGGCGACTGGGTGCAGCCATGAAGCATGACGATCAGGGGAAGCCGTTGTCCCCGACAGCGGCTTGGGATGAACAGCTTGTAGGCCCGGCTTCCCGCGGCGTTACTGAAGGTACCGGCGATAAACCGTGTGCCCTTGGGCACGATGTCCGATGGGGACAGAGGAGCGCGCGTGATCGGACTTCGCAGTCCGAGCCCGGAAAAATCCCCCATGCCGTCGAGCGGTAAGGAGCGCTTGCGTCCAGAGCGGGCCGGCGAGATCTGCGGAGCTTCCCGCTCCCCGACGACGTCGGCCGTGGCGTCGATGGTAAGCGGATCGAGCAACGGAAACCGAGCATGAGTGGCGTTGCGATGCTTTGGTTTTGGAGTGCTACCGCCGTGGAGCATACGCTGCAGGAGCGCCGTGGCCTCGACCAGTTGGCCGGCACGCGTGAGGCGGGTTGCTTCGCGGACTATGTCGTGATTCAGCATCGTTCACCTCGTTCTGTCGGCGAGAGCGGCCTTGACCGCGGGAGTGGCGTGAAGGGCCCCCAGCACCGAGACCGACGCGATTGTGGCGCGAGCCAACTCGGGAGTGACGTCCTGGGCGATGGTGGCTAAGCCCAAAACATTGATCTGCAGCATTTCGCCGGCGCGCCGCGCCGCTTCGAGATCCTCGCGAGTGTAGTTGCGCAGCCCGAGGTTCAGGTTCTTCCGGGCCGTTGATTGTCTGACGACCTCTAGGTGGCGCTCGAGCTGGTTCCGGATTGCCGTCCGGATGAAATCGGTCCGGTTCGAATAGAACCCTTCCTGCACCATGAGATCGACATGACCGAGGTCGACATAACCAAGGTTGATCGTGATCTTCTCGGTGTCGGGGGCCTTGGGTCGCAGCTCGCGCACATTATCAGCCATAGGGAGCACTCATCTCTACCATCCCTGTGGATGGTCATTGGATGTTATTTAGATGGTTTGGCGCGCCTTTCAAGGGATGGAGCGGATAGACCCGCACCATGTTCCTCATCTACTGCTTCTGACAATCTGCCGGTGCGCCGGAACTCGATGGAACCAAACGTGTTTTGCTGAGTTAAACGGGGGTGTTTGGGGCGAATAGCACGCGGCATCCAACCTTCGGCGTGCTCTTCCGGCTGAAAAAGTCAACTTATTCAGACACATAAAGGCTGCGCGCCGCGGGCAGTTTGCTTGCCGAGTCGCGTGGCGAAGTTTGCGTGATGGAGATTGCCGATGACGGATGTAGCGGGAAGTGACATTGCGTCACTGGTATCCCGGAACGAACAGACAATTCTTCCCGAATGGCTTGAGCTGCAGAAGAAAGCCGGGACCCTTAACACCGGCCGCATTTCCGAAGGCGAACTGCAATCTCAGTCCCAGAACTTCCTTCATCTGCTTCGCGACGCGCTGGCTAAGGGTGGAAACGACGTTTCCAACCCCGTTTATGAGCCGGCCAAGGCCATGCTCAATGATCTCTCCCGATCCCGGGCGTTGCAGGGCTTCACGCCGAGTGAAACCGCCACCTTCATTTTCTCACTCAAGGAGCCGCTGTTCAACGCGCTCAATCGCGACCAGACGCTCTCGCCAGAGAAGATCGCCGCGACCGTCTGGACTACAACCTTGCTGCTTGATGAGCTCGGTCTCTTCACGCTCGAAATCTTCCAGAAAAGCCGTGAAGAAGTGATCATCCGCCAACAGCGCGAAATCGCGGAGCTGTCGACACCAGTTGTAAAGCTGTGGGACGGAATTCTTGCGCTGCCGCTGATCGGCACGCTGGACAGCCAGCGCACCCAGGTCGTGATGGAGAATCTACTTCAGACCATCGTCGATGATGAAGCAGAGATCGCTATCATCGACATTACGGGTGTGCCTACTGTCGATACCCTCACCGCACAGCATCTTCTCAAGACCGTCGCCGCCGCCCGTCTGATGGGAGCGGATTGCATGATCAGCGGTATCCGGCCGCAGATTGCGCAAACCATGGTGCATCTCGGCGTTGAATTGAACGTTATCTCGAAGGCGACACTGGCGGACGCTTTCGGGCTCGCGCTTCGCCAGACCGGACGCACGGTCACCCGGATCAAGAAGGGAGAGTGGCAAGCCGGTCTTAAGCCGAAGGCTGGCGAGCAAGGTGCGTAACGATGGATCGCATTCCTATCCTCAAATTCGGGAACGCGCTTCTCGTCACCATACAGGTCGACATGCACGATCGGCTCGCGACCACGCTGGAAGAAGATCTGACCAGCAAGATCGTTGCGCATAGCGCCAGGGGTGTGTTGATCGATATCTCGGCGCTGGAAATCGTCGACAGCTTCATCGGCCGCATGCTCGACAATATCGCGGCCGTTTCCCGTATCCTCGATGCGGACACTGTTGTCGTCGGTATGAGGCCAGCGGTAGCGATCACTCTTGTCGAATTGGGCTTGTCACTTGCCGGCGTCAAGACCGCGCTGAATGTCGAACGGGGCATGGCCCTGATTGAAGGTCGCCTCTCCGAGTCGGAGGCAGACGATGCCGACGACGAAGACTGAGCGGGTGGAGATCAGGCAATCCGACGACGTCGTGCGGGTCAGGCAACAGACCCGCACACTCGCGGTCGAGGTCGGCCTTAGCCTGGTCGATCAGACCAAGATTGTGACCGCCTCGAGCGAACTGGCGCGCAACACGCTCGACTATGGCGGCGGGGGCGAAGTGGTCCTGGAAATTCTTGACCAAGCCGGACGGCGGGGGCTTCGCCTCACCTTCGAAGACCGGGGGGCGGGAATTCCAGACATCGAACAGGCGCTCAAGGACGGCTTTACGACGGGCAAGGGCATGGGCTTGGGCCTTGGAGGCGCCAAGCGCCTTTGCAATGAATTTTCGATCGCCTCAAAGCCCGGCGAAGGCACAAAAGTCATCATTGCTCGTTGGAAGTGAAATGAAATCGGTTGCTGTCAACGATCAGAGCGGCGTCGCGGAGGCAAGGCGGACAGCAACCGATCTGGCCGGCCGAACAGGCTTGACGGAAGTGGAGACCGGCAAGCTGGCGCTGATCGCGACAGAACTTTCGACCAATCTCGTCAAGCACGGCTCAGGCGGCGAAATCCTGGTCGGCGCATATGAGGATAACGAAAGCAAGGGCATCGAGATTCTTGCACTCGACAAGGGCGCCGGGATGAGCAACGTCGCGGCCTGTCTGGAGGATGGCTATTCAAGCGCGGGCACCGCTGGCCATGGCCTTGGCGCGGTGATCCGCCAGTCGCATTTCGTCGATATTGGCTCCTGGCCCGGCCAGGGTACCGCAGTGCTGGCCCGCGTCGCTCCGGGAAAACCCCAACCCGGTAAGCCGCCGAACTCGCCGACCTGGGGCGGCGTTTCCGTCGCTAAGGCAGGCCAAGACGTCTGCGGTGATGCATGGACCGTATCCAATACGGGAAACCTGCGAACCTTGCTGGTCGCCGATGGTCTGGGGCACGGACCGGATGCCGCGGAAGCTTCTGTCGCGGCCGTACGGCTGTTCCATCGCTACAACGGCCACACGGTGGCTAACCTTATGGATTACGTCCATGGCGGGCTTCGGTCGACGCGCGGAGCCGCAGTATCGATCGCGCGTTTCGACCCCGTCGCAAGAAAGATTATTTTCTCGGGTGTCGGAAACGTTGCCGGCATGATCGCTACTCCGGGTGAGACGAGACGAATGGTCTCGATGGCGGGCACCGCCGGCTTCAACGCTCGGAAAATCCAGTCTTTCGATTATCCTTTCGAGCGTGGCCTCGTGATCCTGTATTCCGACGGACTTGCGTCGAGTTGGACGGTGGATCGGTACACCAATCTGGCGAGCTTGCATCCTTCGCTGATCGCCGCAATCCTCTATCGCGACTTCACCCGCCATCGCGATGATGCGACGGTGCTTGTGGCCAAGTGGTGACGGGCATGGCGGCGGCTTCCAAATTCTGGCCAATCGTCACGATGCCGATCGAGAATGAGGGCGACGTCGTTGCAGTTCGTCAGCGCGCGCACCGCGTTGCCGAGTTGTTGGGATTCGACCGCCAGGACCAAACGCGTATCGCGACCGCGGTCTCCGAACTTGCACGCAATGCCTTCGGATACGCCGGCGGTGGCCGCGCCGAATTCGCGCTCGATGCGACCGCCTCTCCGCAAAGTTTCGTGGTCCGCATCTGCGACAAGGGACCCGGTATCGCCGACCTCCAGACAATTCTCGACGGGCAATACCGCTCCTCAAGCGGCATGGGGCTTGGCCTGGTGGGCGCACGCCGCCTGATGGATACATTCAATATCGATTCAAAGGTCGGCAAAGGTACCACGGTTGAGGTCGGGCACAAGCTCCCCAGTCGCCTCGAGCCGTGGCCACGCGCCAAACTGACCGAGATCGCTTCCAACCTGAAGAAGGAAGCCTCATCCGACCCCCTTACCGCTTTGCGCGAGCAAAACCGCGAGTTGATGCAAAGCCTGGAGGAACTGAGGCGCCGCGAGGATGAGAGTGAACAGCTCAATCAGGAGCTGGGGGACACCAATCGCGGCGTGGTCGCGCTCTATGCCGAACTCGACGGTCGCGCCGAGCAGTTGCGGCAGGCGAGTGAACTCAAGACGCGATTCCTGTCGAACATGAGTCACGAGTTCAGGACCCCGCTGAATTCTGTGTTGGCACTTTCGCGCCTCCTACTGGACCGAATCGACGGCGAGCTGACACCCGAACAGGAACGTCAGGTCGGCTATATCAGGCGTTCCGCAGAAAGCCTGTTGGAACTCGTTAACGACATGCTCGATCTCGCCAAGGTCGAGGCCGGCAAGGCGGACGTTAAGCCGGTGCGCTTTGCTGTTACGAGTCTGTTCGGCGCGCTGCGAGGTGCTCTCAGGCCGCTGCTAACCACCTCATCGGTCGAGCTTCTATTTGAGCCGGCGCAAGATCTGCCGACGCTCTACACCGATGAGGCCAAGGTTTCCCAGATCCTGCGCAACCTAATCTCAAATGCGCTGAAGTTCACCGAATCCGGCGAAGTGCGGGTAACGGCTCGGATGGGTGAGGACGAACGATACGTGATTGTTACGGTGCGAGACACAGGCATCGGTATCGCCCCGGAGGATCACGAACGCATCTTCGAGGAATTTTCGCAGGTTCATACGCGGCTGCAACGGAAGGTAAAAGGTACGGGTCTCGGCCTACCGCTGTCGCGCTCGCTGGCGCGGCTGCTGGGCGGCGACTTAACCGTCGAGAGTGTGCCAGGACAAGGCTCCGTCTTTACTCTGGAGATACCGGCCTCGGCGGGTGAGCCTGATCGCGAGAGCACTTCGTCTCTGGGTAACGATGGCAAGAGCGTGCTACTGATCGATGATGACGAGACGTTCCGCTATGTACTGCGGCAAATCGTCGGAAATGAGTCCCGTTACGAATTTCTGGAGGCGAGCGGTGGTGAGGAAGGCCTCAAACTAGCCCGCGAGAAGAAGCCAGACGTCATAATCCTAGACCTGCAGATGCCTACGGTAGACGGATTCACCGTTCTGCAGCAGCTTGGCGCGGACCAGCGAACCAATGCCATTCCTGTCGTCGTATCGACGTCGATGACAATTGACGACACGCTCCGATCTCGCCTTCCCGATCATATCCGCCTAATATCCAAGAATGCAATTTCTCGCGAAAGCGTTTCCTCTTTCCTGCGTGACGCCATCCAGAGCAGCACATGAGTACGGACGAAAGGATCATCGTCCTGAATGTGGACGATCTCGAAGCACAGCGATACGTCAAGACGCGCGATCTGCACGCCGGTGGATTTGACGTGATCGAGGCGAGCACTGGCGCGGAGGCGCTTCGACTGGTCGAAAAGCACAAGCCCCCCGTCGTGCTGCTAGATGTGCAGCTGCCTGATATCAGCGGCTTCGAGGTTTGTGCGTTCATCAAGCAGAAGTGGCCCGAGGTAATGGTTTTGCAGACGTCGGCGACATTCACGACGTCGGAGGACCGAATCCTTGGCTTGAACGCCGGCGCTGATTCCTATCTGGTTCAACCCGCCGAGCCGCTCGAACTGGCGGCCGCGATCAATGCGTTGCTCCGCATTCGCCGCTCAGAAGACGCCCTCCGTATACTGAACGCATCGCTCGACAAGCAAGTGCAAACGCGCACCGCCGAACTCGCCGACGCCAATCGACAACTCAAGGAGGAAATGGCGCAACGGCAAAAGGCCGAGGCCGAGTTGCTTCAGGCGCAAAAAATGGAAGCGGTCGGCCAGCTCACGGGTGGTCTCGCTCACGACTTTAACAATCTGTTGACCGCTGTCGTCGGAAATCTCGACCTGATCCGCACCCGCGCCACCGAGCCCCGCATCACAAGGCTTGCCGAGAATGCCTTCAAGGCTGCGGAACGTGGTTCAAAATTGACAGCTCAACTGTTGGCGTTCTCACGAACCCAAAAGCTCGCGACCGGTTCGATCGACATCAACCGCCTTATCGAAGGAATGTACGAATTCCTGAACCAGTCTCTCGGTGCGAGCGTGTTGATTGAGCTCAAGCTCGATCCCGGCGCTCCGGTCGTCATCGCCGATGGCAACCAGCTCGAAGTCGCCATTCTTAATCTAGGTATCAATGCCAGGGATGCGATGCCGGACGGCGGACAGCTTGTGATTTCGACAAACGGAGATCCGGATGACCCTCGCAAGGTCATCGTTGCGGTGACCGATACAGGGACGGGCATGCCACCCGAAGTCATCGCGCGTGCCTTCGATCCGTTCTTCACGACCAAGCCGCCGGGCAAGGGCACTGGTCTTGGGCTCTCCCAAGTGTACGGCCTTGTGCGTCAAATGGGTGGTAACGTGGACATCGTTAGTCAACCCGAGGAAGGCACGTCGGTGCGGCTTCATCTTCGCCGCGGCCTGGTCGCCTCTCACTCAGCTATCGAGGCTGCGCCGATGTCTGAAGCTGGGCAGTCTGAAACCATTCTGATCGTGGACGATGATCACGATGTTCGCTCCATCATGACGAGCTTCCTAACCGAGATCGGGTATGTCGTCCATGAGGCCGAACGGGGTGACAAGGCGCTTGCCTTGCAAAAGACATTGAAGCCGCAATTGATGATTATCGACTTCGCCATGCCCGGCACTAATGGCGCCGATGTCGTCAAGTCTGCCCGGGCGTTGCAGCCATCGCTTTCCGTTCTCTTTGTCAGCGGGTACGCCGATTCTGCGGCGCTTGAAGCAGCAATGGGAACGGCGCCATTCCTGCGCAAGCCTTTTTTACCGGCCGAACTAGCGGCTGCGGTTAGGACCGCGCTTGAGCAAGGCCAATCGCCTGCCGCAAGCGGGGAAGGATCGTTGGAATGACCCTTTCGATCTTCCTCGTTGAAGACGAGGCGGTGATCCGGATGATGATCGCCGATATGGTGGAGAGCCTTGGTCACCAAGTCGCTGCCGAAGCGGGAGACATTGACCCGGCGCTAGAGCTGGCGCGATCGGCCGCGTTCGATTTTGCCATCATCGATATGAACCTGCATGGCCACATGAGTTTTCCCATTGCCGATGCTATCGCCGCTCGTCACATCCCCTTTATCTTTGCATCGGGCTATGACTCGGCCCGAGCGGCTGACCAGCATCAGAAGGCACTAGTGCTGCAAAAGCCCTTCACCATCGACAGACTTCAAGCAGCAATTGATGAAGCGGTACAAGCTCAAAGAATCTGACTCCCAGGGGATTTGTGCCTCAAGCGGCAAGGCCTCAATGTCTGCTTTAGGTCTTGGCCGTGTAAAAACGGCCTTACTGGGCCGTCAGTCTTGAAGCCAAAACTGAGCCGACCTCAGGCCACGATC
>NZ_JAFCJT010000005.1 GCF_018130785.1 Bradyrhizobium liaoningense
GGTAGGGCTATCGCATATGGGCAAGGACGGAGAGGAGAAAGTCGTTATTCCACCTCGCCTGGAGCATTTTGTGGCTGGTGCGGGCCGGACCAGGCGTAGCTTGCAGGGCATTGATGGCCAGCTTGCGAATGACGGCGAGATTTTCGGGGGCATGGTCTTTGCGACTGCGGCAGGCGTCCTCGTCGAACAGGACGTCGAGAACCCAGTGCAGGTTGTTCTCGATGCTCCAATGGGCACGTACGACCTCGAGCAGCTTCTTGGCTGACAGCAAGCGCGAGGCCAGAAAGTATCGAGCCGTGTGCTTGGCCGTCTTGCCGCCATTGGCGCGCCAACTGTCAATACGGCCGACGGCAGCAATAGCGGGAAAGGCGTATTGCTTTGCCAGGTCTGGCGCTGGCGCGACGATGGCCTGCCGACGCTCGATGCGGCCGTGAGCGGGCGTCTTTGGCTGAGCCGCTCGTGCTGGCTTGTGGGCGGTATCCAGCAGCGCCTTGGCGGCTTTGAAGAGCCGGCCACGATTGCTCTTGATCGCCAATACGTAGTGGCCGTTCCGGTCGCGGATGGCCTGGGCGATGTCGGGACGGCAATGCAAGGCATCAGCGGTGACAAGAGCGCCGTCCAGATCAAGCAGAGCGAGGACTTCGAGAACTCCGGCAACCTCGTTGCGATTGGGGGCTTTCCTCTGAGCCAACGCCATGCGCGTGCCTGCTGCCCAGACATTGACCATATGCAGCGGCGTGGCCTGCCGGCCACGCGCGAAGGCTCCGCGCAACGCTTTGCCGTCGATGCTGACCACGCCCCTGACGCCGAAGCTCTTGCTGAACTTGCGTAAAACCGCTTCCAACCCCTTGGGGTCCAGAGCACGGAAGACGTTGCTGAACGTATCGTGGCTGGGAATGCCGTATCTGAGCTGCAAAAATTGTCGCAACAGCTCCTCTCGGCCTTTGCCGAAGAACTCGAACTCCGTACAGGTCTTGGCCCCGGCCAATGTTGCCGCCAAGGCGATGACGATGATCTCCAGCAGATCGTGTCGGACGTTGCTAGCGCGCGGATCCTTGAGCGGTCGAAGCAGGCGCTTGAGTTGGCGCATTCTGGTCTCCCTCGGGAAGTGGGAGACACCCAAAGAATCCAGTTCCAACCGCTTCGCAACGCCCATCCGCCGCCATATGCGATTCCCCTACCTGGAGGGGGAGGATCGGTTCGCATGTAGCGAAGCGAAATGCGAGCCGAGGTGGGTGAAGCCACGCGCACCGACGTCGCCGATAGTCTGTCACCCCACCCCGCTCGCGCGATGCGCGATCCATCCTCCCCCTTCCAGGGGAGGGTAAGCAAATCACCGCGCATCCGGCCTTGAATTCGCCGGCAATGGCGGAGGCGGCTTGCGCGGGGGTGGCGGTTCGCGCCAGGCACCGGCGTTGCGGCCGGCGATCAGCCAGTAGACGACGCCGGCGACAATGCCGGCTCCGGTCATGATCTCGAGGTGACGCCGCACGATGCCCTCGAACTGCAGCGTGTCGGAGTGGAAAGGAATGAGGCCGAGATAGCAGGCGAGCCCGACGAGGCCGCCGCCGGCGGCATAGGCGAGTGCGCTGCGGATGTAGAGCGCTTCGGTGATCGCAACGATCACCGCCGCAGGGACCAGCGCGAAGCCCGAGACGAAGATGAAGCCGAAGCCGAGCAGGATGTCGATCGCGCCCTGGTCGACGGGACCGGCGCCCAGATCGGCGAATTCCGGAAACAGCAGCGCGACGACCACGATCATGCCGCCAATGAAGCAGGCAGCGAGGAAGCCGAAGAAGATGACGATGAGGCGACCGATCAGGGACATGACGCCACTCTCACCGTCATTGCGAGCGCAGCGAAGCAATCCAGACTACCGCCGCTGAAAGATTCTGGATTGCTTCGCTTCGCTCGCAATGACGAGGATGCGAGAGCATGGGCACGCATCGTCAATCCGTCATCGCCATGGCGCGCAGCGCCTGGCGCTCGCGGGCCGAAAGCTTTTCGGTCTCCGACTTGAGCTGGCCGCAGGCGGCGAGGATGTCGCGGCCGCGCGGGGTGCGTACCGGCGAGGAATAGCCGGCGTTGAAGATGTATTCCGAGAATTTCTCGATCTGATCCCAGTCCGAGCATTCATAGGCGGTGCCGGGCCAGGGATTGAACGGGATCAGGTTGATCTTGGCGTGAATGCCCTTGAGCAGCTTCACCAGCAACTTTGCATCGTCGAGCGAATCGTTGACGCCCTTGAGCATCACATATTCGAAGGTGATGCGGCGTGCGTTCGAGGCGCCCGGATAGTCGCGGCAGGCCTGCAGCAGCTCCTTGATCGGATATTTGCGGTTGAGCGGCACCAGCTCGTTGCGCAGCTCGTCGCGCACCGCGTGCAGCGAGATCGCGAGCATGACTCCGATCTCCTCGCCGGCGCGCACGATGTTCGGCACCACGCCCGACGTCGACAGCGTGATGCGGCGGCGGGAGATGCCGATGCCTTCATTGTCGCCGACGATCAAAAGCGCATCGCGCACCGCGTCGAAATTGTAGAGCGGCTCGCCCATGCCCATCATCACGATGTTGGTGACACGGCGCGTGCCGTCCTCGCGATCGGCCCAATCGTTCAGGCGATCGCGCGCGACCATCACCTGTCCGACGATCTCGCCGGCCGTGAGGTTGCGCACCAGCCGTTGCGTGCCGGTGTGACAGAACGAGCAGTTCAACGTGCAACCGACCTGCGAGGAGACGCAGAGCGTGCCGCGATCGGTCTCGGGGATGTAGACGCATTCGACTTCATGCGCCTTCTCGACATTGTCGCCGCTCGGCAGGCGCAGCAGCCATTTGCGGGTGCCGTCGTTGGAAATCTGCTCGGCCACGACTTCGGGCCGGTTGACCGTAAAATGCTGCGCGAGCTCGGCGCGAATGCCCTTCGAGATCGAGGTCATGTCGTCGAAGCTCTGGGCGCCGCGGAAATAGAGCCAGTGCCACAGCTGCTGCACGCGCATCTTGCGCTGTGCAGGCGCGACGCCGATCTCGCCGAGGCGATCGGCAAGCTCGGTGCGCGACAGGCCGATCAGCGACGGCTTTGCCGGCGGCACATAGGTTTCGAGCGGAGTTTTCTCCACCAGGATTGCGTTGTGCGGCTCGGTCGTCGGTTGCATTGAATGGACCTGATTACGTGGTCGTTCCGGGGCGGCGCGAAGCGTCGAACCCGGAACCTCGAGATTCCGGCCTGGTCCTTCGGACCATCCCGGAATGACGGAAAAACTTGGAACCGGCCCTATATAGCAACCGGAATTGCCGATTGCGACCGCGATACCTCTCGCAGGCTTAACGCCTGCAATCCTGGGAAATCCGGTCCAGCGCCTGGGCGAGGCCCTTCAACGAGAAGGTATCGGTTGTCTCCGTTCCCTTGGCCGAGACGCCTTTGACCACGAGATCGGCGGATTTGCGCATGGCCTCGACCATCCGCTCTTCCTCGGCCGCGTTCTTGATCCAGAGGCCGTCGCCCTGCGTGTACATCGCGAAAGCGGCGCCGCCGACCTCGACCGAGGATTCCGAGCCCGGCTTCAGCGCATAGCCGATCATGACCGAGACTTCGTTGTTCACCTTTTCCGCCGGCCGGGTCGAGACGAAGGCATAGGCGGGATCGCGCGGGCGGTTCGGCGGGTTGGTCTTCGACGACGACGGCTTGGCCAGAGCAAAGCAGACCTTCTTGCCGTTGGGGGTGGCCGAATAGGCGCCCCAGGTGCCGAACTGGCCGATCAGGGTCGGCTCCGCGCCGCCCGCAACCGCGGCGGCTGGAGCCACCGGCTTGCTCTCGGGCTTTGCTGCTGTCTTTGCAGTCGTATTTGCCGCCGGTGCAGCCGCCTTTGGTGCGGCTTTGGGCGCCGGTTGCGCCGTCTGCGCCCGCGCGGAATCAGTGATTCCCACGGCCGTAACGCCAGTCATCAAGGATAAAATCAGCACCCGCCACATGCTGGAGTGGTTCCCTCAATATTGTGACTGGAAGATGGCCCGGCCGCGCTTTGTCCCCCGGCAGGGATAGCCGGGAAAGTCCAATTTGGGAAGGCAGTTAGCGGGTCAACCTTTGGATCGCGCAGCCCGCTGCTCGGCCCATTGCGCATCGGTCCAGCGCAGCAAATCCTCGGCGCCGGAGCTGCGCAAATGCGCGCCACCGTCGATCACAACCATCTCGCCATTGATGTAGCCGGCACGGTCCGAGACCAGGAAGCTGGCGAGGTCGGCGAGCTCGCTGTGCTCGCCGGTACGCCCCATCGGGTTGCGCGCGGTCCAGCCTTCGTCGCGGCCCTCGGGGCGGAGCTGCCCGGATGCGCCGGCGGTCGGGAACGGGCCCGGCGCGATCGCGACGGTGCGGATCCCCTTCGGACCCCATTCCACCGCAAGGCTCCTAGTCATCGCCAGCACCGCCGATTTCGCCATCGCCGACGGAACGGTGAAGGCACGGCCGGTGATGGTCGAGGTCGAGAGGATCGAGAGCACGACACCGCCATGCTTGCCGTCGATCCAGCGCTTGCCGGCGGCGAGCGTGCAATACATCGCGCCATGCAGCGTCGGCGCGAGGATCGCATCGGCCGCTCGGAACGACAGATGCTCGCTCTGCGCGATGAAGGTCGCGGCAGCGTTGTTGACAAGGATGTCGAGCGGCGCCTCGCGCCAGATCGCATCCATCATGCCGTCGACGGCAGCGCCGTCGCGAACATCGCAAGCCATCGTCGTGACCTTGCCGCCAGTCTGCGCGCGCATCTCGCTCGCCGTTGCTTCCAGCCGGTCGAGCTTGCGACCGCAGATCACGAGCTCGGCGCCGAGCGCGAGGAAGCGGCGCCCCATCGCGGCGCCGAGACCCGAGCCGCCGCCAGTGACGAGGATGCGCTTGCCCTTGAGCAGACCTGTTTCAAACATCGTTTGAATCCTCTTTCCCACGTAAGCCGTCATTGCGAGGAACGAAGCGACGAAGCAATCCAGACTATTTCCGCGGGACGGACTCTGGATTGCTTCGCTTCGTTCGCAATGACGAGGATAAGCCGGCGCGTTGCCTCAGACAAAGAATCTGGATTGTCGCCCGTGCCTAAATCCGGCAAAACCCACTCAACTATAATTCCGCCTCGAAACGCCCAGTATTCTCAAGAAGGTGCCGCCATGAAAGCCATCCTCTGCTCGCAATATTGCCAGCCCGACGATCTCGTGCTTGCCGACGTACCGGATCCGGTGGCAGGTCCCGGTGAAGCGGTGATCGCGATCAAGGCGGCGGCGCTGAACTTCTTCGACATCCTGATGATCCAGGGCAAGTACCAGATCAAGCCGCCGTTCCCGTTCTCGCCCGCAGCCGAAGTTGCCGGCGTGATCGAGAGCATCGGTCCCGGCGTGACCGATCTGAAGGTCGGCGATCGCGTCGTTGCGTCCTGCGGCCACAACGGTGCGCGCGAAAAGATCGCGCTGCCGGCGGCATCGATCGTGAAAATTCCTGACAATCTCGACTATGATCGCGCGGCCGGCATCATCATCATCTACGGCACCGCGCTGCATGCGCTGGAAGACCGCGCGAGCCCGAAGCCGGGCGAGACGCTCGCGGTGCTGGGCGCAGCCGGCGGCACCGGCTTGGCTGCCTGCGAGCTCGGCAAGCTGATGGGCCTGAAGGTGATCGCCTGCGCCTCGTCGGACGAGAAGCTCGAATTCGCGAAGGCGCATGGCGCCGAGCTGACGCTGAACTACGGCAAGGAAGATCTGAAGGAAGGCCTGCGAAAGCTCACGGGCGGCAAGGGCGTGGACATCATCTTCGATCCGGTTGGTGGTGCGTATGCCGAGCAGGCGCTGCGCTCGATCGCCTGGGAAGGCCGCTTCCTCGTCATCGGCTTTGCCGCCGGCGACATTCCGAAGATGCCGCTGAACCTCGCGCTGCTGAAAGGCTGCGACATCCGCGGCGTATTCTGGGGCGCATGGACCCGGCTCAACCCGGCCAAGAATCGCGCCAATCTCGAGAAGCTCGTGAAGTGGACCGCGGAAGGAAAGATTTCCTCCCATGTCGACCGCACCTTCCCGCTGGCACAAACCGCCGACGCACTGAAGGTCCTGGCGGGACGCCAGGCCATGGGCAAGGTGATCCTGCATCCGTGACGATGTCGGCGACGGCGTCGCCTGCTACGCACTCGCCACACATGCAACTGTCATCGCCCGCCTTGTGCGCAATTGCGTACTGAGGCGGGCGGTCCAGATTTCAGAGACGCCGGAGATTTCAGCAGAGACGCCGCGGCCCACTGGATGCCCCGGGGTTAAAGCCAGCGGAGTCTAGGAAAACCTTCCTCAATCATCACCACCAAAATCGTGGTGCATTCCCCCGCTCCGCCTCAATCAAACCCAAATATTTCCTGATTCGCGCAAACCGTTGTCGTTTTTTGGGCTGATTCCAGCGGCGTTTTACCGGTTCCATTTGCGGGGCACTTTGGACAAAAGCAAGAAGACTTAAGCCGAATTGCCCCTGCGTTGCGTTAGTAATGGGGAGCATGACCATGGAGACGACGGCGCATCGCCCGTCGAAGGAGTCGAAGGCGTTCGACTCCGATCGAGCCACATCATCACATCCGCCGACCGCGTCCTTTATCCGTGCGCGCGCCACGCGGGCCGACCTTTCGCAGGACGATCCAATCCCACTCTTCCTGTCCGATCCGCTCGGCGCGCCGGACCCACGCGAATATGCACCAGTGGAGTTGCGCTCCAGAATTGTCCCGCGTGTTCTCGCGGCCGTTCTGGCGGCATCCACCT
Organism: Bradyrhizobium liaoningense; assembly: GCF_018130785.1. Classification (GTDB taxonomy): domain Bacteria; phylum Pseudomonadota; class Alphaproteobacteria; order Rhizobiales; family Xanthobacteraceae; genus Bradyrhizobium; species Bradyrhizobium liaoningense_A. The sequence goes on from NZ_JAFCJT010000005.1 coordinate 6,772, forward strand.
TGGCAGTTCTGGTCACATTGTTTCAGTCCGACTTTCGCGGCCTCCTCGTCGCCAATGCCGGTAGCTGGGTGGGCATCGCGACGGACCAGGCCATGGCGTCGGCCAGCGCGTCGGCCGTACCGCAGACCCCGCTCAAGGATTCGGCCCGCGTGACTGACCCGAGGCTGGCGAGCGCCGACACGCGGGATCTCCCTGCACCGTCAACGCCGAGCCGCGAAGCGATCGCGACCGCCTATCAGACGGCGCTGCAAGCCCAGGCGCCCGCGCCTGCGCCCGTCGCGGCGCCGCCTGCACCGCCTCCGCCCGCCAAGACGCTCGACGCCGACACGCTGGCCGGGCTGATGACGCGCGCGAAGAACCTGTTGAAGGTCGGCGATATCGTTGCAGCCCGCCTGCTGCTCGAACGCGCGGCGAATGCACAGGATGCAACGGCCGCGTTTCTGCTGGCGCAGACCCATGACCCGGCCGTGCTGGGCACCAGCGACGCGCGGAGCATCGCCGGCGACGCGACCGTCGCGCGCGACTGGTACCAGAAGGCCGCGGCACTCGGATCGGCGGAGGCGCGGCAGCGCCTCGCCCAGCTTCGGAACTAAAGCTTTTTTTAGAGGACATCATGCGTAACGCTTTGAGCATGGCGGTTGCCGCCATCATGACGATCTGTGCCTTCGCGGCACGCGCCGAGCAGACCGAATACGATCCGGCCAAGGTCTCGGACGGTCTGAAGGCCATCTTCCAGTTCGGCTCGACCTCGACCAAGCAGGCGCTGAACGCCAACACGGTCACGCTGATCACCGGCACGATCGGCGGCACCTATGTTCAGTTCGGCGCCGACCTCGCCTCCGTGCTCGATGACGGCAACAAGATCCGCGTGCTGCCGATCGTCGGCCGCGGCTCGGTGCAGAGCGTCGCCGACATCCTGTTCCTGCAAGGAGTCGATCTCGGCATCGTGCGGGCGGATACGCTCGACTATCTCGAACGCAAGGGCTTTGCCAAGGACATCAAGAAGCAGTTCACCTATGTGAGCAAGCTCTATAACGAGGAGATGCAGGTGATCGCGCCGAAATCGGTCGCGACGCTCAAAGACCTCGAAGGCAAGACCGTCAGCGTGGACCTGCCGAACGGCGGTACCTTCGTCACCGCGCTCACCGTGTTCGAACGGCTCGGGATCAAGGCGAAATTCGTCTATGTCGAGCAGCGCATCGCGATGGAGAAGCTGAAGGCCGGAGAGATCGACGCCGTCATCGTGGTCGGAGGCAAGCCTTACAAATCGGTCTCGAACTTCGTCAATGACGGACGCTTCCATCTTGCGGGGGTCGACTATGCAAAGCCGCTCCAGAGCGACTATCTGCCGGCGACGCTGACGCCTAAGGACTATCCGAACCTGATCAAGGAGGGCGAGAGCGTGGACACGATCGCGGTGCCCGCGGTGCTTGCCGCCTATAATTGGGCCCCGAACACCGAGCGCTATCGCAAGCTCGCGCTGTTCGTGGACGCGTTCTTCACGAAATTCCCCGCGCTCCAGAACCCGCCCTTCCATCCCAAGTGGAAGGAGGTCTCGCTTGCGGCCCCCCTGTCCGGCTGGAGCAGATTGCCGGTGGCGCAGCAATGGCTCGACAAGCACGGCATCGAGCCGGTGACGCGCCAGCGCTTCGAGGCGTTCCTGAAGGAGAATCCTGCGGCCGCAAAAGTGTCCGACGCAGACAGGGAGACGCTGTTCAGGCAATTCCAGGCGTGGGACGCGGACAAGGCGCGGGCGGAGAAGAAGTAGCGGCCGTCGTTGCGACCGATGGTGTCGCCTGCGCTAGCCACACTCACTGTCATCGCCCGGCTTGAACCGGGCGATCCAGTACTCCGTGACGCCAGCGATTGAATCGAGAAGCCGCCGCGTACGGGATGCCCCGCCTTCGCGGGGCATGACAGCGAACAAGCGGCCCGCGCTATTCCCCCGCGTCATCCACCCCGCGCTTCAGCACGGCGCGCGCGGCCTCGCGGTGCTCAGTCGTGATATGGCCAGCGACCATGCGGATGGCGGTGGCGAGCACGGCGGCGTCATCGGTGAAGCCGAGGATCGGCATCACGTCGGGAACGAAATCGAACGGCAGGATGAAATAGGCGATCGCCCCGAGCAGCGACGCCTGGACATGGCGCGGCGTCTGCCGGTCGAACGCACAGTAATAAGCAGCGACCAGATCTTCCGCGAACGGCAATTGCACGGCGACACGCTTCAGCTTGCGCCAGAAGCGGCGACGCACGCTCTCATGATCCTCCGCGAGCCGATCGGCCGGCTCGAAGCCGACGCTGTGTTCGGCAGCCATGTTCGACAAACTCCCCGTTCAGCCAGGGCGGCAGATGGCCGCATCTCCTGCTGATCACAACATGGGGATGCGGCCGGTCCCCGCAAGGTGTCACGCAGGTGTCAGCTTGGCGATCGCATTCATCGTCCCGGCAAGCTCGATGTCGAGCTTGGTGACGCCGCCGGCGTCATGGGTCGACAGCACCACCTCCACCGTCTTGTAGACGTTGCGCCATTCGGGGTGGTGATCCATTTTTTCGGCAAACAGCGCCGCGCGGGTCATGAACCCGAACGCCTCGTTGAAATCCTTGAAGACAAAGGTCTTCCCGATGGCGTCGCGGCCCTGAACCTCGGTCCATCCCGGGATCGCGCCCAGCGCCTGCTTGCGTGCCTCCGCCGTCAACCGCTCTGCCATGATCGCCTCCGCTTTCAGGGGAACTTTACCCTAACACCGTGCATATGGCCCGGGTTCAGACGGGATTTCGTCCATCCGCTAACCATGACGGAGATGTAACCCCGCCGAACAAGAAATTTGCTACAATTGCGGGCGTAAATCGCCGGCCAAGATGAAACTGAGTCTCAAGCGCCTGTCTGGGAGATCGATGACCGGGGGATTGGACCTGGCCGAAGCGCCCACCCCGCCTTCGCCGCGATCAGCGGCGCGGAAGACGGCGCTCGTGTCTCTGGCGCTGGTGCTTGCGATCATCGGCGCGCTTGTTGGCGGCTACTACTTCGCGATGCGGCCGGTGACGCTGAAGATCGCGGTCGGTCCGGCCAATAGCGACGACCTCAAGGTGGTGCAGGCGCTGACGCAGGCTTTCGCGCAGCACAAGAGCTATGTGCGGCTACGCCCGATCCAGACCGACGGCGCCACCGCCAGCGCCGATGCGCTCGCGGAAAGCAAGGCCGATCTCGCCATCGTGCGCGGCGACGTCGATGTGCCGAAGAACGCGCAAGCGGTCGCGACCCTGCGCAAGAACGTCGTGGTGCTGTGGTCCGTGCCCGGCAAGGGCAAGAAGAAGGGCGCGAAGATCACCAAGATCGCGCAGCTCGCCGGCCATCGCGTCGGGGTGATCGGCCGAACCCAGGCCAACGTCAATTTACTCAAGGTGATCCTCCAGCAGTACGGCGTCGACCCCGCCAAGGTCGAGGTCATACAGTTCCCGGCCAATGAAGCCGCCGAGGCGATCAAGGCCCAAAAGGCCGATGCCTATCTCGCAGCCGGCCCTGTCAACAGCAAGATCACGTCGGATGCGATCGCGGCTTCCGCCAAGGACAGCGGGACGCCGACCTTCCTCGCCATCGATTCCGCGGACGCGATCGCGCAAAACCATCCCGTCTACGAAGCATCGGAGATTCCCGCCGGCACCTATGGCGGCTCGCCCGACCGCCCCGATGACGAGGTCAAGACCATCAGCTTCTCGCACCACATCGTGGCGCGCAAAGGCGTGTCCGATACCACCATCGCGGCGTTCACGCGTCAGCTCTTCGCCGTTCGCCAGCAACTGGTGGCGGAATTCCCGATGGCGGCGAAGATCGAGACGCCCGACACCGACAAGGATGCGGTGATCCCCGTACATCCCGGCGCAGCCGCCTTCGTCGACGGCGAGGAAAAGACTTTCCTCGACAAATACAGCGATTACATCTGGTGGACCTTGATGGCGCTCTCGGCGATGGGCTCGCTCGGCGCCTGGTTCGCGGGCTACCTGAAGAAGGACGAGCGCGACAACAACAGCCATCTGCGCGACCGGCTATTCGACATGATTGCGGCAGCACGCAAGAGCGAGACGACCGAGGAGCTCGACCAGATGCAGGCTGAGGCCGACGAGATTCTGCGTGACACGCTGCGCTGCTTCGATCACGGCGCCATTGAAGAGGGCGGGCTCACCGCCATCAACATCGTGCTCGACCAGTTCCACGCCGCCGTGGCCGACCGCAAGGCGGTGCTGTTCAGCCTGCCGCAGAACCTGCAACGCGCCGGTGCGCAGTTCAGGGCCGCGAGCAACGCGTAAATGCCTGCCGCGTTAATGCTGCGTCACATTGTCTCAATATAGGTCCACCGTCATTCCGGGGCGCGCAACGCGCGAGCCCGAAATCCATCGAGCCGCATACGCGAGGAGAAATGGATTCCGGGCTCGCGCCTGACGGCGCGCCCCGGAATGACGAGCCTTCCCGCGGCCGCGGTTTCGGAGCCATCCTTCATGAACATCAAATTCTCCCGCCGCCACTTCCTCACCACTGGCGCCGGTGCGCTTGGCACGATCGCGATGCCCTATCTCTCGCGCGCGGCCGACCGGCCGGCGGTTACGCATGGGGTGCAGTCGGGCGACGTCACGGTCGATGGCGGCGTGGTCTGGGCGCGCACTGACCGGCCATCGCAGATGCTGGTCGACGTCGCGACGACGGAGTCCTTCAAGAACGCCCGCGCGCTGCCACCGATCGCGGCGCTGCCCGAGAGCGATTTCACCGCGAAGATGCTGATCGAGAACCTGCCGGGCGGACAGGATATCTTCTATCGCGTCCGCTTCCGCGATCTCTCGCACAGCGCGATCGAGGGCGAGCCGGTGGTCGGCCGCTTCCGCACCGCGCCGGCCGACCGTCGCGACGTCAGCTTCGTCTGGGGCGGCGACGTCGCAGGGCAAGGCTGGGGTATCAATCCCGATGATGGCGGCATGTTCACCTTCTCTGCCATGCGCAAGCATCGCCCGGATTTCTTCCTGCATTCCGGCGACACGATCTATGCCGACGGCCCGATCGAATCCGAGGTGAAGCTCGCCGACGGCACGATCTGGAAGAACGTCACCATCCCCGAGAAGGCCAAGGTCGCGGAGACGCTGGACGAGTACCGCGCCGCGCACAAATACAATCTCACCGACGACAACGTCCGCGCCTTCAATGCCGAAGTGCCGATCTTCGTGCAGTGGGACGATCACGAGGTGACGAACAACTGGTCGCTGTCGAAAGAACTGCCGGCGTCCTATAAGGTGCGCGACATCTCGCTGCTGGCAGCCCGCGCGGGCCGCGCCTTCCACGAGATGTATCCGATGCGGGAGAGCATCGTTGAGCCGGGCCGGGTCTATCGCCAGATCTCGTACGGCCCGCATCTCGACGTGTTCATGCTCGACGAGCGCAGCTATCGCGGCCCGAACGGCGCCAATCTCGAAACCGCTTACGGGCCCGCCAGCTACTTCCTCGGCCCGGACCAGATCGCCTGGCTCAAGCGCAGCCTCCTCAACTCGCGCGCGACATGGAAAGTGATCGCCTCCGACATGCCGCTCAGCCTCGTCGTCTCGGACACGCCGAAGGGCGGATCGGAAGCCATTGCGCAGGGCGACGGCCCGGTGCGCGGCCGCGAGTTCGAGATCGCCGACATCCTGCGCTTCATCAAGATGGCGCCGATCAGCAACACGGTGTGGTTGACCGCGGATGTGCACTACGCCGCCGCGCATTATTACGATCCGAACAAGGCGCAATTCCAGGATTTCGAGCCGTTCTGGGAATTCGTGTCGGGTCCGTTGCACGCAGGCACATTCGGTCCGAACGCGCTCGACAACACCTTTGGGCCCGAGGTGCGTTTCGTCAAGGCGCCGGGCAAGGACAACCAGAACCTGCCGCCGTCCGCCGGCATGCAATTCTTCGGTCACGTCAAGATCGACGGCGCATCTGGCCAGATGACGGTGACCTTGCGTGACCGCGCCGACGTCGCACTGTGGGCGACCACGCTCGATCCGAAATTTACCTGAAGCCGGGAGAACGCCGACGGGCGATCAGGCACCGCGCGAGCGCAGTGCGGCCTCCAGCGCTTCGCTCGAGCAGGGCTTTTGCAACCGCGGCCGCGCCTTGAATTCGGAAGCGATCCGCGCCTCGGCGCCATAGCCGGTCACGAAGACGAAGGGAATTTGCGCAGCCGCGAGCCGCTCGGCGACGGCGAAGCTTTTCTCGCGGCCGAGTTCGACGTCGAGCAGCGCGAAATCCGGCGCGCGCGCAGCGATCGCCGCCAGCGCCTGCGCCACCGACCCCACGGTGCGCACGGTCTTCACGCCAAATCCGAGCAGGCGATCCTCGAAATCGATCGCAATGATCGGATCGTCCTCAACGATCAGAACATCGGCGGGCATGCCGGCGGGGTCGTCCGTGGGAGCAGGTATCATGATGCTGGATATCGAGGGCTGCATGTTCTTATCGATCTAGGACAGCCTCATCCCGACACCTGCGCCCAGCGCATCGGAGGGTTCCAGGAACGAAACTCACCACAGAACAGTTTTTACGTCTGTCCACTTGTGCACATAGCCCGTGATCGGACCTCGCTAGTGTTGAAAGGAGAGCAGGGGATTTACGATGGATGCGCGGATCAGCAAGACAACCGAGGCCGGCAGCCGGCCAGCCAACAATCTGCTGCGGCGCTTGAGCCCGGCCGACTACGCGCTGCTGGCACCGCACGTCACCCTGGATGTCGCCGGGCCCAACGAGCTGCTCTACAGTCCCGGCGACGATGTCCAGGTCGTGCACTTCCCCTGCGGGCCGTCGCTCGCGACATTTCTCGTTCCCAATGAGGACGGTCGCGACGTCGAGACCATCCTGGTCGGCCGCGAAGGCGCAGTGGGCGGCATCGTCAGCGAGGGATTCTTGCCGGCCTATACCCGCATCTGCGTGAAATTCGGCGGACCCTTTGCGCGCATTCACGTCGCCAAGCTGGAAGCTGCCAAGATGCGCTCGGCCTCGCTGCGCAACATCTTCGCGCGCTATGCCGACTGCATGCTGGCGCAGATCTTCCAGTCCACCGCCTGCAACGCCATCCACTCCATCGAACAGCGTACGGCAAAGTGGATCATCGCGGCGATGGAGCGGACCGGCGACGAGAGCAGCGTGCCACTGACGCATGAGCAGCTCGCAACGCTGCTCGGGGTCGGCCGCAGCTATGCGAGCCGCGTGCTCCAGTCGTTCAAGGCCGAGGGCGTGCTTGATACACGGCGTGGCGCGATCCTGGTCCGCAATCTCGACGGCCTGCACTTGCGCGCCTGCCTGTGCAACGACGCGGTGAAGATGCACTTCGAGGAGGTGCTGCGGGGGGTCTATCCGACCGAGGAGACAAGCCCCAGCTCTGCACGGGGCTGATCGAGGCCCCCGCGCCCGATGAAAAGGGCCGATTTGATGAGGAATTCCCTTAAGCGCCGGTGATCCCCGGACAAAATTCAATCAACCAACCCCGAAAGAACGCATTGTTTTTTGGGGTTTTTTGCTTATATTGCGCCGCAAACGCGTAGGGTGCCCGGTCGATATGGCCGGGTTTCCTTTTTGGGCGAAGCAGGCCCCGTTTTCCACGTTTCAGCGTTGTCCGTGAAGAGGTCCCGGCTTGACCGGCGAGATCGCGCTTAACCCATTGTCCGACCGCAAAGAAGCTCACCCATGAATCTTCGTAACGTCGCCATCATCGCCCACGTCGACCACGGCAAGACGACCCTCGTCGACAAACTCCTCCAGCAGTCCGGCACGTTCCGCGAGAACCAGAAGGTGACGGATCGCGCCATGGACTCCAACGACCTGGAGCGTGAGCGCGGCATCACCATTCTGGCCAAGGCGGCCTCGGTGCAGTGGAAGGACACCCGCGTCAACATCGTCGACACCCCAGGCCACGCCGATTTCGGCGGTGAGGTCGAGCGCATCCTGAACATGGTGGACGGCGCGCTGGTGCTGGTCGACGCCGCCGAAGGTCCGCTGCCGCAGACCAAATTCGTGGTCTCCAAGGCGCTCAAGGTCGGCCTAAAGCCGATCGTCGTCATCAACAAGGTCGACCGTCCCGACGCGCGCCCGACCGAAGTCATCAACGAGGTGTTCGACCTGTTCGCGGCGCTCGACGCCAGCGAGGAGCAGCTCGACTTCCCGATCCTGTACGGGTCGGCCAAGCAGGGCTGGATGGCCGAAAGCCCGGAGGGTCCGCAGGACAAGGGCATGGAGCCCCTGTTCGACCTGATCCTGCGCCACGTCGCACCGCCGAAGGTCGAGGAAGGTCCGTTCAAGATGATCGGCACCATCCTGGAAGCCAACCCCTATCTCGGCCGCATCATCACCGGCCGCATTTCGTCCGGCGTCCTCAAGCCGAACCAGCAGGTCAAGGTGCTGAACGCCGAGGGCAAGCTGGTCGAGTCCGGGCGCATCACCAAGATCCTGGCGTTCCGCGGTCTTGAGCGCACGCCGCTCGAGGAAGCCGAAGCAGGCGACATCGTCGCCATCGCGGGCCTCACCAAGGGCACCGTCGCCGACACCTTCTGCGATCCGACCGTCGAAGTGCCGCTGCCGGCACAGCCGATCGATCCGCCGACCGTGTCGATGTCGTTCATCGTCAACAACTCCCCGCTCGCCGGCACCGAAGGCGACAAGGTGACGAGCCGCATGATCCGCGATCGTCTGCTGCGCGAAGCCGAGGGTAACGTCGCGCTGCGCGTCGTCGAGGCCGCCGACAAGGATGCGATGGAAGTGTCGGGCCGTGGCGAATTGCAGCTCGCGATCCTGATCGAGACCATGCGCCGTGAGGGCTTTGAGCTCTCGGTCTCGCGCCCGCGTGTCGTGTTCCAGAAGGACGAAGCCACCGGCGGCGCCATGGAGCCGATCGAGGAGGTCGTGATCGACGTCGACGAGGAGCATTCCGGCGTCGTCGTGCAGAAGATGAGCGAGCGCAAGTCCGAGCTGATCGAGATGAAGCCCTCGGGCGGCAACCGCCAGCGCCTGGTGTTCTACGCGCCGACCCGCGGCCTGATCGGCTATCAGGGCGAACTGCTCACCGACACCCGCGGCACCGCGATCATGAACCGCCTGTTCCACGGCTATGCGCCGTACAAGGGCGAGATCCAGGGCCGCCGCAACGGCGTTTTGATCTCCAACGACCAGGGCGACGCGGTGGCCTACGCCATGTTCAAGCTGGAAGACCGCGGCCCGATGATGATCGAGCCGGGCTGGAAGGTCTACAGGGGCATGATCGTCGGCGAGCACACCCGCGACAACGATCTCGAGATCAACGTGCTCAAGGGCAAGCAGCTCACCAACATCCGCACGACGTCGAAGGACGAAGCCGTGCGCCTGACGCCGCCGATCCGCATGACGCTGGAAAAGGCGCTCGCCTATATCGAGGACGACGAGCTCGTCGAGGTCACCCCGAAGTCGATCCGCCTGCGCAAGAAGCACCTCGATCCGAACGAGCGCAAGCGCGCCGAGAAGTCGAAGGAAGCGGTGGCGTAAGGCCACTGCTTTCTCTCTCTGTCATGCCCCGGCTTGACCGGGGCATCCAGTACGCTGCGGCCTTTCGATTCGATAACAGCCTTCCCTGGAATACTGGATCACCCGCTCCGGTGCGCAATCGCGCACAAGGCGGGTGATGACAGCTCACTTTGTGGTGGCTTCAGCACGCTCAGCGAACGTGCTAGAGCCCACCCATGTCCCTTCCCTCCTCCGTCGACATCGCGATCATCGGCGCCGGTGCCGCCGGCCTCGGCGCGGCGCATGCGCTGGCAGGCTCCGGCCTCTCCGTGATCGTGCTGGAGGCGCGCAACCGGCTCGGCGGCCGGGCCTGGACCGTGCAGGCCTCGCCTGATGTGACGTTCGACGTCGGCTGTGGCTGGCTTCACTCGGCGGACAAGAATTCCTTCGTCACGATCGCGCGAAAGCTCGATTTCGAGGTCAACAAGGACCTCCCGCCCTGGCGCGAGCGCGCCTTCGGCAACGCGTTTCCGCAGGCCGAGCGCGACGATTTCATGCACGCGATGGACGCATTCTATGAGCGCCTGTGGCAGGCCGCACAAAAGGGCAAGGACCAATCCGCGAGCCTGAGCCTGGAGCCCGGCAATCGCTGGAATCCCATGATCGACGCGGTCTCGACCTACATCAATGGCTGCGAGCTGAAGGACATGTCGACACTGGACTGGGACGCCTATGAGGACAGCGACCTCAACTGGCGCGTCCGTCGCGGTTATGGCGCGCTTGTCGCGGCCTATGGCGCCCCCTGCCCGGTGGCCCTGGGCTGCAATGTCACGCTGATCGATCATTCCGCAAAGCGCATCCGCATCGAGACGTCGCAGGGCACGTTCACCGCCGACAAGGTGATCGTCACCGTGCCGACCAATCTGATCGCCGATGAGGCGATCCGATTCTCCCCGCCGCTCCCTTCAAAGGTGAGCGCCGCAGCCGGCCTGCCGCTCGGCGTCGACGACAAGGTGACGCTGGCGCTCGACGATGCCGAGGCCTTCCCGAAGGAGGGAAATCTGCGCGGCGCCACCATGCGCACCGAGATGGGCACCTACCACATCCGCCCGTTCGGCCAGCCCTGCATCGAAGGCTTTTTCGGCGGCAGCTTTGCCCGCGAGCTGGAAAACGCCGGCGAAGGCGCCATTGCCGCGCAGAGCATCGACGAGATCGCAGGTTTTCTCGGCAACGACATCAGGCGAAAGCTGAAGCCGCTGTACGAGTCCCGCTGGGCGCACGATCCCTTCGCGCGAGGATCGTATTCACACGCACTGCCGGGGCACGCTGGAGACCGCGCCGTGCTCGCAGCGCCGGTGGGCGGGCGATTGTTTTTCGCCGGAGAGGCGACGTCGCCAAGCTTCTTTACGACGGCGCACGGGGCCAGGGACAGCGGGGAGCGCGCGGCGAAGGAAGTGCTGGCGGCGACTGGGAAGCGCTAACCCTTAAATATCTTGTCTCTGTGAAATTTTAAAAAGAGTGCGTTTGGATAGAATGCTGAGTCATTTGGGAGATTGATCGTTCGGCTTTGATTGAGAAGCCGCAGGGCATCGTCGGGAACGTGATTTTTTGCAGTTAGGATTTTGTAATCATCTCCTATCGAGATGAAACCTCGATCAAACATCCAGTGTACAGTGCCGGAAAGCGCTAACCCGTTACGAACCGAGTCCGGCCCCTTCTCTGCGACGGGCTGAATGTGCGCCGCCTGGACCTCCGGCCGACCACCCCCATTGATAAGTCGAAGTCCGGTCATCGCGCATCGATTCTCGTACGCAGCGCGAACGTTGTACATAAATGACTTCTCGCGAAATGGCCGAGAAATTGTCATCTCGATGATCGGGCGCTCAAAGGGAACAGTCGGCTCTGATATTTCGAAATGACGCGGTTGATGACGCGGCGTCTCCTCGCCAAGGATCGGCGCGAACCCAGCCTTCCAAATCTGATCAAACTCAGCATCAGGAATCAGCCGGACAGCACGGCCAAAGGCACCCTTATTGGTACTTCCATCTGATTTTCTTAGAGCGCTTTCGTAGTAGTGGCCGCCCTCGGCGAAAGGAACTGGTCGATCGAAGTCCAAATAGTCATCTACGAGGGCGTAGTAGTGATCTGCTTCGTCATTGTCTTCGATGAGATCGACGACGCGAGCGACTCCGAAATACGACTGTCGTCCACCGAAACTCGACAGCTCAACCGTCGTACGCCTGGGCTCGTAATAGAGGACATAATCGCCAACCGCCTGCCGAACTTGATTGAGATAGGTACGAGGAAAATGGTAGCGGACCTCGGGCAGGTCTTTGTAACCGGGAGTTACTTTGGTTGTGAGGACTGCCTTCGACATTCCTTGGACTTATCGCTCTCGAGTCTTAGCTTCTTATCGACCGACGGCAGATTTATCACTCAATCACTCGCGACCGCAAATCGGCATCGGGCACGAAACAGGCGTCGTACTTCCCGAAGATGCGGTAGCGATTGCGCGCGATGAGGCTGTAGACGGGGTCCCGCAGCGACCTCGGCACGACGAACAACGCGCGCACCCAGCCCCAGCCGGGTAGCTGAGACAGCACGGTCAACGCCGCATCCGACTTCAAGAACACCTCGCCGCCATGCACTACGGCGTTGGTATCGGGATCGTCAGGATCGATGCCAAACCTACGTGCAAGCCGTGCTCCATAATCCGACTGGACCGGCGTGAATCGAAACCGGTTCGCCGTGTCGCGCTTGGCAACGAACCGCACCCAGCGCGAGCAGAAGATGCAGACGCCGTCGAACAGGATAACGTCATCGTCGGGCCATTTGGGCATCAGGTTCTCTTTTCGACGCGTTTTCTCCACGCGAACCGGGATCCGCTTCGCTTGAAAACGCTATCTGTTATCCAGCATCAGCAGCGCGACCAGCATCAGCACGATGGCCGGCCCGGTCTTCACCAGCGCGCCGAGCGGCTCGATCCACAGGTCGGGCGTGAGGATCGCCGCGCCGAACATATAGCCGAGCGATGCGACAATACCCGCGACCAGCCCGATCGCCGCCGTGCGGCGGAACGCGATCAGCACGCCGATGCTCATGTCCATCAGGCTGGTGCCGATGGTGATGGGATCGACCAACGCAGACGGAAAATCGTGCGCGGTCAAAATGCCAGCGGCGGCGCGATAGGACACGAACAGTGCGATGAAGCCGGAGACGAGCCAGAACGCGACCAGGCTGGCGAAGATCAGTGCCTTGATCAGGAACAGCCGCGCGAACCATTTGTCCTGGATCGTGGCGGGATGGCGCCCGACCGTCTCAGCCAACGTCTTCGGCGCGATGCCCGTGGCTGCGATCCACGCCGAGGGATCGCCGGTTACGCCACGGCGCAGCTCGGCGATGGCGGTGGAGCGAATTGGCGGCATCCAGCCCAGATAATTGGCGAGATCGCCGATTTTCGCGCCGAGATCGAGCATGAGGGGCGGCATCGCGAAACGCGGCCGGCCGGCCGTGCCAAAGGCTCGACGGAACTGCTTGATCACACCTGCCATGGTGACGGCCTCGGCCTGCATCAGGTCCCACGTCACGGCTTTGACTGAGGCGTCGTCGATATTACGCGCGGCGAGCCAGGCGATGGTGGCCGAAATATCCTCGACTGCAACGGACTGGAATGGCGTCGACATCTCCTTATCCGGCAGGTCGAGCGGGAAGGCGGCGAGCGCGCGCAGCATGGCGCTGCCGCCATAGGCTGACGGTGCGACGACAAAGCCGGGCCGCAGGATGGCGTGGGGAATGCCGGAGGCTGCAATCAGGCGTTCGGCCTCGCGCTTGGTCGTTGCGAAAGCGGTACGATCAGCCTCCGCGGTCCCGGGGATCGAAATATGCACCAGCCGTATTGCGCGACCGCTGTCGGCGATGGCCTGAAGCAGGCGCGCGACGAAATCACGATGCACGGCGCCTGTGTCGCTGCCCGGGCCATCCTGGAGCACACCGAGGCAGTTCACGACGACATCGACGTCATGCTCACTCAGGAGCCGTTTCAAAGCCGCCGCTTCGAGCGAGAGGATCGGCAGCTCAATATCCAGCGCGCTCATCCTCTGCGCCGACGACAGGCTGCGTGCCACGCCGACCACGCGAAATCCCCGCGCGCGCAGATCGTCGGTGACGAAGCGGCCGATCAGGCCGGAGGCGCCGAGCACCAGAATGGTTCGCCGGGTCATCGCATCTCTCAAAACGGCTTCGCGATCATCAGCCACAGGATCAACATCGTCGCGCCGAAGCCGGGGAAGCCGAACGCGAACCAGCGGCGGTAGAGCACGAAGTAGCGTTCAGGCAGAGCGCCGCGCTGCTCGGCCGCCTTGCGCGCGAGATCTCGCATCTCGATCTGCATGAAGACGACAGGGATCCAGAACAGGCCGGCAAAGACGTAGAGCCCAAGCGAGGCCAGCAGCCAGCGCTCCGTGATCGGCATGGCCGAAAGCATCATCAGCAGGCCGCCCGTAACCGGCTGGAGAATCACGGCCGACAGCGTGAAGATCGCGTCCGCGATCACCACCACCGAAGCGGTGCGCGCGATGAATTCGGCGTCGTTCGTGCGATGCGCCATCAGCATGAAGAAGGCAATTCCGGTTCCGGTGCCAAGAATGACGATGGCGCCGAGCACATGGAGGTATTTGACCAGGAGATACAGCGTCATGGCTTCTTGGTCGCCACAGGTTTTGGCAGGTTCAGCGCACGCGCGAGTTCGCCGCTTGCAGCTTTGACACCGGCCTCGGTCTCGATCATCCAGTGACCCTCGCTGCCGACGGCCGGCAAGATGCGGAAGTCAACCTTGCCGCCACTGCCGCGAAACGCATCGGCCAATTGCCGCGAGAACACCGGCGTGAAATAGCTGTCATTGGTCGCCACGAGCCACGTGACGGGAATGCGCGCCGCCTTGCCGAACGCGGCCACCGCCGCCAGAAGCGTCTGCGGCGCGCAGATCCGGTTCGGTTCGTCATTGGCGTGACCACCGCGCCCCGGTGCAAACGCGATGATCGCTGCGATCGCCTTCGGATCGGCGTTGGCGAGCGCCAGTGCGCCCCAGCCGCCGGCGGAATGGCCGATCACGATCGCGGCATCCTTGCGGACAAAATCCTGCCTTCGCAAATAGTCCAGCGCGAGTGAAATTTCGTCGGCCGTCGCTCGGCCGGAGCTCGCGTAGTCCGCTTCGTCGCAGCCGCCTTGGTCCTCGACATAGCGGCCGCCGGTCGCACCATGGCCGAGCCGCTCCGGCACCAGCACGGCGAAACCGCGTGCGACGAGAAACGCGACCAGCGCGCGGTATTCCGGCTGCGACATTTGCGCCCGGCGCAACACGTTCTGTGTCGAGGCATGTGCGATGACCGCGAGCCGAAACGGACCGCCGCCGGCGGGGCGAAACATCAGCGCATGCGCGGCAATGTCGGTATCCGGCGATGGCACGCGCCATTGTTGCCGGCGAAACGGCTCGCCCTCCTCACCCGATGACCCGAACGTGACCTGCGCGCACAGAGGCTGCGCCATCAGCAAGGCCAGCGGCGGCAGGAGGGCGAAGATGTTGAAGAGCCGCATGAATTGCCGAAGGCGAACACGGACAGCGAGAGACCAGTAGGAACGAATCATTATCGGCGGACTTTTTGCGTTGCCAGCGCGGTTCATCGGTGCCGCAACGCAGTTTTGCACCGGCGGTGGCAGGCCTGTGCCGTTCGAAATGGCGTCTTGTCTTTTTTCGGTACAACATGGTTAAAATACTGATGCACAAAATCCACACGTTAACCGATAATTAACGATAGGTCTTGCCGCCGGCGCGGCGACTTGGTTTGATTGCGTCCATGAGCACAACCCTGATCGAGGTCCGGCCGGCCAAAGCTGCAGATGCAACTGCGGTGGCGTCCACCCATGACGAAGCCTGGCGCTCCGCCTATCAGGGCATCATTCCCGGCGGCGAGCTGGAAAAGCTGATCAACCGCCGCGGTCCGCAGTGGTGGGACAGTGCGATCCGCAAAGGCAGCCGCGTCAGCGTGCTCGTGTTCGGCGACAAGATCGCCGGTTATGCGAACTATGGTCGCAACCGCGCGCGCAGCTTGCATTTCGACGGTGAGATCTACGAACTCTATCTGCGCCCCGAGTTTCAGGGCCTCGGCTTCGGCCGCCGCCTGTTCACTGCGGCCCGCCGCGACCTGATGCAGAGCGGCCTGAAGAGCATGGTGGTGTGGGCGCTCTCGGACAACGATCCGGCGACCGAGTTCTATCGCGCCCTGGGCGGCCGCATGGTGGCGCGCTCCTCCGAGCGTTTTGGGCCGAAGTCGCTCGACAAGGTTGCCTTCGCTTGGACCAATTGAGCTGCTGAAAGCCTAGCCGGCAGCGTTTCCCATCCGTCGATACCGTTGCCTTTGAGCCGGTAGTCGCTGGATTCATTTTTTCACAAAAACACGATGGATTGGCGCGCCAAGCCCGCGTATGACAGCGCCAAAATCGCTGCCGGGCGCGATTTAACCTCGGCAACAACGGAGCCTTGAATGCGTATCGATGCTATCTCGATCGGAAAAAACGTACCCCACGACGTCAACGTCGTCATCGAAGTCCCCGTGGGCGGCGAACCGATCAAATACGAGATGGACAAGGAGGCCGGCACCCTCGTCGTCGACCGCTTCCTCTACACGCCGATGCGTTACCCCGGTAACTACGGCTTCATCCCGCACACGCTGTCCGATGACGGCGACCCCTGCGACGTGCTGATCATCAACACCCGCGCCATCATACCCGGCGCCGTCATGAGCGTGCGCCCGGTCGGGGTGCTGTTCATGGAAGACGAAGCCGGCGGCGACGAGAAGATTCTCGCGGTGCCGTCGTCGAAGCTGACGCAGCGCTACGACAAGGTGAAGTCGTACTCCGACCTGCCCGACATCACGCTCCAGCAGATCCAGCACTTCTTCGAGCACTACAAGGATCTCGAGAAGGGCAAGTGGGTGAAGATCCTGCGCTGGGGCGGCCCGGAAGACGCACAGAAGCTGATCCTCGAGGGCATCGAGCGCGAGAAGAAAAAGAAGGCGTGAGATTGCGTGTCCCGGACGCGGTGCATCACGAAGTGATGCGCCGCAGAGCCGGAACCCGTGGCGCCACTTGCAATGGGCCCCGGCTCTGCAGCGCATCGTTGCACGCTGCGCTGCGTCCGGGGCGCGAGACCTAGAGTTAAACCGCCGGCTTCGGCAGGCCCGCGATCGCGCAAGCGGCACGCAGCGTATTCACCAGCAGGCAGGCAACCGTCATCTGACCGACGCCGCCCGGCACCGGCGTGATTGCGCCGGCAACGTTAAGCGCTTCCTGATAGGCGACATCGCCGACGAGGCGCGTCTTGCCGTCCTCCTTTGGAATCCGGCTGATGCCGATGTCGATCACGGTCGCGCCGGGCTTCAGCCAGTCGCCGCGCACCATCTCAGGCTTGCCGACCGCGGCGTAGACGAGATCGGCGCGCTTCACGAGCCCGGGCAAATCGCGCGAGCGCGAATGCGCGATCGTCACGGTGGCGTTCTCGTTCAGCAGCAATTGCACCAGCGGACGGCCGACCAGGTTGGAGCGGCCGATGACAATGGCGTTCATGCCTTCAAGCGAGGCATGCACGCTCTTGGTCAAAATGATGGAGCCGAGCGGCGTGCAGGGCGACAGCGCTTCGAAACCGCCGGCGAGACGGCCGGCATTGTTCGGATGCAGGCCGTCGACGTCCTTGGCGGGATCGATGGCGTTGACGACGGCCTCGGTGTTCAGTCCCTTCGGCAGCGGCAATTGCACGAGAATGCCGTGCACGGTTGGATCTCGGTTGAGCTTTGCCACGACGGCCAGCAAGTCCGCTTGCGAGACGTCGGCGGGCAGTCTGTGCTCGAACGAGGCCATGCCGGCAGCCTGGGTCTGCGTGTGCTTGGAGCGCACATAAACTTCGCTGGCGGGGTCGTTGCCGACCAGGACCACCGCGAGGCCCGGCACCAGATTGTGCTCGTGCTTGACGCGGGCAACCTCATCAGCGACGCGGGCGCGGAGTTCCGCGGCAATCACTTTTCCATCGATGATCTTGGCCGTCATGTCAGTTCCCTTGGTCTGTCGATTTGGCGTCTGCCGATTTGGCTTGCGCAGGGCTTCGCCGAGCCGCGCCGGGTCGCCGTCGACCGCGATCTGCTTCAGTCGCGAGGTCGCCCCGGACAGGAGCTTGAGACTGGCCTTGGGCACGCCAAGCGATTTCGCCAGCAGGGCCAGAACGGCCTTGTTGGCTTCGCCGCCATCAGCGATGGCGCGCACCCGCACCTTGAGCACGCTGCGGCCATCGGCCAGCTGTTCGATCCCGTCGATGTCGTCGCGGCCCCCGCGCGGCGTCACCCGCAGCGCGATGCTGATTCCCGCGGCCGAGTAACGCCAAGGTTCCTTGCAAACAAGGTTCTTTGGCAATCAAGGCGCTCCAGCCTGCCTAGATCACGTTCGGGTAGATGTAATACAGGATCACCCGCTCGATGAACATGATGAGCAGGATCAGGATGATCGGTGAGATGTCGAGGCCGCCGAGGCTGGGCAGGAAATTGCGAATCGGCGCCAGGACCGGCTCGGTGATCCGGTACAGGAACTCCGCCACCGCCGAAACGAACTGGTTGCGGGTGTTCACGACGTTGAAGGCGATCAGCCAGGACAGGATCGCGGAAGCGATCAGCAGCCAGACGTAGAGGTCGAGCACGATGATGACGATGTCGAGAACGGCACGCATGGCTTTTGAAAACTCTGGCTTCCGGTCGGGATTGACCCCTTTTGCTAGATATCGGTTCCCCCCGGCCCAAACAAGGGAAGTCGGTGCCGGGATGGCTAAAACCGGGTTACACGCGTCCTTGACTTGACCTTGGCGGGGACTTAAATGGCGCCCGGTTGTCGGCCGCGTTCACCAGAGCGGCCTGCAAAGGGGCCATAGCTCAGCTGGGAGAGCGCGTCGTTCGCAATGACGAGGTCGGCGGTTCGATCCCGCCTGGCTCCACCAGCCTTCGCTCGCTTCGCGAGCTACGGCTAGGCAAGCCAGCCGAGCTCCCTCGTAGCGAAGCGAGCGAAGGCTGTCCCGCCATAGCCCGAAGGGCGACGGCGGACCTTTTCCCCGAGTTCAGCCCCTACTTCCCCGTAAACCTTGGCGGCCGCTTCTCCATGAAGCTCGCGACCCCCTCCCGGAAATCGCTGCCGTTCAACGCGACCATCATCTCGCGGTTGGCCTCGATCGTCGCCTCCGCCAGCGTCTGGAACGGCACCTCGTAGAGTTGCCGCTTGATCACGGCCATCGCGCTCGGCGAGACGAAATCGGCGAGGTCGCGCGCATAGGCGTAGGTTTCTTCGCGCAGCTTTTCCGGCGAGCAAAGACGGTTGACCAGGCCGATCCGCAGCGCCTCCTCGCTCGATACGCGGCGGGCCGAGAGCAGGAGATCCATCGCATTGGCGTGGCCGACGATGCGCGGCAGCATCCAGGACATGCCATGTTCGGCGATCAATCCGCGCCGCGCGAAAGCCGTCGTGAACACCGTGTTGTCGGCGGCAAAGCGCAGGTCGCAATAGAGCGCGTGGACGAGGCCGATGCCGGCGGTCGCGCCGTTGAGCATGGCGATGACGGGCTTTCCGATCGACGGATAGAAGCCGTAGCGCGTCTGCCAGTCCGGCCGCCGGTTCATGTCGAAGGGCGGCAAATTCGAGGCACGCCTGACGTCGTTGGGGTCGAGCCCCTTCAACGCATCCATGTCGGCGCCGGCGCAGAAGGCGCGGCCCGCGCCGGTGAGCACGATGACACGGACATTGTCGTCGGCGCTCGATGCCTCCATCGCGTGACGCACGTCGCGCTCCATCGTCGGCGTCCACGCATTCATGCGATCAGGGCGATTGAGCGTGATGGTCGCGACCTTGTCGCTCACCTCATAGAGAATGTGTTCATAGGCCATGACGCTCTCCCTTTGTTTATCGGCGCACGTTCACGCGCGCTCGTTGGCAGCGAGCCTAGCATATAAAGGGATGAGGCAAGGGCTTGCGCCGAGGAATTAGGCGAAGCACCTGCGCGAAGGCGCGATCACTCGGCGGCTTGCGCCAGCGCCGGCCGGCGCGCCCGCCAGCCGGCAATGAAATGATCGAGCCAGGCGCGTTCCGCCGCGTCGTACACGGCACGATCAGCAAAATGGTGATGCCGCTGCCGCGCGCCGGGGGCGCTGAAGCCGTCATAACCGCGCGTGGTCCAGCAATGCATCATCGCGTAAGTCACGTCAGGATGAAACTGCACCCCGAAAGCGTTGCCGGTGCGGAACGCCTGGATCGGAAAATCATCGCCTTCCGCGAGCAGTTCGGCGCCGACAGGCAGCTCAAATCCTTCGCGATGCCAGTGATAGACCTGCGCCGGCCAATTCGGGCAGAGCGCGCGGCCCGCGGCGGTCGGGCGGATCGGATAGTAGCCGATCTGGGTCAGTGCCTCCGCATGCGGCGCAACGCGGGCCCCTAACTGCATCGCCAGCATCTGCGCGCCGAGGCAGATGCCGAGGAACGGTCGCTGTTCGCGGAGCGGAATTTCGATCCAGTCGATCTCGCGGCGAATGTAGTCGTCGGGATCGTTGGCGCTCATGGGACCGCCGAAGAAAACAGCGCCGGCGTGTTGATCGAGCGTCTCGGGCAGGGGATCGCCGAAGCGGGGACGGCGGATGTCGAGGCGATGGCCGAGCGCGCGCAACGCATTGCCGACGCGGCCGGGTGTCGAGGATTCCTGATGCAGGACGATCAGAACCGGCAACCGGGTTTCGGAGGCGGCGACGCTCGGCGTCCTTCTGGGGAAGGGCACCACCTCTGCGCCACCAAACCTGTCCGTCCGGAACAACATGGCCTCTGCGAGTGCTATCGGTTCAGACCGCCAGCATAACTAAGCGATCGTTAATTTCGCGTGAGTTTGCGCACACACGCCCCGATATTGAAGCAAGCTCCGGGCCACTACGGGCACTTCGAACCCTCTTCAAAGCGTTTTCGAGCGAAGGGGATACCGGTTCGCGCAAGCAAAACGCGTCAAAACAGGAAATCTATTGCCTCTGCCTCTGGAACCGGCTGGTGGCGGACAGGATGAAGCCGCGCGGGAAGAAGCGCAGCGCGAATGGCACGATCTTGATGCCGAGACCAGGCAGCACTGCCCGTTTGTTGGCCATCAGGCCACGATAGGCCTGTTGCGCGACATCGGCGGCAGACACATTGAGAAGAGCCGTGTCATGCCCGGACCCGACGCCGGCGCGCGCCTGGAATTCGGTGGGCACCGGACCCGGGCAAAGTACGGTGACGCGAACGCCGCGCGGCGCGAGTTCCGCCCGCAAGGCCTCGGTGAGGGAAATCACATAGGCTTTGGACGCGTAGTACACGGCCATGCCGGGGCCGGGTAGAAAGCCCGCGACCGATCCGACATTGAGAAGACCGCCCTTGTTCCTGATGAGCTGATCGGCAAAGCGCAGCGACAGATCCGTCAGAGCCCGGACGTTGACATCGACGATGCCGACCTGCTCGACGCGGTCGCGCTCGATCGCATCGCCGAACACACCGAAGCCGGCATTGTTGACGAGATGGTCGAGTTCGACGCCCTCGGCGGCGAGCGCGGCGGCGATCTTCTCGCCGGCATCTGCCTCCTGCAGGTCGCAGGCGATCACGATCGGCTTCTTGCCGCCCTTGGCGGCGAGCTCGTTCGCAAGCGCCTCCAGCCGGTCCACGCGTCGCGCCGTTAGCGCGAGGCGATGCCCGTTGGCGGCGAACACACGCGCCAGCTCCGTGCCGATGCCCGCCGACGCACCGGTGATCAACGTTACCCGCTCAGTCACGATCGAAGTCTCTTGAATTGAAGTTTTTTGGCCCCGCAATGGCGGAACGAGAGCATAGGCCGAGCGCGACAGGCAAGCGTCACCGGCAGCATGGCTGCTTGAGCAGGCAACAGGGAAGCGGGAAAACCACGGATTTTACGGGGAAATCCGGGGCCGGGGTGGCCGACGCGGGTATATTAAAGTTTCGTCATGTGGTCCGCACAACCGGCGATAATACCGCGTCGGGACGGCTCACCCCCCGACGACACCGTCCTTGACCTGACCACCGGCGCGATTTGCGACCGCATGCTTGAGGTCGATCCGGTCGCGCTGGGCGATCCCGAGCAGGTCGGAGGCCCGCCAGACGACGTTGTCCTCGAACTCGGACACCTGGCCATCGGCATAGACCAGCTCCCACATCATCTGGACGATGCGCTTGCGGCCCTCTTCGTCGAGCGAGCGCATGATGACGCTGGTGAAGTGATAGAGGTCGACGGCCTCGCCCTCGACCTGGGTGGCGTCTGCGATCAGGCGATCCGCAGTGCCGCGATCCAGCCCGAAATGGCTTTCGATCAGGCTGTGCAGCTTGCGCTGCTCGGTTACCGTCGGCTGGCCGTCCAGTGAGACCACGTGAACCAGCAGCGCGGTGGCCGCAAGCCGGTAATCGCCATCGCCGAATGCACGGTCCCCGGCATGGGGAGCAACAATGTCGGCGATGAATTGGCGCAGGCCGTCGAGCATTAGATCCTACCGAAATCGATGAAGCCGCGGGGCGCGGCCGCTACCAGCATTATATGAGCAGGAAACTCTATCGCCGCAACGTGCGTCAGTTTCGCGCGCGCATTACCTTTCGGCAATCTGTCCGTTTCGGACCCACCGTGATGGCGTGAGACAATGGTGCCCGGCTGCCGTCCTCACGGTATCTCGTACACCACCATCTTGTCGGCGATACCGCGGAGCGCCGCCTGCTTCTGGATCGGCTTGATCGCGCGCTGCTCGAGCACCTCGGCGACTGCGGGCGCATCGAGCACGGGGCCTGTGATGTGGATCTCCTGCGCCGTCGACAGGCTCTGCACGCGGGCGGCGATGTTGACGGTCTGGCCGAAATAATCCTGACGTTCGTTGAGCATCACCGCAAGACACGGGCCTTCATGGATGCCGATCTTGACGATGAGATCGTCGGTGCCGCGCTGCCTGTTGAGCTCGTCCATCGCGGCCCGCATCCGCAGGCCCGCGACGATGGCATGCTCGGGGCGGACGAAGGTCGCCATCACGGCGTCGCCGATCGTCTTCACCACCGCGCCCCTCTCGGAGGAGATGATCTCGAGCAGCGCGTGGAAATGCGCGCGCACCAGATCGAAGGCGGCGAGATCGCCGACGCGCTCGTAGAGCGCGGTCGAGCCCTTCAGATCGGTGAACAGGAAGGTCAGCGACGTGATCTGGAGCCGCTGGTCGAGACTGAGATTGTCCGCCTTGAAGACATCGCGAAACGTCTGGTTCGACAGCATGCGCTTGGCGGTGAGGAACGGCTTGCGCTTGCCGATGAGATGATGGAGCGCCTCGGCCGCGATGAACACCGACGGCAACACGCGCACCCCGGCCTGGTTCTCCAGCGACAGCCGCAGCGGACCCGGCCGCATGGTCGTCGTCCCCGTCGGGGCCTGCACCTTGTTGTACATGATCGCGAGCTGCTGGCGCTCCTTGGTCGGCTCGCCCTGGACGTCGATGAAATGGGCGGCGTGCGTCACCGGCTCGAAGATGATGATGAAGTCGCCCGGCAGTTGCAGCGACATGGTCGCCTTCTCGCCGGCCGGCAGCTCCATGGTATCCAGCGTCACCTCGTTGGCGAGTGTCGCAAACGATTCCTTGTTGAAGTCGACGCCGGAGCTCCAGAACACCTGCTTGAAATATTCCCACACCGGAAGCGTATCGGGATCGTGCGCTGCGATGCGACGCACGCGCGGATTCACGGTGAAGGAGACCTCGACCTGATCATCGACCGACGCCTTGTAGCCGCAGGCACAGAGCGCGCAGTGATAATCGTCCGGCTTGAGCGCCTTCAGCGTCGAGTGGGCGCCCAGCACGCCGCCGCAGCCCGGACAGAGCACGTTCCAGCCGAGATCGAACAGTCCGAGCCGCGCCGAATGCAGGAAGGTGGAGATCGTGTGCTCTTCGTCGAGGCCATGCTGCCTGGAGAAATCGAGGACATTGACGCGGTTGAGCTCGTGATCCTCACCGTCCTCGATGAGGCGCGCGATCGCGTCGACCACCTTGGCATCGGCGGTCTGCTTCAGAACGGAAAACTGGGCCTGGATGTCGCTCATGGCGGAGGCTCTATCTGGGGTGGATTGCGCCATCGGGCAGACGAATGTCTGTCACCGACGCGTGATGCGGAACAAGGGTGAGTGGTCCGGCTGGGTCGTCACGACGCCGAGCGGGATCACCGGAACCCTGTCGGCAAGCTCGATGCGGAACGCGCCGATCAACCGGGCCAGCGCCAGCACGGATTCGGCTTGCGCGAATGGCGCGCCAATGCAGACGCGCGGACCCGCGCCGAACGGCAAATAAGCGAAACGATCGGGCGCATCTTTCGACATGAAGCGTTTTGGAATGAAGGCGTTCGGCTGATCCCACAGCTTCTCATGCCGGTGCAGCAGCCAGGGCGCAATCATGATGATGTCGCCCTTGCCGATCTCGACGCCGGCCGCATTGTCCTTCTCGCGCGCGGCACGCGCGACCAGGAAGGCCGGCGGATAGAGCCGCATGGTCTCCTCGATCACCGCGCGGGTGAATTTCTGGCGATCGATGTCGGCCATGCTGTCGAGATGCTCGCCGTGCGTCTCGGACGCCACCTCCTCCTGCGTCTCCGGATCGAGCGCGAGCAGATAGAGCGCCCAGAACAGCGCCGTCGCCGTGGTCTCGTGGCCGGCGAGGATCATGGTCGCGACCTCGTCGATGAGCTGCGCGTCGGAAAAGCCCTTACCCGTTTCGGGATCGCGCGCCTCGTCCATGAGATCGAACAGATCGCGCGGCGGTGCCCCGTCCTTCTTGCCCATTTGGCGCCGCTCAGCGATCAGCATCGAAACGAATTCGGTCCAGCGCTTGCGGAAACGAGCGCGAGCCCGGTCCATCGGGGTCGGCCAGGACACCGGCAGCAGCATGTCGAGGAAATAAGGACGCCCGAGCCGCTCGCCATATTCCATGACGAAGTTGCGCAAGGTGGCGCCATGCTGATCCATGCCGAACGAGAACATCGTGCGCCCGGCGATCTCGAGCGTCATGCGCTGCATGACCTCGCGCAGGTCGACCGGCTCGCTTGTTCGCGCATTGAGCTTTGCGATGGTCTCGTCGAGCACCGCGGTCATGTGTGGGACGAGATTTGCAGTCGCACGCGGCGTAAAGGCCGGCGCGAGCGTACGGCGCTGATGCGTCCAGGCATGGCCTTCCGCGATCAGAAGTCCTTCGCCGAGCACGGGACGCAGCATGCGGATGCCCGCTGGCGTGCGCGTGTAATTTTCATAATTGCTGAGCAGGACATGCCGGATTGCATCCGGCTGATTCAGGATGAAACTGTTGCGGAGGAAGAAGCGGCCCTTGATGACCTCTTCTTCATAGGCGCGCTGACCCCAGGTCGCGATCATGTTCCGGCGGATCACCGCAACACGACCGAGAAACGACATGTCGTCGGGCGCACGCGGCGGGGTCGGAGGGATGATGGGCCGACGCACACTGGCGATATTCATGGCTCTCTCCCGCAGATGTGACGCAGGCAAATAGCTAGTAAGTCAGTTCGGCAATCGCAATCCTGTTCTCGGAGGCGGGCCAGGCGCGAGCCACAATTCGTTCTTCGCCGAACTCGGCCACGACGTTACGTCCGACCTCGGCGGCCGGAAGCCGCAAGGTTGCTGCCGAATCCGTGGGCACCCCCGGCTTGACGTCGGCGGGCTCCTTGCCGTCGAGCAGCACCACGTCCCGCGGCAGGCCGAAATAGCCACGCGGACGCGACATGATCACGACAGCCCCAGCGTCCTTGTCCGCCGCTCCAAGCGGGCGCGCAGGCCGCAAATGCACGACGTCGGACGAACGCGGGAAAGGCGAGCGGTAGATATGCGTCGTGGGCGCGTCCGGCGTCGTCAGGACGAATTCGAGCGACCAGTCCGGGTCGACATGCGCGCGCCCCCAGCGACCGCCGGCACCGGTCTGCGACTTGTGCACCGCCTCACCCCAGCGCTCGCCGGTCTCGGAATCGATGCGAAAAATCTCGACCGTTGCGCCCACCACCGGTCGGTTGGTCGGCACACCGCCCGGCGTGCCAGTGACGCGCCCGCTTAACGAGACGCTCCGCGCCGGCACAATTGCGATGCGTGCGGGCTCGCGTCCCGCGATGAATTTGTAGATCTCGCGGAAGGCGCGCGGGTGAAACGCCACCTCGCGATGGTCGAGCGCGCCGAGCACGAGGTTGGTCGCGCCCTTCAGCTCGGGCCCCTCATTGGTGACACCGGTCGGCGTGCCAGGCTTGCCGATGAAGCGGCCGTCGGCTTGCGCGTATTTGTCCATGCCGTCGCTGCGCAAGGTGAGGAAGGCCGCGCCCGGTGTCACCTCGCTCTCGCCCTCGTTCAAGCCACGCAGGAATGCTCCGCGGCCGTTGAACTCGTTGCCGAGCTGATCGTCGGTTGCGAACACGCCGTGATTGGGGGTGCCGCACAAGACGGCGTGGCTGACATCGCCGGCACCGCCGTTCCTGATGACGTTGCGGATGGCGTAACCGCCGCGCGAGCTGCCGACCAGCGCCACGCGGGCCGCACCGGTGCGGCGCTTCAATTCCGCGATAGCTGCGGCAAGCTCACGGCGCTGGTCCTCGGTCGAGGAGCGGCCCGCCTGCTCGACCTTGTCGTCGCTGCGCGCGAGCGGATCCGTGAAATTGATTGCCGCCATGCGATCCCGCGCGACGCCGTTGGACTCCATCCGCCAAAGCGTCGTCATCCAGAGCGCGTCGTAGTCGCCATTGCCGTGGACGAACAGGACCGGCGGCACCTCGGCATTCTGCGCCGCAGGCGCGGTCTGGGCCAGCGCGCCTGTCCTCAAGCTCGCAATTGCGAACGGCAAGCTGCCTGTCCCCAGCAAGATCGACCGTCGCGACAGCTTCATATGTTTCTCCGGCAAAACCACGTCTTTGTATCGCTTATACCGGCCTAACCACTGGACAGCGAAGGACTTTCGCAGGCATCACTGAATATGCCGGAATCACCCGAGACCACTTCTGCCAGCCCATATGGAAGGGGATATGACCGAGCAGCCGAACCGTCAGAAATTCGCCGGCGACGGCATCGCCGCACCGCTGCGGTACACCGTATTCCGACGCATCTGGCTCGCCAGCCTGCTCTCCAATCTTGGCCTCTTGATCCAGGGCGTGGGCGCGGCCTGGGCGATGACGCAGATGGCGGCCTCGGCCGACAAGGTGGCCCTGGTGCAGACCGCGCTGATGCTGCCGATCATGCTGATCTCGATGCCGGCCGGCGCCATCGCCGACATGTATGACCGCCGCATCGTCACCTTGATTTCGCTCGCGATCGCGCTGATGGGCGCGACTGCGCTGACGGTGCTGGCCTGGCTCAAGCTGATCACCCCGGAAACGCTGCTCGTCTTCTGCTTCGTGGTGGGCAGCGGCAATGCGCTGTTTGGACCGGCATGGCAATCCTCGGTCAGCGAGCAGGTGCCGCCCGAAGCGCTGCCGTCAGCCGTCGCACTGAACGGCATCAGCTACAATATTGCACGCAGCTTCGGCCCCGCGGTCGGCGGCGTCATCGTCGCCTCGCTCGGCGCGGTGGCGGCGTTTGCCTGCAACGCGATCCTCTATCTGCCGCTGCTGGTGGTGCTGCTGCTCTGGCGGCGCAGCACCGAGCCCTCGCGCCTGCCGCGGGAGAAGCTCAACCGCGCGATGGTCTCGGGCTTCCGCTACATCACCAATTCGCCGCCGATCAAGATCGTGCTGTTGCGCACATTGGTGATGGGCCTGATTGGCGGTGCCATCATGGCGCTGATGCCGCTGATCGCGCGCGATTTGCTGCATGGCGGCGCGCAGACCTACGGCATCATGCTGGGTGCCTTCGGCATGGGCGCCGTCGTCGGTGCGCTCAACATCCATGAATTGCGCAAGCGCATGAGCGGCGAGGCCGCGATCCGCGCCTGCACCATCTCGATGGCATTCGCGATGGCCGCGCTTGCGGTGAGCACGGAGCCGGTGCTGACCGCGGCTGCACTTGTGCTCGCCGGCGCGGTCTGGATGGCCGCCGTCGCGCTGTTCAACATCGGCGTGCAGCTCTCGGCGCCGCGCTGGGTCGCGGGCCGTTCGCTCGCGGCGTTCCAGGCCTCGATTTCCGGCGGCATCGCGATCGGCGCCTGGGGCTGGGGCCATCTCACCGACTATGCCGGCGTCGAGGTCGCGCTGCTGACGGCCGCCGGCCTGATGTTGATCTCGCCGGTGCTGGGCATTTGGCTGGCGATGCCGCGCGTCGGCGCCCGCAACGAGGACGCGGACGTGCTCGCCGATCCGGAAGTGAAACTGTCGCTCACGGCGCGCAGCGGGCCGTTGGTGGTCGAGATCGAATACAGGGTGAGCCAGGAGAACGCGCGCGCCTTCCACAATGTGATGCAGGACGTGCAGCTCTCCCGGCAGCGCAACGGCGCCTATGGCTGGTCGATCGCGCGCGACATCGCCGACCCCGAATTGTGGACCGAGCGCTACCACTGTCCGACCTGGCTCGATTATCTGCGCCAGCGCAACCGCTCGACGCAGTCCGAACGCGCGCTGCATCAGGAGGCGATCGCCTTCCACATCGGTCCCGATCCGGTGCGGATCCGCCGCATGCTGGAGCGTCCGTTCGGCTCGGTGCGCTGGAAGGAGGAGACGCCGGATCGTGCCGGCGCCGAGGTGCTGCCGGTGGTCGCCACGGCGGCGGGGAGCAGCACGTAACTCTTGTCATTCCGGGGCGTGCCGTTAGGCGCGAGCCCGGAATGACGATCACTGCCCGTGATCCGTCAATACCTTGTCGCAGGCTTTGCTGAGGCGGGTGCGGTTCTGCTTGAGGCAAGCGAGCACGACGCCATCGCCATTGTTCATCACGGCCCGGCAGAAGCGCGTGACGTCGCGCGCGCAGGCGTCGTGTCCGGGCTGCTGTTGCGCGGAGGCACCCGATGCGCCCAGGATCAAAGAAACAATGAAAAGAAATCTGGTCATCGCGTAATGCCTCTTGCCCCAAGGATGTGCGGGCGAAGCTAGTGCGACGATCCCGGAGCCGCAACGGCTTTATTGGCAGGCTGCATGACGCCGCCGCGTGGCCCCGGCTTGACGCCGGGGCACATCGCGAGGGGAGCTGACCGACGCAACGATCGCTGCGTTGCTGTTACCGGCTGTCCTGGGCGTCAGCGACTTTGCGTGAGGCGCCCTTGGCGAGGTCCTTGTCCATCACCGCGCGGCAACCGGCGCTCAGGTCGGAGCGATGCTTCATCATGCACGCCGTGATCTTCGGGATGTTGGGGATTTCCGACGAGCACAGGCGGAAGGCATCGCCAGTGCACTGCTGCTGCGCCTCGGCCGAGAAGGCGAAGCTCGAGGTCGTCGAGACGATCGAGACGATGGCGGCGATGCCCAGCGCCAGGCTGGTGTCGCGGATCTTACTCGTCAAGGACTTGGCAGAGAACGACCTGGTCATTTGAAGCTCCGATTGGCACCGCGGCAGCGGAGCCCGTTGTTGATGGGAACTACGATGCTCCGGCAAAACAGTTTCCACCGTGATGACGGTCACGGGCGGCTCGCCCTCTGTGACTTCCGTCACTTTGCTGCACCTCGCTGAAAATCCGGAGCAAACGCTGTCGTGTTGGTGTCACGTTAACTGTTCCTTCGCATTAATGGCTCGTCGCGCGGGAGATTCCGCCGGGTTGGTTGCGTAATTGGAAAGAACAGCGATGCGTAATGCGTTGGGCCTGATGCTGGCCAGTGTAGTTGCGGCGGTCGTGATTGCCGCCGGCGGTTGGTTTTATTATTCTTCGCGCGCCGATCAGGGCGCTCCCAAAACAACGGCCGCCCGTGCCGCCGATCCATTGCCGGCACAGGCGAAGCTCGCCGCCAAGGATGACGTCGAGACCACCGCTGCGATCGCCGGCAAGCCGGCGGCACTTGCTCAGGCAGCGGCGCCTGCGCCCGCTCCGGCCATGCCCGTGCAGCCGAAACAGGCCTGTGCCAATCCGAACGCGCTGGGCGTTGCCCGCGTGGTCGAGATCGACACCACCGGCGGACCCGGCTTCGGCTTCGACCATTTCAAGCAGTTCGACTTCCTCACCGACAAGGAGGTCGTGCTGACCTTCGACGACGGTCCCTGGCCGGTGAACACGCCCGCGGTGCTGAAGGCGCTCGCGGATGAATGCACCAAGGGTCTGTTCTTCTCGGTCGGCAAGCACGCGACCTATCATCCGGAAATCCTGCGCCAGGTGCTGGCCCAGGGCCACACGGTCGGCACCCACACCTGGTCGCATGTCAACCTGAACGGCAAGAAGATGACGGAGCAGCAGGCCAAGGACGAGGTCGAAAAGGGTATCAGTGCGGTGAAATTCGCACTCGGTGCCAACCCGGCGCCGTTCTTCCGCTTCCCGCAGCTGCAGCACAATCCGGCGATCGTGAGCTATTTCGGCACCCGCAATGTCGCGATGTTCTCGACCGATATCGACTCCTTCGACTTCCGGAAGGGCGCGACGCCAGAGAAGATCATCGAGACGGTGATGACGCGGCTCGACAAGCTCGGCAAGGGCATCATCCTGATGCACGACTTCCAGAAGCACACCGGCGAAGCGATGCCGGCGCTGCTCGCGCGGCTGAAGGCCGGCGGATACAAGGTCGTGCAGATGAAGGCGAAGACGACGCTCCAGACGCTGCCGGAATATGACGAAGCGCTGCTGAAGGATATGAAGGTGCCGACCGCAAGCACGAACACGCGTCCGATCTCGAGCGTGGTGCAGACGGTGTCGCAGTAAGCCCGAAACGTTTCCTCAATACGCGCATGGCCGGGCTCTTGCCCGGCCATTTGCTTTTGTAGCGAGCAGCGGCTTACCAGTAGATGCCGTGGCGATGCAGCTCACTGATGATGCGGCCTTCGGTCCAGCTGCGCTTGTGCTTCGGCTTGCCCGCCTTTGCCGTCTTCGTGGCGGGCTTGCTTGTCGCGGTCACGGCAGGATCCGTCGCCACGGCAGGAGCGGGGGCCGAGACTGCCGGTGGACGTTCGACGTATCTCGGAGCTTCCGTGGCTGGCGCGACTTCGCTGATTTGCGTGGTCGTGGCGGCTTGCGGAGCGGCCGTTGCCGTAGACAGCGACAGGCTGCGGTCGCCAGCATGGGCAGATGCAGAAGCAAGGACCATGGCGGCAACCAGAATGATCTTGCGCATGTGAAATCTCCCCGTGTTTGCGAGACCGGGACACTAGGGGAGTTCACGTTGGAGATGATGTGACCGGGGTCACTCAGGCTGCCGCGCGATTTCGAACCTGCGCTCGCTCATGCCGGCCGGATGCCTCGGTCAAAACGCTGACTTATGACGATCGGATGGATGGGGAGCGCTGGTGCCGCAAGAGGGATTCGAACCCCCGACCCCGTCATTACGAATGACGTGCTCTACCGACTGAGCTATTGCGGCGAACCCTGCCGGAACCCGCGCAATGCCGGTCCCGATACGCGCGCCCCTGATATCGGGCATGGCCCGAATTGGCAAGGTGGAGCGGGTGCCGAAATGCGCCTCACGCGCCCCAGCGGGACCAGAATCCACGCCAGCCGCCGGCCTGGGCCTTTGCATGGGCCTTGGGCGTGCCGATTTGTTCCGTAAATTCATCGCTCGGACCCTCGTCATCGATCCCGGGATCATCGGGGGCGCGGACGATCGGGATGACGGCCTGGATCGGCGCCTGCGCCGGCTTGCCGAGGTCGGCGCGGGTCCGGAACACCGGGGTTGCCGCCACCGGCGACGATTCGGCGGCCTCAGGGACCGTCTTGGCCGGCTCGGCAGGCGTGTCCGCGGGCTCTTCCTTGACGGTCTCCTTGACGGTCTCTTTGGCAGCTTCGTTGACAGCCTCCTTGGCCTCAGGGGGCGAATTGTCCTGTGCGGCGGGGACGGGATCCGGTGCGACCACGGTCGGTTCCACCGGGGCTTCGCTCGGCGCTGCCGCCACCCGCTTCGGCGGCGGAGCGGCCAGCATGGCTTCCTCGAAGGCCGAGGATTCGATCGTGGCGCCCTTGTCGGAGGGCAGGCTCGCGACCGGCGTTTGCCACTGGAAGGCATCGAGACGGCCGGTGACCGGCGAAACCGGACGCCAGCGGTCGCTGACATAGCCGTCCGCGGTCCAGGCCGGATCGTGGCGGGCGCGCACCGCGCGCAAGGTCCAGGCGCGGGCACGGCCGCCGTCGCCGTGCTCGGTGCGCTCGATCTCGGCCATCAGCAGCGCGACGCGCTGGGTCGGATCATTGACGTAAGGCGCCAGCACCGCGCGCGCGCGGGCGAACTCGGAGGCGTCGATCGCGGCACGCGCGATCGCGAGCTGGCCCTCGACATGGCCCGCCTTGTCGGCCGGCGTCTTGGCCGCGAGCGTCTCGACCCGCTGCAAGCGCTGCCGCGCGGAATCGCCCAGCTTCACATGCGCGTAGGCGTCGGCAAGATCCGGATGCGGATTGGCGAGCCACGCGGCCTCGACCAGCTTCATGGCACGGCGCACCTGATGCGCTTCGCTCTCGAACTTGGCGGCGAGCACCGCGGCCGGCACCAGCGTCGGCGCGAGCTTGATCGCCTCCACCACGCTCTCGCGCGCGACGTCGCGGTCCATGGTTTCCAATTCCAGCGCGCGCGCAGTAAGCAGCACGCCGCGCTGCCGGCGATAGGCCGCCTTGTCGATCAGGCCCGCGGACAGATTCGAATCGAGGATCGCGAGCGCGCCGCTCCAGTCGCCGCGCGCGCACCGGAAGCCGAGCACCGCATGCGAGGCCCAGGTCGATGACGGCGACTGCTTGATCGCTTCCTCTGCGATCATCACGGCGCCGACCGCATCGTCGGCACGCTGCGCCTCGATGAACAGGCCGCGCAGGCCGAGCAGGCGAGTATCCTCGCGCTCGGCCATGGCACGGAAGACGCGCTGGGCCTCGTCGCGATTGCCTTCGAGCTGCGCCGACTGCGCGTGCAAGAGCATCGCGAGCGGATCGTTTGCCGCAAGCCGCCGCGCGGTATCGGCGTGACGGCGGGCAAGCGCCATGTCGCCATGACCGATCGCGAGCAGGCCGTGGGTGATGGCGTGACGGCCGCGCGCATGGCGTTTCTCATGACGGCGGCGGCGCAGGCGTCCCGGCGCGCGCCAGACCATCGTCAGGATGCTCCAGACAAGCACGACCGCTGCTGCAAAGACACCGAGCAGAAACACGAACCTCGGCAATGTCGTCGAGGCGCGGAAACCGCCCGCGGTCAGGACGAGATCGCCGGGCTGATCGGCAACCCAGGCCGCGCCGGCCGCCGCCAGCGCAATCAGGACGAGGAAGAGGACGATGCGAAGCATGGCGATCCCTATTACGCGCTGATTATTGCGCGAACCTTATTGAGCAGGCTTGGCGAGATCCGCCATGGCATCATCTGCGAATTTGCGGGAGGCCGCGAGCGCAGCCTCGCGGGCATCGGTCTTGTCGAGCCAGGCCTGCGCCGGTGCGCGATCGGCCTCGGGCAGCGTCTTCAGCTCGCGCCGCGCTTCCGCGAAATCGTTGCGGAGCGCCGCCGCCGTCACCCGTGCGACGATGGCACCGCGATCATTGCCGACGCCGTCGGTACGCTCGATACGAACGAGTTTTGAGGCCCCCGCCTGGAGACGCTCGACGATGCCGGCACCGGCCGCCGGGACTTCCGCCGGCGGAGAGAGCTTTGGCACGATGTTGAGCAGCTCGCGGCTCAGCGCGACCGGCGTCGGGATACCTGATGATGCAAAGGCGTCGAGCGGCTTCAGCACATCGGGCTTGGCGGCGAGCGACCGCGCTGCGGACAGCTGCGATTGATAGGGATCGCCATGGCGAACGGCGACGTCGAGCAGCGACGCCGCCACGACCTGGCGCAGCGGCTTGTCGTCGGCAATTTTCTCGCCCTGCTGCGCGAGTTCGGCGCGTTCTGCCTTGCTTGCGCGCTCGAGCTGCGCGACGCGGTTGGCGAGATCGGACGATGCCGCGACGTCGCGCGGCGCGGATTTCGCGTCGTTCAACGCGCTCGCGGTCTTGTCGGACTGCGCGCGCAGATTGGCCACGTCGCCACGCAAGGCGCTGACGGATTTCTCCAGCGCGTCGATCCGTGCCGCCATGGCCGGGTCGGCCGCGGGCTTGCCCGCCCTGGCCTCGACCGCGGCGACGCGCCCGCTCAGCGCATCGACCGTCGCGCTCGTCACTTGGGGAGCGGCCGGCGGCGCCTGCACGGCGGGCCAGCCCAGCATCCAACCGACCCCAATCACGATCGCGGCTGCGACCACGCCGGAGAACGGCGCAATGACCCAGGGCGAAATCGGCGCCGACGTCGGAGCGGAAGCAGCCGCGGCTTCCGCATGTTCGGGCTGCGGGTCGGGCTGGGCCTCTTCGGATTTGGACTCTTCGGCCGTGGCCTGCTCCGGAGCCGGCTGAGCCTCGGGCTCGGCCGGCACCTCCTGCGGCTGCGTGGAGACTTCGGTTGCCTCGAGGTCGATGGTGGGCGGGGTGCGCTTGGCACGGCCGGACTCGGGAGCCAATCCTGCGTCTTCAGGCTTGTCGTCGGCCATCGTGACGGTTCCTCACACTTACATGTCCTAAACGGACCCGATCGCGTCGGATTCGGCCCGACCTCTTACGCCAAACGGGTCCGCAAAGCACGCTCCAAGGTATCAAATAGGGCATTTTCGTCCGGCGTCGCGGCCCCCAGAACCTGTGACGCGCCGGCATCGCGCAGCACGCTGGCGACCGTCTCGGACAGGCAGCATTGCGGGATCGCCAGCGCCGAGATTTCGACGCCTTCGTCCCGCGCCGCATCCAGGAAGGCTCGCGCGCTGCGACGGGAGTAATGCAGCACCGCCTCGATACCATGCGCGGCAAAGCCATCGCAGACATCGCGCGGCAGGATCTTGACCGGAGCCATACGATAGGTGGTCTGCGTCAACACGCTAAAGCCCTCCGCGCCGAGCTCGCCGCCGAGATCGCGCGACAGATCCGCGCCAGCGAGATAAAGCAGCGTGCTGTTCTTCTTCAGCACCTTATCGCGCGCACTCTGCATCACCTTGTCGCGCAAGGCCGCGGCATCGCCGCCGGCGACGATCACCTCGGCGAAGCCGGCGTCGCGCGCCGCGGCAGCCGTGTGCTCGCCGACCGCAAACAGCGGCAGCTCCAGCAGGCCAAGGTTCTTTAGGCCAAGATCCTGCAATTGCGGTGCGACGGCGCGGATCGCATTGGCCGACGTGACGATGATGGCGCCGTAGCCCGCCTCACTCTCGTCATGGAAGGCGACCGGCTCGAACTTGAGCATCGGGGCGAGCAGCACCACATGACCCCGCGCCCGCAAATTTTCCGCCGTCGCCTCATTGTCGGGATGCGGCCGTGTGACAAGAATGGACATCGCTTGTGTTCCCGAACCACGTGGCGGTGACGCATTTGCGAGGGCGGCTGCGCGTGACGATTGCGCAAGTCGACCCCGGAATGCTACCCGACGTACCAGAACTCTGCTTTACGGATGAGCGCAAGGGCGCAAATTGGATAACAATTCGCCAATGCTGGTACTGGGCATCGAAACCACCTGCGACGAGACCGCCGCGGCCGTCGTCGAGCGCGCGCCCGACGGCACCGGCAAGATCCTGTCCGACATCGTGCGGTCTCAGGTCGAGGAGCATGCCCGTTTCGGCGGCGTGGTGCCGGAGATCGCCGCGCGCGCGCATGTCGACCTGCTCGACGGCATCATCGACCGCGCCATGCACGACGCCGGCATCGACTACGCACAGCTCGACGGCGTCGCGGCCGCGGCGGGGCCCGGGCTGATCGGGGGCGTCATCGTCGGGCTCACCACCGCGAAGGCGATCGCGATCGTGCATGACACGCCGCTGGTCGCGGTCAACCATCTCGAAGCGCATGCACTGACGCCGCGCCTCACCGACGGAATTGAATTTCCCTACTGCCTGTTCC
This sequence comes from Bradyrhizobium liaoningense, assembly GCF_018130785.1. Classification (GTDB taxonomy): domain Bacteria; phylum Pseudomonadota; class Alphaproteobacteria; order Rhizobiales; family Xanthobacteraceae; genus Bradyrhizobium; species Bradyrhizobium liaoningense_A. The sequence goes on from NZ_JAFCJT010000005.1 coordinate 42,292, forward strand.
TCGCCTCGGGCGGGCATACCCAGATCGTCGCCGTCACCGGTGTCGGCCAATATGTGCGGCTCGGCACCACCGTCGACGACGCGATCGGCGAAGCCTTCGACAAGGTCGCGAAGATGCTGGGCCTGCCTTATCCGGGCGGACCGCAGGTCGAACGCGCCGCGGCAAGCGGAGATGCCACGCGCTTCGCCTTCCCGCGCCCGATGCAGGGACGGCCCGATGCCAATTTCTCGCTGTCGGGATTGAAGACGGCGGTGCGCAGCGAGGCGAGCCGGTTGGCTGAGATCGCGCCACAGGATATCAGCGATCTCTGCGCGAGTTTTCAGGCCGCCGTGCTCGACTCGACGGCTGACCGGCTGAGCGTTGGTCTCAAGCTTTTCCGCGAGCAGTTCGGCGCACCGCGTGCCCTTGTCGCCGCCGGCGGTGTCGCCGCCAACCAGGCGATCCGCGGCGCCCTGCATGACGTCGCGCGGCAGGCCAGGACGCAACTGATCATGCCGCCGCCCGCGCTCTGCACCGACAACGGCGCGATGATCGCCTGGGCCGGCGCCGAGCGCCTGGCGCTTGGCATGACCGACACGATGGAAGCCCAACCCCGCGCACGCTGGCTGCTCGATGCCAACGCCACGGCGCCGGCCGGTTACGGCAAAACACGGGCGGGATTTTAGCCATGACGGCGTTCCGGTCCGTCGCGGTGATTGGTGCGGGCGCATGGGGAACGGCACTGGCGACAGTGGCGGCGCGCGCCGGACGCAACGTGACGCTCTGGGCACGCAATAACGAGCATGTCGCGCGAATCGCCTCGACCCGTGACAATCCGCGGCTGCCCGGTGTGCGGCTGCCGCCGGAGATCGTCGTCACGCACGAGCTTGCGGAGGCCGCGCGCGCCGACATGGTGCTGATCGCGACGCCCGCGCAGCATTTGCGCGGCGCGGTCAACATGCTGGCCTCGCATCTGTCAAAGCCGGTGCCGATCGTCGCCTGCGCCAAAGGCATCGAGCACGGCACCCATAAATTCATGACCGAAATCATCGCGGAGGCCGCACCTCACACGCAGCCGGCAATCCTGTCCGGCCCGAGCTTTGCCGACGACGTCGCGCGCGGTCTGCCGACCGCGGTGACGCTGGCGGCGAAGGATGAAGCGCTGGCGAGCGCGCTGGTGCAGGCGCTGGGCTCGGCGACCTTCCGGCCCTATCACACCACCGACATCCGCGGCGTCGAGATCGGTGGTGCTGCCAAGAACGTATTGGCGATCGCAGTTGGCATCGCGGTCGGACGCAAGCTCGGCGCCTCCGCCCAGGCTGCCCTGACGACCCGCGGCTTTGCCGAACTCACGCGCCTCGGCCGCGCCCTCGGCGCGCGCAGCGAGACGCTTGCGGGCCTGTCCGGCCTCGGCGACCTGATCCTGACCTGCTCGAGCCCGCAATCGCGCAATCTCGCGCACGGCCTTGCGCTGGGCCGCGGCGAGCAGCCGCCCGCGGGCAAGCTTGCCGAGGGCGAGTTCACCGCGCCGGTGCTGATCGAACTCGCAGCTTCGCAAAACATCGAGATGCCGGTATCAGAAGCGGTCGCTTCGATCCTGAGCGGCCGAAGCACGATCGACGCCGCGATCTCGGGGCTGTTGACGCGCCCCTTCAAGGCAGAGGAATGAACATGGCGTACTGGCTGGTGAAATCCGAACCGTCGGTGTGGTCCTGGGACCAGCAGGTCGCGAAGGGCGCCAAGGGCGAAGCCTGGACCGGCGTACGCAATTACACCGCGCGCATAAACCTCGTGAACATGAAGAAGGGCGACAAGGCGTTCTTCTATCATTCCAACGAAGGCAAGGAGATCGTCGGCATCGCGGAGATCATCAAGGAGGCCTATCCTGACCCGACCGACAAGACCGAAAAATTCGTCTGCGTCGACATCAAGGCGGACAAGCCGTTGAAGACGCCGGTGACGATGGCCGCGATCAAGGCCGAGAAGAAGCTCGCTGACATGGCGCTGGTGAAATATTCGCGCCTGTCGGTGCAGCCAGTGACGGCGGAGGAATGGAAGCTCGTCTGCAAGATGGGCGGGGTTTAGTTGCAGGTGCTGTCGCGCGAAGCGCAATCCGGGAAAGTCTGGATTGGGGGACGACCCCGGTAACGATTCGCGCCATCCGGACTACGATGTCCGAGCTTGCGCCTCCGGCAGCGTAAACACCTCGCAAGGCGCGACGATGCCGCGCAGCGAATGCGATCCAAGCGCGACGAGAGCCATGTCGGTCTCCGCGGCAAGCGCCCCCGACACCAGCACGGTCCGTCCCAAGGGCTTGCACAGTCCCTCGAGGCGGCTGGCGAGATTGACGGCGGGACCGATCGCCGTGAAATCGAGCCGGTTGGCGGCGCCGATATTGCCCCAGAGTATTTCGCCGAGATGAAGGGCCGCACCGAACGCGAGCGGCGGAAGCGCCTGGGCCCGGCGCTCCCCGTTGAGATATGCCATGCCGGCTTCGGCAGCGCCTGCGGCGCGCAGAGCGGCATCGCAGGCGCGGCGCGGTGACGCCTCGACCACCGGGAAGATCGCGAGCACGCCGTCGCCGATGAATTTCAGCACCTCGCCGCCGAAGGCATGAACGGCACCGGCGATGCGATCGAACCAGGCGTCGAGCGCCGCGATGACGTCGGCCGGCGAACTGGTCTCGGACAAGGACGTGAAGTTGCGCAGATCCGCATAGAGCAGGGCGGCTTGAATGGTCTCGCCGAGATCGCGCCGCAGGGGCGCCGCCAGCACCCGCTCCGCGCTGCGCTTGCCGAGATAGGCATCGAGCGTTGCGCGCAATGTGGCGCGCGCAGCGAGCACGGCAAGGGGCGTCGCGGCGAAGCGCGCGGCCTGGCGCAATTGCTCGATCTCGTCTGAGGTGAACGGACGCGGCCCGATCCAACCGAGCTGCGGCCCATCTTGTCGTCCGACGACCTCTTCGTGCACCGCGCCACCCGCGATGTCGCGCAGCCAGCGGCGACCGGCATCATGGGGCGGGTCGGGCGCCAGCCCACTTGGTGCGAAGCCGAGCGCTTCGATGACCCGGCCGGTCTCCGCGCGCCACAGCCAGGTCCGCTTCGCGATCAGCGGATGCGGCACCTCCAGCGTCAGGCTGCCTGCCGCAACCGGCACGCCATCGGCAACCAGATGAGCGCCGAGTTCCGCGAGCAGACGGTCAGCCCCGGAACAATCTGAGGCAGCATCGACGAGCCAGGTCAGGGTCCGGGAGAGTTGCATGGTCCGATGATGGCGAAGGTGGGCCGTCTTTGTCACGGGCAATCCTTGACGCACCGCTCCACCGCCGCCATGTGCCAGTGTCAGCCCAGGGATGATCGCCGATGACCGAGCCGTTCGTAGTGCGACGCGAAACCCAGATCGCAGCCCCGCGCGCCACCGTCTTCGCCTATTTGACCGACCCCGAGAAAATCCTGAGCTGGATGGGCTCCGATGCGACCACGGAGCCGCATCCCGGCGGGCTCTATCTCCTCAAGGGCATCGGCCCGCGCGGCGGCGTCGCCCGCGGCGCCTTCCGCGAGGTCGTGCCGGTGCACCGTCTGGCCTATACGTTCGGCTGGGAGGGCGGCCAGGAAGTGCCGCCCGGCTCGAGCCTGATCGAGATCGACCTGATCGAGCGCGACGGCGGCACGCTGCTGCGCATGACCCATAGCGGACTGCCGACCGAGGAACAGGCGGCCGCGCACGCAAAAGGGTGGGGGCACTATCTGGAACGGCTAACCACCGCAGCCGCGGGCAGCGATCCCGGTCCGGACAAGGGTGTGTCAGAGAAGACGTAGCGATGCGGGCGGATCACACCGCCGCGGTCGCCACCACCTGCTGCAAAAGTTGCTCGCGCCTGGCCTGCGAACGCTGGCCCTTCATGGTGGCCGCGAAGCGTTCGAGGATACCGTCCTCGAAGGCGGTGACGATGGTGTCGTGGACGTAGCTCTTGCGGCAGATCGCCGGCGTGTTGGAGAGCTTGTCTGCGGCGGCGCGGATCGCGTCCAGCACCTGCTTCTTGCGGCCGCGCTGGCTGGTGGCCGGCGTGATCCGCGACAGCGATTCCACCACGACGGCGGACGCCATCAGCGTGCGAAAGTCCTTCAGCGAAATCTTGATGCCGGCGATCTCGCGCAGAAACGCGTTGACCTGCGTGGTGCTGACCGCACGCACGATGCCGTAGGCGTCGCGATACTGGAACATGCGCTTGCCGGGAACCCCGTTCAGGATGCCGATGGCACGCACCAGCTTGGCCGCGTCGCACTCCTTGCGCACCGCCTTGCCGCCCTTCGCCTTGAAGGTCAGCACGAAGCAGTCGTCTTCCAGCGTGACGTTCGATTTCAGGAGCGTGGTGGCGCCCCGGGTGCCGTTGAGGCGGGCATAGGATTCGTTGCCGGGACGGATCGCGGTGCGCGCGATCAGCTCGATCACGGCCGAGAGTGCGAATTCACGCGTCGGCTCGTCGCCCGACAGGAACGCCGAGACCTTGCGCCGGATCTTGGGCAGCGCGCCGACGAGCTTTTCCAGCCGGTGCGCCTTGCGGTGCTCGCGGACCTTCTCCCAATCGGCGTGATAGCGGTATTGCAGCCGGCCCGCGGCATCGCGTCCCACCGCCTGGAGATGCGAGCTCGGATCGGCCGAGTAACGCACCTCGCGATAGGCCGGCGGCACCGCCATGGCGTGCAGCCGGCGGATGATGCGGGCGTCGCGGATATGCGCGCCATTGGGGCGGACGAAGGAATAGCCCTTGCCGCGCCTGATACGGCGGATGGTCAGCTCGTTCTGGTCGCCGAGCCGCAGGCCGAGTTCCTTGGCGAGCGCCTCGACCGTCGCCGCGGGCGCCGTGTCGAAGGCCCTTTTCGGGCTCGAACGCCTGAAAGGGGCCGGTTTCGGCCATTGTCCGAGGGCTTTGGCCAGTGCAACGGCTGAAGGATCGGCTGAAGCGGGCCGCATCGTCCCGAGATTCTGCTGATCCATCATAGTCTTATGCCTTAGCCCTGCCTGTTACCGGTCAATGCAATTGTTCTGATTTTTGTTCCAGGGGCCTCGTTGGACCCCGGGTTGGCCATTTAGGGTGTTCCGAACCGTATTGCGAGTCCCGAATCAGTGAAAGGCGGTCTCTAAATACCTCCATGATATGCATGGGGGGCCTGCGCAGCCCGTTCCGAGGATCTAGGTAAAGACTTGGAAAGCCGCCCCGGCCTGTTTCAGATCTGCGACAGTCGCCTCAACTGGTCTTGATCCTCCGCATGGCCGGCCGCTCGCCGAAGGTCCAGCTTGTGCTCCTTGTCGGGTCCGGTTAGCCCGACGCATAATCGGTTCAACGACGACGTCGGCTCGCCAGTCACCTGGGCTCGGCTTGCCGTATCTGGAGGGAAGCATGTCCGAGAAGATCTACGACGTCCCCGCGGAATGGGCCAAGCGCGCCTGGGTCGACCAGGCCAAGTACAAGGACATGTACGCCCGCTCGATCTCGGACCCGAACGCCTTCTGGGCCGAGCAGGCCAAGCGCATCGACTGGATGAAGGCGCCGACGAAAATCGAGAACGTCTCCTTCGCGCCAGGCAACATCTCGATCAAATGGTTCGAGGACGGCGTCCTCAACGTCGCCCATAATTGCATCGACCGGCATCTGCACAAGCGCGCCAACCAGACCGCGATCATCTGGGAGGGCGACGATCCCTCGCAGTCCCGGCACATCACCTACAAGGAGCTGCACGACGAGGTCTGCCGGATGGCCAACATCCTGCGCACCCGCAACGTCAAGAAGGGCGACCGCGTCACCATCTACCTGCCGATGATTCCGGAAGCGGCCTACGCGATGCTGGCCTGTGCGCGGATCGGCGCGATCCACTCCGTGGTGTTCGCCGGCTTCTCGCCGGACAGCCTTGCCCAGCGCATCAACGACTGCCAGTCCAAGGTGATCATCACCGCGGACGAAGGTCTGCGCGGCGGCAAGAAGGTGCCGCTGAAGGCCAATGTCGACGCGGCGCTCGCCAAGGCCGACGGCGTCGACTGGGTCGTCGTGGTCAAGCGCACCGGCGGCACGGTCGAGATGAATCCGTCACGCGATCTCTGGTATCACGACGCCGCCAAGATGGTGACGACGGAATGCCCGGCCGAGCACATGCACGCCGAGGATCCGCTGTTCATCCTCTATACGTCAGGCTCGACCGGCCAGCCCAAGGGCGTGCTGCACACCTCGGGCGGCTATCTCGTATTCGCCGCGATGACGCATCAATACGTGTTCGACTATCACGACGGCGACATCTACTGGTGCACCGCCGACGTCGGCTGGGTCACCGGACATAGCTATATCCTCTACGGGCCGCTGGCGAATGGCGCGACCACGCTGATGTTCGAAGGCGTGCCGAACTATCCGGACAATTCCCGTTTCTGGAACGTCATCGACAAGCACAAGGTCAACATCTTCTACACCGCGCCGACCGCAATCCGCGCGCTGATGCAGAGCGGCGACGAGCCCGTGAAGAAGACCTCGCGCGCTTCGCTCCGACTGCTCGGCTCGGTCGGCGAGCCCATCAATCCCGAAGCCTGGGAGTGGTATCACCGCGTCGTCGGCGATGACCGCTGCCCGATCGTCGACACCTGGTGGCAGACCGAGACCGGCGGCATCTTGATCACGCCGCTGCCGGGCGCAACCAAACTGAAGCCGGGCTCGGCGACGCAGCCGTTCTTCGGCGTGGTGCCCGAGATCGTCGATGCCGACGGCAAGGTGCTGGACGGTGAGACATCAGGCAATCTCTGCCTGACGCGGTCATGGCCGGGCCAGATGCGCACGGTCTATGGCGATCACGCCCGCTTCGAGCAGACCTATTTCTCGACCTACAAGGGCAAGTATTTCACCGGCGACGGCTGCCGGCGCGATGCCGACGGCTATTACTGGATCACCGGCCGTGTCGACGACGTCATCAACGTCTCCGGCCACCGCATGGGCACTGCGGAAGTCGAGAGCGCGCTCGTCGCGCATGAGAAGGTGTCGGAAGCGGCCGTGGTCGGCTTCCCGCACGACATCAAGGGCCAGGGCATCTACGCCTATGTGACCCTGATGGCCGGCGTCGAGCCGACCGAGGATCTGCGCAAGGAGCTCGTCACCTGGGTGCGCAGGGAGATCGGCCCGATCGCCTCGCCCGACCAGATCCAGTTCGCGCCCGGCCTGCCCAAGACCCGCTCCGGCAAGATCATGCGCCGCATCCTGCGCAAGATCGCCGAGGACGAGCCGGGCAGCCTCGGTGATACCTCGACGCTCGCCGATCCCGCCGTGGTCGACGACCTCGTGAAGAACCGGCAGAACCGGACCAAGAGCGCCTGAGGCACACAACACGCGGTCGATAGCCAAGGCTGTCGGCCGCACCGGTCCAGAGCAGAGGTCTAGCCGGATTTTCTCGCGGCTTTCTTGACCGCTTTCTTGGCGCTCTTCTTGGCGGTGTTGCGGCCGCTCTTTTTGGCCGCCTTCTTCGGAGACTTTTTCTTCGACCCCTTCTTGCTTTTCGAAGTCTTCTTTGCGGCTTTCTTGACCGGCTTCTGCGCATCCGGCGACACCTTGGCGGCGGCGGCCGCCGCCAGCGCCGCGTCGACGGCGGCCGCGGCATCGACCTGGCCGAAGCCGAAACGGTCGCTGTGGCCGTTGGCGTCGTATGATGCGGCCGGCCCGATCTTCTCCGCCGTGCTCTGGAGAATATTGCGAACGTCGTCGCGGCTGAGACTGGAATTCGCCGCCAGGACGAGGGCCGCGATTCCTGCCGCCAGGGGTGTTGCTGACGAGGTCCCGCCGAAGACGTTGGTGTTGAGTCCGTCGGCGCCGCCGGCCGCGGCGTTGCCGATATTGAATCCGCGGCCGGGGTTGCTCACATCGGTCGTGAAGATTCCTTTCGCGCCGCCGCTTGACGGTGCAACCACGGAGACCTGGGGGCCCCGATTGGAATAATCTGCGAGGTCTCCCTGGTCGGTCGATGCGCCAACACCGATCGAGAAGGGGGATTGGGCCGGAAATCCGACCTGATCCCGGAAATCATTGCCAGTCGCGCAAAATATCGGACAGCCCTTTCCGCCGCGGCCGGCACCTGCCTCTTCGAGCGCGAACCGGATATCGGGCGAGGCCGGTCCGCTCCACGAGCAGGACAGGATGTCGGCAAAGCGCGAAGCATACCGGATGGCATTTGCGACTTGCGATTCCGTGGCGAGGTCATCCGCATGGAAAATCTTGACTGGAAGGATGCTTGCTCTCGGCGCGATACCGAAAACGCCCTTCTTGCCCGATGCCGCCGCGACACCGGCACAGCAGGTCCCGTGAATGTCATTCCCCGCCATCATGTCGAACGGTGCGCGAAACCGTTTTGGTGTCGGATCGAAATGATCGGGCGCAGCTTCTCCGACGAAGAAATCACGTCCGAATCGGTCACGCGGTTCACTGGAATCGGGCTTGCGCTTGATGTTGGCCGCGAGATTCGGATGGTCGACGTCGACACCATCATCGAGGACAGCAATCACGATGCCGCCTCCTTGCGACTTGCTCCAGGCCCTGCGCGCGTTGACCGTGGCGAGATGCCATTGCGCAGCGATTGGCTTGGGAGCTTGCAATCCGCGCTTGAACTCGGAAACGAAGTTCGGAAAGGCAAACACGACTTCGTCGGTTTCCGTCAGCTCGTTGGCGAGCTCGACCATCCTTTCGGCAATGTACTTGCGCGTGGGATCGAATGCGATCAACTGATCCGACTGGAATGCGTTGCGGACGCGGATTTGCAGCCCGTATTTGTCGAGCAGCGCTTTCTGTTTCGCCTCCGCGAGATTCGGCTCGAACCTGAGCACGACTTCGCGGTAGACCACGCGCAGCGTGCCGCGCGGATCGGAGAATACGGCGGTCTGGACCTTGTCCAGATCGGCTGCCGCGCGTTGAGCCGGCGACGCGTAGGCGGGAACGCTCTTTTGAAAGACCTGTTGCACGACACGATTGGCGACTACGGCGGCGCGGCTCGCGGCCGCGCGCTCCGTCGGCGATGCCATCGCCACCTCCGGCCCAAGCGAGAACGTCCGCATGCCGCGTTGAACATGCGAATCCAGCGACACCGGCTCCAGCTCGAGCCAGTCGTCCTTTCCAAATCGCAATTTCATGGACCCCTCCCGATCGTCCAACGGTTGAGGGGATCATAGCCCGCGACTTTCGATAGTCACGTGCTTTCACGCCGGAACGCCGCCCGGACATCAGGCCATGCTGTCGCAACCTTGCTGTCCTTCTCCATCTCCGCGGCAACGTCCGGGAAATAGCGCGTGTCGTCCGTGCGCACGGCGAATTCGGCCTGTTGAGGCGACCATTTGTTGCGTTCGCCGGGCGCAACCTTGTGCTTCCTGGCAAAGGACTGCAAAACCTTGTCCGTCGGCGCTTCCTTGAATCGGACTTGCATCCGGCCGGTGGGCAGCAACTGGTTACCTTCGTCGTCGGCGAGGATCGGGGCGACCACCCCCTCCGTGCCGACCACCTTGTTGACGCGTTCGGACAACCGGCGGAGATCGACCCCGGTCGTTTCCAGGACGTGGGTTTGCGGTGCGCCCGAGACGGTTGCGATCTTGCCGTCGGCGACCTTCGCAAGCTGTTCCTGGGTCTCGGGCGAGAGCGACCCGATGATGACGATTCCCCCGCTTGGGGTACGCGAGCCATCGCTTGTCATGGACACCTCGGGCTTACGGCGAGAGCGGTTACCGACAATATAGGGCGGCGAGCACTTTTCGACAGTTGTGCGGCCAAATTATCCCAGCCGGAGCGGGAGAGTGAGCGGCGGCCGTTTAGCCCGCGGCCGGAACATGAGATCGCGTCACGCGCTGACGTCTCCCCGAAATAACAGCCGTTCACACTCTCACGCACTTGTCAGGACGCACGGCGGGGCGCCCGCATCTTTCCAGTCGAGTGTTGTTTTCTTGTCATTTACTTTATTTTGAACATTTTCTTTGTTCCCGTGCTGGCTGGCCCCTGGTGACGGTGCGTGGAAACCATCCGGTTAACGGGCGCGGTTAAGAATATCCGGGCAAGCGGGCAATTGCCGGTTCTGCGTAATTTTGGACGATCCGTTCGGGGTAGGGGAAAATTGATGTCGATAAGGATTGCTGTGGCGCTCGCCGCCACCATCGGGGCAGGGGTCTTGATGTCGACGGCGGCGCAGGCGCGGCCGGAAATGGTGGGGGCGCATTTGGCCGACTATTCGCCGGGCACCATCGTGGTCAAGACCAACGAGCGGCGGCTCTATTTCATCCTCGATAACGGCCACGCCGTGCGCTATCCGGTCGGCGTCGGCAAGTCCGGCAAGCAATGGTCCGGCACCACCCGCATCGACGGCAAATATCGCAACCCGGCCTGGTCGCCGCCTGCGGAAGTGAAGCGCGACAAGCCCAACATCCCCGACGTCATTCCGGGCGGCTCGCCGCGCAATCCGATGGGCGTCGCCGCCATGACGCTGGCCGGCGGCGAATACGCAATCCACGGCACCAACGTGCCGGGCTCGGTCGGCGGCTTCGTGTCCTACGGCTGCATCCGCATGCTCAACGACGACATCACCGATCTCTACGGCCGCGTCTCGATCGGCACGACGGTGGTCGTAACGCGCTGATCGCCGGGATCAGGGCAGGACGGCGAGAGCCGCGTCTTACGACGCGGCTTTTTGTTACCAGAAGCGCCAGCTGCGCGCGCACCAGCCGTCGCGATGGCCGCCCTTGTAGCTGCGCACATAGCCGCCCGCGAGCAGCGCTGCCGACACATTGGCGGTACGTTTGGTCGCGACGTCGGCGAGAACGCGGCCATATTTGTCCTGGCCAAGATTATAGATCGTGACGCCGCCCTGGCCGAGCAGGTTGCGCAGCGCGTCGCTGGCGGCTTCGGCCTTGTCCAGCTCGGCCTGGCAGGACGCTTTCATTTCAGGCGCGTCGATGCCGCGCAGGCGAACCCGCGCGACGAGATCGCGCCCGTCGCGCTGATGCACGCGGGCGAGGAAAGTGTCGCCGTCAACGGTGCGGACGACGTCGACCGGTTGACGGCTGTCGGAATTGCCGGACTGCTGCAGGATGATTTCAGCATCGCGCGATTGTCCGTCATCCGCATGCGGAATGGGCCAGTTGGTCCCGTGGCGAAAGGTGAGCACGGCCGCCACCACGACGCCGACCACGAACATCCACGGCAACAACCCGGAGAAGCGGCGGCCGAACGGCGAGCCACTGTATGAGGGCCGGTATGGATGGCTGGGATCGAAGCGCGGCATCGGCGCACGCTAGGGCTGAGTCGGCTGAACCGGCAAGGGCGCCTCGAGAGAGAGGCGCCTCAAAAGTCCGAAGCGATACCTTTGCGCTCCCAATCGCCGTAGCGGGTGGGCTCGGGTCCCTTCGGTCCCTGCAATTCCTTGGGGGCCGCCTCGGCATGGGCCGCCGCAGCCTGCCGGCGCGCTTCGGCTTCGGCCAGCGCACGCCGGGCGGCCGGCGTGAGCTGCTTGCGATCGGGAACGGGCGGCTGGTCACTCATCTCGGCGGTTCCTAGCGCAGGATCACGGGGCGTGCGAGGTCCAATATCGCATTGCTGAAATGGTCGTGACGGGCTGTAAAGGCGAGAGGCCATTCTTACATTTGGCATATTCGCGTGCCAGAGATCGGTTTCTCGAGGCATGCGCCCATTGCGGCGGAACTGCCGCTCGCACAGAACCTTGCCTCCGCATGCCCTCTCAACGTTTTGCCCCTCCGTCCGAAGTGCCCGGTCTCGCGGCGCGGCGGATTGCCGCCGACATCGTCGACGGCGTCCTGCACAAGCACCGCACGCTTGACGATCAGCTCGACGGCGGCGGTGCCCATCCCGGATTGAAGACGCTTGCCGACCGCGACCGCGCGCTGATGCGCCGCCTGGTCGCGACTGTGCTGCGCCGGCTCGGCACCCTCGGCCACGTGCTGTCCCGGCTGCTCGACAAGGGCATTCCCTCAGAAGCGCCGCGCGCGCAGAGCGCACTCCTGATCGGCGCCGCCCAGATCCTCTGGATGGACGTGCCCGATCACGCCGCGGTCGATCTCTCCGTCCGTCTCGTGCAATCCGACCGGCGTGCCGCGCGTTATGCCGGCCTCGTCAATGCCGTGCTGCGCCGCTGCGCGCGCGAGGGCAAGGCGCTGGTGGATGAAGTTGCCAACCAATCGCTGGACCTGCCGCCCTGGCTGCTCGCGCGCTGGAGCGCGCATTACGGCGAGGCGACCGCGAGGGACATGGCGCTGGCGCTCGGCCACGAGCCCTCGCTCGACCTCACCGTCAAGTCGGATGCCGCGCAATGGGCAAGCCGCCTGCATGGCGAAACGTTGCCGACCGGGACGGTGCGGATGCTGCTGCACGGCTCGGTGACGGTGCTGCCGGGCTTTGCCGAGGGACAATGGTGGGTGCAGGACGCCGCCGCCGCGCTGCCGGCGCGGCTGTTCGGCGACATCAAGGGCAAGGCCGTTGCCGATCTCTGCGCTGCCCCCGGCGGCAAGACCGCGCAACTGGCACAGGCCGGCGCGCATGTCACGGCGATTGACCGCTCACCCGCCCGGGTGGCGCGTCTGCGCGAGAATCTGACGCGGCTGTCGTTCCAGGCCGAGACTGTCGTCGCCGACGCCGTGGAATGGACCGGCCCTGCCGAGGGTTTTGACGGCATCCTGATCGATGCGCCCTGCACATCGACCGGCACGATCCGACGCCATCCCGACGTGGCCTGGCTCCGGCAGGAATCCGACGTCGCCGCCCTGACCGCACTCCAGCAGCGGCTGCTGAAGAAATCCGTCTCGCTGCTTAAACCGGGCGGGACGCTGGTCTACTGCACCTGTTCGCTGGAACCCGAAGAGGGCGAGCAGGCAATCGCGGCGCTGCTGGCCGCGGAGGGCGGCCTGCGCCGTATGCCGATCGAGGCATCCGAGGTCTCGGGGCTCAGCGAGATCATCACCACCGAGGGCGACCTGCGCACCCTGCCCAGCCACCTGCCGAACGCCGATCCCAAGCTCGGCGGGCTCGACGGTTTCTACGCGGCCCGGCTCGTTAAATCCTGATTTTGCACCGGTTTTTGCGACGGCGCTGATTCGCGACACTTCAAGATGGTGTCGGCCGTCCGATTTTGGGATTAAGAAGGATTCGTCGCTAATCTTCTCCCCCTTCAAGGCAAGGCGTGTCGGTCGCTCAACGCAGACGTATCTCGACGCTGGTGATGAACCGCTTCGCGCGGAACATGCTCGCGCGCGCGAGTGGCGGTTCCGTTGCGCTGTCGCGGGTCTGGCCCGGCCGCACCGACCGGCTGATCATCGCGCCGCATGATTTGCGCACGGCAGATGCGACGCGGGCCGCCGAGATTTATGCGGGCCGCTTCGTCTTCGCCGGCAAGATCGTCAATTGCCACGGCCGCTCGATCTTCGATCTCGAACCGCCGTCGGAAGACTGGGAGGTCGCGCTGCTCGGCTTCGGCTGGCTGCGCCATCTGCGCGCCGCCGACACCGCGCTGACGCGGGCCAATGCGCGCGCGCTGGTCGAGGACTGGATCGCCAATCCCGCCAACAAGCGCCGCGCCGTCGCGCGGCGGGCCGACGTGCTGGCGCGGCGTGTGATCTCGCTGCTGTCGCAGGCGCCGCTGGTGCTCAACGACACCGACAACAAATTCTATCGCCGCTATCTGCGGGCGCTGACGCGCGAGATCCGCTTCCTGCGCTACACCATGGTCAACATTCCCGACGGTGTGCCGAAGCTCCAGGTGCTGATCGCGCTGTGCTACGCGGCGCTGTGCCTTGCCAACCAGGCGCGGCACATCCGCAGCGTCTCGAAAAAGCTCTCGGACGAGTTGCAACGGCAGATCCTGCCCGACGGCGGCCACATCTCCCGCAATCCGGGCGCCCTGATCGAGCTCTTGATCGACCTGTTGCCGCTGCGACAGACCTTTGCCGCGCGCAACATCGCGCCGCCGCCGGCGCTGCTCAACGCGATCGACCGCATGATGCCGATGCTGCGCTTCTTCCGGCACGGCGACGGCAATTTCGCGCTCTTCAACGGCATGAGTGCGACGCCTTCGGACCTGCTCGCCACGCTGCTCGCCTATGACGACACCCATGGCGCGCCGATGGCCAACATGCCGCATACCGGCTTCCAGCGTCTCGATGCCGGCCAGACCACTGTGATCATCGACACCGGCCCGCCGCCGCCGGCCGGCGTCAGCCACGACGCCCATGCCGGCTGCCTGTCATTCGAACTGTCTTCCGGCATCAGCCGCATCGTCACCAATTGCGGCATGCCGACCACCGGCCGCGACAATTGGCGACCGTTCGCGCGCGGCACCGCCGCGCATTCGACGCTGACCTATCACGACACGTCCTCATGCCAGTTCGTCGAGATGTCGGCGATGAAGCGGCTCCTGCACGGCTCACCCGTCACCAGCGGCCCGGTCGAGGTCGAGAGCTATCGCGAAATCGTTCAGAACGGCACGCTGCTCACGACCTCGCATGACGGCTATCTCGCGAAATTCGGCGCGATCCATCGCCGCGTGCTGATGGTTGCCAATGACGGCGCGCGCATCGACGGCGAGGACACGCTGTCGCCGCCGCAGGGCGGACGCTTCAAGGGCGCCGACGCCGATTTCGTGCTGCGCTTCCATCTGCATCCGGCGGTGAAGGCGAGCCGATTGTCGGATGCCCGCGGCGTCATGCTGGTGCTGCCGAATCGCGACGTCTGGACCTTTGACGCATTGGACGACAAGGTCGATCTCGAGGACAGCGTGTTCCTGGCCGGCAATGACGGTCCCCGCCGCACCGCGCAGATCGTGATCCGGCAGGATGCACGGCAGGCGCCCACGATCCGCTGGAGCTTTGTCCGCTCAAGCGCTTCGCCGGCCGTGACCAATGCCCGCCGCAACGCCCGGCGCGAGCCGGAACTTCCGCTGTAAACGCACGAATTCGGCCCATCTCGTCGTTGTGAAGGCCGTCGAAAACTGCTATCGAGCCCTCGCTCGCGCGACTGGCGACCTTGGATGGAGCACCATCGGGAAGCGCGGGACATATCCGCCGCGCGCCTGGGCATAGACACTCCTTAAGACAGAGGATCTTGCTCATGACTGACCATCCCCGTCGCGTCACCCGCGCCCTTCTCTCCGTTTCCGACAAGACCGGCCTGATCGAGTTCGCAAAGGCGCTTGCCGCGCATGATGTCGAGCTGGTCTCGACCGGCGGCACCGCGAAAGCGATCGCCGCGGCCGGCCTCAAGGTGAAGGACGTTTCCGACCTCACCGGCTTTCCCGAGATGATGGATGGCCGCGTCAAGACGCTGCATCCGAAGGTGCATGGCGGCCTGCTCGCGATCCGCGACAACAAGGAACATGCGGAGGCTATGAAGGCGCACGGCATCGCGCCGATCGATCTCCTCGTCGTCAACCTCTATCCGTTCGAGGCGACCGTCGACAAAGGCGCGGGCTTCGAGGATTGCATCGAGAACATCGACATCGGCGGCCCCGCGATGATCCGCGCCGCCGCCAAGAATCATGACGACGTCGCCGTCGTGGTTGAAGCCGAGGATTACAAGGCCGTGCTCGACGAGCTCGCCGCCAACAACGGCGCAACCACGCTGAAGCTGCGCCGACGGCTTGCCGCGAAGGCCTATGCGCGCACCGGCGCGTATGACGCCGCTATCTCGAACTGGTTCAACCGCCAGCTCGAGATCGACGCGCCGGACTTCCGCGCCTTCGGCGGAAAGCTGATCCAGTCGCTGCGCTATGGCGAGAATCCGCACCAGACCGCGGCATTCTATGCGACGCCCGACAAACGTCCGGGCGTCTCGACAGCGCGGCAGCTCCAGGGCAAGGAGCTCTCCTACAACAACATCAACGACACCGATGCGGCCTATGAGTGCATCGGCGAGTTCGACGCCAAGCGCACCGCGGCCTGCGTCATCGTCAAGCACGCCAATCCCTGCGGTGTAGCCGAAGGCTCCGACCTCGTCAGCGCCTATCGCAAGGCGCTGGCCTGCGATTCCACCTCGGCCTTCGGCGGCATCATCGCGATGAACCGCGCGCTCGACGCCGACACCGCGCGCGAGATCACGAAGATCTTCACCGAGGTGATCATCGCGCCCGATGCCAGCGAGGAGGCGATCGCCATCATCGGCGCGCGCAAAAATCTGCGCCTGCTGCTCGCCGGCAGCCTGCCCGACCCGCGCGCGCCGGGCCTCACCGCCAAGACGGTCGCCGGCGGGCTCCTCGTGCAGAGCCGCGACAACGCCGTGGTCGACGACATGACGTTCAAGGTCGTCACCAAGCGTGCACCGACGGACGCTGAAATGCGCGATCTGAAGTTCGCGTTCCGCGTGGCAAAGCACGTCAAGTCCAACACCATCATCTACGCCAAGGATCTCGCCACCGTCGGCATCGGCGCGGGCCAGATGAGCCGCGTCGATTCAGCGCGGATCGCGGCGCGCAAGGCGCAGGATGCCGCGGCTGAGTTGAAGCTCGCCCAGCCGCTCACCAAGGGCTCGGTCGTGGCGTCGGATGCGTTCTTCCCGTTCGCCGACGGCATGCTCGCCTGCATCGAGGCCGGCGCCACCGCCGTGGTGCAACCCGGCGGCTCCATGCGTGACGACGAGGTGATCAAGGCCGCCGACGAGCACGGCATCGCCATGGTGTTCACGGGCACGCGGCACTTCAGGCACTGAGTCGGTCGGCGGAGCGCACTGCCAGAGCTACGACGATTCCATCTACTCGGTCATTGCGAGCGCAGCGAAGCAATCCAGAACCTTTCCGCGGAGGAAGTCTGGATTGCTTCGTCGCTTCGCTCCTCGCAATGACGGAGGTGAGATCGCGTGGTGCGGCTAATCCCTCACCCGCATCAACAACCCCAGCCCCGCGACGAAGAACACCACCAGCACGGCCATGCCGGCCTTCTGGCTCGCCGTCACCGCAGTGATCATGCCGATCAGCAGCGGGCCGATGAAGGACGTCACCTTCCCCGTCAATGCGAACAGGCCAAAATACTGCGCGATGCGGTCCTTCGGCGCGAGACGGATCAGCAGCGTGCGCGAGGCGGCCTGAAGCGGGCCGCCGGCAGCGCCAATGAGACAACCCAAAACGAGATAAGCGCGCTCGGCCGCGCTCGAGAACAGAGGCGCGCCCGGAAGAGGCGGCGCGACCTTGACGAACAGGACACTGTCCTTGTCGACCAGAAGAATCGCCGCCACCGCCAGCAACAGAACAAGCAGGCTGCCGGCGATGACGCGCTTCGGGCCGAGGCGATCGTCGAGCTTGCCGCCAAGCCATGCGCCAAAGGTGCCCGCGATCGCGAGCATGATGCCGAAGGTGCCGATCTGGATCGTGTGCCAGCCGAAGGTACCGGCGGCATAGATGCCGCCGAACGCGAACAGCGACACCAGGCCGTCGGTGTAGATCATGTTGGCGAGCAGGAATGCCGCGAGCGATTTCTGCTGCGGCAGACCCTTGATCGATTGCTTCAGCTCGGACAATCCCGCCCGTAGCGCCTCGCGCACCGGGCGCTTCGCCGGATAATCCGGCGTGAACACAAACAATGGCGTCACGAAGATGATGAACCACAGCCCGGTCAGCGGTCCGACGATGCGATCGCCCTGATGGCTGACCGGATCGAGCCCGAACAGCGGCTTGAAGCCGAGCAGCGTGCGGCCGGTCTCGGGATTGGCGGCGAGGAAGCCGAGCACGATGATCAGGCTGACGATGCCGCCGATGTAACCCGTGGCCCAGCCGGTGCCGGAGAGCCGGCCGATCCGCTCAGGCGGCACCAGGGTCGGCATCATCGCGTTGTTGAAGACGGTGGCGAATTCCGCGCCGACGCTGGCGAGCGCGACCGCGGTGAGCAGCGGCGGAATGATGGCGGGATCGCCGGGCTTGCCGATCCACAGCGTGCAGGCCGCCAGCACCAGCAGCGCGCCAAATCCTGCGATCCACGGCTTCCTGCGGCCTGAGGCATCGGCAATGGCGCCGAGCACCGGCGACATCAGCCCGATCGCGAGACCCGCAGCCGCCATCGCAAAGCCCCACAACGACTGGCCGGTGGCGGGATCTGGCGCAATGCTGGTGGCGAAATAGGGTGCGAAAACAAAGGTCGTGATCAGCGTGAAATAAGGCTGCGCAGCCCAGTCGAAGAAAATCCAGCTGATGACGGCGGCGCGCGGCGGATAGGTCCGCTGCGCGCCGACCAAGCGCGCATCGGGGGCGATCGTCGTCATATTCCAGTCCCCATCACGAACAGTTTTGCCTCTGTGAGGGCAAACCGTATAGCATTGAAGCGACGCGTGTGAACTGCCCCATGGCCACGACGAAAGTTAGAAGATGTCGTCCTATCCGACACGGCGGACATTTTTCGCCTTCGTTGCCACTCTAGCGTTTGGTCTTGCGCCTGCGGCCGCGCAGGATGCGCGGCGGACCTATGTCCCACCCGCACTCGACACGGTGCACGCCGTTCCGTCCGAGCACGGCATGGTCGTGGCGCAGGAAAAGATATCGGCGCAAGTCGGCGCCGACATCCTGCGCCGCGGCGGCAATGCGGTCGATGCCGCGGTCGCCACCGGCTTTGCGATGGCAGTGACTTATCCGCGCGCCGGCAATATCGGCGGCGGCGGATTCATGGTGATCCATTCGGCCGAGCACAACGAAGACATCACGATCGACTATCGTGAAACGGCACCGGCTGCGACCACCCCGCAGATCTTCCTCGGCGCTGACGGCAAGCCCGATACGGCGAAGTCACGGGATTCGGCGCTCGGCATTGGCGTGCCCGGCACGGTGGCGGGTCTCGCGCTGGCGCTGGAGAAGCACGGCTCGGGCCGGTTCACGCTGGCACAGTTGCTCGAGCCCGCGATTACGCTCGCCCGCGACGGTTTTGTCGTCACCGACGACATTGCCGACACGCTGCCGAGTTGGCACCGGCGGCTCGCGCGCTGGCCCTCGTCGGCCAAAATCTTCTCGCGCCCCGACGGCACGCCGCTCGGCGAAGGCGACAGGCTGGTGCAGGGCGATCTCGCCGAAACGCTGTCGGCCGTCGCCGCACAGGGGCCGCACGGCTTCTATGAGGGGCCGGTCGCGGAAAGGCTCGCCAAGGCCGTGACTGACGCCGGCGGCATCATGACGCCGGCCGACCTGAAATCCTATTCTGCGGTGGCCCGTGCCCCGGTGCGCGGCACCTATCGCGGCTACGACATTGTCTCGATGCCGCTGCCTTCCTCCGGCGGCGTGGTGCTGGTGGAGACGCTCAACATCCTCGAGGGCTTTCAGCTCGCCGATCTGAAACAGGGGTCGCCGGCTTCGCTGCATCTGCTGATCGAATCCATGAAGCGTGCCTATGCGGACCGCGCGCGCTATCTCGGCGATCCTGCCTTCGTCAATGCACCGATCGGAACGCTCACTGCAAAGGACTACGCCGCCAAGCTGCGCGCTGGCATCTCCACCGATCGCGCTACGCCGTCGAGGCAGCTCGTCTCCGCCCCTCCCGCGCCGCGCGAGGGCACTAATACCACGCACTTTTCCATCGTCGATGCCGGCGGCAATGCCGTCAGCAATACCACCACGCTGAATTTCAGCTATGGCGTCGGCCTCGTCGCCGACGGAACCGGCGTGCTGCTCAACAACGAACTCGACGATTTCACTGCGGCGGTCGGCGCTTCCAACGCCTACGGACTCGTCGGTTTCGAGCCCAATCTGCCCGGGCCCGGCAAGCGGCCGTTATCCTCCATGTCCCCGACCATCGTGCTCAAGGACGGCAAGCCGGTGCTGGTGACAGGCTCGCCCGGCGGCAGCCGCATCATCTCGACCGTGCTCCAGGTCATCGTCAACGTGCTCGACTACAAGATGGATGTGGCCGCCGCCGTGGCGGCACCGCGGCTGCATCACCAATGGCTGCCGGACGAGGTTCGCATCGAGAGCGGCTTTCCCGGCGATGTGCTGTTCGAGCTGAAGGCGATGGATCACCTCATCGTCGAGCCGATGGGACAGACCTCGGCCAATTCGATTCTGGTGACGCCGAACGGCTCGCTCGGCGCGCCCGATCCGCGTACCCGCGGCGCGGCAGCCGCGGGACAGTAGTCTCGCCATTGCATGGCACGGGAGCGCCCGCCTGCTTGCGCGGGCTGCCCCGCGTGCTACCACCGCGCAGCTTTAAGGGACCGCCGGGGAAACGCACATGAGCACAACCGATCCGACCCAGCGCATTGAGCGCGCGGAGATCGAAGACACCAGCCTTCTCGCCTTCTACCGCGATATGAACGGGCCGGAGCGGCGGACGTTCTGGGCCTGCGCGGCGGGCTGGGCGCTCGACGGCATGGACTTCATGATCTATCCGCTGGTGATCGGCACCATCATCGCGCTGTGGAAGGTCGATGCAGCTTCGGCGGGGCTCGCCGGCACCGTGACGCTGCTGGCCTCCGCGATCGGCGGCTGGCTCGGCGGCTATCTCTCCGATCATATCGGACGTGTCAGGACGCTCCAGATCACCATCATCTGGTTCTCGTTCTTCTCGCTGGTCTGCGCGGTCGTGCAGAATTTCGACCAGCTCCTGATCGCTCGCGCCGTGCTCGGCCTCGGCTTCGGCGGCGAGTGGGCGGCGGGCGCCGTGCTGATGGGCGAGGCGATCCGGCCGCAATATCGCGGACGCGCAGTCGGCTCGGTGCAGTCGGGCTGGGCGGTCGGCTGGGGCCTCGCCGTGCTGTCGCAGGCGATCCTGTTCTCACTGATGCCGGCCGAGACGGCGTGGCGCTGGATGTTCGTGATCGGCGCGCTGCCGGCGCTGCTGGTGTTCTACATCCGACGCTCCGTCACCGAACCCGAGATCGCCGCCGAGGCCCGCGCCAAACAGGCTGCGAGCGGCGATCGTCCGGCGCTTTGGGAAATCTTCTCCGGCCCGATCCTGAAGACCACGATCCTGGCCTCGCTGATGGCGACGGGCTGCCAGGGCGGCTACTACGCCGTCACCTTCTGGGTGCCTCAGTTCCTGACCAAGGAGCGGCACCTGTCGATCGTCGGTTCGACCGGCTATCTCTCGACGCTGATCATCGGCTCCTTCGTCGGCTATCTCGTCGGTGCCTGGCTCGCGGATCGCATCGGCAGGCGCAACCTGTTCCTGATCTTCTCGATCGGCGCCATGGCCGTGGTGCTGCTCTACACGCAGCTGCCGCTCACCAACGAGATCCTGTGGGTGCTCGGCTTCCCGCTGGGCTTCTTCGCCTCGGGCTATTTCTCAGGCATCGGCGCATTCCTGACCGAGCTCTATCCGACGCGGCTGCGCGGCTCCGGCCAGGGCTTCTGCTACAATTTCGGCCGCGGCATCGGCGCGCTGTTTCCGTTCCTGGTCGGCGCGCTCTCGGCGACGACGTCGCTGGCGAACGCGATCGCGATGTTCGCGGTGGTGGCCTACGCGGTGTTCTTCATCGCAGCGTTCGCGCTGCCGGAGACGCGCGGCCGCGTGCTGCACGCAGACTAGTCGGGTGGCGTGGTCCCGGGGGCGGTGAGGAAATTTACCGCCCCACCTGATACGGCCCGCCCTTCTCCAGGGCTCTGGCGTACGCCGGCCGCGCGTGGATGCGCTCCAGGAATGCCATCGCCTTGGGATGGCCGAGCTCGAGCCCGCCACGCGCCTGGGCTGCTTCAAGCGGGAAGCTCATCTGAATGTCGGCGGCGGTGAACTCATTGCCGGCGAACCACTCGCTCTTGCCGAGCTCGCCTTCCCAGTAATCCATGTGCTGCTTGAGCTGCGGATTGACCAGCGCGGTGAGCGCCTGGTTGGAGACCTTGCGCACCAGTGGGCGAAGAAGCGCGGGCGCGCGCTTCGGCATCAGCGTGAATAGCAGCTTGAGCAGCAGCGGCTGCATCGCGGAGCCCTCCGCATAGTGCAGCCAATAGGTGAAGCGCAGCCGCTCCGGCGTGTTCGGCGGCGGAATCAGCCGGCCGTTGCCGTAGGTGGCGATGAGGTATTCGATGATCGCGCCTGATTCAGCGATGGTGTTGCCGTTGTCCGTGATGACGGGCGACTTGCCGAGCGGATGGATGGCGCGCAGTTCCTTCGGCGCACGCATGTCCGGC
The DNA here is from genome assembly GCF_018130785.1 of Bradyrhizobium liaoningense. GTDB lineage: Bacteria > Pseudomonadota > Alphaproteobacteria > Rhizobiales > Xanthobacteraceae > Bradyrhizobium > Bradyrhizobium liaoningense_A. Next base: position 64,362 of record NZ_JAFCJT010000005.1, read on the forward strand.
TGGCGCTGATAGCGCACGATCTCGTAGGGCACGCCCAGTTCCTCGAGCAGCCACAGCACCCGCTGCGAGCGGGAATTGTTGAGGTGATGAACGGTCAGCATCGTTGGGATCCCCCCGGCTAGGCGTGGTCGGTCGGCCGGTACGTGCCAGCCCGGGAACACAATGTCGAGCCATCCGGACGGATATTTTCACCCGGATATATTGACGCTGACAATTTACCCGGGTATTAAAAGGCCAACCTCATCAATATGGCAATGATCTCGATGCAAAGGACTTTCACAGCTTTCCAGGGCCAGCGCCGCCTGGCGTCCGGGTCGGCAGGAGAAGTCGCGCTGGTCGTCAAGCGGATGGCCCCACCGCCGGACGAGCCCATCATCATCTTCGAGGACGGCACGGGCCGATCGATCGACTTCGATCTGCGCGGCGGGGATCGGGAGGTGCTGGCGCGGTTGGCGAAGCTTGTCCCGCCCCCCGTTGAGGAGACCGTACCACCGAGCGAGCCGCGCGGTCGCGGTCGACCGAAACTCGGCGTGGTCGCGCGCGAGGTGACGCTGCTGCCGCGGCATTGGGAGTGGCTCGGCGCGCAGCCGGGCGGCGCCTCGGTCGCCCTGCGGAAGCTCGTCGATGAGGCAAGGCGCGCAAGCGGCGACAAGGACCGCGCGCGGCAGGCCCGCGATGCGGCCTATCACTTCATGTCGACCATGGCAGGTAACCTGCCGGCGTTCGAGGAAGCTTCGCGCGCCCTGTTCGCGGATGACCGGCGGCGCTTCACCGGACTGATCGCCGACTGGCCGGTCGACGTCCGCGACCACATCGTCAAGCTCGCCTACAGCGACCGCGCCTAGGCGCAGCCCTTTCTCTCACCCCATCGTCGGCCAAGCCGCGCGTGCATCGCGCGGCAACGGCTTTGCACGCCCCGATGAAAGGCAAATCCATGTCCGCTCCAAAACCGCTCTGGACAACGTTCCTGCGCTTCCTCGCACCGCTGATGTTGAGCAATGCGCTGCAATCGCTGTTCGGCACGGTCAGCAATGTCTATCTCGGCCAGATGATCGGCGTCGACGCGCTCGCAGCAGTCTCGGTGTTCTTCCCGGTGATGTTTTTTCTCTTCGCCTTCGTCATGGGTCTCAGCACCGGCGCCACTGTGCTGATCGGTCAGGCCTTCGGCGCGGGCGAGCACGGGAAGATCAAGAGCGTCGTGGGTACGACGCTCGCGATCGGCCTCCTGCTCTCGATTTCAGTTGCACTCGTCGGCGGGATCTTCAGCCGCCAACTGATGATGGCGCTCGCGACGCCCGCAGACATTCTCGACCAGGCCAGCGCCTATGCGCGCATCATGCTGCTCACCATGCCGCTCGGCTTCGTCTTCCTGCTGATGACGGCGATGATCCGCGGCGTCGGTGACGCCGTGACGCCGTTGCTGGCGCTGGCATTGTCGACCGCGATCGGCCTGATCCTGACGCCGATGCTGATTCGCGGCTCGTTCGGTATTCCCGTGGCCGGCATCACCAGTCCGGCATGGGCGGCTGCGATTGCCAACGCGCTGACGCTGCTCGTGCTGGCGGTCTATCTGCTGCGGAAGAAGCATGCGCTGGCACCGGACGCTGCGCTGCTGCGTCATCTGCGGCTTAATCGCGCCGTGCTCGCAAAGATCCTCGGCATCGGACTGCCGAGCGCGATCGGCATGGTGGTGATGGCGATTGCCGAACTGGTGTTGCTCGGTCTCATCAACGGCTACGGCTCTGAGGCTACCGCCGCCTACGGCGCGGTCAACCAGGTGCTGGGCTACACGCAGTTCACCGCGATGTCGATTTCGGTCGCGGTCTCGATCCTCGGCGCGCAAGCCATCGGTGGCGGCAACAAGGCGCTGCTCGACGGCATCGTGCGCACAGGTCTTGCGTTCAACATCGCGCTGACCGGCGGATTGGTGGCACTGATCTATCTCGTGCCGCGCGCCGTGCTCGGCCTCTTCATCACCGACGGCGCCGTGCTCGATCTGGCGAAAGGGCTGCTCTTCATCGCCCTGTGGAGCTCAGTGCCGTTCGGCCTGGCCACGGTATTTTCCGGCGCGATGCGTGCCGCCGGCGTGGCGCTCACGCCAATGCTGCTCTCGATCTTCTCCATTGTCGCGATCGAGCTTCCGGCTGCGGTGATCCTGAGCCGCACGATCGGCCTGAAGGGCGTATGGGCCGCCTATCCGATCGTGTTCTGCGCCATGTTCGTCTTGCAGATGGGCTATTACTTCCTGGTCTGGCGCAAGCGGGCGACCCGGCGTCTGATCTGATCATCAAGATATTATGACCATCATTAAACGGTGGACCTGTGGCACGCCCTGCGCCACAATGGATGAAAAGCCAGATCAGGGAGAACGATTTTGACCCGCACAGCCCCACAATTCCTGTTCGATTTCGGCAGCCCGAACGCCTATCTCAGCCATCTCGCGATCCCGGCGATCGAAAGCCGCATCGGCGTCAAATTCGAGTACGTTCCGATCCTGCTCGGTGGCATCTTCAAGTCGACCAACAACAAGTCGCCGGCCGAGACGCTGGCCGGCATCAAGAACAAGCGCGAATTCCAGGTGGTCGAGACCGAGCGCTTCATCAAGCGCTTCAAGGTCCAGCCCTATGTCATGAATCCGTTCTTCCCGGTCAACACGCTGAACCTGATGCGCACCGCGATCGCGGCCCAGGCCGAGGGCGTGTTCGAAAAATACGTCGAGGCCGCCTTCCACCACATGTGGCGCGAGCCGAAGAAGATGGACGACCCGGAAGTTGCGGCGAAGGCGCTTGTCTCGTCCGGACTCGATGCGCAAAAGCTATTCGCCCGCGCCCAGGAGCCCGAGGTCAAGGGCAGGCTGATCAAGAACACCGAGGAGGCCGTTGCCCGCGGCGCGTTCGGCTCGCCGACCTTCTTCGTCGGTAACGAGATGTTCTTCGGCAAGGAGCAGCTGCGCGAGGTCGAGGAGATGGTGCTGGGCGAATAGCCCATTCTCCGGCGACAGAATGTGATCGCGGTACCATTCTGGATTGCTTCGCTTCGACCGCAAGGGCGCCTATAGATAGGCCGCCAACAGCAACAATAAGGACAATCCCATGCGTATCCTCGTGGTCGGCGCCGGCGCCATCGGCGGCTATTTTGGTGGCAGGCTGTTGCAGGCCGGCCGCGACGTCACCTTCCTGGTCCGGCCGCGGCGCGCCAGCGAGCTCGCGAGCGCCGGCCTCGTCATCAAGAGCCCGAACGGCGACGTGACCTTGAAGAATCCGCCGACGGTGCAGGCCGACGCGCTCAAGGAAAATTTCGACGTCGTGCTCTTGAGCTGCAAGGCGTTCGACCTCGACGACGCCATCAAGTCGTTCGCGGCCGCCGTCGGCCCGAACACCGTGATCATCCCCATGCTCAACGGCATGAGGCATCTTGACACGCTCGACGAAAAATTCGGCAAGGAGCGCGTGCTCGGCGGCCTCTGCGCCATCGCGGCGACCCTGAACGAGAAGCGCGAGGTGGTGCAGCTCCAGCCGATGCAATCGCTCAATTACGGCGAGCGCGACGGCAAACTGTCGGATCGGGTCAAGGCGATCGACGAGGCCTTCAAGAGCGGCATCAATGGCGCCGCCGCCAGCCAGAACATCATGCAGGACATGTGGGAGAAGTGGGTGTTCCTGTCTTCGCTCGCCGCAAGCACCAGCCTGATGCGGACCTCCGTCGGCAACATCCTCGCGGCCCCCGGCGGCAGGGACTTCTTGCTCGGCATGCTGGACGAGACCAGTGCGATCGCCACCGCGTCGGGCTACACGCCGGGCGGCCCGTTTTTCGAGCGCGTGAAGGGCAACCTCACCACCGAGGGATCGCCGATGACGGCATCCATGTTCCGCGACATCAAGGCGGGCCTGCCGGTCGAAGCCGATCACGTCATCGGCGACCTCATCGCGCGCGCCGATGCAGCCAAGGTGCCGGTGCCGAAGCTGCGCATCGCGTATACGCATCTGAAGGCGTATGAGAAGCAGCGGGCGGGGTAGCTTCAAGCTCCGCTGTCGTCCCGGGGCGCGCGCAGCGCGAGCCCGGGACCTATAACCACAGGGAGTGGTTATGGAGCGAGTTGCTCACCACCAGCCTTCGCCAAATTACTTCCTGTGGTTATGGATCCCGGATCTGCGCTTCGCTTGTCCGGGATGACAGCGGAGTTTGGTGATTGCACCTTCCGCTATTTGAAATACGCGAGATAGTGCGAGACCGCCGTGATTTCCTCGTCGCTCATGTGATAGGCGACATCGGCCATCGCGGCGACGCCGCCGCCGACGCGCTGACCGGCCTTGTAGTCGTGCAGCGCCTTGACCAGATATTCCTCGCGTTGGCCCGCGAGCCGCGCGACGGCCTTGGTGCCGGCAAAGCTATCCGTATGGCACGAGGCGCAGCGGCGGCCGACGGCAACTTGCGCGCCTTTTTTCGACAGGTCCGGATCCCCGTCTTCCGCGGCCTTCGGCGGCGTCATCTGCGCGAAATAGGCGCCGAAATTGCGGATGTCCTCGTTGGTGATCTCCTCGACGATCGGCTGCATCTGGTCGTTCTTGCGCGAGCCGGCGCGGAAGAACACGAGCTGCCACTGGATGAATTGATCGGGCTGGCCGGCCAGCGAGGGGATGTTCTCCGTCTGCGAAATGCCGTTCTCGCCGTGACAGCCGGAGCAGACGGCGGCCTTCTCCTGGATCGCGGCGTTATCGGCGGCCTGAGCGCGGACGATTGCAAGTGCTGCGAGCGATAGCGTCACAGACAGAATTCCAAACCGAACGACTCGCATGGCTGATTTCTCCGACTGTCATTGCCGGGCTTGACCCGCCTGCTTGGCGTCGGCCCGGCAATCCATCCCGTTTGCAAGGAGGTTTCTCGTTTGATGGATGCCCGGATCAAGTCCGGGCACGACGAACGCGTTCCGCTGCAAGCCTGTCACAAACAAAAGAGGCTGCGGCCGTCATCCGGTCGCAGCCTCGTGTCGTTCTACGCTACTTCTTACTGTAGCTGATGCGATAGATCGCGCCGGCCCAGTCGTCGGCGACGAGGATCGAGCCATCCTTGGCGAGGATGATGTCGTTGGGACGGCCGAGATAGCCCTGGTCGCCCTCGATCCAGCCGGAGGCGAACACCTCCTTCTTGGCGTTCTTGCCATCGGGGCCGACGATCACGCGCGTGATATTGCCGCCCTGGTACTTGTGGCGATTCCAGGAGCCGTGCTCGGCGATCAGGATGTTGTTCTTGTACTCGGCGGGGAATTGGTCGCCGGTATAGAACTTCATGCCGAGCGGAGCGACGTGCGCGCCGAGGTTCAGCACGGGCGGCGTAAACTCGGAGCATTTGTGGCCCATCGCGAACTTCGGATCGGGCAGGTCGCCCTGGTGGCAATAGGGATAGCCGAAGTGCTCGCCGATCTTCGAGATCATGTTCAGCTTGTCGCTGGGCAGATCGTCGCTGATCCAGTCGCGCGCGTTCTCGGTGAACCAGAACTTGCCGGTGCGCGGATCGACGTCGCCGCCGACCGAGTTGCGAACGCCGAGCGCATAGATTTCGGCGTTGCCGGTCTTGGGATCGACGCGCCGGATCTGCGAGACGCTGGTCGGGGGCACGCCGACGTTGAAGGGCGGTCCGAACGGCAGGTAGAACCAGCCTTCCTTGTCGACGGCGATGTACTTCCAGCCATGCGCGGCATAGGACGGCATGTCGTCGTAGACGACCTTGCCGTCGCCGAGCTTGTCGAGATTGGCTTCGGCGTTGTCGTAACGGATCAGCTTATCGACCGCGATGACGTAGAGCGCGCCATCCCTAAAGGCGAGACCGGTGGGCATGTTCAGCCCTTTCAGGATGGTCTTGACCTCTTTCTTGCCGTTGTTGTCCTTGATGGCATAGACGTTGCCAAGGCCGAACGAGCCGACGAACAGCGTGCCCTTGTCACCCCAGGCCATCTGGCGCGCCGCGAGAACGCCGGGCGCATAGACTTCGATCTTGAAGCCGGCCGGGAGCTTGATCTTCTTCATCATCGCGGCGAGCTCGGCCTCGGACGCGCCGGTCGGCGGGCCGGAGGGCGGCGCGAGGCCCTTCTGCGCCTCGGTCTCGTCGCCGAGGAACCAGTCGTCCGGCGGATGGGTCCAGAACTCCTTGGTGCCGGATTCGTATTTCTTCAACTGGCGGTTCTTGTCCTGCTGCTGCGCATTGACTGCGCTTGTCCCCGCGAGAAGGGCAACCGCTGCAAGTGCCAGGACGGATTGAAAGACGGATTGATGGAATTTCATCACGTCACTCCCCTAAGGCAGCCGTCAGGGCTGCACATTATTTTGTTTTGCTAGTCGAGAGGCGAAGTTCGGAGTCTGTCAGGACGACAGACGCAAAAAGGTTAGCACATCTGCGGACGGTGAGAAGCGCGTCGCATGCAGCGCGGTCAGACTCAATAGAAATTGAGACGGAATTTCCACGAAGACTCGCACGGCGACGATAACGCTCTCGCTGCAACGCGGAATCAAAATGGCGCGCGGCTGATTTGCAGGCAGCAGGAGGGGCGGTCGCACAAAAATTGCGAAAACAACCCCATGCACAGTAGAACGGCCCAGCGCCGTTTGCTGCCGGTGACGCCGGACAGACATTTGATGGGTCGAGCAAAACAGCAAACGCGGCGATTACGAGGCGACGGGATAGGGCCCGTCGTCGAACACCGTGTCGTGATAGCCTTTCGACCCGATCGCGCGTGCCAGCGTGCTGCGAAAGTCCGTCCCCTCACGCAGGCTGTTCAGAACATGCGCGAAGTCGAATTCGGGCCGCCAGCCTAGCTCATGCCGTGCGCGGTCGTTGACATAGACGCGGTCGATCTCGGGGAATAGCCGCCATCCGCGCGCCGCATAGAGCTGCGCGCAATCCGGATAGAGCTCGCGCACGACACCGGCCGCGTCGCGCGCGAGCGCAGCGAGGTGGCGGGGCTCGAACGGGCTCGTCGCGGAGACGATGTAGCGGGCGAAGCCGATCTTCGGCGCACGCTCGGTGGCGAGCAGATGGGCGCTCACCGCGTCCGCTATATCCAGCCGCCTATAGAGCAGCTCGTTGGCCTGCGCGTTGTCCAGCGGGTAAGCCGATCGCATCGCGGGATCGTCATCGTCCTCCGGAAAGAAGCGCGAGGTCCTCAAGATCACGACAGGCAGGCCGCGCTCGCGAAAGAACAGCTCGCACAGAGTCTCAGCCATCAGCTTCGTCGTGCCGTAGATGTTCTTCGGGATCGGCGGCAGATCCTCGGTGACCCACACCGAAGCCTGTCCCGCCTCGGGCCGAAGCTGCGAGCCGAATGCGCTGGTGGTGCTGGTGAAGACGAAGCTGCGCACGCCGGCCGCCACCGCCGCCTCGAGCAGGTTGAGCGTGCCGGCGACGTTGGTGTCGACAAAGTCCTGCTTGCCGTGGGTCGCCACATGCGGCTTGTGCAGCGTCGCGGTGTGGATCACGGCGATGACGCCGTCCATCTGGCGCCGCACGAAGTCGGAATCGACGATCGAGCCGACGGCATCGGTGAAGGGCGATGGCTTCAAATCAAGTCCGCGCACAGGTGAACGGCGCCCGCGCAGCGTCCGCAGAATCGCCTCCCCGAGGTGGCCTGCGCTGCCCGTGACCAGAATTGTCATTTGAGACCCGATACAGCCGCCAGCGGCGTGGAAAACCACGACCCGACCCGGTTTGGCTGGATGCTTTGGGAAAAATTGGAGCGGGCGAAGGGGCTCGAACCCTCGACCCCGACCTTGGCAAGGTCGTGCTCTACCACTGAGCTACACCCGCATCCTGTGTCGGTCGCGTGACGCGCCGGCAACGGCTGTCGTATGCCAAAACCGGACGGCGAATGCAACAGCTACCGGCAGCATAGATTCGCAATTGAAGGGCCCATATGGACCCCGAATGCGGCCAAATCGCCCGAAAACGCTCCGGAACCGGCGAATCGACCCTGATGGATTGAAATTCGGCCCATTCGGCCCAATCTAGGAGCCGACAACAAAGCATATGAATTGGCGACGTGCTAAAGAGCCGCCATTCCAGCCATCAGACGAGGGGATCCCGTGACGATCATCGACCAGGGTAACGGAGCGGCGGGCCCGGCTGCGGCCGATCTGATCAAGGACACCACCACCCAGACCTTCGTGAAGGACGTCATCGAGGAATCGAAGCGCCAGCCGGTGCTGATCGACTTCTGGGCGGAGTGGTGCGGCCCCTGCAAGCAGCTCACCCCCGTGCTGGAAAAGGCGGTCAAGGCGGCCAAGGGCAAGGTCAAGCTGGTCAAGATGAACATCGACCAGCATCCGGCGATCCCGGGCCAGATGGGCATCCAGTCGATCCCGGCCGTGATCGCCTTCGTCAACGGCCAGCCGGCCGACGGCTTCATGGGCGCGGTGCCCGAGAGCCAGGTCAACGCCTTCATCGAAAAGGTGACCAAGGGCGTCACGGCGCCCGGCGAGGCGAACATCGCCGAGATTCTCCAGGAGGCCGAGGCCGTACTCGCCGAAGGCGATGCCGCGGCGGCCGCCCAGATCTATGCCGAAGTGCTGCAGCATGAATCGACCAACATCGCGGCCCTTGCCGGGCTTGCGAAATGCTATGCCGTCTCCGGCGCGATGGAGCAGGCCAAGCAGACGCTGGCGATGGTGCCGGAATCCAAGCGCAACGACCCCGCCGTGAAGGCCGTGCAGACCGCGATCGATCTCGCCGAGCAGGCGGAGCAATTGGGGCCGGTGGCCGAACTGGAACAGAAAGTCGCCGCAAACCCGCTCGATCATCAGGCACGGTTCGACCTTGCGACCGCGCTGAATGCCCAAGGCGATCGGGCGGCGGCCACCGAGCAGTTGCTGGCGATCATCAAGCGCGACCGCAAATGGAACGACGACGGCGCCCGCAAGCAGCTCGTGCAGTTCTTCGAGGCCTGGGGTGGCACGGATGATGCAACCGTCGAGGGACGCAAGCGCTTGTCGACGATCCTGTTTTCGTAATGGTTATTGTTGGAGCATGATCTTGTCGGAAAACCGCTTCACACTTTGCGCTGACGCGGTTCTCCGGATCCGGATCATGCTCTAGCGCGTCTAGCGGGGTCCAGATGCCGATCAACATCGAATATCGCGGCCCCGCCGACCTCCCGGAGATCATTCCGGTATTTCCGCTGCCGGGCGCGCTTTTGCTGCCGCGCGGCCAGATGCCGCTCAACATCTTCGAGCCGCGTTACCTTTCGATGGTCGACGATTCCTTGCGCGACGGCCATCGCCTGATCGGCATGATCCAGCCCGACGTCGCACACTCGCCCAAGAATTCCGACAGGCCGGCGCTGTTCCGCGTCGGCTGCGTCGGCCGCATCACCCAGCTCGCCGAATCCGGCGACGGCCGCTACATCCTCGAGCTCACCGGCGTGTCACGCTTCAAGGTGGTCGAGGAGCTCGAGGTGCTGACCGCCTACCGGCAGTGCAAGGTGGATTTCTTCACCTTCCTCGACGACTTCACCGCGCGCATGGGCGAGGACGAGGTCGATCGCGAAGCGCTGCTGACTGTGCTGGCGGACTTCCTGAAAGCCAACAATCTCAAGGTCGACTGGGAGGGCGTCGAGGGCGCGCCCAACGAGGCGCTCGTCAATGCGCTGGCGATGATGTCGCCCTATGGCCCCGCGGAAAAGCAGGCCATGCTGGAAGCGCCGGATTTGAAGACCCGCGCCGAAATCCTGATCGCGGTCACCGAGATGGATCTCGCCAAGAAGCGCACCTCGGGCGATCCGCCGCTGCAGTGATCTCAGTTGTGATGCCGGATGCGCTTGCGTCCGGTGAGCATCGCGCGGATCAGGTTCTCGCGCTGAAGAAGCCCCATCAGCACCACGCCCAGCACGTGCACCACGACCAGCACGATGACGGCGTCCGACGCGTAGGCATGGGTGTCCTCGATCCACCAGATGCCAAAGAAGGTCACGGTCACCGACAGCGCGCCGGTGATGGCCGAGACGGCGATCGACAGCAGGAGCGCGACCAGCATCAACGTGCCGGCGGGGTTGAGCCCGATATAGCGGCCGGTGATGCCGCGACGCAGATTCCAGAGATAGCGTGGCGCGGCACGAAGCCTGACGCCGACCATGCGGAAGCGCGAATAGCGGCTTCCCCAGAAACCCCAGACCAGGCGGAAGGCCAGGAGCGCGAGCACCGTGTAGCCGGCGATGCGGTGAAGATTGTCGTAGACGGTGGGCGTGAACCACGCGGCCAAAATGCTGGCCGCGAGGGCCCAGTGCCACAGGCGCAACGGGAGGTCCCAGACAGCGACGGTCCGCGATGCAGTTCGATCCGCGGGGGCCCTGTCGGACACCCCGCGCGCTTCTGGCACCGCTTCGTCGATCAAGCCGTGACTATCCTTGAGCCTTACTCGAGACCTTACTTGGCAACCGTCTTCTTCAGGCTGAGGTCTTCCGGGCTGTAGAACAGCTCGTAGAGCTTGCCTTCCTTGACGCCGTAGACCTCATAGCACGAGCCTTCGATCTTGGAGCGCCGCACCTCGTAACCCAGCGCCTTGGCCTTGGCTTCGGCTTCGCTGGCCGGCTTCCACGACGCCTTGTCGAGCTTGGTGCAATCCTTGAAGCCGTCGGCCATGGCCGCCGAGCTCATTCCCAAGCCGACCGTCAGTGCAATTGCAACAACACGAATGACCTTCACGAACGTCTCCTCCTCTGTCGTGTGCGCGCGTGGCGCGAAGCGGGACCGAAGGAAGCAAAGGAGAGGATGAAGTCAATCCGGTTCGAGCCTGGCGGGGTTTAGAGGCATTCTAATGATCCGAAAAAGATCAGCGTGCTCCGTGCGCAGCATGGATTTGGACAGTCGCTGCGGCCTTACGCCTCACGGCCTTGGAGGATGCCCGCTGGCCTTGCCGGCTGCGCTAGGCCGCACTTCGCGTCTCAGGAGAGTTACACCGCAGCCAGTCCGCCCAGGTGAGGCGTCCGCGTACGCCCCGACTGACGACGAAGCCCATGCCGCGCGCCCTTGTCTCCGAAAGATCGATCGGCAGGATTTTTCGATGCAGTCGTCTCGCATCCTGATACTGGCGGGCGAAGAGGACCAGATCGAGCGTTTCTGGCCCGCCGATCTCCGCGCGCACGCCGCGCTGTCCGTCGAACGCGCAGGTGACGACGTGGTCGGCCACATCGGACGTGTCGACCGGATTGAATCGCGTCGTCGGCACCGGCCACACCGGAAGCCAGGCGAGGCCCGAAAGCAGCCTGTCGAACAGATAATAGAACGGCATCGCGCGGACGACGGACCAAGACAGGCTGGATGCGCGCACCAGCCGTTCGCCGGCGAGCTTGACCCGCGAATAGGGCAGGGTCGCTTCGTCGAGACCGACGATCGAGATGTGGAGGAAGTGGCGCACCCCGGCTTCCGCACCGAATGCCAGCAGCCGCTCGGAACCCTCGACATCGACCGCCGAAGGCGATCTGAAGAAGTCGATCGGACGGATGCTGCCGCGCCGTGCGATCGGCGACCAGGTCGCCGCATGGATAACAGTGTCGACGTCATGCAGCGCGTTCCGCAACCCGGCGCCCGTGGCGAGATCACCTGCGGCCCATTCGACGTCCGATCGCGCACCCGGCGCGCGCGCAAGCACCCGAACGCGATGCCCGGCGCGAACGACACGATCGACGATATCCCGGCCGAGATGACCTGTGCCTCCGGTGACCAATGTCAGCGCCATGGCTCAGCTCCCGTCAGCCTTGCGCGGCTCGCCGGTGGGAACGAGCACAGTTTCGCCGGTCGCGACGAGAGCCAGATCATCTCGCTCATCGGCCGCGAAAAGCTCGGCGCGGGCAAACACCTGCCTGCGCCCGGCGCGGAGCGTCGTTCCCTTCGCGACGAAATAAGTGCCGATCGCCGGCCTCAGGCAATTCATCGAGAAATGCGACGCAGTGACCGGACCCACGAGCGTCGCAGCGGCGAAGCCACAGGCGGTGTCGAGCAGGGCCGCAATCAGACCGGCGTGCAGATGTCCGGAATATTGGGTGAGGTCGTCGCGCCACCTCATGCGGATGGTCACCTCGCCCTTGCCGGCCGCAGCGACTTCGAAGCCCACGGAGCGGTTGAACGCCGCGGAGGCGTTGACCGCGTGGAGCGTTTGCAGGTCGAATCCAAGGGTCGCGCTCATGCCTGGCTCCATCGCGGTGCGCGGTTCTCAAGGTTGCTTCTGACGGCCTCGATGTGATTGGGCGCGCCGAGCAGTGCCGCCTGTTCGGCGGTTTCCGAGGCGAGACCGGTCGCGGCATGGGAGGTCGCCGACAGGTTCAACAGGCGCTTGGCCGCGCGGACGGCATCGGGGCTGCGGTTCGCGATCTCCTGCGCCGTGGCGAGCGCAGCCGACACGGGATCCTCGGTGAGCCGCGTCGCAAAGCCATAGGCAAGCGCTTCTTCCGCTGAAAAGGCGCGGCCGGAATAGGTCAGCTCGCGCACGATATCGTCGCGCGCGAGATGGCGCATCAGCTGGGTGCCGCACATGTCGGGCACGAGGCCCCATTTGGCCTCGATGACTCCTAGCCGTGTTCCGGGCGCGAGATAGCGGAGATCAGCCCCCAGCGCGAGCTGGAAGCCGCCGCCGAAGGCAACGCCGTGCACCGCTGCGATCACCGGCACCGGCAGCTCACGCCAGAGCCAGACGAGATGCTGGGCGTAGTTCGCGATACCGTGTGTCCGGCGCGTCAGGTCAATGGACGGGAGCAGCGGATCGCCGTTCGCGGTGGCGAGAAGGCGGTCGAGGTCAAGGCCTGCACAGAACGCACGCCCTTCGCCGGAGAGAACGACGGCGCGGAGGTCCTTGCGTGCGCCGAGCCGCGTGCCTGCTGCAATGATCGCCTCGAACATCGCGGGGTCGAGCGCATTCATCTTGTCCGGACGGTTCAGCCGGAGATGACCCACGCCGTTCTCGATGGTCAGTCGAACGCGATTTTCCATGACGCCGCTCCGCTTGAATGCGTGGCTTATCGTCTCGAGGCTCAGTAACCGGCCACCGCCAGCACGACGACCACGCTGAGCATCATCCAGCCGAAGTGCCGGCCGCGCGTGGCCCATGCGTTGGCGACAGCGGAGAAACCGAACACGCAGGCCAGGGTCGCGACGATCCAGTGGCGTGCCGTCGCCGAGCCCATCCAGGGCGCCGCGATGAGGAGCACGCCGCCGCCGATCCAGGCGACGGTCGAGGCCTGCCAGACCAGGCGGATCAGGGTGCGGAGCCGTTCCGGCTCGATGCGGGCGCGGGGAAAGACCTTGGTCTCGCCGAGAATGCCATGGATGAGGGCCACGGCAATGGCCACGACGCCCGCGCACTGGAGCAAGAGATCACGCATCGGCAGAGCTCCCTGAAGCTTCATCCATACACTTGTGTATGGTGAGATAGGCGCTGGCACGCCGCCTGTCAATACAGTAGTGTATGGCCTAGTTCTGGAACCCGGTCATGACCGAACAACTCTCCGCCGACGACTGGATCAAAGAGGGCCTGAAGGCGCTGGCCAAGAGCGGCTTCACGGCCCTGAAGGCCGATCCGCTCGCAAAGGCCATGGGCGTCTCGCGCGGCAGCTTCTACTGGCATTTCGCCGATCTCGGCGCGTTCCACGCCACGGTCCTCAAGCGCTGGCGCGAGATCGCGGCCGAACAGATCATCGCCGACGTCGAGGCCGCCGGCGACGAGCCGCTAAAGGCGCTGCTGCAGAGATCCTTTGGTGCCCGGCTCGACCTGGAGCGCGCGGTGCGCAACTGGGCGGCGTTCGATGCGGCCGCGCAGGGCGCGGTTCGCGCAATCGACCGCCGCAGGATCGACTATATCGAGACGCTGCTTGCGACGCGGGGGCTTGCGCCGGCGATGGCGCAGGCCCGGGCCCAGATCCTGTACTGGACGTTTCTCGGTTTTGCCTTGTCGGGCGCGCCGGTGCCGGCGGCACGGCTCCAGGGACTGCTGGACGAGATCCTGACGATGGTGTCCGCCTGAACGGCGACGATGGGCGAGCGCAATTTTCTGTGCTAGAGGCTCGGACTGCCGGAGACCCCAATGAACGCGCCCAACGAACGCCCCGAAACCAGCGTCGATCCCAAATTGCTGGAGATCCTGGTCTGCCCGCTGACCAAGGGTCCGCTGGAGTTCGATTCCGCGAAGCAGGAGCTGATCTCGCGCAGCGCCAAGCTCGCCTACCCGATCCGCGACGGCATCCCGATCATGCTGCCGGAAGAGGCGCGCAAGATCGATTGAGAGCGCGTAGCCCGGATGGAGCGCAGCGCAATCCGGGAATTCTTGCGCTGACGATGCAGCGGCCCCGGATTACGCTTCGCTCCATCCGCGCTACGAAGATCCGAGCCTTTTTCTACAGCGCCTCACCCTTCAGCAACCGCGGGATCTCACCGGTCAAACCGGCGGCCTGGCGGATGAAGAGGTTCTTCAGCGGCGGGGCGCGGTCGACGAGGCCGAGGCCGATGTCGCGCACCGTGCGCAGCAGCGTCGACTGGTTGGAGAACAGGAAGTTCAGCGAGTTGGTGGCAACGCCCATCGCCATGGTGTCGAAGCGTCGCCAGCGCTGGTAGCGTTCGAGCACGTCGGCGCCGCCGAGATCCATGCCGAGCCGCGCGGCATCGACAACGACTTCGGCCAGTGCGGCGACATCCTTCAGCCCCATGTTGAGGCCCTGGCCCGCGATCGGGTGGATGACATGCGCGGAATCGCCGACCAGCGCGAGACGCTCGGCGATGAAGGAGCGCGCCACGAAATAGGACAGCGGGAACGCGCGCGGCTTGTCGAGCGCCTTGATCTCGCCGAGATGCAGGCCGAACCGGCGCTCGAGTTCGCCGTGGAACTCCTCGTCGCTCAACGCGATGATGCGCGCGGCTTCGCTGCGGCGCTCGGTCCACACCAGCGATGATCGTTTTCCGGAGAGCGGCAGGATGGCGAAGGGACCCGCCGGCAGGAAGTGCTCCTCGGCGCGGCCGTCGTGATCGCGCTCATGGCCGACGGTGACGACGATGCCGGATTGATCGTACTCCCAGCCATGGGTGACGATGCCGGCGCGCTCGCGCAGCTTCGACCTCGCGCCATCGGCGGCGACCAGAAGGCTGGCCGCAATCACGCTGCCATCGCCGAGCGTCACGTCGACGCCTTCCGGGCGCGCGTCATAGGACGCGACCGTCGTGGCGCGGAGATCGATGCCCTCGGCCTCGGCCCGCACCACCAGCGCGTCGATCAGGCGGCGGTTCTCGACCATATGCGCGAAGGGCTCGCCGGGCGCGACATCGCCGGCGAAGTTCAGGAACACAGGACGGGTGGCATCCTCCAGCTTGGAATCGGTGACGACCATGTCGAGGATCGGCTGCGCCTCGCCTCTGACGTCGTCCCAGGCGCCGATCGCCTCGAACAGGCGGCGACAGGCGGCCACGATCGCAGTCGCGCGGGGGTCGCGGCTCGGACGTGTGCTGAGCGCCGGATCGGCGACGATGACGGGGATTTCGGGACCGAGCCCCTGGCGCAACGCCAGTGCCAGCGCCAGGCCCGCAAACGCGCCGCCGCCAATGACAATGCTACCCTGTACTGACATACCCAAAATCCCGGCTAACTCTTGGTCTTGCTAGCAGACTTGAGCTGGGCGAAACAGTGCGGTGAAACAAGGGCGGAACCGCCCGACTGTGCCATTCCGGGGCGATGCGAAAGCACCATCATGTCCAAAAGCCTGATCGACCTGATCTCGATCCTCGACCTCGAACAGCTCGAGGTGAATCTGTTCCGCGGCAACAGCCCGAAGACGAGCTGGCAGCGGGTGTTCGGCGGCCAGGTGATCGGGCAGGCGATGGTTGCGGCCTGTCGCACGGTCGAGGGCCGGCTGCCGCATTCGCTGCATTGCTATTTCATCCTGCCGGGCGATCCGCAGATTCCGATCATCTACCAGGTCGAGCGCCTGCGCGACGGCAAGAGCTATTCGACCCGCCGCGTCACCGCGATCCAGCACGGCAACGCAATCTTCTCGATCATGGTGTCGTTCCACACCGACGAGGAGAGCGCGTTCGATCATCAGGACAAGATGCCCGACGTGCCGCCGCCGGAAAAGCTGACCGCGGAGGAGGTGGCGAAGCAGCCGATGTTCAAGGAGATGCCGGAGTTCATCCGTCGCTACTACGAGTCCGATCGTCCGATCGAGCTGCGCCCGGTCGAGCTCAGCCGTTATTTCGGCGAGAAGATCGACGACGGCCGCATTCACGTCTGGATCAGGACCGCGGCGAAATTGCCCGACGATCCGGCGCTGCACATGTGCGCGCTGGCCTATGCCTCGGACTTTTCGCTGCTGGATGCGATCATGGCGCGCTACGGCCGCACGCTGTTCGACAAACGCATGATGCCGGCGAGCCTCGACCACGCGATGTGGTTTCACCGCCCCTTCCGAGCCGACGAATGGCTGCTTTACGCGCAGGATTCGCCGAACGCACGAGGTGGCCGCGGCTTGACCCGCGGCTCGATCTTCAAGCCCGACGGTACGCTGGTGGCCTCCGTCGCGCAGGAAGGCTCCGTGCGCGAGCGGAAGTCCTAGAGCCCGGGCGCGAGTTCGTCGCGCCTGGGATTTGCGATCAAGCTCCGACCGACCCGCGCGGAGCGAGCTCGGTTTGCGATGCAAACCAGTTCATGATCCAGCGGTACACCCAAGGGATCGGGATGATGAAGCTGGACAGGATCGCGGCGACGATGCCGCGCCAGAGAATGCCGAGACCGCTGCCCTTGAATACGATCTCACGCCGCGTGCCCTCGATGCTGCGGCAGAACCAGCGCATCTGAGCCGCGGCGACCCAGGCCCAGCCGATGATCGTGATGACGGAGATCGCGAACAGCAGATTCCAGCCGACATAGGCCCAGACCGAGCCGGTGAAGCTCAAGCCCAGCGGCTGCCCGTTGGAAGCGAGGTTCGCGACCATCCATTTGATAAGGAGCCAGTAGAGAGCGATCTGCGCGATGAACAGCAGATTGCTGAGCAGCGCACTGCCGATGAAGCCGATCACGATCGCCAGAACGATGAATCCGAAGAACCAAGGCACCAGCGTCATCGCATTGCCGGTGAAGCTGAGATTGGGCCGCCCGGGCACCTTCACGCAGGACACGATCCATTTCGTGTACCAGACGAACACCCACGGGATCGGGATGATGAAGCACATGCCGATCAGCATCACGATGCTGCGCCAGGTGAACTCGAGGATGCCGAAATCGACCGCCAGCGCGCCTCCGCTGCCGCCGCCACCCGCGTAGCCGGCGCCAGCGTAACCACCGGAGCCCATCATCGGCGGACCGCCGGCCGGCATCATCGGGGGCGCACTGCCGCCGATCAGGCCGGGGATTTCGGCGGCCTTCTGCCAGCCGGCCATGCCCTCGGACCATACCAGCGTATCCGGGCGCACAATTCCCTGCGCGATCAGGTCACGGAATTGCCCTTCCGGATAGGGCCCCTGCTGCTTGCCCTCGGATGCGTAGAACCAACTCGCCATGAAACGTCCCCCTCAAACATACTTTTGTACCGGCCAAGAAGCTTAGGTTCACCGCTTCGGTTCACCGCATCCATGCCAAAAACGCATTGTGAAGGATGAACGGATGCCCTGTACAGAGGCGGCCGTTCACATGGCAAAACGTTTTTCCGCTTCAACCTGCAAGTTTTTTATGCCATCTGCCCGGAAAGATGCCAGATTGACGCTGCGCCGGGGACATACGGCGCGGCGCATCCCGGGGAATAGGCCTGACCATGAAACTCGTCGTCGCGATCATCAAACCCTTCAAGCTCGATGAAGTCCGCCAGGCGCTGACCGCGATCGGCGTCCACGGCATGACCGTGACCGAGGTGAAGGGTTATGGCCGCCAGAAGGGCCACACCGAGATCTATCGCGGCGCCGAATACGTCGTGAACTTCCTGCCGAAGCTGAGGATCGAGATCGCCGTCGCCTCCGACGTCGCCGACAAGGCGGTCGCCGTGATCACCGCGACGGCGCGCACCGGACAGATCGGCGACGGCAAGATCTTCGTCACGCCGATCGACCATGCGCTGCGCATCCGCACCGGCGAAACCGACAGCGACGCGCTCTAGCTTTTGTTTTGACGCGTTTTCCTGACGCGAACCGGTATCCACTTCGCTCGAAAACGCTCTGCTTCTTGTTCGATCGCAGCGGGCAACGACGCCACGGCTGCGACGCAATTTCCATGCTGGGGGAAATGACATGGCGGGATTGTTGCGCCGCGCAGCCGTTATGGCTGCGTCGGCCGGATTTATGTCGATCATTGCCGCGCCTGCCCATGCTGCGGGCTCCGAGATCAACACCGCCGACACCGCCTGGATGATCGTCGCCACCGCGCTGGTGCTGATGATGACGATCCCCGGGCTCGCGCTGTTCTACTCCGGCATGGTGCGCAAGAAGAACGTGCTCGCGACCATGGCGCAGAGCCTTGCCGCGGTGACGATGATCTCCATTCTCTGGGTGGCGTTCGGCTATTCGCTCTGCTTCGTCGGCGACGGGCCGTGGATCGGCACGCTCGACCGCTGGTTCCTCGCGGGCATGACGATGGACAGCGTCAACCCGGCGGCGAAGACGATCCCGGAAGCGCTGTTCATGCTGTACCAGATGACCTTTGCCATCATCACGGTGGCGCTGGTCGCGGGCTCGGTCGCCGACCGGATGCGATTCTCGGCCTATCTCGTGTTCTCGGTGGCCTGGTTCATCTTCGTCTACATTCCGCTGGCGCATTGGATGTGGGGCGGCGGCTTCCTCGCCAGCATGGGCGTGCTGGATTTCGCCGGCGGCCTCGTCGTGCATCTGTCGGCCGGTACCGCCGGCCTCGTCGCCGCCAAGGTGATGGGGCGCCGCCACGGCTACGGCACTGAAAATCTCTCGCCGTTCGATCTGTCACTCGCGGTGATGGGCACCGGCCTGTTGTGGGTCGGCTGGTTCGGCTTCAACGGCGGCTCGGCGGGCGCGGCCAATTCGCGCGCGGTGCTGGCGATCATCGCGACCCATCTCGCCGCCTGCTCCGGCGCATTGACCTGGGGCGCGATCGAATGGTCGACCCGGCGCAAGCCGTCGGTGCTCGGCATGATCTCCGGCGCGGTCGCGGGCCTCGGCACCATCACGCCGGCCTCGGGCTTCGTCGCGCCGTGGCATGGCATCGTGATCGGCATCGTCGCAGGCGCGGTTTGCTACTGGGCCTGCACCTGGCTGAAGCACCGTTTCAACTATGACGACTCCCTCGACGTGTTCGGCGTCCACGGCATCGGGGGCCTGACCGGCACGCTGCTGGCCGGCGTGTTCGCGACCAGCGCGATCGGCGGCACCGCCGGCCTGATCGAGGGCCATCCGCAGCAATTGCTGATCCAGCTTTACGGGGTCGCGGTCACCTTCGTCTGGGCGGCGGGCGTGAGCTTTATCCTGCTCAAGCTGGTCGCCCTGTTCGTGCCCTTGCGCGTATCCCGTGAGCACGAACTCGAAGGGCTCGATATCTCGCAGCACGGCGAAGCGCTGCAGTAATCGGGCTTGCGCAACACATAAGTACATGCTTATGTGTTGGCATGATCGAAGCCGACATCTTCAAGGCGCTGGCCGACCCGACGCGCCGAAAGGTCTTTGAGAAACTCGCTGGCGGAAGCCTGAATGCCAGCGCTTTGCGCGACGGTTTGGAGATCAGCCAGCCGGCGATGTCGCAGCATCTTTCGGTGCTGCGCGCGGCAGGCCTCGTGCGCGAACAGCGGCAGGGCCGCTTCGTGAATTACGAAGTCGACCCGGACGGAATCGTCGCCATCGGGGCATGGCTTGCGCGCTACCGTGCCTACTGGCCGAAGCGCATGGAAGCACTCGCCGATCTCCTCAAGGACATGGATCAATAAGGACTGGGATCAATGAGCGACGCCGCGAAGCCTGATCGTCCCGACGAAGCCCTGGTACTTGAATATGATTTCGATGCGCCGCCGGCAAAGGTCTGGCGCGCCGTGACCATTCCGGCCTTGCGCGAGCGCTGGCTGCCGAACTCCGACCTTGCGGGGGCTGAGCCTGAATCAACGATCGCAGGCGAAGAGGTGCGCTACCGGCTTCGCGATTCAGAGCCGCCGTTTCGCGAGAGCCACGTCATCTTCCGGATCGAGCCGAACGAGGACGGCGGCACCCGCTTCCGCATCATCCAGCAAGCCTGCGAAGAGCAAACAAGGCTGCCGCAGCCCGCCAATAGCAATTGCCGCATGATGCGCGCGGCGGCCTAACACCTCAACAAGACTTCGTCACCTGCAAACATGGAGGTCGCCAATGCGCGACATGCTTCAGCTCGTCCCTATGGTTGTCGAACAATCCGCCCGCGGCGAGCGATCCTTCGACATCTATTCGCGGCTCCTGCGCGAACGCATCATCTTCCTCAACGGCGAGGTCAATGATGCGATGTCCGGACTGGTCTGCGCGCAATTGTTGTTCCTGGAGGCGGAGAATCCGAACAGGCCGATCAATCTCTACATCAACTCTTATGGTGGCGTGGTCACCTCAGGTCTCGCCATGTACGACACCATGCAGTTCATCAAGGCGCCGGTTCATACCCTGTGCATGGGCACCGCGCGCTCGATGGGCTCGTTCCTGCTGATGGCCGGCGAGCCAGGTCACCGCGCCGCGCTGCCCAATGCGAGCCTTCACGTCCATCAGCCGCTCGGCGGCTTCCAGGGCCAGGCGTCCGACATCCTGATCCATGCCAACGAAATGCAGGAAACCAAGCGGCGCATCACCCGGCTCTACGCGCAGCATTGCGGGCGCACCGAGGCGGAGGTGGAACGTACCCTGGACCGCGACCACTTCATGACCGCGCAGCAAGGGGTCGAATGGGGATTGATCGACCGGGTCTTTGCGGAGCGCGAGGCCGCCTGATGCGGCCAACGACGGCTTTGAGCCGGATACCCTCCCGGACTCCGACCTGCTCAGACTGATCGGCCGGTTGCGCGTATCCCATGAGCACGAGCGCGAAGGGTTCGGTATCTCGCAGCCCGGCGAGGCCCGTCGGCCTGCATCTTCCGTATCTCGATACCTTTGACCTGCCCGACACATGAGCAACATTGTGTCGGCGGCCTGTCGTGCATGCTTTTTGAGCAGGCGTGACCACGTTTTGAGCGCGACGTAATAGCGCACTGCACCGCGATACGCGTCAAACGCGAAAACACCCGTTTTCATAGTCCGTTAGGCAAGCCGCCCGATCTGGCACGGCATTTGATTCTAGGGGTGCTGGCTGTGCCCGCGTAGTGAACTTCTCCCTCGTGGCGAACCAGTCGAGAAACGCCCGGCCATGTCCGGACCGGGCCAAGCGGGGATAGGACCCATGAAAATTGTTATGGCGATTATCAAGCCATTCAAGCTGGAAGAAGTCCGTGACGCCCTGACCGCCATCGGCGTTCACGGTCTCACGGTGACGGAAGTCAAGGGATATGGCCGCCAGAAAGGCCATACGGAAATCTATCGCGGTGCTGAATATGCCGTGAGCTTCCTGCCCAAGATCAAGATCGAGGTCGCTGTCGCCTCCGACCAGGTCGACAAGACCATCGACGCCATTACGTCCGCCGCGAAAACCGGACAGATCGGCGACGGCAAGATCTTCGTCATCAACCTCGACCATGCGGTTCGCATCCGCACCGGCGAGGCCGATGCCGCGGCCCTTTGATTTCGCGCTCAACCTTTACCAATCAGGAGTGAATAAAATGACGTTTAAGCGTCCCTATGGCGCGGGATTGGCGGCTCTCGCAGTCGGCATGTTCGCTGCGACCGCGGCCTATGCCGAGCCAACGGTCAACAAGGGAGACAACGCCTGGATGCTGACATCGACAGTGCTCGTGCTGTTGATGACGATCCCCGGCCTCGCGCTGTTCTACGGCGGCCTCGTCCGTTCCAAGAACATGCTCTCCGTGCTGATGCAGGTCTTCTACACCGTCTGCGTCGTCACCGTGATCTGGGCCGTGTACGGCTACAGCCTCGCCTTCACCGGCGGTTCCGACTTCATCGGCGGCTTCTCCAAGGCCTTCATGATGGGCGTCACCACCGACTCGAAAGCCGCGACCTTCTCGGTCGACGCCAACATCTCGGAGCTCATCTATGTGTGCTTCCAGATGACCTTCGCGGCGATCACGCCCGCCCTCATCGTCGGTGCCTTCGCCGAGCGCATGAAGTTCTCGGCAATCGCGCTCTTCATTCCGCTCTGGGTCACGCTGATCTACTTCCCGATCGCGCACATGGTCTGGTACTGGCCCGGCCCGGACACGATCCAGGATGCTGCCAAGGCTCTGGCTGCTGCCACTGACGCGGCGGCAAAGACCGCGGCGCAGGCCAAGCTCGACGAGATCAACGCCGACGCCGGCTGGATCTTCAAGATGGGCGCGATCGACTTTGCAGGCGGCACCGTGGTGCACATCAACGCCGGCATCGCAGGTCTCGTCGGCGCTCTGCTGATCGGCAAGCGTGTCGGCTACGGCAAGGAGCTGATGGCTCCGCACTCGCTGACCATGTCGATGATCGGCGCCTCGCTGCTCTGGGTCGGCTGGTTCGGCTTCAACGCCGGCTCCAACCTCGAAGCCAACGGCGGCGCGGCCCTCGCCATGACCAACTCCTTCGTCGCCACCGCAGCCGCCGCGCTGTCGTGGATGTTCGCGGAGTGGATCGTCAAGGGTCACCCGTCGGTGCTCGGCGTCATCTCCGGCGCTGTCGCGGGCCTCGTGGCGGTCACGCCAGCCGCCGGCTTCTCCGGCGTCATGGGTGCGATCGTCCTCGGCCTGATCGTCGGCGTGGTCTGCCTGTTCTTCTGCACCGTCGTGAAGAACGCGCTCGGCTACGATGACAGCCTCGATGTGTTCGGCGTGCACTGCGTCGGCGGCATCGTCGGCGCGATCGGCACCGGCATCCTCGTCAACCCCGCCCTCGGCGGCGCCGGCATCGTCGACTACACCGCGATCCCGCCGAAGGTCGCCGATTACGACTTCGCGGTCCAGGTGCTCGCTCAGCTCAAGGCTGTCGGCACCACGCTGGTGTGGTCGGGCGTCGGTTCGGCGATCCTCTACAAGGTCGTCGATGTGATCGTTGGCCTCCGCGCCAATGTCGAGAGCGAGCGTGAAGGCCTCGACATCACCGAGCACACCGAGCGCGCCTACAACATGTAACTCTCCTCCCGGGCGCGGTCTTTTCCAGGACCGCGTCCACAACTACGGTTTGGGGCACATACCCGGCAATGTCCCGACCGTTGAGGGGCTCCAGCGCAAGTTGGAGCCCCTTTCTTTTTGCCCGCGCCGCATCGTCGCAGCGGCCACGCCTGCACCAGGCCCAAATTGCATTGTCCCGAGACTGGTGAATATCATGCTCCCGTCCGGAGCACGGTCTCATGAGCCTGTTGCGTTTCGTGGCATTGTGTTTGCTGTCGCTTGCCTTGTCTGCCCTCGACGCCAAGGCCGACAAGCGCGTTGCGCTGGTCATCGGCAACGGCGCCTACCGGAACGCTCCCGCGCTCGCCAATCCGACCAATGATGCGGCCGACATCGGCGCGGCGCTGAAGCGATCGGGATTCGAGCCCCTGGTCGCGACCGATCTCGATCAGGCCGCCATGCAGGACACTGTTCTTCGCTTTGCGCGCGAGGCCCGCGGCGCCGACGTGGCCCTGTTCTATTACAGCGGACACGCGCTGCAATTCGCAGGCGTCAACTATCTGGTCCCCGTCGACGCCGTCTTGCGCGACGAGGTCGATCTGCGGCGCCTGGTGCGCGCCGACGAGATCCTGGCGGATTTGCAGCGGGCCAAGAACCTGCGCATCCTCGTGCTCGACGCCTGCCGCGACAATCCCTTCGCGGACGAACTCCGGCGAAACGTCGGGCAGGGACGCGGCGTAACCGTCAGCCGCGGGCTGGCCAAGATGGCGAGCCCGGAAGGCACCATCATCTCCTATGCGACCCAGGCAGGTCGCACGGCCGACGACGGCGACGGCCGCAACAGTCCCTATACCAGCTCGTTCCTGGAGCACATCAGCGACAGGGACAATATCAATACAGTGTTCCAGACCATCGGCGCCGGCGTCTACAAGCGCACCAAGGGATCACAGGTCCCGGAGCTGTCGCTGTCGTTCTTCGGCGAGTTTTACCTCAATGGCAAAGCCGAAACCGCGGCGCTGACACCATCTTCACCTCGGACTGACCCTTGCGCAGAGGCCGCCGACCATTGGCGCGGCGCGGACGCGCTCGGGACCGTCACGGCCTTCAGGGATCATCTGGTTCGTTTCCCGTCCTGCGCCTTTGCAGACCTGGCGAAATACCGCATCGAGCTGTTGTCGAAATCCATCGACAGCGCAAAACGCCCGACGACTTTCGACGGAACCTGGATCGCCAACGAAAGCTGCGAGAGCAAACCGCCTTTTCCGGAAGCCCATCGCCAATATGTCTTCCGCATCAAGGAGGGAGTGCTGCACACGGTGCTCGGGGACGAGGGTAAGCCCGACTCTGTGAGTTATGACGGCAAGATCGAAGCGGACGGCAACAGCACCATCTCCGTCAACGGCATCATTGGTGACAAGGATCCGCTGAACCGCCCCGTCGGCTCGTCCTATCGATACAAGATCGTGCTCGAACTGAAGGCTTCCAAAGGGGCCGGCGTCCGCACGGAAACCTATTGGCCGTGTCGCTACGACTTTTCGAAGGTATCAGCGCCAGGCGGAGAATCCGAGCGGAGGCCGCCCGACCCGAAGCGCGCCGCAAAGCGCAATGACAATACGGCTGCTGCGCCTTCCGATCGGCGCGAGGGCGGACGGGCCGCGCCGGACGGTAACGGAATGAGCTGCTCCATAATGCGCAGAAATTGCGCGGTGGCTTGCGTCAGTTTTGGCGGCCAGCCCAATTGTGGCTCAACCTTCTGCGTGCGGCAGGAAGCGGAATGCATGAGCAGCGGATGCTGGAGAAGTCGAGCTTACAACGGCTGCGGCATCGCCAAGCGATAGGCGCAAGGCATTCTCCGCAGCCTTCACATCGAGGACGCCATATTCTTTTTGCCCACGCGACGAAGAAAAAGATTGCCATTCCAGATTGCCGGCGCAGAAATATCGACCACAACGAAAACAAACCGGGAGGTCGTCATGCGGTTGGAAGGCGGATGCTATTGCGGCGAAGTGCGCTACGTGGCCGAGGGCGATCCGATGATGCAGGCCCAGTGTCATTGCCGCGAGTGCCAGTACATCTCCGGCGGCGCACCCAACACCTTCATCGCGATGCCGGTGGCCGGCTTCAGCTACATCACCGGGCAGCCCAAACAGTTCACGCGCAAGGACCTCGAACGCGCCGTCACGCGCGAATTCTGCGCCGAATGCGGCACCCATCTGGTGACCAAGGTTCCGGGACTGCCAGCGGCGATCCTGAAGGTCGGCACCCTGGACGAGCCAAAGCAGTTCCATCCGCAGATGGCGATCTACACCTGCGACAAGCAGGAGTTCCACGCGATCCCCGCGGGCATGGCGACGTTCGAGAAGCTGCCGGGGCATTGAGCGCGCCCATCCCGAAAGACTCGTCATGCCCGGGCTCGTCCCGCCTGCGCGGCCGAAGCCGCTTCGGCGAGGCGAAGGCCCGGGCATCCACGTTCTTGGGCGGGCCGTGGATGGCCGGGACGAGCCCGGCCATGACAGGACCCGGGCCCGCCCCGCATCCATTGTATCCGGCCTCATTTTTTCCCCTCTGGACGGGCCGGAGCTCAAATCCGGGGCACGGAAATGACTCTTGATGGCGCGGAAAGCCGATGGTTAATCGCGTCTTAACCTCGCCCTATCTATGGTGAACTGAACCGCTTCCCGCCGGCGCCTTGGTGCGACCGGCTGTTCCAAGAGTGCTGGCGTCCAGAATGGCTATAACCGCTTCATCCCGTGCGCCGCAGGACAGCGGAAGCTCCGATAGCGAACGCTCGCCCTTCGTCCGGCTGAACGAGCTGCTGGCACCCCATCAGCCGGGCAAGCCGTTGATTACGCTCGCGGTTGGCGAGCCCCAGCATCCCGTGCCTGACTTCGTCGGCCCGGTTCTGGCCAAGCACATCGCCGATTTCGGCCGTTACCCGGCGAACAAGGGTACCGACCCGTTCCGCAAGGCAGCGGGCGCCTGGCTGTCGTCGCGCTTCAAGCTGCCGCGGCCGCTCGACCCCGAGAACGAGATTCTCGTCCTCAATGGCAGCCGCGAGGGGCTGTTCCTCGCCGCGATCGCGGCCGCGCGCTATGTCGGCCCGCGTCCCGGCAAGCCGGCCATCCTGATGCCGAATCCGTTCTATCCGGTCTATGGCGCCGGCGCCCGCGCCGCGGCCTGCGAGCCGGTCTATCTGCCGACCACCGTGGAAAACGGCTTTCTGCCCGATCTCGATGCCATCGACGAAGCGACGCTGGCGCGCACGGTGGCGTTCTATCTGGCCTCGCCCGCCAATCCGCAGGGCTCGGTCGCCAAGCCCGACTATTTCAGGCGGTTGAAGCAGCTCGCCGACCGCTATGGCTTCGTGATCCTCAGCGATGAGTGTTACTCCGAGATCTACACCCGCGAGGCCCCGGGCAGCGCGCTTGAATGTGCCGGCCCCGACTTCACCCGCGTGGTTGCCTTCCAGTCGCTGTCGAAACGCTCCAACCTGCCGGGGCTCCGTGTCGGCTTCGCCGCCGGCGACAAGAAGCTCATCGGCATGTTCCTCGAGCTGCGGAACATCGCGGCGCCGCAGGTGCCGGTGCCGCTCCAGCATGTCGCGACCGTCGCTTACGGCGACGAGGCCCATGTCGAGGAGAACCGCAGGCTGTACCGGATCAAGTTCGATCTCGCCGACCAGATCATCGGCAACCGTTACGGCTATCGCCGGCCTGACGCGGGCTTTTGCGTCTGGCTCAACACGTCCGCGCTCGGCGACGACGTGTCGATCACACTCAAGCTCTTCAAGGAAGCAGGCGTGCGCGTGGTGCCCGGCAGCTATCTGGCGCGGCTCCAGCCCGACGGCTTCAATCCCGGCGCGGGTTTCATTCGCCTCGCGCTGGTGCAGGATGGCGAGACCACGGCGCAGGCGCTGCACCGGCTGGTCGAGACTCTGGGTTAGGCGGGGCCCATGAGCATGTCGGCAATCGAACGTGTCATTCCACTGGTCGGCCATCTGCCACCGTCGATCCGCGAGGGGCTGGCGCGGCGTATGCGCGAGCTCACCGGTCTCGGCCTGATTGCATTGTCCGGCGTCGCCTCGGCCGCGCTGATGACCTGGTCGGTGCAGGATCCAAGCCTCAGCCACGCGACCTCACGGCCGATCCGCAACATTCTCGGCTATGCCGGCGCGATCGGCGCCGACCTTGCGATGCAGATCCTCGGGCTCGGCGCAATCATGCTGGTCCTGACGGTCGCGGTGTGGGGCTGGCGCATGATGACCCACCGCCCGTTCGACCGTGAGGCGCTACGGCTAGGTTCCTGGATTCTCTGCACCGTGATCGCTGCGGGCTTTGTCAGCTGCTGGCCGCATGGCGGCGCATGGCCGCTGCCGACCGGCCTCGGCGGCGTGGTCGGCGATGCCCTGGTACGCGCGCCCGCGGTGATTTTCGGACCACCGGGCACGATCTATCGCATGGTGCTGGGCACGATCCTGTTCGCCGCGATGGCCGCGACCTTCCTGATCGCCTGCGGCCTTGGCGCACGCGAGCATGACGACGAGCTCGCGGAGATCGAGGACGACGACAAGCCGCTCGACGAAGACGAGGAGAGCGATCGCGGTTCGGTGTCGCTGGGCTGGCTGTTCCACGCATTGATGAGCACGAAGGCGCGGCTGATCTGGCTGCTCGGCACCGCTTACCGCTCCCTGGTCTCGAGCGGACCGAAGACCAAAACCGTTGCGTTCAGCCGCCAGGAGCCGAATCTCGGCGGCGGCCGCGCCGCGCCGTCGATCTCGCCGCAGTCCGAAAACGAGGATGACGAGGACGAGCACGAGGTAGAGGAAGACGAAGAAGAAGAGGAGGAGGAGGAGCCGGCCGCGCGCGCCCCGCGCAAGAAGGCCGCCCCGAAGGCCGCTTCCAAAAAATCCTCCGACAGGTTCGAGCTTCCGTCCGTGTCCGTGCTGGCCGCGCCCAAGGCGGGCGATCGCCAGCCGCTCAGCAAGGCCGAGCTGGAAGCCAATTCGCGCTCGCTCGAAGGCGTGCTGCAAGATTTCGGCGTGCGCGGCGAGATCGTGAAGGCCAATCCGGGTCCCGTGGTCACGCTGTACGAGCTGGAGCCGGCGCCCGGCATCAAGTCGTCGCGCGTGATCGGGCTCGCCGACGATATCGCCCGCTCGATGAGCGCGCTGTCGGCGCGCGTCGCCGTCGTGCCGGGCCGCAACGCCATCGGCATCGAATTGCCGAACGCGCATCGCGAGAAGGTCTATTTGCGTGAACTGCTGATCGCAAAGGAAGCGACCGACACGGTTGCAAAGCTGCCGCTCTGCCTCGGCAAGACCATCGGCGGCGACCCCGTGATCATCGACCTCGCGCGCACGCCGCACATGCTGATCGCCGGCACCACCGGCTCCGGCAAGTCGGTCGCCATCAACACCATGATCCTCAGCCTGGTCTACAGGCTGCGCCCCGACCAGTGCCGCCTGATCATGGTCGATCCGAAGATGCTCGAACTCTCCGTCTATGACGGCATTCCCCATCTGCTCACGCCCGTCGTGACCGACCCGAAGAAGGCGGTGGTCGCGCTGAAATGGGCCGTGCGCGAGATGGAAGAGCGCTACAAGAACATGGCCAAGCTCGGTGTGCGCAACATCGACGGCTACAATACGCGCCTGCTCGAGTTGAAGGCCAAGGGCGAGGAACCGACGCGCACGGTGCACACCGGCTTCGACAAGGAAACCGGCAAGGCGATCTACGAGGAAGAGAAGCTCTCGCTCGACCCGCTGCCCTACATCGTCATCATCGTCGACGAAATGGCCGACCTGATGATGGTTGCCGGCAAGGACATCGAAGGCGCAGTGCAGCGTCTCGCGCAGATGGCGCGCGCCGCGGGCCTGCATGTGATCCTCGCGACGCAGCGTCCCTCGGTCGACGTCATCACCGGCACCATCAAGGCGAACTTCCCGACCCGCATCGCCTTCCAGGTGACGTCCAAGATCGACAGCC
This sequence comes from Bradyrhizobium liaoningense, assembly GCF_018130785.1. Taxonomy (GTDB): domain Bacteria; phylum Pseudomonadota; class Alphaproteobacteria; order Rhizobiales; family Xanthobacteraceae; genus Bradyrhizobium; species Bradyrhizobium liaoningense_A. The sequence goes on from NZ_JAFCJT010000005.1 coordinate 93,501, forward strand.
GCACCATCCTGGGCGAAATGGGCGCCGAGCAACTGCTCGGGCAGGGCGACATGCTCTACATGGCAGGCGGCGGCCGCATCAGCCGCGTGCACGGACCGTTTGCTTCCGACGAGGAAGTCGAGAAGGTGGTGCGCCACCTCAAGACGCAGGGCCAGCCCGAATACCTCGAAGCGGTCACGGCCGAGGAGCCGACCGAGGACGAGGACGGCGGTGCCGTGTTCGACGCCAGCGGCATGGGTGCAGATGGCGGCGGCGATCTCTTCCAACAGGCCGTGGCCATCGTCAAACGCGACCGCAAGGCCTCGACCAGCTACATCCAGCGCCGCCTGCAAATCGGCTATAACCGTGCCGCGTCCTTGATGGAGCGCATGGAACTGGAAGGCATCGTCGGACCCGCCAACCACGCCGGAAAGCGTGAAATTCTGGTCGAGGAAGAAGACAGCCATATGTGAGGCAGGGGGCCTCTAAACATAATTTCACGCAAAATCGATATCTGCTTTTGCGAAATCACGCTAAAAGGGCGCCCAGCCATACAGGACGACGCGTTGATCAGACATCCGGACATTCGATTCGCTGCCTCCATCGCCGCGCGAAGCGCGCGCGTGGCCGGTATGCTTCTCGTCACCGCCGCGATGGTGACCGCGACGTCGTTCGCCCAGACCGTGCCCGTGCCCAAACCCGCGCCGAAGGGCCGCGATGGTGGGGCGTCCGCCGGGGGCCCCACGATCACCGGTGCGACCCAGAAGCCGCCGAACCCGGTCATTCCGGATCCGCGCCGCAACGTGCCGAGCAGCATCTTCCAGACCTTCGATGCCAACCAGAAGGCGCAGGCGGCGAAGGTCAGCGCCTACCTGTCGTCGCTTTCGACGCTGGTCGGGAATTTCGTCCAGGTCGGTCCCGACGGCAGCAAGACGCAGGGCGACTTCTACATCCAGAAGCCCGGCAAGGTACGCTTCGAATATGACGAGCCGAGCCCGATCGACATCGTCGCCGACGGATCCTCGCTGGTGGTGCGCGACCGCAAGCTCGCGACGCAGGACGTCTATCCGCTGTCGCAGACGCCGCTGCGCTTCCTGCTGTCCGACCGCATCGACCTGATGAAGGACACCAACGTCGTCAGCGTCTCTGCCGACGACGTCTTCGTCAGCGTCACCATCGAGGAGAAGCAGGCATTGGTCGGCACCAGCCGCCTGCTGCTGATGTTCGGCGCCAAGGACGGCCAGTTGAAGCAGTGGACCGTCACCGACCCGCAGGGCTACGACACCACGATCGCGGTTTACAATCTCGACGCGACCAAGAAGCTCGATCCCGGCATGTTCAAGATCGATTTCACGAACTACGGCCCGTCGCCGGGATAGATCTCGTAGGCTGGGCAAAGCGAAGCGTGCCGACCATTCCCGGTCTCGAAAAGACGGTGGGCACGGCGCTTTGCGCCTTTGCCCGCCCTACGAGAGCTTGCTAAGACGCATCTCCCATGCGTTTTTCCCTCACAACCTGGAACATCAATTCGGTGCGGCTTCGCATCGACCTGGTCGCGAAGTTTCTCAAGAGCGCGCGGCCGGATGTGCTGTGCCTCCAGGAGACCAAGTGCATCGACGATGCCTTTCCACTGAAGCGTTTCAAGCGGCTGGGCTATGAGCATGTCGCGTTGAACGGGCAGAAGGGCTATCACGGCGTCGCCATCGTCTCGAAGATTCCGTTCGAATCGAAAGACATCCGCACCTTCTGCGACAAGGTGGATTCGCGACACATCTCCGTGTCGTTCGGCGCGAAGGCCAGCATCGCAAAGCCGCTGGTGCTGCATAATTTCTACGTGCCCGCCGGCGGCGACATTCCCGATCCCGCGCTGAACGAGAAATTCGACCACAAGCTTCGCTTCCTCGACGAGATGAAGGCCTGCGAGCCGCTGCATCCGCGCGGGGAGGATCGCCACATCCTGGTCGGCGATCTCAACGTCGCGCCGCACGAGAACGACGTGTGGTCGCACAAGCAGCTTCTGAAAGTGGTGTCGCACACGCCTGTCGAAACCGAGAAGCTGCAAGCCGCGCTGGCGGCCGGTGAGTGGGTTGACGTCGCGCGCGAACGTTTTCCGATGTCGGAAAAGGTCTACACGTGGTGGAGCTACCGCTCCGCCGACTGGACCGTCGGTGATCGCGGCCGCAGGCTCGACCACATCTGGGTCTCGCGCGCATTGAAGGACGCGGTCAGCGATTTCAAGATCCTGCGCGACGCGCGGAGCTGGGAGCGCCCGTCGGACCACGTGCCGGTGACGGTGACGCTGGAGGTGTGACGGCGCCGTCCTGGCTACGATGACGTCTCACGACGTCAGCTTCGCGCCCGCCATCAATATATCGCTCGCGATCTGGCTGGAGCGCACCGCGAATTCGTCGCGGAGGCGAACGGCGGCGGCCGGATCGCTCTCGAGCACGCGTTGAAACAAGCTGCGCGCGACGCGGATGACGGAGGCGTGCTCCAGCGCGATCGCGCTCGACGGCCGCTTCATCGGCACCACCAGCGCGAGCTCGCCGATCAGCGCGCCGGGACCTGCGATCATCTCCGCACCCGCGCCGTCGTCGACCCGAAAGGCGCCGCGCTGGACCACGAAGCCGGCATCGGCGTCGTCGCCGAGATTGAACAGGACGTCGCCGCGGACGAAGTTGCGCTGCTCGGAACCGATCGCCAGCATGCGCAACGAAGCGTCTCCCAACAGGCGCAGTGTCGGGACACGCTCGAGAAGCGCTACGTCGTCGTCGATTGACATTCAGGTCCGGGGCTCAAAGGGCACGCAATCTAAAACGATTCGCACGCCCCTGAAGCGTATCACGGCACCAGCTTGTAGCCACCGGCTTCCGTGACCAGGATCTCCGGATTGGCGGCGTCCTTCTCGATCTTCTGACGGAGACGGTAGATGTGGGTTTCCAGCGTGTGGGTGGTGACGCCGGAATTATAGCCCCACACCTCCTGGAGCAGGGTCTCGCGCGAGACCGGCATCTGGCCGGCCCGGTAGAGGAAGCGGAGGATGGCGGTTTCCTTCTCCGTCAGCCGCACCTTGCGCGCATTGGCGGCGGTCAGCATCTTGGAGCCGGGGCGGAAGGAATAGGGGCCGACCGAGAACACCGCGTCCTCGCTCGCCTCGTGCTGGCGGAGCTGGGCGCGGATGCGGGCCAGCAACACGGCGAAACGGAAGGGTTTTGCGACGTAGTCGTTGGCGCCCGATTCCAGCCCCAAAATCGTGTCGGAATCGGTGTCATGCCCGGTGAGCATGATGATCGGGGCCTTGAAGCCGCCCTTGCGCAGGGAACGGACCACCTCGCGGCCGTCGGTGTCGGGCAGGCCGACATCCATCAGGACCAGATCGGGGGCATTGGCCTTCGCGGCGCTCGCACCCTTGGCCCCGGTATCGACGGCGGAGGCTTCAAATTCTTCGTGCAGCGATAATTGCTCCACCAACGTATCGCGCAGATCGGTATCGTCATCCACGATGAGGATCTTGCGGGCATTGGCCATAGGGGGTCATCCTTTTGGAGTCCGGCTCGGCGCGCATGCATGCTGCACCCAGCCGCGAGGGAAAGTTAGGGGGGTCGCCGTTATTATTGTTGTTCGTGTTGAAGTAGTGGGCTGTTACCGATTCACAAGCCAGAACCACTCTAACTCAAAATCTCAGGCCGTTTTGATGAATGTCCTGTAATGAATTCGACATCGCACGTTCACATGAAAAACAAAGCTACTTCAGTCAGTTACCCAAGGAATCGAAGCTCCGGACCGCTCCAGGCGATCCGCGTTAAACCTGCTGCCGGGAATCCCCGCCGGGGCTGGCTGACGGCCGGCGCGCTGACGATCCCGGTGGCGCTGGGGCGGGGCGGAATCCTGGCAAACAAGCGCGAGGGCGATGGCGGCACCCCAAGGGGCGGCTTCCGTCCCAGGCAATTATGGTGGCGGGGCGACCGCCACAGCCGTCCGCAGACCTTTCTTCCGGCCCGGACCATCGGTGACACCGACGCCTGGTGCGAGGACCCCGGAGATCGCCACTACAATCAGGCGATCCGGCTCGGACCGGAGCAGGGCGGCGACCGTCTCAAGCGGACCGACCATCTCTATGACTTCATCATCGAAATCGACCACAACACCAGACCTCGCATCGCCGGCCGCGGCAGTGCGGTGTTTTTGCATCTGGCGCGCGACAATTTCGGGCCGACCGCGGGCTGCGTCTCGATGACCAAGGCGGCGATGCTGCAATTGCTGCGGCGACTGGGACCAAGAACAAGAATCATCATCGGGTGAGGACACATGCTCGACAAGGATCAGATTGCCGCCGCATCGCAGGTCCTGGTCAAACATTGGCGCGACGGCACCAAGTTTGACGCGCTGGAGCCGCGGTTGCGGCCGCAGAACCGCGCTGATGGCTATGCGATCCAGGCCGTCCTCGAAAACCAATCACTTGGACAACTGTTCGGTTGGAAGATCGCGGCAACGAGCGAGGCCGGACAGAAGCACATCAATGTCGCGGGACCGCTGGCCGGTCGCATCATGAGCGACACCGTGATCGCCGACGGCGGCACGGCGTCGATGAACGGCAACGAGATGCGCGTCGGCGAGCCGGAGTTCGCCTTCGTCATGGGCCGCGATCTGCCGCCGCGCGCGACGCCGTACAGCGTCGCCGACGTGCTCGCCGCCGTCGACACCTTGCATCCCGCGATCGAGATTCCCGACTCGCGCTTTGGCGACTTCATCAGCGCCGGGGAGGCGCAGCTCATCGCCGACAATGCCTGCGCGCATCTGTTCGTGCTGGGCGCAGCGACGACTGCGAACTGGCGCGCCATGGATCTCGTCGAGGAGCGGCCGCAGATCACGCTGCGCGGCCAGCGCTATCACGGCCACGGCAAGAACGTGCTCGGCGATCCCCGTGTTGCCCTGGCCTGGCTTGCCAACGAGCTGCGCGGGCTCGGCATAACTTTGCGGGCAGGGGAGGTGGTGACGACAGGCACGTGCCATCCGCCGCTGCCGATTCAGGCCGGCGACCATTTCGCCGCGGATTTTGGCGTGCTGGGGAAGGTGTCGGTCAGGTTTGTGTAGAGGCGGCCTCACACACCGCCGTCATTGCGAGCGCTCGCAATGACGAATTCGAAAGCCGTTACTGGGCGCGGCCGTCGATGACGGCTCTTACCGGTGTCCGAAGATCGCACTCCCCACGCGCACATGCGTGGCACCGAGCATGATGGCGTTCGTGAAATCCGCGCTCATGCCCATCGAGAGCTTCTTCAATCCATTGCGCTGCGCGATCTTGGCCGTCAGCGCGAAATGGGCCGCCGGCGGCTCGTCGACCGGCGGGATGCACATCAACCCGGAAATCGTCAGCCCATAGGTGTCGCGGCAGCTCGCGATGAAGGCATCGGCCTCGCCGGGAGCGATGCCGGCCTTCTGCGGCTCCTCGCCGATATTGATCTGGACGAACAGTTCCGGGTGCCTGTTCTGGGATTCGATTTCCTTGGCTAACGCCTGGCAAATGCTCGGGCGGTCAACCGAATGGATGGCATCGAACAGCGCCACCGCCTCCTTTGCCTTGTTGGATTGCAGCGGCCCGATCAGATGCAGCGCGATACCGGAATAAGCGGACGTTAACGCCGGCCATTTGCCCTTGGCCTCCTGCACCCGATTCTCGCCAAATACGCGCTGTCCGGCGTCGATGACCGGCGTGATTGCATCCGCGGCGAAAGTCTTGGACACCGCGATCAGCGTCACGGAGGCGCGATCGCGCCGCGCTTCCTTGCAGGCGCGCGCAATTTCGGCTTCGACCGCGGCGAGCGCGTTTGGTGAATGACCGGTTACCGGCGCGGCGTTTTCTTCTGTCATGACGTCGATTGATTGCGATCGTAACCGAGGTAAGTCCAATTTTACCGAGTTCAAGAAAGAGTTTTTGAACCCTTCGCTTTACCTTGGCCCATGGGGTGGGCAGCGAAGATGGCAAAAGTCAGTTTCAACCGCAAACGAGCGAAACTCAAGCAGGTTCTCGGAATCCGGGCACGGCTTGCGTTGCTCGCGGTGATTCTGGTGACGCCCTTGATGTTCGAGCGCATCCGTTCGCTCGAGGACACGCGCGCGCGGCAGATCGCGCAGGCCGCGACCGAATTCACCACCATTGCAAGACACAGCGCCGATGCGCAGCGCGAAGTGATCTCGTCGGTCGAGACCATCCTGAAATCTGAAGCCTTCATCCGCGCCTCCGCCGGCGGCATCAGCAAGAGCTGCGACGTGCTGCGCGCGAGCCTGCCGTCGAACCTTCCCTGGATCCGCACGCTGTTGATCGCCGGCCAGGACGGACGCATCCAGTGCGCCACCAACAACATGTATGTGGGCCTCGACCTCAGCGACCGGCCTTACTTCCAGCAGGCGCAGGAAACCGGCCGCTTCGTGCTGAGCGACTTCATCCTGTCGCGGCCCGTGCCGTCGCCGACCGTCATGGCGGTCTATCCGGTGTCGGCCTTCAGCGGTGTGGCGGATGCCGTCGTGCTCGCCACCGTGAACCTCGACTGGATGTCGAAGGTCATGAGCAATCTCGGCGGTCGTGCCGGCATCACCGCCGTGCTGGTCGACAGCGCCGGCACCGTGCTGGCCGCGCCCGCCGACCAGCACAGCGCGATCGGCCGTCCGCTCGACAACATGCCGCTGATGTCCGCGATCGCCGACAGGGCGCTGCGTTCGGACCAGGACGAGGGCTCACTCTCTTTCCTCGCCGCCGACGGCTCCCGCCGCGCGGTCAGCTATATCCGCATCGCCGGCACCAATGCCCGCCTGATTGCCAGCATCGACGAGGACAAGGTGTCCGCGGCGGTCAGCCGCGACATCCGCACCGCCTATCTCCAGCTCGCGTTCGTCGTCGTTTTCGTGCTGCTCGGCGCGCTGATTGCCGCGGAAAAACTCGTGATCAAGCCGATCGAGATGCTGGCGGACATGGCCAAGCGCCTCGGCGAGGGCGATCTCTCGGCGCGCGCCGCGCGCAACCGGCTGCCGGCCGAGTTCGTGCCGCTGGCCCGCGCGTTCAACGCGATGGCCGCGCAGCTCAGCCAGCGCGAGCGCGAGCTGATCGCGAGCAACGACCGCCTGACCGTGATGGCCTCGATCGACATGCTGTCGGGGCTGGCCAATCGCCGCGGCTTCCAGAGCCGGCTCGACTTCGAATGGATGCGCGCGCAGCAATATGGCAGCGAGCTCGCGCTGCTGATGATCGACGTGGATCACTTCAAGCTGTTCAACGACACCTACGGCCATCTCGAGGGCGATTCCTGCCTGACCCGGCTCGGCGAATCGTTGTCCGGCATCGCGGCCGACACGATGGGATTTGCGGCCCGCTATGGCGGCGAGGAGTTCTGCCTGCTGCTGCCGAACACCGATGTGAACCACGCCGTCGAGATCGGCGAGCAGGTGCGTGCGGCCGTGCTGAAGCTGTGCCTGCCGCACATCACCTCCGCCCACATGATCGTCACGGTCTCGATCGGCGTCGCGGCGGCAAAGCCCAACGAGAGTCTGCGTCCGGGTGATCTCATCGAAGCCGCCGACGCCGCGCTCTACGCCGCAAAACACCGCGGCCGCAACAACGTCGTCGAGCACGGCGTGCAGGCGATCGAGAACGGCCCGGCCGACATGATCCTGGCGGCGAGCGCCTAGCCCGCGGCTCCGGCGCGATCGAGCTCGATCTCCGTCACCACGCGATTGCGGCCGCCGCCCTTGGCGAGATAGAGCGCGCGGTCGCAGCGCTCGATCAGATCGGTGATCGCTTCGCCGGTCCGGTACTGCGCCACACCGATCGACACGCTGATGTTGGGCAGGGTCTCGCCGGTCGAGCGGCGCGTGATGGTGCATTCGGCGATCGCGCGCCTGATGCGCTCGGCGATCTCGGCGCAAGTGGCAAGATCGGCATCCGGCAGCACCGCGATCAGCTCCTCGCCGCCGTAGCGGGCCGACAAATCCTGCTCGCGAACTTTTTCGCGCAACACTTTCGCCATCAGGCGCAGCACCTGGTCGCCGACGCCATGGCCGAAATTGTCGTTGAAGGTCTTGAAGTGGTCGATGTCGAGCATCAGCACGCTGAGCGGCTCGCCCCAATCCGCAGTCGCCTGCGCCTTGCGCAGGAATTCATCGAGCGCCCGCCGGTTTGCGAGGCCCGTCAGCGTATCGGTCCGGGCGCGCTCTTCGGACTTGGAGAGCGAGTCGCGGATCACGTCGAGCTCGCGGGTCTTTTCCGCAAAGCCTGCCTCGAGCCGCGTCGCCCTCGTGGCGGCCCGCGCCAGCTCGTTCATGAGCTGGGCGACCAGCGCCTTCGGATCGACGCCGGCCTTGTCCTGATCAGCGACCTCGCTGATCGCCTGCATCTGGGAGTGATTGTCGGCGATCGCCGTCGCCAGAAACTCCTTCGCCGCCCCCATGAGGGCATGCAGCCGCTCGGACGTCTCGGAGGCGACGGCGACGGCCCGGGGCGCGACATAGGTCTCGAACAGGTCCTGATTGGTCCTGGCGTCGAAGGGACGGTTGTGGTCGATCAGGAGATCGATGGCGTTGCGCAGGTCATCATGGCTGCCTGCGAAATATTGGAACCAGACGGCAAAATTGGTCGGCGTCGGCGGAAGCCTGATTCCATCGCCTGGCGGGGTGCTGTTGGCGGCCAACCTCGCACCGACCCCTTAATCCGATCCCAATGGGCGCTCCGTACTTTAGCGGAGCAGCATTGCGGGGGGCTGCAGCCAGCGGCAACCCATTGACCCCCTAAGGACTTTTATGGCCTAGTCCGCCGTCTTTAGACGGCCGAATCCACGAAAACCCAACGATTCCATGACCTCCGAACGCTACAACGCCCGCGACGCCGAACCGCGCTGGCAGGCTGCCTGGGACCAGCAGGCGATCTTCGTCTCGAAGAACGACGATTCGCGGCCGAAATACTACGTCCTGGAGATGTTCCCCTACCCGTCCGGGCGCATCCATATCGGCCATGTCCGCAACTACACGCTCGGCGACGTGCTGGCCCGCTTCATGCGCGCCAAGGGCTTCAACGTGCTGCACCCGATGGGCTGGGACGCTTTCGGCCTGCCGGCCGAGAACGCCGCCATCGAGCGCAAGGTCGCGCCGAAGGCCTGGACCTACGACAACATCGCCGCGATGAAGAAGCAGCTCCGCTCGATCGGGCTGTCGCTGGACTGGTCCCGCGAATTCGCGACCTGCGATCCCAGCTACTACAAGCATCAGCAGAAGATGTTTCTGGACATGCTCGGCGCGGGCCTCGCCGAGCGTGAGAAGCGCAAGCTCAACTGGGATCCGGTCGACATGACCGTGCTCGCCAACGAGCAGGTGATCGACGGCCGCGGCTGGCGCTCGGGTGCCGTTGTCGAACAACGGGAAATGAGCCAGTGGGTCTTCAAGATCACGAAGTACTCGCAGGAGCTGCTGTCCGCGCTTGATGGGCTCGATCGCTGGCCCGACAAGGTGCGGCTGATGCAGCGCAACTGGATCGGCCGCTCCGAGGGCCTGCTGGTCCGCTTCGCGCTGGATCAGGCGACGACGCCCGCTGGCGAGAGCGAGCTGAAGATATTCACGACGCGCCCGGACACCTTGTTCGGCGCGAAATTCATGGCGATCTCGTCGGATCATCCGCTGGCGCAGGCAGCTGCCGCGAAGAACCCGAAGCTTGCCCAGTTCATCGCCGACATCAAGAAGATCGGTACTGCGCAGGAGATTATCGATACCGCCGAGAAGCAGGGTTTCGACACCGGCATCCGCGCGGTGCATCCGTTCGACCCGAGCTGGAAGCTGCCGGTCTATGTCGCCAACTTCGTGCTGATGGAATACGGCACCGGCGCGATCTTCGGCTGCCCCGCGCATGACCAGCGCGACCTCGACTTCGTCAACAAGTACAATCTCGGCAACATTCCGGTGGTGTGCCCCGAGGGCCAGGATCCCAAGACCTTCGTCATCACCGACACCGCCTATGACGGCGACGGCCGCATGATCAATTCGCGCTTCCTCGACGGCATGACGATCGATCAGGCCAAGGACGAAGTTGCAAAACGTCTTGAAAACGAGCTGCGCGGCAACGCGCCGGTCGGCGAGCGTCAGGTCAATTTCCGCCTGCGCGACTGGGGCATTTCGCGCCAGCGCTATTGGGGCTGCCCGATTCCGGTGATCCACTGCCCGAAGTGCGACGTCGTGCCGGTGCCGGATGCCGACCTGCCGGTGACGCTGCCGGAGGATGCGACCTTCGACAAGCCGGGCAACGCGCTCGACCATCATCCGACGTGGAAGCACGTCACCTGCCCGAAATGCGGCGGTAAGGCCCAGCGCGAAACCGACACCATGGACACCTTCGTGGATTCGTCCTGGTACTTTGCGCGCTTCACCGATCCCTGGAACGAGAACGCGCCGACGACGCCCGCGGTCGCCAACCGGATGCTGCCGGTCGACCAGTATATCGGCGGCGTCGAGCACGCGATCCTGCATCTGCTCTACAGCCGCTTCTTCACCCGCGCGATGAAGGCGACCGGGCACATTGCACTGGACGAGCCGTTCGCCGGCATGTTCACCCAGGGCATGGTGGTGCACGAAACCTACCAAAAGGCCGACGGCACCTATGTGCAGCCGGCCGAGGTGAAGATCGAAGTCGGCGGCAATGGCAGGCGCGCGACGCTGCTGACCTCAGGCGAAGACATCCAGATCGGCCCGATCGAGAAGATGTCGAAGTCGAAGAAGAACACGGTCGACCCCGACGACATCATCGAGACTTACGGCGCCGACGTCGCCCGCTGGTTCATGCTGTCGGACTCCCCGCCCGACCGCGACGTGATCTGGAGCGACGAGCGCGTCCAGGGCGCCTCGCGCTTCGTACAGCGGCTGTGGCGGCTGGTGAACGATGCGGTGGAACTCTGCAAGGCTGCGTCAGAGGCCCGGCCGGCCGGGTTTGGCGAGGATGCGACCGCCTTGCGCAAGGCCGCCCATGGCGCGCTGGACAAGGTCACCACCGGGATCGAGCGGCTGCACTTCAATGTCTGCCTTGCCCATATCCGCGAATTCGCCAATGCGTTTTCGGAGGTGCTCCAGCGCCCCGGCCAGCCCGCCCCTGACCTTGCCTGGGCGATCCGGGAGGCCAGCCAGATCCTGGTCCAGCTGTTCTCCCCGATGATGCCGCATCTGGCCGAGGAGTGCTGGCAGGTTCTGGGCCATGGCGGACTGGTTTCCGAGGCCGATTGGCCCCAAATCGAACGCGATTTGCTGGTTGAAGACAGCGTGACCCTGGTGGTCCAGGTCAACGGCAAGAAGCGGGGTGAGGTCACAGTTGCAACAGCGGCCCAGAATCCGGAAATCGAGGCTGCCGTTTTGGCCCTCGATGCGGTAAAGCTGGCCCTGGACGGCAAGCCCGTCCGCAAGGTGATCATCGTCCCCAAGAGGATCGTGAATGTTGTCGGCTAGGATCCGCATCGCAGCCCGCTTGCTGGCGGTTGCCGCATTGGCGGCGCTGACGGCCGGCTGCTTCCAGCCGATGTATGCCGAGCGTACCGACGGCACCCCCGGCCTGCGCGAAAAGCTGATGGGGGTCGATCTCCCGCCAATCGCCAAGCCGAATGCCTCCCGGGAAGCCCGCGTCGGCGTCGAGGTCCGCAATGCCCTGGCGTTCAAGCTCTACGGCACGGCCACGGGCATGTCGCCGACCCACCGCCTGGAGATTCGCTTCGCGAGCAGCAAATCGTCGCTGATCGTCGATCCCAATACCGGCCTGCCGAGCAGTGAAAACTACGGCATCGATGCCCAGTACAATCTGATCGAGGTCGTCAGCGGCAAGTCGGTCATGACCGGCACGACGTTCTCGCGCGTGTCCTATGACATGCCCGGCTCCTATCAGCGCTTTGCCCGCAACCGGGCCTTGCGCGATGCCGAGGATCGTGCCGCCAACGAGATCGCCGAGAACATCACGACCCGGCTCGCCTCGTTCTTCACCGCCGGCACATAGACCGCTCCAGCCATTTCGGGCGCTCGAGGAGCGCCCCGCGGAATGGACGAACCCAGGCACCATGGTCGCGCTGCGCGGAAAAGAGATCGACGCCTTCCTCGCCCGTCCCGACGCGGGCCGACCGATCATCCTGCTCTACGGTCCCGATGCCGGCCTCGTACGCGAGCGCGCCGATGCACTGATTGCCTCGGCCGTCGACGACCCCAACGATCCCTTCTCACTCGTCAAGCTCGACGGCGACGAACTCTCCGCCGAGCCGTCGCGGCTCGTCGATGAAGCCATGACGGTGCCGCTGTTCGGCGGCCGGCGCGCCATCCGTGTCCGCGCCGGCTCCCGCAGCTTTGCCAGCGGTATCGATACGCTGGCGGAGATGGGCGTGAAGGATTGCCGCATCGTGATCGAGGCCGGCGAGCTGCGCCCGGAATCGCCACTGCGCAAAGCCTGCGAGCGCGCCAAGGCGGCCGTCGCAATCGGCTGCTACCCCGACACCGAGCGCGACCTTGCCAAGCTGATGGACGACGAGCTCCGCATCGCCAGTTTGCGCATCGCGCAGGATGCCCGCGCGGCGCTGATGTCATTCCTCGGCGGCGACCGCCAGGCCTCGCGCAATGAGCTGCGCAAGCTGACACTCTATGCACATGGCAAAGGCGAGATCACGCTGGATGACGTGATGTCCGTGGTCGCCGATGCGTCCGAGCTGAAGCTCGATCCCATCGTCGACGGTGCCTTCGCCGGTCGGCCCGACATCGTCGAGACCGAGTTTGCAAAGGCCATGATCGCCGGCACCTATCCGGGCGTGATCATCTCCGCCGCGCAGCGCCAGGCCGCGTGGCTGCACAAATCCGCGCTCGCGATCGCCGATGGCCAGCCTGCCTCCGCCGTGCTCGAGGGCGGCTATCCGCGCCTGCATTTTTCGCGAAAGCCGGCGGTGGAAACTGCGCTGCGCAATTTCAGCGTAGCGCGGCTCGCCGCAATCATCGAGCAGCTCGCGACCGCCGCGCTCGACACCCGCAAGCAATCGACGCTCGCCGCGGCAATCGCCCAGCGCACGCTGATGGCCATCGCCGCGAATGCGAAGCGGCGCGGCTGAGCCGTCCCCTCGTCGTCATTGCGAGGAGCGCAAGCGACGAAGCAATCCAGAATCCCGCCGCGGAGGCAGTCTGGATTGCTTCGCTGCGCTCGCAATGACGATGGAGAGAGTTGTGCTCGCAACGATCGAGCGAAGCACCAAATCCGTCATCCTGAGGTGCGAGCCGCGCGGCGCAACGCGGCGCGAGCCTCGAAGGATGAACGGCCCCGATACAGCCGGGCCGTCGCCCTTCGAGGGCCGCTGAAGAAGCGGCCACCTCAGGGTGACGGGATAGAGTTGGTGTGCTTACAGCGCGCCCTTCGCGAGCCGCTTCATCACCTCGTCGAGCTGATCGAGGTTGCGGTAGTTGATCTGGACGGAGCCGCCGGGATCGCGGTGATTGACGGTGACCTTGAGCCCGAGCGCATCGCTGACGCGCTTTTCGAGGTCGATCGTGTCGGGGTCCTTGTCCTTGCCCCCGCTGGCGCGTGCCTTCTGCGGCTTGCGTTCCGGCACACCCTCTTCGTGCGCGAGCGCCTCGGCCTGGCGGACGTTGAGGCCTTCCTCGACGATGCGCCTGGCGGCCGCGAGCGGATCGGGCACGCCGATCAGCGCGCGGGCGTGGCCGGCGGTCAGATCGCCGCTCGTGATCAGCGCCTGCACCTCGGTCGGCAGCTTCGTCAACCGCATCATGTTGGCGATGTGGCTGCGGCTCTTGCCGACGACTTTTGCGATGTCGTCCTGGCTGCGTTTGAACTCGTTGGCGAGCGCGTGATAGCCCAGCGCCTCTTCCATCGGGTTGAGGTCTTCGCGCTGCACGTTCTCGACGATCGCGAACTCCAGCGCATCGCTGTCGCTGATGTCGACGGGGACGATCGGCACTTCATGCAGGCCGGCCATCTGCGAGGCGCGCCAGCGCCGTTCACCGGCGATGATCTCGAAGCGATCCTGCGCGCCCTTCACCGGACGCACGACGATCGGCTGGATCACGCCGTGCTGCTTGATCGAATCGGAGAGCTCCTTGAGCTCCGTTTCCGAAAAGGCACGGCGCGGGTTGCGCGGATTGGGCTTGATGAATTCGATCGGCACCTTGCGCTGCGCGCGCGGACGATCGACATGCTGAGCCTCGCCACCGACATCGCCGATCAGACTCGCAAGACCCCGGCCCAGTCGCGAACGCGCTTCGTCAGCCATCGCCAGCTCCCTTGGATTCACGGTGCAGCACTCCAGAACTGAATTATCGTAGGGTGGGCAAAGCGAAGCGTGCCCACCAGTTGTGTGCGGAAGATGGTGGGCACGGCGAACACGCCTTTACCCACCCTACGGCATCGTCAATGCGCGACGCGCAGCTCGCGCTCGCGCTGGATCACTTCGGTGGCGAGCCGCAGATAAGCTTCGCTGCCGACGCATTTGAGATCGTAGACCAGGACCGGCTTGCCGTAGGACGGCGCCTCCGAGATGCGCACGTTGCGCGGGATCATGGTCTTGTAGACCTTCTCACCCATGAACTGGCGAACGTCGGCGACGACCTGGTTCGAGAGGTTGTTGCGCGAGTCGAACATGGTCAGCACGATGCCGTGGATCGACAGGTTCGGATTGAGCGTCGAGCGCACCTGCTCCACCGTCTGGAGCAATTGCGACAGACCTTCGAGCGCGAAGAACTCGCACTGCAGCGGCACCAGGATCGCATCCGAGGCGGCCATCGCGTTCACCGTGAGCAGGTTGAGCGAGGGCGGGCAGTCGATCAGCACATAGGTGTAATCGGCGTCCGGCGAGACGTTGTTGTTGAGCGCGCCGATGGCGTCACGCAGCTTGAACGCGCGCCCGGGCGTGGTGCCGAGCTCGAGCTCGAGGCCGGAGAGGTCCATGGTCGACGGCGCGATGTGCAGCCGCGGTACCGCGGTCGACACGACGGCTTCACGCAGAGGGGCTTCACCGATCAGCACGTCATAGGTCGAGCAGGAGCGGTTGCGGCGGTCGATGCCGAGGCCGGTCGAGGCGTTGCCCTGCGGATCGAGATCCACGATCAGGACGCGCTCGCCGATCGCAGCGAGTGCCGTGCCAAGATTGATCGCGGTGGTTGTTTTTCCCACGCCGCCCTTCTGATTCGCCAGCGCCAGGATGCGCGGGTGGCCCTGTGGGACCTCAGCGGCCTGTTCTTGGGTGGTCTCTTCTTGGGCGGTCTGTTCTTGCTGCGGTTCGTCAGTCACGCTCATCGCAAATTCCCCACTCGACCCCTGAACGCCTCAGCCGCGCCGCTCGACGGACATCAGCTCGACGATCCAACCGTCGCCTGTACGGCTCTGGTGAAGCTGCGGCTGAATATTCCAATATTTAGCGGCTTCGGTCAATTCAGCCTCTACATCTTGACCCTTAAGAAACAGCGCCTTTGCGCCCTGGCGCATCAGCGGCTCCGCAAAGCCTATGAGTTGATGTAGCGGAGCCAGCGCACGCGCGGTGACGCAATCGACGGGGCCGGTGATTCTATCCACATTATCCCCGATCTCAGCGAGATGTACGACCCCCGGAGATGTGGTGACGCGGATCGCTTCGCGCAGAAAGGCGGCCTTCTTGGCGATTCGCTCGACGAGATGGACGCTGGCGCCCGGCGTCCCGGCCATGGCACAGGCGAGGACGATTCCGGGAAAGCCGCCGCCGCTGCCGAGGTCAGCCCAGCGTTTGGCCGACGGCGCGAGATCGACGAGCTGGAGCGAGTCGGCGATGTGCCGGGTCCAGAGCTGCGGCAAGGTGGAGGGCGCGACCAGATTGGTCTTCGCCTGCCACTCCCGGAGCAGCGCGATGTAGCGATCGAGGCGCGCTTCCGTTTCATGTGAAACGGGAGCGAGCCTGAGCGCCGCGAACTTGTCCGCGGCGATGATGGAGTCCAGCGACCGATCGTTGGCACTGGCTTTGTCGATCTTCGGTCTGGCCGGCGCCGGTTCGAATCGACGACCCGCGCCCTCACCCGCCGATGGTTTCCCTGATGACGATCTGCCGCCCGGCCCGCGCTGTTTCACGTGAAACGCCTATGCGATCGCCTTTGAGGTCTTCCGTGCCTCGCGCCGGAGATAGGCCGCGAGGATGCCGAGCGCTGCCGGCGTCATTCCGTCGATCCGGCCAGCCTGGCCGACGGTGAACGGCCGCGCCTTCTCCAGCTTGGCCCGCACCTCGTTGGAGAGACCGGGGACCTGCTGATAGTCGACGTCCGACAGCACCATCCCCTCATCGCGCCTGAAAGCTTCGACATCGGCGCTCTGGCGCTCCAGGTAGACGTCGTACTTGGCGTCGATCTCCAGATGGGTAGCAATAACGGGGTCGGTCGCCGACAGCTCCGGCCAGATGGTCCGGACCTGGCTCCAGCCGATGTCCGGATAGGCCATCAGCTCGAAGGCCGACCGGCGCTGACCATCGCGGTTCAGGGACAGCCCGTGCTTGATCGCCTCGTTCGGCGTGATCGTCAGGGATTTCGACAGCGTCCTGGCCGCATTCAGAGCGCCCATCTTGGCACGGTGATGCTGCGTCCGGGCACTTCCGACGCATCCAAGTGCGATCCCCTTCTCGGTAAGGCGCTGATCGGCATTGTCAGCCCGCAGCGTCAGCCGATACTCGGCCCGCGAGGTGAACATCCGATAGGGTTCGCTGATGCCGCGGGTGACGAGGTCGTCGATCATCACGCCGAGATAGCCGTCTGCGCGGTCGAAAACGGTCAGAGCGGCGCCGCTCGCGGCCAAAGCTGCATTCAGGCCAGCCACGATACCCTGCCCGGCAGCTTCCTCGTATCCCGTCGTACCGTTGATCTGCCCGGCCAGGAACAGGCCGCGGAGACGCTTGGTCTGAAGGGTCGGATCGAGTTCGCGGGGGTCGATATGGTCGTATTCGATGGCATAGCCCGGACGGACCATCTTGACCCGCTCAAGGCCGGGGATGGTCGCGAGGATCGCGAGTTGGACCTCCTCCGGCAGCGAGGTCGAGATGCCGTTGGGATAGACGGTGCTATCGTCGAGCCCTTCCGGCTCCAGGAAGATCTGATGGCCATCGCGGTCGCCAAAGCGGACGATCTTGTCCTCGATGGACGGGCAATAGCGCGGCCCGGAGCTCTTGATCTGGCCGGAGTACATCGGGGAGCGATGAACGTTGGCCCGGATCACCTCATGGGTCGCGGACGTGGTCCGGGTGATCCCGCACTGGATCTGCGGGGTCGTGATCCGGTCCGTCATCACTGAGAATGGCTCTGGCGGCTCGTCTCCGGGCTGCATTTCAACCGCGGACCAGTCGATCGTGGTGCCGTCCAGACGAGGCGGCGTCCCGGTCTTGAGCCGTCCAAGAGTGAAGCCGGCCCGCTCAAAGGAGCTCGAAAGACCCATGGCCGGTGCCTCACCGACGCGGCCAGCGGGCCAGTTCTTCTCGCCGAGATGGATCAGACCGCGGAGGAAGGTGCCGGTGGTGACGACGACCGCCCCTGCCCGAAGCTCCCGACCGTCCGCCAGACGCAGTCCAGTCACCCGGCCATCGACCACGATCAGCTCGTCCGCCTCGCCTTCGACAACGGAAAGACCCTCGGTCTCCGCGATCGCGGCCTGCATGGCGGCAGCATAGAGCTTCCGGTCGGCCTGGGCCCGCGGACCACGGACAGCCGGACCCTTGCGGCGATTGAGGACGCGAAACTGGATGCCGCCGGCATCGCCGACCCGGCCCATCAAACCATCGAGGGCATCGACTTCGCGGACCAGGTGGCCCTTGCCGAGACCGCCAATGGCGGGATTGCAGGACATCGCGCCGACGGTGGAGAAGCGGTGCGTCACCAGAGCGGTCGTCGCGCCCATCCGAGCGGAAGCAGCCGCGGCTTCACAGCCGGCGTGGCCGCCGCCAATGACGATGACGTCGAAACTCTCTCGCTCTGTTCGCATGCGCGGACTTCTATCGCAGAGGCCGAAAAGCCGGAAGTAGAAACTGGGTGAGGCGGCTGTTTCACGTGAAACGGTGCGGCCAGGAGGCGGTTCGCATTTTCGCGAAAACAACCCCATGCACAGTAGAAGGGGCATTGAGCGAGCTGCTGTTTCACGTGAAACAAGATGCGCCTAACCGGGAGAGAACTCCTGGCGAGATCTCGCACGGCTCTGGGCACAAGCGATCGGGCTACACCATCGTCGCGAGCGGAGCGAAGCAATCCAGAATCCCTCCGTGGAAGCAGTCTGGATTGCTTCGTCGCAAGGGCTCCTCGCAATGACGAGCTTGGGGGACGGCCGCCGGCCACGAGCCTTACAACCCGTCAGACGATCAGACCCTGTGCACGAGCCGCTCGGACCGGGGGCTGGCGAATCGTCCTCCTGTTTCACGCGAAACAGCGCCCGAGCCCGCAAGCATCTGTTCCACGTGAAACAGGACCGGAACCCATCCCGTTGCTGTTTCTCGTGAAACACAAGGAATGAACAAGGCCTAGTTCTACAATGAAGAACTAGCGCTACTTTCCGATGCAAAATTTCTGGAAGATGGCCCCAAGGACATCCTCGACGTCGACCCGGCCCAACAGCCGGCCCAAGGCATAGGCCGCAGCACGCAGCTCTTCGGCCGCGAGTTCCTCGCCGTCTTCTACAAGCTCCAGGCTCCGGCGCAAGCTGTCCGATGCCCGGCGCAACAGATCTCGCTGGCGGGCGCGGGTCACCAACGCGCCCTCGGTCGTCCCGAAAAACTCGGCTGCGAATTTCACGAGGGCATCGATCAGGTCGGGAACGCCGTCTCCCCGGCTCGCCGAGATCCCGAACTCGCCGTGCAGCCCGACTCCCCCCGCCCCGCCAAGATCGATCTTGTTGCGGACGATCCAGACCGAGCCGCGTGATCGATCACTGCTGGGGCCAGACTTCCCGAGCGAGCGCATCGCGCCCGGATCGACGGCGTGTCCGCCCTCCACCAGCCACAGCACGAGGTCGGCGTCTTCGGCGCGCGCCCGCGCCCGGCGCACACCTTCCTGCTCCACGGGATCGTCGGTCTCGCGGATACCGGCGGTGTCGATGACCGTGACGGGATAACCATCGAGATCGAGCTGCACCTCGATCACGTCGCGCGTGGTGCCGGCATGCGGCGAGACGATCGCGACCTCGCGGCGCGTGAGCTGGTTGATCAGAGTCGACTTGCCGACATTCGGCTCGCCCGCAATCGCAACCACCAGGCCATCGCGCAGGCGTTCAGAATGTCCCTGTGCCGCAAGGACTTCTGTGATTTCGGCATGCAGCGCTTTGATCGCTTTCACCGCCGGCACCCTCAGCTCGGCCGGCACGTCGCCCTCGTCGGAGAAATCGATGCCGGCCTCGATCAGCGCCGAGGCCTCGATGATGCGCTCACGCCAATCGCGCGCGCGATTGCCGAGCAAGCCCTGCAACTGACGCAGCGCCTGGCGGCGCTGCCGGTCCGTGTCGGCATGGATGAGATCGTCGAGGCCCTCGGCCTCGGTGAGATCGAGCTTGCCGTTCTCGAAAGCGCGCCGCGTGAATTCGCCGGGCTCGGCCGCCCGCATATTCGGAATTACAGAAATAGCTGCCAGGAGCGCCGCCAGCACCGCGCGGCCGCCATGGACGTGGAATTCAGCGACGTCCTCTCCGGTCGCGCTTTTCGGCCCTGGAAACCAGAGCACGACCGCATCGTCGATCGGCTGGCCCCCGCCATCCCTGAGCAGTCGGTGGCTGGCCTGTCTCGGCGCCGGCCGCTCGCCCGCAAGGGTCGTCAGCGCCAGGCCTGCCTGCGGGCCCGACACGCGCACCACAGCGATCGCGCTCGGCGCACGGCCGGACGACAGCGCAAAGATGGTCTGGTCTCGCGGATGCATGGCCTATTTGTCCGGCTGGCGGGGAAAAGGCAAACGGCCCGTTCTCGCGATGCCGCCACCCCCTTTTGCTGCGCTCTGGCCCGCAGCAACGGCTATATTGCGATGCAATATACGGTGCAGCATTTTGCTGCAGAAGCAGCCGCGCTCTGACATCGACAAATCGCCAAAGTCAAGCATTGCGTAAATATATCAACAGCTTCCGGCAAACCCGGATTTCCCTTCGTCCCATCGCCATGCTGCACCTCTCCGCAGCAAGGCCGCACAAAAGAAAAGGGCGCCCGAAGGCGCCCTCTGATCTCATGCTGCATCGCACTCAGGTGTTCATCGAGTCGAAGAACTCCGAATTGCTCTTGGTCGAGCGCAGCTTGTCGAGCAGGAAGTCGATTGCGTCCATCGTCCCCATCGGGTTGAGGATCCGGCGGAGCACGTACATCTTCTTGAGCACCTGCGTATCTGTGATGAGCTCCTCCTTGCGGGTGCCGGAGCGCGAGATGTCGATCGCAGGGAAAGTGCGCTTGTCCGAGACCTTGCGGTCCAGGATCAGTTCCGAGTTACCGGTTCCCTTGAACTCTTCGAAGATGACTTCGTCCATGCGGCTGCCGGTATCGACCAGCGCGGTCGCGATGATGGTCAGCGAGCCGCCCTCCTCGATGTTGCGGGCGGCACCGAAGAAGCGCTTCGGGCGCTGCAGCGCGTTGGCGTCGACACCGCCGGTCAGCACCTTGCCGGATGACGGCACCACGGTGTTGTAGGCGCGGCCGAGGCGGGTGATCGAATCGAGCAGGATCACGACGTCGCGGCCATGCTCGACCAGGCGCTTGGCCTTCTCGATCACCATCTCGGCGACCTGGACGTGACGCACCGCCGGCTCGTCGAAGGTCGACGACACGACCTCGCCCTTCACAGAGCGCTGCATGTCCGTGACTTCTTCCGGACGTTCGTCGATCAGAAGCACGATCAGATAGCATTCGGGATGATTGTGCGTAATCGAGTGCGCGATGTTCTGCATCAGCACAGTTTTACCGGTACGCGGCGGCGCGACGATCAGCGCGCGCTGGCCCTTGCCGATCGGCGCGACGATGTCGATCACCCTTGCAGAAAGGTCTTTCCGCGTCGGATCGTCGATTTCCATGCGGAAACGCTGATTCGGAAACAGCGGCGTGAGGTTGTCGAAATTGACCTTGTGCTTGGCCTTTTCCGGGTCCTCGAAATTGAGTGTGTTGACCTTCAGCAGCGCGAAATAGCGCTCGCCCTCTTTCGGGCTGCGAATGTGGCCTTCGATGGTGTCGCCGGTGCGCAGACCGAAACGGCGGATCTGCGAGGGCGAGACGTAGATGTCGTCCGGGCCCGGCAGATAATTCGCATCGGGCGAGCGGAGGAAGCCGAAGCCGTCGGAGAGCACCTCGACGACGCCTTCGCCGACGATGTCGGTTTCGGCCAGCGCAAGCTGCTTGAGGATGGCAAACAACAGCTCCTGCTTGCGCATGGTGCTGGCATTCTCGACCCCATTCTCTTCGGCGAACGAGACGAGCTCGGCCGGCGTCTTCGACTTGAGGTCCTGGAGTTTAATTTCCCGCATTGGGGTGGTCCTGTGGGGTAACCTTGGGAGGGGGTGCGAGGAGGCTCTGAAATGCGGACGTGAGAAGGTAAGGTCCGCAGGTCTGGCAAGGAGAGTGCCGGTGAGGCTTCAAACCTGATGCGGTGTCCGGCCTCTGGAAAGCTCAGACACAACCACATCCGCCTGCGTTGGGTGGGATATCGCTAATATAGAAAATCGCTCCCCACTCCGCAAGCCGAAGCGCTGAGCGATTCATCGCAAGCCTTGCCTAGAACGGTTTCACGATCACCATGATGACGATGAAAATCATCAGAACAGTCGGCACCTCATTGATAATCCGATAGAATTTCTGGCTGCGCGGACGCCGGTCGGCGGCAAAATCCTTGCACCAGCGTGAAAAAAAGCCGTGGACCGCGGACATTACCAGGACCAGTGCCAGTTTTACGTGCAGCCACCCGAAAGAGAACCAGTGGCCGGACCAGGCGAGATAGAGCCCGGCCAGCCATGTGACGATCATGGCGGGGTTGATGATCGCCTTGAGCAGCCGGCGCTCCATCACCTTGAACGTTTCCGACTGCTTGGAGCCGATCTCGGCCTCGGAGTGATAAACGAACAGCCGCGGTAGATAGAGCATGCCCGCCATCCAGGAGATGACGGCGATCACATGCAGCGCCTTGATCCAGAGATAGACGTCTTCGAACATTTTCTGCGCCCGGATTTCCGCCCAGCGCAGGGAACGCTGGGGATAGTAAGAACTCGTTAAGGTCTTACCCTGCACACATATCCGTCGGGAGCGCCTTCCTCAAATCTAGAATCTTAGATTCTTAAGGTTTGAGTCTATGTGACCGTGGATTGGACTCACGCAATTCCGTCCGCGAGTTCACGCGTGCTTGTTCACATCCATCAACATATCCCGGACGGCTCCGGTGGCTTCCGATAAGTCGGCCAGCTTCAAAGGCTTGCGTGTTTCTGTCGGCAGTTTATCAAGCGGGTTGTCCGCGCAATCCCGTTTCCCCCTCAGCGGGCCGCCCGACTTGTTCCGATGGGCAGTGGTGTGAAGAAAATTGGCGGTTGTCCCGCCCCTGGTGTCGCACAACCCTTTCCGAGCGGTTAAGGTCCACAGAAATCCACAAACCACACCGCCTCCATACAAAGGGCTTTTGTGCCGACCTCGAACAATTATTTCCATCTGCACCTCGTCTCCGACTCCACTGGTGAGACGCTGATCACGGTCGCACGCGCCGTTGCCGCGCAGTACGCCAACGTAACCCCGGTCGAGCATGTCTATCCGCTGGTGCGGAGCCAGAAGCAGCTCGATCGCGTGCTCGACGAGATCGAGGAGGCGCCGGGGATCGTGCTGTTCACGCTGCTGGAGAAGGATCTGGTCTCCCGGCTCGAGGACAAGTGCAAGGAGATCAATGTTCCGAGCCTGTCGATCATCGGGCCGGTGATGCAGTTGTTCGAAGCCTATCTCGGTGCTGCGACCACGGGCCGCGTCGGCGCCCAGCACGTCCTCAATGCAGAATATTTCAAGCGCATCGATGCGCTGAACTACACGATGATCCATGACGACGGCCAGCATGTCGAAGGTCTCGACGATGCCGACGTGGTGCTCGTCGGTGTCTCACGCACCTCCAAGACACCAACGTCGATCTATCTGGCCAATCGCGGCATCCGTACCGCCAACGTGCCGCTGGTTCCGGGCATTCCGGTGCCCGAACAACTGGAGAAATTGACACGGCCACTGGTGGTGAGCCTGCATGCGACGCCGGAACGCCTGATTCAGATCCGTCAGAATCGCCTGCTCTCCCTGGGGGCCGACTCCGGCAGCGACACCTATACCGACAGACAGTCAGTCACCGAGGAAGTCGCGTTCGCGCGCAAGCTCAGCGCCAAGCACGATTGGCCGCTGCTCGACGTCACGCGGCGATCTATCGAGGAAACCGCCGCGGCGATCATGAAGCTCTACAGTGATCGCCAGCGCAACCGGCCCACGGAATAGTTTCGGCGATGTCTCTCTGGCGCGGCGAAACTCCGTTGATACTGGCCTCGCAGAGCAGCGCGCGAAAGATGCTGCTGGCCAGTGCCGGGCTGGAGTTCAAGGCGATTACGGCCGATATCGACGAGCGTGGCATTCAGGCCGCCTCAGAACTTTCAGGCTCGCATGAAATCGCCCTGTTGCTGGCGCGCGAGAAGGCCAAGGCGGTCTCGGCCAGTCATCCGGGGAGCTATGTGATCGGTGCCGACCAGACCCTGGCTCTGGGCGAGCGTCTTTTCAACAAGCCCGCAGGCCGCGCACAGGCGATGGCGCAATTGCTCGACCTCGCCGGCAAAAGCCACGAGCTGAATTCCGCGGTGGCCGTGGCGCGAGATGGCAAGATTGTTTTCGAGGATGTTTCGGTGGCCCGCATGACCATGCGGCCGATGACCGAAACGGAGCTTTCAGCCTATCTCGACGCCGCCGGCGATGCGGTGACGACCAGCGTCGGCGCCTATCAGCTCGAAGGTCTCGGCAGCCATCTGTTCGAGCGCATCGAGGGTGACCATTTCACCATTCTCGGCCTGCCGCTGCTGCCGCTGCTTGCGTTCCTGCGGCGCGAACGGCTAGTTGCGGTGTGAATGACAGAGATGGCTGCGCGCTGATGCGGATCCTTGGACTGACCGGCTCGATCGGGATGGGAAAATCCACCACCGCGAAATTGTTCGCGGAGGCCGGCGTTCCCGTCTACGACGCCGATGCCGCCGTTCACCAGCTCTACGAGGGCGAGGCCGCGCCTGCGATCGAGGCCGCCTTCCCTGGCACCACCGCAAACGGCAAAGTCGACCGGCCGAAACTGTCCGCGCGCGTCGTGCATGATCCGGCCGCGATCAAGCAGCTCGAGCAGATCGTCCATCCGATGCTCGGCGCCTCCCGGCAAAAATTCTTCGCCGATGCGGAAGCAGCCGCGGCGCCCGTCGTGGTCCTGGATATCCCGCTGCTGTTCGAAACCGGCGGCGAGAAGCGGGTCGATGCCGTCGTCGTGGTGTCGACCTCGCCGGAACTCCAGCGCAAGCGTGTGCTGGAGCGCGGCACGATGGACGAGGCCAAGCTCGACGCGATCATCGCCAAGCAGACGCCGGATGCCGAGAAGCGCAAGCGGGCCGATTTCGTAGTGGATACGTCACACGGACTTGAACCCGTGCGCGCCCAAATCACGCACATCCTGGCCGAGGTCGTTAAGATGCCGCAGCGGCGGGCCTGATTCGCCGCCTCACACGGCGTCTTAAATCATGCGCGAAATCGTTCTCGACACCGAAACCACCGGCCTCGATCCGCTCCGCGGCGATCGTCTGGTCGAAATCGGCTGCGTCGAGATTTTCAACCGCATGCCGACGGGACAGACGTATCACGTCTATATCAATCCTGAACGGGACATGCCGGCGGAAGCCTTTGCGGTGCACGGGCTGTCGGCCGAATTCCTGTCGGCGAAGCCGCTGTTCCACGAAGTCGTCGATGCATTTCTGGAGTTCATCGGCGATGCGCCGCTGGTGATCCACAACGCTTCGTTCGACATCGGCTTCATCAATGCCGAGCTCGACAAGGTCAAACGCGCGGCGATCCCGCGTGAGCGGTTGGTCGATACGCTGCTGCTGGCGCGGCGCAAGCATCCCGGCGTGTCGAACCGGCTCGACGATCTCTGCTCGCGTTATTCGATCGACAATTCACACCGCACCAAGCACGGTGCGCTGCTCGACGCCGAGCTGCTCGCGGAAGTCTATGTCGATCTGGTCGGGGCACGGCAGTCGCAGCTGCTGCTGGCGTCGGAGGCCGAGGACATCCGCGTCAATGCGGCTGGCGAC
Source organism: Bradyrhizobium liaoningense (assembly GCF_018130785.1). Taxonomy (GTDB): domain Bacteria; phylum Pseudomonadota; class Alphaproteobacteria; order Rhizobiales; family Xanthobacteraceae; genus Bradyrhizobium; species Bradyrhizobium liaoningense_A. The sequence goes on from NZ_JAFCJT010000005.1 coordinate 118,774, forward strand.
GCGCCGCGGCGGCAGCGGTCGGTGCCGCTTGCGCCGCGGATTTCCGAGGCCGAGCGCGAGGCCCATCGGGCTTTCATCGCAACGCTCGGCGACAAGGCGATCTGGAACGAGTTCCTGCCCGCTCCAGTCGCTTCTCCGGCCGGTTAGGCCTGACCGCTCGTCTGCTGAGCGGCCATTTGCCGCTCCATGTTCTGACGATAGAGACCGACGAAGTCGACCGGATCCAGCATCAGGGGCGGGAACCCGCCGTCGCGCACGGCGGTTGCGATGATCTCGCGGGCGAACGGGAACAGCAGACGCGGGCATTCGATCATGACCAGCGGATGCAAATTCTCCTTCGGCACGTTGGTGATGCGGAACACGCCGGCATAGGCGAGCTCGAACGAGAACATGATCTTACCGGCGGTCTCGGCCTTGCCCTCGACCGACAGCGTCACCTCGAACTCGGTTTCGCTGAGATTGCTGGCGCCGACATTGATCTGGATGTTGATCTGGGGCGGCTGGCCCTGCTGCTGGAGCGAGGTCGGTGCGTTCGGATTCTCGAACGAAAGGTCCTTGATATACTGCGCCAGAACGTTGAGCTGGGCAGCCTGGGCCGCCTCGGGAGGGGTGCCGTTGCCGTTGGTCATGAGAGTCTCTCCTTACCCGATTGGGGCTGAATTTCGCGGCGGTTGGCTAACATAGGGCCGCCTCATTCCACAAGGACGAACGGTCCCGGATCGGGTTATCCCGGCCGCCCCCGAAACTGTGACGTTGACCCGGCCGATTCGGCGAAATCTGGCGTTAAACGATTGAAGATGCGCGATTTCCGGGCAGGATCGGGTTTCCCCTTAAGCATAAAACGCGCTACACTCGGCGCTGTGCCAAAAGGCGCCATTGGCCGGGCAAGATTTCGTGCCTACATCCCACGGACCAGACGCGCGGACCTAAAATGGTGATGTAGACTTGCCGTTCCCGTATGGAACGGTCTACTGGCCGGATTGATTTTCCCGGCGACGACCCCGAGACGGCCCCTCTTAGCGAAGACCAGAAAGCGGATACCACGTGGACATCTACACCATCATCTTCCTGGCGCTGGCGGTCTTCATCTTCCTGAGGCTGCGCAGCGTGCTGGGGCAGCGGACAGGTAACGAGCGGCCGCCGTTCGACCGCACCGCCGCTCGCAATGCGCTGGGGGGTGCCCAGGACAAGAACGTCGTGACCATGCCGGGCAAGGTGATCGATCAGGCCCCGCTGGCGCCGACGGCCGAGCCGACCCCGCCCTCCGACCGCTGGAAGGGCCTGACCGAGCCGGGCACCGCGCTCGCCCAGGGTCTCGATGCCATCGTCGAAAAGGATTCCACCTTCGACCCGCGCCATTTCATCTCAGGTGCTCGCGGCGCTTATGAGATGATCGTGCTGGCCTTTGCCAATGGCGACCGCCGCGCGCTGCGCGACCTGCTGTCGTCGGAGGTCTATGACAGCTTCGACGCCGCCATCAAGGAGCGCGAGAAGAACGAGCAGAAGACCGAGACGCGCTTCGTCTCGATCGACAAGGCCGAACTCGTCGGTGCCGAGCTGCGCGACCGCACCGCCCAGCTCACCATACGATTCGTCTCGCAGATGATCTCGGCCACCCGCGACAAGACCGGCAACATCGTCGACGGTAGTGCGGACACGGTCGCCGACATCACCGACATCTGGACGTTCGCCCGCGACATCACCTCTCGCGATCCAAACTGGAAGCTGGTTGGCACCGGAAGCGCGAATTAAGAATTTCCTGAAGAACAGCGCGACGGCGCTTTGCGCAGGTGCCGTCGTGCTGTCGTCGTTTTCGCTCGGCGCCGAGGCGGCACGACGCCACTATCGCAACCATCACCATCATCTCCCGGCACTGCCCGCAGCCCCACCGCGAGCCTTGCCCTATCCGCAGCTCCCCCTGCCGTTCGAAATTCCCGGCGCGCAGTATCTGCCGCTGGCCTGGGCGGACGTGAAGGGCTGGAGCGATGACGACCATCTGGCCGCCTACAAGACGTTCCGCGCGAGCTGCCGGACGATCAACGCGCAGACCGGTGCGGCTGAGCCGAAGGCGCTTGGCGGCTCGCTGAGCGAGCCCTGCCGGGCCGCCAAGTCGCTCGATCTCGGCGACGACGCCAAGGCAAAGACTTTCTTCGAGGAGAATTTTTCGCCGCTGCGGATCTCGCGGCTTGGCGAGCCCGACGGCTTCGTCACCGGCTATTACGAGCCGGTGCTGGAGGGATCGCGCACGCAGACCGACGTCTACAACGTTCCGGTCTATCGCCGACCCTCGAACCTGTTCGTGCGCGGCTACAAGCAGGACTCGCTCAGCCTGCCCAACAAGGGGCCGGTCTATCGCAAGATCGGCCGCCGCAAGCTGGTGCCCTATTACGATCGCGGCGAGATCGAGGACGGCAAGATCTCCGGCCGCGGGCTGGAGATCGCCTGGCTGAAGGACCCGACCGATCTGCTGTTCGCCCAGATCCAGGGCTCGGCGCGGATCAAGTTCGACGACGGCGGCACGGTCCGGCTGAATTACGACGCCTATAACGGTTATCCCTACACCGCTGTCGGTCGCGTCCTGATCGAGCGCGGCATCATTCCGAAGGAAGAGATGTCGATGCAGAAGATCAGGGAGTGGATGGCGCAGAACCCCGATGGCGCCAAGGATCTGCGCCGCCAGAACCGGTCCTACATCTTCTTCCGCGAGGTCAATCTGTCCGACAAGGAAGAAGCGGTCGGTGCGCAGGGCATTCCGCTAACCGCCGGCCGCTCGATCGCGGTCGACAAGGCGCTGCATGTCTACGGTACGCCATTCTTCATCGAGGGCGAGCTGCCGATCGACTCCGAGCGCTCCAAGACCCCGTTCCACCGGCTGATGATCGCGCAGGACACCGGCTCTGCCATCATCGGCCCGGCGCGCGCCGATCTCTACTTTGGCGCCGGCCAGGAGGCCGGTCGCGTCTCCGGGCGGCTGCGCCATCCCATGCACTTTGTCATGTTGGTGCCGAAGGGCCTCGATCCCAGCGCCCGTGGCGCGAAGCTGCCGGTGCCGGACCCGCGGCCGTCGGAGAAGATCGCAAAACTGTTCCCGCAAATCGACCAGGCCAAGGATCCGTCCAAGGATCCGTCCAAGGATCAGGCCAAGCCGGCGGCTCCCGGCGCAGCCGTGGCGCAAGGTAAAGGTGAGACGGTCGCTGTCGCCAATCCGGTTCCGTTGCCAGTGCCGCGTCCCGTGATAGAGCCCGTTCAGGGACCGCGGCGGCCGGTGAAAAATCGTCCCCATCAACAGCAATGAAGCGATCGTCCCGTCCGCCCGTGCTGGAGCCTCGTCCCTCGCCGCGCCGCCGCGCGCTGAGCGAGGAGGAGCGCGAGCTGTGGGACCTCGTCGCGAAACAGGTCAAGCCGCTGCGGAAGCATCGCGCGGCGAAGGCGCAGGCCACGCCGCGCACCGAGCCCTCGCCCGCGCCGCCGGCCACGCGGCCAGCACCATCGCTACGGCCTATCGCTGCTGCGCCGGCGGTACGCGTAACAAAGCCGGCCATGCCGCCGCTGGCACCGCTGGGCAAGCGCGAGCGCACGAAATTGTCGCGCGGCCGCAGCGAGATCGAGGCGCGGCTCGATCTGCACGGCATGACCCAGATGCGCGCGCATCGCGCGTTGACCGGCTTCCTGCACCGCGCCCATCACGACGGCATGACGTTCGTGCTCGTCATCACAGGCAAGGGACGGAGCGGCGGCGAAAGCGGCGTGCTCCGCCGGCAGGTGCCGGAATGGCTGAGCCTGCCGGAATTCCGCGCCTTCGTCGTCGGGTTCGAGGAGGCGCATATCGGCCACGGCGGAGAGGGCGCGCTCTATGTGCGAATTCGCCGGGCGAGATTCTAAAACGGTCGCACGATGCCGACGCGCGGGATCAGCGTGAGGACCAAACCGAAGATGTTCGTGTTGCGGTCCTCGGCTGGAATCAGCGGAGTTTGCTGTTTGGCGGGCAGCATCGTCACGGCGTGCAGGATCAGGAACATGCAGACCGCCCAGTTCGAGATCCAGCGCGAATAGTCGAACACCATGGCGAACATCACGAGATAGGCGAGGCTGACGCTGATCAGCGCCGCGAGCACGAGGCGCCGGTGCATGCCGTTTGCGAGCGCGCCGATCAGGCTGGCAAAATAGCGCCAGAGTGGTGTGTGCAGCCAGATCAGCAGGGCAAACACGGGCACGCCGAGGATGTTGTGCGGCAGGCGGCCCCAGGTATCCGAGACCTCCTTCGCCAGCGGCTGGTACCAGATGTAGGCGAATTGCAGGAGGTCGGTCCGCGCCGGATCGGCCATCCGGGTCTTCAGGTAGGCAACGAAATCCGCTTCCGGGATCGGCATCGTTCCCAGGAACTGGGCCGCGAAGAACAGCGCGCTCACGCAGAGCAGCGCCACCAAACCGAACGCGACATTCGCTCTCGAGATGCCGTGTGCGAGATAGTGCCTGATCACGACGATGGTGATGATCGCCGGCACATACATCAGGAGATGGATGTGGTGGATCAGCACGAGGATGGCCGAGAACAATGCGGCCGTTGCGACGAACAGCAACGAGCCCGCCGGCATCAGCAGCAGGATCAGCGCGAGTGCGCAGCCATAGATGTCGAAATGGCCGAGCGTGTGCATGAAGTTCTTGAGGAAGAACGGCGACCCCGCGATGAAGACGAACAGCGGCAGCGTCCTTGCAGTGAAGCCGAACGTTTTCTGGAACAGCCTTGCGTACAGCCCGAGCGTCACCAGCCACGTCGCACCGCCGAGCGCGAACACCAGCCAAACCGGCACCTTGTCCGTGAACAGCGCGACGATCGCCCCGATCAGCGCGCGCTTGATGAAACCGAAATGATAGTCGACGAGGAGATGGATGTAGGGGACGTAGGGCGGCAGCTGGATCTTGTGGATGAACACGCCGACGATGACCGCCGCGTTGATCGCGAGCAGGAGTCGCCAGGGATTTTGCAGGATGCTAGCGGGCACGCCGCACTCGAACTGGTGCGAGCAACCCCCGCTGTCGTCCCGGACAAGCGAGCACGCGAGCGCAGATCCGGGACCCATAGCCACAGGAAGTCGTTCGAGCCGGGATCGTGGTCGCCATCTGTTTCAACAAGAGCCGCTGGTGGTTATGGGTCCCTGCTTTCGCAGGGACGACAGCGGCATCAATAGCGCGGCAGCGCCGAATTACAAAATGAACCGGCTCAGATCAGCGTTCTTGGCGAGGTCGCCGACGTGCTTCTGCACGTAGTCTGCATCGATCCGAACGGTCTCGCCGTTGCGATCGGGCGCGCTGAAGGAGATTTCGTCCAGCACCCGTTCCATCACGGTCTGGAGCCGCCGCGCGCCGATGTTCTCGACGGTGGAATTGACGGCGACCGCGACGTCGGCCAGCGCGTCGATCGCGCTGTCGGTGATGTCGAGCGCAACTCCTTCGGTCTGCAGCAGCGCGACATATTGCTTGATCAGGGAGGCCTCGGGCTCGGTCAGGATGCGGCGCATGTCGTCGCGGGTCAGTGCCTGCAACTCGACGCGGATCGGCAGGCGGCCCTGCAATTCGGGAAGCAGGTCGGATGGTTTCGCGACGTGGAAGGCGCCGGACGCAATGAACAGGATGTGGTCTGTCTTCACCGCGCCGTGCTTGGTCGAGACCGTGGTGCCCTCGATCAGCGGCAGCAGGTCACGCTGCACGCCCTCGCGCGAGACGTCGCCGCCGACCCGGCCTTCGCGCGCGCAGATCTTGTCGATCTCGTCCAGGAAAACGATGCCGTTGTTCTCGACCGCGCTGATCGCTTCCAGCGTGAGCTGGTCGGTATCCAGCAGCTTGTCGGATTCCTCGTTGACGAGGATCTCGTGCGAGTTCTCCACCGTCAGGCGCCGCGTCTTGCTGCGGCCGCCCAGCTTGCCGAAGATGTCGCCGAGCGAGACTGCGCCCATCTGCGCGCCAGGCATGCCCGGGATCTCGAACATCGGCATGCCGCCGCCCGAGGACTGCGTCTCGATCTCGATTTCCTTGTCGTTGAGCTCGCCGGCGCGCAGCTTCTTGCGGAACGATTCGCGGGTCGCCTGGCTGGAATTGGCGCCGACCAGCGCGTCGAGCACCCGCTCCTCGGCGGCGAGCTGCGCGCGTGCCTGGACGTCCTTGCGCTTGCGCTCACGCACCTGGGCGATCGCGACCTCGACGAGATCGCGCACGATCTGCTCGACGTCGCGGCCGACATAGCCGACCTCGGTGAATTTCGTCGCCTCCACCTTCAGGAACGGCGCATTTGCGAGCCTGGCGAGCCGCCGCGCGATCTCCGTCTTGCCGACGCCGGTGGGGCCGATCATCAAGATGTTCTTCGGCAGCACTTCCTCGCGCAACGAGCCGGAGAGCTGCTGCCGGCGCCAGCGGTTGCGCAGCGCGATCGAGACGGCGCGCTTGGCATCGGCCTGGCCGACGATGAATCGGTCGAGTTCGGAGACGATTTCGCGGGGGGAGAAGTCTGTCATGGGACCTTAGCTAGGATCAGATGCGGGTCGGGACAAGCCGGTTTTTTGCCGTCAGATGATCGGCGGCCCCGATTGCCATTGTTTCACGGTGTCGATCGGATGGATCAGCATCAGGATATTGAGCGTCAGATTGTCGCGAATGTGGAGCGCCAGCATGATTTCGAAGGCGAGCCCGAGCAGGACGGTCACTGCAACGGGCAACACGCGCGCGGCGAGGAACCCCAGCATCATGAACAGCGTGTCCGAGACCGAATTGACGATGCTGTCGCCGTAATAGTCCAGCGAAATCGTGCCGGCGCGGTAGCGCTCGATGATGAAGGGCGAGTTCTCGACGATCTCCCAGGCGCCTTCGATCAGCATCGCGATGATCAGCCGTGCCGGCCAGGACAGCCATAGGAAGGGCAGGCGCGCGAACAGCAGCCAGGTCAATCCGTAGAACAGGAAGCCGTGCAGGACGTGCGAGAAGGTGTACCAGTCGGCGATGTGCTGCGAATTCTCCGAGCTGTTCACCACGCCGTGCCACAGCTTGATGGTGCCGCAGGTGCAGATCGGCACTCGCCCCATCGCGAACAGGATCGAGGCCTGCAGCGCCAGCAGCAGCAGTGCGATGCCGATCCAGGCGAATGGCGGTACGGCGACCTTGCTCTCGTGCGTGCTCGTCAGCGTCACGGCTCGCGCACCATCAGCAGCGCCGTGCCATCCGGCGTCTCGACCATGCGGTCGCGGACGAAGCCGGCCTTCTCATAGGCGCGCACGGCACGCGCGTTGAGCGGATCGGGATCGGTGACGATGCGGGGCAGGCCCTGCCGCAACTGCCCGTCGACGAACTGGCGGATGAACGCGGAGCCGTGGCCGCGCGCGATCATGTCGCTGTCGCCGATGAACTGGTCGATCCCACGGGTGCCCTCCGGTTGCGGCCCAAAGCCGGTATTCCAGGCTGTCAGGCGATAACACTGAAGATAGCCGAACGGGTGGGTGCCAGCCAACACGATGAACTGATCCATCGCGGGCTCATCGAGATCGCCGCTCACCAGCAAGAACTGCTCGTCCGGATCGCCCCACCATTCCCGCACCTGCGCTTCGCCCAACCACCGCCGGATCAGCGGCAAATCGGCCGTGCTCATCGGGCGGAAGGTGTAGGCGGGCACCATATCCTGTTCGGTCTGGCCTAGCCGCTCGTCAGGCTCTCAATCGTCAGATTACGATTGGTGTAGACGCAGATGTCGGCGGCGATGTCGAGGGAGCGGCGGACGATGGTCTCGGCGTCCTTGTCGGTGTCGAGCAGGGCCCGCGCGGCCGCCAGCGCGTAATTGCCGCCGGAGCCGATCGCCATGACCCCGGCCTCGGGCTCCAGCACGTCGCCGGTGCCGGTCAGCACCAGGGAGACGTCCTTGTCGGCCACGATCATCATGGCCTCCAGCCGCCGCAGATAACGGTCGGTCCGCCAGTCCTTGGCGAGCTCCACCGCGGCCCGGGTCAGCTGCCCCGGATATTGCTCGAGTTTGGATTCCAACCGCTCAAAGAGGGTGAAAGCGTCGGCCGTGGCGCCGGCAAAGCCGCCGATGACGTCGCCCTTGCCGAGTTTCCGGACCTTCTTGGCGTTGGACTTGATCACGGTCTGGCCGATCGAGACCTGGCCGTCGCCGCCGACCACCACCTTGCCGGCCTTGCGGACCGTCAAAATCGTGGTGCCGTGCCAGCCCGGCGCGCTGTTCTGGGAATCCTGCATCAAATACCTCGTTGTCTGGCCTGATTTAGGCGGTCGGAGCCGACCGTACAACGGGTCGCTCCGGGCCCATTTCGCTCACCATAGGCAGAAGTAGAGGCCCAGCCAGCCGTTCCCGCAGTAGCGAAGGCGTCATTTGGCTGTTAAAAGACCGCCGTTTTCGGCTCCAAGAGCATGATCCGGGAAAGTGGGTACCGGTTTTCCGACAAGATCATGCTCAAAACCAAAGTGGAAACCGCTTTTCAATGCGCACCGCGACGATCAAGCGCAAGACCAAGGAAACCGACATCGAGGTCACCGTGAACCTCGATGGCTCCGGCGTGTCCAATATCGCGACCGGTATCGGCTTTTTCGACCATATGCTCGATCTCCTCGCCCGCCATTCCCGCATCGACCTCACGGTCAAGGCGGTTGGCGACCTGCACATTGATCATCACCATACCACCGAAGACACCGGCATCGCGCTTGGCCAGGCGGTCAAGCAGGCGCTCGGCAACATGGCGGGCATCACCCGCTATGCCGGCGTGCACATGCCCATGGACGAGACGCTGTCGCGCGTGGTCATCGACATCTCGGGCCGTCCGTTCCTGGTGTTCAAGGCCGAATTCCCCCGCGACAAGATCGGTGAGTTCGACACCGAACTGGTGCGCGAGTGGTTCCAGGCCTTCGCCATGAACGCCGGCGTGACTCTCCACGTCGAGACCCTATATGGCGATAACAGCCACCATATTGCCGAATCCTGCTTCAAGGGTCTGGCGCGGGCGCTGCGTACCGCCGTTGCGATCGATCCGAAGGCCGCGGGAGAAATCCCCTCCACCAAGGGCTCGCTTGGCGGCTGACGTCTCGGGCCTGCGGCACGCGCCGCTTGCGGTATCACTGAATTCAGAGAACGGGGCATCACCATGCCTGTCTACACAGTTCATGCTCCCTCCCCTGCCGGAGCCGACCTGCGCGCGACCGACAAATTCGTCTTCGTGCGCGATGGCTTCCATTTCTGGGCGATGATCTTCGGCCCGATCTGGCTGCTGTGGAACAGGCTCTGGCTGGCGCTGATCGGCTGGGTGATCTTCGTCGCGGCGTTCAACGCGGGGCTGTCCAGCCTCGGGATCGGACGCAGCTCGATCTTCTTCGCCGACCTCATCGTCGCGCTGCTGATGGGTTTCGAGGCCTCGAGCCTGCGCCGCTGGACTCTGTCGCGCGGCAGCTGGCGTCAGCTCGATGTCGTCGTTGCGGACGACGAGGATACCGCCGAGCGCCGCTTCTTCGAGCGCTGGAGCCAGAAGCAGCGCGGCATCGTCAACGATCAATGGGCCGTCGATCGCGGCGGCCCGCCGCCAACCCGCAACGTGCCGGGTCAGCAATTCTCAAATCCGCCACCGCTGCCGTCGGGCGGCATCATTGGATTGTTTCCAGAACCGGGAGGGTCAAGATGAGCGTCGCCATCATCGATTACGGTTCAGGCAATCTGCATTCCGCCGCCAAGGCGTTCGAGCGCGCCGCGCGCAGCCTGGAGATCCCGCAAAAGGTCTTCGTCACCAGCGATCCGGATCAGGCCTACGGCGCCGACCGCCTGGTGCTGCCGGGCGTCGGCGCCTTTGCCGATTGCCGGCGCGGGCTCGATGCCGTCAACGGCATGGTCGAGGCGATCACCGAAGCGGTGCGCGTCAAGGCGCGGCCTTTCTTTGGTATTTGCGTCGGCATGCAGCTGATGGCGAGCCGCGGCAAGGAACACGTCACGACGGACGGCTTGAACTGGATCGGCGGCGACGTCGAGAAGATCACGCCGCGCGACGAGAGCCTCAAGATCCCGCACATGGGCTGGAATACGCTCGACGTGCTGCGCGAGCATCCGGTGCTGAACAAGCTGCCGCTCGGCCCCAAGGGGCAGCACGCCTATTTCGTGCACTCCTACCACCTCAACGCTGCCGACGAGGCGGACGTGCTCGCGCGCGCCGACTACGGCGGGCCCGTCACCGCGATCGTCGCGAAGGACACCGCCATCGGCACCCAATTCCACCCCGAGAAGAGCCAGCGTTTCGGCTTGGCCCTGATCTCGAACTTTTTGCGATGGAAGCCGTGATTCTCTTTCCTGCGATCGATCTCAAGAACGGCCAGTGCGTGCGCCTCGAGCAAGGCGACATGGCGCGCGCGACCGTGTTCAACCTCAATCCGGCCGCCCAGGCGCAGAGCTTTGTCGAGCAGGGCTTTGAGTATCTCCACGTCGTCGATCTCGACGGCGCCTTCGCCGGCAAGCCGGTGAATGCGCAGGCCGTCGAGGCGATGCTCAAGACGATCAAGATCCCGGTGCAGCTCGGCGGCGGCATTCGCGATCTCGCAACCGTCGAAGCCTGGCTCGACAAGGGCATCACCCGCGTCATCATCGGCACCGCCGCGGTGCGCGACCCTGAATTGGTGAAGGCGGCTGCAAGGAAATTCCCCGGCCGCGTCGCGGTCGGGCTCGATGCGCGCGACGGCAAGGTCGCCGTCGAAGGCTGGGCCGAGACTTCGCAGGTGACGGTGCTCGAGATCGCACGGCGTTTCGAGGATGCCGGCGTTGCCGCCATCATCTTCACCGACATCGCGCGCGATGGCCTGCTGAAGGGCCTGAATCTCGATGCGACCATTGCGCTGGCCGACAGCATCTCCATCCCCGTGATCGCCTCCGGCGGCCTCGCCTCGATCGAGGACGTCAAGGCGATGTTGACGCCGCGGGCGAAAAAGCTTGCCGGTGCCATCGCAGGCCGCGCGCTCTACGACGGCAGGCTCGATCCCGCGGATGCCCTCACCCTGATCCGCAACGCGCGCGCCGCCTAGGAGACGTCAGATGTTCAAGGTGCGCGTTATCCCATGCCTCGACGTCAAGGATGGCCGGGTCGTCAAGGGCGTCAACTTCGTCGACCTGCGCGATGCCGGCGACCCCGTCGAAGCCGCGATCGCCTATGACGCCGCGGGTGCCGACGAACTCACCTTCCTCGACATCACCGCGACCCATGAGAACCGCGGCATCATGCTGGACGTGGTCCGGCGCACGGCGGAGGCCTGCTTCATGCCTGTGACCGTCGGTGGCGGCGTGCGCAAGGTTGACGACATCAAGACGCTCCTGCGCGCCGGCGCGGACAAGGTCTCAATCAACAGCGCCGCGGTGTCGCGGCGCGAGTTCGTCAAGGAAGCTGCCGAAAAATTCGGCGGACAGTGCGTGGTGGTCGCGATCGACGCAAAGCGGGTCAAGCGTCCGGGCGGTGACCGCTGGGAGATCTTCACCCATGGCGGCCGCAACTCGACCGGCATCGACGCGATCGAATATGCCCAGGAAGTAGTCTCGCTCGGCGCCGGCGAAATCCTGCTCACCTCCATGGACCGCGACGGCACAAGGCAGGGCTTTGACATCCCGCTGACCCGGGCGATCGCCGACAGCGTTCCCGTTCCCGTGATCGCCTCGGGCGGCGTCGGCAATCTCGACCATCTCGTCGACGGTATCCGCGACGGGCGCGCCACCGCCGTGCTGGCTGCCTCGATCTTCCACTTCGGGGAATTCACCATCCGAGAAGCCAAGGAGCACATGGCCCGGCGCGGACTACCCATGCGCCTGGATGCCTGACGACTCCCGTTCATAGAAATGCTACATAGGCCTGCGGGAAATGGCCTCCGTGGCCTTGTGTGTTGTTCGAGTAATTCCGATGTCGCGTTTCACGATCCACGATCTGGCCGACACCATCGACGCCCGCGCGGCGGCCGGCGGCGAGGCGTCCTATACCCGCAAGCTCCTGGACAAGGGCGCCGAGCATTGCGCCAAGAAGTTCGGCGAGGAGGCAGTCGAAACCGTAATCGCAGCAATCGAAAACGATCGCGCGCATCTGATCGCTGAAAGTGCCGACCTGCTCTATCACTTCCTTGTGCTGCTCAAGGCCCGCGGCGTAAAGCTGGAGGAGGTCGAGGCCGCGCTGGACAAGCGGACGAATATGTCCGGATTGGAAGAAAAGGCGTCCCGCAAGGGTTAGTAGATCCCAACGGAAAGGTCGCGTCATGGATATCCGCGCACCCGAGCAGCAGTATAATCCGTACCGCGTCTATACGCGCGAGCAGTGGTCGCGACTGCGCGACGACACGCCGATGACGCTGGAGCCCGGCGAGTTCGACCGGCTGCGCTCACTGCATGATCGCCTGGACTTGCAGGAGGTCGAGGACATCTACCTGCCGCTGTCGCGCCTCCTGTCGATCTATGTCGATGCGATGCAGCGCCTGTATTACGCGGAGCGCCAGTTTCTCAACATCCGCGACCGCAAGATGCCCTACATCATCGGCGTCGCCGGTTCGGTCGCGGTCGGAAAGTCCACTACGGCCCGCGTGCTTCAGGCACTGCTGGCGCGCTGGTCGCCGCGTCCGAAGGTCGAACTGATCACCACCGACGGATTTCTGTATCCCAACGCCGTGCTCGAGCGGCAGGGCATCATGCAGAAGAAGGGCTTTCCGGAGAGCTACGACCTGCCGCTGCTGCTCAGCTTCCTCTCCGACATCAAGGCCGGCCGCCGCCACGTGCGTGCGCCGGTCTATTCGCATCTGACCTACGACATCGTGCCGAACCAGTGGGCCGAGATCGACCAGCCCGACATCCTGATCGTCGAGGGCGTCAACGTGCTGCAGACCGGCAAGCTGCCGCGCGACGGCAAGGCGGTGCCCGTGGTCTCCGACTTCTTCGACTTCTCGGTCTATATCGACGCCGACGAGGCGGCGCTGCGGCAATGGTACATCAAGCGCTTCCTGGCGCTGCGTGACACCGCGTTCACCAATCCAAAATCCTACTTCAACCGCTACGCGCTGTTGTCGGACGAGGAAGCCACCGCCACCGCGATCGCGATCTGGGAACGCACCAACCTCGCCAATCTCGAGGACAACATCCTGCCGACCCGCCCCCGCGCGACGTTGATCCTGAAGAAGGGCGCCGACCACACCGTGGCAAGCGTGGCGCTGCGACGGCTATAAGCCGCGGTGCCGTAGGGTGGGCAAAGGCGCAAAGCGCCGTGCCCACCATCTATCTGCATTGTCGGACGTGAATGGTGGGCACGCTGCGCTTTGCCCACCCTACGATATCCGTGTTCGGAGCACGCCTGCCCCCACATCGTCATTGCGAGCGCAGCGAAGCAATCCAGAATCTTTCTGCGGAGGGATTCTGGATTGCTTCGTCGCAAGGGCTCCTCGCAATGACGGAGGAGAGACTTTCCTACACCGCCGGATGCCGCGCCGCCGCCAGCCCGGCCAGCGCCTCCTCCAGCTTCTCGCGATCGAGCGGCTTGATCAGAAATCCGTTCATGCCCGCCTCGAAACAGGCATAGCGATCCTCCACCAGCGTATTGGCGGTGAGCGCGAGGATCGGTGTGTGGTGGCCGCCTCTGGCAGCCTCGTGCGCGCGGATGCGTTTTGTCGCCTCGATGCCGTCGAGCTGCGGCATCTGGATGTCCATCAGCACGAGATCGTAGGGCGCGCCGGCGGATGACGCCGCGAGCCAGGATTCCAGCGCCGCCTCGCCATGAACGGTGATAACCACGCGGTGGCCGAGTTTCGTCAGCAGCGAGCGCATCAGCAGCGCGTTGATCTCGTTGTCTTCGGCGACGAGGATCGACAGGCCTTTTGTCGTGACTGTGCGGGAGGCGGGGTCAGCGGGCGGCTCCGGCGCCAGTTCGGGCGAGGCGACCTCTGGCGTCAGCGCGAGCCGTGCGGCGAGCGAAGCCGCTCGCAGTGGCTTGATGAGAAAGCCGGTGAAGGATGCTGAAAACTTCTCGTGGCGCGAGCTTGATGTCAGCAGCACCAGTCGCTGCGCCGCATGCTTGCGGGCGACCTCGCCAAGACGGTCGGCGATGGCAGCGCCGATCGCACGATCGACCAGCACCGCATGCCATGAGCGCTCCGGCAGCAGCGCCTCTGCGACTTCTCCATCCGAGACGAGGCAGGTCTGGCCGCCCCAGCGCTCCAGCCGCCGCGCGATCAGCGAGGCCTCGATGCCGTCGGCGATCAGGAGGATCGACTTGCCGGTGAGATCGGGGGTTGGGAACACCGTCTGTCCGGCGCCGGCTGGCGATGGCGTAAGCGGGATCGCGACCTCGAAGGTCGAGCCCTTGCCCGGCTCGCTCTCCAGGGTGATGCGGCCGCCCATGCGCTTGACGATGCGTTCGCTGATGGGAAGGCCGAGCCCGGTGCCGCCATAGGTGCGTGCGACGCGCTCGTCGGCCTGCTCGAACTCGCGGAAGATGCGCGTCCGCGCTTCTGGCGCGATGCCGATACCGGTATCGCGCACCAGAAAGCTGATCTCGTTCGGCCAGATGCCGGGTTCGACGATCAGCGCGACGCCTCCGGTCGCGGTGAACTTGATGGCGTTGCCGGCGAGGTTGAGCAGTACCTGGCGCAACCGCGCGGCGTCGCCGACGACCTCGAGCGGCAGGCGCTCGTCGACATAGGCGGCGATCTCGAGCTTCTTTGCCTGCGCGCGCGGCGCCAGCAGCTCCGTGATCTCCTCGATCATGGCCGAGAGCGCGAAGGGGCGCTGCTCGAGATCGAGCTTGCCGGCCTCGATCTTGGAATAGTCGAGCAGTTCCTCGATCAGCGCCATCAGCGCCTCACCGGAGGTTTTCACCGCCCTGGCATAGGTCGTCTGCTCCGGCGTCAGCGTGGTGTCGAGCAAGAGACCGCCCATGCCGATGATGCCGTTGAGCGGCGTGCGGATCTCATGCGAGGCCATCGCCAGGAAGCGCGACTTGGCGCGGTTGGCGGCATCGGCCTGGTCGCGCGCGTCCGACAGCGCGCGCTCGGTCTCGGTGCGGTCGGTGACGTCGCGTCCGACGCTCTGCAATTCGGCGGGCTGGCCGGCATCGAGACGGACATAGCCTTCGCGCCAGGCGATCCAGCGCGCGCCGAGCGGGGTGGTGATCCGCTGGTCGTGAATGCGCGTGCCGTTGCTTTCGCGGGCGTTGTCGCCCTGCTCAAGTACGTCGAAATCGAAACGCGTGCCGACCAGCGCGCTGCGCGCCTGTCCTGCGAGCGCGCAATAGGCGTCGTTGGCGAAGGTGATGCGGCCCTGGTGGTCGCGCAGCACGATCAGGTCGCCCTGTTGCTCGAACAGGCTGCGCGCGCGTTCTTCCGCTTCCTTCAGTTCCCAATTGCGGTCGATCAGCGTCTCGTTGTGGGCGGCCAGCTTGCGCATCCGCTTGTTGACGAAGCGCAGCCGCATGCTGAGAGTGGCAAGGCCGAGGCAGGCGAGGGCGAACAGGAAGCTCGCACCGATCGCGAACGCGTTGGGATCATAGCCGGATTTCTCGGAGCGGCTGCCGACGATGAAGCCATAGGCGCCGCCAAACGTCGCCGAGAAGATCATGAAGGAGCGGATCGCGAAGGCAATTCGGGGATGCTGTCGCCTGAAGCGGCGCATGCGCACCTTGATCCGGAACGTCCGATCCATCGCCATCGACCCCGACTCTTGTCCGAAACCACACTGCCGTGTGCGACGATGTCTCGCCGACCTTGCGAACAGCTTGAGGCTTTGGCTCGGCCTCCAAACAGGGTTGACGAGGTGTTAATGGCTCAGAGCGAGGCGGCCTGGAGCGGGAGCGGGCGGTGGCCGCCGTGGGCGCCAACGATCAGCGCCGCGGCCTCGCGCTGCGAGAACGTCTTCGAGCGCACATAGATGCGGTAATCGGCCGGCCCGTCGGTGGAGAGATAAATCACCGGGCCGCCGTCGACGGGCTGCGCGGCAATCGTGACGAGGCGGTTCGCCGGATTGGCCTGGCAGGAGTCCGGTTCAAAGCTCAGACCGTCATCCACGACCGCGAAGTCCGCATCGTCCGCATCGTCGGTGATCTGAACCCGCACCGTCGCCCGCGACGGATCGTCGGTGAAGGCGACATGGACGCCGGCCGTCCAGAACAGGGATGTCAGCTCGACCGAGGTATCGCCCAGGGCGATGCAGGGATGCGAGACCGATCCGATCTCGCTGCGGGCAAACACCGCAGCCGCCAACAGGGGAACAACCGAGGCCAGGAACTTGAAACGCAACATGACACTCTACTCGCCAGGCCCGGGGAGCTCGGATCGAGAACCCCAGTGGGGACTCTTGGGCCTTATGGTTTGCAGAGCGTAAAGGAAACTCGTTACCGCCGGGTTGATGCGCGGAATGATCAAGCCATCTGCCGCACATCCTCCGCGAGTGCGCGGTAGGACAGCGCTTCGGCGAGATGCAGCCGGCCGATCTTGTCGGCGCCGTCGAGGTCGGCGAGCGTGCGCGCCACCCGCAGCACACGGTGATAGCCGCGCGCCGACAGCCGCATGGTCTCGGCGGCGTCGCGCAGCAATTTGGCGCCTTGCGCATCCGGCTTGGCGATGTCTTCCAATACCGAGGCCGGCGCCTCGGCATTGGTGCGAACATGCGGCAGGCCCGCATCCGCGTAACGCGCGAGCTGGATGTCGCGCGCCGCCGCCACGCGCGCTGCGACCTCGGCTGAGCCCTCGGCCGGCGGCGGCAGGATCAGATCGGCTGCGGTGACCGCGGGAACCTCGATGCGCAGATCGATGCGGTCCATCAGCGGACCGGAGATGCGCGCCTGGTAGTCGCCCGTGCAGCGGTCGATGCGGCCGCGCTTGCAGGCATAGCCGGGCTCGAACGCATTGCCGCAGCGACACGGATTCATCGCCGCGACCAGCATGAAGCGCGCGGGATAAGTCACGCGATGATTGGCGCGGGAGACAGAGACCTCGCCGTTCTCCAGCGGCTGACGCAGCGAATCCAGCACGCGCGGATCGAATTCGGGCAACTCGTCGAGGAACAGCACGCCCTGATGCGCGAGCGAGATCTCGCCGGGTTTTGCGCGCATGCCGCCGCCGGTGAGTGCGGCCATGCTCGCAGAGTGATGCGGCGAACGGAACGGTCGCCGCGCGGTCAATGCACCGCCCTCGATCTCGCCGGCAACGGAGGCGATCATGGAGACTTCGAGCAATTCGCCCGGCGACAGCGGCGGCAGGATCGAAGGCAGGCGCGCCGCCAGCATCGATTTGCCGGCACCGGGCGCGCCGATCATGAGCAAGTGATTTCGTCAATGGGAGAAAGCCGCTCTGTTGCCCTCTGCTTGGGTCCCATACGGCCAACGGGGGTCCCTTTTCGAACGACCCTCCCCCCGTGCTTCAAACTGCTCGGCTTGAAGGGACATTCGCCGCCTCGTGTCGCTGTCGCTCAACCTCCTGCGGAAGCACTCCAAAATCCTGTTAGATCAGAACCGGAGAAATGCGCGGGGCGCTCTACCTGTGATAAACCGTCTTCAAATCTGGGGGAGTGGCAATGAGCAACAACTTGAAGGTCCGCCTTCGGTCTGGCGACGCGGAGATTGAGATAGAGGGTTCCCGAGGCGACATCGACCAGCTGCTGGAACGATGGTGGCAGCTAAAGGAAGTGCAGTCCGCGCAACCATCACGCCCGAATGGGGCTGCCAAGCCTAAGCGCAAGCCCACTCAACACGCAACCAATGAAGCCAACGCTCCTGATAGCTCGCTTGATGTGAACGCCATCGCCAATCAAGTGAAAGAAAGCGAGCACTTTCCCTCAATCGAGCAGAAGATACTGCATGCGTCTGGGCAGCGCTACAACAAGGTGGCGTTCGCCATTTGGTTCGTAAACCAGCCGCTGACTTCAGGAGACATACACCGCGTGCTCACGGCACTTGGTGTCCGCATCGGACTTCCTTCAGTGTCGGAGGTCCTGAAGACCAACCTGAAGAAGCTGACAACGGACAAGGCCCGGAAGCACGGCGGAGCCCCTGCGGCATACCAGCTGACTGCGAAGGCTCGCGCGGATTTTGCGAATTGGCTGCTTGCCGCTGAAAATGAACAATAAGCTATCAACGTTCGCAGAGGGGTTGGCGCGACTGGGTTTGTCTGAGAAGGGCTGCGCCCTCGCCCTGCTGTGGTTTCAAACCGAAGTAGAAGGTCAGCCAGAACAAACTCCAGCCCTCTTGGCGAGGATGATGCACGACCTTTCCTTGCGCGGGGTGGTCAACTCATCCCGTTTAGGAGCCCAGCTACTGGCGGATCGCAGCGTTATGCGGGGTAGGCAGCCGGGCACAGTCAAGCTGCGTCTGGCAGCAATTCCGCAGCTATCGAGCAAATACTCTGTATTGGTCGGCTCTGTTCCCAAACCAAAGATTGATGACCACCTGCTGCCTGAAGACATAGTCGAGGGGACGCGGCAGTATCTTCAAGCTCTCGTTCAGCAAATCAACGGGAGCTACCACTTTGGCTTCTATGACGCATGCGCAGTGTTATCCAGGAGATTGGAGGAGTGCCTGCTCATTCTCGCCTTCGAAGCTGCAGGGGCGCGAGAAGCCATCCTTGATCCAAAGGGCGACTACGTGACCTTAGAGAAGATCATCTCTCAGGTCTCGGCCACGCGACACGTCAAGCTGGCACGCGGCGCCACCGCCACTCTTACGAAAATGAAAGAGCTTGGCGATACGGCCGCTCACCACCTGACCTACGTGACGCGGCAGCGCGACATAGACGAACAGAGGGTGCCGTACGCGAAGGTGATTTCGGAACTGGTCCACCTCGCGAAGCTGAAGCCCGAGTAAGGTCAGGGGCAGCCTTCACGGGTCCCATAGTCTGAACCGGGTCCCATTCCGAACACGGCCGAAACCCGCTTCACTGTGCGGCCTTAGAGCTGTCGATTGCTGCCAAAGTCGCACATGCGCTTCGCCTGACGCCCACGACGGTTCTACGCATCACGTGGTATGGCGGTGGTTCTCAACATGGGGGTTCGAGGCGGCCTATGGTCCAGATACGCAAGCAACAAGAGCGCGGCTTCATCGGCGCCCTGCTCATCAACTGCATTCCAGATGTCGCAATAGCGTGGGCAGCGAGCAGTTTCTTCAATGGCGATAGGGATGTGGCAGCAAACGCGGTGCTCATCTTTCTCGCTCTCCAAGTGGTCTACCTCGCTGTGTGGCTACGGCGGATCGTGTGGGGCTGGCTGCTCTACTGGGTGTCGAACCGTCGCAAGATGACGGAGCACCTCGAAGACTTCTTGCACAAGCAGCGCTTTCCCTGCCCGCCTGAGGTCATCGGTAGTGTTGATGATTATCTTGCTGGCGTCGCTGACAACAGCAATGTGTCTGCACAAGTGAGGCTGAAGGCCGCCACGGAGCTGGGGGTGCTCGCAGGCATCAGGGCGTCCGGCAACGGGCTCTACGCCATGCAGTTGGCGATGGCCTATGAACGGGCGCTCCAGAGCTATGAGCGCAGGTTCGCACCTCGGGAGCCCAGTGACGAACAGTGGCTCGATGCTCGTACATAGGCGGCCGTTCGGGGCTTCCTGTGGTCCTTTGGCGGCCCGAGGGGTGTCCCCGGGTCAGCCTTAGCACCAAGTAGCACCATGCTACCATCTTGTCATAAACTGTAGCGGTGCCAAAATACCCATGCGCGCCAAGGCCCCTCGTGCGGCCTCGTTTTCTTATATCCTATTGATTTCTTTCAACTATACCCGCGTAGCAGCGCTATTAACGCCTATGCAGATGCACACCACCGGGTCCTAAATGCACCCCGAGGAAGGGGCGAGAGGTTTTCTTGGGGGCTGTCAGGGCAAGTAGCCCATCATTCATCAACGTCCTGAGCCTCATATGCCGCTTCGTCTTCCTCCGCTTCCCGCTGGCTCCGCACGTGCCTCTGCAGGGCCTCGATGAGCTGGGGGCACAGGTCGGGGTCGTAGAGCCAAAGGGCACGCGCGGTCACCTCAGGGTCCTCCGAGAGCTTCGTAGTCATCCTTGTGACGAGGGCGCGGGAGAGCTTTGCCGCCGCATCATTCACGTCCCATTCCTTGGGCGTCAGGTCCAAGAGCACCCCGTTGACTTTGTTCCACGTGTGGGCGCGCAGGTCCGTGCCGAACTCTCTGTTCAGTTTCTCGCCCCACAGACGGTCAGCGTCGGATTGCTCAGTCTTGTTGAACCCTTGGTGGCACCTCATGGCCCGGCGCATCTTGGCCACCGTGCCTTCGCCTGCACCCGTGAGCTTGACCACCTCTCGCTTGCTGCCCCAGTCCAAGAGTGTTCGCTTCCAAGCCTCCTCGTGCTTGTCGCCCTGCTGGACCAACAGATGTGTCTTCTCGTTGCGCCTCAGGCTCTCGTCGGTGGCCTCGCGTACCGTGCCTGCGAACCATTCACACTTGATCGGCGCGGTGTGCTTCAGTTTCCGATAGGCGGCGAGGCGGTGATGTCCATCAACCACCACCCACTCGTGTCCGTCCACGGCCCCTGTGTAGGGATTGGTGGTCCTCAGCTTCACAACCAGCGGCGGGTCCATGTCCTTCCGCTGTATCCGTGTGGCGAGACTGTTGACGTGCCTCGTATCAACCTTGCTCAGGCCATAGCCCGGCCGTCTTGGCTGAAACAATTCCAAGCGCTCTCGGATGTCCTGCGGTGGAACCTGGACGTACACGGGTTGCCCATCAGTCTGCTCAGGGCGCTCAATCAGCTTCTCGGCTTCCTGCAGAGACTTCGCGGCGTCCAATGGTCTGATCTTGCTGAGTTGGTGTTTCATTCCACGTCTTCTTGCTCTTGGCCTTCAATCTGCTGTCCGTCCCAGTCGAAACGGTTCGTCATGAACAACGTTTCCTGAGGCTCGTCTGCGTGGTGCCATAGGATGTCCAAGCGGCCTTCCTGTGGTCTCATGGTCATCTTGCTCACAGCACCGCGCAGCGCCTTGTTGGCCTCCTCAGTGTCCATAGGTTCCGCTGTGAGGGCCTTGTCTACCGCTGCCAGCCGCATCTTGACGTTGGTGCTGGCCAGAGCGTCACGCCGTTCCTTTAGTTCCCGAACGTATTCGGCCCTCCTGTCCGTCTCTTCCTCGGCATCTTTCAGGGCCTGTTTGGCGGCCCGGCTCTTGTCCGAAATCGAGAGGTCCAACAACTGCTGCTCTCTGATTTGGGCATGGACGAGGTTGGACGTGGCCTCTTCAATGTCACTGTCCAGCTCTGCGGTGTTCTTGCCGCGAGGCGCTTCTTCAAGTGTCATCGCGAGGCCATGTTTGAACGCCTTCACCGCCTGATCGTAGGGCACGCTCTCGTACTTGCATGTGCCCGCCTTCGCGTGTGCCGCCGCGCACACGAGGTAAACGAAATCGCCCTTGTTGACCCTCGTGACGGTGCCTCCGCAGTGCTGGCATTTCATTACACCGGCGAAGATGGACCGCACGGGCGCCTTGGCGTTCCTGCCGCGTGCCCCGGTGGTGCTCAGGCGGGCGTTCACGCGCTCGAATAGCTCTCGGTCCACCGCTGCGGGGAACCTGTGGGCAATGGGTTCCTGCGGAATACGTTGCTTGGTGCGCTGGCCTTCAACCTTCCTCACCGTGTGTGGCACAAAGACACCAATGGCCGCCTTGTTGGTGAGTAACTTGCGGATGTAGCTGCGGTGCCAATACGCCGCCTTCCAGCCGCCCGCGCCCCACGTGTCTTCCTTGGTGTCGTTGAGATGCGCCGCGATGCTGTGCGCTCCCATGCCGTCGTCAGCCATCTCGAACATCCAGCGTAGCAACGCCGCACGTTCGTCGATCAGCTCGTAGCTCGATGTCTCGGTGTTCCAGCATATCCACGCAGGTAGCCTCAGCGTGTACGGCTTGGTGAGCTTCTCTTGTCCTGCAAACTTCTGACGCCGCGCCGCGTGTGCCTTGGCGACGCGAACGCCCTTGGTGGCGCTCTCCTCATTGGCGCGGATAAAGCGCAGCACCATCATGAGGAACAGCACGGGGTCGCTGTCGAGCGCGGCTGCGTTGTACTCTCGTCCACCGTCCGACATGTCGATGACGGTCACCCCCGCCTCAACGATGTCCTCAATCGCGCGGACGGCCTTGCGTGCTACCTGTCTGCTGATGCGGTCGAGGTTTTCGACGAGGAGCCAAGAGCCGGGAGGAATGGTGCCGTCTCGAACGCGTTCAACGAAAACGCCCAATGCGCCTGTCTCTCGGTTCGCTCCATGGAACCCGGAGACGCCCTTGTCCTCAAAGGTCAGTTCATCATCCAGCACCACATTGTTCGCAGCGGCCCACGCCTGCGCCGCATCGGTCTGACGCTGGCGCGAATGACCCTTTGCCTGCTCGGGTGTGCTGAACCGAACGTAGCTATACGCCCTCGGGGGCCGCTGCGTCTCCATGTGGATGGTCTCAGCTGCTCAGGGCTTCACGGGTGACCGTGGCGAGTACGGTATCGACGCAGCCCCACCGGACCGCTAAGCGGTGCGCCCAAGCCTCAATGCGCTCTCCAAGGGCTTGCTCGCGTTCTCCTGCGGCCTGCACGGCCCAGCTGAACCTGACTGCTGCGGTGACGATGCGATGGCTGGCTGCGGTCGTAATTTGCTTCATGGTCAATCTCCCCTTACCGCCCCTCGTGGGCATTGGGAAGATCACATGAGCAGGTGATGTCCGCCGGCGGCCGCGATCTCCAGCGCGCGCTTGGCGCTCTCCTGGCCCTTGATGTCGCGCAGGTCGAGCGTGGAGGCGGCGGCTTCGTGCACGCGCGGCGCGGGCCGCGACAGCACCTGCGTGCCCTTGAAATGGTTGGCGATCTGGATCAGCGATTGTGCCGCGATGATCTGGATGTCCGGGCTCGCCCACGCCGCTTCCGAGCCGCAGTCCGCCGGACAGATCAAGCCTTCCTCGCGCACATTGGCGCCGATCGCGGCGGGCAAAACGCCGGCCACCGGCGCGATCGAGCCGTCGAGGCCGAGCTCGCCGAGCACGGTAAAACCGGTCAGCGCATCCGGCGGTATCGCGCCGATTGCGGCCATCAGCCCGAGCGCGATCGGCAGGTCGTAATGGCTGCCCTCCTTGGGCAGGTCGGCGGGTGCGAGATTGACGATGATCCGCCGCGCCGGCAGCGCCAGCCCCGAGGCGATCAGCGCCGAGCGGACGCGCTCCCGCGCCTCCGACACCGCCTTGTCCGGCAGGCCGACGATGGCAAAGGCCGGCAGGCCAGGCGCGACCTGCACCTGCACGTCGACCGCGCGGGCCTCGATCCCCTCAAAGGCGACGGTAGAAACCCGCTGAACCATGCCCGAACCAGCCTGCCCTCTCGTACAATTAGGGGTAGCAGAGCCTGATCTTTCTTGCAAGAACAATACGAGAACGATCCTGAAGGCCCGGAAAACCCTAACCGATCGTAAACATCTCAGAGACACTACGCCTCGAATGCGAGCGGCTCTCCTCAGCACATCCCAACGAATGTCCGCTACTCCTAGAGGTGCGGGATGGGCCGTGGTCTAACGGGTGAACAATTCAAATGCTTGCAAATCGCCGCAGAAGCGAACGACGGGTGTGCACTCGTCTCGCCAAGATTCACTTTGGCGCGGGCTCGCTGCCGAGGGATTGCACGATCACGGATATCTCGGACGGCGGCGTGAAAGTCGTGGCGGAGTTTCTGGAAGTGCCGCCGCAATTCACCATCATCTTCGCGCCCGACTATTCCCGCCAATGCCGCCTGCGCTGGCGCATCGGCTGCGAGTTTGGCGCTGAATTCACCGATTGAGCCGGACAGGCGCCGTCCCTTAACGGGACTTTAGCGTTAATGGGTAAGCATCTCTGATCAGTCGCCGAGTGATCAGAGTATGTCCAAGCGTTTGTCCGTTGCCTCTCCCCCGGCGAAATATCTGTTCTCCGCGCTTCTGGTCCTTGCCCTCGGCGGCTGCCAGACCACGAGTCTTGAGGATGTGACCGGCGCCCTCGGCGGCAGGCCGGAAACAGCGTCCAAGGCCGATCCCAAGCCTGATATGGACGCGCTGCGCGAGCGCTATCGCGCCAAGCCCAGCGATCCAGCAGTCGCTCTCGAATACGGCAAGGCGCTGCGCGAGACAGGCCAGCGCGCCCAGGCCGTCGCGGTGATGGAGCAGGCCGTGCTCGCCCATCCCAGCAACAAGGCGCTGCTCGCCGGCTACGGCCGCGCGCTCGCCGATAGCGGCAATTTCCAGCAGGCTTTCGATGTGCTCGGCCGCGCGCACACGCCCGAGGATCCCGACTGGCGCATCCTGTCGGCGCAAGGCGCGGCGCTCGATCAGCTCGGCCGCAACGAGGAGGCGCAGCAATATTATGCGGCAGCGCTGAAGATCGTGCCCGAGGAGCCGCAGGTTCTGTCCAATCTCGGTCTGTCCTACATGCTCCAGAACAATCTGCCGCGGGCCGAGGAAACCCTGCGCCGCGCGCATGAGCGCAATGCCGCCGATTCCCGCGTGCGTACCAATCTCGCGCTCGTGCTGGGGCTGGAAGGAAAGCAGGCCGAGGCCGAGTCCATCGTGAAGGCCGACCTGCCGCCGGATCAGGCCGCGGCAAAGGTCACGGCGCTCCGGCAGCTTCTGGCGAAGAAGCAGCAGCGGGCGGACAAATAATCCGCCCCGCTATTCTTACTAGGACGCCTTGCGATGCGGGGCTGAGCTGCGGCCCGCCCTGCCCTTCAGCTTCTTCAGCAGCGGTCCGAACAGCGAGCGCTTCGGCTTCTTCACTTCGCCGCGCCCGGCGAGGCGGTTCGCCATGTTCTGGAACAGCTCGGTGGTGCGGTGGCTCTTCGAGACCTCGGCGATCATCTGGCCGTTATTGGCGGCGGTCGAGAACAGCTTTGAATCGAACGGGATCACCGCGATCGGCTGGCTCTCCATGGTCTTGGCGAACGCCTTGACCTCGATCTCCGCGCGCTTGTGCATTCCGACCTGGTTGATGCAGTACAGCGGCGGCCGGTCGTTCGGCCGTGCCGCCTTCAGTACGCTCAGCATGTTCTTGGTGTTGCGCAGATTGGCGAGATCGGGCTCGGCCACGATCACGATGTCGTCGGCATTGACCAGCGCACGGCGCGTCCAGCCCGACCATTGGTGGGGAACGTCGAGCACGATGCAGGGCGTGGTCATGCGCAGCGTGTCGAAGATTGCATCGAACGCTTCGGCGCCGAAATCATAGACGCGGTCAAGGGTGGCGGGCGCAGCGAGGAGGCTGAGGCGCTCGGTGCATTTGGCGAGCAGGCGCTCCATCAGCGCCGTGTCCGGCCGGTCCTGCGACAGCACCGCGTTGGCGATGCCCTGCACGGGATCCTGATTGTAGTCGAGGCCGGCGGTGCCGAAGGCGAGGTCGAGATCGATCACGACGGAATCGAGCGCGAGGTCGCGCGCGATGGTCCAGGCCACATTGTGCGCGACCGTGGACGCGCCGACGCCGCCCTTGGCGCCGACCACCGCGATGACGCGGCCGGTGATGATGGCTTCCGACGCCGAGAACAGGCTGCAGATCGAGCGGACAACGTCGAGGGTCTCGACCGGTCCGACCACGTAATCGTTGACGCCGCGGCGGACCAGCTCGCGATAGGGCGCGGTGTCGTTGGGATTGCCGATCACGACCACCCGGGTGCCGGGATCGCAGACGCCGGCGAGATCGTCGAGGCCCTCGAGGATATCGCGTGTGCCGTCGGATTCGATCACGATGACGTTCGGCGTCGGCATCGTGTCATAGACCTCGATGGCCGCAGCCAGGCCGCCGCCCTTGGCGGTGAGATGCGCCTTGGCGAGACGGCGATCCTGCCCTGCCGCGGTCACCGCGGCGAGCGTCTGCTCGGTCTCGCAAAAGGCCTGCACCGAGATGCGAGGAACCGGCGCAATGTGTTCCTCGGGGTGCCGCGGATCGTCCGCTTCTTCTTCGTGAAGACTTGTCATTTGCCGGTGTCGCTGAGTTTGGCCTTGTCGGCTTCGGGATAGGCGGTCGCGGTCGTCGTGCCCTTGCGGTAGCGCTCGAACGCGATGTCGCGCCGCGCGGTATAGGCGGGCGTTTCGGCACGCGGCTGCTCGAGGTCGGCGGGGTTGTCGATCATCGCCGCGAGGTTGCGCTGGCTGGCGCAGCCGAGATTGAAGTACGGCCGGTTCTCGTTGTAGCCGGGGTCGAGGATGTTCGGGCCGACGTCTTCCGGCCACAGCCCGCAGGGACCGGCGACTGCGGCGATCCTGGAATAGCTCAGGCGGATGGTGGGCAGCAGGCCGGGATCCTCGGGGCGATAGGGATGCTGGACGATGGCACGCGACGGCACGCCGCCGGATGCGAGCACCGACCGGATTTCGCGATAGGTCGCCGCCGCGGCGCGCGAATTCGCAGTGTCGACCGGTACGTCGACGACGACGGAACCGGTGCCTTCGCGCACCCAGTCCCGGGCAATGCCCGCGACGTCCGCGTGCTGCTCGGCGGAGAGGCCGCCACGAGACTTGCCGACGAAGATCACGATCGACTTCTTGGCTTCCTGCACCGCGATCGGGTGGCGCTGGCGATAGTCGGTCGGTACCGTCTGGGTGACGATCTCACCGGTGGTGTTGCAGGCGCCGAGCATGACGGAGAGCCCCGTCAGCGCGAGCGCGATCCGCAGGTTGCGACGTCGATCGGTGATCGTCTTCATCATCGCTTTGTCCCCTCTTGGCCCGTTTCTTGCCCCGGTCCCCAAACCGTCCGTCTCAGTCGATGATGAAGCCGAAATCGCCGCCGGTGCCCTCGATCGGGTCGACGCGGCGCGCGATGCCGTAGAGGCGGTTCATGCGGCCGAGCAGCGCCGTCTGCGCGTCCGAGGCCGGCGCAAAGCCGTCGTCGGGCCGCGACAATTCCTTCTGGGCGACCGCGCGCACCACATAGGGCGTCACGATCACCATCAGCTCGGTCTCGTTGTTGACGAAGTCCTGGCTGCGGAACAGCGCGCCGATGATCGGCACCTGGTCGACGCCGGGCAGGCCGTTGATCGCCTGCTTGGTCTGCTGCTGGATCAGGCCGGCCATCGCCATCGAGCCGCCGGAAGGAATCTCCAGCGTGGTCTCGGCGCGGCGGGTCTGGACCGAGGGGATGGTGATGGAGCTCGTCGAAGATGAAGAGATCGCCTGCGTCACCGTGATGGCGTTCTGGTTCGACAGCTCCGACACCTCCGTCATCACCCGCAGGCTGATCCGCCCTTCGCTGAGCACGACCGGGGTGAAGTTCAGGGAGATGCCGAATTTCTTGTAGGTGATCTGGGTGGTACAGACGTGGGTGACCGGATCGCAGGCGTAGCCTCCGGGAATTGGAAATTCGCCGCCGGCGATGAAGGTCGCCGATTCACCCGAGATCGCCGTCAGGCTCGGTTCGGCCAGCGTCCGCATCACACCGGCGCTTTCCATCGCCCGCATCGTGGCGTTGACGGTGGCCACGCCCTTGGCGAGGCCGGTGACGCCAAGGGCGTTGCTGCTGACCAGTGGTCCGCCGCTGGCCGCGAACGGGTTGGAATTGTTGAAATTCACCACCGCGGTGCCGGCATTCAGGCTGGCGCTGAGGTCGACGCCCAGCTGCTTGACGATGTCACGGCGCACCTCGCCGACGACGACCTTGAGCATGACCTGGTCGCGGCCGCGCACGACGATGTTGTTGACGACCTTGTCGGAGCCGCCGACCAGCTTCGCGGCGACGTCGCCGGCCTGCTGGGCTTCGACCGGGCTCGACACCGAGCCGGTCAGCATCACGCTTTCGCCGACGCCTTCGATCTGCACGCCCGGCAGCGACTGGCGCAGTGCCGCGCGCATGCCGTTGAGGTCGCGCTTCACCGCGATGTCGTAGGAGGCGACCTGCTGGCCGTCGGCGGTGAAGAACACGACATTGGTCTGGCCGACCTGGCCGCCGATGATATAGGCGCGCTGCGACGAGCGGATCACCGCATTGGCGATCTTGGGATCGGCCACCAGCACATCCTTGACCTCGCGCGGCAGGTCGATGACGACCGACTTGCCGACGCCGAGCGACAGCGAGCGCGTCCGCGCCGACGCAACGGTCGATACCGGCGACACGCCGAGATCCGGCGCCTGCATCGGTGCCTGGTCGCCGACCGGCGCATCCGCGGCGCTGACGAACCCGGGGGCTGCGACCAGCCCCAGCATCAGCATTGCCCCTGCCCAGAACGAGTGCGTGCGCTTCCCCCGAATTCGCATGCCCGTCCGATCATCCCCGTAGTTCATGCTATCCCCATCATCACTTCTGTGACGTCAGTTGCCGTGCCTGCACGCCGTAACGGATTACGTTCACGCCGCCGGGACGCTTGATCGCCTGGTCTTCGGGCGTGCCGTCGACGGCGTTGGCGTCGACGATGCTCCGCAGTGCGAGCGTCAGCGAGCCGCCCTGCCGCGCGGCCGAGAGTGTCGCGACCTGGTCTGGCTTGAGCTCGAGCGTGACGGTCTTGCCGACGACGGCGTTCTGGCCGTCCTTTTCCTTTGGCGCCTGGTCGATCGCGAGCACGCGGATGTTGGTCAGGAGGACCTCGGACAGGACGAGGTCGTTGCCGCCGGTCGCGCCATTGTTGTTGTCGGGATTCTTCAGGCGGCGGGTCAGCACGATGTCGACGCGGTCGTTCGGCAGGATGAAGCCGCCGGCGCCGGTCTCGGCTGAAATTTCGGTGGAGACGGCCCGCATGCCCGAGGGCAGGATCGCGGCCATGAAGCCGGAGCCTTCGGCCTTCACCAGCTTCTGCTCGCGGATCGGCTCGCCCTGCATCAGGGGGACGCGCGCGATCGAGCCTGCGATCTGGGTCTGCGCTTCGGGCCTGTTGTCGCGGCGGATGAAGGCGCTGCTCGCAGTCGCGGCCGGCCAGGACTGCCATTGCAGGTCCTCGGGCTTGACGGCCTGGCCGAGTTGGATGTCGTTCTTCGCGATCAGGACCTCGACCGTCGGCAGCTTCTCGGCGACGGGAAGGGCGGGCGCGGGCTTGTTGTCAAAGCCGCTCGCCAGATACGCAGCGACACCGCCGGCGCCCAGCGCGATGACGAGAACGACAATGCGTGCGGTGTTCATACGCCTCTACCCTTACGCGGGGCACTCGAACCGCACGTGGCGGGTTCCCCCGCGTCGATGAGTAGGGAGTAAAAGTATAAGGGGTGTTGCGAGGCCGAGTGTGATGGCCGGTCACGGTGCCAGTTTTGAGCAGATGGTGAACGACGCGTTATTCGCTCGGCCAGTGGCCCCGTAGAATCACGCAACGCGGATCGTGCGTTCGAACGATGCGCGCGGCGTCATGGTGAATGGGTGGTTAGCGATGCGCGCGATCGGTTGCGAGCGACGATAATGCTGATCCGTCATCCTGAGGTGCGAGGCTTGCGATGCAACGCATCGCAAGGTGAGCCTCGAAGGATGTACGGCCCCGATACAGCCGGGCCGTCGCCCTTCGAGGGCCGCTGAAGAAGCAGCTACCTCAGGGTGACGATGGATAGAGTGAGTATCCGGGCTACGAGGTCACAAGCTTACTTCGCCCGCTTCTGCTCGATCACGTCCCAGACCTTCGCCGCGACATCAGGCCCGCCGAGGCGCGCGATGGCGCGGATGCCCGTCGGAGATGTCACGTTGATCTCGGTGAGGTTGCCGTTGATGACGTCGATGCCGACGAACAGCAGGCCGCGCTCGCGCAGTGCCGGGCCGACGGTGGCGCAGATCTCGCGCTCGCGCGGCGTGAGCTCGGTCTCCTGCGCCGCGCCGCCGCGGACCATGTTGGAGCGGAGGTCGTCCGCGGCCGGCACGCGGTTCACCGCGCCGGCGAATTCGCCGTTGACGAGGATGATGCGCTTGTCGCCGTGCTTCACCTCGGGGATGAACTGCTGGATCACCCAGGGCTCCCTGAACGTCACCGAGAACATGTCGAACAGCGAGCCGAAATTCATGTCCTGCGGCATCACGCGGAACACCGCCGCGCCGCCATGGCCGTGCAGCGGCTTCATGACGACGGCGCCATGCTTGTCGCGAAAGGCGTTGATCTCATCCAGATCGCGCGAGATCAGGGTCGGGGGCATCAGCTGCGGAAAGTTCATCACGAACAGTTTTTCCGGCGCGTTGCGCACCGAGGCAGGATCGTTGACGACCAGCGTTTTCGGATGGATGCGCTCCAGGAAATGCGTCGAGGTGATGTAGGCGAGATCGAATGGCGGATCCTGGCGGAGCAGCACCACGTCGAAGCCGTTGAGCGCTTCGCGCCTGGGCTCGCCCAATGTGAAGTGATTGCCGGGCTCGTCGCGCACGGTCAGGAGCTGGACTGGAGCGACGATCTCCTCGCCGACCATCGAGAGCTTGTCGGGCGTGTAATAGGACAGGCCATGGCCGCGCTTCTGCGCCTCCAGGAGCAGTGCAAAGGTGGAATCGCCGTTGATGTTGATACGGGCGATGGGGTCCATCTGGACGGCGACGTTCAGTTTCATGGTCTGCCTTTCAGGTCGAGGCGTCGAATGCCGCCAACACATGGCGCGGAAGTGAGCGCGGCGCAATCAGCATGGCGTCGAATCGCAATTCGAATTCGGTATGCTCGGGATGCGCCACGAGCCAGCCTTGCGCGGCGTTGATGATGCGCTGCTGCTGGCGCGGGGTGACCGCATAGGCGGCATCGTCGAGGCCGGCGCGGGCCTTGACCTCAACGAAGGCGATCAAATTGCGGCGGCGCGCCACGATGTCGATCTCGCCATGCGGGGTGCGGTAGCGCTTTGCCAGGATGCGGTAGCCCTTGGCCATCAGATAGGCGGCGGCGCGGCTCTCCGCGGAGATGCCGGTACGGAACGCGGCGACGCGTTCGGGCGAGGCGACTTTCGGTTCCGCGCCCTCAGTCTTCGCCATCACCGCCCCGTAAATCCTTGGCGAGCTCGAGCGCGCGGGCATAGACCTCGCGGCGCGGCCGGCCCGAGAGCGCGACCGCATGCGCGACGGCATCCTTGACGCTATGCGCGGCGAGCTGCTCGCGCAGAAGACCGTCGAGCGCATCCGGCGTCAGCAGCTCCGCGTCCGCCGCAGGCGGCGCGATCACCAGCACGAATTCGCCGCGCGTCTCCAGCGTGTCCGCCCCGCGTGCCAGCTCATGCAGCGGCGCGCGCGAAATCTCCTCGTGCAGTTTCGTCAATTCGCGGCAGATGGCGGCTTCGCGCGTCCCCATGATCTCGGCAAGCTCGGCGAGCGTGTCCTGCACGCGGTTGCCGGAGTCGAACATCACCAGCGTCGCATCGATGCGGGCGAGCTCCGCAAGGCGCGACTTTCGCGCGGCGGATTTCGCCGGCAGAAAGCCCTCGAAGAAGAAGCGGTCGGTCGGCAACGCGGCAACCGACAGTGCGGCCAGCACCGAGGACGGGCCGGGCAGCGCATAGACCGCATGGCCGGCTGCGCAGACCTCGCGCACCAGCTTGAAGCCGGGGTCGGAGATCAGCGGCGTGCCGGCATCCGAGACCAGTGCGACCGAGCCGCCCTGCCCCAGCGCCTCCAGGATCCTCGGACGCGCCGCTTCCGCGTTGTGCTCGTGATATTGCTTGAGCTGCGCCGTGATCGCGTAGCGTTCGGTCAGGCGCCGCGTGATGCGGGTGTCCTCGCAGGCGATGACGTCGACGCCGGCGAGGGTCTGGAGCGCGCGCAGCGTGATGTCGCCGAGATTGCCGATAGGGGTCGCTACCAGATGGAGGCCCGGCGCCGCCTTCGGCGCCGTCAGCCGATGGGCGTCGATGGAGAAACCGCGCGGGGCGGCGTCCGTAGTTTCAGGTGTATTTATCGGGCTCGGCTTTGCGCGCATAATGAATCGAACTTAGGCATGATCCCCGGGGCTGGGAACCGGTCCTCGGAAAAAGATCGCGCCCAGGTAAGGGGTGAGGAGGACTGGAATGTGATCCATCCGGCATCACATTCCCGAGGGAATGAAGCGTCAGCGCCATATTCGCGGCGGAAACGCCGCCTTGATGCGGGGGTGACGGATGGCGGACAGCTAGCCGAGGCTTGAGGTGTGGTCGCGCTAAGCGATCATTATCCTTTTGTTTTAGTTAACTATTTGCCGACAATATGCCTGAATCCGCGGCTTGTGTCGTGGAAAGAATGTTGTGACCGGCCGGCCGACGGCCGGTCAGAAGAGAAGCTGTGATGCTGGGCCCGCGCGATCCAAAGTCTCCCGTTCAGGGCCCTCGATTGTCGGGAGCGACCCGGCGGAGCGCGCTCGGCCTGTTGCTCGGCACGCCCTTGCTGTCGGCCTGCGCCGGCGTGCAGCAGAGTCTGAGCCAGTTCTCCAGCCCGTTCAGCTCCTCCTCGCCGCCCGCGCAGCCGGCCGGCCCGCCGCAACAGGCCACGACCGCCGGCAGCGGTGGGGTGAAGGTTGGCGTGATCCTGCCGCTCTCGGCCGCCGGCAATGCCGGCCTCGCCGCGCAGTCGATGCGCAACGCCGCCGAGATGGCGCTGGCCGAGTTCCAGAATCCCAACATCCAGCTCCTGATCAAGGACGACAATGGCAGCCCGCAAGGCGCGCAGGCGGGCGCGCAGCAGGCGGTCGATGAGGGCGCCGAGATCATCCTGGGGCCGCTGTTCGCGCAATCGGTGCCGGCGGTGGCGCAGGTCGCGCGGACGCGCGGCATCTCGGTGATCGCGTTCTCGACCGACTCCAGCATTGCCGGCCGCGGCGTCTATCTGCTGAGCTTCCTGCCGGAGTCCGACGTCAACCGCATCGTCGAATATTCCGCCAGCATCGGAAAGCGCTCCGTTGCCGTGCTCGTGCCCGACAATGCCTATGGCAATGTCGTCGAGGCTGCGGTGAAGGCGGCGGTGCCGCGACGCGGCGGCCGCATTGTCGCCTTCGAGAAATACGGCGCCGATCGCGCGACGCCGGCGCGGACCGTGGCGCAGCAGCTCGGCAGCGCGGATGCGCTGTTCATCGCCGATGATGGCGATGCCGTCGTCGCGGTGGCCGATGCGATGACTGCCGCAGGCGCGAATTTGCGCAACATCCAGCTGCTCGGCACCGGCCTGTGGGACAATCCGCGCGTCTACGCCAACCTAAGCTTGCAAGGCGGTCTCTACGCCGCGCCCGATCCGGCCGGTTTTCGCGCCTTCTCCGGCCGCTACCGCACCAAATACGGAGCCGAACCGATCCGCACCGCCACGCTCGCCTACGATGCGGTCGCCCTCGTGGCCGCGCTGGCGCGCACGCAGGGCACCACGCGCTTCTCGTCCGACGTGCTCACCAACGCTTCCGGCTTCGCCGGTATCGACGGCCTGTTCCGCTTCCGCGCGGACGGGACGAATGAGCGTGGGCTTGCTGTGATGAAGGTGACGACGGGTGGTGGTGTTGCGGTGGCGGGGTCGCCGAAGAGTTTTGGGGCGTAGCTCAGGACGACGGTGCCGTAGGGTGGGCAAAGCGACTTGTCCGCCGTAGCTCGAAGAGCGAAGGCGGAAGCGTGCCCACCGCTATCAAATTTGCGGATAGATGGTGGGCACGGCGCAAGTGCGCCTTTGCCCACCCTACGAGATCTCGCTACGCCGCGAGATCCGCCACCACCGCATCCAGCACCGGAAAACCGCTGCTGGTCACGCGCAGCCGTCCCGTCGCATCGACCGTGATCGCGCCCTCCTCGCGCAACAGCGCGATGCGTTTGGGATCGAGCGGACGGCCGGAGAGGGCCTTGTAGCGCTCGGGGTCGATGCCTTCCGCCAAACGCAGCCCCATCAGCAGAAATTCGTCGGCGCGTTCCTCGCTGTTGAGGAGTTCGTCGGTGACGACGCCATGGCCGTTGGTCTCGACCCGCATCAGCCAGGCTTCGGGGCGCTTCTCGGTGGCGGTGGCGTGCCTGATGCCGTCGATGTCGAGGCGGCCGTGGGCGCCGGGGCCGATGCCGGCATATTCCTCGCCGCGCCAGTAGACCAGATTGTGCCGGCACTCGGCGCCGCGCCGCGCGTGATTTGAAATCTCGTAAGCGGGCAGGCCGAGCTTGTCGCAGGTCTCCTGCGTGACGTCGTAGAGCGCGCGCGCGACGGCTTCGTCCGGTGTCTTCAGCTTGCCGGCCTGGTGCAGGCCGAAGAACGGCGTGCCTTCCTCGATCGTCAATTGATAGAGCGACAGGTGCTCGGCGGCTTCATCGATTGCAAGACGCAGCTCGTCGGCCCACATCGCCGGCGTCTGGTCGGGGCGGGCGTAGATCAGATCGAACGAATAGCGATCGAACGAGCGGCGCGCGATGGCGACGGCATCTAGTGCCTCGCGCGCGCTGTGCATGCGGCCCAGCGCTTTCAGCGAGGCGTCGTCGAGCGCCTGCACGCCGAGCGAGACACGATTGACGCCGGCGCTGCGATAGCCGGCAAAGCGCGTGGCTTCGACGCTGGTCGGATTTGCTTCCAGCGTCACCTCGACGTCGCCGGCGACGTGCCAGTGCTTGCCGATGGCATCGAGCACCGCGCCGACGGTTGCGGGCTGCATCAAGGACGGCGTGCCGCCACCGAGAAAGATCGAGGTGACCTCGCGGCCGGGCGAACGTTGTGCGGTCGTTTCGATTTCACGCGCGAAGGCGGACGCAAACCGCGCCTCGTCGATCGCGGCGTGGCGGACATGGCTGTTGAAGTCGCAATACGGGCACTTCGACAGGCAGAACGGCCAGTGCACGTAGACGCCGAAGGCTTCCTTAGCGCGGCTCAAGGCAGATCTCCGCCAGTTTCACGAAGGCGCGGGCGCGGTGCGACAGGCCGAGGCCGAGCGGCGGCAGGCCGTGCTTCTCGAGGCTGGTCATCTCGCCGAAGGTGCGATCGTGGCCGTTGGGCACGAACATCGGATCGTAGCCGAAGCCGGCGGTGCCGCGCGGCGGCCAGGCCAGCGTGCCGTCGACGCGTGCCTCGACCTCTTCGAGATGATCGTCGGGCCAGGCGACGCACAGCGCGGAGACGAAATGCGCGGTGCGCTTGTCCGGTGTGGTCGCACCGCGCTCCTGCAACAGGCGCTCGATCCGTGTCATCGCAGCGCTGAAATCCTTGGAAGGACCGGCCCAGCGCGCGGAGAAAATGCCGGGCGCGCCATCGAGCGCGTCGACCACGATGCCGGAATCATCGGCGAAAGCCGGCAGCTTCGTCGCTTGCGCTGCCGCGATCGCCTTGATCGCGGCGTTGCTGCGGAAATCGTTACCGGTCTCTTCGGGTTCGGGCAGGCCGAGCTCGCCCGCCGACACCGCCTCGATGCCGTAAGGCGCCAAAAGCTCCTTCATCTCGGCGAGCTTGCCGGGATTGTGGGTCGCTATGACGAGCTTTGCGGTGATTCGGCGGTGCATGGCTTATTGACTACGCCACAGCCAGTTTCTGCAAGTCCACGAGGCGCGCGATGCCTTTTTGCGCCAAGGCAATCAGCGCGAGGAACTCGTCCTGCGTGAACGGCTCGCGTTCCGCGGTGCCCTGCACCTCGATGATGCGGCCATCGCCGGTCATGACGAAATTGGCGTCGGTCTGGGCTTCCGAATCCTCGGCATAGTCGAGGTCGAGCACCGGCGTGCCGTTGTAGATGCCGCAGGAGATGGCGGCGACGTTGTCGCGCATCACGTTGGCCTTGATCATGTTGCGCGCCTTCATCCAGTTGATGCAATCGGCGAGCGCGACCCAGGCGCCGGTGATCGAAGCCGTGCGCGTGCCGCCGTCGGCCTGGAGCACGTCGCAATCGACCGTGATCTGGCGTTCACCGAGCGCTTCGAGATTGACGATGGTGCGAAGCGAGCGGCCGATCAGGCGCTGGATCTCGACGGTGCGGCCGCTCTGCTTGCCGGCGGAGGCCTCGCGGCGGGTGCGTTCGGTGGTCGCGCGCGGCAGCATGCCGTATTCGGCGGTGACCCAGCCGCGGCCCTGGCCCTTCAGCCACGGCGGCAGGCGGTCCTCCAGCGTGGCGGTGACCAGCACATGGGTGTCGCCGAATTTCACCAGGCAGGAGCCTTCCGCATATTTGACCACGCCGCGCTCCAGCGTCACGGGGCGCAATTCGTCGGGCGCACGGCGGCTTGGCCGCATGGGAAATCCTCCAAAACTCTCGGAAAAGGGCTGTTCGCGGTGCTTGTAGGGGGGGTGAGGGTGGGCGGCAAGGGCTTATTCACCCCCGATTTCCTGGCCCGCAAACGCCGCGCTTGTCAGAACCCCCGGGGATGGACAAATTATGAGTGTCTGAGAGGAGTTACCGTCTGTGGCCCATCACGATCCGATCCATCTGATCGCGCCGCGCGCAGGCCTCGCCCAGCTAAACGAGCGTTCCCGCGACATCTTTCGTCAAATTGTCGAAAGCTATCTCGCGACCGGCGAGCCGGTGGGCTCGCGCAATATCTCGCGGCTGATCGCGATGCCGCTATCGCCGGCCTCGGTCCGCAACGTCATGGCCGATCTGGAACAGCTGGGCCTGATCTACGCCCCGCACACCTCCGCCGGCCGTCTGCCGACGGAACTCGGCCTGCGCTTCTTCGTCGATGCCCTGATGCAGGTCGGCGACCTCAATGACACCGAGCGGCAGGCGATCCAGAGCCAGCTCACCTCCGTCGGTCAGGTGCAATCGGTCGAGGCGGCGCTGGATCAGGCGCTGACGCGGCTGTCCGGTCTCACGCGGGCTGCCGCGGTGGTGCTGACGCCAAAGTCCAATGCGCGGCTGAAGCACATCGAATTCGTCCGCCTGGAACCGGAGAAGGCGCTGGTCATTCTGGTCGGCGAGGACGGGCAGGTTGAAAACCGCGTGCTGTCGCTGCCGCCCGGGGTTCCCTCCTCGGCGATCACCGAAGCCGGCAATTTCCTCAATGCGCGCATCCGCGGCCGCACGCTGGCCGAAGCGCGGCTCGAGCTCGAGACCGCACTCGGCGAAGCCCGCGCGGAACTCGATCAGCTGACGCAGAAGGTGATTTCGGCGGGAATCGCGAGCTGGTCCGGCGGCGAGAACGAGGATCGCCAGCTCATCGTCCGCGGCCACGCCAATCTGCTCGAAGATCTGCATGCGCTTGAGGATCTGGAGCGCGTTCGCCTGCTGTTCGACGATCTCGAGACAAAGCGCGGCGTCATCGACCTTTTGGGTCGTGCCGAGACGGCGGAAGGTGTGCGGATCTTCATCGGGAGCGAGAACAAGCTGTTTTCGCTGTCCGGCTCCTCCACCATCATCTCGCCCTATCGGGATGCCGCCGGCCACATCGTCGGCGTTTTGGGCGTGATCGGGCCGACGCGGCTGAATTATGCCCGCGTGATCCCGACCGTGGACTATGCCGCCCGCATCGTCAGCCGCCTTTTGGGGGGCTGACCGGCGTTTCCACCGATCACGGGCGCTTGATTTTCGTCGGCTTAGGCACGATATCCGGGCCAACAATCCCTTGAGACGAGTTCGAGAAGAGAGCCGATGACCGATCGAGACCGGCAGCCCGACGACACGACCCCGCCGACCGGCGAGCCTGTGGTGTCAAAACCCTACATCATGCCCGACGATCCCGAGCCGGGCTCGGTCGAGCTGTTGCAGAAGGAAGTCACCGAGGCGCGCGATCGCATGCTGCGCACGCTGGCCGAGATGGAAAATCTCCGCAAGCGCACCACCAAGGAAGTCGCCGATGCCCGCCTCTATGGCATCACCGGCTTTGCCCGCGACGTGCTCGACATCGCCGACAATCTCCAGCGTGCGCTCGATGCCGTCCCGGCCGAGGCCCGCGCCGCGGCCGATCCCGGCCTGACCTCGCTGATCGAGGGCGTCGAGCTCACCGAGCGCTCGCTGCTCAACGCACTGGAAAAGCACGGCGTGAAGAAGTTCGATCCGCAGGGCCAGAGGTTCGACCCGAACTTCCAGCAGGCGATGTACGAGGTGCCGGATGCGTCGGTGCCTGCGGGCACCGTCGTGCAGGTCATGCAGGCCGGCTACACCATCGGCGAGCGCGTGCTGCGCCCGGCTCTGGTCGGTGTCGCCAAGGGCGGGGCGAAGACTGCGGCCGCCGCGAACAGCAACGAGTCGAACTGAGCGGTGCGATCCTCAGCCTGAGGAGCGCGCTCGCGCGCGTCTCGAAGGATGAAGGCCCCGCTGTTGCAGCTCAGCCGGCATGGTTCGAGACGGCGCTGACGCGCCTCCTCGCCATGAGGGTCATGCAGTTTGTCGTGCCTTACGCACTCACGCGATGTCCGCCGACTGAATCCGCTTCACACCGGCCTTGGCCATGTCGGCCCAGGCTTTTGCGAGCGAGCCCTGCGTGTCGATGCCGCGACAGGCGTCTTCCACCACATAGACCTCAAAACCCGCCTTGCGCGCGTCGAGCGCGGTCCAGGCGACGCAGAAATCCGTCGCAAGGCCCACGACGAAAACGCGCTTGATCTTGCGCCCCTTGAGATAGCCGGCAAGGCCCGTCGAGGTCTTGCCGTCGGCTTCCAGGAAGGCCGAATAGCTGTCGACGTCCTTGTGGAAACCCTTGCGGATGATGAGCTCGGCGTGCGGGATCGCAAGATCCTTCGACAGCGCGGCGCCATCGGTGCCTTGCACGCAATGGTCCGGCCACAGCACCTGCTTGCCGTAGGGAAGATCGACGGTCTCGAACGGCTTCTTGCCGGAATGCACGGATGCGAATGAGATGTGGCCGGGCGCGTGCCAGTCCTGCGTCATCACCACATTCGAAAATGCTTTCGAGATCTTGTTGATGACGGGCACCACCTGCTCGCCTTCCTTCACCGCGAGGCTGCCGCCGGGCAGGAAGCAGTTTTGCACGTCGATCACGAGCAGCGCGGAAGCATCGTCCGGCTTGATCGATGCGGCCGCCAGGAGTGCGGTTGGAGCAAGGGCTACGAGAGCGCTTGTCCCAAGCGCCGCGAGGATTTGTCGTCGATCGAGCATCGTTCGCCTCCCTCCAGGATGATCCAACGGAAGCGAAGCCTAGTTCCGTTCGTATACGAACAGAAGCCCGAAAATGCAGCCGGCTTTGTCCAGCGCTTGGGCTTGCCAACCCAAACATCACTCCCGGCGGTCGCCGGGACGACACCGCGTGTATTGGACCGCCTGTCGCTAGCCCTTCGGCTGGATGCCGTCGCGCACGGCGCGGAAGCGGGTGAAGGCGGCCGACCATTGGTCGCGCGGGGCGCTGGCGATGATGCGCAGCGAGGCGCCGCTGCTCGAGAAGCGAATCCACTGCACCACGGTCACGGGCGTCTTGTCCTTGCCGCTGACGCCGTCGATCCGGGTCTCGAAGCCCTGCTGGCCGTTGATGCGGATCGGCTCGGACATGGTGACGCGCGACTCGCGCACGCCGGGGATCTGCAGCGCCGCCTCCTGGGCGAAGCGGGCGCGGTCGTCGGCCTGCTGCGGCGTGGCCCCGATCAGGCCCAGGATCATGAACGGCTTCGATTCATAACCCGCGCTCTCGTTGCCGTCGGCCAGGATGATGCTCGAGCCCGGCGCCAGCGTGCGGATGTCCTTGAAGTCGGCGAGATCGGTGATCTTGAACGGCATCAGCCCGATCTGCTCTTCGGCCGAGACCTGCTTGCGGGTCGTGGTGCTCGCAAACATCTGCCGCACGGCCTCGTCGGTGTAGATCCTGGTCGCATTCTCCGGGATCTGCACCGCGACATAGCCGGAGAAGCCGGCGCCCGGCACGATCATCGAGTAGCGCTTCACCGGCGTATCGCCGGCCTTGCCGCTTTCCGTGGTGAAATAGGCAAGACCCGCGGGGGTCTCGATCTTGTCCTGCTTGACGCCGGCGGTGCCGGCGGGATTGGAATTGAAGGCGCTCACGACCTCGCCATAGGCCGCCGGCGGCAGCTCGGTGATCAGCACCTTGACGTTGCCGTCCGTGCTCTCGAAGCCCGGAAACGTCTTGGCCGTGCTGAGGCCGACCAGCGGCACCATGCCGAGGCGCAAGCCGGGCGGGAAAACGGCGTCGGCGGCGAGCGCCGGAAACGCCGCCGCGGCGAGGAGGGCGAGCGCGGTGAGGGGGCGGATCAGCTTCATGGGCCCTCTGATTGGTTCACATTGAGGCCGTCCGATGGTCGGCCATCGTGCCGCTTTGTCGCGCGAAGCAGCCTCAAGGGCGGCTGGCTGGCCGCCCGCCTTTTACCGGGTTTGGCCTTCCGGCAACAGGGCAGGATGGATCACGGTGGCGGGGCCGGCGATAACTGAACCTGTTAATAATTCCTCACCCGCAAGGGCGGTTGAGCCCGGATATGATCTTCCAAAACCCAATGTTTTCACGGCCGAAACTTGCGTTCGGTCCTTGCAGGCCCCTCCCCCCCTCCTATATGACCCCCAATCATCGCAATATCGCGGATGTTTGATCTTAGGGGGTTTGGATCGGGTGCCTTCTGGGCCCAACCAGCCTGCCGCAAAAACAAGGATATCAGGACCATGGGAAAGGTCATTGGGATCGACCTCGGCACCACGAATTCGTGCGTCGCCGTGATGGATGGCAAGAACGCCAAAGTCATCGAGAATTCCGAAGGCATGCGCACGACGCCTTCGATCGTCGCCGTGACGGACGACGGTGAGCGCCTCGTCGGCCAGCCGGCCAAGCGCCAGGCGGTCACCAATCCCGAGCGCACCTTCTTCGCAGTGAAGCGCCTCATCGGCCGCCGCTACGACGACCCGATGGTCGAGAAGGACAAGAAGCTCGTACCGTACAAGATCGTGAAGGCTTCCAACGGCGACGCCTGGGTCGAGGCCGACGGCCAGACCTACTCGCCCTCGCAGGTGTCTGCGTTCATCTTGCAGAAGATGAAGGAGACCGCGGAAGCCCATCTCGGCCAGAAGGTCGATCAGGCCGTCATCACCGTTCCCGCTTACTTCAACGACGCCCAGCGCCAGGCGACCAAGGACGCCGGCAAGATCGCGGGCCTTGAAGTGCTGCGTATCATCAACGAGCCGACCGCGGCCGCGCTCGCCTATGGTCTGGACAAGACCAAGACCGGCACGATCGCCGTGTACGATCTCGGCGGCGGCACGTTCGATATCTCCATTCTCGAAATCGGCGACGGCGTGTTCGAGGTGAAGTCGACCAACGGCGACACCTTCCTCGGCGGTGAAGACTTCGACATGCGCCTCGTTGGCTATCTCGCCGACGAGTTCCAGAAGGAGCAGGGCATCAACCTGCGCAACGACAAGCTCGCGTTGCAGCGCCTGAAGGAAGCCGCTGAAAAGGCCAAGATCGAGCTGTCGTCGACGACGCAGACCGAGATCAACCTGCCCTTCATCACCGCGGACCAGACCGGCCCGAAGCATCTGACGATGAAGCTCACCCGCGCCAAGTTCGAGGCGCTGGTCGACGACCTCGTCCAGAAGACGGTCGAGCCCTGCCGCAAGGCGCTGAAGGACGCCGGCGTCACCGCCGGTGAGATCGGCGAAGTCGTTCTGGTCGGCGGCATGTCGCGCATGCCGAAGGTCCAGGAAGTCGTGAAGCAGCTGTTCGGCAAGGAGCCGCACAAGGGTGTCAACCCGGACGAAGTCGTGGCGATCGGTGCCGCGATCCAGGCCGGCGTGCTCCAGGGCGACGTCAAGGACGTGCTGCTGCTCGACGTGACCCCGTTGTCGCTGGGCATCGAGACGCTGGGCGGCGTGTTCACCCGCATCATCGACCGCAACACCACGATCCCCACCAAGAAGAGCCAGGTGTTCTCGACCGCCGAGGACAACCAGAACGCGGTCACCATCCGCGTCTTCCAGGGCGAGCGTGAAATGGCGGCCGACAACAAGATGCTCGGCCAGTTCGACCTGATGGGCATTCCGCCGGCCCCGCGCGGCATGCCGCAGATCGAGGTGACCTTCGACATCGACGCCAACGGCATCGTCAACGTCTCGGCCAAGGACAAGGCCACGGCCAAGGAACAGCAGATCCGCATCCAGGCCTCCGGCGGCCTGTCGGAAGCCGACATCGAGAAGATGGTCAAGGACGCCGAGGCGAATGCCGAGGCGGACAAGAAGCGCCGCGAGGCCGTCACCGCCAAGAACGAGGCGGATGGCCTGGTGCACTCCACCGAGAAGGCTCTGGCCGAGCACGGTTCGAAGGTCGCAGAGACCGAGCGCCGCGCCATCGAGGATGCCGTCAGCGACCTCAAGGAAGCGCTGAAGGGCGACGATGCCGAGGCGATCAAGGCCAAGACCCAGACGCTGGCCCAGGCTTCGATGAAGCTCGGCGAGGCCATGTACAAGCAGCAGGCCGAGGCCGACGCCAAGAAGGACGCGGCCAAGGACGACGTCGTCGACGCGGAGTTCACCGAAGTCGACGACGACAAGAACAACAAGAAGTCCGCCTGAACCCCAAGAGGGTGACGATGCGGACGGCTTGGACCCCACACGCGCTACCGGCCTCCTCCCTCACGGGGGAGGCCGTCGTGTCGGGCTCGGCGGGGCATGGCCTCGTTACGATCGATCAATTCCCAGCCGCTATGATGAACGCCGCCGTGCTGCCCTCTGCCGCGAAGCGAAGGGCTGCTTATATCGTCTCATGGCGACGTCGTTTCACTCCGACTTGATTCGCGATTGGATAGACCGAGTTCAACATGCCCACGTCCACCAAGCGCTGCTATTATGAGACCCTGGAAGTCGAGCGCACTGCCGACGATTCCGTCCTGAAATCGTCCTTCCGCAAGCTTGCGATGAAATTCCACCCGGACCGTAATCCCGGGGACGACACCAGCGAAGTCAAGTTCAAGGAAATCAACGAGGCCTACGAGGTTCTCAAGGACAAGGACAAGCGCGCGGCCTATGACCGCTTCGGCCATGCGGCCTTCGAGCAGGGCGGCCCCGGCGGCGGCGCCGGTTTCGGCGCGGGCTTCGCCTCCTCTTTCTCCGACATCTTCGAAGACCTGTTCGGCATGGCCGGGCAGCGCGGCCGCGGCGGCCGCGAGCGTGGCGCCGACCTGCGCTACAACATGGAAATCACGCTCGAGGAAGCCTTTAGCGGCAAGACCGCGCAGATCGAGATTCCGGTCTCCGTCACCTGCGAGGCCTGCTCGGGCATCGGCGCCAAGGCCGGCACCAAGCCGAAGACCTGCTCGACCTGCGGCGGCGCCGGCCGCGTGCGGCAGTCACAGGGCTTCTTCACGCTGGAGCGCACCTGCCTGGGCTGCCAGGGCCGTGGCCAGATGATCGAGGACGCCTGCCCGTCCTGCTCCGGCCAGGGCCGGGTCACCCGCGAGCGGACGCTGTCGGTCAACATTCCCCCGGGTGTCGAGGACGGCACGCGGATCAGGCTCGCCGGCGAAGGCGAGGCCGGGGTCCGCGGCGGCCCGCCCGGCGACCTCTACATCTTCCTGTCGCTGGCCCAGCACCAGCTGTTCCAGCGCGACGGCGCCGACCTGCATTGCCGGGTGCCGATCTCGATGGTGACGGCCGCCCTCGGCGGCGAATTCGAGGTGCCGACCATCGACAGCGGCAAAACCAGGGTGAAGGTGCCGGCCGGAACCCAGTCGGGCCGCCGATTCCGCATTGCATCAAAAGGCATGCCGGTGCTGCGCTCGCGGCAGATGGGCGACATGTATGTCCAGGTCGCGGTCGAGACTCCGCAGAATCTCACCAAGAAACAGCAGGAATTGCTGGCCGAGTTTGAAAAGCTCTCCTCCGGCAATACCCAGCCCGAATCCGTCGGCTTCTTCGCCAAGGTCAAGGATCTGTTCAGCAATCGGGCGAGCTGACTCGTCTTGACCGTATCGCCTTCGGCCTATACCTGTTTATGACCATTTTCTGACACGCCGCGGTCCTGCGGTCCCGTCCGGTCCAGACATGCCATTGCCATCGTCCGCGCGTGCGTTGAAAAAGCCTCGTCTCGATGACGAGGTGCGTTTTCTCAGATCGTGGATCGAAAAGCCCCTGCACATGGGCGCGGTGATGCCGTCGGGCAAGCTGCTTGCCCGGACCATGGCGCATTACGTCGACGTCAATTCGGACGCGCCTGTGGTTGAGCTCGGGCCCGGCACCGGCGCCATCACTTCGGCCCTGGTTGAGCGCGGCGTCGACCAGAAGCGCCTCGTCCTCGTCGAATACAATCCCGGCTTCTGCGCCCTGCTGCGCGACCGCTATCCGCAAGCCAAGGTGGTGCAGGGCGATGCCTATCGCCTGCGCGACACGCTCTGGAACGTGCTGAGCGCGCCGGCATCCGCAGTGGTCTCCGGCTTGCCGCTCGTGACAAAACCGATGCTGACGCGGCTCCGGCTGATCCGCGACGCCTTCACGGCGCTGGCGCCGGGCGCGCCCTTCGTGCAGTTCACCTATGCGGTGGTGCCGCCGATCCCGAAATCGCTTCCCGGCGTGTCCACAGAGGCCTCGGAGCGGATCTGGATGAACCTTCCGCCGGCCCGCGTCTGGGTGTATCGCAAGGACTAATTCCGCCGGCATTCTCCTTTGCGCGGCGGGCTCGTTTCGCCGAACGCATGGAAGCGGATGCCCGCACCTAAAATCCTGATCATTCCCGGCTCGCTGCGCGCCGGCTCGCACAATGCGAAGCTGGCGGCGGTCATCGCCTATGAATTCGCCCAGGCCGGTGTCGATGTCACCCGCGTTTCGCTCGCCGATTTTCCGCTGCCGATCTATGACGGCGAT
The DNA here is from genome assembly GCF_018130785.1 of Bradyrhizobium liaoningense. GTDB lineage: Bacteria > Pseudomonadota > Alphaproteobacteria > Rhizobiales > Xanthobacteraceae > Bradyrhizobium > Bradyrhizobium liaoningense_A. The sequence continues at coordinate 163,307 of NZ_JAFCJT010000005.1, forward strand.
CTCCAGGTCAAGTCCGGCGTGCCCAGGCACGCAATCAACCTCAAGCGCATGATCGGCACGCATCATGGCGTGCTGTTCGTCTCGCCCGAATACAACGCCTCGGTGCCGCCGCTGCTGAAGAATGCGATCGACTGGGTCAGCCGCGTGCAGGATCCGCACGAGGCGCGCGGCGACGTGTTTCGCAACCGCGCCTTCGCGCTCGCCGGCGCCTCGCAGAGCCGGCTCGGTGCCGCGCGCGCGCTCCAGGCGTTGCGGCTGATCCTGACCTCCTGCCACGCCAATGTGATTGCCAGCCAGCTCACGCTCGCCTTTGCCGACCAGGCCTATGACGATATGGACAGGCTGAAGAACGAGGGCGACATCGCCGCGTTGAAGGAGCTGGTGGCGCAGTTGATCGACATTTCCCAACGCATGATGTGAGGTGACATGACGCCAGCCGAAATCGCCCCGAAAGACCGCCTGATCGTTGCGCTCGATCTGCCCAGCGTCGATGCCGCGGAGGCGATGATCGCGAAGCTCGGCGACAGCGTCACGTTCTACAAGATCGGCTATCAGCTCGCTTATGCCGGCGGCCTGCCGCTGATCGGCAAGCTCGCCGACAAGGGCAAGAAGGTGTTTGCCGATCTCAAGATGCACGACATCGGCAACACGGTGACGCGCGGTGTCGAGAGTGTCGCCAGGCTGGGCGCGACTTTCCTCACCGTGCACGCCTATCCGCAGACCATGAAGGGCGCCGTCGAAGGCCGCGGCAGCGCGAGCCTGCAGATCCTCGCCGTCACGGTGCTGACGTCCTACAACGACGACGATCTGCACGCGGCCGGCTATCGGCTCAGCGTCTCCGAGTTGGTCGAAGCGCGCGCGCAGCAGGCGCAGGTGCTTGGCGTCGACGGGCTGGTGTCCTCGCCCGAAGAGGTCGGTGCCTTGCGCAAGATCGTCGGACACCAGATGCACCTCGTCACGCCCGGCATCCGGCCGGCAGGCGCGGCGAGCGGCGACCAGAAGCGCATCATGACGCCGGGCCGCGCGATTGGTGCCGGCGCCGATTATCTCGTCGTCGGGCGGCCGGTGGTGGAAGCCGCCGATCCCAAGGCGATCGCCGAGGCCATCCAGTTCGAGATCGCGCAAGCGCTCGGCTGATCAAGTTGATCAAACAGGGAGAAGAACAATGGCAAAGGGCTACTGGATCGGACGCGTCGACGTGAGCAATGACGAAGGCTACAGGCCCTATGCCGTCGCCAACGGTCCGATCTTCAAGAAATGGGGCGGCCGCTTCGTCGTTCGCGCCGGCAAGTTCACCACCGTCGAAGGCCAAAGCCGCACCCGCAACGTCGTGATTGAATTTCCGGACTACGAGACCGCGATCGCCTGCTACAACTCGCCGGAATACCAGGCCAACATCAAGGTGCGCCAGCCGCACTCCATCGCGGACCTCATCATCATCGAGGGCTACGACGGCCCGCAGCCCTGAAGACGGACTGTCGCGAGAGCCGATCCTGGATTGACGCGAGCATTGTCGGCTCTCGCGGACAGCACGCGCGTGCGACCATCGCACGCGATCGGGAGAGCGTCGCAGACATCTCCGCTCGCACTTACGCCGACATCACCTTGCATCATCTTGACGGACTCATTCGCTTGAACGCGTGAGTGAGGTTCGCGCCTGAGACGAAGACTGTGGCCGTTATTGGGTCCACCAGCTTGCCGTATTCTTTTGTCCCCAAATGGGGATTGCTGCACCGCTCTCCTTTCATCCAAGGTTGCTTGATTGAAGCCCACATCGTTTGGTGATGGGCAGCAAGCCAAACCCGAAATCTGCGACGTCCATGACGGGCCGCAATGCGACCCGCGTCGCGCATTTCCATGCAACGGGAGCGGAGATCATGGCACTGATCATCGGAACAGCAGGCGACGATGTGTTGCCTGGCACGAATTTAGACGATCAGATCTTTGGCCTTCAAGGCAACGACACCATTACTGGCCTGGATGGCAATGATGAAGTAAGCGGCGGCGCGGGCAATGATTCCATCGATGGCGGTGCCGGCGACGACACCCTTGATGGAAATGCCGGTATCGATACGATCACCGGTGGCGCCGGCGCCGACACGATCAACGGCGGCGCGGGCGACGACACGCTGAGCGGAAATGCCGGCGCCGACATCATCCATGGCGACCAAGGCAACGACACCATCGATGGTGGAAACGGCGCTGATCAGCTCTTTGGTGACGCCGGTGACGACGACATCCACGGCGGCGACGGCATTGATGAGATTCATGGCGGCGCGGGTGCCGACACCCTGTGGGGCGACGCCGGCGACGATACGTTGAGCGGCGACGCCGGCGATGACGTCTTGAATGGCGGCGACGGTAACGACGTACTCAACGGTGGATTCGGAGATGACACCCTGAATGGCGATGCCGGCAACGACACGCTGAACGGCGGACTTGGCAATGACCTGCTGAACGGCGGTACCGGTGACGACATCCTGAACGGCGGTTTGGGCGCCGATACGCTCAATGGTGGCGATGGCAACGACACCATGCACGGCGACGCGGGCGACGACATCATGGACGGCGGCGCCGGTAACGATACGATGTTCGGCGATGCCGGAGACGACGAGATGGCCGGCGGCGCGGGCAACGATGCCATGAGCGGCGGCGCCGGTGATGACGAAATGAGCGGCGGAACCGGCAACGACACGCTCGACGGCGACGCCGGAGATGACACGCTCGATGGCGGCGACGGCACCGATGTCCTGAACGGCGAGGCTGGGGCTGACATCCTGTCGGGCGGCGCCGGCAATGACACCCTGAGCGGCGGTGACGGCGATGACGAGTTGGACGGCGGCAATGGCGCCGACACTCTCAACGGTGGACTCGGCGACGATGTGCTGACGGGCGGTGCTGGTACCGATACGCACAATTTCGGCGACAACACAGCCACGAACTTCGGCAACGATGAAGTCACCGATCTCAGCTTTGCCGATGGCGATGCCGTTGTTGTCGACGCTCCGCCAGGCTTTGACCCGGCTACAGTGGTAGTGGACGACGACGGCACCAACACCGTGCTGGATTTCGGCTTCGGCGCCATCCAGCTCGATGGCATCACGGGCGGCGCGACACCGTTCGAGTCGATCGACGACATCAACACTGCCGCCGGTTATACGGCCGTTGACGTTGTCTAGTGCCGACTAGCAGCGGGGCGGCTGTCAGGCCGCCCCGCCCTCTGCATGTTTTCAGTCAGTGATAGTGCCGGCCAGTTATGTACTCGCGTAACCGTGGTGTGATCCCAGCATCTGACCAGAGAATGCTGGTGAGCTTGATTCCGGGACGATTCGCGTTGGTGTGGATCGTCTGCTTTAGCGTGTCCGTAAATCTGCTGCTGCTGGTCGTCCCTTTCTATTCCATCGAAGTGTTCGACCGCGTGCTCAGCAGCGGCAGCGTTGAGACGCTTGTCGGCCTCACCGTCATCGCCGTGGGCGCCCTCGCCTTCAGCGCTGCCTTCGACACGTTTCGTAACCGGCTGTTGAGCCGGTTCGCCGTTGGGTTCGAGCACTGGCTCGCTCCGATCATCCTCGAAGGCAGCATCATCAGCACGGCGCCGGTCGACGGCCGGCCGCACGATCTCGTCAAGCTTCGCGAGTTGAGAAGTTTCCTGTCGAGCGGCCCGGTCACATCGCTGATAGATGCCCCATTTCTCCCGGTGTTTATTCTCATCCTGTTCTTCCTGCACCCCTGGTATGGCGTCATAGTCCTGATCGGAGTGGCGGTCCTGTTGGCGATGGGTGTTGCAAGCCACTGGATCGCGCGCGGGGAAATTGCGCAGGCTTCGCAGGCCGCGTTGAAGACGCAGGCGATGCTCGATGGAATCGTCCGGCACGCCAGCGTGGTGCGGGCGATGGGCTGGACCCGAGGCGCCATCCGGGAATTCATGAGCCTCAATGACGAAGCCCTGTCTCCGGTCGTGCGAGCCAGCGAACGCATCTACACGATTACGGCCACCGCGCGAATGGTCAGGACCATCCTGCAGATCGCCGCGATCGGCGCCGGTGCCTGGCTCGTGCTGCAGAACCAGGTGCTGTCCGGCAGTCTGATCGCGAGCTCAATCCTGATCGCGCGCACGTTGCAGCCCATGGAAGGGTTGGTCTCGGCCTGGCGCGCGTTGGCATCTGCGCAGGAGGCCTGGACGCAAGTCTGCAACGCCGCGATGCCGGTTCTTGCGCGTCCGCGGAAGACGTTGCTTCCGCCGCCATCCGGCATCCTTCAGGTCGAACGGGTGACATTCCGGATTGGCGGGACGCAGCGTCCTATTCTCGCGGGCATATCCTTTCAATGCCGGCCGTCCGAACTTGTCGTCGTGATCGGACCGACCGGCGCTGGAAAATCCACATTGCTGCGCTTGATGGCAGGCCTCGAGCGGCCGACCAGCGGTACGATCCGGCTGGACCACGCAGCACTCCATACCTGGGATCCCGACCAGCTTGGGCAATTCGTCGGCTATCTCCCCCAGGACGTGCAGCTCCTGGGTGGAACGGTGGCCGAAGCCATTGCCGGGTTTGATGAATGCGCACGGGACGAGGCCATCGTCGCCGCGGCCATGCTCGCGCAGGCGCACGAAATGATCCTGTCCCTTCCGGCCGGCTACCAGACCGAGATCGGCCGCGACGGTAGCAGGCTATCCGGTGGCCAACGTCAGCGCATCGGTCTTGCACGGGCCTTTTTCGGCAATCGCAAATTGATCCTGTTGGATGAGCCCAATGCCAATCTCGACCCGGAGGGGGAAGAAGCGTTGTGCTCCGCCATTCTATCAGCCAAGGCGCGCGGCGCAGCATCGGTGATCGTCACCCACCGGCCGCGGCTGTTGACCATCGCCGATGCTGTGCTGCTGTTGAGGGACGGCAACCAGATCGCCTTCGGACCGCCATTTGAGGTTCTTCGCACCCAGCGGCCGGCACCTGTACCGGTCCCGGGTCCATCTGTGCTCCCTCGCAATGCCGAACCTCAGAGGCTGCCAGGCAGGAGGGTCATTCCATGATGCAGACCCGTCAAGCCGCCGCGATTTCCGCGCCTGTTGCCGGCCTCCCGTCGAAGACCTGGCCGACGGAGCAGCCGCGCTCCGACATGCGACGGATCATCGCCTGGGGCTGTGTGTTGCTCGTCCTGCAATTTTGCGGCTTCGGCTTGTGGGCAACCACGGTTCCGCTTCGCGGCGCCGTCGTGGCGCCAGGATTCATCAAGGTCCATTCGAAGCGCAAGGCGGTGCAACATCTGGAAGGCGGAATCATCAAATCGATCTATATCCGGGAGAACGATCACGTCGAAGCCGGTCAACTCATTGCACGGCTCGACACCGCGCAGATCGAGGCGACCCTTGGTTCTCTCGAAACGAAGTTCTTTGCCGACCTGGCGATGGAGGCCCGGCTGGCGGCGGAGCAAGACGGCGCGAAGTCAATCCGGTTTCCGGACGAATTGCGGGAAAGTGCGACCCGTCTCTCCGCACGTATCGCCATTCAAACCCAGGAGGCTGAATTTGCCGCGCGACTGGCCGCGATTGAAAACGAGCGCAAGGTGATCGATCAGCAGATGCTGCAGAACGCGGACGGCATCCGTGGCCTCGAGAGCAACACTCAAGGACTTCAACAGCAACTCAAACTGTTGCGGGAAGAGATAGCCGACACGAGCTATCTCCTGTCAAAGGGCCTCGCCCGGAAACCACGTGTGTTGGCGTTGCAACGCGCCGAAGCCGAGGCCGCCGGACAGGTCGATCGCAATGCTGCATCAATTTCGGAGATGCAGGGCAAGATCTCGGAGCTGCAGGACAGACGCCGGCAGCTGGGGTTCAACCAAAATCAGGATATCGCCAAGCAGCGGCATGCGACGAGCGAAGAAATCGGCGACCTCAGACATCGAATTGCCGCGTTGCGTGCCCAGCTTGTTCGGTCTGAATTGCGTGCCCCCGAAAGTGGAAGGATCGTCGGCCTCAACAGCAGGGACCTCAATGCCGTGCTTGGACCTCGGGAAACCCTTATGGAAATCGTTCCGACGCAGGATCGGCTTGTCATCGAGGCGACATTGAAGCCTGCCGATCGGGAAGAGGTCTATGTCGGACAGATGGCGCGCGTGCGGGTTCACGCGCTCAACATTCGTCGGCGGCCGATGCTCGAGGGAAGGGTCGTCGGCGTTGCGGCAGACGCGCTGACCGATACCCGTTCCGGCGAGAGCTCCTATTTGGCCGAGGTCGAGCTTGACCCCAACGCGCCGACGGCCTCCTACATCTCGACATTGATGCCTGGAATGCCTGTCGAGATATTTGTCGAGACGGGGGAACGAACCTTTGCGGAATATCTTTTGCAGCCGATGACGTTGCGGATCAACCGTGCGTTCAGGGAGAATTAAGCGCTGGTAAGGGCTGGGCCGGCCTATGAGGGAGGCGACCGTGCATGAGTGCAGTAAGGCACTACCTTCCGCACAGGATGATCTTCGCACCGATTGCGTCGAGCGCGCCTCGAAGCAGGGCAATGACGGATGTGGTCCGTCAGGGTCTTTTCCGGAGCCACGCCCGCAACAGACCGCAATGGAATATTTCGCGAGGGCCATAGCGGAATTGCTCGGTTGCAGGAGCTGCTACGTCGCCATGCTGTCCGCCTCCGGGCTGGAAGAAGCCAGAATCGGAGACGCTCCTACCGACCCGTCATGCGCGACGATGGTTGAGCGATTTGCGCGCAAGGGCACCGCCGAGGACGTCGCCTCGCTCGAGCCGATCAATTCCCGGACGTCCTTCGTCCGCAAGTTGATCGGCGCGGAACCCCCGGTAAAGAGCCATTCCGTCATTGGCAGGTTTGCTTCCGGCGAGCGAGCCACGGTCGTGTTCGTGGCCGGATGGCGACCGTCAGCGCTTGCGGCAGCCGAGATTCCCGGCCTGGCGCATACCGTGCGCCCGTTATGGAAGGCTGCTCATTCACTTGCCCGGCAAACGCCGGGGCATCTCGATACGCAGGTTTGGCTCGAAGAGCTGACCTTTCCTGCCATCGTTGCGGACCAGGGCCTGCACGTTCACGCAGTCAATCGTGGTGGACGAGTGCTGCTTGCCAAGCGCGAGCTGCTAAGGATGGATGGAGGCAGGCTCGCCGGCTCATGCGGTTCGGTGACCGAGAGCTTGCGGGGGGCAATCGGGAAGGTGCTCGTTGAGAGCGGGACTCATGGAGGGCTCAATACTACGGTACCGCTCTCGATAGATCGTCAGCAATTCGCCTTCGCCAAGATCGGTGCGGTCCCGACGCATGACGAGGTGGGAAAGGTCCTCATCGTCGTGCCGCAATTCGATGACGCGCAGGGCGCGCACTGCATTGCATCTGCCTTCGGGTTGAACTGGGCTGAGGAAAGAATCGTCGCCCGGATTCTTCAATTCCAATGCCCTCGCGATATTGGAGCCGAGCTTGGGTTGACCGAGGCAACGGTGCGAACCTACACCAAGAGGATCATGCTCAAATTGGGGATCAATCGCCAGTCGGAGTTCTTTCTTCTGTATCATCTCACCCAGTCGCCTTTTGGCGCTGGCAGGCGCGAGAACTCGGTGAGCCGGCCGGCCTCCGACTGTCGATTGGACGAAGAGGGTCCGATGAGCTTGCGGACCGCCGGCAAGCGTTCGCCTGACTGAGCTACAGGGCTCCCTGATGTCGAGTCGCATGAGCTGCGCGGGTCTCCTCTACCGGGCGTTCGCTGCCTTGGCATTGGCTGGGGCTGGCTTCCGTGCCGATGCCCAGAGCATTCAATTGGCGCTTCCGCTTGCCTGCGAGCCTGGCCGTACCTGCTTCATCCAGAATTACACGGATCTCGATCCGTCCCGGTCGGCGCGAGATTACAAATGCGGCACGCTGACTTATGACGACCACAACGGCACCGACTTTCGTTTGCCCTCACTGGCCGTGCAAAAGGCCGGCGTGGAAGTGCGCGCAGCAGCACGCGGCCGCATTCTTCGTACACGCAATGACTCTCCAGACGGCGCTTTCACAAAATCGGGACGCGAAGCGGTGCGCGAGGCCGAATGTGGCAATGGCGTCGTCATCGAACATCCGGAGCAGTGGGAAACCCAGTACTGCCACCTGGCCGCCGGCAGTGTGTTGATCAAGCCTGGAGACAAGGTCGAACCTGGACAGCCGATCGGTCGTGTCGGACTCTCCGGCCTCACGGAGTATCCTCACCTGCATTTCACCGTGAGGCATGGTGGCGTGGTCGTCGATCCCTTTGCGTATGGCGTTCGTCCCGAATCTTGCGAGGGCGGTCAATCCCTCTGGCTTGCTGCCGTCCGCCCGAAACTCGAGTATCAGGAACGAGCCATCCTCAATGCGGGCTTTACGACGGGGCCGGTTACGATGGAACTCATCGAGGACGGCAGTGCCGAGAGTCAAATGCCGTCCGCCAGTTCGATGGCGATCGTCGCGTTCGTGCGGGCCATCGGGCTGAAGGCAGGCGATGCGCAATGGCTGGTCGTCAAGGATCCCCTCGGGAATGTCATTGCGGAAAATCGGTCTGCACCTCTTCAGACCAACAAAGCGCAATTCATGCTCTTTGCGGGGAAGAAGCGGCCTCCTGGGGGTTGGGAACGTGGCTCCTACAAGGCCACTTATGTTGTCGAGCGCGATGGCCAGATCGTGCTCAAGAAAGACCTGGAGCTCACGCTCTAGCGCTGCCCCCTGTGTTAGGGAGCGACCCGATTCCAAGGGCCTTTTAAAGGTCTGGTCGGTTGCCGGAACGGCCCGCTCCCGCTATAGGGCGTGGAGAGGGTGAACCATGTCCGATATGCGTTTGATTGTTGCTGGGGCCGGCGGCCGGATGGGCCGGGCGCTGGTACGAGCGATTGCCGACACCGAAGGCGCGGTACTGGCGGGAGCCCTGGAGGCGCCGGGTTCGGAGCTGCTCGGCAAGGATGCCGGCGTGCTCGCGGGCCTTCCGGCCAACGAGATCAAAGTCTCGGCCGACCTCTGGGCGATGTCGAAAGACGCCGACGGCATCCTGGATTTTACCGTGCCGGCGGCGACCATCGCCAATGTCGCGATCGCGGCCCAGCGCGGCATCGTGCACGTCATCGGCACCACCGGACTGTCGGCCTCCGACAACGCCGTGATCAAGAGCGTCACCAACCGCGCGGTCGTGGTGCAGTCAGGCAATATGAGCCTGGGCGTCAATCTGCTCGCCGCGGTGGTCAAGCGCGTCGCCAAGGCACTCGACGAGAGCTTCGACATCGAAGTCGTCGAAACCCACCACCGCATGAAGATCGATGCGCCTTCGGGCACGGCGCTGATGTTGGGCCAGGCCGCCGCCGCCGGCCGAGGCATCTTGCTCGATGAGCATTCGGACCGCGGCCGCGACGGCATCACCGGTGCACGCAAGCCGGGCGACATCGGCTTTGCTTCCTTGCGCGGCGGCACCGTCGCCGGCGAGCACAGCGTGACCTTCCTCGGTCCGTTCGAGCGCCTGACGCTGTCGCATCTGGCCGAAGACCGCATGTTGTTCGCACATGGCGCGCTCAAGGCGGCGCTGTGGGCGCATGGCAAGAAGCCGGGGCACTACTCCATGGCCGACGTGCTCGGTCTCGCAGACATCTGAACGAACGGAATGGAAAGCAGTCAATGAGCGAACGTCTCCTGGTGCTCGTGCGCCACGGCCAGAGCGAGTGGAATCTGAAGAATCTGTTCACCGGCTGGAAGGATCCTGATCTCACCGAGCTCGGCGTGAAGGAAGCCACGGAAGCCGGCCGCAAGCTGAAAGCGCAGGGCCTCGTGTTCGACGTCGCTTATACCTCGGTCCTGACGCGCGCGCAGCACACGCTCGATCTCATTCTCGGCGAACTCGACCAGAAGGGCCTGCCGACCTCCAAAGACGTCGCGCTGAACGAGCGCGACTATGGCGATCTCTCCGGCCTGAACAAGGACGACGCCCGCAAGAAATGGGGCGAGGACCAGGTGCTGATCTGGCGGCGCTCCTACGACGTGCCGCCGCCCGGCGGCGAAAGCCTGAAGGATACGCTGGCGCGCGCGCTGCCTTATTACGTGCAGGAGATCCTGCCCGGCGTACTCAACGGCAAGCGCACGCTGGTCGCTGCCCACGGCAACTCGCTGCGCGCGCTGATCATGGTGCTGGAAAAGCTCTCGCCCGAAGGCATCCTGAAGCGTGAGCTCGCGACGGGCGTGCCGATCATCTACCGGCTCAATGCGGATTCGACCGTGGCGTCGAAGCTGGATCTGGCGGGCTAGGTTATCGCCGCACGCACGGTGCCGTAGGGTGGGCAAAGCGAAGCGTGCCCACGCAGCGTCAGCGACTTGAGAAAGATGGTGGGCACGGCGCTTTGCGCCTTTGCCCACCCTACGGCAGAGTGCTCCACGGCATCTCGCTTACTGCATCCCCAGCTGCCCGGCCTCCCAGCCCAGCATCGCCTGCTTGCGGGTGATGCCCCAGTGATAGCCGGTGAGCGTGCCGCTCTTGCCGAGCGCGCGGTGGCAGGGCACGACGAACGAGACCGGGTTCCTGCCGACCGCAGCGCCGACGGCGCGTGAAGCCTTCGGGTTGTTGATGTTGCAGGCGATGTCGGAATAGGACACCGCGCGCCCCATCGGGATCTTCAGCAGCGTCTCCCACACCCGCACCTCAAAATCGGTGCCGATCATCACGACGCGTAGGGGCTGGTCCGGCCGCCATAGCTTGGTGTCGAAGATGCGCTGTGCGAGCGGTGCGGTGCCTTCGTGATCCTCGACGTAAGTTGCATTGCGCCATCGCCGCGTCATGTCGGCGAGCGCGACCTTCTCCTCGCCGGGATCGGCGAAGGCGAGGCCCGACAGGCCGCGATCGGTCGCGATCACGATCGCCGTACCGAACGGCGAGGGGTGGAAGCCGTAGCGCAAGGTGAGACCCGCGCCGCCGTTCTTCCATTCGCCCGGCGACATCGCTTCATGGGTGACGAAGAGATCGTGCAGCCGCCCCGGCCCCGAGAGACCGGAGTCGAGTGCTGCATCGAGAATGCTCGCGGAGTCCCGCAGCAGACCCTTGGCGTGGTCGAGGGTCAGCGCCTGCATGAAAGCCTTCGGCGTGATCGAGGCCCAGCGGCGGAACAGATGGTGCAGCTCATCCGGCGTGACGCCCGCCGCATCCGCCATCGCTTCGATGGCTGGCTGGGTGCGCCAATTCTCCGAGATGAACGCGATCGCCCGTCGCACGGAGTCGTAATCGCGTAGCGCGGCGTTCTGGGGGCCCGGCTTGGCCAGGCGCTGGTCATTTATGGCGAGTGTCATCATGATTGGAAATGTAGGCGTGGCGCCGGGCCGAAACCACCCGATTTCCGATCCGGACTCAGGAGACCGGGTTGTAGGTCGGGCCGCGCTTGGCAGCGCTCAGGGCCTCAACCAAGCCTTTGTAAAAACTGGCCTTTTCGTCTGGACCAAGGAAGCGGGCGATCTGGATCTGGTGGCCACGCGAGATCAGGTAGAGATGCTCGATGCCAAAATCCTCGTCGACCTCCATGTCGAGGCGGACCCAGAGCGGATTGAACGTCCATTCGGCGACCTGGCCGCGATGGCTGACGCGACGGACCCGCAATTCCGAGGGCGTGACCGTGATCTCCTCGCGCGCCCGCGCGGTGCGGAAATTGACCTTGAAGGCCCACCAGATCACCAGCACGTCGAGGCCGAAGAAGCCGAACACCGGCCATGCCCCCATCATCAGGAAGACGAGGCCGGTGACGAAACTGACGACGCTCAGGAACAGCATCACGGCGAGGAAGCCGGTGCGGTTCAGCGAGCGGTGCGGCGTCAGGAGTGCGGAGAAGATCTGAGGCTCCGTCTCGCGTTCAGATCGCTCGCGCTCAATTTCGTTGCCTGTGCTCATCGTCCCTCAGTATATCCCGATCATGGCGAAAATCACCCGCAAGCCGGCCCCGCGCAAAGCCGCCGTGCCGAAGAAAAAGGCAAAGGCGGCGGTCGCGAAGCCGATGGCCGCCGCCAAGAAATCACTCAAGGCTATAAAACCGTGGACGCCAGCGGAGATCCACGAGGTCTTCAGCCGCTTCCGCAAGGCCAATCCGGAGCCGAAAGGCGAGCTCGAACACGTCAATCCCTTCACGCTGCTGGTCGCCGTGGTGCTGTCGGCGCAGGCCACCGATGCCGGGGTCAACAAGGCGACGCGCGTATTGTTCGAGGTCGCCGACACGCCGCAGAAGATGCTCGACCTCGGCGAAGAACGCTTGCGCGAGTACATCAAGACCATCGGCCTCTATCGCACCAAGGCCAGGAACGTGATCGCGCTGTCGGCAAAAGTGCTCAGCGAATTCGGCGGCGAGGTGCCGCGCACGCGCGCCGGGATCGAATCCCTGCCAGGCGCCGGTCGCAAGACCGCCAACGTGGTGCTCAACATGGCCTTCGGCGAGCACACCATGGCGGTCGACACGCATGTCTTTCGCGTCGGCAACCGCACCGGGCTCGCGCCGGGCAAGACGCCGCTCGAAGTCGAGCTTGGTCTCGAAAAGGTGATCCCGGCCGAGTTCATGTTGCACGCCCATCATTGGCTGATTCTGCACGGCCGCTATACTTGCCTCGCGCGCAAGCCGCGCTGCGAGGTTTGCCTGATCAACGATCTCTGCCGATGGCCGGAGAAGACGGTCTGAGGCGGAATTCGCCGTCGTTCCGGGACGATGTGAAGCAAGCCGGTTTTGGGGGCATGTCGTGAGTCAGCAGGAACAAGTCTCGTCGCCACCGCCGGCCGCGGTACCGGCTCCGCCGCCGAAGCCGACGCAGCGGCCGGCGAGCTCGCTCTGGAGCCGGCTCGCGGTCCCCTTGTTCGCCGTGATCGTCGCGCTCGCCTTCGTCGCACTGGCGACGCTGCGCTTCGACGAATGGGTCGGCAACGCCGTGATCCAGACCACCAACGATGCCTATGTGCGCTCCGATCTGACGCGGCTTGCGAGCCGCGTCTCCGGCGAAGTGCTGACCGTCGGGGTCACCGACTTCCAGCGCGTCAAGGCCGGCGATCTCCTGATCCAGATCGATCCCGCCGACTACCAGGCCCAGGTCGCACAGTCCGAGGCCGCCGTCGCCGCCGCGCAGGCCGTGCTCGACAATCTGAGCAACCAGGTCGAGCTGCAATATGCGACCATCGCGCAGGCGCAGGCCGCACAGCTGTCCGCGGAAGCGTTGGAAGTCGAGGCCCGGCAGGAGCAGGATCGCCAGAAATCGCTGACGCAGACCGAAGCCGGCACACGGCAGCGGCTGGAACAGGCCGTCGCGGGCTACGCGAAGGCGCAGGCCGACGTGCGTGCCAGTCGCGCCGTCATCGCCGCGCAGCAGCATCAACTCGAAGTTCTGCAGGGCACCAAGAAGCAGCGCGCCGCCGATGTCGCGGCTGCCAAGGCGACGCTGGCGAGCGCGAAGCTGAAGCTCGGCTATACCACGATCACCGCGCCGTTCGACGGCGTCGTCGGCGAGCGCCAGGTGCAGCCCGGCGACTACGTCAACATCGGCACCAACCTCATCAACGTGGTGCCGCTGCCGAAGGTCTATGTGATCGCGAATTACAAGGAGACCCAGCTCACTCATGTCGCGCCCGGCCAACCGGTCGAGATCACCGTCGATGGCTTCCCGCGCGAGAAGCTGCGCGGCAGGGTCGAACGCATTGCGCCCGCGACCGGCGCGCAAGTGGCCCTGCTGCCGCCGGACAATGCGACCGGCAATTTCACAAAGGTCGTGCAGCGCATTCCCGTGCGCATCCAGTTCGACGACAACCAACCGCTGCTGGCGCGGCTGGTGCCGGGCATGTCGGTCGTCACCAGCATCGACACGAAGGCCGGCAATGGCGGAAAATGACGATGCCGGCCACGGACCTCTCTCGCGCGGCGGCATCGCGCCGCAGCCCTTGTTTGCCGTGGCGGCGGTGCTGCTCGGCTCGTTCCTCGCCAATTTCGACAGCCGGCTGACCACGGTCGGCCTGCCGGACCTGCGCGGTGCGTTCTCGCTCTCGTTCGACGAGGGCGCCTGGCTTTCGACCGCCGGCATCGGCTCGCAGATCCTGATTGCGCCGGCGGTGGCGTGGCTTGCGACGGTGTTCGGCCTGCGCCGCGTACTCGGCATTCCGAGCCTCGTCTACGCCGCGGTGTCGCTGATCATTCCCTTCGTGCACGATTATCCGACGCTGCTCGCGCTCAGCGTCATGCACGGCCTGCTGCTCGGCACCTTCGTGCCTGCGACGCTCATGATCGTGTTACGAAACCTGCCGATCCGATGGTGGGTGCCGGCGATCTCGCTCTATTCGATCAGGGTCGGCTTTGCGCTCGACACCTCGAGCTCCCTGGTCGGCTTCTATGTCGACCATCTCGGCTGGCAATGGCTGTACTGGCAGGGCGTCGTGATCGCGCCCTTGATGGGCCTGATGGTTTATCTGGGCACGCCAAGCGAGCCGGTGAACCGCACGCTGCTGCGCGAGGCCGATTGGGGCGGCATGCTGCTGCTCGGCGCCGCGGTCTCGATGATCTATGCCGGCCTCGACCAAGGCAATCGCCTGGACTGGCTCGGCTCCGGCACGGTGATGGCGCTGCTCGTCAGCGGTGTGGTGCTGTTCGCAGGCTTCCTCGTCAACGAGTCGCTGGTGCGACAGCCCTGGGCGCATGTCAACGTGCTGTTCTCGCGCAATGTCGGGTTGGGGTTGGTCTTGATCCTGCTCTACACGCTGACCAGCCTCTCCAACTCGTCGCTGGTGCCGAATTTCCTCGGCAATGTCGTTCTGCTCCGGCCGGAGCAGAGCGGGGTGTTGCTGCTCACCTATGGCGCGCTGCCGATGTTCGTGCTGGTGCCGATCTCGATCTGGCTGCTGCGGCATTTCGATACGCGGTTCGTCGTGGTGCTGGGCTTTGCCTGCTTTGCCGCGGCCAATCTCTGGGGCACGCAGCTCAGTCATGTCTGGGCGCGCGAGGACTTCATCGGCATCGTGCTGCTCCAGGCGATCGGGCAGTCGCTGCTCCTGCTGCCGATCATCATCACGCTGCTGTCGAACGCCGATCCGAGCCGCGCCACCTCTTTTGCCGCCTACATCCAGATCATGCGCCTCGGCGGCGCCGAGATCGGCATCGCGCTGATGGGCACGTGGCTGCGCGTGCGCGAGCAGGTCCATTCGTTCTATCTCGGCCAGAACCTTATGGTCGGCGATGCCGATGTGGTGGGCAGGCTCAAGCAGCTCGCCGATTACTTCGCAGCCCATGGCACCGGTCTGGCGCAGGCGCGCGCGGTCGGCACGCTTGCCGGCCTGGTGCAGCGCGAGGCCAACGTGCTCGCCTATATCGACGGCTTCTGGCTGTGCTTCTGGCTCGCGATCGCCGCGCTCGGGGTCGTCGCGCTGATCACCCGCGCGCCGCCCGGTCCGTTCACGCCGGCGCCGTTCGGCTTCGCCAGGATGCTGCTGCGCAAATGCGGGGTGCAAGTGAACTGAGAGGTGAGCTGAATGGTGAGCTGAGCGATATCACCGCATCTGCCGCGCCGGCTCGATCAGCTCGGGCCGCGGGCCGGACAGGCGCTTGTGCATGTGAACCATGAACGCCATGCCGAAGATCGGCGTCGCCAGATTGACGATCGGGATCGAGACGAAGGCCGCGATGAAAAGGCCGGCGGTGAAGATGGTCGCGGCATTGTCGCGCCGCATCGCCTTGGCCTCGTCCGGCGAGCGGAAGCGCATCGCGGCGAGCTCGAAATATTCGCGCCCGAGCAGCCAGGCGGCGGCGACGAAGAAGATCAGGAATCCGGCACCGGCGAACAGGACCAGCGGCAACGCTATCAGATAGACCAGGATCGTCAGCAGCGCGGTCTTGACGCCCTCGGAGATCGCCTGGCTGAACGGCAGCGCAGCGCCCGGGCGCTCGGCGGGATAGTGCTCGCGCTCGACGATGTCGGCGACGTCGTCGACGAACAGGCTCGCCACCAGCGAGGTGATCGCAGGCATCAGGAACACACCGCCGAACACGACGCCGAGGCCCGCCGCGATCGAGACGATCCAGGCGAGGACCTCGAGCGACGAATGCCAGCTCGGCCCGAGCAGGCCTTCCAGCCAGACCTCGCCATAGGTCGCAAACCAGCTCAGCAGCCGCTGCAGGCCGATCGCCAGCACGGTGATCAGCACCAGTGCAAGCCCGATCGATCGCCACAGGATCGAGCGCATCGCCGGCGACATCATTTGCGACAACGCCTTTACGGCGGCATCCAGCATGGGAGTACCTCTCGGGGAAACCACCCGCGAGAGGTAGACATGCCGGGAAGGTTCGACAAGAGGCGGTGCCCTCCGGGGCGGAATGCCGCGCCTGGAGCGTCAGCTCTGATCGGATCAGAACCGAAGCATCAGGTTCTTGTTTTGACGCGCTTTCTTCACGCGAACCGGCACCCACTTCGCTTGAAAGCGCCCTAGCTGACTCTAATGACGAGGGCGTAGTTCTGCGGCGCGACGGCGATGGAATGAGCGATGACCGAAATCACCGCTTCGCCGGGCGGCAGATTCTCGAAGATGACCTGCTCCACATTGTTCCGGCGGTCGAAGTCCTTCGAGCCGGCCGGCATGTTGCCATGGCGCTCCTGCTTGTTGGCCACCACGACGAGATCGAGGTCGCTTTGCAGGCCTTCGCCGGGCGGATCGGTCCAGACCAGCGTGACCTTCAGGCGGCTGCTTCCCGCCGGTATCGTGACCGTGCGGTCCTCGCGGTTGCCGGCGTCCAGCTTCTTCTTCTCGTCGAAGAACTGCAGCGTTTCGTTCGCGGCATGGGGGCCGACTACGGCCTGAACGTCGACCCGGCCGAAGCCCTGGCTGTTGCTTGCGACGGATCCCGCCTCCGACGGATGGTATTGTCCGGCAATGCTCCGCGCACCGTTGATGATGAGCGCCTTGAGCAGCGCGGCGCTTGGCGACTTCAGCCCTTCGCTTTTCCTCAGGAACGCCCGGACCAGGGCGACGGATCCGGCCACCAGCGGCGTCGCCATGCTGGTGCCGCCCTCGAACATGTAGAGCGGGTCTTGCGAGAGCTTCCATCCCTTCGAGTTCGTGGCACGGGAACGGGTTGACAGAATGAAGGATCCCGGGGCCACGACGTCGGGCTTGATGCGTTCGTCGTTGGTGGGTCCGCGGCTGCTGAACGCCACCATCCCTTCGGGATTGTTGGCCACTCGATCGGAGCTGATCGGCGTGGCCGGAAAATCGTTTGGCCATGCCCTGCCGTAGGTCATGGCCTCGGTGGGACGATTGTTCTCGCAGGCGCCGATGGTGAGGCAGTTCTTGGCCGTACCGGGCGGCGTCACGGAGTTGGGGTCGACCTGGCCATTGCCATCCTTGTCGCTCCCCTCGTTCCCGGCGGCGAAGCAGATCAGCATGTCGCGGTGCGCGTAGACGAACGTGTCGAGTTCGTTGGCCTGGGAGTCATACACGCCGAAATTTCCGACGCTGCCCCAGGAGTTGGAATGAATTCGCGCCTTGTCCGTCTTGTAGGGCGGACCGAACAGCTCATCGAGGCTGTCGGGCAGGCCGCCGAGGTTGCCGCCGCTGTCGAGCACGGATTGCAGAACCAGCTTTGCGCCGGGAGCCGTGCCGCGGATCGGGCCGTCGCTTTTCGATACGCCGTCGCCGAGGGCAGAACCCGCAACATGGGTGCCGTGGCCGTCCGGATCGTCTTTGCGCCGGGGACGGCCGAGCGCGTAGAGCTTCTTGACGCGCCCCTTGAAGGCCGGGTGCGTGTTCGTGGTCGATCCCTTGTCGAAACCGGTATCGGCGATCGCGATGATCTCGCCCGCGCCCTCGCCGCCATTGCTCGGCGTCGCCGCGGGAACGCGAAGAATTCCCCGCGCGATGTTGTTGAGCAGCTTGCGGGGAAAGACCTTCTCGACGCTGCGGACCTCGTCGAGCGCCGCGACGTCGGCAAGACGTCGCATCTTCAGCGTCACACGCACCTTGGTGGTGCCCGGAACGACGTCGTCGAGCTGCACATGCGCCGCTTCCGCGATCTTCCTTGCGGCGGATTTCACGCCGACATTGCGGTGGAGCATGACGTCGACGGTCACGCTGGTGCGGTCGAGCGCCGCCGGCTTTGCCGCGAGCGCGCGCGCCGCGGCGACGCCTCCCGGTTGGGTGTCCAGGTTGCGCAGTGCCGGCGCGATCTTCACGATGCCCGGGTAGAGGTCTGCCCATGCCACGAACGGCAGTTTCCGGACCTTGTCGAGCCCGGACGCCGGAAAGTGACAGACGACGGCGTTGCCCGGGACGGCTTCCAGGATCTCGGCGCCCGCCTTGGCGAGTTGCTCTCTGCGCTCGGCGTTGAGCGGCTGGTTGGTCTGCACGATGATGTAGTCGGATTCCTTCGCATTCGCATGATCCAGCGATAGCGCCGCGCGTTCCGCGTGCGGAGCCGAAGGATCGATTGTGATGCCGTTGATCGTGATCTGCGCCATGGTCGTTCCAATCTCCCTGATTGATCGTCCGTCCTTTGTCGTCCGCGCTGGCCGGATCGCTCGGCTCAAGTCTCCGCTGCGATGCTGGCCCAGCAGGTGATGGCGCTACAGACCGTGCTCCAGCGGCCGAACCCCTTGTAGATCTGCGCGGCGAGCTGCTCCTGCTGCTGCAAGGTGCCTTCGGCCTTGATCTGCGGATCGGAGACGTTGCGGATCGCGAGCCAGCGCGGCGCCTTGTCGCCCATCTCCGACGGTCCAGGTCACGACCAGCACGTCGGCGCGCGGCAGCGGTCCCTTGCCGTTGCCCTTCGGCTTCGGCCCGGTTTGCGGCGCGAGCCCCCTCGGCCAGGCAATGTCGGTGAAGCGCGACAGCCCGGTCGAGGTCGAGAAGGCCATGAACTCGCGACCTTCGGTCGCTTCGGAATCGAAATCGATGATCTCGCGCCGAAAGTCTTCGGTCGTGACCCTTGCGGATTTCTTCACCGGGCCCTTGGCCACGCGTTTCACCGCGAAGGTCTCGGGCGGGGGCGGCGTCGTGATCGGATCGAAACCGAGATTTCTCTCAACCCATTTGCGGTCGGCCAGCATCGCATCGTCTCCGCAATTGATTTTGACGAATGTCTTTCTTTAGTCGGCCAAGTGGGTCGGCGGTTGCAATCTTAGATCGAAATCATGGGCGCCGAAGGGTCCGAGCTGTTGACCAATTCCGTGCCGATCCGAGCCCGGCGAGCAATTCACCGGTCATACAAAGATATTTCTGAAAAAAATGCAGTCCGGTGCCTGAACCAGGCACTGGGCTCCAGATTACACCTATAGTTGAGATACGACAACCTGGCTTCCAATCACAACGGAAGGAAGTCGTGGCGAGCTCGACCAGGCGTGTCGCGCTGGTGAACCGGGCCCCCTGGCGCACAACTGCCGCGCGAGCGAAAACTTCTCTCGCGTGCCGAGCTCGCGGACGAGATGGAATTACGGGAGAGGAGAAGATCCGCGCTGCCGCTGGTCCATCCTACTCATGCCGATGCCCGTGCTTGCGCGCCTTCGCCTGCTTCCCTTCACCCGTCGGGATCATCACCACGCGGCCGTAGCGGACGCCGCGTTCGGCGATGATGTGGTCGGCGAAATGCCTGACCTCACCGGCGTCGCCGCGCAGCGCCGTCATCTCCATGCAATTGTTGTCGTCGAGATGGACATGCAGGGTGGCCAGCGCGAGGTCGTGGTGGCCGTGGAATTCCTGCACCAGGCGTTTCGAGAGATCGCGCGCGGCGTGGTCGTAGACATAGACGAGGCCGGCAACGCAGGGACCGGTCTGCGCGGTGTCCTCGGTGCTCTGTTGCAGGCCGGCGCGCGCGAGGTCGCGGATGATCTCGGAGCGGTTCTGGTAGCCGCGCGCTTCCGCCGCCGCATCGATCTCCGCCAAAAGATCGTCCTCGATGGTGATCGTAATCCGCTGCATCAGGTCCTCTCCGCGTGTACCGCCGAATGGACCTGTTCTACACGGATTTCGCGCTCCTCACAGCCGCGTCGCGCGAAGCCGCAGTGCGTTGCCGACCACGCTCACCGAGGACAGCGCCATCGCTGCCGCCGCGATGATCGGGGACAGCAGGATACCGAACGCCGGGTAGAGGATGCCGGCGGCGATCGGAATGCCGGCGGCGTTGTAGATGAAGGCGAAGAACAGGTTTTGCCGGATGTTGCTCATCGTCGCCTGCGACAGTTTCCGCGCACGCACGATGCCGGTGAGATCACCGCCCAGCAGGGTGACGCCGGCGCTCTCCATCGCCACGTCCGTGCCGGTGCCCATGGCGATGCCGACTTCGGCGGCCGCCAGTGCCGGCGCGTCGTTGACGCCGTCGCCGGCCATCGCGACGCTGCGCCCGGCCTTTTGCAGCTTCGTCACCACCGCGCTCTTCTGGTCCGGCAGAACCTCGGCCTCGACCTCGGCGATGCCGAGCCGGCGCGCCACGGCTTCCGCCGTCGTGCGGTTGTCGCCGGTCAGCATGATGACCTTGATGCCTTCATCCGCCAGCGCCCTCAGCGCTTCCGGGGTCGAGGCCTTGACCGGATCGGCGATCGCGAACAGGCCGGCCGGCTTGCCGTCGACGGCCATGTTGATCACGGTGGCGCCGTCCTGGCGCATACGTTCGGCCTCGGCATCGAGCGGCTTGGTGTCGATACCGATAGACCACAGATATTTCGCGTTGCCGAGCACGATGTTCCTGCCGTCGACCTTGCCGGTCGCGCCCTTGCCCGTCGGCGAATCGAACTCCTCGACGGGGCTCAGCGTGAGCTGCTTCTCCTTGGCCGCGCGCACGATCGCATCGGCCAAGGGATGCTCGCTGGCGCGCTCGACGCTGGCCGCGGTGCGGAGGATGTCATCTTCAACAAAGCCGGGCGCCGGCACGATCGCGACCACCTTGGGCTTGCCCTCGGTCAGCGTGCCCGTCTTGTCGACCACGAGCGTGTCGATCTTCTCCATCCGCTCCAGCGCCTCGGCGTTCTTGATCAGCACGCCTGCTTGCGCACCGCGGCCGACGCCGACCATGATCGACATCGGGGTTGCGAGGCCAAGCGCGCAGGGGCAGGCGATGATCAGCACGCTGACGGCTGCAACGAGGCCGAAGGCGAGCCGAGGCTCCGGTCCGAACCAGGCCCAGGCAGCGAAAGCAGCCACGGCCACGGCGATCACGGTCGGCACGAACCAGCCCGCGACCTGGTCGGCCAGCCGCTGGATCGGCGCGCGCGAGCGCTGTGCGTCCGCGACCATCTGCACGATCTGCGACAGCAGCGTCTCGCGCCCGACCTTGTCGGCGCGCATGATGAAGCCGCCCGACTGGTTGAGCGTACCGGCAATGACTTTTGCACCTGGCTCCTTGGTCACCGGCATGGATTCACCTGTCACGAGCGACTCGTCGAGCGCGGAGCGGCCCTCCAGAATGATGCCGTCGACCGGCACCTTCTCGCCGGGGCGGACGCGCAAGCGGTCGCCGGCATGGAGCTGCTCGATGTCGACCTCATGCTCGCTGCCATCAGGCTCGACGCGGCGTGCGGTCTTCGGCGCAAGACGTAGCAGCGCCTTGATCGCACCCGAGGTGGCGTCGCGGGCGCGCAGCTCCAGCACCTGACCGAGCAGCACCAGCACGGTGATCACGGCAGCCGCTTCGAAATAGACGGCGACCGCGCCTTCATGGCCGCGGAAGGTGGTGGGGAAAATCTGCGGCGCGATGGTGCCGATCAGGCTGTAGACGTAGGCGACGCCGGTGCCCATCGCGATCAGTGTGAACATGTTGAGGTTGCGCGTCAGCAGCGATTGCCAGCCGCGCACCAGAAACGGCCAGCCGGCCCAGAGCACGACGGGCGTCGCGAAGACGAGCTGAATCCAGTTCGACAGCGTCTGATCGATCCAGTTGTGTGGTCCCGCGAGATGGCCGCCCATCTCCAGCACCACCGCCGGCAGTGCCAGCGCGCCCCCGATCCAGAACCGCCGCGTCATGTCGGCAAGCTCGGGGTTGGGTCCGGTCTCCAGGCTCGCGACTTCCGGCTCCAGGGCCATGCCGCAGATCGGGCAGCTGCCGGGTCCGACCTGGCGGATCTCCGGATGCATCGGGCAGGTGTAGATCGTGCCCGCGGGCATCTCGGGCTCTTCGTTTTTCTTGGCGAGATACTTTGCAGGATCGGCAGCGAATTTGGTGCGGCAGCCGGCCGAGCAGAAATGGAAGGTCTCGCCGTGATGTGTGAGGTGGTGCTTCGAGGTCGCGGGATCGACCGTCATGCCGCAGACGGGATCGCGGACCTTGGTCGCGGCCTCGCCATGGTCATGCGCGTGATGATGGGCATGACCGCCGTGCCCGCCGCAGCAGGAGGACGCCGCGGGCTTCTCGACGGGCGGAGCAGCCTTGGCGGAACAGCCGCATCCGGAAGGTGTTTCCGACCTGTGATGGTGCCCGTGTTCCGCGTCGTTCATTGCCATGCTCCGGCCTTGCAACATATACCCTAGGGGGGTATATAGAGCGCATGCGCAAGGACATCAAGGCATCCGTCGGAAAACGTCTCGGCCGGATCGAGGGGCAGGTTCGCGGCCTCTCGAAAATGGTCGAGGAGGACCGCTATTGCATCGACATCGTGACGCAGATCTCGGCGGTGCGCGCCGCGCTGCGCCGGGTCGAGGAAGAGGTTCTGAAGGATCACGTCGCCCACTGCGTCGAGCACGCGATCGCGAGCGGCGACAAGGCCGATCAGCGCGAGAAGATCGCGGAGCTGATGGCGGTGATCGGACGGGCGGAACGGTAGGCTCTCACCATCGTCATTGCGAGGAGCGCAGCGACGAAGCAATCCAGACTGCCTCCGCCGAGGGACTCTGGATTGCTTCGCGGAGCCTGTCATCGGGCCGCGCTTCGCGCGGACCCGGTGGCTCGCAATGACGGTGGAAAGCGCGGTGCAGCGCCTCTCCCGACGTTCGCCGGAACGACGGCAGGCGCGATGCCTACGCCGCCATCTCCTGCGCGCGCCCCCGCGCGCGGTACATCGCGAGTTCGTCCAGCAGCACGAAATGCTCGGAGGAGGTGACGCCCGTCTCCGCAGGCTGCGCGCTCACTTGCTCAGCCGGAATTTCACCCGGCGTCTCTTGGTCAATCGCTTCAGGAACGAGCGGCGGCGCACGGAGCGTTTCTGGAAACACACTGAATGTGCCCGCTACCTCCTCGAGCGGCTTCTGCTTGTCGGCCCAGTGCAGCGCGGTGTAGTCAAAGCCGTGCACGATGGTGGGTTTGACGACCTCGAAATAGGGCGAGATGTCGAAGTCGCGGGGCATGTAGAGCGAGGAATCGCGGATGTGCAGGATCTCGCGGCGGGCGGCGCGACTGCCGGCCTTGGTGATCTTCGGCAGGATCGGATAGCGCACGGCGTCGAACGCCTGCGCGATCAGCGCGGAGCAGATGATCTTGGTGGGATCGCCCGACCCGATCGCGATCATGCGGCGCCGCCAGCGTTGCGGGATAGGCAACGGGAACAGGAAGCGCATCAGGTCGATGATGTTCTTGGTGTCGTAGCCGAAGCCGATGCGGTTGATCGCATAGCGGCAGACCGTGGTGCGGTCCTCATAGGACAGCCCGACCGGTCGGCAGACGCGGGTATGATACGGGAAATATTTCGACAGCGGCGCCGAGGTGACGCCCTCGCCGATATTGGCCTCGATCAGCACATGCGGCTCGCCGTCGGACTCGATGGCGCCCTCGACCGGGCCGACATAGAGCGCGGCGTGCGACCAGGTCGACTGCGTCAGATATTTGATGATGCCGGAGATGCGGTTGTTGCCCTCGACCAGCAGCACGTCGCCGGCCTCGACGACGCCGCGCAGGTGCTCGGGGTCGCTCGGCGTGAACGGCTCATAGCCGGGCACCTCCTTCGAGAGGTACGCGGCAATCAGCTTGCCGACTGAGTCCAGGACCGTCCCCATTTCAAACTCCCCCCACGGCCTTTTCCGGCCGTCTTTTTCGCTTCTCTATCATGGTCGAAACGTGTTGCAATTCGGTTCATCACTCTGTGAGATCAAGCACGATTGATTCACCATGATGGTTGCCGCGCAACATCAGATACGGCAAGGTTCGCGGGCTGTTCCCGTTTGCCGCAAGCCCCCGGAAACCATGACATGACAATCACGCGCCGCAGCTTCCTATCGGCGTCGGCGGCCCTTGCCGCGATGCCGGTCCTGCGCGCGACCGCCGCACCCCTGCCGCGCGAGGCTGACATCGTCGTGATCGGTGCGGGAGCGGCCGGGATCGCGGCGGCGCGGCGTATCATGGCCGCCAACCGCAAGGTCGTGGTGTTGGAAGCGTCATCCCAGATCGGCGGCCGCTGTATGACGGATAGCACGACCTTCGAAGTGCCGTTCGACCGCGGCGCGCGCTGGATGCACAATCCCGAGACCAACCCGATGATCCGGCTGGCGCGCAGCGCCGGGCTCGATGTCCTGCCGGCGCCATCGGGCCAGAAGATGCGCATCGGCCGCCGCAATGCCCGTGCCGGCGAGACCGAGCAATTCCTGGCGGCGCTGGTGCGCGCCAACCGCGCCATCGACGATGCCGCGCGCGGCAAGCTGGATACCTCTTGCGCGTCCGTGCTGCCGAAGGATCTCGGCGACTGGGCCGGCGCGGCCGAATTCATGCTCGGTGCGAGCTTTGCAGGTAAAGACCTCAAGGAGCTGTCGGCGATCGACAAGGGACGCGCGCAGGACCGCAACGCCGCGATCGCCTGCCGCCAGGGCTTGGGGACCCTGATCACGAAGCTCGGCGAGCAGGCGCCGGTCGCGCTGTCGACGCCGGCGAACAGGATTGCCTGGAGCAATCGCGATGTCAGCGTGGAGACGCCGTCCGGCAGGATCGCTGCACGCGCAGCCATCATCACGGTCTCGACCAATGTGCTGACATCGGGCGCGATCAAGTTCGCGTCCGAAATTCCCAAGCGCACGCTCGATGCGGCGTCAAAGCTCACGCTCGGCAGCTACGATCGCATCGTGCTGCAACTGCCGGGTAATCCGCTCGGGCTCTCGCGCGACGACATCCTCATCGAGCAGAGCAATTCGACGCGCACGGCGCTGATGCTCGCCAATATCGGCGGCTCCTCCCTGTGTTCGATCGATGTCGGCGGCTCGTTCGGCCGCGATCTCTCCGAGCAGGGCGAGAAGGCGATGATCGCCTTCGCCAGGGAATGGATCACAAAGCTGTTCGGCAGCGAGGCAGCGGCCGCCGTGCAGAAGACCAGCGCGACGCGCTGGAACGCCTCGCCGTTCGTCATGGGAGCGATGTCGGCGTCCTCGCCCGGTGGTCAGCTCTCGCGCAAAATACTGACCGAGCCGATCGGCAACATGTTCCTCGCCGGCGAGGCCACCCACGAGACGCTGTGGGGCACCGTCGACGGTGCCTGGGAAAGCGGCGAGCGCGCGGCGGACGCGGCCTTGCGCAAGATCGGCGCGTTGAGGGATGAACCGGCCGACGTTCCGACGCAGTCGACGAAGAAGCGCCGCGCGCCGCGACAGTAGGGCAATTAGCGCAAAATCCCGTCCAGCACCGGCAGCCCCGCGATCACCGCTATCGCGATCAGACCGTAGCAAATCGCGCGAAACGCTTTTTCGCTGGCGCGGCCGAACAGCGACGCGCCGAACGCGACGCCGATCGCATAGACCGGGCCGACGATCAGCGACAGCACCAGCGACTCGCGCGAGATCAGGCCGGTTGTCGCGTAGCTGACCATCGAGAAGAAATCCGACGCGCCGAAGAACAGCAGGATATTGGCGCGTGCGACGATCGGCGCGATCGGGCGGCCGAGCCAGTAGCCGACGATCGGCGGGCCACCGGTCTGCGCAAGGCCACTGCAGAAGCCGGAGAGGCCGCCGATACCGATCGAGAGCCAGGCGTGGTCCTTGCCGCGATAGCGCCAGCCCGACAGCAGCAGAAGCAACAGCGCGGCGACGAAGCCGGAGATGATCCATCGCGTGGTGACGGGTTCGAGCACGCTGAGGAAATAGGTGCCGATGGGCACGCCGATCAGCGCGCCGAACACGATCACGGCCGTGGCCTTGCGGTCGGCCTTGCGCCAGGCGTCGGGCAGCAGCGGCGCGGCCGCGACGAAATCGATCACGAGGAGCAGCGCGGCGACGAGACGCGGCGCCGCGATGCTGCTCGCCAGCGGCATGAAGATCAGCGCCGAGCCGAAGCCGGAGAAGCCGCGCGCGGTGCCCGAAACGAAAGCGACGGCGCAGAGCGCCATCGCAATGGTGAGACTGACGTCCTTCGGAAGAAGATCCGCAAGGGTCATCCGCGCAAGACGCCGCCGGTCTTCTTCGTGACTTCCGTCACGATCTTCGCCGCAACGGCCTCGATCTCCTGATCGGTCAGCGTCTTCTCGCGCGGCTGGATCGTCACCGCGATCGCGATCGACTTCTTGCCGTCGTCGATGCCCTTGCCCTCGTAGACGTCGAAGACATTCACGCCGGTGATCAGCTTCTTGTCGACGCCCTGCGCGGCGCGGACGATGTCGCCGGCCTTCACGGTGCGGTCGACGATGAAGGCGAAGTCGCGCGAGACCGGCTGGAAGGCCGACAGCTCGATCACGGGCTTGGCGCGGGTCGGCTTCTTCTTCGCCTCGGGGATGCGATCGAGGATCACCTCGAACACCATCAGCGGGCCGTCGGCGCCGAGCGCCTCGAGCGCGCGGGGATGCATCTCGCCGAAATAGCCGAGCACGTTCTGCGGGCCGATCTGGATCGTGCCGGAACGCCCCGGATGCAGCCAGCCCGGACCACCGGCGACGATCTGAAGCGCCTGCATCGGCGCGCCGGCCGCAGCCAGCACCGCGAGCGCATCGGCCTTGGCGTCGAACAATTCAGCCTGCGCTGATCCCGACCAATGCCGTCCGAGACCTTCCGACGAGGCAAAGCCGCGCCGAACGCCGCTCGCGGCCATGAACTGATCCTGCGGACGGTCGCCTTTGAACAGCTGGCCGACCTCGAACAGCGCGACATCGCCAAAGCCGCGATCGGCATTGGTCTGCGCTGCCGCGATCAGCCCCGCCAGAAGCGTCGGCCGCATGTCGGACAGGTCCGAGGCGATCGGGTTGGCCACTTCGAGCTCGCGCTGGCCGCCGCCGAACAGACTTGCCGCAGACTTCGTGATGAAGGACCAGGTCACCGCTTCGATGATGCCGCGGCTCGCGAGCGCGCGCCTGGCGCGGCGGGTGCGGAGCTGGAGCGGCGTCAGCACCGGCTTGCGCGCGTCCTCGCCGCGCTCGAACGGCGTCATCGGCACCTTGTCGACGCCGTAGATGCGCACGATCTCCTCGACGATGTCGGCCTTGCCATGCACATCGGTGCGCCACGAGGGCACCGCGACCTTCACCACCGGACCCGGGCCGGCCATCATGAAGCCGAGATGGGTCAGGATGCGCTTCATCTCCGGCTGCGGCACCTCGATCCCGGAGAGCCGCTTGACCTCGGTGACCGGAAAATCGATCACGCGGTCGTCGCCGAAGGCCTTGCCGACCACGACGTTCTCCGACGGCGCGCCGCCGCACATCTCCATCACCAGTTTCGTCGCGAGCTCCAGCCCGGGGACCATGAAGGCCGGATCGACGCCGCGCTCGAAGCGGTAGCGCGCGTCCGAATTGATGCCGAGCTTGCGGCCGGTCTGGGCGATGTTGATCTCGTTCCACAACGCCGATTCGATCAGGACGTCGGTGGTGTTCTCGTCGCAGCCGGAGGCCTCGCCGCCCATGATGCCGGCGAGCGATTCGACGCCGTGCTCGTCGGCGATCACGCAAATGGCGGGATCGAGATTGTAGCTGCGGCCGTCGAGCGCAAGCAGCGCCTCGCCGTCGCGGGCGCGGCGCACCACGAGATTGCCCCTCACCTTCTTCGCGTCGAACACGTGCAGCGGGCGGGCGCGGTCGTAGGTCATGAAGTTGGTGATGTCGACCAGCGCGTTGATCGGACGCAAGCCTATCGCGGTCAGTCGCTTCTGCAGCCATTCCGGCGACGGCCCGTTCTTCACCCCGCGTACGAGGCGCAGCGCGAAGCCCGGACACAGCGTGGCGTCCTCGACCGTGACCTTCACGGGACAGGGGAATTCGCCCTTGATCGGCTTGATGGTGGGGTCCTTGAACTTGCCCATGTCGGCGGCGGCGAGATCGCGCGCGATGCCGTGCACGCCGGTGCAGTCCTGCCGGTTCGGTGTCAGGTTGATCTCGACCACGGGATCGCCGAGCGCGGCCCAATCGGCGTAGCCCGCGCCGATCGGCGCATCCGCCGGCAATTCCATGATGCCGTCATGGTCGTTGGAGATCTGGAGTTCGGCCGCCGAGCACAGCATGCCGCGGCTCTCGACGCCGCGGATGGTGCCGACACCGAGCGTGATGTCCTTGCCGGGAATGTAGGTCCCCGGCGGCGAGAACACGCTGACCAGACCCGCCCGCGCATTCGGCGCGCCGCACACGACCTGCACCGGTGCGCCACCATCGCCGGTGTCGACCATGCAGACGCGCAGGCGATCCGCATTCGGATGCTGCTCGGCCGAGATCACCTTCGCGATGGTGAAGGGCTTCAGCGCCTTCGCCTTGTCCTCGATGTTCTCGACCTCGAGCCCGATCATGGTGAGCTTGTCGGCGAGCTTTTCCAGGGGCTCGTCGGTGTCGAGATGATCCTTCAGCCAGGAGAGGGTGAATTTCACGAGCTCAGTCCTCCGGCGAGAGTCGGCACTTCGAGCGGCTTGAAGCCGTAATGGGACAGCCAGCGGACATCGCTGTCGAACAGCTGGCGCAGATCGGCGATGCCGTATTTCAGCATGGCGATGCGGTCGATGCCCATGCCCCAGGCAAAGCCCTGGTACTCGTCGGGATCGATGCCGCAGGCGCGCAGCACGTTCGGATGCACCATGCCGCAGCCGAGAATCTCGAGCCAGTCATCGCCCTCGCCGAAGCGGATCTCGCCCTTGTCGCGGCGGCACTGGATGTCGACTTCCAGCGACGGCTCGGTGAACGGGAAGAACGACGGCCGGAAGCGCATGTTGATGTGGTCGACCTCGAAGAACGCCTTGCAGAACTCGTGCAGGATCCATTTGAGGTGGCCGAGATGCGAGTGCTTGTCGATGACGAGGCCTTCGACCTGGTGGAATTGCGGCGTGTGGGTCGCGTCCGAATCGATGCGATAGGTGCGGCCCGGGCAGATCACGCGGATCGGCGGCTTCTGGCTCAGCATGGTGCGCACCTGCACCGGCGAGGTGTGGGTCCGCAGCAGCATGCGCGAGCCGTCCTCCTTCGGATGGAAGAAGAAGGTATCGTGCATCTCGCGCGCGGGATGGCCTTCCGGAAAATTCAGCTTGGTGAAGTTGTAGTCGTCGGTCTCGATATCGGGGCCTTCGGCGACCGAGAATCCCATGTCGGCGAAGATCGTCGTCAGCTCGTCCCAGACCTGGCTCAGCGGATGGATGCGGCCGGCTTCAGTCGGCGCATCGCGCAGCGGCAGCGTCACGTCGATGGTCTCGGACGCGAGCCGCGCATCCAGCGCTGCCGACTTCAAGACGTCGCGCCGCGCGGCGAGCGCCTGGGTGACCTCGTCCTTGGTCTGGTTGATCGCCGCGCCTTGCGTCTTGCGCTCGTCCGGCGACATCTTGCCGAGGGTTGCGAGCAAGGCGGAGATCGAACCCTTCTTGCCGAGGGCAGCAACGCGGACGGCTTCGAGGGCGGCTTCGTCACCGGCAGCACTGATCTGCGCGAGGATGGATTGGACGAGACTGGCGAGGTCGGACACGGTCGGATCCTTTCAAAAGGCTGCCGGTTGTGGCCGCAGCCGGGCCGGAACGTCAAGCCGTATAGCCGTCGTAAATGCAGGGCATTTGAACCCTAGAGGCATGGCTGGCACCAACCTGAAGTCGAGGGAGCGGACGATGCGTTTACGATCCTGGGTGGTCGGCTTGATCTTGGTTCTTTTTGGAAGCGCGGCTCACGCCGCTGAGGAATGCCCGGCCAAATCGACGTCGATGGAAGACATCATCGCCGTTCTCAAGACGGCGCCGAGCTGCGACCGTGCCATGACGCTGTTCGATGCCTGCGCATACGGCGCCAGCGGCGACGTGCAATTCGGCGAAGCGGTCGAGAAGAAATGCGAGGCCGATTTTGTCGGCCGGCAGAGAACGCCGCAGAAGCTCAGCTATCAGCGCGAGTTGCGGGTCTGCGACCGGAAATACCGGAACAAGTCCGGCACCATGTATATCTCGGCGACAGCCTTCTGCCGGGCGGAGGTCGCCCAGCGTTACTCGCGCAGAGCGCTGAAGGCCGGCGGAGCCGGCCGTTAGCGCTGGCTTGCTCACGCAGCCAGAGCGGCCTCTCAGGCGGCCAGCGCAGCCTTGGCCTTCTCGGCGATCGCCTGGAACGACGCGGGCTCGTGGATCGCGAGATCCGACAGCACCTTGCGGTCCACGGTGATGCCCGACTTGGCGAGACCGTCGATAAATCGGCTGTAGGTCAGGCCGAACGGACGCACAGCGGCGTTCAGACGCTGGATCCAGAGCGCGCGGAAAGTCCGCTTCTTGCGCTTGCGATCACGGAAGGCGTACTGCTGGGCCTTTTCAACGGCCGGCTTGGCGGCGCGGATGGTGTTCTTGCGGCGGCCATAGAAACCCTTGGCGGCCTTGTAGACTTTCTTGTGCTTGGCGTGGGCGGTCACACCGCGTTTGACGCGAGACATGACAAAAATCCTTCAGAGATGACTTGGTTTTCGGATCGCCGCGCGAGCGCGGCGGAGGTGGCAATGATCTTCGACGATCTTGGACGCGATCAGGCGTTCGGCAAGAAGTACTTCTTGACGTTGTCGCCGTCGGTCTTGAACAGCACGCGAGTGCCGCGGAGCTGACGGATCTGCTTCTTCGTCCGCTTGATCATGCCGTGACGCTTGCCGCGCTGGGCGTGCATCACTTTGCCGGTGGCAGTCACCTTGAAGCGCTTTTTAGCGCCCGATTTGGTCTTCAGCTTGGGCATTTGGCTCTCCTAATGGCCACAGAAATCCGCCCGCGAAGGCGGCTGGCCGTCAAAAATGCTCGTTAGAGCGTTGATTGTGCTCAGGTTTTACGAACAAGCGCGAAACCCGCACGGACACCGCCACGGCAGCCCTTAATCAGCCGGGCGATGAAGGCTGGGCTTATGACAGAGGACAAGCCAAATGGCAACGCTGAACCGCCGAAACCTGCCCGGCGACTATTCGGAGTTACCACCCACATGTCCAAGCCGTGTCGCCTGGAGCAGGACCAAAATGGCCCATTTTTCCCAATCGCTTTCGTCTTTGACCCGTCCATGCCGCCTGGCCCTCCTTGCCGTGCTCGCCACGGCCGCGCTGCCCTCGACCGCCGACGCCCGCATCGGCGGCTATGACGGCATCTGGAACGTCACCTTCGCCACCACGCGGGGCAATTGCAGCTCCGGTTACAGTGTCCCTTTCACTGTCATCGGCGGCCGGGTGTCATCCGCCGGCGGCGGCCGGGTTTCCGGCAGGGTCAGTCGCGGCGGCGCCGTCGCGGTCCAGGTCTCGGTCGGCGCGTCCCACGCCAGTGGGGGCGGCCGGCTCGCCGGGGGCGCCGGTGCAGGCTTCTGGAACGGCATCATTTCCGGCGACCGCTGCAGCGGCACCTGGCAGGCGACGCGGTCCTGATACACAAACGGCCCGCCGGAAATCCGGACGGGCCGTTGAACTCTCAGTCCTGAAGAGCCGGCGTCAGCGCGGCGCCAGCACCATGACGACCTGACGGCCCTCGAACCTGGCGTCCTGCTCGACCTTGGCGAGCTCGGCGACGTCGTTCTT
Organism: Bradyrhizobium liaoningense; assembly: GCF_018130785.1. Taxonomy (GTDB): domain Bacteria; phylum Pseudomonadota; class Alphaproteobacteria; order Rhizobiales; family Xanthobacteraceae; genus Bradyrhizobium; species Bradyrhizobium liaoningense_A. Next base: position 195,092 of record NZ_JAFCJT010000005.1, read on the forward strand.
GATCTTGTCCAGAAGCTTGGTGCCGATCTCCTGGTGCGCCATTTCGCGGCCGCGATAGCGCAGCGTGATCTTGACCTTGTCGCCCTCTTCGAAGAACCGCTGCATCGCGCGCATCTTCACGTCGTAATCGTGGTCGTCGATCATCGGGCGGAGCTTGATCTCCTTGATCTCGACGATCTTCTGCCGCTTGCGGGCTTCGGCGGCCTTTTTCTGGGCGGAATATTTGTACTTCCCGTAGTCCATGATCTTGCAGACGGGAGGGCTGACATTCGGCGAAATCTCGACCAGATCCATGCCAGCTTCCTGGGCCATGCGGATGGCCATAACGGTTTCGACCGTGCCCTTGTTGTCACCGGTCTGATCGATCAGCTGGATTTGCGCATTGCGAATATCATCATTGATGCGCGGCCCGTCTTTGCTGGCAACGGGCGGGGCTTTATTGGGACGGCGAATGGGTGGTTCTCCAAAGTTGTGAAAGAGGCGGTTAGTCTGAAGGAAGATGCGTTTGCCGGCAAGCAAGTCGCGCGTGCGGGAAGCGATAAAGCCTCAAATGCGAGGCATTTTGGTCACGCCCATGGGCACGCTGCACGACATAGACACCTTGCTTCTGTTCCGCAAGCGTCCCAAAGGGCCAATACCGATGTTGGGCTGCGTCGCGGAACACATCCAGACAGCTCAAACCGAACAACCAGAGTAAACGTTCCATGACCAATGCAATTCCCGAAGCCGTGCTCGGCTTCATCGATGTGGGCAAGGGCCCGTCGGCACGCAGGATCGCGGTGCGCAGCCGCGCCGGCCAAGAATCGGGGCAAGGACCCGGGCTGGTCTGGCTCGGCGGGTTCAAGTCGGACATGCAAGGCAGCAAGGCCGTGGCACTGGATGCCTGGGCCGCGGACCATGGCCGCGCCGCGGTCCGGTTCGACTACTCCGGCCATGGCGAATCCAGCGGCGATTTCGCCGATGGAACCATCGGAAGCTGGCTCGAGGACAGCGTGGCGGTGTTCGAGCGGTTCTGCGAGGGCCCGCAGGTTCTGATCGGCTCCTCCATGGGCGGCTGGATGGCGTTGCTGCTCGCGCGCGAGATCAGGAAGCGGGGCGGTAAAGCGTCGCTGGCTGGCCTGGTGCTGATCGCGCCGGCGCCCGACTTCACCGAGGAGTTGATGTGGAAGAATTTTTCGCCGGCGGTGAAGAAAGAAATCGAGACCAAGGGCTTCTGGTTGCGGCCGTCGGACTATGGTGACGGCTCGCCCTACCCGATCACGCGGAACCTGATCGAGGAGGGCCGCAATCATTTGCTGCTCGGTAGCGCCATCGATCTCGGCTGTCCCGTCCGCATCCTCCAGGGTGCGCAGGATCCCGATGTGCCCTGGCAGCACGCCTTCGCGCTGACGCATCGCCTGCCGGCCGACGACGTCGTGCTGACCATGATCCAGGACGGCGATCACCGCCTCTCCCGTCCGCAGGACATCGCCCGCATTCTTGCCGCGGTGGCCGAGATCGGGTGAAGTGTAGCTCAGAATTCGGTGTCATCATCCGCGAAGGCGGATGATCCAGTATTCCACCAGCGGTCGTGATTGAGCTGACGGGCCGCGGCGTACTGGATGCCCGCCTTCGCGGGCATGACAGAGATTGGGAGGCAATCCAATGACCACCACCGCCATGCTGCGCGCCTTCTGCGACGCCGTCGAACAGCGCAACGGCCGCGCGTTTGCCGACCTGTTCACCGAGGACGGCGTCTATCACGACGTCTTCTACGGCGCCTTCGAAGGCCGCGCCAAAATCGCAGCGATGGTCGACGACTGGTTCTATCGCACGGCGACCGATTTCCGCTGGGACATGCATGATCCCGTCACCGACGGCACCACGCTCTATGCGCGCTACACCTTCAGCTACCGCTCGACCCTGGCCGAAGCGGACGGCGCGCGGGCGATGTTCGAGGGCGTGGCGATCATGACGCTGCGCGACGGCAAGATCGCCGGGTATCACGAGGTCGCCAACACCGCGCCGGCCTTCGTCGATCTGAAATTTGCGCCGGAACGGATTGCGAAGATCGTGGGCAAGCAGGGCGCGGAGCTGAAGGCGCGGCCGGAGATGCAGCGGCATCTGGCGTGACGCTCCTACCCTGTCATTCCGGGGCGCGCCACTTGGCGCGAACCCGGAATCCATCGGGCCGCAAAAATAGTGGTGGAATGGATTCCGGGCTCGCGACTTCGTCGCGCGCCGGAATGACGACAGAGAGCTACGGCGGCGGTGGCTTCGCCATCGGCTTGCGCTGCGCAAGTGCTGCGACCGTGGCGGTGCCGATCGGGCCCTGCTCGTCGTAGAGCCAGCATTCGCCGATCGCGACGCCATCGGTCGCCTGATGATTCACGACGTTGAAGCCGATCCACTTCGTCACCGGCAGGCGGTGCAGATAGATTGTCACGTCGCTGTTGATGTAGCCGAGCCCCTTGTCGCCGGCATTGGCGAAGGGGCTCGCGAAGTCGGCACCAACAGCGACATGGTCGAACGGCGTCATCGGCGCGCCCGCCACCAGCTCGCGCACCTCGCTCATCCAGAGTTTTTTCGGCCCGAGCGAGCCCATGTGGCCGACGATCGGTCGCGTCGTCCATTTGCCGTTCATGCCGAGCCTGGGATCGGTGGGCTTCGGGATGTCGGCCGGCTTCGGCACGTCCCAGTTCGGCGGCGACCAGACGTTGCCTTCAGGATTTTGCGTCCGCCGCAGCAACTGGCACGAGGCGCGCGCCATGCTGACGCCGCCGGAAAAGAATTCCGCCTCGACCACGCGGATGCGCATTCCATCGCGCACCAGCCGTGTCGTCACCTCGATCGGCTTGTCGATGGTCGGCAGCCGAAACATGTCGGCCGTGAGCCGTGCAGGAACGAAGTCGGGGCCCGAATGGCGCTCCTCGATGGCGAAGCCGAGCAGGCCGACGATAACGCGTCCGTGCAGCGATTTCGGATCCCAGGGACCGTTGGCCACTTCCGTCGGATGGAATGTATCGCCGTCGCGGGTGAAGAAAGGCATGTTTGTCATGACGCGCGAACTTGCAGGAACGCGTGGGGAAATCAAGGGTGGCGAGCGTGTGATCGGGCGCCGCGCTTGTTTCCCCAAACTCCGCTGTCATCGCCCGACTTGATCGGGCGATCCAGTACTCCGAGACGGCAGTGATAGAGCCGGGAAGCCGCGGCGTACTGGATGTCCCGCCCCCCGTGCGCGATTGCGCACTAGGCGGGGCATGACACCGGAAGATTAGGTGGCGGTGTGCCACTCCTCACGCACGCTGCCGTCACGCTCGTTGTTCATCGCGGCAGACTTCGTCGCCTCAAACTCTTCCCGCGACAGCAATTGCCCCAACGCCCATACCGCGGCCCCGCGCACCAGCGGGCTTGCATCGTCGAGCAGTCGCCGAGCCTCCTCCGCCAACGCCACCTCACCCGAGTTGCCAATCGCAATCAGCACATTCCGCAAGAAGCGGTCGCGGCCGATACGCTTCACCGGGGACTTCGTGAACAGCGCACGAAACGCCGTGTCGTCGAGCCGTGCCAGTTCAGCGAGACCAGGCGCGCGCAATTCATCACGCGCCGCAAGCTTCGCCTCGCGCCCCTCCTGCGCGAACTTGTTCCAGGGACATGCCGCAAGGCAATCGTCGCAGCCATAGATGCGGTTGCCGATGCTTTTGCGAAACTCGCCCGGGATCGGCCCCTTGTTCTCGATGGTCAGATACGAGATGCAGCGCCGCGCATCGAGCTTGTAGGGCGCCGGAAACGCCGCGGTCGGGCAGATGTCGAGGCACGCCCGGCACGAACCGCAATGATCGATCTCGGCGTCGTCGCGCGGCAGCTCGAGCGTCGTGTAGATCGCGCCGAGGAACAGCCAGGAGCCGAACTCGCGCGAGACGAGATTGGTGTGCTTGCCCTGCCAGCCCAGATGTGCGGCTTGCGCCAGGGGCTTCTCCATCACCGCCGCGGTGTCGACGAACACCTTGACGTCCGATGGCGCGGTTGCGACCAGCCAGCGCGCCAACGCCTTCAGGCGTTTCTTGATCAGATCGTGATAGTCGTCGCCCTGCGCATAGACCGAGATCGCCGCGCGCGTGCGCTGGTTCAGGATCGCGAGCGGATCCTGGTCGGGCCCGTAATTGACGCCGAGCATGATGACGCTGCGTACGTCCTGCCACAATCCGCGCGGATCGACGCGGCGCTCCGGCTGTGCTGCAAGCCAGTCCATGTCGCCATGGGCGCCCGCGGCGATGAATTCGAGAAAATGCTTTCCGGCGTTTTCGATCGTGCCTGGTGCGGTGATGCCGATGCAGTCGAAGCCGAGCGCGCGTGCCTCGTTTGCAAGCGCCGTCCTCAGTTCGGTCGGATCGGAGTTCAGAAGTCGAGGTCCACGTACGTCCGCGAGGCCGGCACGCCCGCCAGCCATTCGCTCAGCAGCGGACGGAACGACGGGCGGGATTTCACCCGCGCGTACCACGCCTTTGCTGCGTCGTCCTCGCTCCATGGCACGTCGCCCAGATAGTCGATCGCCGAGAGATGCGCCGCGGCGGCGAGATCCGCGTAAGTGAGCCGGTCGCCGGCGAGGAAGTTACGCGTCTGCGCCAGCCAGCCGATATAGGCCAGATGATAGCGCACGTTGGCCTTGGCGGCTCGCATAACGTCGGCCGAGGGCGCGCCGCCGCCGTTCTCCTCGCTCATGAAGCGCTTGTAGATGCGCTCGGTGACCAGAGGATGCGAGACCTCCTCGAAGAATTTTTCGTTGAACCAGGCCATCAGCCGGCGCACCTCGACGCGCTCGGCGACCGTTTCCGGCATCAGGCGCTTCGGTCCCATCTCGGCGCCATAGGCCTCGTCGACATATTCGGCGATGATCGCTCCGCCCGGTATCGGCGGCTGCTCGTCGTCCACCAGGACCGGTGTCGTGCCGGCCGCATTGAGCAGCAAAAATGCCTCGCGCCGTTCCCAGCTGCGCTCTTCGACCAGTTTCAGGTCGAGCCCGTATTCACCCGCGATCAGACGGATGAAGCGCGAATGCGGACAGAACGGATGATGAAACAGCGTAAACATGAAGCCTTTGACTATTTGATGGTGCTTAAGAATCCATCAATGTTTGTGCGGCGCCACACTAGTCCTTCAAAACCGCGAGGCAAGGGCGTGATGGCGCATTTTGCGATTGCGAGAAAAGGACGAATAGGCGAGAAGAGCCCCGCTTTTCCAGCGGAAATGGACCGTAAATATGTCAGATGCAGTACGGGCAGTGATCCTCGGCATCATCGAGGGTGTGACCGAGTTCCTTCCCGTGTCCTCGACCGGCCACCTTCTGCTCGCGGAGCGCTTCTTCCATCTCGGCGAAGGCGCGTTCTGGGATTCGTTTACCGTTCTGATCCAGCTCGGCGCGATCCTCGCGATCGTCGTGTTGTACTTCAAGAAATTGTGGGACGTCGCGATCGGCATGTTCACCGGCGATGCCTATGCGCGCCGCTTCGTGATCGGCGTGCTGGTGGCGTTCCTGCCCGCGGTCATCGTCGGTCTCGTCGCCGGCAAATACATCAAGAGCCTGCTGTTCAACCCCTGGGTCGTGTGCTTCTCGCTGATCGTCGGCGGCGCCATCCTGCTGTGGGTTGACCGGCTCGATCTCAAGGCGCGCGAGCATGACGCGACGAGGTTCCCGCTGCTGATGTATCTCTATATCGGCATCGCGCAGTGCATCGCGATGATCCCGGGCGTGTCGCGCTCCGGCGCCAGCATCGTCGCCGCGATGTTTCTGGGCGCCGACAAGCGCGCGGCGGCGGAGTTCTCGTTCTTTCTCGCCATTCCCACCATGATCGGCGCGTTCGCCTACGACTTCTACAAGAGCCGCTCCGAGATGACGATGGACCACATGGGCGTCGTCGCGATCGGCTTCGTGGTGTCGTTCATCACCGCGATCATCGTGGTGAAGACATTCTTGTCCTACGTGACCCGCCACGGCTTCGTGTTGTTCGCCTGGTGGCGCGTGATCGTCGGCACGCTCGGCCTGATCGCGCTGGCGCTCGGCCATTAACTTCTCGAAAACTCGCTAGCGCGCTTCAACGCAATATAAGCTTTTGACCGGTAGGCAGTTTCCAGAGCGGGGCCGCGCGCGCACCTCGCACAGGAGCTGAGCCATGACCCTCGTCAGCGGCTGGGGGCGTTTCCCGGTCGTCGATAGCGACGTGCTGCGCCCGCGGTCGTTCGAGGCGGTGGGCGAAGCCGTCGCGACCGGCTCCGTGGCCCGCGGCAACGGCCGGGCCTATGGCGATGCCGCGATTGGCGCGGTCAGGACCATCGGGATGACCGGGTTCGACCGGGTCAGGTCGTTCGATCCGGCGGCCGGGCGCATTCGTCTCGAAGCCGGCGTGCTGCTGTCGGACCTGATCGACACCTTTGGCCCACGGGGCTTCCTGCCTTTCGTTGTTCCCGGCACGCGCTTCGTCTCGGTCGGCGGCGCCATTGCCGCGGACGTGCATGGCAAGAACCATCATTGCGAGGGTGGTTTCGGCCGCTATGTCGACGGCATTTTGCTGCGCACCGGGCAGGGCGAGACCATCGAAGTCTCGCGCGAACAGAATTCCGATGCCTTCTTCGCGACCGTTGGCGGCATGGGTCTCACCGGGGTGATCCTGGAGGCGACGATGCGGCTGCGACCGGTCGAAACGGGGTGGATCCGCGAGCGGGTGATCTCCGCATCCGATCTCGACGCCGCGATGCGGGCGCTCGAGGCCAGCGATGCCGCGACCTATTCGGTGGCCTGGATCGACTGCGCGGCGCGCGGGCGCGATCTGGGCCGCTCGCTGATCTATCTCGGCGAGCACGCAAGGACGGACGAGCTCGCCGACGGCGCCGGTGCATTTCCCGCCGGCAAGGGTCCCGGCCTCGCGGTGCCCATCGACCTGCCGTCGATGACGCTGAATCGCTACAGCATCCGCGCCTTCAACGAGCTCTACTACCGCATGGGCGCGCGGCGTGCCGGTGGCAGCCATGTGGTCTCGCTCTATCCGTATTTCTTCCCGCTCGACAGTATCGGTGACTGGAATCGTATCTACGGCCGGCGCGGCTTCCTCCAGCATCAATGCGTGATCCCGGAGCCAGGTGCCCGCGCCGTGCTCGGCGAGATCCTCGATCGCGTCGCCCGGCGCGGCGATGCCTCCTTCCTCGCGGTGCTCAAGAAACTCGGCCAGGGCGACGGTATTCTGTCGTTCCCGCTGCCCGGCTACACGCTGGCGCTGGATTTCCCAGTAAAGGGCGACATCCTGAATTTCCTCGACGAGATCGACCGCCTGGTCGTCACCGCCGGCGGACGGCTTTATCTCGCCAAGGACGCGCGCCAGTCGCGTGCGACCTTCGCGGCCGGCTATCCGGCCCTGTCGCGCTTCAACGCGATCCGCAAATCGCTCGATCCCGCCGGGACCATCCGCTCGAAACTTTCACAACGCCTGTTCGATGAGGTTTAAGCCGTGACGTCACGCAAGTCCGTTCTGGTGCTCGGTGGCTCCTCCGATATCGGCCGCGCCGCCGCGCGCGCCTTTGCCAGGGCCGGATACGATGTCGCCCTTGCGGGCCGCGACGTCACCGTGCTGGAGCCTGACGTCGCCGATCTGCGCGCGCGCTACAGCGTCGAGGTCGGCCTCCACAAATTCGACGTGCTCGACACTGCGTCGTTCGACAGCTTTGTCAGCAGTCTTCCGGCGTTGCCCGATGTCGTCATCTCGATCGTCGGCCTGCTGGGCGTCCAGCAAAATGCGGAGAGCGATCTCGCGCATGCCACGACGATCATGCGCTCCAACTACGAGGGCCCGTCGCTGATCCTCGGCCTGTTCGCGGAAAAGTTCTTGGCGCGCGGCAATGGCACGCTCGTCGGCGTGTCGTCGGTCGCCGGCGATCGCGGCCGTGCCTCCAATTATGTCTACGGCTCGGCCAAGGCGGGCTTCTCCGCCTTCCTGTCGGGCCTGCGCGCCCGCGCCAGCCGCGGCGGCGTCCATGTCGTCACGGTGAAGCCCGGCTTCGTCCGCACGAAAATGACAGAGGGCATGAAGCTGATCGGCCCGCTCACCGTCGAAGCGCCGGTGGTCGGCGATGCGATCCTCGGCGCCGTCGAGAGGAAGACCGACGTCGTCTATGTGAGCGGCAAATGGCGTCTCGTGATGCTCATCATCAAGACGTTGCCGGAAGCGGTGTTCAAGAAGCTGAAGTTTTGAGTCGGTTGCGACCCGCACCACAGTCTCGTCATGCCCGGCCTTGTGCCGCGCACCCACGTTCTTGGTGGCCGCGGTGAGAAGACGTGGATGGCCGGGTCAAGCCCGGCCATGACGCTGCGGAAACCTCAAACGCTCATTCGCTGGAACTGCCCCGCCGCGCGAAAACGCCAGAGATATTGCGGGGCGATGGCCTCCAGCGAATCCGCGGCAATGCCGAGGCCTTCCAGCGTCAGCCCCGCCGCCTTGGCCGCCTCCGACACGACATTGTCGTGCTCGAGCAGCGTGACCTGGTCCGGCGTAAGCTTCAGCGCACCCGGCGCGAATTGCAGGAAGTTGGCCTGGAAGCGAGCAAGGCCGAACGACAGCGGGACCAGCGCCCGCTTGCGGTCGGTGATGGCCAAAATGGCCTCGATGATCTCGCGCATGGTCAGCACTTCCGGGCCGCCGAGCTCGTAGGTCGCGCCCGCCTTGGCCTTGCCGTCGACCGCATCCGCGATCGCGGTGGCGACGTCGCCGACATAGACCGGCTGCATCCTGGTGTCGCCGCCGATCAGCGGCAGCACCGGCGACATCCGCGCCAGCGCCGCGAAACGGTTGGTGAACTGGTCCTCGGGGCCGAATATGACGGACGGGCGGAAGATCGTGGCCGACGGCACCGCGGCCAGCACCGCCGCCTCGCCGGCCGCCTTGGCCTTGGCATAGCGCGAGGGCGATCCCGCATCGGCGCCGATCGCGGAGACATGCACCAGGCGGCTACCTGCGGCGGCGGCCGCCTTGGCGACGGTCTCGGCACCCTTGGCCTGGACGGCGTCAAAGCTCTGCGCGCCGCCCTCGGCGAGGATGCCGACCAGATTGATCACGACCTGCGAATCACGCAGCGCCGCCTCGACCGAGGCCGGATAGCGCAGATTTGCCTGCACGACGTGGACCTGCCCGACCTTGCCGGAGGGCTGGAGGTATCCGGCGAGTTCCGGCCGCCGCACCGCGACCCGGACCCGGTAATCCCGCCGGCACAGCGCGCGGACGACATTCCGGCCCAAAAACCCCGATCCGCCGAAAACCGTGACGAGAGTTTCCAGATTCGATGCCATGGAGGTCCATTCCTGCGGGTGAGTAGCGCGTTGTCAGGCTTGTATCGGTCCGGTTTGCGATGCGCAATCGGCATCCCGAAGCAGGGCTCAAGCATGAATTGACAACCGCGTCACCGAACCGTAGTAACCGCCTCCGTGCCCCAAACGGCATGCCCAGGTGGTGGAATTGGTAGACGCGCTGGCTTCAGGTGCCAGTGGCTTAACGGCCGTGAAGGTTCGAGTCCTTTCCTGGGCACCAAGGTCTTGATAAGGCCCGACAAGTCCTTGAGAACCGAAGGTTTTCGGTCGCCCGTAGGTACAAGCGGGTGGTACAAATGGCTCTCTCGAGGTGCCGTCCTCGGAAGCACCCCGTCACGGGCGTGTACTACTTCCGCAAGATCGTTCCTGCCGACGTTCGAGCGCGGCTTGGCAAGCGGGAGTGGAAGGTTTCTCTCGAAACCAACGACCCTGCTGAGGCTTGTCGCAGACACGCAGTAGAGCATGCGCGGGTCTTGCAAGAACTGGAGACCCTGCGTCGGCGTAACGCCGCCCTCTCGGCTCCACCGATGGCCCAACCCGATACCGAGAACATCAAGCAGGTTGGAGAAGCCTACTACGTCCACCTGCCCGAGGAGGACGTTGAGCAACGGGTTGCTGGCCTTCTTCCATCGATCTATTGGCCGTCGCCCCGACAGGATCGCCTCTCGTTCGAACGCGCACAAGAGGTCGTGGAAAAGGCGAAGGACGTGCTTCGCCGGTGTCCAGAGCCGGACACGTCCTTTGCTGCAAGACCGAAGAACCCTTTCCGCAGCAGGAGAAGTGAGCTTGATCTTCGTCAAGCCAGGTCGCGGAAAACTGGGTGTATCGTTTGGAATGGATCGCGAGATGCACCTGCGTCACTTGCGAGAAGCCGAACGGCACGTAGCCGAAGGCGAGCGACACATCGCTGATCAGGAAGAGCGTATAGCTACTCTGGATCGCGCCGGTTGTGAGACTGAGTTGGCGCGAGAACTGTTAGCCTCCTTCCGAGTTGCGCTGGCTTCGCACATCGCACATCGTGAACTCATCATCCATGAGATCACTCGGCGAAGCTGAGCACAGAGAGAGCTCTTTTCGCGCCAAGCGGTCACGGCGCCGGTGTCGTGCTTTTAAGAGGCAAGCGCAGCGCTTCCGGCTCGGAACTTTGCCGACGCACTACCGTTCCCGATGGGCGGGCACGAACGTAGGCAGAAGCCATGAAATGGATGCTGGTGGTCTTGGTGGGCGGCGTCTCGCCAGTCAACACCGATCTGGTGTTCGACAAGTTCACGGACTGCCTCGCCGCTGAGGAGCAGATGCGACAGCACTATGCTGACGCCTTCGAGGCGTGGGATCGCATGGCTGCGGCAAGGATCGACCGACGCAGGGACTACAAGAAGGCCCGTGACGTTGAGGCCAAGCGGCTGCTGAATAACGTAGGGACGTGCGTCCCGCATGGTGGCGGCGATCAGCAGCCGGTCACTGCACCACGGCAGCAGCCTCCCGCTACATCGTCACAGCAGTCCGACAAGGCTCAACCTTAACCAAGGTCGTCATTTGTGTGAGACCTTGTGATGGCTCTCTGAACCCTTCGAGACCGGCTCAGCACCTCCGTGCTACGTGCAAGCACTCGGTAGCTATGTTCCAGCATCTCAAGATAAGAGCGAGTAGTACGGTCGTTGGTGTCGAGCCTCGCGCTCCGGCAACGCGCGGCGAGTTCGAGGAATTTCCTGGGCGTCTTCATGGGGCGCCAACCACTATACCGACCCGGACGTTCCTATCCGATGGCGTGTCGTCCTGGGCCGTTCAATGCGTGGCTTCCCGAAGTAGCGTAACCGGGTAGACTGGCTTCGAGAGGAACGTGACACCATCGGGCAACGGGCTTGCTGGCGGTTGCCCAGAAATGACTACGACGCGCAGGGTGGGATCAATCATACGCGCAAGCCGGGCGAGTTCTATGCCGTTCATCTTGAGCGTTAGGTTGATGTCGGTGATCAACAGGGAAGGATGGCGAGCCTTGAGAGCCAACGACGCCGTTTCGGCGTCCTCGCACTGGATCACCTCAAAGTTGCTTTCCTCCAATAGCAGGGCGATCATGTCCCGCTGTATGGCATCGTCCTCAACCACAATTGCGGTGCGTCGGAGCGGCGTTGATTGACCCATGGCAGACACTCCCGGGTTCGGTAACATAGGTTAATAACCGAGAGAGATCAGTGGTTCTGTGAGAGCGGAAAAAATTTCGCTGTTCCCCGGCGGAACTGCCCGCCGCCTCACCTCCTCCAGAAGTCCTTGAACCGCGTTGGCGATAGCTCCGTGTGACCGTGTGCTGGATGTTCTTGTGGCCGAGATAGGCTTGCAAGGCACGCGGCTCGGAACACATCGATAGCCTGCGCGAACTGATCAGGAAGCTGCGTGGGAGACTCCATTATGGTCAGCGGCGACAGTAGTCCTTGTCTTCTTTACGACTTGCTATTCAGGAGCATTCGAGTGTTGGCGATGTTCGCCGCGAGAGCCGCATGAGCGGCCTGCAACTGCATGATCCTCTCCGACAGCACCTTCCCTGATGCTCGCAGGCTTCCAATTGCGCGGCAGTTCTCTGCCCCGAGCGAACGCGCCCGCGAGATTGCCTGTGCAGCACGGGACAAGAGATCAGCATGTCCAGGCTTCCGATTTTCAATCTCGACATGGCGAGGCTGACCGTTTGCCAGTAGAAGAAAGAGAGCGCGTTGGGCTTTGTATCTTGCTGCCGCTCGACTGCGCTCCGAGCCATAGATCAGAGCCGGTGCCGCTGCTGACGAGACGGACCATTTCCATCGTCGTCCACGCTTTTTCACAACGGTCTGGAACGCGGTGAACCGTCTGTCGGCGGGGGAAGTATCTTGCACAGGATCAAGCACGCAGCGTCCCCTTTTAGAGGGTTCCAACGTTAGTCTTGATGGGAAGAAGCGGCAAGTTGTGGTTGCGCTGTCACGAAGCTGCGCACCAGCCTTCTGCGCGTCCTCAGTCGCTTCTGCCTGTGCCTGCGCAGTCGCAACCATGAAGGCGATCAATGCATCACGCACGGCGCGGCGATCCCTGCACCGCCGTCGCGAAGCCCCCGATCGCGCCAAACGGACCCGCCTCCCCTCAAACCGCCCGCCTCCCCGACCTCTCCGCCACCTGCTTCTGCACAAAATACATCGCGACCAGGGCGACGATCGCCGACGCGACGACGACGTAGCCGATCCGGTCGAAATGGAGCAGCGACCCGTCCGGCGCCTGCGCGATGATCGCGCCGGCGAGCACCGAGCCGATCCCGCCGGAGAGTTGCTGGAGCGAGGCGCTGATCGCGCTGAACGAGCCGCGCTGGCTTTGATCGGGGATCGCCGACATCAGGGCCTGCGACGGGATCATCCGCGAGAAGATGCCGACGAACATCAGGACGTTGACGAGGATCGCGGTCGTCAGCGAGACGTGGCCGAGATGGGTGTAGATCAGCACCATGATGACGGACACCACGCTGCCGAAGACGAAGGTCGGGTATTTGCCGAACGCGTCGCTGGCCCTGCCGACCAGCGGTCCCGTGACGATGCTGAACAGGCCGGAGACCAGATAGATCGTCGGCAGATGCAGGATGTCGATGCCGAGATTGTGCACGGTGAAGGCGCTGGAGAACGGCATCAGCATGTACCCGCCCGTCGCCAGCAATGTCGTGACGGCGAAGGCCAGCGTGTAGCGCGGTTGTCCGACCGTCGCGACCAGATGGCGGAACGGGTTTCTGTCCTGCTTCAGTTTCAGATGCGCGTCGACCGGCTCCATGGCGAAGATGATGACGGCGATTGCTGCAATCGACAGGCCGACGATCGCAATGAAGCAGACATGCCAGTTCCAGTGATTGGCGAGAAACAGCCCGGCGGGAATGCCGAGCACCTGGCTCGCGGCGAACGCGGTCTGGACGAAGCCCATCACGCGGCCGCGCAGGTGCAGCGCGAACAGGTCGGTGATGATGGCCAGCACGACCGAGCCGATCACGCCGCCGAACAATCCGGTCACGATCCTGCCGAGCAGCAGCACATGGTAGGTCTGCGCCGCGGCACAGAGCAGGGTCCCGAGCGTGAAGCCGACATAGAAGAACAGCAGCAGGCGCTTGCGGTCGAAGCGATCGGCAAAGCCGGCGGCCAGGATCCCCGATAGTCCCGCGCTGAACGCGTAGGCCGACACCGCGATACCGAATTGCCCGGCCGTGATGTCGAGCGCGGGCATCAGGATGGCCCCGAGCGGCGACATGATGATGAAATCGAGGATGATCGTGAACTGCGTGAACGCGAGCAGCGCGATGAGGAGCACCTGGTAGCGCGAAAAGCCGCGCTGGCGGTCCGATGGATCGTCGATAGGCGCGGCGAGCGTCTGTTCGGTCATGACACCTGATTTCATTGTGAGTGGGCGCGAGCGGGCGCGCGAAACTGGCAGATGGGGTCGGCCGGGAGGATTTCCACGGGGCGCGCGGCACAAGCGCTGCCGGAGCATGCAGCTCGCGCCGGATTGTGGGATCCATGCAACAGCAGGGTGCATGGATTGGGCCCGGCATCCCCCAGGGGCCGCCTGCCCTATCTCCAGCCGGATTAAGCCGCCCTTAGCGAATGCCCCCTAGGCTCTCGGCCGTCCATTTCCCTGCTCCCCGGCCTCAGGGCCGATCATGTTGCGGCAAGTCAGAGCGTTTTCGGATGGAGCAGCCTGCCTGGCAGTACGAGTCTGGCGCCCCGACGTCGTCGGTCACGGCGGCGGCTGCGCGGACGCTGGTCATCGATCTCGAAGGCGCCCTGCTGCGGTCCGAACTCCTGATGGAGGCGCTGTTCTCGAGCCCGGCCCGCCTGCTGGCGCGGTTCGGGGCGGGCGGACGGCCGGGCATGGCGGCGCTCACGGATGTGCTGGCGCAGGCCGACATCGACTACGCCCACCTGCCCTATGATTCCAACGTGCTGAACCAGGCGCTGGCGGCGCGCGCGCGTGGCGAAAAAATCTATCTGGTCGCGGGCCGCCTTGCCGGCCATGCGGCGGGCATCGCCGCGCATCTCGGTTTCGACGGCGTCGTGACGCCGGCCGATCTCGCGGCGGGCGAGCTTCCATTCGATCGCGGCGCGATCGATCGCATCGAGACCCGTGACAGCCGCCACCCCGGCCTGAAGACCTGGGCGCAGGCGCTGCGCGTCTATCAATACGCCAAGAACACGCTGGTGTTCGTGCCGGCGATCACGGCGCATCAAATGAATCTTGCGACGCTCGGCTATGCGTTGCTGGCGTTCCTGGCGTTCTCGGCCTGCGCGTCGGGTGCCTATCTGATGAACGATCTGCTCGATCTCTCGGCCGACCGGCAGCATCCGACCAAGCGCCATCGCGCGCTCGCGGCAGGTCGACTGCCGATGTCCTCGGCGCTGCTTGCGATCCCCGCGCTATGGCTACTCGCGGTTGCCGCCAGCCTCTGCATCTCGCCCTTGTTCCTCGGCGTACTCGGCGGCTATCTCGCCACCACCATCGCCTATTCGCTCGCGCTCAAGCGCAAGATGCTGGTCGACGTCGTGACCCTCGCCGGCCTCTACACGCTGCGCATCATCGCCGGCGCGGTCGGTGTCGGCGTGGTGCTGTCGGAATGGCTCTTGATCTTCTCGTTGTTCGTGTTCACCTCGCTCGCGCTGATCAAGCGCTTCAGCGAGCTCAGCATGCGCGAGAGCGCCGGCCTCGCCGATCCCTCCAACCGCGATTACAAGATCACCGACCTGCACATCATCGGCGCGATGGCGGCGGCGAGCGCCATGAACGCGGTGACCGTGTTCTCGCTCTACGTGTCCTCCTCCGCGGTGACGCCGCTCTACAGCCGTCCCTGGATGCTGTGGCTGC
Source organism: Bradyrhizobium liaoningense (assembly GCF_018130785.1). GTDB lineage: Bacteria > Pseudomonadota > Alphaproteobacteria > Rhizobiales > Xanthobacteraceae > Bradyrhizobium > Bradyrhizobium liaoningense_A. The sequence continues at coordinate 210,273 of NZ_JAFCJT010000005.1, forward strand.
TCAACCCGCTGCTGCTCTACTGGTTCGGCCGCGCCCTGATGATGGCCCATCGCCGCGAGATGCCCGACGATCCGATTCTCTACACTTTTCGAGATGGCGCCAGCCGCATGACGGTCGCGGCGATGATCTGCATCATGCTGGCGGCGATCTGACCGCGCCCGGCGGGACCCCAGCTGCCGCTTGCGCGGCCCGCCGCCAGTGGCTACATCGCGGGCAATCCTTAGCCTATGACGCCGACCGACCAATTCGATTGAGGTTTTGAAACGCCATGACCGTACGCCTGCATCGCGGCGACCTGCCCGACCTGTCCCGCTACACCGGAGCGGTGGCGATCGACACCGAGACCATGGGGCTGAACCCGCACCGCGACCGGCTCTGCGTGGTGCAGCTCTCGCCCGGCGACGGCAGCGCCGACGTGGTACAGATCCCCAAGGGCCACACCGACGCACCGAACCTGAAGGCCCTGCTGGCCAATCCCGGGATCACCAAGATCTTCCACTTCGCGCGGTTCGACGTCGCGGTGCTGTACCAGACCTTCGGCGTCATGACCGGGCCGATTTATTGCACCAAGATTGCCTCGCGCCTGACCCGCACCTATACCGACCGCCATGGCCTGAAAGACCTCGTGCGCGAGGTGCTCAATGTCGACCTCTCCAAGCAGCAGCAGTCCAGCGACTGGGGTTCCGACAGCCTGACCGAGCCGCAGCTCGCCTACGCCGCCTCCGACGTGCTGCACCTTCATGCCCTGCGCGAGCGGCTCGACGCCATGCTGGTGCGGGAAGGCCGCACCGCGCTGGCAAAGGCCTGTTTCGACTTCCTCCCGACCCGCGCCCTGCTCGACCTCCAGGGCTGGCAGGAAGAGGACATTTTCGCGCATTCCTGAGCCCCCAATCAGCGGCTAGGCTCGGGCTGTCGCCCCGTTTCGGACACTTTCGTGCGGCCTGTCGCGGGCTGCATATCCTGGCGCTGCCGGCTACAATGGCGCGCGCCCTCAACCGGACAAGGCGAGCGACACCGCGGGAGCTCAGGTGAATTCGGCCCAGAATCCAACCTACGACGCCGCGCTTGCGGCGAAGTTTGCCAGCGCGGCGCGCCACAGCCGACTGGTGCGGATTCTGCGCATCGCGGTGCCGGTGACGGTGGCTGCGTCCATGGCCGCGATCGTCGCCGTCTCGACCTTCCTCAATCCCTTCCAGATCCCCGTGAAGCTCGACTCCGGAAATCTCGTGGTGACAGGCACCAAGATCACGATGGAAACGCCGCATCTGGCGGGCTTCACCCCGGACCAGCGGCCGTACGAGCTCTGGGCCAAGACCGCGACGCAGGACATCACCGACCCCGATCATGTCGATCTCAATGATTTGCGCGCGAAGGTGCTGATGGAAGACAAATCCACCCTGCTGCTCGATGCCCGCACCGGGCGCTTCGACAACAAGCAGCAGCAGCTCGACCTGCACAAGGATATCTTCCTGCGCACCTCGACCGGCTACGAGGCGCGGCTGAACTCGGCCTTCGTCGACATGGGCAAGGGAACGGTCTCCTCGGATGACCATGTCGACGTCAAGCTGACCAACGGAACGCTGAGCGCTGATCGGCTGCGGATCACGGAAGGCGGCGATGTCATCCGCTTCGAGGGCAACGTGGTGATGCATCTGGACAAGCTGGACGATCCCGCTGCCGCTCAGCCTGCGCCGGCCGAGCAGCCCGCGCCGCCGGTGAAGACACGTACGCCTCCGAACAAGTCTGCCAATTCAAAGTGATTTTCATGTCGAAGTTTTTTCCGCGCAACGAAGACAAGCGCAGCGCCATCATCAGTGCGGCCGCGCTCGCCGTCGGCGTCGCGCTTGTCGCAACGGGTGCCGCAGTCGCACAGAGCACGATGCAGGGCGTGCCCAACGCAATGCAGGGCTTTTCGCAAAACCGCGACCAGCCGATCCAGATCGAAGCCGCATCACTCGAGATGCGCGACAAGAAGAAGGAGGCGACCTTCTCCGGCAATGTGAAGGTGGTGCAGGGCGACACCACCATGACCTCGAAGACGCTGGTCGTGTTCTACGACTCCGGCGGCGGCGACAAGCCGGCCACGCCGCAACCCGCGGCGCCCGCAGCGAAGGGCACCAAGGGGGCGCCGATGCAGTCGGCGCAGCCGGGGCCGGGCGGCAGCTCCTCGATCAAGCGGCTGGAGGCGCGCGGCAATGTCGTCGTCACCCAGAAGGACCAGGTGGTCACGGGCGAAACCGCCGTCTTCGACACCAAGACCAACCTCATCACCATGCTCGGCGGCGTCGTCTTGACGCAATGCAAGAACGTGTTGCGCGGCGACCGTCTGGCGGTCGACATGACCACGGGCGTCTCGCGGGTGGAATCCGACAGTGGCAGGGTGCAGGCCCTGCTGCCGCAGGGCGGCAGCAATGATTGCGGATCGGGCAGCCCGGCCAAGCCCGCCCCGGCGGCGCCGCTGCAATTGCCCGGTGCAGGCAAGCAAAAGTAAATTCCATAAGTTGGTTCAAAGGCTTGGATCAGATGCTCCCGATCCGAGGTTGAAGCTTGCCCGGCGAGACTGTATCTAGCGCGCAGGGCTATCGAAGCGGGGTCCGCCGCTTTTCGGGCGTGTTTCACTGGGCATGAGACATCCCTTCACTCATGCTGCGTTGGCGAATCGAAAGGCCGGCGCGGCAGATCGCGCGAATTCCGCGAAAGGCTAGAAGGCGGGGATGGTCGATCTCTTCAGCATGTTCCGTCGGCGCCCCGCCAAGCGCGGCCGGCCAGGATTTGCGCGTCAGGACATCACCGCCCTTGGTGACAGCGTCGGCGGTCTCGTGCCCAGCCCGGTGCGCGATGCATCGCCGATCGCCCGCGACCAGCCGATGCGCGCGCCCGACCATTTTCAGGCCGACTATCAAGCCGAGCCGCCGCGTGCCCAGGCGGTGCATCCCGTCAGAGCTGCCAGCAGGCCCAACGGCGCCGGCGGACCGCAGCTTCTGAAGCGGCCGGGCTTCCTGGCGGTGCATAGCGTGGAAAAGAGTTTCGGCAGCCGCCAGGTGGTGCGCGGCGTCAGCATCTATGTGCGCCGCGGCGAAGCGGTCGGCCTGCTCGGCCCGAACGGCGCCGGCAAGACCACCGTGTTCTACATGATCACCGGCCTGATCAAGCCCGATCGCGGCGCGATCGAGCTCGACGGCCACGACGTCACCAGGCTGCCGATGTATCAGCGCGCGCGGCTCGGCATCGGCTATCTGCCGCAGGAAGCCTCGATCTTTCGCGGCCTCACCGTCGAGCAGAACATCCGCGCCGTGCTCGAAGTGGTCGAGCCCTCGCGCAAGAAGCGCGAGCAGCAGCTCGATTCGCTGCTCGACGAATTCAACATCACGCGCCTGCGGAAATCGCCGTCGATCGCGCTGTCAGGCGGTGAGCGGCGCCGCGTCGAGATCGCGCGCGCGCTGGCGACGCGTCCGAACTACATGCTGCTCGACGAGCCCTTCGCCGGCATCGATCCGATCGCGGTCGGCGACATTCAGGACCTCGTCCGCCATCTCACCAACCGCGGCATCGGCGTGCTGATCACCGATCACAATGTCCGCGAGACGCTCGGCCTGACCGATCGCGCCTATATCGTCTATGCCGGTGAAATCTTGACCGAGGGTAGCCCGGATGAGATCGTCGCCGATCCCGACGTTCGCCGGCTTTACCTTGGCGAGGAATTCCGCCTCTAGCCCGTTTTTCCAATTCGTCAAGACGTGTACATCGGGCGCAGACTAGGATAAGCAAAAATCGGACCAACTTTTGGAATCGGTTCTTGCTTCATGGCGCTAACACAGAGATTAGAGTTCCGGCAATCGCAGTCGCTGGTCATGACGCCGCAGCTGATGCAGGCGATCAAGCTGCTGCAATTGTCCAATCTCGATCTCACGACGTTCGTGGAAGAGGAGCTCGAGCGGAACCCGCTGCTGGAGCGGGCCAATGACGAGTCCCCTGGCGGCGAGGCGCCCGCCGAGACCGCCCAGTTCAGCGATGGCGACGAGGCCGGCGGCCAAGGCGACGGTCAAGGCGATGACGGTTTTGGGGGCAGCGGTAATGCCTTCGAGCCGGGCCAGGAAGAATGGATGAGCAAGGATCTCGGCACCCGCGCCGAGATCGAGCAGACCCTGGATACGGGGCTCGACAACGTCTTCTCCGAGGAGCCGGCCGAGGCGGCTGCGCGCAACGCCCAGGATGCGGCGCCGACCACCTATACCGAATGGGGCGGCGGCGCCTCCGGCGACGAGGACTACAATCTCGAAGCCTTCGTCGCCGCGGAAACCACGCTCGGCGATCACCTTGCCGAGCAGCTTTCGGTCGCCTTCACGGCACCCGCGCAGCGCATGATCGGCCAGTACCTGATCGACCTCGTCGACGAGGCCGGTTATCTGCCGCCGGATCTCGGGCAAGCCGCCGAGCGGCTTGGCGCATCGCAGCAGGACGTCGAGGGCGTCCTTGCCGTGCTGCAGAAATTCGATCCGCCCGGCGTCTGTGCGCGTAATCTGAGCGAATGCCTGGCGATCCAGCTCCGCGAGCTCGACCGCTACGATCCCGCGATGCAGGCGCTCGTCGAGCACCTCGATCTCCTCGCCAAGCGCGACATCGCTTCCTTGCGCAAGCTGTGCGGCGTCGACGACGAGGACATCGCCGACATGATCGGCGAGATCCGCCGCCTCAATCCCAAGCCCGGCATGAAGTTCGGCTCGTCGCGTCTCCAGACCATGGTGCCCGACGTCTATGTCCGCCCGGGTCCCGACGGCGGCTGGCATGTCGAGCTCAACAGCGACACCTTGCCGCGCGTGCTGGTCAACCAGACCTACTATTCCGAGCTGTCGAAGAAGATCGGCAAGGACGGCGACAAGTCCTATTTCACCGACGCGCTCCAGAACGCGACCTGGCTCGTGCGCGCGCTCGATCAGCGCGCCCGCACCATCCTGAAAGTTGCAACGGAAATCGTGCGCCAGCAGGACGGCTTCTTCACCCACGGCGTTGCGCATCTGCGGCCGCTGAATCTGAAGGCCGTCGCCGACGCCATCCAGATGCATGAATCGACGGTGTCGCGCGTCACCGCCAACAAATACATGGCGACAAATCGCGGCACATTCGAATTGAAATATTTCTTCACGGCCTCGATCGCCTCCGCCGACGGCGGCGAGGCGCATTCCGCCGAGGCCGTGCGCCACCACATCAAGCAGCTGATCGATTCGGAAGCGCCGTCGGCGATCCTTTCCGACGACACCATCGTGGAACGCTTGCGCGCCTCGGGCATTGATATTGCCCGCCGCACGGTCGCGAAGTACCGCGAAGCCATGCGCATTCCCTCCTCGGTGCAACGCCGCCGCGACAAGCAGAGCGCTCTTGGTAACGTCCTCTCCACCGCAATGTCCGATCGCTCCCGCAACACCGAGCCGGCCTGATTGCGCTGGCGCGAAATCGCGCTACTCTCAATCTCCCATCGAGACCGATCCAAGCTGGGCACTTAAAACCAAGCGAGGCATCACATGACCCTCAGAATCTCGGGAAAGAGCGTCAGCGTCGGCGACGCCCTGCGTGGCCGCGTGACCGATCGGACCGACGAGGTCCTGCGCAAATATTTCGACGGGAACTATTCCGGCCACATCACCCTGAGCAAGGATGGCTTCGGCTTCCGCACCGACTGTGCCCTGCATCTTGATACGGGAATTACGCTGGAGGCCGATTCGAACGCGCCGGATGCCTATGCCAGCGCCGACCAGGCGCTCCTGATGATCGAGAAGCGGCTCAAGCGCTACAAGAGCCGGCTCAAGGACCGCTCGGCCCGCAAGGCCCATGTCGCCTCAGCGGCTCTCGCCGCCCTGGATGCCACGAGCTACGTGCTGGAGGCGCCCGGCGAGGGTGAGGACGAGGACGAGGTCACCGGCTACAGTCCTGTCATCATCGCCGAGGCCACGACCTCGCTGAAGCAGCTGTCGGTGAGCGAGGCCGTGATGGAGCTCGACCTCAGCGGGGCGCCCTGCCTGGTATTCCAGCACGGCTCCAGCGGCCGGGTGAACATCATTTACCGCCGGGCCGACGGTAATGTCGGCTGGATCGACCCGCCGGGGGCCAAACCGGACGGTTAAGGCTGGAACCCGGGCCCCGTACCAACCGCAGCCCTTAACAATGACCGGGGCAAAGCCGCACGCAGCAGTTGGCACCGGGATTGCGTTGGAGTAGAAGCGCCCCACATCAGGATCGGGGCTAAGTCCCCCTCCTGCTTCACCTTCTTGATGCCGGCCAGGCATGGTTTGACCAAGCTGGCCAATTCGGAACCTGACGGTTTTAATTCACCTCGGAAACCTTCCATGCCGATTACCGATCTGGTCGCACCCGAGGCGATTCTCCCGGCATTGAAGGTCAACAGCAAGAAGCAAGCGCTTCAGGAGCTCGCGGCCAAGGCCGCCGAGCTCACCGGGCAGAACGAACGCGCAGTGTTCGAGGTGCTGCTCCAGCGCGAGAAGCTCGGCACCACCGCGGTCGGCTACGGCGTCGCCATTCCCCACGGCAAGCTGCCCAAGCTCGAAAAGATCTTTGGCCTGTTCGCGCGCCTCGATCGCCCGATCGATTTCGAGGCGATGGACGGCCAGCCCGTCGATCTCGTCTTCCTGCTGCTCGCCCCCGAAGGCGCCGGCGCCGATCACCTCAAGGCCCTTGCGCGCATCGCCCGCCTCCTGCGCGACCAGGACATCGCCAAGAAGCTCCGCGCCTCGCGCGACGCCCAGGCGATCTACTCGGTGCTGGCGCTGCCGCCCGCGACCGCGGCGTAACGCCTCGCGTTCGCCGCGGCCATTCCCGAACAGAAATTCTTGGCCACGTCTTCGCCGGCGCCGCTCGTGCGCGTCAGCAGACCGTCGGCAGCAGGCGCCGGACTTCGTCGAGCAGTTCGGGAACCGCCGTCTTGTCACCCGCGAGGTGCTTGAGCAGCGCATTTTGGAATAGACCGTCGAACAGCGCATAGAGCGCGGCGGGCGACGACGCCGGCCGCTTGCCGCCGAGCTCGGCATAGCGGGAGGCGATGCGCCAGATCATCGCTTCCAGGCTCTTGTCGATCTCGAGTACATCCTTGCGAAACGCCGCCTCGAACATCGCCTGCGAGCGCAGGTCGTACCAAAGGCGGTGCATACGGGCCTCGTTCTGCAGCGTTGCTGCGAGCTTGGCGAGGAAACCCTCCGTCAATTCGTCGCGGCTCGTTGCTGTCGCGACGACATCGTCATATCGCGTCACGCACTTCGCCTTGTAGTGGCGGACGCAGCAGCAGATCAGGTCGAGCTTGTCGCTGAAATAATAGTGGAACACGCCGTGCGTGAACGCCGAGTTCTGCGCGATTTCGCGCAGGCTGGTGCGTGCGAAGCCGAGCTCTCCAAGCGTTTCGAGCGCGGCCTCGGCAAGCTCGACGCGCCGCGCGTTGAACTTCTCGTCGCGCAGCACCTCGGCCGCATCAGCCACACGCCGGGCCGCTCCCGTCACCTGCCGCGCCATCTCGTCCCTTCCTCAGTCCCCGTTCTTTCAAGGACTTATACCGCGTCGACCGCGGAATGCTCCATCCCTCACAACCACTTCCTTTGACAACTGTCAAATTCGTTCTTGACAAGTGTCAAGATTTTGGCGGAGGTTCGCGCCAAGAATTTGGACAGTCGTCAAGACGTCCGACCATGGAGGAACGCTTCGCTGGGTGCCGCCGAAAGGCCTGCGCCCATCGATCTGGTGCGCGCCGATTGGCGCGGCACGAATCGATCACCAGCAACGGAGGAGTGCGTCATGAGTGGGAAGAGCCTTGCAGGCAGGAAAGCCCTGGTCACCGGCGGTGCCCGAGGAATCGGCGCGGCCATCGCGCAAGCGTTGGCGCGAGCCGGCGCCTCGATCATGATCGCCGACATCCTGGAAGACACCGGCCGTGCCAGCGTAGCCGCTATCGCGAAGGAAGACGTCGCCACGGGCTTCGTCCAGCTCGACGTCACCGACGACGCTCAATGGGAGCGGGCGGTTGCCACGACCGTCGCAACCTTCGGCGGCTACGACATTCTGATCAACAATGCCGGCATCGAGATCACGTCGCTGATCTCCGAGGTCAAGGCCGAGGACGCGCGGCGGATGTGCGACGTCAATATCGTTGGCACCGTGCTCGGCATGAAGCACGCCTTCCGTGCCATGCGTCCGGGCGGGCCGGCCGGCAAGGGCGGCGCCGTCGTCAACATCGCTTCGGTTGCGGCAACGATCGCCTTCCCGAGCATTGCGGTCTATTCGGGCACCAAATCTGCGGTTGACCGCATGACGCGGGTCGGTGCGATGGAAGCCGGCAAGCTCGGTTTTGGCGTGCGCGTAAACTGCATCTATCCGGGCCTGATCCCGACCGACATGGGCATGCAGCTCGCCAACGACATCGTCAAGGTCGGGCTCGCGGCTGACGTCAACGCCGCAGTCGGCTCGGTGGTGGAGCAAACCCCGCTCGGCCGTCTCGCCGAGGTCACTGACATCGGCGATGCCGCGGTGTTCCTGTGCTCGAACGAGGCGCGCTTCATCACCGGCATCGGACTGCCGGTCGATGGCGGCATGGGCATGTAACGACAAAGCCGACAACAAGCATTTCGGAGGAACGCAATGAGCGAGAAGAAGCCCGTCATCGTCTATGGCGCTTCCGGCTATACGGGCCGGTTGGTCTGTGAATACTTGCGCGAATACAACATCCCTTTCATCGCCGCCGGCCGCAGCAATGAGAAGCTCAACGCCGCGATGAAGTCGAATGTAGCGGGCATCGAGACCGCCGACTACGAGGTGGTTAAGGTGCCGCACACCGTGGCTGCGCTGACTGACTTGTTCAAGGGCGCCTCGGTGGTGCTGAACACCGTGGGTCCCTTCGCCAAGTTCGGCGGCGAAGTGGTGCAGGCTTGCCTCGCTTCCAAGTGTCATTACACCGACACCACCGGTGAGCAGGACTGGCTGATCACGCTCGAGCAGGAGTGGGGCACGAAGTTCGCCAATGCCGGGCTGCTGTTGGCGCCAGGCATCGCGCAGATGTACACCACCGGCGAGATCGCCGCGCAGCTGTGCCTGGAGACGCCCGGCCTCGACACGCTCGACATTGCCGTGTTCTGGGGTGGCAGCCCGACCATCGCATCGACGCAGACCATCCTGGTCAACGCCGCGATGGCCAAGGCCTACTACCTGGAGCAGAACAAGTACGTCGAGCATCAGCCCGATGCCGGCCTCTACAACCTCGCCATCCCCGGTCAGCACGAGCTGGCGCTGGCGTTGCCCTGGGGAGGCACCTCGCACCCGGTGTGGTTCAAGCGCGATCCGCGCGTGGCCAACGTGAAGGTGCTGGGCGGCGTGTTCAATCGCGCGCTGATGCTGGGCGTGCCGCAGATCGTCGCGGCCGCGCTGGAGGCGACCAAGGATATGAATCCCGACGACCGCTACGCCGCATTGGCGCAGACCGCCGCCGGTGTGATGAACACCATGCCGCCGCGCGAGAACCCGCGCGTCAACAAATCGATGGATTCGGTACATGCCTCCGGTCCGTTGGGGCGCGCGCACTGCATCATCTATGGCAACAGCAACTACAAGCAGACCGGCTTGCTGCAGGCCTATGCCGCGGCGCACCTGCTGCAGCAGCCGCCGAAGCGCGTGGGGTTCGCCTCCGGCTGCCAGGCGTTCGGCCATCACGAGCTGCTCGGGCAGTTGCGCAGCTTCGGGCTCGTCAGCAAGCCGGTTCTGACCGTGCACGATTGAGTAAATCCCGGGTGGCGCGGACCTCCGCGTCACCCGCTAGCGCTTCGGGTGTTGATCATGCGCTTCATCGATTACCTGGACAAAGGTGCCTCGCTCGGTGCCGACGCGCCGTGCCTCACCATGGATGGACGCGACCTCAGCTATCGCGACGTGCAGTTGCTGAGCTACCGCGTCGCGCGCGGGCTCGCGCGATCGGGGATTGCTGCCGGCGAGAAGGTCGCAATCCTTTCCGGCAACGATCCGGTCGCGTTTGCCTGCGTGTTCGGCATTTCCCGCGCGGGCTCGGTCTGGTGCCCGATCAATCCGCGTAACGAGGCGGCCGAAAATCGGCTCATCCTCGAGCAATTCGACTGCAGCCTGCTGTTGTTTCATTCAAGCTTCGCGCCGATGGTCGAGGCGGTGCGTGCAGAGCTGCCAAAGCTGCGCGCCGTCGTCTGCCTCGATGCCGAGTTGTCCTTCGCGCCCTCGTTCGACAGCTGGCTCGCCGGCCTTGCAGACGACCACTATCAACGCGAGACGATCGACGATCTCGCGATGATCCCGGGCACCGGCGGCACCACCGGCAAGCCGAAGGGGGTCATGCTGTCGGGCCGCAACATCGAGGCTATGACGGCACTGACGCTGATGGGCTATCCCTTCAAGGACCGCCCGGTCTACCTCGCGCTTGCGCCGCTGACCCACGCGGCCGGCGTGCTGTGTTTCCCGATCATGGCGCTCGGCGGCCGCATCGTGATCATGCATCACCCCGACATCGCAGAATTTCTCGATCTGATCGAGCGCTATCGCGTCACGCACACCTTCCTGCCGCCGACCGTGATCTACATGCTGCTCGATCATCCGAAGCTCGACTCCGCGAGGCTCGGGTCTCTGCAATGTTTCTGGTACGGCGCAGCGCCGATCTCGGCCGCGCGGCTTGCGGAGGCGCTCCAGCGTATCGGGCCGATGGCGCAGTTGTTCGGTCAGACCGAAGCGCCGATGATGATCTCGATGATGGCGCCTGGCGAGCATTACAATGCCGACGGCACGATTGCGATGGAGCGTCTCGCCTCGGCCGGGCGGATCAGCCCGCTGGTGCAGGCCGGCATCATGGACGGCGACGGCAATTTGCTGCCGACCGGCGCCCGCGGCGAGATCGTGGTCCGCGGTTCGCTGGTGATGGAGGGCTATTACAAGAATCCCGAGGCTACGGCGGAAGCCTCCGCGCATGGCTGGCACCACACCGGCGACATCGGCTACATCGACGACGACGGCTACCTCTATATCGTCGATCGCGCCAAGGACATGATCATCACCGGCGGGTTCAACGTCTACTCGATCGAGGTCGAGAACGCGCTGCGGGCGCATGAGGCGGTGCAGGATTGCGCGGTGATCGGGCTGGCGGACGAGAAATGGGGTGAGCGGATCGTCGCCGTGGTGCAGCCCCGCGCCGGCCAAAGCGTCGATGCGACGGCGCTGGCGGCCTTCGTCAAGCAGCGGATCGGCAGCGTCAAGACACCGAAGCAGATCGAAGTCTGGGACGACCTGCCGCGCTCCAAGGTCGGCAAGGTGCTGAAGCCGGACATCCGCGCGCGGCTGGCAGGTCGCTCAGGCGACTGAGGCGCATCTTATTGCAGCGCCCATCGCTTCGAGGATATCCGCGAGACGCGCTGACGCGGACATTCGCGCGAGCCTGGAACTCTCATCCGTGTCCGGGCAGGCAAAGGCATGTTTCCGCTTTTCGATGCGCGTTTTGGGTGTCACCATGCTTTTGAACGGACGGGAGGGCCGCCATGCGCTGGTGTGTCTCGGTCGGGGCGGTGCTCGTTGCGGGGGCAATCGTCGGAGGTGACGTTGCCAGCATTGCCGCGCCGAGCCCTAAATCAGGGATAGCCGACGCCAGGCACAGCGCACTGTCCGTCAATGTCGAGCTCGTTATCGCCGTCGACGTCTCCTATTCGATGGATATGGACGAACTCGCCATTCAGCGCGAGGGCTATGCACGGGCCATCGTCTCGAAAGATTTTCTTCAGGCGCTAAGCGCCCGTCCGGCCAGCAAGGTGGCTCTGACCTATTTTGAGTGGTCGATGTCGGGCGACGAGAGGATCATCATTCCCTGGCGGATGATCGACGGTCCGGAATCGGCGGACGCCGTGGCGGCCGAGATCATGAAGGCTCCGATTCGCCGAGGTTCGAGTACCTCGATCTCCGGCGCGATTAATTTCGCAGTGCAGCGGTTCGAAGAGAATCCCTATCGCGGGTCGCGGCGCGTCATCGATATTTCCGGCGATGGGCCGAACAACGACGGAGACCCCGTAACCGGCGCGCGCGACGCTGCCGTTGAGAAGGGCATCATCATCAACGGCCTGCCGATCATGGTGAAGGAGCCGTCCTTTGCAACGACCGATATCGAGAACCTCGATCTCTATTACGAGGACTGCGTGATCGGAGGGCCGGGCGCCTTCATCATGACAATCAAGGATCGCGAAAAATTCCAGGAAGCGATCCGGACCAAGCTTGTTCTCGAAGTTGCGGGCCTCACGCCGGAGGGGAGGATCGTCCGAACCGCCGAGAATGCGCCCCGGGTGTCCTGTCTGGCCGGCGAAGAAAAATGGCGGGAGCGCCGGCGACGGATCATGCGCTAGTTGCCCGTCAGCAAAGCGAACCGACGTCGGTCGATCGCCTCACGCGCCACCAGCCCTGCCGCCCTGCAAAGATCTGGCGCATAGAGTTGGCAGCGCCCCTCGATTCTCTTCTCCGAGCACCCGCTTCGGCGTTGAGCCCGATGCTGGGCCGGAACGTCGACGCTTCGCCAGATGGCCCATAAAAAATGCGCGGGCCGCCTTGAGGCATGCCCGCGCATCTGAATTCGTCAGCTGTGCGCGCGTGCGTCAGTGCACGCTCACCGCTTGCAGCTCGTTGCTCCAGGCGTTGGCGATCGCGGCTTCGCGGCTGTCGGTCAGCATGATCGGCGTGCCGTCGGCGGCGTGGAGCGCGAAGAGCTTGAGGCCCGGCGCGATTTTCGGCGCTTCGGGAAACAGGCCCGGCACATCCTCGGAGCGGATCTGCTTCACATAGGCGATATGACCTTCGCCGAGGGTTGCCAGCGTCTCGGGCGAGACGTTCTTGGCTTCGTATTCGAACGCAACGTGACCTTCACTCATGGTCTCGACTCCTCTCTCGAAACTAAGCGGTCGAGTCCGCTACTCGTTCCATTATTCGTGCTCATTGATAGCGATTGTCTTAACGATCCTCTCCGGTTCAGGCCGGGCAAGATCGACCGACAGCAGCCCGTTCTTCAGATCCGCACCGAGCACCAGCATCCCCTCCGCCAGCACGAAGGTGCGCTGGAAGTGGCGCGCGGCGATGCCGCGATGGATGTATTGCCGGGTCTTGTCGTCCTGCTGACGTCCGCGAATGACGAGCTGGTTTTCCTCAATGGTTACATCGAGTTGGTCGCGGGTGAATCCGGCGACCGCCAGCGTGATTCGCAGCCGCTCGGGCTGGCCGTCCGACCGGTCGCACCTCTCGATATTGTAGGGAGGGTAGCCGTCGGCGCCTTTGACGACGCGGTCGAGCACGCGCTCGATCTCGTCGAAACCCAGAAGGAACGGACTGGAAAGCGTGGGAACACGAGACATAGTTTACAAAGTCCTCTCGAAGCGACTTTGGCATTTCAGGGCCCGGAAGCGGCGCCCCTTGGTCAGCAATATGGTCATAACCCTGTGTGGGTTCAAGGACGTAGCCGGGGGCCTGTGGATGGGCCATGTCGCCGCGCCATGGCGCTGATCGTCATGGCCGGGCTTGTTCCGGCTCACTCGTCGCGCCAAGAACGTGGATGCCCGGGACAAGCCTGGGCATGACGAGTTCACGGGTCGATTTATCTCAATGAAAACAAACGCCCGGCTACTGTGCATGGGGTTGTTTTTCACGTTTTTGATGGGCCTGCTCCCCGGAACCGGTCAGGCCTCGATCCGCGTCCGCCCGTCGCCGCTGAAAAGGTGCAGTTTCGGCCGTACCGCGGCGACACGGATCCTCGCGCCGATGGCGGGGGCCTCGGTTCCGGGAATGCGGACGATGACCTCGCCAGGCGGCAGCTCCCCGGGCGTGGCAGCGACCCGCTGCTCGTCCTGGGCCCGCGAGCCGTAGACGAAGGTTTCGGCGCCGACGCGCTCGATGGCTTCGACCATCAGCGGCAGCGCGACGCCGCCGGCCGGGGTCTGGTCGGTGATCGCAAAATCTTCCGGGCGAATGCCGAGGATGCCGGCCTCGCTCGCGCTGCCGCCGAGCTGCGATTTGATCTCGTCGGTGCGCGTCGACATCAGATTCATGGGCGGTGCCCCGATGAAGGAGGCGACGAAGGTCGTCGCCGGCTTCTCGTAGATCGCCAGCGGATTGCCGACCTGCTCGACCTGGCCGCCGTTCATCACCACCAGGACGTCAGCGAGCGTCATCGCCTCGAGCTGGTCGTGGGTGACGTAGATCGACGTCGTGTTGAGCCGGCGCTGCAATTTGCGGATCTCGACCCGCATCGCGATGCGCAGCTTGGCGTCGAGGTTCGACAGCGGCTCGTCGAACAGGAACACTTTCGGCTGGCGCACGATGGCGCGGCCCATGGCGACGCGCTGGCGCTGGCCGCCGGAGAGCTGGCGCGGCTTGCGCTCCAGCATCGGCGCGAGTTCGAGCACGCGCGCGGCTTCCTCGACGCGGGTCTTGACCTCGGCTTCCGCCATGCCGCGGTTGCGCAGGCCGTAGGCCATGTTGTTGTAGACGCTCATATGCGGATAGAGCGCGTAGTTCTGGAACACCATCGCGATGTCGCGATCGGCGGGCTCGACCTGATTGACGACGCGGCCACCGATGTCGATCTCGCCGCCGGTGACGGTCTCGAGCCCAGCGACCATGCGCAGCAGCGTGGACTTGCCGCAGCCGGAGGGACCGACCAGCACGCAGAACTGACCGTCGGCGACGTCGACATTGACGCCCTTGATGGCCTCGAAGCCGCCCGTATAGGTCTTGCGGACGTTGCGCAGGGTGACGTTAGCCATGAAAACTCACTTTTCGGTCTCGACCAGGCCGCGCACGAACAATTTCTGCATGGCGACGACGACGAACACCGGCGGCAGCATCGCCAGCACGGCCGTCGCCATCACGATCGGCCATTCGGTCAGCGCGTCGGTGGTGGTGATCATCTTGCGGATGCCGACCTGGATGGTCTGCATATCGTCGCGCGTGGTGATCAGCAGCGGCCAGAGATATTGATTCCAGCCGAGGATGAAGAGGATCACGAACAGCGCCGCCATGTTGGTGCGCGACAGCGGCAGCAGCGTATCCCAGAAGAAGCGCAGAGGCCCGGCGCCGTCGATGCGTGACGCCTCAAGCAGCTCGTCCGGCACGGTCATGAAGAACTGGCGGAACAGCAGCGTCGCGGTGGCCGATGCGATCAGCGGCAGCGCGAGGCCGGCATAGCTGTCCAGCATGTGCAGGTCGGCGACGATCTTGTAGGTCGGATAGATGCGGACCTCGACCGGCAGCATCAACGTGATGAAGATGATCCAGAAGATCGCCATCCGGAATGGAAAGCGGAAATACACGATCGCATAGGCCGAGATGATCGAGATCGCGATCTTGCCGATCGCGATCGCCAGCGCCATCACCAGCGAGTTCAGCATCATGTTGCCGACGGGCTCGCGGGTCGAGCCGCTCGTGCCGACGAAGATGGTCTGGTAGTAGACCTCGAAGAAATGCCCGCCGGGCAGCAGCGACATCTGACCGTTGGCGATCAGCGCGTTGTCCTGGGTCGAGGCGACGATCGCGATGTAGACGGGGAACGCGACGATCGCGATCCCGACCCAGAGGATGAAATGGGCGACGTAGCGCCTGATGCCCTCGTCCTCGACCATCAGTAGGTCACCTTGCGTTCGACGAAGCGGAACTGGATTCCCGTCAGCACGATGACCATGACCATCAGGATCACCGATTGCGCCGCGGAGCTGCCGAGATTGCCGCCGAGCAGACCGTCGGAATAGACCTTGTAGACCAGCGTGACCGTCGACGTTCCCGGACCGCCGCGGGTCATGGTGTCGATGATGCCGAAGGTGTCGAAGAAGGCGTAGACGATATTGACGACCAGCAGGAAGAAGATCGTGGGCGACAGCAGCGGGAAGGTCACGGTCCAGAACCGCCGCATCGGACGGGCGCCGTCGATCGCGGCGGCCTCGAACACGCTTTTCGGGATGGCTTGCAGGCCGGCGAGGAAGAACAGGAAATTATAGGAGATCTGCTTCCACGCGGCCGCGAGGATGATGAGTGCGGCGGCCTGGTTGCCGTCGAGCAGCGGATTCCAGTCGACGCCCAGGCCGCGCAGATAGCGCGACAGCACGCCGAGCGAGGGATGCAGCATGAAGATCCAGAGCACGCCGACGACGGGCGGCGCAACTGCATAGGGCCAGATCAGCAGCGTGCGGTAGAGCATCGAGCCGCGCAGAGGCTTGTCGGCCATCACGGCGAGCAGCAGCGCGAAGGACAGCGACGACACGGCGATCGCGAACGAGAAGAAGAAGGTCCGGACGATCGCCTCGAAATAGGCGGGGTCCTTGAACAGCTCGATGTAATTATCGAGCCAGACAAAGGTGCTCGAGAGACCGAAGGCATCCTGGAGCAGGAAGGACTGGATCACCGCCTGCAAGGCAGGCCAGTAGAAGAATATCAGGACGATCGCGAGCTGCGGCGCAACCAGCGCGCAGGGCAGTAGCTTTGACTGGAAAATGGCTTGCTTTTGCATGATGTCAGTTGAAGCGGCAGGCCGGCTTGCGGCCTGCCGCTCATCGCCTCACTTGACGGCGGTCTTTTCGAACTGACGCAGCATCGTGTTGCCGCGCTCGACGGCGGCGTCGAGCGCCTGCTTGGCGGTCTTCTTGCCGGCCAGCGCCTGCTCGATCTCTTCCGACCAGACGTCACGGAGCTGAACCATGTTGCCGAGGCGCAAGCCGCGCGAATTCTCGGTCGGCTCCTTGTTGGTCAGTTCGAGCAGCGGGGTCTCCAGGTAGGGCTGATCCTTGTAGAAGCCTTCTTCCTTCGCCTTGGCGTAGGCCGCCTTGGTGATCGGCAGATAACCCGAGGCCTTGTGGATGTAGACTTGGCGATCGGTGTCCGAAAGGAAGGTCAGGAATTTCGCGACGCCCTTGTATTCCTCGGCCGACTTGCCGCCCATGACCCAGAGCGAAGCACCGCCGATGATCGAGTTCTGCGGCGCACCCTTGACGTCCGGATAGTACGGCATCGGCACGGCGTTGAAGGCGAACTTGGCCTGCGCCTTGACGTTACCGAAGAAGGCAGACGAGGTCAGGTAGATCGCGCACTCACCCGAGGTGAAGCGGCCTTCGCCGGTGTTGGTGCGGCCGGCGTAGTCGTAGGTCTTGTCCTTCTGCAGCTCAACCAGCTTCTCGAGATGCTTGACCTGCAGCGGGCCGTTGAACTCGAGCTTGGTGTCGAAGCCGTCGAGGCCGTTGGCCTTGGTCGCGAGCGGCAGATTGTGCCAGGCCGAGAGTTGCTCGAGATTGACCCAGGTGATCCAGGAGCCGGAGAAGCCGCAGGTCGGATGACCGTTGTCATGGAGCTTCTTGGCGGCCTCGAACGTTTCGGGCCAGGTCTTGGGGATCTCGACGTTCGCCTTCTTGAGTTCGTCGAGGTTGACCCACATCACGGTCGACGACGAGTTGAACGGGAATGACAGCATCTCGCCCTTCGAGGTCGAGTAGTAGCCGGTGATGGCGGGCAGGTAGATCTTGGGGTCGAACTTCTCGCCGGCATCGGCCATCAGCTTGTAGACGGGTTTTACAGCGCCGGTCGCGGCCATCATGGTCGCGGTGCCGACTTCGAACACCTGCATGATGTGCGGGGCGTTGCCGGCGCGGAACGCGGCGATGCCGGCGTTCATCGTATCGGGATAGTTGCCCTTGTAGGTCGGGATCACCTTGTAGTCGGTCTGTGAGGCGTTGAAGTCGGTCGCGAGCTTGACGATCACGTCGTTGTTGGCGCCGGTCATCGCGTGCCACCACTGGATTTCGGTCACGGCCAAGGCCGGCGATGCCCCCATGCCGATCGTGATTGCAACTGCGGCAGCCGCCCCAAAGTATCGAAGAGCCATCAAGTAAACCTCCCTTGGCCGTCAAAAAGAAGCGCTTGCGCTAGCAGCGCCATATGACGTTCACATGACTGTGTAAGCGGGAGAAACGAAAGCAGCAAGCGCGGCCAAATGGGAAGTCGTCAAATAGGCGAATGCCGAGCGCGCTGCCTCCTCCGTTCGCGGTGCACATGCGTGCCCGCGCCGCAGTGCGGCATTGGACGTGTGAGGAGGTGAGGGCCCCTAGCGCTTGCGCTCGGGGCCGCAGACGGTGCCCTTTTCGACCATCGCGTCGATCTCGGCCTTGGAGTAGCCGAACTCGCCCAGCACCTCCTGGGAGTGCTGGCTGAATTTCGGCGGCAGGCGGCGCAGGCTCGGCTTGCTGCGGTCGAGCCGAATCGGCGAGGCCACGCCCTTGTACCAGTCCTTCTCGATGACATCGCCGCGGGCGATCGTGTGCGGGTTGGTCAAGGCCTGGTCGATCTTCTGCACCGGACCTGCGGGCAGACCTGCGGCGAGCAGGCGATTACACAGCGGCTCGGCCTCGTGCTGGCTGAACACGGCGGCAAGCTCGGCCCGCAGCGCCTCGCGATTGGCGATGCGGTCCTTGTTGCGGGCAAAGCGCGGATCGGTGCCGAGCTCGGGCTTGCCGATCTCCTTGGCGAGCTTGCGGAAGGTGCCGTCATTGCCGACGCCGATGAAGATGTTGTCGGTCCTGGTCGGGAAGATCGCGTAAGGCACGAGATTGGGATGCTCGTTGCCGGTGAGCGACGGCGGCTTGCCGTGCATGAAATAATTCGCGGTGTGCGGATGCATGATGGCAAGGCCGGTCTCGTACAGCGTCGTCTCGAGGAACTGACCCTTGCCCGAACGCTGCCGCTCCGACAGCGCCATCAGGATACCGATCGCCGCATAGAGGCCGGTGGTGATGTCGACCAGCGGCACGCCGATCCGCATCGGTCCGCTCTCGGGCGAACCGGTCGCTGCGATCATGCCGGTCATGGCCTGGATGATGGCATCATAGCCGGGATTGCCGCCGCGCGGGCCGTCGGCGCCGAAGCCGCAGATCCGGCAATGCACGAGGCGCGGGAATTTCTTGCTGAGCACCTCGTTGCCGATGCCCCATTTCTCCAGCGTGCCCGGCTTGAAATTCTCGATCAGGACGTCGGCGGTCTCGAGCATCTTGAGCAGCACGACACGGCCGCCCTCGGAGGCAAGGTCGAGGCCGATCGAGCGCTTGTTGCGGTTGATGCCGATGAAATAGGCCGCGTCTTCCTCGTGGAAGGGAGGGCCCCAGTCGCGCACCTCGTCGCCGGCTGGCGGCTCGACCTTGATCACGTCGGCGCCGTGGTCGGCGAGGATCTGGGTGCAGTAGGGACCGCCGAGCACGCGCGTGAGATCGATGACGCGCAGTCCGCTCATTGCGCCCAAAACGGCTTCAGTCATGCCTTCGCTTCCCCTGTGTCGACGTTTGATCACAGGCCTAGCGAGGTTTTTTTGCGCCAGCAATGGCTTGCTGCGTAGGGGCGTATGCGGTGCCGCCGTGCAATCCCGCGGCGTGGCAAAACAGAGGGAAGCGGCCGGCCCGAGGGGGATCTCGGGCCAGCCAATCCGCCGTTTGATCAGACGACCGTCAGGCGAACGTCGACATTGCCGCGCGTGGCATTGGAGTACGGGCACACCTGGTGGGCCTTCTCGACCAGCGCCTCGGCTTCCGCACGGGCAAGGCCGGGCAGTGAGACGGCGAGGTCGATGTCGAGACCGAAGCCGCCGGCCGAGCGCGGGCCGATGCCGACGGTGGACGTGACCGAGGCGTCAGCCGGAACCTTCGGACCGCCCTGCGAGGCCACGAACTTCATCGCGCCGATGAAGCAGGCGGCATAGCCCGCCGCAAACAGCTGCTCCGGATTGTTGCCGGCGCCGCCTCCGCCGCCGAGTTCCTTCGGCGTGGTGAGCTTGACGTCGAGCGCGCCGTCGAGGGTCGCAGCATGGCCGTCGCGGCCGCCGGTGGCTTTGGCGCTGGTCTTGTAGAGGACGTTCACGGACATTTTCGTCTCCTCAGGTCTTCGGGTTGGGGTGGAACCTGTATCGCAAACAATTAGATTGTGCGCAATTGAAATTTGCATGCCTCACATTTAATTGTTCGCAATTGAATGTACGGCCGCCCGGTCCCAGAATGGAGGAAACCGCGTGAGATTCTCGATGCCCCGGAAATTATCGCCCCTCGATCCGCAACGCCTCGACAACCAGATCTGCTTCGCGGTCTATTCGGCCGCGCATGCCTTCAACCGCGTCTACAAGCCGCTGCTCGACCGGCTCGGCCTGACCTATCCGCAATATCTGGTGATGCTTGTGCTGTGGGAGCGCGACGACGTGCCGGTCCGGGATATCGGCGAAAGGCTGTTCCTCGACTCGGGCACGCTGACGCCGCTCTTGAAGCGGCTTGAGGCCGCCCATCTCGTCAAGCGCACGCGCTCGAGCGAGGACGAGCGTCAGGTGTTGATCGCGCTGACCCCGCAGGGCCATGCCTTGAAAGAGAAGGCGCGTGCCGTGCCGCAATCGATCCTGGCGGCGTCGGACTGCTCGGTCTCGGAACTGGTCGCGATGAAGGACGAGATCGTCGCGCTAAGGGACCGGTTGAATGCGGTGATCGGGGAGTAGGGGGCTAGAGGCGCTTTTTGGCGAAGGCGCGGCCGGACGCTGACTTCAG
Organism: Bradyrhizobium liaoningense; assembly: GCF_018130785.1. Taxonomy (GTDB): domain Bacteria; phylum Pseudomonadota; class Alphaproteobacteria; order Rhizobiales; family Xanthobacteraceae; genus Bradyrhizobium; species Bradyrhizobium liaoningense_A. Next base: position 230,849 of record NZ_JAFCJT010000005.1, read on the forward strand.
GTACTTCTCGAACGCGACGGCCTGCTTCTCGTTGCTGAATGCAACGTAAGTCTTGAGACGCCAAGGTCCGAATTTCGAGGTGTGAGGCACCTCGCCAGCATTGTGCTTTGTCATTCGGGCGCGCAGGTCGTCAGTGATCCCGACATAGAAGTGGAGGGAATCGAGGCTCTCGAGAATGTACACGTATTTCACGGCAAGCTCCCCAGCTGTCGAGGGAGAGCTTACATCCGCTTTCGATCTGCTGAAGCCCGGCTTCGCCCTTCGGGCTACGCCGCGGCAGCCTTCGCTACGATAGGGCTTGCCGAGCCGAAGCTGGCGAAGCCAGCGAAGGCTGGTGGAGCCAGGCGGGATCGAACCGCCGACCTCTTGCATGCCATGCAAGCGCTCTCCCAGCTGAGCTATGGCCCCTTAGTCTTCCAGTTGGGAGGATCCTGGTGGATCACTCCCGACCGCCGAGCCTGGTGACTCGCGCGGTGCACCCTTTTTCACAGATCAGGGCTGATCTCAAGTCTCTTCATCACCTCCGACATCACCAATGATGTCGGTCACGTCCTCATCGCCTTCTTCTTCGTCGGCGATGAAGGTCGAATCATCGTCATCGTCGTCGTCGATGGTCTCGTCGACCTCGATATCGTCCTCGGATTCGGGCACCGCCGCCTTGACCTTGCCGGTGTTCTCCTCGGCATCGGCCTCCTCGAGCGAGACCTCCTCGACCTCCGCCGGCTCCGGCGCGGTGTCGGCGGCTGCTGCGTGGCGGGCTTCGGCGCCGCGGGTCGCGCGAGCCGGCGCCACGGGCGCGATCGGCACGACTTCGCCGGTATAAGGCGAGATCACCGGATTCTTGTTGAGGTCATAGAATTTCTTGCCCGTGGTCGGGCAAATACGTTTGGTTCCGAGTTCGGACTTGGCCACGGCAGGAATCCTGGGAATGTCTGAAAAGCGGTGTTTCACTTGGCTAGTTGGCGGCCCGCTGTCAATAGCGCATTACGGGAGAAAGACATGCCCGTGACGGCGGGCAGACCATGTGGTACCTGCCCCGCGAGCCCCGCAGGGACGTTTCGGGCCTATCCAAGGACACAAACTTGACTGATTCCGACAAGCCAACGCCGCTTCAGTCGCGCGCGAGCGGTCCCCTGACCGGGAAAGTACGGGTCCCCGGGGACAAGTCGATCTCCCACCGCGCCCTCATCCTGGGCGCGCTCGCGGTCGGCGAAACCAAGGTTTCGGGCCTCCTTGAGGGCGAGGACGTGCTCAACACCGCAAAATCCATGCAGGCGCTGGGCGCCAGGGTCGAGCGCACCGGCGATTTCGCCTGGAAGGTGAGCGGCGTGGGCGTCGCCGGCTTTGCCGAGCCCAGGGCAGCGCTTGATTTCGGCAACTCCGGCACCGGCTGCCGGCTCGTCATGGGCGCCGTCGCCGGCTGCCCGATTTCGGCGGTTTTCGACGGCGATGCCTCGCTGCGCAGCCGTCCCATGCGCCGGATCCTCGACCCGCTCGAGAAGATGGGCGCCAAAGTGGTGTCCGGCGGCGAGGGCGGCCGTCTGCCGCTGACCGTCCAGGGCGCGCGCGATCCGCTGCCGATCACCTACAAGACCCCGGTCGCCTCGGCCCAGATCAAATCCGCCGTGCTGCTGGCGGGCCTGGCCGCGCCTGGTACCACCACTGTCATCGAGAGCGAGGCCAGCCGCGACCATACCGAGTTGATGCTGAAGCACTTTGGCGCCGACATCACCTCGGTGCAGGAAGGTCAGCACGGCCGCCGCATCACACTCGTGGGCCAGCCTGAGCTGCACGGCGCCACCGTCGTTGTGCCCGCCGATCCCTCTTCGGCGGCGTTCCCGATCGTTGCGGCGTTGATCGTCGAAGGCTCGGATGTCGTCCTGTCCGACGTCATGACCAATCCGCTGCGCACCGGCCTGTTCACCACGCTGCGCGAAATGGGCGCCTCGATCGAGGAAAGCGAAGTCCGCGGCGATGCCGGCGAGCCGATGGCGCAGCTGCGCGTCCGCGCGTCAAAACTGCGCGGTGTCGAGGTGCCGCCGGAGCGCGCCCCCTCGATGATCGACGAATATCTCGTGCTGGCGGTGGCGGCTTCCTTCGCCGAGGGCACGACCATCATGCGCGGCCTCCAGGAGCTGCGCGTCAAGGAATCCGATCGGCTTGAGGCCACCGCGGATATGCTCCGCGTCAACGGCGTGAAGGTCGAGGTCTCCGGCGACGATCTGATCGTCGAGGGGCGCGGCCACGTTCCGGGCGGCGGCACAGTCGCCACGCACATGGATCATCGCATCGCGATGTCCGCGCTGGTGATGGGCTGCGCCTCCGATCAGCCCGTGACGGTCGACGACACCGCCTTCATCGCCACCAGTTTTCCGGACTTCATCCCGATGATGCGTTCGCTTGGGGCCGACTTTTCATGATCATCGCCATCGACGGGCCCGCGGCCTCGGGCAAGGGGACGCTCGGCAAGCGCCTCGCCCATCATTACGGCTATCGTCATCTCGATACCGGCGTGATCTACCGCGCGGTGGCCTATGCCCTGATGGAATCCGGTCACGATCTCCGGGACGAGTCGGCCGCGGTGCAGGCTGCGCTGGAGCTTGATCCCGAAAAGTTCGGCAATCCCGCCCTGAAGACCCAGGAGGCCGGCGAGGGCGCCTCGATCGTCTCGGCGATCCCCAGGGTTCGCGAGGTCCTGCTCAATTTCCAGCGGCAATTCGCCGCCGATCCGCCCGGCGCCGTGCTCGACGGCCGGGACATTGGAACCGTGATCTGCCCCCATGCCGACGTGAAGATTTTCGTGGTCGCCGATCCCAAGGTCCGCGCCCGCCGCCGGACCATGGAGGCCAAGGCGAGGGGCGAGGAGGCGGACGAGGCGGCAGTGCTCGCCGACATCATCCGGCGCGACGAGCGCGACAAGAACCGGCCGATTGCGCCCTTGAAACCGGCCCCGGATGCTTACTTGCTAGATAACTCCCAACTGGATATAGAAGGCGGCGTCCGGGCCGCCATCGACATTATCGAGGCCGTCCGAGCGGGCCGGTCGCGGGGTTAAGCCGCCGCCGTCATTGGAGGAAGCGCCCGCTCCCGCTCTTTGAGGTCGATAACCCCGGTCCCCTGTTTGGGCCCGGCGCGATCCAGGCTCCGGACCTAGATTTCCACGTATCGAACGCGCGGGCCTCAGCCGGCCCGCTTCCGCTGTTCCGCCTCCATGCCGGAGCAGCGAGCGGTCGCTCGAAGGTCTTGCGGACCTTCCGACACTGCGTGTGCGATGCGCCCTTGAACCCAACGGCCGGCACGACATCCGCAACTGGAGAACAAATGGCTTCGACTTCTGCTGATACCTATAGCCCGTCGCGTGACGATTTCGCCGCGATGCTCGACGAGTCCTTCGCGGGTGGCAACCTGCAGGAAAGCTCCGTCGTCAAGGGCAAGGTGGTTGCAATTGAAAAAGACATGGCCGTCATCGACGTCGGCCTGAAGACCGAGGGCCGCGTCGCCCTGCGCGAATTTTCCGGCCCCGGCCGTGACAGCGAGATCAAGGTCGGCGACGAGGTGGAAGTGTTCCTCGATCGCATCGAGAACGCCCTCGGCGAAGCCGTGCTGTCGCGCGACAAGGCGCGCCGCGAGGAGAGCTGGGGCAAGCTCGAGAAGGCCTTCCAGAACAACGAGAAGGTCAACGGCGTCATCTTCAACCAGGTCAAGGGCGGCTTCACCGTCGACCTCGACGGTGCCGTGGCCTTCCTGCCGCGCTCGCAGGTCGACATCCGTCCGATCCGCGACGTTGCGCCGCTGATGAACAACTCGCAGCCGTTCCAGATCCTCAAGATGGACCGCCGCCGCGGCAACATCGTCGTCTCCCGCCGCACGGTGCTGGAAGAGACCCGCGCCGAGCAGCGTCAGGAGCTGGTGCAGAACCTCGAAGAAGGTCAGGTCATCGACGGCGTGGTCAAGAACATCACCGACTACGGTGCGTTCGTTGATCTCGGCGGCATCGACGGTCTGCTGCACGTCACCGACATCGCGTGGCGCCGCGTCAACCACCCGACCGAGGTGCTCTCGATCGGCCAGACCGTGAAGGTCAAGATCATCAAGATCAACCACGAGACGCACCGCATCTCGCTGGGCATGAAGCAGCTGCTGGACGATCCGTGGCAGGGCATCGAAGCCAAGTACCCGCTGGGTGCCCGCTTCACCGGCCGCGTCACCAACATCACCGACTACGGTGCGTTCGTCGAGCTCGAGCCGGGCATCGAAGGCCTGATCCACGTCTCCGAGATGTCGTGGACCAAGAAGAACATGCACCCCGGCAAGATCGTTTCGACCTCGCAGGAAGTCGAAGTGCAGGTGCTGGAAGTCGATTCCGTCAAGCGCCGCATTTCGCTCGGCCTCAAGCAGACCATGCGCAACCCGTGGGAGGTCTTCGTCGAAGGTCACCCGACCGGTTCGGTGGTCGAGGGCGAAGTCAAGAACAAGACCGAGTTCGGTCTGTTCCTGGGCCTCGAGGGCGACGTCGACGGCATGGTCCACCTCTCCGACCTCGACTGGAAGCTTCCGGGCGAGCAGGTGATCGACAACTACAAGAAGGGCGACGTGGTGAAGGCCGTGGTGCTCGATGTGGACGTCGAGAAGGAGCGTATCTCGCTCGGCATCAAGCAGCTCGAAGGCGACCCCTTCGCCGAGCCGGGCGATGTCAAGAAGGGCGCGGTCGTGACCTGCGAAGTGCTCGAAGTGAAGGAGAGCGGCATCGAGGTGAAGATCACCGGTACCGACTTCTCGACCTTCATCAAGCGCTCGGAGCTCGCCCGTGACCGCAACGACCAGCGCGCCGAACGCTTTGCCGTCGGCGAGAAGGTCGATGCCCGCGTGATCCAGTTCGACAAGAAGGCCCGCAAGGTCCAGGTGTCGATCAAGGCGCTCGAAGTCGCCGAAGAGAAGGAAGCCATCGCGCAGTACGGCTCCTCCGATTCGGGAGCGACGCTCGGCGACATCCTCGGCACCGCGCTCAAGAACCGCGGCGACAACAAGTAAGCGGAACGCTGGTTTCGCAACCATCAAAGCCCCGGCGCGAGCCGGGGCTTTTTTGTTGCTTGCTCCGCTGTCGTCCCCGCGAACGCGGGGACCCATAACCCCAGGGAGAAGTTGTTGCGCGAAGCTCGCAACTCCGAGTCTTCGTCAAACCACGCCCTGTGGTCATGGGTCCCGGATCTGCGCTCCGCTTGTCCGGGACGACAGCGAGTGCGCGGCGACGTCCCTGGCTCTCACCCTCTCACAGCCTTGTTTTCTTCAAATTACGCCGCAATTGATGTATCCAGATAAGCCAATGGTCACGCTGTGACGGCACAACGCGCCCAGTCTTTGATTTGGAGATATTCCGATGTCACTCGATTCGGACATCATCGTCGATCGCCGCAGGATTCGTCGCAAGCTGACGTTCTGGCGCGTGATGGCTGCGCTGATCGCGATCGCGGCGATTGCGGGCTTCGCGCTGATCGCGACACCCGGCGCGCGCGGCACGTTCGCATCCGCCGGCTCGATCGCGCGGGTCCAGATCGACGGCCTGATCCGCAGCGACTCCGATCGCACCCAGGCGCTGGAGCGACTGGAGAACTCGCAGGCCGCCGCCGTCATCATTCACATCAACTCGCCGGGCGGCACCACGGCCGGCTCCGAGCAGCTTTATGACTCGCTTGTACGGCTGAAGGCGAAGAAGCCGCTCGTCGTCGTGGTCGAAGGCCTCGCCGCCTCCGGCGGTTACATCACCGCGATCGCGAGCGACCACATCATCGCCCAGCAGAGCTCGCTGGTCGGCTCGATCGGCGTGCTGTTTCAGTTTCCCAACGTCACGGAGCTGCTGAAGACCGTCGGTGTGAAGGTCGAGGAGGTGAAATCCTCGCCGCTGAAGGCCGCGCCGAACGGTTTTGAGCCGACCAGCCCCGAGGCACGCGCCGCGCTCGATGCGCTGGTGAAGGATTCCTATGCCTGGTTCAAGGGATTGGTGAAGGAGCGGCGTGGCCTGGATGACACGCAGCTCGAAAAAGTCGCCGATGGCCGCGTCTTCACTGGACGCCAGGCGATCGATCTCAAGCTGATCGATCAGCTCGGCGACGAGAAGACCGCCGTGACCTGGCTGGTCGAGCAGAAGGGCGTCAAGAAGGGCCTCACCGTGCGCGATTACAAGCTCCAGCCCCGCTTTGGCGATCTGCCGTTCCTCAAGACGGCTGCTGTCGTCACGCTGGAAGCGCTTGGTTTAGGCTCGATTGCGCATCAGATCGGGCAAACCGGCGTCGCGCAGGCCGTCGATCGGCTCGGAATGGATGGAATGCTGGCTCTGTGGCAGCCGGCTGCGTCAAATTGATGGAACCGAGCGAGTTTTAGAGGCTTTTCCCGTCTGGCGGGTGGTGGGACAGCCCGCTTTTTCGGCATTTGTCACGCATTTTCACGACGCTCAACCTTCATTTAGCGTCTTGACAGATCACGGTATTTTCACGGAAATGGTCATCCGCACGCTTCCGGGTCCTATCTCTCGATGATCAAATCCGAACTTGTTCAGCGTATCGCCGAGCACAACCCGCATCTGTACCAGCGGGATGTCGAGAACATTGTGAATGCGATTCTCGAAGAGATCGTAGCGGCTCTCGCGCGCGGTGATCGCGTCGAGTTGCGCGGCTTCGGTGCCTTCTCGGTCAAGCATCGCCCTGCGCGCGCAGGGCGCAATCCGCGCACCGGCGCTCATGTGCCCGTTGATCAGAAGAGCGTTCCGTTCTTCAAGACCGGCAAGGAAATGCGCGAACGGCTGAATCGCGACCATCCGGATCCAGGCGCGCCTGACTGAGGCCGGCGTCAGGGTTTCCCGCGGTCGCGAGAGATGCGGCCGGAAGCTTGATTCATGGCGAGCGAAGCGAGATGCGAAAGTTCCTGACCGCGCTGATCGTGATTCCGCTGGGCCTGATCCTGGTGACCTTCGCCGTCGCCAACCGGCATTTCGTCACGGTCTCTTTCGATCCCTTCATTACCAACGACCCGTCATTGTCGGTGACGTTGCCGCTGTTCCTGCTCCTCATCCTGGTGGCTGCCCTCGGGGTCCTCGTGGGCGGCTGCGCGGTCTGGTTCGGCCAGCGGCACTGGCGGCGCGCGGCGCGCCGGAATGATGCCGATGCACGGGCTGCGAGGGGTGAATTGGCCGATCTGCGGGCCCAGGCGGCCGCCGCGAAGCCCGAGGCCCAGCGCCTCCCCGTCCCCTCCGGGGTCGGCCTTTACGGGCCCATCGGGCGAGACAAGCTGCGCGCGACGTTGTAGAAGCGGCCGCAACCGAAAACCTTGTTTTCCGGCCGCGGGCTTGCGGCCTTTACCTGCTTTGAGACCATGTCCCTGCTCGTCAAAATCTGCGGCCTGTCCACGCGCGAGACGCTTGAAGTAGCGCTCGACGCCGGCGCCGACATGGTGGGGTTCGTGTTCTTTCCGCCGTCGCCCCGGCATCTGGCGCTGGAAGCCGGGCGCGACCTCGGCCGCCAGGTGAAGCGGCGCGCGCTCAAGGTCGCGCTCACGGTCGATGCCGATGACGCCACGCTCGACAACATCATGGACGCGCTGTCGCCGGACATTTTCCAGCTCCATGGCAAGGAGAGCGTCGCGCGCCTGCGCGACATCAAGCAGAAATACGGCCGCCCGGTGATGAAGGCGGTGCCGGTCGCAGTTACGGCCGATCTCGCCGTGCTGCCCGGTTACGCCGCTGTCGCCGACCGCATCCTGTTCGACGCGCGCGCACCGAAGGACGCGACCCGTCCCGGTGGGCTCGGCGCGCCGTTCGACTGGCACCTGCTGGAAAATCTCGATCTGAAACTGCCCTACATGGTCTCGGGCGGGCTTCACGCCGACAATGTCGCCGAGGCCCTCCGCGTCACCGGCGCCGGTGGCGTCGACGTATCCTCGGGTATCGAGAGCGCTCCCGGCGTCAAGGATCCCGAGATGATCAAGGCCTTCATTCGCGCCGCGCGCGCCAGCCAAGAATCCAGCCAAGAGTTGAGTGTTCGATGAACGTCGCCAAACCCAATTCCTACCGCAGCGGTCCCGACGATCGCGGCCATTTCGGCATCTTCGGCGGACGCTTCGTTGCCGAAACCCTGATGCCGCTGATCCTCGATCTTGAGAAGGCCTACACCGCGGCCAAGGCCGATCCGACCTTCCAGACCGAGATGAACGGCTATCTCACGCACTATGTCGGCCGGCCCTCGCCGCTCTATTTCGCCGAGCGCCTGACCGAGCATCTCGGCGGCGCCAAGATCTATCTCAAGCGCGAAGAGCTCAACCACACCGGTTCGCACAAGGTCAACAACGTGCTCGGCCAGATCATGCTGGCGCGGCGCATGGGCAAGAAGCGCATCATCGCCGAGACCGGCGCCGGCCAGCACGGTGTCGCCACCGCGACGCTGTGCGCGCGCTTCGGCCTCGAATGCGTGGTCTATATGGGCGCCGTCGACGTCGAGCGGCAGCAGCCCAACGTCATCCGCATGGAGATGCTGGGCGCGACGGTCGTCCCGGTGCAGTCGGGCACGCGCACGCTGAAGGACGCCATGAATGAGGCGCTGCGCGACTGGGTCACCAACGTGCACAACACGTTCTATTGCATCGGCACGGTGGCGGGCCCGCATCCCTATCCGACGCTGGTGCGCGACTTCCAGTCGATCATCGGCAACGAGACCAGGACGCAGATGCAGGAGGTCGAAGGCCGCCTGCCGGATTCGCTGGTCGCCTGCATCGGCGGCGGCTCGAACGCGATGGGCTTGTTCCATCCCTTCCTCGACGATCCCTCCGTCGAAATCTTCGGCGTCGAAGCCGCCGGCCATGGCCTCACGCAACTGCATGCGGCCTCGATCGCGGGCGGCCGTCCCGGCGTGCTGCACGGCAACCGCACTTATCTCTTGATGGATGCCGACGGCCAGATCCAGGACGCGCATTCGATCTCCGCCGGCCTCGACTATCCCGGCATCGGTCCCGAGCATTCCTGGCTGCACGAGATCGGCCGCGTCAACTATCTCTCCGCGACCGATGACGAGGCGCTCGCAGCATTCCAGTTGCTGTCGCGGCTGGAAGGCATCATCCCCGCGCTCGAGCCCGCGCATGCCATCGCCAAGGTGATGGAGCTCGCGCCGAAGCGGCCTCGGGATCACCTGATGGTCGTCAATCTCTCCGGCCGCGGCGACAAGGACGTCCCGCAGGTCGGCGACATCCTGAGGGGCAAGAGCAAGTGACCACGCGTATCGACACCCGTTTCGCCGAGCTGAAGAAGGCGGGCCGCTCGGCCTTCGTCACCTATGTGATGGCCGGCGATCCAGATCTCGCCACGTCGCTCGATATCGTCAAGGCGCTGCCCAAGGCAGGCGCCGACGTCATCGAACTCGGCATTCCCTTCACCGATCCGATGGCGGATGGTCCCTCGATTCAGGCCGCAGGTCTGCGCGCGCTCAAGAACGGCATGACCTTGAAGAAGACGCTCGGTCTCGTGCGCGACTTCCGCAAGGACGACAACGTCACGCCGCTGGTGCTGATGGGCTATTACAATCCGATCTACATTTACGGCGTCGACAAGTTTTTGGCCGATGCCAAGACGGCCGGCGTTGACGGCCTGATCATCGTCGATCTGCCGCCGGAGGAAGACGACGAGCTCTGCATTCCCGCGCTGAAGGCGGGCCTGAACTTCATTCGCCTCGCGACCCCGACCACCGACGACAAGCGCCTGCCCGCGGTGCTCGCGAACACATCAGGCTTTGTCTATTACGTCTCTATCGCCGGCATCACCGGTGCAGCGGCGGCGGACGCGAATGCCGTCGGTGAAGCTGTCGCACGCATCAAGCGCCATACCAAGCTGCCGATCTGCGTCGGCTTTGGCATCCGGACGCCGGAAGCGGCGCGCGGCATTGCCGAGAAGGCCGATGGCTCGGTGGTCGGCACCGCGCTGGTCGATGCGCTCAAGAACAGCCTCGATGCGGAAGGGCGGGCAACCGCCAAAACCGTTAACGCCGTTGCCGAATTGACGGCGGCCCTGGCCCAGGGTGTCAAGGGCGCGAAAGTTGCGGCCGAATAGGCCATAATTCCGCTTCTCGGGCGGGCGACACGGCGGCTTGCCGGGCAGGGGCCCGGCCGCCATATATCCCTTCAGGCGATTCCTGCGCGGGGTCGCACATCGGAGCAAACCATGAACTGGCTTACCAATGTGGTCCGGCCGAAGATCCGCAACATGCTGCGGCGGGAGACGCCGGAGAATCTTTGGATCAAGTGCCCGGATTCCGGACAGCTCGTGTTCTACAAGGACGTCGAGGCCAACCAGTTCGTCATCCCCGGCTCGAACTACCACATGCGTATGGGCGCGGTGGCGCGTCTGAAGTCGATCTTCGATAACGAGACCTGGTACGACGTCGCGCTGCCCGACGTCACACCCGATCCGCTCAAGTTCCGTGACGAGAAGAAATACGTCGACCGCATCAAGGATGCCCGTGCGCGCACCAATCTGAACGACGCGATCAAGGTCGGCTACGGCAAGCTCGAGGGCGCCGCCGTCGTTGTTGCCGTGCAGGATTTCGATTTCATGGGCGGCTCGCTCGGGATGGCCGCGGGCGAGGCCATCGTGCGCGGGCTGGAGCTCGCGGTCGAGAAGAAGGCCCCCTTCATCGTGTTCGCCGCGAGCGGTGGCGCGCGCATGCAGGAAGGCATCCTGTCGCTGATGCAGATGCCGCGCACCACCGTTGCGGTGCAGATGCTGCGTGAAGCAAAGCAGCCCTACATCGTCGTGCTGACCAACCCGACCACCGGCGGTGTCACCGCCTCCTATGCGATGCTGGGCGACGTCCAGATCGCCGAGCCCGGTGCGCTGATCGGCTTCGCCGGCGCCCGCGTGATCGAGCAGACCATCCGCGAGAAGCTGCCCGAGGGTTTCCAGCGCGCCGAATATTTGAAGGACCACGGCATGGTCGACATGGTCGTGCACCGCCACGAGTTGCGCCCGACCCTGGCGCGCTTGTGCCGCCTGCTGACCAAGGCGCCAGCGCAGGAGAGCGCATCGAAGTCGGTGCAGCCGGTGGTCAGCCCGGCGCAGATCGTCTCGGCCGCCGAGACGGCGCCGGCTGCGCCCCACGCGTGAACGCTTCCTCTGACAGCACAAAGCCGCCGCTCGGTGAATTGATCGGGCGGCTGTCGGCCCTGCATCAGAAGCGCATCGATCTCGGGCTTGAGCGGATGCATCGCCTGCTCGAGCGGCTCGGTCATCCCGAACGCAAGCTGGCGCCGGTGATCCACATCGCCGGCACCAACGGCAAGGGTTCGACTCTCGCCTATCTGCGCGCGACGCTCGAAGCCGCAGGCTTGCGAGTCCACGCCTACACCTCGCCCTATCTTGTCCGCATCAACGAATGCTTCCGGCTCGGCCGCGTCGGTGGCGGCGTGCTGGTCGGCGACGATGAATTGCGCGCGGCGCTTGAAGAGGTCGAGCGGGTCAATGCCGGCGAGGCCGCGACCGTGTTCGAGCTGAAGACCGCCGCGGCGTTTCACCTGTTCGCGCAGAACCCGGCCGATGTCGTGCTGCTCGAAGTCGGCCTCGGCGGCCGGCTCGATTCGACCAACATGGTCGATACGCCAGCAGCCTGCGTGATCACGCCTGTCAGCATGGACCACATGGACTTCCTCGGGGACACGCTGACGTCGATCGCCGGCGAGAAGGCGGCCATCATCAAGCGCGGCGTGCCCGTGATCTGTGCCGAGCAGATGGACGAGGCGATGGCCGTGATCGAGGCGCAGGCCAAGCGCATGCGCGCACCGTTGTTTGCGGCGAACGAAAGCTGGCACGTCAATGTCGAGCACGGGCGTCTGGTTTATTCCGACGAGCGCGGCTTGATGGACCTGACGGCACCGCGGCTGTTCGGCCGTCACCAGTTCGACAACGCGGGCCTTGCGATCGCGACGCTGCGCGCGATTCCGAACTTCAAAGTCAATCAGGCCGCCTTCGAGGCGGGCATTGTCGGCGCGGAATGGCCGGCGCGGATGCAGCGCATCACCTCCGGCGAGCTGCTTGCGCTCGGACCGCAGGGCTCGGAGATCTGGCTCGACGGCGGCCACAATGCCGAAGGCGGCCGCGTTGCGGCGGCCGCGCTCGGCGATCTCGAGGAGCGGGTGTCGCGGCCGCTGGTGGTGATCGCCGGCATGATGGCCAACAAGGATGCGAAAGCCTTTCTCGCCAATTTCGCCGGCTTGACTCGTCACATCATCGCAGTGCCGGTCCCTGACACCGAAGCCGCGATGCCTGTCGACCGCCTCGCGGATGCCGCGCGCAGCCTCGGCATGCGCGTCGAGACCGCGCCCGGCATCGAGGCCGCGCTGCGCGCCCTGGCGAAGCTCGCTTACGAAGTGCCGCCGCGCATCCTGATCACCGGCTCGCTGTACCTCGCCGGCCATGTGTTGGGCATCAACGGCACGCCTCCTGCATAGAAAGCCTCGTGTCTTCGATACGAGATTGGGAATGCCAATGCGTTTTGCCGCGATTGCCGACGTCCACGGAAATTATCTCGCGCTGGAGGCGGTGCTCGCCGATATCCGCGCTCAGGGCATCGCCGACATCGTCAATCTCGGCGACATGCTGAGCGGGCCGCTCGATGCCCGACGGACCATCGAGGCCCTGATGACGCTCGATGCCGTGCACGTGCTCGGCAATCACGACCGCTATCTGCTCGACCGCCCGCCGGAAGAGATGGGCTCGTGGGACCGTCCTGCGCACGAAGCGCTCAACGCCGCGCAGCTCGACTGGCTGCGCGCGCAGCCGATGACGCGCGTGTTTTGCGACCAGGTGTTCCTCTGCCACGCGACGCCCGACAACGACGAAGTCTATTGGCTCGATACCGTGCACCCTGATGGTACGGTGGCCCTATCGCCGCTCGACCGCATCGAGCAGTTCGCGCAGGGCATCACGCAGTCGCTGATTCTCTGCGCCCACACCCATCTCGCCCGTGCGGTGCGGCTTCGCGACGGCCGGATGATCGTCAACCCCGGCAGCGTCGGCAGCCCCGGCTATCGCGATGTGCATCCATTCCCGCATGTCGTCGAAGCCGGCACGCCGCACGCGCGCTATGCCATCCTCGAACTCGTTGACGGTGCCTGGCAGGTGACGTTCCGCCTAATCGCCTACGATCACGAGGCGATGGCCGCGCTCGCGCGCCGCAATGGCCAGCCGGAGCTGGCGAACGCGCTCGCGACGGGTTGGATCAAGTAGCTGTCAAAACAAAACGGCCGGCGTGACGCCGGCCGTTGAAGAATTCTCGGTTACACGCGACTGCGGATCAGACCGCGGAGGTGATCCACTGCTGAAGCTTTGCCTTCGGCGCGGCGCCGACCTGGCGGGAGGCCATCTCGCCGCCCTTGAAGATCATGAGCGTCGGGATCGACATCACGCCATACTTCGACGCGGTCTTCGGGCTCTCGTCGACATTGAGCTTCACGATCTTGACCTTGTCGCCCATCGCGCCGGCGATCTCGTCGAGCGCGGGTGCGATCATGCGGCAGGGGCCGCACCATTCGGCCCAGAAATCGACGACCACGGGGCCGTTCGCCTTGAGCACTTCGGCTTCGAAATCGGCGTCGGAAACCTTGCTAACGGCCATTGGAGTACCTCACTCGGTTGAAAGAATCGGCGCGCATGGGAATCGCGCTTGGGATCATGGCGTCAACCTATGAACGGCCCCTTGCCGGGTCAAGGACGCTCGCACCGAGATGAAGGGATGCCAGCGCCGCGTCCAGCGCGGGGGCCGAAATCTCCATATATTCAAGGGCCTCGGTCCAGAGCAGGACGGCGCGGATTGGCTTTTGAGGATAAAGCCTCCCCAGCACCGCCCGGTACAGCGCGAGCTGCCGGACGTAGGCGGCGGGCGCCTCCGCGGCGCTCTTGGGCGCCGCCTGGTTGGTCTTGAAATCGACGATCAAAACCTCGTCCGGACGGACGACCAGCCGGTCGATCTGCCCCGACACCAGCGCCGGGGTGCGGCCCGGCCGCTCCAGCCTGCCGACGATCGCGACCTCCGCCCGGCTGCCGGCGGCAAAGACCGGCGCAAAGCGCGGTTCGGAGATCAGGGCGAGCACCTTGTCGGCCAACGCGGCCCGGTCGGGCTCCGTCCAGTCCGACGCGTTGCGCGCCATGAAACCGAGCGCGGCCTCGCGGCGGCGTTCCGCGGCGAGGTCCGGGAGCGATTGCAGCAGCCGGTGCACCAGCGTGCCCCGTTGCAGCGCCAATGCGCGCGACTGTACCGATTCGCCGGTCCGCACGCTGCGGCCTTCCTCGCTCGACTGGCCGGAAGGGCGCACGGGATCGTCATCGACGGTCTCGCGTGGTAACGGCGTCCGCAGCCAGTCCGGCAATGCGACCCTGGGGTCCACCGGCATCGCAGGCGTGCCCAGCGCCGCGACATCCTCCGGCCGGGCGAATCGGGTCACCTTGCCGAGCGGCGTCTCGATCACCTGCTTGTCCAGGCCCGAGCCGGTGAGCCCGGTGTCGATCAGGTCGTACCAGCTCAGCTTGCGGACCGTCTTCATGTTGCCGGGCATGCAGCCGCCAACGATCAGCCGATCGGCCGCGCGCGTCATCGCGACATAGAGCAGGCGGCGATACTCGTCCTCGGTTTCCTCGATCATGGCCTTGCGTGCGTCGGCGACGGGCTTGGGATCATCGGCCTTGCGCCCGGCCCAGACCACGACTTCGCCGCCATTGCCGCGGGGCACGTGGATCAGCCGGACCCGCTGCGAGTCTGCGGGCGACGTCGTGGTGTCGACCATGAACACGACCGAGGCCTCGAGGCCCTTGGCGCCGTGCACGGTCATGACCCGCACCTCGTCGCGCGAGATCTCCATGTCGCGCTTCACCTCGGTGTCGGCCGAACGCAGCCAGGCCATGAAGCCCTGCAGCGACGCCGGCGCCTTGCGCTCGTAGTTCAGCGCCAGCTCCAGGAATTCGTCGAGCGCGTCGTTGGCCTCATGGCCGAGCCGGCGCAGGATGCGCGCGCGTCCGCCGTCGCCGCCGAGCAGCCAGGCGTAGAAGGCGAACGGAGTCTCGTCGCGCGACCGCGCCTCGCAGACTTCAAGCCGCCGCAGTGCCGTGGCGAACGTCTCGCTTGTGGCGGCATGTTCGGCAAGCGCGCGGCGCAGCGAGCCCTTGCGGCCCCAGGCGAGCTGAAACAGGTCGTCGTCATCGAGCCCGAACAGAGGGCTCTTCAGCGCAACCGCGAGCGCGAGATCGTCCTGCGGCAGCAGCAGCGCGTCCGCAAGATTCATCAGATCGATGATCGCGATGTGCTCGGTCAGCTTCAGCCGGTCGGCGCCGGCGACCGGAACATTGGCGTGCTTCAACGCCTGGATCACGGCGTCGAACGCATTGCCGCGCCGGCGCACCAGGATCAGCATGTCGCCGTAACGCAGCGGCCGGCGCTCACCTTCGTGCCCGGTCAGCGTGCCGCTCTCGACCAGCCGCTTGATCTCGGTCTGGATGCGGCGGGCGAGCTTGACCTCGGGGCTGGTGGCCGCAACGCCGTCGAACGGCGCGCGCCAGCCCTCGATCTCCTGCCTGTCGTCGGCCACCGCGAGGTCCCAGAGTTCGACGACGCTCGGACCGGCGTCACTGAGCGCATTGTGCAGGGGGTGGCCGATGTCGATCGAATGGATGCTTTTGTAGATCGTCGGTTCGCGAAACACATGGTCGACGGAATGCAGGATTTCCGCGCCGGACCGGAACGAATAGGTGAAGGCGACTGGATCGAACTTCAGCCCGGCAGCGGTGAACTTGCGATGCAGCTCCCGCTTGCGCGCGTCGAATTCGCGCGGGTCGGCGCCCTGGAACGAGAAGATCGACTGCTTCTCGTCGCCGACGGCGAAGACCGTGCGGTTCAGCCCTTCGCGTGCGCCTTCGCCCGCGGTGAACTCGGAAATGATGTGCGCGACGATGTCCCATTGCCGCGGGCTGGTGTCCTGGGCTTCGTCGATCAGGACGTGATCGACGCCTCGGTCGAGCTTGTAATGCACCCAGCCCGAAGAGACGCGGTTCAGCATCGCCAGCGTCTTGTCGATCAAATCGTCGTAGTCGAGCAGCCCGCGCTCCTGCTTCTCGCGGCGGTAGTTCGCCGCGGCCGCGGTCGCGATGTGCAGCAGGGCCGCGGTGCGGTCGCGCATAGTGACCGCGCGGCGCTTTTCGATCAATCCGCTGAGGCGCTGCACCTCGTTCTCGAACAGCCGGGCGACGGACGGATTGTGATCGCAGAACTTCTTGGTCAGCACCGACTTGCGCGGCAGCTTTTCATCCGTGAGGAAGACGCAGAGATAGGCGTCGACCTGCGCGGCGCCTGAAAAGGCCTTTGCCTCGCGGAGCCGGCTGGCCTGGTCGTTGTCGGACTTGCTGCCGTCCTCCAGCGCAAGGGCGATGTCGTCCCAGCGCGATCGCGACAGGAACGGACCGTCGAGAATCTCCGTTTCGAGGTCTTCGATGCGATCGCTCGCATCAACGCCCAGCACCGACGCCATTTGCGCGGCGGCAGCTTCGGCGTTGCCGGCCTCGTCGGTCCAGGCCATGAAATGATCGCGGCTCAGGCAGGCCTCGCGCACGACCTCCTTGAAGGTGACGTCGGCGGCGCTCGCCATCGCGGTGAGCAGTGCGCGGCCGGTGACGCTCTCCGGATCGCGCGCGGCCTCGAGCAGCACCTTCAGATTGGCGCGCTCCATCATGTCGGTCTGGTCGCGCTCGTCGATCACGGCGAAGCGCGCCGGCACATTGGCCTCGAACGGGAACTGCTGGAGCAGCCGCGTGCAGAGCGCGTGGATGGTCTGCACCTTCAAGCCGCCCGGCGTCTCCAGCGCGCAGGCGAACAGCTTTCGCGCGTCGCGCCGCAGCTTTGCGCTTGGATGTGGGATGCCGACGGCGCGGATCGCTGCATCGAGCCCGGTATCATCCAGCGTCACCCAATGGCCAAGCGTGGTGAACACGCGCTCGGCCATGTTGGCGGCGGCGGCCTTGGTGAAGGTGATGCAGAGGATCTTTTCCGGCGGCACGCCCGACAGCAGCAGCCGGATCACGCGCTGCACCAGAACATGGGTCTTGCCCGAGCCGGCATTCGCCGACACGAAGGCCGACGCGGTCGGATCGGACGCGCGCGCCTGCCGTGCGCGCACCTCGTCGGGGATGGGGCGCGGCAGCTTCACCATTCCTCGATCCCCAAACCGCCGGCCGCGGACCATTCCTTGATGCGGGCAAGGTCGTCATAGGTGCCGTAGCGGTTGGTCCACATCGGCAGGTTCAACGAGGTGTACGCCTGATTCTCGTCCTCGAAGGCGCGGATCAGAGCTTCGAGCTTGGCCCGTGCTTCGGCCGCAGCCGTATCAGGCGGCTGCGGCTCGTCGCCTTGCCTGTACTTGAGCTCGAGGATGCGTTCTTCGCCCGGCGGATTGTTGCCGCTGAGGCGCACATAGACGAGCTGGCTGACGGATGCGCCCGCGTCGATGCCGGGAAAGCCGCCCTCGCGGAGGATCGCAGCTTCAAGCGTGAGCTGCGGCGACAGCCCCATGCGGACCTGCTTGCCGGTCGGCGGCTGCCCGGTCTTGTAGTCCAGGATGGCGTAGTTGCCGCCCTGGCGACGTTCGATGCGGTCGGCGCGCGCGGAGAGAGCGAAGCTGCGCTCGTTGTCGAGCCTGATCGAGATCTCGCCGCGCGTCTCCGCCGTGATCGTCTCGATCGTATCGCGGCGCGCCGTCTCCCATTCACCGAACCAGCGCGCGATGCGCTGGAAGCGCGGCCACCACAGTGCGCGCGCCTCGGGCCGCTCCATCAGCGGCTCAAAATACTTTTCGCCGATCGCGCGCAGCACGCGGGCGGGATCGGGAGGGAGATGTGCAGCATAGGCCTCGGTGAACTCGCCGAGTGCATCATGGATCGCCGAGCCGCGGTCCGCGGCCGAGAGCGGCATGTCGACGGGATCGAGCGCAGCGAGACGCAAGATGAACTTTGCGTAGATCGTATAGGGATCGCGCAGCCAGTCCTCGATCGCGGTGACTGACATACTTGTCGGCCGCGTCGCGCGCGGTGGGCGTGGTTCGGGCTGCTTGATCGGTTTGACCTCGGCGGGTTGATCCAGCGCGCCCGCGAACCGCACGTATTTTTCACCGGCGCGAATCGCTGCTTTCCAGAGATCATCGCCAGCGACCGCTTCGATACGGTGCAGGAAGCGCGAGGCCACCGCCGGTGCGCCGCCGGCCTTGGCGGAATGGGTGAGGATCACTTCATCTCCGCCGAGCAGCTGCGCAAAGTCATGGGCGGAAAGGCCGATACGGCGCTCTGGCAGATCGAGGCCGAGCTCGTGTCGCATCGGCCGGCTGAGCCAGGGATCGATGCGCGGCGCCGGCGGCCAGACGCCCTCGATCAATCCGCCGACGATGATGCGGTCGGCCTGCATCAGGCGTGATTCCAGCGGGCCGTAGATCTGGAGCCGCGCGCCCGGTCTGTCCCGCCGCCGCACGGCGCGATCGCCGAATGCGGTCTGAAAAACGTCCGGGTAGTCGGGCAGCGGCACCATCAATCCGCTGGTGGTGCCGCCGCGCAGGAGGTCGTCGAAGGCATTAGCCAGTGCGAGGCCTTCGCGCTCCTCGAAGGCAAGCGGGACGCCCTGCTCGTCGCGCGACAGCTCGATCATGATCTCGCGATGCCGGTGCGCGAGCTCGGCGAAGTCGTACGGCTTTGATGACGCGAGATTCTCGATAGGCACCAACGCCTTCTGCAAAATATCGATCAGCGCCTGGATGCGATCGAGGTCCTCCGCCTTCAGTCGCGCGCGCGGCTCTGCCTTATGCAGCGCGGAGACCTCGCCGCGCCACAGCTTTGCCAGCTCCTCGCGGAAACGGTTGAATTCGCGCAACAAGCCGCCCGTGCCCGCGGGCGGGCGCGTCCCGCGCAGGACAGCGAGCTCCAGCCCCTCGATCGCCGCCTTCCATGCGCCGGGCAGTCGGCCGAGCCGGCACAGCGGATGTTTGAGCATCGCCAACAGCGTCGGCGGCTCCAATCCCTTGGTCGCCGCTTCTGCCGCGAGGCGCGCAAAGACACCGGCGGGTGTTTCCATCAGCACATCGCCGCCGGAATCGTCGAACGCGAGATCCCATCGCGTGAGCGCGGCCATCACCCGCCGCGCCAGCGCGCGGTCCGGCGTCACAAGTGCCGCCGATTTGTCGAGATGCCGCGCCTCGCGCATCGCAATGGCGATCGCGAGCGCCTCCATTTCAGGGTTGGGAGCCTCGACGACCGCGAGGTTCCTCATGCCACCCGCGATCTTCGCGGCGACAACCGGCTGCTTCAGCCGGTCGTGCCAAACTTCCGTCTTGGCCGATGGCCGCATCGATTCGGATGCAAGAAGATCGCGACCGCCCTCCGTCGGCGGCTGGAGGATCTCGACGTCGCTGCGCTTGATGCCAAAACGCTCCAGCAGCGCATGCATGGCGTATTGCGGATGGTTCGATGCCGGATGCTCCGCGAACTTGCCGAGCGGGTCGCGCACGCCACCAATGGTCCGCCAGGCGTCGTCGTCCAAATCGGTGTCGAGGCCCGGCAGCACCACGGCGCCATGCGGCAGCGATGCGACCGCATGCAGGAATTTCGCGGTGGCCGGCATCGAGCCGGTGGAGCCGGCGGCGATCACGGGACCATGGGGATGCGCGGTCAGCCGTTTTGCCTCCGCTGCGATCAACTGGTCGCGCCGTGCCGCAGGCTCGATCCGTTTGATTTCGGCGAGATGAGCGGGCCAGGCGATGCGGGCGATGCGCAGGAATTCGAGCGAGTGCTGCCAGTAGCGGTCGAGCATATCAGGAACGAGGCCGTCGAGCGCGCTCCAGTCGACGCCGCGCGTGACCATGTCGTCGATCAGGCGGGCGAGATCGGAAGCCAGCGCCAGTGTCGAAGCGGGGCCGCCGACCACCAGCGGGGACAGCACCGGGCCCTTGGCCCAGGCGGCGACGAGCTGCGCCAGCGTCAGCCGCCGTTCGAGCTCGCCAAGCCGTGGCGGAATGTCGAGCGGCGCGGCGCCGGAGAACTGCTCGCCCTCGTCGGCGAAAGCGAGCTCGTCCTCGTCGATGTCGCCGAGCGCGACGATGCGCGGCAGCACCACCGCATCCGCCTTCATCTCGTCGAGGAAGATCTCGCGCACGACGCGCATCGCACGCCTTGTCGGCAGGTACAGCGTGGCATCCGCAAGCCGCGCCGGTTCCTTGCGCGCCTCGAATCCGTCGACCAGCCGGCCGTCGAGCAGGCGCGAGACGACCGTGCGCAGGAACGGAACTGAGATGGGAACGCTGAAAACGCGCATGGGCTGCCTGATTCGGGAATCAGGCGCCAATATAGGGAGACGGACTCAAATGGTCATGGGCAGAGGGGAGGGCTTTCCCCGTTGTTCGCCGGGCCAGAACAGGTGCCGTAGGGTGGGCAAAGGCGCGATAGCGCCGTGCCCACCATGCTTTGCATCCGAGTTTTGGCTTGAGTGGTGGGCACGCTTCCGCCTTCGCTCTTCGAGCTACGGCGGACAAGTCGCTTTGCCCACCCTACGGCACCGTCTTCGAGGCTGGCCCTACGCCACGCTCTCCAGAAACGCCTCTTCCGCCGCATGCACGGCATCAGGCGTGCCGACATGCATCCAGACGCCGTCGAGGCGGAGGCCGAACAGCCGCTCCTGCTCGTTGGCACGGTCGAACATCTTGGTCAGCGAGAACTCGCCCTGCGGTGCGCCTTCGAAGATCGAGGGCGACAGGATCGCCGCGCCGGCATAGACGAACGGAACGACCTCTTTTTCCTTGCGCTTGCGCAGGGCGCCGTCGGGCAGCATGCCGTAATCGCCGCGGCCGCTATAGCCGATGCTGGTCGCGGTCGGCGCCATCAGCAGCAGGATGTCCATGCGCGCGGGGTCGAAGTTTTCGGCAAGCCGCGCCAGGTTCGAGCGCACGCCGTCGATCCACAGCGTGTCGGAATTGACATGGAAGAACGGCGCATCGCCGAGCAGCGGCAGCGCCTTGACCACGCCACCGCCGGTGCCGAGCACCTGGTCGCGCTCGTCCGAGATGGTCACGCGCGGATGCTGGCGGGAGGCGGTGTGATTGATGATCTGGTCGGGCAGATAGTGCACATTGACGATCGCGTCGGCGACGCCCGCCTGGCCGAGCTTGTCGAGCACATGGTCGAGCAGCGGCTGGCCAGCCACGGGCACCAGCGGCTTTGGCATCTTCTCCGTCAACGGACGCATGCGCAGGCCGAACCCTGCGGCGAGCACCATGGCTTTGGTCGGTTTGACGGACATCGTTCGCTTTCTCGGACTCGTCTTTCCCGGAATCTTGGACTTGAGAACTTCAGGAGTTCGCGTACGCAGCAATCCTAGCACGGACCGCAATCAGCCGCACCGCGTCTTAACCGCCTTAGCCACCTGCCGTGACGGTTGTACGACGGGTGTTGCCCTCACGCCCCGACGGGTGTGGAACGCGCCTTTTTCTTCTTGTCGCCGAGCTTGAGAAAATTGACGCCGATCTGGTCGCCATTGACCCAGGCCAACTCGCAGCGCCGGTACGCAAGTCCGGTCGACGACAGCAGGAGAAAAAATTCCTTCAGATGCAGGCCCTCGACCGAGCCGTCGATGGTCAGCTTGGCGCCGCTCTCGGAAACGTCTTCCATGATGCAGTCGCGACGCCAGGTGCCGTCGATTCCCATCATCTGGGCCGGTATCCCGCGCTCGAAAACAACCCGGTTGTTGCCACGCTGGTCCGTCTTGACCGCCATCTGCCCCTGCTCCAGCCCCGTCTTTGTCCGGCTGCCTGCGGGCGATGATACCGATGCGATGGCTAACAGGCAGTAAATCGGGCCGCGAATCAGCCTTGCGGTTGCTCTTCGGACCGCTCTTGGGACGCCCCTTGGGGCGGCGGGACGTTGGCGAGATACCAGTCGCGCAGGTGAGCCAGCGCGGGATGTGCCAGCGAGCGCTGGAGATAGGTCCAGATCCGCGGCTGGTGGCGCAGATAATGCGGCTTACCGTCGCGGCGGTTGAGCCGGGCGAACGTGCCGAGCAGGCGTGTGTTCCGCTGTGCCGACATGATCGCATAGAGCTCGGCGAAGCCGGCCGCATCGAAGCTCGCGTCGTCCGCGCGCCGCGTCTTGATGTAGCGCGACAGCAGTGTCAGCTCGAGGGTCTCAGGGACGTCGATACGCGCGTCCTGCAGCAGCGACACCACGTCATAGGAGTGCGGCCCGAGCACGGTGTCCTGGAAGTCGATCGCGCCGACGCGCGCCATGCCAGTTCGATCGGCAAGCCAGATCAGATTGGGCGAGTGGTAGTCGCGGATGATCCAGGTTTTTGGTGCGGCCAGCGGCTTCTTCAGCAGCTCGCGCCACATCGCGAAGAATTCCGCGCGCTTCTCGTCGCTCAGTGGCGCGTTGCGATCGGGCAGATACCATTCCGGCATCAACCCGATCTCGATCAGCAGCGCCTCGGTATCGAAGACTGGAATCGCGTAGGTCTGATCCGCCAGCGGCAATGTCTCCGGCAATATCTTGCTGTGCAGCGCGGCCAGCACGTCGGTTGCAGCCTCGTAGCGCTCGGGAATCGGGCGCGGCGGATTGCCCTCGATCACGCCTTCGCTGCCAAAATCTTCGGTGATCAGGAAGCCGTAGTCGAGATCGGAATGATGGATCGCCGGCGCGGAGATGCCTTGCGTGCGCAGGCCTTCGTCGATGGCGACGAAGGGCTTTACGTTCTCGGCGAGATGCACCGCCGCGCTGTAGGATTTTCCGTTGTACATCGCAGCGCCGTCAGGCCGCTGCGGAAAGTTCATGAGGATGACGATCTCGTCGTCACGCCGAAGTCGTGCATAGGAGCGGGTCGAGGCATCGCCGGCCATGCGCTTGCGCGTCGCGTCGATATAGCCTGAGGCGTCGAGGAATTCGCGCAGCGCCTTCAGCCGCGCAACGGTCGCCGCGCTCTTGCCGTATCCGGTGATGTCGGCGGCGCGCGCATTCGAGCCCAGCGCCGGCCGGTGCGCCAGCGCGATGTCGATGCGGTCTTGCGGCATCGCCGAGGGCGCACGCTCCGGCCATTCGATCAGGACAAGCGTGGCATCGGGAAGCGGCGACAGCCCGATCTCCTCGAGCTCGCTCTCATCCTCGACGCGGTAGAGGTCGGCATGCATCACAGGGAATGGCGGCAGCTCGTAGCCCTGCACCAGCGTGAAGGTCGGGCTCGGCACTTCCAGCGCCTCGTCGTCGGCGAGGTAGCGGATCATGGCCCGGGCGGCTGCGGTCTTGCCGGCGCCGAGATCGCCTGTGAGGGTGATGACGTCACCAGGGCCGACCAGCAGCGCGAGATCGGCCATCAATTGCGCAGTGGCAGTCTCGTTGTGAAGCGCAACGGATAGTTTGGTTGGTTCTGTCATTCGGCGGCGTCGCGATGCGCCGCCTGGTCGGTCGGGAAGTCGCAGATCACGACCGTGCCCCTGCCCACGATCGAATCCACCCGCACCTTGCCGCCATGCAGCTCGACGAAGGAGCGCACCAGCGACAAGCCGAGCCCGGCGCCGCGGTGACGCGACCCCTGCGAGCGGCTTTCGAACCAGTTGAACACCTTGTCCTTCATGTCGGCGGGTATTCCAGGCCCGGAATCTGTCACAGTGAAGACCACGCTGCGTTCGGTGCGGCGTGCGCTGATGCCGACGGTGGAATCCTGTGGAGAAAACCCGACGGCGTTGGCGAGGAGGTTATAGAGCACCTGCACCACGCGCTTCTCGTCGCCGATGAAGCTGCCGATATCGGGCGCGATCTCGACCTTGAGGCGGATGCGGTCGGTGGCGAGCCGGTCCTGGATGCCCTCGGCGGCGAGCTCGATGGTCTTGCTGACGTCGACCGGGCCGAGTTCCAGCTTCATGGCGCCGGCGTCGATCGTGGCGAGATCCAGGATGTTGTTGGTCAGCGCCAGCAGGGCGTTGGTGGATTTGGTGACGTAGTCGAGATATTCGGCCTGTTTCGGCGTCAGCGGCCCGGTCGAGGGATCGCTGAGGAAATGCGCGAAGCCGATGATGGTGGTGAGCGGCGAGCGCAGCTCGTAGGAGACGTGGTGGACGAAATCCACCTTCATCTGGTCGGCGGCCTCCAGCGCCTCGTTACGCTCGCGCAGCGCACGCTCGACATTCTCGGTGTCGGTGATGTCCTGGAACGTCAGCATGGTCGCGCCGTCATGCAGCGGACGGATCATGCCGTCGAGCACGCTGCCGTCCTTGCGTTCGAGCTTCAGCGGCACGTCGGCGCGGCTCTCGATCGAGGTGACGGCCTCGCGGATCTGCCGCCAGACCACGGGGTCGTCGAACAGCTGATGGCACCAGCCTTCGACCGTCTGGATGTGCGGCTCGTCGCGCATGGCGTCGCTCGACAGCTTCCACATCCGGACGAAGGCCGGGTTGAACAGCTGCGCCTTGCCGTTGCTGCCGAACACCGCGACGCCCTCGGCGAGGCTGTCCAGCGTCTCGCGCTGGACGCGGATCATGCCGTCGAAGCGGCGGGCGAGCTCGAGGCTTTCGGTGACGTCGTCGAACAGATAGGTGACGCCGCCTTCCGGATTCGGCGTGGTGACGACGGAGAGCGCGCGGCCGTCGGGCAGATACCAGGTGTCCTTGGCGGTCTCGACCGCGCGATAGGCTTCGTGCAGCTTGGCCTTCCAGGCGCGGAAGTCCGGCTGCTCCGGCAATTTGCGCGCGGCGCGGAGCTGGTCGAGCACGCTGGAATCATCAGGATCGGTGTCGAGGAAGGTGCGGTCGAGGTCCCACAGCCGACGGTAGGAATCGTTGTAGAAGGCGAGCCGGCGGTGGCCGTCGAACACGGCAACGCCAGAGGAGAGCTGGTCCAGCGTGCGACGATGCGCCTCCGCCATCCGCACCAGCGCCGAGCTCAGCGCATCCGCCTCGCTGGCATCGATGGCGACGCCGACATTGCCGCTGCCGACATTGACCGCGCGGACGTCGTAGATGCGCCGCTCGCCACCGATCACGATCGGCAGCCGCGAGGTGAAGTTGGCCGCGTCCTTCAGGCTCCGCTCCATCGCGGTCCGGTCGGCGCTGTCGAGCAGCTCGAGCTTGCGCTGCTGGGCGTCGGTGGCGCTGTTCGCCTCGGTCGCGCGCACATAGGCCGGATTGGCGTAGGTCAGCGCGCCGTTCTCGGCCTTGGCCCAGATCGGCCAAGGTGCGGCGGCGGCAAAGCCGCGCAGCATCTCGGTCTCGTCGGAGAGCGCCTTGTAACGCAGATTGGTCTCGGCCAGATCGCGCCGGAGTCCGGACAGTTCACGAATCCTGACAATGGCCTGGCCGCCGATGGCGCGGCCGATCGCCTCCAGCGTATGGCCGTAAGCGGTGGTCAGGGTCAGCTGGAACCCGTCGCCGCGGTCGCGCAGCGCATCGACTGCGTGATCCATCTGGAGCGCCGGTTCCGGCGGCAACCATGTTCCGAACGCGAGGATGCGCTGGGGGGAGGAATCGCGCGGCAGCACCATGGAGAGGTCGCCGGAAATCTGCGCGCGGTTGTCGCCGGCCGGCCAGGAGATCAGGATCTGCGGCTCGGCAAACAGCAGTGCGCCGAAGCGATCGGACTGGAGCTGCAGTTCCCCGATTCGCGCGCGCAGCCGCGCCTCGTTGTTCGCCGTGCGCACCCGCGTGCGCATCAACAGGATCGCCGCCACGACCGAGAAGCCGAGCAGCGCGAGCGCAGTGGCCAGCACCGCGAGCTCCTGCCGGTTGAAGTCCAACAATATGGAAAGTGTGTCGACGAGATCGGCAGCCTCGGCCGGCGCAGCCGGCAGCAGCGCCGCAAGAGCGCCTCCCAACAAGCCGTTGCGCGCCAACGATGTGCACGACAGCAGCGTCCGACGCATCGACACGATCACGCCTGACATAGTTGCCCCAAGATCGCACAGATTTGCGCGCGGCGACCCCCGTCGCGCGCGAATCAAACGACAATACCCCCACCGCGACTCAACCGGTAAGAGTCCAGATCGTGAACGCAAAGGCGGTCCCACAAAAATGCCGGGCGCGCGGTTCCAATTCACGTAATTCTTCGGTGATTCGGCTGGAACTGCCGTGCGTTAGCGGCCGGTCGAGCCGAAGCCGCCGGCGCCGCGATCGGTCGCGGACAATGTCGCCACGGGAACCAGCGCGGCCTGGACCACCGGCGCAATCACCATCTGCGCGATGCGCTCGCCGCGCTTGACCACGAAGGGCGCCGCGCCGTGATTGATCAGGATCACCTTGATCTCGCCGCGATAGTCCGCGTCGATCGTGCCGGGCGAGTTCAGCACGGTCACGCCGTGCTTGGCGGCAAGTCCCGAGCGCGGCCGCACCTGCGCCTCGTGGCCAGGCGGCAGCGCGATCGCAAGGCCCGTCGGCACCAGCGCATATTGGCCGGGGGCGAGCGTCATCGGCTCGCTGTCGGGCATCGCGGCCATCAGGTCGAGACCGGCGGCATCATTGGTCTGGTAGGCTGGCTGCGGCAGGCCATCGGCATGCGGCAGGCGTTGCAGTTCGACCGTGACTTTCGTGCTCAAGATGCCGGCTCCCGGGATTTGTCGGTCACGCTCTTGACGACATGCGCGACCAGCTCGATGGCGACCTGTTCCTTGGTCATCACCGGCCAGGAATCAACAGCGATCTCGCCGCCCTCCTCACCATTCTTGCGACTGATCAGATGCACGGTGTTGCGGTCGCCGCCCATCACGCCGGTGGCGGGCGAGACATCGTTGGCGACGATCCAGTCGCAGCCCTTGCGGGCCAGCTTGGACTTGGCGTTGTCGATGAGGTGCTCGGTCTCGGCGGCAAAGCCGATCACCAGTGGCGGGCGCCTGTCCGTCAGCTTCGAGATCGTCGCGAGGATGTCGGGATTCTCGATCAGCTGAAGCGGTGGCATGCCGGCCGAGGTCTTCTTCAGCTTCTGCTCGCCCTCACTGGCAACCCGCCAGTCGGCGACCGCGGCAGCGAAGATCGCGATGTCGACCGGAAGCGCCGCCTGCACCTGGTCCAGCATCTGCCGCGCCGACTCCACGCGCTTCACGGTCACGCCCTGGGGATCGCTGAGATCGACCGGGCCGCTGACCAGGATCACGTCGGCGCCCGCGGCTTGCGCGGCGGCGGCGATGGCAAAGCCCTGCTTGCCGGAGGAGCGGTTCGCGATATAGCGCACCGGATCGATTGGCTCGTGCGTGGGACCTGCGGTGATCAGCACGCGCTTGCCGGCGAGCGGGCGCGGCACCGGCGGCCGCAGCAGCCGCTCGGCGGCGGTGGCGATCTCGATCGCCTCGGACATGCGGCCGATTCCGGCTTCGCCCGCCTCGGCCATCTCGCCGGAATTCGGGCCGATCAGCACCACGCCGTCGCGCTGAAGCTGCGCGATGTTGCGCCGCGTCGCCGCATTGTTCCACATCAGCGGATTCATCGCCGGCGCCAGCAGCACCTTGCGGTTGGTCGCGAGCAGGATGGCGCTGGCGAGATCGTCGGCATGGCCATTGGCCATCTTCGCCAAGAGGTCGGCGGTCGCGGGCGCGACGACGATCAGGTCGCAGTCGCGCGCCAGGCGAATGTGCCCGGCGTCGAACTCGCTCTGGGGGTCGAACAGGTCCGTGTAGACGCGCTCATGCGACAGCGCGCTCACGGCCAGCGGCGTGACGAATTGCTGCGCCGCCTTGGTCAGGACGCAGCGGACCTCGATACGACGCTCTTTCAGCCGGCGGATCAGGTCGAGCGACTTGTAGGCCGCAATCCCGCCGCTGATGATCAGGGTGACGCTGGCCTCGGGGAGGGCGCCGCTCCGTTGGGGCGTGGGGGCGGTGGATTGGGCCGGCGGCACCGCAAACGGCGTCAGCGGCTCCTGACGGCCCTCGATCAACTCCCGCAGGATGACCCGGACCTCTTCCTCGACCGACCTGCGGTTCTTGGCCGAGCGTAATCGAAGATAGGTTTTGACGCCGTCGTCGAGCTTGCGGATGGTCAGGCTTGCCATGACGCCCTCCAGCACGGAATGATAGCGATGCTATCATTTGTGTGATTGCAGTGCAATCACAAATTCCGGACGGCGATCAGGATCCCGATGAAGGTAGCGGCGATGATCCAGAGCGCCACGGTGCGCCAGCGGTTCTTGCGGCCTTCGCTGCGCCCCATCGCGGCGATGCTCTCCGGCGACAGCCCGATGCCCTCCCGCGTCATGGTCTCGAGCTGCTCGAGCACCGCGACCGAGCGTTGCGCAATGTCCGGCAGGCGCATCAGCACGCGGGCGAGGTCGCCGCCGCCGGCAAGCGCACCCTGCACCCGGCCGATCGGACCGAGATTGCGCTCGATCCATTCGCGCACCACGGGATCGGCGACCTTCCAGATGTCGAGCCTGGGATCGAAGCCGCGCGCCACGCCCTCGACCACCACCATGGTCTTCTGCAACAGGATCAGCTCGGGCCGCGTGGTCATGTCGAACAGGCCGGTGACCTCGAGCAGCAGCGTCAGCAGCCGCGCCATCGAGATCTCTTCGGCCGTGCGGTTGTGGATCGGCTCGCCGATGGCGCGGATGGCTTGCGCGAAATTCTCGACCGAGTGATGCGCCGGCACATAGCCCGCCTCGAAATGCACTTCGGCGACGCGGCGATAATCGCGCGTGATGAAGCCGAGCAGAATCTCTGCAAGGAAGCGCCGCTCCTTCATCCCGAGCCGGCCCATGATGCCGAAATCGACCGCGACGAGACGGCCGGTGTCATCCAGGAATAAATTGCCCGGATGCATGTCGGCGTGGAAAAAGCCGTCGCGCAGCGCGTGGCGCAGAAAGCTCTGGATTACCTTCCGGCCGAGATCGGGCAAGTCGACCTGCGTCTCTGCCAGGCGTTTGTGATCGTTCAGCGCGATGCCGTCGATCCACTCCATCGTCAGCACGTTGTGCGTGGTGCGGTCCCAGTCGACGGCCGGCACGCGAAAATCAGGATCGTCGCGCGTGTTCTCCGCCATCTCCGACATCGCCGCAGCCTCGAGCCGCAGGTCCATCTCCATCGCGACCGAGCGCGACATGGTGTTGATGACCTCGATCAGGCGCAGGCGCCGCGCTTCGGCCGAATAGGCCTCGGCCTTGTGCGCGACGAAGAAGAAGTCGGAGAGGTCGCGGCGGAAGCGCGCGGAAACGTTGGGCCGCAGCACCTTGACCGCAACGGGCTTGCGGATTCCGTCGCGCGATACCTCGCCGCGATGGACTTGCGCGATCGAGGCGGCCGCGACCGGCGGGCCGAGGCTCGCGAACACGTCCTTGAGCGGCCGCTCCAGCGAGGTCGCGATCGCGGCTTCCGCTTCGGCCTGCGAGAACGGTGGCAGGCGGTCCTGGAGGCTTTCGAGGTCGCGCGCGATGGCGACGCCGACGACGTCGGGGCGCGTTGCCAAAAATTGTCCGAGCTTGAGGTAGGCTGGACCCATCCGGGTCAGCGCGCGCGATATCCGCGGTCCATGCTTCGGGCCGCGCCGCTCGATGATGCGCGCAAGCTTCAGCGCGAGCTGTCCGGGCGGCGGCACCAGGCTCGGATCGACCGAGCCGAAGACGCCTTCGCGCGCAAAGACGAGCGCGGCGCGGATCAGGCGCGCAATGTGGGTGAAGGCAGAGATCACAAACGCCAGCCCGAATGCAGTGCGACGATGCCGCCGGACAATGTCTGCCAGCTGACGCGGGCGAAGCCGGCGTCGCGGATCATGTCGGCAAAGGCGTTGGGTTTTGGAAACTTGCGGATCGATTCGACGAGATACTGGTAGGACTCGGCGTCGCCCGTGACCATGCGGCCGAGCGGCGGGATCACCTTGAACGAGAACAAATCATAGATCCGGTCGAGCCCGGGCATCTCGACGGTGGAGAATTCCAGGCACAGGAAGCGGCTGCCGGGCCTCAGCACGCGATAGGCCTCGCGCAGCGCCAGGTCTATCCGCGGCACATTGCGAATGCCGAAAGCGATCGTATATGCGTCAAAGCTGCGGTCGGCGAAGGCGAGCGCTTCGGCATTGCCCTCGACGAAATCGACCTGGGTCTCGAGATGCCGCTTCGCGGCACGCTCGCGGCCCACGGCCAGCATCTCGGTGTTGATGTCGCAGACCGTGGCATGGAAGCCGGGACCTGCCGCCTTGGCAGCGCGGAACGAGATGTCGCCGGTGCCGCCGGCGACGTCGAGCAGCGCGAACGGCCGGTCGCCCCGCGGCGGGTTGAGCGCGTTGATCATGATGTCCTTCCAGACCCGGTGCAGGCCACCGGACATCAGGTCGTTCATCAGGTCATAGCGCGAAGCCACGCTGTGAAACACATCGTTCACCAGCGTCTGCTTGTCCCCCAGGGGGACGTCCCTGAAGCCAAAATGCGTGGTTTCGCCCGGCCGATCCATTACTCTACTCCACAGGGCGGACCATAGCCTGCCCGCCGCAATGGCGCTATCACACCGCCCTCATAAGGTGAATGCCTGACCATGCCCGAATTGCCCGAAGTCGAGACCGTCCGCCGCGGCCTTCAGCCCGTCATGGAGGGTGCGAAAATCCTGGTCGCGGAGGCCCGCCGGCCCGATTTGCGCTTCCCCTTCCAGCCGGACTTCGTGGCCCGGCTGAAGGGACAGGTCGTCACGGGGCTCGGCCGCCGTGCAAAATATCTCATGGCCGATCTCGCCTCCGGCGACGTGCTCCTGATGCATCTGGGCATGTCGGGCTCGTTCCGCGTCATCAAGCCGGACAACGACGCTCAGCCTGGCGAGTTTCACTACCCGCGCGGAAAGGATTCCACGCACGACCACGTACTGTTTCGGATGTCCTCGGGCGCCGACATCGTGTTCAACGACCCGCGCCGTTTCGGTTACATGAAAGTGATCGCGCGCAGCGCGCTCGACGAGGAGCCGCTGCTCCGCGGGCTCGGCCCCGAGCCGCTCGGCAACGAATTCGACGACGCCATGCTGGCGCGGTCCTGCGAAGGCAAGACCACGAGCCTGAAGGCCGCGCTGCTCGATCAGCGCGTGGTCGCGGGGCTCGGCAACATCTATGTCTGCGAAGCCTTGCATCGCTCGCATCTGTCGCCACGCCGGATCGCCGCCACGCTCGCGACCAGGAAGGGCGAGCCGACGGACCATGCGAAGAGGCTGGTCGGTGCGATTCACACCGTGCTGAACGACGCCATCAAGGCCGGCGGCTCCAGCCTGCGCGACCATCGCCAGACCTCGGGCGAGCTCGGCTATTTTCAGCACTCGTTCAAGGTCTACGACCGCGAGGGCGAGATCTGCAAGACACCGCGCTGCGGCGGCACGATCAAGCGCTTCACCCAGAACGGGCGCTCCACCTTCTGGTGCCCGAAATGTCAGA
This sequence comes from Bradyrhizobium liaoningense, assembly GCF_018130785.1. Classification (GTDB taxonomy): domain Bacteria; phylum Pseudomonadota; class Alphaproteobacteria; order Rhizobiales; family Xanthobacteraceae; genus Bradyrhizobium; species Bradyrhizobium liaoningense_A. Next base: position 262,253 of record NZ_JAFCJT010000005.1, read on the forward strand.
AGTGAAGATCGGGCCTGCCGCCGATAGGCCGTGAGTCTCGGCGAGGGCGACGACGCGACCACGCCGTCATTGCGAGCGCAGCGAAGCAATCCAGAATCCCTCCGCGTAAAGACCCTGGATTGCTTCGCTGCGCTCGCAATGTCGAGGACGATGGTTGCTCGCCTAAAAAACGCGAAACGAAGCAATCCGGCCGGGCTGGTGGCCGGATTGCTTCGTCGCTTGGGCTCTTCAACCGGATAGGTGAAGACCCCGTCTGACGCCTGAGCGATCGCCCCGCTCAGGACGCCAGTGCCGTGGTCTCATCCGCCGAAAGCGCGGCGGCGATGTGCAGCATCCCGTCGGCGGCCGAGATGACCTGGTCGATCAGCACATTGGTGGTGGCTTCGAGCTCGAGCCGGGTCTCGATCCAGCGCCAGAGGCCGCAGATCTCGTCCGCCGACTTGCCGTCCGGGGCGAGCTCGCTGACGGCAAGGCCGCTCAAGAGCGCGTCCTGATGATCGTTGCGCATCACGATCAGCGGGCGTGCGAGCACCTCAGCGAGATCGAGGGCTGCTTCCTCGGCGAGGGTGTTGGCGGCGTTGTCGATGCGCTGGCCGCGGATCGGCGTCTGGTTCAGCACGAAGCTGTAGGGCCGCTTCCAGGCGCGCGCGACGCTGAGCGTCGAGATGGTCGCCTCGATGTCGGCGACGCTCGGGCGGGCCGGGATCAGGCAGAGGTCGGAATGGCGGATCGCGGCGGTGGTTGCGGCGCTGAGGCCGGCCGCGGTGTCGACGATCGCGAGCTGGAGGCCGCTGTCGGCCAGCATCTTCAGGCGCGGCTCGATATCGGCGGCGTGATAGATCGGTTCGACGACGGGATCGTCATTGTTGCGGCGGCGTTGCCAGTTGGACAGGGTGCCCTGCGGGTCGGTTTCGATCAGGCGGACGGTGAAGCCGGCCTGCCTGGCTGCCAGCGCGAGGCCGATGGCGAGCGTGCTCTTGCCACTGCCGCCCTTTTGGGTGGCCAGTACGATCGTGTGCATGGAAAGTGGAATCCTTTGGAGTGCCTGGGTCTTTGGGGTAACGCCACGCGAACGTGCATCGCTTCTCGATGCTGAGCTCTTCTCGCTCAGGACGTGCCCTGCCCGATCCAAAGGGGACCGCGGATGTCCGAATCAACGCTGACGATGATGGCAGAATCGGGAATGCCAGCTAATCCGTACCAATACTGGACCTGTCATCGCGCGTATGATGTGCTTGCCGCCGTGAATAAAAGGGGCAGGCGGCATGGGTGGAAACTGGCGCGACCGGACGGCGACGATCTTTGACTGCCAGAAGATGCCGGCGGTCTCGAGCCGCGGCATGGTGGTCAGCAACCATCCGCTGGCCTCCAGCGCCGGCGCCGAGATGCTGGCCGCGGGCGGCAACGCCATCGACGCCGCGATAGCAACCCTGTTCACGCTGACCGTGGTCGAGCCGATGATGGTCGGGATCATCGGCGGTGGTATGGCGCATATACGTCTGGCTGACGGCAGCCACCGCTTCATCGACGGCCAGAGCACCGTGCCAGCGGCGGTGCGCGACACCACCTACACGTCGAAGCCGGGTTCGGCCCATGACGTGTTCGACACCGTCGGCAACGAGAACCTCAACGGGGCGAAGGCGGTCGCCACGCCGGGCTCGCTGAAAGCCTGGTGCGAGACGCTGCGCCGGTTCGGCACCATGTCGCTCGCCGACGTCATGCAGCCCGCGATCAAGCACGCCGCGCGCGGCTATGCGGCGACGCCGTACTTGCACGAATGCATCAGCGAGAGCGCCGCCGAGATGCGCAAGGACAAGCCGATCGCGGCGATCTATCTGCCTGATGGCGAGCCGCTCAAGGTCGGCGAGCGCGTGGTGCAGGCCGAATATGCCGAGACCTTGCGGTACATCGCCGACCACGGCGAGAAGGCGCTTTATGAGGGTCCGCTCGGCGACATCCTCGCCGACTACATGGAAAAGGCCGGCGGCTTCATCCGCCGCAACGATCTCACCAGTTACAAGACCGTCGAGCGGCAGCCGATCCGCGCCGACTATCGTGGCTGGACCATCTTTGGCCCCCCGCCGCCCGCGGCCTCCGGCGTGCACATCGCGCAGATGCTGAACATTCTGGAGGGCTACGACATCGGTGGCCTCGGCTTCGGCACCTCAGAGACCATCCACTATCTCGCCGAAGTCCTGAAGATCGCCTTCGCCGATCGCGCCGCGGCCAGCGGCGATCCAGATTATGTCGGCGTGCCCGTCGAGCGGCTGACGTCGAAGGCCTATGCCGAGCAACGCCGCCGCGCCATCGATCCGGCGCGGGCGCAGGCCTGGGGCGCCGGCGTCTCGCAGCTCGAAGGCGCGCACACCACGCACATGACGGCGGCGGATGCCTTCGGCAACGTGGTCGCGACCACGCAGACCATCAACAATCTGTTCGGCGCCAAGATCATGATTCCGGGCCTGGGCGCCATCGCCAACAATTACATGAACCTGTTCGATCCGCGCCCCGGCCATGCGCTGTCGCTGGCGCCGGGCAAGCGCGTCACCACCTCGATGTCGCCGATGATGGCGCTCAATGGCGGCAAGCTGCGCTATGCGCTCGGGCTACCGGGCGGAAAACGCATCTTCCCCAGCGCGATGCAGGCGCTAGTCAATCTGATCGACCACGGCATGAGCCTGCAGGAAGCGGTCGAGGCGCCGCGGGTCTGGACTGAAGGCAACGCGCTCGAGGTCGAGCAGACGATGCCGGAGACCGTGCGCGCGAAGCTCGCGGGGCTCGGTCACAAGGTCCAGCCCGTCGCGACCGTGGCGGGTGGCATGAACGGCATCGCCTTCCACGACGACGGCACCATGACCGGCGCTGCCTGCTGGCGCGCGGACGGCACGCCGGTCGGGATCTCCGGCGGGCTTGCGAAGCCCGGGATCAGGTTCAGGCTGAGTTAGCGACACACAGGCGGTGCGCACCTCTCCCGCTCGCGGGAGAGGTGATGACCGTGGCAACGCGCCTCCCTAGCGCATCACGAACGGATTAGCCGGCACGCCCGTGGCGGTCGAGATCCAGACGCTCTTGGTCTCCTGATATTCGCGTACCGCGTCGATGCCGTTCTCGCGGCCGACGCCGGAATGCTTCATGCCGCCGAACGGCATCATGTAGCTGATGGCGCGATAGGTGTTCACCCACACGGTGCCCGCGCGCAGCTGTTTCGGCACGCGGATAGCGCGTGCGAGGTCGCGAGTCCAGATGCCGGCGGCGAGGCCGTAGATCGTGTCATTGGCGATACGGATGGCGTCTTCCTCGGTATCGAAGGCGATGATCGAGAGCACCGGGCCGAACACCTCCTCGCGCGCGATCCGCATGGTGTTGTCGACGTCGGTGAAGATCGTCGGCTCGACGAACTGGCCGCCGATGATGCCTTCGCCGGAGGCCGGCTTGCCGCCAAGCAGGCAGCGCGCGCCTTCCGCTTTGGCGATGTCGATATAGTCGAGGATCTTCTTGTACTGCGCCGGCGTCGTGACGGGACCGATGTTGGTGTCGGCCTGCATCGGATTGCCGATCTTGGCGGAGCGTGCGATGTCGAGCAGGCGATCCACGAACTTGTCCTTGATCGAGCGCTGCACCAGCAGGCGCGATCCCGCAATGCAGGTCTGTCCTGTGGCAGCGAAGATGCCGGAGACGGCACCGGCGGCGGCCGTGGCGAGATCGGCATCCTCGAACACGATGTTGGGCGACTTGCCACCGAGCTCGAGCGAGACCCGCTTCAGGCTGCGCGCCGCGGTCTCGTAGACCCGCGCGCCCGTTGTGTCTGAACCCGTGAAGGTGATTTTGGCCACGCCGGGATGCGCGATCAGCTCGCTGCCGATCTCGGGGCCGAAGCCGGTGACGACGTTGAAGATGCCGTCGGGAATGCCGGCCTCCTTCGTCAGCGCGGCGAATTCGAGCGTGCTCGCCGAAGTGAATTCCGACGGCTTGACGACCACGGCGCAGCCCGCGGCGAGCGCCGCCGCGCACTTCCACGCGACAAAGAGCAGCGGCGAGTTCCAGGCGGTGAGTGCGGCGACGACGCCGACCGGCTCGTGCGTCGTGTAAGCAAAGGTGTCGGCCTTGTCGATCGGCACGAGGCCGCCTTCGAGCTTGTCGACCAGCCCGCCATAGTACCACCACCATTCGGGATGGTAGCGGAGCTGGCCGAGCATCTCCGCCATCAGCTTGCCGTTGTCGCGCACCTCGATCTCGGCGAGACGCTCGGCGTTCGCGGCGACGAGATCGCCGAGCTTGCGCATCACCTTGCCGCGGGCGGATGCCGTCATCTTCGCCCACGGGCCGCGCCACATCGCCTCGTTGGCGGCTTTCACGGCCTTGTCGGCGTCGGCAGCCGATCCGCGCGGAATCTTTGCCCAGGGCTTGCCCTGATAGGGATCGACCGAATCGAACCACTCGCCATTGGCGGGATCGACATAGGCACCATTGATGTAGAGCTGATACGTCTTCATGAAGTCCTCCGGACGGACGCATTATGATTGCGGCTGGAAGGGAGGCTATCACGGCTTCCGTGGCTTCGTTGCGGCGAAGCCAATCACAAAGTCGCGGCTGCTCCGTGCTTGCCGCGCCTACTTCCGCACGCAGATCACGCGCACAACAGCGGCCTTCGCATCCGTCGACGTGCCATTCGCAGTGACGGCGTTCGCTTTCAGGAAATCGCGCACCGTTTCTGCGGACACCATCACCGCCTGTGACGCCGGCACCGATGTCGCGGGCCCCGCGACCATCGCCGGCTTCAACAGCGCGACGCCGACGAACTTGCCGTCGCTGTCGATGGCCGGGCTGCCGGAGAAGCCGACCGCCGGTGGAGGCGACAGCGCGGAATCGCTTGATGTGACCGGAGCCAGCGCGCCCTTGAGGCTCGACACGCCCGCAGCGCCGCCCTGGCTCTGCGGATCGGCGATGCCGACGACATCGACGCTCGTCTTCGCCGCGCCGCCGGTGAGGCTGAGCGGCTTCAGGCCGCGCGCGCCATAGATGTGCAGGAGCGCGAGATCGTGCTCCTTGTCCTCGGCGAGACGGTCGGCGCTGCCGTAGCCGGCAATGGTGATCGCGAGACAGCTATCGGTGACGAGGCGGTCCGTGACAATCGCACCGTCGTCGCTGACGACGATGCCGGTGCCGTACTCGACGGTCTTGCGCGGCGGCGGTCCGGCCTGCGGTCCCGTCGGAAATGCATTGAACGCGCTCGACATCGCGATCACGACCGGCTCGACCGTGTTCTCGGTGGCCTGGTCGTAGAGGATCGTCATGGTGCGGACTTCGTCGCCTTTAAAGGTGCCTCGCACGTAGAATTTCTTGAGGCCCTGCAATCCCGACAGCACGAAGAAGTCGGGCTTCACCACCGTGTAGTCGACCTTGCGCCCGGACGGCTCCTTCTCCAACTCGGCGAGTTTCGCCGTGGTCGGGTTCGCCTCCTTGCGGCGGCTCAGCAGCACCTGCACCGTGCCGGTCGGCGAAGTCCATTTCGAGCCGTTCGCATCGGTCGCCTGCTGCGGCACCAATTTGCCGGGGATACCGAGCCGGGCGCCGCTGGTCGGCTCCATCACGATCTTCCAGCCGACGCTCTCCTGCTTCCGCCGCGCAGTCTCGGCGAGCGCAGCGCGCTCCTGCGGATTGAGCACGCCGGTCGGCTTGGCTCCCTTGGCCTTTTGATACTCCTTGATCGCCTCGACCATGCGCGCGCTGACGTCGCCGGTGATGGCGCCGTTATATTGGCCGACCCAGGCGAGGTCGGACTGGAGCGACAGCCGTTCCGCCTGCCCCATCGCATCAGCCGTCGCCGACGGTGTCTGCATTGCGGGAGGCCGGATCGGCACGGTCTGGACCGGCTTCGGCTTGGTGCCGGGGACCTCTGGCGTCGTCATCTGGGCGCTCGCGCCTGTGGCAGCCGTCAACATCAGTGTTGCCGCAAGCATCGATCTCATGACAAATCCAGCGAGCCCATTGAACGTGCCGCCATTGAAGCACATCTCGTTGGTCGCGAACAATGTTGGGGTGGTTCAGGTGGTGCGCCTCCTCACCATGAGGGCTTGAGAGAACGAAGGACGACGATGCTGAGCCCGGACGAACTCGAACGCTATGCCCGGCATATCGTGCTGCGCGATGTCGGCGGGCCGGGCCAGGCTGCGCTGAAGCGGGCCTCCGTGCTGGTGGTCGGCGCCGGCGGGCTCGGCGCGCCCGCGCTGATGTATCTGGCGGCCGCCGGCATCGGCACGCTCGGCGTGGTCGATGACGACGTGGTCTCGCTGTCGAACCTCCAGCGCCAGGTGATCCATACGACGCCCGATATCGGACGGCACAAGGTCGAGAGTGCGGCCGAGCGGATCTCCGCGCTCAATCCGCATGTCCGCTTCGTCGGCCATGCCACCTGGCTCAACGCCGACAATGCGCTGAGCATGATCGGAGACTACGATCTCGTGCTCGACGGCTCCGACAATTTCTCGACGCGTTATCTGGTCTCGGACGCTTGCTTCTTCGCGAAGCGGCCGCTGATCACGGCGGCGCTCGGCACCTTCGACGGCTCGCTCACCACCATCCGCGCGCATGAGAAGAACGAGCAGGGCGTGTTCAATCCGACCTATCGCTGCCTGTTTCCGGAGGCGCCGCCGCCCGGCACCGTGCCGGCCTGCGCGGAGGCTGGCGTCATGGGTGCGCTCGCGGGCGTCATGGGCTCGATGATGGCGCTGGAGGCGATCCGCGAGATCGTCGGTTTCGGCGACGGCCTCGTCGGCCGCCTCCTGATGATCGATGCGCGCGCGATGCGCTTCGAGACACTGCGCTACGCCCGCGATCCGGCCAATCCGCTCAATGGCGACGGGCCCGTGATCACCGATCTCAGCGCCCATCGCACCTGATCGCGGCCGTTACGTCGTGGCCGGCTTCTCGCTGTCGAGATGCGCCATTTGCTCGGCGGCATAGCGCGTGCCGGAAGCGACGTCGGGCGGAAATGCCTTGGCCAGCGCAGCGAGATAAGCTTGCGTCAGCGTCACCTTGGTCGCGCCGAGCGCCTCGGTGAGACGGTTGCGGGTGCGCGCACCGACCAGCGGCACGATCTCCTTGCCTTGCGCCGCCACCCAGGCGATCGCGACCTGCGCCGGCGTCGCGCCGATCTCTGTCGCGATCGCCCGCAGGGATTCCACCAGCGCGAGATTGGCGTCGAGATTTGCGCCCTGGAAGCGCGGCGTCATCAGCCGGTAATCCTTGCCGGTCTTGCCGGAGTCCTTCGACCAATGGCCGCTGATCAGGCCGCGCGCCAGCACGCCATAGGCGGTGATGGAAATACCGAGCTCGCGGCAGGTCTTGAGGATGTCGCGTTCGATGCCGCGCTCGATCAGCGAATATTCGATCTGGAGATCGGCGATCGGATGCACGGCGTGCGCGCGGCGGATGGTGTCGGAGCCGACCTCGGAGAGGCCGATATGCCGGACGTAGCCCGCCTTCACGAGATCGGCGAGGCCGCCAATCGTCTCTTCGATGGGAACGTTGGGATCGAGCCGGGCCGGACGGTAGACGTCGATATAGTCGGTGCCGAGGCGCTGCAGCGAGTAAGCGAGGAAGTTTTTGGTCGCAGCCGGCCTGGTGTCCATTCCGGCGAACTCACCGGCGGGACCACGCAGCGCGCCGAACTTGACGCTGATCTGCACTTTTTCGCGCGGCGCATCCTTCAGCGCCTCCCGCACCAGCATCTCGTTGTGGCCCATGGCGTAGAAATCGCCGGTATCGAGCAGCGTGATGCCGGCATCGAGCGCCGCGTGCACCGTGGCGATGGCCTCGCCGCGATCGGCGGGGCCGTAGACCTCGGACATGCCCATGCAGCCGAGGCCGAGGACGGAGACGGTGGGGCCGGTTGAACCGAGTTTGCGCTGTTCCATGATGGCTCTCCTCAAAAAAAGCGCGGCTGATGGAGCCGCGTGACGAGGCCAGATATGCGCCCGACCGATTAGGCCGATAAGCTGGACAATCAAGAATAGCTTGTTCACCATAGCGAACAATGACCGAGCCCGATCTGCGTGATCTCGACGTCTTCGTGGCGGTCGCCCGCACCCGCAACTTCCGGCGTGCGGCGGTCGAAATTCGTGTGTCCGTGTCGAGCCTTAGCCAGCGACTCCGGGACCTGGAGGAGCGCCTCGGCGTCCGCCTGATGAACCGCACCACCCGCAGCGTCGCCCTGACCGAGGCGGGTGAGCTGCTGTTGTCGCGCGTGGCCCCGGCGCTGCGCGATGTCGGCGATGCCCTGGATCAGGTCCGGGGCCTGCGCGAGGTGGCCTCGGGCCGCCTGCGCATCAACGCGCCGCCGCCGGCGGTGGACCTCGTGCTGGCGCCGATGGTCGGGCCGTTTCTTCAGGCCCATCCGCAGGTCGATCTCGACATCGTTTCCGAAAGCGGTTTCGTCGATATCGTGAGTGGGGGCTACGATGCCGGCGTGCGCTATGGCGAGCACCTCGCGCAGGACATGGTCGCGATCCCGCTGAGCGGCCCCCAGAGTTATGTCGTCGTCGCGTCGCCGGCTTACATCGCGCGTCGCGGCAAGCCGAAGCATCCGAAGGATCTGCTCGACCATGACTGCATCCGCGCGCGTTACTCGAGCGGCGTCATGCACGATCTGGAGTTCGAGAAGGCTGGCCAGCTCGTGAAGGTGGATCCGCCGGCAAAGCTGATCTCGACCAATATGGGCCTTGCCATGCGCGCTGCGCTCGACGGCGCCGGTATCTGGGCAACGCTCGATGGCTATGTCGGCGATGCCCTGAAATCCGGCGCGCTGGTCAGCCTGATGGAAGACTGGTGCGAGCCATTTCCCGGCCCGTTCCTGTACTATCCGAGCCGGCGCCAGACGCCGCCCGCGCTACGCGCTTTCATCGATTTCGCCGCGGATTGGCGCAAGCGCGAAACGCGCGGCAAATAAACCTCAGAGCATGCTCGGCAGCACGCGATCCGGCGGCTTGTGCGCGTCGAGGAAGGTGCGGATGTTGATGATCACCTTCTCGCCCATCTCGACGCGGCCCTCGATCGTGGCCGAGCCCATATGCGGCAGCAGCGTCACCTTGCCGGCCTTGGCGAGCCGCACCAGCTTCGGATTGACCGCGGGCTCGTGCTCGTAGACGTCGAGGCCGGCGCCGCCGATCTCGCCGCCTTCGATCAGCTTGATCAACGTGTCCTCGTCGGTCACCTCGCCGCGCGCGGTGTTGACGATGTAGGCGTCCTTGCGGATCAGCTTCAGCCGCCGCGCCGACAGCAGGTGATAGGTCGCCGGCGTGTGCGGGCAGTTCACCGAGATGATGTCCATCCGGGCCAGCATCTGGTCGAGGCTTTCCCAATAGGTCGCGCCAAGCTCTTCGGCGATCTTCGGCGCGACGGGGCGGCGATTGTGGTAGTGGATCTGGAGGCCGAAGGCGCGGGCGCGGCGCGCGACCGCCTGGCCGATGCGGCCCATGCCGATGATGCCGAGACGCTTTCCCCCGATACGGTGGCCGAGCATCCAGGTCGGCGACCAGCCGGGCCAGGGCTTTCCTTCTGTCAGGATCGAGGCGCCTTCGATCATCCGGCGCGGCACGGCCAGGATCAGCGCCATGGTCATGTCGGCGGTGTCTTCGGTCAGAACTTTTGGCGTGTTGGTGACGGTGATGCCACGGGCATGCGCGGCCTCGACGTCGATATTGTCGACGCCGTTGCCGAAATTCGCGATCAGGCGGAGCTTGCAGTCGGGCTGGTTAACGATGTCGGCGGTGATGTGGTCGGTGACGGTTGGAACCAGCACGTCGGCGGTGCGCGCGGCTTCCGCGATCTGCTCGGCCGACATCGGTGTGTCCTCGAGATTGATCCGCGCGTCGAACAGCTCGCGCATCCGGGTCTCGATCGAGTCCGGCAGTTTGCGCGTCACCACGACGAGGGGCTTTTTCTTCACCGACATGTCCTGCCCTCATGAGGCGTTGCAGGCCGCCTCTGTCGCCAAAGGCCGGCCGTTGAGGCCTCATTAACCCGGTTGTTCGACACTGCCTTTGCCGTGTCGTCCCCGGCGTTTCCTTCAAGCTCTCCCGACATTTCCGGCCGGAAAATCGGGGCAAACTGGTTGTTCAGATGTCCGTCCTCTCTAGCAGAAGGCCGGGCCAAGACAAGAACCACGGGTTAAGGCTTCGGGAACACGGGGAAGGGGCTTGCGCGGCAGGTTTGGAATTTGGGGTGAGGGCGCGGCTCGGCGGGGTCCTCGACAGGAGACGGGTTGATGGCGTTGGGGCGTTTTTGTTCGGTGATGGCGCTCGTTTGCACCTGGTTGAGCGCCTCGGTCAGCCCCGGGCATTCGGCGAAGGACAGCACCCCCCAGACCGCGAGCGGCCTGCCGGTGCCACGCTATGTCAGCCTCAAATCGGATCATGTGAACGTCCGCGCCGGCCCGACCAAGGACAATGACGTCGCCTGGGTCTACACCCGCGCCGGTCTGCCGGTTGAAATCACTGCCGAGTTCGAGAACTGGCGCCGGGTGCGCGATTCCGAAGGCGCCGAGGGCTGGGTCTATCATTCACTGCTGTCGGGCCGCCGCACTGCGGTCGTCACCATGAAACACAAGGACGACCTGGCGCCGATCTACGACCGCGCCGATCTCGACAGTGCAGTTGCGGCCAAACTCCAGGCCGGCGTCGTCACGCAGGTCAAGAAGTGCACTGCAAACTGGTGCCGCGTCACCGGCAACGGCTTTGACGGCTGGATCCAGCAGGAGCGCCTCTGGGGCGTCTACTCGGACGAGCAGGTCAACTGATACCGTAGGCAGAAAGGGCGAGCTGCCGCTCCAGCATCGTGCCCGGGCGTAGCCGTCCGAAGGCCGGCGTCGGTTCCGCGTGCCTATGACCCGGGCATCCACGCGTTTCTGGCCTGGTCCAAAAACGTGGATGGCCGGGACAAGCCCGGCCATGACGACGAATTCAGCAGTCTTAGATCGATCTCAGCGCTTCTTGCGCAGGCGCACGACCATGTCGATGCGCGCGATCTCGTAACCCTCCGGTACCTCCGGCATCTTGGACAGCGCCAGATGCGGGTCCTCGATGTCGACCAGCTCGTGGCTGTTCTCGAGGTAATAATGGTGGTGGGTGGTGACGTTGGTGTCGAAATAGGTCTTGGTGCCGTCGACACTGACCTGGCGCAGCAGGCCGGCATCGGTCAACTGGTTCAGCGTGTTGTAGACGGTCGCGAGCGACACCGGCACCTTGGCCAGCGTCGCCTCCTCGTAGAGCATTTCAGCCGTGAGGTGGCGAGCACCCTTGCCGAACAGGAGCCAGCCGAGCGCCATACGCTGGCGCGTCGGACGAAGCCCCGCGGACTGGAGCATTTCGTTGACGTCGTGCCACGGGCAGCCGGTCAAGGCCGGCTGGCGGCCGGACAGGAGGGCCGCGGAATGGACGTCGTCGTCGTGATGGGGCGCGGTATTCTCGCTCATTTCCAGATTTCGGGCACACGTGGACACTATCACTCTGCAATATATGGACAGATAGATGCAGATGCAAGTTTCTCGCAACTAGAGAGGTTCTAATCCGAAGTGGAACCGGGCGAGCACGCGGTCATTTTACCTTCATGAGATCGCTTTGCCACCCGAAGTGCCTGTGTTAGAGAGCGCGCGGTTCCGCTTGGCCGATATGGCGCAGCCGGGCGTTGAGGCCCGTCCCGCAGTCCATCGGGGCTCGTGGCAGTCGCCTGACGACGGCAATTGGCGCTGCTTTCCGAACGAAACGGGACCCATTTTTGCCAGAAACGCCGCTCAATCGGGGTTAGAACAGAGGCTTCCGCATGCTGAACAGGCGCAATGGTTACGAATACGAAGATCTGCTGGCATGTGCCCGCGGCGAGATGTTCGGTCCGGGCAATGCCCAGCTGCCGCTGCCGCCGATGCTGATGTTCGACCGTATCACGGAAATCAACGACAATGGTGGCGAGTTCGGCAAGGGCGTGGTGCGCGCCGAGCTCGACGTGAAGCCCGACCTCTGGTTCTACGGCTGCCACTTCAAGAACGATCCCGTTATGCCCGGCTGCCTCGGTCTCGATGCGCTGTGGCAAATGGTCGGCTTTTTCCTGGGCTGGAGCGGCGGTGAAGGTCGTGGCCGCGCGCTTGGCCTGAACGAGCTGAAGTTCAGCGGTCAGGTGCTGCCTGAGGCCCGCAAGGTTGTGTACAACATCGACATCAAGCGTGTGATGCGTTCAAAGCTGGTGCTCGGCATCGCCGACGGATGGCTTTCGGTCGATGACCAGATTATCTATCGCGCGAAGGACCTGAAGGTCGGCTTGTTCAAGCAGGGAACGAGCCTGGGCTGAGCGCATCATCCAGGAAGACAACGATTTAGGCGAGGCTGACATGAGGCGGGTTGTGGTCACCGGGATGGGCATTGTCTCGTCGATCGGAAACAACACCCAGGAAGTGCTTGCGAGCCTCCACGAGGCGAAGTCGGGCATTTCGCGGGCTGAGAAATATGCCGAACTCGGCTTCCGTTCGCAGGTGCAAGGTGCGCCGACGATCGATCCTGCGACGGTTGTCGACCGGCGTGCAATGCGCTTCCTCGGCCAGGGCGCGGGCTGGAATCACATCGCGATGGAGCAGGCGATCCAGGACTCCGGTCTGTCGCCCGAAGAAGTCTCCAACGTCCGCACCGGCATCATCATGGGCTCCGGCGGCCCGTCCGCCCGCACCATCGTCGAATCTGCCGACATCACCCGTACCAAGGGACCGAAGCGCGTCGGACCGTTTGCAGTGCCGAAGGCGATGTCGTCCACGGCCTCCGCGACGCTCGCGACCTGGTTCAAGATCAAGGGCGTGAATTATTCGATCTCTTCGGCCTGCGCGACGTCGAACCACTGCGTCGGCAACGCCTATGAGACGATCCAGATCGGCAAGCAGGACGTCATCTTCGCCGGCGGCTGCGAGGAACTGGACTGGTCGCTCTCGGTGCTGTTCGACGCCATGGGTGCGATGTCGTCAAAGTACAATGATACGCCCGCCACCGCCTCGCGTCCCTACGACGTCAACCGCGACGGCTTCGTCATCGCCGGCGGCGCCGGCGTGCTGGTGCTGGAAGAGCTCGAACATGCCAAGGCGCGCGGTGCGCGCATTTACGGCGAGATCGTCGGCTACGGCGCGACGTCGGACGGCTACGACATGGTCGCGCCGTCGGGTGAGGGCGCCGAGCGCTGCATGCGCATGGCGATGTCCACCGTGAAGACCAAGGTCGACTACATCAATCCGCACGCGACCTCGACCCCGGCCGGCGATCCGCCGGAAATCGATGCGCTCCGCCGCGTGTTCGGCGCCGGTGAAAAGTGCCCGCCGATCTCGGCGACCAAGGCGCTGACCGGTCACTCGCTCGGTGCGACCGGCGTGCAGGAAGCGATCTATTCGCTGCTGATGATGAACAACGGCTTCATCTGCGAGAGCGCGCACATCCAGGAGCTCGATCCCGTGTTCGCCGACATGCCGATCGTGCGCAAGCGCATCGACAACGCCAAGATCGGCACCGTGCTGTCGAACTCCTTTGGCTTCGGCGGCACCAACGCCACGCTGGTGTTCAGCCGGCTGGATGTGTGACGTCATTGCGGACGCACTGGTAGTTTTTTCGTCATGGCCGGGCTCGTCCCGGCCATCCACGTCTTTGCCACCAGTTGCGAAAGAACGTGGATGCCCGGGACAAGCCGGGCATGATGGAGAGCGGAGAGTAATTGCGAGATGGAAGGACTGATGAAAGGCAAGCGCGGTCTGATCATGGGCATCGCCAATGATCATTCGATCGCCTGGGGCATGGCGAAGACGCTGCATGCCCATGGCGCCGAGCTTGCCTTCACCTTCCAGGGCGAGGCCCTGGGCAAGCGCGTCAAGCCGCTGGCGGAATCGCTTGGTGTGGATCTGGTTCTGCCCTGCGACGTCGAGGACATCGCCAGCGTCGATGCGACCTTCGATGTGCTCCGCGAAAAATGGGGCAAGCTCGATTTCGTCATCCACGCAATCGGCTTTGCCGACAAGAACGAGCTCAAGGGCCGCTACGCCGACACCAGCCGCGAGAATTTTTCGCGCACCATGGTGATCTCCTGCTTCTCCTTCACGGAAATAGCAAAACGCGCTGCCGAGCTGATGACGGAGGGCGGCAGCATGATCACGCTGACGTTCGGCGCCTCGGAGCGCGCGATGCCGAACTATAACGTGATGGGCGTGGCCAAGGCGGCTCTGGAAGCTTCCGTGCGCTACCTTGCCTCCGATTTCGGCCCTCGCGGCATTCGCGTCAACGCGATCTCCGCGGGCCCCATCCGCACGCTCGCCGGCTCCGGCATCGGCGAGGCGCGCGCGATGTTCGCCTACATGCAGAAGCACTCGCCGCTCCGCCGCGGCGTCACGCTCGACGAGCTCGGCGGCTCCGCGCTGTATCTGTTGTCGGACCTCTCCGGCGGCGTGACCGGCGAGATCCACTATGTCGATTCCGGCTACAACATCGTCCTGATGCCGAGGCCGGACGATCTGAAGCCGGAATAGATACGTTCACCGGCAACGTTGTCATGCCCCGCCTAGTGCGCAAGAGCGCACGATGACAGCGACCGAGTTGCTCTAACCCGCCGCGATCTTCTCGGCGCGCTGGAACGCCGGCCGCGCCATGCAGCGTGCGATATAGGCATCGAAGGCCGGACGCGACGGCACCATCTTGAACAGTCGCACTGCGAAATTCAGTCCTGAGCCGATCGTGATGTCGGCGGCCGAAAATTCGTCGCCCAGGATCCACGGTCCCTTCGCGAGCGCAGCTTCCAGCACGTCGAAGACCTGCGTCGCGCTGCCCCAGGCCGCGGTCGAGGTCGGCACCTCGATCTTGGTGAAGATCTGGATGATGGCGGGCTCGATGCAGCCCGGCGAGAAGAACAGCCATTGCAGATAGCGCGCGCGGCGCGGGTCGGTCATGGCGGGCGCCAGCTTCGTCTCGGGATAGCGATCGGCGATGTAGGCGCAGATCGCCGCGGCTTCGCCGAGCGCGGCCTCGCCGTCGGCGAGCGCCGGGACCTTGCCCATCGGATTGACCTTCAAATAATCCGGCGCCTTCTGCGCGCCGGTCGAAATGTCGGTCAGCACGCGCTCATAGGGAAGGCCGCTCTCCTCCATCAGCCAGAGCGTCGAAAACGAGCGCGAGCGGGGCGACCAATAGAGCTTGATCATGGTGCGGAACCTTCTATCGGCGGGAGGCGCGGCGAGAGCCCATTCATTGCGTGTCTGCTCCGAATTCGCAACGCACTACGTCTGGGAGAGATGCGGCTCTCGGTAGCCGACATCTTGGTCAATGCGAAATCCGTCTGCGGGTTGACGGCGAACGCCTTCAATCAGAGCATCGCCGGATATGCGGGTCGTCGCAGCTGTTCACCTCGCTTCACGTGCGAAATAAGCCGGCAGAATCTTGTCCAGTCGCTTTGTCAGAAATTCGCGGGTGGTGTCGCGCAAGGCGGTGCTGTTGGCGGCGTCCGCCGCCGTTTCCGGGAACATGGATTTGTCCACCTTCCGCAGGAATTCGTTGTCGACGAAATTGTCGGCCAGATGCTTCATGACGCCTTCGAATGTGACAGCAGGCCCCTTCCTGATCTCGAATGTCTGGCCGTCGACGACGATCACGCCGACATAGACGAAGACATACGCGTAGGAGATGAGACCGACACCCCGGCTGAAGATGCCGACGCCGCTGAGCGTCTGATTGGTCCCGTCTAGCTGTCCTTCATTGCGCATGACGACGACATAGCGCTCGCAGCCGGCATTGCCCGCGACCTGACGGACCAGGTTCGAGAGCTCATCGCGCCGATTGCGAAACAGGCCGCCCTTCGGATGGTAATAGGAATCGAAGGCGCCCTTGGCGTAGGGAATCCGTCGCACCGGAATCGTTCCGGCAGCCGCGCGCACCCGCGCAAAGGTGAGGTCGTCGAGGCCCCAGGATACCGGTACTTCCGCATAATCGTTGCCGAACACGGTCAGCCCGATCTTCTGGACGACGAAGAGGTCCTGCGTCGCCGCAATCACGCCGATGCCGCAAGGCCCGGTGCTTGCGGGCTCCGCAGGCTTGGCTGGAGCCTGTGGTTTCGGCGCTGCTTTCCTGGCAACCGGTTTTGCCTGCTGAGTGGTCTGAGCGGCGGGCGGGGTTGTTGCGGGAGGCGTTTGCGCCGCTGCTGGGGCCAGAACGGACAGCAGGACGAGCACCGAGGCAGCAAATCGAAACATGGATTCCGGGGATCGACGGCAGGAGGATATCGGCCGCGCCACACTAGGGTGGGATCGTGACAACCGCAAGCTGCACCCGGAGGTCGCCGTCTATTCGGTGGGCCGCTGCCGCTTCCACCGGTAATACTTCATCACGAAGCCATTCGATGGCTCGATCTCCTCCTTCTCGAACACGAAGCCTTCGCGCTCGTACCAGCGCCAGGCCTTTTCGTTCTCACGTACGCAGCGCAGGTACATTTCATCCGGCATTTGCGTGCGCGTGAAGGCGAGCAATTGTCGTCCGAGCGACTGCCCCTGGTAGGCGGGCCCGACGAAAAGCATGTCGAGATAGCGTTTTGGCAGATGCAGCGCCAGCATGGCGGCGATGGTGCCGTTATCGTCGGCGACGAACAGGCTCCAGCCGTTCTCGATCTCGCGCCTTATGCGCGCACGCAGATTGGCGAGCAGGAAGGCGCTCGCCTCGCCGAAGCCGGTCGAGACCCAGCTTTCCATCCAGACGCGGCCGACCTCGTCATATTCGTCGGCGCGGGCGGGACGGATGATCGGATCAGGCATTGGTGCTCTCGGTTCGATCTGCCCGGCACAAGCGGGAGGTCACTTGAATGATCTCGGTCGTCTCTGAAAATTCCCGCCTAGGCACGCTGGCTGCGCGCGGCTTGCTTCGGGCGCGCTTTGCCGGCTGACAAACACACCACTTCGGAGATCTGCAGGAGCTGGCGCGCCAGCGGGCTGGTCTTGCGCCACACCATGCCGATGGTGCGCGAGGGCTCGGGGTCGCGGAAGCGCGCGAGCGAAACCGAGGCGGATCGCGTCTCCACCGGCACGGCCATCTCCGGAATCAGCGTGACGCCGATGCCGGCGCTGACCATCTGGACCAGCGTCGACAGCGAATTCGCGTCCAGCATTTCGCGCGGCGGCGCCGATTGCATGTTGCAGAACGATAGCGCCTGATCGCGGAAGCAGTGGCCCTCTTCGAGCAGCAGCAGCCGCATCTCGCGCATCATCTCGCGCGAGGGTACCGGCGTGCCTTCGTCGGAGCCAGGGCGCACCAGCAGGAATTTTTCATCGAACAGCGCGACCTCGGTGAGCGAAGGCTCTGACACCGGCAATGCGACGATGGCGGTGTCGAGCCGGCCTTCGACGAGCTCCTGGATCAGCCGCGGTGTCATCGTCTCGCGCACGCGGATGTCGAGCTCCGGATGCATGCGGGTGAGATTCTTGGTGATGGTGGGCAGGAGATAGGGCGCGATCGTCGGGATCATGCCGATCCGCAGGCGACCCGAGAAACGGTCCTGCGAGGCGCGGGCGAAATCGCCGAGCTCGTCGACCGAGCGCAAAATGTCGCGGACGCGCTGCGCGAGTTCCTCACCGAACCGGGTCAGTGCGACCTGCCGGGCGCTGCGCTCCAGCAGCAGGCCGCCGAGCGCCTCCTCCAACTCCTTGATCTGCATCGACAAGGCCGGCTGCGAGATGGAACAGGACTCAGCCGCGCGGCCGAAATGACCATGACGCGCCAGCGCGTCGAAATACCGGAGCTGTCGCAGGGTGACGTTGAGCATCAGGAAATCTTATTGCAGCGATCATTAAAGTCAACTTCACCTGATCGAACGCGAAGCTTAGAGTAGTTCTACCTGGTCAAAAGGCGCGAGTTCGACGCCGCCAGAGGAGGTATTCATGGACGACTCTTCGAAGTGCCCGTTTTCGGGCGGAAAACCCACGCGCGTGAACCGCGACTGGTGGCCGACCCAGCTCAGCATCGAGATGCTGCACAAGAATTCCGCTCTGTCCGACCCGATGGGCAAGGGCTTCGACTACGCCAAGGAATTCAAGTCGCTCGATCTCAACGCGGTCATCAAGGACCTGACCGCTCTGATGACGGACTCGCAGGAATGGTGGCCCGCCGACTTCGGTCACTATGGCGGCCTCATGATCCGCATGGCCTGGCACAGCGCCGGCACCTATCGCATCACGGACGGCCGCGGTGGCGCCGGTGCCGGCCAGCAGCGTTTCGCACCGCTCAACAGCTGGCCCGACAACGCCAACCTCGACAAGGCACGCCGTCTGCTCTGGCCGATCAAGCAGAAATACGGCCGCAAGATTTCCTGGGCTGATTTGATGGTGCTCGCCGGCAACGTCGCGCTGGAATCGATGGGCTTCAAGACCTTCGGTTTCGCCGGTGGCCGCGCCGACGTCTGGGAGCCGGAAGAGCTCTATTGGGGTCCCGAAGGCACCTGGCTGGGCGATGAGCGCTACAGCGGCGAACGCCAGCTCGCCGAGCCGCTCGGCGCGGTGCAGATGGGCCTGATCTACGTCAATCCGGAAGGCCCGAACGGCAAGCCTGATCCGGTCGCCGCGGCCAAGGACATCCGCGAGACGTTCGCCCGCATGGCGATGAACGACGAGGAAACCGTCGCGCTGATCGCCGGTGGCCACACCTTCGGCAAGACCCATGGCGCGGGCGACCCCTCGCTGGTCGGGCCGGAGCCGGAAGCAGGCGCACTCGAGGATCAGGGCCTCGGCTGGAAGAGCAAGCACGCTTCGGGCCTGGCGGGCGATTCCATCACCAGCGGTCTCGAGGTGACGTGGACGACGACGCCGACGAAGTGGAGCAACAACTTCTTCGAGAACCTGTTCAAGTACGAATGGGAGCTGACCAAGAGCCCGGGCGGTGCGAATCAGTGGACGGCCAAGGGTGCCGAGGCGATCATTCCCGATGCCTTCGACAAGTCCAAGAAGCATCGGCCCACGATGCTGACGACCGACCTCTCGCTGCGCCTCGATCCGGCCTATGAGAAGATCTCGCGGCGTTTCCTGGAGAACCCGGCTCAGTTCGCGGACGCCTTCGCCCGCGCCTGGTTCAAGCTCACCCACCGCGACATGGGTCCGATCCAGCGCTATCTCGGCCCGCTGGTGCCGAAGGAGACGCTGATCTGGCAGGACCCGATCCCGGCCGTGAATCACGAGCTGGTCGGCGATCAGGACATCGCTGCGCTGAAGACCAAGATCCTGGCTTCAGGTCTCTCGGTCTCTGAGCTGGTCTCGACCGCCTGGGCGTCGGCCTCGACGTTCCGCGGCTCGGACAAGCGCGGCGGCGCCAATGGCGCTCGCATCCGTCTTGCCCCGCAGAAGGATTGGGAGGTGAACCAGCCGGCTCAGCTCTCCAAGGTCCTCGGCAAGCTCGAGGCGATCCAGAAGGACTTCAACGCGTCATCCGGTGCGAAGAAGGTCTCGCTCGCCGACCTCATCGTCCTCGGCGGTTCTGCCGCGGTCGAGAAGGCCGCGAAGGATGCCGGCGTCGACGTGAAGATCGCCTTCACGCCGGGCCGCATGGATGCTTCGCAGGAGCAGACCGACGCGGACTCCTTCGCCCCGCTCGAGCCGCGGGCCGATGGCTTCCGCAACTACATCGGCAAGAAGCATCAGTTCCTGCAGCAGGAGGAGGCCCTCGTCGATCGCGCGCAGCTTCTGAAGCTGAGCGGACCCGAGCTGACCGTGCTCGTCGGCGGCCTGCGTGTGCTTGGTGCCAACGCGAACGGTTCGAAGCACGGTGTCTTGACCTCGAAGGTCGGAACGCTGAGCAACGACTTCTTCGCCAACCTGCTCGACATGAGCACGCAGTGGACGCCGGCGGCTGACGGCACCTACGAGGCCCGTGACCGCAAGACAAATGCGGTCAAGTGGACCGGCACGCGCGCCGACCTGATCTTCGGCGCGCACTCGCAGCTCCGCGCCTTCGCCGAGGTCTATGCCTCGTCGGATGCCAAGCAGCAGTTCGTGCAGGATTTTGCCAAGGCCTGGACCAAGGTGATGAACCTCGACCGGTACGACATCGCGGCCTGATCCCTGAGCTTTAAGCAAGCGACAAACAAAAAGGGCGGCCGCGAGGCCGCCCTTCGTGTTTCTGATGTGCGGAGCGATTACTCGCCGGCCGCTTCCCGCGGGGCCTTCTCGCCCTCGCCCTTGCCCTCGAGGTCTTCGCCGGTGGTCTGGTCGACCACCTTCATCGACAGCCGGGTCTTGCCGCGATCGTCGAAGCCGAGCAGCTTGACCTTGACCTTGTCGCCTTCCTTGACGACGTCGGAGGTCTTCTGCACGCGCGCCGAAGCGAGCTGGCTGATGTGGACGAGGCCGTCCTTGGAACCGAAGAAGTTCACGAAGGCGCCGAACTCCATCACCTTGACGACGGTGCCGTCATAGATCTGGCCGACTTCCGGATCGGACGCGATCGACTTGATCCACTTGATCGCGGCCTTCATCGCCTCGCCGTCGCTGGAGGCGACCTTCACGGTGCCGTCGTCCTCGATGTTGACCTTGGCGCCGGTCTTCTCGACGATCTCGCGGATCACCTTGCCGCCGGTGCCGATCACTTCGCGGATCTTGTCGGTGGCGATCTTGAAGGTCTCGATGCGCGGCGCGTATTCGCCGAGCTCGGCGCGGGCGTTGGTGAGCGCCTTGGCCATTTCGCCGAGGATGTGGATACGTCCATCCTTGGCCTGACCGAGCGCGACCTTCATGATCTCCTCGGTGATGCCCTCGATCTTGATGTCCATCTGGAGCGAGGTGATGCCCGCTTCCGTACCGGCGACCTTGAAGTCCATGTCGCCGAGATGATCTTCGTCACCGAGGATGTCCGAGAGAACCGCGAAGCGCTTGTCTTCGAGGATCAGGCCCATCGCGATGCCCGCGGTCGGCCGCTTCAACGGCACGCCGGCATCCATCAGCGCGAGCGAAGCGCCGCAGACCGAAGCCATCGAGGACGAACCGTTCGACTCGGTGATCTCCGACACCACGCGCGTGGTGTAGGGGAATTCGTGGTGCGGCGGCAGCACCGGGTGGATCGCGCGCCAGGCGAGCTTGCCGTGGCCGATCTCGCGGCGCTTGGTGCCGCCGAGGCGGCCGGTCTCACCGACCGAGTAGGGAGGGAAGTTGTAGTGCAGCAGGAACGTCTCTTTGTACGTTCCCGACAGCGCGTCGATGTACTGCTCGTCCTCGCCGGTGCCGAGCGTGGTCACGACCATCGCCTGGGTTTCGCCGCGGGTGAACAGCGCCGAGCCGTGGGCGCGGGGCAGCACGCCGACTTCGGCGACGATGTTGCGCACGGTCTTGCTATCGCGGCCGTCGATGCGCTTGCCGGTGTCGAGGATGTTCCAGCGAACGATCTTGGCCTCGAGTTCCTTGAACACGCCGGCGACGCGCAGCTTGTCGTATTTCGGTTCCTGCCCTTCGGGGAAGTAATGGGCGATCACCTTTTCCTTGACCTTGCCGACCGCGGCGTAGCGATCCTGCTTGACCGGAATCGCGTAGGCGGCCCGCAGTTCCTGCTCGACGAGGCCGAGCATTTCCTTCTCGAGCGCCGAATTGTCGATGACGGTGACTTCGCGCGGCTCCTTGGCAGCCTTTTCGGCGAGCTCGATGATGGCGTTGATCACCGGCTGGAAGTGGCGGTGACCGAACATCACGGCGCCGAGCATGATGTCCTCGTTGAGCTCCTTGGCTTCCGATTCCACCATCAGCACGGCGTCGGCGGTGCCGGCGACGACCAGGTCGAGCTGGGTGTCGACCATCTCGTCGAGCGTCGGGTTGAGGATGAACTCGTCATTGGCGAAGCCGACGCGGGCTGCGCCGATCGGGCCCTTGAAGGGTGCGCCGGACAGGGTCAGCGCGGCCGACGAGGCCACCAGCGCCACGATGTCAGGGTCGTTTTCCATATCGTGCGAGAGCACGGTGGCGATCACCTGGGTTTCGTTGCGCCAGCCGTCGACGAACAGCGGACGGATCGGACGGTCGATCAGGCGGGAGACCAGCGTCTCCTTCTCGGTCGGACGACCCTCGCGCTTGAAATAGCCGCCGGGAATGCGGCCGGCTGCGTAGGTCTTCTCCTGGTAGTCGACGGTCAGCGGCAGGAAGTCGACGCCCTCGCGCGGCGCCTTCGCCGCGACGACGGTGGCGAGCACCACGGTCTCGCCATAGGTGGCGACGACGGCGCCGTCGGCCTGACGCGCGATCTTGCCGGTTTCGAGCTTGAGAGTGCGTCCACCCCAGTCGATCTCGACTGAATGCTTATTGAACATAGAGGTCTTCTTTCATGGGTTCTCGAAAGAAAGACGGGCCGAAAAACAAAAACCATGCGCAAGATTGCGGGACGTTGATCGAAGCGGGCGATCAGCGTCCTGCGATCCTGCCATGGTTTTCGGATTTCGGATGGCGTCCATCCTTTCGGGTCATACGGGCGCCTTGCCCGTTGTGCCCAGCCGCCGGATTGCTGCTGGACTGTCAGTCGGCACGAACGCGAGCACCGAATTGCGGTCCTCGCCCACCGTGCCCCGGATGCTAGCCGTCACTCGAGCATGATCCGGAAAAGTGCAAAGCGGTTTTCCGAAAAGATCATGCTCAAACAACAATCCAAAGTGCGATTCATATCGCGCTTTGGGCTCGCACCCGATGCGCACGCAGCCTCGATCAAAAACCTTTAAAAAAACGCTTTCGCTCGAAACCGCGCACGAAAACGCGCGCCAGTGGCGCGCGCAGGAACACTTAACGACGAATGTTGTGCTTCTCGAGCAGCGCCTTGTAACGCGCCTCGTCCCTCTTCTTGAGGTAGTCGAGGAGCGAGCGGCGGGTCGAAACCAGCTTCAAGAGGCCGCGACGCGAATGGTTGTCCTTCACGTGGGTCTTGAAATGGTTGGTGAGGTTGTTGATGCGTTCCGACAGGATCGCGACCTGAACCTCTGGCGAGCCGGTGTCGCCGGCCTTGTTGGCATTCGTCTTGATGACTTCCGCTTTGCGTTCTGCGGCAATCGACATCGTCAATTTCTCTCGTTGCGACCGGTGCTGGCAGTCAGACCGGTCAGGTTGAACACACGCTTGGGGATGATTTCGCCGTTGCCGACTTCAGCAAGCGCCAAGAGACGGCCTGCCACCGTGACATAGACTGTGCCGCTACTAGTGGGCGCATCCCGTCCGCGCAATAAAACGGCCTGGCCCCGGTGGAGCCTTGCCGCATCAGCCCGAGTGACGGCCAGTGCCGGGATGTCGTCCAGCGCGGTCTCAACGGGCATAAGCGCGTCGGCGAGGCTGCCCTCGCCGGACGCGGCTCTATCGCATAAAGCCTCCAACTGATCCAGCGGAATCATGTCGTTCTCGTCGAATGGGCCGACCAGGGTCCGCCGCAGCGCGCAGATATGGCCGAAAGTGCCGAGAATCCGGCCCATATCGCGGGCGAGCGCCCGGACATAGGTCCCCTTGCCGCACTCCGCCTCGAACACTGCCCGGTCGTTATCCGGTTGATCCACAAGGGCTAAATGGTGAATTTCGACCGGACGGGGGGCCAGTTCCACGACCTCGCCGTCGCGGGCGAGGTCATAGGCGCGCTCGCCCTGGACCTTGATCGCGGAATAGCGCGGCGGGATCTGCTCGATCACCCCGGTAAAGCGGGGCAGGAGGGCCAGGATTGCCTCCCGCGTCGGGCGCTGGTCGGAGGTCGCGGTGACCCGGCCCTCGATGTCGTCGGTGTCGCGCTCCTCGCCCCAGCACACGGTGAACTGGTAGCGCTTGCGGCCGTCCATCACAAAGGGAACCGTCTTGGTGGCCTCGCCGAGCGCGATCGGCAGGCCGCCGGAGGCGAGCGGGTCGAGCGTGCCGGCGTGTCCCGCGCGCTTGGCGTTGAACAGGCGCTTGAGTACGGCGACCGCCTGCGTCGAGGTCATGCCGATCGGCTTGTCGAGCACGACCCAGCCATGGACATCGCGGCGGTCGCGGCGCGGCTGGTTGCCCTTCTGCTGCTTGGCGCGGGGATCGTTGTTGACGCGGCGCGGCTCCTGATGCGGCTGAGAATTGCCGCCGAGATCCGCAAAATTATTTTTCTGCACGTCGCGCTGATCGACTTCTTCGCTGCCGATCGTGCCGTGAGCCGGGTCCATCGTCATTGCTCTTCTTCCCGATCCGAATCCGGATCCTGTTCCAGGTCCTTCTGCACCGCAGGTGTTCGCAAAAGCTTCTCGATCCGTTCCGCTTCGTCGAATCGTTCGTCGACGCGGAAACGAAGGTCAGGTGCAAATTTCAGGTTAACGCGCCGCGCGACTTCGCCGCGCAGGAATTTCTTGTTGCGCTCGAGCGCAGCGATGACGACCTCGGTGTCGCGGCCACCAAGCGGCATCACATAGACTGTCGCGAGCTTCAGGTCGGGCGACATCCGTACCTCCGGCACGGTGATGATGTGACCCTCGAGGTCATCATCATGCACATTGCCTTGCGCCAGAATCTCGGCCATCGCGTGGCGAACCTGCTCGCCGACACGCAACTGGCGTTGCGAGCCGCCCGGCGCGGAACTTTTCTTCTGATGGTGGCGGGGCATGATCGAAAATCACCTCGTCGTGCCCGCGTTTGGGACACGAGCATTGTCATTTGTCCTGTTGAAACGAATGCGGTGCGATGGCCGGAATAAATCCGGCCATCGCACTCCCGCAATTTCAGCTCAAAAAGATCCGGGCGCTTCGGTAAGATTTGGACTTACAGGGAGCGCTGGATCGTCTCCACGCGATAACACTCGATCACGTCACCGGCACGCATGTCGTGATAGTTCTCGAAGGCCATGCCGCATTCCTGACCGGACTGGACTTCCTTCACTTCGTCCTTGAAGCGCTTCAGCGTCGACAGCTTGCCTTCGTGCACGACGACGTTGTCGCGGATCAGGCGCACATTGGCGCCGCGTTCCACGGTGCCGTCGGTGACGCGGCAGCCGGCAACCTTGCCGACCTTGGAGATGTTGAAGATCTCCAGGATCGAGGCATTGCCCAGCATGGTTTCGCGCAAGGTCGGCGCGAGCAGGCCGCTCATCGCCTTCTTCACGTCGTCCACGAGGTCGTAGATGATGTTGTAGTAGCGGATCTCGATGCCGTTGCGCTTGGCGGCCGCAGCCGCCTCCTTGTTGGCACGAACCGAGAAGCCGATGATCGCGGCGTTGAAGCCTTCCGCGAGCGTCACGTCGGATTCCGAGATACCGCCGACGCCGGCATGCAGGATGCGGGCGGCGACTTCGTCGGTGCCGAGCTTCTCCAGCGAGCCGAGGATCGCTTCCAGCGAGCCCTGCACGTCGGCCTTGATGATCAGCGGGAATTCCTTGCGGCCCGCCGTCTTCAATTGCGACATCATCTGCTCGAGCGAGCCGCGCATGCCGGAAATCGAGGCAGCGGCGTTCTCGCGCTTCTGGTGCGCGCGGTAGCTGGTGACCTGGCGGGCGCGGGCTTCGTTCTCGACCACGGCGAGACGATCGCCTGCTTCCGGCGGACCGTTGAAGCCGAGCACCTCGACCGGCACCGAGGGGCCTGCCTCCTGCACCGTCTCGCCCTGATCCGAGATCAGCGCGCGGACGCGGCCCATTTCGGCGCCGGCGACGATGATGTCACCGACACGGAGCGTGCCGCGCTGGACCAGCACGGTCGCGACCGGGCCACGGCCGCGATCGAGCTTGGCTTCGATCACGGTGCCTTCGGCCGGGCGATCCGAATTGGTCTTGAGGTCGAGGATGTCGGCCTGGAGCGCGATCATCTCGAGCAGCTTGTCGAGATTGGTCTTGTTCTTGGCGGACACTTCGACGTCGACGACTTCGCCGCCGAAGGATTCGACCTGCACCTCGTGCTGGAGCAGCTCGGTGCGCACGCGCTCGGGCTTCGCATCGGGCTTGTCGATCTTGTTGATGGCAACGATGATCGGCACCCGCGCCGCCTTGGCGTGGTTGATGGCTTCGATCGTCTGCGGCATCACGCCGTCATCGGCAGCAACCACCAGCACGACGATGTCGGTCACCTTGGCGCCGCGGGCGCGCATCGCGGTGAACGCGGCGTGGCCGGGCGTGTCGATGAAGGTGATCTTCTTGCCGCTTTCGGGCGACAGCACCTGATAGGCGCCGATATGCTGGGTGATGCCGCCGGCTTCGCCGGAGACGACGTTGGCATGACGGAGCGCGTCGAGCAGCGAGGTCTTGCCGTGGTCGACGTGACCCATCACGGTCACCACGGGCGAACGCGTCTCGGTGTCGGAGGAATCGTCGACCTGGTCAAACAGACCCTCTTCGACGTCCGACGCGGCAACGCGCTTGACGGTGTGACCCAGTTCTTCGGCGATCAGCTGCGCGGTGTCGGCGTCGATCACGTCGGTGATCTTGTGCATCGCGCCCTGCTTCATCAGCATGCGGATGACGTCGACCGCGCGCTCGGCCATGCGGTTGGCGAGCTCCTGGATGGTGATCGCTTCCGGAATGATCACCTCGCGGATCAGCTTTTCCTTCGGCTCGTTCGAGGCGTGCCCCTTCAGGCGCTGGGTACGGCGACGGAAGGAGGCAATCGAGCGCTCGCGCACGTCGTCGGCATTGAATGCGGTGACGACGGTCAGGCGGCCGCGCTCCTTCTGCGGACCGGGCTTGTGGGTGGTCTTGGGGGGCGGCGCCGGACGCGCGGCGCCGCCGGGGCCGCGGCGGATCTGGCGCGGACCCTCGTCCTCGTCCGGTCCGGCTGCGACAGCGGGGGCGCGACCCACCGGGCCTCCCGGCCGCTGCGTGGTCGTTCCGGGCCGCGCCGTCGTTGTTCCGGGGCGGGCAGTGGCGGTGGTCCCGGGCCGCGCCGCGGGCGCTCCAGGCCGCGGTGCAGGAGCGGGCGCGGCCGTCGTCGTTGCAGGGCGCGCCGCGGATTGCGGCTGCTCGCCTTCGCCAAAACGCTTCTTGGCCTCGGTTTCGGCCTTGCGCTTGGCTTCCTCTTCGTGGCGGTGACGCTCATCCTCGGCCTTGCGGCGGGCCTCGGCGGCCTCGCGCTCGGCGCGCTCGGCGCTTTCGCGGACAGCGCGGCGCTGGGCCTCTTCCTCGGCATGGCGGCGTTCTTCGACTTCGCGCACCTTGGCATCGGCCAGCGCGCTGGCGCGGGCGGAACGTTCGTCCTCGGTCAGCGTGCGCAACACCACGCCGGAGCCGGCGTTACGCGGCGGAGCCGGGCGCGCCGGAGCAGGCGTCGGCGCAGCCGGTGCCGCCGGCTTCGCAACCTCGGTGGCCTGCGGCTCGGGGGTGCCGTCGATGCGGCGCTTGCCGCGCTTCTCGACCACGACCTGCTTGCTACGGCCATGGCTGAAGCTCTGACGCACGGTGCCCGTTTCGACGCGCGGCTTGAGCGATAGCGTCTTGCTCGGAACGCTCAGCTTCTTGTCGCCAGGGGTCTTGGTATCAACCATTCAGCAGTCCTAATCCTGATTTATCAGTGTTGTGCGTTGCCGCACCGTCCTATCGGGTCGTCGTATCTCTCAGAAATCCTGGCCGGGCTTTTCGGCAGTCTTGTCATCGTCCGCCATCCGGTATCGGACCAGCATCTGGCTACGTGACAGGAATGACTTGCTCGCCGGGCCCGCGAGCAGGGCAGCATGTATCACATTTGACCGGGTCAGTGCCAAATCCAATTCTATCGATTTCAGTGCGGTGACAACGGGAATCTGCCGCTTGGCGCCGCGATTCCCGGCATTTTGACGTGCCAGCATGTCTAATTTGCGGATTCCGTCCGCGGCCCCGTCACTGGCATGGATCAGGACCTCGACCGTGCCTTCCCGCAGGCTGCTTTCGACCTTACCGAAGCCGGCCACAATCTGGCCCGCCTTGGCGGCAATCCCAAGGGCTTCCGTCACGCTCCGAACCAGGAGCGCCTCGATGTCGGTGGGAAGCGTCTGGGGAATGCGCAACTCGCGCTTGAAGGCCTTGCTAAATTGGTGACGCCGAACGGCTTCCGCAACCACCTCGCGTGAGGCGGTGATCCACATGCCGCGTCCGGGCAGCTTGCGCTTGAGATCGGGAACTATCGCGCCTTGCGGCGAAATGACGAAGCGGATCAGCTCGTCGATCGGCCGGACCTCGCGACTGACCGCGCACATCCGCATGGTCGCGGACCTTTCGGTCCGCGGGCCATGGTCGAGATCGTGGTCAGTATCTGCGAGCATCCGAGCGACATCCTCCTTCGCCCTTAAGCCGGCTGATCTTCGGTCGCCTCGGCCTCTTCGGCCGGCTTGGCGAGATCGGCTTCGGTGATCCAGCCGGCCTTGACGCGGGCCTGCATGATCATGGCTTCAGCATCGTCGCGGGAGATGTCGATACCGTCGAGCGCACCCGGATATTTGGTCTGCTCGCCGCCTTCCTTGCGCTCGGTCCAGCCGACCAGATCGTCGGTAGCGCAGCCGGCGAGGTCGTCGACGGTCTTGATGTCGTTCTCGCCGAATTTCACCAGCATCTTGGAAGTGACGCCGGGCACGTCCTTGACGGCGTCCTCGACGCCGAGCTCCTTGCGCCTGGCTTCGATCTCGGCTTCCTGCTGCTCAAGATATTCGCGGGCACGGTTCTGGAGCTCCTGCGCGGTCTCCTCGTCAAAACCCTCGATACCGGCGAGTTCCTTGAGGTCCACCATCGCGAGTTCCTCGACCGAGGTGAATCCTTCGGACGCCAGCAATTGGCCGACCACTTCGTCGACGTTGAGCGATTCCATGAAGACGCGGGTGGAGTTCTCGAAGTCGGCCTGGCGGCGCTCCGATTCCTCCTGCTCGGTCAGGATGTCGATGTCCCAGCCGGTGAGCTGCGAGGCCAGACGCACGTTCTGGCCGCGGCGGCCGATCGCCAGCGAGAGCTGGTTGTTGGTGTCGGGCACCACGACCTCGATGCGCTCGCGGTCCTCGTCGATGACGACCTTGGAGACTTCCGCCGGCGCCAGCGCGTTGACCACGAAGGTCGCGATGTCGGGCGACCACGGAATGATGTCGATCTTCTCGCCCTGCAGCTCGTTCACCACCGCCTGCACGCGCGAGCCGCGCATGCCGACGCAGGCGCCGACCGGATCGACCGAGGAATCGCGGGAAATCACGCCGATTTTCGCGCGCGAGCCGGGATCGCGGGCCACCGCCTTGATCTCGACGATGCCGTCATAGATCTCCGGCACTTCCTGCGCGAACAGCTTTGCCATGAACTGCGGATGGGTGCGGGAGAGGAAGATCTGCGGCCCGCGGGTCTCGCGGCGGACGTCGAAGATGTAAGCGCGGACGCGGTCGCCGTTGCGGAACACTTCGCGCGGCAGCATCTCGTCGCGGCGGATGATGGCTTCACCGCGGCCGAGGTCGACGATCACGCTGCCATATTCGACGCGCTTGACGACGCCGTTGACGATGTCGCCGATGCGGTCCTTGAATTCCTGATATTGCCGGTCGCGCTCGGCTTCGCGCACCTTCTGCACGATCACCTGCTTGGCCGACTGCGCGGCGATGCGGCCGTATTCCAGCGGCGGCAGGGTGTCGGCGATGGTGTCGCCGACCTGGGCACCGGGATTGGCGCGCTGCGCGTCGACCAGCGATATCTGGTTGGAGTGATTCTCGACCTTCTCGACCACCAGCATGTGGCGCGACAGCCGCAGCTCGCCCTTCTTCGGGTCGATCTCGGCATGAACGTCAGTCTCGCTGCCGTAACGGGCCCGCGCCGCCTTGGCGATGGCATCTTCCATCGCCGCGATGACGATGCCGCGGTCGATCGATTTTTCGCGTGCAACGGCGTCGGCGATCTGGAGCAACTCAAGTCGATTGGCGCTGACTGCCATGGCTAGTCTCCTTCGTCAGGCTCGATCTCGCCGCGCCGCGCACGTTCGGCGGCAAGGCGGTGTTTCTTCGTATTGGTCGGGGCCGGCTTCTTCTTCGGCTTGGTGTTCTTGGTGGTCTTTTCGCTGATTTTCGCGTGCGGCGCCTGCGGCGGCTCCAGGCCGAGATCGCGGCGCATCTGGCGCTCCTCGGCCTTGCCGCGGCGCATGGATTCCGCGATCAGCTCATCGGTCAGCACCAGCCGGGCCTCGCCGATATCTTCCATCGTCAGGAGAACGTCGGGATTGTCGCCGGCCTTGACGTCGTCGCGGTGCAGCTGCACCCGGTCGCCTTCGACGGCACCGAGCGTGCCGCGGAACCGCTTGCGCCCTTCATGCGCGACCGCCATGTCGATCTTCACCAGATGGCCGGAATAGCGTTCGAAATCGGAGCGGCGCACCAGCGGACGGTCGATCCCCGGCGAGGAGATCTCCAGTCGATAGGCGCGATCGATGGGGTCTGCGACATCGAGCACCGGCGACAGCGCCCGCGAGATCGCCTCGCAATCCTCGAGCTGCATCGATCCGTCCGGCCGCTCGGCCATGATCTGCACCGTGCAGCCGGCTTCCCCTGAAATGCGGATCCGCACCAGGCGGTAGCCCATGCCCTCGAGCACCGGCGCTGCGACCGCGGACACCCGTGCCGCCACGCCCGGCTCGACCACGAGCCTCGGTTCGGCCAGCAACTCGGCATCCGTGGAACCAGGGTTCGGTTCGGTCATATCAGGGGTCAAGGCGCTCGATGGTTAAGGCTTGGTTAAGACTTGAACAGATCAGGATTTGCAGAGCCTGTTTCGGAACTCTTTCATCCCGACAGCTCGCCGGGCCGCATATCTTCCACCAAGCCGCGCTCAGGTAATAAAAAAGAGCGGGTCCTTTCGGGCCCACTCTCACTACGCGGATCGTATGAGAAGATGAATTGGCGTTGATATAGCCCTTTCCGTCCTCCCGGACAAGGCCCATCACAGGCAGGACGAGGCTTTTTGCGCCGGTCTGTGGGACCCCCGCGCAACGCTTCCTTCATCTACGAGGCCTAAATTCCCTGATTGTGGGGCGGCTTGGACCAAGGGCGCACCCGCGGCGTGCCCTGTACGAGTTGCGTTTTCATGACCGTTGCCACGTCGCTCATTCCCGGACTGGACGATATCGTCAAACGCGGCGACCCCCGGCGTCGCGGCGAGATCGCGCGCGCCATCGCCCAGCTGTTCTTCCAGGACGCCGAGAAGCTCCGTCCCGATCTCGTCGATCTCTTCGACAACCTGCTGATCGATCTCGTCCCGCATGCCGAGCTTGCCTCGCGCGTCGACCTCGCCGAGCGCTTCTCGCGCCTGACCAATGCGCCGCCGCATCTGGTGAGCCAGCTCGCGCGCGAAAACGAGATCATGGTGGCGGGCCCCGTGCTGCGCCGCTCGCCGGTGCTTGACGACGCCGCCCTCGTCGAGATCGCGCGGCTGAAGGGCCAGGGCCATCTGCTGGCGCTGACCGAGCGCCCCGCACTGTCGGCTGCCATCACCGACGTGCTGGTCGAGCGCGGCGATCGCGACGTGGTG
Source organism: Bradyrhizobium liaoningense (assembly GCF_018130785.1). Taxonomy (GTDB): domain Bacteria; phylum Pseudomonadota; class Alphaproteobacteria; order Rhizobiales; family Xanthobacteraceae; genus Bradyrhizobium; species Bradyrhizobium liaoningense_A. Next base: position 293,692 of record NZ_JAFCJT010000005.1, read on the forward strand.
CGTCGCGCTGCGGGCAATGCCGGTGCGGTGTTCTCGCCTGGCAGCTATTCCGAGATGATCAGGCGTGCGTCGCAGGACGGCGTGCTGACGCTCAAGATCGGCCAGCGCAACGATCTCTCGGGCGAGCATCTGAAGCAACTTCTCGATGGCACGCTCGACGTCATCCGCCGCCGCCTCTCCAGCGTGGTCAATCCCGTGCGCCAGGTCGAGATCAAGCGCGCCATGGCGGCGATCGAGGAGGCTGCGCTGCCCCCGGGCCCGCGCCGCGATTTCTCGGCGGCACAGCGCACGGTGCTCACCTTGCATCGCGAGGGGCATCTCGGCGAGAGCGCGCTGCTCGGCTTCGCCAAGGCGCATAAATACGAGGAATCGATTGCCGCGCTCTCGGCGATGTCCGGCGTCCGCCTCTCGATCCTCGATCGCCTGATGGCGGGCGATCGCTACGATCCGATTCTGATCCTGGGGCGCATGCTGAATCTCGGCTGGCCCACGGTGCGCGCGCTCGTTCTGTTGTGGTACGGGCCGCATCGCAGGCCGGCCGATGCCGACATCGAGGCCGCGCGCGTGAACTTCACGCGCCTGATGCCGTCGACGGCCGAGCGCGTCGTGAAATTCTGGCGCAACCGCCAGACGATCTAATCAACGTACAGGTCTTTGTCGTCATGCCCGGGACAAGCCCGGGCATGACGGCTGCGGAGGATCGCGCGAAGAATTACACCCGCCTGAACCTCAGATACGTCGTCTTGCGCCCTTCGCGCGTGGCCTTCCGGCCGTAGCGCGTCATGGTGTAGCCGGCCCATGGCTGCCGGAAATCGTCGGCGCGCTCCGCGAGCCAGACGAAATCCTGCGAGCGCGCCAGATGCGACAGCGTCCAGGCACAGTAATCGTCGATGTCGCAGACGAAGCGGAATTCGCCGCCCGCTTTCAGAACGCGGGCCATCGCAGTGATGGTCCGGTCCTGGACGAAGCGCCGCTTCCAGTGCCGCCGCTTCGGCCAGGGATCGGGATGGATCAGGTCGATCCGCGACAGCGATGACGGCGGCAGCCATGCCAGCAGTTCGGCAGCATCGCCCGCGAACAGGCGGATGTTGGCGATGTTGGCCGCCTCGATCTGCGCGAGGATTTTGGCCATGCCGTTGACATAGGGCTCGCAGCCGATGAAGCCGGTCGTGGAGAAATTCCGTGCCTCAGCCGCAAGATGCTCGCCGCCGCCGAAGCCGATCTCGAGCCGCACATCGTCCGCCGCGGGATCGAAGATCTCGTTGGCGTTGCCCGGCACCTCGCCCTCGATGTCGAGCGCAAGATGCGGCAGCAGATGGTCGACCAGCTCGGCCTGGTGCTGCCTGAGCTTGTGGCCCTTGCGGCGCCCGAAGAAGGCGCGCTCGCTGTCATCGCGATCGGGATCTGATTTGCGTTCGCTCATCGCAGCGTCTGGTACAGGCGATGCAGCAGCCGCGCGCGCGGTTCGAGCGACGAAACGTAAAGCTGCTCATAGTGGGTGTGTGCGCCCTTGCCGTCGACGCCGAGTCCGTCGAGCGTTGCGGTGTGCGCGGCGGTGAAATTGCCGTCCGAGCCGCCGCCGGTGTGGGTGTCGACCAGCTCGAAGCCGATCTCGGCGGCGAGCGACTTCGCATGTTCGTACAACGAGGCGCCTGCATTGCTCTTCTCGTAGGGCGGACGATTGAGCCCGCCCGTGACCTTGACGGTGACGCCATCCGTCTTCGATGTCAGCCCGAGGATCTTGCCGACGAACTCTTCCGCGTCGGCAAAGCCTGGCACGCGCAGGTCGATTTCGGCATGGGCTTCTTCCGGCGTGACGTTGGGGCGCGTGCCGCCGCGCGCCACGCCGACATTCACCGTGACGCCGCGCGCCAGATCGTTCATCCCTTCCAGCGCCAGGATGACGTTGGCAAGCTCGCGGATCGCGCTGCGTCCATCCTGGGGCCGCGTGCCGGCATGTGCGGGCACGCCCTTGATGAATACTTCGAAGCGCCCGACGCCCTTGCGTCCGGTGACGATCTTGCCGCCGTCGCGCGCCGGCTCCGTCACCAGCACGTATTTGGCCTTGCGCCCTTCCGTTTCGATCAGCGTGCGCGAGGTGGGGCTGCCGATCTCCTCGTCGGAGGTGAAGACGTGCGTGATGCCGAGCGGCGAGCGGTCGCCGGCGGCGCAGAGCGCGCGAAAGGCGTGATGGGCGATATAGGCGCCACCCTTCATGTCGTAGATGCCGGGACCGAACGCGCTGTCGCCTTCGACCTTGAACGGCAGGCGCTCGATGAATCCCATGGGATGAACGGTATCGAGGTGGCTCAGCACCAGGATGCCCGGCCGGTCCTGGCCCCAGGTCGAGCGCGCAACGAGATGATCGCCGCAGCCATCGACGCCGGCGACGCGCTCGAGCGCAACCGGCAGATCGCGGTATTGCTCCGCGACCATGGAGACCAGCTTGTTGACCTGTTCAGGTGTGTCCGTCGGCGTCTCGATCTCCACCCAGCGGCGGATGCCATCGAGAATAGTTTGAGAATCGAACCAATTGGATTTGGTCATGAACGCATCTGTGCCTTTGAACCCCATCATCGAAGCGGGCGCGCACTAAAACGCGGCCGCAAATGACGACATAGGCCAGATTTGACGCAGCCTCAAATCGGATTGAGCCGTCGCGTCACCGTTTGTCGGGACCTTCGCGGGCGGCGATCTGCTCGACGAGATCGACGATCGAGCGGCGCATCTTCGAATCAGTGATTCGGGTGAATGCCTTGGTCAAAGCGAGACCTTCGGAGGTCGCGAGGAAGTCCGAGACGTAGGAAGGCGAGGCGCCTTCGGCGAAGCCGTCCGGGCCAGCTACGCCGCTCGGTCCGCCCTCGAACAGAAACGACACCGGCACCTGGAGAATCTCGGCGATCTGCTGGATACGACTCGCGCCGACGCGATTCGTGCCCTTCTCGTACTTCTGGATCTGCTGGAACGTCAGGCCCAAAGCTTCACCGAGCTTTTCCTGACTCATGCCCAACATGATGCGGCGCATGCGCACGCGGCTGCCGACATATTTGTCAACAGGGTTGGGCGCTTTCGACATTTCCTCAGCCTCCAAACACCACCTTCAGCGCAATCGACTGGAATGCCTCAGGTGCCAGCATCGTCAAAATCAAACCCTGTTATTGGGAAACATTGCGGAGAAATTTAGCAACGCCCACTGTCTTTCGCAGCGGATGCAGAATGAGGAACCCGCGTGCAGTCTGTCAACCGTGGGACTACGGTTGTCAAAGGATTCCGGCGGCGGCGAGGGCGTGATCAGGGGTGCCGTTTGGCAACACGTCGGCGGACCGCCAGAATCACCGCCAGCGCAACGAGCATGGCTGCGGGCACATCGCCTACCCGCGCATAGACGGTCGGCGGTATTGCGGCGGGCAGGCTTGCATCCAAAATGCCTTCGACGCCGAGGCCGAGGCTGGCAACGGTTCGTCCCACCGGATCGATCACAGCGGAGATGCCGGTATTGGCGGACCGGACCAGCGGCAATCCGAGTTCGATCGCGCGCATCCGGGCCTGCTCGAGATGCTGATAGGGACCGGTCGAGATGCCGAACCAACCGTCATTGGTGAGGTTCACGATCCATCCCGGACGCTCATTGCGGCCAGCCACCTCGCCGGGAAAGATTGCTTCGTAGCATATCAGCGGCAGCGCGGACGGCGCGCCGGGCACCGGCAGCGCATGTCGCACGGTGCCGGGAATGAAGCCGCCGCGGACGCGCGTGAGTTGCTCGAAGCCGAGCTTCTCCATCAGGCCCTGGTAGGGCAGGAATTCGCCGAACGGCACGAGGTGCAGCTTGTCGTAGACCGAGAGCACGCTGCCGTCGTGATCGATCACGTAGATCGAGTTGTAGGCGCGCGTGATCGGCGTGCCCCGCGGCAGTTCGGGGGCGCGGACCGAGCCCGTGATCAGCACCGTGCCCTTCGGCAAAAGCTCGGCGATCTGCGCCATCGCGTCGGCTTCGCGGGTCAGGAAGAACGGAAATGCGGATTCCGGCCAGATCAGGATGGTGGCGTCGCGCACGCCGGTCGATTGCGGCCCCGAGGCGCGATCCGACAGCGCCAGATATTTCTTCATCACCTCCGCCTTGGCGGCGTAGTTGAATTTCGCGTCCTGCCGGAGGTCCGGCTGCATCAGGCGCAGCTTCGCGCCCGCGACCATGGTGGTCGGATGCAGCGACAGGCGGATCGCGCCGAAGATGCCCATGCCAATCAGAAGCGCAATCGCGGCAGCCGGCGCGCGCCAGGCCGGGCGGCGATCAGGCGTGCGGTCGATCAGCGCCGCGGGGCTTGCGAAGATCGCGACGCTGAGGAACGTCATGCCCCACAGGCCGATCAGCGACGCCGTCTGCGCCAGCGGCAGCGGCTCGGACAGGGCATAGCCGAACGCGTTCCAGGGGAAGCCGGTCAATGCGTGACCGCGCAGCCATTCGGCGACGGTGAGGCTCGCGGCGAGCGCGAGGATGCGCGTGGCATCCTTGGTCCAGAGCAGGCGGGCCAGCGCAAATCCGATTGCGGTGAAGATGGAGAGATAGGCCGGCAAGCCAAGCACGGCGAACGGCGTCAGCCACGCGAACACATCGGCGTCGACGAAGAAGGCGTAGCCGATCCAGTAGAGGCCGGGGACGAAGTAGCCGAGCCCGAACCAATAGCCCGTCAGTGCCGCGGCGGGGACGCCGCCATATCGTCCGGCGCCCGCGCCGTCGATCAGCCAGACCAGCACCGGGAAGGTAATGAACAGCACCGGAAAGACATTGAACGGCGCCAGCGCCAGCACCGACAGCGCACCGCACCCCATCGCGACGAGCGCGCGCTTCCATCCCCAGGTGAGGATGATGGCAAGCGCAATCTGCCGAAGCCGTTGGAACAGGATCACTGCGAGCCGGTCCCGTCGCTTGGCGGCGGGACGGGCGTGTCGCTGGAAGGCGGTTGACCGCTCTCCGGCGGGGCCTCGCGGCGGCGGCTCTCGCGCTGGGTGCGCGGCGCGGGCCGTTCCTTGCGCGTCGAGATGCGCAGCCGCTTGACGCGGCGCGGATCGGCATCGAGCACCTCGACCTCGTAATTGCCGGGGCCCGAGATCACCTCGCCGCGCACCGGCAGGCGGCCGACGTGGCTGACGAGATAGCCGCCGAGCGTCTCGACTTCCTCGCCGGCCTCGCCGGTGACGAAGTCCTCGCCGATCACCGTGCGAACGTCGTCGAGGCTGGCGCGGGCATCGGCGATGAAGGCGTTGTCGGGCAGCCGCACGATCGAGGGCGGCTCGTCGCTGTCGTGCTCGTCGTCGATCTCGCCGACGATCTGCTCGACGATGTCCTCCAGCGAAACCAGCCCGTCACTGCCGCCATATTCGTCGACCACCAGCGCCAGATGAATGCGCGTGGCCTGCATCTGCGCCAGCAGGTCGATCGCCCGCATCGACGGTGGCACGTAGAGCAGCTTGCGGATGATGCGCGCATCCTGCAGCGGCAATGCCAGATCAACCGTACGCAGGTCGAGGCCGGCCGGCAGCGGCTTCTTGCGCTTGGTCTTCGTGGCCTCCGACACCCGCGCGCGCACGGTCATGAAAGCGAGCAGATCACGGATGTGGACGATGCCGACGGGATCGTCCAGCGTCTCGTTGTAGACGACGAGGCGCGAATGGCCGGCGCTTTCGAAGCGGTCCATCAACTCGCCGAGCGGGATGTCGCGCTTCACCGCGATGATGTCGGCGCGATGCACCATGACGTCGGCGATGCGGCGCTCGTGCAGACCGAGGATGTTGCGCAACATGGTGCGCTCGACGGTCGAAAAGCCGGTGTCGTCAGGCGTCGTGGCGTCGAGCACGACCTGGAGATCGTCGCGCACCGATCCCGCCTTCCAGCCGAACAGGGTGCGAATGGCACGCAGCAGCCAGCCTTCCGCGGTCGGGCGCATCACCTCGCCGGATGTCACCACGACCGGCAAATTGGCGGTATTGCGCGGATTGTCGTGAATTGGGTCGGAATCGGGCATCTCAATGCGTCCCCGGGCGGTCTGCATAGGGATCGGGTATGCCGAGATGAGACAGGATCTCTCGTTCGAGCGCTTCCATCTCCTCCGCGTCGCCATCGTCCTCGTGATCGTAGCCGATCAGGTGCAGGAAACCATGCACGGCGAGATGGCTCAAATGATGATCGAACGGCTTCTGTTCCTCGTCCGCCTCGCGACGCATGGTCTCGTAGGCGATCGCGATGTCGCCGAGCATGCGTGGCGCATCGCCGGGCTTCCACTCGCCCTCCGGCTGGAGCGCTGGAAACGACAGCACGTTGGTCGGCTTGTCGATGCCGCGCCAGTTGCTGTTGAGGGTGCGGATGCCGGCATCATCGGTCAGCATCACGGCCACTTCGGCGTCGGCAACGTCCTCGTCGACACTCTCGGCGGCGGCTGCCACCGCCCGCTGGATCACCGCTTCGAAATCGGGTTCGCGCTGCCAGCAATCGGCGACGACGAGGACCTCGGTCATGGGAAGGTTTGGATGTGACATCTTGTTTGTTCGGAACGAATGGACGCCCTGTCCGCGTCCGTATGGTCCGGCTGTTGTCTCGTTACGATTTACCGGTGGCCGGCCGCTGCGGCGAACTTTCGTAGGCGGCGACGATCCGCGCCACGAGCTCGTGGCGGATCACGTCCTCGGCTTTGAAATGAACTTGTGCAATGCCTTCGACGCCGCCCAGCAGGCGCGTTGCCTCGGCGAGACCCGAGGTCTGGCCGTTCGGCAGGTCGATCTGCGAGGGGTCGCCGGTCACGATCATGCGGCTGTTCTCGCCGAGACGGGTCAAGAACATCTTCATCTGCATCGACGTGGTGTTCTGGGCCTCGTCCAGGATGATCGCGGCATTGGTCAGCGTGCGGCCGCGCATGAAGGCAAGCGGCGCGATCTCGATCTCGCCGGTCTGGAGCGCGCGCTCGACGATGCGCGCGTCCATGAGGTCGTAAAGCGCGTCGTAGATCGGACGCAGATAGGGATCGACCTTCTCGCGGAGATCGCCGGGCAAAAAGCCGAGCCGCTCGCCGGCCTCGACCGCCGGACGTGACAGGATGATCTTGTCGACTTCCTTGCGCTCGAACAGCTGCGCGGCATGCGCGACCGCGAGCCAGGTCTTGCCGGTGCCGGCGGGGCCGATGCCGAACACCAGCTCGTGACGCTTCAGCGCTCGGATGTAGGAATCCTGCGCTGCGGTGCGTGCCCGCACCGGGCGCTTGCGCAGGTTGATGCTGTCGAAGGTGGATTTGACCGATTTGGCGTCGAATTCGAACAGGGAGCCCTGGGCGATCACGGCGCGAATCGCGCCTTCGACCTCGCCCTGGTCGAGATCCTGCCCTTTCACGGCCTGCGCGTAGAGTGTCTCCAGCACGCGGCGCGCGGCGTCGCAGCCGTCGCGTGTGCCGCCGATGGTGATGTGGTTGCCCTTGGAGTCGACCACGACGCCGAGCCGCCGCTCGATCTGCGCGAGATTCTGGCCGTAGGGGCCGACCAGCGCGGAAGCGGCGCGATTGTCGTCGAAATCGATGACGACCTGGGTCTCGGGCGGAACTTGCATGTCGCGGTCAAATTTGCGGCTGGGAGCGAACGAAGACGAATCCGATGCGCTTTTTGGCAAGGGTTCAGGCTCCAATGGCGATTTGCGATAAAGCGGGCTCGCGCGCCGCGTGCGGTGTCACGAGCTCACCGAGAAAACTATAGCGTTCGAGGCTGTCGATCCGGACCGGCAGGATCTGTCCGATAATGTCGGGCGAGGCCATCACATGCGCAGGCTGGAGGAAGGCGGTGCGGCCGACGATCTGGCCCTCCTTGCGGGCCGGACGCTCGAACAGCACATCGACCGTTGAGCCAATCGCAGCCTTGTTGAAGGCCGATTGCTGGCTGTCGATCAGTTCCTGGAGCCGCTCCAATCGCTGGTCCATCTCGGCGGGGGACACCGTCTCCTGCATATCCGCGGCCGGCGTTCCCGGCCGGGCGGAATATTTGAACGAATACGCCGCAGCGTAGCCGATTTGCGTGACAAGCGCGAGGGTGGCGAGAAAATCTTGCTCGCTTTCGCCGGGGAAGCCCACGATAAAATCCGATGAAAAAGCAATGTCTTGGCGCGCGGCCCGGAAACGGTCGATGACACGCCGATAATCATCGGCGGTATGTTTCCGGTTCATGGCGGCCAGAATCCGGTCCGAACCCGATTGCACCGGCAGGTGCACGAACGGCATCAGCTCGCCGAGATCGCGATGGGCTGCAATCAAACTGTCATCGACGTCGCGGGGATGGCTGGTCGAATAGCGCAGTCGCGCGATGCCGGGGATTTTCGCCAGATGCTCGAGCAGCCGGCCGAGCGGCCAGCTTTTTCCGTCCGGCCCCTCGCCATGATAGGCGTTGACGTTCTGCCCGATCAGCGTGAGCTCGCGCACGCCATTGTCGGCGAGCCGCTTCACGTCGTCGACGATCTTGGCGACCGGCCGCGAGACTTCCGAACCACGCGTGTAGGGCACGACGCAGAAGGTGCAGAACTTGTCGCAGCCTTCCTGCACTGTGACGAAAGCGGAAATGCCGCGCGCGCGGATCGCGTCGGGTTTTGGCTGGGCGAGGAAGCCGAACTTGTCGGCGGCGGGAAACTCGGTCTCGATCGCGCGGCCTTCGTCGCCGGCGCGCTTCAACAGCTCGGGCAAATGATGATAGCTCTGCGGGCCGACCACGACGTCGACCACCGGCGCGCGGCGCACGATCTCCTCGCCCTCGGCCTGCGCTACGCAGCCCGCGACCGCGATCTGCATCGCACGGCCCCCGCGCGCGGCCTCGTCCTTGGCGACGCGCAGGCGGCCGAGCTCGGAATAGACCTTTTCGGAGGCCTTCTCGCGGATATGGCAGGTGTTGAGGATGACGAGGTCAGCGTCCTCCGCGCTGGCCGTCTCCACGAATCCTTCCGGAGCCAGTGTGTCCACCATGCGCTGGGCATCGTAGACGTTCATCTGGCAGCCATATGATTTGATGTGCAGCTTGCGCGGCGGCTTCATGGAACCCGGAATTGAGGTGGAGAACGGCCCTCAGATATAGGCTGGAGGGCCGAAAATCCAGCGATTGGGGGGCCCCAAACGGTATTCCGGGGCGCCCAGAAGACGGGTGAACCCGGAATCCAGAGGTTTTGGCCCGAGATTCCGGGTTCACGCGCGCCGCGCGTGCCCCGGAATGACGCCGAGGGGCCGAAATCAGCCCGCCAGGGCGGTCGCTCCGACCCGCCGGACCAGCTCCGGCAGTTGCCGCATATCGTCGAACGTCAATGCGGCGCCGGCGGCCCGCAGCCGTTCGGCGTGACCCGGCGGGCAGTGGCTGCCGCCGTGAAAGCCAAGCACGGTCATGCCGGCGGCGTGCGCGCCTGTTACCCCGGGGACGCTGTCCTCGATCACAACACACCGTTCCGGCGCCGCTTTCATCTGCTCGGCGGCAAACAAAAACAGATCGGGCGCGGGCTTGCCGCGCGCGACCTGGCTTGCGGAAAAGATGTTCGGGGCGAGCAAGTCGTAGAGCCCGGCGCATGTCAGGCCGTGATGGATCTTCTCCGGCGTCCCGCTCGAGGCAACGCATTTCGGTAAGTTGATCGCAGCGATCGCCGCGGCGACATGAGTGATCGGTTGCAGATCGCTGGCGTAGAATTGCAGCGTGGCCGCGCTCACCTGCTGCTCCAGATCGTCGGGAAGGCTGCGGCCGATCTCCTGCTCGACCATCCGCCGTGCGTCTTTCTCGGAGACGCCGAGGAAGCGGACCAGCACCTGCTCCGACGTGATCGGATAGCCATGCCGCGTCAGCACGTCCGCATGCGCGCGACAGGAGATGACCTCGCTGTCCACGAGCACGCCGTCGCAATCGAAGATGATCAGTTCGACAGCCACTAGATCAGGACGTCGGCTTGTCGTCGTCGAGCGGGACGCAATAGAGTTCGAGCCGATGGTCGACCAGCTTGTAGCCGAGCTTGCGGGCGATCTCCGCCTGGAGCTTCTCGATCTCCTCGGAGGTGAACTCGATCACCTTGCCGTCGCGCAGATTGATGAGGTGGTCGTGATGGCTGTCGCGCATCGTCTCGTAGCGCGCGCGGCCCTCGCGGAAATCATGGCGCTCGATGATGCCTGCATCCTCGAACAGCTTGACGGTGCGATACACGGTCGAGATCGAGATCTTGTCGTCGACGGCGACACAGCGCCGGTAAAGTTCCTCGACGTCGGGATGGTCGACCGATTCCGCCAGCACGCGGGCGATGACGCGGCGCTGCTCGGTCATGCGCATGCCGGTGGCGGCGCAGCGCGCCTCGATGCCGGTCGCCTTGGAGGCGGAGGAAGGTTTAAGTCCAGTCATAGGGTGTCTGCCTGACGGGGCGCTTTCTGCCATCAATGTTACGACAAGTCACGTCGCATCAGAAGTGCGTTCAATTGTTCCCCGTTGGGCTGCTTATAGTAGCGTTCGCGGCGCCCGACCACCATGAATCCGGCCCGATCGTAGAGCCGCCGCGCCGGCTGGTTATTTTCCTCGACTTCGAGAAATATTGTGCGCACGCCGCGTCCTGCGAGGTGGCCGAGATGTGTCATCAGCAGCGTGCGGGAAAGGCCGCGGCCGCGGTGAGCCTGGTCGACGGCGATGGAGAGGATTTCCGCTTCGTCCGCGCCGATCCGCGAGACCGCGAACCCGATTGTCTTGCGGCCGAGCCGCAACCGGTGCACGAGCGTGTTGTGCTCGCCGATCATGCCCTCGAACTCGGCTTCGCCCCAGCCGCGGGCAAAGGATTGTCCGTGCAACTGCGCCAGCCGTACGGCGTCGCGCGTGGACGCCGGCTCGACGGCGGCCGTGCCGCCGCGCCACCATTCCGAAAGCCATCTCATCATGAGGTTGCGGCTTGTGCTGCGAGCGGTGGCTGTGCGGGCGGCTTTGCATCGGGTGCGCGCAGATAAAACGGCCGCGCCGGATTTGTCTCGGGATCGGCCGCGGCTCCAAGCCACGCGATCCAGCCGATATCGGGCGCGGGCTGCGCGTCGACCGCAACGGGTTGCGGACCATCCTTCGGCCAGCGATCGGCGAGGATCTTTGCGGCATTGCCGACCAGATGCGGCGCGCCGAATTGCGAGGCCGCGATCGCCTCGTCAATTGGAACGACGCTCGGCCGCACCAGCTGGCTGCCGTCGCCGGCCACGATCTGGAAGTAGACGTGATCGTGCCGCGCATCGATCGCCGAGATCACCGGCGCCGTTCCGCTCTGGCCGACGACGGTGGCGGCATAGGCCGATAACGTCGTCAGCCCGGCGGCGGGCCGTTTCGCCGCAAGCGCAAGGCCGCGCGCCGCCGAAATCCCGACTCTCAGGCCCGTGAAGCTTCCGGGGCCGACGGTGACGGCGATGCGGTCGAGCGAGGTGAAGGCAAGATCGGCCGATTGCATCACGCGCGCGATCATCGGCATCAGCGCTTCGGCGTGGCCACGCTTCATCAGAAGCGATTCCTGCGCAAGGAGCTGGCCGGCGTCGGTGTCGAGAACGGCGGCCGCGCACGCCTCCAGCGCGGTATCGATGGCAAGGATCAGCATGAGAACGCGAATGGCGAGTGGCGAATAACGAGGAGTGTAGCGAACCACGCGCCAATCCGCCATTCTTCACGCACTGTTCGTAGCCCCCCTGATATCGCCCCACTTCGTAGGGTGGGCAAAGCGAAGCGTGCCCACCACGGCTGTTTCACCTTGGTTGGCGGGCACGGCGCAAGTGCGCCTTTGCCCACCCCACGGCATTGCCTACATTGGCCGGACTTCGACCACGTCGGGCACGAAATGCTTGAGCAAATTCTGGATGCCGTGCTGGAGCGTCGCGGTCGATGACGGGCAGCCGGAACAGGCACCCTTCATGTTGAGATAGACGACACCGTCCTTGAAGCCGCGGAAGGTAATGTCGCCGCCGTCATTGGCGACCGCCGGCCGCACGCGGGTCTCGATCAGATCCTTGATCATGTCGACGGTCTCGGCATCGGCCTCGTCGAAGAACTCGTCCTCGTCGTCGAGGTCGGCATCGCTCTGGACGGCTCCGTCGGCGAGCAGCGGCGCGCCGGACATGTAGTGCTCCATGATGGCACCGAGGATCGCGGGCTTGAGCTGCTGCCATTCACCGTTCGCCTTGGTCACGGTGATGAAATCCGATCCATAGAACACGCCGGTGACGCCGGGCACGTCGAACAGCTTTTCGGCGAGCGGCGAACGGCCTGCGGCTTCGCGGCTCGAAAACTCCATCGGGCTGCCGTCGACCACCACGCGGCCGGGAATGAACTTCAGCGTGGCAGGATTTGGGGTGGCTTCGGTTTGAATAAACATGGTTTTCTCCAGACGTCACCGGTTCAAGGCCGGCGCGTGCCCTATCCACTAGCAGATGGCGACGGCGAACGCACGGTCAAGGGGGAGTAGAGTATTAGTCCAATATTTTCAGCGGCTTGGGCTTCGCTTACCCTCCCCTGGAGGGGGCGCTACGCATGCAGCGAAGCTGAACGCGCAGCGGGGCGGGTGCCGGTCCCTCCACCTCGCACACTGCCCGTGTTGAGAGATCACCCCACCCCGCTCGCGCTGCGCGCGATCGACCCTCCCCTCCAGGGGAGGGTAAGAAGGGAGCTACGACAGCGAATCCACGCTTCCATCGCTCAGCGCGCCCGAGATGATCGTCACCGGCACCGGGAACGTGCCCAGCGCATGGGCGAGCAGCGAGACCAGCGGTCCCGGACCCTCCGCGCCGGGATTGGCGGCGAGCACCAGCATGGCGATGTCAGGGTCATCATCGATCACGGCGAGCAGTTGTTCCATGGCATCGCCTTCACGGATCACCCGCTCCGGCGTGATCGCGGCGATGCCGTTGGCGCGGCCGGCGGCGCGGTCGAGCGCGGCTTCCGCCGCCTCCTGCGCCTCGGCGCGCATGATGTCGGCGACACCCAGCCATTCCTGGCTCTGCTGCTCGGGCTCGATGATGCGCAGCATCACCACGCCGCCGCCGGCGCGGATCGCCCAGCGGCTGGCGTAATAGACCGCGCGATCCCATTCGGCGGTGTCATCGACGATCACGAGGCATTTGGGCTTGTGCCCCGGCTCGAAGCAAAGTCGCTTGCTGGTCATGCATGTCCCGGAATGTGCACGGACGGCATGCTGCCACACTCCCTGTTCGTTTGGGAGAGGGGGGGGCCGACGCCGCGGCGCCGGCCAGACTTCGCAACCGCAGGAATCAGCGCCGGCGGATGAAGCCGACGATGTCCTTCGAGAGCTTCATGGTCTCGTCGGCGATCGCGCGGGCACGGTCGGCGCCATCGTTCAGGACCGCGTCGATATGGCCGGGGTCGGCGACGAGGCGCTTCATCTCGCCGGCGATCGGTGCGAGCTTCGTGACGCACAGCTCGACCAGCGAATTCTTGAAGCTGGAGAACTGGCCGCCGCCGAATTCTCTGAGCACGTCGGCCTTGGAGCGGCCGGAGAGCGCCGCGAAGATGCCGACGAGATTGTCGGCCTCGGGACGCGCTTCCAGGCCCTTTTCCTCTGATGGCAACGGCTCCGGATCGGTCTTCGCCTTGCGTACCTTCTGCGCGATGGTGTCGGCGTCGTCGGTCAAATTGATGCGCGAATTGTCGGAGGCATCCGACTTCGACATCTTCTTGGTGCCGTCGCGTAAGGACATCACGCGCGTCGCCGGGCCCGTGATCAAGGGTTCCGGCAGCGGGAAGAACAGGCCGTCATTGGCGCCGAGGTTGCGGATCGAGTCGCCAAAATCGTTGTTGAACTTCTGCGCGATGTCGCGCGACAGCTCGAGATGCTGCTTCTGGTCCTCGCCGACCGGAACGTGGGTGGCGCGGTACAGCAGAATGTCGGCGGCCATCAGCACGGGATAGTCGAACAGCCCGACCGACGCATTCTCGCGGTCCTTGCCGGCCTTCTCCTTGAACTGGGTCATGCGGCCCAGCCAGCCCATGCGCGCGACGCAGTTGAAGATCCAGGTGAGCTCGGCGTGACCCGAGACCTGGCTCTGGTTGAACACGATGTGCTTCTTCGGATCGATGCCGCTCGCGATGAACGCCGCGGTCACCTCGCGGGTGTTGCGCGCGAGCTCGACCGGTCCGCCCCAGACGTCCACCCCTTGCGTGATCGCATGCATGTCGACGACGCAATAGATGCAGTTGTGGGTTTCCTGCATCTTCACGAAGTTGACGATCGCGCCGAGGTAATTGCCGAGGTGCAGATTGCCCGTCGGCTGGACGCCCGAAAAGACCCGTTCAACGAATGCCATGGTCGCCTTCCTGGAAGGTATTCGGCCGTCGTTTCCAACAGCGGCGCTGCCCCGTCAAGGGTAATTCGATGGCATCACGTCTCGGACTCGGTCTGGGCCGGACGCTTCAGCACTTTAGCCGCCTCGCGCCATGAGGCCGCGCCCAGGACCTGCAGGAGCAGGCCATAGACGGCGATCCCGGCCGCGATCTGCACGCCCAGGACGATGAAGCGGATGAGCCCATGCGCTTCGGCGGACGACAGACCGGTCGTGAGCCAGAGCAGGCCGCCCATGGCAGCCGCGGCGAGCACGATCCGCGGCAGCCGGTTGCGGGCGGCCGCATCGACCGAGAAGCCGAACTCGCTGGTGCCTTTCCGCAACAGCGAGATCGCACTGCTCCAGGCGCCGGCCGCGATGCTGGCAGCGATTCCGCTCGCGCCGAGGAAGTGTCCGAGCACGACAGCGAGGGCGATCGCGACCACAAAACCCTTGGCCGTTGCCAGCAGCGGCGTCATCGTGTCGCTGCGGGCATAGTAAGCCGGCGACAGCGCCTTGATCAGCACGTGGGCCGGCAGGCCCAGCGCCAACCACATCAGCGCGTGGGAGGTCGCCATGCTGTCATCGGCGCCGAACGCGCCATGCTCGAACAGCAGCCGCACGATCGGCTCGGCCAGCACGATCAGGCCGAGCGTTGCCGGCAGCGCCAGCCCCGCGGCGAGTTCCAGCGCGCGCGATTCCGCGTGCGCGACGGCGTCGCGGTCGCCGCTGCTCACCGCGCGCGTCAGCTCCGGCACCAGCACCGTGCCCATGGCGACGCCGACGATGCCGAGCGGCAGCTCGATCAGGCGGTTGGCGAAATAGAGCCAGGAGACCGCGGAGGGCGTGGCGGAGGCGATGATCGCGCCGGCGACCATCAGCCATTGCGGGCCCGAGCTTGCGATCATGCCGGGAATGGCCTTGGCAAAGAAGGTGCGCATCGCCGCGTCGAAGCTGATCCGCAGCGGCGTGGCCAGTCGCGCGCTTCGCTGCGACAAGAGCATCAGCAATTGCAGCAGGCCGGCGACGCCGACCGTGGCGGCGAGCATCCACGCGGCGAAACTCGCATCAGCATGCCAGGCGAGCAACGCTGCGATCGCTGCGATGAGCGCCATATTGAACAGCAGCGGCGAGAACGCCGTGAGAGCAAAGCGGCCTTGCGCGTTGAGCAGTCCCATCAGCACCGTGACGGGGCCGGCAAAGGCGAGATAAGGCAGCATCAGCCGCGCGTTCTTGACGGCGAGATCGAGCGTGCCGCTGCCCAGAAATCCGGGCGCGATGACCGTGATGATCAGCGGCATCAAGAGGGCAATCACGAGCGAGATCGCGATCAGGGCCACGCTGACCGTGCCAAGCACGAGTCCGGCGAACGCTGCCGCGGCAGCCTCGCCGTCGCGCTCACGGACGCGCAGCCAGGCCGGGATCAGCGCCGCATTGAGCGCCCCCTCGCTGAGCAGCCGCCGCACGACATTGACGAGCTGGAACGCCGCCAGAAACGCGTCGGCCACGGCGCCGGTGCCGAGCAGCGCCGCGATCAGGGAATCGCGGGCAAAGCCCAAGAGCCGCGAGGCCAGTGTTCCCGTCGAGACTGTCAGGAAGGAGCGGATCATTGCGCCGACATAATACCGTTGCTTGCCCGGGCAGGGCCGGTCGTGATAGGCCGCGAGCCAGATTTCAGACCGACAGGAAGCGGATTTCCGCGGGTATCGCAATCCGGCAAACAGGATCAAGGTGAATGGCTGACGTGAAATATGACGTTCTCGGCATCGGCAACGCGCTGTTCGACGTGCTGGTCAAGACCGATGAAGCCTTTCTGGGCAAGCATGGCATGACCAAGGGCAGCATGTCCCTGATCGACGAGGCGCGCGCCGCCGCCATCTACAAGGACATGGGGCCGGCGACGGAAGTCTCGGGCGGCTCGGCTGCCAACACCATCGTCGGCATCGGCAGCCTCGGTGCACGCGCAGCCTATGTCGGCAAGGTCAAGGACGACCAGATCGGCAAGCTCTATGTCCACGACATCCGCTCAGCCGGCGTCGCCTTCAACACGCCCGCTGCGAAGGATGGCCCTGCGACCGGCTGTTCCTACATCCTCGTCACGGGCGACGGCGAGCGCACCATGAACACCTATCTCGGCGCCGCGCAGGATTTGTCGCCGACCGACATCGATCCGGCCGAGATCGCTTCTGCCGGCATCGTCTATCTCGAGGGCTATCTCTGGGATCCCAAGAACGCCAAGGACGCCTTCGTCAAGGCGGCCCAGATCGCCCATGCTGCCAAGCGCAAGGTGGCGCTGACGCTGTCGGATTCGTTCTGCGTCGATCGCTATCGCGACGAGTTCCTCGAGCTGATGCGCAACGGCACGGTCGACATCGTGTTCGCCAACGAGTCCGAGCTGCATTCGCTCTACACGACCTCGGACTTCGACACCGCGCTGAAGCAGCTGCGCAACGACGTCGGTCTCGGCGTGGTCACCCGCAGCGAGAAGGGCTGCGTGGTGGTGACGCCGACCGAGGCCGTCGCGGCGCCGGCTTCGCCGATCGCGAAGCTGGTGGACACCACCGGCGCCGGTGATCTCTTCGCCGCCGGCTTCCTGTACGGTCTGGCGCGTAACCTTGCGCACAAGCAGTGCGGCGAACTCGGCGCGCTCGCGGCTGCCGAAGTGATCCAGCACATCGGCGCGCGTCCACAGGTGTCGCTGAAGGAGCTGGCGCAGCAGCGCGGGTTGACGGTTTAACTCCGCTTTCTCCCCGTCATTGCGAGGAGCGTAGCGACGAAGCAATCCAGACTATCTCCGCAGAGGCAGGCTGGATTGCTTTGCTGCGCTCTAAGCCGTCTTCGCCGCCTTCAATCCCAGCCGCTGTTCCACCGCATCGCGCATCACGAATTTCTGGATCTTGCCGGTCACGGTCATCGGAAACTCGTCGACGAACTCCACATAGCGCGGGATCTTGTTGTGAGCGATCTGGCCGTCGCAGAACGCGCGAACCTCTTCGGCCGTCAGCGTCTCGCCCGGCCTGACGCGGATCCAGGCGCAGAGCTCCTCGCCATAGCGGGTGTCTGCCACGCCAAAAATCTGCACGTCCTGAATCTTGGGGTGGCGATACAGGAATTCCTCGATCTCGCGCGGATAGAGGTTCTCGCCGCCGCGGATCACCAGATCCTTGATGCGGCCGACGATGTTGCAATAGCCCCCGTCGTCGATGGTGGCGAGATCGCCAGTGTGCATCCAGCCATTGGCATCAAGCACGTCCGCCGTCTTTTCCTTCTCCTCCCAATAGCCCAGCATGATGCTGTAGCCGCGGGTGCAGAGCTCGCCGCGTTCGCCGCGCTTGACGATCCTGCCCTCGAGATCGACGACCTTGACCTCGACATGCGGATGGATCCGTCCGACGGTCGAGACGCGCCGTTCGAGCGGGTCGTTCGTCGCGCTCTGGAAGCTGACCGGACTGGTCTCGGTCATGCCGTAGGCGATGGTGACCTCGCGCATGTTCATCTCGGTGTTGACGCGCTTCATCACCTCGATCGGGCAGGGCGCGCCCGCCATGATGCCGGTGCGCAGCGATGTCAGGTCGAACTTTGGGAATTCGGGGTGATCGAGCTCCGCGATGAACATCGTCGGCACGCCGTACAGCGCCGTGCACTTTTCCTGCTCGATCGCGCGCAGCGTCGCGAGCGGATCGAAACCCTCGCCGGGATAGACCATCGTCGAGCCGAGCGTGACCGAGGCGAGGTTGCCCATCACCATGCCGAAGCAGTGATAGAGCGGCACCGGAATGCAGATGCGATCCTGCTCGGTCAGGTGCATCGCACGTCCCGTGAAATAGCCGTTGTTGAGGATATTGTGGTGCGTCAGCGTCACGCCCTTGGGCGATCCCGTGGTGCCGCTGGTGAACTGGATGTTGACGGGAGCGTCGAATTGCAAGGCAGCGCCGAGTGCAGTGAGCTGCTCGCGATGCTGCGCTCCGCCCATGCGCGCGACCTCTTCGAACGGGATCGTGCCTGATGCCGCGGGGCCGCCGATCTGGATCACCATCCGCAAGTCCGGCAGTCGCGCCGCGTTTAGTCTTCCGGGTTCGGCGCCGGCCAGTTCCGGCAGCAGCGTGTTGAGCATCTCAATGTAATGACTGGTTTTGAACGCGGTCGCCGTGACGATCGCCTTGCAGCCGACCTTGCGCAGCGCGAACTCCAGCTCGCTCAAGCGGTAGGCGGGATTGATCGTCACCAGGATCAGGCCGGCCTTGGCGGCGGCGAACTGGGTCAGCGTCCATTCCGGCCGGTTCAGCGACCAAATGCCGATCCGCTGCCCCCGCTCGAGGCCGAGCGCGAGAAAGCCGGCGGCGAGCGCGTCGACCCGTTCGGCGAATTCCGTCCAGGTCCACCTGACGCCGTGGCTAGGCGAGACCAGCGCCTCGCGATGGCCCCAGTGACGCACAGCGCGGTCGAGGTTGCGACCGATGGTTTCGCCGAGCAGCGGCGTGTCCGAGATGCCGCAAACATAGCTGTCGGCTTTGTCTGACAATTCGAAATCCTCTCGTCAGAGATAGTCAGTGCGATCTTTTTCGGTCGTCATGGCCGGGACAAGCCCGGCCATGACGTGTGGGGAGAATTCGGCTCGCCCTCAGGCCGCCCTCTGCCCGCTCCCCGCATCGAGCCCGGCATACACGCCACGCTCGAATCCCGTGAAGGCCTCGATGCACTTGGCGTCGACGAACGGCAACACCTGCATCAGGATCACGCCGGAAACATCGCGCGCCGGGTCGATCCAGAAATAGGTGTTGGCGAGACCGGCCCAGGCGAGGCTACCGGCGCTGCGACCCTCCGGCGTCTTGGCAGTATTGATCAGGAAGGACAGCCCCCACTTCTTCACGATGTCGGGGAAGAGATCGACATCGTTGGTGTACATGGGCGCAACCGTCGTCATCTTGCCAATGGTGAGGTCGCCGATGTGGTTCTGGCCCATCAGCGCGACCGTCTCGGGCTTCAGCACCTGGTTGCCGTTGCCGCGGCCCTTGTTGAGGATCATCTGGGTGAACTTGATGTAGTCGCCGGCAGTGCCGTAAAGGCCGCCGCCACCCATGCAGAATTCCGGATTCTGCTCGATCTCGAACGGGATCGGCGCCAGCGATCCATCCTCGCCGCGAGCATGGGTGGCGACCAGCCGCTGGCGCATGTTGTCGGTGATCTTGAAGCCGGTGTCGCTCATACCGAGCGGAGTGAAGATATTGTCGCGCAGATAGGCATCGAGCCGCTTGCCGCTCACGGCTTCCACTGCCTTGCCGACGAAGTCGATGTTGATGCCGTATTCCCAGCGCGTCCCGGGATCAGACATGATCGGCGTCTTCAGCGCGACGTCCTGGCAGGAGAAGATGTTCGGGGTTCCGGTCTTCTCCAGATAGACCGCGAGATCGCCGTTCCACACATTGTAGGCAAAACCGGCGGTGTGGGTCATGAGCTGACGCAGCGTGATCGCGCCCTTCGCCGGCCGCAGCTTCGGCTCGCCCTTGGCGCCAAAACCTTCGAGCACCTGCGGCTTGGCGAGGTCGGGCAGCACCGAACCGATCGGCGCATCCAACGACAGCTTGCCCTGCTCGACGAGCTGCATCGCGCCCGCTGAAGTCACCGCCTTCGTCATCGAGGCGATCCAGAACACGCTGTCTGCGGTCATCCCATCGGGCTTGGACAGGTCGCGCTTGCCGAACGCGCCTTGGTAGATCACGTCGTTGCCGCTGGCGGCGATCGCCACGGCGCCGGGAATCTCCTTGGCGTCGCTCTTCTGGCGCAGGATCTCGTCGATCTGGGCTTTGCTTTGCATACGCGTTTCCTCCGGTTTGATTATTGTTGGAAGCGAATGATTGTCCTCCTGCACGGTCCGCGCGGCAAGCGCGTCCAGATGCCCGCGCCGGTCGCGATGTCGTGACTTGACGGTCCGCAGGTCCCGCAGGACGAGAGAGGGCTGAACTGCAACACTCCGTCACAATCTGCGGTCGATGGCCGCAACTCACCGTGACCGTGGATGGGCTCTGGCGAAATGTTTCACGTGTTTGAAGCACTTGAAACATTTTGTGCGTTGCGACGTTTGGCTCTCGGCCCAATCGGCGGCTGACGTTAAGACTTGATGCAAATTTGGCGGCCTCCGATCGGCCGCGGGGGACCTCAGATGATTTCGACTTGGAGCGAATGGAAGCGCTATCCCCGTCCCGGACGGGGCGACAATCTCGAGGCGCCGATTTCGCCCGGCATCTATGAGGTCCGGATCGCCGGCACCGGCGCGCTCTATTCATTCGGCGCCGTCGACAATCTGGCACAGGCGCTGGCACTGCTGCCGGTGGGCTCGAAATCCTGGTTCGGCCGCCGCGACACGTCCGACGTTCCCGATCTCGAATACCGGACGTGCGCAACGTCCTCGAAGGCCGACGCCAAGGCAGCCGCCGAGCGCATGATCGGCCGGCGCGAGACCTATATGAGTGGCGCGGCATAGCCGCGCCGTTGCCACTTTAACTCCCAGCAGATGTGCGTTGCGGGACGGTGCATTGCGAGCCGTCTGTCCCTATATTCGTGGCAGATCCGATCGCGCCCCGAGGAGTGACGCCATGACCCCGACCGCCGCCGCACGCGCCCCGCAAGCCACGTCCAATCTGCGCGACCGGTTGAAGGACCCCTCGCTGCTGAAGGAGGCCTGCTACATCGACGGCGCCTGGGTCGGCTCGCCCGTCTTCGCAGTGAACAACCCCGCGACCGGCATCGAGCTCGCCAAAGTCCCGCAGCTTGGTGCGGAGGATACGACCAAGGCGGTCGAAGCCGCCGAGCGCGCCTTTCCGGCCTGGGCCAAGCACACCGCCAAGCAGCGCTCCAACATCTTGCGCAAATGGTTCGAGCTGATCATTGCCAACCGCGAGGACCTCGCGCTGATCCTGACCTCCGAGCAGGGCAAGCCGCTCTCCGAGGCGCTCGGCGAGGTCGACATCGGTGCCGCCTATATCGAGTTCTTTGCGGAGGAAGCCCGTCGCGTCTACGGCGAGACCATCCCGACGCAGCGGCCCGATGCGCGCCTGCTCGCGATCAAGCAGCCGATCGGCGTCTGTGGCGCCATCACGCCGTGGAATTTCCCGAACTCGATGATCACCCGAAAAGTGTCGCCGGCGCTGGCGGCCGGCTGCACCGTGGTGCTGAAGCCCGCCAACGAGACGCCGCTGTCGGCGCTGGCGCTCGCCGTGCTCGCCGAGAAGGCCGGCATCCCCAAGGGCGTGCTCAACATCATCACCGGCGACGCGCCGCCGATCGGCAAGGTGCTGTGCGAGCATCCGGCCGTGCGCTTCGTCGGCTTCACCGGCTCGACCGCGGTCGGCAAGATCCTCTATCAGCAGGCTTCCGTCGGCGTGAAGCGGCTCGGCCTCGAGCTCGGCGGCAATGCGCCGTTCGTGGTGTTCGACGACGCCGACATCGATGCCGCGGTCGAAGGCGCGATCGTATCGAAGTATCGCAACATGGGTCAGACCTGCGTCTGCGCCAACCGCCTCTACGCCCAGGACAAGATCTACGACGAGTTCGTGAAGAAGCTGTCGGCGAAGGTCGCGGCGATGAAGATCGGTGACGGCACCGAGAGCGGCGTCACGCAGGGCCCGCTGATCAATCTGAAAGCGGTCGACAAGGTCGAGCGCCATATCGCCGACGCCGTCAAGCGCGGCGCCAAGATCGTCACCGGCGGCAAGCGCAGCGAACTCGGGCGCTCGTTCTTCGAGCCGACCGTGCTCGCCAACGTCAAGCCGGACTCGCTGGTGTCGCAGGAAGAGACCTTCGGCCCGCTCGCGCCCGTCATCCGCTTCAAGGACGAGGCCGATGTGATCGCGATGTGCAACGCCTCGCCGTTCGGGCTCGCCTCCTACTTCTACTCCCGCGATCTCGGCCGCGTCTGGCGCGTCGCCGAGGCGCTTGAGTCCGGCATGGTCGGCGTCAACACCGGCCTGATCACCACCGAAGTGGCCCCCTTCGGCGGCGTCAAGGAGAGCGGCCTCGGCCGCGAAGGCTCGCGTCACGGCATGGAAGAATATGTCGAGATCAAATACGTGATGATGGCGGGGGTGTGAGGGCCTAGCTGTCTCCACACCGTCATGGCCGGGCTCGACCCGGCTATCCACGTCTTATCTCGCGGTACAAAGAACGTGGATGCCGGGAAAAGCTCGAGCATGACGCCGCCAGTCACCGCCGTAGCACCGCGATCGTCCGGTTCGCGAACGTCAACCGCTCGGCCATGACGGACACGAAATAGGTCAGCAGCTTGTGGCTGAGCGCGGGGTCCTCGTTCCTGATGGCGTCGAACTGGTGCGTGTTGAGCACGTAGAGAACGCTGGCGACCTCGGCCTGGATCGTCGCGCTGCGCGGCGTGTTCGACACCAGTCCCATCTCGCCGATCGTGGTGTAGCGCCCCAAGCTGCGCACGCGCGTGGTGCGGCCGTCGTCGGCGGGGACCATGATGCCGACGCGGCCGTCCAGGATGAAATGCATGGAATCGGCGGGGTCGCCGGCGTGGACGATGACGTTGCCGGCCTCGACCTCGAGGCGTTGGCAGCGGTGGATCAGTGCGTCGGCGTCCTCCTCGCTGTCGAGTATCCCTGTGAACCAGTCGCGCAGGCTGGCTTCTTCCTGCACCAACCCCTGATGCTGCGAGATGATCTCGTTCTCGCACCATTCCAGCGCATGATCGAGCTCGGGGATGATGGTGACGCCTTCGCCGACGAAATCGCTGGAGCGCAGCACCTTCTCGGCCGCGGCCGATAGATGTACCAGGATCAGCTCGACGCCGAGATCATGCGCGCTGCGCTTGATCTGGGCGAAGCTGTAGGCGGCCGAGGAGTCGACGCCGGTGACGAGCTTGAAGTCGAACAGCAGATAGCGGCACTCCGGGCGCTCCTGGAGCAGCCGCTTGACGTGCTGATAGAGCCGGTTGGCGGAGCCGAAGAACAGGTAACTCTGGAGGTTGAGGCCCTGGATATTGCCCCCATGCGCCAGCAGCACCTCCTGGTCGTCGCGCGAGCGGTCGAGCGAGGAGCGATATTCCGAGCCGTCGAAACTGTACTTGATCGACTCCACCCGTGCAGCGCTGAACGCAAACGTCGCGCAGCCGATGATCACGCCGATCAGGATGCCAGGCACGAAACCCCAGGTCACGATGATGACGATGATGGCGATCAGGGAGAGATATTCGAGCTTCGAAAGCCGCTTGCGTGACTCGATGATCCATTTGTGGAGCTGGTCGGCGCCGAGATAGAGCAGAAGGCCGCCGATGACGAATTTCGGGATGAAGCCGAGCAGATCGGGCGCGACGGCAAGCATCAGCAGCGACAATGCCGCGACCGTAAGGCCGGACAAGCGCCCACGCCCGCCGCTGGAGAAATTGAGGATCGAACGGCTGATCGAGCTGCAGCCGGCATAGCCACCCAGCATGCCGGTCAGGATATTGGCGGCGCCGGTGACGTTCAGCTCGCGCTCCAGATTGGCCTCGCGGTGCACGGCGACCTCGATGCCGGTGGTGTTGAACAGCGTGCTTGAGGCCGTGACGAAGATGACGGCAACTACATTGCCGAGCAGGTCCGGCACGGCAAACCAGGGGTAGCGGGCAAGATCATCGGTGTGCCAGGGCAGCATGAAGACCGCCTGCGGCGGCGGCTGAAACGTCCAGCCCAGGGCGCGCGCGTGATCGAACGAGACGCCGGTGATCCAGAACGCCAGATGCGCCGTGAGCACGCCGCCGACTAGGATGATCGGCAACCCGAACGGGCTGCGCGAGCGATGCCAGGTCAGATACAGCACCAGCGCCATCGCGCACGCGGCGCCCAGCTCCAGCAACGTGGTGCCGTTGGTGAAGTGCGGCAGCGTCGTGAACTGGAGCGGGTAGTCGGTGATCACCCGCACCGCGCCCAGGGCGATGAGAAGTCCGGTGGCGCCGAGGAATCCGCCGACGACGGGATATGGCACGTAGCGGATGGCGCGGCCCAGCCGCGTCAGGCCCAATCCGCACAGCACCAACCCCGTCAGCACCGTCGACAGGCCGACCGTGACAAGAACCGGCGAGAGCAGCGGTGCCGACAGGTTCGCCGTCTCGATGCGCTCGACCACCGAGGCTGCCAGGATACCCGTCACCGCCGCGGTCGAGCTGTCGGGGGCCCCAACCGCGAAGGGCAGGGAACTGCCGAGCCCGATGACGACCGCAAGCACCGCGGAGCTGACGAAAGTCGCCGTGATCCCGTAGGACAGGTAAGGCGAGAGCGGCCCGGCGAAGATCAGCAGCGAATAGGACAGGCCGAAGGTGACGGTCAGAACGCTGGCGGCGCTTCCGCCCAAAATATCATTCAGCGCACGCTTGAGGGCCGGATTGAATCGCGAAGCCGGGCTGAAAATAATTGCAGGATCGGTCACGCCGTTGCGCTCGCCCCTTAAAAAAATCCGTCTGAGACGTAGACGAGTACGGGCTTAGCGCAACAGGATTCTTGTAACTATGAAATATCCGACAGTTTTTGCAGGCGCCTCAATGAGGACCTGCGTTCACGGCGTGTGAATGGTCAACCATATCGTGGGCGGAAAAACCGAAGCCGCCACACCCACCGCTGTCATTCCCCGCGAAAGCGGGGAATCCAGTACGCCGCGGCTTCGCGGTGATTCACAAATGTCTCGGAGTACTGGATCGCCCGGTCAAGCCGGGCGATGACAGCTGAGGGCGGGAGGCAGCTTCGCTCGCAACGACAGAGCGCGCCGCAGCCGGGCCTAGATCTTCAGCTCTTTCCCCGTCACACGCCTGTAAGCTTCGAGATACCGCTTGCTGGTTGCATCCACGACGCTCGCCGGTAGTGGCGGCGGCGGCGCGTCGCCGTTCCAGCGGCCGGCGTGGCGCTCGACGTCGAGATAATCGCGCAAGGGCTGCTTGTCGAAGCTCGCCTGCGGCTGGCCGGGCTCGTAGGCATCGACGGCCCAGAAGCGCGAGCTATCCGGCGTCATCACCTCGTCGATCAGGATGATGCGGCCGTCCTTGTCGCGGCCGAACTCGAACTTGGTGTCGGCGATGATGATCCCCTGCTTGCGGGCGAGCTCCTCGCCGAGCGTGTAGACTGCGCGGGTCATGCTCTCCAGCGTGTAGGCGGTCTCGTCGCCGACGACCTCGCGCATCTTCGCGATGGTGATGTTCTCGTCATGGCCGGTCTCGGCCTTGGTCGCCGGGCTGAAGATCGAAGGCTCGAGCTTCTCGCTCTCGACGAGGCCGGCCTTCAGCTTTTCGCCGGCGAGCGTCCCGCTGGCGGCATATTCCTTCCACGCCGAGCCCGAGAGATAGCCGCGGATCACGCATTCGATCGGGAATACGGTGGTGCGGCGCGACAGCATGGCACGGCCGAGGATCTCGGCGCGGTGCGGCTTCAAGGCCGGTACGGCCGCGATGATCTCGTCGGCGTCGGCGCTGATCATGTGATGCGGCACCACGCCTTCGAGCTCGTTGAACCAGAACGCGCTGATCTGGGTCAGCACCGCGCCCTTCATCGGGATGGTCTCGCCCATCACGACGTCGAAGGCGCTGATGCGGTCGGTGGTGACGAGCAGCAGGCGGTCGTCGTCGACGGCGTAGATATCGCGCACCTTGCCGCGGCCGATCTTGGGCAGGGGCAGGTCGCTCGAGAGCATGGTGGTCATCGGCAAACTTTCAGAGGCAAGGCCTTCGCGCAGGACATCCGGCCGCGCCTGATAGCGCGACCGGACACCGGATTAGCCTATTCCGGCAGCGGAATGAACTCATGTTCCTGCGGAACCGCGGCGAAGCGGCCGGTTTTCCAGTCCTGCTTGGCCTGCTCGATCCGCTCCTTGCTGGAGGATACGAAATTCCACCAGATGTGGCGCGGGCCTTCCAATGCATCGCCGCCGAGAAACATCATCCGCGTGGGCCTCACGGCCTTCACCGTGATGCGGTCGCCGGGCCGGAAGATCAGGAGCCGCGGCCCCTCATAGCGCTCGTTCGCGATCTCGACTTCGCCGTCGACGACATAGATCGCGCGCTCCTCGTGGTCGGGGTCGAGCGGCACACTCGCGCCCGCGACCGCCGTGACCTCAGTGTAGAACCAGGGCGACACCATCGTAACAGGCGAGGCGATGCCGAAGGCGGAGCCGGCGATCACCCGTGCAGTAAAATCGCGCTCGGAAATCATCGGCAAATCGCCCGCGCCGTAATGCTGGAACGACGGCGCGATCTCCTCCGATCCAGCCGGCAGCGCGATCCAGCTTTGCAGGCCCAGCATCTGCTGGCCCGATGCGCGCTGCGCATCCGGCGTACGCTCGGAGTGGGCGATGCCGCGCCCGGCGGTCATCAAATTCATCGCGCCGGGCTGGATCTCCTGAATGTTGCCCTCGCTGTCGCGATGCATGATCGAGCCGTCAAAGAGATAGGTGACGGTGGCAAGCCCGATATGCGGATGCGGCCGCACGTCCATGCCCTTGCCGGAAACGAACTGCACCGGGCCGAAATGATCGAAGAAGATGAAAGGCCCGACCATCTGCCGCTTGCCATGCGGCAGCGCGCGCCGCACCGCAAATCCGTCGCCGAGATCGCGCGTGCGCGGCACGATGACGAGATCGAGCGCATCGCAGGACATGGGATCGCCGAGCACGGGATCGTTCGAGGGTTGCCAGCTCATGGTGGACTCCTGTTTCTTGCTGGTATGATCGTAGCAGAACAATGTTGCGAACGGGAGGAGACAGATGATTCCGCCGCTCAAGCCTGGCGCCCGGCTACTCCAGGTCACCGGTCCCCAAATCGAGACGGAACGCCTGCTCCTGCGCCCGTGGCGCGCTGGCGATATCGCTCCGAACGCCGCCATGTTGACCGATCCCGGCACCGCCCGTTTCATCGCGCCGGACGGCAAGCCGATCACCACCGCGATCGGCGGCTGGCGTAACGCAGCCGTGATATCCGGGCACTGGGCTCTCTATGGCTTCGGCATGTTCGCGGTCGAGGAGAAATCCAGCGGCAAATATGTCGGGCGAGTTGGTCCCTGGTGCCCGCCGGGCTGGCCCGCCTTCGAGGTCGGCTGGGGTATTGCCAGGGAATTTCGCGGCAAAGGTTATGCGGTCGAAGCGGCCCGCGCGTCGATCGACTGGTCGTTCGACAGTTTTGAGATCGACGAGATCATGCACTGTATCGAGAGCGAAAATGCGCCGTCGCAAGGCGTGGCGCGCAAGCTCGGCGCGCGGAAGGATCGCGAGATCGATCTGTTCGGCAAGCTCGCCGACGCCTGGATCACGTCGCGGGCTTCGTGGCTGCCGCAAAATTGAATCGATCTCCGATCTGACTTAAATTCGCGCGACTTACGACCGGACCGATGGGATGCTGCTGACCAATCTCGAACTCGCCTTCCGCGCTGCCAGTGTCGCGCTGCTGCTGGTGCTGGCGGCGTCGCTGCTCTCCGATTTCCGCAACGTGCTGGCAGGACGGCTCGGCGTGGCCTTCGTGCTGAGCTCGGTCGCGCACGCTGTGAGCTATTCGTTGGATGTCACGTCGCGTATCCCGCTCTGGCATGCACCGTTGATCGCGTTGTCGACCGGGACCATCGTGGTGTTCTGGCTGTTCACACGCGCCCTGTTCGACGACGAGTTTCGTCTCCGCTGGTGGCACGGTTTGATCTGGGCGCTGGTGACGGCGTTCAGCTTCGCAGGCTGCGTCTGGATTGCACCCAGCGGCCATGTGCGGTTCTCGGTGACTTTGGTCAATCTGATCGTGCTCGGTTTCATCGCGCTTGCGGTCGGGCAGATGATCGCCTCCTGGCAGGCCGACCTGGTCGAGCGCCGCCGCCACGTTCGCGTCTTCATCGTCAGCGCAATCGCGCTCTATGGCGGGCTCAACGCGGTGCTCCAGATCGCCGTCGCCGGCCACCACGTCGGCGATGTCGCCGAAACCGTCAATGCCGGCGTGCTCGCCGGCACCGTCGCGGCGATCGTCTATGCCATGATGCGCGTTGATGGGGCGGATCTGTTTCCGGCCGCGGTGGAGCCCGCACCGCCTGTTCCTTTCAGTCAGCCTGCGGCCGATGACGCCGCCGATCAGAAGCTGATCGACGCCCTGATGCGGCTGATGGCGGACGAGCGGATCTATCGTCAGGAGAACATCACCATCGGCGTGCTGGCGGGCCGGCTGAAAATTCCGGAATACCGGCTGCGCCGGCTGATCAACCAGCGGCTCGGCTATCGCAACTTCAATGTGTTCCTGAACAACCACCGCATTGAGGAAGCCAAGGCCGCGCTCGCCGATCCCGCCCAGGCCGAGGTCCCCGTCATCACCATCGCCATGGATGCCGGCTTCCAGTCGCTCGGCCCGTTCAACCGCGCCTTCAAGGCGGTCACGGGTGTGACGCCGACGGAGTACCGGCGGCTCAACGCCGATGCCGCCTAGATCTTAGACCTTTGGAATCACTTAAGAATTCCGAAATCGACTAGTCCCGATCAGTTTCGACGAGGTCGTTTTTCAAATCCGGCGAGCGCGTGTCGCCCGCATCCGGCCTGCTCTCCCGCACTCGCCCGCAGCCGGAGAAAGCCCGTGACCCGTCGCCGTAAGATCGTCCTCCTCACCACCGCCATCGCCTGCACCGGCCTCGCGCTCGGCGCGGCGCGGGCGCGTAACGTGCCCAAGGTTGCCACCGGCTTCATCGCCGACATCATCTGCTCGGAGACGTTCGTCTCCGGCCTGGATCCCCAGCGCAACCTCGCCGAAACCACCGACGCGATGCCAGGCACCGGCCTCCTGACCTGGGCGATGAATTTGCAGATCGATCGCACCCGCAAGGATGTCACGGTGTCCTTGTTCGGCATCGGCCGCAGCCATGCCGTTTATCGCGATGGGCTCGGCTGCACGCTCGAGCACGGCCGAGGGATCACTGATGTCGCGTTGCCGCCTGACGACAAGCAGCCCGCGCTGCTCCCCGAGATCGCCGGCCCGGGGATCGTGCCGCCGCAAAGCGACGGCTTGGCCGCCGCGCTCGACCGCGCCTTCACCGAGCCCGCGCAGCCGCCTTATCGCCGGACCCGTGCGATCGTCGTCATGAAGGCCGGCCGCATCATCGCCGAGCGCTACGCCGACGGTGTCGGGCCGGAGACGCCGCTGCTCGGTTTCTCCATGACGAAGTCGATGATCTCAGCGCTGACAGGCATTCTCGTGCGCCAGGGCAAGTTGAAGCTGGATGGACCCGCGTCAATCGCCGCTTGGCAAAATCCTGATGATCCGCACCATGCCATCACGGTCGATCAGTTGCTGCGTCACACCGCAGGCATTGCACTCGGAAGCTCGTTGGAGGCTTCGCTCGGCTCCGCGCTCGAGCCGGTCAACGCCATGAAGTTCGCCGAGGACGATATGACCAGCTTTGCCGAGCGCGCGCCGCTCGCGACCGCGCCGGGCACGGCGTGGAATTATCACGACGGCAATTTTCTCATTCTCGCGCATCTGATCCGCAACGCCGCGGGCGGCAAGCCCGCAGATGCGCTGGCCTTCGCGCGCCGTGAATTGTTCGCGCCGCTCGGCATGAACGACGTCACGCTTCAGCTCGACAGTGCCGGCACAATCGAGGGCTCCAGCGAGATGCTGGCCTCCGCGCGCGACTGGGCGCGCTTCGGCCAGCTCTATCTCAACGACGGCGTTGCCGGCGGCAAGCGCATCCTGCCGGCGGGCTGGGTGAATTATTCCGCCTCCGCCACGCCGAATGCCTGGGTCGGCATCGGCGCCGGCTTCTGGACCAACCACGGCGACAGCTTTGGCGCCAAGTTTCGTGTCGAGCACGGCTGGCCGCGCGATGCCTTCTTCGCCAAGGGCACCATCGGGCAGTACACGATCATCATTCCCTCGGAACGGCTTGTGATCGTGCGGCTGGGCCGCTCGCCGAACTGGCCGCCGCAAGCGGACGGCGTGTTCGATCTGGTGCGGGATGTGGTGGCAGCCACGCGCGAGAAGGGAAAAATAGCGGGGGCGAATTGAGGTGTTTCTTACCCCTGGAGGGGGAGGGTAAGAAGAGCGCTGCGGCTCCTACCTCCCCAGCTCCGTCGCCTTCGCCACGCGGTCGAACCGCTCCAGCGTCATGATCGCGTCCGCGAATTTTTCCGCGCGCGCGTTCAGCACCGGGCGGGCCAGCGTCAGAAACTTCTGCTGCATCGCCAGCGCATCCGGGAACGAATTCGGCTCGCCCGAGGGATCGGCGTAAAGCCGCTCATGCACGCCGTCGTCGGTGGTGATGCTGACGCGCGCGCCGAACGGATGGGTGCGGCCGACCTCGAGCCGGTCGTCCTGCACCACGTCGAACTTGTCGGCGAGCGCGTCGATGGCGGCGTCGCCGAGGCGGTTGTAGTCGTCCCAGCCGAACGAGCCCTGGTCGAGCGCGAGCGCGCCGGTGAAGAACATCGAGAACTGGCCGCCGACGATCGACGTCGGATGCCGCTTGGTGGCGGCATCGCCGGTCAGCGTGATGCCGTTGCGATGCAGGCCGATCTCGACGCGCTTGACCTGGTCTGGCGTCAGATTATGCTCGCGACGCATCGCGATCAGCGCGTCGATCGCCGCATGGGTGTAGCGGCAGCTCGGATACGGCTTCACGCCGATCTTCATCGTCTCATAGGTCTTGCCAAGCTCGGCGACCGCCTTGTCGGGATGCGCATCGTCGGTGTAGCCGGCGAGCAGGCCGTGCTTGCCCTCGACCGATTCCGTCGCGCCGACGAAATCGTTGCGCGCCAGCGTCGCAGCGATCACGCCGTTCATCGCGGCAGCGCCGACCTGGTAGCGCTTGTTCCAGGCGCCGTTGACCAGGAATTGCAGCGAGCCGGCCGCCTGGCTGCCGGAGACGCCGAAGGCGGCGATGATCTGCTGCTCGGACAGGCCGAACAGCTTGCCAGCGGCGGCCGCGGCGCCATAGGTGCCGGCCGTCGCGGTCGGATGGAAACCGCGTGCATAATGCGAGGTCGGGTCGAGCGCGTTGCCGAGCCGGCAGCAGACCTCATAGCCCGCGACGATCGCGGTCAGCACGTCGCGGCCCGATGCGCCGACCATCTCGCCGACGGCGAAGGCGGCCGGAACCACCGGCGCGCTCGGATGCAGCGAGGAATCCGCGTGGGTATCGTCGAAGTCGAGGGAATGGCCGAGCGCGCCGTTGAGGAGCGCCGCGACTGCCGGCGTCCAGGTCTTGCTGTCGCCGAACACGGTGGACTCGCCCTTGGTGTCGAGCGCGAGCGCTTCCAGCATTTTCAGGATCGAGGGGGTGGATTCCGCTTCGCTGCGAGCCCGGATGGCGCTGCCGAGGAAGTCCAGCGTCAGCACTTTGGCGCGATCCAGCACCTCCGCCGGAATATCCTGGTATGTCAGATTGACGACGTAGGCGGCGAGCGTTGCGGTTTCGTGGGCCATCGTGTTTCCTCGTTTTGGCGCGCAAGTTAGGCGGGCTGATTTGGCCTTTCAAGCGGCCTTGGGGCCGCGGGCATCAGCTATGCTTTGCCTGGCTGCAAGAGGATCGGGACTTCCGACGATGGCATTCGCAAAAGAGCTGTTCGACCGGATCAGGTCGCGGCGGACGCAATTGGGGCTGGCGATCCGGGTCACGGTGGCCGCAGTGGCGGCCTATGCGATCGCGACCGCGCTGCATCTGCTGTTGCCGCTCTGGGCGGTCCTGACCTCGCTGATCGTGACCCAGATGAGCGTCGGCCGCTCGCTGAAGGCGACGCGCGACTACATGCTCGGCACCATCGGCGGCGCGCTCTATGGCGGCGCCATCGCGATCCTGATCCCCTATTCCAGCGAGGTGGGGCTGTTGGGCTTGCTGGTGCTCTCGGTAGCCCCGCTCGCCTTCATCGCCGCGATCAATCCGAGCCTCAGTGCGGCCACCGTCACGGCCGTGATCGTGCTGCTGGTTCCGACCATGCATCATTCCGATCCCATGACGTCGGCGATCGACCGCGTCAGCGAGGTCGGGGTCGGCGCCATCACCGGGCTGCTGGTCTCGTTCCTGGTGCTGCCGTCGCGCGCCGTGCGGCAGATCCGCGCCAGCGCGGCCACGCTGCTCGAACTGATCGCGGACGCCTTCACCGAATTGCTCGCAGGCCTCACGCGCGGTCGCGACAACGACGCGCTGCACCGGATCCAGGACGGCATCGGCACGGCCATGGTGGGTATGAATGCCATCGGTGCCGAAGCCGAGCGTGAACGCTCCGCGCGACTGTCGAGCGGGCCCGACACCGGCCCGCTGCTGCGCACCGTGCTGCGGCTCCGCCATGACGTCGTGATGATCGGCCGAGCCACGGTGGTGCCGCTGCCGGTCGAGGTGCAGATGCGGCTGGCGGCTCCCCTGACGGAAGTCTCGACCGTGATCGCGCGCTTCCTGCGCTCGGCCGCCGCGGCCTTGCGCGAGGGCGCCGGCGCGCCGCCGATCCACCCCGTCCACGTCGCGCTCCAGCATTATGCCGAGGCGGTCGCCGCCGTCCGCCAGGACGGCCTGCTCCGAGGTCACCCCGGCGACACCGCCGAGCGCTTCTTCGCGATCGGCTTCTCGCTGGAGCAGATGCACCAGAATCTCTGCGATCTCGATCGCGTCGTCGGCGAATGGTCGGAGGCCGCGGCCGATAAATCCGTGCGCGTGGCCGAGTGAGCTAACGCTTCGTCAGCCCCTTGCCCTGCAGGCGCCAGAGCAGGAGGTCGATGCGGTCCTGGCCGAAGAACGGCTCGTTCTCGAACACGAAGGTCGGTACGCCCCAATGGCCGGAGGCGGCGTGGTCCTTCTCGTTCTCGGCGATCACCTGCTCGTAGCGATCGGGGTCGGCGCTGATCGCTGCATCCATCGCGGCGAGATCGAAGCCGGCCGCCTCAGCGGCGCGCGCGAGATGATCGCCCTCGTTCCATCCCGCCACCGAGCCGTCCCACAGCACGCGCGCGATCGCGTCGGTGAATGCGAGCGAGCGGCCTTCGAGCTGCGCCATGGCACCCAGCCGGGTCAGCCGGTGGATGTAGGGTTGCTCGGCCGCGACATCGAACGTCGTCTTGTCCTGTACGATCGGATCGGGCCTCGGAAAGCGGAACGGAATGCCCTCGTGCTGCGCCACGCGCGTGCTGTCGAGCACCACATAGCGAATGAAGTTCGGGCTGGCCTTCTTGAAGAAGCCGGGCACGCGGACCGCGAGCGGATAGACCGGCCGCAAATTCACCGCGAGATCGTACTCTTCGACGAGCTTGAGCGTCTTCGGCAGCGCCAGATAGCTGAACGGGCTGCGGAAGGAATAGAAGAGGTCGATGGAGAGCGTCATTGGGCCGGCTTCACGATGCATCCCATCATGCTGCGCACCACGAGCTTGTGGAAGGGCATGATCAGGGTGAGATAGGTCCGGCCGAGCAGGTTGTTCGTTCGCACCAGCGTGGTCGACGTGACCTGATGGGTTGCCGC
This sequence comes from Bradyrhizobium liaoningense, assembly GCF_018130785.1. GTDB lineage: Bacteria > Pseudomonadota > Alphaproteobacteria > Rhizobiales > Xanthobacteraceae > Bradyrhizobium > Bradyrhizobium liaoningense_A. The sequence goes on from NZ_JAFCJT010000005.1 coordinate 327,455, forward strand.
ATCGCCGGCGACATCCACCACGAGGCGGAAGTCGAGGTGAGAATCATTGAAACCCGCGACCAGCCGCTCCGGCGTCTCGCTCAGTACCGGAAACAGGCCGATCAGGCCGCCGGGCGCGTACGCGCCTTCGCCCGATGTCTTCAGCCCGAACGGCGTCACCAGGATGTTGCGCAGGCGTATCATCGCATCGATCCAGCGCGGCCCGTGCAGGACCATTCTGGTGCAGGCTTCGCGGGCGCTCACGCGCGCCGCGCCGATCTCCACGCGAAACGCGTCGATGAACTGCGCGCCCGCCAGCACGCTGTCGGCGTCGACATTGGGGGTGACTTCGCGGACTGTCCCGGTCATCCCGCCAGTTTGCGCGTCAGCATGCGGAAGCGCAAGATCAAGAGCCCGGCATAGACGAACGTCCCGATCGAGAAACCGATCCAGACGCCGACCGCGCCGAGCCCGGCGTTGAAGGCCAGCACCCAGGCGATGGGAAAGGCAACGCCCCAATAGCCGATCGCCGCGAACACCAGCGTCATCCTTGTGTCATTGATGCCGCGCAGCGCGCCGCCCACGATGGTCTGGAGGCCATCGGCGATGAAGAAGGTCGCGCCGACCACCAGCAGTGTCGCCGTCAGCTCGACGGTTGCAGCACTTGCCTCGCTGCTGCCGAAAAACAGCCGTCCCAGCTGGTAGCGGCCGAGGATGATGGCGACGGTCAGCGCGGAGACCAGGGCTACACCGAGCAGGGCCGCGACCAGCCCTGCGCGCTTGACTGCGAGCGGCTCGTTGCGTCCGAAGGCATGGCCGACCCGCACCGTCGCCGCCATGCCGATGCCGAGCGGCACCATGAACAGCACGGCGGTGATCTGGAGCGCGATCTGATGCGCGGCGATCGCCGTGGTCGAGATCAGCCCCATCAGCAGCGCGGCGGACGAGAACAGCCCGTATTCCAGCAGCAGGGAAAACGAGATCGGCGCGCCGACCGCGATGAGCTGGCGCATCAGGGGCCAGTCGATCCGCCAGAGATGGGCGAGCGGGCGGTAGTCCGCGGATGGCTTTCGCCATGCGGCGAAAGCAAGCACAGCGAGGAAGGTGCCGAGATTGACTAGCGTGGTCGCAAGGCCCGCGCCGAACAGGCCGAGCTCCGGCAGGCCGAACAGGCCGTGCATCAGGCAATAGACCAGCGCCGCGTTGGCGGGGATCGCTGCAATGGTGATCCACAGTGGCGGCTGCGGCCGGTTCACCGCGCTCATCATGCTGCGCAACGCGATGAAGCCCAGCGCCGGCGCGATGCCCCAGGCAAGCCCGTTCAGGTAGCGCTGCGCGAGTGCAGCCGATTGCGGCGCCTGCCCGAGCGCCAGCAGGATGCGCTCGCCATAGAGCGGCGAGGCCATCATCGGCAGCGAGATCAGGAGTGCGACCCACAGGCCGACGCGCAAGGAGCGGCGGATGCGCCTGACATCACCGGCGCCAAATGCCTGCGCGGCCAGCGGCGACACCGCGGACATCAATCCGAGCCCGAAGGTGAAGCTGACGAAATAAACCGTATGCGCCAGCGCCGCCGCTGCGACCGCATCCTCGCCGAGCCTGCCGATCAGCGCGAGATCGGTCGTGATCATCGCGATCTGTCCGAGCTGCGTCAGCATCAGCGGCACGGCCAGCCGCAGCGTCTCGACGAACTCTTCGGCGAGATGGTTTTGCGGCACGCCGGCTTGCGGCTGCGAACGAGGTTGCACGGTGTCGAGCATGGTTACCCAATAGCATCGTCGAGCGACGAAAACATGGCTCTCGTGTCTCGGACGCGCTGCAGCGCGAAGCGGTGCTGCGCAGAGCCGGGATCCAGAATTTACGGGCGCGGCTCTCGCTCGCATGGGCCCCGGCTCAGCAGCGCATCACTGGCGTGCTGCGCTGCTGAGCCGGGGCACGAGACCATTTCAGGACTCGTAGGGTGGGCAAAGGCGCGCTTGCGCCGTGCCCACCATCAGTCGAACACGACAGCAGAAGCGGTGGGCACGCTACGCTTCGCTCACCCTACGATACTGTGGCGCGGAGGGAGCCCCTCAGTTCTTCCGTTCCGGCACGCGCTTGATCTTCGCGCCGAGTGCGTTCAGCCGTTCGTCGATGCGCTCGTAGCCGCGCTCGATCTGGTCGGCATTGTTGATCGTTGAGGTGCCCTCGGCGCAGACCGCGGCGAGCAGCATGGCCATGCCGGCGCGGATGTCGGGCGAGATCATCGATGCCCCGCGCAGCCGGCTGGGGCCTGCGATGATGGCGCGATGAGGATCACAGAGAACAATTCGCGCGCCCATGGCGATCAGCTTGTCGACGAAGAACATCCGCGATTCGAACATCTTCTCGAACATCAGGATCACGCCGTCGCATTGCGTGGCGGTGACGATCGCGATCGACATCAGGTCGGCCGGGAAGGCCGGCCAGGGCTGGTCTTCCAGCTTCGGCACGTGGCCGCCGAAGTCGTCCTGGATCTTCAGCGTCTGGTTCGAGGGCACGATGAGATCGTCGCCCTCGATGCGGCAGACGATGCCGAGCCGCTCGAACCCCATGCGGATCGAGCGCAGATGCTCGACGCCGGCGCGCACGATGCGCAGCGGGGAGCGCGTGACGGCCGCAAGCCCGATCAGCGAGCCGACCTCGATATGGTCGGGCTGGATCCGGTAGGTCGTGCCGCCGAGCGTCGCCGGACCATGGATGATCATGGTGTTGGTGCCGATGCCCTCGATCTTCGCACCGAGCGCGGCCAGGAAGTTGGCGAGGTCCTGCACATGCGGCTCGGAGGCCGCGTTGCGCAAATAGGTGACGCCGTCGGCTGCGACCGCCGCGACCAGCGCGTTCTCGGTTGCGGTGACGCTCGGCTCGTCCAGGAACACGTCAGCACCGGCGAGCCTTGCCGCTCGGAATTCGAGCCGGTCGGTCGCGGTGACCTTGGCGCCGAGTTGTTCGAGCGCGAGCACATGCGTGTCCAGACGGCGGCGGCCGATGACGTCCCCGCCGGGCGGCGGCAGCATCACTTCGCCGCAGCGGGCGAGCAGGGGGCCCGCGAGCAGGATCGAGGCGCGGATGCGGACGCAGAGCTCGGGGTCCAGATCGCCGGCGCGGATGCTCTTGGCGTGGATGTGAAGCGTGTTGCGGGCGGTCCATTCGGCCGCCGCGCCGACCGAGCGGATCAGTTCGACCAGCGTCTCGGTGTCGCGGATCCGCGGTACGTTCTCCAGCGTCACCGGATGCTCGGTGAGCAGGGCGGCTGCGATGATCGGCAGCGCCGAATTCTTGTTGCCGGACGGCTCGATCGAGCCCGAGAGCCGGTGACCGCCCTCGACGATGTACTGGATGGGCGCCAAGTGGATTCTCGCTGTGCTGTTGGGTGGGGCGGGCTGTTTCGGGCGGAAACTACAGAGAATTGAGCGCGGGAGCAATTGTGCCGGCCGGGGTCCGAGCCCGTCCGTCAGCCTCGAAAGGGTTAAAACAGGGCGATGATGTTCGCGACCACATAGAGGATCGCGATCAGGATCAGCGCGCCGATCATGACGAAGGAAATCTCGATCGCGATGGCGCCGGTGCCGAGGATCGCGGCCACGCCCGCAAGAAGCCTCTCCTCCCGAAAGATCAGCGAGAGGACCGAGAGCAGGATGGCCAGCAGGCCGAGCGAGATTGCGGTGGCCGAAGCGGCTTCGCTCCAGCGTCGTCCAGCCGATTTTTCGACCTTCGGCGCCTGATACTCCACGCCCTTCACGCGCGCGATCACGCGGTCCTTGATGCGATGGCCGGTGTCGACGATGACCTGGTCCGCCGGTGGCGGCGGGAACATCATCGGCACCACCCAGTGCGGCAGCACAGCCGCCATCAGCGCCAGCACGCCGACAATGCTCCCGATGATGCCGAGACGGCGGGAGGGAAGGGCGGAACCGGTAGCTGCAGAGCTGGTCATGCGTGGCGCATCCCGGCCGGAATTGGCCTTACGGGTTCATGCCACTTCGTCGCGATGGTGGGTGGTGAGGTTCAGCGATGCAGCGATTGGTCTGGCCGTCATGCCCGGGCTTGTCCCGGGCATCCCCGTTCTTTGTTCCGCGGAGCGAGGCGTGGATGGCCGGGACGAGCCCGGCCATGACGCTGTGGAAGCAGCGAGCCCTAGATATCGATCGTCGCGCTCAGGGAGTGTTCCTGGATGAAGTCGCGGCGCGGCTCGACCACATCGCCCATCAGCTTGGTGAAGATGTCGTCGGCCTCGTCGACCTCCTTGACCTTCACCTGGAGTAGCGAGCGCACGTCGGTGTCGAGCGTCGTCTCCCAGAGCTGCTCGGGGTTCATCTCGCCGAGACCTTTGTAGCGCTGGAGCGAGATGCCCTTGCGGCCGGATTCGGTGACCGCCTCGAACAGGTCGACCGGTCCATGGACCGTGTGCTCGCTGTCCTTCCGCCGCAGCTTGCCGGAGCGCGCATAGACGTCCTGAAGCTTCGTCGTGTACTCGTCGAGCTTGCGGGCCTCGGCCGAGCCCAGGAACGCATCGTCGATGATCGCGGCTTCCTTGACGCCGCGCACGGTGCGCTCGAACAGGAAACCCTGCCCTTCGACGTATTGCCCGACCCAGCCGCGCTCGACCTCCTCGGCCTGGTTGTCGAGCCGGCTCGCGATGTATTGCGCGGCCGCCGCGGCGTTCTCGGGATTGCCGTAGATCGACTTGTTCAGCACGCCAGTGATCGCGGCCTGCTCGATGACCTTGCGATTATAGCGGCTGTGCAGATTGCGCAAAATGCTGCGAACGACGCGGGCGTCGTCGACCAGCGCGCGCAAATCGCGGCCGGTGCGGTCGCCGCCGGTGCCGGGAATGAAGACGCAGTCGTCGAGGCCGGCGTCGATCAGGTAGTCTTCCAGCGCCCGCTCGTCCTTCAGATATTGCTCGGACTTGCCGCGTGAGACCTTATAGAGCGGCGGCTGGGCGATATAGAGATAGCCGCCGTCGATGATGTCGCGCATCTGGCGATAGAAGAAGGTCAGCAGCAGCGTGCGGATGTGGGCGCCGTCGACGTCGGCGTCCGTCATCACGATGATCTTGTGATAGCGCAGCTTCTCGACCGAGAATTCGTCGCTGATGCCGGTGCCGAGCGCGGTGATCAGCGTGCCGATCTGCTCCGACGACAGCATCTTGTCGGGACGCACGCGCTCCACGTTGAGGATCTTGCCGCGCAGCGGCAGCACCGCCTGGAATTCGCGGTTGCGACCCTGCTTGGCGCTGCCGCCTGCCGAGTCACCCTCGACGATGAAGAGCTCGGATTTGGCCGGATCCTTTTCCTGGCAGTCGGCGAGCTTGCCGGGCAGCGAGGAGACCGAGAGCGGGCTCTTGCGCGTCAGCTCGCGCGCCTTGCGCGCAGCTTCGCGGGCAGCTGCCGCCTGGATCACCTTGCCGACGATCATCTTGGCTTCCGAGGGGTGCTCCTCGAACCAGGCCTGGAGCGCCTCGTTGAGGACGTTCTCGACCACGGGGCGCACTTCCGAGGACACCAGCTTGTCCTTGGTCTGCGACGAGAATTTCGGATCGGGCACCTTCACCGAGAGAACGGCGGTGAGGCCTTCACGGCAGTCGTCGCCGGTCAGTGCGATCTTTTCCTTTTTCGCATTGGCCTCGGCATAGCCGTTGACCTGGCGCGTCAGCGCGCCGCGGAAGCCGGCGAGATGGGTGCCGCCGTCACGTTGCGGGATGTTGTTGGTGAAGCACAGCACGTTCTCGTGGTAGCTGTCGTTCCACCACAAAGCGGCCTCGACACCGATGCCGTTGGCTTCCGCGCGCACCATGATCGGCGCCGGCACGATCGCCTTCTTGTTGCGGTCGAGATATTTGACGAATTCCTCGACGCCGCCGGAATAGTGCATCTCCTCGCGCTTCTCGACGGCGTGACGCATGTCGGAGAGGGCGATGTTGACGCCGGAATTGAGGAAGGCGAGCTCCCGCAGGCGATGCTCGAGCGTCGCGAAATCATATTCGATGTTCTTGAAGGTCTCGGTCGAGGCGAGGAACGTCACCTCGGTGCCACGCCGGCCCGGCGCGTCGCCGACCACTTTCAGCGGTGCGACGGCATCGCCATGGGCGAATTCGATGTAGTGCTCCTTGTCGTCGCGCCAGATGCGCAAGCCGAGCTTGCTCGACAGCGCGTTGACGACCGAGACGCCGACGCCGTGCAGGCCGCCGGAGACCTTGTAGGAATTCTGGTCGAACTTACCGCCGGCGTGCAGCTGGGTCATGATGACCTCGGCCGCCGAGATGCCTTCGCCCTTGTGGATGTCGACGGGAATGCCGCGGCCGTCGTCGCGCACCGTGACGGAATTGTCGGCATTGAGCACGACGTCGACGCGCGAGGCGTGGCCCGCCAGCGCTTCGTCGATCGCGTTGTCGACGACCTCGTACACCATGTGGTGCAGGCCCGAGCCGTCGTCGGTGTCACCGATATACATGCCCGGGCGCTTGCGGACGGCATCGAGACCCTTGAGCACGCGGATCGATTCCGCCCCGTAATCGCTCGGATTTGAGGGCTCGTTTTCGGCAGGCGTCTGCCGAGCAGGTTCTGTCATGAGAGGCCTTCGAGATGTCGCCCGAATCAGCGGCGCAAAAGGCGCTGATTTGCGGGCTATTTGTGCCATGAAAGACCGCTTGCGCCTAGCGCAAAGTATCCTCCGGCAACCCTTTGATCAGATAGGATTTTTGGGCCGGTTTTCAAGGTGTTCGAAGGTCGATTCCGGGGCTCGCGAAAAGCCCGATTCGAGACCCCTTTTTTGGCCCTCAAAGACGTGGATTTTGCGGGGGCGCGGAAGCCTGCTCCGAGGTGCTGTGGCGCCCCGGAACAGGTCTCCGGGTTCAGTAGATCTGATCCGGCTTCCTGTCGTCGTCGCCCAACTGGAGGGACCAGGTCTCGCCTGAGGCCACGGTGATGGTGTCGGTGCGCAACGTATAGCCGGACACGACCAGCTTGTAGGAATACGTGCCCGGCGGCAGATCCAGCGCTTGTGGGTGATTTTCGCCGCCCGCGATCTTGATGGTCTGATCGTTGATCGTGAGCGAAGCCACGTCGGGCACAAGATAGCCGAATATCAGCCGTGCTTGTCCTGCTGTCGGCAGGAAATTGGCCTTGGCCGCGGCCTCCGTATTCCGCTGCACGAGGTCGACCGTGGTCTCATCCTTCGCGCGGCCAAGCTTCAGGCTGGCTGGCCCCCTCGGGGAGGCGAAGGCGAGCTGCACATGATCGGCGGCAACCACCGTGCCCTCAGGCCTTTCCTTCCAGCCACGCTTTGCGAGCTCCCCGCGGTAGAAGGCGAGCACATCGCTGAGCTGGGCCGGCACATGGGCTTCGAGTCCGACCCGCAGCGGGATTTCGATGCCGGTCACATGGGTGGTGTTGGAGCTGGAGAAGTTGTGTTGCTTCGGCACCGGCAGGTCGGCGTCGGGATCCGCCGGCGTGAGTGCGGCCGAAGTTTCCGGTGATGGGGGCGGCATCCATCCGCCGGCGCTTGCGGCGATCAGGCCGGCCGCGAGAAGAGCGAGGCCGCACAGCGGCAGCAGCCACCGTGCCTGACCTCTCATCACACGCCTTACCGTCGTCATATTCGTTCTCTGCATCAGAGGCCCGGTGGATCAGTACATCTGCAGCGGCAGGACTTCGCCCGTCGGGCCCACCATCAGGCCCCAGGCGTCGCCGGCGGCAACTGTCAGGGTATCGGTGCGGGCGGGCTGCCCGGGCATGCGCAGCGCGTACTGATGCTTGCCGGGCGGCAGATCGAGCATCGGACCTTTCGGCGATTGCGGGCCGCCGGCGCCGGCCGCGATCTTCACGGTTTGATTGTTGATCGTCAGCGACGCCTCCTTCGGCCCGATATTGCCGAGCATCAGCCTCGCCTGTCCCGCCTTGGGCATGATGTCGGCCTTGGCTGCTGCCTGCGGATTCCGCTGCACCAGGCTGACCGTTGTCTCGTCCCTGGCACGGCCGAGCTTCAGCACAGCCGGTCCCTCCGGCGAGGTGAACGCCAGCTCCGCCCGTTCGGCGGCGACGGTCGCGCCGTCGGTCTTTTCCTGCCAGCCGCGCTTGGTCAGCTCTGCGCGATAGAAGGCGAGCACGTCCGAGAGCTCTGCGGGGATGCTGGCTTCGAGCTCGGTGCGGAACGACTGGTTGCTGCCGGGGAATTTCGTGGAGCTGATCCCGCGCGAACTGCGCTGTGTCGGCACGGGCAGTGCGGCATCGGGATCGGCCTTCAGTGGCTCGGTCGACCTGGCTTGGACCGGCTTTGCTTCTGCCGATTTGGTCTCCACCGGCTTCGCCGCAGCCACGACCAGGCCGGAGCCGGTGGCGCTGACATTCACCTTTGGGCCCATCTGCATCACGGTCATCGAGATCGACTTGCCGCTCCTGGAGAATTGCATCACCGCCATGTTGGGCTGGTTGATGACGGAGGGCTGCTCCTTCCAGCCGGCGTTCTTCAGCGCCGTGCGGTAGAAGGTGCCGAGCGCCTTCACGCTCGACGTCGAGGAAAATTCGAGCCGGCCGTCGCCGCCTTCGAACTTCGCGCCCTCGGCGGTCTCGGGCAGCGGCACCGGCGTCTTGCTGTCGGCGAGCGCGTTCAGCGGCGCATCTGACAGCGCTGCCGCCTGCACCTTGCGCCGTGCTTCATCGGCGGCGATCACCTGCTTTGCGGCTGCGGCGGCATCGCTGAAGAATTTTTCGTCGGCTTCCTTTTTCGCCTCGGCGCGGGCGGCGAGCGCGGAGTCCTTCACCTGCGCGGTCAGGCTGACCATGGTGAAATCATATTTGCGGCCAAGCCGCAGCACACCGGTTTCCTCGGCGTTGGAGATCTTGATCGCGATCTCGTCGCCGGGCGCGAGCGGCGCGCTGCCATCTTCCTGCCAGCCGCGCGCGGCGAGCTCGCGATGATAGAAGGCGAGCACGGCGGGCAGCTCGGCCATCGCGGCGGCCGACATTTCGCGCTTGTTGGAGCTTGCGCTGCCGAGGCTCCTGGCGGTCTTGGTCGGATTCGGCCGCGGCAGGCCGGCAAGATCGCCGTCGGCCTTGAGCTCGCCGGGCAAGGCGAAGGGCGCGACCCGGATGTCGACATTGGTCCGGCCATCGTCGCGGCGCGTCAGCGTCAGCATGACCGGCTTCTGCTGGTAGAAGCCGTCTTCCTTGCTGTCAGGGTGCGCGTAGAACGCGCGCAAGCCGTTAGGGACGGTCTCATCGAGGCCGGTCGTCCAGCGCACGGCGGTCTCCGGCGTGAGCTTCTGCCAGCCGATCGCTGCCATCTCGCGGCCGTAGAAATCCGACGTCACATCGAGCGCGCTGGGTGAGATGCAGCCGAGATAGGGCCTTGTCCCGTCGAACATGATGTCGCTCGCGCCATCGGGGAACGGCACGTTTCCGTAAATCCGGTCGGTCGAGTAGTGGACCACGGATTGGTCGGGCCGGCCGAGGGCCTGGGTGAGATAAACGGAGAGTCCCTGCCGTCCCTTCTTGAAATTCAGTGTGGTGCTCTTCTCCTCCAGCGGCCGCACATAGGGCACCCAGCCGTCGGCGCTCAGAAGTTTCTTCACTGCCGGCGATGTCACGGCTTCCGGCGTCGGCATGCGGTATTCGACGCGGTAGGATTCGGGGCGCGAGGTGTCTTCCACTGCGCCCTCCAGCTTCGGCAGCGCATGAACGTCGACGATACCTCCGTCGGCGGCCGCCGCGATCGAGCAGCTCGCCATCAGGACAAGGCCGCAGGCCAGCAGCCGCCATCGTGCCGGGACTTGCGTCCCGCGCGGGATCGTCGACATCGTCAAGACTCCTGAATTTCGCGCGCCGCCTGGGCTCGCGCGCATTTGCAGGCTGCGACACCGTCGGCGCGGCCTCAGACGACTAGTCGCGGCAGGAACCGGGCAGGTTCAATACAGCTGGAGCGGCGACCAGGCCTCGCCGTCGCGCCCGACCGTGAGCTCCCAGGAATCGCCGGCGGCGACGGTGAGGATGCTGGTGTAGGCCGGGCGGCCCGGCACGTTCAGCTCGTAGGGATATCTGCCGGGCGGCAGATCCAGCGCCACCGCGCGGGCGCCGCCCGCGCGCCTGATCGTGCGCTCGGAGATCGTGAGCACGGCTTCCTTCTCGCCGATATTGCTGAACACCATTTTCGCCTGGCCCGGTTCGGGCATGACGTTCGCCCTGGTCGCCGTACCCGAGTTCTTCTGCGCGAGAATGACCACGGTGCTGCTGTCCTTGCGGCCGAGCTCCAGCACCGCCGGCCCGAGCGGGGAAGCGAAGGCGAGCTGCGCGTGATCGGCGGTGATCAGCGCGCCATCCGGCTCTTCCCGCCAGCCGAGCTTTCCGAGTTCGGTACGGTAGAAGGCGAGCACGTCGCCGAGCGTGGCGGGCACGGTGGTATCTAACCTGGTGCGGAGCGGGGCCTCGATGCCGCTCACCACCGTGGTGTGAATTCCTCTGTAGCTGTACCGGGTCGGCGCGGGCAGCTTGGCATCGGGATCCGGCGTCAGCGCGGCGGAGAACAGCGGCGACAGATGCGGCACCCAGGCGCTGGCGCTTGCTGCGAGCATGCAGCTCGCGAGCAAGAAGAGGCCGCACGCAAACGCCAGCCACCGTGCCGGGACTCGCACCCCGGTCCTTACCGTCCGCATCTTGCTTCTCCAGGGACATCGCGCGTCATGTCATTGCGCGATGGCACTAGCTAGTCGCGGCGGAAAATGCGCGGGTTCAACGGCGAGGTCTAGCGCCGGGCGGAGACTCGTCCGCTCTCGACGTCAAAGACCTCGCCTCCAGCGCCGATCTCGGCAAACGCAGCGGGGTCAGCGCCGGTCAACCACACCTGCGCGCCGAGCTTGCGCAGCTCCTCGAACAGCGCCGCGCGCCGGTTCGGATCGAGATGCGCGACGACCTCATCGAGCAGCAGCAGCGGCACGATGCCGGTCATTTCGGCGACCAGGCTCGCATGCGCCAGCACGAGGCCGATCAAGAGCGCCTTCTGCTCGCCGGTCGAGGCATCGCGCGCCGGCATGCTTTTCGGCGCATAGACGACCTGGAGATCGGTGAGGTGCGGACCGTCGGTGGTGCGGCCGGCGATGGCGTCGCGCGGACGGTTGTCGCGCAGGATCTGGCGATAACGGTCCTCGACCGAGGTCGCGGTCTCGCTAAGCAGCGCGTTCTCCATCCAGCCGTCGAGCGCGATTTGCGCGGACGGAAAGGCGGACGCCTGCGCACGCGCGTTGAGCATGCCTGTCAAGCGCGCTGCGGTCTGGCCGCGCGTGGCGGCGACCGCGACGGCAAGCTCTGCGGTCTCGCGCTCGATCGCGTCACACCAATGGTCGTCGTAATTGCGCGTCTCGAGCAGGCGGTTGCGCGACCGCAGCGAGCGTTCGAGCGCGGAGATGCGGCTGGAATGCTCGCTGTCGATGGCCAGCACCAGGCGATCGAAGAAGCGCCGGCGTTCGGACGCGGCACCCATGAACAGCCCGTCCATCGCCGGCGTCAGCCAGACCATGCGGATATGGTCGCCGAAGGCCGTGGCCGAGTTGACCGGCTCGCGGTCGATACGGCAGCGCCGGCTCACGGCGCTATCTGCCCGCGGCGCATCGATGCCGGTACCGAGCGTGGCGAGCCCCAGCGCGCCCTCGACCTGCGCAGAGACCGCCCAGGAGCCGTCGCCCTGATTGTCCGCAACGTCTTCCAGCGTCGCGCGCCGCAAGCCGCGACCCGGCGACAGGAACGAGATCGCCTCGATGCAATTGGTCTTGCCGGCCCCGTTCGGCCCGACCAGCGCCACCATGTCAGCCGCCGTCTCGAGCCCCGCCGCCCGGTAATTGCGAAAATGCGTCAGCGTCAGGCGATGAATGCGGGAAGGGGTCATGCTGTCTTTGTCATGGACGCGCTTCTTCCCCTCTCCCCTTGTGGGAGAGGGTGGCGCCTCACGAAGTGAGGCGACGGGTGAGGGGTATCTTACCGCCCGGCAAGCTTTGCAAGGATGTCTTCCAACACAGAAGTGGGTTGCTGTAGCACGTCATTGTTCCAGTAGCGCGCTATGGCGAAACCTTCGGCGGACAAGGCCGCGTCACGAGTTGCGTCGCTTTCTGATTCTGCATGTTGGCTTCCGTCAATCTCGATCACGAGTCTTTTCTCGAAACAGACAAAGTCGAGAATGTAGTTCTTGAACGGCTCCTGCCGGCGAAACTTGAATGTGGAGAGCCGACGATCCCTCAGCAAGCGCCACATGGCCCTTTCGGCGTCAGTTGGCTCGTGCCGCATCTTCCTTGCAAATTCGCGGAGAGGCGGGGAGGTCGGTCGATGGGACGGGTCTCGTGGCACCAACCCCTCACCCAAGTGAGTTTGCGTCAAACATCGGTGCAGCCCTCTCCCACAAGGGGAGAGGGCGCAGTAACGGGCATCGCGCTCGGTTGTAAAGGCAGTGTGCGCTGGTGAGGGAGCACGTCCCTCACACCCGCATCGGCATCAGCACGTAGAGCGCGCTCTTGTCGTCGCGGTCTTGCACCAGCGTTGGCGAACCCGGATCAGCCAGTTTCAGCGTGGCGACGTCGCCTTCGATCTGGGCGGCGATGTCGAGGAGGTAGCGCGAGTTGAAGCCGATATCGAGGGCGTCGGAGGCGTATTCGACTTCGAGCTCTTCGGTCGCGCTGCCGGAATCCGGGTTGGTGACCGACAGCACCAGCTTGCCCGGCGACAGCGAGAGCTTCACGGCGCGGCCGCGCTCGCTGGAGATGGTGGACACGCGGTCGACCGCGTTCTCGAAATCCTTCTTGTCGACGACGAGTTCCTTGTCGTTGCCCTGCGGGATCACGCGGCCATAGTCGGGGAAGGTGCCGTCGATCAGCTTCGAAGTCAGCACCACATTGCCGATGGTGAAGCGGATCTTGGCCTGCGACAGCTCGATCGTGACTTCGGCCTCGTTGTCCTCGATCAGGCGCTGCACTTCGCCGACGGTTTTCCGCGGCACGATCACGCCGGGCATGCCGTCGGCGCCCTTGGGCTGGACCAGGTCGAGCTGGGCGAGGCGGTGGCCATCGGTGGCAACGCCGCGCAAGGTGGCGGCCGTGGCCGTGCCCGCGGCGTGCAGATAGATGCCGTTGAGGTAATAGCGCGTCTCTTCGGTCGAGATCGCGAACTGGGTGCGGTCGATCAGCCGCTTGACGTCCTTGGCGGCGAGCGAGAACGAATGCGACATATCGCCAGCCGCGAGATCCGGGAAATCATTCTCCGGCAGGGTCTGCAGCGTGAAGCGCGAGCGGCCGGCGCGGATCGCCAGCACGGCGCGGTCGCCGTCGGCCTCCAGCACGATCTGCGACCCGTCCGGCAGCTTGCGCACGATGTCGTAGAACATGTGCGCCGGCACGGTGGTGGAGCCCGCGGTCGCGGTTTCGGCCGCGAGCGTCTCCGTCACCTCGAGGTCGAGGTCAGTCGCCTTCAGCGATAATTTGGCGTTCTCGGCGCGCACCAGCACGTTGCCGAGGATCGGAATCGTGTTGCGGCGCTCGACCACGCGGTGGACATGACCCAGCGACTTCAGGAGTTGCGCGCGTTCGACCGTAACCTTCATTGCACTACTCGCCCGATCCCCAAGAAAACCCAACGTTGGAAAAGCCGGGCGGCGGGACGCGCGCCACGGCACCGAAGACCCCGAAAAGCCGGATCATCCAGCCGATATGACCAAAGCCGTCAGGGTCGCGCAAGTTGGCGCGGATGGCCCCCGGATTCAAGGGATCGGAGGGTGGTTCCCCACGATTTACCGTCGAAAACACCGCCGCCGCCCAGACACAGGTGCGCTCCGTCGCCCCGCGCGGGGAGAGGGTTGGGGTGAGGGGGAAGCTCTGCGAGGGAGGTGAGCGTTGGACATGCCGAGAGCCCCCCTCACCCGGAATCCGCGCCTGCCGCGCGCATTCCGACCTCTCCCCGCAAGCGGGGAGAGGTGAAGGAAATAGGCGATTATTCCTGAAGCTGGCGCTTCAGCGACTCGACTTCCTCGGACAGCGCCGTGTCCTTGTTGACCAGTGCCTCGATCTTGCGCACGGCATGCAGCACCGTGGTGTGGTCGCGCCCGCCGAAGCGGCGGCCGATCTCGGGCAGCGAACGCAAGGTCAGCGTCTTGGCGAGGTACATCGCCACCTGGCGCGGACGGACCACGTTGGCGGTGCGGCGCGAGGACAGGAGGTCGGAACGGCTGACATTGTACTGCCGCGCCACCACGCGCTGGATGTCCTCGATCTTGATCCGCTTCGGCTCCTGCGGCCGGACCAGGTCGCGCACCTCGCGCTCGGCCATCTCCAGCGTCACCGGCTGGTTGTTCAGCTTCGAGTGGGCAAGAAGGCGATTGATCGCGCCTTCGAGGTCGCGGCCGTTATGGGTGATGGTGCGCGCCAGATAATGCAGCACCTCCTCCGGCACGTCGAAGGTCGCGTGATGGGTGCGGGCCGCCGCGACGCGCGACTTCAGGATGCCGTGGCGCAGCTCTTCGCCGAGCGAGCCCATCTCGACCACGAGACCACCGGCGAGACGCGAGCGCACGCGATCGTCGAGGCTCTCAAGGTCGGACGGCGGACGGTCGGCCGCGATCACGACCTGGCGGCCGGCATCGATCAGCGCGTTCAGCGTGTGACAGAACTCGGCCTGCGTCGACTTGCCCTGCAGGAACTGGAGGTCGTCGATCACGAGCACGTCGATGCCGCGCAACGCTTCCTTGAAGGCCAGCGCCGTCTGCGTCTTCAGCGCGGCGACGAAGCCGTACATGAATTTTTCAGCCGTGAGGTACAGCACCTTGCGCTCGTTGCCGGAATTGCCGGCCCAGGTCACGGCCTGGAGCAGATGCGTCTTGCCGAGGCCAACGCCCGCGTGGATGTAGAGCGGGTTGAACATGACGGGATCGCCGCGACGCCCTTCGGCGACCTGACGTGCCGCTGCATGTGCCAGCGTGTTCGAGCGGCCGACGACGAAGCTTGCGAAGGTCAGGCGCGGATCGAGCGGCGAACCGCCGAGCGCGTCGTGATTGGCGGAGACCGGGGCAGTCGCCGTCGAGCGCAGCTCAGGCGCGGGTGCGCGGCGTGCTTCGACCGGCGCAGGCGCTTCCTTTTGCTGCACGACCGGGCGCACTGCGGAGCGAACGGTGAGGTCGATGCGATGCACTTCTGGCATCTCGGCCTGCCAGCACGACAGCACGCGCTCGGCATAATGCGCCTGAATCCAGCTCTTCAGGAAGCGGGTCGGCACCGAGAGACGCACGCTCTCGTCCTGCACGTCTTCCAGATCCATGCGGGCAAACCAGCTCGTATAGACGTCTTCGCCTACGTTCGAGCGCAGCCGGCTCTTCACGCGTGACCAGCGATCCTGTTCCGATGTGTTCATCGTCAAAAAACTTCTATTGAGAGATAAAGTTGCGTTGTGAATGCCATGAAGGGTTCCCGCTGGGATCCCTGAAATGGCACGACCTCAAGCGATTCCATCGTCGGACACAGCTCCGCCGTTCGGCGCGAACGCCGCGGGTCGGATCAGCGATGTCAGAGATAGAGGGGTCGCGAGGTCAGCGCGTACTCGGCGCTCCGTCACACGCGGGAGGCTGGAGGTCGGACTGATCTAAACCGGCATCGTTGGAATGGGCGACTTGTTTCAATACCGCGTTGAGTCCGTAAGACATGATACCTCCCCGTCCTGCCGTGATTGCTCACGACAAGGTCCTGCGTGTCCTAAGACAACCGCGACTTCGTCGCCGATGTCCTGCCCGTCTGCACTGTTCGTCCGCTAGGCTACGCCATCACGTGTGTCGGGGTAGTCTCATGACATCTCTCATTTGCGCCTAGCGCGACTGGAGACATTCAGACAAAGAACCACCGTTCCCATATTGCTATGGGTTTTGAACCGACAATCGCTTGTTGAAGCGTCGCCTACGTGCACACCGCCGCCGATTTGCACGCTCGCCCCGTTTCTAAAACCGCGCTGGTCTCAAGATCGTGGGCGCTGCGGACGACTTAAGGAATACACTATGCGGACAGACTCGCAACGAAATTGATTCACACTTGAGGCGACTAAAAACTTGATCTGCGTTAACGCCGCGCGGGAGTTGTGCACAGGCTTGCGAGCAAGAGTTTGAATCCGTGCACAGATTCGAACGCGCCGCGCGTCATGTGACAAATCTCCGCCACCGCCAAAAATTTTTTACAAAAGCGTCACGCGCACGCCGTGCGGGCAATTTTTCCAAATGCTTGTCGGCGCTATGTTGATAAGTGATTATTGAGACACCGTTTTTTGAGTCTCGTTTCGCAGGGTAACTCCATCGCGAAACCTGTTCCGGGAAAACTACGGTGTGCAGAACTCTCGCGCGCGCGGATTCAACTTAAGCCCACCCCGCAGGGGTTTTTCGCAGCGCAGTGAAAGTTTCCGCTGTTGCAAAAACATCGGCTGGTAAAATTACGGGCGCAGCGCAGGGAAGACGACACAAGTCTTCCAACGGAAGAATGGTCGCCCAACGATTGCAGGCGTGAATTGTGACAGGCAACAAAAAGCCCGGCGCGAGCCGGGCTGATTGACGAGCGCGATGTCGATCCGATCAGTCGATCGGATGACTCGACGAGCTTACTTCGCGAGCTTGGCGATCTGCGCGGTGAGCCGGGAGACTTTGCGGCTGGCGTTGTTCTTGTGAACGATGTTGCGCTGCGCGGCCTGCATCAGCGCGGGCTCGGCGCTCGCCATCGCCTTCAGCGCGGCGGCGCGATCGCCGGTCGCGATGGCTTCTTCGACGGTACGCACGGCACCGCGCATCTGGGTGCGGCGCGACTTGTTGACGGCGGTGCGGCGGGCGATCTTGCGCGTCGCTTTCTTGGCGGAAGTGGTATTGGCCATGGTCTCAATATCCTTTGCGGTACCGGTCGCGTCTTGGTCGGGTAGCGCCGGCTGCTTGACCGCTGAATCGACGCTCGGATTTAGGGTGTTCGGTTGCTAGGCTATTCCCGGAACATGAGCGACGGCCTTGCGGTCGTCTCTGAGGCTCCAAGCCTTTAAAGCTCATGGAGCCTGCAACTGCTCAAAGAACAGCGGCGGCAGGATTGCGCCTACCGCCAGTTGGCGCCCTTATAGAGGGGGTCTGCGGCACCGTCAACGCTTTCCGGGGCTGGAAAACAGGCCTGGGGCGCTCTGGCGAACGCCGTAACGCCCTGATGAGGTTGAATTTCTGCCGTCGGCCGGCTATTGGCTGGCGGCGTTGCAGGGGGCGTCCGATCGGACGGCCATATAGGTGAGGCATGATCCGCGGCTTTTTCCGACTGATTGGGCTGTTGCTGCTGGCCGGCGGGTTCATCTTCATGGTCTATGACGGCGCCCGCTGGGTGGCCGACCAGACCCTGCGATTCACCCGGTTCGGCCAGTTCTGGAACGACATCCACCAGGCCAGCCAGACGGCGTTCCGGTCCTGGGTCGAGGCCAAGGCGCCCTGGCTCTGGACCTCGGTGATCCGCCTGGTGCTGGATCAGCCGGTCTTCGCGGTGCTCGGCATTTTGGGCATCCTGCTGATGATCCTGTTCCGGCCGCGGAAACCCTTGATCGGATATTCCAGGGACTGAGCGACGGATGGGGCGCGGCGTAACGAGGCTGCCCCCTTCTGCGTATATGCCTATATTCCCCACCTGATCGCGAGCACGCCGCCTGAGCGCACGATTTCTCTCGTCCTCTCAAGCGACGGACAGCTCGTTTCCGGAGATCCAATCATGCTGTTCACGCGCAAGACCACCGCATTGCCGAGCGCTACGGAAGCGCTGCCGGGCCGTGCGCAAGCCATTCCCACCGCGACCACCCATTTCGTCAACGGCGCGAAGTTGCAGCCGCCTTATCCCGGGGGCCTCGAGCAGGCCGTGTTCGGGCTCGGCTGCTTCTGGGGCGCCGAGCGCAAATTCTGGGAGCTTGGCGACGGTGTTTACGTGACCGCTGTCGGCTATGCCGGCGGCCACACGCCGAACCCGACCTATGAAGAGACCTGTTCGGGACGGACCGGCCACACCGAAGTGGTGCTGGTCGTGTACGATCCGAAGAAGATCTCTTACGGGAAACTCCTGAAGACGTTCTGGGAGAGCCACAACCCGACGCAGGGCATGCGTCAGGGCAACGATGTCGGCACGCAGTACCGAAGCGCGATCTACACTTATTCAGACGCGCAGAAGAAAGCGGCCGATGAATCGAAGGCGCTCTATCAGAAGGCGCTTGCCGCAAAAGGTCTCGGTGCCATCACCACCGAGATCGCGCCCGCCGGCGCGTTCTATTTCGCCGAGGACTATCATCAGCAATATCTGGCGAAGAATCCCGCCGGCTATTGCGGCTTGGGTGGCACCGGCGTGTCCTGCCCGGTCGGCGTGGGTGTGAGCGCGTAGCTGTAAGTCGCCGAAGCGTGGTGCTTACCCTCCCCCGGAGGGGGAGGGACGCTACGCACGCAGCGAAGCGAAATGCGAAGCGGGGCGGGGTGATGGTCTCTCCACATCCAACGTTGCCCGAGTGGAGAGATCACCCCACCCCGCTCGCGCTACGCGCGATCGACCCTCCCCCTCCAGGGCAGGGCTATCGCATGTAGCCGAGGAGTTCGAAGAGGAAGGCATCGTTCCAGCCGGCCCGCTTGAGCTTGAGGCGT
>NZ_JAFCJT010000050.1 GCF_018130785.1 Bradyrhizobium liaoningense
TCAGGAGCCACCGTCAGAATCGATTTCTGCCAAAATCGCAATGCCTTACGAAAAGATCACATGCGATTCCCCTGCCCTGGAGGGGGAGGGTAAGTACCAGCGCCCCGACCCCACCTTAACGACAACCCCAGTTCCCGCCCCGGCGCGGCATTTCGCTGTCGCTTGCGCCTGCCCAACGCGCTAGATTTGCTGGGAAAATGGGTTCGGGCGCCATCGCGCCCAGGGAGAAGCGCGCTCACCATGCTGCACGACTGGGGCGTGATTGCTGCCGCCTTCGGCTATATCGGCTTTCTGTTCCTGGTGGCGAGCCATGGCGACCGCCGCTCGCCGGCCGGGCCCGGTCGTGCCTCCGGACTGATCTATCCGCTATCGCTGGCGATCTACTGTACCTCCTGGACCTTCTTCGGCTCGGTCGGCTTCGCCACGCGCACCTCGACCGACTTCCTCGCGATCTATGTCGGCCCGATCCTGATGATCGGGCTCGGCACGGGCGTGTTGCGCCGCGTGATCCAGCTGGCCAAAGCCCACAACATCACCTCGACCGCCGACTTCATCGGCGCGCGCTACGGCAAGAGCCAGGCAGTGGCCGCCACCGTTGCGCTGATCGCGATCATCGGTTCGGTGCCCTACATCGCGCTCCAGCTCAAGGCGGTCGCCTCCTCGCTGGAAGTCATTCTGAGCGAAGACCAGGCGTTCTCCCACATCCCGATCCTCGGCGACATGGCGCTGATGGTGACGCTGGCGATGGCGGCCTTCGCCGTGCTGTTCGGCACGCGGCAGACCGACGCCACCGAGCACCAGCACGGCCTGATGCTGGCGGTCGCGACCGAATCCATCGTCAAGCTGATCGCCTTCCTCGCCGCCGGCATCTTCGTCACCTTCTGGATGTTCTCGCCGCACGAGCTGGTCGAGCGCGCCATGAAGACGCCGGAGGCGGTGCGCGCGATCGACTATTCGCCGTCGATCGGCAACTTCCTGACCATGACGCTGCTGTCGCTGTGCGCGATCATGCTGCTGCCGCGCCAGTTCCACGTCAGCGTGGTGGAGAATTCCTCGGATGCCGAGGTCAGCCGCGCGCGCTGGCTGTTCCCGCTCTATCTCGTCGCCATCAATGTGTTCGTGATCCCGATCGCGCTCGCCGGCCTCGTCAGCTTCCCGTTCGGCGCGGTCGATCCTGACATGTATGTGCTGGCGCTGCCGATGGAGGGCGGTGCGGGACTTCTCAGCGTCGCCGTCTTCGTCGGGGGCCTGTCGGCGGCGACCGCGATGGTGATCGTCGAATGCGTCGCGCTCTCCATCATGGTCTCGAACGACCTCGTGGTGCCGCTGGTGCTGCAACGGCGGCCGGAGGGACGCACCGGCGGCGCCGATTTCAGCGACTTCCTGCTGCGCTCGCGCCGGCTCGCGATCTTCGCCATCATGGTGATGGCCTATTTCTACTACCGCGCGCTCGGCAACACCCAGCTCGCGGCGATCGGCCTGCTCTCCTTTGCCGCCATCGCCCAGCTCGCGCCAAGCTTCTTCGGCGGGCTGTTGTGGCGGCGCGCCACCGCGCGCGGCGCGATCGGCGGCATGCTGGTCGGCTTCGCGATGTGGCTCTACACGCTGTTCATGCCGAGCTTCATGGATTCCTCGACTTTGGGCATCCTGCTGCTCCAGCACGGGCCGTTCGGCATCGAAGCACTGCGGCCGCAGGCGCTGTTCGGCGCCGACCTGCCGCCGCTGATGCATGGCGTGATCTGGTCGCTGTCGCTCAACATCTTGACCTATGTGCTGCTGTCGCTGGCGCGGCAGCCATCTTCGATCGAGCTGGTGCAGGCCGATCTGTTCGTGCCCAACACGCTCGCGCCGATCTCCCCGAGCTTCCGCCGCTGGCGCACCACCGTCACAGTGCAGGACATCCAGACAACGGTCGCACAATATCTCGGACCCGACCGGGCCCGGCATTCATTCGAGGCATTCTCGGTGCGGCGCAATGTACGCCTGGAATCCGGGGCGCCCGCCGATTTCGAGCTGCTGCAGCATGCCGAGCACCTGATCGCCTCTTCGATCGGCGCGGCCTCCTCGCGGCTCGTGATGTCGCTGCTGCTGCGCAAGCGGACGGTCTCGGCGAAAGCGGCGCTGAAACTGCTCGACGATTCCCACGCGGCGCTGCATTTCAACCGCGAGATCCTCCAGACCGCGCTCAACCATGTCCGCCAGGGCATCGCGGTGTTCGACGCCGATCTGCAACTGATCTGCTCCAACCGGCAGTTCGGCGATCTCCTGAACGTGCCGCCGCATTTCATCCAGTTCGGAACGCCCCTGCGCGAGATCCTGGAATTCATGGGTGTGAGCGAGCCGGACAATCCGGTCGAGCGCGAAGCCGTGCTGGAGCGGCGGCTCGCGGCCTACACCACCGACAGCGAGCCTTATCTCGAGCGCCTGCCCGACCGCCACATGGTGATCGAGATTTTGACCAACCGCATGCCCGGCGGCGGCTTCGTCATCACCTTCACCGATGTCACGCCCACGTTCGAGGCGGCCGAAGCGCTGGAGCGCGCCAACGCGACGCTCGAAAAGCGGGTGCGCGATCGCACCGAGGAGCTGACCCGGCTGAACTCCGAGCTGGCGCTGGCCAAGAGCGCGGCCGAGGACGCCAGTATCTCCAAGACGCGCTTCCTGGCGGCAGCCAGCCACGACATCCTCCAGCCCCTGAACGCGGCGCGGCTCTATGTCACCAGCCTGGTCGAGCGCCAGCACAGCGGCGAGGAGACGCGGCTGGTCGAGAACATCGACGAATCGCTCCAGGCGATCGAGGAGATCCTCGGCGCACTGCTCGACATCTCCAGGCTCGACGCCGGCGCGATGACGACCTCGACCTCGAGCTTCAAGATGGCCGACCTGATGCGCTCGCTGGAGATCGAGTTTGCGCCGATCGCACGCGCCAAGAACCTGGAGCTGGCCTTCGTGCCCTGCTCGCTGCCGGTCGAGTCCGATCGGCTCCTGCTGCGGCGCCTGCTCCAGAACCTGATCTCCAACGCGATCAAATACACCCCGCGCGGACGCGTGCTGGTCGGCTGCCGCCGCCGCGGCGCCTCGCTCAAGATCTGCGTCTATGACACCGGGGTAGGCATTCCGCCGGTCAAGCGCAGCGAGATCTTCAAGGAATTCCACCGCCTCGAGCAGGGCGCGCGGATCGCACGCGGCCTCGGCCTCGGCCTCTCGATCGTCGAACGGCTCGCGCGCGTGCTCAGGCACGGCATCGCCATCGACGGCAACAAGAGCGGCGGCTCGGTGTTTTCCGTGACGGTGCCGACGGCGAAGGCGATCACCCACACTGCGGCCGTGACCAGCGCGACGCCGCTGGCGCGCACGCCGATCTCGGGTGCCCTCATCGTCTGCATCGAGAACGACGCAGCGATCCTCGACGGCATGCGCACGCTGCTGAAGGCCTGGGACGCCGAGGTGATCGCGGTCGCCGACCCCGAGGGCGCGATCGCCGCGATCGAAGGCGCGGGCCGCCGCGTGACCGGCCTGCTGGTCGACTATCATCTCGACCGCGGCAACGGCATTGCCGCCATCCGCGACATCCGCCGCCGCTTCGGCGACGGCATCCCTGCGATCCTGATCACCGCCGACCGCAGCCCCGCGGTGCAGGTCGCCGCGCGCGAGGAAAAAATCGCGGTGCTCAACAAGCCGGTGAAGCCGGCCTCGCTCCGCGCCCTGCTGGGACAGTGGCGCACGCAGCAGATGGTGGCGGCGGAGTAAGACGCGATCAGTAATCGGTCGAGACGCCGAGCGCGCGCCACTTCTCCAGCTCTTCGAGACGCTGCCGGTCCATCGCCGCGATGGCGTTCACGGCGTCGCTGCCGAGCGCGATCCGCAGAGGCGGGCTGTCCATGTCGACGAGCTTCAGCACAACGGCGGCGGCCTTTGCGGGATCGCCCGGCTGGCGGCCATCATAATCGCGCTGCATCCTGACGGCCGCTCCAACGACGGCATCGTACTCGGTCCGCCCTTCGCCGGTCGCATGAGCCGACTGCGCAAAGCCCGTACGGAAGCCGCCGGGCTCGACGATCGTCACGTGCACGCCGATCAACGCCATCTCGCGCGCCAGCGATTCAGAAAAGCCCTCGATGCCCCATTTCGCGGCCGAATAGGCCGCGCGCGCGGGAGCACCGATCCGTCCGCCGACGGATGAGACTTGCACGATGTGCCCGCGGCGCTGCCGACGCAGCACGGGAATCGCCGCCTTCGTGACGATGATGGCGCCGAGCAGATTGACCTCGATCTGCTGACGGAACGAGGCCAGGCTCGTGTCCTCGACCGATCCGAGATCGCCGTAGCCGGCATTGTTTACGACCACATCGACGCCGCCGAACGCCTCCACGGCAAAGCCGATGGCCGCTTGCGCGGCCGCCTCGTCAGTCACGTCGAGCGCTGCAAGCCGCAGCCTCTCGCCGAAGCGTTCACTCAACGGTTCGAGCGGCTTCGTGTCGCGGGCCGTAGCCGCCACGCGATCTCCCGCCGCGAGGGCGGCCTCGGTGATGGCGCGGCCGAGCCCGCGCGAGCTGCCGCTGATGAACCACGTCTTTGACACGGCGCGCTCCCGACTGCTCAAGGCGCAAGCCGTGTGAAGACGTAGTCGCGGCTCTTGGCCCGGGCTTCGTGACAGGCGAAGCAGGTGCGGTGCTGGGCTTCGTCGACCGGCTTGCCGTTGACGAATCGGCCAAAGCCCCAGCCGCCGGTCGCGGCATATTTCCTGGAATCCTTGACCATCACCTGGACCGTGGTGGCGGCGCCGGGAATCGTCGCGGACGCAAATTCGGGTGACTGTTTCCGCTTCCAGGCGCGCTTGACCAGAATGGTGCCGTCGGGGAACGGAAGCTTGCCGTCTTGATAGGCATCGATCGCGATCTGGTTGCCGACGACGGCGCGCAGCTCGTCCAAGGGCGCCGCCTCCTCGGCCGGCGCGATCAGCTCCCACTGCTTGTAGCCCTGCGGGACAGTGACACCGAAGATCGGCGAGGCATCGGCTGTCGCCGGCGCCTCCGCAAAGGCGATCGTGACCAGATACGGCACGCAGGTGAGGACAACGACGAGGAGGAGCACGGCCAGCACGATCATCGTCGCAAAGGATGGAGATTTGGTCTTTTCAGATTTCATTGTCGCCATGACGCTTCGTTAAGTTGCGATCGCTTGTGGGCCTCGGTCCAGCCACGCCGGACCGAGGCCTCGAGCAGATCCTCAGGCGCCGCCGTCCGCGTCGATGACGGCCTTGGCAAAGGCTTGTGGTGCTTCCTGCGGCAGATTGTGACCGATGCCGCCGGTGATCAGGCGAAAGTCGTACCGGCCCGAGAATTTCTTGGCATAGGCGCTGGGGTCGGGGTGCGGCGCACCGTTGGCGTCACCCTCCATCGTGATCGTCGGGACACTGATCAGCGGAGCTGCTGCGAGCTTCTTTTCGAGATCCTCGTACTTCGCTTCGCCCTGGGCGAGCCCGAGCCGCCAGCGGTAATTATGGATCGTGATCGCGACATGATCCTTGTTGTCCAGCGCCGCCGCGCTCCGGTCGAAGGTGGCGTCGTCGAACTTCCACTGCGGCGAGGCGAGCTTCCAGATCAGTTTTGCGAAATCATGCGTGTACTTCTCGTATCCGGCGCGGCCGCGCTCGGTCGCGAAATAGAACTGGTACCACCATTGCAGCTCGGCCGACGGCGGCAGCGGCGCGTTGCCGGCGGCCTGGCTGGAGATCAGATAACCGCTGACCGAGACAAGCGCGCGGCAGCGATCCGGCCACAGCGCAGCGATGATATCGGCGGTGCGCGCGCCCCAGTCGAAGCCGGCAACGACCGCCTTCTTGATGTCGAGCTTGTCCATCAGCGCGATGATGTCGACGGCCATGGCCGCGGGCTCGCCGTTGCGAGGCGTCTCGCTGGAGAGGAAGTGCGTGGTGCCATAGCCACGCAGATGAGGGATGATCACACGATAGCCCGCCTTTGCCAGGATCGGCGCGACATCGACGAAGGCGTGAATGTCGTAAGGCCAGCCATGCAGCAGGATCGCCACCGGACCGTTCGAGGGACCTGCCTCCGCATAGCCGACATTGAGGACGCCGGCGTCGATCTGCTTGATCGGACCGAAGGACGCATTCGATGTGGACGATTTCGGCGCTTCCGTCTCGGCGCGGGCGAGGTCGATCACGCCGAGACCGACGGCGACGGTTCCCGCAGCGACGCCGAAAAATTTGCGACGGTGCTGGTCGATGATCTGTTTCATGGTGGTGCTACCTTGTTGATGGTTGAGGATAGTGCGTCAGATCAGCGCGACCGTGACGTCGATATTGCCGCGAACGGCCTTGGAATAGGGGCAGGTCTGGTGCGCCTCATCGAGAATGCCACGCGCGATCTCGCGATCGAGGCCCGGCAGGCTGACATTGAGACGCGCCCGGAGGGCATAAGTGCCCTCATCGAGAAGAAGGTCGATTTCCGCATCGATCGCGCTTTTTCTGGGAAGCTCGATCTTCCGCTTGCGCGCGGCAATCTCCATGGCGCCTTCGAAGCAGGCCGACCAGCCGGCCGCGAACAATTGCTCGGGATTGGTGCCGATGCCTGTGCCGCCCGGCGACGACAGCTTGACGTCGAGGCGGCCGTCGGAGCTGCGCGAGATGCCGTCGTGTCGTCCGCCGCTGGTGCGGGTCCTGGCCGTGTAGAGCAGTTTTGCCGCTTGCGTCATGAAGGTCTCCTTGCCGTCGCGCAACTGACTAGCAGCGGCGGCAGCAGGACACCCGTTTGGACTTGTGAGAAGTTGTGAGGACCCGGCTCGCAGTCCCCCACGAGGCCTGCATCAGCAGTCTGATGCCGATGCAGGGACGGTCTTGCCGGATTGCGATCATCTGGCTATCCGGTCCGTTTGAGAGGACCAAGATTTCGCCATGACCGAGCCGGCCGGCACCGCAACGGGAACCCTATCGTTCGGGCCATTCACCGTGACAACGCATGAAAGGCTCGTGATGCGCGACGGCGTCGCGCTGCCGCTCGGCGCAAAGGCCTTCGACACGCTGATTGCGCTGATGTCCCGGCCGAACGACGTCGTCAGCAAATGGGATCTGATGGCGCTGGTGTGGCCCGGCCTGACCGTCGAAGAAGCCAATCTGCGCTTTCACGTCGCAGCCCTGCGCAAGGCGCTCGGCGACGGCAAGGACGGCGCCCGCTATATCACCACGCTCTCCGGCCGCGGCTATTGCTTCGTGGCGCCGATCTCGAAGGTCGAAATCCCGCCAGAGCGGCGCGCCACGCAGCGGACGGAATTACCGCCCGTCAAACTGCCGAACCGGCTGCAACGGATGGTCGGGCGCGACGATGCGGTTGCCGCCGTCTCCGGCAGGCTCATCGCTTCGCGCTTCGTCACGATCGTCGGCCCGGGCGGCGTCGGCAAGACCGCCGTCGCGGTGGCGATCGCGCACGACCTGCTCGAGACTTTCTCCGACGCTGCACATTTCGTCGATCTTGCCGCACTCAGCGATCCCGATCTCGTGATCACCTCGATCCTGCTGATGCTGGGCTTGCCGGCGCAGACCGACGATCCCTTGCCTGCACTGCTCGCGCACCTCGGGGAGAAGCGAATGTTGCTGATCCTGGACAATTGCGAGCACGTCATCGCCGCCGCGGCGCCGCTCGCAGCAGAAATCTTCCACGCCGCACCGCATGTCCACATCCTCGCCACGAGCCGCGAGGCCCTGCGCGTCGAGGGCGAGCAGGTCTATCGATTGGCGCCGCTCGCCGTTCCGCCTGACAATCCCGGGCTGACCGCGGCTGCCGCGCAAACCTATCCTGCGCTTCAGCTCTTCCTCGAACGTGCCATGGCCGGAGGTGCGCAGATCGCGCTCGACGATGGCAATGCTGCGATCGTCGCCGGGATCTGCCGCAAGCTCGACGGCATGGCGCTGGCGATCGAGCTCGCCGCCGGCCGGGTCGAGGCCTACGGCCTGGAACAAACAGCCATACTGCTCGACGAACGTCTCAATCTGCTCTGGCAGGGCCAGCGCACCGCGCCGCCGCGGCAGAAGACGTTGCAAGCCACACTGGACTGGAGCTACGGGCTCCTGTCCGACACCGAGCGCGTCGTGCTGCGCCGGCTTGCCGTCTTCGCCGGCCACTTCACCATCGACGCCGCGCTCGAAATCGTGCCGGACCAGCGCGTCGACCGCTCGCGCCTGTTCGATGCCATCGACAGCCTGGTCGCCAAGTCGATGGTCGCGCCGCGACCGATCGGCGCCATGATGCGCTATCGTCTGCTCGACACGACGCGCGCCTATCTGCTCGAGATCGAGCCGGACGAGACCGCGCTCGCCGCCCGCCACGCAACATACTACCGGCGATGGCTGGAGCAGGCCGGCACGACGTGGGCGACGGTGCCGAGCGCCGACGAGCGCGCGATCCATTTCTCCGCGCTTCACAATGTGCGCGCCGCGCTCGACTGGTGTTTTGGCAAAGGCGGCGATGTCGGCATCGGCATTGCGCTTGCCGCCGCCGCGGCGCCCATCTTTCTCGCGATGTCGCTGCTGATCGAATGCCGGCGCTGGTCGGAACGGGCGCTGCTTGCGATCGATCCGCCCTCGCGCGGCAGCGCCGGGGAAATGCACATCCAGGCCGCCCTCGGATTGACCTTGATGTTCACGCGTGGCGGCAGCGAAGCTGCGCGTGCCGCCCTGAGCAGGAGCCTGGCGATCGCCGAGGCGCGCGGCGACGCGCCGAACCAGCTCCAGCTGCTCGGCCGCATGCACATCTTCCACGAGCGGATGGGACAGTTCGACGCCGCACTCGGTTATGCGCAGCAGAGCCTCACGGTTGCCGAGACGCTCGGCGATGCCGCCTCCATCGCCCTCGCCCATTCGCTGCTGGGTGTCTCCTTGCATCTGGCCGGCGAGCATCGCGACGCACTGCGCATGCTGGAGGCCGCCTGGCACGGGCCGGGCACGGAGCGGATCAGCACGGTCCACGGCTTCGATCACCGCAACCGGGCCGGCATCTCGCTCGCGCGCGAGCTTTGGCTGCAGGGCCGGCCTGCGGATGCGCGGCAACTGGCGCTGCAGACGGTCACCGAGGCCGCGCAGATGGACCATCCGATCACGCTCTGCATCGCGCTGATCTGGGCGGTCTCGATCGATCTCTGGAGCGGAGATCTCGACGGCGCGGAAGAGAACATCGACCGCTTCATCGCACATGCCGAATCGCGCTCGATGGGGCCTTATCTCGCGGTCGGCCGAGGCGTCAAAGGCGAGCTGGCGATCCGGCGCGGCGACGCCGCAGGCGGCGTCGAGACGATACGGGCCTGTCTGCGCGAGCTTCACGATTCCGGCTACGAGCTGCTGACCACGACGTTAAACATCGCGCTCGTGCATGGCTTGTTGGCGCTCGGGCAGATCGAGCAGAGTGCACGCCTGATCGACGACGCGATCCGTCTCGTCGAGCAAGGCGGTGATCATCTCTATATGCCCGAGCTGCTGCGCATGAAGGGCAAGGTGTTACTGTCCCTCCCGGACCCGAACCGTGGAGAGGCCGAAAACCACCTGATGCAGTCCTTGGACCTCTGCCGTCGCAGCGGCGCAAAAGCCTGGGGGCTGCGGGCTGCGATCGATCTCGCCGGGTTCCTTGCGGAACGTGGCCAGTGCGAGGAAGCGAAGCGGTTGCTTCGATCGGCGCTCGAAGGCTTTGCCGAGGGCTCCGAGACTGCGGATATCAGGGCTGCCAACGAGCTACTACGGACATCATCGGCTCCGTCATCCTTGTAAGTCAGATTGCGCCGGATCGGCTAGAGTGTCCGGTGCGGTAACGGACGGGAGACCGCTTCATCCAAGGGCTTTGAAGCCCGTGC
>NZ_JAFCJT010000051.1 GCF_018130785.1 Bradyrhizobium liaoningense
ACCTCGTCGCGATTCGCGCCAACACAACGGAATCACGCTTGCCAGTTCGTCTCAACTGACTTTTGCAACAAAATCGGCCAGGAGCGGTCATTCAGCCCGCTCTCGCGGATGGGCTAGCTCCGCTCGCGGGGACGCCGCGGCGACTGAGGATTGTTGGCGGGATTGGTATCGTACTTGGATATTCGCGTAATGAGCCCGCTAATGGCGAGCGGTTGCAAGTCCGCCTCGAGCGCGTCAGCAATCTCCTTGGCATAGACCTCCCGGTCGTCCACGTAGAGTGTAAAGGATTTCAAATACTTTTCCTTCTTCGCCGGATTCTCGATCGTCTCTTTCGTCCACTGGTAGAGCGGATATTTTTCGATACCGTGCTCTTCTGCTGCGGCGACATACTCCGCAAAGGCGTCGTACTGGCATTTCAGCGCAGCGCGATGCTCGACGAGGATATCGACCAGCGGCGCCAGTGCCGGATCACGGAGTTCTCGGCGCACCGATTCCGCCGTGGCAGAATCGCGCACATCGAACCTAACCTGATACTGCCACTGAGAAGTCACGCTATTTTCGCCTCCTGGTCGCACCCGATTTGCGCCTTTTCCAATCGCAAGGCGCTACCGCTCGCTCCGGCACGCGTTGTGTCAAGAGCTGGCCGTAATGTCAGGCCGACGTTGCGTTAGTAGCTCCTCTTTTTGGCAAGGCGCTCGTTGAACGAACGAAGATCGATGACAATTCGTTGATGAGTTCCGCTGCCGATCTCCTCTATGCCGTCGCTTGCCGACACCTTGAAGTCAACTCGTTTTCCCTCGACGTTGATTACCTCGGCCGTCGCGCACACGTCGTAGCCTACAGGCGTGGCGGCGAAGTGTTGTACATCTACTGCAGTGCCGACCGCGCTTTCACCTGCGTCCAAAAACGGTCTGATGGCATTGAGCGCGGCGTTTTCCATGATCAAAATCATCACGGGCGTCGCAAGCACTTGCGGCAATATCGCGTCCTTGAATCGGTCGGCAAGATGTTCTGGTTGCACCCGCACTGTCGATGTTCCTCTGGCTCCCAACGGAATCTGCCGCATTCGTTTGTCCTAGATCTCTATATAGACCGCGTAGACCGCTTCGCCCCAACGGCACCACAAAAGCCGACATCTGGCTAGGTCAGAGTTAGGCCAAGGGAAGACATTTCGAGGCGACCCATTGCCTGCTATAATTCTGGCTTCATACGGCACCGTAACCACGAGTAGTCCCGTAGGGGTTCTAAACCCTTTTAGGAGACAACAATGGGCGATTCGAATTCGGTGATTGTCCGCAAGGCCTACGAAGACTTTGCGGTAGGAAACATTCCTTCGGTATTCGCGGCTTTCGAAACGGGCATCACATGGCACGTTCCCGGTCATAGTCCGCTATCAGGCGACTATATCGGCCATGACCAGGTCGGAGGCTTCTTTCAACGCACGATGGAGCTTTCGGGAGGCGCATTCAGCATCGATGTGCACAATGTGCTAGCTGAAGACGATCTCGTTGTCGCCTTGGTAACCGTGAAGGCAGAACGAAACGGGCTGTCGGCTTCGTTTCCGGAGATCCACGTCTGGCGGATGAAGAACGGAAAGGCGACCGACTTCCGCGAGTATCAAGGCGATGAGCAGCGGGAGGATCGATTCTGGTCTTGAGACGCTGGCATCACCGCTCAGGCCGGATGTCCGTTCCGGGTCCAAAAGCGGCGGTCGATGCGAGCGCGGCTCCCCGTCTGGCTTGCCCCCAATAGCGACCAAGTTCGTGCGGCAGCGCAAGAGGTCGCGATGGGCCAACATCGGACTTCCCAAGAAGACATGACGCAAAGTGATTGCCAGCTGAAGCCGGGGCATCTCCGTTCCTCGGGCCAGAGATGCTACCTGTTGCTGACAGTATGCTGTCAGTAGCACAGCGATACAGTCCCCGAACTTATAGGGGGAGATAAAGCTGTGAAGTTTCCTTCAACACGCCTGATCTCCGCTGATGTCAAGCCTCTCGTCAACCTCTACGAGGTTTGGGCCAGCGTTGGCGCGACCCTCTCTGGCGGCAGCGTTATCGCGATCGCCGGGAGCTCGCACGCTGGACCGAGCCCGACCTGCACGATATCGGCGTCTCGCGGAGCGACATCGCGCACGAACTCGAAAAGCCGTTTTGGCGGGCCTAGCGACAGCAGCCGCGCCGGTACCGGGTGAAGGGGATTCGAGGTTTAGCCGCCCCCATAAGGTACTGCCTGCACGTTCCCGAACCTGTTGAAGTCGTTCTCCGGATTATACCCGGAGTCGCGCAGGTTCTTGATGTACATGTCGCGGTCGTTGGAATTACCTGGGCCCACAGCATATGGGCTCAGCCCCCTAACCCCCTCGCTCGGCGACGGCGCAGGCGACGCGCGGCCATGATGGATCCTCTGTGCGGCCAAAGCGCCAGAAGTAGAAATTGCGAGAATAGCAACGATGACAAAAATGCTTTTGGCCATAGATCAGCTCTTCGATAATCCACGCGACTGGCATGACCGGCACGCATCGGCCATGGTCGAGGGTTGATTGCCATACCGTACCAGGGCTCGCCCTGGCGCCCGTACCTGCGCCCTTCCGCCCAAGCAGGCGGCGCAAGCGCGGCAATCGCCAGTAGTCTGGTCTTTTCGTGGCTGGCGGTTTCTGATCACTATAGGATGGGGACGACCGCTCTGTCTGGCAACACGAGGTCCTTCAAACTAGCGCGAGGACCGGTGGAGCCTAAGCCCAATGCCTGCGCGGCGAACGGGTAGTCCGGTCTGGGTCTCAAAAGCGGCGGTCGATGCGAGCGCGGCTCCCCGTCTGGCTTGCCGCCGATAGCGGACGCCGGGACGGGGTCAACATGTTTCGAAGGGCGACTAACCGACGATCGCAACGCTCGTCCCTACTTCACCACAGATCCAATCCTTGAAGGCCGTGATTCCAGAATTGTTCTCGGCTCTTGGCCGATAGACGAGGTAGTAGGCAAGCTCGCAGTCCAATGCCTCACCGAAGGGACGTATCAAGCGCCCCGCCGCCAGATCCAGAGCCACCAACGTAGTGCGGCCCAAGGCGACACCACTGCCATTCATCGCGGCCTGATAGGCTGCTGCCGAATCGTTGATTTGCAGCCCCCGCTCGCAATGAATATCGGAACAACCTGCCGCTTGCAGCCATGTGCGCCAGGTCGGAAATGCGCCTTCAAACGCCATCGAGCGATCATGAATGAGGGTGTGATGCTTGAGATCCTCTGGGCTTCGCAGCGGATGAGGGCCTGTGAGCAGGACCGGGCTGCACACTGGAAAGAAAGCATCGCGTAACAAGAAAATTGATCTGAGGCCCGGCCAGCGACCAGCACCATAACGGATACCGACATCCATTCGCTCGGCGGCGAAGTCGACGAGACGGCCGCTAGTGTCGATAAGCAGGTCG
Source organism: Bradyrhizobium liaoningense (assembly GCF_018130785.1). Taxonomy (GTDB): domain Bacteria; phylum Pseudomonadota; class Alphaproteobacteria; order Rhizobiales; family Xanthobacteraceae; genus Bradyrhizobium; species Bradyrhizobium liaoningense_A. The sequence continues at coordinate 3,422 of NZ_JAFCJT010000051.1, forward strand.
TAAAGCGGATAATTGGCCGCAAAGCGCTCGACGCGAGGCAACAGCCACTTGTCGGCAAAGGCGGGCGGCACGGTGAGGCTGATGGTGATCTGGCCGCGCGATGCTTTCAGGCGCTCATAGGCGACCGTCAGATGATCGAACCCGGCTTGCAGCTCCGGCAGCGCGGCGCGGCCGGCCTCGGTCAACTCCAGTCGTGCGGGGCCTGCCTGCGAGCGATGAAAAAGCTCAACTCCGACGGCGGCTTCCAGACCGCGGACAAGGCTGCCAACCGCGGCCGGCGTCACCTTCAGCTCATCGGCGGCCGCGACATAGCTAAGATGGCGTGCCGCAGCCTCAAAGGCACGAAGTGCGTTTAAGTGATTGGGCGCTCTCATGAATTGCCGGGCAAGGTTTTCTATGTCGCCGGCACAGATCATCTCTGTTGTGACAAGGAAGGTCAACGATCATGGTGCTGCTCACGGATCGCGCGCTCCGGTTACGAACCCAACAAAAACCTTCGGACCAGGAGAAGATCATGAAACTGTCAAACAAAATCGCCCTCGTCACGGGCGGCACCTCGGGTATCGGCCTCGAAGCTGCGAAGCTGTTTCGCCAAGAAGGCGCCAACGTCATCATCGTCGGGCAAAATCAGGCCCGGCTGGAATCGGCAGCAAATCAGATCGGCGATGGCGTCACAGCACTACGTGCCGACGTGACCAAGTCTGGCGATGTCGGAAACGTCGTCAGTCAAATCCGTGAAAAGTTCGGCCGGATTGACGTCGTGTTCGCCAATGCGGGTATGGGCCTGGCGGCACTGCTCGAAGCCGTCACTGAAGAGCAGATCGACACTCAGTTCGACGTAAATTTCAAGGGTGTGTTCTTCACCGTTCAAAAGGCAGCACCACTCCTTGCCAAAGGTGGCAGCATTGTCGTGACGACGTCGTTCCTGAACGAGGTCGGGACACCCGGCCTGTCGATCCTGTCGGCTACGAAGGCAGCTCTGCGTTCGCTGGTCCGGTCATTGGGCGCCGAGCTTGCGCCGCGCGGCATTCGCGTAAACGCCGTTAGTCCCGGCCCAATCAGCACGCCATTTCACAGCAAGCTTGGACTTTCCAGCAAGCAACTCGATGACACTGCCTCGGCGATCGAAGAACAGGTCCCGCTTCATCGCTTCGGAGAGCCTGCGGAAATCGCCAGAGCGGCACTGTTCCTCGCCAGCGACGATTCAGCATTCACGACGGGATCGGAGCTGGTCGTCGACGGTGGCATGTCCCAGCTTTGATTTCACAAGAAAGCGGCGCCGAGCAATCGGTCGCCGCTTCTCGGCGAATATCTGCTACGGGTCAAAAGCAGCGATCAAGGGCAAGCGCGGGGTATGTCGGGTTTACCTCCATCAGCTCACACGCTGAGACCTGAAGCACGGTTCGGCTCGACGATCGCATTCGCGATGTCCGGCCGCTTGAGGGAACATACGAATACTGGTCGGGCGACATTGGGAAGACGGCGGTTGGCCTCCGTCAGAGATGCTATTGGTCTTGATCCAAGGGCCAGGCGGCGGTCGTCAGACACAGCATGGCGGAGCCGATCGCGATGCCAACTAAACGCTCTAGCCCAGGGGTAATATCTGTGATCGGAGCTGGTCCCTGAACAAGGGTGATGAGAAGCCCGAGCCCCGGCCGGGCCCCGAGGAGAAGGTACGCCCGGCCGGATTGCTGTGGCATTAGTTATCCGCGCCAGCGCGGGCGTGCCGAATGATCTGATGCTCCTCGCTGGTGAGCTGCACCGGCCCGATCTTGACGGTGAGCTTGTCAATCTTGCCGCTGAAACGGAAGGGCACCTGATAGTCCTTGTCGTCAACGGGGGTACGTGTATCGACACCCACGTCGAAGGTTTCGTCAATTGACATGATGAATGGAAGGGTGTGCGGGACTTTGTTGGTCGCAGTCTCCTTACCGTCCACGTTCAAAACACCCGTGCCACCCTTGCCGAAGCCGGGGCCATCGTATTTGAAGTCGAACACGATGGTGTGCTTGCCGGGTGTGAGCGCGTCCTTGCCTTCCCAGCGGAAGCGTTCGAGGTCGGCCAAGTTATAGACGAAAACCGGCTTGCCCTTGAGCAGATACAGGCCATAGCCACCGAAACGGCCACCGAGGGTGACGATCATCCCTTCGCTGCCGTCCTGTGGGCCCGCACGCCCAACAGTGGTGCCCACGCCTGGAATGTCGAGCTCTGCGGTGATCGTGTAGGACCTGTTCAGGATGCTGGGTGCATCGCTTGTGGGGATACCCGACAACTCACCCGAGTAGGTGAAAATGTTCCGACCGGCTGTCGCGCTTGGCCTTGGTGCGATGATGCGCGAGAGGATCGAGTTGTCCAGCGGAAACACATTGTACTTCGTCGCTTCCACGATGAACAGCTCTTGCAACTCGCGGAGCTTGTCCGGCATGTTCGCCGCGAGGTCGTTGTTCTCCGAGTAGTCCTCTGCAATGTTGTAGAGTTCCCACTTGTAGCCATTGACCACGTCCGCGGGCAGCTTGGCAGTGCCCATTAGCCATGGCGGTGCGGGTGGCGTTGTCGTGGCGATCCAGCCGTTGTGATAGATCGCGCGATTGGCAAACATCTCGAAATACTGCGTCGTGCGCGCGGATGGCACGTTGGTGCTCGACTTGTCAAAGGTGTAGGTCATGCCGACACCTTCAATCGGCTTTTGTGCGATGCCGTTGACCATCAGCGGCGCCGGAATTCCGGTAACTTCCAGGATGGTCGGCACGATGTCGATCATGTGGTGGAACTGGGTGCGGATGCCGCCCGCATCCTTGATGCGGTTCGGCCAACAGATCGCCATGCCCTGCCGGGTGCCACCGAAGTGCGACGCCACCTCCTTCGTCCACTTGAACGGCGTGTCGAAGGCCCATGACCAAGCCACCGCCATATGCGGATAGGTCGCGGCCGAGCCCCAAGCGTCATACGCCTTCAACTGTTCGGCGATCGGAAGATCCAATATGCCGTTGTAAGCGGTATACTGGTTCGGAGTCCCGCGCGTGGTGCCTTCCGGACTCGTGCCGTTGTCACCGCTGATGTAGATGATCAGCGTGTTGTCGAGCTTGCCTTCGTCCTGGACTTCCTGGATCACGCGCCCGATCTCGTGATCGGTGTAGGCGGCATAACCGGCGAACACTTCGGCTTGCCTCGCGAACAGTTTCTTCTCATCGGCCGTCAAGGCCTCCCACTTCTGCAGGTCGTCCGGCCAGGCTGTGAGCTGCGTGTTCTCGGGGATGACGCCAAGCCGCTTTTGATTGGCGAAAATCTGCTCACGAAGTTCGTTCCAGCCCATGTCGAACTTGCCCTTGAACTTGTCGATCCATTCCTTCGTGGGCTGATGCGGCGAATGGGTGCCGCCGGGCACGTAATAGAGGAAGAACGGCTGATCCGGTGCGGCGGCATTGAGCTGTCGCAGGTGGGCGATGGCGTCGTCCGCCATGTCCGTGGTCAGATTGTAGCCGGGGTTTCCGACCCAGGGGAAAACCTGGGTGGTGTTCCGGAACAGGTACGGCGTCCACTGGTCGGTCTCGCCGCCCATGAATCCGTAGAAGTAGTCGAAGCCCATGCCGATGGGCCATTGGTCGAACGGTCCCGCCACGCCGTACTGATAGCTCGGCGTATTGTGGTTCTTGCCGAACCAGGAGGTCGCGTATCCGTTCTGTTTCAGGATGGTCCCGATCGTGGCGCTCTCCGGTCCGATGATGCTGTCGTAACCCGGATAGCCGGTCGCTTGCTCTGAAATAGTGCCGAACCCGACCGCGTGATGATTGCGGCCGGTGATCAGCGCCGCCCGCGTCGGCGAGCAAAGTGCCGTGGAGTGAAACTGAGTGTAGCGTAGCCCCATCTGCGCAATGCGATCCATCGCAGGTGTCGGGATGACGCCGCCGAAGGTTCCTGAAACTCCATAGCCCTGGTCATCAGTCATGATCAGGAGCACGTTGGGCGCGCCCTGCGGCGGCACCACGCGGGCGGGCCAGTACGGTTTCGACTGACTGGCCTGCAGGTTGATGTCGCCGCCGAACTTTGGTGGCGGCGGCGGAAGATACTTTCCATCGATCGTCGTGGTGGCCCCGGGTGACCCCGGTGTGCCGGTGGTTTGCTGCGCGAGGCTGGTTGTTCCCAGCGCGCACAGCAAATAGCCGGCGGTGAGTGTGGTGCCGCAAAGCAACGAGTTGCGGCGGTTCGGTAAGCGGCTTTCTGATTTTGAGCTGTCACGGGTACGGGTCATTGGAAGCTCCCTCCTGGAGACGACAGAACCCTGTGCACGCCTACCCGGGACACGATGCCGCAACGCTTCTGTTGATTTAAATCAACCCTCCGCTCACGGATCCGAAACATCCGCTTCGGGTCGATTTTGTTGCAAAAGTCAGTTGAGACGAACTGGCAAGCGTGATTCCGTTGTGTTGGCGCGAATCGCGACG
>NZ_JAFCJT010000052.1 GCF_018130785.1 Bradyrhizobium liaoningense
CGCAAGCGGTGGCGATGGCCCGCCGCTCGGCAGATTTAGGGAAAGACCGGCGGGCCAGCCCAGCGACGCATTGGTGAACACGTCTGTATACCTAGCCGTCATGAATTCCGAGTCGGCGGCAAGCTGCCCGGCCCTTAGCGCAAGCTTGTCGCCCCACTTCCGCTCAAGCCACATCTCATACAGGCGCGTGGTTGGCAGCGCCTCGATGCCGCTCACCACAAGAAAATTGAACAGACTTCCACGCGACAGGCCGCCCCCGTCGATCTGAAAAACATTGGCGTGGAAGGTGCCCCCGTTGAGACCCACAAGTTTCTGAAGATCAGCGTCCAAAGCGAAGTTGATGCGATCCTCATAGATCGAGCCCTGCTTCAATCCACCGACGGGATTGCCAAGAACTTCGCCGATGTATGTGACCGCAAACTTGACGCCGTGCTTCTCGAAAGGATTGGGAAGGAGACCGAGAGTAGTTTCCTGCACTGTGCTTTCGCCGGTGTCAGGATCGGCCGGCTTGAGGTCATCAGTCTTCTTATCCTCTTGGGCGTAAGCGGTAGCGCCCAAAAGGAGGAAGATGAAGGCTATAACCCACGAGCGCATGACGGAGCACCTACCGATGGAGGATCATGCAGGTTTTCCGGTCCGTTACAATCATCTCGCACATTCCCTACTTCCGGAGATGCAAAGCGGAACCTAATGATCGGCACTGTAGGCAGCCAACATGTGTTAGTCTCGAAGCACGCCCCTCACTTCGTCTCAGCTTCGTTCTCTCGGTTCTTCAGATCACGGGCGATCTGGTCGACCCGCGTCTCCTTGGCCAATTCGGTCATCTGATGATCGCCAGCGTCTGGCATGCGCAGATGCTGAGCGACCCGATGAAGCAGATCCAGCGTTCGCGTGGCCTCCTTCTCCGCCAATAGGTTGATTTGGAGCTCAAGGTAGTCGCGTCGCTCGGAGGTACGGTCCATCGCATTTTGCCGAATGAGCACACAGGATGTGAGCAGCACCGCCTCAAGTGAGAGAAACGTTGCAAGCAGCGGAAACGGAAATGGATCGATTGCCCAAGCTCGCAGAGCCGGTACGCTATTAAGCGCGATCCATCCCGTCACGACAAGCACTTGGAATAAAATGAAGTAGATCGTGCCAAAGAACGCGCCAATGGCGTGGAAGGCCCGATGAACGGGAGCTAACTCCTGCTCATCTTCTTTCTCGAGTTTGAGGACTGTTTCAATACTATCGGCCGCGGCCGGATCTTTCGCTGGCTCACGCGATGACGACAAGGCCTTAGCTCGATATTCGTTCAGCCGCCTGGCGGGCGGCATTGTCAGCATCCGCAACCGACCGGTCACCAGCCGCTCGGGCTTCGCACTTAGTGCGAATTTCCTCGAGCTCATCGTCGCTGAGGTGTTCGATACCCACGAGCGAGTTGCGCGCGGCGCCAACGCGGATCAATTCATCGAGTTTAACTTGGATGGCGGCACTGTCTCGATTTTGGGAGTTCTGGATGAGAAATACCATCAAGAACGTCACGATCGTCGTCCCGGTGTTGATGACGAGTTGCCACGTATCGGAGAAATGGAAGATCGGCCCGCTAAAGGCCCACACTATGACCACGCCGACCGCCAACAGGAATGTGGAAGCCCGTCCGGCCGCAATGGAGGTCCGGTTCGCGAGTTCGCCGAAGAACCGCGAAAGTGGCGCCAATTCCCAATGACTTTGCCCGCGAGCCTTCACCTTTTCCTCAGGTGCAATTTTCCAATCACCCTCTAACTGCCTCGGCGCTTCTGAGTTCCCATTCTGAAACTCACGCATTAGATCATATCGTCCGGAGCGGGCAGGCTCGCGATCCGCTCGCCGATCCTACTTTTCGGCTGTGCCCGGCTCCGCCATTTTGCGATGCTGCTTCGCGAGAACTTCGTTCGGCATGATGTTTTTGGCGACGGCGGACTGGATCTTGTTCTTCATGCCGGTCACGACGTCGCTCTCGCCATTCAGCATCGCCTTGTATGCGGTCTGGGCGACCATAGCGGCATCGTCCTTCTCCTCCGTGCCGACCTTCGTATCGAGCATGTAAGCGCGGCGAAAGAATTCGGTTTGCGAGTTGCTCCGCCTCAAGCCGTTCACGCCGCATGACCTGCGCCGGACAGCGGCAACCCTGGTCGGCGACCTCGGCTTCGACGATGCGTGGATCGCGAAGTGCCTCGATCATGCAGTCAGCAAGAGGGGTGACGTGATCGTGCCGACCGTGACCAGCAAGATCTACAATCACTCCAAGCAGATGAAGGAATAGCGCGCGGTGTTGGATGGCGTCGCCGCGGAGTTGAGGCGGATCATAAAGGACCCGCAAAGGCGCGTCCGCCAGGAGCCGTCGGACGAACGTAATGACGATGGTGAAGCAGGCCGTGCGGGAGAGAACGCCAGGGATGTCGATTGGAAGCTCCGCCGGATGATGAACAAGTAGGCCACCGCGCGCGAGCCAAGACACTTTCATCTGTGGCATGCGTCAATGTGCCTGTCTTTCCCGAAACAGTACCTGCATTCGCTGCATTCTCGAGGAATGCCGCGCCCGTCGTCGATGGTCAAGGTTGGCGCGTCAAGCCGTGCAAAATTGTGTATACTCGCAAACCGGTAGTGTTTCAGCCTGACGAAGAAGACGCCGCTCGGAACAAATGCAACGCAGCGTCCTATGTTGGGAGGACGTCGCGATGCAATTGTGCATCACAACCAGAGGGGAAGTTGTTATGAAGCGACGTTCATTGCTCTTGGCATTGTGTTCTTCCGCTTTCATCTCTGCACCGGCACTGGCCGATGAGGTCAAGCAGGAGGCTGAAAAAATAGCCGTCGCCTACACCGACTGCGTCGCCAAGAAAGACGCGGCCTGTGTCGCTGCGCTCTATGCAAAGGACGGGATCCAGATCAACCCGGGCGGTGTGTTTTCCGATCTCAAGACCGTATACGAAAACAACTTCAAGAACGGCACCGATCATATTGAGATCAGAGTCGACAACATGTCGGTCATCAACAACGATCTGGTCGTTGCCAACGGCGAGACGGACATCTTCGGCAAGGATCCTAAGAGCGGTGACGCCACTCAGGTCACGGTGTTCTGGGGTTCCATCAACATCCGAGAAGGCGGCGCTCTAAAAATCCGCCAGTTGACCGTCGGCATGAAGCCGCCCCCAGCTAAGGAAGCCAGCGCCGAGAAGAAGTAGGACGTCATCATGTCATAAGTCACCGCGCGCCCACCCTCTTTTGAGGGTGGGCGTTTGATTTTGTTGCACGGCGGTCCGAAGCGAAATACGCGAGCCTCGAGAGCTTCGATGCCTGACCTGATGGACTGCGCCCTGTCCGCGTGCTGCCGCTCGGCGGCGTCGAGGGCCGCCTGCGCTTTCGCCGTCGCCTTCTCGCGCCGCTCGCGCTCCTTTTGGCGGGCGGCCTCTTCCCACCGGCGCTGCGCTTCCTGGCGCTTCCGCTCCTTCTCGAAAGCGTCGGCCGCTTTTTGCGCCTCGCTCGCCGATCTTCTGCCCGGTCTTCTTCGCGGGCTTCGGCCGTCGCTTCTCGCGCCTTACCCCGGTCCCTTTCGAGATCGGAGGGCAGATCGGAATGCTCCGGGAAACGCCCGCTCGACCCGGCGGGCGCTTGAGGACCACGCCTGGCTTCGACATGGTGCGGCGACCACATCGAGATCGTCGTCCGCCTGGCGAAGTCCTGGTGAGAGATTGCTGCCGGCGCCCCAGGCCTCGAGAGCGACCTTCATCGAGGGTGCAGCGACTGCGAGGTCGTAGAAGCCCAAAGAGGTCTGGAACGTCTTGAGCTTCCGCGGCACGGCCAGCAAGACTAGCGCCGGCGCGCGACCCAGAGGCCGACCAAGAACGCCGCGAACAGCGACCGCAGCGGCGCCTTCACCGTCACCTCGCGCAAGCGATCGGTCCAACGTATGAGCTCGTCTTGCGAGGACATAGCAAGCGGGCGAGCACTCGCCTCAGTCCCGGCCCGCCTGGCGCCGGCAGCCAGCTCTGTACCATCGTGATCGTTCACCAGGCCGGATGCCTCCGTCATCGCCGAGGCGTCTTTCATGTCCATGGCGCTCTCCTCTCTTAAGCAGACTTACGCTGGGACCTGGCCGCCGGCTTCTTACCCAACGCTTCCTTCGCGGGTTTCTTGCCGCTGATCGGCATCAGCATTTCCTTCTGGCCGGCGGAGGGCTTCTTCGACTTCTTGGCGGGCTTCTTTTGCGCGGCTGCATCGGCCGCTGCGCCGCCCACGCTCTTGCGCAGCGCATCCATCAGATCGACAACGTTCTCGCCCTTTGGCCGCTCCTTCGGGCGGATGACCTTGCCGGCCCGCTTCTCGTTGATCAATTCGACCAGTGCGCTCTCGTAGTGGTCCTCGAACTTCTCGGGATCGAACGTGCCTGCCTTCTGGTTCACAATGTGTTTGGCGAGGTCGAGCATGTCTTTGGTGACTTTGACGTCCTGGATCTCGTCGAAGTACTCCTGCTCGCTGCGGACCTCGTAGGGGTAGCGCAGCAATGTCCCCACCAGCCCTTTCTCCATGGGCTCGAGAACGATGATGTGCTCGCGATTGGTCAGTACCACGCGGCCGATGGCCACCTTGTTCATTTCGCGGATGGTCTCGCGGATCACCGCGAAGGCGTCGTGGCCGACCTTGCCGTCGGGTCGTAAATAGTAGGGACGGATTAAATAGCGTGGATCGATGTCGCTCTTATCGACGAACTCGTCGATCTCGATCGTGCGGCTGGACTCCAGCGCGATCTCTTCGAGCTCTTCCTTGGTAACCTCGATGAACTGGCCCTTCTCCAGCTCATAGCCCTTCACAATGTCCTCATTGGGCACCTCATCGCCGGTGTCTGCGTCGACCTTGAGGTACTTGATGCGATGGCCTGTCTGCCGATTTAGCTGATTGAAGGAGATTTTCTCGGACTCGGAAGTCGCTGGGTACAGCGCCACGGGACAAGTCACGAGGGACAGACGCAGGAAGCCTTTCCAGTTGGCGCGGGGGGCCATGTACGCAGAACTCCAGTTTAGATGGCCTGGATTCAAGACGATTGAAAGCTGCCAGTTCCGACAAGGTCGACGTCAAATAAATAAGTCCAGCCTCCTTTGCTCGGACTCGACTTTTGTTCTCTTTATGTTCTAATTCCGCCATGAACGACCGACCTGCGAGCTGGCGTATGCCCAACTCGAAACAGATGGAAAATTTAGCGAGATCAATGGGTAACGAGGCCGCGAAGGCGGGTGCGCTTAGCCCGCAGGACGAGATGCCGGAGGAATACTGGCGCTCCGTCCTCAACGATCTCCCGGCTGACGCCAAGCCGGTAGGACGAGCCGCAGGACTTCGACTGTCCGAGCTCCCGCAGCACGTCCTGCGCGTTTCCTGCCGCCGGTGCGAGCGCATTGTTGAGATCCAGAAGGCGGACGCCGTCCGGCTCTACGGGCAACAAGCCGTCTGGAAGGAGGTTGGACAACGTTTGCCGAACAACACCTGCCAAAGCCGGACTGGCCGCTATGAGGAGGACGGCTGCTGGCCCGCCTTCGAGCCTGTCTGAATTGATCACCCGCGCCCCGCATGGCTCCGAAGCATCACCCGACGCCGCTCTCCGGTAGCGACCGAAAGGCCTTGGGCAAGGAGCTCGGCAAGGCACGCGCGATGACCACCATTCTGGCGGCTCAATCCGCCGCGGCTCGCGCCGAAGGCGAAGCGCTGATCAGGCAGGCCGACCGCCTCCTCTGCGAGAGTTGGAACGAACGCATGTAGCCAATCGATCCCTCGCCCACGGTCGATCAATGACTACCCTTGGCTTGAAATCCAGTGCTCCCGCTGCAAGAGCCGACGTGATGTTGATCTGGCTGCATTGCCGCACGTCTCTACAACCTTTGCGCACGACCTGGCCGGCAGGCTCCGGTGCAACAAATGTGCTAAGGCGGGTCGTCGGCCTTCCGCAACGCTGCTGCAGCTCGCGCACCACCCCCGCCCCTCTCCCTCCGAGGCGTGACGATGAGCAATCTTGTCTGATTGCGGTTGCTGGCACAAGGGTTCAGCTCGTTACCGACAGCCTGCGAGGCTCGCTCTTGTCTACGAGGTCGACGTTCATAGCCGCCTCACGATGGTAGTCCGAAGATCGGGAGCTGCTATCTACTAGGCGCGTGCTGAATACACAGAGATTGCAGCGCAGTCACCCCGACCTCGTCCTCGCAGGACGTCGTTCCGCCTTTTCGGCGGATCCGCCGAATTGCTAATCGATCATTGGCAGACGCTTCCGTTCGGCGCCGCGCCCTCAAGATCGGAACGCCGCCGTCCATAGGAACTTAGCCGCGCGGCTTCGGTTGGCTACGGTGTGGGATTCGACGGCCCTTTGCCAGCTCAGGAGATAAGGGTGACAAAAGCTCCTATCTCGAAGGCCGACCTCGAACGTATCGCGTTACAGGAAATCCGCAGTTTTCCCGGCTCCGAACATGTCCGCTCTGTGGAAGTAGAATGCGAGACCAGTGTCCCGCGCGACATCAACTGGAGACTCTACGTCATCGCGAACGATGAAGGCGACCTCGACCGCATTCAATACGCCGCAAAGGTCACAACCGAACGCTTGAAGCGCCGATATGATCTTCGGCCAGATACGTAACCCGATACGGCATTCTAATCTCGGCTCCTCTTCGGCCCCTCAACTTCTTCGATAATCCCCTCGACGTCCGTCAGATCGACGCCGTCGGTCCTATTGCACTCGCACGGCATGCCGCGCCGCACTGATAGCCTCCAGGCTGTTCGGTCCAAGCGCGGTCAGGGTGGTTCTCACAGGCCCAGCCGAGCCCGTGGCAGATGGGACAATTGGAGTCAGTCAATGAATGATACGAGTAAAGGTTATCATAAGACCGGACATGCAAACGGCGATTGCGATATCGATGTAGAACAGGAGCCACTCGCGGTCCTCATTGCGCATCTGCCTCTTTACCCAACTCCTTACGGACTGTAGCTGCGGAGTTGCCCACCTTATCGATTGCTTTCTGTAGCTCTTCACGGGTCACCCCGAGGGCATGCGTCCAGTACTTCACCTCGTGAGCCTCATGCATGTTTATCTTGCTGCGGTCGGGCCGACCTCGCTTGGTGAGATTATCAGTCACGTCCATCCTCCCTATTTTGGGGAAGAGAACGCTGCTAGGAACGGCGCGTTCCTCCTTAATCCCATCAACGAGCTGGCGCGCAGCAGACCTTCGGAGGTGATGTCCCGGTACTCGACGTGCAAAGAATATCGGCTCCGCCCAGGTGGCCTTGGGCTTCCTGACGGCCTTCGCGTCGGGCGCCCTGCGGCCGCCGACAGCTTTCCCTGACTACCGTAGCACTGTGATCAGCACATAGACGGCCACGGCGGCCCCGAGACAGCGCCGCCAAGGATTCACGCCTCGGACAATCTCGTCAGCAGCCCAGACAAGAAGTCCTCCTTTGAAG
>NZ_JAFCJT010000053.1 GCF_018130785.1 Bradyrhizobium liaoningense
CCGCGATGAAGCGCCGCGATCTTCTTCTCGTCCTTGTCGACGCAGGTGACGTCGTGACCGAAATCCGCAAAGCAGGCTCCGGACACCAGCCCCACATAGCCCGTTCCGATCATTGCGATTCGCATGAAAAACCCTGTTCCAGCTTGGTTAACAAAACCCCAACTCGGGCGGTTTAGCATTTTCCCGAGGGGGGAGAACAGTCCGGATGCAAAAACCGGCACGCGAATTGTACCGGTAAAGAAATCGTAAACCGCAAGGCTTCACACTGCACCACGCCCGCACAGAGCCGGGCGGACCGCGCCTCGAAACGGGACACCATGGCATTATCAGGCACAATCGCCGCGAGCGGGCTTTCCAAGGCCCCCGCCGCCGCACGTGTCGACTGGGTCGACTATGCCAAGGGCATCTGCATCGTCATGGTGGTGATGATGCACTCGGTGCTGGGGGTGGAGCTCGCCGCCGGCCAGACCGGTTTCATGCATGTCGCCGTGGCCTTCGCAAAGCCGTTCCGAATGCCGGATTTCTTCCTGATTTCGGGCCTGTTCCTGCCATTGGTGATCGACCGGGACTGGCGAACCTATCTCGACCGCAAGGTGGTGCATTTCGCCTATTTCTATGTCGTCTGGGTGACAATCCAGTTCGGCTTCAAGGCGCCCGCATTCGCGGCGGAGACGAGCTGGCGCGAGGCCGGCCTGCTGTATCTGGAATCCTTCGTCGAGCCATTCGGGACGCTCTGGTTCATCTACCTGCTGCCGATCTTCTTCGTCGTCACAAAACTGACACGGCGAGTCCCGCCGCTGGCGATCTGGCTCATCGCTGCCGCGCTGGAGACGGCGCGCATCTCGACCGGCTGGACCGCGATCGACGAATTCTGCGCGCGGTTCGTCTATTTCTATTCGGGATATCTGTTCGCTCCTTACGTGTTCGCGCTGTCCGATCGCGCGCGCAACCATCCCGCGTTCGCGCTGGCCGCACTTGCGACCTGGGCGCTGGTCAATGCGGGCCTCGTCGCGTTCGGCGCCAGCGAATGGAAGATCGTCTCGCTCGTGCTCGGCTTCGCCGGCGCCTGCGCCATCATCACGATGGGCACGCTGCTTGCGCGCGCGCAGTGGCTCAACTTCTTCCGCTTCTGCGGCGAGCATTCGATCGTGATCTACCTCGCCTTCTTCCTGCCGATGGCGGCGACACGAACGCTGCTGCTGCGCACCGGCATCATCCCTGACATCGGCACGGTGTCGCTGATCGTCACGATCGTCGGCGTGATCGGATCGCTGGTAATCTGGCAGGCCGCGATGCGGCTCAATGCCCGCTTCCTGTTCGAACGGCCGGAGACGTTCTGGATCGCACCGAAGAAGGCGGGAGCGCGGTTGCAGGCGGCGGAGTAGCTGTCATGCCCCGCGAAGGCGGGGCGTCCAGTATTCCAGAGGCAGCAGTCGTATACGGATAAGCCGCGGCGTACTGGATTCCCGGCCTTCGCGGGGAATGACAGCTGGGATGCGGGGAATGACAGTGGGGATAGTGGCGTCAGCAAGCCAAAAATCCCCCTCCCAAGGCTGTCAAAGCCCGCAAAAATTCATACATTGCGGCCATGCCCAAAACCTCCCCGAAGACCGCCACCAAAGCCGACACCCGATCCACTGCGACAGCTGCTGCCAAACCGGTTGCGGCGAAGGCGGCCGGCAAGGGCGACCACATCTTCCTGGTCGACGGTTCCGGCTACATCTTCCGCGCCTATCACGCGCTGCCGCCGCTGAACCGGAAGTCCGACGGCTTGCAGGTCAATGCCGTACTCGGCTTCTGCAACATGCTGTGGAAGCTGCTGCGCGACATGCCCGCCGACAACCGGCCGACGCATCTCGCCATCGTGTTCGACAAGTCGGAAGTGACCTTCCGCAACAAGATCTATCCCGAGTACAAGGCGCACCGGCCGCCGGCGCCTGACGATCTCATTCCGCAATTCACGCTGATCCGCGAGGCTGTCCGCGCTTTCGACCTGCCCTGCCTGGAACAGGGTGGCTTCGAGGCCGACGATCTGATCGCGACCTACGCGCGGCAGGCATCCGACCGCGGCGCCCACACGACCATCGTGTCCTCCGACAAGGATCTGATGCAGCTCGTGAACGACAAGATCATGATGTACGACACCATGAAGGATCGCCGCATCGGCATCCCCGAGGTGATCGAGAAGTTCGGCGTGCCGCCGGAGAAGGTGGTCGAGGTGCAGGCGCTGGCCGGCGATTCCACCGACAACGTGCCAGGTGTGCCGGGCATCGGCATCAAGACCGCCGCGCAGCTGATCGTCGAATATGGCGACCTCGATCAACTCCTGTTTCGCGCCACCGAGATCAAGCAGCCGAAGCGGCGCGAGGCACTGATCGAGAACGCCGAGAAGGCGCGGATCTCGCGCCAGCTGGTGCTGCTCGACGACAAGGTCGAGCTGGAGGTGCCGCTGGATGACCTCGCCGTCCACGAACCGGACGCACGCAAGCTGATCGCGTTCCTGAAGGCGATGGAATTCACCACGCTGACGCGCCGCGTCGCCGACTATTCGCAGATCGATCCCGCCAATGTCGATGCCGATGCGTCGAACAGCAGCGGCGCGAGAGGCGGCGACGGTGCGAAGGCAAAATCGTCGGAGACCTCCGGCGACCTCTTCACTGCCCCTGCGGCCATCGCAAAGGGCGGCGATAAGGGTGACAAATCGGCTAGCGCCAAGGGCGCGCCGATCTCGCTCGCGGCGGCGCGAGAAGAGGCGTTGCGCAAGCTCCCGATCGACCGGGCCAAGTACCAGACCGTCAAGACGCTCGCCGAGCTCAATGCCTTCATCGCGCGCATCCATGATGCGGGCCATGTCGCGATCGAGATCAAGGCAAACTCCATCGACCCGATGCAGGCCGATCTCTGCGGCGTCGCGCTGGCAGTGGCGCCGAATGAGGCCAGCTATTTGCCGCTGGCGCACAAGCAGTCCGGAGGGGGCGCGGGCCTGTTCGATGCTGGCCTCGCGCCCGATCAGGTCAAGCATGACGACGCGATTCAGGCGCTGCGGCCGGTGCTGGAATCGGCGGGCATCCTCAAGATCGGCTTCGACGTCAAATTCGCCGCCGTGATGCTGGCGCAGCACGGCATCACCTTGCGCAACACCGACGATGCGAAGCTGATCTCCTATGTGCTTGACGCCGGCCGCGGCTCGCACGAACTGGACTCGCTGTCCGAGCGCTGGTTCGGCCACGCCATGCTGAAGGAGAGCGAGCTGCTCGGCAGCGGCAAGGGCAAGATCACCTTCGACCAGGTGCCGATCGACAAGGCCGCACCGCTGTCGGCGGAAGGCGCCGACATGGCCTTGCGCGTGTGGCGCGTGCTGAAGCCGCGGCTCGTCGCCGAGCACATGACCGCCGTCTACGAGACGCTGGAGCGGCCGCTGGTGTCGGTGCTCGCCCGCATGGAGCGGCGCGGCATCTCGATCGACCGCCAGGTCCTGTCGCGTCTATCAGGCGACTTCGCCCAGACCGCGGCGCGCGTCGAAGCCGAGATCCAGGAGATCGCGGGCGAGCCCGTCAATGTCGGCAGCCCCAAGCAGATCGGCGACATCCTGTTCGGCAAGATGGGACTGTCCGGCGGCACCAAGACCAAGACCGGCGCGTGGTCGACCACCGCGCAGGTGCTCGACGAGCTCGCCGAGCAGGGCCACGACTTTCCAAAGAAGATCCTGGAGTGGCGCCAGGTCTCGAAGCTGAAATCGACCTATACCGACGCGCTGCCGACCTACGTCAACCCGCAGACCCACCGCGTCCACACCACCTACGCGCTGGCCGCGACCACGACGGGCCGGCTGTCGTCGAACGAGCCGAATTTGCAGAACATTCCGGTGCGCACCGAGGACGGGCGAAAGATCCGCCGCGCCTTTATCGCGACGCCCGGGCACAAGCTCGTCTCCGCCGACTATTCCCAGATCGAGCTGAGATTGCTCGCCGAGATCGCCGACATTCCCGTCCTCAAGCAGGCGTTCAAGGACGGGCTCGACATTCACGCGATGACGGCCTCCGAAATGTTCGGCGTCCCGATCGAGGGCATGCCGAGTGAAATCCGCCGTCGCGCCAAGGCGATCAATTTCGGCATCATTTACGGCATCTCGGCATTCGGCCTCGCCAACCAGCTCGGCATCGCGCGCGAGGAAGCCTCCGCCTACATCAAGAAGTATTTCGAGCGCTTCCCCGGCATCCGCGCCTACATGGACGAGACGCGCGACTTCTGCCGGAGCCAGGGCTATGTCACCACGCTGTTTGGCCGGAAGATGTACTATCCCGACATCAAGGCTTCGAACGCCTCGGTGCGCGCGTTCAACGAGCGCGCCGCGATCAACGCGCGGCTCCAGGGCACCGCCGCCGACATCATCCGCCGCGCCATGACGCGGATGGAGGATGCGCTGGCCGAGAAGAAGCTGTCGGCGCAGATGCTGCTCCAGGTACACGACGAACTGATCTTCGAGGTGCCTGACGCGGAAGTCGAGGCGACGCTGCCGGTGGTGCAGCACGTGATGCAGGACGCGCCGTTCCCGGCGGTGCTGCTGTCAGTGCCGCTGCATGTCGACGCACGCGCGGCGAACAATTGGGACGAGGCGCATTGATCTCTTCCTTCACGATCTCGCGCCAAAACTTCCGCCTGAGGTATGGGCCCGCTTTTGCGGGGACGGCGTTGGGGTGAGATGCGGGAATCGAATTGTCCTCCGTGCAATTGCGTGATGGCTCCGCCGCGCGGCCCATATTAGAACCGTGCCGTCTCCCGCACCGGTTCACCCATGCCCCACACCTCCGCCCTGCTCGGCTTCGCCCTCGTCTGCCTCGGTCTCGTGCTCACGCCGGGGCCGAACATGATCTATTTGATCTCGCGCTCGATCACGCAGGGGCCGGCCGCCGGCATCGTCTCGCTCGGCGGCGTGGCGCTCGGCTTCGTGTTCTACATGCTGTGCGCGGCGTTCGGCATCACGGCGCTTTTGCTCGCCATTCCCTTTGCCTATGACGCGCTGCGTTTCGCCGGCGCAGGCTATCTGCTGTGGCTGGCCTGGCAGGCGGTGAAGCCGGGCGGACGTTCGCCGTTCCAGGTGAAGCAGCTCGCGATCGACAGCCCGCGCAAATTGTTCGCGATGGGTTTTGTCACCAATCTGCTCAATCCGAAGATCGCGATGCTGTATCTGGCGCTGCTGCCGCAGTTCATCGATCCCACCGCCGGCAGCGTGCTGACGCAGTCGGTGGTGTTGGGGGCGATCCAGATCGCGATCAGTGTCAGCGTCAATGCAATGATCGCACTCGCGGCTGGATCGATCGCATTGTTTCTGGCGAGCCGGCCGAGCTGGATGCTGGTGCAGCGCTGGCTGATGGGCACGGTGCTGGCCGGGCTTGCAGTGCGGATGGCGGTGGAAGCGAAGAAGGTGTGAACTTTCTTACCCTCCCCTGGAGGGGTAGGGCTATCGCATATGGGCAAGGACGGAGAGGAGAAAGTCGTTATTCCACCTCGCCTGGAGCATTTTGTGGCTG
>NZ_JAFCJT010000054.1 GCF_018130785.1 Bradyrhizobium liaoningense
GATCCGACTGACGCCGGCTACTGTGCATGGGGTTGTTTTCGACTTTTTTGATGAGGCGGCCCAGAAAGCCGCCATGGGTCGACGATCGTCCGCAACTGAATATGGTTCAGGAGGATGGATGGTGGGCGCACAAGGGATCGAACCTTGGACCTCTCCCGTGTGAAGGGAACGCTCTCCCGCTGAGCTATGCGCCCGGGACCATCATGCAGACGGCCGGACCTTTTTGGCCGGCCGGCACATCGGAGCCCGCGATTTAGAAGTGCGGGCCATGGGTGTCAAGTTTCCAGGCGCCTCGAGACCTGAAAACTTCCGTCAATCACGCAATCCGGCGGCGAGGCCGCGTTTTGGGCCGCTTACGCGCCCTGCTGGCGGGCGCGGGAGGCGTGGGCCTGCAGCGCCCGGATGCGCTCGGCGAGCGTTCCGCCGCCTTCGGGCAGGGTGACTGCGGCCGCGCCATTGCTGGCGGCGTCATTGGCCGGGCGCGGCGCCGGCTTCGGGGGCTGGCCGGCCTCGGCCGCAAGCAGGGCCTCGATCGGCGAGTTCGGGCCTTCGAGCTGCATCGCGAGCTTGGCGACCTCGGCGGCAATGTCGTTGATGCGTTCGCGCAGCAGCGCATTCTCCATGCGCTCGGTCGCCCACGAGCTTTCGGCCTGCTGCTGGATCGCGTTGATGTCGCGCTGGAGCTTTGCGCGCTCGTCGCGCGCGGTGCGCAGCTGCTCCTCCAGCGCGGTCTTTTCCGCGCGGAGCGATTCGAACGCCGCCGACGACTTGCCGCCGCTTAAACCGGCGATCTCGACGCGCAGCTCCTTGATGGTGCGATCATTGCCCTCATGGGCCTGACGCAGCTGGTTGTTCTCGTAGTCGCGCTCGGCGAGCAGCTTGCCCTGCGTGGCGAGGCGGCCTTCGAGATCGGCGACGCGGCCCGACAGCATCTCGGCCTCCTTGACCTGCACGATGAGCTGGCGATCGAGCTCGGTGACCCGCTGGCTCAGATTCTCGACACGGCCGCGCGCGCCCGACAGCTCGCGGGAGGCGGTCTCGGATTCGGTACGCTCCTGCGTCAGCCGCTGCTGCGTGGCGGCAAATTCCTTCTCGGCATCGCCGACGCGATTTTTCAGTTCCTCGATCTGCGCGCGCACCGCGACCAGCTCGACCTGACGGCTCTCCGCCATCATCGAGCGGTCGGACAGTTCGGAATTGATCTTGGCGAGTTCGCCCTGCTTGTCGGTCAGCGCATTCTCGGCGGCGCGCAGGGCGTCGGTCTTGGCGTTGAATTCCTCTTCTGTGGCGCGGAGCTGCTCCTTCACCGCCTTCTCGCGCGCCTCCAGCGCGAAGATCGTGGCGTTCTTCTCGCCGAGCTCGATCTTCATGCGGTTGATGGCGTCACTCTTCTTGCCGAGCTCGGCGAGCTGGCTCGTGGTCTTGTTCTTGAGCTGGTCGACGCTGATCTCGAGCCGCCGCGCCGACATGGCGAATTCGGCGCGGAGCTGGTCCTTGTCGGCCTGGATCTCGGCCATCGACAGGGGCGTGGCGGCCTCGAGCCGGCGCGTGGTCAGGCGGACCGCGCGGTTATGCACCAGCGGCACGATGGCAAGCCCGCACAGCATCGAGAGCAGGAAGCCGATCGCCAGGTACATGATCGGTTCGACCATGGGCCAGAACTCCGAAAGCTAAGGAAAAATTTACCAAAGACAATGCATGGCGGGCCGGCAAAAAGCCAGCCCCGCCCTGTTGTTAACGTGAATCCGGAACTGGACCGGAGGAGGGAGCCCTAGAGCATGATCCGGATCCGAAGGACCGCGTCGGCGAGAAGTGCGCAGCGGTTTTCCGGAAAGGTCATGCTCAAGCAACAATCCAAAGCGCGGTCGCGCTTTAGAACGGGTTCCAGGTCGCGCGCGGGGTGAATTTCAAATAGCCGATATTGGCTCCCAGCCGCAGGCCGAGGCCCGACCGGATCGGCACCAGCACGATGTTGTTGGCGGTGAGCGCCGTCATGCCGAAGCCGCCGATGATATAGGCCGAGCCGTCGATGCCGGCGAAGCGCTGGTAGATCGCGTTGGTGGCGGGCAGGTTATAGACCAGCGTCATCGTGCGCGCGCCGTCGCCGCCCCAGTCGAAGCCGAGCGAGGGACCTTGCCAATAGACGCGCAGGTCGCCGGCGTTCTTGGTGTAGAGCGTGCCTTCGCCGTAGCGCAGGCCGGCAACGAAGGCGCCGGACCCTTCCTCACCCAGGATATAGCCGTTGGGCAGGCCCCACTGGCTGACGGCCTTCTCGATGATCGAGGCGAGCCCGCGCGAGACGTTGCCGAAGAAGCGGTGGCCGGCGGTCACGAGCTCGTCCGGCCCATAGGTGGAGGGCGACGGGTTCCGCTGCGGCGGCGGCAAATTGGGCGGCGGCGCCTGCTGGGCGGAGGCCGGGACGATCCAGCCGACCAGCGCGGCAAGCGCGACCGCAGCAAGGCGTGATGCGAAAGTCATAAAAGAACCCCTGGTATCGAATCCCGCCGCTTCCTTAACCTGACGCCAACAGGCACGGCTCTAGGTTGCGCCGGATGTCCCCTCGACTCGGATGTTATCCGCAGCAACTATGACGGCACAACGGCAGGAAGATAGCCCTTTGCGCCCCGGAATCGCCTTGATCCGCTTCCTCGTCCGCCTGCTGGCGGGGATTTGCATCGCCTGTGCAGGTTTGCCGGCTGAGGCTGCCACCACCGAGCGGATCGTCGTCAACCGCTTCAGCGGGGTGGCGATCGAGGGTTTCGACCCCGTGGCCTATTTCGTCGACGGCGCGGCGCTTCAGGGCACGGCGGAGTTCGAGGCGAACCTCTGGGGCGCGGTCTGGCGTTTCCGCAACGAGGGCAACCGGGCGTCCTTCCTGGCCCATCCCGAGATCTATGGACCGCAGTTCGGAGGGTACGATCCGGCCGACATCGCCCGCGGCGTGGCCGTCGCCGCCAATCCCCGCTTCTACGTAATCTCGGCGCAGCGGCTCTATCTGTTCAGCCGGGAAGCCAATCGCGATGCCTTCGCCGCCGACCCGGAGCGCTTCCTCTATGAGGTGCGCAAGCGCTGGCCGGCGCTCCAGGAACAGCTTAGTCAATAACAGCTCAGTCAGTAGCGGCCTACCGCCTGCGGATCGCCCCAGGCGATGAACTCCGGGATGATGAAGCCGGTGTCGCCGCGCTGGCCGAATCGGAGCTCGCCACCCTTGCCGTCGGTGACCTTGCCGCCGGCCGCCGTCACGACCGCGCAGCCCGCCCCGACATCCCATTCGCAAGTGGGTCCGAAGCGGGGATAGATGTCGGCGCTGCCCTCCGCGATCCGGCCGAACTTCACTGCCGAGCCGACTGTCTTCCTGACCGCATTGGGTCGGCCATCGATAAACGCCTCGCTTCTGAGGTCGCCATGGGAACGGCTGACTGCCGCGATCCAGGGCTCGCCCTGCGTCGGCAGTGTACGGGTGCGGACCGGTTCGGCAGCACCGATGCTCGCGCCGTCAAACCTGACGCGCTCGGCGCCGCGGCCGACGATGCCGCGCCAGAGCAGACCGAGCGCCGGCGCGCTGACGATGCCCAGCAGCGGCACGCCCTCGGTCACGAGGGCGAGGTTGACGGTGAACTCGTCGCGGCCGGCCACGAACTCCTTGGTGCCGTCGAGCGGGTCGATCAGGAAGAAGCTGTCGCGGAATGGCGGCGAGGCGAGCTGGGTCCGCTCCTCCGACAGCGTCGGCACGTCGCCCGCAAGCTGCGCCAGGCCGTCAGCGATGATGCGGTCGGCGGCAAGATCGGCCTCGGTGACCGGCGAGCCGTCCTGCTTGCCGTCGACCCGCATCGCCGCGCGGTTGACCGCTAGGATCGCTTCGCCCGCCTTCACCACCAGCGCGGTGAGCGGCTCCATCAGGTGGGAGGCGGCCAGCCCGTCGATGATCCGCTTCACCTGCATGCCTCATTCATCGGCAATTCCATCCCTACTCGACTGATTCGCCGCGGCTTTATGGCCGTTTCGAACCGATCGCAAGCTAGCTGCCACTGGCTTGCGAATGTTAGAACCCGCGGCATTCGTCAAGCATGCGTGATTCGCCGCGTCCGCGCCGTGCAATTCCAGGAACCCCTTATGTCTGACGCTTCGTCATCCGGTACCGCTACCGCTCCAGATGCGCTCGAACTCGCCGCGCTCCTGTGCTCGCGGGTCTGCCACGATCTCATCAGCCCTGTCGGCGCCATCGTCAATGGGCTCGAAGTGCTCGACGACGATCCCAAGCCCGAGGATCGCGAGTTCGCGCTCGATTTGATCCGCAAGAGCGCGAAAACCGCCTCGGCCCGCCTCCAGTTCTGCCGCCTGGCCTTCGGCGCGGCCGGCTCGTCCGGCGCGCAGATTGATCTCGGCGATGCCCAGACCATGGCGCGCGGCCACATCGAGGACGGCAAGTGCACAATCACGTGGAATCTTCCGCGGCTCTTGCTGCCGAAGAATCGCGTCAAGCTGCTGCTCAATATGCTGGTTGTTTCCCAGCACACGATCCCGCGCGGCGGCATGCTGACGATCGACCCGATCGGTGACGGCGAGACCATGAGCTTTCGCATCACCGCGACCGGACATAATGCGCGTCTGCCGCAGAACATCTCCGAGATCCTGAGCGGCGAGCGCGGCCCGGCCGCAGATGCGCATGCGATCCAACCTTATTACACGCGGCTGCTCGCAGAGGCTTGCGGGGTCACCGTGAAGCTGGCGCATGAAGGCGAAGCCATCACCGTTACCGCGTCGTAAGCGCGCCGCCGCCCTCAAACGTTAATCGAATCTTTACGAGGCGCTTCGGCTTGTCCGGAGCGCCTTATCTCTTTGTTGGTTCCGTTCTTTTGCACATACTCAACCATTATTAAACGCTTTGCGGTGAAGCTGGCCCCATTCCGAAATGGCGCATCACAAATCGTGTGCGCCCTCCCTGTATGAAGGCCTGTTTTCATGGATGATCTGTTGCGGGAGTTTTTGACGGAGACCAGCGAGAGCCTGGACACCGTCGACAATCAGCTGGTGAAGTTCGAGCAGGAGCCGAACAACGCCAAGATCCTGGATAACATCTTCCGCCTGGTCCACAC
>NZ_JAFCJT010000055.1 GCF_018130785.1 Bradyrhizobium liaoningense
ACGCCGTCAGCTGTCCCATCACCGCCACGCGGTTGGCGTGGGCCAGCTCCATCTGAGCCTCGCGGTAACGCTGCTCGTTCTCGCGTGCCTCGGTTTCGGCGCGCTTGCGCTCGCTGAGATCCAGCACGAAGGCAACGCCTTGCTCCTGCTCGTCGTCGAACAAGGCTCCGCCGGTCAGCACCGGTACCCGGCTGCCGTCCTTGCGGAAGAACGCCTTTTCGAACGGGTGGACAACCCGCGTCGCCTTCAATTCGGCCCGGGCGCGGTCAGTGCGCTCCTGCCATTCGGGCGGCGTCAGATCTGCCCAGCGCAACCGGCCTGCAGCGAGATCCTCGCGATCATATCCCATGGTCTTCAGGAACGCGTCATTGGCATCGAGAATGTCGGGGGTGTGATCGAAGATGAAAATCCCGATGATGTTGGCCTCGACCAGCCGGCGGATCCGCGACTCCCGCTCCTGAAGCTCCCGGTACAGGCGGGCATTGTCGAGCGAGGTCGCGGCCTCGGATGCGAGAAATTTGAGGATCGCGATCCGGGCGGGTGTGAAGACGCGCGATGCGAGATTGTTCTCCAGATACAGAAATGCCACCGCCCTGGCTTGCTTGACGAGCGGCACGCACAAGGCTGATCGGACGTGCCTCTTGTGGATGTACTCGTCGCCGCCGAACGCGCTGCTCGTCGAAGCATCGTCGAGCACGACGCTCTCCTGGGTGCGAGCCGTGTAAAGCACGATCGACATCGGGACTTCAGCGGCGGAGATCGGCGAATCGGCGAAATCGAGAGCGATCGAACCGCCGCCTGTCACCGCGTCCGCCCGAATTCTCAGCTCGGAACCCCTTGGCAAAATCAGCACGCCGCGTTCCGCACCCGCGTGCTCGATGGCCGAACGAAGCAGGGTCTCCGTGAGCTTCTCCAGCACGATCTCGCCTGAAACAGCCTCCGACACTTTGAGAACCGTCGCAAGGTCCAGCTGCTCGACAGGTGCTCCGATCGTCCCTGCGGCGCTGTGGGCGGATTCTCGCTCCCGGAGGTTCGGATGGAGTTTCTCGAGCTGGCTCACCTTCGCCTCGGCGCCCCAGCGCGCGTAGCAATCGCGCGCTTTTGTCAGGTAGGACAGGACGACCGTTCGAATGCCGCGCGCCTCGTAGAACCATGCTGCACGTTCCGCAGCGATCGCTTCGATCTGGGCGAAGCCGGATTCTTGCGCCAATCGGATCGATTCCTCGTATAGCTGTTCCGCCTCGAGTTCGCGACCTTCGATGCGCGCAAGCTCCGCCGTGACGAGCTTCTGCCGGGCGGCGAAGTTTGCGGGGCAGCGGTTGGACCAGACTGTCAGCTTGCGGTGGTGTTCGCGGAGGTCGCTGAGGCGCCGCTCGCGATCCTCGGGTCGTGATGCGTGACAAGCCCCGGCATGAGCGAGCGCCGTGTAGAACCGGTATTCGGTGAAGTCCGAATAAGACCGGACGCACCATGAGAGCGCTTCTGCGCGTGCGGCGAGGGCAATCGCGACATCGTTACGTCCGGCAATGACTTCGATCTGAATTTGCGTCGCGTAGTAGAAGAAGACGCCTAGCGGTTCGCTCACGTCCGAGGGCTGAAGCGCCCCGGGGCTCTCGAAGAAATTTCGGCCGTCGCGCCCCATAAGGCTCAGCGCCAGATCTCGTTGCCTGATGAGGCCCACCGCTGCCAATCGGACGCCCAGCCCCTCGGCGAATGCCAGGGACTCTTCGGCGTTCGAGCAGACGTTAATGAGCGAATCGCCGCAGAAGAGATCCACCGAGATCAGTCCGCGGTGCGAATACGCCGCGAATGCCAGATCTCCAGTCGTCAAACAGATTGCAAGAGCGCGCCGAATGAACGGCCGTCCCGATCGGATCGGGAGAATCCATGGGGTCACGTGAAGGCCGAATACCAGAAGGGCCCGGCCGCTCAGCCCTGTCTGCGGCTGCCTGTCAGCAAGGGCTGCGCCAAATTGTGATAGTCGGAATCCAAGTTCGGCATCGGTTGAATTGCTCGCGAGCACGCCGAATATGGCGGTCAGCGGGTAGCATGCTTCAGGACTGGTCCCGTGCTCGAGCGTCAGTCGCGTGGCCTCCATGAGCATGGTGTCGGACAGGTTGCGATCGGTGAGAAACGCAGGTGTCAGCAGGTCGGCCAGGACGCCCATGGTCGCACGATGATCCGGATCGGTCATCGGCGGTAGCGCATGAAGCTGCTCGTCTGACAGTTTTTCGGTCAAGTTCCGCAGGCGTTGCCGATCCTCATCCACCTCGCTGCGGCTGGGATGAGGAGACCAGTCAATCCCGGTCCTGCGCAAGAATGCGAGGCAAACGTCGACCGCCCGCTCGAGCTGTCCCGCAGTGGTGTATAGCTGCGCCTGGAGCCTGGCGACCTCGGCGCTCGCCTGAATGTCCGAACAGCTCTGCGACAGGACCGTCAATTCTGCTTCCGCCGTGTTCAGCTCGCCGAGCAGGAATTTGCATTCGGCGTGGAGGAGGCCGATCGCGAAGGCGTCCCGGCTGCACCGCGGATGCCCTTCCTCCCCGAGCAGTTCGCGGGCGATTTCAAGGTAGGTTGCTGCCGCATGGTAGGCCGTTGCATTTCGCGCGCGCCGGCCAGCGGCGAGATTGACGGCAATGACATGTTCGCGTTCAGCGCCGTTCGTCAAAGCGGCGATGCCGCGGTTCAGCTGGTTGGCAACGATATAGACGCGCTCGTTGGTTTCATCAGGCGTCAGCTGCGCTGCCAGGACCAGACCGATCCGAAGGTGCAAGGCCGTTCGCCTGTCCTGGTCCGGTTGAAGCGCATAAGCGGCCTCTTGCACGCGGTCGTGGACGAACGCGTAAGCGCTCTTGAGGCGTCGGACCAGTTCGAGACGCGTCGCTTCTTTCAAATCCTCGTGCAGCGTCTGCTCCGATGCTCCGTGCACGAGGCAGAGCATCGCGATCTCGGCGCTGTTGCCCAGGCAGGCCAGCTCCAGCAGGGCCTGACGTGTCTCGTCGCGCAAACCGCTCAGTTTGCCGACCATGAGATCGGCGACGTTTTCGGCGTAGCTTTTTTCCTTGATGCGTTCGAGATCCCAGCGCCACTGTCGCTTGTCATGATCGAAGGTCAGCAGTGCTTCTTCGGCCAGCGCCTGCAGAAACTGCGTGAGAAAGAACGGATTCCCGTTCGTCTTCTCGTATATCAGCTGCGCCATGGGCATGGCGTATGCCGGCTCGCAATGAAGTGCATCCGCGGTGAATTCCAGGACGGCATCGCGGGTGAGGGGGGCTAGGTCGATCTCCCGCACCCGTTTGCGGGAGGTTCGGATTTCGACAAGTCGTTGAGCCAGCAGATGCTTGACGTCGGCATCGTTGCGTCGATAGGCGACGATGAGAAGCAGATTTTGCAGGTCGGATCTGTTCAGAAGAAACTCGATCAGATCCAATGTGGCCAGGTCGAGCCACTGCAGGTCGTCGAGGAACAGCACGAGGGGATGGTGCGCCTTGGCGAAGACGCCAATGAAGCGTCGAACGACGAGCTGGAAGCGTCGCTGCGCGTCTTGCGGAGGGGCCTCCGGAACAGGTGGTTGGTCCCCGATCACCAGCCGCAGCTCAGGTACGAGATCCACCATCAGCTGACCGAGAGGGCCCAGCGCGTCGTGCAGTGCGCTACGCCAGGGTGCAAGATCGGCATCGCTCTTGGCGAGGAGGCCTCGGATGAGGCCTTGAAGCGCATGCGCGAGCGTCGCGTAAGGCATATCGCGCTTGTGCTGATCGAACTTGCCGGAGGCGAAGAAGCCTCCCAACGGGACCAAGGCCTTGTGCATTTCGTTGACGAAAGCGGACTTGCCGATACCGGAGGGGCCGGACACCAGGATCAACTCGGGCGTGCCGCTCCGGGTGACGCGATCGAACGAGGTGAGCAACGCCTCGATTTCGTGCTCCCTGCCGTAGAGCCGTTCGGGAATCAGCAGGCGGTCCGGTATATCGGTTTGCGCCAGGACGAAATCATCGATCCGTCCCTGCGCTTCCCATTCGGCGAGTGACCGTTCGAGGTCGCTCTTGAGGCCGGCGGCGGTCTGGTAACGGTCTTCGGCCGTCTTGGCGAGGAGCTTCATGATGATCGCCGACACGGCGTAAGGCACGTCATTGGCTCGTTCGGCGGGCGCAACGGCACGTCTCGCGATGTGGCTGTGCACCCACTCCATCGGACTGGACGCGATGAACGGCAGTGCGCCCGTCAGCATCCGGTAGAACGTCACGCCGAGCGCGTACAGATCGCTGCGGGAATCGACGGACCGGTTCATCCGGCCGGTCTGCTCGGGTGCCATATAGGCCAGCGTGCCCGCGATGGTCTCCGGTGGCTCGAGCTGCTGTCGTTCGCGCGGCAGGCGAGAGGCGAGGCCGAATCCGGTGATTCTGATCTCGTCTGTTCCGGTCACCAGAAGATTGGCCGGCTTCAAATCCTTGTGGACCAGGCCCTGCCGATGCAGCTGGTCGACGGCGGTGGTGATGCCGAGAGCCAATCGCAAAAAACGATTCAGCTTCATCGGCGCGCCGAGCAGCCGCTCGAGCGGTTCGCCGTCGGGGTCATCCAATATCAGCAAGGTTCGACCGCCGTCGCGGATCAGCTCCAGCGGCCGTACGGCCCAGGTCCCATCGAGCTCGTCGCGCAAGGCGTATTCATGGGCGAGCCGGTCGAGGACCGCGGCCGGCGGATGTTCCGTAGCCGCCCTTACGGTCAGGACATTGTTGACGTTGCCATCGGCGCCCCGGCGCCATTCGCGGCAAAAGACGCGCTCGCCGTCGTCCCATGACGCCTTGAGACCGGCATTGCCATTCGTGGATACCCGCGAGGATACGTGCATCTGCCGGACTCCGGAACTAGCCGGCCAGTCGATTAAAAAGGAGGGAAAGGTTTTCACCTGTCCCGTTCGGGAACCTACTCCCAACGCCAATCCCCAACAATAGCCGGGATCGGAGCCACGCTATGAGCCACATTCCGATTTCGGGGCGTGGCTCAACCAACCGAAAAGCCGTCATCGATCGGAACAGTGAACTGGAAGACGGCGCCGCGCGGTTCGTTTGCAGTCGCCCAGAG
>NZ_JAFCJT010000056.1 GCF_018130785.1 Bradyrhizobium liaoningense
CCGGCGTTCCGATCACGCTGACTGCGACCATCACGGACAATGACGGCGATACGGACAGCGCCAGCATCGACATCAGCTCGACGATCGTCATTCACGACGACAGTCCGAAGCTGACCCTGTCGGCCACCGAGACGTCCCTCACGATCGACGAAACGCCCGGTCAGCAGGCCGGCACCAACGACGTCCAGTTTACCAATCTTTCGACGGCGGCCCAGACGGCGTTCAACGGCGTCGCCAACAAGGGCAGCGACCCCGACTTTACGTCGGGACAGAAGGATCATGGCGCGATCGGCTATGCCGTGAATTCGGGCCTCGTTTCCGCGAGCATCAACTTCGGCGCGGACGGCGCCGATGGCACCCAGTCGAAGCTGTACGAACTGACGCTGGCCAAGAGTGGCGTCGATTCCGGTCTCCAGACGACGTCAGGGCGCGAGATCTACCTGTTCCTCGAGAACGGTGTCATCGTCGGCCGCTATGACGCGCCCAACGACGGCAATACGGTCGTCAACGGAAGTGATCCGGCTGCATTTGCCATCACGATCGATCCGACCACCGGCGAGGTTTCGGTCGCCCAGTACGTCTCGCTCAACCAGCCGGCCCACGCGACGGCCGCCAACAGCTACAACAGCTACAACGAGGCGGTCTCGCTCGCGACCGGCAGCGTATCCATTCAGCTGACGGTGAAGGACGCCGATGGCGACACCGCCAGCGATCATGTCGACATCTCCGGCCAGATCAAGTTCCGGGATGATGGTCCGAGCATCACCGGCAAGGCGACCGAAGAGAAGGTCGCCGAGAACGACATCGACACGTCGTATGCGCACGGCACCAGCCCGAACGACGGCAACGGCGACGGCTCCTGGACCAACAGCCCCAACAATGAGAGCCCGGGTCCGGCCGACGTCTTCGGCACGCTTTCGGGTCATGTGAACTTCGGTGCGGACGGGCCGGGGGCGAATGCCTACACGTTCGCGACCAGTACAGCGACGACGCTGGGCAATCTGAACCTCACCTCGCACGGCACGGCGCTGACCTACCAGGTCAACGGCGACACGCTGACCGCCAGCGCCAACGGTCACGCCGTCTTCACGCTGCAGGTCAATGCGTCGACGGGGAGCTATACGTTCAAGCTCTACGACAGCCTCGATCATGTCACCGACAACGGCGCAAACACCGCGCTGAAGTCGGGAAGCAGCAGCATTCCCAATATCGACTTCGGCTCGGTGCTGGTGGCGACGGACGGCGACGGCGACACGATCGCCATGACCGGCCAGCTGAAGGTGACCATCGTCGACGACATTCCGAAGGCCTACGACGTCACGGCCCAGAAGATCCTGGACGACGAAGCGCAGTCGCTGTTCACGCCGGTGAACTTCGGCGGCAACGGTGACGTCTCGCCCAGCGTCAATTCGACCACGGGCGGAGCCGGTTCGCTGTTCGCGCCGGGCGCCGACGGCATCAAGACCATCACCTTTGCGACGCCCACGGACATCAAGGCGATCTACAAGCTGGGAAGCGGCCTGGCCGGGCAGGAGACGCTCAGCTACGCGACCACGACGAGCAACGGCCACACGATCCTGACGGCGACGGGGAGCACCTCGCACAACGTCGTCTTCACGCTCGATGTTGCCCCCGACGGCTCTTACACCTTCAAGGTCAGCGAGCCGCTGGTCCATCCGACCAACAGCACGACGGAAGAAAACATCTCGGTGAAGATCGGCTTCACCGTGACCGACGGTGACGGCGACCAGGATACCGGCTCGCTGACCGTGAAGGTCAACGACGACACGCCCACGGTCGAGGTCGATCAGGCGCAGAACGGCCAGCATCAGAACATCACGCTGGCGACGCTGACGCTCGACGAGTCGATCGGCGCGACTGCCGGCGATTCGAATGCCACCGGCGACGATGTTTCCGGCGTCACCACTCCCTCGCTGCTGACAACCGCAGATGCGACCAAGGCAATCGGCATCATCAAGACGCCGACGTCCGCCAACGGTGTCTCCGTGGCGGAGCTGTTCGCCACCAACGTCAGCTTCGGCGCCGACGGTGCCAAGTCCAATCCGACCTCGACCTACACCTTCACCTTGAAGGATGATCACGGCAACACGGTTTCGAACGGCTCCTCGACGGGCGTGGAAACCAACCTCGTCGTGACCGCGCTCGCCGGAACGGCCCTGGCGAACCTCACGGATGCCCAGCGCACGATCTACCTGTTCAAGGATGCCGATGGTTCAATCGTCGGCAAGATCGGCATCGGCGGCGGCGGCAATGTCAGCGACTATGTCGCCATCCACGTCGTCATCACCGGTTCGGCCTCCGACCCGCAGATCACGATCGAGCAGTATCTGCCGATCGAGCACAGCAACACCGCCTCGAGCGACGAGGCTGCGCTGCTGACCTTCGATGATCCTCATGCGAGCCTCGGCATCACCCTGACCGTCACCGCGACGGACGGCGACGGCGACGTCGCTTCGGACTCGAAAACCGTCACGCTGGCGGGCTCCGAGAGCTCCCTGATCAAGATCGAGGATGACGGCCCGACGGTGACGTTGGCCGCGACCTCGGCAAAGGTCGTGGAGGACGAAACGCCGGGCGTGCAGACCTCGCCCGATCCGAATGCCTCGAATGACGTCACCAGCGGCGGGCTGCCGACGGGCGTGCTTGCCAAGTTCGACGCCATCTTCAACAAGGGTGTCGACAACGACGTTCCCTCGGGATCGAAGGACCACGGTGCGATCGGCTTTGCGGTCAGCACGTCAGCGCTGGTGACCGTGACGGCCGATTACGGCACCGACGGCAAGGCCCTTA
Source organism: Bradyrhizobium liaoningense (assembly GCF_018130785.1). Taxonomy (GTDB): domain Bacteria; phylum Pseudomonadota; class Alphaproteobacteria; order Rhizobiales; family Xanthobacteraceae; genus Bradyrhizobium; species Bradyrhizobium liaoningense_A. The sequence continues at coordinate 2,812 of NZ_JAFCJT010000056.1, forward strand.
CCAATCCGCAGGTGCTGTCGCTGACCATCAATGGCGGCGACGGAGCCGATTCCGGCCTGACGACCACCGATGGCCGCGCGATCCATCTGTTCATGGACAGCAACGGCCTGATCGTTGGCCGCTATGACGTGAACGGCGGCACCATCACCAGCAGCGATCCGGCTGCGTTTGCCATTGCGATCTCGCAGGACGGCAGGGTCAGCATCGCGCAGTACGTCTCGCTGAAGAACCCGACCGGCGGCACCAGCTATGACGAGGCCGCCACCGGACTGAAGAATGTGCTCGCCAGCGTGACCGTCACGGATGGCGATGGCGATACGGCGACCAAGTCCGTCGACATTTCCGGCCAGATCCAGTTCCAGGATGACGGTCCGAGCATCGCGGGGACGGCGATCGCCGAGAAGGTCGCCGAGAACGACATCGACACCTCGTATGCGCACGGCACCAGCCCGAACGACGGCAACGGCGACGGCTCCTGGACCAACAGCCCCAACAATGAGAGCCCGGGTCCGGCCGACGTCTTCGGCACGCTTTCGGGTCATGTGAACTTCGGTGCGGACGGGCCGGGGGCGAATGCCTACACGTTCGCGACCAGTACAGCGACGACGCTGGGCAATCTGAACCTCACCTCGCACGGCACGGCGCTGACCTACCAGGTCAACGGCGACACGCTGACCGCCAGCGCCAACGGTCACGCCGTCTTCACGCTGCAGGTCAATGCGTCGACGGGGAGCTATACGTTCAAGCTCTACGACAGCCTCGATCATGTCACCGACAACGGCGCAAACACCGCGCTGAAGTCGGGAAGCAGCAGCATTCCCAATATCGACTTCGGCTCGGTGCTGGTGGCGACGGACGGCGACGGCGACACGATCGCCATGACCGGCCAGCTGAAGGTGACCATCGTCGACGACATTCCGAAGGCCTACGACGTCACGGCCGACAAGACCCTGGACGACGAGGCGCAGTCGCTGTTCACGCCGGTGAACTTCGGCGGCAACGGTGACGTCTCGCCCAGCGTCAATTCGACCACGGGCGGAGCCGGTTCGCTGTTCGCGCCGGGCGCCGACGGCATCAAGACCATCACCTTTGCGACGCCCACGGACATCAAGGCGATCTACAAGCTGGGAAGCGGCCTGGCCGGGCAGGAGACGCTCAGCTACGCGACCACGACGAGCAACGGCCACACGATCCTGACGGCGACGGGGAGCACCTCGCACAACGTCGTCTTCACGCTCGATGTTGCCCCCGACGGCTCCTACACCTTCAAGGTCAGCGAGCCGCTGGTCCACCCGACCAACAGCACGACGGAAGAAAACATCTCGGTGAAGATCGGCTTCACCGTGACCGACGGTGACGGCGACCAGGATACCGGCTCGCTGACCGTGAAGGTCAACGACGACACGCCCACGGTCGAGGTCGATCAGGCGCAGAACGGCCAGCATCA
>NZ_JAFCJT010000057.1 GCF_018130785.1 Bradyrhizobium liaoningense
GACAATCAGCTGGTGAAGTTCGAGCAGGAGCCGAACAACGCCAAGATCCTGGATAACATCTTCCGCCTGGTCCACACCATCAAGGGCACTTGCGGCTTCCTCGGACTGCCGCGGCTTGAAGCGCTGGCGCATGCCGGCGAGACGCTGATGGGCAAATTCCGCGACGGCATGCCGGTGACGGGGCAGGCGGTGACGGTGATCCTGTCCTCGATCGACCGCATCAAGGAAATCCTGGCCGGGCTGGAGGCGACCGAAGCCGAGCCCGAGGGCACCGACCGCGATCTCATCGACAAGCTGGAAGCGATGGTCGAGCAGGGCATGGCGGCGATGTCAGGCGCGGCGCAGCCGATGCCGGCCGCAGGGGCTGCCGCTGCTCCCGTTGCTGAAGCGCCGCCGCTGGTGCCGGAAGCTCCCGCTGTTGAAGCCAAGGCTGCCCCCGCAAAAGAAATGACCTCTGGCACGCTGATCGACCAGACCCTGGAGCGGCCCTTACGTCCGGGCGAAGTCTCGCTCGACGAGCTCGAGCGCGCCTTCCGCGAGACCGCGATCGAAGCCCCGGCCCCTGTCGCCAAGGTTGAGGTCAAGGCCGAACCCGCGCCCTTGCTGAAGCCCCGGCGCCTGCCGCGAAGGAAGCCGCCAAGGAGAAGGCGCCCAAGGACAAGGCCGCGCCGAAGAAGTCGATGGCCGACGAGGGCGCCTCCGACGGCGACCGCATCGCCAACCAGTCGATCCGCGTCAACGTGGATACGCTGGAGCATCTGATGACCATGGTCTCCGAGCTGGTCTTGACCCGCAACCAGCTCTTGGAGATCTCCCGCCGCAACGAGGACACCGAGTTCAAGGTGCCGCTGCAGCGCCTCTCCAACGTCACCGCCGAGCTGCAGGAGGGCGTCATGAAGACGCGCATGCAGCCGATCGGCAATGCCTGGCAGAAGCTGCCCCGCATCGTCCGCGACCTCTCGAGCGAACTCGGCAAGCAGATCGAGCTGGAGATGCACGGCGCCGACACCGAGCTCGACCGCCAGGTGCTCGATTTGATCAAGGACCCGCTCACCCACATGGTGCGCAACTCCGCCGACCATGGCCTGGAGACCCCCGCCGAGCGTCTCGCCTCCGGCAAGGGCGAGCAGGGCACCATCCGCCTGTCCGCCTATCACGAGGGCGGCCACATCATCATCTGCATCGCCGACAACGGCCGCGGCCTCAACACCGAGAAGATCAAGGCCAAGGCGATCTCCTCAGGTCTCGTCACCGAGACCGAGCTGGAGAAGATGAGCGAAGCCCAGATCCACAAGTTCATCTTCGCGCCCGGCTTCTCCACCGCGGCCGCCATCACCTCGGTCTCGGGCCGCGGCGTCGGCATGGACGTGGTGCGCACCAATATCGACCAGATCGGCGGCACCATCGACATCAAGTCGGTGGCCGGCGAGGGCTCCTCCGTCACCATCAAGATCCCGCTGACGCTGGCGATCGTCTCGGCGCTGATCGTCGAGGCCGCCGGCGATCGCTTCGCCATCCCGCAGCTCTCGGTGGTCGAGCTGGTGCGTGCCCGCGCCAACTCCGAGCACCGCATCGAGCGCATCAAGGACACCGCGGTGCTCCGGTTGCGCAACAAGCTCTTGCCGCTGATCCACCTCAAGAAGCTGCTCAAGATCGACGACGGCGCGGCCAGCGATCCCGAGAACGGCTTCATCGTGGTCACGCAAGTCGGCAGCCAGACCTTCGGCATCGTCGTGGATGGTGTCTTCCATACGGAAGAGATCGTCGTGAAGCCGATGTCGACAAAACTGCGTCACATCGACATGTTCTCCGGCAACACCATCCTGGGCGATGGCGCGGTGATCATGATCATCGATCCCAACGGCATTGCCAAGGCGCTCGGCGCCGCCGGCTCCTCGGCCCATGACATGGGCGACGAGAACGGGGCGCATCACATCGGAAGTGGCGAGCAGACCACCTCGCTGCTGGTGTTCCGCGCCGGCTCCAGCCAGCCCAAGGCGGTCCCGCTCGGGCTCGTCACCCGCCTGGAAGAGCTCCCGGCCGACAAGATCGAGTTCAGCAACGGCCGCTACATGGTGCAGTACCGCGAGCAGCTGATGCCGCTGGTCGCCATGGAGAGCGTCACCATCGCGAGCCAGGGCGCCCAGCCGATCCTGGTGTTCGCCGATGACGGCCGCTCCATGGGCCTCGTCGTCGACGAGATCATCGACATCGTCGAGGAACGGCTCAACATCGAGGTCGGCGGCTCCTCCTCCGGCATTCTCGGCTCGGCCGTGATCAAGGGCCAGGCCACCGAGGTGATCGACGTCGGCCACTTCCTGCCGATGGCGTTCGCCGACTGGTTCACCCGCAAGGAGATGAAGCCGTCGATGCACTCGCAGTCGGTGCTGCTGGTCGACGACAGCGCGTTCTTCCGCAACATGCTGGCCCCGGTGCTGAAGGCGGCCGGCTACCGCGTCCGCACCGCGCCGACCGCGCAGGAGGGCCTCGCCGCGCTGCGTGCGCAGAGCTTCGACGTGGTCCTGACCGACATCGAGATGCCCGACATGAACGGGTTCGAGTTCGCGGAAGTGATCCGCTCCGACAACAATCTGGGCGCGATGCCGATCATCGGCCTGTCCGCGCTGGTGTCGCCGGCGGCGATCGAGCGCGGCCGTCAGGCCGGCTTCCACGACTATGTCGCCAAGTTCGACCGTCCCGGTCTGATCGCGGCGCTGAAGGAACAGACCGCGGGCGCCGCCGGCGCCTCCGAGCTGAACCGGGCGGCGGCCTAAGAGCAGGACAGGGATCAGGAGATATCCAACATGAGCAGCAAGACCCAGTCCACCGAAGGCGCCATGGTCGAATACGTCACCGCGATGATCGGCGGCCAGCTGTTCGGGCTGCCGATCTCCCGCGTCCAGGACGTGTTCATGCCCGAGCGCGTCACCCGCGTGCCGCTGTCCTCGCGCGAGATCGCGGGCGTGCTGAACCTGCGCGGCCGCATCGTCACCGTGGTCGACATGCGTTCGCGGCTCGGCCTGCCCAGGGATGAAGACGGCAAGACCCCGATGGCGGTCGGCGTCGACCTGCGCGGTGAATCCTACGGCCTCCTGATCGACCAGATCGGCGAGGTGCTGCGCCTGCCCGAGGCCGGCATGGAAGAGAACCCCGTCAACCTCGACCCCCGCATGGCCAAGCTCGCCGGCGG
>NZ_JAFCJT010000058.1 GCF_018130785.1 Bradyrhizobium liaoningense
GCTCATGCTTTGCGCATTGCGTAGCGTAGGAGTTGCGTTGAGAGCGTTAGGGGCGGCGGATCAAAGCCGGTCGGCCTGACCGAATGGCCGAAAGACATCCGTCGGTTACAGCCGACTTTTGCAACAAAATCGGCCAAAAGCGGCTGTCGCCTACCGTCTCCTGAACTGGAAGGAGAGGCCGCCTTGCAAGCGGCATCTCCTTCGCGCGGGAAACGATGATGGATGAGAGATGTCGTCAAGACCTGATGAACGAGAGCAGATCGGGGTTGAGGACATCCGCATGCGTGGTTAGCATGCCATGGGGGTAGCCGGGATAGGTCTTCAGCGACCCGTTCTTAAGCAGCTCGACCGCACGCGGCACTGAACTTGCGAACGGGACGACTTGATCAGCCTCGCCATGCATCACGAGCACCGGCACGGTGATCTTCTTGAGGTCTTCGGTGTAATCTTCAAGCCAGGAGTCGACGGTTGCGTAATGAGCGAGGGCGCCGCCGGCCATCCCTTGGCGCCACCAGTTCGCAATGACCGCCTCGGAAGGCTTTGCCCCATCTCGGTTGTAGCCGTAGAACGGATTCTCAGGGACGAAACGGTAGAACTCCGACCGGTTGCCCAGCACGCCCGCCCGAATCGCTTCGAACCACTCCGGCGGCTGACCGGATGGGTTGCCCTCGCTCCGGTACATGTTCGGCGTCAGTGAAGCGACCAGCGCCGCCTTCGCGACGCGCTCCTGGTGGCGAGCGACATAGCGAGCCACCTCGCCGCCACCTGTAGAGTGGCCGATGTGGATCGCGTCGCGCAAGTTGAGGTGTTCTGTCAGGGCCGCGAGGTCGGCAACCCAGTGGTCCATGTCGTTGCCATTGCTGGGCTGGTCGGATCGGCCGTGGCCGCGCCGGTCGTGGGCGATCACGCGGTAGCCGTGACGAAGGAAGAATGTCATTTGGGCATCCCAGTCGTCCGCTGTCAGCGGCCAACCGTGGCTGAAAACGATTGGCTGACCTGATCCCCAATCCTTGTAGAAGATACTTACGCCATCTGTCGTGGTGATCGTGGGCATCGAGAGCTCCATTGAATTTATTGAAAGGTTTGTGGACGGGGTCTAAGAAAGGCAAACGCGCCCAAAAGCTGATCAGGCCACAGATCGCGGCTCCTGGCTTTCCAAAAGACCCGATGTTCAGCGGCCGCGCCTCACTGCAGAATTGTTGAGGCCGTACTGAATTGCGATCACGCCGTGCCTACCGGCCTGGAGTGCTGAGATCACTTTTTTGAAGACGATCGAGCCTTCGGCAAAGCGTTGTTCGTTGTCCTTTTTTTCTTGGTTGAAGACTGCGAAACGGTAAATCCCTCTTTGGCTCCTGACCAAGACCTTGTAGGCTTCAAGCTATGCCTGGAAGATATACGAGGGATCATGGAGCTCCGGCACCTGCGCTATTTCGTTGCCGTCGCTGAAGAAGGCAGCCTGCTGAACGCCGCCGAGCGGCGACTGAACACCTCCCAGCCGTCGCTGAGCCGGCAAATTCGCGATCTGGAAGCCGAAGTCGGCGTTCAGCTATTGGAGCGCCAGGCGCGCGGCGTAGCGCTGACCGCCGCCGGACGCGTATTTCTCGATCATGCGCGCCTGGCGTTGCTGCAAGTCGAGGCCGCAACGGAAGGGGCCCGGCAGACGGCGCAACCGCAAAGGCCCGTACTCTCGATGGGCTTTCTCGTCGGGCTGGAGGTGATGTGGCTCCCCCAGCTGCTGCGCATCCTCCGCGAGGAAGCCCCCGATGTCGAAGTCACGCTCAGCACGCAGTCGTCACCAGAACTGGCGCTCGCGTTGGTGCGAGGAAAATTGGACATCGCTTTCCTTCGTCCCGAGAAGGACAACGAGGGCGTCGTCTTCAAGATATTGGCGAAGGAGCCCTTGATTGCCGTGCTGCCGACCGAACACCGCCTAGCATCACGGAAGAAGATTCGTCCGCAGGATCTCGCCCGCGAGATCTATGTCAGCTCGGCAAGAACATCGCCGGTCTTGCAGGATGTCATACACAACTACGCATCCCGGGTGGGCATTACCCTCAAGCCGAAGTATGAAGGCGAAAATATATCATCGGCCATGTCGCTCGTCGCCTCCACGGGCGGAATAAGCCTCGTCCCGCTCTATGCGCAGAATATGCTTGCACCGAACGTCGTCGCCAGAGCGCTCGAGGGCGGCACTCCAACGGTCGATTTGGCCTTGGGATACAATCAGGCAAATCCGTCGCCCTTGCTGCGTCGGCTTTTGTCCCGCACGGATGAATTGGTCGCGAACGTCCAGAACCAGAGCATCATCCGATACGTTGAAGCTCCGTAGCCGGCGGTACCAGGCGTCCGCTGTACGGTCACAAGCAGTCCTTGACGGCGGGCACTCGTGAGGTCTGCTTTGGGTCTTGGCCGTGTAAAAACGGCCTTACTGGGCCGTCAGTCTTGAAGCCAAAACTGAGCCGACCTCAGGCCACGATC
>NZ_JAFCJT010000059.1 GCF_018130785.1 Bradyrhizobium liaoningense
TGTGAACTGATCGATATGGAACTCGACGCCGTGTCTGGAGGGTTCTTCGACCTGAGCAATCTGTCCAACAACATCGTCGCGCAGGCGAACAATGCCACGCAGGTTGGTGTGGCTCAGGGCGGCTCCAGCGTCTTCGGTGCCGGTGGTGCCGCTGCCGTCACGCAGCTGCTCGCGCAGTCGAACACCAGCTCGATCGGCTAAGTCACAGATATCAGAGGAGGGAAGTCATGATTGAAGCGTGTGAACTGATCGATATGGAACTCGACGCCGTGTCTGGAGGGTTCTTCGACCTGAGCAATCTGTCCAACAACATCGTTGCGCAGGCGAACTCTGCCACGCAGGTCGGTGTGGCTCAGGGCGGCTCCAGCGTCTTCGGTGCGGGTGGTGCCGCTGCCGTCACGCAGCTGCTCGCGCAGTCGAACACCAGCTCGATCGGCTAAGTTGCCAATGCCCGCACACTCCTTGGCTGCTTCCGGGGGTGTGCGGGTACTCATTTCAATCGAGAACTCCCATGGACACAGGCACCCCTGGTAACGAGAGCGTTGGATCTGGCAGAGCCACACGATGCGCAGTTTGTGATCGCAAGTTTGGACTCGTCCGGCACTATTCGTGGCGAACCCCTCTATGCTCCAAGAAGTGCGTCAATCGCTTCAGAGCTCGCCGGGCGAGTGATGGCAATTGGCTATCCTGGCTTCTCGCTTTAGACCAGGCGCCAGAGAACCGAGCGAGGGCTTGATGACTTCCCAGATTTCACAACGAGGCAGGGAATACCGACAAATAGCACAGAGCTTGCTCCGCGCTGTCCAAACCATGACCGACCGAGCGATCGCCGCCCAGCTTAGGGCTCTCGCCGACGACTACGAGCGACGAGCCGAGAAAGCGTCGCATGCGGGTGCGGCAACAGCAATTGCGCGATCGGTCTCCAGTGCTGAACGCGAGTCGCGTACATGACCAGACGGGCAGGTTCACAGCCACCCAGCGGAAAAAATGTTGGGACCGAGGCTTCAAGTCGCGATAGTTTTCACAACCCAAGACCACTCGGGTGAGTACTTGTCCGGTAGAGTGCTTGGGAATCCGGGTCTGATTACGCCCCTGGCCTGGAGGCGCGGCATAAAAGCCAGCGGAGTCGCGCTGCAACGGCAGCGGGAAAAAAATGAATGCGCCGAGCATATTTAGGTTGACCGCTGCTTGTAGAACATGGGTGGCTCGATTCAACGGGAAGATGCGTTTCCTCATCGCTTGACGCTTCCGTGATTGTCCCAATCGCGAATAGCTGGATGATGGCCGGCGACCACCCGTGTGAGAATTCTCGCCGTGCTCGGAAAGAGGATTTTATCTGCAGCGTGCAGCGCTGGACGCCATCGCCGATGCGCTACGCATGTGCGACCAGAGCTGTAAGCGCGAGCGGGCGTTAACGCAATCAGGATTGCCAACCTCGGGAGTTTGGTGCTGTCCGCCCTTATGCATCCCGACCCAGCTGACGGGTTGCCTATCGAGTGCGTCATGCTCACGGTCGGGGTGCATCGCTCAGACTTGTGAATGCATGCGGCCAGTGTCGAGGCCGGTCCGGATGGTCGCGCCATGGCACGAGCGACGCTCAAAGGAATCTCGTCTCGCCAACCTCGGTGGTGTGTCGTCTAAGGAGTTGGTGCGGGAGTGCGGCCTATCAGTGGGTCATTTCTCGCAGTGGCTTCCGGTGCTCGCTGGGAGCGACACCGCACCAGGCGTTTCGTGGAGCAGCCTATCGCTATTCAAAGCTGCGTGATGGCCACAGATGCGTCGGTGGAGTGCAGCTTCAGCGATCAAGGTGACGTCACGCGACTCTTCAACCGCATTGTTGGCGTAACTCCGGGACGCGTGGTGTCGGGCTGTCAAGCCAATCGCGAGCCGAAGCTGCCGCGGACTAACGAGCTATGTCCAGCCGCTAAATCAGAGCAGGATGACGGTGTAGTCCATTGCCGCAGTTGCATGGCCGGATGGCAAGAAGCATCTCCGTAACGATCGCACAGGAGTGGTGGCCTGGGCCAACATCCGTCCGAAGAGTAACCGCAATAAGCCAATCTGTTTCCGCCCGTGCGCCTACCGGGTCCAAATATCGTTGAACGTCTCTTCAACAGGATCCAGTGATGTCGTCGGGTCGCGATG
>NZ_JAFCJT010000006.1 GCF_018130785.1 Bradyrhizobium liaoningense
GCACCCGGCCTTCCCTGCGCCCTCTTGGACAAGAGGGTGGCGAGACAAAACAAAGCTCGGGCGAAATGCGCCGCGAGAGCGCGAAGGCGTGTCTGAGGGGCCGTAGGATGGGCAGAGCGCAGCGAAACCCATCACATTTCCGCGTTGATGAGAGATGATGGGTTTCGCTTCGCTCTCCCCATCCTACGCGTGCATGTCTGAGAACTGTAGTACAGTCCCTTATTCCGTCATTGCGAGCGCAGCGAAGCAATCCAGAGTCTCTCCGGGTGGCGGTCTCGATTGCTTCGCTGCGCTCGCAATGACGATGTGGAGGAAGCATACGCGTGCGCTTCGCTCTCATGCCCCGTACGCCGCGCGTCCGCGACAACACGAGAGGAGGCCCGTTGCGCGTTTTCCTATCCCTGGCTCGCCACGCGCGCGCGGTCGAGATGCTCCTCGATTTTCGGGCGGTCGCGGGTGCGCTCGAAACTGGTGCAGAGGAGTTCGGTCTCCTCGAGGGAAACAGGGGCGCGGTACAGCCGGCACATGAATTCGGCGCTCGCACGTCCCTTGCCTGTGCCGGGACTGCGTTCGGCGAGAAACATGCAGTCGCGGCAGATGCTGGCATCAAGCCGCTGATGGGCCGCGTCGAGGTGATTGAGGATCTCGCGGAGCGAGTCGCGCAGCCTGATGCATTCGTCGATGCCGAGAGACGTGACCGCGTTCACCACGTGATTGATCGGGTCGTGCTGGCTCAGGCATTTCTCGCCCTGCGCGGTGACGTGGAGCACGACGGACCGCTTGTCCTCGTGCGAAGGCTTTCGCACCAGGAAGGACTTGGCTTCCAGCGTCTTCACGATCTGCGATGCAGTGGCGCGGGTCGCGCCGATGAAGCCGGCCAGCGCGGACGGCGTGCGCGAGAACCTGTTGGCGCGGTGGAGAAAGCGCAGCGCCATCCATTCCCGGTCGCGCAACCCGTGCTGATTGCCTTCGAAATACCAGGCTCTCGCCGCCTGAACCAGCAGCTCGACGGCCTCGCGTGCCAACGGCATGAATTCCTACCTTGCCCCGGATATCACGTCTGCGGCGCCCCGGAGCCGCCTTCCGTCGTTGCACACGAGTCCTTCGCGAGAAGCAGCACCATCCATAATGTCCGACACAGACGCAGGGCCCGGCTCTCGCGCGAAAGCACGCACTGTTCCGCCCCCGACCTCGACAGATGGACCCTGCGAGATACGGCGCGAGAAGCCGTGTCGATGATGGTGTGCCAATCGTGGCGTCGTCGAACGAAAGCCCGAGTTGCCGTCACAGCCGGACGATGGATCGGAATTGTTCAACCGTAGCCCCTGAAGTTCAAGTCACACGCAGACGTTTCTTACGTTCCACCGAAACGATGAATGAGCTTCTCAACAAAATCAAGTAGAGACGCTCCTGGAGACTGGATGTCGTTCGAAGCGATTGTAACGTTCAAGACAATCTCGTTCGTCAGGACACATCATGGTGATCGTAATACTCAGTGTAACAAGCTATTTGCACGCAAATATGCGACGGTTTGATTGCACAGAATGTTGCTGTTCGCCGTTGATGCAAATTGATCGAAGCTTGTGCATGACGCTGACGCGCAGTGGCGCGTCATCCACAACTTGTGCGATCCGCCCGGGAATCGCCAAGGGAACTCGTAAGGATTGCACGTGCCGGTTGTTGTGGCGATAACAGCGAAATGCGTCCACTGCATCGCTTTCGCCTTGGCGGCGCGATCTCCACCGAACGGCTGATGCGCGCTCGACGGTCGTCGGCAACGGGTGAGAAAGCGCCGGAAGCGTAGCGACATGCGTGATCGAATGTCGCGATATTGAGCAGGACGGCGACGACGGGCGCGCCGAGCGCGCTCCGCCGCGCCCGGCCTAGTCGCCCTTGAGCATGTCTCGCAGCTCGCGGAATGGATCAGCGCTTGGTGCGGCCGAGGCGTCTTGCCGCATGGCGCTGTAGATTCTCGGGACCAGGTCCACGGCCTGGTCGAGGCCCGAATCACGTCCCGACTGATATCCGCCCATCAGGCGAAGGTCGCGCGTGTCCTCGTATTTGGCGATCATGGTGCGCAGCTTGCTCACCAATTCGCGCTCCTCGGGGTCCCAGACGTTATGGGCGAGGCGGGAAACCGAGGCCAGGACGTCCACGGCCGGATAGCGCGCCTGGTCAGCGATGTGCCTGGAGAGCACGATATGACCGTCGAGGGTGCTGCGGATGGTGTCGGCGATCGGCTCGTTGTGGTCGTCGCCGTCGACCAGCACGGAGAAAATGCCGGTGATGGTGCCGGATCCCTCCTCGCCGGGGCCGGCGCGCTCCAGCAGGCGCGGCAGGTCGGTGAAGACCGTCGGGGCGTAACCGCGCGCGACGGCCGGCTCGCCGGCGGCGAGGGCGACCTCACGGGCGGCATGGGCAAAACGGGTGATCGAATCGACCACCAGCAGGACCGATTCGCCCCGGTCGCGGAAATATTCGGCGACCGCCATGGCGGTCTTCGGCGCCAGCCGCCGCATCATCGGGCTTTCATCTCCCGTTGATACGATGGTGACCGCGCGGTTGCGGTTGGCGCCGAGCACATCCTCGATGAATTCGCGCACCTCGCGGCCGCGTTCGCCGACGAGCGCCAGCACGACGGTGTCAAAGCCCTGGCTGCGGGCCAGCATCGCAAGCAGCGTCGACTTGCCGACGCCGGAGCCGGCAAAGATGCCGACGCGCTGGCCGGCGCAGATCGGGGCGAACAGGTCGATGACGCGCACGCCGGTGCGCAGCGGCTTGTGGACGCGCGCGCGCCTCATGGCCGAAGGCGCCTCGGCTTCCGCCGAGACGGTGCGCGATCCCGGGGTGAGGGGGCCTTGTCCGTCCAGCGGCGCGCCGAGCGCGTTGATGACGCGACCCTTCCAACTCGGATCGGGCGCGAAGGACAAGGGCGGCATCCGGTAGGCGACCGAGCCGAGGCCACCCGCGAACTGCCGGTCGAACGGCTTGGCGATGATGCCCTCGCTGTCGATCCGCACCACCTCGCCGATCTGGGGCTTGCCGCCGGAGTTGACCCCGATCAGTTCACCAAGCCTGACGAAGCGCGACAGGCCGGAGACGCGGAAATGCGTCGGAGCGATCTCGGAGATCGCGCCGCTGACGCTGGCCAGGGGAGTGCTCTGCTGAAGCTCCAGCAGCGCCCACTCGAGTTGCCGAAGAGCGTTCAAGGAAATCGTCCACCTTCAATGCGCACGCGGCGCAGTCTACTTGCAAGTTTATTTGCCCGGCTCGCCCAGCGTCCGGATAGCGTTCTGGAGCGAGCTCTCGGTGCCCTCGATCATCGAATTGGTGCCGTCGAAGGCGCGCGAAGCCGCGATCAGCTTCGTCAATTCCATCATCGGATTGGCGCCGGAGCCCTCGACATAGCCCTGCTTGAAGCCGTCGCGGGAGAAGTCGGCGATGGCGGTCGCTGGCCGGTCGGGCGTGACGCCGGAATTGCCGTAGCGGTCGAGATTGGCATCGGCGGGAATGTTGAACAGCCCGATGGAGCCGATCTCGTTGTTGTCCTGGGTGATCGCGCCGCTGCGCGCGATCGCGATCGGTCCGCCGTTCGGGTCGAGCGTGATCTGCGCGCCGCCGGCATCGATCACGGGGAAGCCGGACACGGTCTGAAGATCGCCGTTGGGGGCAATCTGGAGGCGGCCGTCGCGCGTATAGACCGTGCCGTTCGGTCCGGCGAAGGCGATCCAGCCCTGTCCGACCACGGCGACGTCGAGCGGGTTGCCGCTCTCGGTGATGTTGCCCATCTCGCGCGAGATGATGTTGTCGCCGGGCGAGGAGAATGCGACCGGGTTCGCGCCCGCCTTGGACAGCACGGTCTCGAATTTCACCACGTCGGTGCGGAATGCAGCCGTGTTGACGTTGGCCACGTTGTTGGCGATCGTCTGGAGGCGCTTTTCGAGGGCGACCTGGGCCGACAATCCCACATAGAGAGCGGATTGCATGACTTACTTTCCGAACCGGATGGACTGAAGCTTCGTGAGCATGTCGGTATCCATGCTCGCCATCGACGACGCGCCGCCGATCAGGACCAGCGCGGGGTTGGTCGAATTGTCGCTCTGGGCCTGGGTCGCATCCCACATCGCGGCAAAGCGCTGCACGAACTTGGTGACCTTGGTCGGATCCTGGAAATCGGCGAGATTGATCTTGCTCGTGATCAACTTCGCTTGCGCGTCGATGTCGGCCGAGCTGATCGTCGACGGCAGGCCGAGCGCGGTCTGGACCACCTGCGTCAGCGCCTTGTCGGCGAGGATCTGGTAGGAGGTGGTGACGGTGGAGGCCTTGCGGGTGAAATAGAGCGCCAGCCGCAGACCCTCGTTCTGGTCGCCGGCGTTCTCCTCCATCGTCTGCGTGACGTATTGGGTCGCCGTGCCGGTCGTGGCCGCGGCAGTCTGGGTCGCTTTGTCGCCGAGGGCCGCGAAATTGAAGGCGGCGGCGAATTGCCGGTAGCGGGTGTCGGTCAGCTTGTTGGCGAAGGTGTCCGTGGTCGCCACACCCTCGGTCAGGACCTTGCGCATGAACGCCTTGGCATAGGTCATGTCGCTGAGGCCATAGGCCTTCATCGCATAGGAGTAGAGGCGATAGTCCTTCAGGAAGTCGTCGATCGTCTTCACATCGCCGATATGGCTGAGAAAGTAATCGGTGTCGCGGCTGACGTCCGGCTGGGTCGCGACCTGGGTCAGCGATTTGCCCATGTCCTTGGTCAGTCTGGTGTAGTCCGCGATCGTGGATAGCATGGCACGCGCCCCTCTGGCCGCCGTTGCGACATGGTCTCAAGCTGCCGCGAAATGCTTGCGCGGGGCTGGCGACCAAGAAGCCAGCTTCGCGCAAGCGTCGCCGACTAGATATTCCCGATGGGATCGGCGATGGAGTGGCGCGTTGCTCAGTTTCGTGGGGATTTTCATCACGGTAGCCGCACTGCTTGGCGGATTTGCCGCCATGGGCGGGCATCTGGCCGTGCTCATGCAGCCATGGGAATTCGTGATCATCATGGGCACCGCGGTCGGTACCTTCATCGTCGCCAATCCGTGGAAAACGGTCGTTGATACCGGCGTCGCCTGCATGCAGGCGATCACCGGCGCGGTGCCGAGTGAGCGCTATTACCTCGATCTGCTCGGAGCGCTCCATGCCCTGATGCGCGAGCTGCGGGGCAAGGGCCGCAACGAGGTCGAGGCGCATATCGACGACCCGGCCTCCTCCGAGATCTTCAAGGCATTCCCGAGCGTGCTCGGCGATCCGCCGTTGCTCCAGTTCATATGCGACTATGTCCGCCTCATCATCATGGGCAATGCGCGCACGCACGAGATCGAAGCGTTGATGGATGAAGAGATCCATACCATCGTGAAGGCCAAGCTGGCGCCCTACAATTCGATGGTGGTCGTGTCCGAGGCGCTGCCGGCGCTCGGCATCGTCGCCGCGGTGCTCGGCGTCATCAAGGCCATGGGCGCGCTCGACCAGTCGCCGAAGCTCCTTGGCGGCTTCATCGGCGCGGCGCTCGTCGGCACCTTCGCCGGAATCTTCCTGTCCTACGGCGTCCTCTCGCCCTTCGCGCTGAAGATCAAGATGACGCGAGAGAAGCGCTGCCGGCCCTACATCATCGTCAAGCAGACGCTGCTGGCGTTCATGAACGGCGCCATGCCGCAGATCGCCGTCGAGCACGGTCGCAAGATGATCGCGAGCGGCGAACGGCCGTCGATCGACGTGGTCGAGAATGAGACGATTGCAGGTCCCAAGGCGGTCGTGACCGAGGCTGAACCGAAGGCTGCCCGCGCATGACGATGGAAGACCTCGACGTCGATCAGCGGAAGCAGCTGCCGAACTACCTGCTGGACGCCGCCGGCATATCGATCGAACGCATGCCGATGCTCAATGTGATCTTCGATCGCATGGCGGCATCGTGCACCGACAGCCTGCAGCCGATGGCGGGAACGCCGTGCTACTTCTCCGTCAACGGCATCACCAACGACCCGCTCGGCGACATTATCAAGGACTACGAGGGCAACGCGGTTGCCGCCGTGCTCTATGCCGAGCAGTGGGACTCGCGCGTCATCATCATGCTGGATCGCGACTTCGTGTTCACGATGGTCGAGGCGATGTTCGGCTCCGACGGCGCCGAACCGCCGCTCGACGTCGAACGCACCTTCTCGAACATCGAGATCCGGCTGGTCCAGGCACTGTTTGAGCGGTTCGCCAAGGCGCTGCAGGGCGCCTTCGCCGGCACCTCCAATGTCACTTTCCGTGTCGAGCGAGTCGAGACGGCGATGGCGTCGCTCGCGATTGGGCGCGCCAGCAATATGTCGATCTGCGCGAACATGATGGTGCAGGCGCTCTATCGCGGCGGCCAGATGTTCCTGATCATTCCGCACTCCGCGCTCAACCCGCTGAGGCAGAAGCTCGCAACCGTCGTCGTCAGCGACGGCCGTGCGGCCGATCCACGCTGGCGCGAGCAGATGGAGAGCGAGGTTCACCGTACCGAAGTGACGCTGAGCGCGGTGCTCGACGAGAAGATGATTTCCCTCGAGGACGTCGTGCAATTCAAGGTGGGGCAGGTGCTCGAGCTCGAAGCCACGCCGCGCACGCTGGCTCGGCTCGAGAGCAACAACCAGGTGCTGTTCTGGTGTCAGATCGGCCAGCTCGATGGCTATTACGCCATGCAGGTGGCCGATCCCGTCGATCAGAAGCGGGAGTTCGTCGATGATATCCTATCTCGTTGATGCCGTGCTGCTGATCGCGCTGGCCTTCACCAGCATGAGGGTGACCCGGATGCACCGCGAATTGGCGCGGCTGCGCAGCTACCAGGGCGAGTTTTCGACCATCGTCCACGAGACGGCGGGCGCCTTCGACACCGTTATCACCGCCGCACATGATTCCACCGCAAATCTCGGCCGGCTCGCCAATGTGTTGAGCACGAAGATTGATCAGGCCCATGAGGCGATCGCGGCGCTCGATGCGCGGAGCGGACTCCAACCGGCCGCAACCGTGAGCGGCGCTGAGGCGAACAAGCATTGAATTCGGGACTTGCAGGACACGTGCGATCGGAACGTCGCGGCGATCCAGGAGCGGAAATACCAAGAGGCGATACCAAATGGCGCAATCTTTCGAATATGAGTCTGCATCGGCGTCGGGAGAGACCGATGCGTCTCCGCTGGAGCGGCTGGCGGAGATCGCCGCGCGCACGGCGGAGGAAACCGGCAAATTCGCCAATGTCGATGCCATCCTGCGCATTCCCGTCACGATGCAGGTGGTGCTGGGATCAGCGACCATTCCCGTCGCGAATCTGATGAAGCTCGGCCGGGGCGCGGTGGTTCCGCTCGATCATCGGGTCGGCGAGCCCGTCGACGTCGTGGTCAATGGCCGCGTCGTCGCCCGCGGCGAAGTGGTCGTCGTCGAAGAGGACAATTCCCGCTTCGGCGTCTCGCTCACGGAGATCGTCGGACCGCTGGGGCAGGGTGATACCTGATCATGGCGGCACAGGTCGGCGTCGCTCCTATCAAGCAGCGAGGCGTTGCCACGCTGGGCGGAACGGAAAAGGTCGCGGCACTCCTGCTTGCCATGGGCCGGCAGGCGGCCGCCAGCGTGCTCTCGCAGTTCGAGCCGCAGGATATCCGCATCGTCACCAAGGCCGCGGCCGAGTTGCGGCCGATCACCGCGCAGGAACTCGAGTCGATCGTCGAGGAGTTCGCTCAGCAGTTCTCGATGGGCGCCAACATTCTCGGCACCATCGGCGGCCTGGAAGCCGTGCTCGGCGACGTGCTTCCGGCCGACCAGGTCTCAGCGATCATGTCGGACCTGCTTGGCAATTCGAGCCGGTCGGTGTGGGACCGCGTCTCGTCGGTGTCGGAAAACTCGCTGGCGACGTACCTCTCCAAGGAGCATCCCCAAACCGCGGCGCTGATCCTGTCCAAGGTCAAGCCGTCCTGCGCCGCCAAGGTGATGAGCCAGCTGCCGTCGAGCCTGCGCAATGAACTGATGCGGCGCGTCCTCAGCCTCAAGCCGATCGTCGACGACGCCATGAAAGTCCTCGAGAAGACCCTGCACGAGGACCTGACGCTCAATTTCGCCCGTAACCTCGGCGCCGACACCTACGCGCGCGTCGCGGACATCATCAACAAGATGGAGCGCGGCCATATCGAGGACATGCTGAAGAGCTTGTCGGAGAAGCGTCCGAAGTCGGCCGAAGTTCTGAAGGAACTGCTGTTCACCTTCGACGACGTGGTCAATTTGACCCCGAAGGCGCGCACCATGATCTTCGACCAGGTGCCGACCGATCGCATCGTTATCGCGCTGAAGGGCACGGATAAGCATTTCCGCGAACTGATCCTGTCCTCGGTCGCCTCGCGCGTCCGCCGCGTCGTCGAGCACGAACTCGCCATCGGTGAGCCGTCGAACCAACGTGACGTGCTGGAGGCGCGCCGCGTCATCACCGACCTCGCGCTCGAACTGGCGGAGAAGGGCGAAATCGAGCTCAACCCCGAGCAGGAGGATGAGCTGGTCTTCCGCTGACCGCTGAACGGGCATGGCAGAAACATCCGATAAGGAGAGCAAGACAGAAGAGCCGACCGAGAAGAAAGTCCGCGATGCGCTCGAACAGGGCAAAATCCCGGTCTCTCGGGAGGCTTCCATCTTCGCCTCCATGGCCGCGCTGATGGTGATCCAGGCGTTCCTGATCGGCCAGGGCGTGCAGCAATTGACGCCGACGCTGAAGAGCTTGCTCGACGATCCCGAAGGCTTTCCCCTCAGCAACGGTGCGGACGCGCGGAACCTGCTCACCGTGGTGGGGCTCGAGGCGCTGCGATTCCTGGTGCCGCTGGTCGTCATTCTGGCGGTGTTCGGCCTCGCCGCCTCACTCCTGCAAAACGCGCCGCGCCTGGTGCTGGAGCGCATCAAGCCGGACCTGTCTCGAATTTCCCCGATCAGCGGCTGGAGCCGATTGTTCGGAACGCAGGGCCTCATCGAGTTCGCCAAGTCGCTGTTCAAGCTTGCCTCGGTGACGGCCGTCGTCGCCTTCGTGCTGCGCTCGTCGGAAGCGAAGGCGTTCGAGGCGATGTACACCGATCCGGTCGCGCTGCCGGAGATGATTCTCAACATCGCGATGCGGATCGTCTCGGCGATCTGCATCGCCACCATCGTCCTGGTCGCGATCGATCTCGCCTGGGCGCGCTTCCACTGGCGGCGCGAGCTGCGCATGACCAAGCAGGAGATCAAGGACGAGCACAAGCAGGCGGAGGGCGATCCCCTGATCAAGGCGCGCCTGCGCTCGCTGGCGCGCGACCGCTCGCGCCAACGCATGATCGCGTCTGCCTCGCGCGCGACGCTGGTGATCGCGAACCCGACGCACTTCGCGATCGCGCTACGCTACAAGCGCGAGGAAAATGCGGCTCCGCTCGTCGTCGCCAAGGGTATGGACGTGATCGCGCTGAAGATCCGCGAAGTCGCGGAGCAGAACCGGATCCCGGTGATCGAGAACAAGGCGCTCGCGCGCGCGCTCTATGAGGCGGTTCAGGTCGACCAGGTGATTCCGGCGGAATTCTTCCGGCCGGTCGCCGAGATCATCTACTTCCTCCAGTCCAAGCAAGCGCCGCGGACCGAGAAGGTCCAGTAGATTTCCGAGCATAGCGTCGGCTGCATCAGCCTGACGAAAGCTTGCGGCCCTAAACTTCTTCTTAAGAAATCAGAACGGGGCTGTCGTGGGACCGCTTTATCTCTTCGAACTCGCATCGTCGCAGGCGCGGTATCTCGAGCTCCGCCAGTCGACCATTGCGACCAACGTCGCCAACGCCAATACGCCGGGCTTCAAGGCGCGCGACGTCGAGCCCTTCAACAAGGTGCTCGACGGCATGCCGGTCAGGCTTGCGACGACGTCGCCCTCGCACATGCAATTGTCCGCGGCCGAGACCGACACGCGAAAGATCGCGAAGAAGGACAGCTGGGACGTGGTTCACTCCGGCAACTCCGTCAGCCTCGAGCAGGAAATGATCAAGGGCAGCGACGTCAGTCGCGACTACTCGATGAACTCGGCGGTCGTGCGGTCGTTTCACCGCATGCTGCTGTCGAGCGCGAAGACCTGAGGTGAATTGACATGCTGGACTCACTGCAAGCGTCATTGACGGTCGCGAGCTCCGGGCTCGAAGCGCAGTCGACGCGCATGCGCATCGTCTCGGAAAACCTCGCCAACGCGACGTCGACGGGGCGCTCCGCCGGCGCCGATCCCTATCAGCGCAAGACCATCACCTTCGATGCTGCCATGGACCGCGTCTCGGGCGCGCAGCTTGCGAAGGTCAAGGAGATCGGGGTCGATACCACGCCGTACCGCGTGGAGTACGATCCGGGACACCCCGCCGCCGACAAGGCCGGCTACGTCAAGCTGCCGAACGTCAACATGATGATCGAGATGGCGGACATGCGCGAAGTCAACCGGTCCTATGAAGCCAATCTCCAGGTCGTGAAACAGGTGCGGTCGATGCTGGGCATGACCATCGACCTGCTGAGGAGCTGACAATGCTTGAAGCGATTTCATCCACCGCGATTTCCGCCGGGCAAGCGGCGAGCCGCGCAACCGAGGCGCAGGCCATCTCGCCCGCGGCGCCGTCCGCCATCCAGTCCACCGACGAGGTCGGGTTCGAATCGGTGATGAAGCAGGTGACGACGGACGCGATCGGAACGCTGAAGGCGGGCGAAGCGGCGTCGATCTCGGCGATGCAGGGCAAGGAATCGACGCGGAAGGTCGTGGAGGCGCTGATGTCGGCCGAGCAGGCCTTGCAGACTGCGGTCGCGGTTCGCGACAAGGTCGTGCAGGCCTATCAAGAAGTCGTTCGTATGTCGATTTGATCTGAAGGAATGACGCTGTGAAATCGCTCGCCATTGCGGCCACGGGCATGAACGCCCAGCAGACCAACATCGAAGTCATCGCGAACAACATCGCCAACATCAACTCGACGTCGTACAAGCGGGCGCGTGCGGAATTCACCGATCTGTTCTACCAGATGGACCGCATGCAGGGCGTCGCGAACGTCAACGGCTCGTCGCCGATCCCAGAAGGCTCCAATCTCGGCCTCGGCGTCAAGTCCGCGGCCATCCGCAAGCTGCACATCCAGGGCGCGCTCACGCAGACCGGCAACCCCTACGACCTCGCGATCAACGGCCGCGGCTGGTTTCAGGTGCTCGGTCCGAACAACGAGGTGCAATACACCCGCGCGGGCTCTTTCAACACCAATGCCAACGGCCAGCTCGTCACCATCGACGGCTATCTGCTGGATCCCGCGATCACGGTGCCGCAGGGAACGGTTCAGGTCACGGTCAACCAGACCGGACAGGTGTTTGCCAAGCTGGACACCGAAATAAACCCGCGGCAGATCGGCCAGCTCAACCTCGCCAATTTCGCCAACGAAGCGGGGCTCGAGCCGCTGGGCAGCAACCTCTATCGCGAAACGACGGCGTCCGGCACGCCGGTCGTCGGCCTGCCGGGCGATTCCGGCTACGGCAAGATCAACCAGCAATATCTCGAAGCCTCGAACGTCGACCCGGTGAAGGAAATCACCGAGTTGATCTCGGCGCAGCGTGCCTACGAAATGAATGCCAAGGTCATCCAGGCCTCGGATGAAATGGCCTCGACGGTCTCGAAGGGCATGCGCTAGTTCCGGTGTCTCGATGTTGAACAGGGTGGGCTTGATGGTGCGCGGGTTGGCCGCCGTGCTGCTGGTTCTCGTCTCGGCGCGCGTCGCCGCGGCCGAGGAGAAGCGGCTTCCCGTGCCGGCCGTGTCGATCCGCGCCGGCGAGCTGATCCGGGACGACATGATCACGGAACGCGCCTTCTCGCCGAACGTGCTCGGCGTTGCCATGTTCATCGAGGGACGCCAGGTCCTGGTCGGACGCATGGCGCGGCGCACGCTGCTGCCGGGCCAGCCGATTCCGACCAATTCGGTGGAGGATCCCTGGACCATCGCCCGCGGCGCCATGGTCAAGGTCGTGGTGGAAGACAGTGGCCTGTCGATCGTCACTTACGGCGCGGCGATGCAGTCGGGTGCGGCCGGCGCGCTCATCCCGGTGCGAAACACCGACACCGGCGTGATCATCAGGGGCGTCGTCCAGCCGGACGGCACCGTCAAGGTCGTGGATGGATCATGACCAGAGTCCTGCTTGCGCTCGTCCTCCTCGTTTCCGCCGCCAGCGCCCAGGCCGCCGTCCGCATCAAGGACATCGCGGACATCAAGGGATTGCGCGAAAACCAGATCGTCGGCTACGGCCTCGTCATCGGCCTGAACGGCACCGGCGACACGCTCCGCAACGCTCCGTTCACGGAACAGTCCCTGCAATCGATGCTCGAGAACATGGGCATCAACGTCAGGAACGAGACCACGAGCACCAACAATCCCCCGCGTCCGACGACGCTGCGCACACGCAACGTCGCAGCCGTCATGGTGACCGCGGATTTGGCACCCTCGATCGGGGCGGGCGAGCGCATGGACGTGACCGTATCGTCGCTCGGCGATGCGACCTCGCTGCTCGGCGGCACGCTGGTGATGACGTCGCTGCGGGCGGCGGACGGCGCGGTCTATGCGGTGGCGCAAGGCGCGATCACGGTCGCCGGTTACAGTGTGGGAGGGCAGGCGCAGAACGTCAGCCAGGGCACGCCGACCGCGGGCCGCATCCCGAACGGTGCGCTGGTCGAGCGCGAGGTGCAGGGAAGTCTCCACGAAATGGAGTTCCTGGTGCTGGAGCTCAAGAATCCTGATTTCGTCACCGCGACACGCATCCTCGACGCCATCAACCGTTACGCCGGTGGCCGCTACCGCGCGCAGATCGCCTTCGAGCGCGACTACCGCACCATCGTGCTGTCGAAGCCGCGCCATATCGGCCCCGTCCGCTTCCTGGCCGAAATCGGCGAGCTGACTGTCGAGCCGGACACGCCGGCCCGAGTGGTGATCAACGAGCGGACCGGCACGGTGGTGATCGGGCGCGACGTGCGCATATCGACCGTTGCCGTGACGCACGGCAATTTGACGGTTCGTGTCACCGAGCTTCCCGTGGTGTCGCAGCCGGCGCCGTTCTCGCAAGGGCAGACCGTGGTCGTTCCCCAGACCATCGTCGAAGCCAACGAGGCCGGATCGCAGGTGGCGATCCTGAGCGGCGTCGACCTCCAGCGCCTGGTCCGCGGGCTGAACCAGATCGGCCTGAAGCCGTCGGGCATCATCGCGATCCTCCAGGCGATCAAAACGGCCGGCGCGCTCCAGGCCGACGTCATCGTGCAGTGATGCACAAGCGTCGTGCAAGCTTGGTCGCTCAATGCTCAGGTCTCGACCGAGAATCGCACGCGGCCCGATGCTGAAGCTGGATCACAAAGCCATACTCCTCCTCCTGGTCGCGGCCTGCGCGCTCGGATGCGCTTCGCCCGTTCTGGCGCTGGAGGAGGCCAAGCCGTCAAAGCCGCTCAACCTGCTGTCCTTTGCGCGTGCCCGCGCGCCTGGATCGCAGAAGCCGTATCCGCCGGCCTCGCCGATCCCGGGCGACAATGCGCCGATCCGGGCGACGGCGTGGGCCGCCGAAGACTCCGGACCCGCAATCACCGGTGCCGTGCCTGCTCCCGAGAAGCCTGCGCCGGCGCCCGCAGTGGCGCCCGTGCGCCCGGCCAAGCCCGGCAGTGTCACGGCGGCTCCGAAGCCCGCGCCGGCGCAGGCTGCGGTACCTCCGGACAATGAGGTCGCCCTGTTCTGTAGCAACGTTGCCGACCCCGCCGTCGATGCGCGGCTGGCCTGGCAGCTCAAGGAACTGGAGAAGGCCGAGACCCAGCTCCGGGAGCGGATCGCCGAGGTCGAGGCCAAGCGCGCCGAATACGAGAAGTGGATGGCGCTGCGCGACGATTTCCTGAAGAAGGCCGAAGCGAGCGTCGTCGAGATCTATTCGCGCATGAAGCCGGATGCCGCGGCGACCCAGATCGCCGGGATGGCGGACGAGACCGCCGCCGCCGTGCTCGCAAAACTCAGCCCGAGGAGCTCGAGCGCGATCTTCAACGAGATGGATACGGCACGCGCGGCACACCTTGCCGATCTGCTCGGCGGAATGCGTCGCGTGGATGACGGAAAGACCAAATAGATGAAGAATCTGATCCTCATCCTGTCGCTGTTATCGCTTGCCGGATGCGTCAATGATCCTGCCGAGGTCCTGACCGGTCCGCGATTGTCGCCGGTCGGTAGCGGCCTGCGGACGCAGGCCGATCCGATTCCCGTGACGCCCCGCCTGCGCTCGCCCGTCAGCTATCGCTCGACCTGGGACGACGGCACCGATCTCTACCGTGACCCCCGCGCCCGGCGCACCGGCGACGTCGTGACAGTGATCATCTCCATGCAGGACAAGGCCAAGCTCGACAACAAGACCGACCGCTCGCGCGATTCGCAGATCAAGTTCGGGCTGGACTGGCTGATGGACGTCGCCGGATGGCAGGACAAGGGCCAGACCAACGCCAATCTCAGCACCAACACCCAGATCAAGGGCAACGGCCAGATCGACCGCACCGAGGACATCAAGCTGTCGATCGCAGCCATCGTCACCGACGTGCTGCCGAACGGCAATATGATGATCAGCGGCTCGCAGGAGTTCAGGGTCAATACCGAGATGCGCGTGCTCAACGTCGGCGGCATCGTGCGTCCGCGCGATATATCGCGCACCAACACGATCTCCTACGAGAAGATCGCCGAGGCACGCGTCTCCTATGGTGGTCGCGGAAATCTGTCTGACGTACAGCAGCCTGGATGGGGACATCGGATCTATGACGCCGTGGCACCATTCTGAGAGTCGCGCCGGCCGAGCCGCGCCGCGAGGGCAGGGGACGTGATGCGCCTGATTGCGGCCATTGTGGTGCTGACCCTGATTGCGATCGGCGCGGGCGCGGTTGCCGGCCTGCATCTGTTCGCGGCCGCGGAGCGCGTCGTCGACGCGAAGAAGAGCGCCATGCCGCCGCCCCTTGCCACGAGCTACGCCGGCAGCGCACGGCTGAGAAAGCTGTCCCCGATCGTGACCAATCTCGCCGCGCCGGCCAACAACTGGGCCCGTGTCGAAGCCTCCATGGTGACCGAGAGCATGAGCGACGAGGATGCCGGCATCCTGGCCGCCCATATCAGCGAGGACATCGTGACCTATCTGCGGTCGGCATCGGTTGGCCAGTTCGAGGGATCGCGCGGGCTTCAGCATCTGCGCGACGACCTGACGGAGCGCGCCAATATCCGCTCGTCTGGCAAGATCCGCGAATTGATCATTGAGACGTTGGTGATTCAGTGAGAGTGAGAGTCCTGCTGCTCGCGTTGGTTCTGGTCGTGCTGCCCGAGGTGGCGCTGGCCCAGATTCCGGACCTCAATTCGCTGCTGCCGCCGGGCAACGGCTCCACCAGCGGCCGCATCATCCAGCTGATGGCGGTGATCACGGTGCTGTCGGTGGCGCCGGGACTGCTGATCATGGTGACGAGCTTCACGCGATTTGCGGTGGCGCTGTCGTTCCTGCGCTCCGGTCTCGGCCTTCAGACCACGCCGGCCAATCTGGTGCTGATCAGCCTCGCGCTGTTCATGACTTTCTACGTGATGGCGCCGACCTTCGACCGCGCCTGGGAAACCGGCGTCCAGCCGCTGATGAAGAACGAGATCTCGGAGGAAGAGGCCTATCTGAAGATCACGGACCCGTTCCGCGAATTCATGCTGGCCCATGTCCGCGACAAGGATCTCCAGACCTTCGAGGCGCTGGCCGCGGAGAGCTTCCGCAAGAAATTCGACGACAAGCGCATCGACATGCGCGTCATCATTCCGGCCTTCATGATCTCCGAGCTCAGGCGGTCGTTCGAGATCGGATTCCTCATCATCCTGCCGTTCCTCGTCATCGACATGATCGTGGCGACGCTGACCATGTCGATGGGCATGATGATGATGCCGCCGACGATCCTCGCGCTGCCGTTCAAGATGCTGTTCTTCGTGCTGATCGACGGCTGGAACCTGCTGGCCTCTGGCCTGGTGCGGTCGTTCTCGTAAGCGGCGCACTAGGCCGCTTATGGTTAGCAAGAAGTGCCGACTTATGGTTAGCATAGGCTAATGTTAACCATCTGATATTGCTACGAAATTCAAGCCGATCTTAATCCGGACGCAAGATTCGGCGTGCTAGCAATGCGGCACGGCGGGTTGGACCCCAGCCACATCAGTCCAAAGGCATGATGCCGCCCCTCCGTACCGGTGAAAGCCCGGTATGTCCCCTCGTGAAAATGTAACGCGTACATAAAGGGACATTCGCAATGTCAAGCCTGCTTACGAACTCGACCGCCATGACCGCGCTCCAGACCCTGCGGTCTGTCAGCTCGCAGCTTTCCACCACGCAGAACCGGATCTCGACCGGCCAGCGCGTGGCGACCGCTTCGGACAACGCCGCCTACTGGTCGATCGCCACCTCGATGCGCGCCGACAACGCCGCGCTCTCCGCGGTGTCCGACTCGCTCGGTCTGTCGGCCGCGACGGTCGACACGGAGTACACCGCTCTGACCACGGTCATCGGCAACAAGGACTCCGGTCTGACCAAGCTCCAGTCGCTGCTGGTCGAAGCCAAGACCGCCGGTATCGACCGCACCAAGATCCAGGCCGACATCACCCAGATCCAGCAGCAGATGAAGGCGACGGCCAGCGCCGCGACCTTCAACGGCGTGAACTGGCTGAGCACGACCGCCACCACGCCTGCGACGGTCAACCTGGTGTCGTCGTACTCCCGCGTCGGCGCGGTTCCGACCACCGGCTCCATCACCCTCACCACCGCCAACTACTCGCTCTATACCTCCACCCAGGGCGGCTTCCTGGACAAGGTGAGCGGCGCTGCGTCGGTTGATACGCTCAGCATCTCCGCGCTGACCGACTCGGCTGCCGACCAGACCACGCTCGACGGCTACATCACGCAGGTCACTGCTGCGATCAACTCGGTGGCTTCGGCCGCTGCCGATCTCGGCGCCGTCAAGACCCGTATCTCGACCAACTCGGACTTCGTGAAGTCGCTGATGGACTCGGTTGATCGCGGTATCGGCCAGCTCGTCGACGCCGACATGAACCAGGAGTCCACCCGCCTGGCGGCCCTCCAGGTCCAGCAGCAGCTCGGCGTGCAGGCGCTCTCGATCGCCAACAACAGCAGCCAGAGCATCCTGTCGCTGTTCCGCTAAGCCTCAAGACCATCCGGGGAGGGCCGCGCTTCTCGCGAAGCGCGGCCCTTTTTCATTTTGGCGTGCCGCCGCCAGCACGTCACAATTTCGGCTGCCCTGTTGCAGCCGAGGCACAGAGCCACAAGCCTCGCACAAGCTTCGCTCGCTAACTTCGTCGCTACGACAGGTTGGGCCTAACCCGCTCTTCCGTAGCCCAAAGGCATGACGCCGCCCTGTCGTACCGGTGCAAGCCCGGTATGTCCCCAAACTCAATCCAATCTTCAAAGGGACATTAAAATGGGTTCTAGTCTGCTCACCAACTCGTCTGCAATGACCGCGCTGCAGACCCTCCGGAACGTCAGCTCGCAGCTCGCGACGACGCAAAACCGGATCTCGACCGGCCAGCGCGTGGCCACCGCTTCGGACAACGCCGCCTA
This sequence comes from Bradyrhizobium liaoningense, assembly GCF_018130785.1. Classification (GTDB taxonomy): domain Bacteria; phylum Pseudomonadota; class Alphaproteobacteria; order Rhizobiales; family Xanthobacteraceae; genus Bradyrhizobium; species Bradyrhizobium liaoningense_A. The sequence continues at coordinate 17,629 of NZ_JAFCJT010000006.1, forward strand.
CTGGTCGATCGCCACCTCGATGCGCGCCGACAACGCCGCGCTCTCCGCCGTCTCGGACTCGCTCGGTCTGTCGGCTGCGACCGTCGACACCGAATATACCGCTCTGACCGCGGTTGTCGGTGACAAGACCGGCGGCCTGACCAAGCTCCAGTCGCTGCTGGTCGAAGCCAAGACCGCCGGTATCGACCGCACCAAGATCCAGGCCGACATCACCCAGATCCAGCAGCAGATGAAGGGCACCGCCGATGCGGCGACCTTCAACGGCGTGAACTGGCTGAGCACGACCGCGACGACGCCGGCGACCTTCAACCTGGTGTCGTCGTTCTCGCGCGTCGGCGGCACGCCGACGATCGGGTCCATCACCCTGACGATCGCCAACTACTCGCTCTACACCGCGACCCAGACCGGTATCCTGGACAAGGTGAGCGGCGCCGCGTCGATCAACACGATCAACATCGCGGCGCTGACCGACTCGACGGCTGACCAGACCACGCTCGACGGCTTTATCACGCAGGTCACCGCCGCGCTCAACTCGGTGGCTTCGGCCGCAGCCGATCTCGGCGCCGTCAAGAACCGCATCTCGACCAACACGGAGTTCGTCAAGACCCTGATGGACTCGGTGGATCGTGGTGTCGGTCAGCTCGTCGACGCCGACATGAACGCGGAATCGACCCGCCTTCAGGCGCTCCAGACCCAGCAGCAGCTCGGCGTTCAGGCCCTCTCGATCGCCAACCAGAACAGCCAGAGCATCCTGTCGCTGTTCAAGTAAGCTTCGGCTTTGGAAACGACCGTGCTCCCTCGGGAGCACGGTCCCTGCCGTGAACGGCGGATGTGACGGCACATGCGTGCCCGTAATAGAAGATCTTCCGACGCCAGACTTCGTGCAACACGCCGCACCCGATCGCGCTGTCATGCGCTCGCGCCTGCTTGTTGCTCCTGAACCGATTGCGTCGTCCAAGACTCTTGCGAAATTTCAACGCCTCGCCTGCGAACTGACACATTCGTGCCCTGGCGCAACCTTCAGACAAGGTTGGCAGCGGAGTGTCCCATACGTTCGCATTGGTACGAGGTCATATGCTGCTCAGTCGCGCGCAGGTACAGCAACTGCTCAACAATCTGCTGGAGCTTGGGCCGCGGCGCTTGATGGCCTTGGGACTGATCGGCTTTGCCGTTCTCGTCACCGTCGTCGGCGGCGCCTATTATCTGAGCCGGCCTGAGTTCGAAACGCTCTATACCGGCCTTTCCCGCGAAGACGTGACGCGCATGGGCGCCGCGCTGCGCGAGCAGAATATCACATTCGACGTCAATACGGCCGGCGACGCCGTCTCGGTGCGCCCGAGCCAGACCATGCAGGCGCGGATGCTGCTCGCCGAGAAGGGACTGCCGACCAGCGCCAATTCCGGCTACGAGCTGTTCGACAAGATCGGTTCGCTCGGCCTCACCTCGTTCATGCAGGAGGTCACCAAGCTCCGGGCGCTCGAAGGCGAGATCGCGCGCACGGTGCAGTTGATGAAGGGCGTCAAGGCGGCTCGGGTCCATATCGTGCTGCCGGTCCGGGGCTCGTTCCGCGCGACGCAGCAGCCGCCCTCGGCGTCGGTCGTGCTGCGCACCGATGGCGCGATCGAGGCGCGCACGGCGCAGTCGATCCGCCACCTCGTCGCCGCCGCCATTCCCGGCATGAGCCGCGACAAGGTGACGGTGCTGGATGCCGACGGTTCGATGCTGCTCGCCGAAGAGGATGAGGCGACCGCCGCACCGACCAAGATGGCAAGTCTTCAGAAGACGGTCGGCGGCATGGTGCAGGAGAACATCCGCAAGGCGCTGACGCCGTATCTCGGCCTGGATAATTTCGAGGTCAGCGTCGCGCCGCAGCTCTCGACCGACAAGCGGCAAATCAACGAGACCGTCTACGATCCGGAGAACCGCGCCGAGCGGTCGGTCCGGAACGTCCGCGAGAAGGAATCGTCGCAGAACGCGGACCGTTCGACCCCGACCACGGTGCAGCAGAATCTTCCCGACCAGCAGGTGAACGCCGGCGGCGGCAAGAATTCCAACGAGGACAAGAGCCGCCGCGAGGACGTCACCAATTTCGAGGTGTCGTCCAAGACCACGACCACGGTGAGCGACGGCTATTCGGTCAAGAAGCTCTTCATTGCCGTCCTGGTCAACCGTGCGCGGCTCGTCGCCGACCTCGGCGACAAGAGCAACCAGGCGATCGTCGACAGCAAGCTTGCCGAGATCAGCCAGCTCGCGGCGACCGCCGGCGGACTGGACAAGCAGCGCGGCGACCAGATCCAGGTGACGGCCGTCGACTTCATCGAAGGCTCGCGCGAATTGGCGCCGGTACCGCCGATCAGCTTCGTCGAGATGATCAACAAGCAGCTCGGCAGCGTCATCAATGCGGTCACCATCCTGGCCGTTGCCTCGATGCTGGTCTGGTTCGGCCTTCGCCCTGCGGTCAACGGCATCCTGATGCATCGCGCAGCACAGGAGCAGACCGAGGCGGCCGAGGTCGCCGAGCTTGAAGCTGCCACGGCCCTTGCATTGGCCGAGAGTCAGGACCCCGAGCTCAACCTCGTCGAGGATCTCGAAGGCAAGATGCAGCGAACGCCGCAGAAGCGGCTGGAGCAGATCGTCCGTCTCGATCAGATGCAGGCAGCAGCAATCCTTAAAGACTGGATGCGACGCGAGGAGGCAGCATGAACGCGGCAATCGGAAAACTCCTGACGCAGTTCGACGCGAATGGGCGGGCCAAGTCTCCACCGCCGCCTCCGCCGCCCAAGATCCAGGATGTGCTGACAAGGCCGAAGGAGGTGCGACGTGAGCCTCAGCCGCAGCATCAGGTCCAGCCGCAGCGTCCGGCTCAATCGCAGCCGCAGCTTCAGTCGCCGCTTCCGGCGCCCGAGGCGGAAGCTCCGCCGGTCAATCTTCTCGAAGATGCCTATCGTCGCGGCCATGCCGCTGGTGTTGCGGAAGGCGATGCCCGGGTTGCCGAGGAGCGCGTCCGCAGCGCGATCCGGCTTGGCGAGGAGCGGGCCAAATGGTCCGACCAGCAGGCGGCTGCGATCGTGGGCGGCTTCGAGACGGCTTGCCGCGAGATCGAAACCAACATCGCAAGCTCGGTTGCGCGGATCTTGCTGCCTTTCCTCGCCGAGGCCGTCCGTGACAAGGCGATCGGATCACTGGTCGAGCAGATCGCGGCGCTGACCGGCAATTCGCCGGTGCCGGTGTTCAAGGTCACCGGCCCGGGTGAATTGCTCGATCTGGTGCGCTCGCAACTCCAGACGGCCCGGCGAACCGGGGTTGAATACGAAGCCGCCGAGACTTTCGAGGTCCGCGTTGTCGCTGACCAGACCGTGATCGAGACGCAGATCGCAGCGTGGAGCGAACGTCTGAACGAGGCGCGCCGGTAGTCGCCATGGAAGAAGTCAAGCACGAGCTGGTAATCATCCGCCGGCGCAGCGCCTTCGCCGAGGAGGCGCATCACGGTGGCGTCTGGAAGATCGCGTATGCGGACTTCATGACGGCGATGATGGCATTCTTTCTGGTCATGTGGCTGCTCAATGCGCTCAACCAGGACCAGAAGCAGGTGGTCGCGAGCTATTTCAACCCGATCAAGCTCGCGGAGAACGCACCGGCCCCGAAGGGCCTCAAGGATCTCACCAAGAAGGAGCCGACGCAGTTCGAAGGCCAGGACGGCAAGCGTCAGCCGGCCGGGCCGAACGAAGAACGTCGCGGAGACTCGCCGACGGCGGAGAAGCCTGCCTCCTTCGAAGAGAAGGTTCTGTTCCGCGATCCCTATGCGACGCTTGCCGAGATCGCGAACAGCTCGAACCAGGCCTCGGGCCAGCGCCGAGCCGGCGCGCTGACCTCCGCCGAAGAGGATGGCCTCAAGGGCGGCGATGCCTACCGCGATCCATTCGACCCCGGCTATTGGAAGTTGGCGCCACAGACCTCCAAGGATGCGGATCGCTTCATCGACAGCGAGCCAAAGCCGAATGCCTCCGCGCGCGACAACGCGTCCGGGACAGGTCAGGGCGAGCCGCAGGCGCCCCGCGCCAGGCAGGACGATGCCGGCGGAAGCGTGGCTCCGAACGCGGAGGCGTCGTCTGCAAGCCTGTCACCCCTGCTGCCGCCGGGGCCTGCGCCTTCGCAGGCTCAACGCGATGGCAGCGCCCAGGCGAATACGCAGCCAGGCGCCCAGGCGAGCGCCGCCGCACAGTCACGCCCTAATGATGCCGCGAAGAATCTCGAATCGCGCGATACGGCGCAGACCCAGCAGCCGACCGTCAAGCAGCTACAGTCCGCGATCGCGGATGCGCTGTCGGACATCAAGGCCGGTGCGGGGCCGGCGGCCGAGGTGCGCCAAGTCGAGGAAGGACTGCTGATCAGCCTGACCGACGACGCGAGCTTCGGCATGTTCGCGGTCGGCTCGGCCGAGCCGCGGCCCGAACTCATCCGCGTGATCGACAAGATCGGGCCGCTGCTGACGAAGCGCCAGGGCATGATCATCGTCCGCGGCCACACCGACAACCGGCCTTACAAATCCGAGAATTACGACAATTGGCGGCTGTCGACCGCGCGCGCGCAGATGGCTTATTACATGCTGGTCCGGTCCGGCGTTGACGCACAGCGGATTGAGCACGTCGAAGGCTACGCCGATCGGCGGCCGAAACTGACGAACGATCCTGCTGCCGCCCAGAACCGCCGGATCGAGATCCTGATCCGGGAGAAGCGCCCTTGATCAGGCCGCTCCTGGGCGCCGCGCTGCTGATGCTGCTGCCGTTCACGACGGTATACGCGTTTGCCGATCCGGCACCGTCCCCGGCATCAACCTCGGGCGAGCCCTATGAGCTCGTGCGCACATTGCAGGCGGTGCAGGATGGTATTGCCCGTGGTGACACCGCGGCGCATGGCAGCCACATCGCGCTGATCCGGCAGGTCGGGGAAAAGTTCCTCGCCGCCGATGCGGGTGTGTGGAGCAATGCGCAGAACGGCCAGGCCGTCATCATCTATCTGCTCAGCGGCGGCGGGCCGCAGGTCATCCGAAAGCTGCCGCGCGACAAGCTGAACGTCGACGAGCGGCTGTTCAATGGTGCGCTGGCCTATGTCGAAGGCCGCCAGGACGAGGCGCGCGAGCTGCTCAAGAACGTCAAGCCGCGCACGCTTCCATCGGGCCTGGGCGGACAGGTCGCGCTGGTCCAGGGCGCGCTGTTCGCGCGCGCCGAGGCATCGCTCGCGATCGAGCGCCTGGACGACGCGCGCCTGCTTTTGCCGGGCACGCTCGTGGAGGAGGCGGCGCTGCGGCGCGAGATCCTGCTGGTCGGGCAGGCCGAGGATTTCGACAAGTTCGAGTTCCTTACGCTGGCCTATATCCGCCATTACCGCAACTCGGTCTATGCCGGGGACTTCTGGCAGCGCTTCTCCTCTGGCCTGACGCAATCCAGCCTCGCTCTCGACGAACGCCGCTTTGCGCGGATCGTCACGCTGCTGGAGCAGCTCGACCGCGCGAGCCGCCTCAAGCTTTATCTCGTGATCGCGCGCACCGCGATGGTAAATGGACGGCTGGCTGTGACCCGGCTTGCAGGCGAGCGCGCGCTGACGCTCAGCGCCGATGCTTCGGCAGATCGCGAGCGCGCGCATTTCTTCCGCGGCGTTTCGCGGGCCCTCACTGACGAGTATGACGGTGGTGTCGCCGAGCTGAAGGCACTCGACCGCCCGAAGCTGCCCGAGCGCGACGTTCCGTTGCTGAATGCGACGTTGCAGCTCGCACTCGATGTCCGCAAGTCGTTCGCCGGCGGATCCACCGCCGCCGCCGACAAGCCTCCAGTCACGCCGGCGCGTCTCGATCTCGCCTCGTCGACCGAGACGCTTGCGCGCGCGCAGAAGCAGCTCGGCGAACTCGAACGCCTTACCAGGGATCGCCGTCCATGACGAAGCTCAGTGGAACCTCCGGACAGGTTTTTTCGGGTCTCGCCGAAAGCCTCAACATGCGCAGCACATCGCGCGCGGGCAAGTCCGCCGGAACGAAACCGCCGACAGATTCGTCGTTCAACGATCTGCTGCACACCGTCTCGAACCTCGCGAAGCGGGCGCTCAACGACGAGGGCAGCAACACGAGCGTGAAGGCCGGATCGTTGCCCACGCGTCTGGCGCACCCGACCGGACAGGACAAGACGGTGCGGGAACGCACCGAGGCGGATGACAAGCCTGAAGCCATTCGCAAATCGTCCGACGAGAAAACTGAGAAGTCGCCGGAGACGCAAATTCCCGTCGATCACAGCGCGAAGGCCGATGTTCCGGATCGATCGAGCATTCCGGCGATCGTCGAACAGCAATTCGCCGCCGTGCCAGCCGTGAAGCAGCAGATGCAATCGCCGGAGGGCGACAAGAGGGACGCGCCTGCGCGCCACGAGCGCTCTTCCACGACGAAGCATGAGGTCCAGGGCACGGCGAAGGTCGCATCTGCCGAACCCGCGCCGTCCGCTGCCGTTTCAACGGGCGCGCGCTTGCAGGCCGCGGCAGCCCCGCAGCAAGGCAGCGATGCGTCCTCGAAGGCAATGCCCGCGACGCAGGGCTTCGAGGCCGTCACGGCCAATGTCGAACGCGCGGTCAAAGCCTCGGCGCGGGACGCATTGCCCGAAGCGACCAAGGTCACCGTGGTCCAGCAGGAGACCCATCTGCCGCCGGCGCAGTTCAGCGCCCCGCAGCAGGTCGCCAACGCAGTCGTCGCCGAGCTGAAGGAATCGCCGGCTCCGACGGCGTCGACCGCCGCCGATCTCGCGACGTCGCAGACCAACGCGTCTGAGCCGCTCAAGATCCTGACGATCAATCTCGAACCGCCGGCGCTCGGCAACGTCACAGTACGGCTACGTCTCGTCGGTTCGGAAGTCTCCGTCCACCTCGCGGCCGAGCGCAAGGACACCAGCCTGATGCTGGATCAGCAGCGCGACTCGATCCGCGATCTCATGCAGTCGGCAGGCTATGTCGCCGACGTCGCGCCCGTGCAGCACGGCTCGCTGGACGGATTCCAGAGCGGCTCCGGCCAGTCGCAGCCGCAGCTCTCCAGCCAGCAACAGCCATCGTCGCAGTCGCAAGGCACGTTCGGCGGCGCCGGCACGTCGTCGGGGCAATCGGACGATGGGGCGAAGCAGGCGCGGCAGGAGCGCCAGTCCAACCAGGAGACGCGTCATGACCAGGACGTGGGGCCGCAAAATCGTCGCGGCCCTGTTTATCTGTAACGCGGGCGCCGCGCTAGCTGCGACCGACAATGCGCGTCCCTGCGAGCGCGAGATGGCGCGTGCGTCTCAGCAGCACGGGATACCGCTCGGCATTCTCTATGCGGTCGGCCTCACCGAGACTGGACGGCGCGGCGCACTCTATCCCTACGCACTCGGCGCCGACGGCCAGACCGTGTTCGCCAAGGACATCAACGACGCGATCGCGAATTTCGAGGCGATGCGGAGCAAGGGCATCAAGCTGATCGACCTCGGCTGCATGCAGATCAATCATTACTATCACGGCGACAAGTTCACCTCGGTGCGCGCGATGTTCGATCCCGCCAAGAACGTCGAGTACGCCGCGCGCTTCCTGAAGGAGCTGAAGCAACGCGAGGGCAGCTGGACCATGGCGGTCGCCCGCTACAATGCAGGTCCCAACAACCAGCCCGCGCAGAAGCGCTACGTCTGCCACATCGTGGCTCATCTCGTCTCCAGCGGCTTCGGCGCGTGGACCGACAAGGCGCGCTCGTTCTGTCAGCCGAAGACAACGTCATAGCGAGAAGTTGTGCATGGTTCCCGACCATCAGCCCCGCGCAAGCAAGAACCCTCATTGTAATTCCACCCTACCAAAGGAGCCCAATCCATGAGCCTCTACGGCATTATGCGCACCGGCGTTTCCGGCATGTCTGCGCAGTCCAACAAGCTGTCGACGGTCTCGGACAACATCGCGAACGTCAACACCACCGGCTACAAGCGGGCTTCGACAGAATTCTCCTCGCTGATCCTCAAGAGCGGTTCGGGCAATTACGATTCCGGCGCCGTCGAGACCACCGTCCGTTACGCCATCAGCGACGCCGGACATACGCAGTTCACGACGTCGACGACGGACCTCGCCGTCCAGGGCAACGGCTTCTTCGTGGTCTCGAACGCCGCCAACACGCAGCAGTTCCTGACGCGCGCCGGCTCGTTCGTGCCTGACAGCCAGGGCAATCTGGTCAACGCCGCCGGCTACTACCTCCTCGGTCAGCCCGGCCTCGTGACCAATTTCTCGCAGAACAGCCTGGCCGGCATGCAGATCGTCAACATCGCCCAGGTCTCACAGGTGCCCGTGCCGTCGACGGCGGGGACGCTCACGACCGGCAATCTGGATCCGAAAGCGGCCGTCATCGCCGGTCCGCCCGGCCCGGCGTCTTATTCGTCGAAAAGCTCGATCGTGGCCTACAACAATATCGGCCAGGCCGTGACGCTCGACGTTTATATGTCTCACACCGCGACGGCCGCCGGCTCGGATACCTGGCAGATTCAGGTCTATGACTCCGCGACCGGTACGTCGCTCGCTCCCGCCACCACATTCACCTTCGACACCACGGCGGCCGGCAAGGGCACGCTGGCGGCGGCGAGCCCGACGGGCCTCACCGTGACCGTGCCCGGCGGTGCGCCGCTGACCATGGACCTGTCGAACATGACGCAGGTCGGCACCGACTTCTCCTTCAAGGCGACCGTCAACGGCAGCGTTCCGTCGGCCATCGACAAGGTCGATGTCGACGAGGGCGGGCACGTCACGGCCGTCCTCAAGAACGGACAGCAGCTGACGCTCTACACTCTCATGCTCGCCGATGTCGCGAGCCCCGACAATCTGACTCCCGAGCCGGGGAACGTCTATTCGACCAACGCCAACTCCGGCAATGCGCAGGCTGCGAATGCAGGCACCGGCGGGCTCGGCACGATCCAGTCCGGCGCTCTGGAAGACTCCAACGTCGACCTCGCGGACGAGCTCACCGGGATGATCGAGGCGCAGCGCGGCTTCACTGCGAATTCTAAATCGTTCCAGACCGGCGCCGATCTTCTCGACGTCGTCGTCAACCTGAAGCGCTGAATCCTTCGGCGCTCCTTCCGGGCAAGAGCAAATCATGTCTCTTACTGCTGCTCTCGACTCCGCACGCGCGTCGCTCATGGCGTCGGGCATCCAGTCGTCGACCATCTCGCGCAACATCGCCGGTGCCAGCGCCACCGGCTATTCGCGCAAGATCGCCGTGCTGGACAATCTCCCCGGGGCCGGCGTCTACGTGGCGGCGATCCAGCGCGCCGCCAGCTCGGGTCTCTACAATAACGTCTTGATCGCGACGTCTGCGTCCGCCAAGCAGAATGCGATCCTGGACGGTCTTCAGAAGATATCGGCCTCGACTGTGGACGATCCCGAAGCCGGGCAGTCGCCGACCGCCCAGCTCAACAAGCTGAAGCAGGCGCTCCAGCAATATGCCAACGCCCCGGACAACACCACGCTGGCGCAGGCGGCGGTCACGTCCGCCAAGGACATGGCGACCGCGCTCAACGAGGCCACCAAGACCGTGCAGACGGTACGCGAGGGAGCGGACGCCGACATGGCGACCTCGGTCGCGAATATCAATCAGCTGCTCAGCCAGTTCGACAAGGTCAACACCGCGATCGTGAAGGGAACGATCACCGGTGATGACGTCACCGATTATCTCGACCAGCGCGACACCATCGTCTCGAAGCTGTCGCAGGAGGTCGGCGTCTCGATGACGCTGCGCGCCAACGGCGACGCGGCGCTCTACACCGACAGCGGCGTCGTGCTGTTCGACAAGACGGCGCGCACGGTCAGCTTCGCTGCGACCAACATTTACACGCCCGGGACCACGGGCAATGCGGTCTATATCGACGGTGTCCCGGTCACCGGCGCCAATTCCGTGATGCCGATCAAGACCGGCAAGCTCGCGGGCCTCTCCCAATTGCGCGACAGCGCCACGGTCACGTATCAGAGCCAGCTCGACGAAATCGCACGCGGCCTTGTCGAAGCCTTCAAGGAGGTCGACCAGTCCGGCGCGGCGCTGCCGGACGTGCCCGGCCTTTTCACCTATCCGGGTGCGCCGGCGATGCCCGCGAGCGCCACCGTCTCGGTCGGCCTTGCCGGTTTGATCAGCGTTGCTGCGTCGGTCGATCCGGCGCAGGGCGGCAACCCCAATCTGTTGCGCGATGGCGCGATCAGCGGCAACGTCGCATATCGATACAACACCGCCGGCAACGGCGGCTACTCGACCCGGCTGCAGGAGCTCATCGGCGACATGGATGCGTCGCGTCCGTTCGATGCGACCACGCAAGGCAAGCCGAGCGGCAGCTTGATCGACTTCGCGGCGTCGTCGACGAGCTGGATCGAAAACCAGCGCAAGACCGCGGACGACAACGCCACCTACCAGAACACGCTGCTCGACCGCAGCAACGCGGCGCTGTCGAACGTCAGCGGCGTCAACATGGACGACGAGATGTCCTTGATGCTTCAGGTCGAACGTACCTACTCGGCGTCGTCGAAGATCATCTCGACCGTCGACCAAATGTTGCAGAGTCTGCTGGCTGCCGTGGGGAATTAAGTCATGATGAGCGCCAACTACATCTCGACCTTGATGCTGTCTTCGTCGTTGAGGTCCTCGATCACGAACAATCAGGCCGCGCTGGCCAAGGCTTCGAAGGAAGCCACCACCGGCCGCTTCGCCGATGTTGGCCTCCAGCTTGGTGCCACGACGGGAAGCGACGTCACCCTGCGGGCGGACTTCAGCTTCGCCGACCAGCTCGTCGATACCAACGAGCTCGTCTCGGGACGCCTGGATATTACCCAGAGCCGGATCACCCAGCTTGGCCAGACCGCGACCTCTTTCCTCAAGGATCTGATCGCTGCCCGCAGTACCGATGGCGGCGGGCGGATCATCCTGCCGCCGGCGTCCTCCAACCTCCAGGATCTGATCGGCGCGCTGAACGTCTCCTATAACGGCTCGTTTCTTTTCTCGGGCATCAACACGCAGAACACGCCGATCACGGCTTACACCGCGGGCTCGGCGAGCAAGAACCAGGTCGACGCTGACTTCCTTGCGGCCTTCGGTTTCCCGCAATCTTCGGCGGCCGTGAGCACCATCACCCCGGCCCAGATGCAGACCTTCCTCAACACCACTTTCGATGCGGAGTTCGCGAGCCCGGCCTGGAACACCAATTGGTCATCCGCAACCGACCAGGTCATGCAAAGCCGTATCTCCACGACCGAGGTCGCCGATTCGTCCGTGAGCGCCAACGAACCCGCCTTCCGTAAGCTCGCGGAGGCCTACACCATGATGGCGGATCTCGGAAACGTGAGTCTGGACCAGGCGACGTTCCAGGTGGTCGTGGACAAGGCCATCGGTCTCGTCGGCAACGCCATCACTGACCTAGCCACGCTCGGCGGCAAGATGGGCACAGTCCAGCAGCGGGTCAGCGGCGCCACCGAAAAGCTCAAGGTGCAGCAGGACATTCTGAACAACCAGATCGTCAAGATGGAAGCGGTCGACCCGACCGAGGCTTCGGTCCGGGTCAATACCCTGCAGACCCAGATCCAGACCGCGCTGGCGCTCACCTCGCAGCTCCAGAAGATCAGCTTGGTCAACTACCTCTGAGGCGCGGCTCGTAACCTTTGTCGTATTGTTCGGTCTCCTGCGCAGAGTGATTTTGATGACGTTTGAAGCCTATGAAGCGGTCGTCGACGATAGCGGCAACGAGGCGCGGGGCCGCGAGCGGCAGGCGCTCAGCCTCGGCATCGACCGGCTCGAGCGACTCCAGAAAGGGCGCTTCAACCGCGAGGACCAGGTCGAGAGCCTGCTCTATGTGCGGCGGCTGTGGACGATCTTCATCGAAGATCTCGCGCATCCGGAGAACGGACTTCCCGAGAAGCTGCGCGCCGACATCATCTCGATCGGTCTGTGGGTCGTCAAGGAAGCCGATCGGCTTCGCGAGGAGAGGTCGAACGACGTGATACAGCTCATCGAAATCAACCGCCTGATCCGAGACGCCCTCTGATGAAAGTATCGTTGCGGGCGGGCGAACGGATCTACATCAACGGCGCGGTTCTGCGCGTGGACCGCAAGGTCTCGGTCGAGCTCGTCAACGACGTGATGTTCCTGCTCGAGGGGCAGGTCATGCAGGCCGCGGACGCTACCACGGCGATGCGGCAGCTCTACTTCATCGTCCAGCTCATGCTGATGAACCCGACGGACGTCGCAGCTCCAGCAGGGCTCTATGGCGAGCATCATGCGGCCCTTCTCGCGGTTTGCGAGAGCCGGGAGATGCTCGACGGGCTCGCCGCGATCGACGAGCTGGTCGGGACGACGCGCTATTTCGAGGCGCTCAAGCGGATCCGGGCGCTGTTTCCGGTGGAGGATGCAATCCTGGCCAACCTGGCCGGCGCTGCCACCGAAATCCCATTTCAGGCTGCCTGACAGCGGAGAGGCTACATGAACGTCACCAGCGCGACCGACAGCACCGGCAAGTCCAGTTCGACGAACTCCACCTCGACCACGGCGAGCAACAGCGTCGACTACAATACGTTTCTTCAGCTCCTCGTTGCCGAGATGAAGAACCAGGATCCGACCAACCCGATGGACACCTCGCAATATATGAGCCAGTTCGCCCAGCTCTCGACGGTCGAGCAGGCGATGCAGACCAATACGAAGCTGGATGCGCTGCTGTCCTCGCAATCGCTGTCGCAGGCCAACGGCCTGATCGGTAAGACCGTCAGCTTCACCGACTCGACCGGCGCGAGCTTCAGCGGCAAGGTCGCGTCGGTCTCGATCAACAGCGACGGCTCCATCGCAACCCTCGAGAACGGCACGAAGGTCGCGGTCGGGCCCGGGCTCACGATCAGCCAGTCATGAACGAGCGGGACGCCCTCGACATCGTCCAGGCGGCGATCTGGACCATCATCGTCGCCTCCGGACCCGCCGTTGGCGCCGCGATGCTTGTCGGCACCGCCATTGCGCTGATCCAGGCGCTGACCCAGGTCCAGGAGGTGACGCTGACCTTCGTGCCGAAGATCATCGTCATTCTCCTGGTCGTTGCCGTCTCCGGCTCCTTCATCGGCGCCCACCTCTCCACCTTCACCGAGATGGTCTATTCGCGGATCGAGCACGGCTTCTGATCCGCTACGGCCCGGCCACCACCCCCGCGTAAGCTTTGCGCGGCAGATTGGGGGCGGACCCTCTGCCGGTGACCCATGGCCGATATATTAGCTGCTAGCCTGCCGACCCCGCGACGATTGGGGGCCGACGCCTTTTTCGCCGGCGGCATCGTGGCCATGCTCACGATCCTGTTCCTGCCGATCCCGCCGATCCTGATCGACCTCGGCCTCGCTTTTTCGATCGCGCTGTCCGCGCTGATCCTGATGGTCGCGCTGTGGATCCAGCGGCCGCTCGACTTCTCCGCCTTCCCGACCGTGCTACTGATCGCGACGATCCTGCGGCTGGCGCTCAACGTTGCGACCACCCGTCTGATCCTGTCGCGGGGCGGCGAGGGCGAACAAGCCGCGGGCCACGTCGTTGCCGGCTTCTCGAAGTTCGTCATGGGCGGCGACTTCGTCATCGGTCTGATCATCTTCGCTATCCTGGTGACGGTGAATTTCGTCGTGATCACCAAGGGTGCGACGCGTATCGCCGAAGTCGGCGCCCGCTTCACCCTGGACGCCATCCCGGGCAAGCAGATGGCGATCGACGCCGATCTCTCCGCGGGCCTCATCGACGACAAGGAGGCCCAGCGCCGGCGCCGCGAGCTCGAAGAGGAGAGCGCGTTCTTCGGTGCAATGGACGGTGCTTCGAAATTCGTCCGCGGCGACGCAATCGCCGGCCTGATCATCACCGCGATCAATATCTTCGGCGGCATCATCATCGGCGTGACGCATCACGGGCTGACGCTGGCACGCGCCGCAGACGTCTACACAAAACTCTCCGTCGGCGACGGTCTGGTGTCGCAGATGCCGGCTCTCATCGTGTCGCTGTCGGCGGGCCTGCTGGTCTCGAAGGGCGGCACCAGGGGCTCGGCGGAGCAGGCCGTGCTGCGGCAGCTCGGCGGCTATCCGCGTGCGGTATCCGCGGCCGCACTGATGATGTTCGTGCTCGCCCTGATGCCGGGGCTGCCGATGGCGCCCTTCGTGCTGCTCGGCGGCGTCATGGCCTTCGTCGGCTATTCGCTGCCGAAGCAGCAGGCGGCGCGGGAGCGGAAAGAGGATGCGCGCAAGGCTGACGAGCGCGCCCAGGCCGATGCCAAGGAATCCGTCAAGGAATCGCTCAAGACCGCGGAGATCGAGCTGTCGCTCGGCGGCCATCTGTCGGTCCATCTGCTGGGCTCGCGCACCGAGCTTGCGCACCGGGTCAGCAAGATCCGCAAGAAGTTCGCCAAGCAATACGGCTTCGTCATTCCGGAGATCAAGCTCAGCGACAATCTGTCGATCGATCCCAAGGGCTACCAGATCCGGATCCACGACACGCGTGTCGCCCATGGCGAGCTGCGGCTCGGCGAGGTGCTGGTGCTCGTCGACAAGGACGGCAAGCCCGATGTCCCCGGCGAAGAGGTGATCGAACCCGCTTTCGGCATGAAGGCGCTGTGGGTGACGGAGGCGTTCACCGACGAGGTCAAGCGTCAGGGCTGCAAGCCGGTCGACAATCTGTCGGTGCTGCTCACGCATCTGAGCGAAGTACTCAGGGCAAATCTCGCGCAGCTCCTGTCGTACAAGGACATGCGCGGGCTGCTCGACCGTCTCGATCCCGAATACAAGCGCCTGGTCGAGGATCTCTGCCCGTCGCAGATCTCCTATTCGGGCCTGCTGGCGATCCTGAAGATCCTGCTGGCCGAGCGCGTGTCGATCCGAAACCTCCATCTGATCCTAGAGGCCATTGCCGAGATCGCACCCCATGTGCGGCGCTCCGAGCAGGTCGCAGAGCATGTGCGGACGCGACTTGCCCAGCAGATTTGCGGCGACCTTTCCGACAACGGTGTGCTGAACGTCGTCCGCCTCGGCAATCGCTGGGACCTGGCGTTCCACCAGAGCCTGAAGCGCGACGCCAAGGGCGACGTCATGGAGTTCGACGCCGATCCGCGCCTGATCGAGCAGTTCGCAACCGAAGCCAGCGCCGCGATCCGAAAATTCACCGAGAACGGCACCAGCGTGGTTCTGGCGGTGACCCCGGAAGCCCGCCCCTATGTCCGGATGATCCTGGAGCGGGTGTTCCCGACCTTGCCGATCCTGTCGCATGTCGAGGTCGCGCGCAGCGCCGAAATCAGGGCGCTTGGAGCCATATCGTGATCAACGGCCTTGCCGACAGCGTGCTGGTCACGTTCATCGTGTTCTGCCGCATCGGCGCCTGCCTGATGCTCGTACCCGGCTATTCCAGCGTCAACGTTCCGGCCCAGGTCCGCCTGTTCGTCGCGCTCGTCACGACGTTTGCGCTGACGCCGATCCTGATCGCGGTCCTGAAGCCTCTCACCGACAACGCCGCGCCGCTGACGCTTGCGCTCCTGATCTGCTCCGAGCTCGTGGTCGGCAGCGTCATCGGGCTCGGCGGGCGCGTGTTCTTCCTCGCGCTGCAGACCATGGCGACCGTGATGGCGAGCGCGATCGGGCTGAGCAACATCCCGGGAACGCCGGTCGGCGACACCGATCCGGCGCCGGCCCTGGTACCGCTGATCATGGCAGCCGTCACCACGCTGTTCTTCATGACCGACCAGCATTGGCAGGTCCTGCGCGGGCTGATGAACTCCTACGACGTCTGGCAGCCCGGCAACAGGATCGGCGGCAGCATGGCGCTCGACCAGCTCGTCGGCCGCCTGTCCGAGGCGTTCGTGCTGACGCTGCGGATCACGAGCCCCTTCATTGTCTATTCGGTCATCGTCAATCTGGCGGTCGGCCTGATCAACAAGCTGACTCCGGCGATTCCGGTCTATTTCATCTCGGTGCCCTTTGTGCTGTTCGGCGGCTTCCTGCTGCTCTACCTCACCAGCGACGAGCTCCTGACGCAATTCATGCTCGGCGTCTCGTTGTGGCTGGCGGGGTGATCGGTCATGGCGTCGCGCGCGGACAAGCTCGGCCGGATGGTCTCGCTCGTGAAGCTTCAGCTCCGGCTGTCCGAATGGCAGCTCGCACATCTGCGGCAGCAGGAGCGCAGCTTGCAGGACGAGCAGGAATGGCTGGTAGGAACCCTCAACGAGGGGAAGCCGCCGGCGGGGTCGTCGAGCGAATCGATCGCACGGCGCCTGAACCGGACGAGCGTCGGTGCGCGCGCGGTCCAGGCGCAGGCGTCGCAGCAGCTCGACCAGGTCCGCTCGGAGACCCGGCGTGTGAAACAGCTCGAGCAGGTCGCGAAGGCCGCGCTAGCAGACAAGCTTCGCGACGCGGAAGCGCGCTCGCTCGAGGAGATGACGGGAACAAGCCCCGCCGTGCGCGACTGGACGCCACGGCCAGCCAGCCGGAACAAGACATGATCGTGACAGCGACACCCGACCTCGTTCTCGATGTCCTCGAGGCCGCCGATCCCGTGACGCAGCGGGCGGCGACCGCGAAGCTCGATGCGCTGAAATCGTCGGGCGCCGATTTCGCCGCCACGATGGACGCGGAGGTCGGCAAGGCCAAGGCGGCGACTGCCGATCAATCCGCGGCGCAGATTGCCGAAGCGCAGCAGTCGGGTGCGGTGAACGGGGCGCCGGTCCGGGTGATCAAGGCGCCCGCGTCCGGCGAGGTGTACAGGAAGTTCGAGGCGTTCATTCTCCAGACCTTCGTCGAGACAATGCTGCCGAAGGAGTCGGAGGAAGTCTTCGGCAAGGGCACGGCTGGCGGCGTCTGGAAGTCGATGCTGGCGGAGCAGCTTGGTGCTCAACTGGCAAAGGGCAAAGGCATCGGCATCGCCAAGCAGCTTGCCGCTGCGCATCCGGCGGGGCCTGACGTTACGGGGAAGGCCGGATGACGATCCGGGAATGGGTGACAGAAGTTGAGGGGTGAATTTCCTATGCAGGCACAAGAAGGCGCGGCGGCCCTGGTGGTGGAGCAGCCGATCGTGGACACCGAGGCGATGACGATGGAAACGGCAGCAGGCGATGCGTTGTTGCCCGCGCTGTTGCCGAATGTCGCCAGTGACGTGGTGAACGAGGGCACGGACGCGGCGAGATCGGACGAGGTGCAAGGCCTGTTGTCTGCGATCCGCCGGCTCGAGAACATCGTCGAGGAAGAGACGTTCGCGCTCACGACGGGCAAGAAGATCGATTTCGACGACTTCAGTGCCCGGAAGAGCCGGAGCATGCTCGAATTCGTCCGCCTGATGCGGGCACGGATGCATCTCGGCAGCGAGGTCGAGATCACCGAGGAGATCCAGCGGTTGCGCGAGAAGCTCGAGCGAAACCGTGCCATCCTCGAAATGCACTACGATGCGGTGCGCGAGGTCGCGAGCATCATCGTCAAGGCGATCAAGGATGCCGAGTCGGACGGCACCTATACCGGCCGCGCAACACAGGACGGAAAATGATCAGACTCGTGCTGGCCGGGCTCTGGGTATGCATCCTCACCGCGGGCACGAGCTATGCCGTCGCCTATTGGAAGGAAAACGGCAGCCTGCTGCCGGCGAAGGACGAATATCTCGACGGCCTCCAATACCAGAAGACGCGGGCGCTGAGCGTGCCAATGGTCGAGGGCGGCAATGTGCAGGGCTACATCGTGGCACGCTTCGTCTACACCGTTGAGGCGCGCACCATGCACCAGCTCAACGTCCCGCCGGAGCCGTTCGTCGTCGACGAGGCCTTCCGCAGGATCTATGCCGACGACCGCCTCGATTTCAGGAAGCTCGCCCGTTACGACCTATCCATCCTCACGACGGCCATCAAGCAGCGCGTCAACGAGCGGATGCAGGCCGACGTCGTCCAGGACGTTCTGGTCGAGGACTTCAACTACGTTTCGAAGGAAGAATTCCAGCAGAAGCCGTAGCTGCCGCGGCGCCGGCATCGCGAGGCCGCTGTTTCGCCCTCTCTGCCGCTGAAAATGCAACGGCCTCTGCGAAGGGCACTTCGCAGAGGCCGTTGTCGGTTTCGTGGCGGTGCCCTGCCGCGTCAGTTTCCGGCCGGGTACGCCACCGGCGCGGCATGCGCCCTGTTCAGGAGGATGCCGACCTCGTCGAGTTCCTGCATCGGCACGTCGATGGTCTCGCCGGCCGGGATGTTGAGGCGGTATCCGACGTAGCGCCGGGCCACGATCGCATCGAAGCCGAGGCGGTCGCGGAGTTTCTTGCGCAGCTTGCTGACGTGGCTCTCGATCACGCTCTCGTCGAAGGTCGACTCGAAGATGCCGTAGACCGCGTTGAAGATCTGCGTCTTGGTGATCCACTTGCCGTGGTTGCTGACCATATATTCGAGAATACGCAGCTCGCGGCGGGGCAGGGTGAGAGCGTGGCCCGCGATCTCGGGGTCACGTCCGTTGAAGAAGACCTGGATCCTGGTCTCGCAGGGCCTCGGTAGTTCGCCGACCCGGCGGCGCGCGATTGCGGCCGTTCGGGCGAGGATCTCGCGCAGGTGAATCGGCACGTGGACGACGTCGTCGACGCCCGATTCGAACAGCTCAAGCGTGTTCTTGAGCATCTTCTGGCCGCTCATGGCGATGATGGGCGCCGAGGAACGCTTGCGCATCGCCCGTGGCAGACTTCCGCGGGCGTCGCAGTCCCCGAGGAGGAAGGCGTCGACCGCCGCCAGATCCGGTTCACTCGCAGATTGCAGCCAGTCCCAGAATTCTCCGGAGGAGAAGCCAATCGACGATACACCTTCGCGAACGAGCCCTCCAACGTAGCTGTTCGTGACGCTCTCGCGATCATCAACGATAATATACATTAGTCTGTCGCCCCTGTTTCGCACTTGTTGCGGCCGGAGGGTTGTTGTGATGCCCGGCTCGGCAACCATGCTGTTTGACGATATTTCCATCCCGCGAACCGTTGTTATGGTTTCGATATTCGCGGGCAGCCCTACGCATTCAGTGCCTGCGTGTGCAGGCCTGCTACTTCGACTCGATACTGAACGCTTACTGCGTGAGGCCCGGCGGGTGTCTTACGGATCACCCCGCGGAGCGGATTGAGACGACCTAGAACAGTTGCGCCAAGTTGCTTATCGCGTCCGAACGCACCTGAACTGTGTCGATCTCCTCGCCAACTGGCGAGAATCACTTGAGTAGGACCGTAACAATTGCCGATTTCCGATCAAGCGCGCGCAACAAAGCGATTGCTATGCGTGTTTGATGCTGTTGATTTGTTTCGGGTTGTTTCTTTGTATATCCAATCGCATCAGTTGATTTGATATCCGAACTAGTTTTGCACTGTAGCGTTTCTAAAGTTCCGCATCCCCGTATAATCTCAGCTATTTTGCGTGGTGCTGGGTGTGATGCGCATGGAGGGGTTTTCAACCCGGGATTGACTCTCCTGCTCGTGTTTCCACATGCGACAATTCGACTCATGTACGGCGAGGCGACTCCAGCTTGGCGAAATCTTGGCGAGTGTGTGTCTTTCGAGTCGCACTCTCGCCACGTGCATGACGCTTTTGACTCATGCGACGTCGCATCGTGCGCGGTGAAAAGTTTTCGTTGCGTACGTTTCAGGCAAGCTTCGGCAAATAACTTCACCGTTCGATGGATCGAACCGAACGGAGCATTTTCACATGTTGTCCGATGGACAAGCTCGTCCCAACGCGACCGCTGATGTTTCCGCGGCGGCGAAGCCGGCTCCGGATGCGCGCGATACAAACACGACGCAGGCGGCCAAGCCCGCTGCAAATGCAAAGCGCGTGTCGGCGGCGGCGAACGACGAAACTCTGGCGAAAGAGGCGCTCGAGGGGCTGAAGCGTATTCGTGCCAAGGCGCGCCTCGACAAGATGGCGATACCGAAGCCTGCGCCGACAGTGATGAAGCCGGCCGTGATCGTGGCCAAGCCGCCGCCGCCGCGTCCGACATGGGTCGTGCCGCTCGCAACATTAGCGGTCGCTGCGATCCTGGTGGTCTGCGCCTGCACCGGCGTGATCGCCTATCTCACCACGCAGCCCGCCCAGAGCAACGTTGCCGCCAATACGGAGATCAGGAATCTGCGCGAGACGGTCGCGCAGCTGCGCAAGCAGGTGTCGGGCGTGTCCGAAAATCTCGACGGCCTGCGCACCGCGGTCGATCAGTCGAGCAAGGCGACCAATGATCGCTTCGGCAGGTTCGCCGAGAACCTGGACCGTATCGAGCGGGTGAGCTCGTCCTCGACGGTGAAGCTGGACAAGCTCGCCCAGGCTCAAGCTCAAGCGCCGGCGCCGGCAGCCGTTGCCTCGCAGCCGCCCTTGCAGACGATGCCGATGATGGCCTCGGTTGCCGCGCCGGAGATCACGGGTTCGGTTGCTCCGACGGCGCCGCGCAAGGCGGTCAAGGGTTGGTCGGTCCGCCAGGCCTATGAGGGGATTGCGATCCTGCAAAGTCCGAACGGCGTCATCGAAGCCGTGCTTGGCCAGCAGGTGCCCGGCCTTGGCCGTATCGAAGAAATCAAGAACGAGAACGGCCGTCTGGTGGTGGAGTCCAGCGCTGGCGTCATCTACTCGTCACGCAAGGCGACGCCGTGATCGAGGGCCGCCTCCTACTGGCGATGATGCTCGAAGCTGGTGCATAGTAGATCGACCTCCGCCTCCGCGATCGGCGCGCGAAACAGGCGGCAGCTGAACTCGGCGGCCGCCTTGCCGTCCGTGGCGGTGCGATCTTCACGCAGGAAGATGCATCGCTTGCAAACGTCGGTATGGTGCCGCTGCTCGGCTGCGTCCGCCTGATCGAGCACGTGCCGAAGCGTGTCGCGAAAGCGGAGCTTGGCCTCGTCGTCGAGGACGGCGATCGGCTCGAGGAGCACGCTGATGGGGTCGCGCACCAGGAACTTCTTGCCCTGTTGCGTCACGCTCAGCGTCACCGATCGCTTGTCCGTAGCGGAGCGCTTTCGCTCCAGATATCCGAGCCGCTCTAGTTCGCCGATGATGAAGGAGGCGGTGCCGCGCGTGGTGCCGACGTAGCTTGCGAGCGCCGAGGGCGTCCGCGAGAAACGGTTGGCGCGGGAGAGAAAGCGCAGGGCCATCCATTCGCGGTCGCGCAAGCCATGCTTGGTGCCTTCGAACCACAGGATGCGGGCCATCTGCCCCAACAATTCAATCGCTTCACGAGCTAAAATCATTTCAGTTCCGGGTCGGACAAGCTTTATTCAATTGAGCCTTTGGTAGCGCAATCTGGGTGGACGAGAATGAAGTTCTCGGGCGATTCTTCGTCCGTTGCCGGATGGAGGACCGCGCTCGGGAAGTTGCATCCGTTGTGCAGATGGAACTTCCGGCCGTGGAACTAGAGCGTCACACAGAAAGTTCGAGTAAATCGCACGGCTCAACTCTTCTGAAAATTTCAGTCAAATCACGACAGCTTGCACGTTAATTGACGGTGATATGCGACGCCTGAGCAACATGATGTGTCATAGTCGCCACTGCGGAGCCCATTTATTGCGGCCTGGAGTTGCGAATGCGCAAAAGGGCGCTTCACCGGGAACGCCTGGCGATGTGGCTGGCCGGGAGAGAACCCTCTCTTTCGGTTAATGGATGTTGCGACGCAATGCAGCCAGACGGTTAAGGCCGGCAAACGAGCGAATCCAGGGAAGTCAAAGTGTCGTTGGGAATTGAGCAAGCGGCGCCGTTCAACGTCAAACGAGCAGCATTCGCAGCCACCATCGGCAACATGCTCGAATTCTACGACTTCATTACCTACAGCTTCTTCGCCATCCAGATCGGCCACACCTTCTTCCCGACCGGAAGCGAATACGGCAGCCTGATGCTGTCGCTGGCGACGTTCGGGGCCGGCTTCGTGACGCGGCCGATCGGCGGGATCGTGCTCGGCATTTATTCCGACCGGATCGGCCGTCGGCCTGCCATGCTGCTGAGCTTTGCGTTGATGGGAGCTGCGATCCTGACCATCGCGCTCACGCCGTCCTATCGCATGATCGGCGTCGCCGCGCCCATCATCGTGATTGCGGCGCGCATGGCGCAGGGCTTCGCCCTCGGCGGCGAGGTCGGACCGACCACCGCCTATCTCCTCGAGATTGCCCCGCCCGAGCATCGGGCGCTGGTCGTGGCATGGCAGCCGGCGAGCCAGGAGATCGCGGCGACCGCCGGTGCGCTGGTCGGCGTCATCCTGAGCACGACCATGGCGCCGGAGATGCTGGACTCCTACGGCTGGCGGGTGGCGTTTCTGATCGGGGCCGTCTGCCTGCCGTTCGGGCTCTGGATGCGGCGGACACTGCCCGAGACGATTCCGCATGCCGATGCCGGTGTCGCAGCGAAAGAGCGCTCGGGTCACCTCTCGCAAGCACGGCGTCACCTCGGCATCATCGTGCTGGCCTTGATGATCCTGGCCAGCGGCACGATCTCGACCTATGTCACGCAATACATGACGACCTATGCGCAGAATACCCTGCACGTGTCGTCGACACTGGCTTTCGCCGTGTCGCTCGTCAGCAACGGCATTCAGTTCGTCGGCGCACTGGTCGGCGGATGGCTCGCCGATCGTCTCGGCCGCAAGCCGATCATGATCTGGCCGCAGCTCGCAACCCTCCTGCTCACCTATCCGACCTTCCTGTGGATCGTCCATGCACCGGGCGCGCTGTCGCTCCTGATTGGCTTCGGCGTGCTATCGATCATCGGCTCGCTGCCGTTCACCGCGTTCTATGCGACCTTCACCGAAGCGCTGCCCCAGAACATCCGCGGAGGCGTATTCGCGACAGTCTATGCAGTCGCGATCGCGAGCTTCGGCGGCACGGCGCAGCTCGTGGTCACCTGGCTGCTCCACGTCACCGGCGATCCGCTGGCGCCGGCGTGGTATCTGCTGCTTGCGGCAATCGTCGGACTTGTCGCGATGAGCCTGTTGCCCGAGACGGCGCCGGTGAAACAGCGCGATCAGGCGGCACGCTCGCAGGCTGGTGATTTGCGTTTCACCGGCAACTATCGGCGAATGCGTCGCCTGAAAGATCAGGGCTAGGCATCAGGAAGGATAGACCGATGAGCTTTGAAATCACCATGACATCCGACGTCGTCGGGCTGACAAAAATCGCCCCGGTCTCGCGCCGCGGATTCATGAGCGCCACCGCAGCCGTCGCTGCCGGCTACACGCTTGCGGCCGGTCCGGTCCGTGCCGAAATCATCACGACAGATACCGGCGGCCTCCAGGCTGGGGACGCCAGGATCAAGGTCGGCTCCGAAGAGATGCCTGCCTATTTCGCGCGTCCGGCCGGCGACACCGGGGCGCCGGTGATCATCGTGGCGATGGAGATTTTCGGTCTGCACGAATACATCAAGGACGTGACACGGCGCCTCGCCAAGCTCGGCGCATTCGCGATCGCGCCCGACTATTACTTCCGCAAGGGTACCGATCTCACCAAGATTGTCGAGGTCAAGGACCTGGTGCCGATCGTCAATGCCAAGCCGGACGCGGAGCTGCTGTCCGATCTCGATGCGACGGTGGCATGGGCGGGATCGCAAGGCGGCAACATCACCAAGCTCGGTGTCATCGGCTTCTGCCGGGGCGGGCGTACCGTCTGGGAATACGCCGCCCACAGCGGCACCCTCAAGGCGGGCGTTGCCTTCTACGGTTCGGTGGTCGATCCCGCCAATCCGCTGTGGCCGAAGAGCCCGCTTCAGCTCGCCCCCGACATGAAGGCGCCTGTGCTCGGCCTCTATGGCGGCGCCGATACCGGTATTCCCGTGGCCCAGGTCGAGCAGCTCAAGGCGGCGCTCGAGCAGAACAAGAAGACGGCCGAATTCAAGATTTATCCGGAGGCGCCGCACGGCTTCCATGCCGACTATCGCGGCAGCTACCGCAAGGATGCGGCGGAAGATGCCTGGAAGCAGGCGGAGGCCTGGTTCAAGAAGTACGGCGTGTTGAGCTGACGCCAGATTCGAAAAGGGCGGCCCGAGCGGCCGCCCTTGCTATTCCAGTGCGCCGGTCTCACTTCACCATGGCGCCATAGACGATGTCCTGCACCTGCTCGCGATAGTATTTCCTGAGCTCGCCCGGCGCCGCCGTTCCCACCACCACGACGAGACGCTCTTTGGGATCGCAGAAGAACTGCGTCCCGTAGGCGCCATTCCAGGTGAACTCGCCGGGATTGCCGGGGACCGACGACAGTCCCTCGCTGGTCCGGACCGCGACCGCGAGACCAAAGCCGAAGCCGGCGCGATGCGGCTCGACGTTCGCCACGTTGTTTTTGATCTCGGGACCAAGGTGGTTGGTCGTCATGTGATGCACGGTCTTGGGCCCGAGAATGCGCTGGCCGTCCAGCTCGCCGCCATTGAGCAGCATCTGCCCGAAGCGGATGTAGTCGCCCATGGTCGCGAACGAGCAGGCTCCGCCGCAATCAAACTTGGTCGGGGTGTCCAGCAGCTTGATGGCTTGCGGCTTGCCGGTCAGCGGATCGTTGGCAAACGGGCGGGCGAGGCGAGGGCGCTGTGCATCTGTGGGGTGGAAGGTCGCGTCCTTCATGCCGAGCGGCTGCCACACATTTGCGGCGAGATAGTCGCCGAGCCTCTGCTCGCTCACCTTCTCGACCACGGCACCAAGTACGTCGATCGAAAAACCGTATTCGAACTCGGTCGAGGGCTGATGCGCGAGCGGCAGCTTTGTCATGCGATCGATGAAGGCCTCGGTGTCGCCTTCCACCGCCGGCGCGACGCCATCAGGGTATAGCCGCGCCACCGGGCTCGAACTGTCCGGCCTGCCACCATACATCAATCCGGACGTATGCCGGTAGAGATCATGGATGAAGATCGGGGAGGCCTGCGGTTCGAGCTTGAGCGAGCCATTGGCCTCGGTCACGCCGACCTTCATGTCGGCAAAGCGGGGATAGTAGTCGGACAGCTTGGCCTGGAGCGGCAGCCGTCCCTGCTCCATCAGCGTCAGGCCTGCGACCGCCGCCATCGGCTTGGTCATCGAGGCCAGCGCGAAGATCGCGTCAACCGGCATCGGCGTGCCCTTGTCCGGATCGAGCATGCCGTAGGCCTTGTAGTGCACGAGCTTGCCGTCTCGCGCCACCGCAACGACTGCCCCGGGCACGCGCTTGGCTGCGATCTCGCGCGCGAAGAAGCTGTCGAGCCGCGCAAGGCCTTGCTTCGAGAACCCGGCTTCGTCGGGATTGACTTCGGGCAGTGGTGCGGCGCGCGCCGCACCGAACGTGATGACGGCAGCCGCCGCCGCGATCATGGCGATCGTCTTGTTCATTGAATGCTCCCAAGGGGCGAGCTCGTTTGGTAGTGGCTCGCTGAGCGCTTAGATCACGGCTGTGCCGGAGCGAAGTCAAGCGCGGGAAGGGCATGTCAGGGACGCGCCGGAGATGCCGGAACCCTATCGTCCTTCGCCCGCCTGCCACAGCGCGTCGAGGCCGTGCCGGTAGGTCGGGTGGGCAAGCGTGACGCCGAGCTCTTGCTTCAGTTTCGCGTTGGAGACACGCGCGCTGCTGGCATAAAAGCTGCGCGCCATCGCCGACATCTCCGCCGTCTCGAACGGCTCCTCTGGGGGCGGCGCAACGTTCGTCAGCTGCGCGGCATAAGAGATCACGTCCTGCGGCGGCGTCGGCTCGTCGTCGCAGACGTTCCAGATGCCGCCTCCCTGGTGACGAAGCGCGGCCATGATCGCGCTTGCGATATCGTCGACATGGATGCGGTTGAAGACCTGTCCCGGCTTGATGATGCGCCGGGCCGTTCCGGCGCGCAGCGTCGCCAGCGCATTCCGGCCCGGGCCGTAGATGCCGGCAAGCCGCAGGATCGCGGCATCGCCGCCTGTCGTGTCGGTCCAGGCCCGCTCCGCTGCGACCCGCATGCGCGTGCGGTCGAGCGTCGCCTGCGGCGGCGTGCTCTCGTCCACCCATGCGCCGGCGTGGTCGCCATAGACGCCGATGGTCGAGAGATAGACGACCTTGCGGCGGCCTGATGCCAGCAGGTCGCCGAATGCCGCGATTGCGGGATCACCGGTGCTGCCGGGCGGTATCGATATCAGAAGGACATCGGCGTCGCGGATTCTCCCGGCCACCTCGCGTGCCGGACCGGCTCCGGAAAAGGCGTGCACCTCGATGCCGGCGGGGGCGTCCCGCTTCCCGGGATCGCGGACGGTGCCGGCGATATGGGAGAATCTGTCGCCGCATTGGCGGACGAAGTGCCGGGCGCTATAGCCGAGGCCGAGGATGAAGAGCCGCATGCGTCTCCCGTGCAGGTCGGAGTTCCCGTTCGCGCCGTAGCGCGCCCTCGCTCATAAGAGATTTTTGGGTCCGGCAAAAGATATTGCGATTTTACTCGCCTGTCGCCTCGGGCGATGCTCGCCTGTCACACGTAAGTCGGGAGGGAGGCGTCGTTCATGCAGGTAGTCGCGACCGCTCTGGCGGCAGCGGACGCCGCGGAGTTGATCGGGCGCGCAGCCGCGCTGATCTTCGATGTCGACGGTACCTTGGCCGAGACCGAAGAGCTGCACCGGCGGGCCTTCAACCACGCTTTCGCCAGCCATGGTCTCGACTGGCATTGGGACCGTGCGATCTACAAGAAACTGCTGCGCGTGACCGGCGGCAAGGAGCGCATGCGCGCCCATCATGACGGGCTGTGGATCGCGCCGCCATTGCCGGATACGGACATCGCAGAGCTTCACCGCGTCAAGACCGCGCATTATGCCGAGCTGATCGAAACCGGCTGCTGCCCCTTAAGGCCCGGCGTCACGGACCTGCTCACCGCGGCCAAGGCCCGCGGCCAGCGGCTTGCGATCGCGACCACCACCTCGCATGGCAATATCGATGCGCTGCTGTCGCAAGCGCTGGGAACGCGCTGGGCTGCGGATTTTGATGCGGTCGTCGCCGGCGACGACGTCCGCCACAAGAAGCCGGCGCCGGATGTCTATCTGGAAACCCTGGCGCGGCTGAAGCTGGGCGCAGCCGACTGCGTCGCGATCGAGGATTCTCGCAACGGTCTGATCGCGGCTTCAAGGGCGAACATTCCGGTGCTGATCACCCGAAGCATGTTCTTCCGGGACGATGATTTCGGCGAGGCGCGGGTCGTGCTGGATGAGTTGTCGGAACTCGGGGCCGCCAAACAGAAAAACTGAAAAACAACCCCATGCACAGTAGAAAGCGCCGGCCGGCCTGCCGCGGTCAGTGGACGCGGTGGCTCGTTCGATCGTCTTCAGCCTGCTCGACAATCTGCGCGATTGGGCTCGACTGGTGATGCACCAGGCGCCAGCCGTCGCCGACCCGTCGAAAATGGTTGGCAGCGGCCAAAGCGGTGCCGTCGACGATCTCGATGCAGAGCACGCGGGCGCTGTCGCCGTCGACGATCGCCTGCGGTTCGGCACAAACGATCTGCGGCCGCTCCGGATTTTGCAGGATGTCGCGCCAGCTTCCGATCACCGTGGCGCGGCCGATGATCGCCGGCCAGCCGGGATGGATGCAGGAAATGGCGTCGTCATCCGCCCACATCCGCTCCATTTCGTCGAAATCGCCCGTTGAAAAGGCGGCGTAGAAGGCCGCGTTCGCGGCGATGACCTTGCTGTCCTTTGCCATCGCTCTCGGGTGGGCCAATGACAGGCAAAAATCAAGCGCGACTTCCGTTCGACTTTGACCGCAGTGCAGCATTCAACGTGCTGCCCACTTTGTGGTCACGTCGAGACGTGCGTCTCCACCGCCCGCCGCGCGCCGTCCTTATAAAGACGTCCGAGCGCCGCGGTCACGGCCTCGCGCAGGCGCGGCTCGGCGCCAAGCGGTCCGAACACCTTCTCGACCCCGAGCAATGCGGGCGCGAGCCGTTCGGCGACCGGCCCCGCCTCGCGCGCCAACGCGGCAAACTCGGCCGCGAGGGGGTCGCGCACGTCGATCGTGCGGCCCTGCTCGTCGCGTGCGGTGACGTAACGCATCCAGCCGGCCACCGCGAGCGCATGCGTCGCAATCGGCAGGTTCTTGAGCAGGCGATCCTGCATCGCGCCGAGCAGGCGCTGCGGAAGCTTTTGCGAGCCGTCCATCGCGATCTGCCAGGTCCGGTGATGCAGCGCCGGGTTGGCGAAGCGCTTGAGCAGCGAGGCACGATAGGCGGCGAGATCAGTGCCAGCCGGCATCGTCAGCGTCACCGCGGCCTCTCCCATCACCTGCGCGGCGAGACGGGCGAAATGCGGATCCTGCATGGTGTCGGCGATGGTCTCGTAGCCCGCGAGATAGCCGAGATAGGCAAGTGCGGAATGGCTGGCGTTGAGCAACCGCAGCTTCATCAGCTCGAACGGCTTGACGTCGGTGACGAGCTCGACGCCTGCGGCAGCGAGATCGGGCCGCCCTGCCGCGAAGCGGTCCTCGACCACCCATTGCGTGAACGGCTCGGTCATGACAGGCCATGCGTCGCGCATGCCGAGCGCGTTCGAGACCGCATCCCGGTCGGCGTCCGTCGTCTCCGGCACAATGCGGTCGACCATGGTCGACGGGAAGGTGGCCGCTTCGGCGATCCACTTGCCGAGGTCCTTCGACCGGAGCCCGGCGAACTGCGTCACGATCCGCTGCACGGTGTGGCCGTTGGCGGCGAGGTTGTCGCAGCACAGCACGGTGAAGGGCGCAAGTCCCTGCGCCCGCCGGTGCGCCAGCGCGGCGACGATGAAGCCGGGCGCCGAGCGCGGCGCGTCAAGATTGTTCAGATCGTGCACCACATCAGGATGCCGCTCGTCGAGATCGCCGGTTTGTGGCGTGTGGCAATAGCCTTTCTCGGTGACCGTCAGCGAGACGATGCGAATGGC
The DNA here is from genome assembly GCF_018130785.1 of Bradyrhizobium liaoningense. Lineage (GTDB taxonomy): Bacteria > Pseudomonadota > Alphaproteobacteria > Rhizobiales > Xanthobacteraceae > Bradyrhizobium > Bradyrhizobium liaoningense_A. The sequence goes on from NZ_JAFCJT010000006.1 coordinate 46,462, forward strand.
GGGATCGGCCATCCGCTCGACCAGCGCGGCCGGCTTCTCGCGCGCGACGACGCTGTCGAGCAGCGCGCCGACGACGCGGTGCTCGGTGCCTTCGGCAGCACGTATGGCGACAGTGTAGAGATGATCCTGCGGGGCGAGGGCGTCACGCGTATCCGGGCTGCGCAGGCTCGCGCCGACGATGCCCCAGGACGAGCCGCCTGCGGCAAGGCAGTCGTCGATGACGACGGCTTGGTGCGCGCGATGAAAGGCGCCCAGGCCCAAATGCACGATGCCGGGCGTAACGCGCGAGCGGTCATAGGCCGGGCGGCGGATGGCGGACGGCAGCCGGTCGAGATTGGCGCGGCCAAGACGCGTTGAGTTATGGCGCATGGTCGTCTCTCCCTGTGTTTGGCCGCTGCTTGACATGGCGCCTGTCCTCGGTCAATGCTTCGGTCAATTGGTAAGACCAATTTCCCAAAATTGGCGGGCCGCCGGGACGCGATGCTTCCCGGCGAGACCCTTTCGGGGAGGCCAGCGTGCCGCTGGAAGCTGTGGAGGCGAGACGGCTTTATCGCCAGGTCGCCGATCAATTGCGAAGCCTGATCGACAGCGGCGAGTACGCGGTCGGCAGCCGCTTGCCGACCGAGCGCGAGCTCGCCGAGCAGCTCAGGATCTCGCGGCCGACAGTGCGCGAAGCCCTGATCGCGCTCGAGGTCGAGGGCCGCGTCCGCATCCGCGTCGGCTCAGGCATCTATGTGATCGAGCCAGCGGACGCCGCGCCCACACCGCCAGCCGCCGGCATCGAAGGTCCGTTCGAGCTTCTCCGCGCCCGTGAATTCCTGGAAAGCGCGATCGCCGAGCAGGCGGCGCGCGTGGCGACCAAGGACGATATCGCCCGCATCGATGCGTCGCTTGTCGCGATGGAGAATGTCGAGCATCCCGGCGAGGCCTCGATGGTGCACGACCGTGCCTTCCACGTCGCGATCGCCGGCAGTCTCGGCAATGCCGTGCTGGTGCGCGTGGTCGGCGAGTTGTTCGACCAGCGCCTCAATCCCTATTTTGCGCAGCTTGCGCATTACTTCGAGAGCCCGGGCACGTGGCGCACTGCGCTCGACGAGCATTGCGCCGTGCGCGACGCGATCGCGTCGCATGATCCGGACGCCGCGCGCGAGGCCATGCGCAAGCACTTGGCGCACTCACAGGAGCGCTTTGCGCAGAACTTTGGTGCCGAGGCCGCCGCGGGATCGCCCGCGGAGCGAGGCGGGGTCGCGCGCACGCCGGCGAAACCGGCAAAACCAAGACGCGCGAAGACGCCGGCCAAAAGGGGCGGCGTGCGGCGACGATGAAATTGGGGGGCTCGTCCCGGTTTTGGGCGGGCGAACAAGAAGCAGACTTTAGTCAGTGGAGGATAAGTCAGTGTTGAAGAAGATGACGATGGTGCTGGCGACTTCGGTCGCGGCAATGTTCGCGGCGACCAATCCCGGCATGGCGCAGACCAAGCTGAAATGGGCCCATGTCTACGAGACCTCGGAGCCGTTCCACACCGCCTCGGTCTGGGCCGCGCAGGAGATCGGCAAGCGCACCAACGGGCGCTACACGGTCGACGTCTATCCGGCGTCCCAGCTCGGCAAGGAAGCCGACATCAACCAGGGCCTCTCGCTTGGCTCGGTCGACATCATCATCTCCGGCTCGAGCTTTGCGGCCAAGAGCTTTCCGCCGATCGGCGTGACCTACTATCCCTACACCTTCCGCGACGCCGACCATCTCCTTGCCTACACCAAGAGCGACATCTTCAAGGAGCTCGCCAAGGGCTATGAGGACAAGAGCGGCCACCACATCGTCGCGGTGACCTATTACGGCGTGCGGCAGACCTCGTCGAACAAGCCGATCAAGAGCTGCGCCGACCTCAAGGGCCTGAAGATGCGCGTGCCCGACGTGCCGGCTTACCTCGCGATGCCGCGCGCCTGCGGCGCCAACACCGCGCCGATCGCGTTCGCCGAAGTCTATCTCGCGCTCCAGAACGGCACCGTCGAGGCGCAGGAGAACCCGCTGACCACGATCGAGGCCAAGAAGTTCTACGAAGTGCAGAAGCACATCGTGCTGACCGGCCACATCGTCGACCACCTCAACACGGTGGTGGCGGGCGCGCTCTGGAAGAAGCTCAGCGACGAGGACAAGAAGATCTTCACCGACGTCGCCCAGGAAGCGGCTGCGAAAGCGACCGCGGAGATCAAGCAGAACGAGGCCAAGCTGGTCGCCTTCTTCAAGGAGAAGGGCCTGACCGTGACCGAGGTCGACAAGAACGAGTTCCGTGACATCGTGCTGAAGAACGTTCCGTTCGAGACCTTTGGCTATCGCAAGGCCGACTGGGAACGCATCCAGGCGGTGAAATAGCCAGCGCCGTCGTTCCGGGGCTCGCGAAGCGAGAACCCGGAACCTCGAGATTCCGGGTTCGGCTCTTCGAGCCGCCCCGGAATGACGTTCAAGTCGTTTGAGGAGTACCGCCCATGTCCACCGTCGAAGTGCACCGGCAGATCACCGGGGACGAGATCGCCCACACCTTCGAGGAAGAGGCGGTGCCGAAGGTCGATCTCGGCGTCTACGCTTTCGAGGACTGGGTGGCGCTGGTGATCTTCTGGGTGATGGCGCTGGCCGTCTTCCTTCAGTTCTTTACCCGCTACGTCCTCAACGACAGCTATGCATGGACCGAGGAGATCGCGACCTACTGCCTGATCGGCGTGGTCTTCATCGGCTCCTCGATGTGCGTACGGCTTTCGCGGCACATCCAGGTCGACCTGATTTACCGCTATCTGCCGCACATCGTGGCGCGGGCGCTGTCCACGACGATCGACCTGATCCGGATCGCCTTCTTCGGCTACGCCATCAAGCTGGTCTGGGTCTACATCCAGATCATCGGCGATGAATCGATGACCACGATCAATCTGCCCAAGGACTACGTCTATTACGCCGTGCTCGCGGGCTTCGTGCTGATGTTCCTGCGCTCGGTGCAGGTGGCCATCCAACATTTGCGACAGGGCTATTCGATCCTCGAACGTCCCGGCGCCTACGACGGTTTTGAGGGGTAAAGTTATGTTGCTGTTGCTTGGAGGCTTTCTCATCCTGATGCTGCTCGGCGTTCCCGTGGCGATTGCCATGGCCGCGTCGTCGCTGCTCTACATCCTGGTCAGCGGCGTGACGCCTGACGTCACGCTGGCACAGCGCATGATCGCCGGCGTCGAGAGCTTTCCGTTGCTCGCGGTGCCGTTCTTCATCCTGGCCGGCAATCTCATGAACATCGCCGGCGTGACCGGCCGCATCTACAAATTCGCGGTCGCGCTGGTCGGCTGGATGCGCGGCGGCCTCGGCCACGTCAACATCATCGGCTCGGTGATCTTCTCCGGCATGTCCGGCACCGCGATCGCGGATGCCGCCGGTCTCGGGACCATCGAGATCAAGGCGATGAAGGACCACGGCTATTCCACCGAGTTCTCGGTCGGCGTCACCGCGGCTTCGGCCACGCTCGGGCCGATCATCCCGCCGTCGCTGCCCTTCGTGATCTACGGCATGATGGCGAATGTCTCGATCGGAGCCCTGTTTTTGGGCGGCGTTATTCCCGGCATCGTCATGACGCTGCTGATGATGGCCACCGTCACCTACTTCGCGCACAAGAACAAATGGGGCAGCGACACGCCGTTCTCCTGGCCGCAGCTCGGTTCGGCCGGCCTCGAGATCGCCATCGTGCTCGCTTTCCCGCTCGCGATCTGGCTGATGGTGCTGGCCGGCATGTCGACCAACATGGCCGTTGTCATCGGCCTCGGCACGCTGCTCGCGATCGACTGGTACTTCGACTTCTCCGCGGTGATGGCGCTGATGGCGCCGGTCATCCTGATCGGCGGCATGACGCTCGGCTGGTTCACGCCGACGGAGGCCGCGGTCGCAGCCGTGATCTGGTCGCTGTTTCTCGGACTCGTCCGCTACCGCACCATGACCTTGAAGACGGTGGCGAAGGCGACCTTCGACACCATCGAGACCACGGCCTCGGTGTTGTTCATCGTCACCGCAGCCTCGATCTTCGCCTGGCTGCTGACGGTGTCGCAGGCAGCCCAAATGCTCTCGGACTGGATGCTCAGCATCACCCACAACAAATGGGTGTTTTTGGCGCTCGCCAACGTCCTGATCCTGTTCGTCGGCTGCTTCATCGACACCACGGCGGCGATCACCATCCTGGTGCCGATCCTGCTGCCGATCGTGCTCAAGCTCGGCATCGATCCGATCCATTTCGGCCTGATCATGACGCTGAACCTGATGATCGGCCTGTTGCATCCGCCGCTCGGCATGGTGCTGTTCGTGCTCGCCCGCGTGGCCAAGCTCTCGGTCGAGCGCACGACGGTCGCGATCCTGCCCTGGCTGGTGCCGCTGATGGTCGCGCTGATCGCGATCACCTACATCCCCGAACTGACCCTCTGGCTGCCTAAATACATGGGACTCTCCAAATGACCTCCACCGCTCTCGCCGCAACCCTGTTCGGCCCCGAAGATCTGCGCATGATCGAGCATCCGCTCGACAAGTTGGCTTCCGGCATGGTGCGCATCCGCTTCGGCGCCGGCGGCATCTGCGGCTCCGACATGCACTATTTCCGTCATGCCCGGACCGGCGATTTCGTCGTGAAGTCGCCGCTCGTGCTCGGCCACGAGATCTCCGGCGAGGTCGTGGAGATCGCAGGTTCCGCAGCGAACCTGAAGGTCGGCGATCGTGTCGCCGTCAACCCGTCGCGCTGGTGCGGCCATTGCGTCGCCTGCCGCGAGGGACGGCCCAATCTCTGCGAGAACATCTACTTCATGGGCTCGGCCTCGAAGACGCCGCACATGCAGGGCGGCTTCGCCAATTACTTTGACGCGATCCCGGCGCAGTGCGTGAAGATTCCCGACCATGTGTCCTATCAGGCTGCGGCGCTGGCCGAGCCACTCGCGGTCTGCCTGCACGCGGTCGCGCGCGCCGGCAACATCGAGGGCAAGCGCGGCATCATCTTCGGCGCCGGCCCGATCGGGCTTCTGACCATGCTCGCGGCGCACCGCGCCGGCATGGCTGACATTACGGTGGCCGACATCGCGCCGGCACCGCTGGCCTTCGCGACCCGGCTCGGCGCTTCGCATGTCGAGAACGTCTCGGCTGGCGAGGAAGGTCTGAAGGCGCAGGCGGCGGCGCGTCCCTACGATGTCGCTTTCGAGGTCTCGGGCACGGCTGCCGGGCTTGCCAGTGCGATTGGCATCGTCAGGCGCGGCGGCGTCGTGGTGCAGATCGGCAATCTGCCGGGCGGCCAGATTCCGACGCCGTCCAATGCGGTGATGGCCAAGGAGATCGACCTGCGCGGCTCGTTCCGCTTCGGCTTCGAGTTCATGACGGCGGTGGAACTGATCGGGGCTGGCAGCGTCGACGTGCTGTCGCTGGTCACCGCCGAGCGGCCGCTGTCGACCGCGCCGGACGCCCTGCGGCTGGCGCTCGACCGCTCGCAAAGCGTCAAGGTCGTGCTGACCGCGAACTGATGGGAGTGATCGTATGATGCTCGAGGGATGGCGCTGGTACGGGCCCGATGATCCGGTATCGCTCGACGACGTCAGGCAGGCCGGGGCGAGCGACATCGTCTCGGCGCTGCATCAGGTGCCGATCGGGGAGGCCTGGACGCGTAAGGCGGTCGAGGAGCGCAAGAACTTCATCGAGAACGGCCAGCCCGGCCGCTCGCAGCTGACCTGGTCGGTGGTGGAGTCGATTCCGATCCCCGACGATGTCAAGCGGCTCGGGGGCAGGGCGACGAAGTCGATCGAGGCTTGGATTGCGAGCCTGGAGGCGGTCGCCGCTTCCGGCATCAAGATCATCTGCTACAATTTCATGCCGGTGGTGGACTGGTGCCGCACCGACCTGGAATGGGAGCTGCCGAACGGCGCCCGCGCCATGCGCTTCGACCAGGACCGCTTTGCGGCGTTCGAGCTGCATATCCTGAAGCGTCCCGCCGCCGTGCAGGAATATTCGCCCGAGCAGCAGGCGCGTGCGAAAGCGCTGTTCGAGAAGATGAGCCAGGCCGATATCGATTACCTCGTGATGGTGATCGCCAGCGCGCTGCCCGGCTCGACGACCGAGCCGATGACCATCCCGCAATTCCGGGACCGGCTCGAGACCTATCGCGACATCACGCCTGAGATCCTGAGGCAGCATCTCGCGGAATTCCTGGCGCGCGTGACGCCGGTCGCCGAGCAGCTCGGCGTCTCCCTGACGCTGCACCCGGACGATCCGCCGCGTCCGCTGTTCGGCCTGCCGCGTATCGCCTCCAGCGCCGACGACTATCAGGCGCTGTTCGACGCCGTGCCGTCCATGGCGAACGGCATCTGCCTGTGCACCGGCTCGCTCGGCGTGCGCGCGGAGAACAATCTGCCTGCGATGGCCGAGCGCTTCGGCCCGCGCATCGCCTTTGCGCATCTGCGCGCGACCAAGCGCGAGGCCGACGGCCTGTCGTTCTACGAGTCCGATCATCTCGACGGCGACGTCGACATGGTCGCGGTGCTCAAGGCGCTGTTGAAGGAGAACGCACAGCGCTCACCCGACAAGAGAATCGTGTTCCGCCCCGATCATGGTCACCGCATGCTGGACGATCTCGCCGCCACCAAGCGCACCAATCCCGGCTACACCGCCATCGGCCGCCTCCGTGGCCTCGCCGAGCTGCGCGGCGCGATCAGGGCGATCGAGCATCGGTAGGGGCCGAAGCTCTATCCACACCGTCATTGCGAGCGAAGCGAAGCAATCCAGAATCCCTCCGCGGAAACACTCTGGATTGCTTCGCTTCGCTCGCAATGACGTGGAGGGAGAGGTGCGCCCTCAATAACACGCCGCCATCGCGCCGAGTTTCGGATAGAGTCGGTCGATCGCGGCGATCTCGCTTTGCATCTGCGCGATGATCCAGTCGCGGATCTCGGCGGCGATGGGGCGCATCGGCCGGTTGCGCGGCGGCAGGAATTCGCAGATGCGGCGCGTGGTGGTGAGCGTGTCGGAGGCCGGTACCAGCGCGCCGGTCAGGAGCCAGTGTGAGGCCACCGTCAGCCAGCCGAGCGCGATGCCCTGGCCGAGCAGGGCGGCCTGCACCACGACCGCATAGTCGGTGAAGCTCAGCGCCTTGGCCGCGCCGCGGCGGCCGGTGAGAAGGGACGCGTAATCCGCGGCCCAGTCGCCCGGCGTCTCGGCGAGGCGGATGATGGTGTTGCCCTCGGTGGGATCGGTCTCGCCGAGATAGCCGGGGCTGCACATCGGCAGCATGACTTCCTTCATCACCAGCGTGCCGCCGGATGACGGCTCGTCGCGATCGCGGAAGCGCATGCCGAGGTCGACATTCTCGACCGGTCCGCGCAGCGCGCCGGAGATGAGTTGGAAGCGCAAATCGACCTCGGGAAATTGCCGCTGCAGCTTGTCGATGCGCGGCATCAGCCAATGCGTGGTGAAGGCGGAGGAGACCGACAGCGTCACCGTCTCGGTGCCCTTGCGGCGCCGCTCGATCTCGACGAGCCCGGTCTCGATGCTGCGAAAGCCTTCGAGCACGCGGCGATAAAGCAGCTCACCTTCCTCGGTGAGCACCGCGCGGCCCGCCGTGCGGTCGAACAGGCGGACGCCGAGATGCTCCTCGAACTGGCCGAGCATGCGGCTCACCGCGGGCTGCGTGACATTGAGTTCGGCTGCTGCCGCCGTGAAACTGCCGTTGCGCGCCGCTGCGTCGAAGACGAACAGGGCGTTACTGGAGGGCAGCATCCGGCGCAGCTCGGGCATAACGTCATGTTATGGATGCGGTGAGAATTTGGCAATTGCCGAGTTTTGCCAAGTCTGGTGTCATTGGCATCACAGCCTAAAGACAGGGCTTGCGAGCGAAGAGTTGGTGCGGTGCACGCATCGGCCGTGATTGGTCAAAATTCCTGTCTATAAAGCAGGCTTATGGCGCGCAGTGAGGCACGCCATTGCAGGGAACGAGGCGAGGTCGATCGTTGGACAAACGAGCGGAAAGCGTCGAGATCAGGTCCGCGAGCAAGGCGTACGGCGCCGTACGCGCCCTCGATGACGTCTCCCTCAATGTCGGCGCGGGCGAGTTCGTCTCGCTGCTCGGGCCCTCCGGTTCCGGCAAGACCACGCTGCTTGGCATCCTGGGCGGTTTCATCCTGCCATCGCGCGGAACGATCCTGTTCGGCGGTCGCGACGTCACCTGGATGCCGCCGCACCAGCGCGACATCGGCGTGGTCTTCCAGAACTACGCGCTGTTCCCGCATATGAGCGTCGGCGAGAACGTCGCCTTTCCCCTGCGCGCGCGGCGCCTGCCGAAAACGAGCTGGCCCGGGAAAGTGCGTGCCGCGCTCGCGATGGTCGGTCTCGCGGGCTATGAAGAGCGCGGCATCGCGCAGCTCTCCGGCGGACAGCGTCAGCGCGTGGCGCTCGCCCGCGCCATGATTTTCGAGCCGCGTCTGATCCTGATGGACGAGCCGCTCTCCGCGCTCGACAAGCAGCTCCGCGAATCCATGCAGATCGAGCTGCGCGCACTGCACCGGCGGATCGGCGCCACCATCATCTACGTCACCCACGACCAGCGCGAGGCGCTGACCATGAGCGACCGCGTCGCCGTGATGAAGGATGGCCGGCTGATCCAGATCGACCAGCCCGAGCGGCTGCACGATCATCCCGCGGACTCCTTCGTCGCGAGCTTCATCGGGGAAGCGACCATGCTGCCGGTGCGTCGCGTCGATGCCACCAGGGTCGCGCTCGGCAATGCGCTGTTGCGCAGCGCCCGCGCCATTCCCTCAGGCGATGCCTTGATGCTCGCCGTGCACAGCGAAAAGCTCTTGATCGACGACGGCGCGCAGGATGTCGCCTGCAACCGGCTGACCGGGACGGTCACCGACATCGTCTATCAGGGCGAGAGCCTGCGCATCTTCCTGGCGCTCACTGACGGCATTGCTCTCAGTCTGCGCCAGCCGAGCTATCACCAGGCCTACAGCCGCATCCCGCCGCTCGGCGGCAGCCTCACCGTCACCCTTCACCCAGAGGACACCATCGTCGTGCCCAGGGTGGACTGAAGCCAGCCTTGTTCAACCGAGAGAAGAAGCCAAAAATGTCGTCAGCAGCCTCGTTCAGCAATTTCAAGGTCCTCACCTTCGACGTCGTCGGCACCTTGATCGATTTCGAGACCGGCGTGCTCTCCGCGGTGCGTAAGATCTCGGGCAAGACGCCGGCGGAGCTCAGCGACGAGCAGATTTTCGAGCCCTACAAGCGCGGCCGCGACAAGCATTACGAGCGTTCCAGCGAGGCGATGTTCCACGTCTATCGCCATCTCGCCAAGGAGCTTGGGCTGCCCTCCGACGACGCGTCCTGCGACGTGTTCCAGCTTTCGGTGCTGCGCTGGGGCCCGTTTTCGGACTCGGTCGAGGCTTTGAAGCGCCTGCGCACGAAGTTCCGGCTGGTGGCGATGACCAATGCGGATCGTGTCGCGCTGTCCTGCTACGCGCACGCGCTCGGCAATCCCTTCGACGACACCGTCTGCGCTGACGACACCGGGGTTGCAAAACCGAACCCGGAGTTCTTTGCCTATAACAAGGGCCGCCAGTCCGCCTTCGGCTACAAGCAGTCCGACATTCTGCATGTCGCGCAGAGCCAGTACCACGACATCGGGATTGCGCGGAAACTCGGCTACAAGGTGTGCTGGATCGAGCGTCGGCAGGGCGTCGCCGGTTTCGGCGGTACGCCGGCCGTGGAGACGCTGACCAAGCCGGACTTCCATTTTCCGACGCTGAAGGCACTTGCCGACGCGGCGATCGGACCGGCGGCGTAAGTTCGTGAGCGCAGGCATGACACGGGACTGGAGCGCATTGCCATCGGTCAACTCGCTGTGGGCTGCCACGGCGGAGCCGGCGCGCGAGTTTCCCGTGCTGTCGGGCGAGCGACAGGCGGATGTGGTGATCATCGGTGCAGGCTACACCGGCCTGTCCGCAGCGCACCACATCGCCAAGAGCGGCTTGTCGCCGGTCCTGCTTGAGGCCAACCGGCCGGGCTGGGGCGCGAGCGGGCGCAATGGCGGCGTGATCACCGCGAAGTTCCGTCTCTCGTTCCGCGAGATCGACGCCGCGCACGGCCGCGCCATGGCGCGGCGCATGTACGAGATCGCGCATGAATCCACCGACATGGTCGAGGAACTGGTCTCGGAGTTTGGCATCACCAGCGCGAACCTGACGCGCACCGGCCAGGTCAAGGCCGCGCACAACGAGACGACGCTGAAGGCGGCGATCGACGAAGCCAACTGGATGACGCGCGAGATGGGCTCTGCCGAGGTTCGTATCCTCGACAAGGGTGGCGTGCGCGAGGAGACGGGCTCCGACATCTTCGTTGGCGGCGTGCTCAATCCCGGCTCCGGCGGCATTCATCCGCTGAATTATCTGCGCGGCCTCGCCGATGGTGTCGCACGCCGCGGCGTTCCGATTTTTCAGGAGTCGCCGGTCATAAAACTCCGGCGCGAGAACGGCGCCATCGTCGCCGAGACGCCGCGGGGCGCGGTGCGCGCAAAACAGGCGATCATCGCCACCAACAGCTATTCCGACCTGACCGACGCCACCGCGCATCTGCAGCGCACGCTGATCCCGTTCCGCAGCGCCATGGTCGCGACGGAGCAGCTGCCGCGCAATCTCGCCGGAAAGCTGATGCCGACCGGGCGCACCTACACCGAGACCAAGCGCATGATGCGCTGGTTCCGCATGGTCGACAACCGCGTGATCTTCGGCGGCCGCGGCGCCTTCGGCAAGCAGGACTCGCAAGCCGCTTTCGACGCGCTGCGCAAGGCGATGGTCGGCATCTTCCCTGACCTTGCCGACGTTCCGCTCGCCTACAAATGGTCGGGCCTCGTCGGCATGACGCTGGACTCGGTGCCGCATATCGGCCGGCTCGACGACCGCACGCTGTTCTCGATGGGCTACAACGGCGCGGGCGTTGCGATGTCGAGCCTGATGGGTCGCTATCTCGCCGCCTTCGTGCGCGGCGAGACGCCCGAGGTCGGGCTGCTCGATGCGCGGCGCATGAAGGCGATCCCGTTCTATCAGCTGCGCGAGCCTGCCGTGCGCATGGTCGCCGGCTGGTACCAGTTTCTCGATGCGATCGGTCAGTGAGATCTATTTGGCGATGGAGGAGGCGAGGATGACGACGACACGGAATTTTGGATTTGGTTGCGCGTTGTTGGGCGCAATCGGATTGACGGGCACCGCGGCGCAGGCCGCCGAGCAGATCACCTTCGTCTCGCAAGGCGGCGCCTATCAGGCGGCGCAGACGGTGGCGATCCTCGATCCCTCCGCGAAAAAGCTCGGCATCACCATCAACCAGGACTCGATTCCCGATGCCTGGCCCGCGATCAAGACGCAGGTCGGCAGCGGCAAGCCGATCTGGGATGTCGTCGACACCCCGACCGGCAACTGCCTGCGCGGCGGCGAGCAGGGGCTGATCGAGAAGCTCGACTTTTCGAAGATTCCGAACGGCGCGGCGATGCCGGAGGCCTATCGCAGTCCCTATTCGGTGTCCTACGAGTTCTATTCCAGCGTGCTGTCCTACAGCCAGAAGACCTTCCCGAAGGACGCGCCGAACAGCTGGGCCGATTTCTGGGACGTCAAGAAATTTCCCGGCCGCCGCGCGCTGCGCAACCACCCGTTCGCGACGCTCGAGGCCGCGCTGATGGCCGACGGCGTCGCACCCGACAAGCTCTACCCGCTCGACGTCGATCGCGCCTTCAAGAAGCTGGAAGAGATCAAGCCGCACATCACGGTGTGGTGGACGTCGGGCGCGCAGTCGGCGCAGCTGCTCAATGACGGCGAGGTCGACATGGAGATGGCCTGGAACGGCCGCGTCAGCGCCGTCGCCAAGGAAGGCGCAAAAGTCTCCTTCACCTACAACCAGGGCATCCTTCAGAGCACCTCGCTCTGCATCCTCAAGGGTGCGCCGAACCTGGAGACCGCGGTGAAGTTCCTCAACGAGGCCGTCGATCCCGTGCACCAGGCCAATCTGCCGCTCAACATCGACTATGGCCCGGGCAACCCGAAGGCGTTCGAGACCGGCGTGATCAAGCCCGAGCGCGCCGCGCAATTGCCGAGCGAGCCGGCGAACGCGGCCAAGCAGGCGCTGATGTCCTACGCCTGGTGGTCCTCGCCCGCGGGCGAAGCCGCCGAAAAGCGCTGGGCGTCGTTCATGCAGAAGTAAGCGAGCGAGGCAGCATTGACGACATCCGTGCCAGATCCATCGCAAAAGCATCAGCGCCGCGAGCACGGCCTGATGCTGGCGCTGGCATCGCCGGCGCTGCTTGTGATCCTGCTGTTGATCGTGCTGCCGGTCGGCTGGCTCGCCTGGCAGTCGATCTATCATGACGGTTTCACGCTGGAGAACTATCGCCGCGTCTTCACCGAGGACATCTACTGGCGCAGCTTTGCGCTGACCTTCGAGATCAGCCTCGCGGTGACAGTCATCGCGCTGATGCTCGGCTATCCCGTGGCCTACCTCGCCAATTCGGTGTCGAAAGGGTGGAGCATCCTGATCCTGTCGCTGGTCGTGCTGCCGTTCTGGACGTCCGTGCTGGTCCGCGCCTACGCCTGGCTGGCGCTGCTCCAGCGCACCGGCGTGATCAATCAGTTCCTGCGTTATCTCGACGTGATCTCCGAGCCGCTCGCACTCGTGCACAACACGTTCGGCACTGTGGTCGCGACCGTGCACATCCTGCTGCCGTTCATGGTGCTGCCGCTCTATGCCACCATGCAGAAGATCCCCGGTGACTTGATGCAGGCCGGTGCCAGCCTGGGGGCGAGCCCGTCGCTGACGTTCTTCCGTGTCTTCCTGCCGCTGTCGCTGCCGGGCGTGCTCGCAGGCTGCACTATGGTGTTCGTGCTCTGCCTCGGCTTCTACATCACGCCGGAGCTGCTCGGGGGCGGCCGGACGGTGATGGTGTCGATGCTGGTGAGCCGCAATGTCGAGCTCTACAACCAGTTCGGCGCCGCGAGCGCCGTCGCCGTGGTGCTGCTCTTGAGCGTGCTCCTGATCTTCTTCGCCGTCAGCCGCTTCATCTCGCTCGATCGCGTGTTGGGGCAGAAATGATGCGCGCCTCGCCCGCACGGATGATCCTCTACGTGATCAGCGCGCTGGTGCTGGTCTATCTGATCCTTCCCGTCCTGATCATCGCGCCGATCTCGTTCTCCAGCGCGCGCTTCCTGACGTTCCCGCCGCCGTCCTTCTCGCTGCGCTGGTATCAGCAATATTTCGCCAATCCGGCCTGGATGCAGGCGACGCGAGTGACGCTGACGGTCGCGCTCTTCACCGTCCTGATCGCAACGCCGTGTGGGGTTGCGGCGGCCTACGCTATCAGCCAGTCGAAGCTGCGCATCATGCGCGTCATCCATATGGCGCTGCTGCTGCCGCTGGTGGTGCCGATCATCATCACCGCGGTCGGCATCTTCTTCGTCTATGCAAAGGTCGGCCTGGTCGCGACCATGCCCGGCCTCGTGCTGGCGAATGTGATGCTGGGCCTGCCCTATGTCGTCATCTCGGTGCTGGCGGGCTTGCAGAGCTTCGACCCGGCGCAGGAGATGGTGGCGCGCAGCCTCGGCATGAACCGCCTGCGCAGCTTCTTCGCCGTGACGCTGCCGCAGATCAAGTCGAGCGTGGTCGCGGGCGGCATCTTCGCCTTCATCTCGGCGATGGACGAGACCATCGTCGCGCTATTCATCTCCGGCGGCCAGTATCAGCCGCTGACCAAGCGCATGTTCACCGCGCTGCGCGATGAGATCGACCCGACGATTGCCGCGATCTCGACGCTGATGACGGCGGCGTCGTTCATGCTGGTGCTGCTGGCGAGCACGCGGGGGAAGAAGGGCGGGTGAGGGGGCTCGAGAGGGAGTGTGCTGTCGCCCCTTTTCTCCGTCATTGCGAGCGCAGCGAAGCAATCCAGACTGTCGCCGCGGAAAGATTCTGGATTGCTTCGCTGCGCTCGCAATGACGATGTTGAGGCAGCTGCGCGAATGTCTTCCAGTGCTGGCGAAGGCCTCACTTCGCCGCCAGCCACGCCAAAATCATCTCCACGATCTGCGTCCTGCTCTTCGCCAGCACCCTGGGCTCGCTGAGGTCGCGGTCGAACAGGGCGCCGAAGGTGTGGCGGTTGGCGACGCGGAAGAAGCAGTAGGAGGAGATGGCGAGGTGCAGGTCGATGGCGTCGACGTCGTCGCGGAAGACGCCTTCGCCGCGGCCGCGTTCGAGGATGCCGTCGAGCGTCGCGATCACGCTGGCGTTGAGCTGGCGCAGTTGCAAATTCTGCTTCAGGTGCTTGCCGTGGTGGATGTTCTCGATGCTGACGAGGCGGATGAAGTTCGGATTGCGCTCGTCATGGTCGAAGGTTGCCTCGATCAGCCGGCGCAATCCCTCGCGGGCGTCGCAGCTTCCGATGTCGAGCTGGTCCTCCAGCGCGCGGATAGTGCGATAGGCCTCCTCCAGCACCGCGAGATAGAGCTGCTCCTTGCCGCCGAAATAGTAATAGATCATCCGCTTCGACGTGCGCGTGCGCGCCGCGATCGCATCGACGCGGGCGCCGGAATAGCCCTCCGAGGCGAATTCGGCCATCGCCACTTCGAGGATGTCGCGCTTGGTGCGCTCGGGGTCGTTGGTGCGCTTCGATGGAGGCGGCATGCGCTCGAGCATCACTGTTTCTCCCGCCAGTTTCCACGGATCACCTTGAAGGTGAAGGCAAATTTCACCCGTCCCGGCACTGATCCAATGCGTATTGCATAAACGTACTAGTTCGTACATTATTGCTCCAGACCAAAGTTGCGGCAACCAGAACCAGAAAACGCGCGCGAGGCGATCTGCCTGACGCGACCGCACCGGCCACATGGGGAGGAGCCTTCAATGACGTTGACGTCAACCGCACCGCTGCGCGCATCATCCAGCGCGGAAGCCACGCCGAACAAGCTGCCGAAGCGCGCCGCGCTGGTCAGCTTCGTCGGCAGCATGCTCGAATACTACGACTTCTTCATCTACGGCACCGCGGCGGCGCTGATCTTTCCAAAAGTGTTCTTCGCCAATGTCGATCCCTCGACGGCGACGCTGCTCGCGTTGCTCTCCTTCGGCATCGGCTATATCGCGCGCCCGGTCGGCGCGGTCATTCTCGGCCATTTCGGCGACCGCATCGGCCGCAAGACGGTGCTCTTGTTCACGCTGGTGCTGATGGGCGGCTCGACGCTGGCGATCGGCCTGTTGCCGGATGCCAAGGCGATCGGCAACGCCGCGCCTGTCATCCTGACGCTGCTCCGCCTGTTGCAGGGCCTGTCGGCCGCCGGCGAGCAGAGCGGAGCCAACTCGCTGACGCTCGAGCATTCCGCCAATTCCAACCGCGCCTTCTTCACGAGCTGGACCCTGAGCGGCACCCAGGCCGGCGCGATCCTTGCGACACTGGTGTTCATCCCGGTGTCGAGCCTGCCGGAAGACCAGTTGTTGAGCTGGGGCTGGCGCATTCCGTTCCTGCTCTCCGCGCTCGTGCTGGTCGTCGCCTATCTGGTGCGGAGGACCATGCCGGAAACGCCCGTCTTCGAGGACATCAAGGACAAGGCGCAGGTGGCGCGCTTCCCCGTCGTCGCCCTGTTGCGCGACTACTGGCCCGACGTGCTGCGCGTGATCGTCTGCGCGCTGATCGCCACCGTGAGCACCGTGACCGCCGTGTTCGCGCTCGGCTATGCCACAAGCAAGTTCGGCGTCGCACGCCCGACCATGCTTTGGGCCGGCGTGCTCGGCAACGTCACCGCGCTGATCACCCAGCCGCTGTGGGCGTTGCTCGCCGACAAGATCGGCCGCAAGCCGGTGTTCATCGGCGGCGTGCTCGGCTGCGCTGTGCTGGTGTTCCCGTACTTCATGTTGGTGACGTCGGGGAATACGCTGGCGATCTTCGCCGCGGCGATGATCCTCTCGGGCATTATCTACGCCGCGCCGAACGCGATCTGGCCGTCCTTCTATGCCGAGATGTTCGAGGCGCGCGTTCGCTATTCCGGCACCGCGATCGGCACGCAGCTCGGCTTCCTCGCCGCCGGCTTCACGCCGCTGGTGAGCGCAAGCCTGGTCGGCGAAGGGCCGAACGGCTGGATTCCCGTCGCGACCTTCGTCGCCTGCTGTTGCGTGATCTCGGCGGCATCAGCGGCCACCGCGCGCGAAACCCACACCGTCGACATCGCCGATCTCGGCAAGCGGCGCGCTTGAACGACAGACAGGATCGCGATCGCATGCTGACCAGCGCAGTTTCGACGACCAACGGGCCGATTCGCGGCGTTGAGCAGAACGGCGTCCGCTCCTTCAAGGGCGTGCCGTTCGCGACCGCGCAGCGCTTTGCCAAGGCGACCCCGCCGCTCGCGTGGACGGAGCCGCGCCGCTGTACGGACTACGGCGCCTACGCGCCGCAGCCCGGCCATCTCGATCAGGCGGACGAGGAAGCCTGTCTCAGCCTGAACATCTGGGTGCCGGCGGCGGATCACCCGCTGCCGGTCAAGTTCTTCATCCATGGCGGCGCATTCGTCACCGGCGGTGGTGCCGACTATGACGGCTCCTTCCTCGCCGCGCACGGCCCGGCCGTCATTGTCACCATCAACTACCGGCTCGGGCCGCTCGGCTTCCTGCAACTGCATCGCTACGGCCTCACTGAAGCCAACAATCTCGCGCTCCAGGATACGCTCGCCGCGCTCGACTGGGTTCGTGCCAACATCGCGAATTTCGGCGGCGATCCGGACGCGATCACGCTGTCGGGGCAGTCGGCCGGCGCCTCCATGGTGATCGCGCTCGCGACCCTGCCGCAGGCCAGGGGCAAGTTCATTCGCGCCCTTGCGCTCAGCGCGCCCGGCCGCAACATCATGAGCGCCGATCATGCCGACGACGTCGCGCGCCGCGTGCTCGAAGAGCTCGGACTGACGCGGGACGCCAGCGCGATCACGACCGTGCCGCTGCCAGAGCTGTTCGCAGCGATGGAGCGTGGCAGCCGCAGGCTCGCCGACGAGACGGAGCAGGGGACGTTGTTCGGCCCGGTGCTCGACGGCATGGTGATCGCGCGCGAGCCGCGCGATGTTTTCGCCGACGGCAGCCTGTGCGACATTCCGCTCTGGCTCGGCTCCTGCCGCGACGAGATGGTGATGTTCCTGAAGAGCACGCCGCCGGCGGCGATGATCCGCACCACCGAACGGCAGGTGCGCGCATCCTTCGGCGATGCCGGCTGGTGTCGCCTGCTGTCCAATTACCGCGCCACCGCGCGCGTCGACGAGGATCCGTACGAGGCGCTGCTGTCGGATGCGTTCTGGCATCGCCCGATGGCTGATCTCGCACGGCTTCATGCAGCGGCAGGCGGCGCGGTATGGCTGAGCCGGTTCGATCATCGCCCGGCGCTGGAGCCGTTCCTGTCGCAGGGACCAACCCATGGCGCGGACAATGCCTGCCTGTGGGCGCATCTGCCTGGTTTCATCGATCGGCCGATCCTCAAGCGTAAGGGCGGGCCGATGACGCCTGCCGACATCGACGTCGCGGCGCGGTTTCAGGCGAGCCTTCTACGCTTTGTCACGACTGGCGTGCCTGATGTCGAGCAGGCCTGGCCGCGGTTCGCGCCCGGCAATGAACCGCTCGCAATCTTCGGCCAGCCGTTCCATATTGTGCCGCTCAATGACGGCGCGCGCTTCCGCGTGTGGGCGGAGCTGACCGAACAGTCCCGTCCCGAAGTGGTGGCCTGACAAGAAAAGAAAAAGGGGAGACCGGATGAGCGTTTCAGACAGCGGGCGCGTGCTCCCGCGCGCGATTCTTGCGATAGCCTCGATCCTCTCTGTGCTGGCGGCCTCGCCGGCGCCGGCGCAGGTCGTCGTGACGCCAATCCCCGAAGATCCCGTCGGCATCGATAGCGGCGCTGTCTCCGGCAAGGTGCTGCCGTCCGGCGTGAAGGCGTATTTCGGCATCCCCTATGCTGCGCCGCCGCTCGGCGATCTGCGCTGGCGCGAGCCGCAGAAAGTCGAGGCCTGGAAAGGCACCTATCACGCCGACCGGCTGGCGCCCGAATGCATCCAGGTGCTGCGCCGGCACAACCTCAATCATTATTTCGGCGAGGAGGCGACCAGCGAGAATTGCCTCTATCTGAACATCTGGGCGAGCGCTGACGCGAAAGCGGGCGCAAGGTTGCCGGTGGTGGTCTGGATCTATGGCGGTGGCTTCACGCTCGGCTCCAGCGGCATGGCGATGTATGACGGCGAGAATGTCGCCAGGAAGGGCACGATCTTCGTCAGCTTCAATTACCGCGTCGGCATCTTGGGCAATCTCGCCCATCCCGAGCTGACCGCAGAATCGCCGCATCGTGCTTCCGGCAATTACGGCCTGATGGACCAGGTCGCGGCGCTGCAATGGATCAAGCGCAACATTGCGACGTTCGGCGGCGATCCCGACAACGTCACCATCACCGGGCAGTCCGCGGGCGCCATGTCGGTCTCGGCGCTGGAGGCGAGCCCGCTGGCGAAGGGCCTGTTCCATCGCGGCTTCGCGATGAGTCTCAGCATGTTCGACAATCGCTTCAAATTCCCGGCGCTGCCGGCCGCCGAGAAGATCGGTCTGGACGTGCAGACGGCGCTCGGCGCGTCCTCGCTCGCCGAGATGCGGCTGATCCAGGCCGACAAGATCCTGGCAATCCAGAAGGATTGCCAGCTCGGCTGCGCCGGAACGATTGCGGTGACGCCCGACATCGACGGCTACGTCCTGCCCGACACCGTGCCGAACATCTTTGCCGCAGGGAAGCAGAACGATGTCGCAACCGTCGCGGGCTTTACCAGCGACGAAAGCTCCAACGACCTCCGCACCGCGGCCAATCTGGAGGGCTATGTCGCCGCCGCGCGAAAGCTCTACGGCGATCAGGCCGATCGTTTCCTCGCACTCTATCCGGCGAAGACCGACGAAGAGGCCAAGGTGATGGGACTGCTCGCCGCACGCGAGGGGCTGGTCGAGATCGGCACGCGCAACTGGGCCGTGGCGCAGGCGAAGACCGGCAAGGCGCCGTTCTACATGTATATGTTCTCCCGCGTGCACCCGTTTGCAAAGGACGTGCAGTTCTTCGACAGCCCGCAGAAGATCGGCGCCTACCACACCTCGGACGTGCCCTATTGGTTCGGGACCCAGGACGCCTTCAACAAATTTCGCGCCACGAGGGTCTGGACCGAATTCGATCGCGCCATGTCCGAACGCATGATGGATACGCTGGTCGCGTTCGCACGGACCGGCAATCCCGGCACGCCGGCAACGCCGTGGCCGCAGTGGAATCAGAACGCCCAGAAATATGTCGAGTTCGGTGACGATTCCGGTGTTCGCGACGAGAACGCGGCGCGGCTGGACTTCCACACGCCGGCGAATGTCACGCCCTCGACGCCACGGGTCTCGCGGGACTGAGATTCCCCAGCATCAGGGCCGGGCTGTTGTCCCGGCCATCCAGCTCTCGCCTCGAGCGCCGCCACTCACTGCATCGCGGCCGCGATCTTCTCCGCCGACATCAGCACCGGGAAATTGGTGTTGGCGCATGGCACCACCGGGAAGATCGAGGCGTCGACGACGCGCAGGCCCTGAATGCCTTTGACGCGGCCTTGATTATCGACCACCGCCATCGGATCGTCGACCCGGCCCATGCGGCATGAGCACGAGGCGTGCCACACCCCGATGGTCGCCTTGCGCACGAAGGCTTCCAGCGCGTCGTCGTCGTTCATCACCTGGTCGAAGGTGAAACCTTCGACGACGAAATTGTCGATCAGGTAATGGCGCAGCGCCGCCGGCCCGTCCATCAAGGTCGCGGCGATCTTGGTCAGGATCCTGTTTTTGGTATTGACCACGCCGATCTTGCGCACCTTGTCGGTATAGGCGGCCGGAAACGGCTTGTCCGTCACCGCCTTGACCACGTCGCTCATCTGCACGGCCGCCATCTTGCGGAAGCCGCTCATCAGGCGATCGAGGTCGCGCCGGTCGGACAGCAGATTGAACTCGACGATCGGTTCGGCCGTGGGATCGCGCGAGGCGAGCTTGACCTGTCCGGTCTCGGAATAGGTCTTGTTGACGAAGGTCAGCAGCGAGCCGATCTGCTCGCCGACCGCGTGCCAGGCCGATTTGCTGAGCAGGACGACGAACATGTCGCCCTTCGGTACGCCCGACAGCCCAGATGAATAACGCAGGCCAAGCTGCATGTGGCGCCTGGTGTGCTCGTTCATGCGCGCGCCGCGGCGGACAAAGGACGACAGCGAGATAGAAGGATGATCCATCAGGCGCTGGCCGACGCCTGCCAGCCCCATCAGGACCGGAATGCCCATATCCTTGAGATGACCGACCGGGCCGATGCCGGCGCGCAGGAGATGCGCCGGCGAATGGATCGCGCCGCTGGAGAGGATGATCTCGCGGCCGCGGAATTCCTGTTCGCGTCCGTCGACCATCGCCTTCACGCCGACGCATTGCGTGCCTTCGAACAGCAGCTCTCTCACCTGCGTCTTGGTGGAGACGGTGAGATTGGCGCGCTTGCGCGTGTCGCGATCGAGATAGCCCATCGCGGCCGAGACGCGTTGCTCGGCCTGATTGGAATGCGTCACCGGAAAATAGCCGTCGACGAACTCGCCGTTCTGGTCCGGCACGAACTGGTGGCCGGCCTGCTGGAAGGCGTCGGCGAACGCCTGCGAATGCCGCGTCCAGTGTTCACGCGGAATTCTGCGTACCGGAATTCGGCCGTCCTTGCCGTGGTACGGTCCGCCGAAATCGAGGTCGCGCTCGACCTTCTTGAAGAAGGGCAGCACCTCGTGCCAGCTCCATCCCTCGGCGCCCCGCGCGTCCCATTCATCGTAGTCGGTCGGTGCGCCGCGGTTGGCCATCTGGCCGTTGATCGACGAGCCGCCGCCGAGCACGCGCGCCTGCTCGTATTTGCGCAAGGGCGGACGCCCTTCGTTCGGATTGTTGTGGCTGACGATCTGGGTCGTGACCTTGAGCTCGGTCCAGTGAAAGCGGGGATCGAAATAGGCCGTGCCCGGATAGCTGTCCCTGATCTCGGCGGGCTCGTTGCCGGGCGGTGTGTCCTGTCCGGCCTCGCACAGCAGGACCTTGTTGGCGCTCTTTGCGGAGAGCCGGTGGGCCAGCACGGACCCCGCCGAGCCGCCGCCGACGATAATGAAGTCGTACACGATTGGCATTTCCTCTTGGTCTTATCCGGGAAGCGTAGCGCGTTATTTTCCCGAGGTCACGTCGGCATTGCCGCGACAGTTCTTAACCCGCATCGCTTGCCTGGCGACTACGATCGTGTAATTCTTCTGGCAGCGCCGATTTGATCCTCAGCTTGCGGGCGCTTCTACAAATGCAGCTAAAGAGACGTAGCTAAATTGACTAGCCAGTCCTGCATCCCCCGCATAGCGAGAACGATCTGCCATTCCGAATGGGAGGGGCCAAATGAGATTTGCTGCCATCGCGGACGTGCACGGGAATCGTCCGGCGCTTGAAGCCGTTCTCGCGGACATTGCCACGCTCGGCATCGACGAGGTCGTGAACCTCGGCGACCATGTCAGTGGCCCGCTCGAGGCGGCCAGGACCGCGGACCTGTTGATGGCGCGGGGCTTCCCGTCGATACGGGGCGATCAGGATCGAATCCTCGTCGAACTCTGGGAGGCCGGCGGCTCCGCTCGCAGCGATTTCCGTGAGCTCGCGCGCAAGCATTTCGACTGGATGGCAAGCATGCCGTCCACGCTCGTGTATAAGGAACGGGTGTTCCTGTGCCATGGATCGCCAAGGGATGACGCGGGTTTCTGGCTCGACCACATCGCCGACGACGGCTACCCGCGTCCGAGCGGGATCGACGCGATCGAGGCTGAAACTGAGGGGATCGACGCCGAAATCATCCTGTGCGCCCACACCCACATTCCGCGCGTGGTGCGCCTGAGCGATGGCCGGCTGGTCGTGAATCCCGGCAGCGTCGGGTTGCCCGGTTATGACGGGAAAGTGCCCGTGCCCTACGTGGTCGAGGTCGGTACGCCGCATGCGTGCTACGCGATTCTGGAGCATGCCGGCGCAGGCTGGTGCGCGACGATCCGCTACGTGCCCTATGACACCACGGCCATGGCCGCACTGGCGCGCAGCAAAGGCATGCTCGTTTGGGCGAGCGCGATCGCGACGGGCTGGGTTCAGCGCGAGGGCCGCTAGGCCCTGCCGCTACGATAGCAACGAAGGCGTTAGTTCGGACAGGGTTGGCCGGCAGCTCCCCACAGCGCCATGTCCTTGACGTGATCCTCAAAGGTGCCCGGCGGCGTCGTGCGGCCGGCACCGGGTGCCCATCCGCGCGGGATGAAGCCGTTCAATGATGCATCGTGCCGCAGATGCTCCAGCAGGCCCACGGCGTCGCGGCCGCCATTGCGCTTGGGGTCCTTCAGCTGCGTACAGATCTCGGCGCCGCTCTTGCCGAACCAGATGAACTCGACTGGCGCCAGCTGCCAGTCGATGCCGGCACGCGGCGGTGACGGCGCCGGGTCGTTCGCCTGGGTGGAGGTCATGTGACAGGTCGAGCAGGCGACCTTCTCGGCCCCGATGCGGCTGTCGCCGCCGTGGATGTTCATGCCGTGCACGCGCGGCCTGGTTTCGCCTGCCGGCGTCCAGATCGGGATAGCCTTGGCGTCGACGTGGCAGTTGGCACAGCGCGGATGGGTCACCACGGCTTCAATCCGCTTCCAGGCCTCCAGACCTTCGGCGCGGCTGACGCTGCCCGGCGGCAAAGCGTCCTTTTTGGCTTCGTCCTTGGCCACGACAATCCCGCTGAGAGCCGCAATCGCGCAAGCGGCGAGGGCGAGCGCAATCAGAGATTTCTTCATGGCGCCCCTCACACGAAATCGATGAACTTGTTGAACGGCATTTCGCGGATGCGCTGGCCGGTCGCCGCGAAAATCGCATTGGCGAGCGCAGGCGCGGCCGGCGGAACTGGCGGTTCTCCGACGCCTCTCACTTTAGGATCGTTCTCAAGCCCGCGAACCTCGATGACGGGACACTGGTAGATCCGCATCGCCTCGTGGTGATTGTAATTGGTCTGCTGCACTGCGCCCTTGGCGTAAGTGAGCTCGCAATTGATGGCGTGTCCGAGCCCCCAGATGACTCCGCCCTGCACCTGGTTCTCGAAATTGACGGGATCGACGACCTTGCCGACGTCGACCGCGACCCAGACCTTGTCGATCCTGATGCCGCGGTCCGTCTTCGTCACTTCGACGACTTCGGCCGTTGGTGTGCCGAAGGATTCCACGAACGCGACGCCGCGGCCCCTGCCGTTGCCGAGCGGTCCCTTCCAGTCCGACATCTCCGCGACGGTCTCCAGCACCTTGCGATAGGTCGGCACCGTGCACATCGCGATGCGCGCCTTCATGGGATCGAGGCCAGCGGCATGGATCAGCTCGTCGATGAAGCTTTCCGTGAAGAAGCCCGATGTCGAGGCGCCGACCGACCGCCACGTGGTGCTCGGCGAAAGTCCCTGCGCCTCGTAGCTCGTGCCCCGGAAATTGGGGATGTCGTAATAGACGTTCCACAGGCCGGCGGCCAATTGCCCGTCGGGATCCTTCGAGGGTGTGCCCGAACGTTCGAGCAACCCCTTGAGCGGAGTGGTCGAGGCGAGTTGCAGATCGGCCGCGACGATCTTGCCCTTGTCGATGCTGCCGCGGTGCCGGGCGATCGCAATCTGCCGCGGAATGTCCTGGAGGAAATCCTCTTCGCGCGAGAACACGAGCTTGATCGGTGTTCCCTTCATCTGATTGGCGATCTCGGCGAGAACGCGGACGTTCTCGTACTCGAGGCGGTGGCCAAAACTTCCACCCGTCCACTGATTGTGGAACGTGACCTGTTCCGGCTTGAGGCCGATCGCCGTCGCCGCGATATCCTGCACGAATCGGGGGCTCTGATGGCCGACCCAGATCTCCATCCCCTTGTCGGTGACGAGGCCGATCCCGTTCAGCGGCTCGAGCGGCTGATGCGCCACATAGGGCGCGCGATACTCGGCCTCGACGAGCTTGCCTGTCTTCAGCCCGGCTTCGATGTCGCCGATCTTCCGCCACTCCTTGCCCAAAAATTCCGGTTTGAACGAGGATTCGAGAACCTTCCAATGGTCGGCCTGTTCGGCGGGATAGGCCGAGGGTGCCCATTCGCAAGTGACGGCATCGGCTGCCTTGATCGCGTACCAGCTGTTCGTCGCGATCACCGCGACGCCGTTCTTGATTTCGAGGATCTTCTTGACCCCCGGCATCGCCTGCGCCTTGCTCGCGTCGTATGATTTCAGCGGCTGACCCTTGTTCGGGTTCAGCTTGACGGAGGCGTAGAGCATGCCGTCCATCTTCATATCGATGCCGAACTTGAGTTCGCCCATGACCTTCGCGCGAACGTCGAGGCGCGTCATCGGTTTGCCGAGCATGCGCCATTTCGAGGGATCACGCGGCTTGGCATCGAGCACCGGCGGAATCTTTGCAGCTTCCGCTGCGAGATCGCCGTAGGCGATCTTGGTCCCGTTGGGCAGGATCACCTGCCCGGATTGGGTGCGGAGGTCGGCGACCGCGACGCCCGAACGTTTGGCCGCGGCGGCTTTCAGCGTCTCGCGCGCGACCGCGCCGGCAACCCGCAGCTTTTGGTAGGTGTCCGGGATCGTGCTCGATCCCCCCGTCATTTGCAGGCCGGCCTTCCTGAGCCATTCGAGCGTGGCGGCGCGCGCTTCCTCGGCCGCTTGACTCTGGTCCGCGGCCACGAACGGCGCGAACTCGTCCGCGAAGCCGGTGTTGAAATAGGCGGGGCTGGGGTCTGCAAACCGGATCTCGAACTGGCCGGGCTCGAGGTCCATCTCTTCGGCGATCATGATCGGCTGTATCGAGCCGACGCCCTGGCCGATATCGGCGTGCTGCGCGATCAGTGTGATCTTGTCCGGGCTGATCTCGACCCAGGGATTGAAGGTGACCGAGTTCGGTCCGAGCCCGGCGGCGAGGGGGTTGTCGCTGGCCGTCGCGGTCTGCGCTGCAGCGTCATAGGCGCCGAACGCGATGCCGCCTGCGACGGCGGCGGAGCCGAACACGAAAGCGCGGCGGGAGAGATTCTGGAGGCCCATCTCACTTCCCCGCCATCTTTGCGGCAGCCGCATGGATCGCCGTCCGAATGCGCGGATAGGTGCCGCAACGGCAGAGATTGCCGGACATCACCTCGTTGATGTCTTCGTCCGTTGGCTTGTCGATCAGTCCAAGCAGCGAGATCGCCTGCATGATCTGGCCGGTCTGGCAGTAGCCGCACTGCGGAACCTGATGTTCGATCCAGGCCTGCAGCACCGGATGTTGCTCCTTGTTGTCCAATCCTTCGAGCGTGACGACTTCTTTGCCGGCGAGATCGCCGATGCGCGCCTGACAGGATCGCACGGCCGCTCCGCCGATCTGAACGGTGCAGGCACCGCATTGCGCGACGCCACAACCGTATTTCGGACTGGTGATGCCGAGCTCGTCGCGAAGCACCCAGAGCAGGGGCATCTCGGGAACGACGTCGACCTGGCGCTTGGTCCCGTTGACCGTGAGCTCGATCATGTCGGTATTCCTTTCGCGCGTCCTCGCGGGACGTGAGGTCGAACAAGCACGCTCCAGCGAGCGTCGTCGAAGTTTTTAACCGGCATGTTCAGCGTGCCGCTGAAGCGTCGACGCGTCAAACGTCGCGCCCGCGGCATTTGCGTATTCGCACGAAGAGTGTGGTGTGTGTTTTTGCCGCGCCTTCGGAGCGAGCGGTGTCAATCAATTGTCTCGGAAACCTATCGTCCTGAAACAGGGTCGACCTCGCCACCTCCTGCTCCGTTGTGCCTAAGTGTTAGGCAGCATGCGCCGCGGTCAGTGGTCGGCCACGCTTGTTGCGATACCGGTTCGTCGTGCGCTCCGAGGCGCAGCGTTTCTCCGGGATCAGTGCACGACCAGCACGGGCACGCTTCCGTCCGCCAGGACCTCCGATGTTTGACTCCCGAGGAAGAACTTCTTGAGACCCCGGCGCCCGTGAGAGCCCATGACGATCAAGTCGCAACCTGCGGACTTTGCCGTTGCGATAATCGTGGTGGCCGGGTGCGCATTTGGAACATGCAAGAGCTCTGCTGATATTCCGGCCTGCTCCGCCATGTCGCGCGCTTCACTGAGGAATTTGTCCGCACGCTGTTTGGAGGCAGCGTCGAAGGCATCAATTTCCTGCTGCGAGGGTATCCAGCCTGAGGCATGTCCGCTTCCGTAGTCGATCGGCAGCGATTCCGTCACGGCGATGACTGTCACCTTGGCCTTCAGGGCCTTGGCCAATGCAACGCCATGCTTGAGGCCGTGCTGCGCGACATCCGATCCATCCGTGCTCAGGAGGATATGGGCGTACATTTGCGAGCTCCCTTTCTCGACGACAATATCTCTATCTCACGGTGCGCTGATTTGGCCTCAACACGGATCTGGACGTTCATGGACAGACCAGCACGGGTATTTTCGCGTGTGTCAGCACCTTGCTCGTCACGCTGCCGATAAGGAGCGCGGCAACTCCGCTGCGCCCGTGCGACGACATGACGATGAGATCGCATCCTTTGTCCGCGGCTGCTGCGATGATGGCTTGATGGGGTTGCCCGCTCTCGACCTGGATCGTCTCGCAGGAAATCCCGGCCGTCTTGGCGGCATTCGCCACTCGCTCTAGCACGCTCGTGGCCTGCGCCTTGCGGTACTCGACATAGGCGACGACGGCCTCGAGGAACCGGCTCGACACCTCGGAAAACGGTTCCACAACGAAGATGACGGTTGCGGTGGCTCCAAGAGATTTCGCCAGCGCCAATCCGTGCGCCACCCCGCGCTCTGCGAGCTCAGACCCATCCGTCGGAATAAGGATATGACTGTACATTCTTTACCTCCCGCATTGTCCGGACGTATCGCTGTCTTGCGAAGGTAAGCTCGGCTCGCCTTTCGGATGTGGTCTTGAGATAGATCAATCTCGACAGATATCGGCAACTGGCCTGATCCGGCGCTGCCGGGATCTGCGGCAGCTCTGCGGCACGCCCCCTAATGGGTCTCGTGGAACCGGCTCAAGAACGCCTTCAGCCGCTCGCTGCGCGGCTGGCGGATGGTCTCCTCGGGCGTGCCGATCTCGGCCATGATGCCGTCATTCATGAAGCCGACCCGCGTCGAGACGTCGGCGGCGAACGCCATCTCGTGGGTGACCAGCACCATGGTCATGCCTTCGCTCGCAAGGCTGCGGATGACGGAGAGCACTTCGCCGACGAGCTCGGGGTCGAGCGCCGAGGTCGGCTCGTCGAACAGCATCACGTCGGGCTTCATCGCGAGCGCGCGCGCGATCGCGACGCGCTGCTTCTGGCCGCCGGACAGGCGGCTCGGGAAGGCGTCGGCCTTGTCGGCGAGACCGACCTTGGCGAGCAGATCGCGACCGAGTTCGTCGGCCTCGCCTTGCTCCACGCCCTTCACCTGCACCGGGCCTTCGGTGACGTTGGCGAGCACCGACATGTGCGGGAACAGATTGAAATGCTGGAACACCATGCCGACGCTGCGCCGAAGCAGCGCAAGCTGGGCATCGCCTGCGGGGCGCACGCCTTTGCCGAATGCGAATTTGTGCGCGCCGATCGCAAGCTCGCCCTGTTGCGGCATTTCCAGCAGGTTCAGGCAGCGCAGGAAGGTGGACTTGCCGGAGCCGGAGGCGCCGATCAGGGTGACGACCTCGCCGCGTGCGACCGACAGCGAGACGCCCTTGAGCACCTCATGATCGCCGAACGCCTTGTGGATGTTGCTGGCAACCAGCGTCGCGCCGTTCGCACTCATCGATGCGCTCCCATCTTGAGCTCGACCCGGTCCGCGACCAGCGTCAGCGGGAACAGCACGACGAAATAGAGTATGGCGATCGTGGTGTAGACCTCGAGCGGCTTGTAGCTCGATGCCGTGATCACCGTGCCCTGGTAAAGCAGGTCGCCGACCGCGACCACCGACACCAGCGAGGTGTTCTTCAGCTGCATGATGGTCTGGTTGATGAAGGAGGGGATCATCACCTGGGTCGCCTGCGGCAGCACGATGCGGCGAAAGATCTTGCCGCGCCGCATGCCGATCGCGCGCCCCGCCTCCCACTGGCCGGTGTCGACTGCCTCGATGCCGCCGCGGAAGATTTCCGCATAGAACGAGCCGGCATAGAGCGACAGCGCGATGAAGCAGGCCATCGCCGGCGACATGTCGACGCCGATCAGGACGGGCAGGGCATAGTAGACCCAGATCAGCTGCACCAGCAGCGGCGTGCAGCGGAACACCTCGATATAGAGGCGCAGCGGCACGGTGACCCAGCGCGGTGCCGTCGTGCGCAAGATGCCGACGAACAGTCCGATGGCGAGACCCGCGACCACCGTGGTCACCGTGTAGAACAGCGTGACCAGGAGCCCTTGCCAGATCAGGCCCCAATACGGCTTGAGCGCCGCGAAGTCCCAGACGTACATCGATCGACCGTCAGAACTGCACTTCGGGCGGGAGATCGTCGGCGGTGAGGCCGACCGCTTCGAAACCCTTGAGCATCCATTCGCGGGTCTGGCCCATCGCGCGGTTGTAGTCGGCCCAGGCGCTGAGGAAGTCCTTGTAGCGGCGGTCGCTCTCGGCGCGGATGCCCATGTTGGTCGGCAGCGTCAGCAGCGGCCGCGGGATCGCGAGATCGCCGAGGTTCGGATTCTTCTTCAGCGTCGAGACCGAGAGCACGGCGAGCGAAACGTTGCAGTCGGCCCGGCCGGTCGCAACCGCCAGGATCGCCTCGTCGCGGTTCTTGAAGCCGAGGATGGTCGCCTTCGGACAGTAGCGGCGCGCGATGGTTTCATGTGTCGAGCCGATGTCGACGGCGATCTTGACCTCGGGCTTGTTGAGCTCGGCCCAGGTCTGCGGCTTGGCAAAGCCCTTCTTGGTGATGACGGTGAAGGAGTGCACCAGGATCGGCGTCGAGAAGTCGATGACGAGCGCGCGCTCCGGCGTCGGGTTCACGGCGAAGGCGAGGTCGACCTTGTCGGCCTGGAGATCTAGGATCTGGTTGCCCCAGGTCGATTCCAGCGTCTCGACCTTGGCGCCGAGCTTGGCGGCAATGTCGTTGGCCATCTCGATGCAGGCACCCGACCACGCGCCGGTGGCGAGATCCTTATGGAAGTAGGGCTCCTGGCCGACGATGACCGCGACCCGGAGCACGCCATTCTTCTTGATGCGGTCGAGCGTCGAGGTCGGTGCGTCGGCCTTGGCCGAACTGCTCGCGGCGGCAATCGCTGCGCCTGCCAGCGCGACAGTGGTGAGAGCGTCCCTGCGATTCATGGTCTCTGTCTCCCTGGAATTTGGGTCGGATCGTCTCCGGCCGCTGGACTATTTCTGTATTCAGGATAAAATGCAATACGGTATTTCGAATTGCTGACCATTTGGGCGGCAAGGCAGAAATGAGCCCAATATCTTGGCAGGATTGCGCAAAATTCCTGATCGCAAGGGATTGCAAATCGCATTCAAGTCTGAATACAAGACTGAACGCAATGTGGAAGTGAGCTGAAGGAGAGGCCTGTGCGCGCCCTATTCGTCGATGCGAACGAGACCCTGGCGGCGGTGACCGACAAGCTGCTGCGCTCGCAGGAGCTGCCTGTCAGCATCAATCGCAATCCCTCGATCAAGCCCGACGAGCTGCCCGGCCTGCTCGGCGATGCCGAGATCATGATCGTCGACCACACCGCGCTGCCGACCGCGATCGCGGCCAAGTGCACGAAGCTGAAGCACGTCGTCTTCCTCGGCACCGGCGCGCGCAGCTACATGAATCCGGAAGAACTCGCCGAGCGCGGCATCTCCGTCCACACTATCAAGGGTTATGGCGACACGGCGGTCGCCGAATGCGCGATCGCGCTGATGTGGGCCTCCGCAAAGAGCTTCGGCGAGATGGATCGCGGCATGCGCGAGGGCAACTGGCTGCGCCGTGACGCGGTGCAGCTCACCGGCAAGACGCTCGGCCTGATCGGCTTCGGCGGCATCGCTGCGGAAGCCGCGCGCATGGCGGCAGGTTGCGGCATGAAGGTGATCGCCTGGAACAGGACGCCGAAGACGCATCCGGGCGTCGAGTTCGTTTCGCTGGAGAAGCTGCTGGCCGAGAGCCACGTCATCTCGCTGCACCTCCTGCTCAACGACGAAACCAAGGGTTTTCTGTCGCGTGAGCGTATCGCGCAGATGCGCAAGGGCAGCATCTTGATCAACACCGCTCGCGGCGCCGTCGTCGACGAGGATGCAATGCTTGACGCGCTCCGCTCCGGCCACATCGCGCATGCCGGCCTCGACGTCTTCACCGTCGAGCCGCTGCCGGCGGGCCATCCCCTGACAAAGCTGCCGAACGTGACGCTGTCGGCGCATTCGGCGTTCCGCACGCCGGAGGCCAGCGACAACCTCATCGGCGCGGCGCTCGATCACTGCCGCCGCATCATCGCCACCGGCAAGTAAGGAACAGGGGCATCCCCATGTCTGACATCACCCGCATCGACCAGAACGCCCGCCGCAGCCGCGCTTCCGTGTTCGGCGATCTCGTTTTCCTCGCAGGACAAGTCGCGGACACCAAGACCGCCGACATCACCCAGCAGACCCGCGAGGCGCTGGCGAAGGTCGACGACATGCTGGCGCGCGCCGGCACGGACAAGTCGCGGCTGCTCAGCGTGCAAGTCTGGCTCAGGACGATGGACGATTTCGACGCCATGAACGCGGTCTATGATGCCTGGGTCGTGCCCGGCAACACGCCGACCCGCGCCTGCGGCAAGGTCGAGCTCGCCGATCCCGCCTTCCGTATCGAAGTGATCGCGATCGCCGCACGCAAGTAAGGGCTCGGCCGTGACTGTCCAGGCTCCCGCATCGACCTTCCGCCCCGCGCAACGCATCGGCGCGATCGGCGTCTCCGAGATATTGAAGATCGGCGCGGTCGCGCAGCGGCTGAAGCGCGAGGGGAGGCCGGTGATCGTGCTGGGCGCCGGCGAGCCCGATTTCGACACGCCCGACCATGCCAAGGACGCGGCCGAGCGCGCCATCCGCGCCGGCCAGACCAAATACACCATTTTGGACGGCACGCCCGAGCTCAAGGCAGCTATTGCCGAGAAATTCCGCCGCGAGAACGATCTCGTCTATGCCGCCGACGAGATCACCGCCGGCGCCGGCGCCAAGCAGGTGATCCACAACGCCTTCATGGCGAGCTTAAGTCCGGGCGACGAGGTCATCCTCGCCGCGCCCTACTGGACCAGCTATGCCGACATGGTGCGCATCGCCGACGGCACGCCGGTCGATGTGCTCTGCCGCGAGGACAACGGCTTTCGTCTGGATGCGGCCGATCTCGAACGCGCGATCACGCCGAAGACGCGCTGGCTGCTGCTGAACTCGCCGTCCAACCCGACCGGCGCTGCCTATTCGGCAGCGCAGCTCCGCCCGATCCTGGACGTGCTCAAGCGCCATCCGCATGTCTGGCTGATCGCCGACGACATCTACGAGCACCTGATCTATGACGGCATGCCGTTCGTCACAGCCGCGGCGCTCGAGCCGAGCCTGAAATCGCGCACGCTCACCGTCAACGGCGTCTCCAAGGCCTACGCCATGACCGGCTGGCGCGTCGGCTATGGCGGTGGTCCGCGCGAGCTGATCGCAGCAATGGCGGTGGTGCAGAGCCAGAGCACGACCAATCCGTCCTCGGTGAGCCAGGCCGCGGCGATCGCCGCCCTGAGCGGGCCGCAAGACATCCTGGTCGAGCGTCGCGCCGCCTTCCAGCGCCGCCGTGACATCGTGGTCGATGCGCTCAATGCGATCGAGGGCATCACCTGCCGCCGGCCGGAAGGCGCGTTCTACACCTATGCGAGCTGCGCCGGACTGATCGGCCGCCGCACGCCTGATGGCGCTACGATCGACAGCGATGCCGCGTTCTGCCGCTTCCTGCTGGAGAGGCATGACGTAGCCGTGGTGCCGGGCAGCTGTTTCGGCCTTGCACCTTATTTCCGCCTGTCCTACGCCACCTCGGAACAAAACTTGCGCGAGGCCGTGATGCGCATCGCCAAAGCCTGCAGGGAGCTGTCATGACCATTCGCAACACCCGCACCGGGGGCCAGATCCTGATCGATCAGCTCGTCGCCCAAGGCGTCGAGCGCGTCACCTGCGTGCCGGGCGAGAGCTACCTCGCGGCGCTCGATGCGCTGCATGACAGCCCGATCGACGTCGTGATCTGCCGCGCCGAAGGCGGTGCTGCGATGATGGCGGAAGCCTATGGCAAGCTCACCGGCCGTCCCGGCATCTGCTTCGTCACCCGCGGCCCCGGCGCCACCAACGCCAGCCATGGGGTCCACATCGCGATGCAGGATTCCACACCGATGATCCTGTTCGTCGGACAGGTCGACACCGGCATGCGCGAGCGCGAGGCGTTCCAGGAGCTCGACTACAAGGCGGTGTTCGGCACCATGGCGAAATGGGCGGTCGAGATCGATCGTCCCGACCGCATTCCGGAGCTGGTCGCGCGCGCCTTCCGCGTCGCGATGCAGGGCCGCCCCGGTCCGGTGGTGATCTCGCTGCCGGAGAACATGCTGACCGAAACCGCCGCCGTCGCCGACGCCATGCGCATCGAACCGGCCGTGAGCTGGCCGGCACCATCAGACATCGAGCGCGTCGGCGCCATGCTCGCGGGCGCCAAGGCGCCGCTGGTCATCCTCGGCGGCTCGCGCTGGACGGATGAGGCCACCAAGAGCATCGCGCGCTTCGCCGAACGGTTCGACCTGCCGGTCGCGACCTCGTTCCGCCGCGCATCGCTGATCGACGCCGATCATTCGCATTATGCCGGCGATCTCGGCATCGGGCCGAGTCCGGGCCTGAAGGCGCGCATCGATAACGCCGACGTCATCCTCCTCATCGGCGGCCGCATGTCGGAAATGCCGTCCTCGTCCTACACGCTGCTCGACATTCCGACGCCGAAGCAGAAGCTGATCCATGTGCATCCGGGCTCGGAAGAGCTCGGACGCGTCTACCAGCCCGAGCTCGCGATCCAGGCGACGCCGGCCGCGTTCGCTGCCGCCGTGGAGACGCTGAAACCTTCCGGAGCCGTTGCCTGGAAGGGTGAGGCCGCCAAGGCGCATGCCGATTACCTCGCCTGGACCGACAAGGCGCGCGAGCTGCC
Organism: Bradyrhizobium liaoningense; assembly: GCF_018130785.1. Lineage (GTDB taxonomy): Bacteria > Pseudomonadota > Alphaproteobacteria > Rhizobiales > Xanthobacteraceae > Bradyrhizobium > Bradyrhizobium liaoningense_A. Next base: position 79,672 of record NZ_JAFCJT010000006.1, read on the forward strand.
GGGCACATTCCAGTACGGTCAGGTCATGACCTGGCTGCGCGATCGCCTGCCGAAGGATGCGATCGTCTGCAACGGCGCCGGCAACTATGCCGGCTGGATCCATCGTCATCACCGCTTCCACAGCTTCGCCGCCCAGCTTGCGCCGACTTCGGGCTCGATGGGCTATGGCGTGCCGGCGGCGGTGCTCGCAAAACGGCAATATCCGGATCGCGTCGTCGTCGCCTTTGCCGGTGACGGCTGCTTCCTGATGAACGGCCAGGAATTCGCAACTGCCGTGCAGTACGATGCGCCGCTGGTGGTCATCGTCGTCGACAATTCGCAATACGGCACCATCCGTATGCACCAGGAGCGCGATTACCCCGGCCGCATCGTCGGAACCCAGCTCAAGAACCCCGACTTCGCGATGTATGCGAAGGCGTTCGGCGGCCATGGCGAGCGCGTCGAGCGCACCGAAGAGTTCGCGCCGGCCTTTGAGCGCGCACTGGCCTCGGGCAAGCCGTCGATCCTCCACTGCATCATCGATCCGCGCGCAATCTCGGTCGGCAAGGATTTTACGCCGGCAGTGAAGGCCTAACCGATGCCCGAAGGCCGCCACGTCGCCATCATCGGAGCCGGCGCGATCGGCGTGATCAGCGCCATCGAGGCGCTACGCGAGGGTCATCGCGTCACGCTGATCGACGCGGGCGAGCCCGGTGGCGAACAGGCGGCGAGCTATGGCAATGCAGGCTGGCTCTCCTCGCATTCGGTGATTCCGCCGGCCGAGCCGGGCCTCTGGAAGAAGGTGCCGGGTTATCTGATGGACCCGCTCGGTCCGCTCGCGATCCGCTGGTCCTACTTGCCGAAGGCGCTGCCCTGGCTGATCAAGTATTTGCTCTCGGGCTGGACCGAGGCACGGGTCGAGAAGACGGCGTTTGCGCTGCGCGATCTGCTGAAGGACGCGCCGCTGCTGCACAAGAAGCTCGCGGAAGAAGCGGGCGTACCTGAGTTGGTCGAGCGCAATGGCGTGATGCACGTATTCCCGTCGCGCGGCAATTTCGACAGCAATCTCGGCTGGCGCCTGCGCAAGAAGGTCGGCGTCGAATGGCTGGAGCTCAACGCCGACGAGATGCGTCAGCGCGAGCCGGATCTGCATCCGCGCTACACGTTTGGCGTGGTGGTGGAGGAAGCCGGCCGCTGCCGCGATCCCGGCGCTTACGTTGCGGCGCTGGCCCAGCATGCGCTCGCGAGCGGTGCCAAGCTCGTTCATGCCAGGGCGACCGGTCTGAAGCTTTCAGGCAACAAGCTCGTTGCCGTTCTCACCGAAACCGGTGAGATTGCTTGCGATGCCGCGGTGGTCTCCGCCGGCGCGCGGTCAAAGCAGCTCACCGCATCGGTCGGCGATCCCTTGCCGCTCGAGACCGAGCGCGGCTATCACGTCATGATCGAGAACCCGGAATCGGGTCCGCGCAGCTCGATGATGGCGTCCGATGTCAGCATGGTGGTGAACTGGACCGATAAGGGCCTGCGCGCCGCCGGCACGGTCGAGATCGCCGGCCTTAAGGCCGCGCCGAACTGGAAGCGCGCCGAGATCCTGCGCAACAACCTCTTCAGCATGTTCCCGAAACTGCCGAAGGACATTCCGCCCTCGCGCATCAAGACCTGGTTCGGTCATCGGCCGAGCATGCCCGATGGCCTGCCCTGCATCGGCCATGCGCGCGCCTCGCGCGACATCGTCTACGCCTTCGGCCATGGCCATGTCGGCCTGGTCGGATCGGCCCGCACCGGCCGTCTCGTCGCGCAGCTCCTGAGCGGCAAGCAGCCGGAGATTCCGCTCGCGCCGTTCGCGCCCACTCGCTTCCTCTGAGATCGCACCATGACCTATCCAGCCAACTCGTCCTCTCGCATCGCCCGCGGCGGCAAGGCCATCTATGGCGCGCCGCTCGGCATCCTGATGCTGGAAGCGCGCTTTCCCCGCATTCCCGGCGACATGGGCAATGGCACGACCTGGCCGTTCCCCGTGCTCTATCGCGTGGTGAGCGGCGCTTCGCCGGAGAAGGTGGTGCTCAAGGGCGCCGCCGGCCTGCTGCCTGACTTCATCGATGCGGCGAAGGACCTGGTCCGGTTGGGCGCGGAAGCCATCACCACCAATTGCGGCTTCCTCTCGCTGTTTCAGAAGGAGATCGCAGCCGCCGTCGGCGTTCCCGTCGCGACCTCGTCGCTGATGCAGGTGCCGTGGGTGCAGGCGACCTTGCCCCCAGGCAAGCGCGTCGGCCTCGTCACGGTATCGGGTTCGACCTTGACACCGGCTCATCTCGAAGGCGCCGGCGTGCCGCTCGATACGCCGCTGGTCGGCACCGAGCACGGCAAGGAATTTTTCCGCGTCCTGATCAAGGCCGAGAAGGACGACATGGACGTGGCCCAGGCCGAGCGTGACGTGGTCGAGGCGGGCAAGGAGCTGGTCGCGAAAAATCCGGATGTCGGCGCCATCGTGCTCGAATGCACCAACATGCCTCCTTATGCGGCAGCTCTGCAGGCTGAAGTTGGACTGCCGGTCTACGACATCTATTCCATGATCACCTGGTTTCATGCTGGACTGCGCCCGCGCGTGTTTGCCTGATTCCGGCTGTCGCAAAGCTCTGCACAAAATGTGCTAAGCAGCTGTTTGGATTGCAATCATCCATACAGCCCCGGTATATTGGGCTGTGTTCGGGCATGAATGCAGCTTATGAAGAGCAACGTGGAACTGGCTTCCGATAGTATCGTCGATCGCGTCTATGAACAGCTCAAGGCGATGGCCGTGAGCTATGAGTTCAAGCCCGGCGAACGGCTCAACGAGGGCGAACTGGCAAAGCGCCTCGGCGTCAGCCGCACGCCGCTGCGCGAAGCGCTCAACCGTCTCAACACCGAAGGTTTTCTGCGCTTCACGCCGGGCAAGGGGTTCTTCTGCCGCGAGCTCGACGCGCACGAGATTTTCGATCTCTATGAGCTGCGCAAGTCGATCGAGGTCGCCTCGATCCGCCTCGCGATCAAGCGCGCCAGGGACGAGGACATCGACGCGCTCCTGAAATTCCTCGAAGCCACCGGCCCCGATCCCGGCGAGCGTTCGTCGGTGGAACTGGTCGAGCTCGACGAGACCTTTCACGAGCGGCTGATGGGAATGTCGAACAATGCCGAGATGCTGCGGGTGCTCCGCAACGTCAACGCCCGCATTCGCTTCGTGCGCTGGATCGACATGGACCGCATCAACCGCTCCAACACCCAGGCCGAGCACCGCGCTGTCGTCGAAGGACTGAAGGCGCGCGACGAAGAGGCCTGCGTCTCGGTGCTGGAGAAGCACATCGACCGCCGCCTCGACCGCATCACCTCCGCGATCAAGGAAGGCTACGCCCAGATCTACATGCCGGCCGCGGCGAGGTCCGCGGCGAACTAGGATTCTTTCTTCCCTTCTCCCCTCATGTCCGCCGGAGCCTTGGCGAAGGCGGATGTGGGAGAAGGTGGCATAGGCGGCCTTCGGCCGCCGCTCTTGAGAACGCCGAAGCAAAGCTTCGGCTATGGCGCCGGATGAGGGGTATCTTTTGGCGAATGCAAGTGCACATGAGCGTGTAGAGACAGGCCCCTCACCCCAGTGAGTTTTGTGTCGACCCGCGGTGCTGCCCTCTCCCACAAGGGGAGAGGGCGCAGCCATGCGTATCGCGCGATTCCGTAGCTATACAATTCCTCGATACCTGATCGTGCCAGACGGTCAGAGCTTTCGCGCCCGAACGTCGCTAGCGTGCCGCTCGAAATTCACGGAGACACGCGGTGCATAGCCCCAAGCCCAATCCCGAAACCGACTGGCCGTCCGAGCTCTATCGCATCCTCAAGGCCGCCGACGTCAGGCAGATGTCGTACGTGCCGGATGCCGGCCACAGCCGGCTCATCCGCATGTTCTCGGCCGACCGCGATGTCACCACCAACGTGCTGACGACGGAAGAGGAGGGCATCGCCATCGCCGCAGGCGCCTGGCTCGGCGGGCAGCGCAGCGTGCTGCTGATGCAGTCGAGCGGTGTCGGCAATTGCATCAACATGCTGTCACTGTCGGCGATCGGCCGCTTTCCGCTTCTGATGCTGGTGACGATGCGCGGCGAATGGGCAGAGTTCAATCCGTGGCAAGTGCCGATGAGCCGGGCGACGCAACCGTCGCTGGAAGCGATCGGCCTGAAAGTGATGCGCGCGGAGACGCCGGAAGATCTGGTCGAGACCGTCGAATCGGCGGCATCGCTCGCCTACGAGTCCGACCAGCAGATCGCGGTTCTGATCGGGCAACGCCTGATCGGCAAGAAGAAGTGGTGATGCCAATGCAAGCTCAACTCGATCGTCGCGCCGCTGTCGCCGCGCTCCTGAAGGACCGCAAGGACACGCTGGTCGTCTCCGGTCTCGGCTCGCCCACCTACGACCTGCATTCCGCGGGGGATCACGACGGCAATTTCTATCTCTGGGGCGCGATGGGCGGCGCCGCGCTGATCGGTCTTGGGCTCGCGCAAGCCCAGCCGGAAAAGCGCGTCCTCGCTTTGACGGGCGACGGCGAGCAGTTGATGGGTCTCGGCGGCATCGCCACCATAGGTGTCGCGCGTCCGCGCAATCTTGATATCGTCGTGATCGACAACCAGCATTTTGGCGAGACGGGGATGCAGGCGAGCCACACCGGGCGCGGCGTCGATCTTACGGCAATTGCCGCCGCCTGCGGCTTCGCTGCGACCGGGACCGTGCGGACGCTCGAGGAGGTGCAGTGCCTCGCAGCGCAGATCGCCGCGCCCTCCGATGGCCCGCGGCTTTTTGTCATCAAGGTCTTGGCGGAAAATCCGCCGCGTTCGCTGCCTTCGCGCGATGCCGTCTTTATCAAGAACCGGTTCCGTGCTCATCTCGGCTTCGCGGCGGCCTAGCCCTCGGTCCTCACCCGGCTCAGGCCTGCCGCAAGCAGCCATTCTGGAGTGAGAGCCATGAAACTATCCGGCAAGGTCGCCGCCATCACCGGCGCGGCGCGCGGCATCGGCAAGGCGTGTGCAAAGCGATTCCTCGATGACGGCGTCAAGGTCGTCATCTCGGATGTCGATGCCGACGGCCTGGCGGCAACGGCCGCAGAGCTCGGTCGGCCGGACGCCTTGCGCACCGTCGTCGGCAATGTCGCGAGGCGCGCCGATGTCGATCAGCTCGTCGCGACCGCCGTGAAGGAATTCGGCCGGCTCGACATCATGGTCAACAATGCCGGCGTCGCCCGCAACCGGGACATCCTGGAGATCTCCGAAGAAGAATTCGACGAGATCATCGGCATCAATCTGAAGGGTGCGTTCTTCGGTGTCCAGGCCGCAGCCAAGCAGATGATCGCGCAAGGCGGCGGTGGGGTCATCATCAACATGTCCTCGGTCAACGCGCTGCTGGCGATTCCGGCGCTTGCGACCTACGCGATGTCCAAGGGCGGCATGAAGCAGTTGACATCGGTCGCCGCCGTCGCGCTCGCCCCGCACAACATCCGCGTCGTCGCGGTCGGGCCGGGCACGATCCTGACCGATATGGTGGCGTCGTCCATCTACACCTCCGAGGATGCGCGCAGAACCGTGATGTCACGCACGCCAGCCGGCCGCGGCGGCGAGCCGAGCGAGGTGGCGTCGGTCGTGGCGTTCCTCGCCAGCGACGATGCGTCCTATATCACGGGGCAGACGATCTATCCGGATGGTGGCCGGTTGATCCTGAACTACACGGTGCCGGTGAAGGAGAAGTAGGGCTGAAGGTAGCCCCCACACTCGCTGTCATCGCCAGGCTTGACCGGGCGATCCAATACGCCGAGACGGATGTGATAGAGCCGATAGGCCGCGGCGTACTGGATGCCCCGCTTGCCGCCTACGCTAAAGCTTCGGCGCCCCTAGACCGCATCCCCGGCGAAGCCTTGGCGTAGCCGGGTCGCGGGGCATGACGGCGGTTGTTGTGTCGGGCTGCGACACTATCACTCCGCCGCAATCGTCATCCCGTAACCCAGCCGCTTCGAGATGCCGCCGGCGCAATCGCGCAAGGCATGGGCGATGGCGCTGTCCCAGCGCGCATCGAACGTGCCTTCAGGCCCCATAGCGGTGATCACCAGCGCGACATGGCCGGAATGATCGAATACGGGCGCGGAGAACGCATTGACGCCGGGGAGAGGATCGCCGAGCGCGCGGGCGAGGCCGTGCTTGCGGACCTCGGCGAGCATCTCGGCGACCTTCGCGCCTTTCACGGCCCGCTTCGGATTGTAGCCGACGCCATGACGGTCGAGGCCGCTTTCGAGCGCGGCGTTGATGGTCTTCTCCGGCAGGAAGGCCGCGAAAGCACGGCCTGTGGCCGTCTCCAACAGCGCCATCACCGAGCCGGCGCGCATCACGATGTGCACGGGCTGGCCCGGCTCCTCGAGCTGCACCACGGTTGGTCCGTGCGTGCCCCAGACCGCGAGCGAGACGGCATGGCCGATCTGGCTCGCGAGGCCAGCGATCTTCGGACGCGCGATGCGCACGCCGGAGAGCCGGCGCAGGCTGATCAGGCCGAGCTCCAGCGCCAGCGCGCCGATCTCGTAGCGGCCGGTGGTCTCGTCCTGTTCGATCAGCCCGATACGGGAGAAGCTGGCGAGATAAGGATGCGCCTTGGCCGGCGTCATGCCGGCCTCGCGCGCGAGATCGCGCAGCATCATCGGCTCGCCGGATCTCGCGAGCGCACGAAGCAATTCTCCGCCGACCTCGATCGACTGGATGCCGCGGCTTTCTCTCTTCATGCGTCTCCTGGCGCGTGGCTTACGCCGCGTTGCGCTTCGCAGCGCTGTCGGCGAGATGACGGCCGGCAATGTAGCCGAAGGTCAGCGCCGGCCCAAGCGTGATGCCGGCGCCGGGATAATTGCCGCCCATGATGCTCGCCATGTCGTTGCCGGCGGCATAGAGCCCGGGAATCACCCGTCCCTCGGCGTCGAGCGCCCGCGCATTCTCGTCGGTGACGATCCCGGCATAGGTGCCGAGATCGCCGATCACCATCTTGATGGCGTAGAACGGGCCATTCTCGATCGGTGCGATGCAGGGATTCGGGCCGTGCATGGCGTCGCCCTGGTAGCGGTTATAGGCTTTCGAGCCCTTGCCGAAGGCGGCGTCGTGTCCCAGCGGCGCGGTCGCGTTGAACTGCTTGACGGTCTCGGTGAACGCCTTGGCGTCGATGCCGGCCTTCGCCGCCAGCGTGTCCAGCGTGTCGCCGCGCATGAGATAGCCGGTATCGAGGTGATGACCGAGCGGCATCGGGAACGGCGGCACGCAGCCGAGACCGTATTTGCGCAGCGTCGGGTGATCACAAACGAGATACGCCGCGATCTCCTCGCCGGGCTTCGCCGCCTTGATCATGGCCTGGACGAAGTCGTGATAGGAATTGCCCTCATTGGCAAAGCGCTTGCCGTCGCGCATCACCGCGATCACGCCGGGCTTGGCGCGGTCGATGAAGTGCGGCATCACGCCCTTCGAGCCGTCCTTGCGCGTGGTCAGCGACACCGGCACCCAGGCTGCCGCGTTCGGCAGGCGATCCTCGACATGCCCGCCGGCACTCTCCGCGAGGCGCAGGCCGTCACCGGTATTGCCGGTGGGGCCGGGCGAAAAATGCTCATGGCCGGTCGGCGCGTGCGGAAACATCTTCTTGCGCCGTTCGACATCGTGCGGGAATCCGCCGCAGGCGAGCACGACGCCCTGCCGCGCGCGGACGCGCACCTCGCGTCCCTCGCGGGTGACGATCGCGCCGGTCACAGTGCCGTTCTCGACCGTCAGCTCGCGCACCGGCGAGGACAGCCACATCGGAATTTTCAGGTCCTGCGCCGATTTCGCGAGGCGCCCGGCGAGCGCATTGCCGTTGGTGAGCGTCATGCCGCGGCCATAGCGCAGCACGTCCATGAGATGTCGCGACAAGCGCTTTGCGACATAGACCGCCGACGTCAGCGACTTCGTCACGCGCATGAAGTGGATGATCTCCTTGCCGGAGCCAAGCATCATGCCAAACACCGTGAGCTCGGGCAGGGGCATACCCAGCGCCTTGATCTGGTCGCCGAGCTCGCGGCCGTCGAATGGGCGCGTCACCATGGAGCGGCCGCCCTGCGTGCCGCCGGGCGCTTCGGCATGATAGTCCGGAAATACCAGCGGCATGTCGAAGCGTAATGCGGTCTTGCTGGTGAAGAAGTCGACCGCTTCGGGGCCGGCGCTGAGGAACGCATCGATCCGCGCGGCGTCAAAGTTGTTGCCGGCTTCGTGCCGCAAGTACGTGCGCGCCTGCTCCGGCGTCTCCGCGATGCCGTAGGCTTTCGCCAGCGACGTGCCGGGGATCCACAGCCAGCCGCCAGAGCGGGCGGTGGTGCCGCCGAAGCGCGGCTCCTTCTCCACGATCAGCACGTCGAGGCCGCGATATCTAGCGGTGATCGCGGCAGACATGCCGGAGGCACCCGATCCGGCCACGAGCACATCGCACTCGTAAGTCTCAATTGCGTTGCGCTCGTTGCCGGTCATGTCTCACCTCACTTCTTCAGCAGCGGACATTTGGATTCGGAGACCGGGCGGAAGGCGTCCTCGCCCTTCACGGTCTTGACGATCTCCAGATAGTCCCACGGCTCCTTGGACTGCTCGGGCGATTTCACCTTGGCCAGGTACATGTCGCGGATGACGCGGCCGTCCTCACGCAATTTGCCGCCATGCACGAAGGTATCCTCGATCGGCAGCTCGCGCATCTTGGCCATGACCTTGGCGGGGTCGTCGGTGCCGGCGGCCTTGATGCCCTTCAGATAATGCAGCACCGAACCGTAGACGCCGGTCTGGATCATGGTCGGCATCACCTTCGTGCGCTCGTAGAACTTCTTGGACCAGGCGCGGGTCGCCTCGTCCATGTTCCAGTACGACGCCGTCGTCATGTAGGTGCCTTGCGCGGACTTCAGACCGATTGCGTGCACGTCGGTGTCGAACATCAAGAGGCCAACGAGCTTCTGGCCACCCTGGACCAGGCCGAACTCGCCGGACTGCTTGATGGCGTTATCCGTGTCCTGACCGGCATTGGCGAAAGCGACGACGTCGGATTTCGAGCTCTGCGCCTGGAGCGCGAAGGAGGAGAAGTCGGCGGTGTTGGTCGGATGCTTGACGCCGCCGAGCACCTTGCCGCCCATCTCGTTGATGAAGCGCGTCGCATCCTTCTCGAGCTGCTGGCCGAAGGCGTAGTCCGCGGTGATGAAGTACCAGGATTTTCCGCCCTCCTTGATGACGGCGGAGGCCGTCACCTTCGACAGCGCGTAGGTGTCGTAGGTGAAGTGCACGGTGTTCGGGCTGCACAGCTCGTCGGTCAGCGAGCTCGCGCCGGGGCCGGAGAGCAGCGCGATCTTGTTGCGCTCGCGCACCATGTTGTGGACTGCGATCGCGATGCCGGAATTGGGGATGTCGACGACGGCGTCGACCTTGCCGTTGTCGAACCAGCCGCGCACGATCTGCACGCCGACGTCGGTCTTCATCTGGTGGTCGGCGCTGATGATCTCGATCGGCTTGCCGAGCACGGTCGGCCCGAATTCTTCCACCGCCATTTTTGCGGCCTCGACCGAGCCCGGCCCGCTGTTGTCGCGGCCCCAGCTCGACAGGTCCGTCAGCACGCCGATCCGCACCGCGTCGTCGGAGACCTGCGCGCTCGCAACCGTGGTCATGGCAGCCGAAGTCATGGCCGCGAGCATGGCGCAGGCCAAAAACCCTCTCATCGTCGTTCCCTCTCTTATTGGCCGCTTGGCGCGGCGGTTATTCTGGAAGCAAATTAGATATTGGCGAATGAGTTTGTCAATGGCGAATAATGGGGTGAAGGGGTTCCTCCTGGTGGACGGGACGACGGAACCGCGACTGCCTCAACACCCGTCATTGCGAGGCGCCCTTGCGACGAAGCAATCCAGACTTGCTCTACTGAGAAGGTCTGGATTGCTTCGCTGCGCTCGCAATGACGGGTGTGGAGCAGCGGCGCATAAATCTCGCGTAGTTATCCTGTGAGAGCTATCACGCCCGCAGGTTGCAACCGTGATCGCGATTGGCCATGATGCCTCCCGGAATCGTGGGGCTTGGCATGACGGCAGCAACGGGGGTCTCCGCCGCGACGGAGCGATCGACGACGGCGCACGTGGTGTGGGCGAGTGCGCTCGGCACCGCGATCGAGTGGTACGACTTCCTGATCTACGGCACGGCGGCGGCGCTGGTGCTCAACAAGCTGTTCTTCCCGGGCTTCGATCCCTTTGTCGGAACGCTCGCGGCATTCTCGACCTATGCGGTCGGTTTCGTCGCGCGGCCGATCGGCGGCGCGATCATCGGGCATTATGGCGACCGGCTCGGCCGCAAGAAGATGCTGGTCGCGACCTGATCGCGATGGGGCTCGGCACGTTCCTGATCGGCTGCCTGCCGACCTACAGCCAGATCGGCGTTTGGGCGCCGATCCTGCTCATCATCCTGCGCTTCGTGCAGGGAATCGGGCTCGGTGGCGAGTGGAGCGGCGCGGTCGTGATGGTGATCGAGCACGCCGGCAATCGCCGCGGCTTCTACGGCAGCCTGGTGCAGATCGGCTTTCCCGTCGGCGTCGCCGCCTCCACCGGCATCTTCGCCCTCATGACGCAACTGCCGGAGGCCGACTTCCTGAGCTGGGGCTGGCGCGTTCCGTTCTGGATCAGCATTCTGCTCGTCGGCGTCGGCTTCATCGTGCGGCTGAAGCTCGCGGAGACGCCGCACTTCAAGGAAGTCGTCGAGCGCAAGGAGGTGCTGGCGCATCCGGTGCTTGAGGTGCTGCGCCGCGACTGGCGCAGTTTTCTGCTCGCGATCGGCATCACGGTGTCGGAGGTCGGGCTGGCCTATCTCCTCACCGTCTTCACCGTGGTCTATGCGACGACAAAACTCGGATTGCCCCGCCAGGTGATCCTGAACGCGGTGGTCTATGCCGCGATCGTCGAGTTCGCGACGCTGCCGCTCGCCGGTTGGCTCTCCGACATCTTCGGCCGCAAGGCGTTGTATCTCGCCGGCGGTGTGTTCTCGGTGGCGCTGGCGTTTCCGCTGTTCTGGTTCCTCGACACCAGGGAGCCCGCGCTGATCACGTTCGCGCTCGTCGTCACGATGACGCTGACGCACGCCCTGCTGTTCGGGCCGAAGGCGGCGTTCATGCCGGAGCTGTTCCGCACCCAGGTGCGCTACAGTGGCGCCTCGCTCGGCGCCAATGTCGCGGCCGCGCTGAGCGGCGGCTTTTCGCCGCTGATTGCGACGGCGCTGCTCGCATGGGCCGGCTCGTACTGGGCGGTGTCGGTCTACATCATCGCGCTGTCGATCATCACGATCGTCGCGACCCTGATGGCGCCGGAGACGGCGCGCGACGCGCTGAAATCCTGACGTCACTCAGCGGCAGGCGGCCACGTCCTGCATCACCAGAAAGGTGATGCTGGCGGGCGGCAGGCGAATCCGACCCGCCGGTGCAACGCGCGGCGCGAGGCGGGGCAGATCGTCGTTGCCGGTCAAGGCGAGCGTCGTTCCGTTCAATTGCACGCTCGCGCTCTGGAGGCGGCGCGCCCGAAGCGTGTAGCGGTCGGCGCGCGCCGCCAGCGTCACGGCCTGCGATCCATCTTGCGACGTGTTGATGAGGAGCACGGACGCCGCGCCCTTGCTCGAGGGATGACAATGCGCATAGGCGTGAATCGCCCGCGTCGAAGCCATGCCTGCGTCGAGCACGGTCGTTCCCATCAGGCGATGCCAGAGCAGCGCGGCCCAGTAGTTCGGCCGTGGTCGAAACGTCTCTTCGTCGAGCAGGCCGTAGTCGCTCGCTGCGAACGTGTTGTGCATCACCACCTGCACGCCGGCTTTGGCCAGGCGGCCGAGCTGGTCGAGATAGCGAAAGCTGTCGAGAAAGGTCGCATCCCAGGGATTGCCGCCGCAGGCGGCATCCGCGGTCTCCGTCAGCCAGATCGGTTTGCCCGGCTCGAACTCGTCGCGCAAGCTGCGGTAGACCGCGAGCGCGACGTCGGTCCGCGAAAACCAGTCCTCGGATAGCGCCTGCGCCGGATCGTCGTGCACACCGCAGCGGGGCGAGAGCGTGTTGTAGTGGTGATAGGAGACGCGATCGAGCCCCGGGCCCGATGCGGCGAGCAGGTCGCGGGTGTTGATGCCGGTGGCCGGGGATGAGGCGGAGTCGCCGACGGAGCCTGGACCTGAGATCAACGTCTCGGGGGACGCGCGCTTCATCCACGTGCGAAAGGCCTTGAAGTCGCGGCCGTATGCGTTTGCGTCATATCCTGCCGGCGCGCCGTTGTTCGCTACACCCGTCGGCTCGTTCATGAATTCGGCGGCAGCGATGCGGCCGCCCAGCGATCGCGTGAAGTCGATGAGGCGCTGCGCCTGATCCGGCGTCCAGGCGCCGTCAGTGTCGCGGCTGCCGGGACTGACGGCGAAAGACGTCACGATCTCCGCATCGGCTCTGCGTGCGAAGTCGACGACGCCGCGCCATTGCGTGGGGTTGAGCACTGTGTTGAAGCCGGCAGGCGGTGCGGCGGGCGTATTGTCGGTGTCGGCGAAGAAGGTCGCGTTCGCCCACGTGCCGCTCACGCGCAAATAGGCCGGCCCGAGCGCCGCGGCGAGCTTGCGCAGGCGCATGTCGGCGAGATCGATCGGCGGCCGATAGGCGTAGCGATCGCGGCGCTTGCCTCCTTGCGCATAGGGTTTCCAGAACCGTCCGCCGGTCACCTCCACCATCTCGATGTTGTACGACTGGAAGCGTGCGTCGATGTTGCCGATCGCTCTTAGCTCTGCGGGCGCGATCGATGTGTCGGCGTGTACCGCGCTCGTCATTGCGGCGAGGAAGCCTGCCTGCAGCATTGGCCGCCGAAGCAGCCTGATAGCCGACGTGATTCGAGACGCCGTCACCTGGTCCGCGGTGCGGCCGAGGTGGATTTCCCGCCCGGCCGGCCCTTGCGCACCGCATTCCAGAAATTCTCGGCGGCCCGGGTCATGCGGGCGCGTGGCCGGAACAGGGAAACCGTGATGGCAATGGTCCAGTCCGCTCCGCCGGCGCGCATCAGGCGGCCGCTGTCGAGATCGGCCTGAACCAGGCTCTGCGCAGCCCAGGTGATGCCGCGTCCTTCGCGCGCCATGTCGACCAGCAACATCACGGGCGCGGTGAAGCTTGGAACGAGAAAGGCCGGCGGCTCCTTCACGGCCAGAAACGACGTGACGATCCGCCCGACGCCGGAACCCGGGTGATAGGCGAGATAAGGCAGCGGAGTATCGGCCGTGCCGGGCAGGGAGTAGCGCGGCTTGGCCTTGCCGCGGCGCGCGCCGCGCGACGGCTTCGTCATCGGCGCAGTGATCGGGATCAAGAGATCGCTCGAAAGCTCGAAGCGCTGGAAGCGCTCCATGTCGAGCCGGCTCACCAGCGATGGATGATGATGGGCCAGCAGGAAGTGAGCCTGTGCGTCCAGCAGCAGTTTTTCGCAGCCGGCGAAATTGGAGGCGACGAGCTGCACGGCGGAATCTGCCCGCGCGCTGTCCGAATTGCGGATCCAATCCGGAAAGAATGTCTGCGACAGCGCGTGCGTGGCCGCAAAGGTGATGGTCTCGGCCTTCAGCCGCGCTACTTCGAGCGCTTCCTCGCGCCCGACCAGCACCCTGCGCAGCACGTCCTCGGCGACTGGACGGAAACTCTCGCCGGCCGGCGTCAGCGTGATCGTATGTGTCGAGCGTTCGAACAGCGGCGTCCCCAGCCACTCCTCGAGCGACCTGATGCGGCGGCTCAGCGCCGGCTGGGTCACATGCCGGCGCTGGGCGGCGCGCGAGAACCCGCCTTCCTCGGCGATGGCAAGGAAATCCTCCAGCCAGACCAGGTCCATGATGCGGTTTTGTCCTCAAATCATACCGATACGGCATTAGCGCCTCGGGCGCTGCTGGTCCAATGTAAACGTCATCACAAAACCAGAACAAGGCGCCCCGCCGCATGGCGTGTCGATGCGTCGGAGGAAATCAATTGCAGATCGCCGCAACTCAGCTGTCTGAGCCCCTGTCGAAGCCAGTCTCCGAAGGCCGCCGCAAGCCGCTCTGGCGCGAGCAATATGTCCTCGTGGTCGCCGGCGCCGCGCTGGGCGCGCTGCTGGGTGCCCTGTTTCCGGCTTTTGCGGTGGAGCTCAAGCCGCTCGGCGATTGCTTCATTTCCCTGATCAAGATGACGATCGCGCCGCTGATCTTCCTGGTCGTGGTCACCGGCATCGCGCAGGTCGGCGACATGAAGGCTGTGGGCCGCATCGGACTCAAGGCCTTTGCCTATTTCGAGGCGGTGACGACCCTTTGTCTGCTGATCAGTCTCGTCGTGGTGCGCTGGGTGCAGCCCGGCGCGGGCGTGGCCCACGCCACCGCGCAGCAGGCCGAGACCGTCGCGCGCTATCAGCAGGCCCATGTCGGATCGCTGTCGGCCTATATCCAGCACATGTTCCCGGAGAGCTTTGTCGGCGCGTTCGCGTCCGGCGACGTGCTCCAGGTGCTCGTGCTCGCGCTTCTGTGCGGTATCGGCCTGCTGCTGCTCGGCGACAAGGCCGCGCCGCTGCGCTCCGGCATGGAGCGGGTGACCGAGCTCGTGTTCAGCGTCGTGCATGTCGTCGTCGCGCTGGCGCCGATCGGCGCCTTCGGTGCCATGGCCTTCACGGTGGCGAAGTTCGGCGCCGCCACGCTCTATGCGCTGGCGCTGCTGGTCGGCACGGCCTGGGCGATGATGGCGTTCTTCATCTTCGTCATTCTCGGCACGATCTGTCGTCTGGCCGGCATTCGCCTGATGGACCTGTTGCGTCTGTTACGCAACGAGCTGCTGGTCGTGCTCGGTACCTCGTCGTCGGAAACGGCGATCCCCGGCATGATGGAGAAGCTGCCGAAAGCGGGCGTCGGGCGCGCGGTCGCCGGCCTCGTCATTCCCTCCGGCTATTCCTTCAATCTCGACGGCGTCGCGCTGACGCTGCCGCTCTCGACCATCTTCGTCGCCCAGGTCTACGGCATCGAACTCAGTGCTGCACAGCAGCTCAGCCTGTTCGTGGTGATGCTGTTCACCAGCAAGGGCGCGGCCGGCGTCACCGGCGGTGCGTTCGCCGCGCTCGCCGCGACCGTCGTCGCGGCGGGGCTCCCGGCGGAAGGCCTCGCGCTGCTGCTCGGCATCGACCGCTTCATGTCGCTGGCGCGCGCCATCACCAACACCATCGGCAACGCGGTCGCCGCGATCGTGGTCGCCAAGTGGGACGGGGAATTCAACCGCGAGGACTGGGC
The DNA here is from genome assembly GCF_018130785.1 of Bradyrhizobium liaoningense. Lineage (GTDB taxonomy): Bacteria > Pseudomonadota > Alphaproteobacteria > Rhizobiales > Xanthobacteraceae > Bradyrhizobium > Bradyrhizobium liaoningense_A. Next base: position 94,956 of record NZ_JAFCJT010000006.1, read on the forward strand.
TCGGTCCGCCGCTCAAATCCAACAAGCGAAGTAAGGATCCAAGGCTTCCAATATGGCTACCAACACCAATGAACTCCCCGTCATCGCGCTGACATCAGGCGATTGCACCGGCATCGGTCCCGAACAGGTCGCACGCATCCTCTCCGACGACCGGCTCGCGGATGCGGCGCGGCTCGTCGTGGTCGGCGATGCCCGCGTGCTCGAGATGGGCATGGCGCATGCCGGCGTGAAGCTGAAGGTCGAGCGGATTGCCTCGCCCAAGGCCGCTACGTGGGGCCGCGGCACGGTGCAGCTCGTCGACTTGGGCAATACCGATCCCGCGAAATTCCCGATCGGCAAGGCCAGCGCCGAATCCGGCCGGCTGACCGGCGAGACGCTGTCGCGCGCGATCGATTTCTCCAAGGCCGGCGAGGTCGATGCGATCACGTTCGCGCCGCTCAACAAGCGCGCGATGTTCGATGGTGGCTGGAAGTTTCCCGACGAGCACAAGATGTTCGCGAGCCTGCTCGGCCACAAGACCTATTTCTCCGAGATGAACGTGCTCGACGGCCAATGGATGTCGCGCGTCACCGGGCATCAGTCGCTGCGCGAGGCGCTCGACGGCATCAATCCGGAAAGCATCACCGATGCGATCGGGCTGGTCGACCGCATGATGCGGAAAGCAGGCGTGGCCAAGCCGCGCATCGCGGTCGCCGCCCTCAATCCCCATGCCGGCGAGAACGGCCTGTTCGGCCGCGACGAGATCGAGATGATCCGCCCGACGGTCGAAGCCGCTGCGAAGACCGGCATCGCCTGCACCGGGCCATATCCCGCCGACACCGTCTATATCCGCGCCTTCGCAGGTGAGTTCGACAGCGTGGTCGCGATGTATCACGATCAGGGCCAGATCGCGACCAAGCTGCGCGGCTTCAACCGCGGTGTCACCGTCACCGCGGGCCTTGAGACCGTCTTCACTACGCCATCGCATGGCACCGCGTTCGACATCGTCGGCACGGGCGTCGCCAAGACCGGTGCGCTCGAAAGCGCGGTCCGCCTTGCTGCGCAACTGGTATCGATTAAGGTCAAGGAGGCTGCCCATGCACACTGATCGCAGGACCCTGCTCCAGGCGGCGGCCGCACTGCCGCTCGCAACCGTCGGCGCCAACGCCGCCTTCGCGCAGACGCCGGCCGCAGCGCCCGTCGCCGCGCCGCCCAAGGAGGTGACGCGCGCGCTGGCGCATTATCTGGTGACCGCGAGTTATGACGACCTGCCGGCCAATGTCCGGAAAGAGGGCGTCCGCACGCTTCTGAACTGGGTCGGCGTCGCCATCGGCGGCTCGCATCACGAGACGGTCGATATCGCGGTCTCCGCGCTCGGTCCGTTCTCTGGGCCGCAGCAGGCCTCGCTGTTCGGGCGGCGCGAGCGGTTCGACATCATGAACGCGGCCTTCATCAACGGCGTGTCGAGCCATATCTTCGACTATGACGACACCCATCTGAAGACGATCATCCATCCTGCCGGTCCCGTGGCCTCGGCCATTCTCGCGCTGTCGGAAATGCAGCCGGTATCGGGCAAGGACTTCCTGAATGCGCTGGTGCTGGGCGTCGAGACCGAGTGCCGGATCGGCAACTCGGTCTACCCGAACCATTACGATGTCGGCTGGCACATCACCGGCACCGCCGGTGTGTTCGGCTCGGCCGCGGCCGTCGGCAAGCTGTTGAAGCTAAACGAGCAACAGATGACATGGGCGCTCGGCCTCGCCGCCTCGCAGCCGGTGGGCCTGCGCGAATCCTTCGGCTCGATGAACAAGAGCTTCAATCCAGGCCGTGCCGCATCAAGCGGCATTTTCGCGGCGATCCTGGCCTCGAAGAACTTCACCTCGTCCGACGCCATGATCGAGGCCAAGCGCGGCTGGGCCAACACGATCAGCACCAAGCAGGACTACAACGAGATCCTGGGCGACCTTGGCAAACGCTATGAGGCCGCGCTGAACACCTACAAGCCATTCGCCTGCGGCATCGTCATGCACCCGGCGATCGACGCCGCGATCCAGCGCCGCAACGAGAGCAAGGTGACAGCGGACCAGATCGAGCGCGTCGACCTCAAGGTCCATCCGCTGGTGCTTGAACTGACCGGCAAGAAGACGCCGAAGGCGGGCCTCGAAGGCAAGTTCAGCATCTATCACGCGGTCGCGGTCGCCATCGTCGAGGGCGCCGGCGGTGAGAAGCAGTTCAGCGACCGGGCCGTGACTGACCCGACCGTCGTCGCGCTGCGCGGCAAGGTGAACCCCGTGATCACGCCGGGCATCAAGCCCGAGCAGGTCGACCTCACCATCGTGCTCAAGGACGGCCGCAAGCTCCACCGCTACATCGAGCATGCGATCGGCAGCGTCGAAGTGCCGATGACCGACAAGCAGCTCGAAACCAAGTTCTCGGACCTTGCCGAGGGCATCATCCCAGCTGCCGCGATCCGGCGCGTGATGGACGCCTGCTGGAACGTCGAGAACCTGTCGAACGCGGCGGAGATCGCAAGGATGTCAGTCGCGACCTGATCGCGGAGGAGAACAGCATGCCGTCACGCCGTCGTTTCCTGCAATCCGCCGGCTCGATTGCTGCTCTGGCCGCCTCCGGCGGCCGTGCGGTGCTCGCAGCAGGCCCCGGCGTGACGGAGCGTCTCGCCCGCTACATGGTTGCCGCCCGCGATCAGGAACTGCCGGCGCAGGTCCTGCTCGAATGCAAGCATCGCATTCTCGACACGCTCGGTGCGATGGTGTCGGGTTCGCGCATGCGGCCGGGCGAAATGGCACTGAAATATGTGCGCACCCTCGGCGGCGATGCCCAGGCGTCCGTCGTCGGCTCCGATTTCCGGACCACGGCTGTCAACGCGGCATTGGCCAACGCCATGTGTGCGCATGCCGACGAGACCGACGATTTCGAGCCTGTCACCAAGGCGCATCCGGGTTGTTCGGTCGTGCCGGCTGCACTCGCGATTGGCGAGCGCGAGCATCGCAGCGGACAGGACGTCATTCGCGCCGTCGCTCTCGGCTACGACCTGACCTGCCGGCTGCTGTTCGCTCTGGGTCCCGACCTCGTCCGCGGTTCGCATCGAAGTGCCGAAGGGACGTCCTCGACGTTCGGCGCGCTCGGGGCCGCCGCATCGCTGGCGCGGCTCGATGAAAAGGGAATGCGTTACGCGATCTCCTATTCGTCGCAGCAGGTCTCTGGCCTGTGGAGCTGGGTGAAGGATCACGACCATATCGAAAAGGCGTTCGACTTCGCCGGCATGGGCGCACGCAACGGCGTCATGGCAGTCGACATGGTGAACGCAGGCCTGACCGGCGTCGACGACGTGCTCGACGGCACCCATAATCTCTTCATCGCGCTGTCGACCGATCCGAAGCCGGAGGAGATGGTGAAGGATCTCGGCAAGCGCTTCTATGTCACGGAGACGGCGATCAAGACCTTCTCGGTCGGCTATCCCATCCAGTCGCCGCTGGATGCGACGCTGACGCTGCGCAAGCAGCACAGCCTCACGCCAGACAACGTGCGTAGCATCCTGGTCAAGCTGCCGACCGATGCGATGGGAATCGTGGGCGAGAGCGCGATGCCTGATGTCAATTGCCAGCATCTCGTGGCCGTCGCGCTGGTCAAGGGCGCCGTGTCGTTCAACGACAGTCACGACGTCGCGCTGATGCACGATCCCAAGATCCTCGAACAGCGCGCCAAGGTGACGCTGGCCGGCGACAAGGCGCTGATGGACCCGGCCGCGCCGCGCGGTGCTGTCGTCGAGGTGACATTGACCGATGGCAGGAAGGTCGAGCACTTCACGAAGTATCCGCCGGGCACCAAGGAGAATCCGCTGAGTACGGAAGCAGTGGCGGCCAAGACGCGGGATCTGATTGCACCGGTATTGGGCAGTGACAGGGCCGAGAAGCTGATCGACCAGATCGGCAATCTCGAACGGCTTGACGACGTCGGCAAGTTGAGGCCATTGCTGACGGCGTGATAAATCAATCAACAACAAGACAAACATCGAGGAAGTGCCCATGCGCGGGGTTATGCGACGCACCTTTCTGGCCGCCTGTGCGGCCGTCCTGTTTTCCGGCGCAGCGCAAGCGCAGGATTATCCATCCCGCCCCGTCAAGATCATCGTGCCGTTCCCGGCCGGTGGGTCCAACGACATCATCGCGCGCATCGTCGCGCAGAAGCTGACCGAGCGGAACGGCCAGACCTTCCTGGTGGAAAACCGCGGCGGCGCCGGCGGCAATATCGGGGCCGAGACGGTGGCGAGCGCCGAGCCCGATGGCTACACCCTGCTGCTGACCGCGCCGCCGCCGCTGACCATCAACGGCTCGCTCTACAAGAAGCTGCCGTTCGATCCGGCCAAGGCGTTTGCCCCGATCGCGCTGATCGCCTCGGTCCCGATCGTGCTGGTCGTCAATCCGTCGGTGCAGGCGAAGAACGTGGGCGAGCTGATCGCGCTGGCCAAGGCGAAGCCCGGCTCACTCAATTTCGGCTCGTCCGGCATCGGCTCGACGAATCATCTCGCCGGCGAGCTGCTCAAGAGCATGGCCGGCGTGGATATCGTCCACGTGCCCTATCGCGGCGCGGCGCCGGCGATGAACGATCTGCTTGCAGGCCAGATCCCCTTCATGTTCGACAACATGCCGGCGGTGCTGCCGCAGGTGCAGGGCAAGGCCATCAATGCGATAGCGGTCGCGGGCGCCAAGCGTGCGCAAGGACTGCCCGACGTGCCGACGGTGGCGGAAACCATTCCCGGCTTCGAGGCTTCGTCCTGGTTCGGACTGGTGGCGCCGGCCAAGACGCCTGCGCCAGCGCTCGCCAAGCTGAGCGGCGAGCTCAAGACCATTTTGACGATGCCTGACGTCAAGAAGCGGCTCGCTGAACTCGGGGCCGAGCCCGGCACGGTTTTCGGCGATGCATTCGGGAAATTCATGACGGACGAAACTGCAAAATGGGGCAAGCTCGTCAAAGCCTCCGGCGCCACGGTCGATTAGCGAGTTAGGGTAGCGTCATGGATCTGAATCTGGGCGGTAAGGTCGCCGTCGTCACCGGCGGCAGCATCGGCATCGGCCGTGCGATCGCCGCGGAGCTTTCGCGCGAACAGGCGCACGTTGTCATCGTGGCGCGAGACGCCGAGCGGCTCGCCGCGTCGGCGCAGGACATCTCGCGGGATACGGGCCGGCGCGTGATCGCCTGTGCCGGCGACATGACCAAGCCCGACGACATCGCGCGCGCGATGGACGCCGCGCGCGAGGCTTTTGGACGCGTCGACATCCTCGTCAACAATGCAGGGGCCTCGCCAATGGGCCGGATCGCCGAGACGCCGGATGCGATTTGGGCGAAGTCGATCGAGCTGAAGCTGCTGGGCTACATGCGCTGCGCGCGTAACGTCCTGCCGGAAATGCGCGACCGCCGCTGGGGCCGTGTCATCAACATCATCGGCCGCAGCGGCCACCAGCCGCGCGCGGCCTATATGGCGGGCGGCGCGGTCAACGCGGCGCTGCTCAACTTTACGCTGGCGCTCGCCGAGGAATGCGCGCCTCACAATGTGCTGGTCACCGGCGTCAATCCCGGACCGGTGCAGACCGACCGCTGGGACAGCCTCATCTCTCAAGGTGCGGCGATCGCGGGTCAGGACCAGGGCGCGACCAATGCCGCTGCGATCGCCTCGGTGCCGCTCGGCCGCGTCGGGCAGCCGGATGAGGTGTCCGGCATCGTCGCGTTCCTCTGTTCAGACCGCGCGTCCTTCATTACTGGTACCTGCATCAATGTCGATGGCGGTGGAACGAGGTGTATCTGATGGCTAGCGAACTGCGGAAGATCGGTGTCAGCGAGGATTGCGAGCTTGCGGTTCGCATCGACGACTATCTGCTGCCATGGGACACCAAGCCGCCGGTCGTGATGCTGCACGGGCTTGCCGAGAGCGGCGAGGCGTTCCGGCGCTGGGTGCCGTATTTCGCCACGCATCACCTCGTGGTGCGGCCCGATTTGCGCGGTTACGGCGATTCGACGCCGATGCAGGGCGACTATGTCTATCGCTTTGCCGGTCTTGGTGACGACATCATCCGGATGCTGGACGCGCTGAAACTCGACCGCGTCTTCCTGGTTGGCGGCAAGATCGGCGGTACGCTGGCGATGCATCTGACGGCAAAGCATCCGGATCGTGTGATCGCGGTCGCCGCGGTCGGCGCGCCGGCTTCGCTGACCTCGTTCAACGAGCGTGCGCCGACCTGGCGCAAGCAGATCCGCGAGCAGGGCGTCGAGCCCTGGGTGCGCGAGACCACGGCCGGCCGGCTCGGCTCGTCGCTGCCGCCGGCGGCGCTCGACTGGTGGATCAAGCTGATGTCGAAGACCAAGGCCTCGACACTGGAAGCATTTCTCCAGATGGTGCCGACGGTGGATGTGACCGGAGAGCTTCCGTCGATCAAGCGCCCGGCGCTGGTGATCACCACGACCGGCTCGGGGCTCGGCAGCGTCGATTCCGTCAAGGCGTGGCAGGAGACGATTCCGGGCTCGAAGCTCGAGGTGCTGCCCGGCGATTCCTACCACGTCGCTGCCACCGACCCCGACGTCTGCGCGCGAAAAGTTCGCGAGTTCTTCGATCGCGTCGCGACTTAAGACGTACAAGGCGGGCCATTGGCCCGCCCTCCGTTTGGCTCTATGACTGGCGTTCAGAAAAGCAACGACGAAATCAGGGAGTGAAAGCCATGACAAAAACCACGCGACGCAGCGTGCTTACGGCCGCAGCCGCCATGACTGCGGCGGGCCTCACGGAGGCGACGCCAGCCGCAGCGCAGGCTGCGCCCAAGCCGATCTTCCCGGTGCCGATGGTTGCGATCCCGATCGTCGGCGAGACGAGTGTGTTCCAGGTTCGCCGCATCTACTGCATCGGTCGCAATTATGCCGCGCACGCCATCGAGCGCGGCTCGGACCCGAACCGCGAGCCGCCGTTCTTCTTCCAGAAGCCGACGGACGCGATCCAGAACGTCGCGATCGGCCAGGTTGCCGACCATCCCTATCCGTCGCTGACCAAGAACTACCATCACGAGGTCGAGCTGGTAGCGGCGCTGAAATCCGGCGGGACCAATATCCCGGCCGACAAGGCGCTCGACCATGTCTATGGCTATGCGCTCGGCCTCGATATGACCCGGCGCGATCTCCAGAACGGCATGGCCGCGGAGAAGAAGCCCTGGGAGATCGGCAAGAGTTTTGACCACGCCGCGGTGATCGGTCCGATCCACCCGGCCAGCAAGACCGGCCACTTCGACAAGGGCGCCATTTCGCTGGCGATCAACGGCACCGTCAAGCAGAGCTCGGATCTCAGCAAGATGATCTGGAGCGTTGCCGAGCAGATCGCAAAGCTGTCGGAGGCGTTCGAGCTGAAGGCCGGCGACATCATCTATTCCGGCACGCCGGAGAATGTCGGCCCGGTGGTGAAGGGCGACGTGCTGCTGTGCAAGCTCGAGGGCCTGCCTGATATGTCGATCAAGATCGTGTAGTTCTTTACCTCTCCCCGCTTGCGGGGAGAGGTCCCATCGCATCGTCGAAACTTGGAGGCGCAAGATGCTGCGGCATGGCTTGATCGCTGCGTTGGGCTTGGTCTTCGTCATGACCGGCGTTCCCGGCGTGAAAGCCGAGGGGCCGAGCGACGTCGCGCCGACTGGAACGCTGCGTGTGGCGGTGGCCGTCGGTCCCGCCGCGTCGGCGTTCTGGACGACGCGTGATCCTTCCACCGGAAAGCCGCGCGGCGTCACGGTCGAGCTCGCCAGGGCCGCCGCTGACAAGCTGCACGTTCCGCTCGAGCTCGTCGAATATCAGAGCTCCGACGAGATCGCCGCCGCCAGCAGCAAGGACGTCTGGGATCTCTCCTTCATGCCGGCGGACGTCAAGCGCGAACAGTTCGTGGACCAGGGCCCCGCTTACGTCGCCTATATAAGCGGCTATCTCGTGCGGGCCGGTTCGGACATTCGGATGGTTGCGGATGTCGATCGCGCCGGTATGCGGGTTGGCTGCATCGAAGGGACATCGACGTCACGTACGGTCGAGAAGTCGATCAAGCAGGCGAAGCTGACCAAGTTCGTGAAGCCGGAAGAGGCGGCCGAATTGATCGGCAAGGGGCAGCTCGATGCTCTGGCGATGGGCATGGGAGCTCTGGAAGACCTGTCGCGAAAACTGCCCGGAACGAAAGTGCTGGATGAAGTCATTCAATCGACCGGCGTGGTCGTGGTCGTTCCCAAGGGCAAGGCCGCGGCGAAGACCTGGGCCGCGCATTTCCTCGACGAGGCCAAGGCGGACGGCACGGTGCGTCGCGCGCTCGACGGTAACGGATTTACCAGCGACAAGATCGCGCCGTAGTTGCGCCGAACTGCGTCCGCTGGAACCGCGACTGGCGGCGGGGTCTTTGAATTGCCGGAGTTCCATCGGCCATTGCCCCGTGTTGGGCAACGAACAAACCTCGTGCGGCCATATTTGAGTAAGAGTGATCTCCCCGAGAGGGAGGCGCTCCGATGAAGAAAGTCTTGATCACTGCGGTCGTGCTGCTGGCTGGCGTGCCTGCGAGCGCCGTTGCGCAGGAGCGCGCTGGTGCTGCGGCGATAGGCGCCGTGTCTGGGGCCGTCGTGCTCGGTCCGGTCGGTGCGGTCGCGGGTGCAGTGATTGGCTATACCGCCGGTCCTTCAATCGCGAGGTCATGGGGCGTGAGAGGTTCGCGCTCGGCAAGACATCGGCAGCCGCCGCGTCGCGAGGCGTATCGTGCAGCCGCGACCGGCGCTCCGCCGCGTGCACGTGAGGCGATGAATGCCAACGGCCAGGTGGGAGCCGCCAGCAATCCGAATCCGCCGGTTCAAGCCGCGCCCGCGGTGCAGCCTGTTCAAGCTGCTCCTGCGGTGCCGGCGCAGGCTTCGACGCCGCCCATACAGGGATTCGAATGAGGCTTCGGCTTCAGGCCGCGGTCGTCTTCGGCCGCAGCCGGTCGACCGTCCGTGCGATCAGCGCGGCCACCTCAGGCACCTTCGGACCAATACGAAACTCCGGCCCCGCGACGACGACGGAGAGACGGCGATCGCCGATCGGCAGCGGGATCGCGGCGCCGGCGAGGTCGCGGCTGTAATCGGCAAAGCTCTGGCAATAGCCGCGCGCGATCGAATTGCGCAGCTCGATCTCGACTGCCTCGATGCTGATCGGGGTCGACGGGCCGTATTGCTTGAATTCGATCTTGCGATAGACGGAGTCGCGCTCCTCCTGCGAATATTGCAGCAGCAGCGCGCGGCCGCTGGCGGTCGCGTGAATCGGCACGCGGTGGCCGATGGTCGCGAAATAGCGGATCGCGGCCTGGGACTCGACGACATCGATGAACACCGCCATGACGCCCGCCGGCGCCACGATGGATGCGGTCTCGCCGGTCTCGGCCGAGAGATCGGCGATCAGAGTATGTGTCCATGGCGGCAGCGGCTCGACCTCGGAGATCATCCGTGCCATCGCGAGCCACCGCGGCGTCGGATAGAAGCCGGCGCGCGGGCGCGGCTCATAGAGGTAACCCTTCTCCGAGAGCGTCGCGAGCAGATTGAAGGTCGACGAGCGCGGCCAGCCGAAATGGTCGGCGATCTCCGCAAGCGTCGCCGGCTTCCTCGTTTGCGCGAAGAATTCCATGATCTCCAGGACGTTTGCGGCTTGGCGAACGATCATGGTGAGGCTTGCGTCCTGATCTAGGGCTGGCCGAGAATCTTCTTCGCGGCGCGAAGATGCGGCTTGTCGATCATCTGGCCGTCGAGCCGCAGCGTGCCGGAGTTCGGATTGCTCGCGAACGCCGCGATCACCTTCTCCGCCCAGGTCCGTTCGGCCTCGGTCGGCTCGAATGCCGCATTGACGACATCGACATGTTTTGGATGGATCAGCGCCTTCGCCGAAAAGCCGTCGCGCCGCGCGGCGCGCGTTTCCTGCTCGAGGCCCGCCAGATTGTCGATGTCGGTGTAGACGGTGTCGATCGGTGCGACCTCGGCTGCGGCCGCCGCCATCAGGCAGAGATCGCGCGCCAGGCGGTACGGGCTGTGGAACACGCCACCCGATGCTTTTTCGGTGGCGCCGAGCGAGGCCGAGAGATCCTCTGCGCCCCACATCAGACCGGCGAGGCGAGGGGAGCAGCCCTTGTAGCTGCCGAGGCCGAAGATCGAGCTTGCGGTCTCGGTCGCGACGCAGACGATGCGCGTCGCGCCGACAGTGATGCCGGCCGCGGCTTCCAGGGCTTCGAGCCAGGTTGCAACCTGGCGCACGTCATCGCCGCCTTGCGATTTCGGCAGCACGATGCCGTCTGGCTTGCCCGGCATCACCGCGGCGAGATCGGCGAGCGTCAGGCCGGTGTCGAGCGCGTTGACGCGAATATAGAGCTGGTGGGGGCCGCGAGCGCCCTTCAGCATCGCAAGCGTCAGCCCGCGCGCTTCCGGCTTCTTCTCGGTGACGACGGAATCCTCGAGATCGATGATCAGCGCGTCGGCGTTGCCTTCGCTCGCCTTCTCGAATTTGCGCGGGGAATCGCCCGGCACGAACAGCATCGAACGCATCAGACCGGCCTCTTGTGCATCATCGCCATGCGGCGGCATTTGCCGACGATCTCGTCGTTCTGATTCAAGGCGTGGTGCTCGAACTCGACGATGCCCGCTCTCGGGCGCGATTTGGATTCCCTCAACGAAAGCACCTTCGTCGTTGCCCGCAACGTGTCGCCATGGAAGACCGGTTTTGGAAACGTGACGTCGGTCATGCCGAGATTGGCAACGGTGGTCCCCATGGTCGTATCATAGACCGTCATGCCGATCATGATGCCGAGGGTGTAAAGGCTGTTGAAAATGCGCTGGCCGAACTCGGTCTTTTCGGAGAAATGCGCGTCGATGTGCAGCGGCTGCGGGTTGAGTGTCAGCAGGCTGAACATGGTGTTGTCCATCTCCGTGACCGTCCGGGTCAGCGGGTGCCTGAACTCCTGGCCCACGGAAAAGTCTTCGAAATAAAGTCCGGCCATCGCGGTTTCCTCCCTGTATCGCTGCGATTCTGGCCCGCGCTGCCCTTAGGGCGGCGCGGCCAGGTGAACTGCTTTTTGCTCTGCGAGCTGCTCGATCTCCTCGGTCGAGAAACCGGCCTCGCGCAAAATGTCGCGGCCATGCTGGCCGAGCGTCGGTGCGGGGCCGGCGGCTTCCGGCTGGGTCGCGCTCCAGGTGGAGGGCACGCGCATCTGACGGATGCGGCCTTCGACGGGATGATCGACGGTCCTGAAGAAGTCGATCGCCTCGAGATGCGGATCTTCGAGGATTGTCTCCAGCGTATGCATCGGCATCACCGGAATGTCGGCGCGCTCCAAGAGCTCGCGCCATTCCGCCGTGGTGCGCTTGAGGAAGACGTGGCCGATCTCTTCGTAGATCTCGTCGATATGTTTGGTGCGCGCGGCGTGGTTGGCAAAGCGCGGCTGATCGAGGAAGTGCGGCTGTCCGATCGCTTCAAAAAAGCTGCGCCAGTGCTTGTCGTTGTAGATGAGGACGCAGAGATAGCCGTCGCTGGTCTTGTAGGGGCGGCGATAGCGCGAGAGCAGGCGGGCATAGCCGCCATGGTCGAGCGGCGGATCGTAGGTGAGACCGCCGAGATGATCGACCAGCACGAATTCCGTCATCGATTCGAACATGGGAACGTCGATGCGCTGGCCTTCGCCGGTGCGGCTCTGATGCATCAGCCCGCCCATGATGGCGTTGACCATCATCAAGCCGACGATGCGGTCGGCGATGGTGACGGGAACGTAGCGCGGAGTGCCGTCGCCGGCGGCCGCGAGCAGCGTCGGAATGGTCGCGGCGCCCTGGATCAAATCGTCGTAAGCGGGCTTTGCGGCATAGGGCCCGGACTGGCCGTAGCCGAACGCACCGACATAAACGAGGGCGGGATTGATCTCGCGAAGCGTCTCGTAGTCGAGGCCGAGCCGGGCCATCGCCTGGGGGCGCACGTTATAGACGAGCGCATTGGCTCGCTTCGCCAACCGCAGCAGCGTGTCGCGCCCCTCCGTCTTCTTCAGGTCGAGCACGATGCTGCGCTTGCCGCGATTGGCATTGAGGAACATCCCGCCCATGCCGGGCGTGCGGCCGGGACCGATCTGGCGCACGATGTCGCCCTCGGGGCTTTCGACCTTGATCACGTCGGCGCCCATGTCCGCCAGCACCTGGGTGCCATAAGGACCCATCAGCACCGAGGTCAGGTCGAGAATCGTGAAGCCGGCGAGCGGTCCCATGGGGCCTCGTGGGTTGAATTCATATACGTGGAGTTAGAGTTCAGAAAATGTCGGTGTCAATTCCACGCGCTGCTCCCTCGGCGCATAGCGCCATGCATAGTTCATATGCTTGACAGATAAATTCACATATATGTACATTTTCCTCAAGCAAGAAGTGGAGTGAGGGCCGGACGGTGCCGCAGCAAGTCGCTGCCGCCTTCGGCATGGGGACGCGTCAAGGAGAACGACATGAAGAAGAATCTGGTCCGGGCTGCCGCAGTGCTCGCTCTCTCGCTGCCGGTCTCGACGATGTCGGCGCAGGCACTGGAGCTGAAGGTCGCCGATAGCTTCCCCGCCGGTCACTATCTCGTCCGCCTGATGCTCAAGCCCTGGATGGACGACGTCACCAAGCGCACCAACGGCGCGGTGACCTTCACGTATTATCCGAACCAGCAGATCGGCAAGGCGGCCGACATGCTGCGCCTGACGCAGTCCGGCGTGGTCGACATCGGCTACATCGGACCGTCCTATGTCTCCGACAAGATGCCGCTGTCGGAAGTCGCGCAATTGCCGGGCGCGTTCGCGACCAGCTGCCAGGGCACGCTCGCCTATTGGAAGACCGCGCGCGAAGGCATTCTGGCGAAGCAGGAATACGCGCCGAACAAGATCAAGCTGCTGATGGCCGTGGTGCTGCCGCCCTACCAGGTGTGGACTGTCAAATCGAAGGTCGAGACGACCAAGGACATGCAGGGCCTGAAGCTGCGCACCACGGGCGGTGCGCAGGACCTGACGCTGCGTGCGCTCAACGCCGTGCCGGTGCGCATGGCTGCGCCCGATGCCTATGAATCGCTGTCCCGAGGCACGATGGACGGCCTGCTGTTCCCACTGGACAGCGTCGTGTCCTACGGCCTCGACAAGCTGGTCAAGCACGCCACCGAAGGCGTCAGCTTCGGCAGCTTCATCGTCGCCTATTCCATCAACCAGTCGGTCTGGGACAAGCTGCCCGACGACGTGAAGAAGGCGATGAACGAAGCCTCGGAAGCGACCACGCCAAAGGCCTGTGCCGACGTCGACAAGGAAGGCGAAGTCACCAAGAAGCAGATGCAGGGCGAAGGCGTCAGCTTCGATCCGTTGCCGGAGGCGACGCGCGCCGAGATCAAGGACAAGCTCAAGGGTGTCGGCAAGGAGTGGGCGAGCGGGCTCGACAGTCGTGGCAAGCAGGCCTCCGCCGCGCTGAAGGAGTTCGACGATCTGCTCGCCGCCGGCGGCGCCAAGTAGTTCGGCAAGCACAGGGAGGCGCGAAACGTGATCAAACGGGCAGGAGATGTGCTCGGCGCGCTGGAACGCGCGCTGACGGTGATTGCGGTGGTGTTCATGTTCGTGATCATGCTGCTGGTGGTGACCGACGTGTTCATGCGTTACGCGCTGAACAGCCCGTTCTCATTCACCTATGATCTGATCGGACTCTATCTCCTCGCCGGCGTGTTCTTCTTCACGCTGTCGGACGCGTTGCGCGAGCATGTCCATGTCGGTGTCGACATTCTCCTGTCGCGCTTCTCGCTGACGGGGCGACGGCTGTCCGAGATCGTCACCGCGCTCGCTGGGCTGTTCGTGTTCGTCCTGATCTGCAAGGTCGGGTTCGAGCGCGCGCTGGAGAATTACGAGCAGCACGACGTTCTCTCCGGCGCGATCCCCTGGCCGACCTGGATTTCGGCGGCGCTGGTGCCGTTCGGCTGCGGCGTGCTGGTGCTGCGGCTGGCGCTCCAGCTCGTCGGCAATGTGCTGAGCCTCGTCAGCGGCCGTGACCTCTATCCGCTGCCGCCGGTGACCGGCGTCGGCGAAGCACGCGGCTTCGAGTAACGGGCGATATCCATGACACCTTTCATCGTTCTCGCCCTGCTGTTCGGCCTGCTCGCGCTCGGCACGCCCGTCGGCTTCGCCATGGCCTTCTCCGGCTCGGTCGGCCTGGTGATGGTCGGCGGATGGGCCACATTGTTCGGCATCCTGCAGACCGCGCCGCTCTCGACCGTCTCGTCCTACGAACTCATCACCATTCCGATGTTCCTGCTGATGGCGGATCTCGTGCTGCTGTCGGGTGTCGCGGACGATCTGTTCAAGACCGCATCGGCCTGGGTCGGCCGCATTCCCGGCGGCCTCGGCATGGCGACCGCGCTCGCCGGCGCCGGCTTTGGCGCGATCTGCGGCACCTCGACCGCCTCGGCCGCGACGCTGTCGTCGACCAGTCTTCCCGCGATGATCCGCCAGGGCTATGAGCCAAAGATGGCCGCGGGCGTGGTCGCGATATCAGGCACGCTGTCGATGCTGCTGCCGACCAGCGTCGCGCTCGTCATCTTCGGCCTGCTCGCCGAAGTGAACATCGGCAAGCTGCTCATCAGCGGCATCATCCCGGCGATCCTGGTGACGTTCACCATCATGGCCACGATCTATTTCCTGGTCTGGCAGGATCCCTCGCGCGCGCCCGCCGCGAAGTCGGTGCCGTGGCGCGAGAAGTTCGCGCTGCTGTGGCAGGTCTCGCCGATGGTGGTGCTGTTCTCGATCGTGACGGGCACGATCTATCTCGGCGTCGCGACCCCGACGGAAGCGTCCGCCTTCGGCGCGTTCGGCGCTTTCCTGCTTGCGATCGTCAAAGGCAAGATCACGCCGTCGTCGCTCTATGCGACGCTGCTGCGGGCCTGCCACGGCACCTGCATGATCATCATGATCCTGGTCGGTGCCTCGATCTTCGGCTACTTCTTCACGCTCACCCATGTGACGCAGGATCTCGTCGCCTGGATCGGCAGCCTGCCGGCCTCGCGCTGGGTGATCATCACGCTGATCCTGTGCGGCTATATCGTGCTCGGCTCGTTCATGGACCAGATCGCGATCCTGGTGCTGACCGTGCCGATCGTGCTGCCGCTGATCAAGACGCTCGGCTTCGATCCGATCTGGTTCGGCGTCATCAAGATCGTCACCGCGGAAGTCGGCATGATCACGCCGCCGGTCGGGCTGAACTGCTTCATCGTTGCCCGCTATGCCAAGCGGCCGGTAGCAGAGGTGTTCCACGGCACCTTCCCGCACTTCATCGCGCACCTGATCGCGATTGCGATCCTGGTGGCGTTTCCGTCTATCATCCTCTGGCTGCCCTCGCAGATGGGGCGCTAGGCACCACAGCATGATCCGGAAAAGTGTCCTGCGGTTTTCCGAAGATCATGCGCAACCAAAGAACTCGAGCGCAATGTCATCGCGCTTGAGAGCCTCCACAAGGAGACCATCATGGATTTCGCGCTTACCGATCAGCAGGAAGCCATTCGCGACGCCATCGCAAAGATCTGCGAAGGCTTTCCCGACGCCTATTGGTTGAAGAAGGACCACGACGGCGGCTTTCCGCACGATTTTCACAAGGCGCTGGCCGACGCCGGCTGGCTCGGCATCTGCGTGCCGGAAGCCTATGGCGGCTCCGGGCTCGGGATCACTGAAGCTGCGATCATGATGCGCACGATCGCGGAATCCGGTGCCGGCATGTCCGGCGCCTCCGCGGTGCATATCAACGTGTTCGGGCTCAATCCCGTGGTCGTGTTTGGCACCGAGGAGCAGCGCAAGCGCATGCTGCCGCCGATGGTCGAGGGCCGCGAGAAGGCCTGCTTCGCCGTCACTGAGCCCAACACCGGCCTCAACACGACCCAGCTCAAGACCCGTGCGGTCGCCAAGAACGACCGCTACATTGTCAATGGCCAGAAGGTGTGGATCTCGACCGCGCAGGTCGCGCACAAGATCCTGCTGCTGGCGCGCACCACGCCGCTGGAGGAGGTGCGCTCGCCGACCCATGGCCTCAGCCTGTTCTACACGGACTTCGATCGCAAGAAGATCAAGGTCCACGAGATCGAGAAGATGGGCCGCAAGATCGTCGATTCCAACGAACTCTTCTTCGAGGACTTTGAGATCCCGATGGAGGACCGCATCGGCGAAGAGGGCAAGGGTTTTCAGTACATCCTCGAAGGCATGAACCCCGAGCGCATCCTGATCGCGGCCGAAGCGGTCGGTCTCGGCAAGCTGGCGCTGTCGCGCGCGACCGAGTACGCCAAGACACGCGTCGTCTTCAACCGACCAATCGGCAAGAACCAGGGCATCCAGCATCCGCTCGCGGTGAACTGGGTCGAGCTCGAGGCCGCCTGGCTGATGGTGATGCAGGCGGCCTGGCAATATGACAAGGGCTTGCCCTGCGGCGCCGGCGCGAACGCCGCGAAATATTTCGCAGGTGAAGCCGGATATCACGCCTGCGAGCAGGCGGTGATGACCCATGGCGGCTTCGGCTACGCCAAGGAATTCCATGTCGAGCGCTACTTGCGCGAAGTGCTGATCCCGCGCATCGCACCGGTCAGCCCGCAACTCGCGCTCAGCTTCATCGCGGAAAAGGTGCTGGGCCTCGCCAAGTCGTACTAGGCTCGGCGCTCGGGGAGGATCGCCATGAACCTCGCTCACCATCTGCTGCGCGCTGCCAAGGCCGACGCATCGGCGCCGGCGCTGCTCAAGGGGTTGACGCCGGTCGCCGACTACGGCCGGCTCGCCACGACGGTTGCGTCGCTCGCTGCATCTTTGCGGCGGCGTTTTGGCCTCGCAAAGGGCGACCGCGTCGCACTGCTGATGAAGAACGTGCCTGATTATGTCGCCTGCCTCTATGCCTGCTGGCATGCCGGGCTGGTCGCCGTTCCCATCAATGCAAAGCTGCATCCGCGCGAAGTTGCGTTCATTCTGGAGAACTCCGGCGCGACCGTCGTCTTCGTGACCGAGGACATGGCGAGCGTCGCGTCGGAAGCGCTGGCGCTCGGCGCGACCAAGCCTCGTGTCGTCGAGGTCGGCTCGGCCGAGCATCGCGGCCTGGAGAAGGCCGATGGGATCGCCATCGCCGATGTCGCGATCACCGATCCCGCCTGGATCTTCTACACCAGCGGCACCACCGGTCGGCCCAAGGGCGCGGTGCTGAGCCATCGCAATCTGCTTGCGATGTCGCTGAACTATCTCGCCGAGATCAATCCGGTCGTCCCCGGTGAGGCGCTGCTGCACGCCGCGCCGATGTCGCACGGCTCCGGCCTCTACATGGTGCCGCATGTGCTCGGCATGGGAGCGCAGATCATTCCGGAAAGCGGCCGCTTCGAGCCGGACGAGATTCTCGAGCTGACGGCAAAGCGCGACGGCGTCTCCTTCTTCGCCGCGCCGACCATGGTGCGGCGCCTCACAGTGGCGGCAGTGACGGCGGGTGCCACCGCGCCGGGGTTGAAGACCATCATCTATGGCGGCGGTCCGATGTATGTCGCCGATTGCAAGGCGGCGCTCGCCGCGTTCGGGCCCAAACTCGCGCAGATCTATGGTCAGGGCGAGACGCCGATGACCATCACCTGTTTGCCGAAGTCCATGCATGTCGACGCCGGCCATCCGCGCCACGAGGAGCGCCTCGCATCAGTGGGCATTGCACAGGGCGTGGTGCAGGTGCGTACCGTGGACGAAGCGGGGCGGGAGGTTGCACCCGGTGAGGTCGGCGAGATCGTCGTGCGCGGCGATACCGTCATGTCCGGCTACTGGCAGAACCCGGACGCCACCGCGAACACGCTGCGCGACGGCTGGCTCTACACCGGCGACATGGGCGCCTTCGATGCGGAGGGCTTCCTCACGCTGAAGGACCGCTCCAAGGACGTCATCATCTCCGGCGGCACCAACATCTATCCGCGCGAGGTCGAGGAGGTGCTGCTACGGCATGAGGCCGTCGCCGAAGTCTCGGTCATCGGCCGGCCGCATCCGGAATGGGGTGAGGAGGTGGTGGCCATCGTGGTTCCCGCCGAGGGCAGGGCGGTGACGCGGGACGAACTCGACCAGATGTGCAATGCCTGGATCGCACGCTTCAAGCGGCCGAAGCATTATTACGTCACCGGCGAGCTGCCGAAGAACAGCTACGGCAAGATCGTGAAGACGGAGTTGCGCACGCTGCTGGCGGAGTCCTCCGCGCGTCTCACCCAGATGGACTGAGGTGGCGATGTCCGGGGACGCGCCGCCGATCGATTTCTCCGGCTTGATCCGCGATGGCGATCTCGTCGTGTGCGGGCAGGCGACGGCGGAGCCGGTCACCCTCACCGAGGCGCTGATGGCGCAGGCGGCAGATCTGCCGCCCTTCCGCATGATGGTCGGGCCTGCGTTCTCTGACACGTTCTCCGCCGCTTGCCCGCCCAACGTCTCGTTCCAGAGCTATGGCGTGATCGGCAATACGCGGCGGCTGGCCAAGGCCGGGCGGCTCGACGTGATCCCAAGCAATTACAGCGCCTTCTGTGCCGACTTCGCCGCACGCCGCCACAAGGCCGATGTCGTTCTGGTGCAACTCGCCGAAGCCGGTGACGGGCGGCTGAGTGCCAGCCTCTCCAACGACTATGTCATTGATGCCGCGCGCGGCGCACGCCTCGTCATCGCCGAGATCAATCCCGACGCGCCCTTCACGTTCGGGGCGGAATGGCCGGTGGACGTAACGATCCATGTGCGCGTGGCGGCTCGCCGCCCGCCGGTTGAATTGGCCTCGCCGCCGCTCGACGAGGTTTCGCGGCGCATTGCGGCGCATGCGGCGGGCCTGATTTCCGACGGCAGCACGCTTCAGTTCGGCGTGGGACGCATTCCAGACGCGATCCTGTCCTCCCTGTCCCATGTTCGCAATCTCGGCATCCATTCCGGCCTGATCAACGACGCCGTCGTCGGTCTCATCGCGCGCGGCGCGGTGACGAATGCGGAGAAGGGCATCGACGCCGGTATCTCCGTCACCAATCAGGTGATCGGGACAAGGCGGCTCTACCGCTTCGTGCACGAGAACAAGGCGGTCGCGGTGCGGCCGACGTCATATACGCATGGTCAGAACGTACTGGCACGGATCCACCGGTTGGTCGCGATCAACTCGGCGCTTCAGGTCGGGCTCGATGGCAGCGTGAACTCCGAAACGCTGAATGGCATAGCGATCGGAGCGATCGGCGGACAGCTCGATTTCGTGCGCGGGGCCAATGCGTCGCCCGGGGGCAGGGCGATCATCGCGCTGCCGGCGACGGCGTCCGACGGAACCAGCCGCATTGTCGCCAATGTGGAGACCGTGACGACGCCGCGCGCCGATGTCGATGCCATCGTTACCGAATGGGGTATCGCGGAGCTGCGCGGCTGCGGCCTTGCCGAGCGCGCGCGGCGCATGATCGCGATCGCGGCGCCCGGGCACCGCGAGGCGCTGTCGGCACGGCTCCGCGGCTCCGCGGGCTAGCTCAGTTCATCATTGCGAGCGTCGGACGCTGGCTCTCGCCGGACCCGATGATAGCAGGGAGATCCGTCGCCTCGCCGGCGATCATGCCCGACATCTGCCAGAATAAATGCGCGAGGCGGGAGAACACCAGCCGCTCGCGCTCGGCAGGAACGGTACCATCAGGGACCGTCACGGTTTCGAGGCCGACCACTTTCTTGAAATCGGGCCAGATCGTCATCGACTGCGCGATCACGGAGTAGCAGCGCGGATCGTCATCGCTCTCGTCGGGCGCCGGCGGCAGACCGGGATATTGCGTCGGTGCGGCGTAGAACTTGTAGGCACCATAGCCGAGCTGGAGCAGGAACTTTTCGGAGACGGCAACGTCCGCGGCAAAGGACACCAGCCGCGCCTCGCTCAGCACGTCGGGGTCGATTGCGCCGAGGTCCGATGCGCGCAGCGCCGAGCAGAAGGCGAGGTCGCGATTGTGCTCGCGGAGCAGATTGGCCAGCGGCTGCTGCTGTTGCACGGTGTCGGTGAGCAGGATGATGGTCTTGAGCATCGATGGTGTCCGTCAGGGAAAGAGATGTCGGGCGGTCATGACCGCATCGTCGGCCGCGTGGTGGGCGAAGAAGTCGTTGGCGATGCGCTGCCCCGGCGCGATCTCCAGGATACGGTAGCGCGCCAGTGCTGCGGCATCGCGCGCTGCGCCGACGTCTTCCTGCCAGGCGCAGAGCGACAGCTCGAGCCGGCCATATCCGCCGCAATCGGCGGCGTAGGCGCCGGTCACAGCTTCCACCGTCGCGGCAACCGCGCCCGCGTCGCTGGCCGAGATGTCGCGCAGGATCACGGCAACGCCGTTGGCGGTCTCGGGCTTCGCGGTCATGACCATGAAGGCATCGCGGGCGCCGGTGCGGCCGGCACGGCGGGCGGAGCGCACGATGCTTGCAAAGGCCGGATCGGGCCCGAGCTCCATCGTCGTCGTCTGCCGGTCATGCAGGATCGTGGCGCGCATCGCACCGAGATCGCCCTTCAGCGCGTGATAGGACCTTGGCAGCCACACGGTATCGAGCGGCACTTGCGACGAGGTCAGGCTCCAGGCCTGGTCGAGCAGATAGCCCTCCCAGATCGCAGGATAGGACGCGGCAAGCTGCTGCCAGGCACGCAGCAGCATCTCGGCACGCTCGGTGCGGCCGAGATAGAGCGTGCGCGCCGACATCTCCCAGCGATTCCACTTGTGGAGCGCGACGTCGCAGCCGAGGAACGACGGCAGCAGCGGCGCTTCGCGCAAGGTCGCGCCGGCTTCGACGAAGAGCAGCGGCTCGCGAAATTTGTTCCACATCCGCACCATGAACTCGGCCTTCTCGAAGCAGAGCACGCGGTCGTCGAGCTGGGTATCGATCGGCTCGATATGGCAGGCGAGGTCGAACCGCTCGAGCGAGTGCCGGAGCGCGAATGCGGCGATCGGGTCGCCACCGCGCGGGTAGCAGGAGACGACCCGCGGACCAACCGTGGACTTATCGGCGGCGGTGAGGAGCTTCGACCAGCCGATGCCGCCCCACCACAGCTCGTGCGGGCCGTCCGCGCCGCAGGGGCCGACGGTGCCGAATTCGGTCAGCTTGGACTTGAGGAAGTCGAAGCCGGGATTCTCGCTCCTGGGGATGACAACGGCGCAGCTGGGCGTGAACGAGCGGTAAAACAGCTCGGCCGCCGCGCCGCTTAGCGGCTCGTTGAGGATGATGACGCCGTCCCGCCGGCTGTCCGGCCGCTCGTCAAGCGTCGGCGCGCCGTACTCGCCGACCAGCCGGTCCAGGCGGTCGCGCTGGGGCCGGCCGAGCCTGATACCGCCGGATTGCAGCAGTCGATCGAGATTTTCGTGCGTCCCGTCCGTCAATTCGGTACCCCCGGTCCCAGCCCTTGGACTTCAACGTCCCGAGTGGCGCGATCAGGCGAACTATTTGGGATTGGAACCGAGCGGTGTGATTGCGACGGAGTAGATCGCGATGTCGTGCGTCATTGGCGCGGCCGGGATCAGCAGGCAGCCGTCCTCGGTCTCGGCGCGATAGTGGTCGCCGTTCCTCTGAATCCGGGCATAGACCAGACATTCAGCCGCGATGCCGAGCACGTCCTGGCTCTCGGCGGCGTCGCGGAGGTCGTCGGCGGTCTGGATGGTTACGCCATGCAGCAGGCCTTCGGCGGCGAATTTCGGCAGCGGCAGCGCGATCATGGCAATGCCCATCGCGCGCGAGACCGGAATACGCACGCGCAACTCGCCAAGGCCGGTGCGATGGACGGTGACCGTCTCGAGCGTCGCGTCGCCGCTGGCGCGGAATAACCCGACCTGGACCGGACCCGAGGGGCTCTCCTCGAAGACATCGGCGGGCAGGCGGTTGGCGCCGAACAGCGTGTAGAGATAGGCGTGAGACGGCGAGAGGCGCGCGAAGCTGCCCGCAAGCCACATCGGCGGCGCGGCCGACGCGCAGGCAGCCGAAAGGCCGCGTGCGGTGATCTGCCGGCGGATGAAATCGCCGTCGAGCATCGGCGCCAGTGCATGCGTGCCGAGATTGACGTCATGCTTCAATTCGCCGAGCACTGCGAGCTCGTCATCGTCGGGCAGCAGCAAGAGACGCGCCAATGTCGCCGTGCACCAGCGCGCGGCGATCCCGGCCACGGCATAGGGCCTGAGGCCAAGGTCGAGCGCGACGTCTTCGCAGCTTTCGGCAAAGGCGAGGGCGCCAGCCTGGATCTCGGCGGCCAGCGCGATCTGGCTTTCGGGGCGTGGATTGATCTCGCGCAGCACCTGGTCGCCGTCATAGTCGCGCACCGACCCGTCGGCCGAGCAGCAGATCTGCTCCAGCAGCGCGACGTTGCGGATCAACATGCGTTTGACATGCGGCGTGACCACGAGGTCGGAGATCAATCCTTCCGCGCTGTCTTCCTCGGCGATGTCGTCGAAGGCATCGTCGAGCGACATCAGATAGGCGCCGTGGAGACGGATCTTGACGCCTTCGAGGTCGAAGATTTGGCGCAGCGCCTTCTGCACACTGCCGGAATAACCGAGATCGGCGAGCACGAGGTCGGTACAGTCGTCGAAGCCGGGGATGACGTGGCGAAGATAAGTGAGCAGCCGGGTGCGCAGGCCGGCGGCAAGCTCGACGATTTCCGCCGGATCGATCAACTCCGGAAGTGCCTCGGCCAGCGCCTCCCCTGTGGCAATTCCATCGGGCAAGCCGGCGAAGAACGTGGCGACCCTCGGTGGCATCGTCTTCACGATGTCGTGGAAGGTCGGCGCGTCAATCTTGAGGACTTTACCGAGGAGATCGACGATCGGCTGCATCGTGTCGGCCGAGGCAATCAGGCTGACGCGGCGGTTGATCTCGAGATAGGCCGAACCCATGCCGTGCAGGTCCTGCCAGATCCGGTGCGCCAGAAAGCCGTCACGGCCGAGGAAGCCGAGCGCGACCTTTCGGCCGGGGCCGGACACCTCTTCGCAACGCCTGGCGATGAAGGCGTCGAATGCGCCCATGACCGGGCCGAGTACGGTCAGCCCCAAATGGAAGGCTGGAGATTTCTCGGCACTGCGGGCCGCGACCATGCGCCGTAGCGTTCGCGCACCATGATCAAGCCGCGACGGCGCGCCGGCACACAACAGTTCGAACAGCGCCGCCTCGCGCTGAAACCTTGAGGCCAATTGCGCGGGCGCCTGCGGATAATAGCGCGGCCGGATGCCGTGGCGCTTTGCGCCCTTGATGTCGGCCGTCTCGTTGTCGCCGACGTGAATGGAGGAATTCGCGTCCACGCCCTGTTCCGACAGATATGTCGCAAACAGCGTCTCGCTCTTGCTGCTGCCATGGTCGCAGGACGCGTAGAGGAAGTCCCAGGTCAGCCCGGGACGGCAGGCTCGCAGCAGTCGCGCCAGCCGGCCCGAATCCCAGTACGTGTCGGAGATGAATCCGACGCGATGGCCGGCGCGCTTCATGTCCAGATATTGCCGGATCATGTCGGGGTTGGCGCGGCACAGCTCGAGCTCCGCCGAAAACTCCGATTCGACCAGATCGCTCAAATGGCTGCGCGTGAGGCCGAACAGCTTGAATGGAAAACAGGAATAGATCTCTTCGATATGTACTTCGCCGGCGTCGCGCTTCTCCTTCGCGATTCGGCGCGCATGCGATTCGGCCTGGATTCGATGCTGAACGAAACTGGCGGAAACATTCGGATAAGTTCTTGAAATGCCGGAAAGCTCGTAAGTCCTTTCAAATACGCCATCTGGCGTGGTGCAGGCGCGAAGCAGAAACGTATCGAAAACATCGAACGACCAAGCAGAAACAATTTGCGCGCAGTGCCTCGCATCGGCCGTTGCGATCTTCATGTGGTAATTCCCCGTCCACCATGACGATTAACGTGCGGATGCGTGGAGTCAGGCGTCACAAATGCGAAAAAAGTTCACGCGCGATTCAAAATCGCATTCGTCGCGACTGACAGATTCAAAAAAATCGCTAGGTTCGAAAAAGGTGATTCGGAAAAAATTGCCGAGTGCGGAAGTCGTCTCGCGTTCATTTACACTCGGAAACAATCGCTGCTTCGCGTGCGATGCGTGTGTCGTGTTCGATCACCTAGTGCCGCGTAATGTCAGCGTTTTCTCCCGAGTACATCTGTTCAGGATGGATGATCCGCCATGGCGCGAGACGATGTGATGATTGCAGATGTGATGCGCGCGCGATGCGCGAAGTCGGCAATTATTGCCCGATACTCGGCAAAAGATACCGGCTAACATCTTGAAAAATAACAAAAATTCTTCGCCCGGATTGTTTTGGCCCCGCGTTCAACGCCTGGAAGCCGTGTGGCATGTGCGCCGCCGGCGTTGCGGGTTGGAGGTTGCGGGATGAGTTACGCTGCTGATGTCTGGGCTCCCGCCGAAGCCGGGATCACGACGACGGCGCCGGTCGATGCGATCGTGCCGCTGACGCCGTCCGTGCCGCTCGCGCCGGACAGCGCGCCCGTTGCCGCCGAAATCGTCTACGACGAGGACAGTGAGCTTCTCGACAGGCTCGCAGCCGGCGACGAAGTTGCGTTCCGCGCGCTGGTCGAACGCCACATCGATCGCGCCTACGCAATCGCGCTGCGCATCGTCGGCAACGCGGCGGACGCCGAGGACGTGGTGCAGGACACCATGCTCAAGATCTGGAGTCATCGCGGTCGCTGGCAGCACGGCCGCGCCAAATTCTCGACCTGGCTCTACCGCGTCATCTCCAACCGCTGCATCGATCTGCGCCGCAAGCCGCGCAACGAGAATGTCGAGGCCGTGCCTGAGGTCGCCGACGGTCAGCCCGGCGCCGTCGAGATCATCGAGCGCAACGAGCTGAACGACATGCTGGAGCTCGCGATGCAGCGCCTGCCCGAGCAGCAGCGTATCGCGGTGATCTTCTCTTACCACGAGAACATGAGCAACGGCGAGATCGCCCAGGTGATGGACACCACGGTCGCAGCCGTGGAGTCGCTGCTCAAGCGCGGCCGCCAGCAGCTTCGCCAGCTGCTGCGCAAGCACGAACGCGACATCCGCACCGCGTTTACCGATTACTAACCATAAAATTGGCCTCGCGAAAATTTTCGCGCCTGATCTCCTTGCACTCCGCCGTTTGAGCGAACGGACGGGGCTGCGGTCCGCGTCGTCGTAAGTCGATTTTCACGATGCGGCACGCCATGCCCATCAGCACAGGAGCCTTCAATGCCCGCAATTAACACCAACACCGCCGCCAACGCCGCGGTCCGCTACCTCAACATCAACTCCTCGCAGGAAACCAGCTCGCTCTCGAAGCTGTCGAGCGGCTCGCGCATCACGTCCGCCTCCGACGACGCCGCCGGTCTCGCGATCTCGACCCGCATCTCCTCGGACGTCACCACGCTGCAGCAGGCCGCGACCAACGCCTCGCAGGCGACCGCGATCCTGCAGACCGCCGACGGCGGCGCCTCGAACATCTCCGACATTCTCGCCCGCATGAAGTCGCTGGCCTCCGAATCCGCCTCGGGCACCACGACCGATTCCAGCCGCGCCTACATCAACTCGGAATTCACGCAGCTCACGAGCGAAATCGATTCGATCGCGTCCGGCACGCGCTACTCCAGCCAGAGCCTGCTCGACGGCACCAGCGTGTTCTCGTCTGGCGTGTCGGTCCTGGTCGGCTCCTCCGGCTCGGACACCATCACGATCACCCTGACGAGCCTCACGGCGTCCTCGCTCGGCGTGTCCTCGCTCGACGTCAGCTCGCTGTCGGATGCGACCTCGGCACTGGATACGCTCGATACCGCAATCGATACGGTCTCGGCCGCCCGCGCCAGCATCGGCGCCCAGGAATCGCGCTTCAATTTCAGCGCCGATTCGATCTCGACCCAGACCCAGAACCTGCAATCCGCGAACTCGGCCATCAAGGACGTCGACATCGCGGCCGAGCAGTCCAAGCTCTCCTCCGCGGAAGTGAAGACCCAGGCCGCCGTGTCGGCGCTGGCCGCGGCGAACCAGATGCCCCAGTACCTGCTCAAGCTGCTGGGCTGATGATGATCAAAGCGGGCCGGCATGACGCCGGCCCGCTTCCTACCAGGGATAGCCAGGCAAAGTGACCAGCGTCAGTTCGACCAGCAGCACAAGTTCGGGCGTCTCTGTCACCACGAGCGGGACGACCAATTCGAGCAGTATCGATTGGTCCGCGCTGATCCAGGCCGCGGTGGACGCGAAGACCGCGCAGGCGGACACGATCTCGACCACGATCACGAACAACGAGGCCAAGATCACGGCCTATCAGACACTGCAGAGCGACCTGAAGACGCTGTATTCGGGGCTGGCGTCGCTTTCGACCGCGGTGGTCAACTCGTTGTCCACCAGCGCATTTGCCACGCGCTCGGCGAGCATCAGCTCGACCGGCGATGTGAGCGCCTCCTCGGCGCTCTCCATGACGATCAAGAGCGGTGCCGCGATCGGCGACCACACGCTGACGATCAGCCAGCTCGCCACTGCAAACAAGATTTCCGGCACCTCGCAATCGAGCCAGACCGACGAGCTCGGCTACTCCGGCACGTTTTCCATTGGTCTCGAGGGTGGCAGCACATCCGACATCACCGTCACCAGCACGATGTCGCTCCAGGATGTTGTCGATGCCATCAATGCCCAGACCTCGACGACCAACGTCCAGGCCTCGATCGTGCAGGTCTCCAGCACGTCGTACCAGATGGTGCTGACTGGCACCGAGGACGCAGCGGACATCACGTATTCCAGCACGTCGGGCGACGACATCATGAACGAGCTGGGCGTGACCGACAGCTCGGGGAGCTTCGCCAACGTCATCCAGCAGGCGCAATCGGCCGAGTTCGCGCTCGACGGCATCTCGATGACCCGCGACACCAATGACATCTCCGACGTCCTGAGCGGTGTCACGTTCAGCCTGTTGCAAGCGACGCCGGACGGAACGTCGTTGAACATCAGCATCGAGACCGACACCAGCCAGATCGAATCGGCGGTGGAGACGTTCGTCACCAACTACAATGCCTTTCGCGACGAGGTCGTCGCCCAGCAGGCGACCACGACCGACGGCACGGCGGATTCCAGCGCGGTCCTGTTCGGCGACGGAACCATGCGCAACATCATGGATGCGCTTCAAAATGCCCTGAACAGCACCGTGGGCGGCATGACCATGGCCGATCTCGGCCTGTCCTTTAACGAGAACAACGAGCTCGAGCTCGACACCAGCACGCTGTCGGACATCCTGAGCACGAACCTGAGCGGCGTGACCACGCTGTTGTCGGCGCAGACCACGACGTCGTCGAGCCAGCTCAGCGTCGTCAACACCGGCACGTCGCCGCAATCCTTCACCCTGGATCTGACGGTCGATGCCGACGGCAACCTGAGCTCGGCATCGGTTGGCGGCGACTCCTCGCTGTTCACGGTCAGCGGCACCACGATCATCGGCGCTTCCGGCTCGATCTATGCCGGCATGGCCTTCACCTATAGCGGCTCGACCTCGCAGTCGATCACGGTGACCTCGACCACGGGCATTGCCTCGCAGATCTATCAGATCGCGAAGAACTACTCGTCGTCGAGCGGCGCGCTGCAAACGCAGATCACCAGCCTGACGACGCGCGACGACGATCTTCAGCGGAAGGTCGACGACATCAATAGCGCGGCGTCGACGCTGCAGTCGCAGCTCCAGACGCAATACGCGAAATACCAGGCGGCGATCGAGAGTGCCAACAGCACGCTCGATTACCTCAAGGCCCTGCTCAATTCCAGCTCGAGTGACTGACGATGAATAATGCGATGGCGTACATGGCCAACCAGGCCTATCGGGGAACGGCGACGACCGTGCCGCCGCTCAAGGCGGTCTCGATGCTGCTTGGCGGCGCGATCACGTTCCTTCAGAAGTCGATCGCCGCGCAGGAGGCGCGCCGCTTCGAGGAGGGGCACGAATATCTGATGAAGGCGACAGCGATCCTCCGCGGGCTCAGCCATAATCTCGATTTTACCAGGGGTGGCGCGGTGGCGGAACGGATGTTCCAGACCTACAACGCCTTGATCCTGGCGAGCCTCAAGGCCTATGGCCGGCCGCATGCCCGCGAGAGTTTTCGGCGGATCATCGCCGGGGTGACCGAACTGCGGGAGGCTTGGGAGTCCGTCGATGCAACCGTGCGGGGCGGCAAGCCCGTGCTGGCCGATTCGGCTCGGGCGGGCTGAAAAGCGCGGGCGCCCTGATCCCGGGAGAACTCCGGCGATCATCCGGGCCATGGTTTCGCACACTTTCCGTAGTGCTGCGGGCGCTTTTGGCGGCCGGGTCCGCTCGAATCCGGTTTCCGCCGCGCCTGCAATGCTTTATGACGGGCCGGACCGAGGCGGAACCGGCGGGCGATGGACCTCACCGAGTTTGAAGAACTGATCGATCGGCTGGGCGAGGATCTCTCCCTCTGGCCCGACGATCGGCGTTCGCCCGCCGAAGAGCTGATGGCGCGATCGTCTGCCGCGCAGGCGCTGCTCGAAGAGGCGCGCGTCTTGCGCCAGGCGCTTGCCGCGCCCCCGGTCCGCGCCCCCAAAGGCCTCGCCGACCGCATCGCCGCCGCTGCTGCGAAAATGAAGGGCGACACCGCCGAGCCTCGCACCGAGGGCGAGACGGCGGGGAGCTGAACGGCTCTCTCGAACAAGTCTCCGCTATCTTCAGCTCGCCCCGCTTGCGGGGCGAGGGAGCGCAGTGCCATCGCGGCTGAAGATTAGCTCGACATCATTCCTCTTCTGACACGCGCACACGGCAGATTTTGCCGTGTCGAAAGCCGTTTTCGCGCGCGTGAATCGCCGCCTGAATCCGCGCGGCCACCCGTTTCATCAGCACAGATTTCAAGCGCCGCCGACCGACATCATGTCGCCGGCAGTGCGGGAAAGCCGGAGTTTCTGATGACCGTTTCCGCCGCGAGTTCTGCAACGACTGCGACCACCACGACGTCGTCGTCATCGAGCACGTCGTCCTCGTCATCGCTCACCTCAAGCGATTTCCTGAGTCTGCTCGTCAGCGAGCTTCAGAACCAGGATCCGCTGAACGCGACCTCGACGACCGACTTCATCAATCAGCTTACCTCCTACGCCAATTTCACGCAGCAGGAGTCGATCAACTCCAACATGTCGTCGCTGGCGAGCTCGTTCTCGAGCCTCGTGACGCTCAACTCGGTGAACTATATCGGCCACACCGTCGAGGCGAAGTCCGATACGGCGACCTTGAGCAACGGCTCGGCGACCTACGGCTACTCGCTGTCCTCGGCCGCGTCGAACGTCTCGATCAGCATCCAGGATTCCTCGGGCAACACCGTGTGGACCGGCACCGGCACGGGAAATTCCGGCTCCAACAGCTTCACCTGGGACGGCAAGGATTCCAGCGGCAACCAGCTCGCCGACGGCGGCAAATACACCATCTCGGTGACCGCGACGAATTCCGCCGGCAGCTCGGTGCTCAACTACACGACCGTCACCGGCACGGTGACCGGCATCGACACCTCGACTTCGACGCCCTCGCTCACGGTGAACGGCGTTGCTGTCAGCGCCGCCAACATCCTCGGCGTCACGTCCTGATTTCACGTTCTGATTTCCTCGGAGTTTCATCATGAGTCTCACCGGTGCATTGTCCTCGGCGATCTCGGCGCTCAGCGCCCAAAGCCAGTCCTTGTCGATGATCAGCGACAACATCGCCAACTCCGATACGACCGGCTACAAGACGACGTCGGCGATGTTCGATGCGCTCGTCACCGCGTCCAGCAACACGACGTCCTATGCCTCCGGCGGCGTCACCGTCTCGGGCCGCGCCAACATCACCCAGCAGGGCCTGCTGGCCGCGACTTCCAACGCCACCGACGTTGCGATCCAGGGCTCGGGTTTCTTCGTGGTGACCGACGCCAAGTCGGGCGGCACCGTCGCCTACACCCGCAACGGCGCCTTCACCACCGACAATGCCGGCTATCTCCAGAATAACGGCTATTATCTGGAGGGATGGCGCACCGACGCGGACGGCAATGTCGTCGGCAACGAATCGGCGAGCAACCTCGAAGCCATCAACACCCAGGTCGCCTCGACCAGCGGCAGTGCGACCACCAAGACCACGATCGCCGCCAATCTGCCGTCGGACGCCGCGACCGGCGACACCTACACCAGCTCGATGACGGTCTACGATTCGCTGGGCGCGGCGAACTCGATGCAGGTCACCTGGACCAAGACCGGCACCAACACCTGGAGCGCGAGCTTCGCCAATCCGACCTCCTCTTCGGATACCACGACCGCGACAGGCGCGGCGTCGGGCACGATCGACATCACCTTCAACAGTGACGGCTCGCTGGCCAGCACCAGTCCCGATCCGGCAACCGTCTCGATCACCGGCTGGACCGATGGTGCGGCCGACAGCACCATCACCATGGACCTCGGCACGGTCGGTGGCACCGATGGCCTGACGCAATATGCCTCTGGTGAGACGACGCCCTCTGTCAATGTCACCAGCATCGACTCTGATGGCTTGTCCTACGGCAAGCTGTCCAGCATCTCGATCGGCGCTGACGGCGTCGTCGACGCGACCTATTCCAACGGCCAGACCATTGCGATCTACAAGATCGCGGTCGCGACCTTCGCCGATCCGAACGGTCTTGCAGCCTCCAGCGACGGAATCTATTCGGCAACGGTGACGTCGGGCAATGCCGCATTGCAAGGCTCCGGTGAGAACGGCGCGGGCACCATTTACGGCAGCGAGCTGGAATCCTCGACCACCGACACCTCCAGCCAGTTCTCGAACATGATCTCGGCGCAGCAGGCCTATTCCGCCGCGTCCCAGGTCATCTCCACCGTCAACAAGATGTACGACACCCTGATCTCGGCGATGAGGTGAGCGGTGCCAGGCGAAAAGGCAAACGCCGCCGGGGAGGCGCTGCTGCACCGGCTGCGGCGGCTCCTGGCGCGGGCGGCGAACGTCAAGAGCGGCGACCGGAAGCAATTGCTCGCGCTGCTCGATGACGTGGAAACAACACGACGCGGTCTGGTGCGGCAAGCCGCAGAGATCGACGGCGAGATGAGGCAGGCGACCGTCAGGACCACCGCGATCGGCGCGTATCTGCGCAACTCGCAAGGCGGCCGCGGCAAACGGCATAACTAGAAGGCGATGACCATGACTGTAGCCCAAGCCAACAGCCAAGCCACGAGGACGATCGCTGCGAGCGGCGATGCGAGGATCAAGTCGCTGATCACGCTGATCGACACGCTGACTGCGCTGGTTGCCGAGGAGAATGCGGAGCTCGCCAAGGGCCTGCCGGCCTCGCGCCTGAAGCAGGTCGACGAGAAGAACAAGCTGGCAGAGATTTTTGAACGGACCGTTGCCGAGTGCGCGGCGGGCACGACCAGCCTGAACGTCAGGGATCGTATCCTGCGCGAGCAGCTTCTGGAGCGGATCCTGAGGCTGCGCGTGGCGATGGACGAGAATCTGGTGCGCCTGCGCGCGGCGATCGAGGCCAGCAACCGCCGGATCGAAGCGGTCATGCAGGCGATCCGCGAGCAGATCGCGGCGGTGTCGCCCTATGGCGCGTCCGGCCGCGTCGCCGCCGCCCGCGCGGTTTCCAGCGGCACCAGCCGTAGCGCCTGACGGAACGGGGGAAGCCGCCGTGTCGCTCGATATCGCACGATCGATCGCTTTCAGCGGGCTGTCGGCGACGTCCGTGCAGATCAGCGTGACGTCGTCGAACATCTCGAACGCCGACACGACAGGCTATACCAAGAAGACCGCGAGCCAGTCGAGCAGCGTCACCAATGGCGTCGGCACCGGCGTCACGGTGACGGGCATCACCTCGACGGTCGACAAGCTGCTGTTGAAGTCGTTGGTCGGCGCGGATTCCGATCTCGGCGCGGCCGACACCACCAACACCTATCTGACGTCGCTCCAGAAGCTCTATGGCTCGATCAGCAGCAGCGACGATTCCTCGTCCGGAACGTCGCTCGCCAACAGCATCGCCTCGCTGGAATCGGCACTCTCGTCGCTGGCAAGCACGCCGAGCAGCGCCTCGCTGCAATCCAATGTCGTCAGTGCGCTGGATGACGTCGCAAGCCAGTTGCGGGAGACCTCGAGCGGGATCCAGAAGCTCCGGTCGGACGCCGACCAGGACATCTCGTCCTCGATCGACGACGTCAATGCGGATCTGAAGCAGATCGCGGACCTCAACGCCGAGATCAAGCAGACGGCCGCGACAGGCCAGTCGACCGCGGACCTGGAGGACCAGCGTAACACCGCGCTCCAGGACCTCGCCTCCAAGATGAACGTGAGCTATTTCACGGCGTCGAACGGTGACCTCCAAGTCTACACCACATCCGGGCAGGCCCTGGTCGATTCTTCCGCGCACACGATCAGCTACACCGCCGCGGCGAATGTGACGGCGTCGACGACCTATACCGCCGGCTCGTCGTCGAGCGGTTTCAGCGCGATCACGGTGAACGGGGTGGACATCACCTCCCAGATCACCGGCGGGGACATCGGTGCGCTCATCACACTCCGCGACGAGACGCTGCCGGACGCGCAGTCCCAGCTCGATCAGCTGGCCCAGCAGCTTGCGTCCACCATGAACAGTGTCTCGAACAGCGCGTCCTCGGTGCCGGCGCCGACCAGCCTGACCGGAACGACGGCCGTCACCAGCAGCACCGCGCTGTCCGCCACCGGCACCGTGCGGCTCGCCGTGACCGACCAGAGCGGCAATCTGGTCTCCTACAGTGATCTCGATCTGTCGTCCTATTCCACGGTCGGCGACCTCGTCACCGCCATCAACGGCATTTCCGGAATGTCGGCCTCGGTCGATTCGGACGGCCATCTCTCGATCACGGCGACCGGCTCCGGCAACGGCGTCGCCATCAACGAGATGACGAGCTCGGTGGGGAGCTCGGGCGAGGGCTTTTCCGAGTATTTCGGCCTCAATGATTTGGTGACGGGAACCAGCGCCTCGGACATCGCGGTCAACAGCAAGATTCTGTCCGGTGCCAATGAACTCCAACTCGCGACGCTCGATTCGTCCTCAAGCCTGACGGTCGGAAGCTCGGTGCTATCGTCGGGCTCCGCCACCGTGATCAACGCCTTCTACGATGCGCTGACGGACTCGAGGTCGTTTGCGTCGACCGGCGGTCTTGCCGCAACGACCGGATCCCTGGCCGATTATGCCTCGGCCATCGTGTCCGACGTATCGAGCAAGGCCTCGCAGGCGTCCACCGATTACACCGCCAGGGAGACCGCGCAGTCGACCTATGCGAATTCGCTGTCGTCGCAGTCCGGCGTCAACCTCGACGAGGAATCGGCCAATCTGAGCACGCTCCAGAACAAATATTCGGCGGCATCGGCGCTGATCCAGGCCATCAACTCCATGTACTCGGCGTTGCTCACCGCCGTGCAGTCGACCTAGGAGGGCACCCCTATGGTTGCGATGAGGGTGGCCACCTTCGCCCAGTCGAACAGGATGATCGCCGACGCGATGCGCGTGGAGTCGGTCATGGCCAACAAGCAGATCCAGGAATCCTCGGGCGTCGTCTCGACCGATTTCGGCGGTTATGGCTCGGACGCGCAGCATGTCGTCAACCTCCAGGTCTCCGTAACGCGCGCACAGTCCTATATCGATGCCGCGACGCTCGCCGACAGCAAGGTCCAGGTGATGTATTCGGCGGTCGGCTCGGTGACCGACATCCTCACGCAGCTGCGCTCCCAGCTCAGCGCGGCCTCGACGGGAAGCTCGACCGAGGTGAACTCGGTCATCAGCTCCGCCCAGCAGATGCTGGAGCAGATGGGCTCGCTGATGAACACGCAGTATGACGGCCAATACGTGTTCGCCGGCGGCAAGACGGACACGGCTCCTGTCGATCTCACGAGCTTTTCGTCCGGCGCTGGCTCGACGACCACGGCGGACACCAGCTACTACAATGGCGACGACGAGATCGCCTCGGTGCGGGTCGCCGCGGACGAAACCGTGTCCTACGGCGTCACCGCCGACAATTCGGCGTTCGAGGAAGTGATGCGTGTCCTGAAGTTCGTGGCGAACAGCACCACGCTGTCGTCCTCGGACATAACCAGCGCGCTGGACCTCGCCAGCACGGCGCTCGACGACACCGCGGCGGTGCAGGCGAAGCTGTCGAGTTCTGCGTCCTCGATCGAGACTGCGAGCGCCCGCCAGACCGACTACAAAAGCTATGCCGAGACGCTGTCGAACGATCTCACCAGCGTCGATGTCGCAGCCGTCACGGCGCAACTTTCGACCTACCAGACGCAGCTCACGGCATCCTATTCGGCGCTGGGCAAGATCCTGAGTTTGAACCTATCGAGCTACCTGAAATAGGCCGGCCTATTCGGCGGCAATCCGCTCCATGGCCATGGCGCGAAGCCTGGCGCGCTGGATTTTCACACCGTTGGCGCTGTCGGTGACCGGGAAAGTGTCGACGATATAGATTCGTGCCGGAACCTTGTAGCCGGCGAGGCGCTCGCGCATACGCGCCACCAGTTGCTCTTGTTGCGGCGGCTCGTTCGCCGGAATCACGAAGGCGACGCAGCGTGCCTGCCCCTTGAGATCGACCGCGACAACCTGGGCGTCGGCAACCCCCGTGCAGGTCTTGAGCTCGTCCTCGATCTCGCCGGGCGCAACCAGGAAGCCGCCGAGCCGCATCGCATCGCCCGCGCGGGTCTCGTAGACGAAGGCGCCGTCGCCGCGCAGGCGGCCGATATCGCCGGTGCGGAAGAAGCCGTCGGCGGTGATCGCATCGCGCGTCGCATCCGGGTTGTTGAAATAGCCGAGGAAGCGCGAGGGCGCGCTGATCTCGAGCTCGCCGGAGACGCCTTGAGCCGCGATCCCGCCGGTCTCGGTGTCGCGCACGCGCACCATCGCGTCGGGAGACATCGGCCAGCCGCCGCCCTCGATGCGGTCGGCGAAGGCGTCACTGGCGCGGGCAATCGAGAACAGCGCCTGTACCTCGCTCGAACCGTAGAGTCCGAACAGCGGCATGCCGCGCGCCTCGGCCTCCGCGGCGAGCTCACGCCAGCCGGGCTGGAACGCGGCGAAGCCGCAGACTTCGAGATGCGGGAACGGCCGTGGTGTATCGGAGGGAGCGAGGATGCGGCGGAACATCTCGTCGGAGCCGAAGGCGTGCGTGACCTTGTGTTCGCCAAGGATCTTCAATGCTGGTGCCGCCTCGAAAGCATCGAGCACATGGATGGTCGCGCCGGCTGCGATGAAGCCGAGCAGGCTGGTCATGCCGAAGGTGCCGCAGAACGGCAGCATGGCCAGCAGCGAATGGCGCCGTGGCGAGAGTTTGAGCGCCTTGGCGACGGAGGCGGCGTGCGTGGCGAGCGTCCGTTGCGAATGCACGACGAGCTTCGGCCCCTTGGTTGTGCCCGATGTCGTGTAGAGCAGCACCGGCAGATCGACATCGTCATGCGCCGGCGGCGATGGCGGATAGGACCTCTCGAACGCATCGAAGCGCACACAGGGCCAGTGGGCGGGGATAGCATCTCCGCCGACTACCGCGACCCTTTGCAGCGCAGGCACGTCGTCCTTGGCGATATCGGCGAGGATGGCGGCAAAATCGATCGAGCGGAACGCGGCCTCGACCACCATCAGCCTGGCGCCGGACACCTTGAGCAGATGGCCGACTTCCGCGCTGCGGTAACGGGTATTGACCGCGGCGACGATCGCACCACAGCGGGCGGCGGCGAACAGCAGTGCGATCCATTCGACCCGGTTGACCAGCCAGACCGCGACCACGTCGCCCTGGCCGATGCCTCGCGCCGTAAGCCATGCGGCGGTCTGCTCGACCTTCCCGGAGAATTCCGCGCGCGAGACGGGCCTGCCGTCAAACACGAAGGCGGGCTCGGTGCCTTCGGCACCGATCAGCGATTGAAGCGAAAATTGGTTGACGCTCATGCAACCGGACTAACCCGATCGCACAAATCTGTCTACTTGGTGCCGAACATCCGGTCGCCGGCGTCGCCCAGGCCCGGCACGATGTAGCCGTGGTCGTTGAGCCGCTCGTCGATCGCGGCGGTCCAGACCGGCACGTCCGGATGCTCGCACTGGAACTGCGCGATGCCTTCGGGCGCGGCCAGAAGGCAGACGAAGCGGATGTCGCGGGCGCCGCGCGCCTTGAGCAGGGAGGCGCCGGCGCAGGCCGAGTTGCCGGTCGCCAGCATCGGGTCCATCAGGATCACGGTGCGGTCGGACAGGTCCTGCGGCGCCTTGAAGTAATATTCCACCGCCTGCAATGTTTCGGGGTCGCGGTAGAGGCCGATATGGGCGATGCGCGCCGAGGGCATCAGCGCCAGCATGCCGTCCAGGAAGCCGACGCCGGCGCGCAGGATCGGCGCCAGCGTGAGCTTCTTGCCGGCGATCTTCGGCGCCCGCATCGGGGAGATCGGCGTCTCGATCTCCACCAGCTCCAGCGGCAGATCGCGCGTCACCTCGTAGCCGAGCAGCATCCCGATCTCGTTCAGGATCTCGCGAAAACTCTTGGTCGAGCGGTCCTTCTCCCGCATGAGGGAGAGCTTGTGCTGGACCAGGGGGTGGGCGACGACGTTGACGCTGCTTGTGCTCATGAAACCGCTCTACACGGTTCCGTGAAATTGCGCCAGATCGGCCAGATCTTTTCGAGGCGATACGCAGCCTCAGGCGGGTATCGCGACGGCGCTGCGCACCCGGCTGCTCGCCGCGTAGGCAGCCATGGTCAATTCACGCTCCATCGATCTGCCGGGTTCTAAACTCCCAGCCCGCGTGCCACGAGCGTGATCACGATTGTCAGGATCGCGCCCCAGACTAGGCTCAGCGTCATGGTCAGGATCGTCGTCGTGACCGCCTGCTCCAGATTTCCCTTGAGGAGCTGCATGCTACTTGTCCGTGCCAGGCGCGACGCCGATGCGCAGGCCGAGCAGCAATGCACCCATCACCGCAACCAGGATGGCGATCTTGAGCTCGATCATGTCCGCAGCCTTGTCGCCGCGCGGGCCAGGAGCCGCCTCGCGCCCTCCGCCAGCGCAATCAGCGGATTGCCGCGGTTCTCGATATCGAGCTCGAAGGTCTCGGCGGGAAACACCAGCGCGCATCTTGCGGGCCCACTCTGCCGGTTGGCGAAATCGACCGCTGCGCTCCTGAACAGGAAGAGACCGCCGATGCGTCCATTCGCCTCGCGGGCGACCCAGAGGCCGGCGCCGTTGCGCCCAATGAAGAAGGCGGGGATGGCGGGGCTTATGACATCCGGATCGATCGGCCTGAGCACCGCCGCGGACGGGGCCATTGTCGGTCGCTCGGGCTGGCGACGCGTGGCTTGAAGGGCGATCGCGGCCATGGCGGCTTCTTCACACATCTGCAAGGTCATGATGGTCTCCCATGCCGTCAGGCGTGGAGATGCCAGACATAGATCGCGGTCTTCAGCGCGATCAGCGCCGTGAGCACGCTGCCCATCGAGAGCAGGGTCAGTGCACTGAGTGCGAGGCCTTTGAGCTGCGCCTTGCGTTCCGGCGAGATCCGTGCGGGGCGTTCGGCCCAGCCAAGGGGGCGTTCAACGCCATGTGTCAGCATCGACATGTCGGCATTCCTTCGTCAGCATGGCGGTGGCCGGGGCCGCCGCAATCTGCCTCGGATGATGGCCATGAGCGCGTATGATTGCGAGATGAGCGCTGGGCTCGCGGCATAGGAATCTCATAAAGAAGCCGTCCGTCGCGATGGCAGTCCTCTAAAGAGATCCGGGCTCCGCTTGCGGCGAAGTTCGGATGGCGCGGGGCGCGAACCTGCGATCCCCAGGGCTGCCGCAAAGGCGAGCCGCAGCCGCGCCTCGTCAATTTGTTCGCAGAAGCGACCCAGAACCGCTTCGGCGTCCTCGCGCTGTCCATCGATGGCCGCGCAGAGCCGGGAGCTGGATCGACGGAAGAAGTGACAGGAACAGTCGGCGTTGCGGCGGCCGAGACGATCGAGTTCGCCGGCGAGAGCGGCGACATTCAGTCGGTCGCAATCTTCCCGCGTTACCGCGAAGCGCAGCAGCGCCAGCTGCCAGGCGCGGAGCAGCCTGTGAGGCCCTTCGATTGATTGCCGCATGGAGATACCCGGATGCCGTGCGACGCGTCAGGCGCCGACGCGGTCGATCAGCTCCTCGTCGGCGATCGCGGCGAATGCGCGTACCACTTCCCTCTGCGCGGCTGCGTCCAGCGGAACGATCGGAAGCCTTGTGGCGGGCGACATCAGGCCAAGCACGCCGAGTGCACATTTAAGTGCGGCCGGGCTCTCCTTCCCGAGGCAGGCGATCAAGGGGATCAGGCGCTTGTGCAGGTAGCGGGCGGATTGCAGCCGGCCCTGCCTGACATGTGAAAAAATCGTGCGGCAGAGATCCGGCGCGACGTTGGCAATCTCCGAGATCGCGCCATCGCCGCCGTCCGTGATGAAGCCGAAGGCGGTGGTGTCGTCGCCAGATAGACAGCGAAAGCCGGCAGGCAGGTGACGGGACAGGCGCATCGGGCGGGTGATGTCGCCGCTCGCATCGCGCAGGCCCACGAACCGGCGCGATTCGACGAGACGCAGAAGCGTCTCGTCGGCGAGCGGGCGCAGCGTGCGGGAGGGGGTGTCGTGCAGGATCACGGGCAGGCCGATCGCGCCGGCAATGGCACGGAAGTGCGCGAGCATTCCCTCCTGCATCGGCCTGTTGTAGGCAGGCACCACCGACATCACGGCATCGGCGCCGGCCGCTTCTGCCCGCCGTGCGAGTTCGATGGCGCGGCTCGTTGAATTCGACACAGCGCCGGCAATGATCCGCACGCGGCCGCGCGCGACATCGACCGCGGTGCGAATGATCAGCGCCTGCTCGGCCGACGAGAGCGTCGGCGCCTCGCCGGCGGTCTCGCACACCACCAGTGCGGGCACGCCGGCCGCGATCTGACGCTCGCAGAGCGCGGCGAACGCCTTCAGGTCGATCGCGTCGGCCGAATCGAACGGCGTCGGCAGGTCCGGTATGAACCCGGTGAACCAGGCGGAGGGTGGGATGAACATGTTTTTTTCCGAGGAGCTCAGACGGCGCGCTTGGGATCGGCGACATCGGGTTTCCTACCCATGTCGAGCTCGATCTCGCGTGGCAGCTCGATGATGGTCTCGGGGTGCTGTCCGTTTTCGAACAGCGCATATTTGATGGCCTGGGCGCGGTTGACGAACAGGCCACCGTAGAGGCCGTTCTGCTGCTGGGCGATCCACTGTCCCCTGTGGTTGCGGCCGATGAAGACGACGGTCGAGGGAGAGCTGCACGAGGGAGGTTCGACGAGTTTCACTTTCTTATTCCTTCCAATTGACGCGGGCGGCGGGTGCGTGTCCCGCGACCACCCGATCAATATCTTTTCAAGCGAATATGATTTCGAGTGAGGCTGCGCGACGATCTCATAGGAAGGTCATAAGGCCTGATGTTCAGGCCAGCGCGTCGACGACACGAACCAGCGCGAACAGCGCGCCGAAGGCGACGCCTTCGTCCCAATGATTGAGCACGGCACCGAACAGCGGCTCGCGCCTGACGAGGCCGGCGAGGGCACACAGGATGATCGACATCCAGAGCAGGGCGGCAAGGCTCCGTGCAAAGCCGACGCTGCCGAAAGCCGCAAAGGCGGCGAGCAGTGCGACGCGGACGCAAAAGCGCGCGATCACCCGGGTCGGGCTGAGGAACCGCGACATGTCCGAAGATTGCGGCAAGGCGCGAACCTCCGCTTGGCCTAGCTGAAATTCTCGCAGGCGACCGGCTGATAGAGCGGGTCAGGGGCGGGGCGCACGGTGGGAACGCTCGGTCGCGATACCTCCACGGCCAATGCCTGTACCTCGATGAAGGCCGACAGCAATGCCAGCGCGAGATCAGCATGCCGGGCTTCGACAGCGGCGTCGAGCCAGTCCGGCAATTCGCGCTCGCGCGACAGCGCGCAATGCCACTCGCCCTCGTCATAAGCGATACGGCGGACCTGCCACATCGGCAGCTCGAGCTCGATCAGCGCCAGCGCGGCGTCGGTCCAGGCCTCGGCATCGACCAGGCGCATGATATGTGCGCTGCGCTCGCTCCGTCCGAGCGACGGGAAGCGCCGGCAGGCCTGATCGATGATGTCGAGCATCAGCGGGCGGGTCATTGCCGGTGCCGCGCGAAGCTGCTGGTTGAGGGAAGGTGGGGCAAGGCGTCGGAGAACGGCGGTCATGTCAGGCCTCCTGGAATTGGCGTCGGTCAGTCGGCCGGCCTCTCCAAGATGGCTGGAAGCGCATTTGAAAACGAGATGGGGACGGGACGGGAGATATAGGGATTTCATAAGTGCACGAAATCTTCCGGATAAGAGCGACAGATCCCCGGCCGCCGTCGCCGCCGAAGGTCGAGGCTTATAGAAGCAGGGCTTTTTGAAAAGACCCTGGCCCTGGCCTGCCTTAACAACGGTAGTGAAAGCAACGTGGCTTGTGTCGCTGGGCTGCCTGCTCGGAACAGCCGCCCTGAATACAGTGTCGGTGCCACATAGCGGCCGGCTACGACGTGCCGGCCTTTATGAGATTCCTATAACTTCGCCATAGGCCTCGTCTCGAAAACCTATGCCGGTGGTGGCACTTCAACGCGGTCAAAAGTCCCGGCTGGTGCCGTGGAAATGCATTGCATTTCCTTCGTTCCACGCGCTCGCCGGACGCCTGAGAAACGGTTGCGTCCGACATAAAGCCGCAACGAGGAGCATTCCCATGATGGACATTCTGATGCTGGCGCTGGGCTTTGGCTTCTTCGCGCTCGCGATGGGCTACACCTACGCCTGCGAACGGCTGTGAGGGAGCGGACCATGACCTTCGATTATTCGCTCGCCGCCGTCGTCTCGCTCGGTCTCCTGTTCTACCTCACTTACGCGCTGCTGCGGCCCGAGCGGTTCTGACCCGTGCTGCTGCTTCTCGAATTGCTGCTCGCGGACGCCGCGCTCGTGGCGTGCCTGCTTACCCTGATCCTGCCGCTCCTGCGCAGGACAAACCTCCTAAAGGGTTGATTCCATGACCATGATCGGTTGGCTCCAGATCATTCTCTTTTGCGCGATTATCGTCGCGCTGACGAAACCGCTCGGCGGGTACATGACGGCTGTGTTCAACGGCGAGCGGACGTTCCTGTCGCCGGTGCTGCGGCCGATCGAGGCCGGCATCTACTGGTTCTCCGGCGTCGAGGAGAGACGCGAGCAGCATTGGCTGACCTACACGGTCTCGATGCTGCTGTTCCATGTCGGCGGCTTCCTGATCATCTACGGCGTGATGCGGCTTCAGGCGGTGTTGCCCTTCAACCCGGCCGGGCAGGGCGCGGTCGCCCAGGATCTCTCCTTCAACACCGCGATTTCCTTCATCACCAACACCAACTGGCAGAATTACGGCGGCGAGAGCACGGTATCCTATCTCGTGCAGATGCTCGGCCTGACGCACCAGAATTTCCTGTCGGCGGCCACCGGTATCGCGCTCGCGGTCGCGCTGATCCGCGGCTTCTCGCGAGCCTCGATGCGCACGATCGGCAATTTCTGGGTCGACGTCACCCGCACCACGCTCTACGTGCTGCTGCCGATCTGCGTCGTCTACACGCTGTTCCTGGTCTGGCAGGGCATTCCGCAGACGCTTGGGCCGTATGTCGAGGCGACGACGCTCGAGGGAGCCAAGCAGACCATCGCGGTCGGCCCGGTGGCCTCGCAGGTCGCGATCAAGATGCTCGGCACCAATGGCGGCGGTTTCTTCAACGCCAACGCCGCCCATCCGTTCGAGAATC
This sequence comes from Bradyrhizobium liaoningense, assembly GCF_018130785.1. Lineage (GTDB taxonomy): Bacteria > Pseudomonadota > Alphaproteobacteria > Rhizobiales > Xanthobacteraceae > Bradyrhizobium > Bradyrhizobium liaoningense_A. The sequence continues at coordinate 136,728 of NZ_JAFCJT010000006.1, forward strand.
CGACCGCGCTGTCGAACCTCGTGCAGATGCTCTCGATCTTCCTGATCGGCGCGGCCATGACCAATGTGTTCGGCCGCATGGTCGGCAACCAGCGCCAGGGCTGGGCGATCTTCGCGGTGATGGGCGTGCTGTTCATCGCCGGTGTCTCCATCACCTACTGGGCGGAAGCCAACGGCACCTCGATCATGCATGCGCTCGGCCTGACCGGCGGCAACATGGAGGGCAAGGAAGTCCGCTTCGGCATCGTTGCATCCTCGCTGTTCGCCGTGGTGACCACGGCTGCGTCCTGCGGCGCGGTCAACGCCATGCATGACAGCTTCACCGCGCTCGGCGGCATGATCCCGCTGATCAACATGCAACTCGGCGAAGTCATCATCGGCGGCGTCGGCGCCGGCCTCTATGGCATGCTGCTGTTCGTCGTGCTCGCGATCTTCGTCGCCGGCCTGATGGTCGGCCGCACACCGGAATATGTCGGCAAGAAGATCGAGGCGCGCGAAGTCAAGATGGCGATGCTCGCGATCCTGGTGCTGCCGCTGATGTATCTCGGCTGGACCGCGGTCAGCGTGGTCTATCCGGCGGCGGTCGCCTCCATGGCGAATGCCGGCCCGCATGGCTTCACCGAGGTGCTCTACGCGTTTACTTCGGCGACCGGCAACAACGGCTCGGCCTTTGCGGGCCTCACCGGCAACACGTTGTTCTACAACCTTACGCTCGCATCCGCGATGTTCGTCGGCCGGTTCTTCATGATCGTTCCGGCGATGGCGATTGCGGGCTCGCTGGCCGCCAAGAAGTCGATCCCGCCGTCGGCGGGCACGTTCCCGACCACGGGTGGGCTGTTCGTCGGCCTCGTCGTGGGCGTGATCCTGATCATCGGCGGCCTGACCTTCTTCCCGGCACTCGCGCTCGGCCCGATCGTCGAGCAACTCGCGATGAACGCCGGCAACGTCTTCTGATTGTTTGGAGTGACCTCCATGGATACGATGAAACTGCAAAAACGTGCCCCGATGTCGGCAATGCTCGATCCCAAGATCGTTCTGCCCGCGATCGGCGCGTCCTTCACCAAGCTCGACCCGCGGCTGATGATCAAGAACCCCGTGATGTTCGTGGTCGAGATCGTGGCTGCGCTCACCACGGTGATCTTCCTGCGCGACCTCGTCAGCGGCGGGGGAAACCTCGGCTTCACGTTCCAGATCATCCTCTGGCTCTGGTTCACGGTGCTGTTCGCCAACTTCGCCGAGGCTGTCGCCGAAGGCCGCGGCAAGGCGCAGGCGGAATCTCTGCGCAAGACCCGCACCGAGAGCCAGGCCAAGCTCCTGACCGGCGCCGGCCAGGCTTTCACGCTGGTGCCGGGCACCAGCCTGAAGGTCGGCGACATCGTGCTGGTCGAGGCCGGTGACGTCATCCCCTCCGACGGCGAGGTGATTGAAGGCGTTGCTTCCGTCAACGAGGCCGCCATCACCGGCGAATCCGCGCCCGTGATCCGCGAGTCCGGCGGCGACCGGTCGGCGGTGACCGGCGGCACGCAGGTGCTGTCCGACTGGATCCGTGTCCGCATCACGGCCGCGCAAGGCTCGACCTTCATCGACCGCATGATCAAGCTGGTCGAGGGTGCCGAGCGTGCAAAGACGCCGAACGAGATCGCGCTCAACATCCTGCTCGCCGGCCTCACCATCATCTTCGTGTTCGCCACAGTGACCATTCCGAGCTATGCGGCTTATGCTGGCGGCTCGATCTCGGTGGTCGTGCTGGTCGCACTGTTCGTGACGCTGATCCCGACCACGATCGGCGCGCTGCTATCGGCGATCGGTATCGCAGGCATGGACCGCCTGGTCCGCTTCAACGTGCTGGCGATGTCCGGCCGTGCGGTCGAGGCTGCCGGTGACGTCGACACGCTGCTGCTCGACAAGACCGGCACGATCACGCTCGGCAACCGCCAGGCGACCGCGTTCCGTCCGGTGCGCGGCGTCACCGAGCAGGAGCTCGCGGACGCAGCCCAGCTCGCCTCGCTTGCCGACGAGACGCCGGAAGGCCGCTCCATCGTCGTGCTAGCCAAGGAGAAATACGGCATCCGCGGTCGCGACATGGCCGAGCTTGGCGCGACCTTCATCCCGTTCACGGCGCAGACCCGCATGAGCGGCGTCGATGCCGGCGGTTCGTCGGTGCGCAAGGGCGCGGTCGATGCCATGCTCAACTATGTCGGCGGCGGTGCGCCGCTGGCCGTTGCCTCCGGCAACACCGCGCGCGCCATCCAACCTGCGGTGCTTTCCGACGTTGGCCGTGAAGTCCAGACCATTGCAGACGAGATCTCGAAAGCGGGCGGAACGCCGCTTGCGGTCGCCAAGGACGGCAAGCTGCTCGGCGTCATCCAGCTCAAGGACATCGTCAAGGGCGGCATCCGTGAGCGATTCGCCGAACTGCGCCGCATGGGCATCCGCACCATCATGATCACGGGCGACAACCCGATGACGGCCGCTGCGATCGCGGCGGAGGCGGGCGTCGATGATTTCCTCGCGCAGGCAACGCCTGAGGACAAGCTCAAGCTGATCCGCGACGAGCAGGCCAAGGGCAAGCTGGTCGCCATGTGCGGCGACGGCACCAACGACGCGCCGGCGCTTGCCCAGGCCGACGTCGGTGTCGCCATGAACACCGGCACCCAGGCCGCCCGCGAGGCCGGCAACATGGTGGACCTCGATTCCAACCCGACCAAGCTGATCGAGGTGGTCGAGATCGGCAAGCAGCTGCTGATGACACGCGGTGCGCTGACGACGTTCTCGATCGCCAACGACGTTGCAAAGTATTTTGCGATCATCCCGGCGATGTTCCTGGCGTTCTACCCGCAGCTCAACGTGCTCAACGTCATGAACCTGTCGAGCCCGCAGAGCGCCATCCTGTCGGCGATCATCTTCAACGCGCTGGTCATCATCGCGCTGATCCCGCTGGCGCTGAAAGGCGTCGCCTACCGCGCGGTCGGTGCCGGCGCATTGCTGAGGCGCAACCTCCTGATCTACGGCCTCGGCGGCATCGTGATTCCCTTCATCGGCATCAAGGCGATCGACCTCGTCGTCACCGCGTTGCATCTGGCTTGATCGTCGTCGCGGGGCGCACCGCGCCCCGCGCAATGACGAAAGATTTGGAGACCTAACATGCTCAGAGAAATTCGCCCGGCCATCGTCCTGCTGCTGGTGCTCACCGCCATCACCGGCCTGGCCTATCCGCTCGCAATGACCGCTATTGCCGGTGTGATCTTCCCCTCACAGGCGCAGGGCAGCCTGATCGAGCGGGACGGCAAGGTGATCGGCTCCGCCCTGATCGGGCAGGAGTTCAAGGACGACAAATATTTCCACGGTCGCCTCTCGGCGACTTTGGCGCCGGACCCGAATGATTCGACCAAGACGGTGTCGGCGCCCTACAACGCGGCCAACTCGGGCGGCTCCAATCTTGGCCCGACCAGCAAGGCGCTGGCTGACCGGCTTAAGGAGGATGTGGACAAGTTGAAGGCTGAAAATCCGAACGCCGCCGTGCCGGTCGACCTGGTCACCACCTCGGCCAGCGGCCTCGACCCGGACATCTCGCCGGAAGCGGCTGAATTTCAGGTGCCGCGGGTGGCGAAGGCGCGGAATATGCCAGACGATCAGGTCAAGCAGCTCGTGGCCTCCAACACCCAAGGTCGTCTGCTCGGCCTGATTGGCGAACCGCGGGTTAACGTTCTGGCACTGAACCTCGCGCTCGATCGCGCCACCGCGAAGTAGCGGTCTAGGCTGGGGGCGGGCGGATGATTATATTGGCCTGATGGTCCGAGAGCGCCGCGATGCCGAACAACGTCCGTCCCCTGAGGCGCTGCTTGAGGCCGCGCGCCGGGAGGAGAGCGCGAGCGGCAAGCTGAAGATCTTCGTCGGCGCCGCCCCCGGCGTCGGCAAGACCTACGAGATGCTGCAAAGCGCCCATGCCAGGCGCAAGGCGGGGATCGACGTGGTGGTCGGCTTTGTCGAGACCCATGGCCGCGCCGAGACCGAGGCGCTGGTGCGCGGGCTCGAGGTGGTGCCGCGCAAGAGGTTCGATTACCGCGGCCAGATCGTCGAGGAGATGGACCTCGATGCCGTGATCGCACGGCAGCCGAAAATCGCCCTGGTCGATGAGCTCGCCCACACCAATGCCGCCGGCAGCCGCCATCCCAAGCGCTATCTCGACGTCGAGGAGCTGCTGTCCCACGGTATCGACGTCTACACCGCCGTCAACATCCAGCATATCGAGAGCCTGAACGACGTCGTCGCCCAGATCACCCATGTGCGGGTGCGCGAGACCGTGCCGGACTCGGTGTTCGACCGCGCCGATGCGATCGAGTTGATCGACCTCACGCCCGACGATCTGATCCAGCGGCTGCGGGAGGGCAAGGTCTATGTGCCCAAGCAGGCCGAGCGGGCGCTGGAGCACTATTTCTCGCCCGGCAATCTGACCGCGCTGCGCGAGCTGGCACTGCGGCGTACGGCCGAGCGGGTCGACGAGCAGCTTCTCAATCACATGCAGGCGAACGCCATCGCCGGGCCCTGGGCCGCGGGTGAGCGCATCCTCGTTTGTGTCAGCGAGGATCCGCGCGCGGCCGGGCTCGTGCGCTATACGAAGCGGCTGGCCGACCGGCTGCATGCGCAATTCACCGCGATCTCGATCGAGACCCGGCGGTCGCTCCAGCTTTCGGACGAGGAGCGCGACCGTCTCGCCGATACGCTGCGGCTTGCCGAATCGCTGGGCGGTGAAGCGCTGACCATTCCCGCTGTCGGCCGCCGCATCGCCGACGACGTCATCAACTTCGCGCAAGGCAACAACGTCACCCAGATCGTGATCGGGAAATCGACGCGCTCGCGGTGGTTCGAACTGACGCGCGGCTCCGTCGTGCACGATCTCGTGCGCAGTGCCGGCAATATCAGCGTTCACGTCATTCCCGGCGATGAGCTCGCCGCCGAGCCGGCGCCGAAGACGGCGGTTCAGACGGCGGCACGCGCGGAGGCGTTTGATGCACGTCCCTATCTGAAGGCGCTCGGGATCGCCGCGCTCGGCCTTGCCGCAGCGGTCGCGATCAAGCCGTATTTCGGTATCGAAAACGTCGACCTGATGTTCCTGACCGCGGTCGTTGCCGTGGCTGTTCGCTACGGGTTGTGGCCGTCGCTCCTTGCGAGCGTCGCGGCGTCGCTGGCGTACAACTTCTTCTTCCTGCCGCCGGTCTACACCTTCACGATTACCGATCCGACCAATGTCGCGGCGTTCTTCTTTTTCATGTTGATCGCGTTCGTGGTATCGAACGTCGCCGGGCGGGTGCGCACGCAGGCGGACACCGCGCTCGGCCGCATCCGCACGACCGAGCAGCTCTATGCGTTCAGCCGCAAGCTCACGGGCACCGGCACGCTCGACGACGTGCTCTGGGCAACTGCCTATCAAACTGCGCTGATGCTGAAGGTCCGCGTGGTCCTGCTGCTGCCGGAGGAAGGGCTGCTCACGGTGAAGTCCGGCTATCCGCCCGAGGACCAGATCGACCAGGCCGATCTCGCCGCTGCCAATTGGGCCTGGAGCAACGATCTTCCCGCCGGCCGCGGCTCGGACACGCTGCCCGGCGCCAAGCGGCTGTTCCTGCCGATGCGCACCGGGCGTGGTCCGATCGGCGTCATCGGTATCGACAATGATCGCACCGGTCCGCTGCTGACCCCCGACCAGCGCCGGCTGCTCGATGCACTCGTCGACCAGGGCGCACTGGCAATCGAGCGCGTGCTGCTGGTCGAGGACGTGGATCGCGTCAAGCGCACCGTCGAATCCGAGCGGTTGCGCTCTGCGCTGCTGACCTCGATCTCGCACGATCTCAAGACGCCGCTCGCCTCCGTGCTTGGCGCGGCCTCGACCATGCGCGATCTTGCCGGTGCGCTCTCCGACACCGAGAAGCGCGATCTGCTCGCCACCGTGATCGACGAGTCCGAGCGCCTCAACCGCTTCATCGCCAATCTGCTCGACATGACAAAGCTCGAATCTGGCGCCATCGTGCCCAACGCCGCACTGCACGATCTCGGCGAGATCGTCGGCAGCGCGCTGCGGCGTGCGAGCAAGATATTGACGGCGCACAAGGTGGAACTGGTGCTGGCCGCCGATCTGCCGATGCTTCAACTTGATGCCGTGCTGTTCGAGCAAGTGCTGTTCAATCTGCTCGACAATGCCGCGAAATATTCGCTGCCCGATACAACGATCTCGATCCGCAGCCGGCGCGAGGGGAATCATGTTGTGCTGGAGATCGCCGACCAGGGTGGCGGTATTCCGCCTGACGAGCTCGAGAGCGTGTTCGACAAGTTCTATCGCGTGCAGAAGGGCGACCATGTCCGTCCCGGCACCGGGCTGGGGCTCGCCATCTCCCGCGGCTTCGTCGAGGCGATGCAGGGCACGATCTCGGCCGCCAACCGCGGCGACCGCAGCGGCGCGATCCTCACCATCCGGCTGCCGATTCCGGCACGGACCCACGCATTGGATACTGCCGCATGAGCGCCGCCCCGATCAAGGTTCTGGTCATCGACGACGAGCCGCCGATCCGAAAATTGCTGCGGATGGGGCTCTCGACGCAAGGCTACGAGATCCTGGAAGCGTCGAACGGAAAGACCGCGCTCGAGAAGCTCGCGGAAGAGCCCGCGCTGATCATTCTCGATCTCGGCCTGCCGGACATCCAGGGCCACGAATTGCTACGCACCATCCGCGGCCGCAACGAGGGCGTGCCGATCGTGGTGCTGTCGAGCCGCGGCGACGAGGCCGGCAAGGTGCAGGCGCTCGATCTCGGCGCCGACGATTATCTGACAAAGCCGTTCGGCATGGACGAGCTCCTGGCGCGCCTGCGCGCCGCGCTGCGCCACCAGCTTCAGGTGCAGGGCGAACGCCCGGTGTTCCGCACCGGCGATCTCTCGGTCGACCTCGTCCGCCGCATCGTCAAGGTCGGCGAGCGGGACGTCAAGCTGTCGCCGAAGGAATATGATCTCCTGCGCGTTTTGGTGCAGCACGCCGGCAAGGTGCTGACCCATCGCTTCCTGCTCAAGGAGCTCTGGGACGAACTGACGGACGCGCAATATCTGCGCGTCTACGTTCGTCAGCTCCGCCAGAAAATCGAAGCCGATCCGGAACGTCCGCAATATGTGCTGACGGAGACCGGGATCGGATACCGGCTGAAGGCGGGGGATTGATTCCCGCAGATCCTAGGACAACTGCATCAATGACGGAGTAATTTACCCAGCCTTCCTCTGCCGCGCCGTCGACCGGTGCGTCTTCTTCGCGCTGCGCTGGCGCCCGGTGGCGCGACGCGCATGGGACTTCGCCGCCGTCTTCTTCCCGCCGCGTCCCTTCAGGCTCTGCTTCAGCGCGTCCATCAGGCTGACGACGTTGCTCGGGCGCTCCTCGCGTTCCGGCAGCTCGATTGTCTTGCCGCTGGCCTTGCGCTTCACCAGCGCCTTCAGCGCGGTCTCGTACTCGTCCGTGAACTTGGTCGGGTCGAAATGCGCGGCCTTGGTATGCAGGATGTGGCCGGCGAGCTCGACCATGTCCTTGGTGATCTTGGGGCTCTTGATGTCGTCGAAGAACTGGTCCTCGTCGCGCAGCTCATAGGGGAACCGCAACGTGGTGCCGAGCAGGCCCTTGCCGAGCGGTTCGATCGCGATGATGTGCTCGCGGTTGGTGAGCACGATCTTGGCGAGCGCCACGCGGTCCTGGTCCTTCATGGCGTCGCGGATCACGGCAAAAGCATCGATCGCAGCCTTGCCGTCGGGCGCGATATAATAGGGATGATTGAGATAGCGCTGGTCGATCTCGTCGCTCGGCACGAAACTCTCGATGTCGATGGTGTGGTTGCTTTCGATCTGGACCGCCTCGAGCTCCTCCGGCTCGATCTCGACATATTTGCCCTTGCGCAGCTCGTAGCCGCGCCCCTTCTGGTCGCTCTCGACCACGTCACCGGTCTCTGAGTCCACCATCTGCTGCTTGAGACGGTTTCCGGTCTCGCGGTTGATCATGTGAAACCGCGTCTTCTCGGCCGCAGTGGTCGCCGGATAAAGCACGACCGGGCAACTGACCAGCGAGAGCTTCAACGTTCCCTTCCAATAGGCGCGCGGGGCCATTCCGTTCTCCAGTGATTTCAAGGCCTTTTGGAACCCCAACCGCCCCATAGGGTTTTGGTTCCGGGCGGGACTTTTGTCGTGATAGGCTTCAACGCGATTAGAGAATGCGGGACCGGTCGTGCTGCGAAAACTCTCCACCTACCGACAGAAGCGTGATTTCGAGAAGACACCGGAGCCGTCGGGCAAGACCGCGGTGGCGACATCGACGCAGCGGCGCTTCGTGATCCAGAAGCACGATGCGACCCGGCTGCACTATGATCTGCGGCTCGAGTTCGACGGCGTGTTCAAATCGTGGGCGGTGACCAAGGGACCCTCGCTGGATCCGCATGACAAGCGGCTGGCGGTCGAGGTCGAAGATCATCCGCTCGACTATGGCGATTTCGAAGGCACGATTCCGGAAGGGCAGTATGGCGGCGGCACGGTCATGCTCTGGGACCGCGGCACCTGGGAGTCCGAGGATCCCGAGCGCGGCTTCCAGAAGGGCGACCTCAAGTTCACGCTCCACGGCGACAAGCTGCATGGAAGCTGGGTGCTGGTGCGGATGAGGCATGACCGCAACGGCGACAAGCGCACCAACTGGCTCCTGATCAAGCATCGCGACGAATATGCCAGCGAGAGCGACGACATTCTCAGCGAGGACAAGTCGGTGGCCTCCGGCCGCGCGATGGCAGAGATCGCCGATGGCAAGGGCCGCGCGCCAAAGCCGTTCATGCTGGCGAAGGGCGCCAAGGCCAAGGCCGATGCGGTCTGGCAGTCCAATCGAGCCGAGGAGCCGAAAGGGCGCACGGTCAGGCCGGCGCCCGGTGCGGCGTTGAAGCGCGGGAAGGAAGCAAAAAAGAAGGCGACGACTGCGACAAACGCGAAAAAAGTCTCGGAGATGCCGGACTTCGTCGCGCCGCAGCTCTGCACCTCGGTCGAGCGGCCGCCTTCGGCCGATGGCTGGTGCCACGAGATCAAGTTCGACGGCTACCGCGTCCAGCTCCGCGTCGAGGACGGGGAGGCGACGTTGAAGACGCGCAAGGGTCTCGACTGGACCGACAAGTTCGCGGCGATCGCGAAGGAGGCTGGCGAGCTTCCCGACGTCATGATTGACGGCGAGATCGTCGCGCTCGACCACAACGGCGCGCCGAATTTCTCCTCGCTCCAGGCCGCGCTGTCGGACGGCAAGACCGGGGACCTGATCTTCTTTGCCTTCGACCTCCTGTTCGCCGAGGGGCTCGATTGCCGGCGCCTGCCACTCGGCGAGCGGAAGGACCGCCTCAGGGAGCTCCTGGAAGCAGGCAGGAAGAAATCGAGCCAGATCCGCTATGTCGAGCATTTCGAGAGCGGCGGCGATGCCGTGCTGCAATCGGCCTGCAAGCTCGAGCTCGAAGGCGTGGTGTCGAAGAAGCTCGACGCGCCTTATCGGTCGGGGCGAACAGAAAGCTGGACCAAGGCCAAATGCCGCGCCGGCCATGAGGTCGTGATCGGCGGCTACAAGACCACCAACGGGAAATTCCGCTCGCTGATGGCGGGCGTGCATCGCGGCGATCATCTCGCCTTTGTCGGCATGGTCGGCACCGGCTTCGGCGCGGACACGGTCAAGCGCATCATGCCGTCCTTGAAGGCCATGGAGGCCAAGGCAAACCCGTTCGGCGGCAAGAACGCTCCGAAGAAGACGCGAGACGTGCACTGGCTGAAGCCGGAGCTTGTCGCCGAGATCGAGTTCGCCGGGTTCACCGCCGACGGCAATATCCGCCAGGCCGCCTTCAAGGGCCTGCGGCAGGACAAGCCGGCCGCGGAGGTCGAGGCGGAAACACCTGCCGATATCGAGCTCGCAAAACCCTCGGCCAGGAAACGCGTTGCGCCGAAGACAGCCAAGCGGTCGAAGGATGCCGGCACTGCCGAGGTCATGGGCGTCGTCATTTCGAAGCCGGACAAGGAGCTGTGGCAGGATGGCGGGGACGGCGAGGGCGTCACAAAACTCGATCTCGCGCGCTACTTCGAGGCGGTTGGATCCTGGATGATCGAGCATATCAAGGGCCGGCCGTGTTCGATCGTGCGTGCGCCTGACGGCATTGGTGGTGAAAAATTCTTCCAGCGCCATGCCATGCAGGGCACCTCGAACCTGCTTGAGCTCGCGAAAGTCTCGGGCGATCGCAAGCCGTATTTGCAGATCGATCGCGTCGAGGGGCTTGCCGCGGTCGCGCAAATCGGCGGCGTCGAGCTGCATCCCTGGAATTGCGCCCCGAACGCCTACGATACGCCGGGCCGGCTGGTGTTCGATCTCGATCCAGCGCCGGACGTCAAATTTGCCGATGTGGTGGAAGCAGCCAAGGAGATGCGCCAGCGGCTCACCGATGTCGGCATGGAGAGCTTCTGCAAGACCACCGGCGGCAAGGGCCTGCACGTCGTGGTGCCGCTGCTCCATGGCGCACGCGACAAGGTGAGCTGGAAGGAGGCCAAGGCGTTCGCGCAAGGCGTTTGCCAGTGGATGGCCGACGGCGATCCCGAACGCTATCTGCTCAACATGTCGAAGAAGCTGCGCAACGGAAAGATCTTTCTGGACTATTTGCGCAATGACCGCATGTCGACGGCGGTGGCGCCGCTGTCGCCGCGCGCGCGAGATGGTGCGACCGTGTCGATGCCCATGACATGGGCGCAGGTGAAGGCTGATCTCGATCCGAAGCGGTACACGGTGCGGACAGTGCCGGGCCTGCTGGCGCGATCGAAGGCCTGGGATGGCTATGACGATGCGGCCGCGTCGATCAAGGCCGCGATGAAGAAGCTTGCGGGGAAAATGAAATAGGGTGGGCAACGCGAAGCGTGCCCACCCTCTTTCTCACTGCGGCGAAGAGGTGGGCACGGCGCGTTGCGCCTTTGCCCACCCTGCGAAGCCGCCACTAGATCCGTCCCAGCAACAGCAGGATCAGCAGGATGACGATGACGAGCCCGAGTCCGCCGCCGCCGTAATAGCCGGTGCCGTAAAACGGACCGCCGCCGATGCCGCTGAAGCCGCCGAGCAGCGCGATAACCAAAATGATCAGAATGATCGTACCGATAGACATGCGAGTCTCCTCCAGCCCTTTGTTGAAAGGGTCGTTTGCAACCTGTCCCGTGGTGCGAGGGCAACTTGCCGCAGGTTTTAATGTTCCAACTTTGAAACACGGCGAGCGGGCCCAACTTGCATGGAACCTTTGCCTGTCCAGCCGGCATGACTATGTGAGGATCAAGTCACCACAGGGCAGGGCCATGTCAGCACCACTTGTCGTCTCCATTCCGCATCGTCTCGGCCGCGAGGAAGCCGTGCGCCGGCTCAAGACCGGCCTGGGCCGCGCCGCAGCCAGCATTCCCGTGATGCAGGTCGAGGAGGAGCGCTGGAACGGCGACAGCATGAATTTTCGCGTCCGCGCGCTCGGACAGATCGCCAGCGGCCAGGTCGATGTCGCCGACGATCATGTCAAGGTGCAGGTGGTGCTGCCGTGGTTGTTGCAGCGCTTTGCCGAGATGGCGCAGGCGACCATCCGCAAGCGCGGGCAGCTTCTGCTCACCAAGGACGAAGGAAAGTAGGCGTCAGGTACGAGCGCGCTGTTGCCTGGGCCTCGCCGCGCTGGCGGCGCGTGCTTCGATGGCCGCAGCAGGAAAATCGCGGAAAGCTTGCGCGAGCGGCAATTCATTGCCGGCAATGCCCGGCGCGGTGTAGCCGGTGATGTCGATCGTCGCGTCAACAGCCTCGAACGCGGGCCATTGTCGGCCCTCTTGCGTGAACGGCGCAAACTGGCGTCCGATCACGACGATCGCAGCCGCGCGGCCGTGTCGACGGGCAAACGCAATGACATGGTCGGCGTGCGCGCCCCGGACCTCCAGCGGCTGATAATCGCCCTGCGCGAAGACATCGGCGAGTTCGTTGCGCAGTTTGAGCAGCTGCCGCGTCCAGGCCAGCTTGAGCTGGCCGTCCGGCCAGGTCTTGATCAGCCCGCGCCAGTCCGGTGTTTCCAGTGACGTCAGCGCCGTCTGCCGCGCGGCAAAGTCCACCGGGCGGCGGTTGTCGGGATCGACCAGCGACATGTCCCAGAATTCAGTGCCCTGGTAGAAGTCGGGTACGCCCGGCTGTGTCGCCTTGAGCGTGAGCTGGCTCAGCGAATTCAAGGCGCCGAGCAGCGCGACGCGGCGTGCCAGGGTTTGCAGCGCCTCCAGGAACTCGCTGGATTGCGCGGGATCGAGGATCTTCTCGAGGAAGCTCTCGACGCCGCTCTCATAGGGCTCGTGCGGGTTGAGCCAGCTCGTCTCCTCCTTGCCCTCGCGCGCGGCCTTGAGCGCATAGGCCTGGATGCGCTCAACGAAGCCGGCATGGGCCGTCTCCCCAAGCGACCAGGCGCCGAGCAGGGTCTGGTAGAGCATGTATTCGAACGTCGCCGACGGGGCGCGCAGACTGCCGTTGAGCGCGAGGTGCGGCGCGTTCAGGACTTTCCAGCGTGCCACGGCGCTGGTCCATTCGCCGGGAATCTCGCTGAGCGCCGCGATCCGCGCGCGGGCATCCTCGCCGCGCTTGGTGTCGTGGGTCGCGGTCGCCGTCATCCCTTGCGGCCATTCCTTGGCGCGCGCTCGCATGGCCTCGTGGAAGGCAGGTATCGTGATGCCGTTGCTCGCGGGATCGCCGCCGACCTCGTTCAGGGCGAGCAGCCGGTGGAATTGATAGAAGGCGGTGTCCTCCAGCGACTTCGCCATCATCGGTCCCGTGAACTGCTGCACCTTCAGCGCGAAACGGCGCACCCGCGGGGCGCTGTGCGGAGGACGGCCGCGCTTGAGCAGGTCCATGGTCAGTGCGTCGCGCAGGAAGTCGAAAATACCGTCGTCCGCGGCGAACCATTCCGAGCGGGCGCGCGCGATGGTATCGTCGATCAGCTTGCGGTCGAGGGCAGTCGGGCCGCTATGCGTCAAATAGGTGCGATAGACCGGGAAGTGCAGCACATAGAGTTCGAGCGCCTGCCGCAGGCTGTCGGCGGAAAAGTCGCGGGTCGAGTAGTGGCCGTTGGCGATGCGCGCGAGCAGGCGGGTCAGCACGGTGAATTCGCTGGTCAGCAGCGTCTCCAGCACGCGCCGCTTGGCATCCTTGACGTAAGGCGCCAGCCGCGGCGGGCGGTTGCTGATCTGCCGCCAGGTCTCGTTCAGCGCCTCCAGCCCTTTCGCGTCGACCAGGACCTGGGTGATGACGTTCATCCACTCATAGCCCGTGGTGCCCTGAACGCCGGCGAAGTGCGGCAGGCGCTCGTGCTCGCACAATATTTTTTCGATCACGGTGTAGAACGGTTTGATGTTGCCTTGCGCGTCGCGCACCAGCCGGCGCAGCCGCTGGCAATATTGTGCGGGATCGCGCAGGCCGTCGATGTGATCGAGGCGGATGCCCTGCAGCTTGCCGTCGGCAATGAGCTGCTTCACCAGCCGGTGCGTGGCGGCGAACGTGCTGGGGTCCTCGACGCGCAGGCCCGCAAGTCCGTTGACGTCGAAGAAGCGGCGATAATTGATGTCGCTGGAGGCAAGCCGCCAGTGCCCAAGCTTGTAGTGCTGGCGCTCGAGCAGATGATGCAGCGCCAGCGTCTGCGCCGGACGATCTTTGGCGGAACGATAGGCGGCGAGGCCGCGTACCATGATGTCGGCGCTGCCCGCGATCTCCTTGAGCTCCGCCTTGAAGCCGGGCGCTTCCTTGCGGTTGGGGCGACGCAACCCCGTGTAGCGGGCCGCGAGCGCGAGCAGGCGCTTGCCGGCCTCCGTCTCGGCGGCGTTGGCTTCCTTCACGATCACGCGCAACAATTCGCCATAGCGTTCCGGCGCGATCGGCAGGCGATGCTCGAAATACCAGGCGGAAAAACTGCCTTCGTCGGGATCGTAGTGCAGCTCGATCTCGCCGCGCTCAAGCGCCTCGCCATAGGGCGAGCCGAGGATCGGCAGCAGCACGCCGCCGCGGGCGCGAAAGGCCAGTTGATCCCAATCGATGTCGAAGGAAACCGCATGCGGCGAGGCCTGCCCCCATTCCAGCACGTCCAGCCACCAGGGATTGTCGGCGAAGTGCACGCCGACATGGTTCGGCACGAAGTCGATGATGAGGCCGAGGTCGTGCTGCTTGAGGGCGTCGCTCAGCCGAGCAAAGCCGGCCTCGCCGCCGAGCTCGGGATTGAACCGGCTGTGGTCGACGGTATCGTAGCCGTGGGTCGAGCCCTTGCGCGCCTTCATCACCGGCGAGGCGTAGAGATGGGTGATCCCCAGCGCCTTGAGATAGGGAACAACTGCCGAGGCCTTGTCGAAGTCAAAATCCGCGGTGAGCTGAAGCCGATAGGTCGCAAGCGGAATGGCAGGAGGCATGCTAACCTCCGAGATGCCAGATCACCGACCAGGGCGGGAGCCGATCGCCGCCGGCAGAGCCCCAGATGGGCGTGCCTCCAACGTCGCCGGGACGTGCGATGTCCTTGTCCGAGAGATTGGCGACGAGCCGCAACGTCGCGCCGTCGCCCATGCGCCAATGCGCGGTGAGGAGGCCGCTATCGGCCGTCTCGGCATCGCCGAACCGCGCACCTTTCAGCCGCGGTGCGATCTCCTTGTGACGGAGCGCGAGCAGCTCCCGCACCAGCGCGAGCCGTGCATCCTGCTCCGGCGTGTGGCCGGTCCAATCCAGAACGGCCGATTGCAGCGTGGCAGGATCGAGCGGGTCGGGCACCTCGTCGCCGTACTTCTCGTAGGCCCAGGCATATTCCTGCTTGCGACCCTTGCGCACGGCTTCGGCAAGGCCACCCTGGAAATCGCAGAAGAACGGGAAGGGCACGGTCGAGCCCCATTCCTCGCCCTGAAACAGCATCGGCACCATCGGTGCGAGCAGGGTGACCGCGAGCGCGGCTTCGATCTGCTGCGGCGATGCCAGGCTCTCGAGCCGATCGCCCAGTGGGCGATTACCGATCTGGTCGTGGTTTTGCAGGAAGTTGACGAAGGCCGCCGGCGGCAGCTCGCCGCTCGCCTCGCCGCGCGGCTTCTTGCCCCAGAATTCCGAGATCTCGCCCTGGTAGACGAAGCCTGACGCGAGCGCGCGCGCAAGATCCATGCGCGGGGTCTGGTAGTCGGCGTAGTAGCCGGCGAGCTCACCGGTCAGCATCACGTGCCAGACGTGGTGATAGTCGTCGTTCCACTGCCCGCGATATTTGCCATTGGGTGGATCCTGCGCGGCATCGAGCAGGCTGGCGCGGTTGTCGCCGTTCTCCAGCACGAGATGGATGTGGCGCCCCGTGGCCTTGGCGAGCTCGCCGGCGGCGACACTGAGGTCCTGCAACATCGACTGCTCGCCCGGGATCGCCATGATGTGATTGGCGGCATCGAGTCTCAGGCCGTCGAAGCGGTAGTCGGAGAGCCAGGATAGCGCGTTCTCGACTGCGAAGGCCCGGACCTGCGGCACGCGATAATCGATCGCGCTGCCCCAGGGCGTGTGCGCATCGGTGAAGAAGGCCGGCGCATAGCGGCCGAGATAATTCCCTTCGGGACCGAAATGATTGTAGACGACGTCGAGGAACACCATCAGCCCGCGCAGATGGGCCTCGTCGATCAGGGTCTTCAGGTCCTCCGGCCGGCCATAGGCGCTGTCGGGCGCGTACCAGAGCACGCCGTCATAGCCCCAGCCGCGGCGGCCCGCGAAATCGGCCAGCGGCATCAATTCCAGCGCAGTGATCCCGGTCGCAACGAGATGATCGAGCTTGTCGATCACGGCGCGGTAGGTGCCCTCAGGCGTGAAGGTGCCGACATGGGTCTCGATCAGCACCGTCTCTTCCCAGGGACGTCCGCGCCAATCACGTGCGCGCCACGCGAAGGCATCATGATCGAGGACTTCGCTCGGGCCAAAAACGTCTTCCGGCTGGAAGGCGGATGCGGGATCGGGCACGTCGATCTCGTCGTCGATCCTGAACTTGTAGGGACTGCCGACGGGTAGCCCGGCAATCTCGGCGACATACCAGCCATCCTGCCGGCGCTGCATCGCGTGCCTCCTGTCGAGCAGGAGATCGACTCGCCGAGCACCGGGTGCCCACAGGCGGAACGACACGCCGTCCTTGGTCGGCCTCGCCCCGAAGGATGGTCTCATAGCGCCCCCGCGAAGGCGAGCACGGAGCGCGGCGGCGCCTTGTTGTCGCTTCCGGGCAGAAAATCAACACGGTTCAGCCTGGCATCGGTGGTGTTCAGGATCTGCTGCCAGCTCTTGTATTCGGCCATTTTGGGCAATTTGAATGCGATCTCTTCGGGGGCGGCGTTCAGTACGATAAAGATCGCGGCGCTGCCCGGTTCCATCGGCCCCATCACATAGGAGAGGAACCGCCCTTCCGGGAATTTCCAGTCGCTCTCCGTCATCTCGTCGCCGCCGGGCGTCAGCCACAGCGCGCCGTAGGAGAGGCCGTCCGCAGGCCGCCCGTCGAGCCAGCGATGACTGCGAAGCTG
Source organism: Bradyrhizobium liaoningense (assembly GCF_018130785.1). GTDB lineage: Bacteria > Pseudomonadota > Alphaproteobacteria > Rhizobiales > Xanthobacteraceae > Bradyrhizobium > Bradyrhizobium liaoningense_A. The sequence continues at coordinate 153,299 of NZ_JAFCJT010000006.1, forward strand.
CGAGAACCGGCGACGGATGTCGGCGAGCTCGGCGACGAAATCGACCATGTCGTCGCCGTCCTTGCCGAGATTGTCCCAGCCGACCCAGCCTACCTCGTTGTCCTGGCAATACGCGTTGTTGTTGCCGGACTGCGAGTTGCCAACCTCGTCACCCGCAAGGATCAGCGGAACGCCTTGCGCCAGCATCAGGCAGGCCAGCACGTTCTTGCGAAGCTGCCGCCGCAGCCCGAGAATCTCGGGATCGTCGGTCGGACCCTCGACACCGCAATTGTTGCTGTGGTTGTCGCTGGAGCCGTCGCGATTGTCCTCGCCATTGGCCTCGTTGTGCTTCTCGTTGTAGCTGAAGAGGTCGGCGAGCGTGAAGCCGTCATGCACGGTGATGTGGTTGATGCTGGCGCGCGGCCGCCGTCCGTCATGGTTGAACAGGTCGGATGAGGCCGTCATGCGGCTGGAGATGTCGCCGATCAGGCTGCCTTCGCCGCTCCAGTAGCGGCGCATGGCGCTGCGATACCGATCGTTCCACTCCGACCATTGTGAAGGGAATGCGCCGACCTGGTAGCCGCCGAGCCCGAGATCCCAGGGTTCGGCGACGAGCTTGACCGCCGCCAGCACAGGGTCCTGCCGGATTGCGGTCAGGAACGAGCTGCCGCGATCATAGCCGTTCGGTCCGCGCGCGAGCGTGGTGGCGAGGTCGAAGCGGAAGCCGTCGACATGGCAGACCTCGACCCAGTAGCGCAGCGAATCCATCACCATCTGGAGCACGCGCGGATGGGTGAGGTTCACCGACGAGCCGCAGCCGGTGAAGTCGTCATAATAGCGCGGGTTCTCGCGGTTCAGCCAGTAATAGGAGGCATTGTCGATGCCGCGGTAGCACAGGGTCGGACCGAGGTGATTGCCTTCGGCCGTGTGGTTATAGACGACGTCGAGCATCACCTCGATGCCGGCATCGTGCAGGCGCGCGACCGTGGTGCGGAAGGAATCGAGCGCATTGTCCTGGGCATAGCGCGGCTCGGGCGCGAAGAAGGACAGCGTGTTGTAGCCCCAGTAGTTGGCGAGCTTCTTCTCGACCAGAATGCGGTCGTCGATGAAGCTGTGGATCGGAAGCAGCTCGACGGTGGTGACGCCGAGCGTTCTCAAATGCTCGATCATCGCCGGCGACGACAGGCCGCCGTAGGTGCCGCGCAAATTCGGCGGCACGTCGTCACGCTTCTGCGTCAGACCCTTGACGTGGGCCTCGTAGATGATGGTGTCTTCCCAGGGAATGTTGGGCCGGATCTCGCGACGGCCCCAGTTGAAGGTCTCGTCGACGACGACGGCCTTGGGCATGCCGCGCGCGTTGTCGCGCCGGTCGAAGGAGAGGTCCTCGCGCGGTGAGCCGGTGCGATAGGCGAAATGGGCATCGCTCCAGACCAGCCGCCCCGCGAGCCGCTTGGCATAGGGGTCGAGCAGCAGCTTGTTGGCGTTGAAGCGGTGGCCGTGCTCGGGCTCGTAGGGGCCGTGCACGCGATAGCCGTAGAGCTGGCCCGGCGAGATGTCGTTGAGATAGCCGTGCCAGACGTCTTCGGTCCGCTCGGGTAGCTCGATGCGCTCGAGCTCGCGCCTTCCTTGCGTGTCGAACAGGCACAGCTCGACCTTCTGCGCGTTGGCGGAGAACAACGCGAAATTGGTGCCGCGTCCGTCCCAGCTTGCACCGAGGCGTGCGGGCGATCCAGCAGTCAGGCGCATCGGTCAGCTTTCCGGAACGAGGAAGATCGCGGCGAGCGGTGGAATGGTGAGGCGAAGCTCGGGGGCCTTGCCGTCGGCGGCATGAACCTCGCCGATGTTGCCGACATTGGTGCCGCCATAATGGGCGGAGTCCGAATTGAACACCTCTTTCCACTTGCCGGCAAAGGGCACGGGGACGCGATAGTTGCGATAGACGTTGGGTGAGAAGTTGATGATCACGAGACACCGTGCGTGCTCGTCAAATCCCTTGCGCAGCCAGGCGAACACGTTGCGGTTGGCGTCATCCGTGATCAGCCATTCGAAGCCGGCCTGTTCGCAATCCATCTGGTGCAGCGCTGGCACCGCGCGATAGAGCCGGTTGAGGTCGCGGATCAACGCCTGGATGCCGGAATGCGACTTGTATTCGAGCAGGTGCCAGTCGAGCGACTGGTCGTGATTCCATTCGCGGCTTTGCGCGATCTCCGCGCCCATGAACAGCAGCTTCTTGCCGGGATGGCCGAACATGAAGCTGTAATAGGCGCGCAAATTCGCAAAGCGCTGCCATTCGTCGCCCGGCATGCGGCCCAGGATCGAACGTTTGCCGTGCACGACCTCGTCATGCGACAGCGGCAGGATGAAGTTCTCCGAGAAAGCGTAGTGCAGGCCGAACAGGATCTCGCCGTGATGATGCTTGCGGTGGATCGGGTCCTTGCTGATGTAGTTCAGCGTATCGTGCATCCAGCCCATATTCCACTTGTAGCCGAAGCCGAGCCCGCCGAATTCGACCGGGCGCGAGACCTGCGGCCATGCGGTGGATTCCTCGGCTGCCGTGGTCGCCTGCGGGAAGCGCGCGAACAATTCGGTGTTGAAGCGGCGCAGGAACGCGATCGCCTCGATGTTCTCACGGCCGCCATACTGGTTCGGAATCCAGGCGCCGGGGGGGCGGCTGTAGTCCAGATAGAGCATGGACGCGACCGCATCGACGCGCAGGCCGTCGATCGCATAACGCTCGAGCCAGAACAGCGCATTCGACACCAGGAAGTTCGTCACTTCGGTGCGGCCGTAATTGTAGATCAGGGTGCCCCAGTCGAGGTGGCGGCCCTGGAGCGGATTGGCATGCTCGTAGAGCGAGGTGCCGTCGAAGCTGCCGAGCCCGTGCGGATCGTCCGGGAAGTGGCCGGGCACCCAGTCGAGCAGCACGCCGACGCCCTCGCGATGGCAGGCATCGACCAGCGCGGCAAAATCCTCAGGCCCGCCGAAGCGGCTGGTTGGCGCATAGAGGCCGGTCGGCTGATAGCCCCAGGAGCCGTCGAACGGATGCTCGCTGACGGGCAGGAATTCGAGATGGGTGAAGCCCATGTCGCGCGCATAGGCCGGCAGCTGTTCGGCCAGCTCGCGATAGGTGAGCCATTCATCGCCGTTCTTGCGCCGCCAGGAGCCGAGATGGACCTCGTAGATCGACATCGGCGCCGAGAGCGCGTTGATGCCATCCGGCGCCGGGCGGGGACGTGCGAGATGCGCCTCGTCGAACACGATGGAAGCCGTCTTCGGCCGCACCTCGCTCGCAAACGCCATGGGATCGGACTTCAGCGGCAACTGGTGGCCGTGCGGCCCGATGATATCGAACTTGTAGTGATCGCCGCCCTTGGCGTGCGGGATGAACAATTCCCAATAACCGGCACCGCGCACCCGCATGGGATGGCGCCGCGCGTCCCAGAAATTGAAATCGCCGACCACGGACACGCGCCGCGCATTCGGCGCCAGCACGACGAAGCCGATGCCGTCGATGCCTTCGAGCCGCATCGGATGCGCGCCGAGCTTGTCGTAGAGGCGCTGATGGGTGCCTTCGCCGAGCAGATAGAGATCGAAGTCGGTCAGGATCGGCGGGAAGCGATAGGCGTCCTCGAACTCGACGATGTTGTCGCCGAACCTGGCGCGGAGCTGGTAGCGCTTCGAGCCGTTCGGCAGGGCGCCGATGAACAGGCCTGAATCGTGGACGCGATCGAGCTTCGCCACCTCGCCTTGTTCGCCCACCGCCTCGACATTGGAGGCCTCGGGGAGGAACGCGCGCACCACGCTCTTGCCGCCTTCGGGATGCAATCCGAGATAATGGAAGGGGTCGGAGTGGCGGCCCTCGATGATCGCGTAGGCCTCGGCTGGCAGTTTAGGCATGGGCTTCGCTCTCATTGGACAGAATGCGAAGCAGTCCGGTCAGCGGCGCACGGAGCCCCTCAGGCCGGTGAGACAGCTCGAACTCTACTTCGTCGAAGGCCTGATCAAGCAGGAAAAACCTTAACAGGCCTTCCGCGGATTGCCGATCTTCCGGCCACACTCGGCGATCGGTCATGGCTTCGCGGTAGGCGTTAAGGAATGTCGCGGCGGCGCGTTCGCGCCATTCGCCGAGTGCGGTGGCGAGCCGGTCCTGCTCGTCGGATGCGCCCGTGAGCGCGCGGCTGAGCGCTGCGTTGACCGAAAGCTCAATCGAGCGGATCAGGCTGGCGACGTCACGCGCGGCAGGCAGCCTGCGCCGCTTGTCGGCCAGCGCGAGATGCGGATTGCCGTCGAAATCGATGATGAAGATATCGTCCTTCACGATCAGAGTTTGCCCGAGGCGGAAGTCGCCGTGATGACGGATGTTCAACCCGGTGATGCCGGATGGCAAGAGGGCGTCGAGGTGGTCGGGCAGGGTCGCACGCAGCGCGACGAGCCGATCGATCAGCGGCCGGTCGGCTTCCCGCAGGCCGTCGCGGCTGTCGGCGAGCCGTTCAAAAACACGCTCGGCCCGTGCCTTGAGGTCGGAGGCCCAGCGTTTGACGTCGGCGGGGCCGATCGGCTCCGGTGCGAGATTGTCGGGCTTGGCGGCGGCCAGCGCCACATGCAGGTCGGCAAGCCGCCGGCCGATCTGCGCCACGAAGTGCAGATAGGGTGCCTGCTCCTGGGTCTCGCGGGGCGCCTCGCCCATCGGCGCCAGCCGCTGCTCATCGACGTAGCGGTCGAGATAGCCGTTGGTGACGGCCCAGCCGTCGCCCTGGTTCTCGACATAAGCGTGCAGCACGCCAACCGCGCTGCTTCTATCGCCCTCGATCAGCTCGACGCTGCCGAGCAGCGCGGGCGCATTGGCGAAGCGCGCGACCTCGGTGAGATAGCGGCCGATCTCGATCTCGGGATTGATGCCGCTTTCGAGCTGGCGATGAATTTTGGCGACGTACTGGTTGTCGACCAGCGCCGTGCTGTTCGACTGCTCGATGGTGCGGATGCGTCCGGGCTCCTTGATGGTGTAATCGGCAAACCGGCTGGTCGCCTTGAATTCCAGCCGCAGATTGTTCTCATCCACCACCAGGTTCTGCGACAGGCCCCGCAGGAAAAGCCCGATGAAGATCTGCTCGGTTGCTACGTCGAGCAGCGTGCCTTCGCGCGCGCCCTGGCGCACGGCAGCGAGCGCCTTCGGGTTGAACCGCTCGCGATCGAAGCGCACCCACTCGATCTGCATCGGCAGCACGTAGCGCGTGGTAACGTCGTTCTGCGTGGTCTCGAAGAACGCGATCCAGGGTCTGTTGTCGCCGATGTCGCTGAAAGGCACCGCCGAGGTCAGCGTGGCCTGGATGTGCTTGGGATTGTGCTCGGGATACCAGCGGGTCCGCGACAGGAAGCCCGGCAGCACGTCGCGCTCGAACACACCGCGCTCGCGCGCGAGCGACACCCAGTTCGAATTGACCGGCACCACCAGCGTCTCGAACTCCGGCACCGCGCTTGGCTTCACCGGCTCGGATTTGTCGCGCTCGGTGAGCTGGAACCAGTAGAAGCCGTACGGCCCGAGCGTGATCATGTAGGGCATTTCGCCGATCGCCGGGAAGCGCGTGCGGCCCAGCATCTCCTGCGGGATGCGGTCCTTCCACGGCGACAAGTCGAGCTCGGTCGCCTGCGCGGCGCGCGAGAGGTTGGCGACGCAGAGGATGACCTCGTCGTGGTGCTGCCGGACATAGGCCAGCACCGCGCGGTTGGCCGGGCGGATGAAGGTCATGGTGCCGCGGCCGAAGGCGAGGGTCGACTTGCGCACCGAGATCAGGCGCTTGGTCGCGCTGAGCAGCGAGGACAGGCTGCGCGACTGCGCCTCCACGTTCACCGATTCGTAGCCGTAGACGGGATCCATGATCAGCGGCGCATAGAGGCGGGCCGGGTCGCAGCGCGAGAAGCCGCCATTGCGGTCCGGGCTCCACTGCATCGGCGTGCGGACGCCGTTGCGGTCGCCGAGATAGATGTTGTCGCCCATGCCGATCTCGTCGCCGTAGTAGATGATCGGCGTGCCGGGAAAGGACAGCAGCAGCGAGTTCATCAACTCGATCTTGCGGCGGTCATTGTCCATCAGCGGCGCGAGGCGCCGCCGGATGCCGACATTGATGCGGGCGCGGGGATCGTTGGCGTAGGTGGTCCAGAGATAGTCGCGCTCGACGTCGGTGACCATCTCCAGCGTCAGCTCGTCATGGTTGCGCAGGAACAGCGCCCATTGGCAGCTTGCGGGAATGTCCGGCGTCTGGCGCAAGATGTCGGTGATCGGAAAGCGGTCTTCCTGGGCGATCGCCATGTAGATGCGCGGCATCAGCGGGAAGTGGTAGGCCATGTGGCATTCGTCGCCGCGGCCGAAATATTCCTGCACGTCCTCCGGCCATTGATTGGCCTCGGCCAGCAGCAGCTTGCCCTTGGAATAGGAATCCAGCTCCTGGCGCAGGCGCTTGATGATCGCGTGCGTCTCGGGGAGGTTCTCGTTCGAGGTGCCCTCGCGCTCGCAGAGATAGGGAATGGCATCGAGTCGGAAGCCGTCGACGCCGGCATCCAACCAGCGCTTCATCACCTGGATCAGGGCGCTGACCACCCGCGGGTTGTCGAAATTGAGGTCCGGCTGGTGCGAGAAGAAGCGGTGCCAGTAGAAGGCGCCGGCCTCGTGATCCCAGGTCCAGTTCGACTTCTCGGTGTCGGTGAAGATGATCCGCGTGCCCTGGTATTTCTGGTCGGTGTCGCTCCAGACATACCAGTTGCGGGCGCTCGAGCCCGGATGGCTGCGGCGCGCGCGCTTGAACCATTTGTGCTGGTCGGAGGTGTGGTTGACGACGAGCTCGGTGATGACGCGCAGGCCGCGCCTCTGCGCTTCCTGGATGAAGCGCTTGAAGTCCTTCATCGTCCCGAAATCGGGATTGACCGCGCCGTAGTCGGCGATGTCGTAGCCGTCGTCGCGGCCGGGCGACGGATAGAACGGCAGCAGCCACAGCGCGGTGACGCCGAGCTCCTGGAGATAGGGCAGCTTCTCGGTCAGCCCGGCGAAGTCGCCGATGCCGTCATTGTTGCTGTCGGCAAAAGCCTTGACGTGGAGTTGGTAGATGATGGCGTCCTTGTACCAGAGCTCGTCCACGATCTCGGCAGCCTCAACCTTCTTGGTGTCAACGGAAGACAAAACATTCATGGCGTGCCCCCTTACGCCAGGCAGCGGAACAAGAGCGCCGGATCGCGGTCGGGATCGATACGCAACCTGATTCCGCCCCATTCGATGCGGGACTGTTCGCCGCTGAGGAGGTTTTCGAGTGTCGTCACATGGTGTCGCTGCCCGCCGGCGTCAACCGTGACGTCGCCGAGCGGCAGCCAGCATTCGCGCACATGGCGCGAGAGCGCAATCACGATGACGACGGCGTTGGCGGGATCCGTCGCCTGCTTCACGAAAGCGATCGTCTCGCCGTCCTCGATGCCGAGGAAACGCAAATTGACCGTTTGCTGAAGCGCTCCGTTTTCGTTGCGGATTCGGTTGAGCGCGGCGATGTAGGCCTTGATGTTGCCCGGCTTGTCCCAGTCGCGCTGCTTGATCTGGTATTTCCCGGAATCGAGATATTCCTCGCGGCCCGGCACCGCCGCGTGCTCGAGCAGCTCGAAGCCGCTGTAGATGCCGTAATTGCCCGACAGCGTCGCCGCCAGCGCGAGGCGCGACTTGAACGCCCAGGGCTCGCCGCTCTGGAGGTGATAGGGCAGCAGGTCGGGCGTGTTGACGAACAGGTTCGGGCGATAGAAGTCCCGCTCGGGATAGCGCGTGAGCTCGCCGAGATATTGCTCCAGCTCCCATTTTTCCGTGCGCCACGGGAAATGGGTGAAGGACTGCGCAAAGCCGAGCTTGGCGAGTCCCTTCATCAGCCTCGGCCTGGCAAACGACTTGGAGAACAAGATCACCTCGGGATGGCGGCGGCGGATGTCGCTGATCAGCCAGTCCCAGAACGGAAGCGGCGCGGTGTCGTGATTGTCGATGGCGAAGATGGTGACGCCGTGGTCGATCCAGAACAGCATGGCATCGCGAAACGCGTTCCACAGTCCGCTCCTGTCGACGGAGGCGAAATCGGGAATGACGATGTCCGAATAGGGATCATCCGCCGTCCGCACCGAGCGATCCGGCCGCCACTTGAACCATTCCGGATGCTGCGTCAGCCAGGGATGGTCCGGCGAGCATTGCACGGCGAAGTCGAGCGCGAGCTCGAGGCCGTATTCAAGACAGGTCGCGACCAGCGCGCGAAAATCCTCGATCGTGCCGAGCTCGGGATGCAGCACATCGTGCCCGCCCTCGGCGCTGCCGATCGCATAGGGCGAGCCGGGATCGCCTTCGGTCGCCACCGGCGCATTGTTGCGGCCCTTGCGGCGGGTGTTGCCGATCGGGTGGATCGGCGTGAAATAGAGCACGTCAAAGCCCATCGCGGCGATATCAGGCACGCGCGCGATGCAGTCGCGGAGCGTGCCATGCCGGCCGGGAATCCGGCTCTGGCTGCGCGGCATCATCTGATACCAGGCGCCGAAGCGCGCCTTGTCGCGGTCGACGATCAGCGGGAAGCTCGGCGAGCGGGTCAGGTCGGGCCGCGGCTGGCTCTCAGCCATGGCCGCGCCGAGATCGGCTGCAAGCAGCGAGCCGACATCCCCGGTCTGAAGATAATCCTCGCATTGCTTCACGATGACCGCCGCGGCGTCCTGCCGGGCGCTATGCGCCTTGGTCAGGAGGCCGGCGCCCTCGATCGCATCGAGGCTGACGTCCGCGCCGGCGCGCCGTTTGCGCTCAACCCCGTGAGACCAGGTGGCGAATTCGTCGGTCCACGCTTCGATCGCGTAGACATGTTGGCCGGGCTCGACGGCTGTGAAGGCGCCGGACCAGCGGTCATTGCCGTGATGGATCATCGGCTCACTCCGCCATTCCCGGTCCTGCTCGCGGCGCCAGACCAGCGCGGCTCCGATCACTCCGTCGCCGCCGCGGTAGATGTCGGCCCAGACCTCGACCCGTTCGCCGGAGATCCGCTTCACGGCGAAGCGCCCGGCGTCGATCAAGGGATAGACGTCTTCGATGAGGAAAGCACTGCCGGCTGCGGCACTCTCGACAGTTTGAATTGTCTTGTTCACGGTGATGCCATTGACAAGAAAGCAGGAGCCCGTTTCCCTTGTCGGGAACCTACGCTTGGTACCTATATAGAAAGCCGCTTGTGTGTCATTGGTTCCCTTGGGAACGGCGGGCGCAGCTTGCGAGTTACCCTTGACTAACCTCTTCCGCGACCTCGTTAAAATCGATGCCCCCGGCCGAATGATGGCCTGCAAGCTGCGTGCCGAATGGATCTTTTAGCTCAAGCCCGGATCAAGGGCGTTCAGTCCGAATTCGTCGATGCCCTCGGAAAGCTGCGGGTCACCGATCCCGTGGCCCTCAAATCCATCCTCGAGGCCCTGCCGGAGAAGCGGGTTTACCGCTTCGTCGGCGGGCCCGTGGTGGTGCGCGCCCTGGGACATCCGCGCACCGAATTGACGACGGTCGGCGCGCCGCCGCTGCAATGGAAATTGCGCGCAAACGGCAATGTGATCGCGCAAGGCGAGACGCGAGAGCCCGTGATCGCCTGGCCCGCCGGCCTGCCGCTCGGTTATCACCGGTTGACGCTGACCGATGCCGAAGGTGCTGCGGAAGAGGTGCCGATGATCGTGGCGCCCGAGCGCGCCTTTGGCGGCGAATTCGACCGTGGCTGGCTGCTTGCCGTGCAGCTCTACAGCGTCCGCTCGGACCGCAATTGGGGCATTGGCGATTTCACCGATCTCGCCGATCTCGTCCGGCTCGCCAGGCAGCTCGGCGCCGATGGCGTCGGGCTCAATCCGCTGCATGTCCTGTTCGACAACCACCCCGCCGATTGCAGCCCCTATTCGCCGAACAGCCGGCTGTTTCTCAACCCGCTCTATATCGACGTCGAGGCGATCCCGGAATTTTCCGCCGACCTCGTCCCCGACGCGGCTGCGACCGCCGCGCGGCTGCGCGAAGGCGACCGCGTGCCCTATGCCGACATGGCGGCGCTGAAATGGCTCGGCCTGCGCGCCGCCTACAACAGTTTCGTGACACGCGCGAGCGAGGTGCGCCGCAAGGAGTTCGACGCCTTCCGCGCGGACCGCGCGCCGCTGTTGTCCCGCTTTGCCTGCTTCGAGGTGCTGCGGCATCGCTTCACCAGACCGTGGTGGGAGTGGCCGCAAGAGTGGCAGCAGCCGGATGAAGCCAAATGCGCCGAGCTCCGCAACGGTCCCGACAAGCGCGAGGTCGAGTTCGTCGAATTCGTGCAATGGACGGCCGATAGCCAATTGCATGCCGCCAAGGAGTTGGCCGGCCGGCTTGGCATGCGCGTCGGGCTCTATCTCGACGTCGCCGTCGGCGTGCAGTCCAACGGCTTCGACGCCTGGAACGAGCAGATGGCGATTTCGCGCCATCTCGCCGTCGGCGCGCCGCCCGACGTGCTCAACACCGTCGGACAGGATTGGGGCCTTGCCGGCTTCAATGCCGGTGGCCTGGAGGCGCAATCCTTCGTGCCGTTTGCCGACATGCTGGCCGCCTCGATGCGCCATGCCGGCGCCATCCGGCTCGATCACGTGCTGGGCTTGAAGCGGCTGTATCTGGTGCCGCGCGGCTTCAAGCCGGACAATGGCGCCTATGTGCAGATGCCGTTCGAGGCGTTGCTCGGCGCCGTGGTGCGCGAGAGCGCGGCGAACAAATGCATCGTGATCGGCGAGGACCTCGGCACCGTGCCGGAAGGCTTCCGCGAGACCATGCAGGATTTCGGCATCTGGTCCTACCTCGTCATGATGTTCGAGCGCGACGATGCCGGCCATTTCCGCAATACCGATCATTACCGGCCCAATGCGCTGGTCACGCTGAACACGCATGATCTGTGCACCTACGCAGGCTGGCGCTCCTTCAGCGATCTCAGGATGAAGCGCTCGCTCGGGCTCGACCCCGGCGAGGACGACCAGGCGCGCTGGGATGCGCTCGGCAGGCTCGACGAGATCCTGCGCCAGAACGGCATCAACGCCAACGATCTCTATTCGGTGCTCGCCTTCCTGTCGCGGACGCCGTCGCGTCTCCTGGCGGTGTCGCTGGAGGATCTGCTCGGCGTGATCGACCAGCCCAACATTCCCGGCACGATCGATGAGCATCCGAACTGGCGCCAGCGTCTGCCGGTCGCACTCGACAAGATCGCCGCCAAGGTTGATCTTACGGCCTTGAAGGCGGCGACGCGGGAACGCTCGTTGACCGGCGGGAGTTGAAAACGGCGGATTTTCCGGGGCTCGTAACACATTGGCTCAGAGGATCGAGGACTATGCGCTGATCGGCGATTGCGAGACCGCAGCGCTGGTCGGGCGCGACGGCTCGATCGACTGGCTGTGCTGGCCGGCCTTCGATTCCGATGCCTGCTTTGCCGCGATCCTGGGCACGCACAAGAACGGCCGCTGGCTGATCGCGCCAAGCGAGGACGCGACCTCCATCTCGCGCCGCTATCTCGGCAACACCCTCATCCTCGAAACGCGCTTCGAGACCGAGAGCGGCACCGTCGCGCTGATCGACTTCATGCCGCCGCGCGGCAAGGCCTCCGACATTGTGCGGCTGGTCCGCGGCCTCACGGGCACGGTGAAGATGCGGATGGAACTCGTCATCCGTTTCGGCTTCGGCGTCGACATTCCCTGGGTGCGGCGCATCGACCATTCGTTGCTGGCGGTCGCCGGCCAGGACATGACCGTGCTGCGCACGCCGGTCGAGACCCGTGGCGAGGATCTGACCACCGTTTCCGGCTTCGAAGTGAAGGCCGGCGAGACGGTGCCGTTCGTGCTGACCTACGGCCCCTCGCATCTCGATCCGCCCGAGCCGATCGATCCGGAGATCGCGCTCCAGGAGACCGAAAAGTTTTGGCAGGAGTGGTGCAGCCAGTGCACCCGCGACGGCGACTATCACGATCTGATCGTGCGCTCGCTGATCACGCTGAAGGCGCTGACCTTCGATCCCACCGGCGGCATCGTCGCGGCGCCCACCACCTCATTGCCGGAAAAGCTCGGCGGCGCCAGGAATTGGGATTACCGCTTCTGCTGGCTGCGCGACGCCACCTTCACGCTGCTGGCGCTGATGAACTCGGGTTACACCGAGGAAGCCTTGGCCTGGCACAATTGGCTCTTACGCGCGGCGGCAGGCTCGCCGGCGAACATGCAGATCATGTACGGCATCTGGGGCCAGCGGCGCCTGCTGGAATGGGAAGCGGGCTGGCTCGACGGTTATGAGGGCGCCCAGCCGGTGCGTGTCGGCAATGCCGCGCATGCGCAGCTCCAGCTCGATGTCTATGGCGAGCTGATCGACGCCTTCCACCAGTCGCGCATGGCCAGGCTCAAGCTCGACGACGAGACGACCTGGGCGCTGGAATGCGCCGTGCTCCAGCATCTCGCCGAGGTCTGGGACCATCCCGATCACGGTATCTGGGAGCGGCGCGGCCAGCCCAGGCACTACGTCTTTTCCAAGGTGATGACCTGGGTCGCGTTCGACCGCGGCATCAAGAGCGCCGAAACATTTGGCTTCAAGGCGCCGCTGCTGCATTGGCGCGCCTTGCGCGAAGCCATCCATCGCGACGTCTGCAACAAGGGATTTGACGCGGAGAAAAACGCCTTCGTCGAGTCCTACGGTTCGAAGGTGCTCGACGCCAGCGTGCTGCTGCTGCCGGCGGTCGGCTTCCTGCCGGCGCAAGACCCGCGCATCCGCGGCACCATCGCCGCCGTCGAAAAGCACCTGATGCGCGACGGTTTCGTGCTGCGGCACGATCCGCGTGAGGTGTCCGAGGAGACGCAGCCGATCGAGGGCGCGTTCCTGGCCTGCAGCCTGTGGCTGGCCGATGCGCATGTGCTGGCCGGCGATCTCGACAAGGCGCAGATCCTGCTCGATCGGGTGGTCGGTATCGCGAACGATGTCGGGCTCTTGGCCGAAGAATATGATTCAGGCGCCCGGCGCCAGACCGGAAACTTCCCCCAGGCGCTGACCCACATCGCGCTGATCAACACCGCCCACAATCTCTCCGCGGCAAGGCAGGAGAGCGAGAAGCCGGCTGTGCAGCGGTCGAAGTAAGGGGGGCGGCACTCTCTCCGGTCCCCCGCGGGGGGAGGGAACGCACCTCCGTCGCGCGCCAGTCGAGTCTATCTCATCAGATCTCAGCCAACCCCATTCCACTTCAGGATCATCGCCATCGCTTCCGCAAAGCCATCCTGCTCATTGGTCGCGGTGACGTGGGTGGCCTGGTCCTTGACACTGTCGGTGGCATTGCCCATCGCGATCGAGGTGCCGCTGACGCGGAACATCGCGAGGTCGTTCTGCATGTCGCCGATGGTGGCGACCGCGTCGGTGGAAATGCCAAGGCGCTTGGCCATCGCCTGCACGAAGGTGCCCTTGTCGAAGCCGGGCGGCGTGATGTCGAGATAATAGGTCTGCGAGCGCACCGCGGTCGCCTCGCTGCCGAGCGCCTCCTGCATCGCCTTTTCACAGCGCTCGAGCCCGGCGGCGTCGGCGCTGGCGCCGACGATCTTGCAGGCACTTGAGAGGTACGGCGAAAAATCCGTCACGATGGTCGGGGCGGAGCGGATCGTGTGCTGCTCGTGCGCGACGTATTTGCCGTTGGGGTTGTCGATCAGCCATTTGTCGTAGGTGAACAGCCAGATGTCGGCGCCGAACTCCCGGAGGATCTGCAAGGACCGTTCGGCGGCGCTCGCCGGGATCAGGTGCTGCTCGACCGGATGCATCTCGGGATCGACGATCGAAGAGCCGTTGAACGGGCCGACCGGCAGCCAGAGCGCCAGCGGCTCGATCAGGAACCGCATGCCGATCGCGGGGCGGCTGGAGGTGATGGTGAAGCCGATGCCGGCCTGGTGCAGCCGCTGCACCGCGGACCTCGCACGCTCCGTCAGCGTCTTGTCCTTGGTCAGCAGCGTGCCGTCGACGTCGGAGACCACGAGTGAGATTTTCGTCATGGCAGGACCTCGAGTTTCTTGGCCTCAGCGTTTCGCGCCGCCCAATTTCAGCTGTCGAACCACGCCGTCCACGATCGCCTCGACGGATTCGTCGATCGAGACGGTGATGACGTGCTCGCCCGCCTCGGGCGGCTCCAGCGTCGTGAACTGGCTCGTCAGCAGTTCGGGCGGCATGAAATGGCCCTTGCGTTGCGCGAGGCGGGCGGCAATCAGCTCCTTGGTGCCCCTCAGGAAGACGAAGCGGACGTCGTCGCGTCCGCGCAGCAGCACGTCACGATAGGCGTGCTTCAGCGCCGAGCAGGCGATGATCACGTGCTCGCCCTTGCCGCAAACCCGCGCGATCTCGTCGGCGATGGCGTTGAGCCAGGGCCAGCGGTCCTCGTCGGTGAGGGGGTGGCCGGCCCGCATCTTCTCGACATTGCTGGCGGGGTGAAAGCTGTCGCCGTCCTCGAAACGCCAGCCGAGCCGCTGCCCGAGCGCCTCCGCAACCGTACTCTTGCCCGAACCCGACACGCCCATCACGATCAACGCACAAGGTGCTTCAACGCCCGCCACGAATTCCCTCCGGAAGCGCGGCCCTATCGACCAGCCAGACGGTCTCACCATTCGAGCGCGCGCGTACAGCCGGCAGAGTCTCGCCATTGAGCAGGCGCGTCAAGATCGGCTGCTTGTCGTGCCCGGCAATCTCGAACAGCATTTCGCGGCAGGAGGCCAAGGCGGGCAGGGTCAGCGAGACCCGCGGCACGAACGGCGCGACATTGGCCTTGGGGACGCCGACCACCCAGCGTGTGGTCTCCTCGATCGCGGGGTAGCCGGGGAAGAGCGAGGCGGTGTGGCCGTCCGGGCCCGCGCCCATCAGGACCATGTCGAACAGCGGCCGTGCCGGATCGAGGTTTTTGGCGCCGTAAAAGGACTGAAGCTCGCGCGCATAGGCCTCGGCACCCGCTTCGGGGCTTTCGGCCGTGGTCGGGATCGGGTGAACATGCCCGGACGGCGCATTGCGGTCGAGAAAGGTCGCGCGTGCGACCGCCATGTTGTTGAGCGGATCGCTCTCAGGGACGAAACGCTCGTCACCGATGAACCAGTGCACGCGGTCCCATGGAATCTTGCCGCGCCAGGCGTCGCTGCCAAGCAATTGATAGAGCTTCTTCGGGCTGGAGCCGCCGGTGAGGCAGATCGCGATCCGCCCGGGATTGGCTGATATCCGCGCCATTACCCGCTCGGCTGCGGCCTGCGCCAGCACGTCGGCGTCGGCCTCGACGATCAGCTTCGGCTGGCCGGACGCCGCCATCACGAATATTTCCGCCAGCTGCGCCCGTCGCGGCGCAGCAGCTCGTCGGCGCATTTCGGCCCGTCGCTGCCGGCTTCATAGGTCTCGATGCCGTTGGTGCCTTCACTTTTCCAGGCGTCCAGGAACGGCTGCACCGCCTGCCATCCGGCCTCGATGCCGTCGGCGCGCTGGAACAGGATGTTGTCGCCGATCATGCAGTCGTAGATCAGCGTCTCATAGCCGGTTGAGGGATCTGCGCGGAAATAGTCGCCGTAGCGGAACTTCATCTCGACACCGTCGATGGTGACGCTCGGCCCTGGGATCTTGGCGTTGAACTGAAGCTCGATGGTCTCGGTCGGTGCGATGCCGATGGTGAGGAAGTTCTGCGACAAGCGGTCGACCGTCGTCCCCGAAAACATCGACAGCGGCGCTTGCTTGAACTTGATCGCGACTTCCGTGCGCTTGTGGCCGAGCGCCTTGCCCGTACGCAGATAGAAGGGCACGCCAGCCCAGCGCCAATTGTCGATCATCAGCTTCAGCGCGACGAAGGTCTCGGTCGTGCTGCCGGCCTTGACGTCCTCGGTCTTGCGATAGTCCGGGATGTCGTCGTCGCCGATATGCCCCGCGAGATATTGTGCGCGGACCGAATTCCTCAGCGCTTCCTCCCGGCTCGGCTGCTGGATCGAGGTGAGCACGTCGGCCTTCTCCGAGCGCACGGAATGCGCATCGAAGCGCGCCGGTGGCTCCATCGCGACCAGCGACATCAGTTGGAACAAATGGTTCGGCACCATGTCGCGCAACGCGCCGGTGGCGTCGTAGAAGCCGCCGCGATGGCCAACGCCGAGCTTCTCTTCCACCGTGATCTGGATGTGGTCGATGTGGTTGCGATTCCATATCGGCTCGAACATGCCGTTGGCGAAGCGCAGCACCAGGATGTTCTGCACCGTCTCCTTGCCGAGATAGTGATCGATCCGGTAGATCTGGTGCTCGTCCATGATCTTCAGCAGCTCGGCGTTCAGCGCGCGCGCCGAAGCGAGGTCTGTGCCGAACGGCTTTTCGATCACGAGACGTCGCCAGGCGCCGTTCTCCTTCATCATGCCGGTGCGGCCGAGCTGACGCGCCGTCGGCGCGAACGCCGCGGGCGGGGTTGCCAGATAGAACAGCCGGTTGCCGCCGGTATCCTGCGCGCATTCCAGCGAATCCAGATGCTCGCGCAAGCGATCAAAGGAGGGCGGGTCCTTCGCATCGGCCTCGACGAAGGTCACGCATTCCAGCAGCTTCCGGGCGATGTCGTCGTCCACGGGGCGGGTCGCGAACTGGCGCAGGCCCTTCAACAGGCTGTCGCGCAGCTCGTCGTCCGACTGGCGGTTGCGGGCCACGCCGACGACGCAGAACTTTTCCGGCAGCAGGTGCTCGGCGGCCAGATTGTAGAGCGACGGCATCACCAGACGGTGAGTGAGGTCGCCCGTCACGCCAAAGATGACGAAGGCGCAATTTTCCGGCTTGCGCTTGGCTTGCGGGTCTTTTGTCACGAACGATAGGCCTTCGCTCTGTTACTTGTTACTTCGGCTTTTATTTGGGTTTCGAAGCGCCCGGCTGCTTCGGCTCCTTGTGTCCGCCGAATCCTGCACGCATCGCAGAAAGAATTTTTTCGGCGAAGGTGTGTTCCTTGCGGGAACGGAAACGTGTGTAGAGGGCCGCGGTCAAAACTTCGGCCGGCACGGCCTCGTCGATCGCCGCATTCACGGTCCAGCGTCCTTCGCCGGAATCCTCGACGAAGCCGGAATATTCCCCGAGTGCAGGGCTGTCCGCGAGCGCCGTCGAGGTGAGATCGAGCAGCCAGGACGGGATCACGCTGCCGCGCCGCCACACCTCTGCGATGTCGGCGAGGTCGAAATCGTAGCGATGATCTGACGGCAGCGCCTCAATGTTGGCGTTCTTGAGAATATCAAAACCTTCAGCATAGGCCTGCATCAGCCCGTATTCGATGCCGTTGTGGATCATCTTGACGAAATGGCCGGCGCCCACGGGACCTGCATGGATGTAGCCCTGCTCGATGCGGGGATCGCGCCCCTCACGTCCCTCCGTGCGCGGAATGTCGCCGGCGCCGGGCGCGAGCGCGGCGAAGATCGGATCGAGCCGGTCGACCACCTGCTTCTCGCCGCCGATCATCATGCAATAGCCGCGGTCGAGCCCCCAGACGCCGCCTGATGTGCCGACGTCGACATAATGGATGCCGCGCTGCTTCAGGGCCTTGCCGCGGCGGACGTCGTCCTGCCAGAACGTGTTGCCGCCGTCGATGATGACGTCGCCTTCCTGCATCACGCCGGCGATCGTGTCGATCGTCGTCTCGGTGATGTGGCCGGCCGGCAGCATCACCCAGGCGGTGCGCGGCCGCTCCAGTTTGGCGATGAACTCTTCCAGCGTCGCGGAGCCCACGGCGCCGTCCGCGGCGAGACCGGCGACGGCCTTGGCGTCCTTGTCGTAGACCACGGTCGAATGACCGTGGCGCATCAGGCGGCGAACGATGTTGCCGCCCATCCGGCCGAGGCCGATCATGCCGAGTTGCATTGAGAGCTTCCCTTAATTCAGTGCGTCGTTAAGCGCAGCATTGAGCGCCGCGAGACCTTTCTTGAGCGGCCCCTTCAAGTGCACGCGGAGCGCACGCCGGCCGCGCTCGGTGAGCACGTCGAAGTCGCCGCGCGCCTGCGCCGCCTTGATGACGCCGAAGCTCGCCTTCTGGCCCGGCACCGACAAGTCCTTGGCGTCGTCGGCCGTGATCTGGAGAAACACGCCGCTGTCGGGTCCGCCCTTGTAGGCCTGCCCGGTCGAATGCAGGAAGCGCGGTCCGAACTCGGCGCAGGTTGCCACGTGACGCTTCTCGCGCACTTCGAGACGCATCGTCTGGAGTGCGTCGATCGTGGCCTTGTCGCGCGCGATGTAGCCGAGCAGGGCGACATAGTCGCCGTGGTTGGAGCGGGAGAGATGCGCCTTCAGCCAGGAGGTCAGGTCGCCATTCGCTCCGGCAGCACGGAGCGCGGTGGCGTTGGCCTCGTCGGTGTAGAGATCGGCTTCATCCGTGCTGACGACCGGCTCCTCGGCCGGCAGCGCGCCGGTCTTCTCGAACGACGCGGTGAGCTCGCGGGTCTTGATCTTGGCCGCTTCCACGTCCGGCTGGTCGAACGGGTTGATGCCGAGGATGCTGCCTGCCACCGCCGTCGCCATCTCGAAGCGGAAGAACTCCTGGCCGAGATGGTCGATCGACTTCATGACGATGCGCACGACGGGATGGCCAGCCGCTTCGACCGCGGCAAGCTTGGAGTCATGGGCAGCATCCGCCTCGCCCTCGGTGCGGATGTCGATGAAGAAGCGGTCGTTGCCGTAGACTGCCGGCTCGCCCAGCGGCTCGCCGGCGATCGGGATCAGGCCCTTGCCTTCCTTGCCGGTCGATTCCGCGATGAGCTGTTCGGCCCAGGCGCCGAAATCGGCGATCTTCTTCGACGGCAGGATCGTCACCTTGTCGCGGCCTTCGAGGCCGGCGAGGCCCATCGCAAGGCCGAGCTGCACGCCCGGGTTCTCGCTTGGCGGCACGTCCGGTCCGCAGGAGCGGGCCATCGCGAGCGCTTGCTTGACGAAGGTCTTGACGTCGATGCCCGCGGTTGCCGCCGGCACCAGGCCGAACGGCGAGAGCACCGAATAACGGCCGCCGATCGAGGGTTCGCCATGGAAGATGCGGGCGTAGTTGAGGCTCTTCGCTGCCTTCTCCAGCGACGAGCCGGGATCGGTCACCGCGATGAAGCGATGGCCGGTCTTCACGTTCGGGCCGACTGCCTGCGCGACGCGCTCATGGAAATAATCCTTCATCGCGTTCGGCTCGGTGGTGCCGCCGGATTTGCTGGACACGATGAACACGGTGTTGGCGATGTCGATCCTGGCCTCCATCGCCCGGACCTGCGCCGGATCGGTGGAATCCAGCACGTGCAGCTTCGGGAAGCCGGACTTCCGCGCAAAGGTCTCGGCCAGCACCTCGGGGCCGAGGCTCGATCCGCCCATGCCGAGCACGACGGCATCGGAGAATTCTTGCCCCTTCACGCGGTTGGCGTAATCCTCGTAGTCGGCAACGTCGGCCTTCGCCGCGCTGTCGAGCCAGCCGAGCCATTTGTCCTCGTCGGCGCCGGTCCAGACCGATTTGTCGCGCTGCCACAGCCTGCGGATCTTTGCCGCCGCGCGCCATTCCTCGGTGCTCTTGGCCACCGCCTTGCCGAGACCGTCGCCGAGCGAGAGAAGCTGGCGGTCGATCGCGGGCCCGAGCACGGTTGCCCGCTTGTGCGCGACGGCGCCATAGAGCTTGTCCGCGGCATCGGCGAACTGCTTGACGCCGTCCTTGACGAGCTCCTTGGTGATCGCATCGAGCGAGACGCCGGAGCGCTCCAGCTCGTCCAGCACGCGCCTGGCGTCGTCGACATTCTCTTCGAGGCTGTCGCGCGGCTTGCCGTGGTCGCGGAACGCGTCGAGTGTCGCCGGCGGCACGGTATTGATGGTGTCGGGGCCGATCAGCTCCTCGACATAGAGGACGTCGCTGTAGTCCTTGTTCTTGGTGCCGGTGGAGGCCCACAGCATGCGCTGCGGCTTGGCGCCCTTGGCGACGAGCTTGTCCCAGCGCGGGCCGGAGAACAGGCGCTTGTAATCCTGGTAGGCGACCTTGGCGTTGGCGATCGCGACCTTGCCCTTCAGCGCGGCGAGCCGCTCCTTCTCGCTGGGATCGTTGGCGCGGGCGATCTTCTCGTCGAGTTGCTTGTCGACGACCGAGTCGATGCGGCTGACGAAGAAGCTCGCGACGCTCGCCACGTGCGACGGGTCGCCGCCGTCGGCGACATATCTTTCCAGACCGGCGAGATAGGCCTCGGCGACCTGGAGGTAGACGTCCCTGGCGAACAACAGCGTGATGTTGATGCTGATGCCGTCGCCGATCAACTGCTCGATCGCCGGAAGGCCCTCCGGCGTCGCGGGCACCTTCACCATCAGGTTCTTGCGATTGACATCCTTCCAGAGCCGCCGCGCCTCGGCGACCGTACCGGCGGTGTCCATCGCCAGATAGGGCGAGACTTCGAGGCTGACATAGCCGTCGCCGCCCTTCAGGCGGTCATAAACCGGGCGGAGCACGTCCGCGGCGTTCTGGATGTCCTCGATCGCGACGGCCTCGAACAGGTCGGCCACGGTCCGGTCGCCGCGCTTCAGCGCCTTGCCGATCGGTGCGTCATACTCGTCCGAGCTGCCGATCGCCTTCTCGAAGATCGACGGATTGGAGGTGACGCCCTTGACGCCGTCGGTGTCGATCAGCCGCTTCAGGTCGCCCTTGGCGATGAAGCCACGGGCCAGGAAGTCCAGCCAGACGGCTTGTCCGTGCTTTTCCAGCTCTTTGACGGGATTCATGATGCTTATTTATCTCCAAGCCTGCGGGCGAGGGGTTTCCGCGCCAGTCCTGACGCGCTATCCTCTAGCTTACATGCTCCCAAGAGGGAACCAATCAAGGGGATAGGCGTCATACCCTCTAGTGTAACTCCGTCGCGATCATGGCGATCCAGGCGGAAGTAGCCGTGTTGCGTAAAAAGGTCGTGGGCCGGAGGCGTTGGCCAAGGTCTCGTTGCGTAACGTCAGCCGCTTCGTCTCGTCAGCTCATGGCTGCCCGGAGTGTCACCAGCGGACTACGGTCCGCCTGATACATCGTGGCTGGGCCGCGAATGGCCATGCTGGGGGAAAAGCATGCACGCACATCATGACCGCCTCAGGCTCGCTGTCGCCGACAGTCCGCAATCGGTCGCGCCGGCCGTATGCATCGACGCGTCCCACGATCTCGAAATCAGTCCATGTACGACCCAGCTGCGGCTGCTGGTCGCGGCGGGCTTCGCAATGACCCTGTTCAGTGCGAGCCTTGCCTTCGACTGGTGGGACGGTCTCGGCGACTACGATACGACCGTCGGCTATGCCGGCGTCGTGTTGTTCGGCCTGGTGACCAGCCGGCTGATCTGGCTGCTGCCCGCCGACCGGGGTCCGGTGGTGATCGTCACCCCCTATGGCATCCGCGACCTCCGCATCGGCAATGAATTTCTGCTGTGGGACTCGATTGCGGAGATTTCGGCCGAGGAAGGCCGCGGGCACAAGGTGATCGTGCTGACGCTGACGCCGGCCTTGCAGCGGCAGCTCTGCACCGTCAGCACCTTGGCGCGCCGCGCGCAGGATGAACGGCAGAATGAACGGATTGTCATCCGCTCGGAGGGGTTGGCGACCGATTTTGATACACTGCTGCGCGCTTGCCGCGATTGTCATGCTGCGCGCACCGCATTGCAGCAGGAAGATGAACACCGCGCGCAAGGCTTCGCCGTAGAAGCGTCATAAGATTGCCGCTCGCGGATCGCTCCATGTTGCAGTGCCGGATGGGCTCATCCCCGGTAATGCCCGGATGTTGCGACCAAGTGACATTTTCTGGAAATGAGCGAAGATAGCTACAGATTCGCACAAATTACAGGCATGTGCCTGTTCGTAACTCAGCGAGTGCCTACGTTGTGCGTTGCGTCGCGTTAGCACCCGGGTGTCCAATGATCGTCATGTGCTCACGCTGATTCGAAACGGCCTGAGGAACGGTCCGGTAACTGCTTTCGTTTCAGCTTGTAGCGGAACTCACGCGGAGAGGGATCATGTATAACGATTCTCTATTCAACGCTTTCGCTAAGTCGTTCGAGGCGAGAAGCCAACACGACATGTCGATGGCGGAATATCTGGAATCGTGTCGAAGCGATCCCATGAAATACGCGAACGCGGCTGAACGGCTGCTAGCGGCGATCGGTGATCCTCAGACGATTGACACGGCCAAGGATACCCGCCTTGGCCGTATTTTTTTGAACCGAACGATCCGCACCTATCCGGCCTTCGCCGGCTTCTACGGCATGGAAGAAACCATCGAGCGCATCGTCGGCTTCTTCCGTCACGCGGCTCAAGGTCTCGAAGAGCGCAAGCAGATCCTCTATCTGCTCGGCCCGGTCGGCGGTGGCAAATCCTCGCTCGCCGAGCGGCTCAAGTCGCTGATGGAAGTGCAGCCGATCTACGTGCTGAAAGCCGGCGATGAACTCTCGCCCGTGTTCGAAAGCCCGCTCAGCCTGTTCGATCCCGATCATCTCGGACCGATGCTGGAAGAGAAGTACGGCATTCCGCGCCGGCGCCTCACCGGCCTGATGAGCCCGTGGTGCTACAAGCGGCTGGAAGCCTTCGGCGGCGACATTTCTCAGTTTCGTGTCGCAAAGATCCAGCCGTCGCGGCTGCGCCAGATCGCGGTCTCCAAGACCGAGCCTGGTGACGAGAACAACCAGGACATCTCGTCGCTGGTCGGCAAGGTCGATATCCGCAAGCTCGAGACCTACGCGCAGAACGATCCCGACGCCTACAGCTATTCCGGCGGCCTCAACCGCGCCAACCAGGGCATCCTTGAATTCGTCGAGATGTTCAAGGCGCCGATCAAGATGCTGCACCCGCTGCTCACCGCAACGCAGGAGGGCAATTACATCGGCACCGAGAATATCGGCGCGATCCCCTTCACCGGCGTGATCCTCGCCCACTCGAACGAGGCCGAGTGGTCGAGCTTCAAGGCCAACAAGAACAACGAGGCCTTCATCGACCGCATCTGCGTGATCAAGGTGCCGTACTGCCTCCGGGTCACCGAAGAGCAGAAAATCTACGAAAAGCTGATCCAGGGCTCGGAGCTGGCGGCCGCGCCGTGCGCGCCCTCGACGCTGGAGACGCTGGCGCGGTTCTCGGTGATGTCGCGCCTGCGCAAGCACGAGAACTCCACGCTGTTCGGCAAGATGCGGGTCTATGACGGCGAGAGCCTGAAGGAATCCGATCCGAAGGCACGGAGCGTCCAGGAATATCGCGATGCCGCCGGCGTCGACGAGGGCATGGACGGCGTCTCCACGCGCTTTGCCTTCAAGATCCTGGCTGCGACCTTCAACCACGATCCGCAGGAAGTCGCCGCCGACGCCGTGCATCTGATGTACGCGCTGGAGCAGTCGATCCGCCGCGAGCAGCTCCCGGAGGAAGTCGAGAAGCGCTATCTCGAATTCATCAAGGCGGAGCTGGCGCCGCGCTACGCCGAGTTCATCGGCAACGAGATCCAGAAGGCCTATCTCGAATCCTACTCGGATTACGGCCAGAATCTGTTCGACCGCTACGTCGACTACGCCGATGCCTGGATCGAGGATCAGGACTTCAAGGATCCGGACACCGGCCAGCTGCTCGATCGCGAGCTTTTGAACCAGGAACTGACGAAAATCGAGAAGCCGGCGGGCATCGCCAACCCCAAGGACTTCCGCAACGAGGTCGTCAAATTCTCGTTACGGTCGCGGGCCCAGAACGGTGGCAAAAATCCGACCTGGACGTCCTACGAGAAGATTCGCGACGTGATCGAAAAGCGGATATTCTCCCAGGTCGAGGACCTGCTTCCGGTCATCTCCTTCGGGTCGAAGAAGGACGGCGAGACGGAGAAGAAGCACGGCGAGTTCGTCGCACGCATGGTGGAGCGAGGCTACACCGAGCGTCAGGTTCGCCGGCTCGTCGAATGGTACATGCGTGTGAAGCAGGCCGGTTGAGGCGGATGGAAAAGTGCCCATTCACATTATTGACAGGCGCCTGAATCCAGGCGGCAAGAGTCTTGAGAACCGGCAGCGGTTCTTGCGTCGGGCCAAATCCCTGGTGCAGGGCGCCGTCAAGAAGACCTCGCAGGAACGCGACATCAAGGACGTCCTGGAGGGTGGCGAGGTCACGATACCGCTCGACGGCATGCACGAGCCGCGTTTCCGCCGTGAAGGCGGAACGCGCGACATGGTATTGCCCGGGAACAAGAAGTTCATCGAGGGCGACTACCTCCAGCGGTCTGGCCAGGGCAGCGCCAAGGATTCCGGTCCTGGCGAAGGCGACAGCGAGGACGCCTTCCGCTTCGTCCTGAGCCGCGACGAGTTCGTGGATCTGTTCCTCGATGACCTCGAGCTGCCGGATCTTGCCAAGCGCAAGATCGCGCAGACCGAGAGCGAGGGCATCCAGCGCGCCGGCTACACCACGGCCGGCTCGCCCGCCAACATCTCGGTCAGCCGGACGGTGAAGCTCGCGCTTGCGCGTCGCATCGCGCTCAAGCGTCCCCGCAAGGACGAGATCGAAGAGCTGGAAGCCGCGATCGCCGCATGCACCGACGAGGACGAGCGTGTGGTGCTGCTCGCCCAGCTCGAAAAGCTGAAGGCGAAGACCAAGCGGATTCCCTTCATCGATCCCCTGGACATCCGCTATCGCCGCTTCGAGACCGTGCCCAAGCCCGTCGCGCAGGCGGTGATGTTCTGCCTGATGGACGTGTCCGGCTCGATGTCCGAGCACATGAAGGATCTGGCCAAGCGTTTCTACATGCTGCTCTACGTGTTCCTGAAGCGCCGCTACAAGCATGTCGAGATCGTCTTCATCCGCCACACCGACCGCGCCGAGGAGGTGGACGAGCAGACCTTCTTCTACGGTCCGGCCTCGGGCGGCACGCTGGTCTCCAGCGCGCTCCACGCGATGCATGAGATCGTGCGCGAGCGCTTCAACCCGTCGGACTGGAACATCTACGCCGCGCAAGCCTCCGACGGCGACAATTCCTATTCCGACGGCGAGCTCACGGGCATGCTGCTGACCGACAAGATCCTGCCGGTCTGCCAGTTCTTTGCCTATCTCGAGGTCGGGGAGGCCGGCGGCAGCGCCTTCGATCTCTCCGACTCCTCGCTCTGGACCCTCTACGACCGGCTGCGCAACAGCGGCGCACCGCTCTCGATGCGCAAGGTCAGCGAGCGCAGCGAGATCTTCCCCGTGTTCCACGATCTGTTCCAGCGCCGCGAAACTTCCCAGGAGAAAGCCGCTCCATGACGGAACGCTTGTTCGAAGGCGCCGATTGGGATTTCCACACCTTGCAGCGCATCACGGATGCCTGCGAGGAGGTGGCGACGAAGGATCTCGGGCTCGACGTCTACCCGAACCAGATCGAGGTCATCACCGCCGAGCAGATGCTGGATGCGTACTCGTCGGTCGGCATGCCGCTGTTCTACAAGCACTGGTCGTTCGGCAAGCACTTTGCGTTCCACGAGGCGTCCTACCGCAAGGGCCTGATGGGGCTTGCCTATGAGATCGTGATCAACTCCTCGCCCTGCATCTCCTATCTGATGGAGGAGAACACGGCGACGATGCAGACGCTGGTGATCGCCCACGCCGCCTTCGGCCACAACCACTTCTTCAAGAACAACTATCTGTTCAAGCAGTGGACCGACGCCGACGGCATTCTGGACTATCTCGACTTTGCCAAGAACTACGTGATGAGCTGCGAGGAGCGCTACGGCCGCGTCGAGGTCGAGCGCACCTTGGATGCCGCGCATGCGCTGATGTCGCACGGCATCGACCGCTATCCCGGCAAGAAGAAGCTGGATTTGCGCGCCGAGGAGAAGCGGGCAGGGCGCCGCCGTCAGCACGAGGAGGAGGTCTTCAACGACCTCTGGCGCACCGTGCCGAAGGGGGCGTCGAAGACCCGCTCCGCGCTCAGCATCGAGCGCCGCCGCAAGCTGCTTGGCCTGCCGCAGGAAAACCTGCTCTATTTCCTTGAGAAGAGCGCGCCGCGGCTGGCGCCCTGGCAGCGCGAGCTTTTGCGCATCGTCCGCCACATCGCGCAATATTTCTATCCGCAGAGCCAGACCAAGGTGATGAACGAGGGGACGGCGACCTACGTCCACTATCGCATCATGACAAAGCTGCATCAGCAGGGCCGCATCACCGACGGCAACTTCCTCGAATTCCTGCAATCGCACACCAACGTGGTATTCCAGCCCGAGTTCGACGATCCGCGCTTCTCCGGGTTCAATCCCTATGCGCTCGGCTTTGCCGTGATGCAGGACATCGAGCGCATCGTCACCAGGCCGGAAGACGAGGACCGCGAGTGGTTCCCCGACATTGCCGGCAAGAACGACGTGATGGGCGTGTTGCGCGACGTCTGGGCCAACTACCGCGATGAAAGCTTCATTGCGCAGTTCCTGAGCCCGAAGCTGATGCGGCACTTCCGCATGTTCCACCTGCACGACGATCCCGAGGAGCGCGCCGGCATCCGGGTCGATGCCATTCACGACGATCGCGGCTTCCGCCGGGTGCGGCGCGAGCTGGCGCGGCAGCATGATGTCGGCTTCATCGATGCCAACATCGAAGTGGTCGACGTCGATCTCTCCGGCGACCGCCGGCTGATCCTGCATCACCACGTCATCAAGGGCTCGCAGCTCAACGAGACCGACGCCAAGCGCGTGCTCCAGCACCTCGCCGATCTCTGGACCTACGACGTCTCACTGATCGAGGTCGATGCCAACGACAAGGTCTTGCGCGAATATGTCGTAAGCCCGCGTCCGATAACGGCAGCGGCTTGAGGCAGGCTGGCAAGCGAAGCAATACTGCGAGATGCGCGTTGATGTGCCCTCGCCCCTTGTGGGAGAGCGCAGCGACGCCGGTAAACACAAGCTCATTGGGTGAGGCGTATCTCTCCGCACCTTAAGCCGATCGCTTCTTTGTGGGCTTCTTCTTGGACGCATTCAGCTCCACCGCCGCGCGAACGAGCGTCTTCAACGCCTTCTCGTTGATCTTTTCGCCTTCGCGAATGTCGATCGCGCGCCGTACGTTTCCCTCGAGGCTCGAATTGAACAGGCCGGACGGGTCGTCCAGCGCCGCACCCTTGGCAAAAGTCAGCTTCACGACGGCCTTGTAGGTCTCGCCGGTGCAGATGATGCCGTCGTGCTCCCACACGGGAACGCCGCGCCATTTCCATTCCTCGACGACATCAGGATCGGCCTCCTTGATCAGGCCGCGGACTCGCCCCAGCATCTCGCCGCGCCAGTCGCCGAGCTCCTTGATCCTGCCGTCGATCATCCTGGATGGCGAAGCGCTGTCCGTCCTGGTCGCGCTGTTTGTCTTCGCGGTCACAGCCTTCTTCATACGATCACGCCTCTTGCCGCGCGCCGCTGCGACGGCTGACATAGGGCAGCGCGAACATGTAGAGCCCGGTCGCGAGCAACGGAATCAGCGGGACGAATGCCAGCAGCCCGATCCACGTGGCCTGGATTTGTAGCGTCAGGGCAACAATGTTCGCGATCACGGCGAGCGTGAAAGCGATGGACAGCCAGCGATGGATTTGTCGAACCCACATATTCCCGGTCAATGAAACCTCCTCTTGAGATGATCGAATGAAGGCCGGCGAGGGACCTAGTCAGCCCGCGCCAGCACCTCGTCCAGCTTGGCGAAAAACTGCTTCCAGCCGGCATGCGCGCCGCCATAGGCCTGCTTCTGCGTCGGGCTGAAGCCCGCCTGCTCGACGCGCAAATGCGTGCCCGCATTCGTCGGTGTCAGCGTGAAGGTCACCACGCTCTTCAGATCGAACGCGGCGTCCTCATGCGAGAAATTCCAGGTATAGGCGAGCGCGCGTTGCGGCTCGATGGTGAGGACCTCGCAATCCAGCACGCCGCCCCATTCGCCGCGGAGATTGAAGCGATGACCGACGACCGGCTTGAAGTCGTTCTTCATCAGCCATTCCTCGATCAGATGCGGCTGCGTCAGCGCGCGCCAGATCCGCTCGGTCGGAAAGGCAAATTCGCGCTCGATCACCACGGAGCGCATCTCGGCGGCAGCTTCGGTCATTGGTCCATCCTCTTCAGGAGATCGTCGAGAGCATCGAGCCGGTTCTGCCAGAAGCCGGCCATCTGGCCGGTCCAGTCGATCAGCGGATTCAGCGCGCCGGGCTGCGCGCGGTAATGGGTCTGGCGCCCTTCATGGCGGTCGCGCACCAGCCCTGCGAGCTTCAGCGCGCCGAGATGTTTCGAGACCGCCGGCTGGGAAACGCCTGATGTCGCGGTCAGTGCCCCGACCGTCTGCTCGCCCTCCCGGCACAGCCGCTCGAAGATCGCCCGCCGGGTGGGATCGGCGAGCGTCCTGAACAGAAGATCGTGCGCGGCGGACATATGAGATCCATAACCCAAAAGTTATGGATAAACTCATAACCGTAGAGTTATGGGTAAGTCAAGTGCGATGGGGGAATGTGGCGCTCGCTGCGCGCAGCTCTAAGGCCGCAGGTAGAGATAGCCCTGCGACTGGAGCTCGGCCAAACGGACCACGCCGCCTTTCTCCGCGCTGACGAAACCCGGCAGCAAATCCGTCAGGGTGACGTTCTGTGCCTTCATCGTGTTGGCGCACGCCGCGAGCTCGACACCGTCCTTGGAGAAATCGCCGACGCGTTTGCTGACGTCGGGGTTGGCCTGCGCCCGGTGAAACGCCTTCAGTGCCGGCCCGTGGATCACCAGCGCGATGGCCACATGATCGGGGCCGCCGACGCCGTCAATGTGGTTCTGGATGTTGCCGAGCACGAAATTGACCTTCTCGGCGTCGCTGAGGTGATAGACGACCTTGAGCTTGTTGCCGGCGCTGGCTTCCGTCGCGGCCTTCGCGCTGGAGACGCCAAGCGCCGCGCCCACGGCCGAAGCGACGCTCCACAAGATGTTCCGGCGGTTCATGCGATCTCCCTCGACTGGCCTGATTTCCGCCGACGCATATCACTTGTGACGCAGCGCGGCGAGTTCCTTGCGGTCCGTCGCCAGCGGGGCGCATTCGCTGTTGTCGGTGCGGTCGAGGCGGAAAATCCCGTCGTCGACACCAGCCATCAGCGACTCCTCGGCTTCGCTATCCGGCTTGTCGTTCTGCCAGACCCTGATCCTTTCGAGCCGCACGATGGCCGACTTGTCGTCTTTCGCGAGCGCCACGCCGATGCTGCCGCCTTCGCAATCGATGCCGCAGCCGAGGCGGATTTCGTTGCCATCTTTGGTGAACACCACTTGGCTACAGGACCCGCCGGACCTGAAATCGCCGGAGCGATGGCGATATCTGAAGCCGAGCCGGAAGGAATTGTGGAGCTGCTTGTCCTCGTTGTCGTATTCCGCCGAGACCAGCAGCTTCATCGAGGCGACCTTCTGCTTCGGGTGCCGGGCCAGATGTTCGGCATCGTAGCGGCGGACGAAGCAGGCATAGGCCTTGCTGCCGGGCGGGCCCGCATACATCCGCGCATTGAAGGTTTCGGCCTCGGCCTTGCTCGCCTCGCGGATATCGTCGCCTTCCTCGGCGCGGGCGG
This sequence comes from Bradyrhizobium liaoningense, assembly GCF_018130785.1. Taxonomy (GTDB): domain Bacteria; phylum Pseudomonadota; class Alphaproteobacteria; order Rhizobiales; family Xanthobacteraceae; genus Bradyrhizobium; species Bradyrhizobium liaoningense_A. The sequence goes on from NZ_JAFCJT010000006.1 coordinate 182,791, forward strand.
CGCCGACGAGCGCGGCAAGAACAAGCGGAAGGATAACGGCAAGCTTCATGATCGCACCCGCGCGAGAGGTGTTGAGGCCCGCGTCGAGACGGCAGGGGGCCCAGCTGGCGGTTGGTCGCAAGCCGAACGCGACGCGTTCAAGCGCGAATGCCTCGCAATCCTGCGGGCAGCCTCGCGCAAGGTTCCAGTCCTAGTATTTTAGAAGGAGAGGCGTTCATAAACCACAAGTTGTCGCAAATGGCTGGTGGCGGTCGAAAATGTCCATAGGTCAGAACTTGCCCAACATTACGATCGGTTATTCCCGGGGACGGCTGCTGATCTTTTTCGGCGTCGGTCTGTTGCTGACGCTGCTCTGTGCTGCGCTCGCATTCATGTGGCAGCAAGGCAAGAACATCACCACGTTCCAGGTCGCAGCCTGCTATGTCGGCGCGGTGTTTTTCGGCCTTGGCACCTGCAGGATGCTCTCGAGGTTGATCTCCGCCAGGTCGCCGGTCGTCTTCATCAGCCGTGTCGGCATTCGCGACACGAGGCTCGCCGACGAGACCATCGCCTGGAGTTCCGTGCGGAAGATACTGATGTGGGAGCGTCGCACGCAGAAGTTCGTGGTGCTCAAACTCGACCCTCTTGTTGCCGGGCGTTTCTCCGGAGGATTTCTGACGCGCGCCGTGTCGCGGATGAACAAGGCGCTTGGCGCTGACGGCGTGATCGTCAATGCAGGCGGCCTGACCATGGACGTCGAGACATTGCTCGAGACCTGCAAGCAATATTGGGGGGCCGGACGACCTGCCCATTCGGGCCACTCCATACCGGAGCCTGAACCGGAGCCCGAGGCTGTCAGCTAAGCAGCGGGGAATCCCTGGCATCGGGTAAGATGCTGCACATCGCAGTGTCGGACGAAGTAGGCACAGGCCCGATTGCCAGGTTGCCTTGGATCAGCCTTAGTCGCCGTCGGACCATGAAGGTTCAATCCTCGCGGCCCAGGGAACTCGGTGCTGATTCCGGCGACATTTGTCGCGGTTCATCAATGTGATAGCCTTCACAGACAACTGCATTTCGAAGTCGTAAGCTGATCCGTCTTTGCAAGTTTGTGGAGCCCGGCTATGGGCGAAATTCGTAACTTCAGATCCGGAAATCATGACGAGCCGCCTCCACACGGCTCGATGCCTCGTCGTCTCGCGGCAATCATCGTCGGTGATATCGCGTCCTACAGCCGCTTGATGCAGGCCGACGAGGAAGGCACGCATGTCCGCGTCAAGCGGATCGAGCGGGATCTCATCCAGCCCAGCATCGTCGAACACCATGGAGCGCTGGTGAAGACGACGGGCGATGGCTTCATCGCGATCTTCGACAGCCCCGTCGAGGCCGTTCGCTGCAGCATCGTCATCCAGCAGAATCTCGTCGGGCGCAACGCTACGCTTCCGAAGGACTCCCGGATCGAATACCGGATCGGCGTCAATCTGGGCGACGTCATCGTAGAGCCGGACGATATCTACGGCGACGGCGTCAACATCGCCACGCGTATCGAGGGTATCGCCGAGCCCGGTCAGGTCTATATCTCGGGCGCGATCTACGAGCAGATCAAGCACAAGGTGGTGTGCGGCTATGAGTCGCTCGGGGACCGCAAGGTCAAGAACATCACCGATCCGGTCCGGGTCTATCGCGTTCTGCCGGACGCGGATGCTGTCGCGAGGACGCGAGGACGGCGCGAGAATATCCTGATCTTCCTTCTGGGCGTCACGCTCCTCGTGATCGCTTCCGGCGTGCTGTGGTATCTGCTGGCGCAACCGTCGGGCAGGGTGAACGAGCAGGCCGCCGCGCCGACTGTTGCTCCGGTGGCATCACCGAGCCCGCAACCTCCACCGCGAGACGCAGCGACACAGGCGCCGCAGCCGTCTCCTTCATTGGCGGCATCATCGCCATCGCCCGCTCCGGCACCGAGTCAAGCACCCAGCCCGTCGGCCACGCCGCTCCGCGAGCCCGAGATGATCGCCATCCGCGGCGGCAGCTTCGCGATGGGAAGCAATGACGACCCGACCGAACGTCCCGTCCATCAGGTCACGGTCAAGCCGTTCTCGGTCGGGAAATATCCGGTGACCGTGAAGGAATGGAACGAATGCGCGGCTGCAAAGGCGTGCGGTTTCACCGCCAACGGCAAGGACGATGCGCCGATCACCAATGTGAGCTGGACCGACGCGAAGCAATATGCGGCCTGGCTCGCGCAGGCGACGAAGAAGCCTTACCGGCTTCCGAGCGAAGCCGAATGGGAATACGCCGCGCGCGGCGGTACGCAGACGAAATATTGGTGGGGCGACAAGCTCCAGCCAGGCATGGCCGGATGCAAGGATTGCGGTGACCTCGCTGCGGAGCAGCCGGCGAAGGTCGGCAGCTTCAAGCCGAATCCGTTCGGCCTCCACGACATGGGTGGCGGTGTCGATCAGTGGGTCGAGGACTGCTGGCGCAGGACCTATCAGGGCGCACCCGGTGACGGCTCGGCATGGACCGGCGCGGACTGCTCGTCGCATGTCCTGCGCTCGGGTTCATGGAAGAACGATTCGAGATATGTGAGGCCGTCCAACCGCGATGGCTACGATACCAATGTCCGTTATCCGACGCATGGATTCCGCGTTGCTCTAAGTCCTTAAGTGGTGGAGTCATTTCGATGCAGATCATTCGTGGCGCTGCCCTGGCGGCGGCGCTTGCATTGCTCCCAGGCGTCGCCTATCCGCAGGGCAAGACCGCTCCCAAGGACGCCAAGCTTTATTTCATCACGCCACGTGACGGGCAGAAGGTTCGCGGCGGGTTCTGGGTTCGGTTCGGCTTGCGCAATATGGGCGTGACGCACGCCGGCGACGACTACCAGAACGCCGGCCATCATCATTTGTTGGTCGACGTCAACGATCCCATCGATTCCAAGGAGCCAATCCCGCAGGACAAGTCGCACCTGCACTTTGGGGCGGGGCAGACCGAAACCCAGCTCGAACTTCCACCCGGAACGCACACGCTGCAACTGGTGCTGGGCGACGCGAAGCACTATCCGTTCGAGCCGCCCGTCATATCGGAGAAGATCACCATACGTGTCAGGCAGCCGGCCGAGCGCGGTAGATGATCACCGCAGGCTGGCGTTGATCTTGTCCAGCACCGCCGAGCCCGGGCACAGCGTGTCCGCCTCCAGCGCGTTGAGTGGCGTCTCGACCGTGTCGAGATGCTCGTGCAGGTCTTCCGCATCAGGATCGACGTAGAGCAGACCGGTGACGATCTGTCCCTTGGCGGCGTGCTTCTGGAGGAAGGTCTGGGCGCCGAGGCGGTCGTGCGGGTCGTAATCCGCGTCGATCTTGCGTAGCGCGATCTTGCTGCCGTCGTGCTGCTCGACCATCTGCACCGTTCCCGGCGCGTAATCGACGGCGATGGGATCGCGCCCGACCAGCACGTCGAGCCGGTTCACGGCGTCATTGTGCTCGCGCACATAATCGAAGCTCTTGGTCGAACCGGCGTGGTTGTTGAAGGCGATGCAGGGGCTGATGACGTCGATGAAGGACGCGCCCTTGTGGCGGATCGCGGCGGCGATCAGCGGCACGAGCTGGGTCTTGTCGCCCGAGAACGAGCGCGCGACGAAGGTGGCTCCGAGTTGCAGCGCGATCGCGACGAGGTCGATCGCGTTGTCGGTGTTGGTGACGCCCTTCTTGGACTTCGAGCCGCGGTCGGCGGTTGCCGAGAACTGGCCCTTGGTCAGGCCGTAGACGCCGTTGTTCTCGACGATATAGGTCATGTTGACGCCGCGCCGGATCGAATGCGCGAACTGGCCGAAGCCGATCGAGGCGGAGTCGCCGTCGCCGGAGACGCCGAGATAGATCAGATCGCGGTTGGCGAGGTTGGCGCCGGTCAAGACCGACGGCATGCGGCCGTGCACGGAGTTGAAGCCGTGCGAATTGCCGAGGAAGTAGTCCGGCGTCTTCGAGGAGCAGCCGATGCCGGATATCTTCGCAACCCTGTGCGGCTCGATCGAGAGCTCGTAGCACGCCTCGATGATCGAGGCCGTGATGGAATCGTGACCGCAGCCGGCGCACAGCGTCGAGATCTTGCCCTCGTAGTCGCGGTGCGTGTAGCCGAGCTCGTTCTTCTTCAGGCCCGGATGATGGAATTTCGGCTTTGCAATATAGGTCATCGGATCACCTGCTAATTCAGGCCCGTCATGGCCGGGCTTGTCCCGGCCATCCACGTCTTGGCGGCAAGGAAGAAAGGCGTGGATGCCCGGGCATAGGCGAGCGGAAGCGACGCCGTCCTTAGGACGGCTCTGCCCGGGCATGACGGAGGAGAGAGCAAGATGTTGTTCATGACACGGCCTTGCGGAGCGGGGTCACCTTGAGGTGATCCTGGTGGTCGCCAATGGCTTTTGCGATGAAACGGGCGGTGATCGGGCTGCCGTCATAATGCACGATCGGCACGAGGCGCACCGGGTCGATGCCGTTCTCATTGACGATGAGCTGACGGAGCTGGGCGTCGCGGTTCTGTTCGACCACGTAGACGAAGTCGTGCTCGGCGAGGAAGCTCGCCACGCTCGAGTGGAACGGGAAGGCGCGGATGCGCAGGCGGTCGAGCTGATGTCCGCGTGCTTCCAGCAGGCCGATCGCCTCGTCCATCGCGGGCGAGGTCGAGCCGAAATAGATCACGCCGTATTTGGTCGGCCGTTCCGCGTTGGCCTGGAGCGGGCGCGGGACCAGGTCCTGCGCGGTCTCGAACTTGCGCACCAGCCGCTGCATGTTGTCGGCATAGACCGAGCCTTCCTCGGAGTAACGCGCATAGCGGTCGCGCGAGGTGCCGCGGGTGAAATAGGAGCCCTTGGTCGGATGCGTGCCGGGATAGGTGCGGTAGGGAATGCCGTCCCCGTCGACGTCGAGATAGCGGCCGAAGTCGCGACCTTCCTCCAGCATCTCCGCGGTCATCACCTTGCCGCGGTCATACTGTTTGGCGTCGTCCCACTTCAGCGGGCGGCAGAGACGGTGGTTCATCCCGATGTCGAGGTCGAGCATCAGGAAGATCGTGGTCTGCAGCCGCTCGGCAAGATCGAATGCTGCTGACGCGAACTCGAAGGCCTCAGCCGGATCTTCCGGGAACAGCAGCACGTGCTTGGTGTCGCCGTGCGAAGCATAGGCGCAGGCGATGATGTCGCATTGCTGGGTGCGGGTCGGCATGCCGGTCGAGGGACCGGCGCGCTGGATGTTCATGATCACGGCCGGAATCTCGGCAAAATAGGAAAGGCCGATGAACTCGGTCATCAGGGAGATGCCGGGGCCGGACGTTGCGGTGAAAGCGCGGGCGCCGTTCCACGACGCGCCGATCACGATGCCGATCGAGGCAAGTTCATCCTCGCCCTGGACGATCGCGTATTTCGCCTTGCCGGTTTCGGGATCGTGCCGGTACTTCTTGCAGTGGGCGGTGAAAGCTTCGGCCACCGACGAGGACGGCGTGATCGGATACCACGCGCACACGGTAGCGCCGCCATAGACCGCACCGAGCGCGGCGGCGCTGTTGCCCTCGATGAAGATGCGGTCGCCGACCTTGTCGGATTTCTTCACCCGCAGCCCGATCGGACATTTCAGATTCTGCAGCGCCCAGTCGCGGCCGAGATGCAGCGCATGGACGTTGGAGGAAAGCAGCTTCTCCTTGCCCTTGTACTGCTCGCCAATCAGCTGCTCGATCAGCTTCGGGTCCATGTCAAGCAGCGCCGAGAGTGCGCCGAGATAAATGATGTTCTTGAACAGCTGCCGCTGGCGCGGATCGGTGTAGGTCGAGTTGGTGATGGCGGTGAGCGGCACGCCGATCACGGTGATGTCGTCGCGGAATTTTGTCGACGGCATCGGCTTGGTGGAATCGTAGAACAGATAGCCGCCGGGCTCGATGCCGGCGACGTCCTTGTCCCAGGTCTGCGGATTCATCGCCACCATCATGTCGACGCCGCCGCGGGCGCCGAGATGGCCGTCTTCGGTCACCCGCACCTCGTACCAGGTCGGCAGGCCCTGGATGTTGGAGGGGAAGATGTTGCGGGGGCTCACCGGAACGCCGTGGCGCAGGATTGCGCGAGCGAACATCTCGTTGGCGCTGGCCGAGCCCGAGCCGTTGACGTTGGCGAAGCGGACGACGAAGTCGTTTACGCTGCTGAGCGGCTTTTTGTCGGACATGTCGAACCTGCGTGAGTCATCTCGATGAAATATTTCTGCATGTCCCAGGCACCGGTAGGACAACGCTCGGCGCACAGCCCGCAATGCAGGCAGACATCCTCGTCCTTCACCATCACCCGCCCGGTCTTGAGGTCGCTGGACACGTAGAGGTCCTGGTCCGGATGCGGCGAGGGCGCCTTGAGGCGATGGCGCAGATCGTCTTCCTCGCCGTTATCGGTGAAGGTGATGCAGTCCATCGGGCAGATGTCGGCGCAGGCATCGCACTCGATGCAGAGCGAGGTCGAAAACACGGTCTGGACGTCGCAATTCAGGCAGCGCTCGGCTTCGCCCAGCGCCAGCTTGATGTCGTAGCCGAGCTCGACCTCGGTACGGATGTCCTTCAGCGCAATCACCTTGTCGCGATGCGGAACCTTGAAGCGCTTGTCGTTGGAGATGTCGTTGTCATAGCTCCATTCGTGGATGCCCATCTTCTGCGAGGAGATTTGCACCTCCGGCAGCGGCCGCTCGGTGATGTCCTCGCCCGAAAGCATCTTGTGAATCGACAGCGCCGCGTCATGGCCGTGCGCGACCGCCCAGATGATGTTCTTCGGTCCGAACGCGGCGTCGCCGCCGAAGAACACCTTTGGATTGGTCGAGACGAAGGTCTTCGGATCGACCTTGGGCATGTGCCATTTGTCGAACTCGATGCCGCAATCCTGCTCGATCCAGGGGAAGGCGTTCTCCTGGCCGACTGCGACCAGCACGTCGTCGCAGGGAATGGTCTGATCGGGGTCGCCCGAAGGCACCAGATTGCGGCGGCCTTTGGCGTCGTATTCGGCTTTGACGTGCTGGAAGGTGACGCCGATGAGCTTGCCGGCGACATGCTTGAATGCCACCGGCACCATGTAGTTGAGGATCGGAATATCCTCGTGGATCGCGTCTTCCTTCTCCCAGGGCGAGGCCTTCATCTCCTCGAAGCCGGAACGCACGACCACCGTGACTTTCTCGCCGCCGAGGCGGCGCGCGGTGCGGCAGCAATCCATCGCGGTGTTGCCGCCGCCGAGCACGATGACGCGCTTGCCGATCTTGTCGACATGGCCGAACGACACGTTGGCCAGCCACTCGATGCCGATATGGACATTGCCAGCCGCTTCCTTCCGGCCGGGAACGTCGAGCTCGCGTCCGCGCGGCGCGCCGGAGCCGACGAAGATCGCGTCGTATTTCTCCGCGAGCAGCGCCTTCATGCTCTCGATGCGGTGACCGCCTTTGAACTCGACGCCGAGATTGAGGATGTAGCCGGTCTCCTCGTCGATGACCGAATTGGGCAGGCGGAATTTCGGGATTTGCGTGCGCATCATGCCGCCGGCTTCCGGATCGCCGTCGAACACGGTGCAGTGATAGCCGAGCGGGGCGAGATCGCGCGCCACCGTCAGCGAGGCGGGGCCACCGCCGACGAACGCAACGCGTTTGCCGTTCTTTGCCGAGGGCCGCGGCAGTCGCTGCTTGATGTCGTCCTTGAAGTCGGCCGCGACGCGCTTGAGGCGGCAGATCGCAACGGGAGTTTCCTCCACGCGCCCACGCCGGCATGCCGGCTCGCATGGACGATCGCAGGTGCGTCCCAGAATTCCGGGAAACACGTTCGATTTCCAATTGATCATGTAGGCGTCGCTATAGCGGCCTTGTGCGATCAGTCGGATGTATTCGGGAACCGGGGTGTGCGCAGGACAGGCCCACTGGCAATCGACCACTTTGTGAAAGTAGTCGGGGGCCGCGATGTCGGTCGGTTTCATTCCTACCCTGTCCGCACAGGCTCAAAGACCCGGCGGCCTTTTCTTGAGCTTGGCGAACGCTAACGCGCGTCGATCTGGTTTATGAATGACGTCATTGGGTTAGCTTATTAGAACCGTTCCGAAGTACAACGGCAAATTTACGCGATCACCTGCTTTCATAGGTGCTGCGCGCGCTCGGCATTAACGGCCGCACGCAAGCTGCGTGCGGTGCAATATGTTGCGTTGCGGATAGCCGTTTCAGCTCTGCGCGATGTCGCTCTTCGCGAGGTCCCACATCAGGGCATAAGTGCCGACGGAGACCGGCAGCGGGAAGGGCGCCGCAGCAGGGCCGGTGAAGCGCTCGGCAATGACAGCCGAGACCGCGCCGACATGCGTGCCATCGATCAGCACGAACCAGTCGCACGCGCCTTCGTTGCGCTCCGCTGGAATGTCCGCCGTTGCGCCCGACAATTCCGGTTCGCTTTCGAGCAGATGCATCGAGATGATGCCCTCGCGCTTCTCTGGCGCCAGCTTTTCGTGCAGTGCATCACGCCACGTCCCGGCATTGTCGGGGCTCGGCCGCAGCCGCACCACACCGAGCGCTGCGCCGCGACCGGTGCCGTTGCTGATGGTGATGCGCGCGACGACGCGCAGCATGTTCTTGAAATGCGCCATGGTCCGCCGCGACCAGTCGGTCTGGTCGGCGAGCCGCGCCCGGTAGGCGGGACTGTCGAGCACGTCCAGCGTCTCGGTCGAATACAGCGAGAGATATTTGGGATTGGCGGCATGCGCGACATAGCGCCGCGCCTCCAGGAATCCCTCGATCGCGACGCGCTCTTCCAGATGCTCGCGATCGTACCAGCGGTTGAAATCGGGCTCGATGGCCGCATCGATATTCATCGACGTCAGCAGCATGCCTTTTCCGGCGAGCGGCATTGTTCTGTCCTTCCCATGCCATCCCCTCATGGTGCGGAGGCGCGCAAGCGCCGTCTCGAACCATGAAGGCTTCCGCTGCTACATCTCGGCCCTCATCCTTCGAGACGCGCGCAAAGGGCGCGCTCCTCGGGATGAGGGGATAGAGCTCTAGCGCGGAATCTTCGAAGCGAGATCGGCGATCGACTTCATGACCGCGTCCCGCACGCCGGCATCATAGAGCGAATGTCCGGCCTCTTCCACGATGCGAATCTCGGAACCCGGCCAAACTTTCGCAAGCCGCTCGGATGTCTCAGGAGGGCACAACAGATCGTAGCGGCCCTGCACGATGATGCCGGGAATTCCGGACAGACGGCCGGCATCGCGCAACAGCTGGTCTTCGCTCATGAAGGAATTGTTGACGAAATAATGCGCCTCCATGAACGGCGTCGCCGGCAGGGTGCGCCAGACATTCAGTGACGCCAGGTCCAGCCGCGTCTTTGCCGCCTTGTGCTCGGACAGAGCGCGCTCGGTGTCGTGCCAGGCGCGCGCGGCGGGTCCATGGATGGCGGGATCGGCATCGAGGATGCGGCGCCAATAGGCGTCCACCGGATGCGCGCGCTGCTCGGGCGGCAGCACGCTCAAAAAATCCTCGTGGAGCGCGGGATAGAATTGCGAGAGGCGCACCGTGAAGCCGGTCTCGACTTCGGCCCGCGTGCCGAGAAAGGTGGCGCGCAGCGCAATGCCGGAGACGCGCTCGGGATGCGTCTGCGCATAAGCCAATGCCAGCGTCGCGCCCCAGGAGCCGCCGACCACCATCCAGCGGTCGAAGCCGAATTTCTCGCGGATCTTCTCCATGTCCGCGATGAGATGCTGCGTCGTGTTGTGCTCGCGCGATCCCTTGGGACGGCTGCGGCCGCAGCCGCGCTGGTCGAACAGCACGGCATGGAAACGGTCAGGATCAAAGAGCCTGCGATGATCCGGCTGGCAACCGCTGCCGGGACCGCCATGCAGATAGATTGCGGGAATGCCGTCAGCGCGGCCGACGCTCTCGACATAGAGCTCGTGGCCGTCGCCGACATCGAGCATTTCGGAGGTCAGCGGCGCAAAGGGATCGGCACGTTTGGCGGATGCGGCCGCGTCGGCGTCAGGCGTCATTCCCGGATTCCAGAGTGCCGCCGGCGAAATTGCGATAGAGGAAGCGGCTGGTCTCGCCCTCGGCCTCGCGCTCGGCCTGCTTGAAGATGGTCTCGTGCAGCGGCGACAGCGCGCAGGCCGGATCGGTGTTGGCGGCGTCACCCGTCAGCGCGAAGGCCTGGCAGCGGCAGCCGCCGAAATCGATCTCGCGGAACTCGCAACTCTTGCACGGCTCCTTCATCCAGCCGGTGCCGCGATAGCGGTTGAAGGCGTCCGAGTTCTGCCAGATCCAGGCGATCGAATGGTTGGAGCGCACCGACTCGAAATCGAGCCCGGTGATGCTCTCGGCGGCATGGCACGGCAACACCTTGCCGGCGGGCGAGATGTTGAAGAACTGCCGGCCCCAGCCGCCCATGCACTTCTTCGGCCGCAGCGCATAGTAATCGGGAACGACATAGTCGATGGCGAGTGTGCCCTTGAGCCGCTCGCGCGCCTCCTCGACGATGCGGGTGCACTCGTCGAGCTGCGCGACCGTCGGCATCAGCGCGGCGCGGTTCTTCAGCGCCCAGCCGTAATATTGCACATTGGCGACCTCGAGCCGGTCGGCGTCGAGATCGATCGACATCTGGATGATGTCGGGGAGCTGGTGCAGGTTCTGCCGGTGCATGACTGCGTTCACGGTGAGCGGCAGGTCGAGCTCGCGCGTCCATTTCGCCACTTCGAGCTTCTTGCGGTGGCCGTTTTTATAGCCGGCGACGCGATCGGCGAGGCCTTCCTCGACGCCCTGGAAACTGATCTGCACGTGGCAAAGCCCGGCGTCCGCGAGCGCGCTGAGCCGCTCGCGCGTCAGCAGCACGGCCGAGGTGATCAAATTGGTGTAGAGGCCGACGTCGCTGGCATGCTTGACCAGCTCGACGAGGTCCTTGCGCGCGGTCGGCTCGCCGCCGGAGAAATGCACCTGGAGCACGCCGATCTCGGCGAGCTCGCTCAGCACCTTCTTCCATTCCTCGGTGGTCAGCTCCTTGCCCGAGCGGTCGAGCTCGACCGGGTTGGAGCAATAGGGGCATTGCAGCGGGCAGCGGTGCGTGATCTCGAGCAGCACGGCGAGCGGAATGCCAAACGTCTCCGCCGTCGAGCGGCTCTTCTCCAGCACCGCGAGGCTGTCGCTGGCGTTGGTCGGGATGCCGGGATTGCCGAGCACATCGCTCATGACGTCTTCTCCCGGGCCTCGGTGAGGAAGCCCTTGTCGGCGAGATCCTGGAGCATGACGATGACGTCGGCCAGGATCGCCTCGCGCGGCGCGGCGTATTTCGCGGCCAGCTGGTCGGCGACGTCGCCGACATTGCGCTCGCCGTTGCAGAGCTGCAAGACCTCGACCGCGATCTCGTCGGGCGCCAGCACCCGTTCCGGTGCCAGGATCACCCAGACCTTTCGCGTCTCGTCATATTTCAGCTTGGCATGCCGCGGCAGCACCGGGCGGCTTGCCTCGCTGACGCTGATGTTGCGCGGCCCGGCCATTGCTCTGTCCCTTAACTCGCTTTGGGCACGAAGGCGCCCGGCGGAATGTGGCCTTCGACATAGGCGTGCTGGAGCGCATCGAGCTGCACCCACAGCACGTTGGTCTTGAAGATCAGCGCGTTGCACACCTGCGCGCGCTGCTCCGGCGTCGTGGCATGCGCCTTGACATAGTCGAGCGCGAAACCTGCGTCGCGCGGCGCCTGCGCCAGCCGCCGCTTGAAATAGCTCATGATGTCAGGATTGACGAAGTCGTAATGCTCCAGCATGCCGGAGATGCGTTCTTCATGCAGGTTCGGCGCGAACAGCTCGGTGAGCGAGGAGGCGATCGCTTCCAGCGGGCTCTTCTCGCGGCAGTAATGGACATAGGCTTCCACCGCGAAGCGCGTCGCCGGCAAGATGCCTTCGGTCGATTCCACGTAAGCCGTGTCGAGCCCGAGGCCTTCGGTCAGCTTCAGCCAGCGCTCGATGCCGCCCTCGGAGCCGACATCGCCGTCATGGTCCTCGATGCGGTGGCGCCATTCCAGCCGCGTGGCGCGGTCGCGGAAGCGCGAGATCACTACGGCGTCCTTGATCGGGATCGTGCTCTGGTAATAGTAGCGGTTCAGCGCCCAGGCCTGCACCTGGCCCTTGTTCAGCTTGCCGCCGTGCAGCAGCTTATGGAACGGATGCAGGCTGTGATAGCGCGTCGCGCCGATATGGCGCAGCGTCGCCTCCAGCTCCTCGGCCGAGTTGAGCCTGATGTCCTTGCCGATCGAGAGCGCGGTCATTCCAGTCAGTGACGCGGCATTCACAGCACGATCTCCATTCCGTCGGCGGGTATCTGCCAGCCCGCCGCCTCGAGCGCTTTACGCTCCGGCGTATCGGGCAGCAGCGCCGGATTCGAGTTATTGATATGCAGAAACATCTTCCTGTCGAGAGTGAGGTCGGCTAGGCGCGCGATCGCGCCATCGTGACCGGACATCGCGACATGGCCCATGCTCTTGCCGGTCTTGTGGCCGAGCCCGGCCCGGATCATCTCGTCGTCCTGCCAGACCGTGCCGTCGAAGAACACCAGCGCTGCGCCATCGATCTCGGCCTTGAGCGCGTCGGTGACCTCGGCGCAGGCGGCGATGAAATAGAAGCATTTGCCGGTGGTCTTGTCGGTGACCTTCAGGCCCAGCGTATCGCCGTCGCCAACTTCGCCGCCGGGATGCGCCTTGCCTTCCAGATACCAGGCCGACTTTCCGGGCACGGCGAAGGGCAGCACTTCCAGCCCCGAGCGCGCGCCATCAGGCAATCGCGGCTCAAAGGGCTCGCTGATGCCGACCGGCTGGCGCCGCACGTTCTTCTCGTTCAGCACGTTGAAGATGCTGTTGGCGCTGAGAATCGCCAGCACCTTCTCATGGGCGTAGAGCGTGAAGGGCGAGCCCTCGCGCATCGACAGCAGGCCCGCGACCGCATCCACTTCGCTGTTGGTCAGGATCACGCCGGCGATTGGCGTATGGCGCAACGCGCCGGCCCTGGGATGCAGTTGCGGCGTGGCGTTCAACTGCTGACGAAGATCGGGGGACGCGTTGATCAGGAACCAATGCTCGCCGTCGCCGCTGAAGGCGACCGAGGCCTGGGTTCGCTGAAGCTCCTGGCCGTTTTCACGGGCCGCCCGGCAGCCCTCACACCCGCAATTCCATTGCGGGACTCCGCCGCCGGCCCCGGCGCCCAGGACGACGACGCGAAGCATACTACGTCTCCTGGAGGGAACGTCGCGAGGTGGATCTCAGGCCGACACAGATGCCGACAAACTTAATATCTTCCGGAAACCGATCGTGACCGAAAGATCCACCTGCGCAGAACGCAAACCACCAACCGCCTACTTGCGGGTGGCGCTGACATACATATTGATTTCCATGCCACACGGCACTTCGACGATCTTCGGGGCTTTCCAGGCCATTTTGGCTCTCCATGTCACGAATTCGGACGTATCCGCCCAACGGTTAAATTAATGCGAGCGGAAAAGTTCGCTAGTGAAATCTTCCCGAGAAAGTCATGTTGCGCCGCGAAAAATGATGGGGGAACATCACTTCCGGTGATGCTGCCTTGCGCATGGCGCATTCGGTCGCGAACCCTGTCCTGATAAAGCAGTTGTGAGTGCAGTGCAGCTTTCAATCCGGTACAGGCGACCCAATTGGACCTTCGTGATGCCCAGATACTTCTTCAACACCCGCATCGGCGACGAACTGATCGTGGATCCCGACGGAGAGGACCTGCGTAACCCCGATCGCGCCTGGGAGGTCGCCCGCCAGATGATCCTGGAGGTGGTGAGGTCGGAGGGCGCCCAGCCGGCGCTGCTCGAGGCGGTGATCGAAGTGACCGACGTCGAGGGGGAGATCGTGCTGGAGTTTCCCTTCAGCGAGGCCCTTTTGGACATGCCGGACCAGTCCGCGACGAGGCATTGAGGCCCTAGGCCAAGCTCCCTCCACCGTCATTTCGAGCGAAGCGAAGCAATCCAGAATCCCTCCGCGGAGGCAGTCTGGATTGCTTCGTCGCGCCGCTCCTCGCAATGACGGCAAATGCGGCAATCCGGGGCGTTCGCTCCCCGCGAAATCCGCATGGCTTTGCTGCGTTCCCGGCGCTAAAAGACGCCGGTTAAACGGAGCAAGCCATGCAAGATCTCTGGCGCCTGTCGGCCGCCGACCTCGCGACCCTCGTCAAATCCAAAAAGGTCTCCGCCAGGGAGGCAGCCAAGGCCGGTTTGGCCCGCCTGGACGCCGTCAATCCCCAGCTCAACGCGGTGATCGACCACCGGCCGGAGGACGTGCTCAAGCAGGCTGACGCCGTCGATGCCGCCATCGCCAGGGGAGAGGATCCCGGTGTGCTCGCCGGCGTGCCCGTCACCATCAAGGCCAATGTCGACCAGGAAGGCTTTGCCACTACCAACGGCCTGAAGCTCCAGCGCGACCTGATCGCGCGCGAGGACAATCCGGTGGTCGCCAATTTCCGCAAATCCGGCGCCATTCTCCTTGGCCGCACCAATTGTCCGGCCTTCTCCTATCGCTGGTTCACCACCAACCTCGTCCATGGCGACACCAAGAACCCCCGCGACGCCTCGCTGACGCCGGGCGGCTCGTCCGGCGGCGCCGGCTCGGCGGTCGCGGCCGGCATCGGCCACATCGCCCATGGCACCGACATCGCCGGCTCGGTCCGCTACCCCGCTTATGCCTGCGGCGTGCACGGCCTGCGCCCGACTTTGGGCCGCATCCCCGCCTTCAACCCGGCACTGCCGGAGCGTCCGATCGGGCCGCAGATCATGGCAGTGTCGGGTCCGCTGGCGCGCACCGTCAACGACCTCAGGATCTCGCTCGAAGCGATGTCGGCCCGCGACATCCGCGACCCCTGGTTCGTGCCGGCGCCGCTGGAAGGCCCCGCGCGGCCGAAGCGCGCCGCGCTCTGCCTCAACCCGAACGGTCTTGCCACCACGCCTGAAGTGAAGGCCGCGGTGAGCGATGCCGGCAAGCGGCTCGAGCGTGCCGGCTGGACCGTCGAAATGATCGAGGACACGCCACCGATGCGTGAAGCCGTCGAGTGGCAGATCAAGCTGTGGCTCGGCGACGGCTATGAGGCGCAGCTCGAGATGGCCGAGCGTGAAGGCGATCCCGGCGCGCTGGCGTGCCTCCGCGGCAATCGCGGCAGAGTCACGCCAATGGATCAGGCCAACTACGCCAAGGCACTGACCCGCCGCGCCACGCTGACGCGCGACTGGATGATGTTCTTCGAGAGGTACGCCGTGCTGCTGACGCCGGTCTCCGGCGAGCTGCCGTTCCCCGATCATCTCGACCGCAAGGACGACGAGTCCTTTAAGCGGGTCTGGGAAGCGCAGCTGCCGCAGATCGCCATCCCCTTCATGGGATTGCCGGGCCTCGTGGTCTCCACGGGTCTCGTCGGCAAGGCGCCTGTCGGCGTGCACATCGTGTCCGGCCGCTACCGCGAGGATCTATGTCTGCGCGCCGGCGAAGCGATCGAGGCGGGCGGCGTGCCGCCGTCGCCGATCGATCCCGTGGGTTAGCGATGTCTGCGATCTACGACTTCAAGGCCAACTCGCTTCTCGGCGAGGAGGTCGCCCTGCGCCGTTTCGAAGGGCAGGTGCTGCTGATCGTCAACACTGCGAGCAAATGCGGCTTCACGCCACAATATCGCGGGCTGGAGGACCTCTATCGCGATCTCTCGCCGCGCGGCTTTTCCGTGCTCGGCTTTCCCTGCAACCAGTTCGGCGCGCAGGAGCCGGGGCAGGCGAGCGAGATCCAGGCGTTCTGCTCGACCAACTACGACGTCACTTTCCCCCTGTTCGAGAAGATCGACGTCAACGGCGCCCACGCGCACCCTCTGTATGAGTACCTGAAACGCCAGCAATCCGGACTCTTGGGCGCTTCCATCAAATGGAATTTCACCAAATTCCTGGTGGACCGTGCCGGCAAGGTGATCGCGCGCTACGCGCCGACCGCGCGGCCGGAAGGATTGCGGCAGCAAATCGAGACCCTGTTATGAGCGAGACAATCATGAGCGACGAATTTCCGGACCGCCTCTCGGTCGATCCGAACAGCCCCTATTACAATGCGGACATCCTGGCGCGCGACGTCGGCATCCGCTTCAAGGGCGTCGAGAAGACCAATGTCGAGGAGTACTGTATCAGCGAAGGCTGGGTCCGCGTTGCCGCCGGCAACGCCAAGGACCGCTACGGCAACCCGCTGACGATCAAGGTACATGGCCCGGTCGAGCCGTATTTCAGGGACAAGAAGTAGGCGCGAAGCGCTCTCGCCACGCGTCATTGCGAGCGCGGCGAAGCATTCCAGAGTCTATCCGCGGAGGCAGTCTGGATTGCTTCGTCGCAAGAGCTCCTCGCAATGACGGTGGAGATGGCGGCGTCTCACAACAGCGCTGTGGCCCGGGGACGGCGGGCTCTGATTGGCTCAGGTGCTGCAACACACTCCGTCATTGCGAGCGTAGCGAAGCAATCCAGATTTTTCCGCGGAGGTAGTCTGGATTGCTTCGTCGCAAGCGCTCCTAGCAATGACGATGTTGCGAAAGCCTCGCAATCATCTTTTGGTTGTGTTATCGTGGAGGCTCTCCTCAACTGAGCGCAATCATGAAACAGCCTTGCGTGTACATGTTCGCCAATCGCCGCAACGGGACCATCTACACAGGCGTCACCTCGAATCCGCCGCGCCGCGCATTCGAGCATCGTGAGGGGCTGGTAAAGGGCTTCTCGTCGAAATACGCCTGCAAGCTCCTCGTCTGGTACGAATTGCGCGCGACGATGACCGACGCCATCACACGCGAGAAGCAGATCAAGGCTGGGAGCCGGGCGAAGAAACTCGCGCTGATCGAGAGCGCCAATCCAGACTGGACAGATTTATACGAGACGTTGATCTGACCGCAAGACGTTAGCAATCTTGCGCAGGCGGCCGCCACATGCTCCGTCATTGCGAGCGCAGCGAAGCAATCCAGAGTCCACCCACGGAGGTAGTCTGGATTGCTTCGTCGCAAGTGCTCCTCGCAATGACGGTAGAGATGGCGGCGCCTAACAACAGCGCTGTGGCCCGGGGATGGCAAGCTCCGACTGGTTCAGGTGCTGCAACACACTTCGTCATTGCGAGCGCAGCGAAGCAATCCAGACTGCCGCCGCAGAACGACTCTGGATTGCTTCGCTGCGCTCGCAATGACGCGACGTGGCGAAAGCTTGCCGCTTCTTACGACAGCCCCATGTCCGGGCGCGTCGCCATCACCCGCGTTGCAACAGCGGCCGCAGCGTGCGGATATCCGTCACGGCCTCGATCCCATACACCGACTTGATCAGCTGCTCCGCCTTCTGGCCTCCCACCACCGGTGCAATCAGATCGCGCGCCTTCTCGACCACCTCTTCCCGCGTCATCGGATTACGCGGCGTGCCGCGGACGGCGGTGACGCGTTCGGAGAGGCGGGTGCCGTCGGTGAGCTCGATCTCGACAATGGCGACGCGCACCGGCAGCAGCTTTGCCAGTTCCTCGTCGCGTACCAGATTCACCTTGGCGCGTTGCTTCAACACCGCGGCGTCCTGCATGCGCGGCTTGTCGTGGGCGGCGTGGAAGGATGCGGTCTTGTCGAGCAGCATCACGGCGACCATGTGCTGGAGGCAGATATCGGGGATGTCGCGGTTGTCCACGACCTCGGCGACCGACGGGGCAAGGCGCACCGTCACGCGCTTGACCTGCTCGGCCTCGAACGCCCGCTTGCCGCGGATCGCATAGACCGCATCGAGCGGTCCCTGGATCGGCGAGCCCACGGTCCATTTCTTGATGTCAGTGCCTGCGACCTCGTAGCGCTCGCCGAGCTTGTCCACGAGCTTTGCGGTCACAGCCTTCGGCGCATAGGCGAGGAAATAATTGTCCGGGCCTGAGAACACGTCGTCGACGCCGTTCCAGTCCGAACGCACCAGCAGCGCCGCGGTGACGCCGTTGCGGGCCGGCATGCCGGCAAACACAAAACCCTTCTCGATGTGGTCGACGTCGCGCCGCCAAACGATGAAGCCGGATGATTGCTGCGCGGCATAGTCGAGCACCCAGCGCATCCGGCGCGCGTCAAAGCCGGCGACACAAGCTGCAGCAGCCGAGGCGCAGAACGTGCCGGCAATGCTGTGCGTGCTCAGCACGCTCTCATAGCTGAAATCGGCCCCGCCCATCGCCATCACCACGCGCGTGCCGACGTCGTAGCCCAGCGTCACCGCCCGCAGGAAGTGCGCGCCATCGATGCCGAGGTTTTCGCCGAGCGCAAGCGCGGCCGGAACGACCGAAGAGCCGGGATGCGAGCGCGACGGGCTGTGCGAATCGTCGGTCTCGTCGGCATGCGCCATCACGCCGTTGGCGAGTGCGGCCTCGACTGGCGATGCGGTCGATGTCGTGCCGGCGACGGTCGACGTTCCCTGCGCGGCATTGGCGCGGATATAGCGCTGCGCGGCCTGGCCGGGCGGCAGCTCCGACCCTGAGATCATTGAGGCCAGCGTGTCGAGAATGTGGTGCTTGGCGTGTTCGACGACGTCAGGCGGCAGCGCGCGGGTTTTCGCGGCACTCATGTAGTCGCAGAGCGCCGTCATCTCCGGCCCCGAACCGGAGCCTTCCGCGAAACTGCGTGCAGGCGAAAGCGAGAGGCTGGTTGCCGCCGCTGCGGTCAGTCTGAGAAAGTCGCGTCGTTTCATGGTGTCCCGTCTTTGGTGCAGGAGTTCGATGAAACGGATAGCGCTTAGGACAGCCGCGTGTCCAGTAGCCGACGCTGGCGCCAGAAGCGCCCGGGGTGCCACCACATCTCCGTCATTGCGAGCGCAGCGAAGCAATCCAGTCTCTCTCCGCGGAGACAGTCTGGATTGCTTCGTCGCAAGAGCTCCTCGCAATGACGACGGGGCGCGAGCAGGGCTGCCCCTACGACAACCGCATATCCAGCAGCCTGCGTCCTTCGCCCTTCAGCAACTTCTTCACCGCGCTGGACGCCACGACCTCGCCGTCATTGGCGTAGGCTTCGTGGTTCTTCTCGATGTCGTCGAGGCGGTAGAGGTAGTTGACCATCACGCCGGCGGACTCGCGCACGCCCTTCGGCGAGAGATCGCCGAGCCAGTTGATGCGCTCGAGCCGCGCACCGTTGCCGAGATGGAAGCGGGCGACCGAATCGATCAGCTTGCCCTTCGGCGTGCGCGCCTTCAGGAAGTAATAGGCCGCGAGCGGCTCGATCACGGCGCGTAGCAGCGTGACCGTCTCGGGGTTCTCGAACCATTTGGGATCGTCGAGGCGCTTCATTATCTCGCGGTCCTCGTCCGAGAGCGGCAGGTCCCTGTCCTGCTTCACCCATTGCATGAAGCCCGGCACCGGCGACAGCGTCACGAAGGTGTCGAGCTTCGGGGTTTCGCGGCGCAGCTCTTCCACCACCTGCTTGATCAGGAAGCTGCCGAAGGAGATGCCGCCAAGCCCGCGCTGGGTGTTGGAGATCGAATAGAACACCGCGGTGCGCGCGCGTTCGATCGGCAGATGCTGGCGGTCGACCGCTAGCAGCGGCGCGATCGCGCCGGGGATCGTCTCGGTCAGCGCCACCTCGACGAAGATCAGCGGCTCGTCGACCATGGCGGGATGGAAGAAGGCGTAGCAGCGCCGGTCGACCGGATCGATGCGGCGGCGCAGATCGTCCCAGTCGCTGATCTCGTGCACGGCTTCGTAACGGATGATCTTTTCGAGGATGTTGGCCGGGGTCGACCAGTCAATCCGGCGCAGCACGAGAAACCCCCTGTTGAACCACGACGAGAGAAGGTGAGAGACGTCGCGATCGAGCGCGGCGAGATCGGTGTGACCGTTCATCATGCCGAGCAGGTCCGCGCGCATGTTGACGAGATCGCCGGTGCCGCCAGGCGCGCGGTTGAGACGGCGGATCAGCTCCTGCCGGCGCGGCTCGGAGGCGAAGTGCAGGGAGCTCGCGTCTTCGTCGCTGGGCATGGCGCGCCATTTTTCGATCGCCTTGGACAGGCGTTCCCGATCGGGGCCGAAATCGCGCACCAGGGCATCGAAGAAAGCGCGGCGTCCTGCCGCATCCAACTCCTGGTAGATATCGAGCACCTCACGCGCCATGGCAGTGCCCGAAGCTTCGCCACGACCCGACAGCAGCGCACCGCAGAGCTCGATCAGCCCGTCGGCATCGTGCTTGGTGTCGTCGGAATCCCCGCGGCGCAGCAGCGTGCGGCCGCGCTCGGAGATGGTGGCGAGCAGGTCGGAGAAGAAGGCGTTGGCCATCTGGTCTTTTCGATTCCGGTTTGTGCGCTGCGGAAGCTTACACGGGATTTAGGCGGAAGCCGATCACAATCAAGCAGGAGAATTTTGTATCTTTCGTGGTGCCATGCGCCATCAAGGAAGCTGTCATGTCCCGCGAAGGCCGTTGCGCTCCACAACCGCTGTCATGCCCCGGCTTGACCGGGGCATCCAGTACGCTGCGGCCTCTCGGCTCACTCGCTGCCGTAGGGTGGGCAAAGGCGCACTTGCGCCGTGCCCACCATGTCCCGACAGCTGCGAAAGAATTGGTGGGCACGCTTCGCTTTGCCCACCCTACGGCCTTACGGCTTGGCGGCTGCCTCAGCCCTTCCCCGCAAACTCTGTCGGCGTCCGCCCGGTCACCTGGCGGAACGCTGCCGAGAACGCCGGCACGCTGGCATAGCCGAGCTGGGTGGCGAGCTGCTTCACCGACACATTGGCGTCCGTCGATAGCCGCTGGATCGCTGCCGCAACCCTTGCGCGCTGGCACCAGCTCTTGAAGCTCAATTGCGTCTGTGTCGAGAACAGCCGCGACAGCGTGCGGGCGGAGGTTCCGACCTCGCGCGCCAGCGTGTCGATGTCGTGCAGGCCGGTGGGATCGTCGAGCACGATCATGGCGGCGCGCCGGCAGCGCGGTTCATGCGGCAGCGGCACGAAGGTCGCGGAATCCTCGGCCTGGTGCAATTCCAGCATCACGAGGCGAACCAGCAGCTCGGTGCGTTCCTCGGTATTGCGGCCATCGAACAGCGCGAGGATCGCCTGGTTCAGCAGCGGCGACACCCGCACCACGAATTCCTTGGTCAGGCCTTCATGGCGCTGCTCGCGCTTGAGCCAGGACAGGTCGAAATACAGCGTGCGCATCTCGATGTCGGCGAGCAGATCGATGGCATGCTCGAGCCCGGCCGGGACCCAGACCGCGCGGTCCGGCGGCACCAGCCAGCGTCCCCCGGGCGTCGTCACCTGCATCGTGCCTTTGGCCGCATAGATCAGCTGCGCCTCGCGGTGCATGTGCGGGTCGATCCGCATGCCCTTGGGATAGTCGCGGGCGACCAGGTGCACGCCCGCCGTCGAGCGGTGATTGCCCCGGACCTCCCGGAGGATTGGCGTTTCGACGACAGTCATTGGCAGCATCCCGTCATGCCCTTGACATATAACTCATTTCGGAGCAGGAGAGGATTCGGGAAATGAACAGCCCCAGCCGGGTGATCAGTTTCGTCAACGCAGGCCATTTCATCGACCATTATTCGATGCTGATTTTCGCCGCCGCCGTGATCATCATGGGGCCGGCGCTCGGCATGGCCTATTCGGAACTTCTGCCTTACGCGACGCCGGGCTTCGTCGCCTTCGGCGCAGGCTCGCTGCTCACCGGCTGGTTGGGGGATCGCTGGAGCCGCCGCCACATGATGCTGATCTTCTTCGTCGGCATCGGTGCTTCCATGATCTCGGTCGGCTTCGTGCAGACCCCGGCACAGCTCGGCGCGGCGCTGTTCGCGATCGGCATTTTTGCCTCGATCTATCACCCCGTCGGCACCGCGATGATTGTGTCCTATGCCGACCGGCTCGGCCGCGAGATGGGGATCAACGGCGTCTGGGGCAATCTCGGCGTTGCTTCGTCTGCGCTGGTCACCGGCGTGATCGGCCAGTATCTCGGCTGGCGTTCTGCCTTCATCGTGCCCGGCGTCGTCACCATCATGATCGGCATCGCCTTTGCGATGATGGTCGTGCACGAGGATCGCAAGGGCTCGAAGCAGGCGGCGGCGCAGGCGCGCGTGGCGAAGAAAGACATGTGGCGCGTGATCCTGTCGCTGCTGATCGTCGTGATCGCGATCTCGACGACCTTCAATGCCGTGACCGTCGCGCTGCCAAAGCTGTTCGCGGAACGGCTTGCCGACCTGACGAAGAGCCCGGCGCTGCTCGGCGTCATCGCCGCCTGCGTCTACGTGTTCGGCGCGATGACCCAGTACACGATCGGCCGGCTGCTCGACCGCTATTCGCTGAAGACGGTGGCACTGCCGCTGTCCTTCATGCTGGCGCCGTTCCTCTATCTCGCCGCGAGCCTGAACAATCTGCCGCTGATCCTGGTCTCGATCGGCATCGTCATGGGTGCGTTCGGGCAGGTCACGGTGAATGATGCCATGGTCGGCAAATACACCAGCGAGGAATGGCGCTCGCGCGCCTATGCGGTGCGCTATTTCATCGGCTTCACCGCCGCGGGCGCCTCCGTCGGCCTGGTCGCCTGGCTCTACGAGCAGGGCGGCTTCGTCACCATGCTGCACGCCTTCGCCGCGCTCTGCCTGCTGGCGATCGCGGCCGCCATCATCCTGCCGCGCGAGATCAGGACGCCACAGGCGGCCTGAGGGGAGTGAGGCGGGCGCCTTGTGCCGCACCGTCATTGCGAGCGTAGCGAAGCAATCCAGGCCGTCTCCGCGGAGGGACTCTGGATTGCATCGCTGCGCTCGCGATGACGGAGACTGGCAATGATTGGGGATGAGCAGGCGCTTCGCCTAGCGCCCGCCCATGATGCCATTCTGCCGGTGTTTTGCCCGACGTGTCAAACATCAGCACGGTAAAAAAACCCAACGTCCTCAAGCCCGTTCTACTGTGCATGGGGTTGTTTTCGCACTTTTTGTTTTCGTCCCCTTAACCCGCCGCGAGAGTCGGGAACCCGCTCCGTCTCCCGCGGGTTCTATTCCTGTTGCCCCTGTCGGGGTGAATGAAGGGGAAAAGACACCTGCATGCAGTGGAGCCTGCTCCGACCGGTCGGCCTTGTCCCCGCGGCGCTTGTCCTCACCACCATTGCGGCCTGCGCTGAGGCCGGCAAATCGGCCGGTCCCTCGGAATTTCTTCTGGTGGCGCAGATCGTGCTGCTGATCGCCGTCGGCCGTGGCCTCGGCGAGATCATGCAGCGGATCGGCCAGCCCTCGGTGATCGGTGAGCTGCTCGCCGGCATCCTGCTGGGACCGTCGCTGTTCGGCTGGATCTGGCCGGAGGCGCAGCACGCGATCTTTCCGAAAACACCCGAGCAGAAGGCGATGATCGACGGCATCGCCCAGTTTGGCATCCTGCTGCTGTTGCTCCTGACCGGGATGGAGACCGATCTCAAGCTGGTCAGGAAGGTCGGCAAGGCCGCAATCGCGATCTCGATCGCCGGCATCCTCGTGCCTTTCGCCTGCGGCTTTGCGCTTGGCGAGTTCCTGCCTGATGCACTCCTGCCGAATCCGCAACAACGCCTCGTGGCCTCGCTGTTCATGGGCACGGCACTGTCGATCTCCTCGGTGAAGATCGTCGCCGTGGTCGTGCGCGAGATGAATTTCATGCGCCGCAATGTCGGCCAGATCATCGTCGCCACCGCCGTCATCGACGATACCATCGGCTGGATCATCATCGCGGTCATCTTCAGCCTGGCCTCGCATGGTACGCTGGACATCGCCTCGGTGGCGAAAGCCGTGCTCGGCACGCTCGCCTTCCTCGCCATCAGCTTCACCATCGGCCGCCGGCTGGTGTTTCAACTCATCCGCTGGGCCAACGACAATCTCGTCAGCGCGGCGGCGGTCATCACCGTCATTCTGCTGCTGATGTGCGTCATGGCGCTGATCACGCATCTGATCGGCGTCCACACCGTGCTCGGCGCTTTCGTCGCCGGCATCCTGGTCGGCGAATCCCCGATCCTGACGCGGCAGATCGACGAGCGCCTGCGCGGCCTGATCTCGAGCGTCTTCATGCCGGTGTTCTTCGGCCTTGCCGGCCTCAGCGCCGATCTCTCGGTGCTTCGCGATCCCAATCTCCTGATGCTCACCGGCCTGCTGGTCGTGATCGCCAGCGTCGGCAAGTTCGGCGGGGCTTTTGTCGGCGGCACCCTGGGCGGCCTGAACACGCGGGAGTCGCTTGCGCTCGCGAGCGGGATGAACGCGCGCGGCTCGACCGAGGTGATCATCGCGACCATCGGCCTCTCCATCGGCGTGCTCAGCCAGAACCTGTTCACGATGATCGTGACCATGGCGATCGTGACCACGATGGCGATGCCGCCGATGCTGCGCGCGGCGCTGGCGAAGCTGCCGATGAACAAGGAGGAGAAGGAGCGGCTGGAGCGGGAACAATTCGAGAAGCGCGGCTTCGTCGCCAATCTCGAACGTCCCCTGCTGGCCGTGGACGAGAGCGTCAACGCGACCTTCGCCGCGCATGTCGCCGGCCTGATCGCCGGCATGCGCGGCTTGCCGATCACCGTGCTGCACATCGGCAAGCGCGCCGGCGAGCGGGAGAAGGCCCGCGACGGGGAGGCGAGCCACGAAGCCGTCGTGAAGAAGGCCGCCGAAACCGTGTCCGCCCACGGCGAGGGCGATGCCGGCAGCGTCGACGTCGTCACCCGGGCGAGGCGCGCGGAGCTCGGTCAGACGATCGCCGAGGAAGCGCGGAAGGGCTTTGACCTGCTCGTCGTCGGCGTCGACAAGGTTGTCGCGACCAAGGACCGTTTCGATCGCAGGATCGAGGACATCGTCGCTGAATTTGAGGGGCCGCTCGCGATCGTCGCGGCCAAGGGCAAGCATCTGAAGCAGCCGATGCCCGACGCGCTCAACATCCTCGTTCCGGTCTCCGGCAGCGGCGTCTCCAAGCGCGGCGCCGAAGTCGCTGTGGCGCTGGCGCAGGCCGGATCAGGCTCGCTCCGGGTAATCTATGTCGCGACGACGCGCGACAGGGGCGCGCAGCGCGGCGCGTCGCGCGGCCTGAGCCAGGAGACGGGCATCCTCAAGGATGCCAGCGACCTGGCCGCCCGCTACGACCTCGACATCACGACAACACTGCGCGTGAACCGGGCGCCGGAAGCGGCGATCCTGCGCGAGATCGACACCACCGATATCGATCTCGTGGTCATGGGCGTCGATCGCATCCAGGGCGACCATTTCTCCTTCGGCGGCGTCGCCGATGCCGTGCTGCGGCAGTCGAAGGTCTCGGTGCTGCTGGTGTCGAGCGGCGAGGCGCGGCAGGTGCCAGCGGACAAGACGTAGAGGACGGTATGCACTCCGTCATTGCGCTCGCAATGACGATCATGGATGTTCGGCTCCTAAGGTTTCATCTCCGTCACCGGTTGTGCCTTCGGCGCCTTCTTCGACGCACGCCAGTTCTCAAACCGCTGCACCACCACGAAGAAGGCCGGCACGAACAGCACCGCAAGGCAGGTCGAGGCCAGCATGCCCGAGAACACGGTGATGCCGATCGACTTGCGCGCGCTGGCGCCGGCGCCGGTCGCGAGCACCAGGGGCACCACGCCGAGGATGAAGGCGAACGACGTCATCAGGATCGGGCGGAAGCGGGCGCGCGCCGCCTCGATCGCGGATTCCAGCACCGGCTTGCCGTCGCGGTTGTGCAGCTCGAGCCCGACCTCGACGATCAGGATGGCGTTCTTGGCCGACAGCGCGATCAGCAGGATCAGGCCGATCTGGCAATAGAGGTTGTTGTCGATCTTGAGGCCGTTGAGGACCAGCATGGGTCCGATCAGCGACAGCGGCACCGCGAGGATCACCGAGATCGGCGCGTACCAGCTCTCATACTGGCCGGCGAGCACGAGATAGACCAGCAGCATGGCAAGGCCGAACACCCAGTAGATCTGGTTCGAGACCGCCTTCTCCTGATAGGACATCGCGGTCCATTCATAGCCCGTGCCCGGTGGCAGCGTCTTGTCCGCGATCTCCTCCATCAGCTGCAGCGACTGACCGGACGAGTAACCCTGCGCCGGCAGGCCGATGATGGTCGAGGAGGGATAGAGGTTGTAGAGGCTGATCAGCGATGGCCCCGTGGCCGGCGTGATCGTGGCGACGGTGCCGATCGGGATCATGTCGCCGTTCGAGTTGCGCACCTGCATGTTGGCGATGTCGCGCTCGGTGACACGGAACGACGGATCGGCCTGGGTGTAGACCTGGAACACGCGGCCGAACTTGTTGAACTGGTTGACGTAGGACGAGCCGAGATAGGTCGAGAGCGCCGCGAACACCTGATCGGTGGTGACGTGCAGCGTCTGGGTCTTGATGCGGTCGATCTCGACGTTGAATTGCGGCACCGACGAGCGGAACGAGGACTGCACGCGCTGCAGCGCGCTCTGGCTCTGGCCGTTGGAGACCATCGCCCCGGTGATCGCCTGGAGCTTTGCGAAATCGCTGTTGCCGTCGCGCAGCTCGACCTGCATCGAGAAGCCGGCGGCGTTGCCGATGCCCTGGATCGGCGGCGGCGGCAGCACGATCGTGCGCGCCTCCATGATGGTTGCGAGCTTGTCGTTGAGCCCGTAGACCAATGAGCGCAGGTCCTCGCCGGGTCCTTTGCGCGCCCCCCAGTCCTTCAGGATGATGTAGGCGACGCCGGCATTGGCAAGGCTGGCGCTGTTGTCGAGCGCGGAGATGCCGGCGATGGTGATGACCTGCTGGACTCCAGGCGTGTCCTTGATCAGCTCGCTCGCTCTGTCGAGCACTGTCTGGGTCCGCTCCAGCGCGGCGCCGTCGGGCAGTTGCACGGCGGCGATCAGATAACCCTGGTCCTCGATCGGCAGGAAGCCGGTCGGCACCCGCGACAGGCCGTAGCCGCCGATTCCGATCAGCACGAGCGCGAACGCGACCGAGGCCGTCGCGTGCCCGACCAGGAAGGTGATCAACCGCGTGTAGCCGCGCTCGACCCGGTTATAGACCGCGTTGAAGCCGCGGTAGAAGAAATTGCGCTGCTCCGGCGGCACCGTCGGCCGCAGCCAGAGCGCGCATTGCGTCGGCTTCAGCGTCGCCGCGTTGATCGCGGACAAAAGCGCGGTCGCCGCGATCACCAGCGCGAATTGCGAATAGATGCGTCCCGTGAGGCCCGCGAGGAACGAGGCGGGCAGGAACACCGAGATCAGCACCAGGGTGATGCCGACGATCGGCGCGAACAGCTGGTCCATCGCCCTGATCGCGGCGTCGTGGCCGTTCATGCCCTGCTCGATGTTGTGAGCCGCGCCTTCCACCACGACGATGGCATCGTCGACGACGATGCCGATCGCGAGCACGATCGCGAACAGCGTCGACATGTTGATGGTGAAGCCGAGCGCCGCCATCGCGGCGAACGCGCCGATGATGGTGACGGGCACGGTCGTCGCCGGCACCAGCATCGCGCGCCAGTCCTGCAGGAACACCAGGATCACGACCAGCACCAGAAGGCCGGCCTCGATCAGCGTCATGTAGACCTCGTGTACCGAAGCCTCGACGAATTTGGTGGTGTCGAACGGCGTATCGTACTTGATCCCTTCGGGAAATCGCTTGGCGAGCTCCGTCATCTTCTTCTCGACGGCCTGCTCGACCTGGAGCGCGTTGGCGCCGGGCGACTGGAACACGCCGATGCCGGTGGCGGGCTGCTTGTTGAGCGAGAAGATCTGGCTGTAGGTCTGCGCCCCGAGTTCAACCCAGCCGACGTCGCGCACGCGCGTGACGTCGCCGCTGGTGCCGGTCTTGACGATGATGTTCTCGAACTGGGTGGTGTCGTCGAGCCTTCCATTGACGTTGAGCGTGTACTGGAACGCCTGTCCCGGCGGGGTCGGCGGCGCGCCGACCTGGCCGGCGGAGACCTGCTGGCTCTGCTGCTGGATTGCGTTGATGACGTCCTGCGGCACCAGGTCACGGACTTGCAGCTTGTTCGGATCGAGCCACACCCGCATCGAATACTGGCCGGCGCCGAACACGGTGACGTTGCCGACGCCGGGCAGGCGCGAGAGCTCGTCGCGGATGTTGATGGTGGCGTAGTTGCTCAAATACAGGCTGTCAAATCTCGCGTCGGGCGAGGTCAGCGTCACGAACAGCAGGATCGAGGTCGACCGCTTCTGCACGGTGACGCCCTGGTTCTGCACCGAGCTCGGCAATTGCGACAGCGCGCTGGAGACGCGGTTCTGCACCAGCACCTGCGCGAAGTTGAGGTCGGTGCCGATCTTGAAGGTCACGGTCAGCGTGTAAGTGCCGTCGGAGCCGCTGTAGGACTGCATGTAGAGCATGTCCTCGACGCCGTTGACCTGCTGTTCTATCGGCAAGGCAACCGTGTCGATCACGGTCTTGGCGCTGGCGCCGGGATAGCGCGTGGTGACTTGCACCGTCGGCGGCACCACGTCGGGATATTGCGCGATCGCGAGGTTGAACAGCGCGACGCCGCCGATCAGGATCATCAGGAGCGCGATGACGTTCGAGAGGACCGGCCGCTCGATGAAGAATTTTGAGATCATGGCTGGCGACCCCTCACTTGGCAGACGCCTGCGGCTGTTCGATCTTCGTCACTTGCGGGTCGATCTTCTGGCCTGGAATCACCCGCAGCAGCCCTGCGATGACCACGCGGTCATCAGGCTTCAGGCCGCTCTCGATCACGCGTAGGCCGTTGTCGACCTGGCCGATCTGCACCTTGCGCTGCTCGACAATGTTGTCGCTATTGACCACCAGGAGATAGCGGCCGCCCTGGTCGCTGCCGAGCGCGGTGTCGGGCACGAGGAGGGCGCTCTTGTCCTGGTCGAAGGGCACCCGGACCCGGACGAAATAGCCGGGCAGCAGCGCCCGCTTGTCATTGGGCAAGACGCCGCGCACCGCGAGCGTGCCCGTCGATGTATTGAGGGTCGGCGAGATGTAGTCGAGGTGGCCTTCATGCGGATAGCCGGTCTCGGTCTGGAGGCCCACATGGACCGGCAACTGTCTGAGGTCGGCCACGGTCAGCCCGCGGCGGATCGCTTCGGCGCGGATGCGCAGGACGTCCTGCTCATTGACCGTGAAGTTCACCCAGATCGGGTCGAGCGCGACGATGGTTGCGAGCTGGGTCGGGGAGGAGACGCCGACGAGCTCGCCGACCGAGACCAGGTGCGCGCTGACAATGCCGTCGAACGGCGCGCTCACCTTGGTGTAGCCGTAATTGACCTCGGCAAGCCTGGTATTGACCTGGGCCTGCTGGAGACTGGCCTGGGCGTTGTCGCGGTTCGACGTCGAGGTGTCGAGCGTGGACTGCGAGACCGCCTGGCGCTGCACCAGCTCGACCTGGCGCTTGAAATCGGCTTCGGCCTGCTTGAGCGTGGCCTGCGCGCCGACCTCGGCCGCCTGCGCCTGCTCGAGCTTGAGCTTGTAGGTCTCCGGCTCGATTAAGAAAAGCTGGGTGCCCTGCTTGACGAAGCTGCCGTCCTGATAGTCGATCGATTGCAGGAAGCCCTGCACGCGCGCCACCAGATCGACGCTCTTGACCGGCGCGGTGGTGCCGGTGGCTTCGACGTAGCGCGTCACGGCCCGCTGCACCGGCGTGGCGACGTCCACCTTGGCCGGCGGCGGTGCCACGAACGTGTTCTTGTCCTCGCAACCGGTGAGCACGGCAACGGCCGCCGCGGCGGCCAGCGCCCGCCCGATATGTCTCCACGCTCCATTGCGCCGTGCGGGAGATGCGGGATTCGCTGAGGTCATTCGGTGGCCCCCGATTGCTGTCTGTTGGTGCGGCAGGCTAGCAACAAATGTCCTGCCGTGGAACACCATAGCCATGGCAGTCACCGGCCTTGCACTGCAAACGGCGCTGTGGCCTTTGACAGATTTGCCATGGCAAACGCTTTTCATCGGGTGCACGATCGACCAGAATTGTGTCAAAGGCCGAGTGACGGAAACGAAGCGGTCGGGAAGCAGAGAAGAAGAAAAGGTGAGGAGAACATGACATGCCCACGTCCCTCCGGTCGGCCCTTGCCGGCCTCGTTTTCGCAGCGGCAGTCGCCATGCCCGCGCTAGCCGATGGTCTGAAGGACGAGATCGCGCCGACCGGCAAGCTGCGGGTCGCGATCGCGATCAGCCCGGCGGGCGGCGCGTTCTGGTCGACCAAGACGGAAACCGGTTATGCCGGCGTGCCGGTCGATCTCGGCAAGGAGATGGCCGCGCAGCTCGGCGTCCCCGTCGAATATGTCGTGCACCAGAATTCCGGGCAGATCACCGACGCGGCGTCGAAGGGAACCTGGGACGTCACCTGGCTGCCGAAGGATCCCGAGCGCGAGACGAAGATGATGTTCGGCCCGATCTACGAGGTCGCCGACGCCACCTACATCGTCAAGCCCGGCTCGAACGTCACCAACTTTGCCACGCTCGACCAGGTGGGCATCAAGGTCGCGGCCGTCAACGCCACCACCACCATGCGCGGCGCCATTGCCCATTTGAAGAATGCGAAGGTCACGGGCTATCAGACATACGATGAAATATTCGCGCTTCTGAAAAGCGGCGAGATCGATGCCTTCGCGCTGTCACGCGACCAGCTCAACAAGATGGCGCAGAAGATTCCGGGTACAAGGGTGCTTGACGAGACCTTCAAGAAGACCGTCACCGCTGTCGCCGTTCCGCTCGGCAACAGCCGGGCATTGGCCTTCGTCACCGAGTTCATGACGGAAGCGACGACGAACGGCGCGCTGCGCAAGGCCTATGACAACAATGGCCTGAAGGATTCGCCGATCCGGACGGAATAGCGCTGTGGGGTCTTGATATTGCGGCATGTTCCTGACACCGACGCTGCGCAACGCGGCGACGCGTCACGCCTTCTTCCACAATGGCGTCTTCAGCGCCCTCCAGCAGGTGATGGACTTTTATAACTTCCGCGATACCAATCCGGAAAAAGTGTTTCCGCGCGCCGCTGACGGCACGGTGCTGAAGTACGACGACCTGCCGCCAAAATATCACGCCAATGTGGATGTCACCGATCCGCCCTTCGATCGCCACCCCGGTGACAAGCCGGCGATGACCGAGCAGGACGAGGCCGATATCATCGCGTTCCTGAAAACGCTGACCGACGGCTACAAGGTGGAGAACTAAAGCGCGATGAGATTTAGATGAATCGTCATCGCGCTTTAGGTTGTTGTTTGCGCATGATCTTTCCGGAAAACCTCCGGATCATGCTTTAGCTCGCCTTGCCTGCATGCCACGCGGCGAGCACGGCCTTCTCCTCATCCTCTGTCAGTCCGACGACAGGTCCGTTGCTGGCGCGGAGCCAGGCGCGCGTATCGCGCGCGGTGACCGCTGGCGGTCGCGAGGTCAGCCCGGCCTCGCGCGCCGGCGAGGTGTCGCGCGTCATGAAGCCGGCGAAGTCGGGCAGGGGCAGCCACATCGGCAGCGACCGTGGGCCGGCCCAGCGCCGGACGTCGTGCGCTTCAAGGAAGGTGCGATCGATCCAGGTGAATTTGCAGGACGGGTTCAGCGCGGACGCGCACTCGGCCAGAACTTCGCCGCGCGTGCGAACCGGTCCGATCCCGTCATAGATGCCCTTAAGGCCAATCTCTGCCGCATGCACGATCCATTGCGCGAGATCGCGCACGTCGATGAACTGAACGGCGTCATCGGGCGATCCCGGTGCCAGCACCTCGCCGCCGCGCACCAGCCGCGCCGGCCAGTAGGCAAAGCGTCCTGTCGGATCCTCCGGACCGACGATCAGGCCGGCCCGACAGATGAAGGCGTCGCCGCCGACCGCCTGTTCGCAGGCGACCTTGGCGGCGCCATAGATGGCGTCGGTGCTGTGCTCGATATCCGCCGTGACGGGCTCGCGGAGCGATGCCGTATTGGCGCGCTGCCCGGGCGTGCGATTGTCCGCATAGACGCTGACGGTCGAGATGAAGCTCCAGTGCACGCCCGGTCGCTTCAGCGCCGCCACCGCGCGGCGGACCTGACCGGCATGACGCGAGACATCGACCACGGCATCGAACGTCCCGCCCGCAAGCGGCGCAAGCCCGTCGACGCTGTCGCGGTCGATCAACACGAAGCGGGCGCCCGCTGCGATCGGTCCCGCGAGGCCGCGGGCCGCGCAGGTCACGTCGTGCCCGGCCGCGCAGGCATGGGTGGCGATCGCGCGCCCGAGAAACTGGCTGCCGCCGAGGATTAGCAGGCGCATGAGATGGCCGATGACATCGTGGCGCGTCCTTCCCGATGACGAGGGAGTGGGAGGGAGCCTACGACGTCCAGTTGCAGTTGCAAGCCGCTTCCTCAGCGCGGCCTGATCTCCGCATATTTCGCCATGGCCCGTTCGAACTTGCGGTTGAACAGCCACATCGCAGCGAGGATCTCGCGGAAGCTGGCCGAGGTCCGCGCCCGGTCGGCCTGTCCGAACGCGAAGATGCTGTTGTTGCGCAGGTGCTTCATGATCGTTGGACTGGACACCCTGTAGTTCAGGACATCGCCTGACTTGAGCGCGGACCGCGTCGGGGTCGGCACGATCTGGATCAGCTCGAACAGCTTCATCTGGTCGATCGGATCGGGAAGCGTCTTCACGATTCCCGGAATCTCCCGGAAGACCTCCGCATGCGCGTTCATCAGGCCGTCGCGCACGTTGGTCCAGTGGTTGAAGCGGTGATCGGTGCCGCGGGCCCGCGCTTCTTCCCTGTCGTCGCGCGCGCTCAGTTCGGGATCTGCCGCCGCGATCTCGGATTTGATGGCCTCCCACTTCCTGCGGCCGTTGCGGTCCTCGGACGGGCCGGTCTGGAAGCTGCCCATGTAGGTGTTCGAGCGCCCGTTGCGGACATTCTGCTTGCCATTGGTCTCGGCGAAGAACAGCCCGAGGCTGATCCGGCCCGCGGCTTCGGCGTGAGCCGGTGCTAGCCCCTTGGCGCGCGCGATCGCTGCGGCGAGATCGACGACGTCCTTGAACGGCGTCGCCGAGTTCTGCGCATTGGCCGGCGGCGCCTCCATGATGTCGAACAACTTTCCGTATTCGTCGACCAGCGGCTCGATGTCGGCGTCGAAATAGGCCGGAGGTATCTCGAACTTGTTGGGCCGGCCGATCCGCGACGGCACGGCGTCGGTGAGATCCTTGTAAGCACTGATGACGGCGACACGTGCCAGATAGAGCGCCTGTCCCGGCAGGTTCGGCAGCGGCTCCTTCGCCTCGATCTGTCGGCGCCGCTCGGCAAGGATGGATTTGAAATCGCCGAGCGCGCGATCGTAGGTGGCGAGCGCCTCCGATTGCTTTGCGTTGAGCGTTTGTGCCTGGCTGACCGTGAACGTCGTGAGGATCAGCCCAAGCACCGCCAGGGCTATGGCGGCGTAACATCGTCGTCCCATGGC
Organism: Bradyrhizobium liaoningense; assembly: GCF_018130785.1. Classification (GTDB taxonomy): domain Bacteria; phylum Pseudomonadota; class Alphaproteobacteria; order Rhizobiales; family Xanthobacteraceae; genus Bradyrhizobium; species Bradyrhizobium liaoningense_A. The sequence continues at coordinate 216,111 of NZ_JAFCJT010000006.1, forward strand.
GGGTTCCCATGTGCCGGAGATTCGTCGGTCACGGGATCGTAAACATCAAACGCGCGGACTGGCGAGTTGCAAATCACGCTCGATCCGGGTTCTCCGACCTTACGTTGTGGCCCGGTACTCCGGCGCCGTCGCCAGGAATTTCGCATAGGCATCCGCATCCGGCGGCTGGAAATGTCCGGCGAGTCCGCCGCGCTTCTGGTTCTTGGCGCCGATATCGGCCATGAGCTCGTCGAAATGGCGGTAGTGATAGGGCGCGACGCAGAGGCCGCCATAGACGCCGGCAGCCGGCCGCTCGACGCGCCTGAAGTGCAGCATCATCTCGATGTTGTTGCGCATCGCTTGCGCCGTCGGCTGGTTCGCGAGCTGGCCGTCGGCGTAGCGCACCAGCCAGTTGGCGGCGAGGTCGGCGCAAAGCACGGTGCAGAACGACGAGTTGAAGCCGACGAAGCCGAGGTCGGGCAGGTCGGGGTTGGCGATCAGGCGATAGAGCCGGTACTGTCCGTCCGCATCGACCAGCCTGGCCTGGTAGGCGTCCGGCAGGAAGGGCACGCCGAGCTTGTAGCCGATCGCGAGCACGGCGACGTCTGCCGCGACGCGCTCGCCGCCGCTCATCACGATGCTCTCGCCTTCATAGTGATCGAAGCTGCCGAACACCGCCTTGATGCGGCCGTCGGCGACCATCGGGTAGAAATCCGGCGTTGCGATCGGCACTGAGCAGTTGACGCCGTCCTCGATCCGCTCCTTCGGCACCATCTTGCACTGGTTCAGCTTGAGCTGCGCCTTCAACAGGCTCTCCAGTCCGCGCCAGTTCGCCCAGATCAGCGGCGCGGCGATGCGGAGCGCGAGCCGCGCCATAGAGCTCGCGCCCCAGCCTGGAAACATCTCCTCCTGCGCGCGGATGTAGAGGATGCGCTTGAAGTTCACCAGCCCGCCGATGAAATAGGGGATGCGCCAGACCGGCTCGCGCATCACGATGGTGACCTCGCGCGCGCCCGACTTCACCGCGTTCACCGCGATGTCGGTCGCGGACTTCGACCCGCCGAGCACGACGACGCGCCGCCCTTTCGCGAGCGTCGGATCGCTGTATCTCGACGAGTGCAGGATCTGCCCGCCCTGCGCGAGAAAGCCGTCTTCGCCGCGGCAATGCAGCTCGCGCGGCTCGTTGAACTGCCCGGTGCAGATCGCGACGAAATCGAAATCCTCGTTCGTCGCCGCGCCGTCCTTGTCGGATAGCGCGAGCGTCCAGCCCGGTTTGCCATTGGCACGGCGCTCCATGCCGGCGACGGCGGTGTTGAGGCGCAGCATGTGGTCGAGGCCGAAGCTTTTCGCATAGTCGCAGAGATAGGCATGGACCTGCGGCCCGGTCGGCCATTCCGGGTAAGCTTCCGGCATCGCGCGATCGGTGTAGCGGTAGAGATCTTTCGGGCTCTGGGTTTGCACGTCCGGATAGGAGCGCGCTGGCTCCCAGACGCCGCCGAGATCGGCGCTGCGTTCGACAATGGTGACGCGGTGGCCGCGGCTGGAAAACGCCTTTGCGGCGGCGAGGCCGGAGACGCCGGCGCCGATCACGCAGACATGCTTGGGGCTGACCATGGGTTGCTCGCAATGAATGTGTTTCGCGTGCAAGCGGCCTCGTTCGGCCGCAGGGCGCGGCCGTCGGGCCTGCAAGCAGGTGGTGGAGACGAGGAGGCGGCTGCCTACTCGTTGGCCTCGGGCGGCAGAAAGTCGACCTCGTGCAGCGCCGAGATGCGCACGACCTCAGCCGGGTCGGTCAGATTGTGGAGCTGGTCGAACAGCGCCTCCAGCTTCTGCATCGGCGAGACCCAGAACAGCGCGCGGCACGGCTTGTCGGACTTGTTGAAATAGCCATGCGGGATGCCGCGCGGCATGCGCACGAGATCCCCGGCATGGGCCTTGACCCATTGGCCGTCGAGCTTGAGGTCGAGCGTGCCTTCCTGCACCAGGATGAACTCGTCCTGGGTCGGATGGATGTGCACCGGCACGAACTGGCCGGGATCGCTGTTGGTCTCGAACGCGAAGGTGGAGTCGGTGACGGCCTTGGGAAAATAGACCTGACCCAGGATGTTCCAGGTCTTGCCGCCATAGCCCGTGCCGTTTGCGGTAATGCCCTTTTCGAGTGCAGTCATGCTCGCCTCCTCATGAATCCGGCGACAGAGCTTCCGCCAGCAACCCGCCGCCTGTCTATCCGCTAAACGAATCCGGACCTCGCTGTTGCCCTGCAGCACGATTTTGCAGGCGTCGCCCTTTTCGGGTTGGGGGAGCTATTATAGGCTTAAAGCAATTCCGTGACGCGAAGCGTGGTCGACGATGTCCGCAGCCGTGCAGGAAATGAACGCAAGGGCGTCCCAGGCCGAGCGGCTTGCGGACTTCGCCCGCGTCACCACGGATGACGTCGACGAGGCGGCCGAGCAGATCGGACGTATCTTCTGCCCGCACGATCTCAAGCCGGTACGGCCGCGCGGGCCCGGCTTCTCCGCCCGGCACAATTGCGCGGCGTTCGACGGCTTTTCCATCAATTATGTCGCCTATGGCGGGTCGGTGAGTATCGATCCCGGCTGCCTCGAGCGCTTCTTCCTGGTGCAGGTCCCGCTCACCGGCACTGCCCGCATTCGTGCCGGAGTCAGCGAAATCGACGCCGCGCCGGGCCGGACGGCGTCGCTGCTGTCGCCGACCATCCCGACCCGGATGATGTGGAGCGACTGTGCGCAAGCGATCCTGCTGCTCGACCGTCGCATGGTCGAGCAACGCGCTGCGTCGCTGTCGGGCAGGGCGGCCGGCAAAGTCGAGTTCGATGCCGCGATCGACCTGGACGCACCGGCGGGGCAGTCGTTGCGGACCAGCCTTGCCGAGCTGATGCTGCTCGCCGAGCGTCTCGGGCCGTCCGGCAGGCTTTCATCGGTCGCGATGGCCGATTGGCGCGAGGTGCTGCTCGATCATCTCCTCAACGGCCAGCGGCATGACCTGTCGGAAGCCATCAGGAGGTTCTCGGGGCAAGCCGAGCGTCTGCCGCGTGCGCTCCGCGCCGCGCGGGACCATCTTGCGGAAAATGCCGGTGAGCCGCTCGACCTCGCGCAGCTCGCCTGCGCGTCCGGGATCGGCGTCCGCGCGCTCCAGCTCGGCTTCCGCCGCCACTTCGGTGTATCGATCTCGGAGATGCTGCTCGACATGCGCCTCGCTGGTCTGCACGCCCGGCTCGCGCAGGCTTCGCCGGATGTCTCCATCACCGAGATCGCCTTCGATCTCGGCTTCACCCATCTCGGCCGCATGGCTGGTGCCTACCGTGAAAAGTTCGGCGAGACGCCGTCGGCAACGCTGCGGCGACGGTTGAGCTAGGCGGAAGACATCTATTCTCTCGACCGCGTCGTGCCGTTGTCTTCAGACCCCTGCCTGCGCAAAAAGCCCTCGACATCCGCCTGCACCGAATAGGGCGTCGGGATCGGATCGCCCGCGGCATCGACCGCGGTGTCGAGAGAGCGGCGCAGCATCCGCGCCAGCTCGGCCTTGCGGTAGGGTTTTGCCAGAAGCGGCGCGCCCATGGTGGCGTGTCCCGGCCCATGCGGGGCGTCGTAGGCATAGCCCGACGTGAACAGCACCCGTAACGAAGGCCGCGCGGCCACCATCTCGTCGGCGAGCTCGCGTCCATTCAAGGCGCCGGCCATCACGATATCGGTGAACAGCAGATCGAACGGCGTGCCCTGGGCCACGATGGCGAGCGCGTCGGCCGCGTTGACGGCGGGGATGACCTTGTAGCCGAGGCTTTCGAGCTGGACCGTGACATATTGGCGGACGTCGCGATCGTCCTCGACGCAAAGGATGGTTTCCGTCCCGCCCACGATCTTGCGTTCGTCGTAACCCGTCGGCCGAAGCGTACTGGTCTCGGCCTTCGGCAGGTAGATCGTGAAAATCGTGCCGCGGCCTTCTTCGGAAGTGACCTTGATGCCGCCGCCGGACTGCTTGACGAAACCGAACACCATGCTGAGACCGAGCCCGGTGCCCTTGCCGACCTCCTTGGTCGAGAAGAACGGATCGAAGATGCGTTCGAGAATGGCTTGCGGAATACCCGCGCCGGTGTCGGCGATCTCGATCTCGACATAGTCGCCGGCATAGCCGGCGCCCACGGCCACGGCCTCGCGCACGCCGAACACCACGTTGCGCGTCGTCAGCGCGAGCTTGCCGCCGTCCAGCATCGCGTCGCGGGCGTTGATCGCGAGATTGAGCAGCGCCGAGCTCAGCTGGCCGCGGTCGGCGAAAGCCAGCCAGACGTTGCGGTCGAGCCTGGTTGCGATCTCGATCTTCTTGTCGAAGGTCGCCAGCAGCAGCTTTGCGACCTCTTCGAGCAGTTCGTTGACGTCGATCTCGGCCGGCTGGAGCGCCTGCTTGCGGGCAAAGGACAACAGGCTCGACGTCAGCGCGGCGCCGCGATCAGCCGCTTCGCTGATCAGCTTGGTGATGGTCGCAAGCGGCGGGTTGTCCTTCACGGCGTCGGCGAGGATCTCGATCGTGCCCGTGATCACGGTGAGCATGTTGTTGAATTCGTGTGCGATGCCGCCGGTGAGCTGGCCGACCGCTTCCATCTTCTGCGCCTGGATCAGCTGCTCCTCGGCGGCGCGCTTCTGGGTAACGTCCTTGACGAAGTTGTTGATGACGGTGCGTCCGCCGAGCTGGAGCGTGGTGCTCGACGCTTCGATCAGGATCTGGTCACCGTTCCGGTGCAGCAGGGTCGCCTCGAACCGGATCCCGATCGGCGTATTCGACAGCTCGGGCAAAAGCCGCATCATGCGTTGCCTGAAACCGTCGCGGAGCGGCTCGGCGATGAGGAGGTTGACGACGTCGGCGCCGAGCGCCTCCTTGCGCGTCCATCCGGTCAGGGCTTCGGCCTGAACACTCCACTCCAGGACGATGCCGTTCGCATCGGTCTGAACGAAGGCGTCGAGCGCGGTCTTGATGATGGCCTGGGTCATCTGTGCGCTGGCTTGCGCCTGCTCGGCCAGTTGCGCGGCGGCGCGTTTTTCCTGCATCGTTTCGATCGCGCGCGTGCACAGACGCGCGAGCAGTACCACAACGAGGCCGCTTGCCAGCAAAGCGACGATCTGAGCAAAGCCGAACCCGGTTCCGGTCACGGCATAGGAGGCGAGGAGGGCCGCGGCGGTCACGATGACCTGCGCGGCCATCGCGAGTGTCAGAAGCGGCCTGAGTTTCATGGTCTCACACCAACGACGTCAATCGCGGAGCCTCGTGTCCGTTCTGTAGCTTGCTCCGGCTCCACGTGAGCTACAGACTCCGTGCGCCCGCGTCGAGGGGCAATTTCCGGATGTGTGATAGCTTTCCTCTCTTCAACCTGCCGGCGAATCGGTCTGGCGCAGCGTCGTGACCCAGATCACACGCGCAGCCTGCTGGGTCGGGTTGTCGAACATGTGCGGCACGACGCTTGGAAAACGGAAACTGTCGCCGGCCTCGAGCAGATGAGCCTGGTGGTCGAGCCACAGCCGCAGGCTGCCGGACAGGATGTAACCGGCCTTCTCGCCGGTGTGCTGCAAGAAGTCGGTGCCGGACGAGGCGCCGGGGTTGAGCGTCAGCTCATAGAGTTCGAGCTGGCCATTGTCTGCCGGCGTCAGCGCTTCCTTGACGACGCCGCTGGCAGTGAGCCGCAGCAGGCGCCGGCTGTTCTTGCGCACGATGTAGCGCTGCACGTCGGCGGGATCGCTGGTCTCGAAGAAGTAGGAGATGGGAACGTCGAGCGCGATGCTGAGCAGGCGGAGCGTGCGGATCGACGGCATGGCGCGCGCGCGTTCGAGCTGGCTGATCATGCCGTTGGAGAGCCCGGTCTTGTTGGCGACGTCCTGGATCGAGAGGCCGGCGCGCTGACGCAGCAGCCGCACGGTTTCGCCGAGCCGCTGGTCGACCGCATCGTCGGCCTCGATCGCCGGGGCGTCCTTCGGACCGTTCGTCTCGCTGCGACCATCCATGTCGCTCTCCCATGCATCATCTCAGCCCCGGACCGCATCGGACCTGAGCTTCAGTCGGAGTGAAAAGGTCGCGCATCCTAGCAATGTGATTGACAGCTGTATTTAGTCATGATGAAATTTTGACTGAAAAATTTAGAAGCACTAAAGCCCACTCCTGTCCCTTTGCCGGGGTCTCGGGGCGCGGGAGAGGTGCCGCGTGCGGGAACGGAGACTGGTCATGGCAGATGACACCGGCAAGTTCGGCGTGGGCGGACTGCATGTTGGCATTCCGAATCGCCGACAATTCTTCCAGCTCGGCGCGGGCGCCGCGGCGGGATGGACCCTTGCAGGCAACGCGTTCGCGCAAACGGAACGCCCGACCAATCCGCCGGACAAGCCGCGCGGGCAGGTGATCGCGGCGCTGTCGCAGGAGCCGACCGTCTTCCATCCGTTGATGCCGGGGATCGAGGTCGACCAGGGCATCTGGTGGCAGGTGTTCTCGCCGCTGTGGTTCATCGAACCCGACGGCAAGTTCGTCCCTGATCTCGCGCGCGAAGTCCCGACCGTCGAGAATGGCGGCCTGTCGGCCGATGGCCTGACCTGGAAGATCAAGCTGCGCAGCGACGTGAAATGGCACGACGGCACGCCGTTCACGGCCGAGGACGTCAAGTTCTCGCTTGAGCTGATCAACAATCCCGATTTCCGCGTCCGCAACCGCGTTGGCCACAACCTCGTCAAGGACATCAAGGTCGTCGCGCCCGACGAGATCCACTGGCGGATGGAGGCTCCCTATTCGCCCTACATGTCGATCCTGTCGCTCACCTTCATCGTGCCGAAGCACATCCTGGAGAAGCTGTCGGATCCGAACGCCTCGCCGTTCCACAATGCGCCTGTCGGCACCGGGCCGTTCCGCTGGGGCGAGCGCGTGCCCGGCGACCACATTCAATTGAATGCCCACGTCGGCTATCACGGCAAGGGACCTTACGTCGAACGCGTGGTCTTCAAATACATTCCTGATCTCACCGTGCTCTACACCCAGTTCCGCACGGGGCAGGTCGACTACACCGGCCTGCAAGGCATCTTGCCGAACTTCGTGCAGGAGGCGAAGACGCTGAAGGGGCGAAAGATCTTCGTCTCGGCGACGTCCTCGGTGGAACACGTCGCGCCCAACCTGGAATTCGGGCCCTTTGCCGATCGCACGGTGCGTGAGGCGCTTTACCTTGCCATCAACAAGCAGGCGATCATCGATGCGCTGAACTACGGCCTGCCGACGCAGACTGAAAGCTTTGTGCCGCAACAGGCGTGGTCGTTCCAGCAGGGCCTGCCGCAGCACAAATACGATCCAGCCAAGGCCAACGCGCTGCTCGACGCGGCCGGGTGGACGCGCGGCTCCGGCGGCATTCGCGAGAAGGGTGGGGTCAAGCTCGAATTCACCAACTCGACGACGTCAGGCAATGCGGTGCGCGAACAGACCCAGCAGCTCCTGATCCAGGACTGGCGCGCGATCGGCGCGGCGATGCGCGTCAACAACATGCCCGCCGCCGTGATCTGGGGCGATTTCTGGCAGCAGTCGAAATTCAATTCGGTGCTGGTGTCCGTGAACTTCATGCTCGGCAGCGACCCTGACGTCACGCCGCGCTTCGGCTCCGGTGCGATTCCCGCCAAGGGCGGCCGCGGCTACAACACCTACCAGTACAACAGCGCCGAGGCCGATCGCCTGCTCGCCGAAGGCGCCAAACAGTTCGATCTCGCCCAGCGCAAGACGACCTATGGCGATCTGCAAAAGCTGATCCGCAACGACCTCGCCATCCTGCCGCTGTTCCAGGGTTTTATCGCCGAGGGCGTGAAGGAAGGGCTGCAAGGCTTCCGCCCCAACATCAACACCTCGATCAATTGCTGGAACATCCGCGAATGGTACTGGGCCTGATGCCTCAGGCTCGCTGGATCGCCTGAGATGGCCCGTTACGTCGTCAACCGTCTGGCGCAGGCGGTCATGCTGCTGGTGATCGTCTCCGCGATCGGCTTCGCCCTGCTGCATCTGGCGCCCGGCGGCCCGCTGTCGCAATTCGCGGCCTCCGCGCAGATGACGCAGGAGGATCTCGACCGCGTCACCAGGCAGCTCGGCCTCGATCGTCCGCTGCCGATCCAGTATCTCGACTGGTTCGGCCGCATGTTGAAGGGCGACTGGGGCAAGTCCTATCGCGACGGCGAAGCGGTGCTGTCGGTGATCTCCTCGCATCTCGGCGCGACGCTGGAGCTGATGACGACGGCGACCATCATCGCAGTGCTGCTCGGCGGTTGGATCGGCATACTCGGCGCGCTCCGGCGATACTCGCTGTTCGACTCGCTCGCCACCGTCGGCGCCATGATCGCGCTGTCGATCCCGACCTTCTGGTTCGGCCTCGTCGCCATCTACGTATTCTCCGTCAAGCTCGGCTGGCTGCCGGCCGGCAACCGCCAGACCATCGGCGACGGCTCCTTCCTCGACCTGCTGCATCATCTGATCGCACCGGCGCTGGTGCTGGCGCTGGTCGAGACCGCGATGTGGGGCCGCTTCATGCGCTCCTCCATGCTCGAGGTGATCAGCCAGGATTACATCCGCACCGCGCGCGCCAAGGGCATGCCGGAATGGCGCATTCTCACGGTGCACGCGCTGCGCAACGCGCTGCTGCCGATGATCACGGTGGCCGGCCTCCAGTTTCCGACGCTGCTCGGCGGTGCGCTGGTCGCCGAGACGGTGTTCACCTGGCCCGGCATGGGCCGGCTGTTCCTGGATTCCATCGGCTACCGCGACTATCCCGTGGTGATGGGCATCCTGATGTTCTCGGCGACGATGGTGTTGATCGGCTCGCTGCTCGCCGACATCCTCTATGCCGTCGTCGATCCGCGCATCCGGGTGGGCTAGGGATGACGGCTGCGACTCTCTCGACCGTTCAGCTCGCGCCCGGCCAGGCCGCATGGCGGCGCTTTCGCCGGCACCGGCTTGCGCTCGCCGGTGCTGTCATCATTCTGGTGCTCGTCCTCGGTTCGGCGTTCGGTCCTTATCTGCTGCCGTTCGACGACACCTATATCGACATCATGAAGCGGTTCGCGCCGCCTCTGTCCGGCGCACACATCCTCGGCACCGACGAGCTCGGCCGCGACGTGCTGGCGCGACTGATGATGGGCGGGCGCGTCTCGCTTTCGATCGGCATCGTCGCGATGGTGATCGCGATGGCGGTCGGTGTCGTCGTCGGTGCTTTCGCTGGCTTCTATGGCGGCGTGGTCGGCGCGGTGCTGATGCGGCTGGTCGATGCCGTGCTGTGTTTTCCGACCATCTTCCTGCTGCTCGCGCTCGCTGCGCTCACCGAGCCCGGTCTCGTCACCACCACCATCCTGATCGCGGCCACCGCGTGGATGGCCGTGGCCCGCGTCGTCGAAGCCCAGGTGCGCTCGCTGCGGGAGCGCGAGTTCGCGGTCGCCGCGCTCGCCTTCGGCTCGTCGAACCTGCGGATCATGTTCCGCGAGCTCGTGCCCAACGCGATCGCGCCGATCGTGGTGGCCGCGACGCTGAACGTCGCCAAGGCGATCCTGCTCGAATCCTATGTCAGCTATCTCGGCTACGGCATCCAGCCGCCGGCTGCGAGCTGGGGCAACATGCTCAACAACGCGCAGATCTATCTCACCAGCGCGCCGTGGCTTGCGATCGCGCCGGGCGTCGCCATCACGCTGGCAGTCACGAGCTTCAACTTCCTCGGCGATGGCCTGCGCGACGCGCTCGATCCGCGCCTGAACATCCCATGACAAGATCTCGATCGAACTGACCTCCAGGAGTGTCCCATGTCCCCGCCGCTCACCCGTATAAACAGCGACGAACGCCTGCCGGCGCAGGCGGATGTCGTCGTCATCGGCGGCGGTGTGATCGGCGTCTCGGCGGCCTATCATCTCGCGAAGAAGGGCCTCTCGGTTGCCCTCGTCGAGAAAGGCCATGTCGGCGGCGAGCAGTCGAGCCGCAATTGGGGCTGGTGCCGCCAGCAGGGCCGCGCCCGTGAGGAGATCCCGCTGGCCCGCGAAGCGCTGCGGCTGTGGGAGGATATGCAGAACGACGCAGGTGTTGATGCCGGCTTCCGCCGCACCGGCGTGCTGTTCCTGACCAAAAGCAAGGACGAGCTGGCCAGTTGGGAGCGATGGGCCGCAACTGCGCGCGAGATGCAGGTCCACTCGACCGTCCTGACGCCGGCGGAAGTCGCCGAGCGCCTGCCCGGCAATTCCGAGAAATGGGTCGGCGGCCTGCACACGCCGAGCGACGGGCGCGCCGAGCCGTCGATGGCCGTGCCCGCGCTGGGCACCGCTGCACGCAAGCACGGCGTCACCATCCATCAGGGCTGCGCTGCACGCGGGCTGGAGACGACCGGCGGACGAGTCAGCGCCGTCGTCACCGAGAAGGGCACCATTCGCACCCAGTCCGTGCTGCTGTCGGGCGGAGCGTGGTCGTCGCTGTTCTGCCGCCGTCACGGCATCGAGCTGCCGATCGGCCTCGTCAACGCCACCGCATGCCGAACCACGCCGGGACCGGAGATCACATCCGGCGCCCTCGGCACCGACTTCTACTGCATCCGCCGCCGCCTCGACGGCGGCTTTACACTCGCACTGCGCAACCGGGGCACGGTCGAGCTGTCGCCAGACCTGTTTCGCTACGCGCGCACCTTCTGGCCGACCTATCTGCATCGCAAGAACGGGCTGAAATTGTCATTCGGCAAGTCGTTCTTCGACCAGATCGTGCGCGGCACGAGCTGGAGTTTTGACAAGCCATCGCCGTTCGAGACCGAGCGCGTGCGCGATCCCGAACCGGACATGTCGCTGGTCAATGCGGCGCTCGCTTCGCTGATCAAGTCGAACCCCGAATTGAAGGATATCGAGATCGCGGAAGCCTGGGGCGGCACGATCGACTGCACGCCCGACACGATCCCAGTGATCTCGCCGGTGGACGCGCTGCCGGGCTTCTTCCTCGCGACCGGCTTCTCCGGTCATGGATTTGGCATCGGGCCTGCCGCAGGCAAGCTCGCCGCCGACATCGTCACCGGCGCGACGCCGCTGGTCGATCCGGTGGCCTACAGCCACAAACGCATGATCGACGGCCGGCGGCTCGCGCCGGTCAGCCCGTTCTGAGAGCTGTGGCGGCATGAGCGTTCTCTACAAGGCCAACATGGTGCGCGGTGCGGAGTGGGTGCGCTTCTTCGCGGAACGCGCGCCCGATGTGCCGTTCCGGCTCTGGCCCGACATCGGTAACCCCGCGGACGTGCGCTATCTCGTGGCCTGGGTGCCGCCTGACGACATCGCGACGACCTTCCCCAATCTTGAGCTGGTCTTCTCGGTTGGCGCTGGCGTCGATCAGTTCGATACCACCAAGGTCCCGGCGCACATTCCGCTGGTCCGTATGCTCGAGCCCGGCATCGCCGAAACCATGGTGGAATACGTCACCATGGCTGTGCTTGGCCTGCATCGCGATCTCCTGCACTTCATCAATCAGCAGAAGGAGCAGGTCTGGCGCGAGATCCGGATCACGCCGGCCAAGCGTCGGCGCGTCGGCGTGATGGGGCTCGGCCAGCTCGGCCAGGCCGTGCTCGATCGCCTCAGGGCGTTCGGCTTTCCGTTGCTCGGCTGGAATCGTTCGCCGCGCGAGATCGAGGGCGCTACCTGCTATGCGGGCGCTGACGCCTTGCCGGAGTTTCTGGCGCAGGCCGACATTCTCGTCTGCCTGCTGCCGTTGACCGAGGAGACCCGCGGCATTCTCAACGCCGATTTGTTCGCGCGCCTGCCGCGTGGTGCGGGGCTCGTCAATGTCGGGCGCGGCCCGCATCTCGTCGAGTCCGACTTCCTCGCCGCACTCGACAGCGGCGCGCTGTCGGGCGCCGTGCTCGACGTCGCTGAGCCCGAACCGCTCCCGGCGGGCCATCCGTTCTGGAGCGATCCGCGCATTCTGCTGACGCCGCACAATGCCAGCATGACGACGCCGGATACGGCTGTCGATTTCGTGCTCGACGTCATCGCACGCCACCGCCGCGGCGAAGAGCTGCCGGGCCGTGTCGATCGCAGTCGTGGTTATTAGAGTAATCGCATGAGCATCGGCGCGAACACGTCTAACCAAGTCGTTGCCGAAGCGCAGGCGCCTGTGCTTTCGGTCGCGAGCCTCACCACGTCGTTCATGCGCGAGCGGCAATGGATTCCCGTCGTCCGTGACGTGTCGTTCGATATTGCTCCCAAAGAGACCGTGGCGATCGTCGGCGAGTCCGGTTCGGGCAAGAGCGTCACCGCGCTCTCGATCATGCGGCTGATCCCGAAGGAGAGCGGGCGCATCGAGGGGCGCGTCACGCTGGCCGGGCGCGATCTGCTGACGCTGCCCGAAAACGGCATGAAGGATGTCCGCGGCAACGACGTCGCCATGATCTTCCAGGAACCGATGACGAGCCTCAATCCGGTGCTCACCATCGGTTTCCAGATCGCCGAGGCGCTGATCCTGCATCGCGGCCTGCCGCGCGCAGCGGCGGAGGCCGAGACCATCCGCCTGCTCGATCGGGTCCGCATTCCCGCGGCAAAATCGCGCTTCCACGAGCATCCGCATCGTTTCTCCGGCGGCATGCGCCAGCGCGTGATGATCGCGATGGCGCTCGCCTGCAAGCCGAAGCTGTTGATCGCGGACGAGCCGACCACCGCGCTCGATGTCACCATCCAGGCCCAGATCCTGGAGCTGCTGAAGGAGCTTCAGCAGGAGGAGGGGATGTCGATCCTCTTCATCACCCACGACATGGGCGTGGTCGCCGAGATCTCGGACCGCACCGTGGTGATGTATGACGGCCAGGCGGTGGAGGCCGACAATACCTCGCGCATCTTCGCAGCACCCTCGCATCCCTACACGAGCGCGCTGCTCGCGGCCGTGCCGCGCCTCGGCTCCATGGATGGACGCGTGCGGCCGATGCGGTTTCCGATCGTCGACAAGGTGTCGGGGACCTCGGACGAGCCGGCGGAGACGCCCGATACGGTCTCGACCGCCGAACGGCCGCTGCTCGAAGTCTCCAACCTCACCACGCGCTTTCCGATCCGCTCGGGCTTGTTCGGAAAAGTCTCGGGCCGGGTCCACGCGGTCGAGAACATCTCCTTCACCTTGCGCGCCGGCGAGACGCTGGCGCTGGTCGGCGAATCCGGTTGCGGCAAGTCGACCACCGGCCGCTCCATCCTCAAGCTGACGGAGCCGGACAGCGGCACCGTCCTGATCGACGGTCAGGATGTGCTCGCCATGAGCGGCCACACCTTGCGCGACTTCCGCAAGCAGATGCAGATCGTGTTCCAGGATCCGTTCGCGAGCCTCAACCCACGCATGTCGGTGGGCACGGCGATTGCCGCGCCGCTGCTCGCAAACGGGCTCGCCACGGCGTCGCAGGCGCGCGACAAGGTCGTCGACCTCCTCGTGCGCGTCGGCCTGACCGCCGACATGGCTGCGCGTTTCCCGCACGAATTCTCCGGCGGCCAGCGCCAGCGCATCTGCATTGCGCGTGCGCTCGCGCTCGGGCCGAAGCTGATCGTTGCGGACGAAGCGGTCTCTGCGCTCGACGTCTCGGTCAAGGCGCAGGTCGTCAACCTGATGCTCGACCTCCAGGCCAGCATGGGCCTTGCCTATCTCTTCATTTCCCACGACATCGCGGTGGTCGAGCGCATGAGCCATCGCGTCGCGGTGATGTATCTCGGCGAGATCGTCGAGACCGGCCCGCGCGCCGCCGTGTTCGGCGATCCGCAGCATCCCTACACGAAGAAACTGATGGCCGCCGTGCCCGTGCCCGATCCATCGCGTCGGGGCAGACGGCGCGAGGCCTCCAACGACGAGATCAGAAGCCCGGTGCGCGCGCCGGATTATCAGCCGCCGGTCCGGCAATATCGCGAGGTGTCGCCCGGCCACGTCGTCCAGATCTGGGGCGAGGAGTGGTCTGCTTGACGCGAGCAAGCCGGCTGCGAATTCTTTCAAGAACGCACGATGAAATCGCGCGGTGACTTGCCCATCAGGTTAATGGTGTTGTCCTTGGCGATGCCGGGCCTCTGAAATCGCAATGAATTCACCTCGCCGCGATCGGTGCGGCAGCCTGTCACAACACTTCATGTTGATGCTGTGAAGGTGGACCGTTGGCCACCGATCCGATAATGCATCGACTCGGGAGGGCTGGGGAAAGCGTGCCTTTCCCGGATGGAATTCTTGAAAATGACAGAAGCAGGAGTCTACGGGCAGAGGCTCGGGCGGGGCCTTCACGTGAAGGAAGCTCCGGTTCTGATCACACGGTCGCTGCGCAGCGCCGAGCTCGCGGTCACCGAAGTCCGCAATGACAAGCCGACGCCCGAATTTTCCGGCTCGTTGCCGGCGGAAGATGCTTACCTCGTCAGCCTGAAGCTCCGCGACTATCCCGCCTGCGAATGTTGGGAGGAGGGTCGCTACGTCACAAGAGAGGATATTCGTGCGGGCGCGACCTACCTGTACGACCTCAAGCGCGACCCGCGCTATGTGATCGACAAGCCGTTTCACTCGCTCTTCTTCTATTTGCCGCGCTCGGCCCTTCACGACATGGCGAGGCAACCGGGCGCGCCGCGCGTTGGCGAGCTCAGTTACGAGCCCGGTTTGGGCCATGACGACGGGGTTATCCGTCATATCGGCGCCACGTTGCGGGAAGGACTGCGTCAGCCTGACGAGACCAACCAGCTTTTCGTCGATCACATGATGCTCGCGCTCACCGCCCACGTCGCCCAGACCTATGGCGGGCTGAAGCCTGTCGCAGAGCCGAACCGCGGCGGCCTCGCGCGATGGCAGGTGAAGCGCGCCTGTGACCGGCTCGACTCCGATCTCTCAGGCAAGGTCGCGTTGGAGCAGATCGCGGCCGAGCTCGGCCTTTCGGTCAGCCACTTTTCACGCGCATTCCGGATCTCCACCGGCCTGCCGCCGCATCAATGGCTGCTGCGCCAGCGGGTGAAGGCGGCCACGCAGCTGATGACCGGCCGCAACCTGCCGTTGTCCGAGATTGCGATCTTGGCCGGATTTGCCAATCAAAGCCATTTCACGCGGGTGTTCTCGCAGATAGTCGGCGTCAGCCCGGGCGCTTGGCGCCGCGAAACCCATGGCGGGCGGGACGAGTAGAACGTTTTCGCGTCAAAATCAGAATCCAAATCAGTCAGTTCGCGCTTCTGCGCTCCCGAGTATGCAACGATGCAAACTTAGTCCTCCTGAAATCGTGACTGGATGGAGCGACAGGGAACGGGAGTATGTGAACAGTCTCATAGTCCATCACTCTCTTTTCGAGCTAACTCTCCCCCAAGAAATTGCCGCACCCCGGAGCTGACTGACAGACACGGGTGAGACGCAATGCCTGCGAAGCCGCGTGCTCGCAGCTTTGGATTGGCTCTCGTCTTGGTTACGAGCAAGCCAGCCCCATCACTCAGCCACATCTTTTGGAAATTGGAATCAAAGCATCGCGAAGCGCGTCCACGCAGCTTCTAATCGGGGTCGGCCGGTAGGCTGCTACTTACTAAGGAGCCCCCAATGAAGATAGGCAACGCAGTTTCCGGCGCATTTTCCCTAACGAGGTACGCCGGTAATCTTGGGATCGCCCGTTCCAGTCTTATCAAGTCGGCCCATCTCCTCGAAAGAATTGGGCTCGCAGCCGTTGGGGCCTCTTGCGGCCTCTATGTGGGTGCGACCCTGTTGCGTCAGAAAGGCGGGCTTTTTGAAAGCGGCTGGATCGTGCTGCTAACGATGCTCTACGGAGCTCTCAGCTATTATGTTGGAATTGATTTGTCCCGGTCTGTCGCTCGGAAGTCGATTTCGAGCGCCTCGGAAGAATACAACGGCTCTGAGGTTGCCGAGATCATGAGTGCGGCCGGGACGTTCGGTGCGGCGATTGCAGCAACTCTGTCCGTCAGCGTCCTTGTCCTTGATCAAAGCCTACCCAATGGGCTGATAGCCTTTCTCGTCGGCTGTTGGGTCGTTGGGTCTTCGCTTCAAGTTGCGGCGGGAACGATGGCGCGCAACTACGAAGTGCCCAAGGACGAGGAATGAAGACGATTGTGCTCACCGAAAAACGTCTGCTTGGCGTCGTGATGTGGGCACCGGTGCCAGTGCTGACGTCAGGTCTGAAGGCGAGTGGTTGACGGCTCATCGCAACTTCTGTCGTTCAACGCTGCGTGCAGACGATTTTTAGTAGCGCCGCCGTTTGCATCGAGCATGTCCTTGCCTGGAAGCGGCATCGGTACTGAGCAACCTAAGTTATCGCGGAACAAACAAGACGTGCCATCATGGCGGCGTTGGGATATTGTCCCCGCGCCGTGGTCCGAAATTCTGCCAATTGCCAACCACACGATCGGTGGAGCCAATGCAGATCGCGGAGTGGCTCGAGAAGCTGGGGCTTGGGCAATACGCGCAGCGTTTTGCCCAAAATGGGATCGACATGGGCGTCCTTCCCGAACTGATGGACGAAGACTTCGACAAGCTCGGAGTCCTGCTCGGCCATCGCCGCAAGATGCTGCGTGCGATTGCCGACCTCGATCCAGCCGCGTTGATCGCATCACCGGCTCCTCCTCACGACGCCGAGCGGCGTCACCTCACCGTTATGTTTTGCGATCTGGTCGGCTCGACCGCGCTCTCGGCGCGTCTCGATCCCGAGGACATGTGGGAAGTGATCCGGGCCTACCGCGCTGCCTGCGCGAGCGTCATTGCTGCCTATGACGGCAGGATAGCAAGGTTCGTCGGTGATGGAATACTCGTCTATTTCGGCTATCCCCGCGCCCACGAGGATGATGCGGAGCGCGCAGTGCGTGCGGGCCTCGACACCATTTCTGCGATTGGGCAACTCAAGACGGGCGCCGACGAACGGGTTGAACTGCGGATCGCAATCGCGACCGGGCTTGTGGTGGTCGGCGACCTCATCAGTGGAGATGCGTCTGAGGAGCACGCAACGGTCGGCGATACACCAAACCTCGCTGCCCGGCTGCAGAGCCTGGCGGAGCCGGGGGCGGTCGTCGTTGCCTCGTCGACGCGCCGGCTGCTGGGCGATCTCTTCACTTTTCGCAATCTCGGGCGCCGTGAGGTCAAGGGGATAGCCGAACCCATCGCGGTCTGGGCGGTCGAGGGGGCGACCACATCGGAGAGTCGCTTCGAGGCGGTCCGCGCGGCGCGCTCGATCGGCTTTGTCGGTCGCAAGGAGGAGATCGAATTCACGCTTTCGCGCCAGCGGCTGGCATGGCAGGGGCAGGGCCAGATGGTGTTGATTTCCGGCGAAGCAGGCATCGGCAAGTCGCGCATGGTCGCAACGCTGTCCGAAAGCCCCGCGTTGGGGGCGCACCGCCGGGTGCGATATCAATGTTCGCCCTACCACACCAACAGTGCGCTTCATCCCTTTGTCGCACAGCTCGAGCGCGCAGCCGGCATCCGCTCGCTCGACACGCCCGGGCAAAAGCTCGTCAAGCTTGAGGCAATGCTGGCGCTTGGAACACAGCAGGTCGCCCGAGCGACACCGCTCATTGCGGCTCTCCTCTCGATTCCCACCGGCGACCACTGTCCGCCGCTCGGTTTGAGCCCGGCGCAGCAGCGGCGACAGACATTCGCCTCGCTTCTCGATCAGCTCGAGGGGTTGGCGCGAGAGCAACCCCTGCTGGTTATCTGCGAGGATATGCACTGGGCCGATGCCACGACACTTGAACTGTTCGATCTCGGGGTCGACCGGATCAGAGGGCTGCCGATACTCATGCTGATGACATCCCGGCCAGAGTTCGAGCCCTCGTGGTCGGGCCTGGCCAACGTCAGTCTGTTGCGGCTCGACCGGCTCGATCGGCAGGATACGCGTGCGCTGGTCGAGCAGGTGACCGTCGGTCGCCGGCTGCCCCGCGAGATGATGAATCAGATCATCGACAAGACGGACGGCATCCCGCTATTCGTCGAGGAACTGACCAAGATGGTGCTGGAGTCCGGGTTGCTCGTCGAAGAGTCCGGGGGCTATCGCCTCGATAGTCCGCTCCCGCCGCTCGCTATTCCCGCGACGCTGCAGGATTCGCTGATGGCGCGGCTCGACCGGCTGGCTCCAGTCAAGGAGGTGGCGCAAATAGGCGCCGCCATCGGCCGCGACTTTTCATACGCGCTGCTGAGATATGTGGCGGGACGCGATGATCTGACGCTGAGCGCCGCGCTAGCGCAACTCGAAGAGGCCGAACTGCTGGTGCGTCGCGGAGCTCCGCCCGAAGCAAACTATAGCTTCAGGCACGCTCTCGTTCAGGAAGCGGCCTACGAGGGCCTGCTCAAGAGCAAACGGCATGTGCTTCACAAGCGGATCGGCGATGTCCTGCGCGATAAGTTTCCAGTCGTCGCCGAGACTGAGCCGGAAGTTCTGGCGCATCACTTCACCGAGGCGGGGCTGAGCGAGGTCGCCCTCGAATGGTGGCACAAGGCGGGCCAGCAGGCGCTGAAACGCTCGGCCTATTCCGAGGCGATCGCACATCTTGGCAAGGCGATTGCGACCGCCGATGAGTTGCCTGATGAGCCGCGCCGGATGATAAACAGGCTGCATCTTCAAATCGCATATGGCCGTGCATTGCGAGGCAGCCTCGGGCACAGCGCTCCGGAAACGGTGGCCGCATGGACGCGCGCCCGACAGTTCGCAGCCGACATCAATGACCCCGTTGAACTTGCGCCGGTTCATTCGGGCCTCTTCAATGCCTGCCTGACACACGGCGAACTTGCTCCGATGCGGGAGCTCGCGGATGCCATCAAAAGCGCCGCTGACCGACGACCGGACTCGCCTGTGGCTGCCGTCGTTGCGCATTGGACGGGCGGGGTTACCCATTGGTTCGGGGGTGACTACTTGAACGCGAGGGTGCATCTCGAGCGGGCGCTGGAGATTTACGGCGCCGAGCCGGACCCCGCGACGTTCAGGGGATCGGCGCTGGATCTTCCTTTCGTGATCATGAGGTTTCTTGCCCTGGTGCTTTGGCCGCTTGGCGGGATCGCCCGCGCACGTCGCCTCGCCGCCGAAGCGGTGAGTGCTTCGGGAGAAAAACGGGCGCTCTCCCAGGCCAATGCGCTTGTTCATCGAGCTGTGTTCGACGGACTATGCGGGGGCATGCTGCAGCAGACAGAGACGATCCTGGCGCTTGGTCTCGCGCGCGACCACACGATGCCGCTGTATGTGGCCGCGGGCACCTACCTGAATGGCCTGGCCAAGTGGCGTGCCGGCGACCGAATGACCGGACTGACGGAAATGCGTCGCGGCTGGACCTTGCTGCACGAGAATGATTGCTACCTCTGTGAACCGTTCTGGGGGATGCATGTCGCCATGGCGAATGCAGAGGTGGGCCAAGTCGAGACCGGGCTGGAAATCCTGAACGAATTGATCGCCGGGACGGGACAATCCGGCCAGCATTGGCTTGATGCCGAGCTGCATCGTGTCCGCGGTAAACTCTTATCGCGCCATGACCCTTTGGACGAATCCAGTGCCGAAGACGCCCTCAAGCGAGCGCTGGACATCGCGCGACACCAGCAGACCAGGACTTTCGAGCTGCGCAGCGCCCTTGAACTTGCACGCCTGTACGAGACCAATGGCCGAGCGGATGCGATATCCGAAGTGCTCGCCCCCGTGCTCGCTGAATTCGAGGCGGAACGTAATCTTCCGGAATTCGTGGAAGCGAAAGAGCTGCTCGGGCAGGAGCGTGAGGCACGTGCGGTTCCCCCTGGCCGGCGGTCGTTTGGGCAGAGATGACGCTCACGAATTGACGTGCACGAAATCCCGCAGCAGCGGATAGATCTCGTTATTCCACCGCTTGCCCGAGAACACGCCGTAATGGCCGACGCCGGCCTGCATGTGGTGGACGCGGCGATAGGCGCGCACACCGGTGCAGAGGTCTTGCGCGGCGAGCGTCTGGCCGATCGAGCAGATGTCGTCCTTCTCGCCTTCGACCGTCATCAGTCCCATGCGGCTGACGGCCCTGGTGTTCACGGGGCGGCCGCGGTGCATCAACTTGCCTTGCGGTAACAGGTGCTCCTGGAACACGTCACGCACGGTCTCGATGTAGAACTCGGCCGGCAGGTCCATCACGGCGAAGTATTCGTCGTAGAAGGTCTTGATGCTCGCGGCCTTCTCCTTCTCGCCCTTGGCGATGTGGCTGGCGAGATCCATGTGCTGCTTGATGTGGCGCTCGAGATTCATCGAGACGAACGCCGTGAGCTGCACGAAGCCGGGATAGACCTTGCGGAGCGCGCCGCGGCACTGCACCGGCACGTAGTTGATCAGGTTCTGCTCGAACCAGTCGATCGGCCTGCTCTTGGCGAACTCGTTGACCCTGGTCGGCTGGATGCGCGTATCGATCGGGCCTGCCATCAGCGTCAGCGTCGCAGGCCGCGAGGGGTGGTTGCCCTCGCACATGACCGCGGCCGCCGCGAGTGCGGAAACCGACGGCTGGCAGATCGCAACCATATGCGGACGCGGGCCCAATTGGCCGAGGAAGTCGATGAGATGATCGGTGTAATCGTCGAGTCCGAAGCGGCCTTCGCGGCGTGGAATGTCGCGCGGATTGTGCCAGTCGGTGATGTAGACGTCGTGATCCTGGAGCAGCGTTTTCACGGTGCCGCGCAGCAGCGTGGCGAAATGGCCCGACATCGGCGCCACCAGCAGCATGCGCGGCTGCTCCGGCGCGCCGTCCTTTCTGAAGTGCAGCAGCGAGCCGAACGGCGTCGCGTAGGCGACCTCCTCGGTGACGCCGACCTCGCGGTTGCCCACCATCACGCTGTTGATGCCGTAGGCCGGGCGGTCATAGGTGAGGGTGGAGCGCGAGATCAGCTCCAGCGCGGCCGAGAGCCGGCCGACGACCTGATCCGATAGGCCCTGCGGCACCAGGTTGAGGAATTTGAGCGCGGACGATGCTCCCGCCCGCCACGGCGCGGTGAGGTCCATATGGTTCTGAAAGGCCTGATAATACATCGACATCATACTGAAACGCCCACCTGTCCCGTGCTGCTATGCAATATCGAAGCCAAACGGGAGCCACGCCGCCCTCAAAACTGGTACATCGCTTGCTCTTCTTTTTGCGGGAAGCACGGGTCATGAGCACTCCCGCGGGCCGGGCGGGGTGCAAGTCACAGGCGTAGGAAGAGGCCATATGGCGAAGGCGACACTGACCATCAGCAGCAAGAACTATTCGTCCTGGTCGCTGCGTGGCTGGCTGCTGACGAAATTTTCCGGGCTCGATTTCGAGGAGATCGTCACCGCGCCGGACGACGCGTCGGCGCGCGCGGAAATCCTGCTGCTGTCGTCGTCGATTCTGGTGCCGTGCCTGCGCCACGAGGGCGCTGTGGTCTGGGATACGCTGGCGATCGCCGAATATCTCAACGAGGCGATGCCGGATGCGGGCCTGTTGCCTGATGACCGCGTCCAGCGGGCGCATTGCCGCTCGATCTGCGGCGAAATCCATTCCGGCTTCACAACGTTGCGCGCTTCGCTGCCGGTCAATCTGAAGGGGCACTTCCCCGGCTTCAAGATCTGGTCGCGTGCGCAGGCCGACATCGACCGCGTCTGGTCCATCTGGCGCGACTGCCTGGAGAAATCAGGCGGTCCCTTCCTGTTCGGCGCGAGGCGCACCATGGCGGATGCGATGTACGCCCCCGTGGTGACGCGCTTCGTGACCTATGACGTCAAGCTCGAGCCGCTCCTGAAGGCCTATGCCGACACCATCATGGCCATGCCCGAGATGAAGGAATGGATCGCGGCGGCCAGGGATGAGCCGGCCGAGATCGAGGAGCTCGAGGTCGAATATTAGGCAGGCCAGGTGCCCGCCTGCCTGTTTTGGGAGCGAGGCCCAGACTGCTGCACCCGGCAGCCATGTCATTGAAGCCGTTAACTTTTAGCAGCCGTGGCCGGCGCGGGCCGGCCCAGATGCTGCGCAGATATTGTATGCGCGTGCGGGCCTGTTGCGACATCTAGCCGTGAACAGCCGCGTACAGGGCCTTTCGGCTGATTCGGACGTGATTCGTTCGGGCCGCGTTCCGTTAGTTAAGGCAGAGCGCGGCCCCGTTGCATTTTGAGACAGATGCCGCGCGTCAGGCGAAACCCGAGTGCTTCGCGCGCGGCACACGCCAGCCGATGACAGTGGCTTCCACTGGAACGCCGGCCGCGTCGTTCTGCCATCGTCCCTCGACATAGCGGCAGGCGAACGGCAATTGATACGTTCCGCTATGGTCCTCACACAGCACTTCGACCGGCAGGCCAGGCGGCGGTTCTCCGGCGCCATCGAATTCCGCCAGACGTCTATCGCGCGTTGCCATTCCAAAAATCTCCCCTAATCAAAGTCGCGGAAAGATCGCCCATCTCTTCCGCGCACGGTTCACCGCTCCCCGTCCAAGGGAACAAGCCAAGCTCACGCGAGAATGCGGTACGAGTGTGGTAGCCTCTGGCGACCGCGCGTAAAAAGCGCACATTGCCGTGATCGATTTTGACGAGGAACCTGCATGCCGCTTCGAAGCGTCGGCGTTTGTTTCGTGTTGTTGCTGCTCGCCACGCTGGCGATTGCGCCGGTCCGCGCGCAGGACGTGCCCGGCATCGAGATCTGCACCGTCGAGAAGACCATGGAGCGGCGCACGAGCTGCCTCCAGAGTAACGTCGATTTCCTCCAGAAGACGATCACCAAGCTGACGCTCGATCATCAGCAGAAGCTTGATGCGGCCAATCGCCAGATCGACGCGCTGAAGACCGTTGTCGCCGGCCTTCAGAAGACGCTCGGCGACCTCCAGTTTGCACAGACGAAGATCGCGGACGATCTGAAGAAGAAGCAGGACGCACCGCCGCCCAAGGACGCGCAGAAATAAGCGCGACGATCACGCCACGCGATAACGCTCCATCACGCCGCGGTCGGGCTCGTAGCCGAGCCCGGGGCCGGTGGGCACCGCGACATGGCCGGTCGCATCGACGTCGGCGCGGCCGCCCCAGAGGCAGGCCTCGCGCTTGAGATAAAACATCTCGACGAGCCCGTCGTCACGCGTCGCCAGCAGGTGCAGCGTCGCCAGCAGGCCCGGACCGAAATAAGGGGAGTGCGGGACGATCTTGACGCCGAGCTGATCGGCCAGTGCGGCGACCTTCAGGAACTCCGTGATGCCGCCGACCTTGATCACCGACGGCTGGGCATGGCTCACCGCGCCCGCATTCATCATCTGGCGGAATTGATATTCCGTGCAGGCGTTCTCGCCGGCGGCAACACCGAGCCCGCCCTTGCTGCGGACGTCGGAGAGCGCAGCAAAATCTTCCGGCGGCCAGACCGGCTCCTCCAGGAACATCGGCTGTGCGTCCTTGCATGCTTTCGCGAACGCGACCGCCTGCTCGCCGGTCAGCGGGCAGTTCATGTCGACCATCAGTGGAATGCCGGGCCCGATCGCCTCGCGCGCGGCAAACACCGCGGGCGTCGTGGTCTCGTGCAGCTTGATGGCGCCATAGCCGAGCGCGAGCGCCTTCCTGCATTCGCCGGCGATGTTCTCGGGCGAGCCGATCCGCAGCAGGCTCGCATAGGCGGGAATGTTCGCGCGCCTGGTCTTGCCGAGCAGGCGATGCACCGGCACGCCCTCGATCTTCGCAGCCAGGTCCCACAGCGCGATGTCGAGCCCTGATATCGCGAACATGGTGATGCCGTAGCGACCGAACAGGTGCAGGTTGCGCTGGATCTGCTCCATGGCCGCGGGAATGCCGCCGGCATCGGGAACCTTCAGCCCGCGGGCCTGCGGCGCGATCATCTCCTCGACGGCGCTTCGCGTGGTGCGCGGGCAGACATAGGCGAAGGCATCGCCCCAGCCGGTCAGTCCGGCATCGGTCGTGACCTCGACCAGCACCATGTCGAGCGCGGAGATTGCGGACGCGCCCTGGCGAAAGCTCGCGACACCGGCGTCATAGGGGATGCGGATATGGTGCGCCCGCACATCGGTGATTTCCATGACGCGGTTCCTCTTTCTCGTGAGCGGTTTCAACGAGTGTAGCCGCGAACGCCGGGACGTTGCCAGTGGCTGTTTCGGGACTATCCTCATGCGAGGACAGCAATGCCGATCAAGCGAGGCGGTGGTCATCAGCGCATCATTGCCAGGCTTCGAATGAGGGCCTTTGACACCATGAACCCAGCCCAGCGCGCGCTTTGGTATATCGAAAGCCATCTGGCCGAGCCGATGACGCTCGACCAGATTGCCGCGATCTCAGGCGTGTCGCGGTTCCACATCGTGCACGCGTTTGCTGCAGCCACCGGTCTTCCGGTGATGCGTTACGTGCGCGCACGCCGGCTAAGCAAGGCTGCGCGCAGTCTTGCGAACGGCGCGCCGGACATTCTGTCGCTGGCGCTGGAGGCGGATTACGGCTCGCACGAAGCATTCACCCGCGCGTTCCGCGACCAGTTCGGGGTGACGCCCGAAGCGGTCCGGGCCGCGACATGCACTGGCCATCTCAAGCTACAGGAGCCGATCCTCATGGACTCCACCATGCTCGACAACCTCAAAGCCCCGCGTTTCGAAACCGCAAAGGCCTTCCTCGTCGCCGGCATCAGCGAGCGCATCGCCTGCGACAACGGCGCTGCCATTCCGGAATTGTGGCACCGCTTCCACCGGGAGGTCGACGAAATTCCCGCGCGCGTCGGGAACGTCGCCTACGGCGTCTGCTGCAACGGCGACGATGCCGGCAATTTCGACTACATCGCCGGCATCGAGGTCGCCGATTTTTCCGACCTGCCGCGCCAGTTCGGTCGCATCCGCATCCCCGAGCAGCGCTATGCGGTGTTCACGCATTCAGAGCACGTCGCCTCGATCCGCCGTACCGTCAACACGATCTGGAATCAGTGGTTGCCGGCCTCCGGCCTGAAGGCCGCGGACGCGCCGAACTTCGAACGCTACGACGAGAAGTTTGATCCCTCGACCGGCAATGGCGGTTTCGAAATCTGGATACCGGTGCGAGAGTGACGCGCAACGCTGGCATACCATCCCGCTTGCTTGGCAAGCCCGGGTGACTTTGTCATAACCTCAGGCAAACCTTGCATGAGGGGCCGAGGCCGGACATCCCGTGCAAGCCATAACAAGCAAGCCGGGAGGTACCCCATGTCTGACGTCCGCGTTCTCGCCACCGACCTCGAATTTCCCGAAGGGCCGGTCGTGATGCCGGACGGCTCGGTGGTGCTGGTGGAAATCCGCGGTCAGCGCCTGACCCGCGTTTATCCCGACGGCCGCAAGGAGATCGTCGCGAAAATTCCGGGCGGCCCGAACGGCGCGGCCCTTGGCCCCGACGGCAAGGTCTACATCTGCAACAATGGCGGCTTCTCCTGGATCCCGACCCGCAACATGATCATGCCGGGACCGCAGCCCGATGATTATCTCGGCGGCTCGATCCAGCGCATCGACCTGCAATCCGGTAAGGTCGAGACCGTCGTGACCAGATGCGGCGAGCACGATCTGCGCGGGCCGAACGATCTCGTCTTCGATAAGCACGGCGGCCTCTGGTTCTCCGATCTCGGCAAGCGCCGCGCGCGCGAGATGGATGTCGGCGGCATGTACTACCTCAAGCCCGGCATGAAAGAGATCGTCGAAGTCGTGCACGGCGTGCTGCCGGCCAACGGCATCGGCCTGTCGCCGGACGAGAACACCGTCTACATCGCGGAGACGCCGACGGGCCGGCTCTGGGCCTACGAGCTCTCCGCGCCCGGCACGCTGAAGCCGCGCGATGTGATCTATCGCGGCGAGCGCGGCAAGCCGATCTGCGGCCTCGGCGGCTACCAGATGTTCGACTCGCTCGCAGTGGAGGCGAACGGCAATGTCTGTGTCGCCACCCTCGTCTCCGGCTGCATCTCGGTGATCGCGCCTGACGGGACCCTGGTCGAGCAGGTTCCGACCGGCGACCGCGTGACCACCAACATCGCCTTCGGCGGCGAGGGTCTGAAGACCGCCTACATCACGCTGTCGGGCAAGGGCGAGCTGGTCGCCATGGACTGGCCGCGCGGCGGTTTGCCGTTGAACTTTTTGAATAAGTGAGCCAAGCCGTCATTGCGAGGAGCGAAGCGACGAAGCAATCCAGGCTGCCTCCGAGGTAAGACTCTGGATTGCTTCGCTTCCCTCGCAATGACAACGGAGAGAGACTTCAATGCCCTGGCCTGATCCCATCACCCTGCGTGGACAGCACGCCCGTCTCGAGCCGCTGTCGCGAGAGCACCGCGAGGGGCTGGTGGAGGCCGTGAAGGACGGCGAGCTCTACACGATCTGGTATACTGCGATCCCGACGCCGGATAATGTGGCGAAGGAAATCGACCGCCGGCTCGGCCTTCAGGCCGCGGGCTCGATGCTCCCCTTCACCGTGTTCGATGGCAGCGGCAAGATCGTGGGCCAGACCACCTACATGAACATCGATGCCGCCAATCGGCGCGTCGAGATCGGCTCGACCTGGTACGGCAAAAGCGCGCAGCGCGGGCCGCTCAACACGCAGTGCAAGCTGCTGCTGCTCACCCACGCTTTCGAAACGCTGGACTGCATTGCGGTGGAATTCCGCACGCACTTCTTCAACCACCAGAGCCGCCGCGCGATCGAGCGCCTGGGCGCCAAGCAGGACGGCATCCTGCGCAGCCATCAAATTGCGCCGAACGGCACGCTGCGCGACACCGTGGTCTACAGCATCACCGCGGCCGAATGGCCGACGGTGCGGACGCATTTGAACTATCAACTCAACGACAAGCCGCGCTGAGCGGCTTCTGGCGGGCATCATGGATAGATTTGACTATGTGATCGTCGGCGCGGGCTCCGCCGGCTGCGTGCTGACCAGCCGGCTGAGCGAGGATCCGAACGTGAGCGTCTGCGTGCTCGAGGCGGGCCCGAGCGACTGGCATCCCTACATCCATCTGCCGGCGGGCTTCATCAAGACCTTCCACATGAAGAGCATCAACTGGGCCTACCAGCAGGAGCCGGGGCCCTGGACCGGTGGGCGCAGCATCTACGCGCCGCGCGGCAAGACGCTGGGCGGCTCGTCCTCGATCAACGGCCACATCTACAATCGCGGCCAGCGGATGGATTTCGACACCTGGGCGCAGATGGGCAATCGCGGCTGGGGTTATGCCGACGTGCTGCCTTACTTCAAGCGGCTGGAGAAACGGGTCGGCGAGGGCGAGGACGCCTATCGCGGCCGCGACGGCAACCTCACCGTCACCACCATGGACTGGCGCGATCCGCTCTGCGAGGCCTTCATGGAAGGCGCGGTCTCGCTCGGCATTCCCCGCAATCCCGATTACAACGGCGCTAAGCAGGAAGGCGTCTCCTACTGCCAGCGCACCATCAACAACGGCCTGCGAGTCTCCGGCTCGACCGCGTTCCTCAAGCCCGCGATGAAGCGGCCGAATGTGCATGTGCACACCCACGCGCACGCGACCGAGATCATCTTCGAAGGCAAGCGCGCTGTCGGCGTGCGCTACACCAAGGGCGGCCGCGGCGGCACGCCGGTGGAAGTGCGTGCCAACAAGGAGGTGATCCTCTCCGGCGGCACCTATAATTCACCGCAGCTGCTGCAGCTCTCCGGAATCGGCTCGCCCGATCTGCTCGGCGCGCACGGCATCCAGGTGCGTCACGCGCTGCCGGTCGGCGAAGGTCTGCAGGATCATTACGCGCCCCGCACGGTGGCGCGCGTCAAGGACATCAAGACCATCAATGAGCTCCGCCGCGGTTTCTCGCTGTGGATCGAGGCGCTGAAATGGGCGACCGCGCGCCGCGGCCTGCTCTCGCTGTCGCCGACCATGGTCTATTGCTTCTGGCATTCCGGCGAGAGCGCCGACTCGTCGGATCTCCAGCTCACCTTCACGCCGGCGAGCTACAAGGAAGGCGTGCAGGGCCAGCTCGAGGACGAGCCCGGCATGACGGTCGCGTCCTGGCAGCAGCGCCCGGAGAGCCGCGGCTATGTCCGCATCCGCTCCAACGATCCGTTCGCGCCGCCGATCATCCAGACCAACTATCTCGACGCCGAGCTCGACCGCCGCGTCATCGTCGGCGGCATGAAGCTCGCGCGCAGGCTTTTGAAGAGCGCCCCGCTGTCGCCCTATTACGCCTACGAGGATTTCCCGGGGCCGAACATCAACACCGACGACGAGTTCCTGGCCGCCGCCACCGAGCGCGGCACCACCACCTTCCACCCCGGCTGCACCTGCCGCATGGGCCCGGCAGATTCCACCTGGGCTGTCGTCGACGACCAGCTCCGCGTCCACGGGCTCGAGGGCCTCCGCGTCATCGACGCCTCCGTGATGCCGCGCATGATCTCGGCGAACCTCAACGCCTCGACGATGATGATCGCCGACCGTGCGTCGGACCTCATCCGCGGCAAGCAGCCGATGGACGCGGCGCGCATTCCGGATGCGGCGGTGGCGTGAGGCGGACTTCGTAGGATGGGTAGAGCGCAGCGAAACCCATCATCATGCAGCGCTCGCCGAAGCAGGATGGGTTTCGCTGCGCTCTACCCATCCTACAAGTCTTGCTGGATGCCCCGGTCAAGCCGGGCATGACACCGGTGGTGGGGCTGCAGCGGAGCGCTATCGCGCGACCGCGTGCCTCAGACTTCCCGCCGGCTCAAAAACGCCAGCCGCTCGAACAGGTGCACGTCCTGCTCGTTCTTGAGCAGCGCGCCGTGCAGCGGCGGGATCAGCTTGCGCGGGTCGCGTTCGCGGAGTTGCTCGACGCTCATGTCCTCGTTGAGCAGCAGCTTGAGCCAGTCGAGTAGCTCCGAAGTGGACGGCTTCTTCTTCAGGCCCGGGACCTCGCGGACCTCGAAGAAGATGCGCAGTGCCTCTTCTACCAGGCGCTTCTTGATGCCGGGGAAGTGGACGTCGACGATGCGGCCCATGGTGTCGGCGTCGGGGAACTTGATGTAGTGGAAGAAGCAGCGGCGCAGGAAGGCGTCCGGCAGCTCCTTCTCGTTGTTGGAGGTGATCATCATGATCGGGCGCTGCTTGGCCTTGATCGTCTCGCCGGTCTCGTAGACATGGAATTCCATGCGGTCGAGCTCGAGCAAGAGGTCGTTGGGGAATTCGATGTCGGCCTTGTCGATCTCGTCGATCAGCAGCACCGGGCGCTGCTCGGCGGTGAAGGCTTCCCACAGCTTGCCGCGCTTGATGTAGTTCTTGATGTCGGACACCCTGGCATCGCCGAGCTGGCTGTCGCGCAGGCGCGACACCGCGTCGTATTCGTAGAGGCCCTGCTGCGCCTTGGTGGTGGACTTGATGTGCCAGGTCAAAAGCGGCGCATTCAGCGCCTTCGCCACTTCCTCCGCGAGCACCGTCTTGCCGGTGCCGGGCTCGCCCTTGATGAGCAGCGGGCGCTCCAGCACGATCGAGGCATTGACGGCGACCTTGAGATCGTCGGTCGCAACATAGTCCTTGGTGCCGGTAAATTTCATCGTGCGTCCTTGTTGGTCGTCGGCCGGGCATCGCCCTGGTCCAACAAACGGAACGGCCGCTCATGGCGGCCGTTCCTGGTTCGGTCAGGCTTTCAGACCCGTTTTATCAGCGAAAGGATGACGAGCACAATCACCGCGCCGATGGTGGCATCCACGATGGCGCCGACCGTGCCGGTGGCCAGCGCAATATGCAGTTGCGGCAGCACCCAGCTCGCGACCAGCGCGCCGATGATGCCGACGACCATGTTGCCGATCAGCCCAAATCCCGCCCCATGGACAATCTTGCCGGCAAGCCAGCCGGCGATCGCGCCGATGATGAGCGCTGCGAGAATTCCCATTGCAAACGTCCCCAAAACAACCCCGGAGACGGGCAATTCTAGAGCAAAAAGCCAACCGGTCCAGCGTCCCGCGGCGAGCTCCGCCCCTTGACGTCGGCCACCCGACGGGCAATCTGTCACCCATGTTCCTGCAATTCTTCACTTCTCTGCGCGATGCGCAGGTCCCTGTCACGCTGCGCGAATACCTCACGCTGATGGAGGCACTCGACGCTGATCTGGCGGACTACACGGTCGAGAACTTCTACTATCTGTCGCGCGCCTCGCTGGTGAAGGACGAGCGCAACCTCGACAAGTTCGACCGCGTCTTCGGCACCGTGTTCAAGGGGCTGGAAAGCCTGCTCGATGCCATGGAGAAGGCGGAGATTCCCGAGGAGTGGCTGAAGAAGCTCGCCGAAAAGTACCTCAGCGAGGAAGAGAAGAAGCAGATCGAGGCCATGGGCTGGGACAAGCTCATGGAGACCCTGAAGAAGCGGCTCGAGGAGCAGAAGGGCCGGCACCAGGGCGGCTCGAAGTGGATCGGCACCGCCGGCACCTCGCCGTTCGGCGCCCACGGCTACAACCCCGAAGGCGTCCGCATCGGCCAGGAGAAGAACCGCAACAACCGTGCCGTGAAGGTGTGGGACAAGCGCGAGTTCAAGGATCTCGACGGCAATGTCGAGCTCGGCATCCGCAACATCAAGGTCGCGCTGCGGCGCCTGCGCAAGTTCGCGCGCACCGGCGCACCTGATGAGCTCGATCTCGACACCACCATTCGCGAGACCGCCAATCACGGCTATCTCGACGTCCACATGCGGCCCGAGCGGCGCAATGCGGTGAAGCTCCTGGTGTTCTTCGACATCGGCGGCTCGATGGACGCGCATATCGAGCAGGTCGAGGAGCTGTTCTCGGCGGCGAAGAGCGAGTTCAAGCACATGGAGTATTTCTACTTCCACAATTGCCTCTATGAAGGCGTGTGGAAGCAGAACAAGCGCCGCTTCACCGACCGCACGCCGACCTGGGACGTGCTGCACAAATACCCGCACGACTACAAGGTGGTGTTCGTCGGCGACGCATCGATGTCGCCTTACGAGATCATGGTGCCCGGTGGCTCGGTCGAGCATGTCAACGAGGAGCCGGGCTCGGTCTGGCTCGATCGCATCATCCACACCTATCCGCATTCGGTGTGGCTCAATCCGGTCGCTCAGAAGCATTGGGACTATTCGGAATCGACCACCATCATCAAACGCATCTTCGCCAACCGCATGTACCCGATCACGATCGAGGGGCTTGAGGGTGCGATGAAGGAATTGACGCACTGACTCTCGCCGCCGTCATTCCGGGGCGCGACGAAGTCGCGAGCCCGGAATCCATCGGGCCGCAGTCCGTGTAGATGAATGGATTCCGGGTTCGATGCTGGGCATCGCCGCGGAATGACGAAGAGAAGGGAGAACCACATGCCCCAGACCATCACCCGCGGCATCAAGGCGCTGATCGACGAGGCCAATGCCGAGATCGAGACGCTCAACGCCAAGGACGCCATCGAGATCTCCAAGAACGGCGACGTCGTCATCGTCGACATCCGCGACCCCCGCGAGATCGAGCGCGACGGCCGCATCCCCGGCGCATTCGCCTGCACCCGCGGCATGCTCGAATTCTGGATCGATCCGCAGAGCCCGTATGCAAAACCGGTGTTCCAGGAGGACAAGAAGTTCGTCTTCCATTGCGCCGGTGGCCTGCGCTCCGCGCTCGCCGCCAAGACCGCGCAGGACATGGGCCTGAAGCCCGTCGCCCACATCGCCGGCGGCTATGCCGCCTGGCGCGATGCCGGTGGCCCGACGGAGCAGTGGGAGCCGAAGAAGAAGGGCTAACTCTCTCGTCATTCCGGGGCGCGCGTAGCGCGAGCCCGGAATCCATTCATCCACCAACTCTGCTGCACGATGGATTCCGGGCTCGCCCTCCGGGCGCCCCGGAATGACCACAAGGAAACACCGATGGCCACCGACCCCCTCGTCTCCACCGAATGGCTCGCCGCCCACATCAACGACGCCAACGTCAAGGTGCTCGACGCCAGCTTCAAGCTGCCGGGCGTGCTGCCGCTGCCGAAGGACGACTATCTCGCCGCTCATCTGCCGGGCGCGGTGTTCTTCGACGTCGACGCGGTGTCGGATCATTCCAACCCGCTGCCGCACATGTATCCGAGCGCCGAGCAGTTCGGCCGTGACGCAGGCCAACTCGGCATCTCCAATGCCGACACCATCGTGCTCTACGATGCCGGCGGCTGGGTCGCCGCGCCCCGCGCGTGGTGGATGTTCCTGGCCTTCGGCCACAGCAATGTGCGCATCCTCGATGGCGGGCTGAAGAAGTGGCGCGCCGAGGAACGCCCCGTCGAGACCGGCGAGGTGAAGCCGAAGCCGGCGAACTTCAAGGCGAGCTACGATTCAAAGCGCGTGCGCAGCATGCAGCAGCTGATCGCCAACGTCGAAAGCAGCAAGGAGCAGGTGATCGACGCGCGCGCCGCCGACCGCTTCGAGGGCCGCGCCCCCGAGCCGCGCGCGGGCATCCGCTCCGGTCACATCCCCGGCGCGCGCAACGTGCCTTACAACCAGCTGTTCGATGCCGCGACCGGCACCATGAAGCCGCTCGACGATCTCCGAGCCGCCTTCGCGAACGCCGGCGTCAAGCTCGACGCGCCGATCGTGACGAGCTGCGGCTCGGGCGTGTCCGCCGGCGTGCTGACGCTCGCGCTCTATCGCCTCGGCATCACCGACACCGCGCTCTATGATGGTTCTTGGTCGGAATGGGGCCGGGAAAAAGGCCCGCCGATCGCGACCGGACCGGCGTAGCCTTACTGGCGCGTGCGCGCGGCCGTTGTCGCCAGCGCCTGCTGCGGGCCGAACGGATCATAGCTCTGCTGCAACTGCTGAGGCGGAGGACGCCGCACCACGCGGTGCCGCTTCTTCGCCTTCGCTTGGCGCTTGGTCGCCTTGCCGTCCGAGGCGCTGCTGTCCGCCTTGGTGTCCCGCTTGGTGTCCCCTTTGGCGCTCCCCTTGGCCTTCGCCGGCGCATCCTTCAAGGCCGTCGCCGCCGGATCGTTCAGCACGGCCAGCCTGGCCGAGGCAATGTCCGGCGCCGGGGAGGCGAGGGCCGCATCGGGATCGGCCGGCGCCGGTTCGCTGGCGGTCATCGCAGGCTTGGCCTCGGGGATCGATGCCGTTGTGTCGGCCGGGGTGAGTGTGTCGGCAGGAGCCGGAGCGATGGTTTCCGCCGTCGTCTCGGCCTGCGCCGGTTCGGCGGCCGGAGGCGCGGCCTCGGTGACCTGCGACTGCACGTCGGCCTCGGTGGTCAGGCCGGCCACCGGTTCGGGCTCGTTCGCTGGCAGGCCGATGGTCGGTACGCGGTCGCGCAGCGATGGCGTGGGCTCGGCGGCCGCCTCCGGCTCGGCGCGGAGGACCGCGAGCATCGGCTGGGCGGGCTCGGGAGCCTGCGCAAACACCTGCTCCTGCGGGCCGTTCCGCCAGGAGGGGTTGCTGACATACTGCTCGTGGGTTGCGCGCAGCAGCGCGGCGGCGCCCAGGCCGAACACCAGGATGGAGGTTGACAGCAGGATCGCGGCAAACAGGAAGCGAAAGCCGGGAAGCATCGAGGGGGTTGCGAATTTCCGCCCCGGCAGCGTGGTGGCCAGGGCCCATGAGCCATCTGAACGCGGTGACGGTACTGATTGCCGCGTTCGCCACGCCGGGATGGAAGCTCAAAGCGGCAGCGAATCAGGCTGATTCGAACATACCGCAACGATTCCGCGCCGTTCCCTTAAATTCGAGCCGATGACTCCGGCAATCCACGGTGTCAGGCGATTTCCGCCCCGTGATGCAACGGGGCAACTGTGTGCGCTTGCATCACAAATCGTCAAATCAGGCGCAAATGAACCGGTAATGTCTTGAATGTGCCGCTATCTTCGGTCATCTGGCCATTAACGGTCCGGATGGGCCCCGGGGCTATACAAGAGCGATGATGATCAAACATTTTCTGACGATATGCGCTGCCGCAACAGTCGCTGCGGCGGGAACCTCGCTCGCACAGGCTCAGAGCTATCCGGTCCAGCAGGCGCCGAGCTATGGCGCTCCGGCCGAATACCGCCCCGGCGATCGCACCCCGAATTTCGACGCGCTGGACGACGAAGACGACGCGATGCCGCAGGCGTCGCTGCCGCCGCCCGGCCCAGCCGACGATCCGCGCTACGGCCGCCCGGCTGGTCCTCCCGTCTATTCCGCCGCCCCGCCGCAGGGTCCGGTGATGTCGCCGGATGATCCGCGCTATGGCCGTCCGGCTGGCGCACCGCCGGTCTATTCGGCCGCGCCGCCGCAGGGCCCCGTGATGTCGCCCGACGATCCGCGCTACGGCCGTCCCGCCGGTCCGCCGCCGGTGATCTACGCCAATCGTCCGGGCCAGCAGGGACAGGCTCCCGCCAATGACGGTCTGCGACCGCCGGAGGCCGTTGGTGGCCCCGCCGCGACCGGGACGGTCCAGTCCGGCCAGCCGCCCGTCGGCGCCGACGGCCGGCCGATGACGATCGCTTCGCTGCCGCCCGAGGAGCAGCCTGACGCGGCACCGGCGCAGCTCTCGCCGAACCTGCGCCGCCAGGAGGTCTCGTTCCAGACCAAGGAGCCTGCCGGCACGCTCGTGGTCGATACGCCCAATACCTACCTCTATTACGTGCTGGGAGGCGGCCGTGCGATCCGCTACGGCGTCCGTGTCGGCCGCGACGGTTTCACCTGGACCGGCGTGCAGAAGATCACCCGCAAGGCCGAGTGGCCGGATTGGCATCCGCCGACGGAAATGATCGAGCGCCAGCCTTATTTGCCGCGCTTCATGGCCGGCGGCCCCGGCAATCCGCTCGGCGCCCGCGCGATGTATCTCGGCTCGACCGTCTACCGCATCCACGGCACCAACCAGCCTTCGACCATCGGCAAGTTCGTGTCGTCCGGCTGTATCGGCATGCTGAACGAGGACGTCTCGGACCTGTTCGACCGCGTCAAGGTCGGCACCCGCGTGGTGGTGATGCCGGGCGGCCCGCCGCCGGGGACGGCGACTGCCTCGGCTGCGCCGACGTCGGGCGCTGCGGGTCCGGCTCCGGTGTCCGCCCAGGCTGGTCCCGTTCCGGGCACGCAGCCGACGGTGGTGCCGCCGCTGCCCGCGCCGGTCACCGTGCGCTAAGCGCTGCGCGACAGTTCAGATTAGCGAAGGGCGTGCCGCGGCACGCCCTTTTCGTTTCAGGCCAGCTTCCGCGGCAGTTCGCTGCCTTTGGTGAAGGCGTCGATCGCCTCGACCATCTGCCCGTAATGGATGCGCAAGCCGTCCTCGGTGGCGTAGCCGAGATGCGGCGTCAGCACGAGATTGTCGAGCTTGCGGAAGGGATGGTCGACCGGCAGCGGCTCGACCGAGAACACATCAATCCCGGCACCCGCGATCTTCCTCTGCTGCAAGGCCTCCAGCAGCGCCTGCTCGTCCACGATCGGTCCGCGCGCGGTGTTGACAAGGAACGCCGTCGGTTTCATCCGCGCGAGGTCGTCGCGGCCGACCAGCCCGCGCGAGCGATCGCTCAGCACCACGTGGATGGTGATGATGTCGGCCTTGGCGAACAGCTCCTCCTTGGTGGCATAGCCGACGCCGGCCGCCCTGCACTTTTCCGGCGTAAGGTTCGGGCTCCAGGCGATCACGTTCATGCCGAACGCTTTCGCAATGCCTGCCATCTTGCTGCCGAGCTTGCCGAGCCCGACGATGCCGAGCGTCAGTCCCTCGATCTCGACGCCGGCAAAGGTCTGCCAGGGCTCGCCCGCATGCATGCGCGCATTCTCGCGGCCGATGCCGCGGGTCAGTTCGAGGATCAGGCCCATCGTCAGCGGAGCGGTCGGATCGCGGGAGTATTGCGTGCCGCCGATGGCAACGCCTTGCGCCTTCGCCGCCTCCATGTCGATCGAGGCGTTGCGCATGCCGGAGGTCAAAAGCAGCTTCAGCTTCGGCAGCGACGCGAACAGGCTCTTGGGGAACGCCGTGCGCTCGCGCATCGCGCAGATGATCTCGAAATCGGCCAGCGCGCTCGCTGCGGCCTGCTCCGAGGCAAAGGGATGGCTGAACACGGTGACGTCGACGCGGTCGGACAGTTTTTGCCAGTCGGCGACGTCGAGGGCGAGGTTGAAATAGTCGTCGAGAATTGCACAGCGCAGCCGCGTCATCAGCTTTCATCCATGGCGAGAGGTGATGGTGCCAGGCGAGGGGCGCCATCGTCGGAACCTGGCCATGGTTGCGCGCAATCGCGCCCGCGCGCAAGCAGCCGACGTGTTCAAAAATCCGATAGGAGGGAAGGGGTCAGAGGTCGCGAGGCTTGAGGCGGAACGGCGTGTCCATGCCGTGCTTGGCGCGCCAGGCGGGGCCGGGACCACGCATGTAGTGCAGCTCGGGGCGGTAAGGGTTGAAAGCGGTGGCGAAGAAGCGCTTCCAGAAGCCCTTGATCTCCGTGACGAGTCCGGAAGCGCTGCCGGCTCGTGCCGGAACGGCGATGGAATTGGTCTCGATCAGAGCCATGATGCGGCCTCGCTGTTCTCCCCGCCGCTTCTGCCGCGGGTGGCGTCTTTTTCGGCGCCATGACGAGCTTTGGCCTGCTTTATTAAAAAAAGGTTTCAATTGTCCGGATCGGTGGCCGGATGGTGTCCGACCCGTATTCATCCGTGGTGAACGGAGGGAAAACATTGCCCTTTGGGGGCGGGATCGTTACATCGGCGGCAAGCAAATTTCCTCAAATCGAAGGTTTCACGGGACCGATGGCGCGCCAGTTCATCTATTTCATGCAGGGCCTGACCAAGAGCTACCCGACCCGGAAGGTGCTCGATAACATTCATCTGTCGTTCTACCCGGACGCCAAGATCGGCGTGCTCGGCGTCAACGGCTCGGGCAAGTCGACGCTGCTCAAGATCATGGCCGGCCTCGACAAGGAGTATAACGGCGAGGCCTGGGTCGCCCAGGGCGCCCGCGTCGGCTATCTCGAGCAGGAACCGCATCTCGACCCGGCGCTCTCCGTGCGCGAGAACGTCATGCTGGGTGTCGCCAAGCAGAAGGCCATCCTCGATCGCTACAACGAACTGGCGATGAACTACTCCGAGGAAACCGCCGACGAGATGACCAAGCTGCAGGACGAGATCGAGGCCCAGGGCCTCTGGGATCTCGACAGCAAGGTCGACCAGGCGATGGACGCGCTGCGCTGTCCGCCCGACGATGCCGACGTGACGAAACTCTCCGGCGGTGAGCGCCGCCGCGTCGCGCTATGCCGGCTGCTGCTCGACCAGCCCGAGCTGTTGCTGCTCGACGAACCGACCAACCACCTCGACGCCGAGTCCGTGTCGTGGCTCGAAGGTCATCTGCGCACCTATCCCGGCGCGATCCTGATCGTCACCCACGATCGCTACTTCCTCGACAACGTCACGAGCTGGATTCTCGAGCTCGATCGCGGCAAGGGAATTCCCTACGAGGGCAACTACTCGTCCTGGCTGGTGCAGAAGCAGAAGCGGCTCGAGCAGGAAGGCCGCGAGGACGCCGCGCATCAGAAGACGATCGCCCGCGAGCAGGAATGGGTCGCGTCCTCGCCGAAGGCGCGCCAGGCCAAGTCCAAGGCGCGCTATCAGCGCTACGAGGAGCTGCTCAAGCAGGCGAGCGAGAAGCAGACCCAGACGGCGCAGATCATCATTCCCGTCGCGGAGCGGCTCGGCGCCAACGTGGTCGATTTCGAAGCGCTCAGCAAAGGCTATGGCGATCGGCTGCTGATCGACGATCTCACCTTCAAGCTGCCGCCCGGCGGCATCGTCGGCGTGATCGGTGCCAACGGCGCCGGCAAGACCACGCTGTTCAAGATGATCACCAAGCAGGAGACGCCGGACAAGGGCACGATCACGGTCGGCGAGACCGTGCATCTCGGCTATGTCGACCAGTCGCGTGATGCGCTCGACGGCAACAAGAACGTGTGGGAGGAGATCTCCGGCGGCAACGAGCTGATCCTGCTCGGCAAGAAGGAAGTGAACTCGCGCGGCTATTGCTCGTCGTTCAATTTCAAGGGCGCCGACCAGCAGAAGAAGGTCGGTGCGCTCTCCGGCGGTGAACGCAACCGCGTTCATCTGGCAAAAATGCTGAAGTCCGGCGCCAACGTGCTGCTGCTCGACGAACCGACCAACGACCTCGACGTCGACACGCTGCGCGCGCTCGAAGAGGCGCTGGAGGATTTCGCCGGCTGCGCCGTCATCATCAGCCATGACCGCTGGTTCCTCGACCGCATCGCGACCCACATCCTGGCCTTCGAAGGCGACAGCCACGTTGAATGGTTCGAAGGCAACTTCCAGGACTACGAGAAGGACAAGATGCGCCGGCTCGGCCAGGACAGCATCATTCCGCATCGCGTGAAGTACAAGAAGCTGACGCGGTGATCTGGGCATGATGCGGCGGGCGCTCATAGCTGCGGTGGTCGCCATCACCTGTGGCCTGTCGCCCGTCCGCGCCGCCGACGCCGCCTTCACCCAGTTCATCGCCTCGCTCTGGCCGGAGGCGCAGGCCGCCGGCGTGTCGCGCGCGACATTCGATGAACAGACGCGCGGGCTCGAGCCTGATTACAAGCTGCCCGACCTGATCCTGCCCGGACGGCCCGCGACCGGCGCACCGTCGCAGGCCGAGTTCGTGCAGGTGCCTGCCGACTACGTCAAGGAAGCATCGATCGCGCGGCTTGCGGGCGAGGGGCAGCGGCTGCTGCAAAAATATCGTCCGGCGCTCAGCGAGATCGAAAAGAAATCCGGTGTGCCGGCGACGGTGATGCTCGCGATCTGGGGCCGCGAGACCGATTACGGCCGCTACACGCTGCCTTACGATCTCGTGCGCGTGCTGGCGACGCAGGCCTATGTCGGTCGGCGCAAGGACACCTATCGCAACGAGTTCATCCTCTCGCTGAAGATCCTCGGCGAGGGCGTGGTGACGCGCAAGGACATGCGCTCGTCCTGGGCCGGCGCCACCGGGCTCACGCAGTTCCTGCCGTCGGAATACTATAAGCACGGCGTCGACTTCGACGGTGACGGCCGCATCGACATCTGGCATTCGGTGCCGGATGCGCTGGCCTCGGCCGCGCAGCAGCTCGTCAACAAGGGCTGGGAGAGCGGCGTGCGCTGGGCCTACGAGGTGCAGGCGCCGGCCAAGGTCGATTGCACCAGCGGCGTGCCCGAGGTGACGAAGCCGATCGGCCAGTGGTTGCGCGAAGGTTTTGCGCCGGTGCGCGGCGAGAAGCTGAGCGCCGCCGAGCAGGCGCAGCCCGCCTCGTTGCTGCAGCCGGAAGGCATTTACGGCCCGTCGTTCCTGACGACGAAGAACTACTTCGTCATCAAGGAGTACAATTTCTCGGATCTCTACGTGCTGTTCGTCGGCCATCTCGGCGACCGCATGACGAGCCCGCAGCCGTTCGCAACACCATGGGCGGCGTCGAAGCAGCTGCGCACCAGGGACGTCGAGACCATGCAGCGCGGGCTCACCCGCGTTGGGCTCTACAAGGACAAGATCGACGGCAAGGCCGGCATGCAGACGCGCGCTGCGCTCGGCGCCTACCAGAAGTCGGCAGGCCTCAAGGTCGATTGCTGGCCGAGCGAAGAGGTGCTGCGCTCGATCCAGGCGGCGCGGTAGCGGGCTCAGCTCTTCGCCAAAGAAAAAGCCCGGCCGAGGTGCTCGGCCGGGCTTCGATCGCGGCGCGGATGCGCCATGCGATCAGATCTTGCGATCAGATCAGTAGCAAACGCGAACCGGGCGGACGACCCAGCCGTAACCGTCCCAATAGCGCTGGCGCTGCCAGTAGCAGGGCGCGGGCGGCGGGGGCTCGGCCACGTAGACCGGTCCGCCATAGGCGGGACGGCTCGACGCGATGGCGCCGCCGACGATGGCGCCGCCGATCAGGCCGGCTGCAATGCCGGCGCCGACGCCGTCATGGGCCTTCGCGGACGGAGCGGCGGTCACCAGCGAACCGGCGATCATCGCAACCGTGAGGGCGGCAACAAAAGTCTTCTTCATGCTCTTGGCTCTCCTGGGAGATGGACGTCCCTTGTTAGGAGCATCCGGGTTTCAAAGGTTCACGCACACTCTGATGAAATCGACCATGCAGCTAGGAAGCGCGCAATTGGTCAATCCACGGTAAACGCACACGGAGCTGTGACGAGAAAAAGCGGTCTTTTTCGGGCCCGGAGATGAACGGCGCATCCGTCGTGAACCGGTTCAATGCGCCTCAGCCACAGACTCTGACGCGGCGGGTGCGCCAGGCGTAGCCATCCCAGAAGCGCTGCCTCTGCCAAACGCAGCCGTCACCGTAATAGTCGTCGGCGACATAGCCGGGACCCGGCGCGTAGTAGCGGGGCGGATAATAGCCGGGGCCGTACGAGTAGCCCGGACCAGGTCCGTAGTAATACGGAGAGGCCAGCGCGCCACCAACAATGGCGCCGCCGATGATCCCGGCGGCCACGCCGGCGGCGACACCGCGCTGAGCGTGGGCCGGTGTCCCGGCAATGAGGGCCAGGGTGGCGACGGCGGCGACCGTCAGGAGCGACTTCTTCATTGGCTTGACCTTTCGCATAAACACGCGGGAACTCTTTGGGGCTAAAGTTCCATACTTCGTTTGAATGATCAATGAACGGCACATTTGCGGGCAGCGACCAATTAATGGATCGCAGGTCCGTGAGGGAGACGACGATGGGCAAGGCGATGATGAATACTTTGATCGCTGCCGGGGTCGTTTTCGCGATTGGCTATGGCTGGTTCACCCATCTCCAGAGCCGGGGCCGGCGGCGCTCCCGCGCTGGTGCCGGCAGTGATGGCGGGAGTGGTGGCGACGGCTATTCAGGGACCAGCGATGGCTTCTCGCTGGGGAGCTGGTTTTCCAGCGACAGCTCGGGGAGCTCGAGCGACAGCTGTTCCAGCAGCGATAGCGGTAGCAGTGGCGGAGATTGCGGAGGTGGCGGCGATGGTGGTGGAGGCGGTGGCGGTGACTAGGTCCGCCAAAATCTTGATCCAGCACAACACCCTATTTTAGAGCCGTTCTAGGCTGTATCCGGGCCAGTTTGGAATAGCTTCAAATACCGCTTTTTCCCTTTGCATCCGGACGGCCCCTTAAATATCGATGATGGCGCATCACCGAAGGGCCTGCCGCTTCCATGATCGTTTGTTCCTGTAACGTGCTGAGCGATGACGATATCCGCGCCGCCGTCGCCGAATCCGACGACGCCGTACGTCATGCCAAGCAGGTGTATGGATGCCTCGGCTGTAGCGCGGAATGCGGCCGCTGCGCCCGCACCATCAAGACCATCATCGACGAAGCGCTTGGTCCCTGTGCCAAGTCCTGCTGCTCGGGCTGCCCGCACAGCCACACCGTGGCCGCCAATGACGAGACGGCCGCGCTCGCCCAGTTCGCCCTCGCGGCCTGCTGAAATCTTCCGCAATTTCGGCTGAGCTTTTCCCCGGCTGCGTCCCCGTAGCCGGTTGCCCTCGTCTTTAAACTGATTTAGAAGCGTTCTAAAGTCGGTTAGGGCCGATTTGGACTGCAAGAGCTGGAGTGAACCATGCAGGGCGACGCAAAAGTCATCGACTATCTCAACAAGTCACTGCGTCACGAGCTGACTGCGATCAACCAGTACTGGCTGCACTATCGTTTCCTCGACAATTGGGGCTTGCTGGACATGGCCAAGGTCTGGCGCAAGGAGTCCATCGAGGAGATGGAGCACGCCGACAAGCTCACCGCGCGCATCCTCTTCCTCGACGGTTTCCCGAACATGCAGGTGCTTGATCCCCTGCGTATCGGCCAGAACGTCAAGGAGATCATCGAATGCGATCTCGCCGCCGAGATGAGCGCGCGGGCGCTCTACCAGGAAGCGGCGACCTACTGCCACGGCGTCAAGGATTACGTCACGCGTGACCTGTTCGAGAAGCTGATGAGCGACGAGGAACACCACATCGACTTCCTCGAAACCCAGCTCGATCTGATCGGCCGCATCGGCCTTGAGCTCTACACCCAGAAGCACGTCGGCGGGCTCGAGGGCGAGGGGCATTAGGCTTCGGCTTTAGCCGCAAACTCCCATGTCGTCCCCGCGAAGGCGGGGACCCATACCGCGGAATCTGCGATCGTTGCCGGTAGCAGTACCGAACGACGAGTCTTCGCCAAACCAGTTCCTGTGGTTATGAGTCCGGATCTGCGCTTCGCTTGCCCGGGACGACACCGTGATTGTTGCGCGAGCTTACAATTGCGTCTTGTAACGCTCTTCCACGATCTCCTGGCTCTCGGGCTCGCCCAGACCGGTCTGGGCGTGGATGACCTCGCCGATGCTGGGCATCACCGAGCGCTGCACCTTCTCAGGTGACCACAGCTTCGAGCGCATCAGCGCCTTGCCGCAGTGGAAATAGACTTCGCTCACCGCGACGTTCAGCACCGCGCGCGGAGGCTTGCCGAATTCCACCATCGACGCGAGCAGGTCCGGATCGGCCGATAGCGTGCCGCGTCCGCCGACGCGCAGCGTCTCGTCGATGCCGGGGACGAAGAACAACAGGTGCACGAAGCCCGAGCCTTCGACGACGTTGCGAAAACTGTCGATCCGGTTGTTGCCGGCACGGTCGGGCATCAGCAACTGGTTGGGGCCGGCGACATGGACGAAGCCCACCCCGCCGCCGCGCGGCGATGCATCGACGCTGCCGTCGACGCCTGACGTTGCAAGCACGCAGAACGGCGACATCTCGATGAATTTCTTCGCATGCGCATCGATCGCGGGACGCGCCTTTGCGATCACGCGTGGGCTCGGCCTGGCATAGATGGCCGCGAGGTCTTCGGCGCAAAGCTCGGTCACGAAGGTCTCCCTGATTGAGGCCACAGGATAGCATTCTCCGGCTCGACCGCTATCCCCGAAATAGCATGTGCGGCCTGGCGTAGCCATGGCATGGCGCAGCGATCGGGAGCAGGCGCGATCGACAGGGGGCAGGTGGCGTAGATCTGAAAGTTCGCTTATAACGGGTGTCGTATTTTGATGCTTTTCAACGAAGGAATTTGTCATGGCCTCAACCCAGGCAATGCGGATCGCGGGCGATCGGCCGCGCCGTCGCAAGCATGTCCCGGGACAATTGATCGTTCGGTTGAAGCCGGCCGCAGCCCGGCAGATCGCGGCGACCTCGCTTCAGGCGACGACGTCCCGCGCGCTGATGGCTGCGATGCCCGATGAAGTCAGGGGGCCGATCGATTTCCTGCGCGACAATCTCGGGCTTCAGTCGATGAAGCCGCTGTTCGTGGTCGACGGCGGTGAGACACCCGCGCAGCCCCAGGCGATGGCCTTGGCCGCGGTTCATCGCTCGATCGCACGCTCCGCGACGGCGCCGCCGCGGGAGGCGTTGGCCGGATTTCAGATCGTGCAGGTGAAGGACACGAAGGTCGACGCAGGGGTCCTGAAGCGCCTGCGTGCCTCCAAGGCGGTGGATCTGGTCGAGCCCGTTCCCAACCGGTGGCTCAGTGCCGCCGCCGATCCCATGAAGATCAGGCAGTGGGGGCTTCGCGCCGTCAGATGGTTCGATAGATCGCGGCCAGGTGCGGGGCGGGTTCATGTCGCCGTGCTCGATAGCGGTGTCGACGCCTGGCATCCCGATCTCGCAGACGCCATCGAGGACTATCGGCACGACGGCAACGGAGAGCGTGATTTTCTCGGCCA
Organism: Bradyrhizobium liaoningense; assembly: GCF_018130785.1. GTDB lineage: Bacteria > Pseudomonadota > Alphaproteobacteria > Rhizobiales > Xanthobacteraceae > Bradyrhizobium > Bradyrhizobium liaoningense_A. The sequence continues at coordinate 259,562 of NZ_JAFCJT010000006.1, forward strand.
TGGCACACATGTCAGCGGCACGATCGCGGCCGTGGTCAATAATTCGGCCGGCATCGCCGGCGTGACCAATTGCCGGCTGCACTGCTGGAAGGTGTTCGACGATCCCAAGCGCGCAGGCGATGACGAGAACTTCAACTTCGAATTCTACAGCAAGGCGCTCGCGGCCGCGCTCGATTCCAACATCAAGGTCATCAACCTCAGCATTGGCGGGGAGGATCATTCGAAGGCGGAAGCGACGATCTTCGCCGAACTGATCGATGCCGGTGTCGTCATCTCGACCGCGATGGGTAACGAGTTCGAGGACGGCAATCCGAAGGAGTATCCGGCGGGCTACCCGGACACCATCGGAGTTGGCGCCGTCGACGAGTCTCATCGGCGCGCCTCGTTCTCCAATACGGGGAAGCACATCAAGCTGGTCGCGCCGGGCGTCAACATCCTGTCGACGGTGCCCCGGGTGAAGGCAAGCTTCGCCGACCATACGAGCTACGATTCCTGGCCCGGGACGTCGATGGCAACACCTCATGTGACGGGCGCCGCTGCACTCGTCTACATCAACAAGCCGAAATCCAGGGCGGCCGGGCTTGCGGTCGCCAAGCGCCTGATCGCGACGGCGACGAAATTGCCGGCGATGCGGGGAAGGGCTTTCACGCCGGAATACGGCGCCGGCCTGCTGGATGTTGCCGCTGCGCTCGGCCGCGTGAAAGCGGCAAGGAAATCGCGCAGGAAAGCTGCCAGGAAAACTGCAAAGGCAAAGCCCGCGAGAAAGGGACGAAAATAGCTTCTGCAACCTTGATCGGGCGCCGCGAAGGGCTAGCTTCCCAGCATGTCCGTGCAGTTCAAATTCCACGATCATGTCGATCAGCGCCGGCGGCGCAAGATCATCAAGACGCTCGGCGATGCCGGCTATGCCGCGGAAAGCCTGTTTCCGGGACAGAAGCGGCAGACCCTCGCCGCGATCTTCACCGTCGCTGCGGCCGACGCCAAATCGGTTCGCGCCGCGCTCGACGATTTCGGCGATGATATCGAATATGTCGAGGCCTCGCCCAAGCGGGACCTCAAGACCTGAGCGAGCTACACCGCGTCCGCCGGCACGAAGCAACTGATGATAATCGCGCCGCGATGGTGGACGTACCACACCACGGCCTGGCCGACCGGATTGCCGCGATCGCGGATGATGGCGCGCTCGGGAATCTCTATCCACTGTCCCTCGATCGGCACCCAGTAGGCGCCGTTGCGCACGTCGTAGTCGGTACGATGGCCGTCGGAAACGTCGCAGCAGGGCACGCCATTCGGCGCGATCACGCTCTTGAACCAGGCGCGGATGTCGGGCGGAACGTGGTCATATTGGCCGTTATCGAACGCGAACGCCGCACTCGTCAGTGCCGTCGTCGCGGCCAGCCAAACGCACAGCGCAAGCCTGTGCATGCGATCCTCCGTCGCGTCTCGATTCGTATCGTTGATGCGATTAAGCCCGAGCTGTCAGCGCATTGCATGCTCAAATAATATGCGGCGCCGGGCGCTGCATATGATGCGTTGCGGTATGAGCGGCCAGCCAGGCGCACGGCGCGAACCTGCGCGGACGATCTTTTCCTATCGCGTCTCGAGCGATGCAAGCAGCGATTTCGGCGCGACATTGCGCCATGCCATCCCGAGTGCGCTCCGCAACGCGACCTGATCGATCCTCGCCAGCTTCACATTCGTGCTGCCGCTCCTGCCCCAGGCGCCGGGGACCGGACGAAACATCTCCGGTTCCGCGTCGACGAGCACGGCCTGCTGGTCGGGAGTGAGCTTCACCATGCCCCAGTTTTCGTCGGGATAGCCCAGCGTCGCGAACACGCGCTTGCCGACGCGAAAGTCGGCATGGCCGTGATGTGCGCCCTCGATGACGCCGGGAAGCGCCAGCGCAGCCTTGCGAAAGCGAGCATTCGACATGCTGTCTTGCTGCTTGGCTCACATCGTCCGCTGCGGCGCGGTTTGCAGCAATTGCCTGATATGCTCGCTGTAGAATTTCGCGTTGCCGGTGGTGCCGTGGCCGCGCGTCTCGGGGCTTGCGGCGATCAGATACAGCTTGCCATTCTTGACCCGCTTCATCGCTGCGTCCGTGATGCCGGTCTCGGGCGGGTTGCGCTCGTCGTCGGCGGAATTGATCAGCAGCAGCGTGGCCTCGATTGTCTCCAGCTTCTCGCCGGCATTGTAGTCTTGCGAGGAGCCCCACTGGTAAAGGAAGTCGTTGGCATCGGACGTGATGGGCGTCGCCAGCCGCTCGTCGACGATCTTATCGGCCTTCGCCGCCGTCGGCGCCTGCTGCTGATAGGCGAGCGTGCCGCCGATGCTGGCGATGCCGTAGGCGGTGATGGCGTATCTCATCATGCGCGGCTGGCTGGTATAGTTGCCGCCGTTGTAGTCGGGGTCGCTGCGGATGGTGTCGAGCATGATCCGCCGCATCATCCAGTTGCGTGACGCCATCTCGGTCGGCTGCGAGGCCATCGGCACCAGCGCGTCCATCTCCTTCGGATATTTCTCGCCCCACATCCAGGTCTGCATGCCGCCCATCGAGTTGCCGATCACGAGCCGCAGATGCTTGACGCCGAGGCCTTCCTTCACGAGGCGATGCTGCGCCTCGACCATGTCGTCGTAATTGTATTTCGGGAAGCCCGTCTTCATGCCGTCCGACGGTTTTGACGATTTGCCGTGGCCGATCGCGTCGGGAAGGATGATGTAGTATTTGGACGCATCGAGCGGCTGTCCCGCGCCGAACAGCTCGCCGGCGAAGGTGGACGACAGCATGCTTGCGCCCGAGCCGCCGGTGCCGTGCAGCACCAGCACGGGCAGGCCTGAGGGCTCACCGATTGTGGTGTAATGCAGCTTCAGCTCCGGCATCGTCTCGCCGGTGTGGAACTTGAAATCCTTGGCGATCCAGTCGCCTTGCCTCGGTGCTGGATAATCGGCGGCCATAACCGGCATTGCGATGGACAGCAGGAGGGCCGCTAGCGCCGCGCAAGACGTTTTCATGTTTCTCTCCCCATGCGGCTCATGGTTGGCGGCCGCGTTGGACGCGATCTTAGCAGCTGGTCACGGCGGATCGAGACCGGACCATCATCGCCCCCCGAAAAACATTCCGCGATGGTGCGGCGCGCAAGGGGAATAATCGCGGATCAGATATGGCTGGTCCTGCCTATGACCGGCTGCTTCCCGGATGTAGGATTTCGGCCTCGCCGATCGTCCTCAGGGGAACACCGCCACGGGAGAGAGCGCATGTGCCGCAACATCAAGACGCTGTTCAACTTCGAGCCGCCGGCGACGGAGGACGAGATCCATGCCTCGGCGTTGCAGTTCGTGCGAAAACTGTCCGGTTTCAACAAGCCGTCGCAGGCCAACGAGGCGGCATTCGACCGCGCGGTGGCCGAAGTCTCGGAGGCTGCGCGAAAGCTCCTGACCTCGCTGCACACCCAAGCGCCGGCGCGTGACCGCGAGGTCGAGGCGGAGAAGGCCAAGGAGCGCTCGCGGCTGCGGTTCGGTTAGCCGGTCTCCTGTGTCCGTTCCGTGATCTGGCTCACGGCAGCGGAGGCTTCAACTTGCGATGGTATCTGCCGGGATTTTGACAGCCCGGAGCACTACCATGAGCCGCCCCCTTATTATTCCTCTCAAAGCAGGTGCCGTCGCCTTCACGGTGCTGTGGACCGCATGGATGATGTGGTGGAGCGGCTCCTACAGCAGCGTCAACCTCGTCATCCTGACGCTGCTTGGCGCGCTGGTCGGCTATCTCTGGTACCGCGCCATGCGCTGGCAGTTCGAGCGCATGGGCATGTTGCCGGGGCGTGAGGATCAGACGAAGTAGGCGTGCGCCTGCTAGTCCCTGTGGCCGTGCTTCTTCTTTTTCTTCTTCTTCTTCTTCTTCTTCCTGTGATCGTCGCCTTCGCCGTCGTCGGCCTCGTCATCGGCGATCGCCTCATCGGTCTCCTGCACGGCGGCTTCCAGCGCCTCGCGCTCGGCGGCTTCACGCTCGCGTTGGCGGCGGCGCTCGTCCCAGGCGTCGAAGAGTTGATCGAGCCACGGCAGCACCTGCTCGATCGACGGCAGCTGGCCGGGCGGTCCGGCCTCGCCGCGCGGGCCTTGCGGCCCTACCGGCCCCTGTGGCCCGGCTGCGCCCCGCGCACCGGCCTCGCCTGGCTTGCCCGGGAGGCCGGCCTTGCCTTGCGCGCCGGCCTTTCCGGCCGCCCCCGGCTTGCCTTGCTGTCCCGGCTTGCCACGCGCGCCGTCCGGGCCGCGCTTGCCCGGATGACCCTGCGGCCCCGGCCGTCCCGGCTCGCCCTGCCGCCCGCGCGGACCTTGCGGTCCCTGCCGTTTCTGTTCGTCTGCCACGCCACTGCTCCCTTGACCGGAAGCAAGCTACTTAGCGGCGTTTGACGACAGCAGCAATTCCGCCGGCGCCTTGCGCCGGGCCTGATCAACATCAATCGTCCCCAGGTCGCGCGCTAGTCGTGATACGCGGGCACATCGATGCCGGACGCTGCATAGATCCTGATCTTGTTGCGCAGGGTGCGCACCGACAGGCCGAGCACGCGCGACGCGCGCGTGCGGTTGCCGTCGCAGCGTGCGAGCGTCTGGAGCACGAGCTCGCGCTCGACCTCGTCGACGGTCGCGCCGATCAACAGCGGAACGATCTGGTTAGGGGCAAGAAATTGCGCGCCCTGCTCGGGCGCCGCGACATGAACAGTGGTCATCAACATACTCCCCGATCAACGCCCGCTTCCTTCTTTGGAAGCGATCGAGAACAAACGACCCCCAAGCCGTAGATCTACGGTGGGCGGGTTTGGTTAACGAAAGGTTAATCGCGGGCCATCGCACCAATTGACCTCGGGAATACCGCGAAGCTGCCGTGATTGGCACGAGATGCATAGTGATGCGGACGTATCTCACGCGACAAATTCGCTGTCATGCCCCGCCTTGCGCGCAATTGCGCACTGGGACGGGGCATCCAGTGTTCCGAGAGGTCAGACGCACCACGAGGTGCCGCGGAGTCATGGATCGTCCGCCTTCGGACGATGACACCTGCTCATGTGGTGAAGCCTCGCCCCTCTCACACCGTCCGATACCCGCCGTCCACCATCACGATCGTCCCCGTGACGTAGGCCGACAGATCCGACGCGAGGAAGATCGCGGGGCCCACGATGTCCTCGGGCTTGCCGGTCCGCGCCAGCGGGGTGTGGTCGACGAAGGCCTGCACCAGCGCCGGATTCGTCGCGCGCACGTTGGCGTTGATGTTGGTCTCGATGAAGCCCGGCCCGATCGCGTTGACGCGCACGCCTTCCTTGCCGAGCTCGGCCGCAAGCGCCTTGGTGAAGCCGAGCACGCCGTGCTTCGAGGTCGTATACGCCGCCGAGCTCGGCGTGCGCAGATGCACGAAGGACTGGATCGAGCCGATATTGACGATGCGGCCCTTGCTTGCGCGCAGGGGGCTAAGGAACGCCTGCGTCACGTTGAAGACGCCGTTGAGGTTGAGCGAGATGATGTCGTTCCAGTCCTTCGCCACCGTCTCCGTCTCCGCGGTGAAGGCATTCCGGCGGGTGATGCCGGCATTGTTGACCAGGATCGAGACCTGCCCGACCTTGTCGGCGATCTGCCTGGCGAGCGCAAAGCAGTCGTCACGTCTTGTCACATCGAGCGCAAAGCTCTCGGCCTTGCCGCCGGCCTTGCGGATCTCCTGCGCGGCCTCCGCGACCGTGTCGGCGTTGACGTCGAGCAGGACCACTTGCGCGCCCTCGCGGGCGTAGCCTGCCGCGATCGCCCGGCCGATGCCGGAGCCGGCGCCCGTGATGACGGCGATGTGGTTTGCGAGCAATGCCATGACAATTTCCTCCCGGATTCGTTTCGAAGTTTCATGAAAGGCTAACTCGAAATTAAGGGGTCGGAAACGGCGGCCTTGGCATACTGATCTTCATTGCTAAACGTTGCGCGCATGATGGAACGGCTTGAATCCTGGAAACTCGCTCTCGAACGCCTGCGGTCGGCGCAGTCGGCCGACTGGTCCGAGGCGGGCCGGCTCGCAGCCGAGATCGTGCGCATGAGTACGGATGCCACGCTGCGCCAGGCGGCCGAGCAGGCGCTTCCGGTGCTGCGCCAGGCCGTGGACAATGATGATCACAGCGTCACGCTGGCGGCCCAGCGCCGCGTCGGCGTGATCCTCGAGGTCGTTCACGACCTGACCGCGCCGCGCTTCGGCCGCCGCAACGCCATGCCGAAGAAGCTCTCAAGCGAGGATCGTGCGCGCAGGATGCTCGGCCTGCCGCTCGCCGTGCAGCTCACCTGCGACGACATCAACCAGGCCTATCGCCGCGCCGCCAAGGGCATGCATCCCGACCAGGGCGGCAGCACTGAGGCCTTCATCGATCTCGCCGCCGCGCGCGACATCCTCATCCATCCCGGCGCGCACAAGGATGCGTGAGAGCGCTCAGCTCTTGTTCACGCAGCTCGGATAGGGCGCGGCTTCCCCTGCTACGATCGGGCAGAGATCGATCGGGCCGAGATCGCGCAAGCGCGTCTGCCAGCGTTCGCCATTGACCGGCGGCTCGTCGCTCTCCGGCCCGCGCTCGGCCCATTGGAGGGTGTAGTAGTCGGTGGTACCCTTCAGCGTGATCAGGAGCGCGGTCTCGCTGTGGCGGGTCGGGCCGCTGTCGACGCGGCCGCAGCCGATCACGGCGACGAAACCCTCGAAGCGGCCGAAGGTCATGACCCCCAGCGGCTGCGCCGCAAAACTGTCAGGACAGGCTGATCTGAAGCCGCCGGCGATGGTGCCCGCGAATCTCTCGGGCGAGGCGCCTGGCGTCAGCGTCATGCCCTTCTCGCCTGTCACGGTGATCATCTGCGTCCAGCGCTCGGCCGTCTCGCCCTTGAGCACGGCCTCGCGGATGTAGTGGCCGCCCTTGGTGTTCTCGAACACCGCGATGAAGTCCGACGGCATCGCGAAGCTGACGAGCTGGCCGAAGATCGGCGAGATCACGCGGAAGGATTGAGGGGCCTGCGCCCGCGCCGTTGCGGCGAGCAGGAGCGACGCGGCGAGAACTGTTGCTGTCGTTGGCGGGCGCATCGCTCTGCTCCGAAGTCGCGAGATAAAAAACGAGCGGGCAAGGATGCTAGCATCGCATCCTTGCCCGACCCTTGCGTCCGCCGATCCAAATTTTACCAGGTGCAGTGGCCGTTCTTCAACGCGTGATCCTTCAGCACGAGTGCGTCGACGAAGGTCGGCACGGTCGCGCTGACGCGGGCGTAGTCGGAGGGCCATGGCGCGGTCGGGATGCTCTCGTCCCAGATCTGGCAGAAGCCGGTGTCCTGCCAGCGGATCAGGTGATAGCTGGCTTCGGCAGGGCTCGCGGCGACGAAGGCGGTGACGGCAAGGCCGGCAGCAGCGCACAGCACGGAAATACGACGCATGATCAGCTCCTCAAATGAAAGATGTGATGCGCCTCCCGACAATGATGGGGAGGTGATGGTGCGGGGCGCTTTTGGGGATGCGCCCCGGACAAGATGTGAGTAGTTCCGCCGGCTGATCAGGTTCAAAGCGTGCGGGCAGGAAATGCGCCATTTGAGCGGGAAAACCAGCGCGCGCCTGCAAAGGAAAAGGGCGGGTCGCTCGCGCGGCCCGCCCTCAAAATCAAATTCGTCGCGTGACGCTCAGAGCGTGCAGCGGCGCTCCGAGCGCAGCTTGATCTGGAGGTCCGAAGCCGCGGTGAAGGTCGGGAGCGGCTTGCTGACGACCTTGTAGGTCGACGCGCCCCACTGGAACGGCTTGTACTTCAGCTCCTCGTTCCAGACCTGGCAGATGCCGGTGTTGTCCCAGCGGATCACGTAATAGCCGACCGCCGCCGAGGCCGGCACGGCAAAGACGGAAGTGGCGATGCCGGCAGCGGCACAGAGGGCGAGAACGCGACGCATGATATCTCCTTGTGGGGACGTGTGACCCGAAAATGCGTGCGGTAAAAGCCTATCCTTTGCAAGCCGAGGGGCGGCCGTTCACGGACATGTCAGAGGGAGTCGGCCACTTGGTTTGGCCGAGTGCCCCGCAAGTCACACGCGCAAGGCGCCGCTCACTTCGCCAGCGACGCCACCGCCTCGATCTCGATCAGCATTTTCGGATCGGGCAGTGCGTGCACGACGCAGGTGGTGCGCGCCGGGTAGGGCGGCGGGCCGAACGCGCCGGCATAGAGTGCGTTCATCGCGGCGACGTCGGAGGCGCGCGTGAGCAGCACGTTGACCTTGACGAGATCGCGGACCGTTGCGCCGGCTTCGTCCAGCACGCGCCTGATGTTGACGGCGACGTTGGCGAACTGCGCATCGAAACCGTCCGGCAGCGCGCCATTGGCATCGAAGCCGGGAATGCCCGAGACGAACAGGAGATCGCCGGCACGCGTGGCAAAGGACAGCGGCGGCGCCTTGACGTGCGGCGGGGGCGCGAAATGCTGGATCGGCATGGGATCACCTCGGATGGAACGGTCGCGTGGGCCGCATGAGCGTAGCGACATGCGGGGGAGTTGCAATCGGCTTGAGGAAGGCCGGCAGAACAAAAAATGCGAAAACAACCCCATGCACAGTAGGGATCATGCCGAAATCATTGGTTTTTTTGAATTCGGGAAGGGCGAAATTACCGCTTGCTCCGTCGGGCAAAACAGGAGCAGAATGGCATGATGCGGTTGGCCTGTGCTGCGGGCCCAATCTTCGCCGTGTGTAGCTTCATGCTCCGCCTCGTGCGGGCCTCGAACTCTGCTGTCATGCCCCGGCCTGACCGGGGCATCCAGTACGCCGCGGCAGACGTGGCGAGAGTGAATTCTCCAACGGCGGCCTCTGGAATACTGGATCGCCCGGTTGAACCGGGCGATGACAGTTGTGAGCGTGGCGAAGAGCGCGTCTCACGTCATCCTCATCATGTTGCCGCCGCGATCCATCGGATAGATTCGCCTCGTCTGATTCGCTTCCCTCCTTTGGAAAACAGCCCCCGGAGACTCCCATGAAGATCGCCACCACCTTCCGCGCCGCGCTGGTCGCCATTGCCGCTCTGGCCGGCCTTTCGACCTCGGCACTGGCCGACGGCGGCACCGTGGTGCTGACGATCTACAAGGCGGGCTGGATCATCGGCGGTTCGGGCGGGAGCGGCGTGCTGAATTTCCGCGGCCGCTCCTATGGGCTCTCGACCGGCGGGCTCGACTACGGCCTCGTCTTCGGCGGCTCCAAGACCGTGCTGCGGGGCCGTGTCTCCAACATCAACCGCCCCTCCGACGTCGCCGGCGTCTATGGTGCGGCCGGAGCCGGCCTTGCCGTCGGCCGAGGCGCCCGCGCTATCGTGCTGACCAACCAGAAGGGCGCGGTGCTTGAGCTGTCGGGCTACCAGACCGGCCTGATGGCGAATGCGGATCTGAGCGGGCTCGCGATCACGATGCGGTAGAGACGCGATGTATCAATGCCGTCATTGCGAGCAAAGCGAAGCAATCCAGAATCCGTCCGCGGTAACAGTCTGGATTGCTTCGCTGCGCTCGCAATGACGGAATGGACTACTTTCCACTCACCGCCGCATGAATCCGCTGGCAATGCGCGACGAGATTTGTGTGCGCATCGACGAAAGCCTTCAGCGGCGTCGGGATCGGAAAGTAATAGATGTTGGCGATGAAGCCGTAGATACCGGCATCGACGCTGGTCGGCGCCGCGCCGTGGACGTAGCCCGCGGCGGGAACGATCTCCGCCAGCACCTGCAGATCGGCGAGGCCCCGCGCGTAAGCCTGATCGGGCGTGTAGCGGCCGATGCCCTGGTAATGATAGCGCTGCGCATTGTAGGCCTTGGCCTTCTCGAATCCGGCCGCATCGATCTGCGGATGCTGCGCGATGAAGGCGTCGCGGAACGCCGGATAGAAGCGTTCGTCCTTCCAGCGCGAATACGACATCACCCAATAGAGATCATCGAGCATGCGGGTGACGAAATGGTTGGTGCGCCGTGCGTCCTGCGACAGCGCGGCGTCGATGCTCAGGCGATATTTGGCGATCGCATGCGCAATGATGGTCTCGCTATCGCCGATGGTCTCGCCGTCGTCGACGACGTAAGGCAGCTGCCCGCGCGGCGCGGCGGAAGCATCGAACACGTGCTCGTGCACGAACGGCTGGCCCGCGAGTTTCAGGAATGCGTAGACCTTGAGGCCGTAGCCGTTGTTGTCGGCGACGCCAAACAGTTCCGGGTAGGAATAGAGGGCCAGCATGGTTGCTCCCTTCAGCGTGATGGCACCTTGGCGCGCTGCTCCGTCGTGGCCGCTTGCGCGACCCTGCTGGCGCGGATCATCAGGAACGCGCCGGAAAAGCCTGGCAGCCGCCAGCGCCCGTCGATTTCGGTCGCCTCGGCATTCACCCTGCCTTCGTAATGGACCGTGTCGAAGCCGTAGCCGGGCGGCTCGTAACGTTTGACGAACGAGACCGCGTTGCCTGAGCGCTGGCCGGCGATCGAGGCGTTGTGGGTTCGCAGCGGGCAACGCGGGTTCGAGCAGGGCTCGGTCACGCTTCCGCTGAGCGCGCCGCCGGCGTCGACCAGAGTTGCGGTGAAGGTGACCATGCCGGTGCCCGGTTGAATGTAGCTGCCATCCCAGACACCGGAGAGATCGTCGCTCATGGCGGTGCCTTCCTGGAATGATGCGGACCGGTTGATATCAGGCTCCTCCACCTCAAGTCGTATCGCCAGAGTGACGGGCTGGCAACAGTCCTTGCGCATTGTGCGCAGCGTCATTCGATCGGAGGACGCCTGGCGTCGCCCGTCGACGTACGGATTCGGACCGATGTACCGGCTTCAGTAAGTGGCGCGGCCTCTATCTGCCGGTCGATGCGGCCGTGAACACCGCCAGTTGCGCATCGAACGCCCGCCGGAACGCCGGCCGCGCTTCGCCGCGGGCGACATAGGCTGAGAGGTCGGGATATTCCTCCAGCAGGCGAGATGCGTTCAACCGGCGCAGCACCGTCACCATCATGAGATCGCCGGCGCTGAACGCGCCGTCGAGCCAATCGGCATCGCCGAGGCGACGGGACAATTCGCCGAGCCTGATACGGACGCGATCTTTCAGGACTGGCAGGCGCTCCTCGTACCAGCTCTTGTCGCGCTCGAATAGCATGGTCATCCCGAACTCGACGATCGGCGGCTCCAGCGTGTTCAGCGCTGCAAACATCCATGCGATCGCGCGGCTCCGCGCATTGGCATCTGTCGGCAGCAGCCCGGCATGATGCTCGGCGATGTGCAGCACGATTGCGCCGGACTCGAACAGCGCGAGGTCGCCGTCCTCGAAGGTCGGGATCTGCCCGAACGGATGCAGCGCACGATGCGCCGGCTCCTTCATCGCCGCGAACGACACCAGGCGAACGTCGTAAGCCAGGCCGGCTTCCTCCAGCGCCCAGCGGACCCGCATGTCGCGCGCCTGCCCGCGGCCGCGGTCGGGCGAGCTTTCGAAGGCGGTGATGGTGGGGCGCATGGGGGCTCCGGGGTGGTCAGGGTTTTGGTCAGAGGACGAATGGGTGGGGCGGTTTCCGACAGGCTACCGCGTTTTCCGGCCGGTCGAAAAAATCCTGTCCGCGCTGTCGGAACGCCGATCCCGGTCACGTCCTTGGAACACCCGCGCGCCCCGCCCGAACCGAAAGGATCCCCCCATGACCTCCATCACGCCATTCCTCTGGTTCGACAACAACGTCCCGGACGCCGTCGCATTCTACAAATCGGTGTTTCCCAACGCCAAAGTCGAGACCGTCAGCGACTTCATGGCGGTGTTCGAACTCGAAGGCCAACGCTTCCATGCGCTCAGCGGCGGGCCGCAATATCGCTTTACCGAGGCGGTCTCGTTCTTCATCAGCGTGGAGACGCAAGCCGAGGTCGACTACTTCTGGAGCCGCCTCACTGCCGACGGCGGCGAGGAATCCCGCTGCGGCTGGCTCAAGGACAAGTTTGGCCTGTCCTGGCAAGTGATCCCGTCGGCGCTCGGCCGCTACCTCGGCGATCCCGACCGGACGAAGGCGAACCGCGTCATGCAGGCGATGATGGAGATGCGGAAAATCGTCATCGCTGACCTCGACAGGGCGTATGCGGGGTGAGGGGCTGACGCTGTCGCAGGGTGGGTAAAGGCGCGCTCTTTGCGCGCCGTGCCCACCGTTCTTCCGGATTTGTGGAGAGATGGTGGGCGCGGCGCAAGAGCGCCTTTGCCCACCCTGCAGACCGGCGCTCTACCCAGCCTACGCGCTATTCGAAGCCAAAACGTCGGCGGTGCGACAAGATGTTGTCGCGAGACGGAGGAGAATACATCGGAGGCGAGATCTTCTTGCCTTTCAAGAACGAATAGGTCTCGTCAGACAGTCTCTCGCTCACGTCAACTGTCTTGCCGTCCTTGCTCAGCGATATGAGGCCCGCATCGAACATTGCATGAATATCCGCTCGGAGAAGGATGCCGTTCTCAATGCTGTTGTCGTCGACACGCGGTTCTTCACCGCCTCTGTCCCTTTCGTCGACCTTGATGTGAGCCGCATCGAGGGCTTCCGGCGTCGTGCAGCCGGTGACGGCGCATGTTTCGTTGTAGGCATCCCGGACGGACGCGCTGAAAACGGTCTGCTCGGGGCGTTTCGACATCCGGCCGAAGCGCGTTTGGCGTTCGATCTCGCCTTCGGTTCCATCGTCCACGTACTGGATGACCGGCTCCAATCTCTCATAGGGTTCGCCAGGATTAGCCCAGAGAACGTGATCGACCTGATCGCGCCCTCCATTTCTGAAGACGAGCTTGGCTCTCCCGGGCCAGATATCAGATCGCTTTGCCTCTGCCGCATCGTAGGTCAACTCGGCGTAATCGCTGGAGACGCTCAATCGACACCGGACTGAAACAACGCCAGTGCCGGGCCATCTCAGCCGATGGGAGATTTGCTCGTTCGCTCGCTCACGCGAGAAGAGCAACATGGGCAGGATATCGGTTGCGCCGCCAGCCTCCTGATTTATCCACTGGATCGTCATGAGCTTGGGCATCGGCAATTCTCCGGCAATGGATGTCTTGATGAAGGCGGTGTGGTGACGGACCTGAAACTGACGGCGTCAGAGCTAGCGCGTAGAGTGCGCAAAGGCGCCCCTTCGCGTGCCATACCCGCCGTTCCAGGGGAATTGTGGAGAGATGGTGGGCACGGCGCAAGAGCGCCTTTGTCACCCTGCGAAGCCAGCGATCCGCATCGCCAATTCGTCTTGCATCGCTATACTGCCGACCATCAGCAGGATGGTGGCCCCATGGGAAACGAATTGGAAGGCAAGTTTGCTGCCGTGACCGGGGCCGCGTCGGGCATCGGGTTGGCGAGCACTGAAGCAATGCTGGCCGCGGGCGCGCGCGTGGTGATGGTCGACCGCGACGAGGCCGCGCTGAAGGCGCTTAGCAACAAGCATGGCGACGCCGTGATTCCGCTGGTCGTCGATCTACTCGATCCAAGAGACTGCGCAACGCTGCTGCCGCGCGTCCTGGAGCAGGCAGGCCAGCTCGACATCCTGCACGCGAATGCGGGCACCTATGTCGGTGGCGATCTGGTCGATGCCGACACTATGGCGATCGACCGGATGCTGAACCTGAATGTCAACGTCGTGATGAAGAACGTGCACGACGTGCTGCCGCACATGATCGCGCGCCGGAGCGGCGACATCATCGTCACGAGTTCGCTGGCGGCGCATTTTCCGACGCCCTGGGAGCCGGTCTATGCGTCGTCGAAATGGGCGATCAACTGCTTCGTCCAGACGGTGCGGCGCCAGGTCTTCAAGCACGGCATTCGCGTCGGCTCGATCTCGCCCGGCCCGGTCGTCACCTCGCTGCTCGCGGACTGGCCGCCCGAGAAGCTGAAGGAAGCCAGGGAAACGGGCAGCCTGCTGGAGGCCAGCGAAGTGGCTGAAGTGGTGATGTTCATGCTGACCCGGCCGCGCGGCATGACCATTCGCGACGTGGTGATGATGCCGACCAATTTCGATCTTTAGGGCGCATGCTCTCGTAGGGTGCGCAAAGGCGCGCTCTTCGCGCGCCGTGCCCACCGTTCTACCGGATTTGTGGAGAGTTGGTGGGTACGGCGCAACGGCGCCTTTGCCCATCCTACGCAGCGATCCACGCCGCCAACTCGTGCCACGGCTCCAGCGTCCAATGCCCGGACGCCGCGCCGGACGGCGAGGGCAGCACGAAAATCTCCGGCAAACCTGCATCGCGCGGCTGTCGCCCCAGCGCGATCGCGCTCGACGGCCTGCCGTAAAACAAGCTCGCCGCCTTCTTGCTCGTGAACGCAATCGTCCTCGGCCGGTACTTGTCGATCTTCGCCCTGAACCCCGCCACGTCGATCGTTTCAGTCGCGATCTGGTGATCCATCCCGGCGCCCGACTTGGAGAGATCGGTAAAGCCGATCCCGAGCTCGAGCAGCGCCGCGAACTCGCCCGGCTGATAGCGCCGCGGCGTAATCCCGGCCTCATGGATCGCGCGCCAGAAGCGGTTGCCGGGATGGGCGTAGTAGTGCCCGACCTCGGCCGAGCGCGTGCTGGCGGCGGTGCCGACGAAGACGAGGCGGAGGTCGGGACTGAGCTGGTCGGGGAGGCGGTGGGGGGAGGGTGCGGGCAAATTGTTTATCCGCGGAGTTGTAGCCCGCACGAGCGTCAGCGACATGCGGGTCGGCTGTCAATCCCGGATGTCGCTTTGCTCATCCTGGCACGGTTAATGCGCTCCGCGCGCTTTCAGTCTAGCGCTCCACTCGCCGCTTAAAAATGAAGCCGAGCTCTCGCCCGGCTTCGTTTCTGATGGATGCCCGTGCAGGCCCGGGCATAAAGAGTGGAGAGATCACAACACCCGATTGCTCTCCTTCACCTTCTCCGCATCCAGATACACGCTGCTCCCCATCTCCTTGAACTTCTCGCTCATCCTGGCCATGCCGTCCTCGGCGGTGCCGCTCAAGGACATGCCGATCGAGTTCGGATCATTCAGCGTCGCCGCGTAATCGCGCACGTCCTGCGTGATCTTCATCGAGCAGAACTTCGGTCCGCACATCGAGCAGAAATGCGCGACCTTGTGGGCTTCCTTCGGCAGGGTCTCGTCGTGGAAGTTCTTGGCCGTGTCGGGGTCGAGGCCGAGGTTGAACTGGTCGCTCCAGCGGAAGTCGAAACGGGCGCGGGAGAGCGCGTCGTCGCGGAGCTGGGCGGCTGGGTGGCCCTTGGCGAGATCGCTCGCATGCGCGGCGATCTTGTAGGTGATGACGCCCACCTTGACGTCGTTACGATCAGGCAGGCCGAGATGCTCCTTCGGCGTGACGTAGCAGAGCATGGCGCAGCCGAACCAGCCGATCATGGCCGCACCGATGCCCGAGGTGATGTGGTCATAGCCCGGCGCGATGTCGGTGGTCAGCGGTCCAAGCGTGTAGAACGGCGCCTCGCCGCATTCCTTGAGCTGCTTGTCCATGTTGATCTTGATCTTGTGCATCGGCACGTGGCCGGGGCCCTCGATCATGACCTGGCAGCCCTTGTCCCACGCGATCTTGGTCAGTTCGCCGAGCGTTTCGAGCTCGGCAAACTGCGCGCGGTCGTTCGCGTCCGCGATCGAGCCCGGGCGCAGGCCGTCGCCGAGCGAGAACGAGACGTCGTACTTGCGCATGAGATCGCAGATCTCGTCGAAATGGGTGTAGAGGAAGCTTTCCTTGTGATGCGCCAGGCACCACTTCGCCATGATCGAGCCGCCGCGCGACACGATGCCGGTGACGCGGTTGGCGGTGAGGTGAATGTAGGACAGGCGCACGCCGGCGTGGATCGTGAAGTAATCGACGCCCTGCTCGCACTGCTCGATCAGCGTGTCCTTGTAGAGCTCCCAGGTCAGCTTCACGGGATCGCCGTTGCACTTTTCCAGCGCCTGGTAGATCGGCACGGTGCCGATCGGCACCGGCGAATTGCGCAGGATCCACTCACGCGTGGTGTGGATGTTGCGGCCCGTCGA
Source organism: Bradyrhizobium liaoningense (assembly GCF_018130785.1). Taxonomy (GTDB): domain Bacteria; phylum Pseudomonadota; class Alphaproteobacteria; order Rhizobiales; family Xanthobacteraceae; genus Bradyrhizobium; species Bradyrhizobium liaoningense_A. The sequence continues at coordinate 275,545 of NZ_JAFCJT010000006.1, forward strand.
GAGGTCCATCACGGTGTCGGCGCCCCAGCGGATCGCCCACACCATCTTCTCGACCTCTTCCTCGACCGACGAGGTCACCGCCGAGTTGCCGATATTGGCGTTGATCTTGGTGAGGAAGTTGCGGCCGATGATCATCGGCTCGAGCTCGGAGTGGTTGATGTTGGAGGGGATGATGGCGCGGCCGCGCGCGATCTCGTCGCGCACGAACTCCGGCGTGATGAAGGCGGGCACCGAAGCGCCGAAGCTCTCGCCATCGGCGAGCGCTGCCTCTGCGCGCTCAAGCTGCTGCTTGCGGCCGAGGTTTTCGCGGGCGGCGACGTAGATCATCTCCTTGGTGATGATGCCGGCGCGGGCGAATTCGAGCTGGGTGATCTTGTGGCCGTCGAGGCCGCGCAGCGGCTTGTGATAGGCCGAGAAGGCGCGCGCGGCCTTGTCGGTGGAAACGCTGCCATTGTCCTCCGGCTTGATCTGGCGGCCGTCATATTCCTCGACGCCGCCGCGCTCCAGCACCCAGGCCTTGCGATCGCGGGCGAGGCCGGCATTGACGTCGATCGTCACGGACGGGTCGGTGTAGGGGCCCGAGGTGTCGTAGACCGGCAGGTTCGGTTCGCCGGCGCCCTCGGAGAGGATGATCTCGCGCAAGGGCACGCGCAGATCGGGCGCGGCGTCGGGCGAGGCGAAGATCTTTCGCGAGGAGGCCAGCGGGCCGGTGGTGACGGCGGGGACGGTCTTGTCGGGGTTGGAGCGGATGTTCATGGGATCCTCCGGTTTAATTCGTGTGCATGCTGTTGCTCTCGTCATCCTGAGGTGCGCGCGCTTGGGCGTCTCGAAGGATGGACGAGCCGGGCCGTCGCCCTTCGAGGGCCGCTTGCGCGGCCACCTCAGGGTGACGGAGTGGGGAGAGGGGGAGGTGCATCGTCACGCCGCCTCCTTCGACTGGCCGAGCCACTGCCGCACCCGCGCATCCGGGTCGGCATTTTGGGTGACGTCGCTGACGACGGCGATGGAATCCGCGCCGGCGGCAAAGATCTCCGCCGCGTGCTCGAACTTGATGCCGCCGATCGCGACCAGCGGGATGGGACCGATGCGCTTCTTCCATTCCGTGATCTTTGGAATGCCCTGCGGTTCGAAGCGCATCGATTTGAGCGTGGTGAAGAAGATCGGGCCCAGCGCGACGTAGTCGGGCTTCGCCGCGAGCGCCGTCTCAAGCTCCGCGTCGTCATGGGTGGAGACGCCGAGCGACAGGCCGGCCTCGCGGATGGCCTTGAGGTCGGCGTCCGCCAGATCCTCCTGGCCGAGATGCAGATACTTTGCGCCGGCCACGACCGCCGCGCGCCAGTAATCGTTCACGACCAGCTTGGCCTGCGTGCCCTCGGTGATCGAGAGCGCGTCGGCGACGATCTGGAGCGCGTCGGCGTCGTTGAGATCTTTCGCGCGCAGCTGGATGGTGCCGACGCCGAGTTTTGTCAGCCGCTCGACCCATTTGAGGCTGTCGACGACGGGGTAGAAGCGATCAGGATACGGCATGCCAGAACGGGGTCCCAACGACAGGGGTGGAGGGGGAGGCGAAATCGCGGGCATTCATCAGCCCGGCTTCATAAGCGGTGCGGCCGGCGTCGACGCCGAGCCGGAAGGCATTCGCCATCGCGACGGGATCGGCGGCCTTTGCGATCGCGGTGTTGAGCAGCACGGCGTCGTAGCCGAGCTCGAGCGCCTCGGCGGCATGCGACGGCGCGCCGATGCCGGCATCGACGACCAGCGTGATGTCGGGCAGCCGCTCGCGCAGCAGTTTCAGCGCGTCGCGGTTGGTGATGCCCTTCGCGCTCCCGATCGGCGCGGCCCACGGCATCACCACCTTGCAGCCGGCATCGACCAGGCGGTTCGCGACCGAGAGATCCTCGGTGCAATAGGGGAACACCTCAAAGCCGTCCTTGATCAGGATGGCCGCAGCTTCGACCAGGCCGACGACGTCGGGCTGGAGCGTATCGTTGTCGGCGATCACTTCCAGCTTGATCCAGTTGGTGCCAAACAATTCGCGCGCGAGTTTTGCCGTGGTCACGGCTTCGCGCACGCTGCGGCAGCCGGCGGTGTTCGGCAGCACGCTGACGTCGAGCTCGCGGATCAGCTGCCAGAACGCGTCCCCGGTCTTGCCGCCGGCGGCCTCGCGCCGCAGCGACACCGTGACGATGTTCGAGCCCGAGGCACGGATCGCTCCTTGCATGATCGCAGGCGAAGGATAGAGCGCGCTGCCGATCAGCAGGCGGGAGGCGAAGGTTTTGCCGTAGAAGGTCACCATGTCGGTGTTTCCTCGAATGACGGTGTCATCCCCGCGAAAGCGGGGATCCAGTACGCCACGGCGGCGCGGCTGGAAGCGAGAAGCCGCGGCGTACTGGATCGCCCGGTCAAGCCGGGCGATGACAGCGGAATGTGTGGCGCGCGCCGAGGCGACAAATGGACAGCCATCACCTCACCCTCCCTGCCGCGGCGTGATGATCTCGATCTCGTCGCCGGCCTTCAAGCTGGTCTCGGCCCAGCGGCTCTTCGGCACGACGTCGTAATTGAGCGCGATCGCAAAATGCGTGCCCTCGTAGTCGAGCTCGGTGAGCAGCGCGTCGACGCTGGCCGAGTTCACCTCGTGCTGCTCGCCATTCACGATCACGCGCATTGCATCACCTCATTGTCGATCTGGCCGCGCTCGACATAGCTGAGCGTCAGCTCGGCGAGCGCCGGCGCGATCAGGAAGCCGTGGCGGTAGAGGCCGTTGACGGCGATCCTCTCGCCACGAATGCCGATGCGTGGCAGATTGTCGGGGAAAGCCGGGCGCAGGCCCGAGCCGAATTCGATGATCCGCGCTTCGCCGAAGGCGGGATGGACCGCATAGGCCGCGCCGAGCAGCTCCAGCGCCGACCGCACGCTGACGCCGGTGTCCTCGGCCTCGATCGAGGTCGCGCCCAGCATGAACAGATTGTCCTCGCGCGGGATCACGTAGAGCGGCCAGCGCGGATGGATCAGCCGCACCGGGCGCGCGAGCTGTACCTCGCCGGTCTCGATCAGGATCATCTCGCCCTTGACGCCGCGAAGCTCCGGCTGCTCGTCGCGCGCGCCAAGGCCGCGGCAGTCGATCACGATGCCGTCGAGGTCTTTGGCGGAAACGTTGCTATCAAACTTGATCGTGCCGCCGGCGGCGCGGATGCGCTCGTGCAGCTTCGGCAGCACGCGGCGCGGCTCGACATGGCCTTCGGTCGGGAAGAACAGCGCGTCGCGGAAGCGGCCCTCCAGCGACGGTTCGAGCTCGGCAAGGCTGGTCGCATCGAGCCGGCGGTGGCCTTCGGTCATCCGCGCAAAACGCTCGAAATCGTTGCGCTCGCGCGGATGGGCGACGACGAGCGAGCCGTTGAACGGTGTATCCGGCAGCTCGCGCCGCCAGATGTCCAGGGAGCGCTGGCCGAGCCGGGAGATGATGGGTTCGGCGACCTCCGCCTCGCACCAGGGCGCGAGCATCCCGCCGGCCCAATGGCTGGTGGAATCGGTCATCGCCGCGTCACCGCGCTCGTGTAGCGTCACGGAGTGGCCGGCCTGCGCGAACAACAGCGCCTGCCAGGCACCTGCGATGCCTGCGCCGATAATGGATACCGGGGAATCCGGTCGCTTGGTGGTCTGCAACATCCCTGTCCCTTCGCCGGCATGACCCGGATCAGGTTCAAAGGGTCACCGCGGTCCTGGGCCTTCTGACCCATTTAGCGGTATCTCAGCTCCTCCTCGGAGCACCCCTCGGAACGGCTCTAATGTATGCCAGCGGGACGAGGTGGTCAACGCGCTTTGCGGGAACCCCTCGTGCCCGGACGCAGCGCATCACGCAATGGTGCGCTGCTGAGCCGGGGCCCAGCTTCGCGCGTGGTTGGAATGGGTCCCGGCTCTGCGCAGCAACGCTTCGCGTCGCAGGCGTCCGGGACACGAGAGCTATCTCGGCGCCTGCGCCCGCGCGTTGCGGACACGCTGGGCCAGCTTCTTATGCGGCGTCGTCCCGAACATCGGCTGCGGATTGCCGTTGGGCTCGAGCCAGGTGTCGCCCATATTGGCGACCTGCACGGCCTCCTGCCGCTGCCGCTTTGCAACGTAGTAATAGCCGCCCGCGAAATAACGCACGGCTCGGGCGTGGTCGCCATTGGCGGCGCGATAGGCGCCGGCGAGGTATTTGACGGCGTAGGTAAGGTTGGTGTTGGGATCGCGCAGGCCTGCGGCGTCGCCGGTGTAGCCGACCCCGCGGGCGGTCGCGAGCTTGATCTGCATCAGGCCGATGGTGCCGCCATGGCCGACGAGGCCGGGCTGATAGCGGCTCTCGCGCATGATGACGCGATGCACCAGCGCTTCCGGCACGCCGTTGGCACGCGCATGCATCGCGACCATCTCGGCGTATTCGGCTTCGCCCGCGAATGCGGCCTGCGGCAATATCAGCCCGGTCGCAGCGAGCACGGCAATGCGCAAAATTTTCATTGAATTATTCCTCGGCAGAACAGACCTGCACCCGTGCGCGTTAGGCCGTGGGAACACGGCGATGATGTGGCGAAACGCCGCCAACGGCGATTTTCGCGCGGCCGTCGTTTTTACGACTTAAACCTAGGTTAAGCTTGGAGCTGGCGAGGTGACTTACGCGACAGCAGGTCTGTCCGTTCGTGCGCTCGCCCAAAAATCGCTATTCAAAACCAGCATTCGGGAGGACGTCCATGACCCGAGAAAACATCGGCGACATCCCCAAGCAGAACCCGTGTGCACAATGCGGGACACCGATCCCGTTCCCAGACTGGATCGAGCCGGGCGAAGGGCGCGTTTCCTATCTCTGGAACTGCCACGCCTGTGGCTACCGCTTCGAGGCGGTGGCGATCTTCGATGAGCACGCGATCGAGCATCCGCCGCTCGCCGCCTGAGGCGTGCCCTTAGGGCATGATCTCCGCGCAAACGCGTTCCGCGTTTGTCGCGAGGGAAAACCGCTGCACGCTTTGCGCTGACGCTGCCCTTCGGGTCCGGATCATGCCTTAGGCTGCCAGCCGCGGTTGCTGCCACACCGGCAATTGCATCCGCACGATCAACCCGTGCGGCTCGCGGTCGTGCAAGGACAGCTCGCCGCCATGGGCGAGCGCGATCGCGCGCGCGATCGACAGGCCGAGCCCGAAGCCGGTGGAATCGTCCATGGTGCGCGCGTCGTCGCCGCGCACGAACGGTTCCAGCATCTCCTGCTTGCGCGCATCCGAGATGCCGGGGCCGTCGTCCTCGACGTCGATGACGAGCTTGGTGCCTGATACGTCGAGGCGGATCGTCACTTCGGCGCCGAAGCGCACGGCGTTCTCGACGAGGTTGGTGACGCCCCGATGCAGATCGTCGGGCCGCGCGGCGGCAGTCGCCGAAGCGGGGCCGTCATAGTGCACGACATGCCCCATGTCCCCGAACTGGTCGGCGATGAGCTGCAGCGTGCTCGCGATGTCGACCAGCGTCACCGCCTCGATCTTGCGGTCATTGCGCAGCAGCGACAGCACGGACTCCAGCATCGAGCGCATCTGGTCGAGATCGATCAGCATGCGCTTGCGGTTGCCCTCGTCCTCGATGAACTCGGCACGCAGGCGCAGGCGGGTGATCGGGGTGCGCAGATCGTGGCTGATCGCCGCCAGCATCCGGGTGCGATCCGACATCAGCCGCGCGATCCGCTCATGCATGCGGTTGAGCGCGCGTGCGACCGAGCGGATCTCCTCCGGGCCGCGCTCGGGCAGCGGATCGGCCGCGCCGTCGAGACTGAAATTCTCGGCGGCCTTGGCAAACGAGGACAGCGGCGCGGCGAGCGCATAGGCCGCCCACAGGCCGAGCATGGTGACGCTGATCAGCGCGAACAGCAGCGTGATCATCCAGGGGCCGCCCCAGAACCGCGGCGGATACGGGCCCTGCTCGACGCGGCCTGCGATCATGGTGCCGTCGGGGAGCTGGACCGCGACGCGGTGCATGCCGAAATCCGGCGGCAGCGCGAGCACCTTGTACTGATGGCCGAGATGCCGGCGCACGTTGCGCAGATGCGGGCTGTCGCTGTCCTCGGCGACGGAAACGGTCCCCGGCGCGAGGAGCTCGATGCCGGCCTTCGGAAACGCACGCACGATATTGGCGAGGATGCGCGGCCGCTCGCTCGCATCCGTGCCGTTGAGCAGCAGCGCCGCATCCGCGAGCTGATGGGCGCTGTCGGGCGGCGGCTCGGCACGGTCCGGCCGGCTGACCAGGAAGCTGACGGTGAGGATCAGATGCAGGGCGACGATCGACGCCACCACCAGCGCGGCGATCTGTCCGCCGATGCTCTTGAGGTGGAAGAAACGGAACGGCGTCATGACGGCCGCTCCACTAACTGCCAAGCGTCGCCGCGACCGCTTCGTTGCCCGCTGCTTCGGTCCCAGCCGCTTCAGTTCTGGGCGTGAACAGATAGCCGCCGGAGCGCACCGTCTTGATGATGGTGGGATCGGCCGGATTGGGCTCGATCTTGCGGCGGATGCGGCTGACCAGCACGTCGATGGAGCGCTCGAACGAGCCGGTATTGCGTCCTTGCGTGAGGTCGAGCAGGCTGTCGCGCGACAGCACGCGGCCGGGCCGCTCGCAGAACGTCCGCAACAGATCGAACTCGGCGCTGGTCACCGCGACGCGCGCGCCCGCCGGATTGCGCAATTCGCGCAGGCGCAGATCGATGCGCCAGCCCTCGAAGGCGAGCGTGGAGGCGCCCTCGATCGAGCTCGCCGCCTGAGCTGCGGCCTGGCGGCGCAGCACCGCGTTGATGCGGGCGAGCAGCTCGCGCGGGTTGAAGGGCTTTGGCAGATAGTCGTCCGCGCCCATCTCGAGGCCGACGATGCGGTCGACGTCCTCGCCGCGCGCGGTCAGCATGATGATCGGCGTCTGCGCCTCCGAGCGTACCTTGCGGCACAGGCTCAAGCCGTCTTCGCCGGGCAGCATGACGTCGAGGATGATGAGGTCGACCCTGTGATCGGCCATGGCACGCGACATCTCGCGGCCATCGCTGACGGCGGTGACGTTGCAGGCGTTGTTGCGCAGGTACTTCGCAATCAACGTCCGGGTTTCGCGGTCGTCCTCGACGACCAGGATGTTGGGAATGGCCATGCGCTTTGTTTGTCCAAGATTCGGGCCAAATGGCGAAGATTTTTGTTTCGGATTGTTTCTGCTCGCCCGGACGCAACACGCGGCAATACCTGGGCAGGGAAGCAGCAAGGTCTCGTTAAGGCCGTTAACCATACCGTGGCGGTGTCGCTTACGAAACCCCGCAAAAACCACGGAGCCATCATGACCTCGATTTCGGCGGCCTCCACCGGTAACTACCAGTCGCCCTTGCAGCGGCTTCAGCAGGAATTGCAATCGGAAGTTTCCGCCGGCACGATCTCCTCGTCGGACCAGTCGGCGATCTCGACGGCGCTGACCGACATCGACACCGCCCTGCAGTCGAGCCGATCCAGCGATCGGTCGAGCGGCACGCGTCCCTCCAAGGACGAGATGCAGTCGAAGATCGACGACCTCATTTCCAACGAGGTGTCGAACGGGACGCTGACCTCGGACCAGGCCGACGAGCTGAAGAACGTGTTCCAGTCCGCCTTCGCCAACGGTCCCGGCGGTGCGGGCGGACCGCCGCCCGACGACAGCTCTTCGGCTTCGTCCTCGACGGACTCGACCAGCAGCACGTCGACCGACTCGACCACGGCGGAAATTCTTCAGCAATTCCTCCAGGCGCTCCAGCAGTCGCAATCATCGAGCTCGTCCTACGGCGCCAACGGCAGCTCATCCGGCAGCTCCGATTTCTCCGCACTTCTGATCGACATCAAGAGCTGACCTGAGCGACGCGGGTCGGCGCGTTCCTCGCCGCGGTCATGCTTCACCCAGGGCGCATGATCGTCGGCGGGGAACCGTGCGCTGCAAAATGTTCCTGAGTGACGCAGGAACAATCGCGGGTGACTTTCGCACTCGCGCATCGCGCGACGAAATTGCCCCACGCAAGGAACTGCGAGTGGTCAACGCTGTTTTCTCCACACAAGTTTTCTGCTGAAGGAGGAGAACAATGTTGATGAAATCGATCGCCGCCGGCCTTGCCGGCACCGCACTGCTTGCAACCGTTGCGTTCGCGCAAAACCCGACCGCCACCACCGACAAGGCGGCGCCGGCGGCCACCACCACCACCGCCACGACGACGACGACCGCGTCGGGCGAGTGGCGCGCCTCCAAGATGTCGGGCCTGAAGATCTACAACGACGCCAACGAGAACATTGGCTCGATTAACGACCTGCTGATGGACAAGAGCGGTAACGTCAAGATCGCCGTGATCGGCGTCGGCGGCTTCCTCGGCATGGGCGAGCATCTGGTCGCCGTCCCCTACGAGAAGCTGAAGTTCGTCAACGAGGCCGTGGCCTATACCGGCACGGGCGCGAAGCCTGCGGCGACCACGACCACCGGCGCTGCGACCGGCACCGAGAAGACCACGACGACGACTACGACCGCCTCGTCCACGTCGAAATGGTATCCGGACCACGCCGTGTTCAACGCCAGCAAGGACGAGCTGAAGAACATGCCCGAGTTCAAGTACTCGGAGTAATGCGGCCCTGAACGCCTAGCGAAGTGCGCCCGGTTTCCACCGGGCGCGCTGTCGTGTCTCTTCTGTCATTGCGAGAAGCGAAGCGACGAAGCAATCCAGGGCTATCTCCGCGGATGCATTTCTGGATTGCTTCGCTGCGCTCGCAATGACGAAGAAACCAACCTCACTTCACCAGCGGGCAGCCGCCCTTGTCGAGCGGACGGAAGGCTTCGTCGCCGGGGACGGTGGCGATCAGCTTGTAGAGGTCCCACTCGCCCTTGGACTCCTCCGGCTTCTTCACCTCGAACAGATACATGTCGTGCACCATGCGGCCGTCGATGCGGATCTTGCCGTTCTTGGCGAAGAAGTCGTTGACCGGCGTTTTGCGCATCTGCTCCATCACCTTCGGCGCCTCGTCGGTCTTGATGGCCTCGATCGCCTTCAGATAATGCATGGTCGCCGAGTAGAGGCCGGCCTGGATCATGGTCGGCATATGCCCGACCTTCTCGTTGAAGCGCTTCGAGAAGGCGCGCGTCTCCTCGTTCATGTCCCAGTAGAACGCGTCGGTGACGATCAGGCCTTGGGTGGCCTTGATGCCGAGCGAATGCGTGTCGGTGATCTCCTGCAAGAGCGCGATCATCTTCTGGCCGCCTTGCGTCAGGCCGAACTCGGCCGCCTGCTTCAGCGCGTTGGTGGTGTCGCCGCCGGCATTCGCCAGCGCAACGACCTTGGCCTTGGAGGCCTGGGCCTGGAGCAGGAAGGACGAGAAGTCCGAGGAGTTGAGGGGATGGCGGACCTCGCCGAGCACCTTGCCGCCGCTCTCCTTGACCACGTTGGCGGCGTCGCGCTGCAGCGCCATGCCGAAGGCGTAGTCGGCGGTGACGAAGAACCAGCTGTCCTCGCCGCGCTTCACCATGGCCTTGCCGGCGACGTTCGACAGCGCATAGGTGTCGTAGGTCCAGTGCACCGTATTGGGCGAGCAGGCGACGCCGGTGATGTCGGACGAGCCGCCGCCGGAATTGATGTTGATCTTGTTCTTCTCGCGGGTCAGCGCCGAGATCGGCAATGCCACCGAGGACGTCGGCACGTCGAAGATCGCGTCGACCTTGTCGTTGTCGTACCAGTTGCGGGCGATGTTGACGCCGACATCGGGCTTGTTCTGGTGATCGGCGGCGACGACCTGCACGGACTTGCCGGCAACCTTGGCACCGTAATCGGCGACCGCCATCTCGACGGCCGCGAGCGAGCCCTTGCCGGTCGCGTCCGCATAGAGGCTCGACATGTCCGTGAGCACGCCGATCTTGACGACATCGTCGGAGATCTGGGCCTGCGCGGCGCCGGACGTGGCGGCCAGCGCAAAACCAGCCGCGACCGCGGCGATGAGTTTTTGCATGTTGGTTTCTCCCTGTGTGTTGTTGTTTGGGCGTTGTTGCAGGGAAGGTTCTAGCGACAATCGGTCGCGGCGGCAAAGCCCGGGATGTATGAGGTGGGGTGAGAAATAAGTAGGGGGTGCCTCCGTCATTCCGGGGCACGCCCCTTGGGCGCGAGCTTTGATGCGCAGTTGCGCATCAGAAAATCCATTCATTCACTGCGGCTCGATGGATTCCGGGCTCGCGCTACGCGGGCCCCGGAATGACAGCGGGGGCCGGTCAGGCGCTGCTGCCCTTGAGCCGTTCGTTGCGCCGGCGCAAGCCTTCCAGGGTGGCGAGGAGGATGACCGATACCGTCGTCAAGATCACCGCCGCTGCCGTGATGGTCGGGCTGATGTTCTCGCGGATGCCGCTGAACATCTCGCGCGGCAGGGTGCGCTGCTCCGGACCCGCCATGAACAGCACGATCACCACCTCGTCGAAGCTGGTCGCGAAGGCGAACAGCGCACCCGACGCAAGGCCGGGCAGGATCAGCGGCAGGATCACGCGGCGGAACGCATAAAGCGGCGAGGCGCCTAGCGAGGCGGCGGCGCGTGCCAGATTGGTGTCGAAGCTTTGCAGCGTCGCGCCGACCGTGATCACCACAAAGGGCGTCGCCAGCGCGGTGTGGGCCAGGATCAAGCCGAGATAACTGCCGGTCAGTCCGATCGGCGCGAAGAAGAAATACAGGCCGACCGCGGTGATGACGCCGGGCACGACGACCGGCGACAGCACGAAAGCCAGCACAAGCGGTTTGAACCGGCTCTTCCACTGCGCCAGCCCCAGCGCGGCCAGCGTGCCAAGCACCATGGACAGCAGGGTCGAGGCGACGCCGATGATCATGCTGTTCTTCAGTGAATTCATCCAGCGCGGCGAATTGATGAAGTCGTCGTACCAGCGCAAGGAGAGGCCCGGTAGCGGATAGGTGAGGTACGAGCCCGAGCTGAAGGACAGCGGCATGATCGCAAGGATCGGCGCGATCAGGAAGATGAACACCAGCGTGGAGATGACGATGGTCGCGGTCCACGCGATGCGCTGGCTGGGCGTGCGGAGGGAGGAATGATCGCTCAATTCTTCATTCCTCCCGTGACCTGTTGTCCCTGCACCAGCTTGCCGTAGACGAGAGCGAGCAGAACAGTGGCCAGCAGCAGCACCGCACCCAGCGCCGAAGCAAGGCCCCAATTGGCCGTCTCGGTCGTGTAGAGCGCGATGAAGTAGCTGATCATCTGATCGGCGGCGCCGCCGACGAGTGCCGGTGTGATGTAGTAGCCAAGCGCCAGGATGAAGACGAGCAGGCTTCCCGCGCCGATGCCGGGCAGGGTCTGAGGCAGGTAGATCCGCAGGAAGGCAGTGACCGGTGGCGCACCGAGCGATGCGGCGGCACGCATGTAAGCAGGCGAGATCGCCTTCATGCCGCTGTACAGCGGCAGGATCATGAACGGCAGGAGAACGTGGGTCATGGCCACGCAGACGCCGAAGCGGTTGTAGATCAGGCGCAGCGGCTCGTCGATGATGCCAAGCCAGTGCAGGCTATCGTTCACGACGCCTTTGCTCTGCAGCAAGACGATCCAGGCGCAGGTGCGGACCAAAAGCGACGTCCAGAAGGGCAGCAGGACGAAGATCATCAGCAGGTTCGACCGGCCGGGCGGCAGCGTCGCCAGCAGGTACGCGACCGGGAAGCCGAGGATCAGGCACAGTGCCGTGACGCTGAGGCTGATGAGGAAGGTGCGGGCGAAGACGTCGCGATAGATGGCCTGATCCGGCGAGGCCGCCACGATCGCACCATCCACGTTCCGCGTCAGGTCGAGCGCCGCCAGAAGGTAGAAGCCGGTCATTGGGCCACTGGCGTCCTTGATCGTCGTCCAGGTGGTGCGTTCGCGCCAGGCCGGATTGATCTTGCCCAGTGTCTCCCTGGCGGTGCCGGGCTCCGGCTGCGCCTTCAGATTGCGTGAAGTGCTGGTCAGGATCGTACGAAAACCGTTCAGGGCGTAGTTGAGCCGCTTGGCCGCGATGGCGATGGTGCCGGTAGCGCGCGCCGCCAGGATGTCGCTTGCCAGCGCTGCAAAGGCCTTTTCGTCCGGCAGGTCCCTGCCGTCCCAATTGGCGAGAGCCGCGATGGTTTGAGGCAGAACCTGACGCACCTCGCGGTCATCGACCGCGCGCCACAGCATGCCGGCGATCGGGCCTGCAAAGGTGAAGAGCAGAAACAGCAGAAGCGGCAGCACTAGCGCCAATGCCTTGACCTGGCGGGTCCGCTCTGCACGCCTCAATCGGCGCTTGAGCGGCACCTCGGTCGACGCATTGGCGCCGGTCAGGAGCGCGTCTGTCATCGGGCGAGCCTGGCGGGCGCGCTATTTCGCAGCCCATTTGTTGAAGCGCTCGGTCAGGCGGTCGATGTTCTCGAGCCAGAAGCCAACATTGATCTCGACCGCGTTCTTGATGTTGTCAGGCGCTGTCGGCAGGTCCTTCAGAACGGCGGGCTGCAGCCGGGCGGCTGCGTCCTTGTTCGAGGTGCCATAGGCAATGTTCTCCGACAGTTTTGACTGGTTCTCCGCCTTGCCTGCGAAGTCGAGGAACTTGTAGGCGGCGTCCTTGTTCGGGCTGCCCTTCAGGATGACCCAGCTGTCGAGGGTGAAGAGCGCCCCGTCCCACACCATGCCAAAGTTTTTCTTCTCGTTCTTGTTCGCGGTGTCGATGCGGCCATTGTAGACCGAGGTCATCGCCACCTCGCCGGAGGCGAGCAATTGCGGCGGCTGGGCGCCGGCCTTCCACCAGACGATGTCGCCCTTGATGGTGTCCAGCTTCTTGAACGCGCGCTCGACGCCCTCATCGGTCGCCAGCACCTTGTAGACGTCCTTCGGTGCGACGCCGTCCGCCATGAGGGCGATCTCCAGCGTGGTCTTCGGGCCCTGCCGCAAGGCGCGCTTGCCCGGAATCTTCTTGGTATCGAAGAAGTCGGCCCAGCCGTTGGGGGCCTCCTTCAGCTTGTCCTTGTCGTAGCCGAGCACAAAGTCATAGAGGATGGCACCGACGCCGCAGGGATTGACCGACGGCGGTATATAGGCGGCTTCGCCGCCAATTTTGGAATAATCCATCTTCTCGAACAGGCCTTCCTCGCAGCCGACCGCGAGTTCGTCGCTCTCGACCTGGACGACGTCCCAGGTGGCGGCACCACCCTGCACCTTGGCGCGCAACACGCCGACGCCGCCGTCCCAGGACTCATCGTTCATCGCAACACCAGCTGCCTTCTTGAACGGCTCGAAATAGACCTTCTTCTGGGCATCCTGATAGGCGCCGCCCCACGACACGACGGTGAGGTCACGCGCCTGCGCGACCGTGGCCAGCGCAGCGCTGACGCTGAACGCCGCGGCGAACCCCAGAGCAATCTTGCCAGTATTGAGCTTCGGCATGGTCCCTGTTCCTTCTTCATGTGCGTTGCGTTGAGGTTGATCGATGCCGGTCCGGATCAGACGGGATCGAGGGCCAGGCAGTCCTCGGGGCGGAAGGTGATGAACACGTTTTCGCCAGGTCTCAGGCTGTCATGTCTCAGGCTGTCATGTCTTGGGCTGTCATGTCTCAATCCGTCATGCGCCCCCGGCTGAAGCTTGACCATGAACTCCCCGTTGCCGGCGACATCGAGCACGGCCAGCGCGTGGTCGCCGAGATAGATGGTGTTCTGCACCTTGGCCGGCAGTCGGTTCGGTCCCTCGCCGGTGCCGTCCGGGACGATGGCGATCCGTTCCGGCCGCACCGACAGGGAGGTCGATGCGCCCGCACCTGATACATTGACCGCCCGTGCGGTCACGGCACCGCCACCGGCCAGCGCGACGCGGCAATAGTCCTTCTCGACCGTCTCGACGGTGCCGGCCAGCACGTTGTTCTCACCGATGAAGTGAGCGACGAAGCTGTTCACCGGATGCTCATACAGCGCGTCGGGCCTGTCGATCTGCTGGACGATGCCGTCGTTGAACACGGCGATGCGGTCCGACATGGTGAGCGCTTCGCTCTGATCGTGGGTGACGTAGACGACGGTGATGCCCATCGTCTCGTGCAGCTGCTTGATTTCCATTTGCATCTGCTCCCGCAGGCGCTTGTCGAGGGCGCCAAGGGGCTCGTCCATCAGCACGAGTTGCGGATTGAAAACCAGCGCGCGGGCCAGCGCCACGCGCTGCTGCTGACCGCCGGACAGCTGCCCGGGCCGCCGGTGCGCCAGGGTTTCCATCTTGATCATGCGCAACGCCGCGCTGACGCGCTCCTGCGCCTCGGCCTTGTTCGTCTTGCGAACCGAAAGCGGGAAGGCGATGTTCTCCGCGATCGTCAGGTGCGGAAACAAGGCATAGTTCTGGAACACCATGCCGATGTCGCGCTTATGGGGCGGCACGTTCTTGATCGGCCGTTCCGCGAGGTAGATCTCGCCATGGGTTGGAACCTCGAAGCCGGCCAGCATCATCAGCGTGGTCGTCTTGCCCGAGCCGGACGGGCCGAGCAGGGTGATGAACTCGCCCTTCCTGATTTCGAGATCGAGGTTCTTCACCACGAGGTGCTCGCCATCGTAGGTCTTCTGAATGCCGGAAAAGCGCACCAGCGCCGGCGCAGGCGTGACCATGCCGGCTTCCATGTTGTCCTCGCGTTATCAGCACCAGTGTCGTCAGGACCTCGTCCGAGGTTGCGAAGACTAGCTTAGCATCCTCCGACGAGAATGCCAGCGGTGCAAGCGACGCGCGCGCCCGGTCAGCGAAAGCGGGCTACATCCCCGACAGCTTCGTCACATACACGTTCAGCGAGCCGCCGGCTTCGGCGACGATGCGCAGCGTCTTGGAATCGAAGGCGATGTCGGCGAGGGTCAGGCTGTCGATCTTGGCGTCGACCTTGAGGCCGTCCTCGCTCTTCTGGTAGTCGGCGATCGCGGCCGCGATCTTCTCGCGCGCATTGGCGGCGATCGGCTTCAGGTCGAGCGTCGCATTCTGCACCAGTGCCTGCTGCATCTGCGGCACTACCGCGCGTGCGGCCGCGCCGAGCAGGCCGAAGGCGGCCTCGGACTCCACCGCGAGCTGGATGTCGGCGAGCCGCAGCGTCTGCTGCGTCTGGTCGAGCATCGGCCGGCCCCAGATGTGCACAGTCGCTTCCGCGCCGAGACCGAGCCAGCTCTTCTTCTCCTTGGCACGCACCAGCAGCGAGATCAGGAGACGATCGCCCGACGGCACCACGTTGACGCTTTTCACGGTGACGTCGACCGGACCGGAGCCGTCCTCGGGATAGGTGTGGCCGACCATCTGTGCCGCGATCAGCTTGTTGATCTCGGTGAAGGGTACGTCGATCGGAACGCCGATGTTCACGCCGGTGCCGGTCGGCGGCACGATCGAGATCTTGTCGGGGAAGGGACAGTCCGGCTTGGTCGACGTCGAGGTCACGCGCGTCTCGAGCTCGAGGCCGAGCAGCAGTGTCACGTTCTGCGCGTCGACGCGCGGCTGCGCAGCGATGGCACGGGTCGGTTTCATCTCGAGCCAGAGCGGCGGCAGCGCGGCCGAGGAGCCTGAGCCCTGCAGCGGGATCGAGCGGCAGGCCTTGGCCCATTGCAGCTTCGCATTCTCGCGCAGCGACGGATCGTTGCGGATGCGCTCGGAGACGATGTTGATCTGCTCGCCGACATTCTTGTCGATCAGCGGCTTCACCTGCGCCGGCACGTTGACCTTGGCGCCGGAGACGTTGAGGTTGGTGTCGCCGAGATTGACCTGGGCGCCGAGATTTGGCTCGAGATGCCAATTGGCCGCGAGCTTCGGGCGCGAGGTGACGACCACGTTGCCCTTGATCTCGGCGCTGGCGTTCAAATTCTTGATGTTGACCGCGCCGATCCGTTTCGCTGCGTCACCGCCGAGCACGCTGCCGAGCGCGTCGCCGAGTGCGCCGGTGGCTTTCGACGACAGCGAGCCCGTCACGTTCAGCTTGCCGCTGAGCGGCGTCGAGATCGTCAGCACGTCCTTGTCGCCGGCAGCCGCCATCGGCCCGCGCACGGCGGACCAGCCGATGTCGGCATTCTCCAGGATCTGTGAGATTGGATTATCGGCCTTGCCGGCGAAATTGCGCGGCGCGGCCTTCTCGGCCTGTTCGCGGATCGCCGATAGTGCGATCGCAACCGGCGCCACCACGATCGAGCTCTTCGCGACCGGCGGCAGCGGCGCCAATTGCGCGACCGGCGGCGCAATCGTCACCGCGCGCGGCGACAGCCAGTCCATCGCCTTCAGGCTGATGAAAAACGACGCCGCGAGTACCGCCACGGCGATCAGGACAGTCTTCAAGTTCAACGTCAGTCGCATCAATCCCCCAAGGCCCGAAGTCTACAGGGCAGGCGAGGGGGGCGCTAGAGCGCACCGGTGGGGTGGAATTGGGGCGAACGGGTTAACGGCTGCGAACGCGCCGTCGCCGCGTACCCGTCATCGCGCACCTAGCTGCGCCTCGGACGGCGAACCGCTCTCACATTGCCGCGATCGCCGCCGCCGCAGAAGAAGCGGTCGCCGCCATCGGACTCCAACCCTGAAACCATCGTCCCGGCGGGCAGGTCGAGCTGCTCGAGCACTTTTCCGGTTTCGGGATCGATCCGCCGCAAATCGCTTTCCTCGCCCTCCCAGGTGCCATGCCAGAGCTCGCCGTCGACCCAGGTGACGCCGGTTACGAAGCGCTTGCTTTCGATGGTGCGGAGGACCTTTCCCGTTTCCGGATCGACCTGATGGATCTTGCGCTCGCGATATTGACCGACCCACAGCGAGCCCTCCGCCCAGGCCAGTCCGGAATCGCCACCGCCGCCCGGGGCCGGAATCGTGCTGACCACTTTGCCGGTGGCGGCGTCGATCTTCTGGATGCGATCCTCGGCGATCTGGAACAGGTGCCGGCCGTCGAACGCCGTCCCGGCATGCGCGGCGATATCGATGGAGCGAGCGATCTTGCCGTTGGCCGGATCGACCGCATTCAGCTTGTCGCCGGATGCGAACCAGACATGGGTGCCGTCATAGGTGACGCCATGCACGGCCTCGACACCCGCAAAAGGTCCGTATTCCCTGACGATCTCGGCGGCTGAACGCTTCATGTGCTTGATCCCTGTGATGTGATCCAACCTACGCCTTCAGGAGCGGTCCGGGGAGTAACAAGCCTGTCGGGAAACCAGGGACGGGCGGGGTCACCCAGCGCCGTGCCCGGCCGTGTCCGAAGGATTGCACCTTGTTCGATCGCGCCAGCTCGTCGAGGGCCCGCTGCACCGTGCGTGCGCTCGTCCCCAGCGCCAGCGCGAGCGCCGAGCTCGACCACGGCTCGCCGTCGGAGAGGAAGGCGAGCACCGCGGCGTGCCTTTCCTCGACGGGACGTGCCAGCACGATGACGTCCTGCGTCTTCCGCGGCGCCAGCACAAAGCCCAGCTTCGTCGCGCTGACATCGGCCAGCGGCTTGAGCTGGGTGCGGAGCCGCCCGATCTCGACGCGCAACCGCGCGCGATGCGATTCATCGGTGTGCTTCGCCCGGAACGCACCTGATATCAGAGCCTCTCGCGAGACGTCCGCGGGCCATGCCTGCGCCAGGAGACGGGCGAGCGCAAACAGCACCGGCCGTGTTCCGAGCGATACGATGCGACCTTGCCTGCGCACGGAATGATGGAACGTGTCCACGACGAGCGCGGTCGAGGTCGCCAGTCTCTCGACCTCCCCCAGCAACAACGGGTGTTCGCCGCCGCGCGCGATCAGGCGCGCCGCCGGCGTGTCGAGGATGAGGTTCGCGCTGTCGACCTCGGCCACGAGCGCCGGGATCTTCGCCTGTCGAGCCGCCCTGGCCGCGCGGTTGAGCGCCGCCCGCGCGTCTTTCGTCCTGAGCCGCCTGATGGCGATGCCGGCGACCACGAGCTCGCGGACGACCTGGGAGGCAGACGGAAGCGGGGAGGGGCTTAGCTCGGCCAGTGTGCGCTCGGCTTCGTCGAGCTGCCCGAGGAGGAGGAGGCGGCGTGCCTCGATGTGGCCCGCATGGGCGGCATTGGCGAGATCACCGTGCTGTTCGAGTGTCGCGCGCGCCGCCGCGAGCGTTTTCACCGGCCAGCTCAGGTCGCGCGAGACGAGCGCGATCTCTGCTTCGGCGACCACGCATCTTGCGCGCGCCACCGCCTCGCGTGCACCGAACGCACGCGCGGCGCTGCGTAGCAGCGTCTTCGCCTTCGCGAAATCGCCGAGCTGTGCCATTGCGATGCCGCGCAGCGCCAGCGACGGTGCATCGTTGCGCAGCGCAACGCGGTTCAGCGCGCCGAGCGGATCGCCCGCCTCTAACGCGCGCGCGGCGGCCGTGATCAGCGACTCCATGGCAATCCCGCCACACTTGTTACTCCCACCGCGCAACCGTCCGGTGCCAGAAATCGTTGACGACCGACAATGTGCGGCGAGGGGCGAGCGGCTCCGCAAGATGCGGAGTGATCGCCCAGGCAAGAGGTTTGGAGAGCCATCATGACATCAGTTGAAAAAGCAGGAACCAACGGACAGACCGCCATGCAAACACCGCCGGTGGTGTCGCCGCAGGACTGGGAGGCCGCCCGTCAGCAACTGCTCGTGAAGGAAAAGGCGCATACCCGTGCCCGCGACGCCCTCGCCGCCGAGCGCCGGCGCATGCCGTGGATGGAAGTTGCCAAAACCTATGCGTTCGAGGGGCCCGGCGGCAAGATCAGTCTGGTCGATCTGTTCCAGGGCCGGCGGCAGCTGATCGTCTACCGCGCCTTCTTCGAGCCGGGCGTGTTCGGCTGGCCCGATCATGCCTGCCGCGGCTGCTCCATGGTGGCTGACCAGGTCGCTCACGTCTCGCACCTGAACGCCCGCGACACCACGCTGGTGTTCGCCTCGCGCGCGCCGCAGGCCGACATCATCGGGCTGACGCAGCGGATGGGCTGGACCATGCCGTGGGTCACCGTCACCGACAGTTTTGACGCCGATTTCGGCGTCGACGAATGGCACGGCACGAACGTGTTCTACCGCGACGGGGAGCGCATCTTCCGCACCTATTTCGTCAAGAGCCGCGGCGACGAGCAGATGGGCGGCACCTGGAACTATCTCGACATCACGCCGCTCGGCCGTCAGGAGGTCTGGGAGGATTCGCCGAAGGGCTATCCGCAGACGCCGACCTACAAATGGTGGAACTGGCACGACAGCTACTCGGACGGCGCCGCGCCTGACAGGAAATGGGTCGAGATCTCGGACGCCGGCGAGAAGGCGTTTCGCGAGGAGGCCGCGGAAGGACGTGACTAGTCCCGTCAGCGCCACGGCCGGCGCCAGCCGCGACGGCGCAACGGCCGCGCGCCACCTCGCCAGATGGCTTGGGTTAGCGGCCACGCCGACCTTCGCGATCATGGCCCTGCTGACGGCCATGATCGGCGGAGGCCCGGCGGACATGCTGTGTGCCGCCGGGCAGGGCTCTCTGCTCGGCGGGATGGTGCCGATGTATCTGCTGATGAGCGCGTTTCATTCGGCGGCGTGGCTCAGGTTGGTCTCGGGGCGACAGGGCGCCATCCGGCGAGATACGGAAGGCGCCGGTCACTGACCGCTGTCGTTGAGGAACAACGCCATCAGGACCTCGTCGTAGTATCGGTCAGCGTGCTTCAGTGCTTTCACCTCGCGGCCGTATTCGACAAAGCCGGCTGTGGTGTAGAGGCGGATGGCGGCGGTGTTCTCGCTGACGACGGCCAGCTGAAGCTGCTCGACTTGCCCTGTGGCATGTGCGACGACCGCGTCGACAAGGCGCCGCGCCGCGCCGGATTTTCGCGCATGGGGTCTCACGTACATGCCCCAGAGAAGAGCCTTGTGCTCGGTCTTTGCGCCGTCCTGCCGATGGAATCCGGCAACGCCGACAAGCTCCTCCGCCATGAAGGCGCCGAAGACGTCAGACGCTGCAAGGCGCGCCTCGAACCAGGTGAGGGGCTTTTCCTGCTCGCGCGCGAACGTGCTGCCAAAAGCTTCGGGATGCGCTGCGAGTGCTTCGAGCCTGATCGCGCGGTAGAGAGCGGCGTCGATGGGTTTCAGCAGTCTGATCGCGTGGCTGGCGGCGGGAGAGGTCGTCATGTCTGGTCGATGTCCATCAGGGAGCGGCGCGCAACGCGGCTCAGGATAAGACCACGCTGGCCACAGCGGTGCAACTGTCGGTTGCCACCATCGAGCGACCGATCGCCGATCGGCCTGCTATTGCCCGCCAGCCGCCTGCAGATAAGCAATCACCTTGGCCGCGTCCTCGGCGGAGACACCGCCATAGGGCTGCATCTTGTTGCCGGATACGACCTCATCCGGCTTGACCATGAAGCGGGTCAGCTTGTCCTGATCCCAGACGAAGCCGGCGTCCTTCATCGACGGAGAGTAGTTGTAGTTAGGCAGCGAACCGGCCTTGCGTCCGACGATCCTGTTGAGATTGGGACCCAGACGATTGTCGCCGTCCTTCACCGAGTGGCAGGTGCGACAGGAATTGTTGAAGGCCTGTTGAGCCGCCTCGTCGCTCGCCGGCTGCTGGGCGTGCGAGGAGGGCGCAGCAGCCAGGAGCAGCGTCAATGCTGCGGCACCTGCGATCGAGCGCAGCCATGCACTTGGCGACATTTGCAGGCGTGATCGCATCTGCGCCTCCGAAGAGCGCTTCTCCAAACGGGGCCGCCCGGAGAGCATGATGCCAACGAAAACGGCCCCGGTGGGTTCCGGGGCCGTTTGCGTCACAATGTCCTGTCGCGTTAGCGCGTCGCGGCGCCGAGGTCCGCGCGGCGTTCCGTCATCGGCAGCACGATCACCTTGGTGCCGACGTTGACGCGGGAGTAGAGGTCGGTGACGTCGTCGTTGGTCAGGCGGATGCAGCCGGACGAGACGTGCTTGCCGATCGTGTCGGGCGCGTTGGTGCCGTGGATGCGGTAGATGGTGCCGCCGAGATACATGGCGCGCGCGCCGAGGGGGTTGCCGGGGCCGCCGGCCATGTGGCGCGGCAGATAGGGCTGGCGGGCGATCATTTCCGGCGGCGGGGTCCAATCCGGCCACTCGGCCTTCCTGCTCACCGACTGGATGCCGGACCAGGTGAAGCCGTCGCGGCCGACGCCGATGCCGTAGCGAACGGCCTGGCCGTTGCCGAGCACGTAATAGAGATAGGTGTTGGGCGTATCGATGATGATGGTGCCCGGCGCTTCACGCGTCGCGTAGGAGACGGTCTGGCGGCGGAAGCGGGCCGGCATCTCGACCACGTCCTGATCCTCGGACGGCGCGGCCCGGTAAGGCGTCGCCTGATAGGGCTGGTAAGGCTGCGGCGCGGCCATCGGCGGCAGCGGCTGGAAGAAGGGGAAGAACTGCGCGGGCGCAGCTTTGGCCGGACCGGAAAATGCGAGTGCGGAAATTGCCACGGCGCTGAGCGCAACGGCGCGTGAATACGTCTTGAACGTGTCCAGATTGATCATTGATCGCCCCTGTTTGATCGGTGTTTCTTGACCACCGCGGCACCGTTTCGGTGCTCCGTTGCCTAAATCACTAACGACGAAACGTTTCGGGAGCTTTGCGCGGAAAACCGAAAACGGTTTCATGGCGGAAAGGATTGTTTCATGACGGTTTCGTGGCTGCGCGGACCCGTTAACGAACAAAACAGCGGGCCGACACTTCTGTGACGTCACACGCCTGAAATATCCGTGGTTGATGGTCCTAAGCCGAGAATCATCAAACTCTCGGGATTTCCCCATGCGGGTATTAATCGCGACTGACGCCTGGCATCCGCAGGTTAACGGTGTGGTCCGGACGCTGACCTCGCTGGCGAATGCGGCCAAGGCCCTCGATGTCGAGATCGACTTCCTGACGCCGGACGGCTTTCGGTCCTGGCCGCTGCCGACCTATCCGGGCCTGCGCATCGCGCTGCCGAGCGGTAAGGAGATAGCGCGGCGGATCGAGAAGGCGGCGCCGGAAGCGCTGCACATCGCGACCGAGGGGCCGATCGGCTGGGCCGCGCGCGCCTATTGCCGCCGCAACCGCCTCGCCTTCACCACGTCCTACACCACGCGCTTTCCCGAATACGTCTCGGTGCGGACCGGCATTCCTGATGCCGTCGGCTACGCCGTGCTGCGCCACTTCCACGACGCCGCCGCCATGACCATGGTGGCGACGCCTTCGCTGCGGCAGGAGCTCTCCGAGCGCGGCTTCAAGCGGCTCGGCTTCTGGACGCGCGGTGTCAACACCGAGCTGTTCCATCCCGACGCTCCGGCCAAGCTCGATTTGCCGGGCCCGATCTTCATGACGATGGGCCGCGTGGCAGTCGAAAAGAATCTCGAAGCGTTTCTCTCGCTCGACCTGCCCGGCACCAAGGTCGTCGTCGGCGACGGTCCGCAGAAGGCGGCGCTCGAAAAGAAATATCCGGACGCCGTCTTCCTCGGCGAGAAGAAGGGCGCGGATCTCACCGCGCATCTTGCGGCGGCGGATGTCTTCGTATTCCCCAGCCTGACCGACACATTCGGTGTGGTGCAGCTCGAGGCGCTCGCCTGCGGCACGCCGGTTGCGGCATTTCCGGTCACGGGTCCCAAGGACGTCATCGCCGATCATCCGATCGGCGCGATCGACCATGATCTGCGTACCGCGTGCCTGCGCGCGCTCACCATGTCGCGCGAGACCTGCCGCAACTTCGCGCTGGAGCGCTCCTGGGAAAACAGTGCGCGCCAATTCGTCGGAAACCTCACCTCACTTCAGCCCAGCCGCATCCTGCGCGCCTCGCCGGTCATGGCGCGGCGGCCGGTGCGCGGCTGATCTGCAACGTTTGACCCACAGCGAGAACCTCATCGATGGCTAAGATCATGAACCTTGACGGCACCCAGCAGCTTGACCTCACGCGTGGCACGGTCGAGCAGGCCTATGACCGCTGGGCGCCCGTCTACGATCTCGTGTTCGGCGGCGTGTTCGCCAAGGGCCGGCAGGCCGCGATTTCGGCCACCAACAAGATCGGGGGCCGCGTGCTCGAGGTCGGCGTCGGCACCGGCATCTCGCTGCCGCTCTACGCGCCGCATCTGCGCATCTTCGGCACCGACATTTCGGAAGCGATGCTCGACAAGGCGCGCCAGCGGGTCACCGAAGGCAAGCTGAAGAACGTCGAGGGCCTCGCGGTGATGGACGCCGAGAAGCTCGAATTCCCCGACAATTCCTTCGACGTCGTGATGGCGCAATATGTCGTCACCGCCGTGCCGAACCCGGAGAAGGCGCTCGACGAATTCGCCCGCGTGCTGCGTCCGGGCGGCGAACTGATCATCCTGACCCGCGTCAGCGCCGACACCGGCATGCGCCGCTTCATCGAGCAGAGGCTCCAGCCGGTGGTGCGCCCGCTCGGCTTCCGTACCGCCGAGTTCGCCTGGTCGCGTTATACGAAGTGGCTGGCTGGCGCACATGGCATCGAGCTCGCCGAACGCCGCCTGATTCCGCCGCTCGGCCATTTCTCGCTGGTGCGCTTCCGCAAGGTCGACGTCGCCAAGGCGGCGTGAACTGCGACTTCGCGTTCGCGTGCGTCATCGCGCCGCTGCACATCGTCACATGACAAAATGATGATGTCACATGGCGTACATCGAATCCCTGTAAATCCTGAACCCGAAAGCATTTTGGGGGAGAGCATGATCAAGAATTATCTCGAGCAGCTGCGGATCCAGCGCTGGGACGACCATCGCTACTATCACCACAGCCGCATCAATCAGAGCCTGCACTTCGTCAGCGCGCTGAGCTTTCTCTTCGCCTATGTCTGGCTGTTCGTCGATCCCATGATCTCCGCACTGGTCGGCTGGCTGGTCTCGATGACCTCGCGCCAGGCCGGTCACTTCTTCTTCGAGCCGCACGATTACGACCACATCAACCAGGCGACCCACGAGTACAAGGAAGACATCAAGGTCGGTTACAACCTTCAGCGCAAAGTGGTGCTGATGGCGATCTGGGCGCTGTCGCCGCTGGTGCTGGTTGTCGATCCGACGCTGTTCGGCCTGTTTACGCCCTGGGCGAGCGCGACCGATTTCATGCGGCAGGTCGCCAAGATCTGGCTGGTGATCGGCGGCGGCGGTCTGTTGTTCCGTACCGTGCACCTGTTCTTCATCCGCGACGTCGAGACCGGCCTGGTCTGGATGACCAAGATCCTGACCGATCCCTTCCACGACCTGATGCTCTATCGCAGCGCGCCGCTCGCCCTGATGCGCGGCGAGCTGATGGACCCCGGCCTGCACCTCAACCCCGAACACACGCTGGGCCTCATCTCCGAGCCCACGCTCGAAGAGCAGCACGCCTGAGCGCGCCGCGCAGATCCAACACTCCGATGTCTGATGGTTACGTCATGCCCGGCCTCGTGCCGGGCATCCACGTCTTGGGGGCTTCTTCTTCGCCTCTCCCCGCGTGCGGGGAGAGGCCGACGCGCGTAGCGCGGCGGGTGAGGGGGAGTCTCCGCGGGGGCGTTGCTCGCGAGGTGTCCGCCAACTCTCACCGCGCCCGTGGAGAGGCCCCCTCACCCCAACCCTCTCCCCGCAGGCGGGGAGAGGGGGAGGAGAGACCTCGCCCCGGAATGACGGAGGTTATGTGGGTAGAGCCAGCCTCAGCGCCCGAAGCGCTTGGCCAGCATCTCTTTCAGGATTTGCCGCTTGATATTCTTGTTGGTGAGCACGCCGTCGTGCCACCAGAAGCCGTCGGCTTTCATCTTCTCGGCCGCGCGGACGAAGCGGTCGGCGACCTCGGTGAAGTCGGCGTCGGTGTAGTTCAGGCTGAAGATCAGCCGTCCGGTGCCGACCCAGCTCAGCGACAGGCCTTCGGCGCGCAGATAGTATTGCAGCATCCAGTTGTAGCGCGATGGCGTGGTGTATTTCACCGTCCAGATCGACGAGAAGTTCGCAAACCGCACCGGCAGGTCGGCGTCGGTCATCATCCGGTTGAGCTTTTCCGCGCGGCCGTTCCAGGTCGTGTCCAGCCCGTCATAGATGGCACGGAAGTTTGGACTGGCGAGGCGGCTCAAGAACTCGTCCATCGCCGTCATGACGTAGGGATGCGAGTTGAAGGTGCCGCGGGCGAAGCAGATATCGGCGGGGCGATCGTCGCGGAAGCGGCGCATCAGTTCGCGTTTGCCGCAGACGACGCCGACCGGCAGGCCACCGGCAAGGCTCTTGCCGTAGGTCACCATGTCGGCCTTGACGCCGAAGTACTCCTGGGCGCCGCCGGCGGCGAGACGGAAGCCGACGAAGACCTCGTCGAAGATCAGCGCGATGCCGCGCTCGGTGCAGACTTCGCGCAGCTTCTTGAGCCACTCGGTATACGCCGCGCGGTCAAAGTTGCCGCCGCGGGAGGAATCGACCAGCGAGGAATCGCCGGGCGCGTTGCCGTTCGGATGCAGGCCCTGCAACGGATTGACCAGCACGCAGGCGATGTCCTTGCGCGTGCGCAGCACATGCAGCGTCTTCTCGGACATCTCGGCGAGGGTGTAGGTCTCGTGCGCGGCGATCGGGTTGCCGACGCCGGGCTGCACGTCGCCCCACCAGCCGTGATAGGCGCCGGCGAAGCGGACGAGATGCGTGCGCTGGGTGTGGTAGCGCGCCAGCCGCACCGCCTGCATGACGGCCTCGGTGCCGGACATGTGGAAGGAGACCTCGTCAAGGCCCGAGATCTGGCAGAGCCGCTGCACGTTCTCGAGGATGACGGGATGGTAGGGGCCGAGCACCGGCCCAAGCGCGTGCGCCCGCTTCTCGGAGCCCTCGATGCACTCCTTATAGAAGTCGTTGCCGAAGATGTTGACGCCGTAGGAGCCCGTGAGGTCGTAGGAGGTGTTGCCGTCGACATCCGTGACGGTGACGCCGCTCGAGGACTCCATGAAGGTCGAGGTGCCCAGATGCTCGCGGACGAGGCGCGAGAACTGGAACGGCACGCGGTAGGTCTCGGTGAAGTGCAGGTCGGAGATCGTCTCCGCCGCTTCCTTCGTCATCGCCCGGCCCTTGGGGTAGCGATCGGCGTAGATTCGCGCGAGGCGGAAGAAGGCGTCCTTGCGCTGCATCACCACATTGGCCGGTGCGCCGTCGCAGCCGAAGTACTTGTCGCCTTCGAACTCGTAGAACGGGAGCAGCTTGGCCACCCGCCGAGACATCTTGGAGTGCCCGGCAAGCGACCGGTGTTTGGCGCGGGACAGCTCAATCCGCGCTTTGATCTTCGGGAAGGCGGCGGCAGCGGACGCTGCGGCGGCCACGGAAAATGAGAGAATCGGGAGTGTCGTTTCCATGACAACAAGCGCTAATACTGTGAGCTGACAGATTCATGACAGTCAAAGCCCTCATCGCCTCTTTCACCCAGCAGGAAGACCTCAACTTCCTGTTGACCAATCGCATCCCCCGCGCGGCGCTGACCCGCTTCATGGGCTGGTTCTCCAAGATCGAGAACCCGTTCGTGCGAGATGTCTCGATCGCGCTGTGGAAGTTGTTCTCCGACCTCGATCTGTCGGAGGCGCGCAAGACCCACTTCAAGAGCCTGCACGACTGCTTCACCCGGGAGCTCAAGCCCGGCCTGCGCCCGTTTGATCCCGACCCTTCCATCGTCGCGAGCCCCTCCGACGGCATCGTCGGCGCTCACGGCCGGATCGCGGACACCGAGCTGTTCCAGGTCAAGGGCGCGCCCTATTCGCTGCTCGACCTGCTCGGCGATTCCGCGCTGGTCGATCAGCACCGCAACGGCTCCTTCGTCACGCTGCGGCTGACCTCGAGCATGTACCACCGCTTCCATGCGCCCTTTGACGCGCATATCGAGCGCGTCACGCTGATCCATGGCGACGTCTGGAACGTCAACCCGATCGCGCTGAAGCGGGTCGAGCGCCTGTTCTGCAAGAACGAGCGCGCGGTGATCCGCACGCATCTCAGCTCAGGCGAAGCCGTAACGCTCGTGCCAGTTGCGGCCATTCTGGTCGCAAGCATCCGTCTGCACTTCCTCGACATGGTGCTGAACGCGCAGACACGCGGCCCGGTCAATTTCCCCTGCGACGTCAACGTGACCAAGGGCGAGGAGCTCGGCTGGTTCGAGCACGGCTCAACCATCATCATCCTTGCGCCCGGCGATTTCACCTTCTGCGACGGCATCCGCGAGGGCACCCGTATTCGCGCAGGTCAAGCGCTGTTGAAGCGAAACTAGCCTTCAATCCGCCGTCCCCATCGCCTATATCGTCCGCGGGGACGATTGGATCGACACGGAATTTTGTGATGGCGCGGGCGCCGGTGATGGCGGCGGGTGGTATTGTGCTGCGGCGTGGCGCGCCGCCGCTGGTTGCGGTCGTGCGCCAGCGCAAGCGCAACGAATGGGTTTTGCCCAAGGGCAAGCTCGACGACGGCGAGACGCCGAAGGAAGCGGCGCACCGCGAGGTGCTGGAGGAGACCGGTCACAATGTGGCCATCCACGAATTCCTCGGCACGCTCGTCTACCAGTCGGGCGGGCGCTCCAAGGTCGTGCATTTCTGGCGCATGGAGGCCGAGGGCGGTCCCGTTCGCAAGCTGATGAACGACATCAAGGCGGTCGACTGGCTGACGCTGGATGACGCGCTCGCGCGCCTGTCGCGCGAATATGAACGCGCGTTTCTGCTGCAGGTCGGTCCGATGGCGCTTGCCGCCGCCGGGTTCGCCTCTTCGCCGGCGCCCGAGCTGGTGCCGGCGACTGACAACATCGATACAGCCTTGCAGACGCTGACGCCCGCCGAAGTCGCCTCAGTCGACGAGCTGCGTCATGGGCTCCTGCAGAAGGTGAAGGCCTGGCTGCGCGGCGAAGCGTGAGTTGTCTTCACGCTGCTCTGCTCGCGAATTTGGAAACATCCGCGAGCTAGCAAGTTTGTGGGAGCCTTAGTTCCCTCCAAGTCGTCATTGCGAGCGCAGCGAAGCAATCCAGAGTCTCTCCGCGGAAAGACTCTGGATTGCTTCGCTTCGCTCGCAATGACGGAGGAGAGGGCCGCGCACTCGACGTCGACCCTCATGGTGAGGAGCGCGCATCGCGCGCGTCTCGAACCATGCGGCCCGACGGTGGACACGCCCTTCGAAACGCTTGCTTCGCAAGCTCCTCAGGGTGAGGGGAGGCACCGTTCACCGCCGCTCTTTCTTCTCCTTCGGAGCGGGCGACGGTCTGCGCGGTGCTGCGGGGCGTTGCGCGGCGGGGAGGCGCTGCTGGAATCCGCCCTGGCGCTGGATGCCGCCCGGCTGTTGAGCCGCGGGCGGTTGGCCCGGCTGCAATCCGGTGCGCGGCGTTTGCGGCTGCGGCGCCGTGCTTGGCTGCGACGGCACGACTCCGCCGGACTGCGCCGGGGTCTGTCCGCCACGCTGCGGCTGGGTTTGCGGCGTGCCGTTGGGCTGGGTGCCCTGTCCAGCGCGCGGTACACCTGGACGTCCGGCGCCTTGCTGCTGGCCGGGCTGCTGCTGTTGTCCTCGCTGCTGCTGACGCTGACCCGCGCGCGGGTTGCCCGGCTGCACCGCGCCACCCTGCCGCTGCGTCGGCTGGGCGCCTTGCTGTGTTCCCTGGCGACCCGGCGTACCCGGCTGCTGCTGGCCCGGACGATTGTTCTGGCCCGGCTGGCCGTTGGGCCGCTGCGGCTGTTGGCCCGGCGGCGTGTTCGGCCGCAATTGCTGCTGCTGTGGTAGCTGGGCCGGCCGCGGAATGCGGCTGACCGCGCCCGGATTGGCGCGGCGGAAGTCGCGCTGTTCGATGACGATCTGCCGGCCCGTAGTCTGCGCCAGATGCACCTGGCTGACGAAGCCGCGGTCGCGCGCGATCTGCTGAGGTGGAATCGTGATCGGCACCGCGGCAAAGCGCATGACACCGGCAGTGGCTGCGCCAGGCCGGATCGCGAAGCCGCTCGCGCCTTGCGTCAGAGCGCCGAGCCGCGCGCCGCTGCTGCGGTCGTCGACGTCGATGTGCCCGACCCGGCCGTCGGCGTCGGGATAGAGCTTGATGTTGACGTTGTTCGCGCTGCCGGCGGCTGCATTTTCCGGCACGTCGACGACGCCGGTGGTGCCGCGGATGCCAAGCGTGGCGGTCGGGGTCGCGATCTTCATGTCGCCGGTCCTCGCCACCGCCGCCGCGACGAAGGCGACGGTACCCTTGCCGATGTCGAAGATCGCCGAATTCTGCTTGCCGCCGTCCTCATAGACGTAATTGTCGATGGTGATCTTCGCGCTGGCGGAGAGGTTGAACGTGGTCGCGTCGTTGAAGGTGATGCCGAGCGAGGAGTTCGACGAGGTCTGCACGACGTCGTTGAGATAGATGTCGTCGCGCGCACGCAGCGGATACGAGTTCTTGTCGCGGATCACGGTCGCGATCCCCGTCACGGTCGCGACGTTACCGATCGGCTCGACGGCGGCGGGTTGCGCGTCGGCCGTGGGCGCAGGTGAGGCTGACGGCGTCGGCGAGGCGGATGGCGCCGGGGAGGGGACGGGTGTCGGCTGCGCTTGTGGTTGCGCCTGCGCAAGCTCGATTGCGTCGGATGCACAAGCCACGCTCGCGCCGGCCAGCGGCAATGCCAGCAGCACAAGCGCAAACACGAAGCGGCGCCAAGCCACCAATGAAGTCACGAGGAGGTCCCGGTGAGAACGCGAGGCGAGATCGGCCGATATCAGCCGGGGTTAGCTGAATGGTGGATGAACATCCGTCGCATGGGAGGGACGAACGTTCAAACGGGGAAGTGCGGAGGGAGAACCGAACAAACTGGAGCACACCGACATCTCTACATCGTCATGGCCGGGCTTGTCCCGGCCATCCACGCCTTGACGTGCTGTCAGCTGACACGCTTCCAGGTCTGGCCGCCGCAGAACATGCCGCCGAAGGCGCAGCCCTGCACGCGCATCGCGTTCGGGCCCTTCATCGCGATCGTGGAGTCGTAGTTGCGGCCGGAGTCGGGATCGTGGATGCGGCCGCTCCACTTCGCGCCGTCGGGCTTCATGTTGATCAGGATGCGCTCGTTGGACTTCACGGCGTAACCGCAGAGATTGGGGCCGCACTGTTCGACCCGGACATTGCCCTTGTTCTCTTCGGTCGCCCAGACGCCGATCGGCGTATTGGCGGCCGGCGCCGGCGCAGCGGCCATCGGAGCCGGAGCGGGTGCGGGAGCAATCGCGACCGGTGCAGGCGCGGCAGCGGGAGCCGCGACGGGCGCAGTCTGCGTGGTGCTGTCGTAGCCGGTGGCCGGAGCGGCGGCAACCGTCGTGGCGGGGGCTGCGGGGGCGACGACAGCAGGCGCGGCCGGCGCGGTCGCCTGGACCGGCGCCTGTTGCACGGGCTGCTGCTGCACCGGCGCGGGCGGCGCGGTCGTCGTGGCCGGAGCGGGCGTGGTGTCGTCGTCGTCCTTGGAGCCGCCAAGGCCCTTGAGGTTGATGTTGTTCAGCTTGATCGGCTTGTCCGAAAGGCCCGGTGCGACGATGGTCACGCAATTGAGCGAGCCGCAGTTGCGGGGCGTCTCGATGCGGATGTGCTGGCCTTCGATCTGGAACGAGATCGAATTGCCGGCATGGGCTGCGGCGGTCGAAGCGAGGAAGAGCGCGGCGGCGGCGATGGTGAGCTTGTTCATGACAACCTCCGATAATGTGCGGTCCCGGTATGGACGAAGTCTCTTGTGGATGAAGCGTGGTTCGACCCTACGCCGCGCCGCACCGGCGTTCTGTGATGGACGTCACAACGGCGCGCGGGCGCCTGGGTGAGCCAGCGCACATTCAGCCGCGGTGCATCTGCGCAATCTCGTCGCGACACAGTGGGAGGCGCCGATGACGCGGCTTGTGACTTCGCTTGGCACATTGATCGCTTTGATGGCGATTGCGTCTTCGGCCGAGGCCGGTTCCTACAACTTTTCGATCGGCGGCCACCGGTTTCATGTCGAGGCGCCGCGCAATTGCCGATCCACCTCCTGTGTTTCGGTTTCCAGCCGCAGCCGGCGGACGATGGAAGATGTCAGCACAACACCGACCCAGCGGCCGGCGCCTGCACCGGTGGTCCAGGCGCCGCAGCCGGTCTATCCGGTTGCCCCAGTCAGGCCCGCGCAAGCAACGGTCGTCGCCCCACAACCGGCACCGCCGGCTCCCGTTCTTGCCGCCTCGACGTCGCAGCCTGTCGTGCCGCCGCCGGCGCCAAAACTTGAAGCGTCAAGGATTGAGGCGCTGAGCCCCAATCCGCCGCGGGTCGAGTTGTCACGCCTGGATCCGCCGAAGACTGTGACGCCCGACCGGCCTCGGATGGAGCCGCCGGTCGTCACCGCCGACCCCGAGATCAAGCCGGCCACAACGATCGCGAAGCGTAGCGACGATGAGCCGGCCTATCTGCCGCTCGGCGAATGGGAGAGCACCGGCGCCAAGGGCGCGGTCCGCATCGAACGCTGCGGCTCCGCGCTGTGCGGCTATACGCTGAGCGAGACGTCGAGCCGGGGTGAGAGCGTGCTTGTCAACATGAAGCCGAAAACGCACGACGTCTGGACCGGCAGCATCTACAGCCGTTCCAGCGGCAGCACCTATTATGCGACGATGACGCTGACAGCCTCCGGCAAGCTTCGTGTCGAGGCCTGCGCGCTCGGCCATTTCTGGTGCTCCGGCAACGACTGGACGCGGGTCGAGGAGCCGCAGGAGAAGCTGATCACGACATCGCGGCAGTGGGGGGCAAGGTCGTAGCGAGGCGCGCCGCTTAGCCTCCCCTGGAGGGCAGGGCTATCGCATGTAGCCGAGGAGTTCGAAGAGGAAGGCATCGTTCCAGCCGGCCCGCTTGAGCTTGAGGCGT
>NZ_JAFCJT010000060.1 GCF_018130785.1 Bradyrhizobium liaoningense
TCAGGAGCCACCGTCAGAATCGATTTCTGCCAAAATCGCAATGCCTTACGAAAAGATCACATGCGATTCCCCTGCCCTCCAGGGGAGGGTGGCAGCGTGAATGTCGCGCTGTCCGTCAGCTCAACCAGAATTTCGGCGTCGCCGGCTCCAGCCGGCCGCCGACGCGCACCGGCGCAATCTTTAGCGCGAGTCCCGTCGCATCGTCCGTCTCGACCGCAACGCCGCTGAGCGTCGCCACGCCCGCGGCCGGCTCGAACCGGCCGGAGGGAATCCCCGAGGTGAAGCGCCGCAGCGGTTCTTCCTTCTGCATGCCGATGATGGAATCGTAGTCGCCGGTCATGCCGGCGTCGGTCATGTAGGCCGTGCCGCCGGTGAGTATCTGGTGGTCGGCGGTCGGCACATGGGTGTGCGTCCCGACGACGAGGCTGGCGCGGCCGTCGCAGAAGAAGCCGATGCCCTGCTTCTCGCTGGTCGCCTCGCAATGGAAGTCGACGACGATGGCGTCGGCCGCAACGCCGAGCGGACAGGCGCCGAGCTCCCGCTCGAGCGCGGCAAAGGGATCGTCGAACGGGGTCATGAAGACGCGGCCCAAAGCGTTGACGACGAGCGCGTGCTTGCCGTTCTTGGTCTCGACCAAGGCGGCGCCGCGGCCCGGCGTGCCGCGCGGATAGTTCGCGGGCCGCACCAGCCGCTCGGCTCGCTCGATGAACACCAGGGCTTCACGCTGGTCCCAGGAGTGATTGCCGAGCGTCACCGCGTCGGCCCCGGCATCGAGAAACTCCTGATAGATCGCTTCCGTGATGCCGAAGCCACCGGCGGAATTCTCGCCGTTGACGACGACGAAATCGAGCGACCAGTCCTTGACCATGCCGGGAAGATATTCGGCGATGGCGTTGCGGCCGCTACGGCCGACGACATCACCCACGAAGAGAATGCGCAACTTCAGAACTCCGGAAATCGAAGATGTCCGATTCCGTTAGCACATAATCCAGTGCGACGTCGTGCGATAGTGCCGGAACCGCCTTGATCTCCTGCGCTGCAAAAGCAAGCCCGATGCCGACGATCTGCTTGGCCTTGCGCAGATGCGCGAAGGTGTGGTCGTAGTGCCCCGCGCCATAGCCGATGCGGTGACCGAGACGATCGAAGGCCGCGAGCGGCGTCAGCATGATGTCGGGGATGACTTCGCTTGCTGCCGGCGACGGCTCGGGAATGCCGAGCGGACCGAGCATCAGCTGGTCGTTCGGATGGAAGATGCGGAAGATCAGCGACTGGCCGCGTGCGGTGACGCAGGGCAGTGCGAGCTTTGCGCCCTCCTCGGCGAGCTTCTTCATCAGCGGCAGCGGATCGATCTCGCTGCGGATCGGGGAATAGCCGGAGACGATGCTGCCGGGCAGGAGCGGGAACGGAAGCCCGCGCTTGGCGAGCTTTGCGGCGGCGGCGGTGCGCTTCTTCTCGCTCAACGCGTCGCGCGCCGCGAGGGCTTTGGCACGGAGTTCGGCTTTCGAATTGGACATGTGCGTTTGCTCCGAAGGCGGAGCCTTGCTCCGCTGTCATCACCCGCCTTGTGCGCCCTTGCGCACTGGGGCGGGTGATCCAGTATCCCAGAGACGCCAGTGCTAGACCTCAACGCCGCGGCGTACTGGATGCCCCGGTCAAGCCGGGGCATGACACCGAGATTGAACCGCAAGCGTGTCGGGGACGCAATTCGACGGGCACGAACCAGAAGGAAGAAAAACAGTGCGAAGCCGCGTACGCCGTTGAAGCACTCGATCCCGGAGTTCCCTACGAAAGTAGGTGGGCACCATATGTCCGAGCCCACGGGCCCGGCCAGGGACAGTTCCCTAAAGGATCGATAAGGCCCCGGGGATATATGGCTCCTGACGCACGTCGCAGCCTCGCCGGCGCAATGTAACAACGATACTGACGAATCGCCAGCCCGGCTTTCGCGGCGCGCTCTTACCCTCCCCTGGAGGTAGGGCTATCGCATATGGGCAAGGACGGAGAGGAGAAAGTCGTTATTCCACCTCGCCTGGAGCATTTTGTGGCTG
>NZ_JAFCJT010000061.1 GCF_018130785.1 Bradyrhizobium liaoningense
ACGCCTCAAGCTCAAGCGGGCCGGCTGGAACGATGCCTTCCTCTTCGAACTCCTCGGCTACATGCGATAGCCCTGCCTGGAGGGGGAGGGTCGCTGCGCATGTAGCGAAGCGGAATGCGTAGCGGGGTGGGGTGATCTCTCCACGCGGGCAATGTTCACTGAGGATGGACCGTCACCTCACCCCGTCTCATGTCTCGCTTCGCTCAACATGAGCCGACCCTCCCCCTCCAGGGGAGGGAAAGCGCCGACCTTACAACGCGAAAGGTGAAGTCCCGCGTTAGCGGGTAGGTGGCCCAGGAAAAAGTGCGTCTGAGTCGGCCTACCGCGCCGCGCCCTCCGTGAACGCGGTCTCGATCACATCGCCGAAGGGCTGCCACGACCTGCCGTCAAACTGCACCAGCCGCATCTGCTTGATCGGCAGGTAGCTGTTCGGCGAAGTATTCATCCTGATGTTGGGCAAGGCGACGGAAGGCTGTTGGTCCCTGAGCGAAGCCGCCTGACGCATGATGTTATCGCGCGACAGGTCGTTGCCACATTGCTTCAGCACCTGCGTCAGCGCCTCGGCCGCGGCGTAGCCATAGAGCGCCGCGCTGTTGTTGGTGCTTTCGACGTGATGATACTTGTCCATGAAGGCGAACCAGTCCTTCATGGCGGGGTCGTTCTTCCATGCGGGGTCGCTCGGATCCTTCAGAAAAGCCGCCGAGATCACGCCGGCGGAATTCTCGAGGCCCGCGGGCGCCATCGCATTGGCGATCGAGGCGGAGGCGTCGTTGACGATGATGACCGGGCGCCAGTTGAGTGACGCCGCCAGCTTGATCACCTTGGACGCCGTCGACGGCACGCCGAGAAAGACGAAAATATCGGCGCCGGCGCGCTTGAGGATCGAGACGTGCCCTTCGAGATGCTCATCGGCGATGTCGAAGGCGATGTCGACGAGAACGAGACGGTTCAGGTCGCCAAGACCTTCCTGGATGCCCCTGTAGAGCATGCGTCCGAACTGGTCGTTCTGCCAGAGCACCACGATCTTCTTTTTGGGGTAATAGGCCTGGATGTAGTTGGCATAGATGCGCCCTTCCGACCGGAACGACGGCTGCCAGCCCATGGTCCAGGGAAACGCCTTGGCCTGGCTCAGCTCCTCATCGCCGGAGGCGACGAACAGCTGCGGGATTCTCTTCTCGTTCAGGTACCAGCGCGTGGCGAGATTGCCGGGCGTGCCGAACGAGCCGAACATCAGGTGCACGTCGTCCTTCTCGACCAGATTGCGCGTCAGCTCCAGCGCGGTCGCCGGATCGGAATTGTCGTCGCGCGTGATGAAGCGGATCTTGCGGCCGTTGATGCCGCCGCGCGCGTTGACCATGTCGAAATAGGCGGCTTCCGCCTGGCCGATGGCGCCGAATTCCGACAGCGGTCCCGAATACGGCATGACATTGCCGATACGGATTTCATCGTCGGAAATGGGCTGCTCTGAGCGCTGCTGCGACATCGCCCCCAGAGAGGCGAGAGCGGCAATCAAGACGAACAGCAGTCTGCCGGTGACGCGCATGCTCGACACCTTGTCGTTGACCCCCAACGAGGTCGGCTTGATCCGCACCAAGGCGAGTTGATCTACGTCAAGCGTTTGGCAAAGCTGTGGCGTGTTGCCCCGCTTCAAAGCAGCGCATGGCAGCCCGAACGAAACGGCAGGCGTGTTGACGGGCCGTTCAATCGAGAGAGCGCGCCGTGTGGCACCCCTCTCCCTAGCCCTCCCCCGCAAGGGGGGAGGGAACGCACCTGTGCGTGTGGTTGGGTCAAGGTGAAGGCGACTCGCGCTGAGTTTTCGCTTGAAGTTTTGAACTCAGCTCTCACCGCGCAGCACGCTGCGCTCCCTCCCCCCTTGCGGGGTAGGGGAATCGCATATGGCGGCGGATGGGCGTTGCGAAGCGGTTGGAACTGGATTCTTTGGGTGTCTCCCACT
>NZ_JAFCJT010000062.1 GCF_018130785.1 Bradyrhizobium liaoningense
ACCTCCTGAAGGCGATCGACCTTGCCACCGGCGTGCAGACGGCGTCGAATGCCAGCGGCACCGCGACGGTGACGACGGCCACCGGTCAGGTTGCCTCGTCGATCAACTCGAGCGGCCAGCTCAAGATCTCGACCGGCGTCAATGCCGATCTCGCGATCACCGGCACCGGCAACGCACTGTCAGTGTTCGGTCTCGCCGGCAACACCGGCACGGCCTCGGCTTTCACCGCGGCACGCAGCGCCGGCACGGGTGGCATCAACGGCAAGAGCTTGACCTTCACCTCCTTCAACGGTGGTACGGCGGTTGACGTCACCTTCGGCGACGGCACCAACGGCACGGTCAAGACGCTCGATCAGCTGAACACGAAGCTCCAGGCCAACAACCTGTCTGCGACGATCGACGCCAATGGTCTGCTGACCATCTCCTCGACCAACGACTACGCGTCCTCGACGCTTGGTTCGGCGGCAGCGGGCGGTGCGATCGGCGGCACGCTGACGAGCGCACTGACCTTCTCGACCGCTTCCAGCCCGGTCGCTGACACCGTCGCACAGACGACCCGTGCGAACCTGGTCAACCAGTACAACAACATTCTGAACCAGATCGACACGACCTCGCAGGACTCCTCGTTCAACGGTGTGAACCTCTTGAACGGCGACCAACTCAAGCTGGTGTTCGACGAGACCGGCAAGTCGAACCTCAGCATCACCGGTGTGACCTACAACTCCAAGGGTCTGGGCCTCGCTGCGTTGACCAGCGGTGTCGACTTCATCGACAACTCCGCCACCAACAAGGTGTTGTCGAACCTCAACGCCGCGTCGAGCACGCTGCGTTCGGAAGCGTCGAGCCTCGGTTCGAACCTCTCGGTGGTGCAGGTGCGTCAGGACTTCAACAAGAGCCTGATCAATGTGCTCCAGACCGGTTCGTCCAACCTGACGCTGGCCGACACCAACACCGAAGCGGCCAACAGCCAGGCGCTGTCGACCCGCCAGTCGATCGCGGTCTCCGCGCTCTCGCTGGCCAACCAGTCGCAGCAGAGCGTGCTGCAATTGCTCCGCTAAATCGCGGCAGACATCGCAAGACGAATAGAGCGGCGGGGCTTCGGCCCCGCCGCTTTCTTTTTGCGGCCGGCGTTTGATGGCGTCGCGCTGAGACGAAGCCCATGCATTTGAATGCAGCCAATTGCTCACTCTGAGTTATGGTTGACAAGTAGCAAATGCCTCATCGCTGCCCGGAAAAGCATCATCCTATCATGACGATACGCGTAAGCTCGATCCGGCCTCGTTCGCTGGTATGGTGAATCCCGGCAAGGACTGGCGCGACGCGCTTCATGCTTTGTTAGCCCTCAACGTTCACCGTCCCGCACATCGATTAATCCTAATCGAAGTTTTGTTGCGTTGCGTACCAGAAGGGTAACACTCAATGTCCGGTATCGTTCTCTCTTCATCGGTTCGTCAGAACCTGCTCTCCCTCCAGTCCACCGCTGACCTTCTCGCCACCACCCAGAGCCGTCTGTCGACCGGCAAGAGCGTCAACTCGGCTCTGGACAATCCGACCAACTTCTTCACGGCACAGTCGCTCGACAACCGCGCCAGCGACATCAACAACCTGCTCGATGGCATCGCCAACGGCGTGCAGGTGCTGCAGGCCGCCAACACCGGCATTACCTCGCTGCAGAAGCTGATCGACTCCGCGAAGTCGATCGCCAACCAGGCGCTGCAGACCACGGTCGGTTACTCCTCGAAGTCCAACGTCTCGACCACGATCGCCGGCGCGACCGCGTCCGACCTGCGCGGCACGACGACCTATGC
>NZ_JAFCJT010000063.1 GCF_018130785.1 Bradyrhizobium liaoningense
GAAGCCGCGCGGCTAAGTTCCTATGGACGGCGGCGTTCCGATCTTGAGGGCGCGGCGCCGAACGGAAGCGTCTGCCACTCGCCGCCGTAGACCTGACGCAACCCGTCGGCGATCAACAGCGCACTTTCGAGGGGGCACAAGCCCGCGCAGGTCGCTGCCAGTTGGGATCAATGTCTTGATCGCGTTGCTTGCGAGGCATTGGCTCTCCGGTCGAAATGCAAAATCCGCGGGATCCTGCAAACTGGTAGACCTCGTTGGCAGCGTCAACTCTGAGTGCTGCCCCCATATTCCATGCCCTAGTCTTTCTCGTCGAGCGATTGGAAGCACATTCTGCAGGGAGTTCTGCTGTCAACGAGAAACGTGGGCTCGGTGGACAGCGTGGTTGTTAGTTCGGAAGACACTCAGGACAGGTGTCACCGATGGAATCCAGGACTTCGGCAATCGCTACCGCGGCGGCCTCAGGAGAAACGCCCGCCGGCGGATCCTGGCGGGCGACATCGAATGCACGCTCGCGCGCGTGCGGGTCACCGCGATCCTGCATCCAGCCGTGCTCCCCGCACTCTTTAATGGCTCCGGCGTCATTGAGCACAGAAATGGCCCACCCCCGCAGCGTCCGGGCCGTAGGCCGTCTTTCCCTAAACATCAGCATTGAATTCGCTCCACTGAGACGAATCCTCGTCTCCCACCGCCGTTCCGGTCGGTTAGCACAAGGCAGGGATTCGAAATCGCCGGCACTGAAGCTTGTCCACGTGTTCCGCCGTTCTGTGCATAACACTATGCGGTCGCGGCCGGGTCTTCCTTCTCGCCGGTCGCCACGATCCTCAACGCGCCATCCGGCAGCGGTCGTTGGACCGCTTTTGCTTCGTCCCACGGCGCGCGCATCCAGACATCGTACTCTTCAGCCGTTGTGAGGATGACTGGCATTGCCTTCGGATGGACGCGTTTGACTTCCGAGTTCGGATCGCAGGTCAGGAAGCCAAAAATATCGGCAGTGACTTCGCCTTCCTTTGCTTTTCGCACAGATGTCCACTTGGTCCAGATCCCACCGAATGCGAGCAGGGGGCGGCTCTCATCCGGGGAAAACCAAACGGGGACCTTCTTTCCCTCGATGGTGTCATACTCGCTAAAGCTCGTGAACGGCACCAGGCAGCGATTGTCCGGCCCGAGCCATGGCTTCCAGTGGTTGCTGCCTGTGTTGCGGATGTTGGTCGTGCCGGAATCCGGCTCCATCCGAAGCAGCTCCTTGAAGTCTACTGTCTTGCCCTTGGCCTCGAGCTTCTCCGCGCGCTTCTTCGTTGCATCTATGAGGGCTTTAGAGGACGAGGGCATACCCCATCGCGCCATAACGATCTCACGTCCGTCTGCAGCATTGCGGACGATGGGAGCGGGGTAGTCGGGAAAGATGCCGGGCATGCTTGGCAAGTTGCCGACATGGCTGTTCAGCGCTCCGAACAATTGACGGATTGCGTCCACGTTCTTGGTCATCGAGTAGAGATTGCAGATGTGGACGGCCCCCACTTGTCAGGATTGTAGCAGACTTTTGGCCAGATCGCTTGCTAT
>NZ_JAFCJT010000064.1 GCF_018130785.1 Bradyrhizobium liaoningense
ATCGAGTAGAGATTGCAGATGTGGACGGCCCCCACTTGTCAGGATTGTAGCAGACTTTTGGCCAGATCGCTTGCTATCAGATGTCCGGCCTGTTTGCGCGGACAAAGCCCGCTGGCCGAGATGGTGTTCGCTACGCGCGCTCCAAGCACATGGGCGACATTCTTGTTGCCAGTGTAATCTTCGGAAGTTCGCGCGTATCGACCGATCGGTCCTTCCATCTACTGCGTCCTGCAAGTTCGTGGGCAATCCGCCGAGCAACCTGCTCGCGGGCCGATTTCAGATCAAGTCGGCATGACGGCTACCGGCTGCTTGTACACGCCGCCCGATATCATCAAGCGCCAAGCGATGCGGGCAAACTTGTTGGCCAAGGCCACCGCGACCAACTTTGGCGGCTTTCGCTCCAGCAGCGAAGCGAGCCATGGTGTGGGCTTATGACGGCCCTTTCGAATATGCCTCAGCAGTGCGGTCGCACCGACGATCAACGTCGATCGCAGTATAGAATCTCCAGCCTTTGTAATGCCGCCAAGCCTTTGCCGGCCGCCAGTTGAATGATCCTTAGGTGTCAGCCCGAGCCACGCCGCAAAGTCGCGACCCGATCTGAAGGTCTCGGGTGGCGGCGCTTTCATGCTTAGCATGGACGACCCAATCGGACCGACGCCGGGAATCGTCGCGATCCGCCTGCTGACATCATCGTCGCGGTGCCACCTCATCAGCTTGGCTTCGATCTTTGCCAGGCGGGCTTCGACCGCGGCATATTCCTCTGCTTGGAGTCGGAAGAGATCCTTTGCCATTTCCGGCAAGCTGTCATCCTCGAGTACCCGTTTGATAAGTTGCGCGACATTCTGCCGACCGGCGGGGCCGACGATGCCAAATTCAGCCGCATAGCTCCTGAAAGCATTGGAAAGCTGCGACTTCACGCTGACCAGGCGTTCCCGCACAGTCATTAACATGCAGGCCGCTTGCCGTTCCTTCGATTTGATCGGTACAAACCGCATACTCGGCCGGGTGACCGCCTCGCACAGCGCTTCGGCATCGGCCGCGTCGTTCTTGCCGCGCTTCACGTAAGCCTTCACGTACTGAGGGGGGATCAGCTTCACCTCGTGACCGAACGACTGCAGCAGGCGCGCCCAATGATGCGAGCTGCCGCAGGACTCGATGGCGACGAGAACCGGTGGAAGCCGCTCGAAGTAGCGGATCATCTCGGCTCGCCGGAACTGGCGGCGGACCACCACCACCTCATTCTCATCAACACCATGAAGCTGGAAAACCGACTTGGAAGTGTCCATACCGATGCGAACAGGAAGATTCATCAGACTTTCCTCTCATCTAGCTGTGACGCTGACAGCGCCATAGAACCGTGGGGATGAGAGGCCGTCCACACCAGCACATC
>NZ_JAFCJT010000065.1 GCF_018130785.1 Bradyrhizobium liaoningense
GGGCAGGGGAATCGCATGTGATCTTTTCGTAAGGCATTGCGATTTTGGCAGAAATCGATTCTGACGGTGGCTCCTGAGTTGGCAGGAGCGACCGATGGATCGATTCTCGGAATGCTTCGAAGACCTGCCCGACCCGCGGGCGGAGAATGCGCTGCACGATCTGACAGAGCTTTTGTTCATCGCGCTGATGGCGACGTTGTGCGGGGCGACGAGTTGCACCGACATGGCGCTGTTTGCGCGGCTGAAGGCCTATCTTTGGCAGGACGTGCTGGTGCTCAAGCATGGATTGCCAAGCCACGACACATTCAGCCGTGTGTTCCGCATGCTCGATCCAAAGGCGTTCGAAACGGCGTTCCGGCGCTTTATGGAAGCCTTCGCCGAGGGCGCGAAGATCGCACGGCCGCAAGGCGTGATCGCACTGGACGGCAAGGCGCTGCGACGTGGCTACGAGCGCGGCAAGAGCCACATGCCGCCGATCATGGTGACGGCGTGGGCGGCTCAGACGCGCATGGCGCTGGCCAATGTCCTGGCGCCGAACAACAATGAGGCCGCTGGCGCCCTGCAATTGCTCGAACTTCTGCAACTCAAGGGGTGCATCGTGACGGCCGATGCGCTGCACTGTCATCGCGAGATGGCCAAGCAGATCGTGATGCGGGGCGGCGATTACGTGCTGGCGGTGAAGGAGAACCAACCCGCTCTGCTGACCGACGCCAAGGCGGCAATTGCCGCAGCCGCGCGCAAGGGCAGGAAAGCGGTTACGACCACCGATGCAGACCATGGGCGCCAGGAAAAGCGCCGTGCGCTTGTCGTGCCGGTCAAGGACATGGAGAAGATGCACAACTTCCCTGGCCTCAAAGCCGTCGCACGGATCAGCAGCAAGCGCGGCAACGATAAAGCCGTCGAGCGCTACTTCCTGATGAGCCAAAACTACAGCCGCACCGAGGTTCTGCGCATCGTTCGCACCCATTGGACCATCGAAAATGGCCTGCACTGGCCGCTCGACGTCATCCTCGACGAGGATCTGGCCCGCAATCGCAAGGACAACGGCCCTGCCAACCTTGCCGTCCTCAGAAGACTTGCCCTCAATGTTGCCAGGGCTCACCCCGACACCACCACCTCCTTACGCCTCAAGCTCAAGCGGGCCGGCTGGAACGATGCCTTCCTCTTCGAACTCCTCGGCTACATGCGATAGCCCTGCC
>NZ_JAFCJT010000066.1 GCF_018130785.1 Bradyrhizobium liaoningense
CCGTGGGCCTGAGCCGTCCTGCGCGCCGCGGCCAGGATCGCTTCCTTCGCATTTTCGCTCATCGTGATCACCTTAACGTGTCCCTACCAAATGGCAGGTAGGGATTGAAGTGCCTAAATACGAGGGACATGTCCAGCCTACCAAATGACAGGTAGGATAGCATGACCAACAATATCGTGAAAATGGACGCCACCCGCATCGCCCAGCTGATCGCTCAACGGGAGCTTTCGCCCGTCGAGGTCATGCAGGCGCATCTCGACCGCATCGCGGCGGTCAATCCCAGGCTGAACGCGATCGTGACGTTGGCCGACGGCGCGATGGAAGGCGCCAGGAAGGCCGAGGCGGCGGTAACGTCGGGCACGCCGCTCGGCCCACTCCATGGCGTTCCCTTTACGGTCAAGGATGGGATCGACACGGCGGGTGTCCTGACCCAGCGCGGTTCGCCGATTTTCAGAGGGCGCGTGCCTGACACCGATGCCACCGTTGTGGCCAGGCTGAAGGCCGCCGGCGCCATTC
This sequence comes from Bradyrhizobium liaoningense, assembly GCF_018130785.1. Classification (GTDB taxonomy): domain Bacteria; phylum Pseudomonadota; class Alphaproteobacteria; order Rhizobiales; family Xanthobacteraceae; genus Bradyrhizobium; species Bradyrhizobium liaoningense_A. Next base: position 517 of record NZ_JAFCJT010000066.1, read on the forward strand.
TCATCGCAAAGACGAACCCGCCCGAATTTTCCTATTCGATCGAAACCGACAATCTCCTGACGGGCCAGACGAACAACCCCTGGAACCTCGACTACACGCCGGGCGGATCGAGCGGTGGTGAATCCGCCGCCATCGCAGCGGGCATGTCGCCACTCGGTGTGGGCAGCGATCTCTCGATCTCGTTGCGCGGCCCGGCCGCGCATACCGGTGTCGTCGGATTTAAAGCTACTCATGGTCGAATGCCGATGACAGGCCACTGGCCCCGGGTGCCGCGCCGTTTCTGGCACATCGGTCCGATGGCGCGTTCGGTTCGCGACGTGGCACTGGCTTATTCCTTGATGGCAGGCCCCGACGGTGCCGACGGCTTTTCAATCAGCTCGCCCGGCCTTGATACAGGGGTGGGCACGAAATCGACCCGTGAGCTTCGCGTGGGCTGGATGGCCTCTCCGGGCTTCTTCGGACCCATCGATCCGGAAGTGGTCGCGACCGTGAAGGCAGCGGCATATGCGCTGAGCAATGCCGGCTACCACGTCGAACAGGTCCGGTTGCCGGTGGTGGAGCGGACCGATGCGAACAGCGTCCTCTGGCAGCTCCAGCAGATGGAAAGCCAACCCGAGTTCGAGAAGGTCACGGCCGGCCA
>NZ_JAFCJT010000067.1 GCF_018130785.1 Bradyrhizobium liaoningense
GCGCGCTTCGTCGAACTTTGCCGCGAGATGGGCCTGCTCGCGACAGCGAGCGTCGCCATCGATGGCAGCAAGTTCAAGGCCGTTAACAACCGGGACAGGAACTTCACGCGCGCGAAGGTGGAGCGGCGACGTGCTCAGCTGGAGGAGAGCGTCGCGCGCTACTTGAGCCAACTTGACACGGCCGACCGACAGGAGCCGAGCGAGGCGCTGGCGGCGAAGGTGACGAGGCTTACCGAGAAGCTGACAAAGCTGAAGGAGGAAATGGGCAAGCTTGCTGCCTCCGAGAAGCAGATGTTTGCTTCGCCGGATCAGCAGATCTCGCTGACCGATCCGGATAGCCGTTCGATGGCAACCAGTGGCCGCGGATCCGGCGTTGTCGGCTACAATGTCCAAGTCGCCGTCGATACCGACCATCACCTGATCATCGCGCATGAGGTGACGAACAGCGGCTCAGATCGGGCACAACTTGCCAACATGGCCAGGCAGGCGAAGGCTGTTCTGAAGACCGAGACGCTCGAGGCCGTTGCCGATCGTGGCTACTTCAGCAGCCCGGAGATCCTCGCCTGCCACGAGGTCGGCATCACGGTAACTCTGCCCAAGCCGCTGACTTCGGGCGCCAAGTCAGACGGACGCTTCGGTAAGCAGGACTTTGTCTATTTGCCGGAGGAAGACGCCTATCGTTGTCCGGCCGGAGAGCTATTGCCGTATCGCTATACAAACGAAGAAGCCGACAAGATGCTGCGGCGCTACTGGACCAATGCCTGTAAGAATTGTTCGATCAAGGCCCAGTGTACGCCCGGGTCAGAGCGACGGATCGCGCGATGGGAGCACGAGGATCTGCTCGACGCCGTGCAGCAGCGGCTCGATGCGAACCCGCTCGCTATGCGCCTTCGTCGCGAAACTGTCGAGCATCCGTTCGGCACGATGAAGGCACGCATGGGAGCGACGCACTTCCTGACTAAAACCCTTCCAAAGGTCGCCGCTGAGATGGCCCTCTCGGTTTTGGCCTATAATCTGACCCGAGCAATGAACATCCTTGGGATCAGGCCGCTGATCGCCGCGATCGTGGCCTGAGGTCGGCTCAGTTTTGGCTTCAAGACTGACGGCCCAGTAAGGCCGTTTTTACACGGCCAAGACC
>NZ_JAFCJT010000068.1 GCF_018130785.1 Bradyrhizobium liaoningense
CATCACGGGAGCGACGACCGAAACAGTGCTTGCTGCCCTGTCCGAATCGGATGGGCCCAAGCCTCGCCCTTAGAGCCTGACCGGAAATGACACGAGTCGATTCAAGTGGTCACGCGTGGGGGACTGCAACTGCGACACGGCCGGGCTTGTGCCGGCCATCCACGACTTCGCGTCACTTCAGCAAACGACGGTTGGATGTCCGCGACAAGCTCGGACATGAGGAGGCAGGACCGGGGTCCGTTATTTGGATCAAGGCGCCTGCACCTTGTGCATCAGCCTTGTGAGCATTGTCTTTGTTCGACGCAGGGGCAGATGCGCGGCGGAGTTTGTCCAACGCACTCGTCCAGTCGCAAACACGAGCAACCTTGATAAAGGCGTCAAGTGCCGGCGAATACTGCCTCCCCGCCACGGCCAAAAGCTGCACCTCGCGCCGGACGGGGTCGCCCTCAATTGGAATAGCGGCGAGCGACGGCAGCCTGGGAGCGTGTTCTGGCACCAGGATGGCCCCAAGACCGGCGGACGACATTTGCTGAAGATGGCTTTCCTGAGCGCTCCTGTGCACAACTTTAGGGCCTGGATGGTCGGCAAAACAAGCCTGTTTGAATCGGCCTGCGACGTCGCATCCGACCCTTTCGAGAAATACCGCCTCATGCAAGTCTTGGGGCGGGATAACGGTTTGCCTCGCCATCGGATGTTTCTGAGACAAGGCGAGCACGTACCGCTCCTCGAACAGCCGCCAGCGGTCGATACGCTCAGGTAGCTCCACGGCGTCACCGACGAGCGCGGCATTGATCTCGCCATCCAAAAGCATTGCAACGAGCCCGTTGGCATCCGTCTCGTGCAAATCGACCCGCAGGTCAGGAATGATCCTGGCGAGCTCCAAGAGCAATTCCGTGATAAGTGCGGCGGAGACTGACGGCACCAGCCCGATCTTGAGCGGGGCGATTGTCTTCTTTTGATAGCCTCGCGCCTGAAGCCGTACGGCCTCCGTGGCGGCAAATATTTTCTCCAGCGTGGGCAGAATCATCTTGCCCAACTCGGTGAGCTGGGTGAAGTGACGTTCACGGTGAATCAGCGCGCCACCGAGTTCTTGCTCCAGCTTGTGAACGGCCTTTGTCAGCGCCGGCTG
>NZ_JAFCJT010000007.1 GCF_018130785.1 Bradyrhizobium liaoningense
GCGCTCCTCTGTTCGTTCGATCATTGTCCTCGCCGCTCCGACCTCGGCCTGGCGAATGGAGCGGGACGCCTCAACATCAACGATGACGCCGAACTTCACGTCGATGAGATAATTGTCGGAGTAAGCGAAGAATGCTGGTCCCTTGTGAGCTCCGGTCCACTGGGCCGCGGGATCGGACAGCGAGATGAACTTCGGGACAACGTCACTGGCCGCACCCCACGCCGTATCGTCGAGGGTTGCCAGATACTCCTTCACCGCGCGGCTTGACCTCGCCGGATCGCGATCCCTACGCCAATCCTGACCCGCGATCGAGCGCTGCTTGTTGGCATCTGCCTGGATCAGGCTCGCGTCCACCGCAAAACCTTCGCCACCAACCAGACCGGCCACGATGCACGCCTCGACGACATGTTCGAATACGCCACGAACGACATCTCCCTCGCGGAAGCGCTCATTGCGGGCCCGCGAGAAGGCCGAATGATCCGGGATAGCATCCTCGATACCGAGCTTGCAGAACCACCGATAGGCGAGGTTCACCTGCACTTCACGGCAGAGCAGCCGCTCCGAGCGGATCGCGAAGACATACCCCACGATCAGCATCCGGATCATCAGCTCCGGATCGATCGACGGGCGACCCATGGACGAATAATGAGGAGCTAGTTCGCTGCGAAGCCAAGACAGATCGAGAGCGGTGTCGATCTTCCGCACCAGATGATCTTCGGGAACCACGTCGCTGAGATGAAACTCGTAGAACAGTTGCCCTTGGTCACTCTTCAGACGGCCCATCATGGATCGACCTCGTCGCGATTCGCGCCAACACAACGGAATCACGCTTGCCAGTTCGTCTCAACTGACTTTTGCAACAAAATCGGGCCCTCAGCCGAAGGTCGATTGAGTGCGTGTCATGTCGGCTGTCAGGGGCAAACCGGACGCCGATCCAACTTGGCGTCTACCGCTGCTTTTGACCCAAAGCGGACCATTCTTCCGAAACTCTATTGTGTTCCATGTTACGATTCGGCCCCATAGTTTTGGCAACTGGCCAAGCGCAAAGCCGACGCCGCGACCCCAGTGCAGTCGGTGGCAGAGGTGGAGAGCAAGGAACAGGGAACGTGATCGATGATTTTTAGCAGAGCAGCGAAGGTGACGGGTTTCGCGCAGGGCTCAACTCATCGTACGTACGGGGTGGCCTTGTTTGTCTTTCTTTGCCTAACCGCGCCGTCTGAAAGGGTCTCTGCGATGAACGACTCTCTGGATTCCTTTCAACCAAAAACCGGGCAAACGGTTTACACCCACTGGTGGTCACCAGCCGAGCCAGAGAGCGAAGAGTTTGAATTGCCTTCGGGCACAAAGACCTGCTCGCGGCTCAAAGCGCGGTTTGTTGGGGAAATTTCTTGGGTGGCTGCGCGTGTCGGTCCCGGTTATCCGTCTGAAGTGAGCTTCTTTGTAGAAGATAATTTTGGCGATCAGCAATATAGCACCGGCAAAATCATAAAGGCCTCCTTTTACGTTCGCTACAACGACGTTCATTTTGGCCAATCAGAAATAAACCGAAAGCTGGGCGCGAGCGACTTTTGGTTTCGGGATCGCAACGACGTAAATCATGTTCTTCTGCTGCGTCTAGACGAAGACAAGCCAAAGACTCCCACCTCGTATGTCTGTGTCTTTAAAGAAGGTGAGCGGGTTCTACTATCGTATTTTTTGAAAAGGTCGCCACCGCATCCGTGGTCCTCACCGCAAGAGTGATGATTGGATGACTTCCGTTGTTGGCCCGAAGCGGTCGACCCGGCATGTCCGCTAGATGTCCGCTCCTTGGGGGTGAAGCAGACATCGCGGATTTGTACACGCCCTAGTTCGACGACAATCCCGTCCTGCGCCTCAAATCCGTGATCGCGCGCAAGAAGCTGTCGGCCGGCGTCGTCTCCGGATCGATCAGCCGGTGCAGGCGAAAGCCGTCTTCCAGTGCCAGCACGACGGAGGCCATCCACGGCGGGTTCAGATTGTCGTTCCTGCCGTTGCCCTTCAGCGTCGCCTCGACGATGTCGGCGACCAGCTTGCGCCGGGCGCGCAGGCGTTTTGCGAGCTCGGGGCGCCGCTTCTCGGCGCGCGCGACGAACAGGATCATCTCCATGTGGAGGAGGGGCGAGCGGCCGAGCGGGTCTTGCCGGCTGCGATCCATCGCCTTCAGCGCCGCGATGAAATCGTCGAGATTGTCGTGCTGCGCGAGGATGTCCAGGTTGCGCCGGATCGACTGCTCGACATGGTCCTCGAGCATGGCGATGATCAATTCGTCCTTGCTCTTGAAATTCGAATAGAACGCGCCGCGGGTGAAACCCGCCGCGGCCGCGATCGCCTCGATGCTGGCGCCGCCGATGCCGTCCGCCTCGAACACGCGCGCGGCCGCCTCGAACAGCTTGTCGCGCGTATCGTCCCTGGTCGGCCTGGTTCTCACCCTTGACATCGGCGCAGGTTAGGGCAGAATGCAACTCGATACAACAATGTATCGAGTTGATAAATTCCAGGGATGGTTACGTCGCGCACGCAAGGGGCTGCCGGCGTATTCGTGTCATGCGGCAACCGATTTGAGGTCACCATGAACGAGCAAGTGCAACCCGCAGGCGGACCGCTGTTCAACCCGCTGTCGCCGGACTTCATCCGCGACCCCTATCCGCATTATGAGCGGCTGCGCGCGATCGATCCGATCCACGTCACGCCGTTCGGCCAGTTCGTCACCAGCCGCCATGCCGACGTCAGCCTCGTGATGCGCGACAAGCGCTTCGGCAAGGATTTCGTCGAGCGTTCCAAGCGCCGCTACAGCCCCGCTATCATGGACGAGCCGGTGTTCCGCAGCATGAGCCACTGGATGCTGCAGGCCGATCCGCCGGACCACACCCGCCTGCGCGGCCTCGTGGTGAAGGCGTTCACTGCCCGCCGCGTCGAGGACATGCGGCCGCGGATCCAGGAGATCGTCGACCAGGCCATCGATGCCGTGATCGATCGCGGCCACATGGACCTGATCGAGGATTTCGCGTTCCGCCTGCCTGTCACCATCATCTGCGACATGCTCGGCATCCCCGAGGAACACCGTGAGACGTTCTACAAGAGCTCGCGCGACGGCGGCCGGCTGCTCGATCCCGTGCCGCTCACGCCGGAGGAGATCGCCAAGGGCAACGCCGGCAACATGATGGCGCAGATGTACTTCCAGCAGCTGTTCGAGCTGCGTCGCAAGAACCCCGGCGACGACCTCACCACCCAACTGGTGCAGGCCGAGGAAGACGGCAACAAGCTCACCAATGAGGAGCTCACCGCCAACATCATCCTGCTGTTCGGCGCCGGCCACGAGACCACGGTCAATCTGATCGGCAATGGCCTGCTGGCGCTGCATCGCAATCCGGACCAGCTCGCGCTGCTCAAGGCGAAGCCGGAGCTGATGGTCAACGCCATCGAGGAGTTCCTGCGCTACGATTCCTCGGTGCAGATGACCGGCCGCGTTGCGCTGGAGGACATCGACGATCTCGGCGGCAAGAAGATCCCCAAGGGCGAGACCGTGCTCTGCCTGCTCGGCTCCGCCAACCGCGATCCGGCGGTCTATCCTGACCGGCCCGACCGGCTCGATGTCACCCGGCCCAATGTCAAGCCGCTGTCGTTCGGCGGCGGCATCCATTTCTGCCTGGGCGCCCAATTGGCGCGCATCGAGGCCGAAATCGCCATCGCGACGCTGTTGCGGCGGCTGCCCGATCTGCGCATCGACGACGTCGAGAACCCGGAATGGCGCCCGACCTTCGTGCTGCGCGGCCTCAGGCGCCTGCCGGCGAGCTGGTGAAGGCGGGGGACGCGTTAACCTCCGCGCGCAACAGTCGCTGTGACTTCGCCACACTTCCCCTTATATAAGGGGCTGTTCCGGCGCGCCTGAGGCCCTCAGGTTTGGCCCGGGCCGGTTTGGCCGAGGGGAGACCCGTGCAGACGACGCTGCTCGGACTGGCGATTGCCTTCATCATTGCGCTTCTCGCTGCGCTGATCGGGCCCTACTTCATCGACTGGAACCAGTTCAGGCCCCAGTTCGAGGCGGAGGCGGGCGCCATCATCGGCGTGCCGGTGCGGGTGGCGGGCGAGCTGGATGCGCGGCTGCTGCCGGCGCCGACCTTGCGGCTGCGCTCGGTCACCTTCGGCGGCAACAACGATCTCGGCCGCCTGCGCGCCGACAAGCTCGACGTCGAGTTCAGCCTGAGCTCGCTGATGCGCGGCGAATGGCGCGCCACCGAGCTGACCGTCAACGGCATGGCGGTCGATCTCGGCCTCGATGCGCGCGGGCGGGTCGATCTGCCGTCCACCGCCAGCGGCACGTTTAACCTCGCCTCGCTCGCCATCGAGCGGCTGAACCTCACCGGCCGCATCGCCCTGCATGATGCCGCCAGCCGCTCGACCCTGGAGCTGAACGACATCGTCTTCTCCGGCGATGTCCGCTCGCTGGCTGGTTCGGTGCGGGGCGACGGCAGCTTCACGGCCAACAGGGTGCGCTACCCGTTCCGTGTCTCTTCCGGCCCGAGCGCCGACGGCAGCGCCACCCGTCTCCATCTCAATATCGATCCCGGCGAGCGCGCCATTCTGGCCGATCTCGAAGGCGTGCTCGCCTTCGACAACCGTCTGCCGAAATTCGACGGCGCGCTGATCCTTGCCGTGCCGCCGCCGAAGAAGCCGGGCGAGGCGGGGCCGACGCCCTGGAAGCTCACGACAAAGCTCAAGGCCGATCCGGCCGGCGCCAAATTCGATCAGATCGACGCGAGCTTTGGCGTCGAAGACAATGCGCTCAAGTTCGGCGGTGTCGGCGATGTCAGGTTCGGCGCTTCGCCGCTGCTGCGCGCGGTGCTGTCGGCGCGCCAGGTCGATGCCGACAAGCTGACGGGCAAGGACGATGCCGAGCCGCAGCGCGTTCTGTCGGCGCTGCGCGCAGGCCTTGCGGCGATCCCGCAGGCGCCGATGCCGGCGCAGATCGAGTTCAACTCCGACCAGATCATGCTGGGCGGACGTCCGCTCCAGAACATCACGGCCGAGCTTGCGACCGACGGAAGGTCCTGGACCTTCCGGCGGCTCGAGCTGCGCGCGCCCGGCATGACGCAGCTCTCGCTGAACGGTGCGACGCCCGGCGCCGACAGCTTCAGCGGCCGTCTCGCCGTGGAGTCGTCCGATCCCGATACGCTGGTGGCCTGGCTCCAGGGCCGCAGCGAGGTCAACCGCCGCAGCACGCGGCCGCTGCGCCTCGCCGGCGACGTGACCATCGCCGCCAACCATCTCGCCGTCGACAGGCTGAAGGCCGAGATCGAGGGCGGCGCGGTGGAGGGCCGCATCGCCTTCGTCCAGACCGGCGCGAGCAAGGGCTCGCGGATCGAGGCCGAGCTCAAGGCCGATCGTCTCGACCTCGATGCCGCCGCAAGCTTCGTGCGCGCGCTCGCGGGGCCGCAGGGGGAATGGCCGGAGGAAGCCAAGCTTGCGCTCGATGTCGGCCGCGCGATGTCGGCCGGACAGGAGCTGCAAGCGTTCGAGACCCGGCTCAACTATGATCCGGCGAGCATCGTTCTCGATCGTCTGAAGTTCGGTCGGCCGGGAGGACTCTCGATTGACGGCGGCGGCAATCTTGATCGGGCCAATCTGCAGGGCAGGCTGGTGCTTCATTCTACCGCGCCATCGCTTGCGCAAATGCTGTCCGTTGCCGCGCCACTTGCTCCGGCTCTGACCGCACGTCTCTCCGCGATCGATCTCGGCTCCGGTCCGGCAAGTGCGGACCTGTCCTTCGACCTCCTCTCCAGCAAGGCTGTAACGGGTGGTCGCTCTGCAAGCGCCCAAATCAATTTCGCGACGCCGCGGGTGAAAGGGCAGATCGAAGCCGGCGCGGCTCCGTCGCTTGCCGATCTTCGCGGCATGGATCTCGTCGCGCTTTCTCGCACCGAGATGAATGTGCGCGCGCAACTCTCGGCAGAGCGCGGGAGCACTCTGACCGCCTTGCTTGGGCTCGACGGCGTCGTTGCAGCCGGCGATGTGTCGACCAAGTTCGAAGGGACTGCGAGCGGCGTCTGGCAGAAACCGCTGCAATTCAGCGCGAAGCTCTCGGGAGGCCTGGACGCGGACATACAGGGCAGTTTCGACCGCCCGGCATCGAAAGGCAGTGCGAACCTGCGCGTGCGCAACGCCAATCTGGCGCCGCTGTTCGGGACCAGCCCTGCCGACAAATCGGTGCAGAGCGTCAACCTGTCCTCCCGCGTCGGCCTCTCCGGCAACCGCCTGACCTTCGACGATCTCGACAGCAGCGCGGCCGGCTCGCATCTGCGCGGCCATCTTTCGGTGACGCTCGATCAGGACAAGAGCGTCGATGGCGAAGTCGGCCTCGACTCGCTCGATCTCGCGCCCGCGCTCGCGATGGCCATCGGCGCCGCCGGACATGATGCCGGCGAGCCGCTGAGTGCGGGGCTCATCAGTGGCTGGCGCGGCCGCATCGCCTTCCAGGCATTGCGCGGCACCTTGCCTGACGGCATCGAGCTGCGCCCCGTCGGCGGCACGATCCGCAGCGACGGCCAGTCGCTCGCACTCGACGCGCTCAAGGGGGGTGTCGGCGGCGGTGAGATGTCGGCGAGCTTCGACGCGCGCAATGGCGCCAATGGCGTTGCGCTGAACGCGCGTATCGAGCTCCGAAATGTCGATGCGGCGACGCTGCGCTACCGCGATCTCGCGTTGCCCAAGGGACGCGCCTCGGTGCAGATGGCGCTGACCAGCCAGGGCCGCAGCGTTGCGGCGTTGACCGGTGCGCTCGCCGGCAATGGCACGGTGACGCTCGAGGCCGCGGAAATCAGCGGCCTCAATCCGCGCGCCTTCGAGATCGCCATCCGCGCCAGCGACGGCGGCCAGGTTGCCGACGACAACAGGCTGCGGCAGCTCGTCGAGCCCGCGCTGTCGGCAGGTCAGATCGCGGTCGCCTCGGCACAGATCCCGTTCACGATCCGCGACGGCCGCCTGCGCGTCGGCGCGACACCGCTGGAAGCAAAGAACGCGCGGGCCATCGTCTCCGGCGGCTACGACATTCCCGCCGACCAGGCCGACATCCGCGCCAGCCTGACGCCGATCATGACCGGACTGTCGGGCGCGCCGCCGGAGATCCAGCTGTTCGCGGCAGGTCCTCCCGACAAGCTCACCCGCACCGTCGATCTCGGGCCGCTGTCGTCATGGCTCGCGGTGCGTACGATCGATCGCGAGACGCGCCGGCTGGACGCGATCGAGCGCGGCGAGCCGCCGCCGGCGACCGCGGCGCTGCCGACGCTGGTCTCGCCCGATCCGGTGCCCGAGCCGTCGCTGACCGACGTGCCGATGCCCGGCCGCGATCCGCGCCGCGCGCCGCACAAGACCAAGGTCGAACCCAAGGCCGCGGCGACGCCGAAGGCGCCGCAGGCAGCTCCCGCGGTGCCAAGCCCTCCACTCACAAGCCCGCCGCTCGCGAGTCAACAGATCGCGCCGCTGCCGCCGCCGATCGAGGTGAGGCCGGCGCCAGGCCCGCCGCCCGCCAAGCCCAAGCCGAAGCCGCCGCTGGTGCTGACGCCGTCGAATCCGTGAACGCAGCACTGGTCATGCCCGGGCGTAGCCGTCCGAAGGACGGCGTCGCTTCGCTCGCCTATGTCCCGGGCATCCACGTTCTTCGTGCAGCAAGGCATGGATGGCCGGGGAAGCAAGGTGGCACAAGCCTGTTCGGCAAGCGCAGCCCTGCGCGCCGGTAAACCCATTCCCGCGCATTTTAACGAATTTTGCTCGGCAAAACTGATCTGCCGACTTTACTGGATTCTCGCGTTTGATCCCTAGTGTTGGTCCCAGAGGAATTCGGCGCCCTGCAAGCACAAGCGGGACGGCTAGCCAAGAACTGGGGTGAACGAGATGAACGGGGCGAAATCGCTTCTACAGGATCTGGACGACGCGATCGCGCGTGGCACCGACGAGAGCCGGGCGAAGGCGTTGTGGCATGCGACCGACATCCTGATCACAGGCCGCTACAGCGACGACGAGATCAGCATGTTCGGCGAGGTCATCGGGCGGCTCGCCGACGAGATCGAGGTCGCCGCGCGAGCGCAGCTCTCCGAGCTGATGTCGGCCTGCGACCACGCTCCGCTCAATGTCATCGAGAAGCTCGCCCTCGACGACGAGATCGACGTCGCCGGTCCCGTGCTGCGCGACTCCAATCGTATCGACGAGAAGATGCTGGTCGAGAGCGCCATGACCAAGGGCCAGGCGCATCTGCTCGCGATCGCCCAGCGCAAGTCGATCGGTGAAGCCGTCACCGACGTGCTGGTCAAGCGCGGCGACCAGGAGGTCGTGACTTCCGTCGCCAAAAACGAGGGCGCGCGCTTCTCCGGCTCCGGCCTGCTGCACATGGTCCGGCGCGCCGAGGGCGACTCGATCCTCGCCGAGCAGCTCGGCCTGCGCAAGGACGTGCCGCGCCACATCTTCCAGCAGCTCATCGCGAAGGCCTCGGAGGACGTCCGCCGCCGCCTCGAGAGCGAGCGGCCCGAGATGATGTCGCAGATCCAGAGCTCCGTGACCGAGGTCACCGGCGATCTTCAGTCCAAGTTCGGACCGTCCTCGCGCAGCTACTTCGTCGCCAAGCGCGTGGTGACGACGCAGTACCGCCAGGGCAACCTCAACCAGGACTCGATCTCGAACTATGCGCGCCAGCACCGTTTCGACGAGGTGCAGATCGGCCTGTCGCTGTTGTCGTCGCTTCCGGTCGACGTGATCGAGCGCGCGATGATGGACCGCAATCGCGAGATACTCCTGGTGCTGTGCAAGGCGCTCGACTTCTCGTGGGACACGACCATGTCGCTGCTGTTCCTCGGCGCCAAGGATCATCTGATCACGGCGCGCGAGCTCCAGGACAGCGAACGCGAGTTCGGCAAGCTCAAGATCGAGACGTCGCGCAGCGTTCTGAAGTTCTACCAGTCGCGCAAGACCGGCGCGGGTGCCGATACGGGCCGTCAGCCCGAGCTCCAGGTGCACTGAGCGAGAGGGGAGTATTTGCCATGTTGCCTCAATTCGGCACCGCAATTCGCAAGAGCAAGGTCCTCAGCGCCGACATCGGCGGATCGGCTCCGGACAAGGCCTCGGTCGACGCCGCGTGGCTCGTGCTGGAAGCCGCCAACGATCTCGGCGACCACGCCGCCGTCGAAGCCTGCCGCCGCGTCATCGACGCCGAGCTCAACGGCACGGTGGCCGGCAGCTCGGATATCGATCTCGTGCTGGGGTATTTCAGGTAGGACGCCGTGGCCCGGACGAAGCGCAGTGCAATCCGGGACCGCCGTTTCCGCGCAAGAACACCCGGATTACGCTTCGCTTCATCCACGCTGCGCGGCTGAGTGTGTCGGAAGGGATGGCTGTTGCAGCGCGCTACCTCCTGGCGCGGTCGAAAGTATGCTATCATACCACCAGGGATAGCATTCGCTATTCCTGAATTCGGGAGAGATAGCCATGAAGACCTTCGCGTTCCTCGTCGTCGGGCTCGCTGTCACAACCCTTTCAGTGCCGACAGCCAACGCGCAATACAAATGCTCCTTCAGTGCCGGCACCATTTCCCCGGTCCCGTGTGCCAAGCGTTATGCCGTCAACTACGAAGCGTGCCGAAAATACGTCATCGAGCATGGCTCGACCGGGGCTGACGCCATGTGGTGGTGTACGAGCCAGGGGTACACGAAGTAGCTGAACGAGCGATTTGATAGGCCGCGCAAAGTGATCTGATGTCGGCGAAGAGGCCGCCGCGCTGGGCGGCCTCTTCGTTGCGTCCAACGCAAAACACAAAAAGGCCCCGCTGAAGCGGGGCCTCCTTGTTCGATCGTGCTGGCTCGCCCTAATCGTCCCAATGATGATAACGACGGATCACGACGCCGCGGTCGTAGTCGCGGTCGTGTTGGTACCAGCCACGGTGCCAGCCGCGGTCATGCTCGTAGATGCGCGCGCGGGGGCCGTCATAATAGTCCCTGTCGCCGCCGACATAGACGCCGAAGCCGGCCGCATTGGCGATGGTGGGGGTACCGATTGCAAGCGTCGCTAGCGCTGCGAGAGCGTAAGTCAGCTTCTTCATCTGTTCCTCCTTGGTTTGCGTCCGTCGCGGGTCAACGACCGCCACCATCGCCTGTTGCAGGAACGGGCAAGAAACTTTCTTGAATGGCTGTTCAGGTCCAGCCTCATCGCAGCCGCAATGGAACTGCTATCCGCCGGTTTTCTTTTGTTCCGATCATCGCAGTGAAATGCAGGTAATGGCCGGACCAATTTTCGGCCCGACCATTCGTGCTCGAATGGTTACGCGTTCGCGCCGCCGTCGACGGTCAACGTCGACCCGGTGATGTATTTTGCCTTCGCACTCGCCAGGAATGCCACGGCGTTCGCGATGTCATCGGTCGCACCATACCGGCCCAGTGCCATGAACTGTTTCAGCGTCTCCGCGGTCGGGCCGCTTGCCGGGTTCATGTCGGTGTCGATCGATCCCGGCTGCACCAGGTTGACCGTGACGTCCCTGGGGCCGAGCTCCCGCGCCAGCGCCTTCGTGAACGCTGCAAGCGCCGACTTCGACGCCGCGTACACGCCGAGCACCGGCGCAGGCACGCGGTCGGCGAAATAGCTGCCGATGGTGATGATGCGGCCGCCTTTGCCAAGGTGGCGCAGCGCGGCCTTGCTCGCGATCAGCGGCGAACGGACATTGACGTTCAGCAGCGCATCGATGTCGGCGAGCGAGATGTCGTTGAGGCCGCCCAATCGCAGAATGCCGGCATTGTTGACCAGGATATCGAGCCCGCCCAACTCCTTGACGGTTTTGTCGATCGAAGCCTGAACGGCGGCGACATCGGCGCTGTCGGCCTGGATCGCCACGGCCTTGCGCCCGCCTGCCTTGATGGCGTCCACGACCTTCGCGGCGCTGTCTGCCGACTTCTCGTAAGTGATTGCAACGTCAGCGCCTTCTGCAGCCAACGCTTTTGCTATGGCTGCACCGATACCCCTGCTTGCGCCCGTCACCAGGGCCCGTTTTCCTGCCAGCGTCATCTGATCTCTCCAATTCTGTAACGATCGACACAGAATATGTGGAGTCTTGATCGGTCGCGTCAAGTCAATTATGTGTTGATCATTACAGAAAGGAAGCGATGGCCGGACGACCCAGGGAATTCGACCGAGATGCAGCCCTCGAAGCCGCCATGTTCCTGTTTTGGCGCAAGGGTTTCGAGGCGGCCTCGATGCACGACCTCTGCGACGCCATGGGCGTCCGCTCTCCGAGCCTCTATGCGGCCTTCGAAAGCAAGGAAGCGCTCTATCTCGCTGCGATCGAGCATTACGTCCTGACCCAGGGGCCTCCGGTGTGGGACAAGCTCGCGGAAGGAAAGACCGCGCGGGCCGGCATCGAAAACCTGCTGATCGGGGCGACTGAGACCCTGCCGAAATCCCGCACGGCGCCGGCCGGCTGCATGGCCGTGCTGGGCGCCGTCAGCGACGAATGGCCGGCCACAATCGCCCGCGCGATCAGGAAGGTCCGGCTCGACATGCTCGGCAATCTGCGTGCGCGGATCGAAGGCGCGGTCGGCAGCGGCGAGCTGCCCGCCGCAACCGACGTCGATGCGCTGAGCCGTTTCTATCTGAGTGTCTTTCAGGGCATGGCGATCCAGGCCAAGGACGGCGCCACGCCTGAGGACTTGAGAGGCGTAGCGAACGCGGCCATGGCGATGTGGCCGGGCGAGCGGTAGCTCGCGGCCTGTAGAGCGCAGCGAAACCCATCATTGAGTCCAGGCCTGCCGAGGCGTGATGGGTTTCGCTCCGCTCTACCCACCCTACGAGCTGATGTTGCCTCGTCGCGGCGCTATCTGCGGCACCGAATGAACCGGAGATCGGCCATTTTGTTGCCTTGCGCGCAGCATCCCATCGTCATTCGCCGCGATTAGGCGCGGCGGCGACGGCTCAATCCTCGACGAGACAGGTGCCCCATGGACGAAGATATCGACGGTCAGGCAAGCGCCCCGCAAGCAGGGTTTGCCGGTGTCACGCTCAAGATTCTCGAACGTCTTCCCCTGCCGGGCAATCATCAGGAGCTCTTGGTCGTCGAGGTTACCTATCCGCCCGGCGGCGTCGCGCCGCTTCACCGGCATCCCGTCGCGGGCGCGATCTACATCGTCGAAGGTGTCGCCGAATCCGCCTATGGCAGCGACGAGCCACGGCAATACCGGGCGGGCGAGACGTTGCAGGACCGGGCGGATCTTCCACACACCCTGTTTCGCAATTGCGACCCGGAACGACCGCTCCGCTTCCTGACCATCTACGTGCTCGAGACGTGCTCGAGCCCGGGCGCTCCTACACGCTGGAGCCGTGAGGCTGCTGCGGCAAAGCCCGGCTCACCGACGATCGTGCTGCGGTCCAGCGCACATACCTGTGAACAAGGGAACCCCACCGCGCATGTAACGACTGACGCTCCCCTCCGTACAGCCCATAGCGAACGTTTTCGTTCGCCAACAGATGCACGCGCAATCCGGGGAGAAATCGTCACATGCAAGGTTTCAACATCGCTGAGAATGGTGGAGGCTCTTATCGTCCGCTCGCCATTCTCCGCTGGGTCATGGTGATCATTTTCGTATCGTTTGGAATGCAGAAGTTCACGCTGCAATCCGCACAGGGCATCGCCCAGTTCATCAGCAACAGTCCGATCATCTCCTGGCTGTCGGTGTTCGGCCTGAGGGGAGAGGCCTACTTTCTCGGTGTCACCGAATTCGTGATTGCGGCGCTGCTCGTGGCAGGCAGCTTCAGTCCGGTCTTGTCGGCGCTGGGTTCATTCATGGGCGTGGTGACCTTTGCGGTCACGTGGTCGTTCTTCTTCACGACGCCGGGCGTCGTCACATGGAGCCTGTCAACCGATCCGATGGCGTGGAATTTGGCCGGCGAGTTCCTGTTCAAGGACATCGTCCTGCTGTGTGTTTGCGTGGTGTTGTTTCTCGCCTCGTTGCCGCAATCAATTGTCCGGCTCCGCACCGGCTGAGCGTTCAGCCTCTCACCGTCGGATGCGGTAGATCACGACGGCTTCACCGTGATGCGTCGTGCTCTTCTCGAGTATGTAGCTCGACTTCTCCAGCACGCGGCGGGATGCGCCATGTCCGACAAAGACAAGGCCGATGAGGGACGGCAGCGCGAGTTGTGACAGCCCGATCTCGGTTAGCGCCGTCGCGATCTCGCTCGCAAGGCCCCGACCCCAGAATTCGCGTTTGAACGCGTAGGCAATCTCGATCTCGTCCACGCCATCGACGAGGATATGCCGGATCCCCGCCCGCCCGGCGAAGCATCCGTCTTTGTGCAGCACAAACAGTCCGAAGCCGTGCCGGTCCCAATGGGCCATGTTTGTCGCGAGATAGGTCTTCGTCACCTCGGCCGAGCGCACGCCGCCGAGATAGCGGGACACCTGGGCATCGAGATGCAGCGCGACGAGATCGGCGAGGTGATCCTCGCACAGCTTTTCGGCGGTCAACCTGTCGGTGCTGAAGCGATTCATGGAAACAGATTGCCGCCTTGAAGGCCGTTCGTCGATCGCTTTCGCGATGCGACACCGCACGACGTCAGCGCCGGCTGAACCGCTTGGACTCCGTGTCGAGCCCGGATTCTGACTTCGCCGCGCTGAGCGCCGCGGCCAGCTCGTCGATATGATAGGGTTTCGGCAGAATCTGCAGACCCGCCAGTTCGGCGTCGTGAACTGCGGCTTCGGAGTATCCGCTGGTCAGAAGCACGGGTATGTCGCTTCGCCTTCTCCTGATCTCCCGCGCCAGCTCGACCCCGTTCATGCCGCCGGGCATCATGATATCGGAAAAGATGAGGTCGACGGCGCGGCCGTCGGCCAGGGCGCCGAGCGCGGCCGCGCCGCTCGCAGCGCGCGTGACCTCGTAACCGAGCTGGTCCAGCATCTCGCTCACCAATGCGGCAACCTCGTCGTCGTCTTCGACCAGAAGGATTCGGCCATGATTGCTCTTTTTCGGCCGCGCCATCTTGAGATCGATGAGGTCTCGGTCCCTGGCGGGAAGGCTGAGCGATCGCGGCAGGTAGAGCTCGATGCTGGTGCCCTGGCCGACTTCCGATCGAATGCGGACTGTCCCCCGTGACTGCGTCGCAAATCCATGGACCTGGGCGAGCCCGAGCCCCGAGCCCTTTCCGACCTCCTTGGTCGTGAAGAATGGTTCGAAAACGCGTGACAGGATCTCCGGGCCCATGCCGACGCCGGTATCGACCACGGACAGGCGCACGTAGTCTCCGGCGATCTGCTTGTCATTCAGATCGGGCAGATTTTCCCCGCGCACCAGAATCGTGCCGCCATTGGGCATGGCGTCGCGGGCGTTGACGGCGAGATTGAGGATCACGAGCTCGAGCTCGCCGGGATCGACCTCCACCGGCCAGAGCGTGTCCGGAAAATCGAACTCGACATGGACGTCACCTCTCAGGCTTCGATCGAGCAGTTCGCGCATGCCGCCCATCTGCGAGGCGACGTCGACGGGCTCGGGCCGGAGCGTCTGCCGGCGGGAGAACGCTAGAAGCTGCTTGGTCAGGCTGGCCCCGCGCTGGGCGGCCTGGACCATCCCGTCCATGAGCCGGCGGCGACGGGCCGGATCGGTCTGGCGGTCGAGCATGTCGAGGCCGCCGGAGATCACCATCAGCAGATTGTTGAAGTCGTGCGCAACCCCGCCGGTCAGCTGTCCGATGGCTTCGATCTTCTGGGCTTGCCGAAGTGTCTCCTCGACCCGCGCGCGCTCGTTCATTTCCAGGCGCAACTGCTCATTGGCTTCCGCGAGGGCCCGCGTGCGCTCGACCACCAGCGTCTCGAGCTCCTGAGCCGCCTGTTCGCGCGCCGCGAGCAGGGCCCGGATTTCATATTGCCGCCGCCGTGCGCGCAGGGCCGATTGAATGGCGCTGGTCAGCGTCATTGGCTGAACCGGCCGCTCGAGCAGCGAAACGTTGCGGAGAAGCGCGACAATGCTGCGGCGCCAGGCGAGGACGGCCGGCTGCTCGCGATGGCTGGTCAGGACAACGAAGGGCAGATCTGACCAGGGCGGCTGGCTCTCGATCCATTGTGCCAGCGGCGACGTGTCTTTCCCGAACAGCGCTTCCTCGGCAAGGAAAATGGCGCCGACGCCGGCCGTCATCTCGCTGACGAGTTCGGGGAGACTGCGGCAGCTGGTCGCTTCCAGGTGCGAACTCCGGAACAGCTCGACGGAGGCAAGTCCGTCGCGCCCGATCGGAGCAAAGACGAGAACATGGTGATCTCGCTCAACGCTCATTCAACCGACCCTTCGGGCGTAGATTCCCCAGTATAACGCGGATTGCCGGAAAAGATGCCGTTGAACTCCCTCAGGGGCGGACCGAGCGTGATGCCGGCGCTGCTGAGCCGGAATTCCCGGATAGTATGCTCGTGTCGGCCGCTGCGCTTCTTGACGACGGACAGAGCGCGCCGCACCGTTCCACCGACCTCGAAATAGCGCAGCATGAGCACCGAATCGCTGAGATAGCTGATGTCGAGCGGCGTATCCATCGGACCGACGAGGCCATGCTGGGCGAGGACCAGGATGGTCAGCACGCCCTGCTGCCCCAGATAGCTCAAGAGTTCGTGCATTTGCAGGATGAGAAAGCGCTCGTCGGGCATCGCTGCCAGATAGCCGTTCAGGCTGTCGATGATGACGAGGCGGGCATTGTCGGTCTCGACGCTCTTTCGCACGTTTGCGGCGAACTCACCCGGCGACAGCTCGGCGGGATCGATCTGCTGAAACCGGACATGCCCCGAATCGATGTGTTTTTGCAGATGCAGACCGAGTGTCCGGGCGCGCGCTTCGATCGTGCCGCGGCCTTCATCGAACGCGAAGAACACCGCGTGCTCGCCACGTTCGGCCGCCGCGATCGCATAGGTGAGCGCAACCGATGATTTGCCCACGCCGGCGGCCCCGATGAGCAGTGCGTTGGTGCCGCGCTCGAGACCTCCTCCCAGGAGCTGGTCGAGCTCGGCGTTGCCGCTGGGGGTGAACTCGCCGATAAAGGCCTTGTGATGTTCGGCCGCCACCAGGCGGGGAAATATCCGCAAGCCGCCTTGCTCGATCGTGAAATCGTGGAAGCCGCCGCGAAACCGGATGCCGCGCATCTTGATCACGCGGAGCCGGCGTCGCTCGGCGCCGTATTCGATCGCGAGCTGTTCGAGCATCACCACGCCGTGCGCAATGGAATGGAGCTGCAAATCGTCCTGAGATGACGAGAGATCGTCGAGCAGGACCACCGTGCAATTGCGGTTGGTGAAAAAATGCTTCAGCGCCAGCACCTGCCGCCTGTAGCGAAGCGGGTTCTGGGCAAGCAGGCGCAGCTCGGACAGGCTGTCGAGCACCACGCGGGTAGGATTGATCCGCTCGACCTCCTTGAAGATCAGACCGGTCGTCTCGCCCAGCTCCATTTCGGCGGGATGAAACACCGTGAGCTCGCGCTCCGGATCGAGCGTCGTCTCCGGTGGGACCAGTTCGAAGATGTCGATGCCGTCCAGCGACCAGCCGTGCCGCCGCGCCACGAGGTCCAACTCGCGCTCGGTTTCGGACAGCGAAATGTAGAGCACGCGCTCTCCGTCCCGCACACCTCTGAGCAGGAACTGGAGTGCGATGGTGGTCTTGCCCGTGCCGGGCCGCCCCTCGTAGAGATACATCCGGTTGGCGTCGAACCCGCCTCCCAGGATGTCGTCCAGGCCGGCGCTGCCGGTCGATATTCTGGGCGCCTCTCGGGGCGCACCGTCTGCAACAGTGCCGGATGGACTGCTCATTGAACCCCCTGACGCTTTGAAAAGGGCGCCACCGCCCCTACGCGACTTCCAAGGCGCTCGGTTAACAAGGCGCGCGCTTGGTTAAGCTGAAAGGCCTTTGGGGAGGAACTCTCAGCCCGGCGCCGGGTTCCTTGCACATGGAGATGGTCGGCCCTGCATCACGACGCCGATCCAGGCCGGAGACGGTATCGTACCGCCCCTCGCAGCCCCATAGAATGGAGGTGGTCGCGAACTGGATGTCGTTGAAGCCGATGATGCCATCGTGCTCCTCGTTTGCCCGACGGGTCAACCGGCGCGCAGCCCGCAGCCGGATGGAGCGATTTGTCCGCCGTGCCCGATCCTCCTGCAGCAGCTTTGCCCAACGTTTCGATCGCCGCATCAACTCGTCAAGCAGCCGACTTGATCTGAATCAAGCGCCGCGATCACGGTCGCACGACAACGGCCTCTGTGTGGTTTGTGAGAAGCTGGTGTGCGCGATGATCCCGATCTGGTATGTCACCTTTGAAGTGCAGAAGCGGGGCATCCTGCCGAGACAGCGGAGTCCTCGCGAGACAAGGACATTTGTGACGGAGTACGACGCAAAGCTGTTCGCGCGCGCGAAACTCGACGAGGGCCTCGCTGTCTTTGCGGGCACGATCAATCCCCACCTTCCGAGGCGGCTCATTCCGGCGTCCGGCATCAACGCGTGGCTTGCCGAAGGACCGGAAAACGCCGCAGCGCCCGGAGCTGTGAAGACCGACTAAGCACATTGCCGTGCACAGCGATGGCGCTTGGGTGTTGCCATTTTGGTACGAGCCGAAAATCCCCTTGCACGTAAACTTCTGGATGTTCGCGGCACTCGTGCACGCCAACCTGCATATGTGCTCGCGTTTTTGAACGGGAAGATTCGAGCAAAGGGGATACGATGATGAAAAGGCTCTCGATAGCTGCGATCGGCTTCGCGGCGCTGAGCATGGTGGCTCCGGCCATGGCGGCTGACATGGCCGTCAAGGCACCGCCGCCGGCACCAATGGTGGCGGTCTATAACTGGAGCGGATTCTACATTGGCGCCAATGGAGGTTGGGGGCAGAGCCATAATTGCGTGGATTTCGTCACGCTCGCAGGAACAGTGGGAGGCGGTTGCGCTGATCGCTCCGGGGGGCTCGTCGGCGGCCAGATCGGATATCGCTGGCAAACTAATCAGTTTGTGCTCGGCTTGGAAGCACAGGGCGATTGGGCGGAGATCAAGAACACGCGCGTGAGCCTGGTTGATCCGCTGATTTCAACCACAGGGAAAACCGATGGCATTGGCCTCTTCACGGCCCAACTCGGATGGGCATGGAACGCGTCACTGCTCTACGTGAAGGGTGGCGCGGCCGTCACTCGCAATCGCTTTGATGTATTCAACAACATCACCGGAGTCGGCCTGGCCTCGGCAGGTCACACGCGCTGGGGCGGCGCCTTGGGTGTCGGCTGGGAATACGGCTTCTCACCGAACTGGACCGTCGGTGTTGAATACGACCATCTCTGGATGGGGAATGACAACACCTCCTTCGCAGCCGTGGTCACGCCCGGAGG
Organism: Bradyrhizobium liaoningense; assembly: GCF_018130785.1. Lineage (GTDB taxonomy): Bacteria > Pseudomonadota > Alphaproteobacteria > Rhizobiales > Xanthobacteraceae > Bradyrhizobium > Bradyrhizobium liaoningense_A. Next base: position 18,374 of record NZ_JAFCJT010000007.1, read on the forward strand.
GCGCACCCTCCTCGGCACCGGGGTCAGCCAGGACGTGGACCTGGTCACGCTTCGGTTGAACTATCGCTTCGGCGGTTATGGTGGTTATGGCACTGCTCGCTACTGAGCTTGTATCCTCCCAGTAACTTCAGGCCCCGGCATGGACCGGGGCCTTTTCATTGGAAGCCGAAAACGCGAGGATGTCCGTCGCTTCCAGCGTCATCTAGCGCAACGTTATTATCGGCACGTTTTCCATGCTCGATGGCTGGATTTCACCAGCTTATGGAGGTGAGCATGGATGCAACACGACTGACTGCGGCGGCTGCCTCTGTTGACTTTGGTCGGGACCGCGCGCCCAATTGTGTTGATGTTCGCAGCCAGAATGCAGGTTGGCGCGCAGCAACCGACAGAACTTAAATCAGGAGATGAAGATGACTCGCCTGCTTTTCGCAATTCTAGCGGTTAGCTCAATTGTGGTGTCGGCGTCGTCGATCTCGTCCGCGGCCGAACGCCAGTACCGCCATGGCAACGTCGCCCCGGGTGTTGCTGATAGTTACTGCTTGCAGGGGCGGATTTGGGGATACCCCGGCAATTGCCAATTCGCGACCTATGAGCAGTGCATGGCAACCGCTTCAGGGATTCAGGCCTATTGCGGTGTCAATCCGACCCACGCCTTCGCGCAGCAGCGTGACCCTCGATGGCAGTGGTATCCGCGCTAGGATCGTTGTCTCAGGTCCGACAATTCTTCGACGATGCCACTGTGCCAGTGTTTTGCCCGACGGTGCAACTCGCACGCAGCCCGTCGCGCGGGCGATTTTCGCACACGCGTAAGTCATTGATTTCACAACCCCCGTCTACTGTGCATGGGGTTGTTTTCGCAGTTTTTGTTTGAGGGGGCCTTATCCCGCCCCGAGTGCGACCGCGACATTGTAGGTCAGGAGGCTCGCCGCATAGGCCAGTACCAGCATGTAGAAGAAGGTCGCCGCCATCCATCCCCAGCTTCCGGTCTCGCGCCGGATCACGGCGAGCGTGGAGGCGCATTGCGGGGCGAAGATGTACCAGGCCAGCATCGACAGGGCGGTCGCGAGCGACCATTTCGTCGCCAGCACCTGGCCGATCTGCTCGGCGGCTTCCTTGCCGCCTTCGATCGCGTAGACGGTGCCGAGCGCTGCGACCGCGACCTCGCGCGCCGCCATGCCCGGGATCAGCGCGACCGCGATCTGCCAGTTGAAGCCGACCGGGGCGAGCAGCGGCTCGAGCGCCTTGCCGATGATCGCCGCGAGGCTGAAGTCGATCGCCGGCTCGGTGGCGCCCGCGGGCGGCTGCGGGAACGAGGCCAGAAACCAGATCAGCACCATCATCGAGAAGATCGTGGTGCCGGCGCGGTAGAGGAACATCTTGGCGCGCGTGTAGACGCCGATCACGATCGATTTCAGCCGCGGCATCTTGTAGTCCGGCAGCTCCAGCATGAACGGCGCCGGCGCATAGTCGCGCAGCATGAAGAACTTGATCAGGAACGAGACCAGCAGCGCGCTGGTGATGCCGGCCGCATAGAGGCCGAACATCACGAGGCCCTGGAGGTTGATGAAGCCCCAGACGTCCCTGGCCGGAATGAAGGCCGAGATGATCAGCGTATACACGGGAATGCGCGCCGAGCAGGTCATCAGCGGCGCGATCAGGATCGTGGTCAGCCGGTCGCGCTTGTTGTCGATCACGCGCGTCGCCATGATGCCGGGAATGGCGCAGGCAAAGCTCGACAGCAGCGGAATGAAGGCGCGGCCGTGCAGCCCGGCGCCGCCCATGATGCGGTCCATCAGGAACGCGGCGCGCGCCATGTAGCCGAAATCTTCCAGCAGCAGGATGAACAGGAAGATGATGATGATCTGCGGCAGGAACACGATGACGCTGCCGACGCCTGAGATCACGCCGTTCTGAAGGAAGCTCTGCAACAGGCCGGCGGGCAGGGTGGCGTGCACGAATTCGCCGAGCGCATCGAAGCCGTTGTTGAGCAGGTCCATCAGCGGCTGCGCCCAGGCGAACACCGCCTGGAACATCACGAACAGGATAGCCGCGAGCACGATCAGACCGCCGACGGGATGCAGCACCACGGCATCGATCCGCGCAGTCCAGGTGTCGGGCCGGCTTGGCAGGCTGACGCAGTCGGCGATGATGCGGTCGGCCTCGCGCTGGGTGGCGCGCAGCTCGGCGACGCTGAGCGCGCGCCAGCTGTTCTCCTGTGGCTCTTCGGCGAGCTTTGCCGAGATCTCGTCCGTCAGAGCCAACAGATCGGCCGTGCCGTTCTTGCGCACCGCGATCGAGGTGACCACGGGCACGCCGAGCTCCTTGGCGAGCCGCCCCACGTCGACAGTGATGCCGCGGCGGCTCGCGATGTCGAACATGTTGAGGACCAGGATCATCGGCCGGCCGGTGCGCTTCAGCTCCAGCAGCAGGCGGATGGTCAGGCGGAGATTGGTCGAGTCGGCCACGCACAGCACGAGGTCGGGCACGGTCTCGCCGGTCGCCTTGCCTAGCACGAAGTCGCGGGTGATCTCCTCGTCCGGGCTGCGGCCGCGCAGCGAGTAGGTGCCGGGCAGGTCGACCACCGAGACCTGGCGTCCCAGGGGCGTGACAAAGAAGCCTTCCTTGCGCTCGACTGTGACGCCCGGATAGTTCGCGACCTTCTGTCGGCTGCCGGTCAGCGCATTGAACAGCGACGTCTTGCCGCTGTTTGGCGTGCCGACCAAGGCGAGATGCAGCAGGGGTAATTCCATGGGATCAATTGTCCGGTCGCTGTCTACGCGACGATGATGGCCATGGCTTCACGACGGCGGACCGCGATCGTGATGTTGTCGACACGGACGGCGATCGGGTCGCGCCCGACCAGCCCCTCGTGCAGCACCTCGACCCGGGCGCCCTCGACGAAGCCGAGCTCGATCAGCCGGCTCTCGAGCTCGATATCCGAGAGCGCCGAGTCCGCATCTCCGGCGGAAAGGTGTTGGATGACGCCGATATAGCCGCGCTGGGCCAGGCCCAGCGGCATCCGCGAACGCGTGTCATTGGTGTCGGTCATGCCCTGTATTTTCAACGCAGGGCATTGAGGTCAAGCGCGCGGGTCGGCTGAAACTGCACCTTAGAGTGATTTTAAAGTGCAGAACCGGGAGGCGCCGTAGGAGGGCGCCCAACGGCTACTGGGCCGGGACCTTTTCCGGCTGGATGGCGGCCATGGCGCGGCTCTTGAAGTAGTCGAGGACGAACAGGCGGATCGCCGAGGACAGATTGCCCTGCTGGCGGTTGCCGTCGATCTCGCCGACCAGCTCGGACAGCGTCATGTTGCGTAGGCCCGAAATCTCCTTCATGCCGTTCCAGAACGCCTCTTCCAGGCTGACGCTGGTCTTGTGGCCGGCAACTACGATCGACCGTTTCACCACGGGCGACTTCATGGCTGATCCTCGCGATCGATCTGATGCTGGTCCAGATGCGCCTTCGCCTTGTCCGCGCGCGTCTCCTCCGCCGACCGCTCCGCCTTCGTGCGACCGAACTTCGCCCGGTTGACGTCCGCCTGCTTCGCCGTGGCTTCCCGCTCGGCGCGCTTCCTGAAACGATTCAGGTTGATGACGTTCCCCATGCCGCGTCTCCATCATCCGCTCCTCTTCTGGCAGGATGAAACATTCAGAAACTGGGTGCCGTGTTGCGCCCCATGAGACTTGATCGCCATTCGCTCGTCCTCGTCAATTGGCCCCTTGGGCCATCAAACGATGAATTAGCCCCGTCATAGGGCAGAGAGGCCCGCGTAGCACGCCGCCTCGCCACAACATTGACGGTAATCAAATCCCTGCCCTTAAGCCTTATATTTATGCGCCCCCAGGGCACCGTATGATTACGGATGACTATCGGAATTCGGAATTCATCCAGGCCGCGTCATTTTCTCCGGCTGCACCAGGCGGTCGAACTCGTCGGCCGAGACGAAGCCGAGCCGCAGCGCCTCCTCCTTCAGCGTGGTGCCGTTGGCATGCGCGGTCTTCGCCACCTTGGCGGCGTTGTCGTAGCCGATCTTCGGGGCGAGCGCGGTCACCAGCATCAGCGAGCGCTGCATCAGCTCACTTATGCGCTTTTCGTCGGCGCGGATGCCGCTGACGCAATGTTCGGTGAAGGAGCGCGCGGCGTCGGCCATCAGCCGGATCGAGTGCAGCATGTTGTAGGCGAGCACGGGCTTGTAGACGTTGAGCTCGAAATGGCCCTGGCTGCCGGCGACCGTGATCGCGGTGTGATTGCCGAACACCTGGCAGCACACCATCGTCATCGCCTCGCACTGCGTCGGGTTGACCTTGCCCGGCATGATCGAGGAGCCCGGCTCGTTCTCCGGGAGGACCAATTCGCCGAGGCCCGAGCGCGGGCCCGATCCGAGCAGGCGGATATCGTTGGCGATCTTGAACAGGCCTGTCGCGACGGAATTGATGGCGCCGTGCGCCAGCACATAAGCGTCGTTCGAGGCCAGCGCCTCGAATTTATTGGCGGCGCTGGTGAAGGGCAGCTTCGTAATCCCGGCAACGTGCTTTGCGAACAATTTTGCGAAGCGCGGCTTCGAGTTGAGGCCGGTGCCGACGGCGGTGCCGCCCTGCGCAAGCGGATAAAGGTCCTTCACCGCGACCTTGAGGCGGGCGATGCCGCTTTCGACCTGGGCGGCATAGCCGGAAAATTCCTGGCCCAGCGTCAGCGGCGTGGCGTCCTGCGTATGCGTGCGCCCGATCTTCACGATCTTGGCGAACTCCTTCTCCTTCTTGCGGAGCGCGCGCAGCAGCTCGCCGAGGGCAGGGACGAGATCGGCATTGATGCGGCTTGCGGCCGCGATGTGCATCGCGGTCGGGAACGAGTCGTTCGACGACTGGCTCATGTTGACGTGATCGTTGGGATGCACCGGCTTCTTGGCGCCGAGCTCGCCGCCGAGCAGCTCATTGGCGCGGTTGGCGATGACCTCGTTGAGGTTCATGTTGCTCTGGGTGCCCGAGCCGGTCTGCCACACGACAAGCGGAAAATGATCGTCCAGCTTGCCCTCGATCACCTCGCGCGCGGCGCGGATGATGGCGTTGGCCCGGCGCTGGTCGAGCAGGCCGAGCTCGAGGTTGGATTGTGCGGCCGCGAGCTTGACGATGCCGAGCGCATGCACGAGCGAGATCGGCATGCGGTCGATGCCGATGCGGAAATTCTGGCGCGAGCGTTCGGTCTGCGCCCCCCAATAGCGATCAGCAGGGACCTCGATGGGACCGAAACTGTCGGTCTCGGTGCGGCTGGCGGGGTGGGCAGTCTTCGAGCGGGCAGTTTTGGCCATGAGCACATCCATTCCGCCGCGCGAAACGCCGCGCAGCCTCTTCATGTGCTCTTCTATATAGGCAGTTTGGCCCGGCGCGACCGTTTCGCGCCCAACCTAGATCATTTCTTGCGGAAACGATCGAGCCGCACGACTTCAGCGCCGCCCTGGTTCGGAGCGGTCGGCTCGTCGGCGCTTTCCGCTGGTTCACTGGCAGGCGCGGGCACCGCGACGGCCGACGGTGCGGCAGCGGCCGGCAATGTCTCCGGCGAGACCTCGGCGACATCGGAGGTGTCGAACTGGAGGCCGAACTTCACGGACGGATCGAGGAAGCTCTTGATCGCGCTGAACGGCACGATCAGCCGCTCCGGAATGCCGCCGAAGGACAGGCCGACCTCGAACCGGTCCTCGAGCACGGTCAGATCCCAGAACTGGTGCTGGAGGATGATCGTCATCTCTTCCGGATATTGCGCCAGCAGCCGCGACGACAGCTTCACGCCCTCGGCCTTCGATACGAAGGTGATGAAGAAATGGTGCTCGCCCGGCAGTCCATGGGACGCGGCATCGGTCAGCACCTTCCGCAGCACGCCGCGCAGCGCGTCGCGGGCCAGCACATCGTATCGGATATGATCGGTCGCCATGATGGTCCTGTCGCATTCCCGAAGCCGGACCCTGCCGGCCCGACTCGCCAAGCCGCGATAGTACCGCGCCTGACGGGTCAGCAGGAGTCCCCGCCGGGAAGGAAATAAGAGGTAAGTGGAGGCTTCTGTTGCCAGGTGCCTCCGAACCCCGCCTAACGGAGCTTAACCCGTTAGGACTTTAAGATGGTCTTTCAAACTGCGTTACGCAGCCTGAGCAACCGGAGCAAAGTTGTCGTTGGCAACTATTGCAGTAGCCCGATAACGGCGGAACAATACCGGGAAAAAGCACGCCCTTTACGCCCTCGTCGATCCTATTTCGCCCCCGCCAAAGCCCGCTCTGGGTGACCCCGCTGGTGGGCTTTGGTGGAGGCGCCGGGTACCGCCCCCGGGTCCGAATGGTTTATTGCGACGACCGTTTATTTCCATAGCCGGCGAGCCGGCATCCCCAATATAGGGGGCAAAGGTTTCAAATGACAGGTGTTTCGAGGGGGCACGGCAAGGTTCCCTTTGGATAGGCTCCGGACAGCCTTCCGTATGATCTTGGCCGCGCTGCCGCCCGCGTTCTAAGCTCCTGACATGTCCCCGGATTCTTCACCGGCCGCTCAAGAGCCGGATATCCCCGCCGCCCACGCCCCTCCGCCCGGCCTGGTTGCGCTGTTCCTGGCTTTCGCCCGGATGTCGCTGGCCGGCTTCGGCGGGGTCCTGGTGTTTGCCCGGCATGCCATCGTCGATCAGCACCGCTGGATGACGGCGGACGAGTTCAACGAGACCTTTGCGCTCTGCCATTTCCTGCCCGGCCCCAACATCGTCAATCTGTCGATGGTGTTCGGGTCGCGGCTGCGCGGGATCGCCGGCGGTGTTGCCGCCTTTACCGGGCTGTTGCTGCCGCCGACGCTGATTATGACCGTGCTCGCGATCATCTACGCCCGGTTCGGCGACGTCGAGGTGCTGCGCCGTATTCTCGCGGGCATCTCCTGCGCGGCGGTCGGGCTGCTGATCGCGGTGGTCTTCCGCATGATGATGCCGTTGCTCAAGCGGATGGACGTCGTCGTGCTGATCCTCATGCTCGGCGTGTTCGTTGCGATCGGCGTGCTTCGCCTGCCGCTCCAGGCGGTGCTGCTGGTCGCGATCCCCGTCAGCATCGGCGTGACCTTCCTGATGCGACGGAAGGTAGCAGCATGAACGCGGAGAACCCGATCTGGGCGCTGATCTCCACCTTTGGTCTAATGTCGCTGTTCGCAGTCGGCGGCGCTGCGGCGGCGGTGCCCGAGATGCACCGCATCGCGGTCGAGGTGCATCACTGGATGACCGACAAGCAGTTCGCCGACGCCTATGCGATCGCGCAGCTCTCGCCAGGTCCGAACGTGCTTATCGTCACGTTAATCGGCTATGCCGTCGCCGGCATTCCCGGAGCGCTGGCGGCGACGCTGGCGATGTGCCTGCCGACGGCGCTGCTTGCCTATTATGTCAGCCGGCTCCTGAACCGGCCCAGCCAATCGCGATGGCCCGGCCTGATTCAGGCTGCACTGGTTCCGCTGTCGATCGGATTGATGGCAGCCAGCGCCCTGATCCTGGCCCAGTCGACGGACCGCACCGTTGCTGCGCTGCTTCTGACCGCGGTGGTTGCGGTGGTCGCATCCATCTCGCGCATCAATCCACTCTGGCTTTTGCTCGCCGGGGGCCTGTTGGGTTTTGCTGGCATTGTGTGATGAAAATCGCTAGGCAGTGATCCGGGCGGGGGATCTATTCCAGCCGATTAGAACAACAGTGCTCGTGACTTAGAAGTCGCGGAGGAGACAAGCATGGCCGACACGATGGGCCACTCAGCGACTGCCACCCGAAATACGTCGGTGGCGCTCGGCTTCTGCCTGCTGGCGATAGCGCCGCAGATTTTCGAATTCATCTGGTCAATCGGGACGATCTTCGGCTGGGGTGCGGGGCGCGGCCCAGCGACGGTCGTAACCAGCCATGTGACGGCGCTGCTCGTCGGCGCGCCCAGTGCCATATTCGGATCGTTCGGTGGCGGCACCAAGAAGGCGTCATCCGAGGTGCTGCTGGCGCTGATCTATTCCTATCCGCTGTTCGCAGTGGCGATCCTCACGGTGTTCATGACGATCCGGTCGGCGCAGGACTATGTCGGCGGCGTCATCCTGATGGCGCTCGCCCTGTTCGCGCTGTGGGCGTCGAGCGATCTGCAGGGCATGCGCGGCTTCTCCTTCGGCGCCGGCACGGCACCGCGGATGTTCGGTGGACTGCTGGTGGCCTTGTCGGCTGGCATCGCCTTGACGGGCCTCTTGGCCGATGGGCCGGCGATGGCCCATTATTCCTGGCGCGGGCCGCTGTTCGTGATGGTCGCGATCCTGTTCTTCGCGCTGGCGATCCGTCCGCTCGGCCTCGTGGTCACGGCCTTCGTGAGCTTCATGATTGCGGCGCTGGGCTCGCACGAGACGCGCTGGCTGGAGGCCGCCATCGTCGGCGCCTGCCTGACGCTCGGCTGCGCAATCCTGTTCCCGTACGTGCTCGGGTTGCCGATGCCGATGTTCCCGCGTTTCCTGGTTCAGTGAGGGTGTAATGGAGCTCTTTGCCAACCTCGCTCACGGTTTTGCCGTCGCGTTCTCTCCAATCAACCTCCTGATGTGCCTGATCGGCGCCCTCGTGGGCACGCTGGTCGGCGTGTTGCCGGGCATCGGCACCATCGCAACGGTCGCGATGCTGCTGCCGATCACTTTCGGCCTGCCGCCGGTCGGCGCGCTGATCATGCTCGCCGGCATCTATTACGGCGCCCAGTATGGCGGCTCGACCACGTCGATCCTGGTCAACATACCCGGTGAGGCGACATCGGTCGTCACCGCCATCGACGGCCACCAGATGGCCAAGCAGGGCCGCGCCGGCCCGGCGCTGGCGATCGCCGCGATCGGCTCGTTCTTCGCCGGCTGCGTTGCGACCATCTTGATCGCCGTCCTCGGCGCGCCGCTCACGAAACTCGCGCTGGCGTTCGGTCCGGCCGAGTATTTCTCCCTGATGGTGCTAGGCCTGATCTTTGCGGTCGTGCTGGCCAAGGGCTCGGTGCTGAAGGCGATCGCGATGATCGTATTCGGCCTGCTGCTGTCGATGGTCGGCTCGGACATCGAGACCGGCGCCTCGCGCATGGCCTTCAACATTCCGGAGCTTGCCGACGGTCTCGGCTTTGCGACGGTGGCGATGGGTGTGTTCGGCTTCGCCGAGATCATCCGCAACCTCGACGCCGGCGCCGAGATGAACCGCGACCTCGTGCAGCAGAAGATCACCGGCTTGATGCCGACCAGGAAGGATCTGATGGATTCTGCGCCGGCAATCGGCCGCGGCACCGTGCTCGGCTCGATCCTCGGCATCCTGCCCGGCGGCGGCGCGGTGATCGCGTCATTTGCCGCCTATACGCTCGAAAAGAAGCTCGCCAAGAATCCGTCGCGGTTCGGCCGCGGCGCGATCGAGGGCGTGGCGGGGCCGGAAAGCGCCAACAACGCCGCGGCGCAGACCTCGTTCATTCCGCTGCTGACGCTCGGCATCCCGCCGAACGCGGTGATGGCGCTGATGGTGGGCGCGATGACCATCCACGGTATCGTGCCGGGCCCGCAGGTGATGCAGAAGCAGCCGGATCTGGTCTGGGGCATGATCGCCTCGATGTGGATCGGCAATCTGATGCTGATCATCATCAACCTGCCGCTCGTCGGAATCTGGGTGCGGCTGCTGCGCGTGCCTTACCGGCTGATGTTCCCCTCGATCGTGATCTTCTGCGCGATCGGCATCTACTCGGTGAACAACGCACCGGTCGACGTCATCCTCGCGGGCGTCTTCGGCCTGGTCGGCTACTGGCTGATCAAGCACGATTTCGAGCCGGCGCCGCTGCTGCTCGGCATGGTGCTCGGACCGCTGATGGAAGAGAACCTGCGTCGTGCGCTTCTGATCTCGCGTGGCGACTGGAGCGTGTTCCTGACGCGTCCGTTGTCGGCGGTGCTGCTGGCGATCGCGGCGTTTCTGCTGATCCTCACGGTCCTGCCCGTCCTGCGCGCCAAGCGCGACGAGGTGTTCACCGAATCCGAGAACTGACCGCGCCGCGCCTGCGTCGGCGCGCCGCATTCGGAAGTCGAATCGACTTGTGTGACCGCTTCGTGAAATGAAAATGCCGGCCCTGTGGCCGGCATTTTTGCTTTACGTCCGAGGGGATCGAGATGACTTCCATTCGCGCGCTTGCGGGCGCATGTGCCGCGGCGTTCGCATCGTTGTGCGCCTTTGCCGCACCAGCAGAGGCGCAGACCTATCCGACGCGCAGCATCACCATGATCGTGCCGTTCGCGGCCGGCGGCCCGACTGACGTGATTTCGCGCATCGTCACCGCGCACATGGCGCAGACGCTGGGCCAGAGCATCATCATCGAGAACGTGGTCGGTGCCGGCGGCACCACCGCGACCACGCGCGCCGCCCGCGCAGCCAATGACGGCTATACGCTGATCACCGGGCATATGGGCACGCATGCCGCCTCCGTGCCGCTCTATCCGAAGCTCGCCTACCATCCGGAAAAGGATTTTGAGCCGGTGGCGCTGCTCGCGGGCACGCCGATTCTGATCCTGGCGCGCAAGGACTTTCCGCCGAAAGACCTCAAGGAGTTTGTCACCTACGTGAAAGCGAACGCCGAGAAGGTCAACGCCGCGCATGCCGGCGTCGGCTCGGTCTCGCACGTGTCCTGCGAGCTCTTGCACTCGATCCTCGACGTCAAGCCGGTCGGTGTGCCCTTCAACGGCACGGGCCCCGCGATGAACGCGCTGGTGGCCGGACAGGTCGATTACATGTGCGACCAGATCGTCAATGCCGTGCCGCAGATCAATGCCGGCACCATCAAGGCCTATGCGATCGCGACGGCCGAGCGCAATCCGTCGCTGCCGAACGTGCCGACGACGGCGGAGGCCGGCCTGCCTGCGTTCCAGGCCCAGGCCTGGAACGCGATGTTCGCGCCGAAGGGAACTTCGCCCGCAATCATTGCGAGCCTGAATGCCGCCGCCATCAAGGCGCTCGACGACGAGACCGTGAAGAAGCGCTTGCTCGAGCTCGGCAGCGTCATTCCGGGTCCCAAGGACCGAACGCCGGAGGCGCTGGCGACCCTCGTCAAGAACGAGATCGCGAAGTGGAGTCCGGTGCTCAAGCCGGCAACTTAACCAGCACTTTCAAGTCGATAGGCGAGGGGCGGGACGTAAGTTCCGCCCCTTGTCGTTTGTGCCGGGACCACTCAGTTTTCCGGGTATAATCGGTGGAGGCAGCGAATCGCCGCTGTCGCGGCGCGGGGGTGGCCGTTAAGTTCGCCGCCTCCCCAAAGGCTCATTGGCACATGCACCAGTATCAGGACCTGCTCGAGCGGATTCTTTCAGACGGCGCCGAGAAGACCGACCGGACCGGCACCGGCACGCTGTCGGTGTTCGGCCATCAGATGCGCTTCAACCTGTCCGCCGGCTTCCCGATGCTGACCACCAAGCGGCTGCCGCTGAAGGCGATCGTGCATGAGCTGCTGTGGTTCCTGAAGGGCGACACCAACATCAAATATCTGCGCGACAACGGCGTCACCATCTGGGACGAATGGGCTGACGCCAATGGCGATCTCGGGCCGGTCTACGGCCATCAATGGCGCTCCTGGCCAACGGCTGACGGGCGCAGCATCGACCAGATCGCCAATGTCGTCGACATGATCAAGCGCACCCCGGATTCGCGCCGGCTGATCGTCACCGCCTGGAATCCTGCCGACGTCGAGAAGATGGCGCTGCCGCCCTGCCACCTGCTGTTCCAGTTCTATGTCGCGAACGGCAAATTGTCGTGCCAGCTCTATCAGCGCTCGGCCGACGTGTTCCTCGGCGTGCCCTTCAACATCGCATCCTATGCGCTGCTCACCATGATGGTGGCGCAGGTCACGGGATTGAAGCCGGGCGATTTCGTGCATTCCCTCGGCGACACTCACCTCTACTCCAACCATCTGGAGCAGGCGCGGCTTCAGCTCACGCGCGCGCCGCGTGCACTGCCGGTGATGCGGATCAATCCCGACGTGAAGGACATCTTCTCCTTCCGCTATGAGGATTTCGAGCTCGTCGGCTACGATCCGCATCCGCACATCAAGGCGGAAGTCGCGGTCTGACGCGGATGTCGCTCAACATCCACCGTGCGCGCCCGGACGAGGCTGGGCTCGTTCTTTCCTTCATTCGTGAACTCGCCGAGTACGAAAAGCTTTCGCACGAGGTCGAGGCGACCGAGGCGATGATTTCGGAGGCGCTGTTCGGCGACAACCCGCGGCTCTACTGCGCGATTGCCGAGTGGGACGACGAGGCGGTCGGCTTCGCGGTCTGGTTCACCAATTTCTCCACCTTCAGCGGCCGCCACGGCATCTACCTCGAAGACCTCTACGTGCGGCCGTCGCATCGAGGCAGGGGCCTCGGCAAGGCGCTGCTGGTCTATCTCGCCAGGGAGTGCGTCGACAACGGCTGGTCGCGCCTGCAATGGGCGGTGCTGGACTGGAACGCGCCGTCGATCGCGTTCTACAAATCGCTCGGCGCCGTCATGATGGACGACTGGACGCTGTGCCGTGTCACCGGCCCTGCGCTGACGCGGCTAGCCGGGAGCTCTGCCTGATGGAGATCGTTTTCGTCGTTGCGATCGCGGAGAACGGCGTCATCGGCGCGGGCAACGCAATGCCGTGGCGAATGAAGTCCGACATGGCGCGCTTCAAGGCGCTGACGATCGGAAAGCCCGTGATCATGGGGCGCAAGACCTTCGAAACTCTGCGCCGGCCGCTTCCGGGCCGTACCAATATCGTCATCACGCGCGATGCGGATTATCGTGCCAATGGTGCCATCGTCACGACATCGGCTGCCGATGCAGGCGCGGTCGCGCGCGGCGATGCCCTGCGGCGTTCGGTCGCCGAGATCGCGGTGATCGGCGGCGCCGAGATCTATCGGCAATGGCTCGATCGCGCCGATCGCCTCGAAATCACCGAAGTGCATGCGCGCCCCGAAGGCGACACGCATTTCGACATCGACAAGGCGAAGTGGGATGAGGTTGAGCGCATCCGTCATCCTGCCGGACCCAACGACAGCGCCGACTACTCCTATGTGACATATCGTCGGCGGGCGGGCCATTAACCGCATTCACCAATGTTTACATTGACTTTTTCGTGCCCGAGCATAGCTCGAAAGACGGCCCGGGCCGCGTTGTAAGGGACTTGCCTGTCCCCTATAAAGCCGGACCGGACAAAGCGGGCGGGGGCTATTTCACCCTGCCGAGGAGAGCGTCGAATGCCGTGGAAGAATCAGGGCGGTGGCCCATGGGGCTCGGGTCCGAAGGGACCATGGGGCAACGGCCCGCAACCGGTCGGGCCAAGGCCGCCGGATCTGGAAGACCTTCTGCGGCGCGGCCAGGACCGCCTCCAGCAGATCATGCCGGGCGGCTATTTCTCCGGCATCGGCATCACGCTGATCGTCCTGCTCATCGTCGCGTTCTGGCTGCTGTCGGGCTTCTTCCGGGTGCAGTCCGAAGAGCTCGGCGTCGTGCTGCGCTTCGGCAAGCATGTCCGCACGGTGCAACCGGGCCTGAACTATCATCTGCCCTATCCGATCGAAACCGTGCTGCTGCCGAAGGCGTTGCGCGTCAACACGATCTCGATCGGGATGACGCTGATCGACGATCCGGCGCGGCGCGGCCGCTCCATTCGTGACGTGCCGGAAGAGAGTCTGATGCTGACCGGCGACGAGAACATCGTCGACGTCGACTTCACCGTGCTCTGGCGTATCAAGCCGGACGGCGTCGGTGACTTCCTCTTCAACATCCAGAATCCCGAAGGCACCGTGAAGGCGGTCGCCGAGAGCGCGATGCGCGAAGTGATCGGCCGCTCGCAGATTCAGCCGATCCTGACAGGCGCCCGCAACGTCACCGAACAGAGCGTGCAGGAACTCATCCAGAGGACGCTGGACAGCTACGGGGCGGGCATTCAGGTCACCCAGGTGCAGATGCAGAAGGTCGATCCGCCGGCGCAGGTGATCGACGCCTTCCGCGACGTCCAGGCGGCGCGCGCCAATCTGGAGCAGTTGCAGAACGAAGCGCAGACCTACGCCAATCAGGTGGTGCCGCAGGCGCGCGGACGTTCGGCGCAGATCCTGCAGGCCGCCGAAGGCTACAGGGAGCAGGCGATCGCCGAGGCCAAGGGCCAGAGCGCGCGCTTCCTGAAGGTGTACGAGGAATACAAGAAGGCGCCCGACGTGACGCGTGAACGAATCTATCTGGAGACGATGGAGCGGGTGCTCGGTGGGGCGGACAAGCTCGTCTATGACGGCGGTCCCTCGGGCCAGGGCGTCGTGCCCTATCTGCCGCTGAACGAATTGACGACAAAGCGGCCGCCTACCAGCGGTCAGCAGTCGAGCGGAGGCACCCGATGAGGTCTCCGGTCACAGGTATCGTCGCGCTGCTCGCCCTCCTGCTCGTCGTGATCGTCGGCTACATGTCGCTGTTCACGGTGCAGCAGACCGAGCAAACCATCGTGCTGCAGTTCGGCAGGCCCGTCGACGTCGTCACCGCGCCCGGCCTGCATTTCAAGGCGCCGTGGAATTCGGTGATCAACATCGACAAGCGGATCCTCGATCTGGAGAACCCGTCGCAGGAAGCGATCGCATCCGACCAGAAGCGGCTAGTGGTCGACGCCTTCGCGCGCTACCGCATCAAGGACGCGCTGCGCTTCTATCAGAGTGTCGGCTCGATCCAGGCCGCCAACATCCAGCTCACCACGCTCCTGAATGCGGCGCTGCGCCGCGTGCTCGGCGAGGTCACCTTCATCAACGTGGTGCGCGACGACCGCGAGAAGCTGATGTTGCGCATCCGCGACCAACTCGATCGCGAAGCCGACGGCTACGGTATCCAGGTCGTCGACGTCAGGATCCGGCGCGCCGACCTGCCGGAGCAGAACAGCCAGGCTGTCTATCTGCGCATGAAGACCGAGCGCGAGCGCGAAGCCGCCGAGTTCCGCGCGCAGGGCGGTCAGAAGGCACAGGAGATCCGCTCCAAGGCCGACCGCGAGGCGACCGTGATCGTCGCGGAAGCCAATTCGCAGGCCGAGCAGACCCGCGGCGCGGGCGATGCCGAGCGCAACCGCCTGTTTGCGGAAGCCTACAGCAAGGATGCCGACTTCTTCGCCTTCTACCGGTCGATGACGGCCTATGAGAACGGTCTGAAGGCGAGCGACACCCGCTTCCTGCTGCGGCCGGAGTCGGATTTCTTCCGGTATTTTGGTAGCCCGTCCGGCAAGACGGCGACAGAGACGCCGGCGAAGCCGTAAGCTAGACAAGGGCGGCCGGTCTGGCCGCCCTTCGTCCAGACAAGAACACGACCACGGGAGGTTCCAATCCGATGAGGTCCATTGCGTTCGCCGACTTCCTCATCGGCTTAGGCATCCTGTTCGTGCTGGAAGGCTTGATGTTCGCGGCAAGTCCCAACTGGATGCGCAAGGCCATGAAGAGCGCCATCGCCACGCCGGACAATATCCTGCGGGCCGTCGGGATCGGTTCGGCCGTGGCCGGCCTGGTCTTGATCTGGGTTATGCGCCGTCCGATTTAGGCGTCACGCCAACGCCAAAGTGAAGGCGAGAGACTGTTTTTCGCCTTATTATCCGGGTTTTGAGGCCCGTTAAGCTCCGCGCTTGCGTCATCCCCACGTTCGAGCGCAGTCTTGGAGCTGAAGCCTTGGAGGCGAATCCCTGGCGCCTGATCCTTTTCTCTGGAGATACCAATGACCGCTGCCACCATTGCCCCGACCCGCTTGCGCTTAGGGCTGGCCGCGCTCGCCGTCAGTGCATTCAGCGCGTTCTGCACGCCGGCCCTTGCACGCGGACCGGACGGCATCGCCGACGTCGCCGAGAAGGTGATCGACGCGGTCGTCAACATCTCGACCTCGCAGACCGTCGAAGCCAAGGGCGGCGGCAGTAACACCATGCCGCAATTGCCGCCCGGCTCGCCCTTCGAGGAGTTCTTCGACGACTTCTTCAAGAACCGCCGCGGCCCCGGCGGCGGCGGCAAGGGCGGCGAGCGCGGTGACAATCCGCCCCGCAAGACCAACTCGCTCGGCTCCGGCTTCATCATCGACACCGCGGGCGTCGTCGTCACCAACAACCACGTCATCGCAGACGCCGACGAGATCAACGTCATCCTCAACGACGGCACCAAGATCAAGGCCGAGCTGGTCGGCGTCGACAAGAAGACCGACCTCGCCGTGCTGAAGTTCAAGCCGCCGAAGCCGCTGGTCGCCGTAAAGTTCGGCGACTCCGACAAGCTGCGCCTCGGCGACTGGGTGGTCGCGATCGGCAATCCTTTCAGCCTCGGCGGTACAGTGACGGCGGGTATCGTCTCGGCCAAGAACCGCGACATCTCATCGGGGCCGTATGACAGCTATATCCAGACCGACGCCTCCATCAACCGCGGCAATTCCGGCGGCCCGCTGTTCAACCTCGATGGCGACGTCATCGGCGTCAACACGCTGATCATCTCCCCCTCCGGCGGCTCGATCGGTATCGGCTTTGCCGTGCCGTCGAAGACGGTTGTCGCCGTGGTCGACCAGCTCCGCCAGTTCGGCGAACTGCGCCGCGGCTGGCTGGGCGTGCGCATCCAGAGCGTCACCGACGAGATCGCCGAGAGCCTCAACATCAAGCCCGCGCGCGGCGCGCTGGTCGCCGGTGTCGACGACAAGGGCCCGGCCAAGCCGGCGGGCATCGAGCCCGGCGACGTCGTCGTCAAGTTCGACGGCAAGGACGTCAAGGACCCCAAGGATCTCTCCCGCGTCGTCGCCGACACGGCGGTCGGCAAGGAAGTCGATGTCGTCATCATCCGCAAGGGCCAGGAGGAGACCAAGAAGGTCACGCTCGGCCGTCTCCAGGATCCCGACAAGGTGCAGGCCGCGGTGAAGACCGACGAGCCGGCGCCCGAGAAAACGGTGACGCAGAAGGCGCTCGGTCTCGACCTTGCGGCGCTCAGCAAGGATTTGCGCACGCGCTACAAGATCAAGGACAGCGTCAAGGGCGTGGTCGTCACCAATGTCGATGCCAATTCGGACGCTGCCGAAAAGCGCCTCTCCGCCGGCGACGTCATCGTCGAGGTTGCGCAGGAGGCCGTCTCCAGCGGCGCCGACATCCAGAAGCGGGTCGACCAGCTCAAGAAGGACGGCAAGAAGTCCGTGCTGCTGCTCGTTTCCAACGCCGACGGCGAGCTGCGGTTTGTGGCACTGAGCGTGCAGTAAGGGGCGATCTTAGCCCCGCACTCACTGTCATGCCCCGCGAAAGCGGGGCATCCAGTACGCCGCGGCTTCTCGGTTCAAACACTGCCGCCGCTCGGATACTGGATCACCCGCCTACGCGGGTGATGACTGCGGGGAGGAGGCTACCCCTCCACGAACTCGTCCCGCCTGTACCCCTGCGCATAGAGCAGCGCGGTGAGATCGCCATGGTCGATCCGCGCGGCGGCTGCAGCCGCGACTGCGGGCTTCGCGTGATAGGCCACCCCCAGTCCAGCCGCCTGGATCATCGCGAGATCGTTGGCGCCATCACCGACCACGACGGAGTCGATGTCGTCGAGATCGAACGACTCCATCAGATCGACCAGCGTCGCGAGCTTTGCCGCGCGGCCCAAAATCGGCTCCTTCACCTCGCCGGTGAACTTGCCGTCGCGCACGACGAGCTCGTTGGCGCGGTTCTCCTGGAAGCCGATCTTGGCGGCGACCGCGCTCGTGAACAGCGTGAAGCCGCCGGAGACGAGACAGGTATAGGCGCCGTGGGCGCGCATGGTCGCGACCAGTTTGCGGCCGCCCGGGGTCAACGTGATGCGCTTGGCCAGCACCTCGTCGACCACGCTGGCAGGTAGGTCCTTCAGAAGCGCCACGCGCTCGCGCAGCGCCGGCTCGAACTCGATCTCGCCGCGCATCGCGCGTTCGGTGATGGCGGCCACGTGGGCCTTCATCCCGACGAGATCGGCGAGCTCGTCGATGCATTCCTGGCCGATCATGGTGGAATCCATGTCGGCGAGAAAAAGCTTCTTGCGCCGGAAGCCGACTGGCTGCACCACGATGTCGATGGGCAGGTCGCCGCGAAGCTC
This sequence comes from Bradyrhizobium liaoningense, assembly GCF_018130785.1. GTDB lineage: Bacteria > Pseudomonadota > Alphaproteobacteria > Rhizobiales > Xanthobacteraceae > Bradyrhizobium > Bradyrhizobium liaoningense_A. The sequence goes on from NZ_JAFCJT010000007.1 coordinate 36,436, forward strand.
GCGCAACCGCTGTTCGATGGCGTGACGGTCGCCTTCGAGGTTATCCTGCGCGCCGAAGGGGATGTCGACCGCAACCCCGTCGAACAGCCAGTGCGCCGGCGCTGCCTGGGGCAGCACGGCGCGGGCACCGTCGACGATGGTGCTGTCGAGCGCGGGATTGTCGGGATTGCAGATCAGCGTGGCGACGAGGGACATTTGAGGTTTTCGTGAACGAGGGACAAGTCAGCAGAAGGCATGTTGGCAAGGCCGTGCTTATCGCAGGCCCGACCGCCAGCGGCAAGTCGGCGCTGGCGCTCGAGCTTGCCCTGAGTACGGGCGGAATCGTCATCAACGCCGATTCCATGCAGGTCTATCGTGACCTCCGCATCATCACCGCGCGCCCCACACATGGCGAGGAGGGACGGGCGCCGCACCGCCTCTACGGCCACGTCGATGCGGCCGTGAATTTCTCGGCCGGCGCCTGGGTGGCTGACGCGGCGAGGGCGCTGGAAGAGGCGAATGCCCAAGGCCGCCTGCCGATCTTCATCGGCGGCACAGGGCTTTATTTCAAGGCGCTGACGGCGGGCCTCTCCGTTGTCCCGTCGATTCCCGCCGAAGTACGTGAGGACGTGCGCGCGCGGCTGGAGCGGAACGGCGTCGAGGCGCTGCATGAGGAACTTGCACGCCGCGATCCGCGCGCTGCCGAACGATTGAACCTGCGCGACCGCACCCGGATCGCGCGCGCGCTCGAAGTGGTCGAAGCGACGGGCCGTTCGCTGCTCGACTGGCACCACGAAGGCCAGCCGCCGCTGCTGCCCAAGGACAGTTTTCACGCGGTGTTTCTCGCCCCCGCGCGCGACGAGCTCTATGCCCGCATCGATGCCCGTTTCGATGCCATGCTCGGCGCCGGCGCGTTGAGAGAGGTTGAGCGGCTCGCCGCCAGACATCTCGATCCGCTGCTGCCGGCGATGAAAGCCCATGGTGTGCCGGCCCTGATCCGTCATCTGCACGGTGAGCTCGGCCTGGAGGAGGCGGCCATGATCGGCCGCGCCGACACCCGCCACTACGCCAAGCGGCAGTTCACCTGGTTCCGGCACCAATTGCCCGAGTTCGAATGGGTCAAGCCGGAGGAAGCGAGGGGGTGGCTCGCCGCCATCGTGAATGCGGCTCGGGACCCCGATTGACGTGCTTTTGTACCCGGGTTCCCGAATTTACCTCTCGCCGAACCCCGGGAACACCGCTACACTGCCAAAATCGCGCGGGAACGGTCGCATTGCCTTGACATCCGGGCTTTGACCGTTATGTTTCGCGCAACCTTTGGGAAGCCGGGCACCTGCCATGCGTAACATTATTACCAAACTCCTTATCGCCGTCGTACCCAGGCACACCGCCGGGGGTGGCTAGCTGCCATCCACATGACAGGCGGTGTGCAGGGTCCCTCTTCGGGGCCTTTTTTATTTCCCGAACCCGACACGAACGAAGCCGCTGACAACAGCGCATCCGGAGCAAGACAATGAGCGACAAGAGCCACGATCCGAACCAGATGACCGGCGCCGCGATGATCGTCCGGGCGCTCATCGATCATGGCGTGACCGACATTTTCGGCTATCCCGGCGGCGCCGTGCTTCCGATCTATGACGAGATCTTCCAGCAGAGCGAGGTCCAGCACATCCTGGTCCGCCACGAACAGGGCGCGGGCCACGCCGCCGAGGGCTATGCGCGCTCGACCGGCAAGCCGGGCGTTGCGCTGGTGACCTCCGGACCCGGCGCCACCAACATGGTGACGCCGCTGACCGACGCGCTGATGGACTCGATCCCGCTGGTCTGCATCTCTGGCCAGGTGCCGACGCATCTGATCGGCAACGACGCGTTCCAGGAGTGCGACACGGTCGGCATCACGCGGCCCTGCACCAAGCACAACTGGCTGGTGCGCGACGTCAACGATCTCGCCAAGGTGCTGCACGAGGCCTTCTATGTCGCGACCTCCGGCCGTCCCGGCCCGGTGCTCGTCGATGTGCCCAAGGACGTGCAGTTCGCGACCGGCACCTATCATCCGCCGCGCAAGTCGGACGTGCACCGCTCCTACGCGCCGCGCGTGAAGGGCGATGCGACGCAGATCCGCAAGGCCGTGTCGTTGCTCGCCAACGCCAAGCGCCCGGTGATCTACAGCGGAGGCGGCGTGATCAATTCCGGTCCCGAGGCGACCAAGCTCCTGCGCGAGCTGGTCGAGGTCACCGGTTTCCCGATCACCTCCACCCTGATGGGCCTGGGGGCGTACCCGGCGTCGGGCAAGAACTGGCTCGGCATGCTCGGCATGCACGGCACCTACGAGGCCAACATGACCATGCATGATTGCGACGTCATGCTGTGCGTCGGCGCGCGCTTCGACGATCGCATCACCGGTCGCGTCGATGCGTTCTCGCCGGGCTCGAAGAAGATCCACATCGACATCGATCCGTCCTCGATCAACAAGAACATCCGTGTCGACGTGCCGATCATCGGCGACTGCGGCAACATCCTCGGCGACATCCTCCAGGTGTTCAAGGCGGAAGCGAAGAAGCCCGACATCAAGGCGTGGTGGCAGCAGATCGCGCAGTGGCGCGCCCGTAACTCGCTCTATTACAAGAAGAGCAACGACGTGATCCTGCCGCAGCACGCGATCCAGAGCCTGTTCGAGGCGACACGCGGCAAGGACACCTACATCACGACGGAAGTCGGCCAGCACCAGATGTGGGCGGCGCAGTTCTTCGGCTTCGAGGAGCCGCATCGCTGGATGACGTCGGGCGGTCTCGGCACCATGGGCTACGGCCTGCCGGCCGCAGTTGGCGTGCAGGTCGCCCACCCGGACAGCCTCGTCATCGACATCGCGGGCGATGCTTCGGTGCAGATGACGATGCAGGAGATGTCGACGGCGGTGCAGTACGAGCTGCCGATCAAGATCTTCATCCTGAACAACCAGTACATGGGCATGGTGCGGCAATGGCAGCAGCTGCTCCACGGCAACCGGTTGTCGCATTCCTACTCGGAGGCGCTGCCGGATTTCGTCAAGCTCGCGGAAGCCTATGGCGGCGTCGGCATCCAGGTGCACAAGCCAGGTGATCTCGACGGCGCCATCCAGGAGATGATCTCGGTCAAGCGCCCAGTGCTGTTCGACTGCCGCGTCGCGGCGCTCGAAAACTGCTTCCCGATGATCCCCTCCGGCAAGGCGCACAACGAGATGCTGTTGCCGGAGCAGGCGAACGACGAGGCGACGGCAAAGGCTTTCGCCGGCGGCAAGGCGCTGGTGTGAGGCCATGTTCGACCTGACGGAGCTCAAGCGCGCACATGCGATCGTGGGGCTGGCGGTGCCGGCGACGCCGGCACGCGGCTGGCCGCTGCTCGCTGAGCGCCTTGGGACGCAGGTCATCGTCAAGCACGAGAACCATACGCCGATCGGCGCCTTCAAGGTGCGCGGCGGTCTCGTCTATCTGGAACGGCTGAAGCGCGAGCGGCCGAACATTCCCGGCATCATCTCGGCGACGCGCGGCAATCACGGCCAGAGCCTGGCCTTTGCCGCGAGCCGCCACGGCGTGCCGGCGGTGATCTACGTGCCCCGCGGCAATTCGGTCGAGAAGAACCGGGCGATGAAGGCGTTTGGCGCCGAGCTGGTCGAGCATGGCGAGGACTTTCAGGCGGCTGCCGAAGAGGCGCAGCGGCGCGCCCAATTTACCGGCCTGCACATGGTGCCGTCGTTTCATCCGGATCTCGTGCTCGGCGTCGCCACCTATGCGCTCGAACTGTTCCGGGCGGCGCCGGATCTCGATGTTCTCTATGTGCCGATCGGGCAGGGTTCTGGAATCTCCGGCTGCATCATGGCGCGCGACCTGCTTGGTCTGAAGACCGAGATCGTCGGCGTGCAGTCGACCGAAGCGCCGTCCTACGCGCTGTCGTTCGCGGCCGGCAAGGTCGTGACGACGAAGACCAGCAACACGCTGGCCGACGGCATGGCGACGCGCATTCCCGATGCAGACGCGTTCGCGCTGATCCGCAAGGGTGCCGCGCGCATCGTGCAGGTTTCCGACGACGAGGTCGCCGCCGCGATCCGCGCCTACTGGACCGACACGCACAATCTCGCTGAAGGCGCCGGCGCCGCCGCGCTCGCCGCGGCGCTTCAGGACAAGACCAAGCTGTCAGGCAAGCGCGTCGGTCTCGTGCTGTCCGGCGGCAACATCGATTTCGATCTGTTCAAGCAATGGGTGGTCGCGTGATGACGCGAGCGATCGCCAAATACACCGCTGTCATCGTCCGGCTTGTCCGGACGATCCAGTACGCCGCGGCAGATATGGAAATCTCGACGCTGGCGATTACTGGATGCCCCGCCTTCGCGGGGCATGACAAGAAAGAATAGAGGGGACGACAATGAACCAACCCGCATCCGCCTACTTCATCGAGGACCGCCACGATCCCAACGAGACGCATACGCTCTCGGTGCTCGTGCAGAACGAGCCGGGCGTGCTCGCGCGCGTCATCGGGCTGTTCTCCGGGCGCGGCTACAACATCGAGAGTCTCACCGTCTCGGAGACCGAGAGCCAGAAGCATCTGTCGCGCATCACCATCGTCACCACGGGCACGCCGATGGTGATCGAGCAGATCAAGCACCAGCTCGACCGTATGATCCCGGTCTATCGCGTCGTCGACATGACCCTGACCAAGCGCTCGATCGAGCGCGAGCTTGCGATGGTGAAGGTGCGCGGGCAAGGCGAGCATCGCGTCGAGGCGCTCCGGCTGGCGGATGCGTTCCGTGCCCGCGTGATCGACGCCACCACCGAGAGCTTTGTGTTCGAGATCACGGGCAATACGGACAAGATCAACCAGTTTATCGACCTGATGCGCCCGCTCGGCCTTGTCGAGGTGTCGCGTACCGGCGTTGCCGCGATCGGCCGCGGGCCTGAAGGGATGTGAATTATGCTGGCGCGCGACTGGTACTATAACGAGCGCAACCGGATGGGGATCGAGCCCGCAGTGGCTTCGATCTACGACGCCCATGACGATGCCGATCTGCGGGCGCGCGCCGCGCTGAAAATGCTCGGAGTGCAGCGCGGCTGGCGCATCGCGGATATCGGCTGCGGCAACGGCGTGCTCGCCACCGAAGCGGCGCTGCTGGGTGCCGAGGTGGACGCCATCGACATCTCGCCGGCGATGCTGGCGCTCGCCGAGATCTACGCCCGCGACCGCAAGGCGCCGGTGCGCACGCAGTCGGCCGGCTTGCTCAGCTTCGCCTACCGCCCGGAATCCTATGATCTGATCGTCAGCGAGTTCACGCTGCACCATCTGCCGGATTTCTGGAAGGCGGTGGCGATGTCGCGGATCTACCGTGCACTGAAGCCGGGCGCGAGCTTCTATTTGCGCGACATCGTCTACGCCTCGATGCCCGACGCCATCGAGCGCGACGTCGAGCAATGGGCCGACTTCCATATCAAGAACCACGATTTTTCGCGCGAAAGCGTCGTCACGCACATGCGCGACGAATATTCCACCTTCGGCTGGGTGATGGAACGGATGCTGACCGATGTCGGCTTCACGCTGGTCTCGGTCGACTACCACGCGCCCATGCACGGCACTTATCTACTGCGGAAAGCGAAAGCCGGCGAGCAAGGCTAGAACAGAACAACAAACAGGGCTGCACGACCAAGCAGAACCGAGAACAACAATGAAGCCGGCCGATATCCTCATCGCCATTCTGGTGGCGGTCATCTGGGGGCTTGCCTTCGTGGCGAGCCGGATCGCACTCGACGAATTTTCGCCGGAGCTGATGACGGCGATGCGCTTCACCATTGCCGCGGTGCCGTGCCTGTTCATTCCCAAGCCGAAGATCGCCTGGTCGCTGCTGATCGCCATCAGCTTCACGCTGTTCCTCGGCCAGTTCCTGAGCCAGGCCTATGGCATCGCGCACGGTGTGCCGGTGGGGCTCACCAGCGTCGTCGTGCAGAGCCAGGCGCTGTTCACCATCGGCTTTGCCGCGATCGCATTCGGCGAGCGGCCGACGCCGGTGCAGACGCTTGGCATCGTCGTCGCCGCAGTCGGTCTGCTCTTGATCTGCGGTACCGTCGGTTACGATTTCAGCGTTGGTGCCTTCGCGGTGCTTATGATCGCCCCGATTTGTTTTGCCGTCGGCAATCTCCTGCTGCGCGGCGCCCGTGGCGCGCCGATGTTCGACCTGTTCGCCTGGCTCTGCCTCACCGCCGCCGTGCCGCTGTTCGCGCTGGCGCTGGTCGTCAACGGGCCGGCGCCGACCTTCCAGTCGCTGATCCATATGTCGCCGACTGGCCTCGGCTGCCTGCTGGCGATCGGCGCCATCTCGACCAGCATCGCCTATTGGCTGTGGGGCCGGCTGCTACGTGATTATCCAGCCGCTCAAGTGGTGCCGTTCGCGCTGCTGGTGCCGTTCGTCGGCTCGGCCGCTTCCAGCATCGTGTTTGGCGAGAAGTTCGGCCCGTTGCGGCTGGCCGGGATGCTGACGGTCATCGGCGGCATCGCGGTGATGGTGCTGGCGAGACGCCCGCAGCCGCTGCCGAAGACCGTGTGAGGTGAGCATGTCCCAGTCGCTGCTCTATGCCTTCATCATCTTCGCCCTCGTGATGTTCTTCACGCCGGGGCCGAACAACATCATGCTGCTGTCGTCGGGACTGACTTACGGCTTCCGCCGCACCATCCCGCATATCGCCGGCATCACGATCGGCTTCGCCTTCATGGTCGGCGCCGTCGGCCTAGGGCTCGGCACGGTGTTTCTGGCCTATCCGATCCTCCAGACCATCCTGAAATATGCCGGCGCCGCCTACTTGATTTACCTCGCCGCGGTGATCGCCTTCTCGGGGCCGGCCAAGCCGGGCGAGGAGGACGGCCGTGGCCCGATGACCTTCTGGGGCGCGGCGATGTTCCAGTGGATCAACGCCAAGGGCTGGGTGATCGTGATCGGCACCATCACCGCCTATACGGCGATCGCCCAATTCCCCCTGAACATCGCGATCCAGACCCTGATCAGCCTGCTCGTCGGCACAGTCTCGACGGTGGTCTGGGCCCTGTTCGGCACTGCACTACGACCGGTACTGACCTCGGAGCGGCTCGTCCGCGCCTTCAATATCGTGATGGCGCTCCTGCTGCTCGCCTCTCTCTACCCCGTTTTCATGGATGCATGATGTCGCGGATTTCCATGCAGAAACGGGTTTCCCTACGGGCTGAAAATGCTCTAGACAGCCCCCGAAATCCGCAAATTTCACCCTTCGGACACTGACTATCGGCCGCTTCTGGCCCTGAACGAGGAAACGACTATGCGTGTTTATTACGATCGCGACGCCGACCTGAACCTGATCAAGGGCAAGAAGGTCGCCATCGTCGGCTATGGCAGCCAGGGCCACGCCCATGCGCTCAACCTCAAGGACTCCGGCGTCAAGGAAGTCGCCATTGCGCTGCGCAAGGACTCGGGCTCGGTCAAGAAGGCGGAAGCCGCCGGTTTCAAGGTGATGGAAGTCGCTGAGGCCGCCAAATGGGCCGACCTCGTCATGATGCTGACCCCGGACGAGCTCCAGGGCGACATCTACCGCGAGCACCTGCACGACAACATGAAGAAGGGCGCCGCCCTCGTGTTCGCGCACGGCCTCAACGTCCACTTCAACTTGCTCGACCCGCGCGCCGACCTCGACGTGCTCATGATCGCACCGAAGGGCCCCGGCCACACCGTGCGCTCGGAATATCAGCGCGGCGGCGGCGTGCCCTGCCTGATCGCGATCGCCAAGGACGTCTCGGGCAATGCCCATGACCTCGGCCTGTCCTACGCTTCGGCTGTCGGCGGCGGCCGCGCCGGCATCATCGAGACCACCTTCAAGGAAGAGTGCGAGACCGACCTGTTCGGCGAGCAGGTCGTGCTCTGCGGCGGCCTGGTCGAGCTGATCAAGGGCGGCTACGAGACCCTGGTCGAAGCCGGCTACGCCCCGGAGATGGCCTATTTCGAGTGCCTGCACGAGGTGAAGCTGATCGTCGACCTGATCTATGAAGGCGGCATCGCCAACATGAACTACTCGATCTCCAACACGGCCGAGTACGGCGAATACGTCACCGGCCCGCGCATCGTCACCGCCGAGACCAAGGCTGAGATGAAGCGCGTTCTCGCCGACATCCAGGGCGGCAAGTTCGCCCGCGACTGGATGCTCGAGAACAAGGTCAACCAGACCTCGTTCAAGGCGACCCGTGCCAAGCTCGCCGCGCATCCGATCGAGGAAGTCGGCGCGAAGCTGCGCGACATGATGCCCTGGATCAAGAAGGGCGCGCTGGTCGACAAGAGCAAGAACTGACGGCTGCGCCGTCATTCCGGGTTCGCGACTTCGTCGTGCCCCGGAATGACGCGCGAAGCACAAGCTTCGCTCGCCAAACCAAATCTTAAAGCTTCTCGACTACATCGGAGCGAGATCGCGAACGGCGGTCTCGCTCCTTTCATCTCGCGCGAAGCATTGCTGCTTCATTCAAATTCTTCGCGAGCTGACGTGCCCTCTGAGCACGAAGAACTGACGCTTAAACCACATTCTTGGGCTCGCGTCGTTTCAGAACTTTTCCAGAAACTCGCGATCGCCAAAAGCCCAGCGTCTTCAAGATCGAGGATTCGGATCTTCATCTGCATCTTCAGGGCGCAATCAATCTCATGTCGCGAAGTTCGCGCGCCGCTTCATCTTAAGAATCGACACCCGCGACGTCCCTTTGAACGTTGGGCGGCATTGCGTTAACACATCCTTCTCTCCATGATCGCGGGAACTTGAGGGGGGAGGGGTCTATGCGATCTGTCGTCGTCACCGGCGCGTCCACCGGCATCGGCTGGGCCATTGCGAAATTTCTGATCGGGCGCGGCTACCGCGTCTTCGGAAGCGTCCGCAAGCAGGCCGACGCCGACCGGCTCAAGGGCGAGTTCGGCGCCAATTTCATCCCGCTCCTGTTCGACGTCACCGATGAGGCCGCCGTACTGGCCGCCGCCCGCCAGGTCCGCGAGGCGCAGGGCGACGAGACGCTGGCTGGTCTCGTCAACAACGCCGGGATCGCGGTTGCCGGTCCCGTGCTCGAATTGTCGGCCGACGATTTCCGCCGCCAGATGGATATCAACGTCATCGGCCCTGTCATCGCGACGCAAGCCTTCGGGCCACTGCTCGGTGCGGACCCGTCACTGAAAGGACCGAAGGGGCGGATCGTGATGATCAGCTCCGTCGCCGGCAAGAACGGCAATCCACTGTCGGCGCCTTACTGCACCTCCAAGCACGCCATCGAAGGTCTGTCGGAGAGCCTGCGCCGCGAGCTGATGCTGTTCGGCATCGACGTCATCATCGTCGCGCCCGGTGCGGTGAAGACGCCGATCTGGAGCAAGGCCGAGCAGATCGATCTCTCGGTCTACCAGAACTCGCCCTATCTGCCGGCGCTCAACAAGGTCATGGCGTTCATGATGAAGCTCGGCGAGACCGGGCTGCCGGCCGAGCGGATCGCCGAGGTCGTCTTCGAGGCGCTCGCGGCTGTGCGGCCCAAGGTTCGCTATCAGATCACGCCGGACCGGATGCGGCACCTGATGACGGCCACCTTGCCCAAGCGTGTGGTCGATCGCATCATCGCCAAGCGCCTTGGGCTGCTGCCGCAGGGCTGAGCCCGCCGCTCAGCCCGCTTCGGCTGCCCGCCGGCGGGGATGGGCGGGGATCGCGATCAATCGCAGCGCCATCACGGCGAGCAGTGGGATGAGGAACGCGGCATAGAGCGGCATCGCCGGCACGCGCTTGCCGAACGACACCATGAACTGGAACCAGAGATAGTAGCCGCCCGTGAGGTGCAGCACGCGCCAGGCTCGCGGCCCGAGCAGCGCGGCGGTGCGCTCGAACGAGGTCGCGCTCAGGGCAATGATGAAGGCGTAGCCGATGCCGCCGAAGATGTAGGAGGCGGCCGAGGTGGCCTCCGCGAAGTTGGCAGGATCCATCTTGGCGAACGCGACGATCGCAACCGCATGGACGGCGTGGGAGGTCGCAAAGCTCAGGCCGAGATAGCGCCGGTTGCGGCGCTGCCAGCGGGTCCAGGCGTTAGGCCTCAGCCGTGCCAGCGCCGCGGCACTGAAGGCAAGGCAGAACAGCAGCAACGAGCTTCGTGCCGTGAAACGGATCACCATCCGCACGCCCTCGACCTCGAACTGCCGCATCGACGTGATCCACAGGCTGAGCGCGATCAGGCTCAGGGAGAGGATGGCGAGCAGTCGCCAGCCCTCGAACCAGTCTTGACGTTCCCTCACGATGACTTCCTCCGTTATGTAATCGACGATTTCATTTATGGGCGGCATCACCACAATGGTGTAATCGCTGCTTACATTCACGTTCGAGTGATGCTAGGAAGTCTCATGCCCTTCGGTCAGACGTCCAAGCCGCGTACGCGCCGCCAGACCCCCGAGGCCCGGCCCTATCATCACGGCGACCTCCGCCGCGTGTTGATCGATGCTGCGCTGCAACTGGCGGCAGAGGGTGCCGACGTCTCGGTGCGCGAGGCCGCACGCCGGGCCGCGGTTTCGCCGGGGGCGCCGTTCCGGCACTTCCCCAGCCGCGACGCGCTGATGGCGGCGGTGGCCGAGGAGGCGCAGCGGCGCTTTCGTACCGAGATCGAGGTAGCGCTGGACCAGGTGCCGGCCGCCGACCCGCTCGGCCGCTTCCGCGCCTTCGGGCTCGCCTATCTGCGCTGGGCGATGCGCAACCCCGCACATTTCGAGATCATCTCCACGGGGCGCTACTTCGCCCATGGCAGCTCGGCGGAACTGACGCGGGACAATGCCGAGCTGGTCGCGCTGACCGAGCGGATGCTGGCTCAGGCTGCGGAGCAGGGCCTGCTGCGGTCGGCCGACCTCAAGCGCATCCAGATCGCCGGCCGTGCTTTGGTCTACGGGTTTGCCCGGATGAACCTCGACGGCCACTTTCCGCGCTGGAGGGTGGAGGAGGGCGACATCGAGCGGATGGCAGAGGGGGTGATCGATCTGTTCATCGCAGGGATTGCCAAACGCTAGCGTCGCCTGCCGTGCGGCTGTTCGCCGCCTACTAACATTAAGCGAAGGTCGGAGCGCGGCCTGCGTTGCTTGTCCGTGACCGTTCAATTACAGTTTTGTGACATGGTGCAGGCGTCCGGCTGCGCCGGACGCCGCTGGCGGGCCAGAGGCTGGCATCCCCGCGCCGGACCAGAAGTTGCGTGTCGTCGATGGCGTCCGCGCCGAATCCAGGTCCTTCTGCCACGACCGCCGTGCTGGCCAGCGTCGCCGCGCTCGGTATCTGGCGGCTGCTCGCGGTCGCGGCGCCGCATCTGGCAGCACTCGCGCTGATGTACGAGACCGAGACCGATTTCGGTTCGCGTCTCTCCTTCGCGCTCGCCTGGGGCATCCTCAACTTCTTCTGGATCACGCTGCTGCGCCGGCCGGCGCTGTCGGGCGCGCTCTCGCTGACCATGGTCGTGGTGCTGGTGCTGCTGTCGCGGCTCAAGCACGACGTCGTGCAGATGACGGTCAACTTCATCGACCTGATGATGATCGACCGCGACACCGTCGCCTTCCTGTTCACGATTTTCCCGAACCTGCGCTGGTCGATGATCCTGGCCGGCCTCGTCACGCTGCCGCTGATGTATGCGCTGTGGTGGCTCGATCCGTTCCGCATCCGTCGGCTGCCGGCACTTGCCTCCATGCTCACCTGTGTCGCCGCACTGGTCGGCTATTCGCTCTATCATCCGGACGAGGCCTGGCGCGGCTATTACGACGACGGCTATCTCTCGAAATTCTTCCGCTCCGGCGTCAGCGCGGTTTCCGACTTCGCGCAATACGGCTTCATGGAGTCGGCGGCCTCGACCAACGAACGGCTCAACATGCCACTGGTGGATGCCTGCCACCCCGCGGGGCGCCGGCCGAACATCATCATGGTCCATGATGAATCGAGCTTCGACATTCGCGCCGCGCAGGGCATCAAGGTGCCGCAGGGCTACGGCAGTCATTTCAAATCCTGGGACGGCAAGCAGCGCACGTTCCTGGCCGAGAGCAATGGCGGGCCGAGCTGGTTCACCGAATACAACGTGCTCGCCGGCCTCTCCTCGCGCTCGTTCGGCCGCTTCGCCTATTTTGTGACGCGCATCGCGACGGGCCGCGTCGAGCGCGGCCTGCCGCTGGCGCTGCGCCGCTGCGGCTATGACACGATGTCGCTCTATCCCGCCTATGGCGGCTTCATGGGCGCGCGCAGCTTCCAGATGACGACCGGCGTGGAGCGCTTCCTCGACTCCAAGGATCTCGGCGCCAAGGACGTCGAGCCGGACTCTTTTTTCTACGACAAGGCGCTCCAGCTGATGGGCCAGCAGCCGCCGAACAAGCCGCTGTTCACCTTCATCTATCTCGGCGCCAATCATTTCCCCTGGGAGACGCGCTTCCGCCCCGATCTGCTGCCGAACTGGCGCGCTCCGGGTAATGCGGCGTCCATCGACGAATATCTGCGCCGGCAGGCGTTGAGCGCCGAGCAGTACAGAGCGTTTGTCGCGGGCCTGAAGAAGAATTTTCCCGGCGAGCCCTTCCTGATCGTGCGCTACGGCGATCATCAGCCGGAGTTTGCACCGAACCTCCTCGAGCCCGGGCTCGACGAGGGCGCTCTCGGCAAGAAGCTCGATGCTTACGATCCGCGTCTCTACGCGACCTATTACGCGATCGACGCCGTCAATTTCGAGCCGGTGAAGAGCGAGGCCGTGATGGAAACGGTCGACGGCCCCTATCTCCCGCTGGTGATTCAGGAAGCCGCCGGCATTCCGCTCGATCCGTCCTTCGCCGAGCAGAAGCAGATCATGCTCCGCTGCAAGGGCATCTTCTACGGCTGCAAGGACGGCGCCGAAGCGCGGCGGCTCAACCGGCTGCTGATCAATGCGGGCATGATCCGCGGGCTGTAGCCATCGCGGCCATTCATTCGCCACCGCATCCGGCGATATTTTGGCCCGGCGTCCTCCTCCGAACGAGGGACGCGATGAAGCACGATGCCGACTAATGGGGCGTTCGATCAACCGCGAATCCAAAGGAGGAGTCATTGGCAATTTCCGTGAAACAGATGCTCGAGGCCGCCAACGCGGCCGTGCCGAAGATCACGCCGGCTCAGGCGAAGGAGATGATCGGGAAGGGCGCGCTCGTGCTCGACGTGCGCGATGCGCCTGAGATCGAGAAGAGCGGCAAGATCCCGGGCGCGCTGAATATCTCCCGCGGCATGCTGGAGTTTCGGGCCGACCCGGACTCGCCCTATCACGACAAGTCCCTCGCCAAGGACAAGACCGTGATCCTCTATTGCGCCTCCGGCGGTCGCTCCGCCCTCGCCGGCAAGCTGCTGCAGGACATGGGCTACGGCCAGGTCTACAACGTCGGCGGCTTCAAGGACTGGGTCGATGCCGGAGGGGCGACCGAGAAGGCGTAGCAGGGCCGCGGCGCAGGGAAGGAACCCTAGCGCCGGCCCACCTTCGCCCACAGCCACTTCGCCACCGCATCGGGCGATGAATTCGCGTCATTACCGCTGGCGCGCAGGTTTGCCTCGCGCATCGTGGCGATGTCGATCTTGCCGAGCAGCGGCTTGAGGGCCGACTGCAGTGTCCCGTCCCCGGCGCGCTTCGGCGCCAGCAGCAGGATCGCGTCATAGGGCGGAATCGCGTGTTTGGGATCGTCGAGCGCTGTGAGGTCGTATTTCGCGATCAGGCCGTCACTGGTGTAGCCGGCGATGACGTCGACCTCGCCGCTGGCGACCGCGGCATACATGAAGTCCGGCTGCATCTGGCGCTGGGCGCGGAACTGAAGGCCGTAGGCTTTTTGCAGCGCCGCCCATTCCGGGCGCGAGAAGAATTCGTAGTCGCCGGCAATCGACAGCGTCGATGCATGCGCGGCGAGATCGGCGATGCTGCGGATGCCAAGCGCCTCGGCGCGCTTCTTCGGCATCACCAGCGCGTAGGCGTTCTCGAAGCCGAGATCGCCGAGCAGGGTGATGTTGTCCTTGGCGAGCGCGGTCTTCAGATCGGCGAGCAGCTCGGCACGCGGCTTGATGTCGGTTCGATGCAGCTGGTTGGCCCAGAGCGTACCGGAATAGTCGACATAGAGATCGATGTCGCCCGCCTTCAGCGCCTCGAAGATGACGCTGGAGCCGAGACCCGACCGGGCGGTCGCGGAGAGGCCGGTGGCCTGGAGGCGGTCCCTCAGCAGGGCCGACAGCACATATTGCTCGGCGAATGTCTTGGCGCCTACGACATAGCTCTGCGACGAGCGTCCCATCGTCGGTACCAGCGTTGCTGCGACCAGCGCCGCGATCCCGATGCCTCCGAGCGCGGTGCGCAGGCGGCTGCGGTGGCGCAAGCCGCTCTCGATCAGGCCGAGCAGCTGATCGACGGCGAGCGCGAGCAGGGCCGAGGCAAAGCAGCCGAACAGCACGAACACCCAGTTCTGGGTCTGAAGGCCGGCGAAGATGTAGTTGCCGAGGCTGGTCTGGCCGATCGGCGTCGACAGCGTCGCGGTGCCGATCACCCACACCGCGGCGGTGCGGATGCCCGCCATCATCACGGGGAGTGCCAGCGGCAGCTCGATCATCGTCAGCGACTGACGCGGCGTCATGCCGACGCCCTTCGCGGCCTCGATCAGCGCGGGATCGATGCCGTTGAGGCCGGTAATGCCGTTGCGCAGCACCGGCAGCATCGAATAGAGCGCGAGCGCCAGCATCGCCGGCAGGAAACCGAACGCGGAGAAGGACACGCCGAACCAGGCGAGCGTGACCGAGGCGGCGGCGAGCAGCAGCGGATAGAACAGCGCGAGCAGCGCGAGGCCCGGTACCGTCTGCACAATGCTGGCAAGCGCGAGCAGGACGGCCCGCGGCGCCGGGCGGTTGCGGGTCAGGATCGCCAGCGGCAGGCTGACGGCGAGGCCAAGCGCGAGCGCGGCGAGGCTGACCCGCACATGGTTGCCGAGATAGTCGGGCAGATGCGCCAGCGCCTCGCCCCAGCGCGGATCATTGGGGAAGCTCATGCCGCACCGCTCTGCGGCAGCAGCGTGTTCAGCCGCTCGACCTGGCGCCGTGGCGTGCGCAACAGCTCCAGCACATAGCTGTCGCTGCTCGTGGAGAGTTCCGCGGGCGTGCCTTGCGCCAGCAGCTGTCCGCTGCGCATCACCGCGATGCGGTCGGCGAGCAGGATCGCCTCCGTCATGTCATGGGTGATCATGACCGTGGTCAGGCCGAGCTTGCGATGCAGTTCGCGAAAATCCTCGCCGAGCGCATCGCGGGTGAGGGGATCGAGCGCGCCGAACGGCTCGTCCATCAGCACGATGCGAGGCCGTGCCGCGAGCGCTCGCGCCACCCCGACGCGCTGGCGCTGGCCGCCCGAGAGCGCCTCCGGCAGCCGGTCGCGATGCGCGGTTCGGTCGAGCTGCACGAGCTCGAGCAACTCGTCGACGCGCGCGGTGACATCCGTCGCCGGCACGCCCAGTAGTTTCGGCGTGATCCCGATATTGTCGGCGACGCTCAGATGCGGGAACAGCCCGCCGCTCTGGAAGACGTAACCGATCCGGCGCCGCAGCGCGACCGGATCGACGGTCTGCACATCCTCGCCCTCGACCGTGATGGTGCCGCCATCGGCCTCGATCAGCCGGTTGGCGAGCCGCAGCAGCGTGGTCTTGCCGGAGCCGGAGCCGCCGACGATGGCCAGAAATTCGCCCTCGGCGATATCGAGCGACACATCGTCGACGGCCTTGAGTGAGCCGAAGTTCTTGCTGACGTGGGAATAGCTGATGGCAGGTTTGGAAGGCATTCGACGCGGCTCACTCTTCCTTATCCTCCCCTGGAGGGGGAGGGTCGCTCGCGCGAAGCGCGGGCGGGGTGGGGTGATCTCTCAACAGGGGCGGTGTTCGGCGTGGAGGGACCGTCACCCCACCCCGGTCCGCATTCCGCTTCGCTTCATGCGCACCGACCCTCCTCCTCCAGGGGAGGGTGAAGGAGGCGACGGACCCCATGCGTAGCACGCTTGGCCGATTGATTGAACTTGGCCGCGCGAGCGGCTAAGGCATCGGACCGAGGTTCGGAGGGAACATATGATAACGCCCACGGCAGTGGCGCTGGAAGATGCCAAGGTCGCGTTCCGGCTCGGGGACGACCGGGTCTATACGGCGGTGGAGAAGGCGCATCTGGCGGTCGCGCAGGGCGAGTTCGTCGCCATCGTCGGGCCAACCGGCTGCGGGAAATCGACGCTGCTCAACGTCGCCGCCGGCCTGCTCAAGCCCGCCGCCGGCAGCATCAAGATATTCGACCGGCCGCTCACGGGGCTGAACCGGGACGCCGGCTACCTGTTCCAGGCCGATGCGCTGTTCCCCTGGAAGACCGCGCTCGACAATGTCGCGATCGGGCTCGAGATCGCGGGCACGCCCCGCGCCGAGGCGCTGCAACGCGCGCAAAAATGGCTGACTTCCGTCGGCCTCGGGGCTTTCGCCAACCGCTATCCGCACATGCTCTCCGGCGGCCAGCGCAAGCGCGTGGCGCTGGCGCAGGTGCTGATCCGTGACCCAAAGATTCTCCTGATGGACGAGCCGTTCGGGCCGCTCGATGCGCAGACCCGCCAGGTCATGGGCAATCTGCTGCTCGACCTCTGGAATGCCGACCGCAAGGCCGTGCTGTTCGTCACGCACGACCTCGAAGAGGCGATCGCGCTCGCCGACCGCGTCGTGATCATGTCGGCGGGGCCGTCCTCGCGCATCATCGGCGACTGGCGCGTGAGCTTGCCGCGCCCGCGCGACATTTTCGAGGTCCGGCTGGACAAGGAGTTCCATGCGCTCCACCGCGAGATCTGGAGCGTGCTCAAGGACGAGGTGATGAAGGGCTACGTGCAATCCACGCAAGCGGCGGAGGCGATCTGATGTCGCGCCTGACGCTACTCTCACTCCAAGTGCTGGTCGCCGTTGTCTGCATCGTGCTGTGGCAGGTGCTGTCGACCGTGCCGGTGTTCGGAAAAATCCTGTTGCCGCCGTTCTTCTTCTCCAATCCGGTCGACGTGTTCAGCCAGATCGTGAAGTGGTTCTCATCCGGCGTGATATGGAAGCATCTCTGGATCACCCTCGTGGAGTCGCTGCTGGCCTTCGTGATCGGATCGCTCGGCGGCGTCCTGGTCGGGTTCTGGTTCGCGCGGCAGCCGCTGGTGGCGGCAGTGTTTGATCCTTACGTCAAAATGGTCAACGCGCTGCCCCGTGTCGTGCTTGCGCCGATCTTCGCGCTGTGGCTGGGGCTCGGCATCTGGTCCAAGGTCGCGCTTGGCGTGACACTGGTGTTCTTCATCGTGTTCTTCAACGTCTATCAGGGCGTCAAGGAGGTCAGCCGCACCGTGCTCGACAATGGCCGCATGCTCGGCATGAGCGAGCGGCAGCTGATGCAGCACGTCTATTGGCCGTCGGCGCTGTCGTGGATGTTCTCCTCGCTGCACACCTCGGTCGGCTTCGCCGTGGTCGGCGCGGTCGTCGGCGAATATCTGGGATCGGCGGCGGGGCTCGGCTATCTGATCCAGCAGGCCGAAGGCATCTTCGACGTCGCCGGCGTGTTCGCCGGCATGTTCGTGTTGTCGGCCTTCGTCATCCTGATCGACTTCGGGGTGACGCTCGTCGAGCGCAGGCTGCTGGTCTGGCGGCCGACCGTGGACGGGCGGGGATAGACCGCCTCGTTTTGCCTGCTGACGTTTATGTGATTGACCGCCCGGAATAGAACGTGCGGCCATGCGTCATACCCCCGTGCAACCACCTGCATGGGAGTTCAGGATGCCCCCCTCACAGTTTCGCCGCGCCGTAGCGGTGCTCGCAAGCCGATGCCGATGGCCCAGGCCCGGCCTCGGCACGGCGTTCCTTGCCGCGCGCATTCTGGTTGCGTTCGCACTCCCGCCGCTCGTGTTCGCGCATGAATCCCATCCGGCCGCCGCGCCGGCCCCGGTGAGCACGGAGGAGCGTGCGTTCCTGGAAGAAAACGAGGCGGCGATGACCAAGATGATGAACGACATGGCGGCCAAGCCGACCGGCGACATCGATCGCGACTTCGTCGCGATGATGAACCCGCATCATCAGGGCGCGATCGACATGGCGGTGATCGAGTTGCGTTACGGCAAGAACGAGCAGTTGCGGCGCATCGCCCAGGAAATCATCGTCGACCAGATGCAGGAGATCGCGGCCATGAAGCTCGCGATCGGCGAACCGGCGACAGACACCGCGCCCGCCCCGACCCAACCGCCCTCAGCTCCCAACACAACCGTTCATCATCATCCGGGCATGCAGATGGATATGTCCACGGGAATGAAGAAGTAGGAGTCGCAGATGACCACGTCACGAAGCACTATGATGAAGACGATTTTCCTGGCGGCCACGATGCTTGCGACGGGTTCGGTTGCGTGGGCGGGGCAGGCGCCGGGCGCGCTGTCCGCCCCCGATATTCCGGTGAGCCACCACGACCGTGTTTACGCAGCAGAGCAGTTCTCGAACACGGTCTCGGTCACCGATCCCGCCGACAACAAGCTGCTTGGTGTGATCCGGCTGGGCGACCCGCAACCCGGCAATTTCAGCCCGCTTTACAAGGGCCAGGTGCTCGTTCATGGTATGGGCTTCTCGCCCGATCACAAGACGCTCGCCGTGGTGTCGATCGGCTCGAATTCGGTGAGCTTCATCGACACCGCGACCAATGCGGTCAAGCATATCACTTATGTCGGACGATCGCCGCACGAGGCGTTCTTCACGCCGGACGGCAAGGAAGTGTGGGTCACCGTTCGCGGCGAGAACTACATCTCCGTCATCGATCCGATCAGCTTCAAGGAGAAGACCCGGATCACGACCCCGAACGGGCCGGGCATGCAGATCTTCTCACCCGACGGCAAATACGGCTACATCTGCTCGTCGTTCAATCCCGAGACCGACGTCGTCGCGGTGGCCGAGCACAAGATCATCGCCACGGTGAAGCAGGAGAGCCCATTCTGCCCGAACATCGCGGCGACGCCGGATGGAAACCAGGTGTGGTTCACACTGAAGGACGTCGGCCGGACACAGGTGTTCAACGCAAGGCCTCCGTTCAACGTGATCAAGACGATCGATACCGGGCCGATCACCAACCACGTCAACTTCGCGCACACCGCCAAGGGCACGTTCGCCTATGTCACCATTGGCGGCTTGAACGAAGTAAAGGTGTTCCGTACCGACGATTTCTCGCAGGTCGCGACGATCCCGGTCGGCAATCTGCCGCACGGCGTCTGGCCGTCCGGAGACGGCACACGCATTTATGTGGGGCTGGAGAACGCCGACGCGCTCGCGGCCATCGACACGGCGACCAATAAAGTGGTCGGGAACGTTCCGATCGGCCAGGCACCGCAGGCGATCGCGTATGTTCCAAATGCTGCGCCTAACCCTGATGACCGCCAGAATTTGGAGGCCCTCGGCGTCGCCGGGCAGGTCGCTCACCTCACGCTTGCGTCGAAGGACCGTGCAAAGGACGGCATGGCGCCGACCAGCGTGTCGCTGTTCGATCAGGGTTTGATTCAGGTCTTGCAGGCTTCGGTGACGGGACTTCAGCCCAAGCAGAAATATGTGCTTGCCTTGGCGGAGCATGCCGACGGGAGTGGTCCGTTGCAGCCGTTGGCGGCGTTCATGACCAATCCGGCTGGATCTGCTATCGTCAATGTGGTCGGTCCGATCCGGCAGATCGTCGACCAGTCTGCCGCTGAAGCAAGGCGGTACCTGGTGATTGCGGCCGGCGACGCGGCGATGCCCGGTGAGGCGGTCCAGATCGAGGCGCGATGACGCGCCGTCCGACGTCGGCAAAGGGCAGATGGAGCGCCTCGTGAAGGACATGCTGGTTCAGGTCGAGCCGCTTATCCCCGCGCTCCGCCGTTACGCGCGCGCGCTTTTGCGCGATCGCGCGGCTGCCGATGATCTGGTTCAGGATTGCCTGGAGCGTGCCGTCAGCCATTGGCATCAGCGGCGCGACGGCAGCGTGCGCGCCTGGCTGTTCAGCATCCTCCACAATCTGGCGGTCACGCAATTCCGCAAGGCGACGGCGCGGGGCAGGCATATGCCGATCGACGATGCAGGCGAGCGTGAGCTTGTCAGTGCCGCCGCGCAGGAGCAAAGGCTGATCTATCAGGATGTCCTGAAAAAGCTCGAGAGATTGCCGGAAGAGCAGCGTGCCGTGTTGTTGCTTGTTGCGGTTGAGGATCTATCCTACGCGGACGCCGCGGGAGTGCTGAAGATCCCGGTCGGGACCGTGATGTCACGCCTGTCGCGCGCGCGGGAGAGGTTATTGCAGGAGGTGGAGGGCGTGGCTCCAGGGAACGTCGTGGCATTGCGGGGCGTGAAATGAACCGACGGCCGATCACTGAGGACGATCTCCACGCCTATGTCGACCAGGCGCTCGAGCCTGAGCGGCGGGCGGAGGTCGCATCCTATCTCGACGATCATCAGGATGTCGCCGCGCGCGTTGCGGCCTTCGCCACCCAGCGCGAGCAGCTGCGCGGCGCGTTTGCGCCGATCGTCGAGGAACCGTTGCCGGCCGAACTCAATCTGTCGCACATCATAGAGAGCCGGAGGCGGTCTCCCATGCGGGCGTGGTGGGCGATCGCTGCGATGTTGCTTCTCGGCATCGGCGGTCTCGGCGGATGGACCATGCGCAGCGCTTTGCAGGAGGGCTCGAACGGACTCTCCGCGCTGGCACAGGAGGCGGCCTATTCGTACGGCGTTTACGCACCGGACCGCGTGCGGCCGGTCGAGATACGCGCGTCCGAAAGTGCAGAGCTCACGCGATGGGTGTCGAATCGGCTGAAACAGCCGGTCAAGGTGCCGGACCTATCCGTCTCAGGTTATCGGCTGATGGGCGGTCGCCTGGTTGCGACGTCGCACGGCCCGGCCGCGATGTTCATGTACGATGACGATCACGGCGACCGGCTTGTCGTGTTGACGCGTCCGATGAGCAACCGCAACCTGGATACGCCGATGATGCCGCAATCGACCGGAGATGTCGCGGGCTTCGTGTGGGCGGATGGCGGCATGGGTTACACGCTCGTCGGCCAGCTTCCGGGAGACACCCTCAAGCCGATCGCGAACGAGATCCGGAAGCAGACGCGCCCGATCTAGCCTCGAAACTGACGAAATGGGCCCGCACGGCAGTGCGAGCCCGAACGTTCAACCGGCCCGAGTTGCGGGGAGCCTAGTCCAGCAGCTTGGTGTCGTCGGGCGCCTGCGGCGGCGTCTTGATCGCGATGGCCTTGACCTGACCGCTGATCGGCTTGGTGCCGCCATGCGGGGTCCCCTTGGGGATGATGACGAGGTCGCCGGGTTTCACCGTCACCTCCTTGTCGCCGAGCCAGATCGTCCCGGTCCCGTCCAGGATGTACTGGATCTCGTTGGTGTTGGGATGCATGTGCTTGGGCACATTTCCGACCTGGATCGAGATGGTGGCGCCGTCGGCGCTGGCGAACATCTTGGAACGGTAGCCGACATTGTTGGCGGGGCCGAGCGCGTCGCCTTCCATCTCGCCGGTATGGATGATCTGCGCGGTGACGTTCTCGGCGGCCAGCGCCGGCCGGAGCAGTTGGTTTGCGCCGCATCCGGCGGCAAAGGCGGCGGCGATCGACAGGCCCATTGCAAGGCGATTCATGGATGATCCTCCCCATCAAGAATTGTTGTTGTGGACCCATGCTATTGCGCCGAAGGGCTGATGGCGAGTCGCACTTTGGCAGTGCTTCTCAAGCCAATCCCGCTGCTCTATGGTGCCGGCAGCCGAACGGAGGAAACCAATGAAGAACACGATTGCCAGGCTCGCCGGCGCGCTGCTCGCGCTGACGCTCACCACCGGTCTTGCCGCGGCGCAAAGCAAGGTGACCATCGCGGTCGGCGGCGGCGCCTGCCTGTGCTATCTGCCGACGGTGCTGGCCAAGCAGCTCGGCGAATACGAGAAAGCGGGCCTCAATGTCGAGCTCGTGGACCTCAAGGGCGGCTCGGATGCGCTCAAGGCCGTGCTCGGCGGCAGCGCCGACGTGGTCTCCGGCTATTTCGATCATTGCGTCAATCTCGCCGCCAAGAAGCAAGAGCTTCAGGCCTTCGTGGTCTATGACCGCTATCCCGGCCTCGTGCTGGTGGTCGCGCCCTCGCGCACCAATGACATCAAGTCGGTCAAGGATCTCGCCGGCAAGAAGGTCGGCGTCAGCGCGCCCGGCTCCTCCACCGACTTCTTCCTCAAATATCTGCTGAAGAAGAACGGGCTCGATCCCGCCGGCACCGCCGTGATCGGCGTCGGCCTGGGCGCGACCGCGGTCGCCGCGATGGAGCAGGGGCAGCTCGATGCCGCCGTGATGCTCGATCCCTCCGTCACCGTGCTCCAGGGCAGCCACAAGGATCTGCGCATCCTCAGCGACACGCGCACGCAGAAGGATACGCTCGAGACGTTCGGCGGCGAATATCCGGGTGGCGCGCTGTACTCGACGGTGGCCTGGATCAACGGCCACGAGAAGGAAACGCAGGCGCTCACCAACGCAATGCTCGCCACGATCGCCTGGATCCATTCGCATTCGCCTGAGGAGATCATGGCGAAGATGCCTGACGAGATGGTCGGCAAGAACAAGGAGCTTTATCTCGCCGCGCTGAAGAACACGATCCCGATGTTCTCGGAAACCGGCAAGATGGACCCGAAGGGCGCGGACGCCGTGCTCGCGGTGTTCAGCGTCGGCTCGCCCGAGGTCGCGAACGCCAAGATCGACGTCAGCAAGACCTTTACCAACAAGTTCGTCGATCAGGCCAAGAAGACCACGGGGAGCGCCAAATAGCTGACGCGAAGGCGGTGTCATCGGGCGTCATGACGTCACCGGTCATTCATCGCGCCACGACGCTTGATCTTGCCGTGCGGCCGATCGCCTGGCCGTTCGCCGAGGAGCGCCGCGCCGAGATCGCGGCGCATTTCGCCGAGAAGCAGCGCGAGCGGCCGAAAATGTGGAACGGCCGCGTCCTGCTCGGGCGCGATGCGGTGTTCATGGACGGCCATCTCGCCGCGACCTATTTCGAGACGGATTTCGCGAGCTTCCTGGCCTGGCGCGACTGGGGCTTTCCCGACAAGGCGGTATTCAACGGCTTCGGCATGGGCGCGCTGCGCGCCTCGGATGGTGCCTTCATCATGGGCGAGATGGCGCAGCACACAGCCAATGCGGGCCGCATCTATTTCCCCTCGGGCACGCCTGATCTCGACGACGTCAGGGCCGGTGCGCTCGACATTCCCGGCAGTGTGATCCGCGAACTCGGAGAAGAGACCGGCCTGACCCCGGCCGACTACCTGATACAGCCGGACTGGCACTGCGTCGTCACCGGTCCGTCGATTGCAATGATTCAAATCATCAACCTGGACATGCCGGGCGACGTGGCCCGTGCCCGGATCGAGGCCAATCTCGCCCGCGAGGCCGATCCGGAGTTGTCGGCCATTCATCTCGTGCGCGGGATCAGCGACCTCACGCCGGCCATGCCGCGATTTGTCACGGCCTTTGTCGAGCAGCAGTTCGCTTCGCGCTGACGCGCGAGGCTTGACATCGCTGCGCTCAGCCCATGTGATGGGCAAAAAAGCAAAAGCAAAAAGAATGCAATGCACAATCGTCCAGGGAGGTTTTGATGCGCCTGCGCATGGCTGCCCGCTTGATACGTGGGCTGTTGGTCGCGATATCAGCGACGGGCTTGATGGCTTCGGCTCAGGCTCAAGAGAAGAAGATCAAGATCGGCGTTGTTTTCGACCTGACCGGGCCTCTCGCGGGCGGTGGATCTGAGCTCGGTTATATCGGCGCAAAAATTATTCTCGACCATTTCGCCAAGACCGGCGTCGAGGGCTACAAGATCGAGGCGGTCTATGCCGACGCGCAAAGCAAGCCCGACGTCGCCATCAACGAATCCGTCCGCCTGCTCGAGCAGGAGAAGGTGGACATGGTGCTCGGCTTCTTCTCCTCGGCGCAATGCGTGCCGGTGGCCGCCCGCGTCGAGCAGCTCAAGAAGTTCATGTGGATGACGACCTGCATCTCGTCGGCCGTGTTCAACGAGAAGGGCTACAAATACGTATTCCGCCCGCAGGCGAGCGGTGACCAGTTCGGCATGATGACGATGGATTTCATCGCGCAGAATGCCAAGGCGAAGTTCGACAAGGAGCCGAAGGACCTGCGCGTCGCCATCATCCACGAGGATGGCGCCTATGGCGTCGACGTCTCCAGGGGCAATGAGGCCGGCGCGAAGAAGGCGGGCTTCAACGTCGTGATGAAGGAGGGGTATTCGGCGACAGCGCCCGATCTCTCCGCGCTGGTGACCAAGCTGAAGCGTGCCAAGCCCGATGTCATTTTCCACACCGGCTACAACCCCGATATCACGCTGTTGCTGCGCCAGGCCCGCGAGCAGGGGCTGAAGTTCGGGGCGCTCATGGGCCATGGCGCCGGCTATGGCGTCTACGAGAAGCTGAAAGAGGGGATGGGGGCTGACGCCACCTACATCTTCAACACCGACCCGATATCGATCTGGCTCGCCAACCAGAAGACCATGGATCCGAAGCTCCCGCCTGTCATCAAGATGGTCGGCGAGGAGTTCGACAAGATCAGGCCCGGCGTCGCCATCCGCTCCGCACATGTCGGCATCGGCGCGTCCAACACCTATGTCTTCATGTCGGACGTATTGCCGCGCGCGATCAAAAAGTATGGCGGCGTCGATCCCGACGCGTTGCGCAAGGCCGCGCTCGACACCGACATCCCCGAAGGCGGCACGATGCTCGGCTTCGGCGTCAAGTTCTACGGCGAGGGCACGCCGATGGCCGGGCAGAACGAGCGGTCGTTCCCGGTCGTGATCCAGTACATCGACGACAAATCCTCTGTGGTGTGGCCCAAGAGTCAGGCGCAGCGCGAGGCCGTGCTGCCGCTGCCGAAGGGCACCACCTACAGCAACCAGTAGCGGCGGAGCGGTGCGGTGCTGGAAGTCAGCGGGCTGGTGAAGCGGTTTGGTGGCTTCACCGCCGTCAACAATGTGTCGTTTCGAGTTGATCAGGGCGAGATTCTCGGCCTGATCGGCCCCAACGGCTCGGGCAAGAGCACGATCTTCAACATGCTCTCCGGCACGTTGGCGCCGACATCAGGTTCGATCCTGTTCGGCGGCTCCCAGATCGCAGGGCTTGCGCCGCACCGGATCATCAACAGCGGCATCGGCCGCACCTTCCAGATTCCGCGGCCGTTCCGACGCCTGACGATCTTCGAGAACGTCGCACTGGCCGGCTTCTACGGCCAGGGCCGCCACAGCCGTGCCAGAGCGGAGGAGGCGGCCGAGCGGTCACTTGCGATGGTGGGCTTGCCGACCGATCGCCATGCCAGCGTCGATGGGCTCGGGGCGGCTGGCCTGAAGAAGCTCGAACTTGCGAAAGCGCTCGCCACGGCGCCAAAACTGCTGCTCGCCGACGAGAGCCTCGGCGGCCTCGACGAGGCGGAGATGGACCAGGCAGCCGACATGCTGCGCAACATCCGCGACGAGCTCGGCATCACCATCATCTGGGTCGAGCACATCATGGGCGTGCTGATGCGCGTCGTCGACCGCGTCATGGTGCTGGATCACGGCGAGAAGATCTCGGAAGGATTGCCGAGCGCGGTTGCGGGCGATCCGCGCGTCATCGAGGTCTATCTCGGCACCGACGCCGAGACGACGCAGGCCGCGGCCGCCGAAGCGCGCCGCCGCGCGGGAGGCTAGACGATGCTGGAGCTCCGCGGCGTCAATGCCGGCTACGGCACCTTCCAAGCGCTGTTCGATGTCAATCTCGACGTGAAGGCCGGCGAAGCCGTTGGCGTCATCGGCCCCAACGGCGCCGGCAAGACCACCCTGATGCGCGTCATCTCCGGCCTGATCCGCCCCTCGCGCGGGTCGATCAGGATGGAGGGCGTCGACGTCGTGGCGACGCCGCCGCACAAGATCGTCAGCCTCGGCATCGCGCATGTGCCGGAGAAC
Source organism: Bradyrhizobium liaoningense (assembly GCF_018130785.1). GTDB lineage: Bacteria > Pseudomonadota > Alphaproteobacteria > Rhizobiales > Xanthobacteraceae > Bradyrhizobium > Bradyrhizobium liaoningense_A. The sequence continues at coordinate 62,432 of NZ_JAFCJT010000007.1, forward strand.
CGGCGGCTGTTCCCACAGCTCACGGTGGACGACAATCTCAAGATGGGCGCTTTCATGAAGGAGGCGCGCGGCCAGTATGCCGAGCGGCTGGAGGTCGTGTTCGATTTGTTTCCACGCCTGAAGGAGCGCCGCCACCAGATGGCCGGCACGATGTCCGGCGGCGAGCAGCAGATGTGCGCGATCGGCCGCGCGCTGATGTCGAATCCAAAGCTGCTGCTGCTCGACGAGCCGTCTGCGGGGCTGGCGCCGGTCGTGGTGCAGCAGGTGTTCGAGCTGGTGAAGCGGATCCGCGCCAGCGGCCTGACCGTGCTGATCGTCGAGCAGAACGTGCAGCAGGTGCTGCGGGTCGTCGATCGCGCCTATCTGATCGAGGCCGGCTCGATCCGGGCGTCCGGCACCTCGGCCGAGATGCTGGCGAGTGACACGGTCAAGGAAGCGTATCTCGGGGTGTGAGGTTCATGCGGGCATGCAAGCTTTTTTGGACATTTTCGACATCTATCTGCTGGAGGCCGTGATCAACGGCATCCTGCTCGGCGGCGTGCTGGCACTGCTCGCACTCGGGCTCAATTTGATCTTCGGCGTCATCGACGTGACCTGGATCTGCTACGCGGAGCTGGTGATGATCGGCATGTACGCCATGTATTTCATGGTGCAGTATTACGGTGTCAGCTATTTCGTTGCCGCGCCGCTTACGATCCTACTGGTCGCGGTGCTCGGCGCGGCGCTGCACTATCTCGTGATCGCGCCGCTGCTGACTGCGCCCCCGATCAACCAGCTGCTCGCGACCGGCGGGGTGCTGTTCGTGCTCCAGAGCTTTGCCACCGTCGCTTTCGGCATCGACTTCCGCAACCTCGGCATCCGCCTGCCGGTGCTCGCCTTCGGGGACATGAATTTCAGCTACGCGCGGCTTCTGTCCTTCCTGGCGGCGCTGGTCGGGATGGTCGCGGTCTATCTGTTCATGACGCGGACCTTCACCGGCACCGCGATCCGCGCCATCTCGCAGGACCGCCAGATCATGGCGCTGATGGGCGTCGATACCCGGCGGATCTATCTCATCACCTCGGCGCTTGGCGGTGCGTTGGCCGGGCTCGCGGCTTGTCTGCTTGTGCTGCAATATGACGTGCACCCCTTCGTCGGCCTGTCCTTCGGGCCGATCACCTTCCTGATCTGCGTGCTCGGGGGGCTGGGCAATTTCATCGGGGGCTTCATCGCCGCCTTCCTGTTCGCCGAGATCATCTCGCTCGGCGGCCTGTTCTCCGATCTCGAATGGGGCTACGTGCTCGCCTTCGCCTTCTTCATCGTCATGATGTTCATCCGGCCCGCGGGCCTGCTTGCGAGGCGCCGATGATGGGGCAGGGGCGGCTTGCGGCATGGGCGGTCGGGCTGGCGGCGCTGGTCGCGCTGCCCTTCCTCTATCGCGACCCCTATCATCTGCACATTCTGGTGCTGATCCTGATCTGGTCGTTCGCCTACACCTCATGGTCGATGATGGGGCGGTTCGGCCTCGTCTCGCTCGGTCATGGCGGCTTCATGGGGATCGGCGCCTATGTCACTGCGCTGCTCTGGAATCACCTGGGGTGGTCGCCGTGGATCGGCATCCCCATCGCCATGGTCACAGCCGGCGCGCTGGCCCTGATCGTCGGCTATCCCTGCTTCCGCTTCCGCATCACCGGACATTATTTCGTGCTGGTGACGTTGGCGCTGTCAGGCATCGTGCTCCAGGTCATCACGGCGACGCGTGACTATACCGGCGGCTCGCTCGGCTATACGCCGAATCGCGCCTCCGGCAACAAGCTGCTCGCGCTGCAATTCGACGACAAGACCACCTGGTACCTGATCGCGCTCGGGGTCTGGCTTTTCGGCATCGTGGTCTGGCACTGGGTCGACCGCAGCATGGCCCGCTACGCACTCGAGGCGATCTCGGAGGATGAGGATGCCGCGGCCGCGGCGGGCGTCGACGTCACCGCCGAGAAGCTGAAGATCACGCTGCTCAGTGCCGTGATGACGGCGCTTGCCGGCGCAATCTACTGCCAGTACCAGATGTTCATCACCCCCGACACTGTCAGCGGCATCGCGGTGTCGCTCCAGATGGTGTTCGCGGCCATCGTCGGCGGCCTGTTCGTCTCGCTCGGCCCGACCTTCGGCGCTGTCATCACCATTCTGCTGGCGGAAACCCTGCGGATCGGCTTCGGCACCAAGGCGGTCGGCTGGGACAACCTCGTCTATGGCGTGCTGCTGGTCCTTTTCATCATATTCCTTCCCAAGGGCATCCTTGGTAGCCTGCTCGACCGATTGAAGCCGCAACGCAAGGTGCCCCGCGCTCATGAGCAAGAAGCCGTCCAAATCGCTCGCCCAGGAACTTGACCGCTACATCACGCCGTTCCGTTACGACGGATCGGGCAAGTTTCACCTCAAGGATTACAAGACCAACGAGAAGGGCGATCTCGACAAGGAGAAGGCGCAGGAGATTCTCGACGCCAACAAGAAGCGGATGATCGAGTTTCAGGAGAAGCTCTACGCCCAGGACCGCTGGTCGGTGCTGATCGTGTTCCAGGCCATGGACGCCGGCGGCAAGGATAGTGCGATCAAGGCGATCTTCGAGGGCATCAATCCGCAGGGTTGCGAAGTCCATGCTTTCAAGGCGCCGAGCACCAAGGAGCTCGATCACGATTTCCTCTGGCGCCACGCGATCGCGCTGCCCGAGCGCGGCCATATCGGCATCTTCAACCGCTCGCATTACGAGGAGTGCCTGGTCACACGGGTGCACCCGGAGATTCTTGCCAAACAGAAGCTGCCGCAAAGGCTCGTCACCAAGAACATCTGGAAGGAGCGGTTCGAGGACATCTCCGCCTTCGAGCGCCATCTCAGCCGCAACGGCACGGTGGTTCTGAAATTCTTCCTCAATCTATCCAAGGAGGAGCAGCGCGAGCGCTTCCTTGAGCGGCTCGAGGAACCGGCCAAGCAGTGGAAGTTCTCGATGGACGACATCAAGGAGCGCGCGCTGTGGCCGCGCTACCAGGCGGTCTATCAGGACATCGTCCGGCATACGGCAACGTCGCATGCGCCGTGGTATGTCGTGCCGGCCGACCACAAATGGTTCGCGCGCGTCGTGATCGGTTCGGCGATCGTCGCGGCGCTCGAAAAGCTGGATCTGCGTTTTCCCCGTGCCGACAAGGCCTCGCTTGCCGAATTCGACGAGGTGCGCAAGGCGTTGGAGCGTGAAGGGAAGGGGAGCGGGAAGCGGTAAGTTGCTCCGGTCTCCGATCGCGTAGGGTGGGCAACGCGAAGCGTGCCACCATCTTCATCTGCGCGGCGGTGATGGGCACGGCGCTGACGCGCATTTTCCCACCCTACGGTCTCTGAGCTGTCACTATCTTTGCGGAAGCAGCCCCTCACCCCGTAAGAGCGGGGAGAGTGGGAGAACGGTCTCAATACCCGCGGCCCCACCAGTAGCAGAAGCGCTCGATATTGGCGGGAAGGGCGGTCTCGTAATTGGCCCATTTCTCGTATTTCGGCAGCTTCACTTCCTTCATCGCGGTGTCGAAGCATTTGCCGGCATCGGCGGCCTTCTTCACCTCTGCGGACAGATCTTCCATGTAGGCGATGTCGTCCTCGACGTCCTTCTTGGTGCCGAAGCGCCCGCCGGCATAGGGATGGCCGGGGATCATCCGCTCCCAGTCGAGCGACGCCAGCTTCTTCAGCGAGGCGATATACTCGACCGGCGAGGCGTTGTCGGGAATGTTGCGGAACTGCACGGACTCGATCGGCGCGAAGTCGACGACGAAGACGATCTTCTCCTTCGGTAGCCGCATCACCAGCGAATTGTCGGAGTGGTTGCGGCCGACATAGTTCAGCTCCAGCGTGGTGCCGCCGAGCGTGATGCTCTTCTTGCCGTCGATCACCTGGTCCGGCATCACGACGTCGGCGAGCAGCGAATTCTGCTTCTTCAGCTCGAGCAGGCGCTCCTTGGTCCGCCGGTGCGCAATGAAGGTGGCACCGAGATCCTTGAAGGGCTGGCCGCCGGCGATGTGATCGTAGTGGTGGTGGCTGTAGATGACGTATTTGATCGGCTTGTCGGTGACGGCCTTGATGGCGTCGATATAGGGCTTTGCCGGACGCAGATACGAGATCGGGTCGGTCGCGATCACGCCCTGCGGCGTTACGACGAACATCGACTGATGACCGCCATAGCGGAAGACGTAGACGTTCTCGGTGCCGTCGACCTTCTTGGTCGAGGTCTGCGGCGGGGTCTGCGCGAAGGCTGATCCAGTCAGGAGGGCCGCGACAGCGGCGATGCAAGGTAATGCTTTCATGTCTGGCTTTCTGGAAATGGATGGAATGCGGAAGGCGAATGGGCTCTCCGACACAAACGCGGCGGGAGGGAATTTATTCCCGGATCCACTGCGATCAATCTGTCGAGGTGGAGGGAACACGTCCTCAAATGTGATACCGGCGCCATTGATCCTGCTTGACAGTCTGGTGTCACGGGAGGAGCATGGCGTTGGTCGCGAATACGCGACGCACAACGTCCACCTCATGAGCAAGGGGAGGTCTATGACTCCACCTCCGCAAATCCAGCCGCGTTAAGTGCGATGGAGCTCGTTCGGACTATCGCATGGCGGCGGAAACCGCGAACGGCACGCCGGGGAAAGGTTTAGCGGGCTGCATCAGTGAGGCAAAGCCCCTACCTTCCCGGCGCTGTATTTCGCATCACACCGATCGTGGCCGGATGGCCGTGATGCGGCCGCCGCGACAGGCGCTTTTGACATCCTGCTTTCTCCTCCTCCTCACCGTCATTCCGGGCCGACTCCCGGAATGACGGAAGAGTTTTTCCGTGCGCATCGCACATTGGTTGATGTTTGGCTGTGCGGGGCCGACGGTTCCCTTTCCTGCATTGCGGCAAATGCCAAGAGAATGTCGCCGCTTTGGCCAACTTCCGACACAGCGCCGGGGCGAATAGCGACGATCCGACATGACGCAGTGCTTCGGTGGCGACAGTCCCGACGCCGCCGACTCATTCATTTTTCCAGGGAATCCTCGTGTCGCACAAGCTTGCCCCGGCGTTTCTCGCCGCTCTCTTCCTCGCGATCTCATCTCTTTCCGCCGTCCGTGCAGAGCCGCCGGCCGCCAACAGTGCTGCCGCGCTGTCGCCGGAGGAAGCCAAGCGTGCGCTGGAGACGCTGCAGGACGACAAAAAGCGTGCGCAGATGATCGATACGCTGCGCGTGATCGCGAATGCGTCCGGTCAGCAGCAGCCTGCGCCCTCTACGCCCGAGCGGAAATCGCCGATTCCGCTCTCGGCCGACGGCCTCGGCGCACAGCTTCTGCTCACGGTGTCGGAAGAGATCGGCGAGATCTCGCGCGAGATCGCCAGCGTGGCGCGGACGCTGACGCATTTCCCCGCCTTCTATTACTGGATCGTACGTACCGCCAACGATCCCGCCGCCTACAACCTCCTGATCGAGATCGCGTGGAAGCTCGCGCTGGTGCTCGGCTGCGCCATTGCGGCGGAGTGGGTGATCTTCCGCGCGATCCGGCGCCCGGTCGCATTCCTGGAAGCACGCGTCCCGCAAACCGCGCGCCTGCCGGCGCAGGTGCTGCCCGTCGCCGATCCGCCGTCATCGGCCGCCGACGTCACGCCCGCGCCTGAACTGCACAAGCGCCGCCACAGTCTCGCTCGTGTCTGGCAATTGCTGCTGCGGCTGCCCTTCGTGCTCGGGCGTCTCCTGCTCGAGCTGCTCCCCGTGTTCGTTTTCATCGGCGTCGCAACCGCACTGCTCGGCACGGAGATCGGCGATCCCGCGACCGTCCGCCTCGTGATCCTCGCCGTCGTCAATGCCTACGTGTTCTCGCGCGGGCTCATCTGCGTCGTCCGCGCTCTGGCGGGGCCGTTCGGCCTGATTCCGGTGCGCGCCGAGACCGCGGCCTATATCGAAATATGGGCGCGGCGGATCGTCGGCGTCGGCGTCACCGGCATCGCTTTTGCCAATGTGGCGCTGTTACTCGGCCTGCATCGCGCCGGTTATGCGGCGCTGCTGCGCATGGTGATGCTGGTGGTGCATCTCTTCGTCGTCGTCATCATCCTGCAATGCCGCCGCCAGGTCGCCGAAGCCATCCGCGCGCCGGCGGAGCGGCAGGGGATCGCGGCGCGACTGCGCAACCGCATTGCCGGCGGCTGGCACTATCTCGCCATCGCGCTCGACCTCGCGCTGTGGGCGGTCTGGGCGCTCAACATCCGCAACGGCTATTCGCTGCTGCTGCAATATTTCGTCGGCACCGTCGCGGTGGCGCTGATCACGCGCGTGGCCATCATGGTGACGATGAGCCTGATCGACCGCGGCTTCCGCATCAAGCCGGAGATCCTCCAGCGCTTCCCGGGCCTCGAGATCCGCGCCAACCGGTATCTGCCGCTGCTGCGCAAGATCGTATCCATCGTGATCGCGTTCATCGGCTTCGTGGCCGTGCTCGAAGTCTGGGGCGTCGACGCCATCGTCTGGTTCTATGGAGGTCAGATCGGCAGCCGGCTGATTTCGGCGGTGGCGACCATCGGCATCGCCGTGATCATTGCCGCTGCCATCTGGGAAGCCAGCAACGCGCTGCTGGACCGCCAGATCAACACGCTGTCGCGGGACGGGCACTATGCCCGCGCCGCGCGCCTGCGCACCTTCCAGCCGATGCTGCGGACGGCGCTGCTCTGCCTGATCGCCACCGTCGTCGGCCTCACCGCGCTGAGCGAGATCGGCGTCAACGTCGCACCGCTGCTAGCTGGCGCCGGCATCGTCGGCATCGCCATCGGCTTCGGCTCACAGAAGCTGGTGCAGGATCTCATCACCGGCCTGTTCCTGCTGCTGGAGAATACGGTCCAGGTCGGCGATAACGTCAGCGTCTCGGGGCTCTCCGGCGTGGTCGAGAACGTTTCGATCCGCACCATTCGTCTGCGCGCAGGCGACGGCGCGGTGCACATCGTGCCGTTCAGCGCGGTAACGACCATCACCAACGCCAGCCGCGGTGCCGGCAATGCCTCCGTCAGCGTCAATGTCGCCTACAAGGAAGACACCGACCGCGCCGGCCAGATCCTCAAGGACATCGTCGACGAGATGCGCCACGAGCCGGAGTTTCGCGCGGCAATTCGCGGGGACCTCGAACTGTGGGGCATCGACAAGGTCGATGGTGCCATGGTGTCGATCGTCGGCCAGATCCGCTGCACGGAGGCCGGCCGCTGGCCGGTCCAGCGCGAATTCAATCGCCGCATGAAGCTGCGCTTCCAGCAGAACGGCATCGAGGTGGCATCCCCGGTCCAGACCATTTTGATGCAGATCGCGCCGCCGGCCGAAAGCGCCGCCAATTTGACGCCACGGCGAGCGGCTGGATAGCCGCCCGCCGGGATTTCCAGCTTGCCTCCGGCCGCTCGGCAGCGTTCACTCCGGCTCCAGCCCGCTGACAACATGCGGGCGGCAAAAAGGGGGGAGAGACTGATGCGGGGGCTGTGGGCCGGATTGCGCGGTCATGTGATTGTCGTATGCGCATTGATTGGATGTGCGGTATGGACCGCACCTGCGAGCGCACAACCATTTCCGTCGCGCCCCATCACCCTCGTGGTGCCGTTCGCCGCGGGCGGTCCGACCGATACACTGGCGCGGATCCTGTCCGAGCGGATCGCCGCTCAGTTGCACACGACCGTCGTGGTCGAGAACGTCGCCGGTGCCTCCGGCAGCATTGCGGGCGCCCGCGTCGCGCGCGCTACGCCTGACGGCACGACCATCACGATCGGCCATTGGGGCACGCATGTGCTGAACGGCGCGATCTTCAAGCTGCCCTATGACATCATCGCCGATTTCGAGCCGGTCGCGACGATCGCGATGGGCACGCAGCTCATCGTCGGACGGAAGTCGCTGGAGGCCAACAATCTGAAAGAGATGATCGCCTGGCTCAAGGCCAACCCCGGCAAGGCGACTGCCGGCACGGCCGGCGCGGGCACGGGCGCGCACGTCGCCGGCGTCTTCTTCAAGGAGAAGACCGGCACCGACTTCCAGTTCGTGCCCTATCGCGGCGCGGGGCCTGCCATGATCGATCTCGTCGCAGGCCAGATCGACATCATGTTCGACCAGGCCTCGAACTCGCTGCCGCAATACAAGAACGGCGCGATCAAGGCGTTCGCCGTGACCTCGCCGACGCGGCTTGCCTCCGCGCCCGACGTGCCGACCGTCGACGAGGCGGGACTGCCCGGGCTCTACATCTCCTACTGGCACGGCATCTGGGCACCGAAGAGCACGCCGAAGGATATCGTCACAAAACTCAACGCCGCCATCGTCGCCGTGCTTGCCGACGCTTCCGTCAAGCAGCGATTTGCCGAATTGGGGCAGGAGATTCCGCCTGCCGACCAGCAATCGCCTTCGGCGCTCGCGGCCTTCCAGAAGGCCGAGACCGAGAAATGGTGGCCAATCGTGAAGGCTGCCGACATCAAGCCGGAGTAGCTGCGCGTGGCCACAAGCGCTCTCCTCATCCTGAGGAGGCCGCGCAGCGGCCGTCTCGAAGGATGGCCGCGGCGAGATTGGGGCCTTCATGGTTCGCCCGGCGATGCGCAGCATCGTCCGGAGACACGCGTGCCGCGCTCCTCATCATGAGGGGCGAGAGCTTGCGACGTTAACCTTTTACCGTGCACGACAATCTCGCTGCGGTGCGAGATCACAATCGATGCGCTCGTCTCTACGTCCTTGATCTCAGGTGAGCGCTGGCCGACAATGTCAGCGGTTCAATAAGAAACTCCCTGGGGGAATTCGTGAATAGACCGGCTCGGGTCAGCACCCATTCGACATCATCCGACACCGCCCACGGCATGACGCTGCTGCGCGATCCCTTGCTCAACAAGGGCACCGCCTTCACCGCGCAGGAGCGCGAGGCGCTCGGCCTGCGCGGCCTGCTGCCGCCTTGCGTGCTGACGATGGAGACCCAGGCCGAGCGCGTGCTCACCAATCTGCGCACGCTACCGACGGATCTGGAGAAATATGTCGCACTGAATGCGCTGCATGACCGCAACGAGGCGCTGTTCTTCCGCGTCGTCGTCGACAATATCGACGAGATCCAGCCGATCATCTACACGCCGACGGTCGGGCTCGCCTGCCAGAAATACGGCCTGATCTTCCAGCGGCCGCGCGGCATGTTCATCTCATCGCGCGATCGCGGCCAGATCGCCGAGATCCTGGAGAACTGGCCCTATCCGGCCAAGCTGATCGTCGTGACCGATGGCGAGCGCATCCTGGGCCTGGGCGATCTCGGCGCCAACGGCATGGGCATCCCGGTCGGAAAGCTCTCGCTCTATTCCGCCTGCGCAGGCGTACATCCCGAGCATTGCCTGCCGATCGTGCTCGACGTCGGCACCAACAACGAAGAGCTCTTGAACGATCCCTATTATCTCGGCCTGCGCGAGCGGCGACTCACAGGCGAGGCCTATGACAGCTTCGTCGACGAGTTCATGCAAGCTGCGCGAAAGACGTTTCCGGGCGTGCTGATCCAGTTCGAGGATTTCGCCAATCACTCGGCGTTCAAGCTGCTGCACAAATATCGGGACGAGGCCTGCGTCTTCAACGACGACATCCAGGGCACCGCGGCCGTGGCGCTCGCCGGCCTGTTCTCAGCTCTGCGCGTCAATGGCGGCAAGCTCAGGGATCAGCGCATCCTGTTCCTCGGCGCGGGCGAGGCCGCGACCGGCATCGCCGATCTCGTCGTCTCCGCCATGATGGCGGAGGGTGCTTCCGAGGCGGAAGCCCTCCGGCGCAACTGGCTGGTGGATTCCCGCGGCCTCGTCGTCAGCGGCCGTGACGGCCTCTCTGGCCATAAGCTGCGTTATGCCCATGCGGACCAGGCGCCGATCGCGGATTTCCTCACCGCGATCAAGACGCTGAAGCCGACAGCGATCATCGGTGTCGCCGCGGTCGGCGGCGCCTTCACGCCCGACGTGCTCAAGGCCATGGCCGGGCTCAACGAGCAGCCGATCGTGTTCGCGCTCTCCAACCCGACCTCGAAGGCCGAATGCTCGGCCGAGGATGCCTACCGCTATACCGAGGGCCGCGCACTGTTCGCCTGCGGCAGTCCCTATGATCCGGTGAAGCTCAACGGCCGCACCTTCGTGCCGCGCCAGGGCAACAACTCCTATATCTTCCCCGGCGTTGGCCTCGGTGTCATCGCCAGCCGTTCGCGTCTGGTGACGGACGAGATGTTTATGGCGGCCGCCCATACGCTTGCGGATTGCGTCGGCAAGGAGGACCTCGCACAGGGCAGCCTCTATCCGGCACTCCCTCGCATTCGCGAGGTCTCGGCCCGCATTGCTGCCGCCGTCGCCGATGTCGCCTATCAGCGCGGGCTCGCGGACGGACCCGCTCCCAACGACGTGAAGGGTCTCGTCCAGTCCCAGATGTACGAGCCGCATTACTGAGCGTGCTGCACCCAAAACGGCGCGATTAATGCGCTGACGCCTCCACATCGTTATGGCCGGGCATAGCCGTCCGTAGGACGGCGTCGCTTCCGCTCGCCTATGTCCCGGCCATCCACGCCCCCTTGCCGTGTGATACGAAGAACGTAGACGCCCGGGTCTTCGCCTCGCCGAAACGGCTTCGGCCGCGCAGGCAGGACAGCCCGGGCATGACGGCACGGCGAGGTGGAATCGCCGTTGCGTGGTGCGGCCGTATATGCGACGATCTGTAGCGTTACAAGAAAACTCAATCCGCAAGGTCAGATGCCATGGACGATCGTTTGCCCGAACTGGGCGACCTCGAGCACGAGGTCATGCAATTGGTTTGGGCCCATGGTCCTGTCACGGCCGAAGTCGTGCGCGAGCGGCTGTCGCGGCGTCTGAAGGAATCCACGGTACGCACGGTGCTGCGCCGGCTCGAAGAAAAGGGCTATGCTAACCACACCGTGGACGGACGCACCTACGTCTACCACGCCGCCGAAGAGCGCTCGCGGGTTGCCGCCAAGGCGGTGCAACGCATCGTCGACTGGTTCTGCAATGGCTCGATGGAGGAAGTCCTCGTCGGCATGGTGGACAATGCGATGCTCGACCAGCAGCAGCTCCGGACGCTGGCCGACCAGGTGGCCAAGGCGAAGAAGGCGAGGGGAGTGAAGAAAGAATGATCGCAACTCTGGCTGAGGCGGCGCTGCGCTCCTTCGTGCTGGGAGGCGTCGTCTGGTTCGGTCTCAATCTTTTTCGCGTGCGCAACCCGCACGTCCACATGACGGCATGGATCGTCGTACTGTTCGCGTCGCTGGCGATGCCCTTCGTGATGCACTGGCCGACGCTGACGATCACCCGGATGCCCTTGCCGGTATCCGTGCCGGATGATTTTCTGCCGGCCGACATCTCGATGCTGGAGGCGCCGCAGCCCGCGCTGCCGATCACGCCCGGCGCGGCCATTGCTCCGCCGCCGAAGAGCGGGCTCCCGATCAATTGGTGGCTGGTCGCCACCATCGTCTATGCCGGCGTCACGGTTTGCCTGCTGTTGCGGCTGGCCATCGGTCTCTGTCTGACCTGGCGTCTGGCACGTGCGGCAAAGCCGATGAATGGCCCGCAGATGATCGATGCCGATGTGCGCGTCAGCCGCGACGTCGGTGGTCCCGTCACGTTCGGCTCGACCATTCTGGTGCCGCCGCAATTTTCCGGCTGGGATGCGAAGAAGCGCCTCGCGGTGCTCGCGCATGAGGGCGCGCATGTCGCCAACGGCGATTTCTACGTTCTCCTGCTCGCCTCCCTCAATCGCGCGGTGTTCTGGTTCAGCCCGTTCTCGTGGTGGCAGCTCGCGCGTCTTGCCGAGCTCGCCGAGATCATCAGCGACGCTGAGGCGATCGAGGTGATCGATGACCGGCTGTCCTATGCGGAAATCCTGCTCGATTTTGCCAGCACCATAAAACCGCGGCCGGTCGAGCTCGCGATGGCGCGGGCCTCGACCGTGCGCGCCCGCGTCGAGCGCATCATCGCGGCTGCCGCCATGCCCGTCGCGGTCGGCTGGCGTAAGCGATTGTGGATCGCGGCCGCGATCGTCCCGGCTGTGATCGTGTCGGCCGGCATGATCGCCTATCGCACCCCGGATCCCGCCCCCGTCGCGGCGGATACCGGCGAGGTACCGGCCCAGCATTACCGCCCCTTCGTCAATTTCTACGCCATGGGTCCTGCCACGGTATTCGCCATCTTCCGCGAGGGCGACGACCTCTATGGCCAGCTCACCGGGCAGAGGAAATTGCGCCTGACGGTCGGCAGTGACGGCACCGCGTCCTACGCGGGCTCGTCCGGCGAGATCACGTTCCCGGTCGATGCCGAGCGCCGCTCCTCCGAGCTGATGCTGCGCATGAACGGCCGCGACGTGCGTGCGGTTCGCGTCGCCGAGATGCCGACGGCGGCTGCCGATGCGACACTGCTCGACCAATATGTCGGCTGGTACAGGATTGCGCCGAACCGGGTGCTGACGGTGCGGCGCGACGGCGATCGGCTCCAGGTACAGGAAACCGTGCAGGGCCGGGCCACGCTCCTCGCCGAAGGTGCCGACGTCTTTTCGATCCATGGCGAGAGTCTCCTGGTCTTTCTGCGTGACGAGAAGGACAAAGTTGCGCGCGTCCTGGTCCAGAACGCGGTCTTCGGCGCGCGCCTCGCGCCGCGGATCGATGCGGCGTTGGCGCAGGCGGTCGAAGCCGACTTCGCGCGCCGCCTTGCGGAGGTTCCTGAGCGATTCCGGGAGCAGGTCCCGGCTGCCGGCGGCAAGGAGATGATCTTGCGCGGGATTGAAGACCTGCGCCGCGGCACGCCGAACTACGAGCGCATGAGCGCGCCGCTCGCGGCCAAGGTCCACCGGCAGCTCGATGAAATGCGCGGGACGTTCCTGGCGCTTGGTGCGGTGGAATCGCTCTTCTTCCGTGGCGTCGGCCCTGGCGGCTACGACATCTATGGCGCGAAATTCGAGAACGGCACGGCTGAATTCCGCCTGATGCTCAAGCCCGACGGCAAGGCCGGCGACGTGCTGTTCCGGGCCGACGGCAATGACGAACTCGGCGGCGTCGTCTCCTGTTCGGAGGAGGCGAGCGTGCGCGGCCGCGCCGGCACCTCGCCGATCAGGATCATGGTCTACAACGAGATGGGCGAGGACCTTCAGGTCTTCAATCTCGACGCCAACGGCAATCGCAGGATGCAGAGCGTCGTCAGGCCCAACGCAACCTGGGCCTCCACGACCACCGTGAACAATCCCTGGATGATTTCCGACAAGTCGGGGCGCTGTCTCGAAGTTCTGATGCCGGGGCGGCAGACTCGCTTCCACAACGTCGAGGCGTCAAACCTCGGTGCGCGTCCCGGCCGTGCCGCGCGCCGCGCCGTTCCGATCGCCAATGGTGAGGAGATGCTGCGCCGCTACATCGAGGGTGTCGGCAAGGGCCAGCCGGACTACGAGCATATGACGTCGGAAGTGGCCGACATCACGCGCCAGCAGCTTCCGTTCGATCAGGCGATCCTGACGCGGCTCGGTCCGTTGCGTGCGGTTTCCTTCCGCGGCGTCACGGCGCTCGACAGCGACATCTATGTCGCGCAGTTCGCCAACGGCTCGGCGGAATGGCGTATCGGCGTCAGGAACGGCACGATCACGAAGATCGCGCTCGGCCCCAATTTCTAGGACGGCTGCTGCTGCCGGACTACGGGACCGGCGGCTGCCGATGTCTTGACGGCGATGTCTCAATCTCCGCTTGCGGGCCTACCTTGCTAATGCTACGATTTGTAGCATTACAGTTCGTAGCTCCGTCCGGCACCCCCGTCGGCAGCTCTCGACAGAATGGGCGTTCGCCATGAGCATTTCCGCAAAGGCCGAGGCCGTGCTGGCGCTTCATCGCTTCGGGATGGGGCCGCGACCGGGATCGATTGCGGCGGTTGGGACCGATCCGCGCGGCGCGTTGATCGCGGAGCTCGATCGGCCGCTCGCATTGAGCGCCGCCGTCAGCCTTCCCACCAGTGCGAAGGCCTATCGCACCGTGGCCGATGCCAATGCACGGCGAACCGCGCGCGCCAAGCAGGCGCAGCAACAGGCCAAGAAGCAGCAGATGGCTGCGACACCAATTGCTGCGGGCGACCAAGGTCAGGCTCAGGCGCAGCCGCAGGGCTACAGCCAGGAGAAGGATGCTGCCGAGATGGCGGCCAAGCAGGCGGCCGACGCCGTTCCCGATCCCGGCCGTCCGATCTATCTGCAGGAAGCCAAGCTGCGTACGGAAGCAGCGCTCGCTGCCGATATCGGCTTTGCCGAGCGGCTGGTGTGGTTCTGGTCCAACCATTTCTGCGTCTCGGCCAACCGAATCCAGAGCATGTCCGGCGCCTATGAGCGCGAAGCCGTTCGCGCCAATGCGCTCGGCCGCTTCGTCGATCTCTTGCTGGCCGTCGAAGGCCATCCAGCGATGCTGTTCTACCTCGACAATCTCGGCTCGATGGGCGCGAACTCGATCGCCGGCATCAACCGCAGCAGTGGCCTCAACGAGAACTTTGCGCGCGAGATCATGGAGCTTCATACGCTCGGCGTGCGCACCGGCTACACCCAGGATGACGTCATCAGCTTCGCCAACGTGCTGACCGGCTGGACGCTGGTGCCGCCGGGCGCCGATCCCCAGCATGGCGGCGAGTTCACCTTCAATCCGCGGCTGCATGAGCCCGGCGGACAGATCGTGCTCGGCAAGCGCTACGAGCAGGAAGACGCCGAGCAGGGCCGCGCCGTGCTGCGCGACCTCGCCGCGCATCCGGCAACCGCAACCCATGTCGCGACGAAGCTCGCACGCCATTTCGTCGCCGACGAGCCGCCGCCGGCGCTGGTCGAGCAGATGGCCAAGACCTTTCGCGACACTGAAGGCGATCTCAAGCAGGTCGCGATTTCGATGGTGTCGTCGGATGAAGCGTGGCGCGGGCCGCCGTCAAAACTGAAGCGTCCCGGCGAATGGGTTGTCGGCATGGTGCGCGCGACAGGCATCACCGTCGTCGACCCCACGCGCTTCACCGGCGGCCAGGAGCTGCTGGGCGAGGCGCTGTGGCGTCCGTCCGCGCCGAAGGGCTATCCGGACGACGAAGCGAGCTGGATCGACGGTATCGGCCGGCGGCTCGACGTCGCCAACAATTTTGCGGAGCGCATCACGGGCATGGCCGATCCGCAAGTCATCATCGAGGATGTCTTCACATCGCAGATCGCGCCCGAGGTGAAGCAGGCGGTCGGACGCGCCGAGAGCCGGCAACAGGCACTGGCGCTGCTGTTCATGTCGGCGGATTTTCAGAGGAGGTGAGCATGGGCTTCGTCAATCATTTGCCCACGCGGCGCGAACTCCTGGTCGGCTCGGGCGCGCTGTTCGCGTGGAGCCAGATACCGAGGCTCGCGCGCGCGGAAGGG
Organism: Bradyrhizobium liaoningense; assembly: GCF_018130785.1. Lineage (GTDB taxonomy): Bacteria > Pseudomonadota > Alphaproteobacteria > Rhizobiales > Xanthobacteraceae > Bradyrhizobium > Bradyrhizobium liaoningense_A. The sequence continues at coordinate 77,821 of NZ_JAFCJT010000007.1, forward strand.
CGCGATCCGCGCCTGCTCGTGATCGTCCTGCGTGGCGCGCTCGATGGTCTCGGTGCGGTCGCGCCGGTTGGCGATCCCGACTGGGTCGGCTTGCGCGGCGATCGCGCGCTGGTGCTGGACGGCAAGCCGCCGGCGCTGCCGCTCGATTCATTCTTCGCGCTCAATCCGGCGATGCCGAACCTGCACCGGCTCTACAAGACCGGCAAAGCCGCGATCGTCCATGCCACCGCGACGCCCTATCGCGAGCGCTCGCATTTCGACGGCCAGGACGTGCTCGAGAGCGGCATCTCGAAGCCCGGCGTGACTGCTTCGGGATGGCTCAACCGCGCGCTGCTTGCGATCGAGTCGGGTGGGCGCGTCGATCCGCGCGGCAGCCGTGCGCTCGGCATCGGCTCGGTGACGCCGCTGGTGGTACGCGGCTCGGCGCCCGTCATGACATGGGTGCCGCAGAAACTGTTGCCGGCGAGCGAGGACACGCAGAACCGCCTGCTCGATCTCTACCAGCACACCGATCCGAAGCTTGCAACCGTGCTTCAGGCGCGGATCAAGCTCGCCTCGCTCGGCGGCGCGCCAGGCGCGGGCGATCCGATGTCGGACGATCCGACGTTGATGCCGCCCGGCATCGCGCGCGTGCGCGCCTACTTCGCCGAAGCGGCCGGCACCGCCGCGCGCTATCTCGCCAAGGCCGACGGCCCGCGCGTCGGCGCCATGGGCTTCGTCGGCTGGGACACGCATATCGCCGAAGGTGCGGCCTCGGGCCAGCTCTACAATCTGCTCGGTGCGCTCGATGGCGCCTTCGCGGCAATCGAGACCAACATGGGCGAGGCCTGGCGGGAGACGGTCGTCGCAGTCGTCACCGAGTTCGGGCGCACCGCGCGTATCAATGGCACGCAGGGCACGGATCACGGCACGGGTACGGTCGCCTTCCTCATTGGCGGTGCGCTCGCCGGCGGCCGCGTGATCGCGGACTGGCCGGGCCTCAAGCCGGCGCAACTGTTCGAGGATCGCGACCTCAGGCCGACCACCGATCTCCGCGCCGTGCTGAAGGGCCTGCTCAGGGATCATCTGCGCGTCGAGGAGAAGGTGCTGGCGGATGCGGTCTTCCCCGGCAGTGCTGACGTCAAGCCGATGGGAGGCCTCGTCGGCTGACGGCGCGGCCTTCGCGACCGGATCGGGTCCATCATGTGCACACTGACGCAACGGGAACTCGACTTTCTCGCCAGCCTGAAAACCGGCTGGCGGCGGCTCTATCGGCGCGAGCTGATGCGGCTCCTGAAGGGTGACACCGAGGCGAGCGAAGCGCAGCTGGAGACGCGCCCGATCGCCTGGCGCGTTGCATCGGGCTAGTTTTGCGCGAGTCTGTCTCGATTCAGGAGACGCCACTGTGGTGGAATCGCCACAGCCGGCACGAAACCGTCGTGGCCCTAAGCCTGCTTTCCTTCAGTCAAGGTTCTGCCCTCATTCCCCACCGAAACTCCGGGCAGTTCGGAGGGGCGTACCATGTCTCGCTTTGCACGTGCCGTAAGTGCCCGAATTTCCCTCGCAACCTCCTGCCGGTTGCTGCTTGCCATCATCGGTGCCGCGTCGCTTGCGGCCTGCGCGCAATCGCCGGTCGGCCGCCAGCAGGCCGATCTTGGCACCAATCGACAGGCTGCGGTCCAGCGGCCGCATAGGGTAGCGGCCCTGCATCCGCGGCCGATCAGCCGGGTACGGATCACCGACCGTGACGCAAAGCAAACCGCTTCGCACGGCGTTGCCAGCTTCTATTCGGATACGGAGACCGCGAGCGGCGAGAAGTTCGACAAGAACGAATTGACCGCGGCGCATCCCAGCCTGCCGTTCGGCACGAAGCTGCGCGTGACCGATGTCTCCTCCGGCCGCTTCGTGACCGTCCGGGTCAATGATCGCGGGCCCTATGTTCGCGGACGCGTGGTCGACATCTCGCCTTCCGCGGCCGAGGCGCTCGGCATGGTCGACAAGGGCATCACCAATGTCCGGCTCGACGTGGTCCGATAATTCGTCCTTCATGGACATTGAGACGCTACGCTTAACCGGCTGTTAGTCGCCCTGGTCCACCATGGGTGCCCAAACAAGTCGGGGCTCCAATTGGGGGTCCTTGGGGGAGGCGGCGTTTGAACACGATCCAGTATCTCGAAGATCAGGCCGCGCGCGCCGAGCGGCTCGCCAAACGGATCACGGATACGCTGACGATCGAAAAGCTCCTGACCTTCGCCGGCGAACGCCGCCGCGAGATCGAAGTCATCGCCGGCAAGTACCGGCGCGCATAACTCCCCGAACCATGCACCGGACGCATTCGCCCTCGCTGCGAGGCGCGGAACTTCCTTTCGTCTCTGGCGTCATGTCAATGATGAATGTGGAGGAGGAAGTCATGGGTTTTGGACGAGGTGCTTTGCTCTGGCTGCTTGGTGTGCCGCTGCCGATCGTTCTGCTGCTGGCATTGTTCTGGCACCACTAGAGCACGGTCCGGAAAAGCGTGGATCGGTTTTCCGATAGGATCATGCTCAAACAGGAATGTTGGCACACGAAAAGCGCCGCGGAAGCGGCGCTTTTTTGTTGCCTGCGATTTGAAGCGTATCAACGAGAACGACGCGCGGTCAGGTATGGCTCTCGACGAAGTCGCTGAGATAGTCGGGAAGCCGGACGCCATCGATGTCGCAGCGCGCCTTGATCTCCCCGGCGATTTCGGTCGAGATGTCCTTCATCCAGTGCTCGAGCGTGTTGAACGAGATCACCTTGATCGGATCGTTGAAGCAGCCGGCGACGAGCTCGCCGATCGTGGCTTCAAGATCGCTTCGTTCAACGCGGATTTCAGTGGCCTTATCGCGGCGATCAATCACCACGAACAGGGTCTGGTCTGCACCATAGGGTACGACCGCAGATGGTACACCGGTTTCAAGCATCTCAAGGCACTCGTCTTGACTTCCGATCCCGGTTAACGGGAAAATCCGGTAGAAGGTTCCTGCCTTGTGAAAAGCTTGTCATGCACGTGCAGCTTCCGCATCTGCACGCAATCAGAGAAATTCCCTCAACCGCGATAGCTCGATGACGTGCTCGGGCGAGAGGATATCCGTGACCAGCGGCGGTTGCGCAATCGTGTGAATCTCATAGAGGTGCCTGGTCGTGGCCGGCTTTTCCATGAAGGCCGAGATGCACTCGTCGAGCGTACCTTCGCTTACCTGGTAAGAATCTCGGTCCGGTCGGCGCTGGTTCGAAAGCGACGGCCATTTATGCAGGGCTGCAAGCGCTCCGAAATCGACCTTTGAATCCGCAACCACGTCCCCCATCGTCCCGCCTCACGCAAAAAAATTGCCCCAGCACGCGGATCTGCGTGCCGGGGCCCACACCTATCGCTGCATCTCAATGCCACAACCACTCAACGCAGCAGCCGGGAAAAGGTTCCCGGCCGCCTTGCCGCCATCAGCTCGCGGCCGCCGCGATTCTGTGCCCCGGGCTGCCATGACCGTGGCTATCCTCGTCGCCGCGGCGGACTTCCGGGGGAAGCCCGGCGAAGCGCCGCAGGGCTTCCGCCATCTGCACCCGACCTGCCACGCCGGTGATCACCACGTCGACCATCGCAAAGGACGAGTGAAAATGGCCGCGCGCCCTGAGCTGTTCGACCGGGACCCCGGCGGCCGCCATTGCCTCGGCATAGGCGATGCCCTCGTCGCGCAACGGATCGAATTCACAGGTGACGACCAAGGCCGGTGGCAGGCCGGCGACCTTGCCGCGCAGCGGCGAGACGCGCGGATCGGTGCGGTCGGCCGGTGAGCAGTAGAGATCCCAGAACCAGTACATCAGCGAGCGCGTCAGGAAATAGCCGGTCGCATTATCGTTGTAAGAGGGACGGTCGACGGTGCAGTCGGTGACCGGGCATATCAGGAGCTGGCCGGCGATCTCAGGCCCGCCGCGATCACGCGCAAGCTGGCAGGTGACGGCGGCGATGTTGCCGCCGGCGCTCCAGCCCGCGACCAGCACCGGGCCCGGCCTGCCGCCAAGCTCGGTCGCGTGCTCGGCGATCCAGCGCGTTGCCGCATAGCCGTCCTCGGCCGCGGTCGGGAAACGATGCTCCGGCGCGTGGCGATAGCCGACGCTGACGAACATCATGCCGGTCCGCCGCACCAGATCGCGGCACAGCGGCTCGTCCGATTGCTCGTCGCCGAGCACCCAGCCGCCGCCGTGGAAATAGACCACGACAGGATGAGGCCCCGGCGTTGCCGGCTTGTAGATCCGGTAAGGCAGCGGGCCGTCCGCACCGGGCAGCGTGCCGTCGACGATGTCGCCGATCAGTCGTCCCGCAGGCCGGCCCTTGTTGAACTCGTTGACGAAGGCGCGCGCCCCGATCGCGCCCATCGACTCGATCGGCGGCAGGTTCAGCGATGCGAGCAGGTTCAGCACCAGCCGCACGTCCGGCTGCAGCCGCACCACCTCGCCGTCATTGCATTGCGCGGCGACGTCGGGGCCGGTGAGCTTGAAGCCGAGCATGCCGCGGCTCGTGACCTCGTCGCAGATGCTGCGATAAGGGCCGACGCCGCCGGTGTAAGGCATCAGGCCCTGCACCTTGCCGGGCACGTTGGCGCCCGTGTACCAGGTGTTGGCGAGCCGGTGCAGCGTCACCATCGAGCAGTCCGTCATGTGCTGGCCCCAGGCGGCCTGCGCCGTCTCGGTCGGCTCGATCGTGGTGAAGCCGGCATCGCGCAAAGCAGCGAGCCGGTCGACGACCCAGTCGACATGCTGCTCGATCGACACCGCCATGTTCGACAGCACCGACGGGCTGCCGGGTCCGGTGATCATGAAGAAGTTCGGGAAGCCTTCGACCGTAAGTCCGAGATAGGTCTGCGGCCCCTGCGCCCAGACGTCGGTCAGCGACTTGCCGCCGCGTCCGGTGATCGGATGCACGGCGCGGATTGCGCCGGTCATGGCGTCGAAGCCGGTCGCGAACACGATGACGTCGACATCGATGCTCCGCTTGCCCGTGGTGATGCCGCTCGCGGTGATCGCCTTGATCGGCTCCTGGCGCAGATTGACCAGCGTGACATTGGGTCGATTGTAGGTCGCGTAGTAATTTGTATCGAGGCAGGGGCGTTTTGCGCCGAAGGGGTGGTCGTGCGGCGTGAGCGCCGCAGCGGTCTCGGGGTCGTTGACGGCGGCGCGGATCTTCTCGCGGATCAGGTCCTGGACGATCTTGTTGCCGTCGACGTCGACGGCCTGGTCGGCCCAGAGCTGCGTCAGGATGTGGACGAGGTCGCCGGCTGCCCAAGCACGTTCGAACCGCTCACGACGCTCGGCATCGCTCAATTGCCAGCTCACGACGGTCTGCTGCGGATAGGGCACGCCGGTCATCGACTGGCGCGCTTGCTCGCGATAGGCCGCGGGGTCGCTCTGGAACAGCTCCATGCGATCGGACGGCGAGGGGCCGTTATGCGCCGGCAGCGCGAAGTTTGGCGTGCGCTGGAACACGGTGAGATGCGCGGCCTGTTCGGCGATCAGTGGGATCGACTGGATGGCTGACGAGCCTGTGCCGATCACGGCGACGCGTTTTCCCGCGAGATCGACGCCGTCATGCGGCCAGCGCCCGGTGAAATAGACCTTACCCTCAAAATCCTTGACGCCGTCGATCTCCGGCGGCTTCGGCGCGGAGAGGCAGCCTGTGGCCATGATGTAATGGCGGCAGGAGACCGGCGTGCCGCTGTTGGTGGTGAGCTGCCAGCGTTCAGTCGCTTCATCCCACCTGGCTTCGGTGACCTTGGTCTTGAAGCGGATGTCGCGGCGCAGATCGTAGCGGTCGGCGACAAAGCCGAAATAGCGCAGGATCTCGGGCTGGGTCGCGTATTTCTCCGACCACGTCCACTCTTTATCGAGCTCCGGATCGAAGGTGTAGCTGTAGTCGATGGTCTGGATATCGCAGCGCGCGCCAGGGTAGCGGTTCCAGTACCAGGTGCCGCCGACATCGCCGGCTTCTTCGAGGGCGACTGCCGAGAGGCCTGCCTTGCGCAGGCGATGGAGAAGATAGAGGCCGGCAAATCCGGCGCCGACCACGGCAACGTCGACTTGTTGGGTTGTTCCACTCGCCGCTTTGGACTCACGTGCGGCGACCATTGCGTCTGGCATGGCATTCCTCCCGTGTATTCTGTTTTGCCGGCAGGCTATCGCCGCAGGCTTGGCTTGTCATCAGGACAGGTACAATCTTCGGTAGTCGTTTGCGGCGCCATCGTGGCCGCGCGAAGATTGCGGCGATACACGCACCGCGATGCACAATCGCCGGGATTGTCCGGGCTAATCAGACCACATCCTTCTGTGTATGCTTGCGGTTACAAGCCACGCGTATCCAGGGCGTCATGACAGAGCTGAGTGAACGAACGAAAGCGAACATGGACGTCGTCCTGGAGGAGACGTGCCGCCAATTGCCGCACGGCGGCGATCACGACAGCCGCAGGTTCATTGCCGAACGCCTGATCGAGGCGGCGCATTCCGGTCATTCCACGCTCGGTGAGCTCGGCATCGTTGCCCGCCGCGCGCTGGCGGATATCGTCGCCAAGGGCAATTAGCCTGGCGCCGCCGAGCTTGCCTCATCGCGGGCCGCAGACGTAACCTGCCGGGAAACCTTTTGGCGCATCGGGATCCCCCAGGATGCGGTCGTTGTTTGCGCTCGTCGTGGTGTCTTCACTCCTTTGCTGGGACGGTGCGGCCGTCGCTCAGGCGGTCGGGCAGTTTCCGTTCGCGCTGACGCGTGAAGGACAGATGCTCGGCGCCGTCGAGGGCGAGGTCGCGTCGTTCAAGGGGCTGGCCTACGCGGCCGCTCCGGTCGGTGCGCTGCGCTGGCGCCCACCGCAGGCAACGGCGGAGAACTCCGAGATGCGTACCGCCTATCAGTACGGCGCGCCGTGTCTTCAGCCCTCGCTGCCGGGTGCGAGCGAGGACTGCCTCACGCTCAACGTATTCCGTCCCTTCGGGGTCGACGGTCCGCTGCCGGTGATGGTCTTCATCCATGACGGCGGCTTCGTCGGCGGCACCGCAAACGATCCGCTGTTCGACGGTGCAAAGCTCGCGCAAGCGGGCCTCATCGTGGTCACCGTGAATTATCGTCTTGGAGCGCTCGGCTGGCTCGCTCATCCCGCACTGTCGGAAGGTGGCTCAGGCAATTACGGCCTGATGGACCAGATCGCGGCGCTGCATTGGGTGCACGACAACATCGCGGCCTTCGGTGGCGATGCGAACAACGTCACCCTGTTCGGTGGCGGCGCAGGTGCGACGTCGATCGCGCTGCTGATGCTGTGTGCGCAATCGGGCGATCTTTTCCAGAAAGCCATTTTGCAATCGCTGCCCGGCCGCGCGCGCCTGCGCTCGGTGCAGGAGGCCGAGGCCATGGGCCGGCAGTTCGTGGCGGCGCTTGGGCAGGAGGTGGATTTGCGCGTCGCCGCGCCGGCGCGGCTGCTTGCGGCCGAACAATACCTGCTCGCAAGATCCGGACGCAGCTTCGCACCTGCGATGGATGGAAGCCTGGTGCGCGAAGACGTGGCCGCGGGATTTGCGGCGGGACATGAAAGCCGCATTCCCCTCATCATCGGCTCGAATGATGACGAGACGCTTTTCGATGGCGAGCGGGAGATCGGGGAGACGCTAGCGTCCTCGGGCGAGAGCAGCGATGAGCTGCGCAAGCTCTACCCGGATATCGCCAGACCATCGGAGCGCGCAGCCAAATTCTACACCGACAAGGTCTTCTCCGAGCCGGTCAGGCTGCTTGCCCGCCTTCATGCGGCAACAGGGGCGCCTACGTTTCGCTATCGCTTCGCCTACGTGCCCGAGGCGCGGCGCTCAAATCCCGATGGCGGCCACGGGCGCGAGTTGCAATTCATCTTCGGCGTGGAAGGCGTGCCCGGCGCGGGCATGCTCACGCGGGCGGACCGCGAGGTCGCGAACCGCATGCGCAGCTACTGGATCAACTTTGCGAGGAGCGGCGATCCCAACGGCCCCGATTTGCCACGATGGGACGCGGCAGCAGATCGCGAACGCCTGCTGCTGATCGCGAACGACCGCATCGCGAGCGGAGACGACCCTTGGACGGAGCGTCTCGACCGGCTCGCGCGCTAGGAAGATGAGTTGGATTTATGCCGCGAGTTCGACGCGGGGCGCCGGGCTCAGCCGGTCTTCTTCGAGATAGTCCATCGCGCCGTCCTTCTCGACGGCGTAGAACTGCTGGCCTTCCTTCGACCTGTAGGCGGCGCGAACGACGCCGCGGCGGCCCTTGTCACTGTTGACGACGTCCCCCAGCGCAAACTTCTTCATCTCACGACCCTGTCTTCTGGCCGATTCCTTCAGCCACGGCTGGATTGTGGGCGGCAAATCGTTAACGGCTTGCTAACCATACTGGTTTGCCTATGCTCGCCGCCGTTCGCGGGCAGTTCGCACCCGCATGTTGTCAACGAGACGAGCCCCATGACGCGATTACCGACCCTCTTCCTGTCGCATGGCGGTGGCCCCTGGCCCTTCATGGAGGACAGGCGGGTGCAATATGCCAAGACCGCCGCGGAGTTCGGCCGGTTGCCGCAGCTTCTCCCCGAGAGGCCAAAGGCCGTGCTCGTCATCACCGGCCATTGGGAGGCCGAAGCCTTCACCGTGTCGACCTCGCCGCAACCGCCGATGGTGTACGACTATTACGGTTTCCCCGAGCATACCTATCACGTCAAATATCCGGCGCCGGGCAAGCCCGAGCTCGCCGCCGAGGTGAAGGCGCTGCTCAAGCACGCGGGCGTCGATTGCCGGGAGGATCCCAACCAGGGTTTTGATCACGGCACCTTCGTGCCGCTCGGCCTGATGTATCCGAACGCAGACATGCCGATCGTGCTGCTGTCGCTGAGGGCGAGCTACGATGCGGCCGAGCACATCAAGGTCGGGCAGGCGATCGCATCGCTGCGCGACGAAGGCATTCTGATCATCGGCAGCGGACTGACCTATCACAACATGCGCGGGTTCGGTCGGGCAGAGTCGAAGCCCGTCTCGTACGATTTCGAAGCCTATCTGAACGAAGCCATCAGCAATCCGGATGCGGCGCGTCGCAACGCGATGCTGGTCGACTGGGAGAACGCCCCCAGCGCGCGCCTCGCGCATCCCCGCGAGGACCATCTGCTGCCGCTGATGGTCGCGGCAGGTGCCGCCGGGAGCGATATCGGCCGTCGCGTCTTCGTCGACGAGGTCGCGAGCGTCGCGATGGCGTCGTATGTGTTTGGATGAATCGTAGGGTGGATTAGCGCAGCGTAATCCACCATCAAGCCGCAATGAAGGTGGTGGATTACGCTGGCGGACTGCGCTTCGTGCAGCCGCGGGCTAATTCACCCTACGGGGTTCCGACTAAAAATGTCGAAAAACAACCCCATGCACAGTAGAACGGCCCAGCAAATAGAATGGCTTAGCCGAGTGCTTTTGCCGGGCAGGATACGCGAGCGCTATTTCGACGGCGTTTGACACGTCGGGCAAAACAGCGGCAAAGTGCGATCATGGCAGGCGAGTTCGAAACAAGAGAACCGCCAAACGAACCGGTCTTCAGCGAGCGCGCATTGGGTAGGCTGCCAGTTGCGGACAACTGGGGGCCAGTCTGATACCTGAAGGACAGCGTCTCACGGTATTTGCGAGGGGTCCGCTTTGGGTTCGTTGCGCCTCTGAAGGTGCGATTCTCCGCCACGATCAGACGGCAGCTGTGGCGTCCGAGGCACAGTCCTCCAACAACTGGCTTCCGATCGGGAGGCCTGTCGATTTTGTCTAGACCGGCGGTGCTAGTGCCGGCTTACTCTTGATTCTCCGAGTCTAGAGACACTTCGGCTACAGGATTATCGACGCCTCTGATGACGCTGCATGTCACGGTCAACGACGCTCAGACTGGCGCCCCCCGCTGTGACGTGAAGGCGGTCATCGCCGTAGTTGGACTTGCGATCGAGGCCAGAATAGCCGGCGGGCCAGCGCTGATCGCTGAAGGTGGCCGGACCGCCTTTGACTTGCGTGACGCCATCAGACATGGCGCGCGCGGCATTATAAGTTTTGGGGTATGCGGCGGGCTGGACCCGAAGCTCCGACCAGGTGACATTGTCATCGCCTCGTCGGTATTTGCTGCGAAAGATGAAGCTTATCCAGCTGACCTCCCCTGGGCCGAGGAGCTCCTTCGGCTGATCCCGGGTGCCAGCTACTCTGCGATAGCTGGAGTCGCTTCCCCGATGACGAGTCTTGAAGAGAGACGGGACTTCCATGGCATCACCGGGGCGGTCGCCGCCGATATGGAGTCGCAGATCGTCGCTCGAATTGCTTCCGAACTCAGAATTCCCTTTGCCGTCTGTCGTGTTGTTCTAAATCCTGCTCATCGAAAACTTCCGAGGGCAGCGCTCATAGATATCGGGCCCGCAGGTAGGCCTGAACTGCGTAAGATTGGACGTTCGCTTGTTCAAGACCCGGGGCAACTCCCTGGTCTTAGCCGGCTCGCCGTTGACTCTGTGATGGCGGTAATGGCTTTGCGCAGCGCCAAGCAACGGCTCGGAACTCACTTTGGTTTCCCGCACCTGTGTTCACGAAACCCAGTCCCCATTCCGACGCGTGCACTTGAAACGATAGCCGCCCGCGCCTGATCCTGCAGCAGCGCGCTCCCGATCTCAGACTCCAGGCTTGTCCAGGTCCGAGATGGTGTTTGAATCTGCACGCCGGCGCAGGAAGACGTTACTCACCGAAAGAGCCGGCGCGGCCAAAATATCCGCCAGCGCATTCCAGGAAAACGTTGGCCGAGGCGCGCCCGCATGACACGAAGCCTGCTCGGCCGCTCGCCCGATGCAACCTCGTCGTCTCATAAATCGCCAGGCGAGCGGGTTCCAGTCGCTCCAGACTTGCTCCGCCCTTTGGGATAGCAAGCCAGAGATGATTTCCGGTGCAGGTCCGAAGACCTCAGGCAGTTTGCTCGACAAACTGTTGTCCGACAGAACGTCCCATCTCGAAAATCCGCCCATGACCGGAGATGAAATGGCGAACACCACGCGACCAATTCGCGCCTCCCGTGCCGGGAAAGAACACATTGGGCAGGGTTCGACGATCGAATACAAGGTGCAATCCGGCAAACGCTTTTGTCTTAGAATCTTTTGCGCTTCTGAAAGAGCCACGAGTTCCGCGTGTCGGGTCACGTCGCATTCCGATGAAACCTGGTTGGTCGCTTCTGCGATGACCTGTCCTCGAGACGCGATGACGGCGCCGAATGGCAGCTCTCCTTGCTTTACCCCTTGCCGGGCGAGTTCGAGGCATCTTTCCATCATTCGCAGATCTTGAACGTCAGTTGCTGATCCACTCATGGGCGGTCCCTCGGGAACGCGAATTCGGTGTTGAGAATGCGTTGGGGTTCTGTCGCTGTCTCTTCAAATTGCGGCGTGCCGGAGCGACGAAAAATCTTTCAGGCGCCGCGACGGAGTCCGCTCCGGCGGCCTGGCATATCGGCAATTAAACAACGGGCTACAAACAGTCTGACTTGATCTGGATCAAGGACCGTCACCTTTCAAATACCGCGCGACGCAGCGTCAAGCTCAGCCGTACTTCAGCTTCATGAACAGGATGCCGCCGGCTAGCACCATGGTGATGGCGTTGGCGGCAACCAGCGGAGCGTCGCCGGAGAGCAGGCCGTAGACGAGCCAGAGCGCCAGGCCCAGTACCATGACCAGGAACATGCCGAGCGAGATGTCTCCGGTGGAGCGGGTCTTCCACACCTTGATGGCCTGCGGCGCGTAGGCCACGGTGGTGCAGGTGGCGGCGGCAAAGCCGATCAGCTTGATCAAGAACGGGTCCATGCCGGCTCTATAGCATGGATTCGACGGCGGTCCTGCCTCAGGCTCGCGCCGCCATGAGATCGCGATAGAGCGCGGCATAGTCGCCGGCGCGGTTGCGCCAGGACACGTCGGTCGCAAGGCCGCTCAATTGCAGCCGGCGCCAGGTCGCCTTGTTGTGGAAGGCGGTGTTGGCCTTGCGCAGGGTGCCCGCGAGAGCATCCGCGGTCACCGGACCGAACTTGAAGCCGGTCGCGTCGCGGTCCGATGTGTTGGCCTCGCCGATATCGACGATGGTGTCTTCGAGGCCGCCGACGCGCGACACGATCGGGACGGCGCCGTAGCGCAGCGCGTAGAGCTGGGTCAGGCCGCACGGCTCGAACCGCGACGGCACGATGAGCGCGTCCGATCCGGCCTGGATCAGATGCGCCAGAATCTCGTCGTAGCCGATCACGACGCCGATCCGCCCGGGGTTCGCGCGGGCGGCGGCCTGATAGCGATCCTGGAGATCGCGATCGCCGCTGCCGAGCAGGGCGAGCTGCATGCCGTCGCCCAAAATGGTCGGAAGGGCCTCGAGCAGGAGATCGAGGCCCTTCTGCCAGGACAGGCGGCTGATGACGCCGAGCAACGGCGCCTCGTCCGAGGAATCGAGATTGAACTGCTGCTGAAGCACCGCCTTGTTCGCGGCGCGGAACGTGAGGTCTTCCGCTCCGAAGCGGTAGGCGATGTGCGGATCGGTTTGCGGATTCCAAACGTCGATGTCGATGCCGTTGAGGATGCCGCTCAGCACATCGGCGCGTTCGCGAAGCAGACCGCCGAGTCCCATGCCGCCTTCATCGCTCTGGATCTCCTGCGCGTAGGTCGGGGATACCGTGGTGATGCGGTCGGCGAGTTGAAGCCCCGCCTTGAGGAAGCTGATGCCGCCGAAATATTCGAGGCCGTGAACGTTGAAGGAGTCCCAGGGCAGGCCGATCGAACCGATCAGCTCAGGAGCAAACTTGCCTTGATAGGCCATGTTGTGGATGGTCATCACGGTACCGGGCCGCGGACGGTTGTCATAGTGCAGATAAGCGGGCGCGAGCCCCGCCTGCCAGTCATGGGCGTGCACGACATCGGGCACGAACGCAGGGACGAGGCCGTGACCGATGTCGGCGGCGATGCGTGACAGCGCGGCGAAGCGCAGGCCATTGTCGGGCCAGTCGACGCCCTCGGCAGTGACGTAGGGATTGCCCGGCCGCGCATAGAGATGCGGCACGTCGAGCACGAACAGATCGAGCCCATCATGCGAGCCCGCGAGCAGGCGTCCGGGGCCGCCGAAATAATCCGGCCAGCGCCGGATTTCGTCGGCTCCCCCTAGCATCCGCATCACGTCGGGATAGCCCGGCATCAGCGTGCGCATCTCGACGCCGTGCGCCTGCAGCGCAAGCGGCAGTGCGCCGGCGACATCCGCGAGGCCGCCGGTCTTGACGATGGGGTAGACTTCAGAGGCGACTGCGAGGACGCGAGCAGGCGTCATGTATTGAGCCTGTCGAGCATGGTCTGGGTGATGAGCGAGATGCCCTGCTCGGTGGTGCGGAAGCGCTTGGCGTCCAGCTCGGGATCTTCGCCGACGACGAGTCCTTCCGGAATCTCGACCCCGCGATCGATCACGACGTTCTTCAAGCGAGCGCCGCGTCCGACATGCACATACGGCATGATCACGGCGTTCTCGACATTGGCGTAGGAGTTGACGCGCACGCCGGTGAACAGCAGCGAGCGGCGCAGCGAGGCACCGGAGATGATGCAACCGCCCGAGACCAGCGAACTCACGGCCTGGCCGCGGCGGCTCTCCTCGTCGTGGACGAACTTGGCGGGCGGTGTGATCTCGGCATAGGACCAGATCGGCCAGGCGCGGTCGAACAGATCGAGCTCCGGCACCACGTCGGTGAGGTCGATGTTGGCAGCCCAATAGGCGTCGACTGTGCCGACGTCGCGCCAGTAGGAGCGGGGATCGCTGCCGGAGCGGACGCACGAGGTCGAGAACTGATGCGCGATCGCGCGTCCGTTCTTGACGATGTAGGGAATGATGTCCTTGCCGAAATCGTGATTGGAGTTTTGGTCTTCGGCGTCGCGCTTGAGTTCGTCGAACAGGAATTTCGCATCGAACACGTAGATACCCATGCTGGCGAGCGAGACGTCCGGCTTGCCCGGCATCGGCGGCGGATCGGCCGGCTTCTCCAGGAACTCCTGGATCCAGCCGTTCTCGTCGATATGCATGATGCCGAAGCCGGAAGATTCCTGGCGCGGCATTTCGAGGCAGCCGACCGTGACGTCGGCGCCGCTGTCGACATGCTGGCGCAGCATCAGCTCGTAGTCCATCTTGTAGATGTGGTCGCCGGCCAGCACGACGATGAAACGGGCGTTGTGCGATTCGATGATGTCGATGTTCTGGTAGACCGCATCCGCCGTGCCGACATACCACATATTCTCCGACACGCGCTGACTGGCCGGGAGGATGTCAAAACTCTCGTTGCGCTCGGGGCGGAAGAAGTTCCAGCCCATCTGAAGGTGCCGGATCAGGCTGTGCGCCTTGTACTGGGTAGCGACCGCGATCCGGCGAATGCCGGAATTCACCGCATTCGACAGCGCGAAATCGATGATGCGGGATTTGCCGCCGAAATAGACTGCGGGCTTGGCGCGCCGGTCGGTCAGCTCCAGGAGCCGGCTGCCGCGTCCGCCGGCCAGGACGAACGCCAGCGCCTGACGGGCAAGCGGCTCGGGTCTCGCGGCACTCATGTGATCCTCCCACAACTCTGGCGCATGCCGGGGTCTTCGCGAGACACCTTTCGGCCGCGCACCATTGGAACCGATAGTAACGGTACGAATAGTAAATCGGGAAGGTGCTTGTTGGTTGCGAACGCGCGGGAAGCTTAATGCTTTGCCGTGGCCGGTGGCTCTGTCGCATCGGTGTCACGTCCGTGCGGGCGCTGGTGTTGGCCGGACCACAATCGAGGCATGCGCGGGTATTCTTGTGCGGTGCACGCAATGCAGGCTTTGACTTTCGGAGGCTTTGACTTGGGGCAAGGATGCCCGATCATGGCCTTGCGATCCTTTTCCAAACGAAACGTCAGACAGGGAGCAAGACGATGAGTATCTGGAAAACCGCAATTGCCTGTTCGCTGGCGGGCGCGGTGATAGCCGGCCAAATCGAGCAGGCGGCAGCGGCTCCGCTGCCGACCAACGTCGCGACCATGAAGGCCGCCGTTGGCGACGATGTCACCCCGGTGTATTGGCGCGGCCGAGGCTGGGGCGGAGGAGGCTGGGGATGGGGCGCAGGAGGCCTCCTCGCCGGAGCAATCATCGGCGGTGCCATCGCAAGCAGCGCGCCCTATGGTTACTATGGCGGCGGCCCGTATTACGGCGGTTATGGTTATGGGCCGGGCTACGGCTATGGCTACGGTCCGTCCTATGGCTATGCGCCGGCCTATTACGGCGGCTATGGGCCGAGCTATGGGTATGGCGGCTACTACGCGCCCCGCTACTACGGCTATCGAGCCTATCGTCCGTATTACGGCCCTCGCTATGGCTACTACCGGCCGTACCGGGCCTATGGATATTGGTAAGGACCCTGCGCGGCTAGAGCGAGAGCCACACGATCAGGCTCATGCAGGCGAGATGCGCGAGCACGATTGCGGCGAGATGCAGCGGGCCTGCCTTGAGGCGAAGCTTGTGCATCCCGCCGCGCCCCCGCGCTAGTTTGACCCCGCGGCCGCGGCGGTGAAGCTGCGGTCGACGGCTTTACTCACGTCGAGCGTCTTCGGCAGGATGCCGTAGCGCGTCGAGCGGTCGGAGGCTTCCTGCACCTCCTTCACCACGTTCTGGTCGATCACGATCGGGCTGGTGCGCTGCGCGGTATAGGCCGACAGCAGCACGTCCTCCGGCAGTTTGGTCAGCTCGGCCGTGCTTTTGGCGTATTCGCCAAGATGATCCAGCGACCATAGCCGCGCCTTGTTCAGCCGCTGCACGAGGTCCTGCACCGCCGCGCGTTTGGTGGCAATGGCGTTGTCGGAGGCGACGATGAAGGTGATGGTCGGCGTCAGGCCTTCACCGTCAGCGATCACGCGAGCCTTGTCCTTCAGCGTCGCGAACGAGACGTAGGGCTCCCACACCGCCCAGGCATCGATCGAGCCCGCGACGAGTGCGATCTTGGCGTCGACCGGGCCGAGCGGCGCGAAGGTCGCGTCCTCCAGCTTGATCTGCGCTTTCTCCAGCGTCGCGTCGATCAAAAACTGGCCCCAGCCGCCGCGCGTGCCTGCGAGGCGTTTTCCCTTGAGATCAGCGGCCGACTTGATTGGCGAATCCTGGCGCACAAGGATCGCCTGCGTCTTCGCATCCGATTTGGTGCCGCCGATCGCCTTGATCGGCGCGCCGGCCGCATAGACCGAGAGGAACGAAAGATCGCCGGTGTAGCCGACGTCGAGCGCGCCGGCGTTCAGCGCTTCCAGGATCGGCGCCGCCGCCGGGAATTCCGACCATTCGATTCTGTAAGGCAGGTCCTTTGCATAGCCGGAGATTTCGAGCAGCGAGCGGTTGCCGCCCTTCTGGTCGCCGACGCGCAGCACGACGGTGTCGGCGGCGAAGGATGCGGCGGCGGTCGACAGCGAGATGGCGGCGGCGAGCAGCGATGCCGCAAGCCGGCGGGTGATGGAATGGTCGTGCGAATTGATGCTCATGTGGCCTGTCTTGTTGCTTTGCTCACGACGTGTGAGCGAACGATGCAGCGGGACGACCAAGTCTATGATCGCGCGATACGCAGTCAATGAAATGGCCATTCGTATTGCGCGTGGATCAGGCAAGGACGTTTCAGCGTGACGCGTCTTTCGAGAACGCGTGGCGTGCGAGAGCGAAGATGAGCAGGAATGAAGCAGGAGAGGCAGCAGCAGTGGACTCCTTGCTGCATGCATCAACGAAAATCGTTTCATCGCCGTCCTGCGTGCTGATGGAGAGAATGACTTCGCTGCGCGCCACATTCGA
Organism: Bradyrhizobium liaoningense; assembly: GCF_018130785.1. Lineage (GTDB taxonomy): Bacteria > Pseudomonadota > Alphaproteobacteria > Rhizobiales > Xanthobacteraceae > Bradyrhizobium > Bradyrhizobium liaoningense_A. The sequence continues at coordinate 94,635 of NZ_JAFCJT010000007.1, forward strand.
AATTCCATTTCATTGACGATGCAGCGAGTGCGCCGCATGATTTGCGCATCGCATCAACGCGGCGCGTGAAACGCCGTCGGAAGAATTTTCTCTCAACGCATCTCCGCACGGAACATGCGCAACGTTTCTCGTTGCGCAAACGGCGGAGACGTGCCAGCGCAGGAGCAAGGGGCCGATGAACAACAAGAACAAGCGCGGCGGATCGAGTCTCGACCGGCGCCATTTGCTCCAGGCAGGGCTTGCGGCGGCGTTCGCCGCGCCGCTCGGTGCATTTGGGGCAGCACAGGCCTTTGCACCGCAGGCGATCGCGCCCGGCGTTGACCTCTCGGAGTTTCCGCTGTGCCGGACGGCTTCGGATGCCCCAGCGCTCACCGGTGCCCCGCGTAAGCTGAAACTGTCGTGGAATGCCGGCGCGGTGTGCCTTGCGCCGGTGCCTGTCGCCATCGAGCACGGTTTCTTCCAGAAGCATAATCTCGACATCGAACTCATCAACTATTCCGGCTCGACCGACCAGCTGCTGGAGGCGATCGCGACGGGAAAGAGCGATGCGGGGCTCGGCATGGCGCTGCGCTGGCTGAAGCCGTTGGAGCAGGGCTTCGACGTCAAGATCGCCGCCGGCACCCATGGCGGCTGCATGCGCGTCCTCACCCGCGCCGATTCCAACGTGAGCAAGCTCGCCGACCTCAAGGGCAAGATCGTCGCGGTCGGCGACCTCGGTGGCCCCGACAAGAACTTCTTCTCGGTCCAGCTCGCCAAGCTCGGCATCGACCCGAACAAGGACGTCGACTGGCGCGCCTATCCCGGCAATCTTCTCAACGTCGCCGTCGAGAAGGGCGAGGTCCAGGCGTTCCTGTCGTCCGATCCGCTCGGCTATCTCTGGCTCAAGGACAGCCAGTACAAGGAGGTCGCCTCCAATCTCGATGGCGAATACCGCGACAAGAGCTGCTGCATCCTCGGCCTGCGCGGCTCGCTCGTGCGCGAAGAACCTCAGGTCGCGCGTGCCCTCACGCAGGCGCTGCTCGATGCCGCGATGTTCACCGCGCAGAATCCGGCCGTGACGGCAAAGTCGTTCCAGCCCTACGCGCCGAAGACCGCATCGCTCGCCGATATCGAGGGCATGGTGCGTTACCACACCCACCATCATCATCCCGTCGGCGAGATCCTGAAGCGCGAGCTCAAGGCCTATGCCGACGACCTCAAGAGCGTGCAGGTCTTCAAGCAGAGCACCGATACCGCCAAATTCGCGGAGCGCATCTATGTCGACGTATTCGCTGTCTGACGGCCTCGCCTCCGGCGCGCCGCGATCTTCGCGCGCGCCGCTGCTGGCGACCTGGGTGCGGGAATCCGGCGTCGGCATTCTCGCCAGCATCGCCTGGATCGCCTTCGGTCTTTCCTGCCTGTGGTGGGAGGACGTCGGCGACTGGTCGCGCACGCATTCGCTCGGCATTGCCGCGTTCATCGTCGCTGCGATCGCCCTGTTCGGAACCGTCGGCGCCGATTATCTGGGCACTGCGGGCAAGGCCTTGCGCCAGCGCGCGTCCTGGCTGGTGGCGCTCGGGGCATTCCTGACGGTGTGGGAGGTTGCCACCGCAAAGTTTGCGTGGCTGCCGCTGCCGTTCTTCCCGCCGCCGCAGTCGATCATCGAGGTCTATACGGACGATTTGCCAAAACTGCTCGACAGCGTCTTCGCCTCGGTCAAGCTCCAGCTCGGCGGCTACCTGATCGGCGCCACGGTCGGTTTCCTCACTGGCGTCTCCATCGGCTGGTCGCGCGCGGTCGGCTATTGGGTGCATCCGGTGCTGCGCTTCATCGGCCCGCTGCCAGCGACCGCCTGGCTGCCGATCGCCTTCTTCACGTTCCCTTCGAGCTGGAGCGCCTCGACCTTCCTGATCGCGCTGGCGACCGGCTTTCCGGTCACCGTGCTGACCTGGTCGGGTGTCGCGAGCGTCAGCAACGCCTATTACGACGTCGCGCGCACGCTCGGGGCAAAGCCGTCCTTCCTGGTGCTGAAGGTCGCGATCCCCGCGGCACTCCCGCACGTCTTCGTCGGCCTGTTCATGGGCCTCGGCTCGTCCTTCGCCGTGCTCGTCGTCGCCGAGATGATCGGCGTCAAGGCCGGGCTCGGCTGGTATCTGCAATGGGCGCAGGGCTGGGCCGCCTACGCCAACATGTATGCGGCGCTGATCGTGATGTCGCTGCTGTGCTCAGGCGCCATCACGCTGCTGTTCGCGATCCGCGACCGCCTGCTGGTCTGGCAGAAGGGGACCGTGAAATGGTAGCCGCCGCACTGGCCGAGATTGCCGCTCCGCCGGCCGCGGGCGCCGCGCTCGCCATCGAGCAGGTGAGCCACGCCTTCGACATCGATGGCGCTGAACTGCCTGTTCTCAGCGACGTCAGCATCTCCGTGGAGCCGGGCGAGTTCGTGGCGCTACTCGGCCCCTCCGGCTGTGGCAAGTCCACGCTCTTGCGGCTCGTCGCCGGTCTCGACAAGCCCAAGGCTGGAGCGTTGCGCGAGGACGAGGCGCGCATCACCCGGCCGCATCCCTCGCGCGTGGTCGTGTTCCAGGATCCGACCCTGTTTCCCTGGCGGTCGGTCTGGGACAACGTCGCCCTGGGCCTCGAGGCCCAGGGCATTCTCAGGAGTCAGCGTCAGCGTGTGGATGATGCGCTCGATCTGGTTGGGCTCGCGTCGTTCCGCAACGCCTACCCACACCAGCTCTCCGGCGGCATGGCGCAGCGCGTCGCGCTGGCGCGAGCGTTGGTCAACGATCCCAAGATCCTGATCCTCGACGAGCCACTGGGCAAACTGGACTCGCTGACCCGCATCACCATGCAGGCCGAGCTCGTCTCGCTCTGGCAGCGCAAGGGCTTTACGACGCTGCTGGTGACGCACGACGCCGAGGAGGCGCTGGTGCTCGCCAACCGCGTCATCGTGTTCAGCGATCGACCCGCGCGCGTGAAGGCTGACATCCGTGTCGACCGGCCCTATCCGCGCCATCGCGGCGATCCGTATCTTGCGGATTTGCGCCGTCAGATCCTGGGTCTCCTGGGGTTAGACGCCACATGGTAACGTCCGTAGCCAAGGGCCGGGCGGCCCATAGCGAGCCCGACTACATTGCGCGCGCCGAGGCGTTGGCCGAAGGCTTTGCCGCGCGCGCGGCGGAGCATGATCGCACCGGCAGCTTCGCCTTCGAGAATTTTCGCGAGCTGTCCGAGGCGGGCCTGCTGTCGCTGACGGTGCCGGCGGTCCATGGCGGAGCCGGCGCGGGCGCAAGATACACCGCGCGGGTCATCGGCATCATCGGCAAGGCCGATCCGTCGACTGCGCTGGTGCTGGCGATGCACTACATCAATCATCTGGTGATGGGGCGGAGCCCGACCTGGCCGGCGAGGCTGGCACGCAAGCTTGCGCGCGAGAGCGTCGAGGGCGTCGCGCTCGTCAACGCGCTCCGGGTCGAGCCCGAGCTCGGCTCGCCCGCGCGCGGCGGCCTGCCGGCGACGATCGCGCGCCGCACCGAGACCGGCTGGCGCCTCACCGGTCACAAGATCTATTCGACGGGATCGCCGATCCTGAAATGGTATCTGGTCTGGGCCCGGACCGACGAAGCCGAGCCGCGCGTCGGGCAGTTCCTGGTGCCGGCGGGACTGCCGGGCACGCGCATCGTCGAGACCTGGGATCATCACGGCCTGCGCGCCACCGGCAGCCACGACGTCATCTTCGACGACGTCGTGATCCCCCTCGATGCCGAGGTCGATGTCCGCAAGCCCCAGGAGTGGCGCGCCCCCGATGTTGCGCAAGCGACCGTCCACACGGTGTTCGTCGCTGCGATTTATGATGGCGTCGCCCGTGCCGCGCGCGACTGGTTCGTCTCGTTCCTGAAGCAGCGCGTTCCCGCCAGCCTCGGCGCGCCGCTTGCGACCTTGCCACGCGCGCAGGAGATCCTCGGTGCCATCGAGGCCAGGCTCGCAGTCAATGCGCGGCTGATCGAGACATTCGCCCGCGACTTCGACGACGGCGTCGATCTCTCGACCGGCGAGTCCAACGTCATCAAGCTGACGGTGACCAACAACGCCGTCGCCGTGGTCGAGGATGCGCTGTCGCTGACCGGCAATCACGGCCTGTCCCGCACCAATCCGCTGGAGCGGCATTATCGCGATGTCTTGTGCGGGCGCGTGCACACGCCGCAGGACGATGCCACGCGCTCCGGCCTCGGCCGCGCCGCATTGGGCTCTAGCTTTTCAGGAAACAAACAGGGAGACGATCATGTCGATCGAGTTCATCGGCTTCATCAGCAACAACAATTCGTCCGAGACCGTCGTTCGTGACGGGCCGGTCCTCAATCCCACCCACATCGAGACTGTGGCGAAGGCGCACGAGAATGCCGGCTTCGATCGCGCGCTGCTGGCGTTTCATTCGACGACGCCGGACGCACTGCAAATTGCCCAGCACGTGCTGGGCGTCACCGACCGCCTCAACGTGCTGATCGCGCAGCGGCCGGGCTTCACCGCGCCGACGTTGCTGGCGCGCCAGTTCGCCGTGCTCGACCAGTTTTCGCGCGGCAGGGTCGCGCTGCATGTCATCACCGGCGGCAATGCGACCGAGCTTCGGCAGGACGGCAACACGCTCGACGACAAGGACGAGCGTTATGCCCGCACCTCCGAGTTTCTCGACGTCCTCAAGCTGGAATGGACCAGCGACAAGCCGTTCACCTACAAGGGCAGGTACTACCAGGTCGAGAACGCGTTCTCGCAGGTGAAGCCGTATCGTCCCGAGGGCATCCGGATCTATTTCGGCGGCGCTTCGGATGCGGCGATCGAGGTCGCCGGCAAGCATGCCGACACCTTTGCGCTGTGGGGCGAATCCTACGCGCAGGTGCGCGACGTCACCTCCCGCGTCCACAACGCGGCGGTTCGTCAGGGACGGCCGACGCCGCGCTTCAGCCTCTCGGTGCGGCCGATCATTGCCCCGACCGAGAAGCAGGCCTGGGAGAAGGCCGAAGAGATTCTGGCGCGCGCCACCGCGCTCCAGGACAAGACCGGCTACCGCAAACCCGCCGACGGCCACGCCACGGCCGGCGCGCGGCGCCTGCTCGCGCTTGCCGACCAGGGCAGCCGCATCGACAAGCGGCTCTGGACCGAGATCGCGAAGCTCACCGGCGCCAACAGCAACACCACCGCGCTGGTCGGCACGCCCGAGCAGGTCGCCGAAGTCTTCGGCGACTATTACGACCTCGGCATCAGCCACTTCCTGATCCGCGGCTTCGATCCGCTGACCGATGCCATCGAATATGGCCGCGCGCTGATCCCGCTGACACGCGAGCTCATCGCCAAGCGTCGGGCCGTTCGCGGCGAGGCGGCGGAATGATCCGCCTCGTGCTGGCCGGCGCGCTGCTGTTCGCCTCGTTCGAGCTGGCGGCGGCGCAAACCACTTTGCGTGTCGGCGACCAGAAAGGCAATTCGCAGGCCGTGATGGAAGCGGCAGGCGTGCTCAAGGACGTGCCGTACAAGATCGAGTGGAAGGAGTTTCCGGCAGCAGCCCCGCTGCTCGAGGCGCTCAGCGCCGGCGCGATCGAGACCGGGCTCGTGGGCGATGCGCCGTTCACCTTCGCCGCCGCCTCCGGCGCGCCGGTGAAGGCGATCGCCGCGATCCGGCAGACGCGCGAGGGGCTCGCCATCCTCGTGCCCGAGAATTCGACGATCAAGACGTTCGCCGATCTGCGCGGCAAGAAGATTGCAACCGGCCGCGGCTCGATCGGTCATCAATTGATCCTCGCTGCGCTCGAGAAGAACGGCTGGAGCGCAAGTGATGTGCAGATCGCGTTCCTGGCGCCGTCTGACGCCAAGATCGCCTACACGCAAGGGTCGGTCGATGCGTGGTCGACGTGGGAGCCATATGTCAGCCAGGAAGAGGTGCTGTTCAAATCGCGCCGCATCATCAACTCGGAGGGCCTGACGCCGGGGCTGAGCTTCCAGGTCGCACGGCCCGACGCCATCCGCGACAAGCGCGCGGAGCTGACCGATTTCATCCGGCGCCTCACCGCGGCGCGGGCGTGGTCGCTGAACAACGTCGACAGCTATGCTGCGACCTGGGGCAGACTGATGAACATCCCGACCGCTGTGCCGCAGAACTGGCTGTCGCGCGCAAAAATCCGCATCGTATCGATCGACGACGGCGTGGTCGCGGACGAGCAGAGCACGATCGACCTCTATTTCCACTGGGCCCTGATCAAGCAGAAGCTCGATGCGGCCGAGATCGTGGATCGGTCTTTTACCGATGCGATCGCAAAGGCGGGGCTTTAGCCTCTCTCTTGTCCCGGACGCGGCGCACCACTACGTGATGCGCCGCGTCCGGGGCACGAGATCTCACGTGATCTCAAGCGTCCGTGAGATGAGAAGGACACTTTCCACGCGATGGCTCTTCGCGAAACGTTCTTCTGCATTCTTCGCTCCCGACAACATCCCCATTGCTATTTGCACGGCCTCCCTTGCGGCACGCCGCACTCCGTCAAAAATCAGACAGACGACCACATCGGGAGACCGGCCATGGGCCTGCAAGAAACAAAAATCGAATCGCTTCCCTTCGTCACAGCTGAACTCAACTATCTCGCACCAACATCCGGCAAGCCGCGCACCTATGCTTTCGATCCGCCGCCGGGCGAGCCCAAGAGCACGTCGTTGCCAGAGCCGCATCAGGTCCCCATCTTCGATGCGCGCCTGATCGCGGGCAATTTCTCGCTCGATCGAGAGGGCTTTGCGCTGGTGCGCCATCCGACCCAGGTGAAGGACTTCTACAACGACGAGGAAATCCGCACCGTCTACTATCCCGCCGTCGAGGCGTTCCTGCGCGCGACGCTGAAGGCCGACCGGGTCGTCATCTTCGATCATACCGTGCGCAGACGTGTCGAGGGTGCCCCGGACATTCGCGATGGTGGCCCGCGTCAGCCTGCGACGCGCGTTCATGTCGACCAGACCGCCGTCTCCGGCGCCAACCGCGTGCGCGAGCATCTGCCCGACGAAGCCGATGCGCTTTTGAAGGGGCGTGTGCAGGTGATCAACCTCTGGCGGACGATCCGCGGACCGCTGCGGGATTCACCGCTGGCGATGGCTGACGGTACGACGGTCGCGCCCGACGATCTCGTTGCCTCCGATCTGATCTATCCCAATCGCCGCGGCGAGACCTATTCGGTGAAATACAATCCGAACCACCGTTGGTTCTATTTTCCGGAGATGACGTCGGACGAGGCGCTGCTGCTCAAATGCTATGATTCCGCAACCGACGGCCGGACGCGGTTCGGGCCGCATACGGCCTTCGTCGATCCGACCACCCCGGCCGACGCGGCTCCGCGCGAAAGCATCGAGGTCCGCACGCTGGTGTTCCATAAACAGTAACAATGTGTGATGGCACTGCCGGGCGCGCCCGGCAGTGTTCCAGGAACTTACCGGAACAAATCGACGTTTGCAGCGCCGGGCAGGGCAACCGGGAGCGGTGCCGTGCAAGCGCAGACGACGCTATTGTTCTGTCTAGCCAGTTTTTCGCTTTCTGCATTTTCTGTCGCGCAAGCCGAAAGCGGGCTTGCCTCATACTACGGCTACGGAAAGGCCGGTAAGGGCGGCGAGCTGACCTGTGCTCACCGCACGCGTCCGTTCGGCAGCGTGCTGAGGGTGTCCTATGGCAGCCGCTCGATTCAATGCCGTGTCAACGATCGCGGCCCCTTCATTCGCGGCCGGATCGTCGATCTTTCGGTGCCGGCCGCAAAAGCGCTCGGCATGATGAGCGCCGGCGTGGTGCGGGTCTCGGTGGAATAGGCCGGCCGTCACGCTATAGTGCCGCCCGAAACAAGGGTGAGGGGGGTGCTATGGCCAGGATTCGGGTGGGGCTCGTCGGCTGCGGCTTCGTGTCGGAGCTGCACATGTATGCGTTCCGCCGCGTCTACGGTGTGGATGTCGAGGTCGCGGCGGTCGCGGCGCGCGGCGACCATGTCGTTGAATTCGCCGGCCGCCACGGGATTCCGAGGGTCTATCGCAGCTTCGCCGAACTGATCGCGGACCGCGAACTCGATGTCATCGACATCTGCACCCCGCCCAATCTCCATGCCGACATGATCGTCGCCAGCATGCAGGCCGGCAAGCACGTGATCTGCGAAAAGCCGTTCGCCGGCTATTTCGGCCGTGCAGGCGACGCGCAGCCGATCGGCAAGTGCGTGCCGAAGGCGCTGATGTATGAGCGCGTGCTCGCGGAGATGGACGCGACGCGGGCCGCGATCGAGCGCACCGGAAAACTCTTCATGTATGCCGAGGACTGGATCTACGCACCGGCCGTGACCAAGATCGCGGAGATACTCAAGGCGACCAAGGACAAGATCCTGTTCATGAAGGGCGAGGAGAGTCATTCCGGTTCGCACGCCGCGCATGCCGCGCAATGGGCGATGACCGGCGGCGGCTCGCTGATCCGCATGGGCTGCCATCCGCTCTCGGCCGTGCTTTATCTGAAGCAGGTGGAGGCCAAGGCGCGCGGCGAAACCATCCGCGTCGCCAGCGTCACCGGCGATGTCGGCAACGTCACGGCAGTCCTGAAGCCCGAGGAGCGCACTTACATCAAGTCCAATCCGGTGGATGTCGAAGATTGGGGCACGCTCACCGCCACCTTTTCCGACGGCACCAAGGCGACCGTGTTTTCCGGCGACATGATCATGGGCGGCGTGCGCAACCTGATCGAGACCTACACGAGCGGCGGCTCATTGTTCGCCAACATCACCCCGAACACGCATCTGATGAGCTACCAGACGAGCGAGGAGAAGCTCGCTTCGGTCTACATCACCGAGAAGGTCGACCGCAAAACCGGCTGGCAATATGTCTGCCTCGAGGAGGAGTGGACGCGCGGCTATCTCCAGGAGATCCAGGATTTCATGGAATGCGCCGCGGGCGGCCGGCAGCCGCTGTCGGACCTCGCGCTGGCCTACGAGACGATCAAGGTGAACTACGCGGGGTACTGGGCTGCCGAGGAGGGACGGCGGGTGGTGCTGTAGGGCCGCAGCTCTCTTACCCTCCCCTGGAGGGCCCTGGAGGGGGAGGGTCGATCGCGCGAAGCGCGAGCGGGGTGGGGTGACAGTCTCTCCATCGCGGCGGCGCCCGAGTGGAGAGATCACCCCACCCCGCTTCACCTCCAGGGGAGGGTAAGAGCGGCCCGGCGTGGTTCGCACAGTCTACGCCCCGTAGGTCGATCCCTTCGGCAGCGGGAAAATCGGGTCTTGCGTGCGGATGTTCGTCGGCCACACCACCGAGATGTGCTCGCCGGCGTTTTGCATCACCACCGGCGTCGAGCGCTCGTTCTGGCCTGACATCGGCGTGCCCGGCGGGAAGAATTTGACGCCGTAGCCCTGGACGGTGCCGCCGGCGGGAATGTCGACGTCGAGCGCGGCCTTGCGGATGGCCTCGGGCTCGAAGCTGCCGTATTTCTCCTTGGCGACCGGCAGCACGTTGTTGAGCAGCACCCAGGTCTGGTTGAAACCCATCGAGCAGTGTGGCGGCACGTCGGTCGCGCCGGTCTTGGCCTTGTAGCGCGTGACCATGGCGTTGGTCAGATCGCCGATACCCGGCGCGAGCTTGGCTGGATCGAGCAGTTGCGCCGGTACCGGATCGATGTTGCAGAAATTGTCGATGTCGGCGCCGAAGGTCGCACGCAGCTTGTCGAGCTGGCTGTAGCCGGCGCCGGCGCCAAACAGCATCTTGAAGCGCAATCCGCTCTCGCGTGCCTGGCGCAGGAACAGGGTGATGTCGGGGTTGTAACCGGCATGCGAGATCACGTCGGCCTTGGCCCGCTTGATCTTCGTGACGAGCACCGAGAGGTCGGGCGCCGAGGCGGAGTAGCCTTCGCGCAGCACCACCTGGATGCCGGCCTGCTTCGCGTAGGTCTCGTCGGCCGCCGCGACGCCGACGCCATAGGGACCGTCCTCGTGGATCAGCGCGACCTTGACGTCCTTCGGATCCATACCGAGCTTGCCTTGCGCGTGCTCGGCGAGGAAGCTCGCGAAGGCCTGGCCATACTGGTCGGAATGGATCTGCGCGCGAAACACGTATTGCAGGTTCTTGTCCTTGAACACGGCGGTCGAGACCGCGGTCGTGATCCAGAGGATCTTCTTCTGCTGCTCGACCTTCGCCGCGAGCGGCACCGCATGCGAGCTCGCATAGACACCGTTGATGATGTCGATCTTCTCCTGGCTGATCAGGCGTTCGGCCTCGTTGATCGCAACGTCGGGTTTGCTCTGGGAATCCGCGGCGACTGGAGCAATCTTGGTCTTGCCGCCGACACCGCCTTTCTCGTTGACGAGATCGATCGCGATCTGCGCGCCGATTGACGAGGCGACCGAGCCGCCCGCCGCGAATGGTCCGGTGAGGTCGTAGATCAGGCCGATGCGCAAAGTCTCGGCTTGCGCCTGGGCCCGTGTCCAATCGAGGCTGAGTGCGGCGGCGGCAGCCGCCGAGCTCTTCAGCAGCTGCCTGCGTGAAGTCGGCATCCTATCCTCCCTCAAAACCGTTTGTTGATTGGTCTTGGTATTTTTTTTGCGAAGTATGGGGAGCGGGGAGGCGGAAAGTCAACAAGGCGAAAGTCTGGGGCGGTCCGCCACGGTCCAGACCGCAATTGCGAAATGAGCAGCGAAGATCCAGGCGAAGCGCGCTACTGTTTCAAGCGGCGCGCTAGATAGCCCGCGGTCTTCCCGCCGGCCTTGGCGACCTGATGCGGCGTCCCCGATGCGACGATGCGGCCGCCCTCGTCGCCGGCGCCGGGGCCAAGATCGATGATCCAGTCGCTGTGAGAGACGACGTCCATGTCATGCTCGACCACGACCACGCTGTTGCCGGCATCCACGATCCGCTCGAGCTGCGCGATCAGCCGCTCGACATCGCGCGGGTGAAGGCCGGTGGTCGGCTCGTCCAGGACATAGAGCGTGTGACCACGTTGCGGACGCATCAGCTCGGTCGCGAGCTTGATGCGCTGGGCTTCACCACCGGACAGTTCGGTGGCGGACTGACCGAGGCGGATATAGCCGAGGCCGACCTCGCGGACGACCGATAGTGACCGGTTCAGTGAGGAATCGTCGCGGAAGAAGTCGAAAGCCTCGTCGACGCGCATTGCCAGCACGTCGGCGATGGATTTGCCGCGGATCGTCACCTCCAGCGTCTTGTCGTTGTAACGCGCGCCCTTGCAGGTCGGGCAGGGCGCATAGACGCTGGGCAGGAACAGAAGCTCGACGCAGACGAAACCTTCGCCCTCGCAGGTCGCGCACCGGCCTTTCGCGACATTGAACGAGAAGCGTCCGGCATCGTAGCGGCGGGACTTTGCCTGCGGCGTTGCCGCGAACAGCTTCCGCACATGGTCGAACAGGCCGGTATAGGTCGCAAGGTTGGATCGCGGCGTGCGGCCAATCGGTTTCGGATCGACGACGACGAGGCGATCGACCTGGTCGAGGCCCGCAACAATCTTGCCGCCCAACGTCTCGACCGCGGGCGCCAGGCTGTCATCGTCGGCATCGGTGGCAGGTGGATGGCCGAGATGCTCGGCCACGGTGTCGACTAGGAATTGGCTGATCAAGCTCGATTTGCCGGAGCCCGACACGCCGGTGACGCTGGCGAGGACGCCGAGCGGAATGTCGACGTCGAGGCCGCGAAGATTGTTGCGGGTCACGCCCCTGAGCTTCAGATGCACCTTCGGCCCGCGGCGGACTGTCGGCAGCTTCTTTCGCGGATGCGCAAGATAATGCGCGGTTCGCGACTGCTCGATTGCACCAAGCCCATCGGGCGGGCCGCTATAGAGAACGTGTCCGCCGCCTTCGCCGGCGTCGGGCCCGACATCCACCAGCCAGTCGGCATGCCTGATCACCTCGATCTCATGCTCGACCACGAAGATCGAGTTGCCGGCATGCTTCAACCGGTCCAGCGCCCGCAGCAGCGCCTCGGTGTCAGCGGGATGCAGACCCGCGGATGGTTCGTCGAGCACGTAGACGACGCCGAACAGGTTCGAGCGGACCTGCGTCGCCAGCCGCAGGCGCTGCAACTCGCCTGGCGACAGCGTCGGCGTGCTGCGCTCGCAGGCGAGATAGCCGAGGCCGAGGTCGAGCAGGACGGCCAGTCGCGCCGACAGATCCTCGCAGATGCGCCTTGCGACGACGGTCTTCTCGGATGCACCCATCGCCTTTGCGAACGGCTTCATCACCTCTTGCAACTGCTTGAGCGGCAGGTGCGACATCTCGGCAATGCTGAGACCGGCGAACTTGACCTTGAGCGCCTCGGGCTTCAGGCGCGTGCCGTGGCAGGTCGGGCAGTCCTGGGTGATCATGAACTGCGCGACGCGGCGCTTCATCATCGCGCTCTCGGACTTGGCGTAGGTTTGCATCACGTAGCGCTTCGCGCCCGTGAACGTGCCCTGATAGCTCGGCTCCTCCTTGCGGCGCAGCGCTCGCTTGACCTCAGAGGCGTCGTAACCGGCATAGACCGGAACAGTCGGCTGCTCCTCGGTGAACAGGATCCAGTCGCGGTCCTTCTTGGAAAGCTCGCGCCAGGGCTTGTCCACGTCGTAGCCCAGCGTCGTCAGGATGTCCCGGAGGTTCTGTCCCTGCCAGGCGCTCGGCCAAGCCGCGATCGCGCGCTCGCGGATCGTTTTGGTGTCATCAGGCACCATGGACTTCTCGGTGACGTCGAGCATCCTGCCGATGCCATGACAGGTCGGGCAGGCGCCCTCCGGCGTGTTCGGCGAAAATGCCTCCGCATAGAGCATCGGTTGTCCGCGCGGATAATCCCCGGCGCGGGAATAGAGCATCCTGAGCAGGTTCGAGATGGTCGTCACGCTGCCGACGGACGATCTCGTCGTCGGCGCACCGCGCTGTTGCTGGAGCGCCACGGCGGGCGGCAGGCCTTCGATGTCGTCGACTTCAGGGATCTGCATCTGGTGGAAGAGCCGCCGCGCGTAGGGCGATACCGACTCCAGATAGCGCCGCTGTGCCTCGGCGTAAATCGTTCCGAAGGCGAGCGAGGATTTCCCCGATCCGGACACGCCCGTGAACACGACGAGCGCGTTGCGCGGAATGCGGACGTCGATGTTTTTGAGATTATGCTCGCGCGCGCCCCGGACCCGAACGAAGCCGTCATCCCGCATCAGGCTATCGGGTTGTCTTGGTCGGTCGTCCATCTGGCTCCTCCGGCTCCGCGGGATAGCACCGGCGTGGCGCATGCCTCGCCGCAGGAGGCAGTTCCGGCGGGAGATTAACCGCAAGATCGCAGGATGGGTCCTTCGATGCCAGTGTGCCGGGTCCGTTCTGCACAAAGCGAAGGCCCGTCGCGATGATCGCGACGGGCCTTGCAAGCGAGATGGTCTTTGGCCTGCCGGTACCGTGCCCGGCGCCGGATGTTACTGCGACAGCTTCACGAAGCTCGGAAACTTCATCTTGCCTTCGGCGATCTTCTCGGGCCAGACCACGACCTGCTTGGAGTCCTGCCACTGGAAGACGAGGCCGGACACGGTCGTGGGACCGGACTTGATGCCGTGGGTGAACTCGTCGTCCTTGCCGTAGAACTGGATGCGGCCGATCGTGCCCTCGTAGTCGGTCTTCTCCAGCTCAGCGACCATCTTGTCGGGATCGGTCGAGCCTGCGCGCTTGATCGCCTCGGTGATGAAGTAGACCTCGTCATAGGCGGTGTAGCCGGTATAGGCCGGCGGCGCGCCGAACTTGGCCTTGAAGGCGGCCGCGAACGGTTTCGTCTTGGAGGTCACGGCGACGTCGGGCGTCGCGACCGCGAGCGAGGGCACGCCGTCGGCGGCGCCATTGGTGTCCTTCCAGAAGGTCGGGCTCAGCGCCTGCGCGCTGATGCCGAACATCGGGATCGGCACCTGCTGGTTCTTCCACTGCACCGTCGGCTGCACGCCGACGTGCGAGATGCCCGTGACGATCACGTCGGGCTTCTTGCTCTCGATGTTGTTGAAGATCGGCGTGAAGTCCGTGGTGTCGGGCGAGAAGCGCACATGCTCGACGACCTTGAGGCCGGCCTTGGGCAGGCAGGCCTCGTAGCCGACGTCGAGCGGCTTGGTCCACGCCGCGTCCTCGCTCATGATCGCAACCGTCTTGAACTTGAGCTTGTCGACCAAGAGATCCTTGGCGGCGTCGCAGACGAGCTGGGCCTGGGCCGCCGAGGTCAGATAGCCGTGGAAAGTGTACTTGTTCTTCTCGTAGTCGTTGTGGATCGCCTTGGTGATCTCGTTCGAGGCGGCACCTGGGGTGATCAGCGGCATCTTCAGCCGCGCCGCCCAGGGTTCGAGCGCCAGCACGACCTCGGAGATGTAGCTCGCGATCACGGCAGAGACCTTGTCCTCGCTCACCGCGCGCTGGAAGGCGCGCACCGAGTCCGCCGAGGAGCTCTTGTTGTCATAGGTGACGATCTCCACCTTGCGGCCGAGGATGCCGCCCTTGGCGTTGATCTCGTCGGCAGCGATCTGCGCGCCGCCCGGGGTCGCAGCACCCGCGATCGACTGCACCTCGGCGATGACGCCGATCTTGATCGGATCGTTCGACTGCGCGTAGGCGGGGGCGGCGAGGCACAGGGCCAGCGCCGAGGCGAGAAGGAAGCTGCTGCTCAAATTCGTCGATGGTCGCATGGTCGTTCCCTTTGCTTGTTTTGTTGTTGATACGCGCGAATTAGAGAAAGTCGGCGCCGGCCTCGGCGGCGAAGCGGCCGGGATCGCCCTCCCAGACGATCCGCGCATGCTCGAGCACATAGACGCGGTCGGCATGCGGCAGGGCGAAGGTCACGTTCTGCTCGCCGAGCAGCACCGTGATCGACGTGGTCTGCCGCAGCTTCGTCAGCGCCTTGGACAATTGCTCGAGGATCACGGGAGCAAGGCCCAGCGTCGGCTCGTCCAGGATCAGGATCTGTGGCTGCATCATCAGCGCGCGGCCGATCGCCAGCATCTGCTGCTCGCCGCCCGACAGCGTCTGTGCCATCTGGCCCTGGCGCTCCTTCAGGATCGGGAACAGCTCGAACAGCCAGGCGAGCTGTGCCGCGCGCTTGTCGTCGGCGAGATGCTGCCCGCCGAGATCGAGATTTTCGCGCACGCTCATCTCGCCGAACAGCTCGCGCGATTCCGGGCATTGCACGAGGCCGCTGCGGGCGATCTTGGCCGGGCTCGTGCCGCGCAGCTTGTCGCCGCTGCGCACGATCTCGCCGCTATAGGGCAGGAAGCCGGAGATGGTGTTGAACAGCGTGGTCTTGCCGGCGCCGTTGAGGCCGACGACGGAGACGAACTCGCCCTCGTGGACGTGGATCGAGACGTTCTCCAGCGCCTGCGCCTTGCCGTAGAACACGCTGACATTCTCGACCTGGAGCAGCGGCACCTTGTCCTTGAAGCTGGTCTCGGGCCGCGCATGGGTCTCGATGGCGCCGCCGAGATAGACCCGGCGCACGGTCTCGTTCTTCATGACGTCCTCGGCGTTGCCGGTGACGATCTCCTCGCCGAGATACATCGCGAGCACGCGGTCGACGAGCGCGGCGACGCTCTTGACGTTGTGGTCGACCAGCATGACCGCGCGACCCTCATCGCGAAAACTGCGGATCAGGTCGGAGAAGACATCGACCTCCGCCCGCGTCAGCCCGGCAAACGGCTCGTCCACCAGCACGACCTTCGGGTCACGCGCGATCGCCTTGGCGAGCTCCAGCCGGCGCAAATCGGCGAAAGGCAGCGTCGGCGGTCGGCGGTTCATCACGCTGCCCAACCCGACGCGGTCGGCGATCCACTTGGCGCGCTCGACCAACGCCTTGTCGGGAAACAGCATGAACAGGCTGTCGGGCAGCAGCGCCACCAGGATATTCTCCAGCACCGTCTGCCGGTTCAGCGGCCGCGAATGCTGGAACACCATGCCGAAGCCTTTGCGCGCGATCTTGTGCGCGGGCAGGCCGGCGACGTTCTCGCCCTCGAAGATGACCTCGCCGGCGGTCGGGCGCTCGATGCCCATCACGCTCTTCATCGCGGTCGACTTGCCCGAGCCGTTCGGCCCGATCAGACCAAAGATCTCGCCGGCGTTCACCTCGAAGCCGAGGTTCTTCACCGCCGTCAATCCACCGAAGCGTTTCGTCAGCCCGCGGACGTCGAGCACGGGCCGGTTTGCGATCATATCCATCACGAGCGCGCCTCACGCGAGAGGGCCGCTCCGAGGAAGCCGCCGGGGAAGAACAGCACGACGAGGAGCGCGACCGCCGAGACGATGAAGGTCGCGAGCTCGCCGGTGGGACGCAGGAATTCGCCGGCGACGATCAGGAAGATCGCCCCTAACGCCGCGCCGAGCACGGTGCGCCGGCCGCCGAGCACGGCCGAGACGATCACGTTCACGCCGACCGCGACGTCGACGACGGTGCCGACCGAGGCGGTGCCGAAATAGAACACCAGCAGTGCCCCTGATAGCCCCGAGAAGAACGCGCTGACGATGAAGGCGGCGAGCTTGTGCTTGACGATGTTGAAGCCGAGCGCGCCGGCCTGCACCGGATCCTGGCCGCTGGCCTGGAGCACGAGGCCAATCGGCGATTGCGACAGGCCGTAGAGGATCGCCGCCGAGATCGTCATGAAGCCGAGCGCGATCCAGTAATTGGCGCCGGCATTGATGGTGATCACGTCGGGGATGGTCAGGCCGATCTCGCCGCCGGTGAGATCGGCGAACACCACGATGAAATTCTGCAACATCAGCACCGCGACCAGCGTGGTCAGGCCGAAATACGGTCCGCGCACGCGCAAAGCAGGCAGCGCCAGCACGAGGCCCGCGATGACGGAGGCGAGCGCCCCCAGCACGATGCAGAGATAAACCGACCAGCCGAACTGGGCGTTGAGAATGCCGGCGGTGTAGGCGCCGACACCGATCAGGAAGGTCGGCCCGAAATTCACTTCGCCCGCGAAGCCGAACAGCAGGTCCCAGGCCATCGCGAACACGCCGAAATAGAACGCGACGGTGAGCAGGCCCAGCACATAGCCGGAGACGTAGAACGGCAGCGTTGCCGCGATGATGACGAGCGCGACCGAGATGAAGAACAGGCGCGAGGTGAAGAAGGTGGACATCTCAGCGCCTCCCCAGAAGGCCCTGGGGCCGGATATACATCACGAACACGAGCAGCAGCAGCGCCGGAATGGTGCGGTAGGCCGGTGAGACCAGGTAGGCCGTCAGCGTCTCGAGATAGCCGACCACGAAGGCCGCGATCAGCGAGCCGGAGACGCTGCCGAGGCCGCCGAGCACCACGATCGAGAACGCGCTCGCCGTCAGCGGTCCGACGCTGTAGGAGCTGACCCCTAAGAACATGCCGAGCAGCACACCGGCGATGCCGGCGAGGATGCCGTAGATTCCCCAGACCACGATGTAGATGTTGGTGAGCTCGAGCCCGAGCAGCGTCACGCCGCGCGGGTTCATCGAGGCCGCCAGCACCGCCTTGCCGGTGCGGGTGCGATTCACCAGCAGCCACAGCAGCGCGATCACGAGGCAGCACACGATCGCGGTGAAGATCTCGTTCTTCGGCGTGCGGACCCCGAGGATCTCGACCACGCCTTCGACGATCGGCAGCACGGTCTTGGCGTTGTTGGTGAAGAAATAGGCGATCAGCTCCTGGATCATGATGCCCCAGAGCAGCGTTCCCGTGAGGACGAAGATCTCCTTCTCCTCATTGGGGATGCGCCGGGAGTCCTGAATGGGCTTGACCACCGCGAAATAGGTCGCGAAGGCGGTGAGGAGGGCGACGGCGACCCCGATCAGCGCGCCGGCATAGGTGCCGACGTTGAGGATGCTGGCGGCGGCCCAGGCCGCTACCGCTGCGGCCACCATGATGGCACCGTGGGAGAGGTTGAGCACGCCGGAGACGCCGAAGATCAGGGTGAAGCCGGTGGCACCGAGAGCGTAGAGAGCGCTGATGGCAAAGCCATCGATCAGAATCTGGAAAGCTCGCATCTATGATTAGCCAGGTGGCAGTGCGACTGCCGCTTTGAGGGAAGGTGCTGCGGAGAGCCGCATGTGGAAGCTCCCGGGAGATGATCCCGGGAGCATTTCCTGCTAGTTGCTGAGCTTGATGAAGCTCGGGAACTTGACGTCGACCTTGGCGACGTCCTTGGGCCAGACCGCGCTCTGCTTGCCGTCCTGCCATTGCAGCATCAGCCCGGTGATCAGGCCTTTGCCGTATTTGATCGAGTGGGTGAACGGATCGTCCTTGCCGTAGAACTGGACGCGGCCGATCGTGCCTTCCCAGTCGGTCTTCTCGAGCGCGGCGACGAGCTTGTCGGCGTCAGTCGCGCCGGCGCGCTTCACCGCGTCGGCGATGTAGTAGACCTCGTCATAGGCGGTGTAGCCGGCATAGGAGGGATAATTGCCGAACTTCTTCTTGAAGTTCTCGGCGAACGGCACCGATTTCGGCGTCACCGCGACGCCGGGCCCGGAGACGCCCTGATAGAGCACGCCTTCGGCTGCCTGGTTGGTGTCCTTGCCGAAAGTCTCGTTGGTCGCCTGCGAGGAGATGCCGAACATCGGGATCGGCACCTGCTGGTTCTTCCACTGCACCGTCGGCTGCACGCCCACATGGGAGATGCCGGTGATGATCACATCGGGCTTGGAGCCCTCGATCTTGTTGAAGATCGGCGTGAAGTCGGTGGTGTCGGGCGAGAAGCGGATGTGGTCGAGTACCTTCAGCCCGATCTTCGGCAGGCATTCCTCGTAGCCGACGTCGAGCGGCTTGGTCCACGCGGCGTCCTCGCTCATGATGACCGCGGTCTTCATGTGCATCCTGTCGACGAGGAGGTCCTTGGCGCCGTCGCAGACCGAGCGTGCCAGCGCGGCCGAGGTCAGATAGCCGTGGAAGGTGTACTTGTTCTTCTCGTAGTCGGAATGGACACTCTTGCTGATCTCGTTGGAGGCGGCACCCGGCGTGACGAACGGCGTCTTCAGCCGTGAGGCCCAGGGCTCCAGCGCCAGCACGACCTCGCTGATATAGCTGGCGATGACCGCGTTGACCTTGTCCTCGTTCACCGCGCGCTGGAACGCACGCACTGAATCCGCCGACGAGGAGTGATTGTCGTAGGAGATGATCTCGATCTTGCGGCCGTCGACGCCGCCATTGGCGTTGATCTCTTCGGCAGCGAGCTGCGCCGCCTGTGGAATGGAGGCGCCGGCGATCGCCTGCGCTTCCGCGATCACGCCGATCCTGATGGGATCGGCTGCAAGTGCCGCGCCTGATGCTGCCATCACCGCGCCCGTCGCGGCCGCACCGAGCGCTATTCGCAATGCAACAGAGAGTCGTTTTTTCATGTTGTTCTCTCCCTTTGGACAGGCCTCTTGTGAGCCATTATGTCGCGACTATAACGGCGATGGCATTCTCGGCAAGTGAAACCGCGTTCAGGATTGTGAGAGACGGACTAAAGTCTAGCGCTGCGCAAATTGCGGGCAGCAGAGCTACTGGACCCGTTTCACGCGCAGGCATGCAGATTTCGTCGATGGGCATGCATGAGCATCGCAGGCGCATAACAATGCGATCGATGAGCAGCGTGTCGTTGGTTCAGCGCGCTTGCAGCAGCGACGGATCGAGCGGCTGGAGCCGGGCGGGATCGAACGGACCGAGATCGATGTCGCGCGTTGCATCGTCGGCAATCAGCTGCGCCATTGCCTCGCCGGTGGCGGGCGCATTCAGGATGCCCCACACATTGTGTCCGGTCGCAACATAGAGGCCTTCACTTTGCGGGACCTGGCCGATCAGCGGCAAGCCGTCCTGTGTCACCGGACGGAAGCAGGCCTGCTGTGCGATGATCCTCTCGGGCCGGAACAGCGGCGACAGCCGCCCGGACATGGTTTGCAGGCGCGCAATCGCGTCCCGGTCCGGCGTTACGGCCGCCGGATCGAGCGGTAGCGGCGCGATGTCCGAGAGTGCCGTGATATGAGTGCTGCCGTCGGCGCGTGGAAAGACCTCGATCGACACGGCGCTGCCGTCCTCGTCATGCTCCAGGAACAACGCATCGGCCGGCACGTTGGGGCCAATGTCGTACACGATGCTCGGGCTGCGCTGGCCATAGACAGCGGGCAGGCGCATCCATTGTGCGGCGAGCAGTGACCACGGCCCCATCGCGATCACGACGGCGTCCGCTTCGATGATGCTGCCTTCCACCTCGACACCTTTTGCCCGCGCGCCATTCGCATCGCGCACGATGCCCGTGATGCGGCCAATGCGAAGCTCGGCGCCCTGCGCGACTGCGGCGGTCATCACGGCCGACGTGAATTTGCGGGGATGAACGATCGCGGTCGTCTGCGTCGTACCGATGCGCTGCGCGATGACGACGCCGTTGGCGAGCCAGCCGAGCGCGGATGGTGCATTCCGGCGCGGATCGCCGTCGGAAGCAACAAAGCCGCTATACGCGGTCATCGGGCGATAGCCCCAATCGCCCGCGATCTCCTCCGCCAGCCGCGCATGAAGCAGAAAGCTTCGCCGCGCGAGTGCGTCGAGCGGCGTGCCAGCGCACCAGTCACGCGCCAAGAAGCCGCCGGCCTTGCCGGAGGCCGCGGCCGCAACCTCGGTCCGCTCGACGACGATGACCTCGATGCCGTGGCGACGGAGAAACCAGGCGGCGCAGGCCCCGATCACGCCGCCGCCGCAGATGATGACGCGCATGGCTTGTTCCTTGGATAGTGCTGCGCTGATGCGCGCAACATCGCCTGTTCGGCACGATCTTTCAGGCGAAGATTGCCGCTTCGCCGCTAGAGGTGCAATTCTGTCGTATATCGAATGTCGTCACTCAACGATCATGCGAGCGTCATAAAGAATCACAAAAGCGTCATGCCGCAAGCCGCCAATGGAGCAGGCGCTGGGGCGAACACTCTACGGGGAGGGTAAACCATGGCGCTCAGATTCCGCAGCATCGACGGCTCCAACAACAATCGTGCGGATCCCACCTTGAACCAGGCCGACACCGACTTTGCTCGGCTGGGGCCGGCAAATTTCGTCGATGGGGTCAATGAAATGACGCCAGGTCCGAATCCGCGCGAGATCAGCAACATTGTCGTGGCGCAGACGGATATTGGCGATGACGAGGAAGGCCCGCATCTGGAGGATGACGCCGGCGTCGCGCTGTCAGGCATGATGTATGCGTGGGGCCAGTTCATCGATCACGATCTGGATCTGCAGAAGGAGGGCACAGGCACGGATGATATCTCGATCAAGGTCCCGGCTGATGATGAGTTTCTGCCGCCCGGCAGCATGATCGCGTTGACGCGGGTGGCGATCGATCCTGCGACGGGGGTCACCGGGCATCCGGCAGCCGCGATCAACACGGTGACGGGTTGGCTGGACGGATCGCAGATCTACGGTTCCGACGCAGCCACCGCAGCGAGCCTGCGAACGGCCGACGGCCATATGAAGGTGTCGGCGGGAGACAATCTCCCGATCGTCGAGACCGAGCACGGTAACGTCTTTGCGGCCGGTGACGTACGGGCGCAGGAGAATCCCGACCTGACCGCCTTGCAAGTCTTGTTTGTGCGCGAGCACAATTACCAGGTCGATCGACTGCACGAGGACCATCCGAACTGGAGCGGCGACGAGCTATACGAGACGGCCAAGGCCATCACCACGGCCGAGATGGTCAACATCACCTACAACGAGTTCCTGCCGCATCTGTTGGGCGAGGACGCCATCAAGCCGTACCAAGGCTATGACGGCACGGCGGACGCGCGGATCACCGAAGAGTTTGCCGGTGCGGCCTTTCGCTTCGGTCACTCCATCGTCTCCGACGAGATCAGTGCGACCAGCAACCTGGGTGCCCTTACGTCGGAGCAGACGCTGGCGCAATCGTTCTTCGAAGACACAGCGACTTTCAAGGCGACTGGTGCGGATGGCCTGCTGCGGCATCTGGCGGGGGACCTGGCCAACCCGCTGGACGCTCACATTGTCGATGGCTTGCGAAACCTCCTGTTCGATCCTCCGGACAGCATGGACCTGGCAGCGATCAATATCCAACGCGGCCATGATCTTGGGCTGGGTACACTGAACCAAACCCGGGAGGCGCTGGGGCTTGCGCCTTACACCAGCTTCGATCAGCTCAGCTCTGATCCGGCGACGGCAGCAGCGTTCGAGAAAGCCTATGGTTCGATCGATGCCGTCGATTTGTGGGCCGGTGGATTGGCTGAGGATCATGCGCCAGGAGCCGTCATCGGGCCCACCTTCGGCATCATCATCGCCGACCAGTTCACCGCTTTGCGCGACGGCGATCGCTACTACTTCGAGAACCAGGGTTTCGATAAGCAGACCCTGAATGAGATAAAGAGCACCACGCTGTCGGACCTCATTCTGCGCGATACCGATACCACTGCGATGCAGAGCGATGCCTTCGTCGCCACCGAGCGGCACAGCGGCACGCTGGGCGGCGTGGACCCGACCGGAGAAGAGGCTGCAGCAGGCATGGCGCAGCTTGTGGTCGGATCTCCCGGCAGGGATACCCTGACCGGCGGAGATCTGGATGACACGTTGGTCGCCGCGGGCGGCCGCATGACCATGACCGGGGGTGCCGGTGCCGACACATTCGCATTCGACCTTGGTGAGCTCGCAGGTAAGCACAACACCGCGGTCATCACCGACTTCGATCCCAAACAGGACAAGCTGCAATTTTCAAACGACGTTCAGGTCACGAAATCATCTGACCATCATGGCGGAACGCTGTTGCAGGTCGGCTCCGAGATCATCGACCTGCTCGGCGTAAAGCCGCATGAGATGCATCTTCACGAATGGGGATAATGCTGGGTCGCTTCAAACGAGCGATACAGCATCATTCGGCGCCGGCGAGGAACGCCGGCGCCGTGGTGCAATCCGTGCTTGCCCCTCAGCCCGGACCGGCGCCTTGCGTCGCCGTGTACACCGCGTAGAGCGACTGGCTCGCGGCCATGAACAGGCGATTGCGCTTGGGGCCGCCGAAGCAGACGTTGCCGCACACTTCCGGCAGGCGGATGCGGCCGAGCAGCTTGCCCTCCGGCGACCACACCGTCACACCGCTATAGCCGACGGCGCGGCCGGCATTGCTGGATGACCAGACATTGCCGTTGACGTCGCAGCGCAGGCCGTCGGGCCCGCACTTCACCCCGTCGATCACGCAGTCGCTGAACTTCTTCACGTTGGACAGCTTGTTGTCGGCACCGACGTCGAACACGAAGATATCGCCCTTGCCGCCGGGCCCGGTGTCGCCCGGTCCCTTGCCGGTCGAGGCGACATAGAGCTTCTTGTAGTCCGGTGAGAAGCACAGGCCGTTGGGATCGGGCACCTGATCTTCCGTGACGACGAGGTCGATGCGGCCACTTGGATCGATGCGATAGCAGTTGGTCGGTAGCTCGCGCTTGCCCGGCACGAAGCCGGCCGGCTGTCCGATCCGCGGATTGAGCTTGCCGCCTGCATTGCTCGGGCCGCCGGCGACGTCGGGCTCGCCTTCATAGAGCTGACCGCCATAGGGCGGGTCGGTGAACCAGTAGCTGCCGTCGGGATGCGCGGCGACGTCGTTCGGCGAGTTCAGGCGTTTGCCCTGATAGGAGTCCGCGAGCACCGTGGCCGTGCCGTCGTGCTCGTAGCGCGTCACCCGCCGGGTCAGGTGCTCGCAGGAGAGCTGACGGCCCTGGAAGTCGAACGAATTGCCGTTGGAATTGTTGGAGGGCGCGCGGAACACGCTGACGCGGCCGTCGTCCTCGGTCCAGCGCATCTGCCGGTTGTTGGGGATGTCGCTCCAGAGGAGATAACGGCCCTGCGCGCTCCAGGCCGGGCCTTCGGCCCACAACAAGCCGGTGTAGAGGCGCTTGATCGCGGTGTTGGGCTGCGCGAGGTCGTTGAAGGACGGGTCGACCGCGATGATGTCGGGGTCCCAGAAATAGGTCGTCGGTGCGCCGCTGGGGCCGAAATCGCGCGGCGGGGTGGTGATCGTCGTTGGCGGTGCGGCGGGTCCGGTCTGCGCCAGCGCGGGGCCGGCCACGGTCGCCGCGGCGCCGAGCGCAAGTCCCCGCACAAGTGTTCGTCGTGAAAGCGCAGCATCCTGGTCGCGCTGCTCTGAGCGTTCCATTGCGTCCTCCCGGTTATGTTCGGCTGGCCGGTTGATCCGGCCGAGCGGACAAAGGTTAGTCCGGTCCGCGGCCGGTTGCGAGGGGCAGGTTCGCATCCCCTGCGCGATGGCAGGCTTGCGAAGGCTGGAACGCGGCGGCATTGCGGCGAGGCGAGGGCGGAAGCGACAATTCGTCCCGGTCTCGTCGTTCGGGGCCTGTCGTCGAGCTTTGTGCGGTTAACCGGAGCGGCTTTTAGGACGTGTCAAGCCTTGACCTCACGCGCGATGATGGCAGAACGTTTCCGGGGTATCAGCCGGAGTTCATTGTGTTAGCCGTTGTTGCACTGGTCATTGCCCTCGCCATCGCGTTCGCCGCCGGCTATTTCACCCGCGATCTCGCCTCTCGCAAACGACGCGCGGAGGCGCGCCGCTGGCGCGAATATACCGAGCCGGGCTGGCTCCGCGCCGCCGCACCTGCCAACACCAACGAGGCTGTCCCCGTCGCCACCGGTGAGCTCGGTCAGATGCTCGACCGCTGGGAAAGCAGGGCCCGCGCCCGCCGCGCAGGATAGCCTGACCGCAACGCGGGTGAGGGGAGCGACATCCGGGCGACCTTCCCGCATATCGCTCCGGTCTCGTGGGCTCCTCGCGCTGCCCGGCGACACCGTCATAATTTCCAGCTTACGTAATTCGGATTTGCCGGATGATCCGTGCGATGACGGACCGGTCGTCGCGCCGCACATTGCAGATCTGGTTGCAGGTCAGCCCTCCTGACCATCTTTTGGCGTTGCGGTTGCAGCCATTTCTCGTCTAGAAACGGCGCATCGAGCCTCCCGGCAACCAACCGTCAACGGTTTTGACCGAGGATTTGAGGGCTCAAAAGGGTCTGGCAATGCTGATTCGCGGCCAAATCGATGGGATTTCGGGGGAGGTGGCTCTGGCCGCCGCCACGATCCCGGCCGCGCTGCTGCCCACCCTCCTGATTGGCGGGCTTCTTCTTACTTGCCCCTGAGGGCCGGCTGGGCGCTGCGCGCCTGGGCACTCAGGGGTTGGTCGAGATCACCGGATACCTCAAGCGCCCAGCCAACCGACGGCGCAAAAGCTCAAAAGGAAATTTGCAATGGCCCCCGCGAACAAGTCCGACAAGGACCGCGTCATCATTTTCGACACCACCCTGCGCGACGGCGAGCAGTGCCCCGGCGCCACCATGACCTTCGAGGAGAAGCTCGAGGTCGCCGAGCTGCTGGATGATATGGGCGTCGACGTCATCGAGGCCGGCTTCCCGATCACCTCGCAGGGTGATTTCGAAGCGGTCAGCGAGATCGCCCGCCGCTCCAAGAATTCGATCATCGCCGGCCTGTCGCGTGCGCACCCGGCCGACATCGACCGTTGCGCCGAAGCCGTGAAATTCGCAAAGCGCGGCCGCGTCCACACCGTGATCGCGACCTCGCCGCTGCACATGCGGGTGAAGCTGAACAAGACGCCAGAGGAAGTGTTGGAGACCTCGGTTGCGATGGTGGCGCGCGCCCGCAACCAGATCGACGACGTCGAATGGTCGGCCGAGGACGGCACCCGCAGCGAGATGGACTATCTCTGCCGCATCGTCGAAGCCGTCATCAAGGCCGGCGCCACCACGGTGAACATCCCCGACACCGTCGGCTACACGGTGCCGGAGGAATACACCCACTTCATGAAGACGCTGATCGAGCGCGTACCGAACTCCGACAAGGCCGTGTTCTCCGTGCACTGCCATAACGACCTCGGCATGGCGGTTGCAAACTCGCTGGCCGGCATCGTCGGCGGCGCGCGTCAGGTCGAGTGCACCGTCAACGGCATCGGCGAGCGTGCCGGCAACGCCGCGCTGGAAGAGATCGTGATGGCGATCAACGTGCGCAACGACAAATTCCCGTACTGGAACAAGATCGACACGACGCAGCTCACCCGCGCCTCGAAGGTGGTATCGGCGGCGACCTCGTTCCCGGTGCAGTACAACAAGGCGATCGTCGGCCGGAACGCCTTCGCGCATGAGAGCGGCATTCATCAGGACGGCGTGCTGAAGGATGCTTCCACCTACGAGATCATGCGGCCCGAGATGGTCGGCCTGAAGCAGTCCTCGCTGGTGCTGGGCAAGCATTCCGGCCGCCACGCCTTCGTGCACAAGCTGGAGGAGATGGGCTACAAGCTCGGTCCGAACCAGCTGGAAGATGCGTTCACGCGGATGAAGGCGCTCGCCGACCGCAAGAAGGACATCTACGACGAGGACATCGAGGCGCTGGTCGACGAGGAGATGGCGGCGTCGCACGACCGCATCAAGCTGACCTCGCTGACCGTGATCGCCGGCACCCATGGCCCGCAGCGCGCGACCATGAAGCTCGACGTCGACGGCCAGATCAAGATCGAGGAGGCCGAGGGCAACGGTCCGGTGGACGCAGTGTTCAACTGCATCAAGCGCCTGGTGCCGCACGAGGCCAAGCTCGAGCTGTACCAGGTCCACGCCGTCACCGAAGGCACCGACGCGCAGGCGGAAGTCTCGGTGCGGCTGTCGCATGACGGCCGTTCCATGACCGCGCGCGCGGCCGATCCGGATACGCTGGTGGCGTCGGCCAAGGCCTATCTCGGCGCGCTCAACAAGATCGTCATGAAGCGCCAGCGCGATACGGTGACGACGGCAGCCGCGAGCTGACGCTTCATCCTCTCCAATTCATCGGCAAACGCGGCGCCCTCGGCGCCGCGTTTTTCGTTTGGCACACGAGGGCTCGGCCAATGGAATGGTGGTTGCTGCGGGGCGCCGCGCAGCTTGTGTTCGGTCTGGCCTCGAACTCCGTGATCTCGGGCAATCAGTACATCCAGATCGGCGGCTCGGCCGACGGCACGACGATCAAGGCCGGCGGCGACCAGGATATCCTCGGCGGTGGTATCGCGACCAACACCACCGTGGACGGTGGCACCCAGACCGTCTTCGGCGTTGCGATCCAGGCCACGGTCGCGAATGGCGGCCTCCAGCACGTTCACAACAATGCTTTCAACACCGTCGTCAACGCCGGCGGCCAGCAGAGCGTCTACGCCGACGGTACTGCGACCGGCACCACGATCAATGCCGGCGGAGTCCAGGTCGATTGGGGCGCCCCAACGCCACCATCGTCAACGGCGGCGTGCAATATGTGTATGGCAGCGCAACCGGTACAACGGTCCTGTCCGGCACGCAGCACGTGCAGGCCGGTGGCAGCGCTGATGACACCACGATCGGCTCGGGCGCGCTCGCCTTTGTCCATGCGGGCGGCACGATCGACGATGTGATCTTCGCCGGTCCCAATGCCTGAGCCAGTCCGGCAGATTTCGCCTCCGGATACCGCATTTTTGCAATCCGCCCCCTGCTAAGGGGCAATGGCGCCTGTGCCCGCTTCCCTATAATCCTGCCTTCAAGTCTTGAATCTAAGGCTTGGGGGCGACGGTTCGTGCCCCACCAAGAAACGTGCGGGAGGAAGCATGCGGAAACTCATTTGGGCTGCGGCATCGGTTGCGGTCTTGACCGGGGCGTTGGCCCTGACCGGGCCGGCATCGGCCCAATCGCCGATCATCATCAAGTTCAGCCACGTCGTTGCCACCGACACGCCGAAGGGCAAGGCGTCCGAGAAGTTCAAGGAGCTCGCCGAGAAGTACACCGGCGGCAAGGTCAAGATCGAAGTCTACCCGAACTCGACGCTCTACAAGGACAAGGAAGAGCTCGAGGCCCTGCAGCTCGGCAGCGTGCAGATGCTGGCGCCGTCCAACTCCAAGTTCGGCCCGCTCGGCATCCGCGAGTTCGAGGTGTTCGATCTGCCTTACATCCTTCCGGACCTGAAGACGCTGCGGAAGGTGACGGAAGGCCCGCTCGGCCTTCGGCTGCTCAAGCTCCTGGACTCCAAGGGCATCACCGGCCTTGCCTATTGGGACAACGGCTTCAAGCAGATGAGCGCCAACAAGAAGCTGGTCGCCCCCACCGATTATCAGGGCGTCAAGTTCCGCATCCAGTCCTCGCGCGTGCTCCAGGCCCAGTTCAAGGCGCTCGGCTCGCTGCCGCAGGTGATGGCGTTCTCGGAAGTCTACCAGGCGCTCCAGACCGGCGTCGTCGACGGCCAGGAGAACACCTGGTCGAACATCTATACCCAGAAGATGCACGAGGTGCAGAAGTACATCACCGAGACCAATCACGGCTACATCGGCTACGTCGTGATCGTGAACAAGAAGTTCTGGGACGATCTGCCGGCCGACATCCGCGATCAGCTGTCGAAGGCGATGAAGGAAGCGACCGACTTCAACAACGCGCAGTCGCAGAAGGAGAACGACGACGCGCTGGCCGAGATCAAGAAGAGCGGCAAGAGCGAGATCATCAAGCTCACGCCGGAGCAGGACGCGGCGATGCGCAAGGCGATGGAGCCGGTCTACAAGGACGCCGCAAGCCGCGTCGGCCAGTCGCTGATCGACGAGTTCCAGAAGGAAGCCAAGAGCGCGACGAACTGATCCGGATCGACGATGAATAAAGGGCTTCCGTGCAGCCTGCACGGAGGCCCTTTTTGTTGCAGAACGTTTCAGTCTGCATCTGAATGGAGATTCAGGGGAGTTACATCTTGGTAAGAACGCTCTCTCTGTCCAAGTTGTAAGTTGCGCGTCAGCCGTTCGGCGCTCATCCTCACCGGCATCCTTCCAGAGGAGGTTCGTATGAGGAAGTTCACCATCGCCGCCATCGCCGTGCTCAGCATCGCCGGCTCGGGCGCGGTCTATGCCCAATATCATCGCCCGTGGATGGAGCACTTCCGTCACAGCCGCATGAACCCGGAAGACCGCGCCGCCTTCGTCGACGCGCGGATCGCCGCCGTCCATGCCGGGCTGAAGCTCAACGCCGACCAGGAGAAGCTGTGGCCGCCGGTCGAGGCTGCCGTGCGCGACTTCGCCAAGCTGCGCATCGACCGCGCCAACGCGCGGATGAATGCCGGCCCGGGTGACGCCTCACGGGACGCCAACAAGCCCGAGGATCCGATCGCCCGCCTGCGCCAGCGCGCCGAGGACATGGGCACCAGCTCCGCGGCCCTGAAGAAGATCGCCGATGCCGCCGACCCGCTCTACAAGACGCTCGACGAGGGCCAGAAGCGGCGCCTCGCCGTGCTGACGCGCCACCGCGGCCCGTTCGGCGGCGGCGAGGACGGCCCGCCCCGGCACTTCATGGAACGCGGCATGGACCGCATGATGGAGCGCGGCATGGAGCACTTCCACCGCGACCGTTTCGACCGCGACGGCGGTCCGGACCGGGACCGCGAGGGCCGGCTCTGAGCCATCAGGGATTTTGCGGGGATTGCCCCTGGAGAAGCCGCTGGAATCCGGCGGCTTTTCGCTTCTTGGGGACTGTAGAAAAACCTTCACCACATCGCTTGCCATCCCCGGATCGCTTTGCTAAACGACCGGCCTCGCAAGGCATTTGACCGCCTTTCGGGCGCATAGCTCAGTTGGTAGAGCAGCTGACTCTTAATCAGCGGGTCCCAGGTTCGAGCCCTGGTGCGCCCACCAAGCTTCTCAATAGTTTAGGGGTTTGTCACGGTCGTCATTCCGACAGATGGGTCGTGGCTATTCCGACAAACCGGCTGCTTTTGTTCTTTTCTCTCGTCGTTTCTTGGTGCCGGAAATTAGCTGTTTCCGTGTGCGCTTTGCATAGGTCGGCAACTGCCGCGACGCGCAATGGCGGCCGGCGGCTCTGAGCTCGGCGTCCGCCAGATCGCTGTCGGCTCTCTCGGTGAAGCCGCCGTGGCGGAATGATGTAAAGGACAGCTCTTCGCGCAGATCCGCCGCACGGACGATCTTCTTCACGACCCCGCGTCGATAGCGAAGATCCTGCTTGGCTGTGATCCGGGGCAGCGGGGTCGGTGACCTCCGGTGCGAATGGTCGCGTCGAAAGACCAGGCCCGAGACGGTCGTCTGCTTAATTGCGTCCAGTTCGGCCATCAGCTCGGGGAAGAGGGTCTCGCCGGTTTCGTCGAACAGTGGCCACCAGGCTTCCTCGCCATTCTTCGGATGGACGATGCGAACGCCATTCGGACGCTCCTTCGGTCGATAGTGGCTGATCTCGAGAGCACCGAACACGTGCTCTTCTCGCTGGAGCCATTCCCACGCGACCAGTGCTGCCGTTGCCACGGATCGATAGCCAAGTTCGTTCGCCTTGGCGCGAAAGGCAACGAGCTCGTCCCAGGTAGCGGTAGGCGTCTCTCGCACCGGCTTTCCTGGTGCGCGGGTCTTTAGTCCCATTTTTGAGGATGGGTTGACGGAGGGCACTCTCTTTTCTTCTGCACGTTGTCCGACGAACCAGGCTGAGCGACATCGAAGAGAAGCGTCTCGGGATGATGACGGAGTCGTTGCCCCGGGACGGACTGCTGTTAGACGGCTGGATACCGTTCGTCTGTCCGCATCACTAGTCGAATCGATCCGCCGCTCAGCTGTGGGCGCTCAGGTCGGTGGGCTTATCGAAGCGGCGTAGGTTGCTGGGCTACATCGTTCGGATCATCAAGACGCGCGACCTGGTCAGCATATTAGTTGGCAGCGAAGTTACATCCGAGTTGCCGTTGATCTTGGCAGATACATGCGCGATGTCCGCTCAAAAAAACAGTACCAAGATTGTCGGTTCTGGCCGTACCACCGCGCGATGTCGTGGCGCTCGCGAGTAGGGCGGGATTGTAGGGGCGAAGATGCAACATGTGTCATTTGAATGCGGGTGCGGATGAAGCTCGCGCCGCGCGCATGTTCATCGTGCGGTCACTCGTGGTTCTCACGATCGTGATTGGAATGACGAACGCCTATAGGCGTATGGCCATTAGATTGAAATGCACAGCAAGCTCCGGGACGATTTGAATACGGCAGAGAATGACCATCTTGTCGCGCCTGTTGGCGCTTGTCGCAGTCGCGTTATTGCCTGCTATCTCGATTCAGGCGTACAACGAAGTTAACCTTCGACGCGCGCGCCAAGTGGACGTACAGAATCAGGCGCTCGGTCTCGCTAAGCTCGCCGCCGAACAGCAGCAACAGATCGTTCAGGGCATTCGGCAGGTCCTGATTGCGCTGTCCGAACTCCCTGCGATAAAGGCGAAAGATAGCAAGGGGTGCAATGCGGCGATGGCAGGGATGAGGTCCCGGTTTCCGGCTTTCCTCACGTTCGTCGCCACCGATCTGAGTGGCCAGCCCTTCTGCGATACAAACACAGATCGCAAGCCGGTGAATGTCTCCGGCCGTCCCTACTTTGCGGATGCGTTGAAGACGGGCGCGTTTACGGTGGGACAGTTCTCGATCGGTCTGTCCGTCGATCGGAAACTCATTCAGTTTGCGCTGCCTTTCTACGGAGATGATGGTCACCTAGGGGGCGTCATCATTGCGCCTCTCGGCCTGGACTGGTTAGCGGACTACATCGCGCGCGCGGGTGTTCCGGCGGGAGACGCGCTGGCCATCACCGATCGCAACGGCACCTACCTTGCCCGTTATCCGGACAATGACCGATTTGTCGGTAAGAAACTGGTTCGCGCTGGTGATGAGAGACCGTATGGCGACGGTCTCGCTGCCGACCTGGTTGATGTCGACGGCGTCGAGAGGATCGTGGGTTTCTCGGCTCTCGGGCCCGATTCTGGGGGACTTCGCGTCAGCTTCGGCCTCGACAAGGCGAACGCCTTTGCCGAGATCCAGAGTCGGACCCGACACGACATCTTCCTCATCGCCCTCAGCGCCATGATGGTGCTGGGCCTGACGCTGCTCGGCGCCCGGCAATTCATCCATCGGCCGCTCGGACTATTAGTTGACGCCGCGAATCGATGGCGCCTCGGCGACTATGCTCGCCGTGTGAATATCCGCGGCAGTTCTGAAATCGCTGGCGTAGCCGGCGCCTTCAACACCATGGCCGATGCGCTGGATCGCCGCGAGCAGGAATTGTCCGATGCAAAAGAGAAGGCCGAGGACGCCGCGGCCCGGCTTACGATGCTCTTCGAAAGCACGACCGACAGCGTGGTGATCGTCGACCACGATTGGCGGATCAGCTTCTTCAACCAGAGGGCCTGGTCTCAGATCGCTCAGGGGCGTGATCTCATTGGAATGCACCTGCAGGCGTCGCTTCTGGATGCCCCCGATACGGGAATCGTCGAGCAGCTTCGGGAAGTCATGTCGGACCGCCGTCCGGTTTCGTTCGAAGCGCACTGCCCTCGTCGTGCCGCTTGGTATGCGATCAACGCGTTTCCTTCTGGCGAAGGGATCGCGATCTTCTTTCGAGACGTCACCGAGCAAAAGCATGCCGTGGAGGCGCGCCAGCGCATCGAGGAGCAGCTTCATCAGAGTCAGAAGATGGAGTCCGTCGGACAGCTCACGGGCGGTGTTGCCCATGACTTCAACAACCTGCTTGCCGTCGTTTCGGGAAACCTTGATCTCATCGAGCGCGCGTCAAATGACGGCAAGATCCGGCGCTTCGCCGCGACTGCGCGGCGTGCCGCCGACCGGGGGGCGAAGCTCACCGCACAGCTCCTCGCTTTCTCTCGACGGCAAAAGCTCAACCCTAAACTGATTAATGCCAACGAGCTGATCTCCAACTTCCAGTGGCTCGTCCGTCAGGCGGTCGGCGCAGAATGCGAGGTCAGGCTGAAGATCGACGAGCGATTGTGGCTCTGTCGGGTGGATCCATCCCTGCTGGAGACTGCCCTTCTCAATCTGGCGCTGAACGGTCGCGATGCGATGCCGGGCGGCGGGGTGCTCGAGATCGAGGCGCGAAACGTCGTTCTGGATGGGGAAGCCGTCGCTGGATGTCCAGCCGGATCATATGTGAGGCTGTCCGTCTCGGATACGGGGCAGGGGATGTCTCCCGAGGTGCGCGACCGGATCTTCGAACCCTTCTTCACGACCAAGGAAGTTGGCAAGGGCACTGGCCTCGGTCTCAGCATGGTGTATGGCTTTGTCCGGCAATCCGGTGGGTATATTTCAGTCGAAAGTGCCCCTAACGCCGGCACCACGATCTCACTGTACCTGCCGAGAGCCAATCAGGAGGCTCGCGACGAGGTGGAAGCCGAGCAAACCCGGGCTACGCCGGGAGGCTCCGAGCGAATTCTTTTGGTCGAGGACAATGAAGATCTGTTAGAAGTCGTGTCTGCAATGCTGACGAGCTTCGGCTATCGGATTCGCCTTGCTCACAACGGCACCGAAGCCATCCGAATTCTCGACAGCGATCAGGGGTTCGATCTTCTGTTCAGCGATGTCGTCATGCCGAATGGTCCCAATGGCGTCGAGCTTGCTCGCGAAGCAAAGCGGCGGAACAGCAGGATCAAGATACTACTTACGTCGGGCTACGTGGGAGACGTGCTCGCGCGTCACGGGGCGACAGACGAGTTTCCGATTATTCAAAAGCCCTTTGGCGTGTCCGAACTCGCTCAACGTCTGCATTCTCTTCTTCAGAAAGAAGATAGTTAGGCAGGCACGAAGCCAGAAGGCATCGCCGTCCATAGCGACAACGCGAAATCGTCTCTAGAGCCAGCCATCTCACGGTTCTTGCCAATCGGGTCGAGGCAGCCATGCTCGAACGCAAGGTCCCTGACGTAACTTGAGGTGGCGCAGATCGATTAGCCGGTACCGGTTGAGCGCATGGTTACTGCCTCAATTTCGCGAGGGGCACCATGACCGAGCGACTTATTCAGGCAGGCATCACCGTAGGCACCGTGAACGCTGGCCTAATCGTTTGGCTGATCCTGACGCTCTGAGGTCGCGGCCTCTTATTGATCAGCTCGCGGCGGCAACGCCGGCCGAGGATGTGTTGTGTTCACAAGTGCACAATTCAGAATGCTTATTGTCCTAAGGGGAGCCTTTACCCAGCTCGTGATAGCGTGAAGACTAGCTGATTGCAGTCAGGGATCTTGGATCGTGTTAAGCGACCTCATTCTTCGCTGGCGATTGCGAAACTCATCGCTGGTCTGTCCTTCCTGTAAGATATCTGCCTGTCGCAATCTCTTCCGCCAGGGACGACACATGCTAGGCGAGCAAAGCCTTCAGTGTAACGAATGTGGAGCTTCCAGCGCGGTGACGTATTGGCGCTTTGAGGGGGCTGAGCACGCTCGTGGGGCAGCCGAGCGGAAAAGAGCGGGGGTAGTGGCATTCGCGCGCTATTAAACGTCGGCTTACCAACGCAAAGCGGAAGTCTGCCATCTTGAGCGTGATCGGCGGCTTGTGCCCCAAATCGGAAACCGGGTTAATCCAATAGTCAAGGGAACGATACAACCGCCGCCGTGGCTCGGTGTTCGCACGGCGCTCACTGCAGGTTGTGCAACAGATGACGCGATGGCTTATGTGTCTTTGTTGCGGATGATTTGAACCTACGATCATCCACCTTGTGCGCGGGGTGTCCCGACCGTATCCCCACTCGCGCCCATACACCCCGGGCGGCGTTAACCGCCGCGGCAAGCCCGCTCTCGCGGGCGGGCTTGCCGGTAACCGTCAGAACCCGGAATAGTAGTCGTTCACTGCTCTGGCACGTCCCGGGTCGTTCCAGTCCCAGGCATTGTCGTTGCCATACTTCGGCGCACCCTGAAGCCTGTCTGCGGTAAGATTGGTCCGGTAGCCGCCGAGACCTGTGTCGTACTTTAGCGATTGCCAAGGCAGCGGATAGTGATCGTCCCCGATGCCGAGGAAGCCGCCGAAGCCGAGAACCGCGTACGACACTTGGCCGCTGACCTTGTCGATCATGACGCGCTCGATCGAACCGATCTTCTGGGCGTCAGACCCATAGACTGCCGTGCCTTCGACCTTGTCGCTGCCGATTAACGTACCTGTTTCACGCGTTCCGTTTCCATCGTCGTCTCCTTCTAGAAATATTGATGCACAACAACTGAGATCGGGAGGCGCTCGTTCCTACGTTTTCACCCGAGTTGGTGAATCCATCGCAACGCGCGACGCGAAGCGCCTGTGACAGATCGCGGCGTGGCGAGTGTTATCGTCCTGACGGCCGCCGGCATCTCGATCATCGGCGTCACTCTGCGGTGGGTTCACCGAAAGCTCGCTGCAGGAGGCCGAGTGCATCGAGGTGTATCCGGGCCGAACCCCCTTTACGCTCGACGACACGGCGCGAAGACGTCGCCGGCCTGGAGCGCTCTTGACGCTTGCGATGCCGTGCTCCGGCGGTTCTCGGCCCAGCATTGCGTGTTCCGCACGCCATGATGCCCGATCGATGCGACGGCTTCTCCGATCGGGCGCGGCCAAGTCTCCCGAAAACATCCGGAAAACACCGCTTCACCCGCCGCACCGAGGCGCTGGCGAAGCGAGGATGGTCGTCCGCCGATCGGACCAAGGTCCTACGACCATGGTCGGCCGAAGCGCCAGACCTCGGTCCCACGAGGTCATTGGACCTTGTACCCTGTCCCGTTGTTCACGGAAAAATCTAACCTGAGCCCATAGGAGCCATCCGACGCGGACGGCTCACAAGAATTTCAACAGCTCGGCCGCCGCGGCGGACCGTGCGCCACAACAGGTGAGGCCGCCATGGTTGCGTACATCAGGAGCGATCTGGATTTCATTCTCGCGCAGATCAAGGTCGCGGAGAAGCACGCGGCTTATATCGTCAATCCGCTCGACCCGAACGCCGCGCCGCTCTACGGAGCCGGTCTGGCCGGCCAGGTCGGCTCCGTCCCATCCTACAACCTCAGCATCGGCCTTCGTACCGTCGACGGACAGAACAACAACCTGCTACCCGGCCAGGAGAAGTGGGGCGCTGCGGACATGCCGTTCCCCGAACTGCTGGATCCGACCTTCAGGCCCGGCGAAAACGTACCGGGCAATTTCCTTCCGCCGGGCGCGCCCGCCGTGCCGACGTCTTATGCGCCGTCCAACAACCCGGGTTCGATGGTGTTCGATTCGAGCCTGCGCACCATCTCTAACCTGATCGTCGATCAGACGCTCGCCAACCCGGCGGCGATCATGAAGGGCCTGCAGTCCGGCGGGATCGTCGAGGCCACGCTGGCTAACGTCGCCCTCGTGCAAGATATCTACAACGCCTTCAAACCCGCACTCGACGCCGAGTATCAGGCCCGCGTGGTGATGCAGAACGCCAAGGCGGCGGCGAACCAGCTGAGCGACGGCGACGAGTCCACCGTTCCCGGCGCGGCCGAACAGGCGGCGATCGACGCCTTCGCGGCGGCCACGGCGGTGCACAACGACATGCTCAACGATCTGGCGGTGGCGCGCGCGGTCCGCGATGCGGGCCTCGAGCCGTTCGGGATCACGATGGACGGCGACAACGTCCAGGTCGTCAACGTCTCTCCGGACGTCGGCCTGTCGGCCCCGTTCAACTCCTGGTTCACTCTGTTCGGCCAGTTCTTCGATCACGGTCTGGATCTCGTCAACAAGGGCGGCAGCGGCACCGTGTTCGTTCCGCTCCAGCCGGACGATCCGCTGTACGTGCCGGGTAGCTCGACCAACTTCATGGTCCTGACCCGCGCCACCGTCAGCCCGGGCGCCGACGGCGTCATGGGGACAGCCGACGACGTGCGTCCCGTCAACACCACGACGCCGTTTGTCGACCAGAACCAGACCTATACGTCGCATGCCTCCCACCAGGTTTTCCTGCGCCAGTACGCGCTCGACGCCAACGGCGTCCCGCACGCTACCGGCAAGCTGATCGAGGGCGGCGGAGACCAGCCGGGCGGCATGGCCACCTGGGGCGAGGTCAAGGAACAGGCCAAGATGCTCGGCATCCTCCTGACCGACCAGGACGTCGGCGCGGTGCCGCTGCTTCGCACCGACCCGTACGGCAACTTCATTCCGAATGCCGCGGGCTTCGCCCAGGTGATCACCGGCGTCGGCGCCGACGGCATTCCGAACACTGCGGACGACATCGTCATCTCCGGCACCTCGACGGCGCCGGTCAGCGTCACCACCGCGATCCGCATCAACGCCGCCTTCCTTGCCGACATCGCGCACGACGCCGTGCCGAACGGCATCGCCGACGGCGACATTGAAATCGGGCTGCTCAACCCCGGCAACAACCCGGCGGTCTACGACAACGAACTGCTGGACGCCCACTTCATCGCCGGCGACGGCCGCGCCAACGAGAACATCGGCCTGACCGCGGTCCACCACATCTTCCACTCCGAGCACAACCGGCTGGTCGAGCACACCAAAGAGATCGTCCTGGCCTCGAACGACCTGGCCTTCCTCAACGAATGGCTGGCCGTCGACCTCGCCGCACTGCCGACGACGCCCGCTCAGATCGCCGCCCTCGTCTGGGATGGCGAACGCCTGTTCCAGGCCGCCAAGTTCGGCACCGAGATGCAATACCAACATCTCGTCTTCGAGGACTTCGCCCGCAAGGTGCAGCCCAACATCGACTTCTTCGTCGTGCCGGACGGATACCACGCCGACATCAATCCGAGCATTGTCGCCGAATTCGCGCACGTGGTCTACCGCTTCGGCCACTCAATGCTGACCGAGACGATCGACCGGCTCGACCCGACCTTCACCAACGACCAGATCGGGCTCATCGAGGCCTTCCTCAACCCGATCGAATTCGACTCGGGCCACACCGTCGCGGACAGCGTCGCCGCCGGCAACATCATCCGCGGCATGACGCGGCAAGTCGGCAACGAGATCGATGAGTTCGTCACCAGCGCGCTGCGCAACAATCTGCTCGGGTTGCCGCTCGATCTGGCTACCATCAACCTTGCGCGAGGACGCGATGCAGGCGTGCCGTCATTGAACGTTGCGCGCCGCGACTTCTTCGAGGCCAGCAGCCACGCCGAAGAGCTGCGGCCCTACGCGAGCTGGGTCGACTTCGCGAGCCACCTCAAAAACGAGGCTTCGATCATCAACTTCGTCGCCGCCTATGGAACGCACACGCTGATCACCGGCGAGACGACGGTCGAAGGCAAGCGCGACGCGGCCATGGCGCTGATCTTCGGCACCAGCTTCGGCGACGTCGTCGTTCCGACCGACCCGGCCGAGCTCGCGGCATTCAATGCCGACCGCATAGCCTTCCTCAACGCGACCGGCATCTACGCCGGCGGCTCGCTGGGCGGCCTCGAGAACGTCGATCTCTGGATCGGCGGTCTCGCCGAGAAGGTCATGCCGTTCGGCGGCATGCTGGGCTCCACCTTCAACTTCGTGTTCGAGGTTCAGCTCGAAAAGCTGCAGGACGGCGACCGCTTCTACTACCTGCAGCGGCTCGACGGGCTGCATCTGTTGTCCGAGATGGAGAACAACACCTTCGCCAAGGTAATCGGCCTCAATGCGGACGCCGGCCATCTGCCTTCGGACGTGTTCTCCACGCCCGGCCTCATCCTCGAAGTCGACCAGACCCGGCAGTGGAATCCGGGGCTCGATTCGGCCGATCCGACCGGTGGCACGATCCTGACCCCGCTGGTCCTGCGCGACGACCCGGCGACCGGTGGAGCCGAAGCGAACTACCTGCGCTATACCGGCGCCGACCACGTCCTGTTGGGCGGTACCGACCAGGCCGACACGCTGATCGCCAGCGAGGGTGACGATACCCTCTATGGCGACGCCGGCAACGACCGCATGGAGGGCGGCGCCGGCAACGACCAGTACATCGGCGGCGACGGTGACGACATCATCACCGACCAGTTCGGCGACGACATCATGCGCACCGGCCGCGGCCACGACGCGGTCAACGCCGGCCAGGGCGTCGACCTGATCGTCGCCGACGAGGGCAATGACTTCATCGTGCTTGGTGCCGACAGTCTCGATGAGGCCTTCGGCGGGGTCGGGAACGACTTCGTTCTCGGCAGCAAGACCACCGAGCAGACGCTTGGCGGCGAAGGTGACGACTGGATCGAGATCGGCGCCTGGACCGGCGCGGTCGGCGACAATTTCGACGACCAGTTCCAGCTCGATGCCGTCAAGGGCCACGACGTGTTCCACGGGGACGGCGGCTTCGACGAATTCATCGGCGAAGGCGGCGACGATATCTGGTTCGGCAGCCTTGGTCGCGGCAAGTTCGACGGCATGTCCGGCTACGACTGGACGACCTACGCCAACATGAATCTGGCGGTCGACGTCGACCTCAACCGCGTGATCCTGCCCGGTCTGCCGGTGCTTCCGGGCAACGCGGCGCTCGACAGTTTCACCCAGGTCGAAGGCGCGTCCGGATCGGCCCACAACGACGTCATCCGCGGTTCTGACGTCACCGCCGACCTCGTGCCGACCGAAGGCTTCCGCGGCAGTGCCCTGGATGCCGAGGGCATCGCCCTCATCACGGGCCTGCAGGCACTTCTCGCCGGCGCGGGACCAGCCTCGTTCGATGCCAACGGCAGCTTCGTCGGCGGCAACATCCTGCTCGGCGGTGCCGGCAGCGACCTCATCGAAGGCCGCGGCGGCGACGATATCATCGACGGCGACCGATGGCTGCGGGTGCGCATCGCGGTGATGTCCGACTTCGACGAGAACGGCCCGGTCGGCAGCACCGTGCTCGAGTTCCACGACAGCATGACGACTCTGGTCCAGAAAGTGTTCTCGGGTCAGATCAATCCCGGCCAGCTCAAGATCGTCCGCGACATCGTCTCCGACGGCGCGGCGGCATCGGACGTCGACACCGCAGTCTACTCCGACGTCCGCGCCAACTATTCGTTCTCGGCGCGCGCCGACGGCACCCTCGTGGTCTCCAACACCGGCGGCCTCGATCCGCTCGAGGGCACCGACCTGCTGCGCAACATGGAGAAGTTGCAGTTTTCCGACGGCACGCTCGGCATCGTCATGGGCACCCCGTTCAGCGACAATGGCCTCGCCCCGCAGGGCCCGCCGTCCGACAACCGTCCCGTGCTGAACGGTTCGGCGACCGACGACATCATCGTCGGCCTTGCCGGAGCCGACGTGCTCAACGGTCTCGGCGGCAACGACATCCTGGTCGGCGGCCCGGGCTCCGCCACGGGAACGGTTGCCGACAACTTCAATTCGGGCGGCTATTCCGGCAACGATGGTAACGCTGCAAACTTCGCCGGAAACTGGACCGAAAGCGACAACAACAGCGCCACGAGCGGCGACATCGAAATCGATGGCAATCGCCTTCGTTTCAACGAGACCGTCGATGGCGGCGAAACCATCGAACGCTCGATGAACCTGGCGGGGGCCACGGCCGCAACGCTGTCCTTCAGCTACGAGGACGACAATCTCGGCGCGGGCCAGAATGTCATAGTCGAGGCCCGCAACAGCGGCAGCGGCGCCTGGGAAGTTCTCGGAACGCTCGGCAGCACCACCGCGACAGGCAACGGCAATTTCAGCGCGACGCTGACCGCTGCCCAGATCGGTGCGAACTCGGGAATCCGCTTCCGGACAACCGGCGACGGCAACAACTGGGACAACGGTGACAATTTCTACGTCGATAACCTGACGATCACGATCGTCAGAGCCGGCATCAACGGCGGCGTTGACACCCTCAACGGCGGTCTCGGCAACGACACCTACGCGTTCGGGCTCGGCGACGGCAACGATCTCATCAACGAAGCTGTCAATGC
The DNA here is from genome assembly GCF_018130785.1 of Bradyrhizobium liaoningense. Taxonomy (GTDB): domain Bacteria; phylum Pseudomonadota; class Alphaproteobacteria; order Rhizobiales; family Xanthobacteraceae; genus Bradyrhizobium; species Bradyrhizobium liaoningense_A. The sequence goes on from NZ_JAFCJT010000007.1 coordinate 135,192, forward strand.
CGCCAGCGGCGGCACCGCCGACCGCATCTCGATCCAGGCTCCGAACGCGGTCGACCCGTCCGGTCAGCCCATCATCGACCCGGTGACCCTGCTTCCGGTACCGACGATCACCGCGTTGGACGCCTTCGACAGCAGCACCGCGACCCAGACCGGCGACCTGGTCATCAATTACAGCCTACCGACCGGGCCGACGGGCTCCGTCGCCCAGTCCATCACGGTGGCAGGCCACTTCACCGGCAACAACGCGCAGACCGGCGTCGAACGCATCAACTTCAACGGCGCGACTTTCGCCGGCTATGCGCTCGGCGCGGAGGATTACTTCATCAGCCGCTCAGATCCGGCCGACCGGGCAGGCGGCGACGTCGACATGTCGCTGAATGCGGTGACCAACGCTCAGGCCAACTTCGTGGTGGGCGAGCAGGGCGTCGACGACGAGATCACTGGCGGCGGCCTCAACGACCTGATCTTCGGCGGCACCGGCAACGACGACCTCGTCGGCGGGCTCGGCGACGACCTCCTGGTCGGCGGTGCGGGCAACGACGATCTCGACGCCCGGCTGAACCTCGCTGGTGACGACTTCGAAGGCGCCGTCGGCGCCGACACGATGGTCGGCGGTGCGGGCAACGATACCTACGGCATCGACGATCTGCTCGATGTCGCGATCGAGGCCCAGGACGAGGGCACCGACACCGTCGAGACCTTCCTGGCCGAGCTTTCCATCGCGAACATGGCCAACGTCGAGAACCTCACCTACCGCGGCGTCGACGCCGACCAGTTCATCGGCACCGGCAACGCCGGCAACAATGTCATCACCGGCGGCGATCTGGCCGACACGCTGAGCGGCCTGGCGGGCAACGACACCCTGAACGGCGGACTGGGCAACGACACGCTCGCCGGCGGCGACGGCAACGATACCCTGAACGGCGGCGACGACGTCGACACGCTGACAGGTGGGATCGGGGCCGACACCCTCAACGGCGGAGCCGGGGCCGACGTCATGGCCGGCGGCGCCGACAACGACATCTACGTCGTCGACGATGCCGCCGATGTGGTGACCGAACTTGCGGCCGGCGGCACCGACACGGTGCAGTCCTCGGTCTCCTACACGCTCGGGGCCGAAGTCGAGAACCTGACGCTGACCGGAGGCGACGCCATCAACGGCAATGGCAACGCGCAGGCCAACACCATCGCCGGCAACGGCGCCAACAACCAGATCTTCGGCGGTGGCGGCAACGACACCATCGATGCCGGTAACGGCACCGACCTGGTCGACGGCGGCACCGGCGACGATACGCTGAGCGGAGGCACCGGCGGCGATACCGACACCATCATCGGCGGCGCCGGCAACGACACCATCAACGTCAGCGATGGCAACGACGTGGTGGTCTACAACGCCGCCGGGTTCGGTGCCGACACCATCACCGGCTTCGACTCGACCGCGGCCGGGGGCCAGGACCTGATCAACCTCAGCGCGCTTGGCATCACGGCCGCCAACCTGGCGACGCGTGTTGTCGAGACCCAGGTGGGCGCCAATACCCTGCTCACGGTCAGGGATGCGTCCCTGGCGACGATCGGCACCATCCAGGTCAACAACACGACGACGGCCGCGATCGACGCGTCCGACTACGTCCTGGCGCAGGCCGCGCCGGCACCGTTCGGCACGGCGAGCGCCAACGCCGACGTCATCACCGGCACCGGTGGTGCCAACCTCATCGACGGCCTCGGCGGCAACGATACGCTGAGCGGCGGCGGTGGCGACGATGTCATCCTCGGCGGCGAGGGCGCGGATACCCTCAACGGCGACGACGGCAACGACACGTTGACCGGTGGCACCGGCAGCAACAACGGCGCTTACGTCGACAGCTTCGGAGCGGCGTCGTATTCGAACAGCAACGGCACGCTCGCGTTCACGGGAAACTGGACCGAAGGTGGCGGCGAGACGACCAGCCCGACAGCAGGCGACATCTCGATCACCGGCGGCCGCCTTCAGTTCAATCAGGGCGTCGATGGCGGCGAGACGATCGAGCGCGCCGTCAACCTCGCCGGCGCGACTGCGGCGACGGTGTCGTTCACCTACGAGGACGACAATCTCAACGGCGGCCAGACCGTCATCGTCGAGGCACGGAATGTCAATACCAACGCCTGGGAGGTCGTGACCGGCGGAACGCTGGGAGGCGGTGCCAACGGCACCTTCAACTTCAGCGCCGCCCTGACGCCCGCCCATATCGGCTCGAACTCGGCCATCCGCTTCCGGACTACCGGCGACGGCAACAACTGGGACAATGGCGACAACTTCTACGTCGACAATTTCACGGTCAACGTCACCGCGCCGGGCCTCAACGCCGGGGCAGACACGGTCAACGGCGGCGCCGGAGACGACACCATCGTCTGGAACGCCAATGCGACGGCGGCCCCGACAGATGGCCGCGACATCGTCAATGGCGGCACCGAAGGCACCGCGGGTGACACCTTCGTCATCAATGGCAACACCTCCAGCGAGGCCTACACCATCTATACGTTGGCCGCCTGGGATGCCGTTGCTGGCAACGACATCGCGAGCTTCGGCGGGCGTACGCCGGAAATCGTCGTCACCCGAGGCGGTTCAGCCTTCGCCAACGTGATCGCGGAGCTGAGCGAGATCGAGGAGATCCGCATCAACGGCATCGAACCGACTGGAGCGACGGGCGGCGCGGGAGCAGGCGATACGTTCACGGTCGTCGGCGACTTCACCGCGACCAGCCTGCGCCTCAACACCATCACGATCGATGGCGACGAGGGCGACGACACGATCGACATTTCGGCCCTCACCTCGGCCCATCGCATCGTGTTCAGGTCCAACGGCGGCAACGACACCATCATCGGCGCCCTCCAGGCCGAGGACGTGATCGAGCTTCCGGAAGGGGCGGATCCGGCGACCTACCAGCTGGTCGAGAACCAGGACGGCACCAAGACCATCTCGAACGGAACCCATTCGGTCACCTTCTCGGGCATGGTGCCGCCCCAGTTCGAAACCAATGAGCCGGACGAGGACGACGAGGAAGAAACCGAAACGCCGAACGAGGATGACGAGACGCCAACCGCGGGCGGCGACGACGACGAAGAAGAGACCGAGACCGCAACCGACGACGTGGTCCGGACCGGCACGGCGCAGTCCGATACGCTGGTCGGCACACCCGGCGACGACAGCATCGTCGCCTTCGCAGGAGACGACATCGCCGTCGGCCATGCTGGCGCCGATGCGATCTCGGCCGGCGAGGGGGCCGACTTCGTCAACGGCGGTGCTGGCCGGGACGTGATCTTCGCTGGCGCGGGCGACGACCACGTGTTCGCCGGAGCCGACGCGGACATCGTCTACGGCGATGCCGGGGCGGACCGCATCTTCGGCGATCAGGGCGACGACCTGATCAATGCCGGTGCGGGCGACGACACCGTGTTCGGCGGGGCCGGCAACGACCTGATCGTGGCCGAGATTGGCGATGGCAACGACGCCTATTTCGGCGACGAAGGCGCCGGTGGGTCGGGCACCGACACGCTCGACATGTCAGCGGCGAGCACGGCCGTCACCGTCAACCTGGGTTCCGGCCCGCTCGCGAACGGCAGCGCCTCGAGCTCGCAGACCGGCAACGACACGCTGTGGGGCATCGAGAACGTCACCACCGGCTCCGGCAACGACGTCATCGTCGCCGGCACCGCCGCCAACGTGATGAAAGGAGGGCTCGGCGACGACACCTTCCGCTTCAACTCGGTGGAGGCGGCCAAGGGCGACACCATCGTCGGCTTCGAGCCGGGAGACCGCATCGACCTCAGCGGCATCGACGCGAACTACGCCGTCGACGGCAACCAGAGCTTCACACTGGTTTCCGATGCCGCGTTCACCGCGGCCGGGCAGCTCGCGGTGAGCTACGAGACCCATGACGGTCAGGAATTCACCGTCATCCAGGGCAACGTCGACGGCAACGCCGCCGCCGACTTCAAGATCGAGATCGCGGGCCACCAGAACCTCGGCTCCAACGTCACGCTCTAGCCTCACGACCCTATGCCGGAACGGGAAACCATCTTCCCGTTCCGGCGCGATTTCCGTTCCTCGCACCTGAGGGCATCCAAACAAATGGCCAAACCGAAAGAGCTCACACCCGCGAAGCGCCGGCGCCTGGCCGAGCTGACAAGGGGCTTCCGCAGCATCGTCCTGTTTCTCTTCGTGGTCTCCGGCATGATCAACGTGCTGGCGCTCACCGGCTCCGTCTACATGATGCAGATCTACGACCGCGCGCTGACCAGCGGCAGCATCCCCACCCTGGTGATGCTCTCGGTGCTCGCGATCGGGCTCTATCTATTCCAGGGTGCCTTCGACGTCGTCCGCTCCCAGGTGCTGGTGCGGGTCGGCGCCCGGATCGATCGCAAGATCGCGCCGCTGGCGCATCGCGTCGCCATCGACATGCCGCGTTTCGGCTTCTCCACCTCCGAAGCGCTGGAGCGCGGGCGGGACGTCGACACCGTCCGTGGCTTCCTCGGCAGCCAGGGCCCGTCGGCGTTGTTCGACCTGCCCTGGATGCCGATCTATCTGGCCTTCATCTATTTCCTTCATCCGATGCTCGGCGCGTTGACCTTCGCGGGCGCGCTCGTTCTCGTCGTGCTCACCGTGGTCAGCGAAGTCATGACCCGCCGTCTCATCGTGTCCACGCGCAAGGCGGCGACGGAACGCAACGGCATCGCCGACTGCAACGCGCGCAACGCCGAGGTGCTCAAGGCGATGGGCTTCGCAGGCCGCGCCGTCGGCCGCTTCAACGAGGCCAATGCCGAGCATCTCGATCTGCAGACGAGGGCCAACGACATCACCGGCGGATTCGCCGCGGTTTCGCGTGTGCTACGCATGGTGCTGCAGTCGGCCCTGTTGGGGCTCGGCGCCTACCTCACCATCAAGGGTGAGCTTTCGGCTGGCGCCATCATCGCGGTCTCGGTCGCCTCGGCGCGCGCGCTGGCCCCCGTCGATCTCGCGATCGGCAATTGGAAGGCCTTCATCGCCGCGCGGATGGCCTACCAACGGCTGCGCGACACCGTCATCGCGCTCGCCGCCGCCGACGAGCCGATGCGGCTGCCCGATCCGACCGCCCGTCTCTCCGTCGAGAAGATCACCGTGGCGGTCCCCGGGACCGGACAGGTGGTGCTGAGCGAAGTCGCCTTCGAGCTCGAGGCCGGCCAGGCGCTCGGCATCATCGGCCCCAGCGCCGGCGGCAAGACCACGCTGGTGCGCGCGCTGACCGGCATCTGGCCGGCGCTGCGCGGCAGCGTGCGGCTCGACGGCGCCGACCTGACCCAGTGGCGCGAGGACGACCTCGGCAGGCACATCGGCTATCTCCCCCAGGAGGTCGCGCTGATGGACACCACCATGGAGGAGAACATCTGTCGCCTCGAGCGCCAGCCCGACTCCCGCAAGGTGATCGAGGCCGCCAAGGCGGCTGGCGTCCACGAGATGATCGTCAGGCTGCCGGAGGGCTATCGCACCAGGTTGGGGCCGCAGGGCTGCGCGCTTTCCGCAGGTCAACGCCAGCGCATCGCGCTGGCGCGCGCGCTTTACGGCAATCCCTTCATGGTGGTGATGGACGAGCCCAACTCCAATCTCGACGGCGAGGGTGAGGCGGCGCTCACCGCGGCGATCGAGGGCATCCGCGCTCGCGGCGGCATCGCCATCGTGATCGCGCACCGCCCGAGCGCGCTGGTGGCGGTCGATCTCGTCGCCATCGTCCAGGCCGGCCGCATGGTCGCCTTCGGCAAGAAGCAGGACATCATGACTCCTGTCCTGCAGTCTTCCGCGCCGACCCCGGCCGGCACGATTCCCGTAGAAGCCCAAATGCGGAGGCCTGCATGATCAACGTCCAGGCCACCCGCAAGTCCACCGTCGAGACTGCCCCCGGCCGCGAGGACTACGAAGAGAAGCAGGATCGCAGCCGCCGCTTCGTGCCGCTGATCTTCTTGCTCATCGTCGGATCCTGCACAGCCTACCTCAAGAGCTTCCTGCCAATGAAGCTGGGGGCCAGCGAGGACCGTGAAAAGGTCCGCGGCTCGGGCGAGGAGGAGAACCTCAAGGAGGACGCGCTCGCGGCGGCCGAGGAACCCGCGGAGGAGCAGCCTGAGCCGCCCCGGTCGTCGGACTGGACCGAGGAGGGCAGGATCGTCGCGCGCGGCGAGGAGGAGCGCGCCGTAGGCGGCGGTGCGACCGATTTCAGCGCCCGGGCGCGCACCGACAAGCCCGAGCTGAACAAGGGATCCGGGGCGAGTCCGAAGGTCGCAAACGACAACCACCGGCCTCGCCAGGAGGACTCCGGCTCCGGTGGTGGCAGTGGCGGTGGTGGCGGAGGAGGCGGAGGTGGAGGCGGAGGCGGAGGCGGAGGCGGAGGAGGTGGCGGAGGAGGTGGCGGCGGCGACAGACCGCGTGACCCGCCGGCGCCGGATCACCGCAACCGCGCGCCCCGCGTCTCGGGCGCGGTGCATCTTCCTGACGTGGTGGCCTGCCATGGGCTGGCGATATCGATGGCGGCGCTGCTGGCCGGCGCCACAGATGCGGACGGCGACAATCTGACCGTGGTCGGCATCTTCTCTTCCTCTGGCTCTCTGGTCCGCACCGAGGACGGCTGGGAATTCGACCGCGCGCCGAACATGCTCGGCGAGGTCAAGCTGACCTACGCGATCAGCGACGGCTCCCACATCGTCATGCAGACAGCCTACTTCAATGTGGTTGAGGCGCCGCCCATAGTCGGGACCGAGAGCGACGACATCCTGCTCGGCACCCAGTGCGCCGAAACCATCGCGGGACTCGGCGGGGACGACAACATCGACGCCAGAGGCGGCAACGACCGGATCTCGGGCGGGGCCGGCGACGACCACATTTTGGCGGGCGCGGGCCACGACGTGGTCTATGCGGGCGACGGCAACGACATCGTGTTCGCGGGCACGGGCAACGACGTGGTGTTCGGCGGCACCGGCGACGACCGTCTGTGGGGCGACGAAGGCGACGACACCCTGCTGGGCGAGGAGGGAGACGACCACCTCGACGGCGGCGCGGGCCGCGACATCCTGCTTGCGGGAGCCGGCGACGACACCCTTGAGGGCGGCGACGGCCACGACCACCTCGACGGCGGCGAGGGCGCGGACCGGATGTCCGGCGGGAGCGGCAACGATATCATCGCCGACGGCGGCGGAAACGACCTCGTAACAGGCGGCGCGGGGAACGATATCGTAATGGCGGCCGCCGATGCCGCGGACGACAGCTTCGCCGGCGGCGCCGGCGTAGACACGCTGGACTATTCATCGGCTACGCGTTCGATCGGAGTGGATCTGGGCTCGGGTACCGCCTCCGGCACCGACATCGGCAACGACGCAATCGCGGAGTTCGAGATCGTCATCGGCGGCGCGGGCGACGATACCCTCACGGCCGCCGGATCGGCTTCAGCCTCGATTGACGGCGGCGGCGGAAACGACGTCGTGGCCGGGGGCGCCGGCGACGACACGCTGACCGGCGGGACCGGGAACGACACGATCTCGGACGGCGGCGGATCCGACGCGGTCGCCGGCGGCGGTGGAAACGACTTGGTTCTCGCTGTCGCCGATGCTGCGAACGACAGCCTCGACGGCGGTGCCGGGACCGACACGCTCGACTATTCCTCGGCCATCAGGAAGATCGCCGTGAACCTCGCCTCGGGCCGGGCCTCCGGCGAGGACATCGGCGAGGACGCGATCGCGGAGTTCGAGATCGTCGTCGGCGGCGCGGGCGACGACGTCATCACCGGGAGTGCGGGGGTCGACACTCTTGCCGGCGGGGACGGCAACGACACCATCGCCGACGGCGGCGGAGCCGACAAGGTGGACGGCGGCTTCGGCGACGACGTCGTGCTGGCGTCGGTCGACGGCGCCGACGACGCCTATGATGGCAATTCGGGCCAGGACACCCTGGACTATTCGGCGACCACCGTCACCGTCACCATCGATCTGCGCAGCGGCACCGCCATGGGACGCGAGATCGGCAAGGACCTGATCGAAGGTTTCGAGGAGATCATCGCGGGCTCGGGCGACGACGTGATCATCGCCGGCAGCGGCCCGGTGGTCCTGACCGGCGGCGCCGGCGACGACTGCTTCCAGTTCGAGCGCGACGAGGATGACCGCCAGCAGCAGGACGTGGTGAAGAAGATCACCGACTTCACGGTCGGCGACAAGATCGTGGCCGCGACCTATCAGATTACGATCAAGGAAGGCGGCGACGCCGAGGAGCAGGTCGCCGACCTGTTCGAACAGATCTACCTCGAGGAAAACGACGGCGGCCATAATCGCCCAGTGCGCTTCCGCTTCGAGGAGCTCGCCAACAGCAAGTACACCGCCATCGACGTCCATTACGGCAACGACGACGGAGACGGCATGACGATCGAGGTCGCCGGCCACCACCATCTGCAATTCTCATCGATCCATCCCTGAGGAAGTGAAGCCATGAAGCATGTCGATGTATCCGAACTCGTCCGCCCGGAGCATCCTGCCATGGACGCGCCTCGCGAACGGCCGTTGCGACTGTGGCCGCGCATCGTCGCCGGCATCTTGCTGAGCGCGCTGCTGGTCGCCGGTTGCGGCGGCTGGGCGGCCTGGGCGATGCTGGAGGGCGCGGTGGTCGCCGCCGGCACGGTCAAGGTCGATCAGAACCTCAAGGAGGTACAGCACCGCGACGGCGGCATCGTCAAGACGCTGTCGGTGCGCCAGGGCGACCAGGTTCGCGAAGGCCAGGTACTGGCGACCCTCGACGACGTCCAGATCAAGGCCGAGCATCTGATCGTGCGCGCTCAGTTGGTAGAGGCACTCGGGCGCCGCGCCCGCCTGATGGCCGAACGCGACAACCTGACGTCGGTCGAATTTCCCGACGACATGCACGCCTTATTCCCCTCAACCGCTGGATCGGTAATCCACGGCGAGGCCCGTCTGTTCGCCGGCAACAAGACCGCACGCGACAGCCAGAAGGAGCAGCTCGAGCTCAGCATTGCCCAGACCGGCGAGGAGATCAGGGGCATGGCGGCCCGCCTCGCCGCCAAGGAGGAGGAGGGCAGGCTCGTCGGCGCCGAGCGCGAGAAGTTACAGTCGCTGTTCGAGCGCAAGATCGTCGAGTACCAGCGCGTCTATACCTCCCAGCGCGACTACGCCCGCATCATGGGCGAGCAGGGCGAGATCCAGGCGAGCATCGCCCGTGCCAAGGTGAGGACCAGCGAGATCCGCGTGCAGATCATCGCCGTGGACCAGAACGCTTCGACCGAGGCCCAGAAGGACCTGCGCACGGTGGAGGCGCGCATCGCCGAGCTTCAAGAGCGCAAGCTCGCCATCGAGGACCGGCTGTCGCGCACCGAGATACGTTCCCCCGCGTCCGGCTATATCAACGAACTGTTCGCCTACACGGTGGGCGGCGTCATCACTCCGGCAGCCAAGATCGCGACCGTGGTGCCGGAGAATGCCGACCTCAAGTTCGAGATTCGCGTTTCGCCGGCCGACATCGACCAGGTGAGGGTCGGACAGCCGGCACGCATCCGCCTCTCCGCCTTCAACCGCACCACCACGCCGGAGCTGAAGGGCAAGGTCGCGATGGTGTCGCCGGCCTCGGCCCGGGATCCGTCCAACGGCCAGGAGCACTACATCGCCCACGTCCGCCTGCTTCCAGCCGAGGAGGACCTGATACAGTACAAGGGACTGAAGCTCGTTCCCGGCATGCCGGCGGAGGTCTTCGTCTCGACCCAAGAGCGTACCGCTGCCTCCTATCTGGCCAAGCCCGTCACCGACCAGATGACCCGCGCCTTTCGGGAGCGCTGAGGCATGACGAATTTACCCACCGACACACCGAGGACGGCATCGACCGCCGAGGTGGCCGCGGGGGGTCCTTACGTTAACCTTTCAGCGAAGGGGAGCGTCGGAAACCGCGAACCGGCGACATTCGGCGGGGTTTCGGAGGCCTTCCGGCCCAGCACCGCAGCCCGGGCATCTTGCCACACCTCCGGAATATCCAAGGACGGATTCCACGAATTGGTATTTTCTTTCGGGCTCGGGGATTTTTTCTTTCCTCGTGAATGCCTTGGAACCGTCGTTCTCCACCGGCGGAAGTTTAAATGATGGCTATTTTGGGTGGGTTTGATGAGCGATATTACGATCGCGATTGTTGAGGACCAACCTTTGATGATGACGGCCCTCAAGACCTTTCTTTCGGCGCCGACCGATTTCAAGATCGTCGCCTTCGGCGCCACCGCCGCCGACATGATCCGGCTGGCCCGTTTCCATGTCCCCAGGCTGATGATTCTGAGCCCCTCCGTCCCCGACGAGACCTACGACGCCATCCGCACGATCCGCAACGTCCTGCCTGCGATCAAGATCGTCGCCTACACCTCCCAGCACGGCGTCGACCATGCGGTCCGGGCGCTCGACGCCGGCGCTCACGGCTACGTCCTCAAGCGCTCCTCGGCCGACGAGTTGATGGCCGCCGTTCGGGCCGTGCTGAAGGATGAGACCTATATCACCCAGGGCTTTGCGGTCCGGGTGATCGACGCGCTCCGCAACACCGACGTCCGCCACCGCGTCGCCGAGGCCATCAAGCTCAGTCAGCGCGAGGGACAGATTGTCCGGCTGCTGCTGCGTGGCATGACCAACAAGGAAATCGCTGCGACGCTTCGCATCACCGAAAAGACGGTCAAGCACTACATGACCGAGCTGATGCAGAAGATGCAGGCCAGGAACAGGGTCGAGGTCATCATCGCCGCCCAGAAGATGTCCGAGTACCGACTCCAGTCGCTCGACGCCTGAAATAGGGAAAGGATTCGCGCTGCCCGCCCGGCCGGTTTAGTCCTTCCCGAATCCTGTTCGCATCGCTCCAGAAGGCGATATGCGCCGACAAGACCGAGCCCGATCCGGAGTCCCGGTTTTCGTCTCGAAAACGGGATCTCTCTCGTATCGATCAAATTGCAGAAGCCTCGTTTGCGGGACAAATAACGCGTTCGGTCCTGGTCGGGTTTGCGGACGTCATTCCCGTATCTCACTATCTTGCGCTAACATGGAACGAATTTCAGCATACAAAAATGGCAAAGCGGAAATTGCAAATATGCTGAAGTCGCGCGGTCCCGGCACTTTCCCCTGGCCCCCCGAGGGACCCGGAAAGCAATAGGGGCGTCGCTGGTGCGCGTCTGACTGCAGTGCGTTGCCGCCCGTGCCGGGTGTGCCCGCCGCCTCCCGTTGTGCCCGGAGCGCCGTCATCCGCTATCCGTAGCGGCTTGCCTGTCCCGCGCGACCGGGCGCATCCTCTCTCGCACGGGTAGCAATCGTTCGAGTAGAGGAGCAGAACAGATGAGTGACCTTGTCGTGATTGCATTTCCAACCGAGGCGAAGGCGGAGGAAGTTCGTCAAAAATTGCTGGCCATGCAGAAGGAGTATTTGATCGAACTCGGCGATGCCGTGATCGCGGTGAAAGACAGCAACGGAAACATCAAACTAAATCAACTGATCAATACCACGGCTGCTGGTGCGGCTACTGGCGCCTTTTGGGGCACGCTGATTGGCTTGATCTTTTTAATGCCGCTTGCTGGTGCTGTCCTTGGCGTCGCGTCCGGCACACTCAGCGGATATTTAACGGATGTCGGCATCAACGACAAATGGATGAAAGAGACCGCTGCCGCCGTTCAACCCGGAACCGCGGCACTCTTCGTACTGGTGCGCAAAGTCACGGCGGACAAGGTTCTTGAGAAGCTAAAAGGCGAAGGCGGCACGGTGCTAAAGACTTCTCTCGACCACACTAAGGAAGCAGCCTTGCAAGCGGCGCTGGCGGAGGTCAAAGCGGCGGTACCGGCGGCTTCGCCTCCTGATTTGCCGGGTGCTTGAAACGATGGCGACCGCCTGCCGACGACCGCTCTCGGCATTACTGCAGCCCTCTCTGACGCAGTGACGCCGCGCCGGGGGCGGTCATTGGTGCAGTTCCGGTCCTTTGTGAGGGCCAGAGGCAAGTGCCGGGACCGCGCGACCGCGCCGTATGAATATATTTGCAATTCATCATACCGCGTTAAATTTAGTGCGATCCGTTCACGTGCCTGAGCCCGAGGCGCAGCGTTGACCTAGATCAAGCCATTGATGGCGGTGACGTTCTTCTGAATGGAGAGGGCCGCGTGAGTGTCCGGCTGGGCTTGTTCTTTAATTCCCAGGATTTTGTTTTATTTCGCCAAATGCGTGAGGGATGCAGATGTCGGACAATCCCATCGACGTGATCGAAGCCGCCATTCGCTCCGCCTTCACCATTTACCCAAAGGAAGACGACCCGGATTGGAGAAGTCCGCACTGGATCAAGTCTGAAGAGTGCACGCACTTGGCACAGGGCATACTGCTGGAATTGCACGCAAAGGGATTTGAAATCGTGAAGAGGCAGACCTGATAGATCGGCGGCGGGCCCGCGCAATTGGTCATTTGAAGCGACCAGATCTCGCGACGTGACACAGGCTCGACGCAGGCGGCCAAGGCGCGCCGCTCGACCGGCACCTTGCGGGCGTTACAATTCTTGCCCGTGCGCGCTTCCCAACTGCGACAGATGTCGCAGTAGATTTCTTTCGCGCGCCACCCTTTGTGTACGGGACCGCATAAAATTAAACCAGGAATGCGCGATGGCAAAAATCCTCGTTGGCGTTGTTGCGATGCACCGAACAACGTACGCTCGGCGAGCGGCTCAGGCTGTATGTCGAAGAGAACTTCCATAATGCTTGAAGAAGTTATCTAGCTTCACTGGTTCGCCGGTATCTCGCCAGAACAGTCTTTTACCGAGGCTGGCCGCCACTGCGAGGCGGTGGTGGCCGCCGATTAAAGTATGGTCATCGGATGCTGTTGCGATGATCTCGCCGTCTTCGTCCACGATTTTCATGTGCTGCCTCCAATCCAGCGTGCGGTCAGGCCGCCGCGATGGTGCGCAATCTATCTAACCTTATGCGGGCTCTGGGCGTTCCAACCCATGAAGATCACGGCTTCCATATTCGAATGCGCCACATCGCCGCCCTTTGTGTACCAACTGGCAAGGCCCGATTGCGGAGGGCGCGCGCCAGCACTCGACGGTCCCGGACCTGGAAGCCGCCCGGCGATGACAAATGGGCAAATTGTTTGTTGTGGATCAATTCCAAGGTGTCCAGACAGTCGTAAGCTGCGCCGAAAACGAGGGAGGTTCCACATGGCATCAATCTTCTCGACGCCCCATCCAGAAAAATGCCCTCAATGTGGTTCTGGGTTGGTCCATCTAGAGTGGCGTGAGCGCGTCAATGCCCAAGAAATCCATGATCTTTGGCATTGCTTTAACTGCAAAAGCGAGTTTGTCTCCGCCGCCACTCCTGATGAGAGAGAACCCTCGGTCGTCGAGATAACCAAGCCCTTCTTTACGAGCCTAATAGTCTAATCGACTGGCGTGGCTCGCGCTTTACTTGACGCCTTGACCGCCGACGCGCGCACGAGCCAAGCCGTCCCGGAGCAGCCAAGACACGGGGCGGCGCTCGCCGGCGCTTACGGTGAAACTAGGGCCCACCCTTGGGCCAAGGCGGGATCCGGCTGGCGCGGACTTTTGCACAGCTATCAGTCGCTCAACGGATCGCGGGCAGCACGATCCGAGTGCCAAAGCGGTGTAAGCAACCATCGGATTCAGCCATGCTGACGCCAGTCCGACGGTATCCGCTTGCCGCAATGCTGCGGTGCGGATCGTGCCGGCGGGTGAGGACGGGCATAGGCGCATTTGAGCGGGGCCGGCAAGGTGCGGCGACCCGGATTGGCCGCGCCCGCTACTGGTCGAGCGGCCCCTTCCAATCTGTAAAGTCATATACGGCCCACCATCGATGCAGTGTCTGCCCGCACGCTTTGCAATCGAAACGCCCGCTTGCCACGACCGGTCGCCTTATTTGGATAGCGCTGTGAAGCGCCCCGCAAAACAAGCAACTAAAAAAGACGCGCATTGGTCATCGATCCCCGGTCGAAGTGCACCCCGTGCGTTGGGCCAACTGGGTCGCCATAGTAAAAAGGGCAGTCTGTATCTTGGCAATTCAGGCCAAATATTTGTGAGTTCGCGCCAACGAGGGTTCTTGGTCGCGATGCGGGCGCGGTGAGCCTGGGGTGCAGTGAGTGCACACAATTCACAAAGGACAAAAGGCCCGGCTGGGCCGGGCCCCATTGCACGCCACTCGCGTCGGTGACTTGTGAGTTCAGAGGCCAAAGGACCAACCGATTGCGAGACGCTGGCTCACTGGCGAATCAGTACTGTAATTTTTCGACACAATTGAGGCCAACGACGGTCGTCCCCGAGCATCTCAAGCTCGGCACTTAGAGTTGCTTGCAAGTTTCCTTAGCGAAGAGAAGAGACTAGCCGCGTTCAACGACACTCTGAGTCAATGTGGCGCCAGTTTCGACTGAGGCATGGCGCGTGGAACATCACCGACGTCGTCAAGATCGGGCGCCTGGCCGTAGCCCATGCGTTTCATCTGTTCGTGGACCTGTGCCATTTCGGTCTCGCTGAGGCGCGGAGGTTCGCCGATCGCCAGCGCGTGGACATACATCTTCGCCAGGGTCTCCACCTCCACGGCAAGCCAAAGCGCCTTTTCAAGTGTCTGCGCCGTTACGATCAAGCCATGATGGCCGAGCAAGCAGGCATTTCGTCCTTCGAGCGCATTAACGGCATAATCCGACAGCGCCTGCGTGCCAAAACAGGCATAAGGCGAACAACGGATGTCGTTGCCACCGGCTACCGCGACCATGTAGTGGAAGCAGGGAATGCCACGCTCGTGCACGGCGAGAATGGTGCTGAAGGTCGAATGCGTATGAAGCACGACGTTTATGTCGTCACGCGCTCGCAGAATATCGCGATGAAAACGCCATTCTGAAGAAGGGCGATGGTTGCCCTGGTAATTCGCGGAAAAATCCATCGCGACAATGTCTTCTGGCCGCATGCGCTCGTAGGGCAAGCTTGTCGGTGTGATTAGCATGCCGTTTGGAATCCGGTGCGAAAGATTGCCGGAAGTTCCTTGGTTGAGACCGTTTCGGTTCATCTCCTTGCAGGTATCGACGATGCCCTGGCGGAGATCGGCATGATTGCGGTCTGTCATGATGGGTGCTCCGAAAAAGAAATCCAGGATTGATAGGCGGCGGAAAGGGAGCGTTTGCACTCGTCCTCGCCGAGCGGCGTGACAGCTTCAAGCACCACGCTCGAAACCGGAATCGTACGCGAAAATCTCCGCCACAGCAGCGCCGCGCCGAGCGCCGTTCCATCCCGCGACTGGCTCACCGAGACGCTCTGCGACGGCCGCAACGTGGCCAGAGCACGCGCGAAGGGCAGGTTGGCGGAAAAACCACCGTCGATGACGATGTGTTTCGAGCTGCCAAGCGCATCTAGACAGCGGTTTGCGCTGAATGCGGCGTAGAGGACTGCCAACCCCTGCCATTCGGCTGGCGTCTCGGGCGGCGGTCCGATAATGCGTCCGCGGTGAGCTGCACCGGGGAACAGTCCATCATCCCCAACGAAGGAGGGGAGTGCCAGGGTTCCAAGGGCCAGTAGACTCGGCAATGCGGTGAGGACAGCTGCGTCAGAAGCGTCGTGGTCTCTGCTGATCGAGTCATATTCGCGGCCTGTCGCGATCAGCGTGGAGGGTACGTTCTCACCGTCGACATCGATATTGAGCACCATGCCGCGTGTGGCGTCGAGCTTGTCTAGCGCGAGGCCGCGCTGAAAGCCGATCATCCAGGTGCCTGTTGATAGGATCGAGGTATCGGCCAGGCCGGCGGCCTTGTAGCGGAACAGGTTGGCGTTGGAATCATGCACGCCGCAGAGGATTTCGGTCGAGCGCGCCAAGCCGGTACGTTTGGCTACGGCCTCCGAAACCCTCCCTAGCACCGCACCGGCGGATGCCCGCTCCGGCAGAAGACGGTCCCAGCCGCGCTTGCGCATCAGGGAGGAAGGCTGATGGTGGAAAAGGTCCCAGATATGGCTCTGAGCCGCGAGCTGTGAAATTTCACTTGCAGCACGCCCGCCGAGCCGCAAGGCGAAATACTGCGCAGTCGTAAGATAGGTTTTCGCGCGGGCGAATTCGGCGGGATATGCGCGTTCCTGCCAGAGCAATTGCTTGCCGAGCCGCATCGCGCCGCTGATACCGCAAAACACTTCATCATAGGCAGGCGCAATCCGGGCGTAGGCCTGGTCGATCTCAGGCGGCGAGACTGCATCATAGTCCATCATCGGCAGCACTGGCTCGTCACCTTCGACAAGCACGGCGCCACACCCATGCGCGGTCGCGATCACCGCGCCGATGGTGTGGCGTTGCGTCACCACGGCCAAGGTGTCGAGGAACCACTCTTCCAGCCCGGCAAGATCATAGGCGAGGTATGGTCCTGTCGTGGTCGGCACATTCGGGATCGAAAGTGTTTCGAGCGGCCAGCCATCCTCACTCGCGACCAGCAGTTTCAGATTCGTCTTGCCAATGTCGAGAACCGCGATCCGGGGAGAGGCTTCCGATCTTGTCATCGTTGTCTACCGGGGCGCTTTGCCGCCCAGATGAGGAACCGCGGCAACGGCAATCAGGATGCCACCCCAGATCGCCAGAGTGAGGAACTGGCTGAGATTGAGAAGGTTGAACGCCGAGGAGATCACCTGAAGGATGATCAGCGCAAGCAGCAATCCACCGACTTTGCCAAAGCCGCCAAATGGATCGACGCCACCGAGCACTGCTGCAAGAATGGTGACGAGCAGATAGCTCTCGCCATATGCCGCGTTGGCTGAATTGAAACGTGCCAGCATGACGACTGCTGCGACACCGGCGAGCAGGCTCGAGAGGACATAGAGCTTGAGCAGGACGGCGCGGGTATCGACGCCGGAGTAGCGGGTTGCCTTCTCGTTCGAGCCGATCATGTAAACCCTTGCCCCGAAGGGCGTTGCGTTTAGCATGAGCGCGACGGGTAACGCACAGAGCGCCAGCACGATCAGGGCAAAAGGCACCCCGAGAACCGTTCCATTGCCGATGAAAACAATGGGCTCCGGAAATCCGGAGATGACATTGCCGCGTGTCAGGCCGATCGCGAGTCCCTTGCAGAGTGTCATGGTGCCGAGGGTTGCGAGGATCGGCGAAACGCCGAGATAGGCGATGACAAATCCGTTGACCAGGCCGACCAGTGCAGCGACGGCAAACCCTGCCGCAATCGCCAGCACCTGCACGCCGGCCCAGGCAATGCCCTGGGTGCCCGGAATGTAGTGCGTCAGCAGGAAGGCAATGGTCAGTCCGGAGAGATTAGCGGTGGCGATGATGGAAAGGTTAAGGCCGCCCGATAGCAGGGCCAGCATCATCGCAAGCGAAAGGATGCCGAGCTCCGGCATCTGGAAGGCCATCGATTGCAGCGTGTTGACGGAGAAAAACCGGTCGCCGATGGTAATGGCGAACACCAACCAGAGCGCGACCAACAACAGGATGAGGGTTGCGATCGTCCCGCTGCCGGCCAAACGGATCAGGCGTCCGCGAAGGGCGAGGGTGGACGCATTTCTCATGGCCGCGCGCTCCGGGTCCGTCGTTCTCGCTGCGACCAGGCTGTCGCCGAGACCGAGATCAGGATGACCAACCCGACAAAAAATGGCGACCAGTAGGACGAAACGCCCAGCAAAATGATTCCATTCTGCAGGATGGCGAGCAGTGCCAACCCCAGAAACGTGCCGAGAACGGTCCCGACACCGCCCATCAGGCTGGCGCCGCCGAGCACGACGGCCGCAACCACGTCAAGCTCCTTGCCCACCAGCACCGTCGGAGCGACGGACTGTGCAAGCTGCGCCTGGACCAGCGAGGCGATACCGGCCATGACCCCCATGTAGCAATAGACCAGCATGTTGAGGCCGAAGACATGGAAGCCAAGTCGCTGCGCGGCATCGGTATTGCCCCCCATGGCGTAGATCTGACGACCGATATTGCTACGATTGAGCAGGAGCCAGGTGAACAGAAATGAGAACCCGAGCGCGAGGATCTGCAGGTTGACGCCGTAGGACGTATCCTTGCCCCAATCGAACTCGAACCAGAATATCCCGGTCGCGAACCAGTCGGGTAACGAATAGATGTATTTACCGCCCGTGAAAAAAATCAGCAGCCCATAGAAAATGTTCAACGTTGCCACGGACACGATGATTGATGGTATCCGAAGCTTCTGGATGAAGATCGCGTTGAGGGCGCCGAGCGTACCGCCAATGCCGATCGCGATCGCAAAAACGCAGACCCAGTTCGCGCCGTATGCGTTCGCCACCGTAAGCGTGACATATTGCGCCACCGATGCCGTCGCCGTGAAGGAGATGTCGATTCCGCCGGCGATCAGCACCACGAGCAGCCCGAGGGCGAGGATGCCTACGAATGCGTAGGAGGTCAGCAGGTCGAACAGATTCTGCATGGTCAGGAACTGGCCGTTCGCCGCGCCCAGGCTGGCGCAGAGCACGAGGATCACGATCAACAGCCAGAACTCATGGCTGCGCCGAAACCTGCCAAATGAAGCAAACCGCGATTTAGGCATTGACCGCCTGCCGAAGCGCATCTTCGGAGGTGTCTGCGGCCATCACGTCAGCGGTCAAACGCCCTTCGCGCATCACCAGCACGCGATGGCTGTGATAAAGTACCTCGGGGATTTCGTCTGATATCATCAGCACTGCGACGCCCTCGCGGGCCAGCCGCCGGATGATCTCATAAATCCCATCCTTAGCGCGGATGTCGACACCGACCGTTGGGCTATCAAGGATAAGCACTCGTGGGTTGGTCGCCATCCATTTGGCGAGCACGATCCGCTGCTGATTGCCGCCAGAGAGCGTCTTGACCGGGTTGTTGGGATCAGACACTTTGATTCCGAGTTCGGCGACCCATCGCGCAACATGGCTTTGCCGCGCGCGTGTGCCAATCAGGCCGAATGCACCAGCGAGACGTTCCAGCACAGTCAGCGTGACGTTCGACGTGATCGACTGGTCAAGGATGAGGCCAAGCGTGAGCCTGTCCTCAGATACATAAGCGATGCCTCGACGGATCGCGTCTGCATTCGTGTTCAGCACGACGCGGTGGCCGTCAAGCGCCATGGTGCCTCGATCAGGCGGGTTCATGCCGAACAGCGACAGTGCGAGCTCGGTTCGGCCCGATCCAAGCAATCCGGTAAGCCCCACGACTTCTCCGGCGCGCAGTTGCAAGCTCACATCGTCGTAGTCACCATCGCGGCCAAGGCCCTGGACTTCGAGGACAACCGCACCCACGGCTAGGTCGGGCACCTGCTTCTGATACTCGAAAGCTTTCCCGGTCATCAGGTGACTGAGTTTGCTGCCGTCGATGGCCGCTGCGGCAAAGGTGCCTACCTTGGCGCCGTCCCGCAACACCGTCACGCGTTCGGCGATCTCAAGCACCTCGTCGAGGCGATGGCTCACGAATACGACGCAGATACCGCTTCGTTTCAGGTCGCTGACGAGCTTGATCAAGGTGTTGACCTCGTGGCGGGTCAGCGACGCTGTCGGCTCATCCATGATGAGGAGTTTGGCATCCGCCGCCAGGGCCCGGCAGATCGCGACCAGCTGGCGTCCGGCAATGCTGAGTTCGGAGACTTTTGTTTCCGGATCGACCTCAATACCGACCTTCGCCATTGTGGCCATGGCGATGGCCCGCATAGAGGACCAGTTCACCGTGTGGACGCCGCCAAGATGGTGCGCCATGGCGATGTTCTCGACGACGGTGAGGTTGGAGAATAGCGATAGATCCTGATAGATGACCTGAATGCCGCAATGGGTGGAGTAGACCGGGCTTAGTTTTGGGTACTCCTTGCCGGAAATGACGATCCGGCCCCCTGGTTCCGGCGCCTCGACGCCGGAAATGATCTTGATCAGCGTCGACTTGCCGGATCCGTTTTCGCCGACAAGGCAATGCACCTCTCCGACCTCCAGCGTCAGATCGACGTCGCGAAGCGCATGCACGCCGCCGAAACGCTTTGATATGCCGGACATCTCCAGGAAAGTCGTCAAGGCTTCGTCCTGTAATGTGACCGCTTGTCAAGCGATCGCCTCGACGCGGATCGCATTCCCGGCCGGAAAGCCGGGAATGCGGCGCGACGAGGCGGCTGGGGCCGGTGTAGTTCTAGAGTCCTCCGGCGATCAGTCCGTCGATGGTTTCTTTGTTGATCCGCATGATCTTGTCGACCTTGATCTGCTTGCCGGCCACATCGACCGCTGCCTTGCCGAGGCCGGGAACATCGACGCCATCCGTGATTGGCTTGCCATCAAGCACGAGCTTGGCAACTGCAACCATAGCGTAACCTGCATCGGTGGGATTCCACAGGAAACCTTCGCGGATGGTATCATCCGCGATGAGCGATTTCGCCTGGCTCGGCAGCACGGTGCCGACCACGGCGATCTTCTTGCCAAGGCGTTGTTGGCGCACCGCATTGCCGGCCCCGATCGGTCCATTCGAGCCGAAGCCGAGAATGCCGCGCAGGTTCGGATAGGCCTTGATCACGTCAAGCGTCGTGCGCTGGCTGGTATCGATCTCGTCGGCGCCGGGGAAACGGTCGGCGACGAGCTTCATTTTCGGGAAATTCTTCTGCTGATAGGCAATCGCGGCGTCGGCCCATTTGTTGTGAAGCGGCGTCGTCAAGGTCCCGACATAAACCACGTAGTCGCCTTCGCCGCCCATGTCCTTGGCGAGACGCTCCATCTGCACTTCACCGAAGCGAACGGAATCGATCAATTCCACGTTCCAGTCACGGCCTTCCTGTTCGGGGCCCTCATGGGTGATGACTTTGATGCCGGCCGCCTGGGCGCGCTTGAGCACCGGCTCGCACACTTTGACGTCCAGCGGCACCAAGCCGATCACGTTGACCTTCTTGGCGATCAGATCATCGAGCAGCTTTACCTGTTGTGCCGGATCGACGTTCGCCGGTCCAACCATGGTGGCATTGATGCTGAAGTCCTTGGCGCCCTTCTGGATTCCCTTTTCAAGAGCGTTGAACCACGGAATGCCGGCGATCTTCACGACCGTGACCATTTCCTTTTGAGCCTGCGCAAAAGCAAACCCCGGAAAACCGGTACCGGCGATCACCGCCGCACCACCAAGCATTTTGAGTGTCTGGCGTCTGTCCATTGTTCCCTCCCAGGAAGCTATTTTTAGCCTCCGCTCCTTTACCCGGCACTCGCCTGGCGGAGCAGTTGGCTTCATTCTTGATTGGCGGCGAAAATTTCACCTCCAGCCTCAGGACTCGCGTGCGGATTAGAGACCAACGCTACGAAAGGTGTCAAGCAAGTGACATGTCAGCCAGCCCCGCCTGTGGCGATGTCCGGGCATGGCCATGGCCGACCTGCAGCTAGCAACCGCCAAAGTCTGCCTTCACGAAGAGAGCGGATCAAATCCTTACAAACGCAGGCAGATCACGACCGGCGGAAGTCTTTGGGGGAGGTTGTTGCGGTCCCCGAATTGAACCCACCGTTCGACCAGCTTCTGAGTTCAGGCGGGCGATCGGAGCAAATATCGCAGATTTGCGTCGTGTGGGGAGAGGCGGCAGTACTCTCCCGACTCGAACCCCCGACAGCTCGCAGAGCGGGGGATCGCCTCGAGCGAGTTACTCCACTCCAGCGTATCCGCTCTGAACTTCAGTCGAGAACCAAGCTTGAATTGCTGGATCTGAAATCGTCAAAATGACCCGAACACCGTGCCCAGGACAAGGACAGCAGCAAGTGCGATGATGCAGGTGACGATCACGGTCATCACCATATCGAAGTAACTCTCGCGATGGGTCAGCCCGCTGATCTGAAGCAGCAACAGGACCGTGCCGTTGTGCGGCAGCGCATCGAGCGTGCCAGCGCCAATCGTGGTCACGCGATGCATCAGCTCAGGATTGATGCCGTGCTCGGCGGCGAGCCGCAAGAAGGTGTCGCCGAGTATATTGAGCACGATTGCCATTCCCCCGGAGGCGGTGCCGGTAAGCGCAGCGAGCGCGTTCACGGCGATCGTGAGAGAGATAAGGGGGCCTCCGCCAACCGCGAGTAGCGCGTCACGTACGTCCGCGAACGCGGGCAGCGCGGCAATGACAGCCCCAAAGCCGACGAGACTGGCAATCATCAGGATTGGCATGACGGAGGAGGCGGCGCCAGCATCCAAACTTTCCCGCAACGCCGGGAAACGCCTGAAGTTGAAGACAATGACGGTCAGGGTCGCAGTCGCGAGCGCAATAACAACCGACCAGACGCCGGCCACCGCTCCGATCGTGGTCTCGCCCCACACCTCTTTGGCCAAGAACGAAAAATCCAGCCGTGGGAGGACGACTAGCGACAGTAGGAAGTTCGTACAGATGACCACAACCAGCGGCAATGCGGCAATCACAAAGGGGGGGAGACTAGCACTGTGCTTGCCATGCTGAAATTCAGCTGGATCGAAATCGCCGGCAGCTGACGCCTGCATGCGAACGGTCTCGTCGATGGCGGGAGACACCTCCGAACTGTGATCATAGCCCTCGCCGGCCCTGCGCGCGGCGCTTTCTGCACGGCGGAGCCACCACATGCCGATGACAAAAATGATGATCGAAGCGATGATACCCAGACCCGGCGCCGCGAAGGTCGTTGTGCCGAAGTACGGCATCGGAATGGCATTGTTGACAGACGGCGTTCCCGGCATTGCCGACATCGTGAACGTGAACGCCCCGAGACCGATGGTCGCCGGCATCAAGCGACGCGGGATGTTCGCAGCCTGGAACATCTCTTTCGCCATGGGGACCAACACGAAAAAGGCAACAAAGACGCTCACGCCGCCGTAGGTCACCGCTGCCGAAGCCAGCACCACTGAGAGCATCGTGCGGTGTGTTCCCAACCGTTCAGTCAGAAAACGCGCGATAGAGGTGATCGAACCGCTGTCGTCCATCAGCTTGCCGAACAACCCGCCAAGCAGGAACATCGGAAACCACTGCGTAACGAATCGGCCAGCACCGGGCATAAAGGTCTGCGTCCAATGAGCGAGAAGCGGCTCACCCGAAATCGCCGCGGCCAGCATGGCAGCCACCGGCGCCACCATGAGTACACTCCACCCTCGATAGGCGAGCCACATCAACAGAGCGAGCCCGAGCAGTATTCCGACGAGTCCCATCGTTCAGCCCTCCACCAGCAACAACCTCAAATCTGCGATTTGGTGACGTCCGCGCTGGTCCAGGAGCGCTGCGCAAATCATGCCGGACATGTGAGCTCCAAAAAAATGGAAATCTAGCTTGTGCGCACTGTCTCGGCATCGTCTGCCGCGGCCGGCTCGAAGCATTGACGTGGAAGAAGGAAGATCCATGTGACGAACACGAACGGCGCCGTAAGCGCAGGGATGGCGAGAGGCGTCAAGGCAACGTTCAGTGCCGCTTGTGCGATGACCGTCACCAGCGTGCCCAGCATGGCGTAGATCGCGACCCGCCAGCTCGGTCGGTAGAACACGGCACCCAGTGCGATCGCCGTCAGAACAGGGCTGAAACCGAGAAGACCGCCGGTGATCAGCTCGCTTTCGGCGCCAAAAAGATGGGCCGTCAGAACTGCCACTATCGCACCGGCGAGAGCGAATGCGGCGGCACTCAATGAGTTCACCGCCAGACCGACGAGCAGTAGCAGGGCGGCCACGCCGTTCGCCTTCAGGAAGACCTGTGAGACGCTTTGAAGCACACCCTGGAGGAGGTCGATCAGCTTGAGTGGGCTGGCCTCGTAGGGGTGAAACGCAACGACAACGTTGCCAGCCGGTAGTGCAGCCCCCACGAGGCCGGAAAATCCATACGTGGCCAGCAGAAGCAGCCATGTCGTGAGCACGAACGGAAACGTGAGGCTGGATACACCCCAGGGCTTGAGGGCGTTGACAGTCCCAAGCATCGCGATGACCGAAACCGCCGCGCCCAACACCACATAGATCCACATGAGTGCGTTCGGAGCCAGAAATGTCGCCAACGCAAGTCCGACAAGGACGCCGTTGTATCCGTAGAGCCCTGCATGGAGTGACTCGCGATCGGCGTTAAGCCATTGCGCCGTCAGGTTTGCCACGACGACAGCGAGGACACCGGCAATTACCACTCGGGGGACGCCAGCCGCGTATGAAGCCCAGCCGATCGCGGCCAGAAAGAGAATCCCGGTTAGCGGGTTGTTCTGAAACATGACTTGCCCGATGCCGCGCAAATTGATGTCCAGGAACCGCACGATGCCTGACGACGCGGCGAGGCCTTCCCACTTTGCCAAGATCGTTTCCACTGCTGCCTCCTCGAACGTGTCGACATCAGCTGTTGGAGATCACCTGTTGGTGCCGTTGGTCCGCTAGCGCCATAGATAGGGCGGTGGCAGCGCGGCGCCGATGATCTCCTGACGCACCACGCTCCAGAACTCGCGCACCTTGGCTTTCACTTGCGCGGTTTCGCGGCCCAATACCTTGAAGATCACGCCAGCATCATTGGGCAAACGACAGGCTCCGAACGCAACACCGTCCGCAAGGTTGACATCGGCCCCCGCGCGCTCGTGGATCCGGTCTGCCTTGTCCTTGGGGGCGCACAGGATCACGTTGGCGAACACATCAAAGGAATCCATCACGCCAGTCTGCCGCATCGCATATCGCCGCGGTTCGATTACCAGCTTCTCGGAGAACAAGGAACGACCATCGGGCCGCGCCGCTGCCGTTGATACCGACAGCACGGTTGCTCCGAAGCACTCGTCGGGATGATGGTGCTTTCGGCCCGGTTGAATGATTTCCGAGAGCAGCAATGTGGCTGACGGAGCAACGGAGATTTGTGTGTCGCTGACAAACCGAGAGTGCCGGTGCGGGATCACGGGCTCGGGAAGAAACTCCAGGTATGCGTCGTCGGCAAGCGCAATAGCTTGGCTTTGCGCCGCGTAATTGGCGTCCATCGCATGGATCTTGGTTGCCGATTGGGAGGTGAGGTGAGCTTGCGCGCCCGGATGAAGGGTGATGTCCAGACCGAGCCTGTCTCCCTGCAGCAGGCAGCCCGTGGTGGTGATCAGGAACACGTAGGCCAAACCTGGCATTTGTTCGTCGCAATGCAACGCGCGCTGCACCATGTAGGGAGAACGGCGTTCCAGGTTTGCCAGGATCGTCTCGCCCGAGCGGCGCTCGAAGCCCAGACGGAGGAAGCCCGTCTTGCCCACAGTGCCGCTGCTCATTTGCGGCGGCTCGTCCTGGAACGAGGCGAATTCCGGCATCGATGCGCCGAGCGTTTCAGCGCGTGTCCAGGGAGGAAAGGCCGCCGGTATCATGCTGAGCGCCGCGCGCGCGGATTGATATCGAACAGAAATTCCCGCTCGATCAGCGCGACCAACTCCGGAATGCCTTCCCCCGTCTTGCAGTTCGTGAACAGGAACGGCTTGCTACCGCGCATCATCCGCGAATCCTGCTCCATCACGTCAAGGCTGGCCCCGACATAGGGGGCAAGATCTGTTTTATTGATCACCAGGATGTCGGAATACGTGATCCCGGGTCCGTTCTTGCGAGGGATCTTATCGCCCGCGGCGACGTCGATTACATAAATGAAGTAGTCCACCAGCGCCGGCGAAAAGGTCAGCGTGAGATTATCGCCGCCGCTTTCGATCAGCACAACGTCGCTATCCGGAAAACGCTGTTCCATATCCTCGACCGCTGCGAGGTTCATGCTTGGATCTTCGCGCACCGCAGTATGAGGGCAGGCACCTGTCTCCACTCCGAGAATACGTTCCTGGAGCAGAACACCCTTGAGCGTACGCTGAACGTGCTTGGCGTCTTCGGTCGTTACCACGTCATTGGTGATGATAAGCACCTTGATGCCGAGGTCTAGCAAGCGCGGTGTAATGGCTTCCACGATCGCGGTCTTGCCTGATCCGACCGGCCCGCCGATGCCGATGCGCGTGATATTGTTCGACATCAGAAGCTCCCTTCAACGTCAGCTCATGAACAGGCGCACATGGGCCCTGGTGTGGATCGCCGTCAGAATTTCCGTCAACGGAGCAAAGCCCGCCATGTCCGACAGCCGCGCCGCCGCGACGGTCGCGTACATCCCTTCCGTTTGCCCGGTAAGCTCGAAGAGAATCTTCTGCGTCTCGATGTGGCTGACTTTCATCAATCGTAAGGCCGCACCAAGGATCGTTGTCGCAACGCCATACTGGTGTACGACAAACGCCTGGCTGGCAGGCAGATCCTGTACGGCAAAATTGATGGCCAGGGCTATCGGGTAGCAACCGGGGGTAACGGACTTTTCAATGCATTCACGCCAGGTGCGAAGCAGCGGCGCGCCCACTACCTCCACGCCCATCTCCGTGAACTTCTTGCCCATGCGAACTGACATTGTCCGCACTTCGTCTGAAAGCTTGCGCGAATATACCTGCGCATCGATCCGGGCAAGGGTATCGACGTCGCTGGCCGTTGCCGCCCGATGCGCGGCGATCAGCGCGATACAATCGCCGCGCGCCGCCTGCTCCAACGCGGTGCGCGCGAACGCTCGAAGCGTAGCCGCGTCGGTGACGACACCTTTCTGAATGGCGGATTCGAGGCCGGAAGAGAACGCGAATGCGCCAATGGGAAACATCGAGTCTCCAAACTGCAGCATCCGCGAAAGAAATGCGGTGCTTCTCGTCGCATCGACGCCATCATTCTCGATGGTCATGAGCAGAACCGGCCGTTGCTGGCGATATTCGTCCCTGGGCGGGGGCTTCCTGATGAGGATGGACGTGCGTCGGTGGGCGTCCGTACACACGTCCCGTCTCGGCCTCGACACCGGCATAGTTCTCATGGGTGTGCGAATGCACCGGCCCCTCTGCACCACCGAAGAGCCGACGTGATTCATGCGGGGCGAGGTAGGGAACGACCTCTCGGCGGGATACGAACTCGTAGCGGATTCCCTCAAAACGGTGGGTATTCATGACGGATGCCATCACCTTGCGATCGACGGTGAGCGGGACATAGACGAGATTGTCCTTGACCAATGCCGGCCAATGCTGATTACCCATGGCGTGGCCAAGTTCAACGCAGGTGCGCATTGCCACTTCGGGCACGAGTCTCGCTAGACCGTCCAGATGCACGATCATCACGTCACGCAGTTCGATTCGCGCGACAAGCGCCGAGAGCGCTTGGGCATCCCAGAGCAGCACGTCGCCGTCGCGGATATGGGTGCCGCGGTCGATCGAGACTGCGATCTCCACACCCTTTGCAGTCGTCTTGCGAAAGCGGCTCTTCTGCGCTTCCCACTGGTCGATCTCCAGCAAGTCCGTGTTCGCGGCAGACAGGCGCTCGGCCCATTCGCGATCGCCGATGTTGCCGAGAACGGTCTGGATGACGATCACGGCACGCTCCTCAACTAAAGAAATACTTCTGGTTTAGCGAGATCGTCGTCAATGGCTGCACGGTCGCGTGCTTGCCGTCGACGGTCACGGCGAAAGTCTCCGGACTTACTTCAATTTTCGGAGTCCCGGCATTTCGGACCATATCGCGCTTGCCGATCTTGCGCACGTTTCGCACCGGCATCACCTGCCGGCGAAGCCCCAGCTGCTCCTTGATCCCGGCAGTGTGAGCGACGCCGGAGACGAACGTGATGCAGTTGGCCGCCAACGCATCACCGTAGGCGCCGAACATGGGCCGATAGTAGGTGGGCTGCGGCGTCGGCAGCGACGCGTTTGGGTCGCCCATCACCGCCCAGCTTATAAAGCCGTTCTTGATCACAAGCTTCGGCTTGGCGCCGAAGAACGCCGGCTCCCACAGGACGAGGTCGGCGATCTTGCCGACCTCGACGGAGCCCAGCACGTCGGCAATACCATGCGTGATCGCCGGGTTGATCGTGATCTTCGCCACGTAGCGCAGCACCCGGAAATTGTCGTTGCCGGGCGCGTCCTCCGGCAGCTTGCCGCGTCCAGTCTTCATCGCATCAGCGGTCTGGATGCAACGCAGCCAGCATTCGCCGATGCGTCCCATGGCCTGGGAATCGCTTGAGAACATCGAGATTACGCCGAGATCCTGAAGGACGTTTTCCGCGGCGATGGTTTCAGCGCGGATACGGCTCTCGGTGAACGCAACGTCCGACGGGATGTCGGGGCTGAGGTGGTGACAGACCATGATCATGTCATAGAGCTCCGCCTGCGAATTGATGCCGTAGGGGAGCGTGGGGTTGGTCGAAGACGGCAAGACGTTGGGAAGGCCCGCGATCTTGATGATGTCAGGGGCGTGGCCGCCGCCGGATCCTTCGGTATGAAACGAATGGACCGTCCGCCCCTCGAATGCCTCGATCGAATCGTCGACGAAACCGGATTCGTTCAGCGTGTCGGTATGGATGCACACTTGAGTGTCGGTCTCGTCTGCGACTGTCAGCGCGGACCGAAGCACCGCGGGGGTGGTGCCCCAGTCTTCATGACATTTCACGCCGACCGCGCCCGCCTCGATCTGTTCAACCAGGGCCGCCTTGCCGTGTCCGTGCCCCTTGCCGAGAATGCCGACGTTGAGCGGCCAGTTTTCGAACGCGCGTAACATCATTCTGATGTTTCCGGGACCCGACGTGACCGTCGTCGCGTAGGAGCCGTCCGAAGGACCGGTACCGCCACCGATCAAGGTCGTGGTGCCGTTTGAGAGCGCTGCCTGCGCCTGCTGCGGAGAAATGAAGTGAATGTGTGTATCGATCCCGGCGGCCGTCAGGATCAGATGTGAGCCCGAGATGGCATCGGTGGTAAGGCCGATCTCCAGGCCAGGTGTAACGCGATCCATCGTCTGCGGATTGCCGGCCTTGCCGATCGCACTGATGCGGCCGTCCCTGATTCCCACATCCGCCTTTACCACGCCCAGCACGGCGTCAATCACGGTCACGTTGGTGATCACGAGATCAGGAGCACCGCCCGCCCGCGTCACCTGATTGTCCATGCCCATGCCTTCACGCATGCTCTTGCCGCCGCCGAAGACGAGCTCGTCGCCGTAGCCACCGCGTAAATCGCGCTCAATCTCGACGAACAAGCCGGTATCGCCCAATCGGATGCGATCACCCGTCGTCGGACCGAAGAGGCCGACATATTCTTTCCGAGACATGGTAGGCATACTGGCCCTCGTTCAAGATTTGCCTTTGGACGTGACCTCGCGTCCTATATCGAGCGGAAACCCCGCTTCGCTGCCAGCGCCACCGCCTTGGATTTGACCGTGGCGGCGTCCTGGCCTGCGGTGGGACCATCGACGAGATTGTTGAAACCATAGACGGCCCGGTTGCCGCCGTAGGGAACGAGTTGAACCTCGCGTTCGTCCCCGGGCTCGAACCGTGTTGCGGTTGATGACGGGATGTTCAGGCGCAACCCGAAGGCCGCTGCGCGATCGAATTCCAGCGCAGGATTGACTTCGAAAAAATGAAAGTGCGATCCGACCTGTATCGGGCGATCACCGGCATTGCGCACCTTAAGCGTCGTCACCGGACGATCGGCATCGAATGTGATCGCCGCTGAACTGCACACGTAACCGCCGACCGGTACGTCCTCTGTCGCCGGGTCGATATTTGCGGCGACAGCGGGGCCCACTTTTGGTCCAGCCATGTTAGCCTCCTGTCAGGCACTCACTGGACGGGCGTGTGCACCGTCACCAGGCGGCTGCCGTCGGTGAACACCGCCTCGATTTGAACCATCGGAATAAGATCGGCGACGCCATCCATCACATCAGCCTTGGTCAGCACGGTACGCGCCTCCTTGGTTACGTCTTCGATCGTTTTCCCGGCGCGCGCGCCGTCAAGAGCGACCGCTGATATGACCGCGACGGCTTCGGGATAATTGAGCTTGAGGCCCTTGGCTCTTCGCTTTAACGCGACATCTGCCATCATGTAGACGAGCAGCTTGTCGAACTCTCTCGGAGTGAGCTGCATGCAATCCTCCGGCTCTGCCTGCCTGCCTGCTTTGCTTTGGGAAAAGCAGGTGGCTGTTGGTTCCGCGGAACGGTCGTCAGAATCTCCGTTCAACGAAACTACCCGATAGTAGGTGCCCCACAACTGGAAGTGTCAATCAGGGTTCTCCCCCGGTCGTCTATCGGAATTGCCCTGATGGACCAGCCGTTGCGGATGGACCTATCGTCCCAGGTTTTCCGCGCGAAAGTGCCTTGGCTTCGATGCCATCTTGAAACGTGCGCAATGACCGAAGCCACCCTGAACGTTGCGTCCTTCCTGTTTCTCGGCTTATTCCTCGGGATGCGGCATGCAACCGACGCCGACCACGTGGTCGCCATTGCGACCATCGTCAGTCGCGAGCGAGGCTTGGCGGGTGCGGCGCTGATTGGCGCCGCCTGGGGGGTCGGACACACCGTGACGGTCATGGCAGTCGGCGCGGCAATCATCGTGTTCGGGGTCGTCATTCCGCCGCGGCTCGGCATGTCGATGGAATTTGCCGTCGGCATCATGCTCGTCCTGCTCGGTGTGCTCACCCTGGCAGGCATTTGCCGCACGGGCGGTGTGGCCCACGCGCATGAGGGCGTTCCCGGCGCACATGAGCTCGACGTCCACGATCATCTCCATGCACACGGCGACTATTTGCACCGGCACCCGCATGGTCATGGCGTCGGCGCGCACGGGCACGCCGACGAGCAAGCGCCATTGGCGCGGCTCGACCGCAGCGGGCTCAGCCGAATCGCGTTCTACGGCTGGCTGCGACCCTTCGTGGTCGGCCTCGTGCACGGCCTGGCAGGGTCAGCCGCAATCGCCCTGATGATCCTGTCTATTATCCGCGAACCGATGGCCGCGCTCGGGTATCTGCTGCTATTCGGGCTCGGGACTATCCTTGGAATGATGCTGATCACGCTGATCCTGTCGGCGCCGTTTACGTTCACGGCTGTCAATCTGCCGAAGTTCAATTGGCGCCTTCGCGTGGCATCGGGCCTGATCAGCGTCTCCTTCGGGGTGGTCCTGATCTACGGCATCTGTTTTGCCGAGGGCGGCTTGTTCGCTGACGCGCCGATCTGGGAACCTCGTTGACCTCGTGTGCATCGCCGCGTTCTTCCGCTCCTGAACGAGTCTATCCAGGCAGGGAAATACAGGCGGCGGCATTTGTCTTTCAGGGTAATTCCTCATCTCCATTGAGGTGATCATCCGATGCCGTGCGGTGCGACAGTAGCGCAGTCTCCCGCAAACATCGTCGGTGCGGCGTGGAGACACGCGTGCAGGCGATCTCTCGTTGGCGCTGACGGTTCCGGCGATCTCGTCGGGCCGGCAATCCGCACTGCTCTTGATTCTGGCTGTGGCGTTCCTTGGGGGGCTCGCCATGGCGTTCTGGTCTTATTGGGGCGATATGCATCCAGTGGCCTTCGTGCCCAGGACGGGCGAATTTCCCGATCAGGCAAAGGCCGTGACGGGAGGGAGCCCCAATGACCAAGGGAGCCAAGTGGTCATGAAGCGCCTCACTGCGATGGCGGGTGTGGGAATGGTGGTCATGTGCGCGGCGTTCGCTGCTGCCGCAAGACCCGGCGCTTCCGTCGAACGCAGCCTGGCAATGGATGCTGTCAGGGACGATGTCCGTACCGCGGGCGCGGGCGATACTGCTGCCAAGAATGCCAGCCCGCGAGTGTCGCATGGAGTCCGCAGTCGACGGCGGCCGCACACGACGGCGTTGCCGCGAGGGAAGAGCGAGCGCAATATTCAGCTGCGCCAGCAACAACAGAAATCCGATTGATGGCAGGTTAGGCTTACGGGCTTCGGTAAGAAGCGCACCGGCGGTCGTCGGGATCAGGGAGGACAAGACCATGTCAGATTACGATCGAAATGCAGGCGCGCCCGGTCTTCCCGCCGACGCCGCCATCGCGATAGACGCCGGCCTGCGCGCTCACATGCTGCGCGTGTACAACTATATGGCCGCGGGTGTTGGCCTCACCGGCGTTGTCGCGTTTTTAACCTATCAGTTCACCGGCCCTGAATTGCTTCAGAGCCCGCTGATGTGGGTGTTGATACTGGCACCGCTGGGGCTGGTGTTTTTCATCAGCGCACGGATCAATACGTTGTCAGCGGAAACTGCGCGAGCATTGTTCTTCCTCTATGCGGCCCTGGTCGGGGTTTCATTGTCGACCATTTTTCACATCTACACGCAATCCTCGATCACGCGGGTGTTCCTTATCTCGGCGGCGGCTTTCGGTGCGCTCAGTATCTGGGGCTACACCACCCAGCGAAACCTGTCGGGATTCGGAACTTTCCTGTTCATGGGTCTGGTCGGCATCATTATCGCGAGCCTGGTCAATCTGTTCCTGAGATCGAGCGGGCTGGACTGGATCATTTCCATCATCGGCGTCGGTGTCTTTGCGGGCCTCACCGCCTACGATACCCAGCGGATCAAGGCCATGTACGACCGCGGCGATGACGCCACTTCTGCAGGCCGCAAGGCCGTGATGGGCGCGCTTTCGCTCTACCTCAACTTCATCAACCTTTTCATGATGCTGCTACGACTGATGGGCGGGCGACGCTAGGGCACGACGATCTCAGAGGCGCGGAGCGGATGCAGGCGAGGAGAGCAAGGGGGGATAATGAAAACAGGGAAGGAGAAATCTTATGTGCGATTCTTGTTCGCGAGAGGGGCCCAGCCGTCGGTCGCTGTTGCTAGGGAGCGCCGTGCTCGCGACGCTTCCCCTTGTCGGGCGTGCCGCCCAAGCTCAGCCCTCATCGGCTGCCGACACGCCAGATGCAGCGCTGAACCTATTGACCGAGGGCAATGAGCGCTATGTCGCGAATCAACCACGCGAGCGGGATTTCTCTGCCGGACGCGCAAGCCGTGCACTTGGTCAGGCTCCCTTTGCAGCGATTCTAGGCTGCGCGGATTCTCGGATCGCACCCGAACTGGCATTTGATCAAGGACCAGGAGATCTGTTTGTTGTTCGCGTTGCGGGCAATTTCGTAACGACCGAAGGTCTTGCGAGTTTGGAGTTTGGCGCTGCAGTGCTTGGCACCAAGTTGATCATGGTGCTCGGCCACAGCAGTTGTGGCGCTGTCAATGCCGCCGTGGCGGCACTTCAGAAAGGCAACGATCTGCCCGGGCACATTGCGGATCTGGTGCGGGCCATGAAGCCGGGTATTGAAGGGGAAATGAAGCAAGCCGGGCCGGATCTCGAGCAGCGCGCGGTCGTCGCGAATGTACGCCATAATGTAGAGCGACTGGAACAGGCAACCCCGATTCTGGCGGAGATGGTGGCGAAGAAGAAGCTCCGCGTGGTCGGTGCCGTATATGATCTTCCCACGGGGAAAGTCGCCATGGTTTAATTTCGGATGCCCATTCGATTCGAATGGGATAAAGGAAAGCGTTCGCGTCCGGTGATCCTGCGCGCCATTTCTATCGCGCGAGCACCGCCGCACCTAGCGCAATGGTCAGTACAAGCAACGATGCGCCGGCTGTCGGCCATTGACGAAGAACACAGTCCAGTCGTTCCAGCGCCTTACCCCATGTGACGGCCATCCGCATTCCACCATCCAGTGCCACAACGATGTCTCCCTTGGGAATTCGAGGCAGCCAACGCCACCAACGCCACAGCGGAACCGCCAGTGCGGCGCCAAGGAGAACGGGCCAAAGCGCCTTCCATAGTACCGCAGGCGAAAGCGGGTCAGGCAGCGTTCCGGCCGGGACCGTCAGATACAGCGTCCACGGCACAACGAGCGAAACTGCAGCGGTCGCAAGCCAGGGCCAGACAAGTCCCACGGCCGGCGTCGCTTGCGGGTCTTGCGATGCGGTATTCGCCAGGCTGCGCAAGAACTGCAACATCAGCAGCGTCGTGCCGACCGCGGACAGCGTTGCAATCGTGCTCGCGGTGCCATCTCCCAGCAACTCGTCGGCGACGAATTTCGCCAATGCACCGCCCGTGAGCGGGAGTCCGCCGAGGCCCACCGCAATGATTGCCGGGGGCAGCAGCATCGGCCATAGAAGTCGGCTGCCGGTCGCGGCAATTACGCCCACCGACAGGAACAGCGCGCCCTTCACCAGGACGTGGTGCGCGGCATAGAAGGCCGCTGCCAGCGCGGCGCGGCCGTCCCCCGCAAGCATTCCCATGCCAATGATCGCGACGATGAATCCCATCTGGCTCACGCTTGAATAGGCCAGCACGACCCTGGGATTGCGTTGCGTGATTCCAATCACGACGCCGTAAAGCGCGGCAAAACCCCCTGTTGCTGCAAGGGCGGTGCCCCAATCGGGCAGCGCGGTTTCGAGCGGAAAAAACCGGATCATGCCAAGGATGCTTGCCTTGACGACCGCACCGCTGAGCACAGCGGAGGCCGGCGTCGGCGCGGCCGAATATGCCAGTGGCATCCAGAAGTGAAATGGTACGAGACCGGCCTTCATGCCGAGGCCGGCTATCAACAGGACAAGTATCAGATTGCGCTGCGGCGAGGCCGACAGCACCGCCGCGGCGTCGCGGATCAACAGGCTGTCACCCGGGATCTGCGCGGCCAGCAGCACGAAGGCCATGAGCAGGAGGGTTTCGGCCAGCAGGGCGAGCCCGATATAGACCGCACCGGCGCGCCATGCGCTGCGCGTTTCGTGGTGGATGATGAGGCCTGTGGCGCCGAGCGTGAGCAGAGCGAGAAGGAAATAGAAGCCCACCATGTCGGCGGCCAGAAATACCCCGACGCAGCCAGTCAGCGTCATCAACCAGCACACCACGAACTGTGCGTGGTTCGGCCGGCCCTGCAGATACTGTGAAGCGTAGGCACCTGATGCGATCCACAGCAGCGCCGAAACGCCCAGCAGCATGGCTCCAGGGCGGTCCATGGCGAAAGTCAAACGAAGGCGCGTCGACCCTATCGCGAGCGAGGAATCAGAGGCGACAAGCAACACCGCTGCCAGCGCTGGGAACGGGGCGAACGCCAGCAGCGAAGGCATCCGGTTCCGCGCCTGCGGCCAGAGGCATGCCAGGAGCATGCCGAGCGGCACGACGAAGGCGCTGGCCAGCAATGTGCTTTCCCCAATCATCGCGGCCCAACCAGCATTGATTCCAGGCGGCCAGCCTGGAGAATATCGACAGGCCCGAACGCGACGAGACCCAGCAACAGCGACGTCAGCGCCAACGCCAGCGCCGCTGCTTCCTGGTATCTCGGCACAGCGACGCGGGGCTTGAGAGGTTCACCCGACGGCGCAACTGCACGCGACAGTACGATGAACATGTAGCCGCTCGTGAAGAGGCCTCCCGCGAGCATCACGATCGCCCACCACCATTGACCGGTCGCGACCGCCGCCTCGAGCAGCAGCCATTTCGCCAGAAAGCCGCCACTTGGCGGCAACCCGATCAGGGACACTCCACCGAGCGCGAATGCAAAGATTGTCATGGGAATCGCCCGCGCGACTCCTCCGAGCTCGGCGATGCGATCATGTCCAAGCACGGCGTAGATAATTCCTGCGGCCATGAACATGGCCGCCTTCGCTGTCGCGTGCGATATCGCCTGAAGCATCCCGCCGGTCAAAGCGCCGCTGGACTGTAGCTCCGCAGACACCGTGTCGAGGGCGAGCGGAAACATCAGGAAGAGGTAACCGATCTGCGCGACCGTTGAATAGGCGATCAGGAGCTTGAGCCGCTGCTGTTGCAGGGCGACGACGCTGCCGAATACAATCGCCGCCGCCCCCAACCCGCCGAACAGTTGTGCGCCGGCTGGACCGAGCATTCCCGGCATGACGTCGAACCAGAGCCGCACGACGATGAAGAACGATCCCTTCACCACCACCGCCGACAGAACCGCGCTGGCTGCGGCCGGTGCACCGGCATGGGCTGGCGGAAGCCAAAGATGCAGTGGAAAGAGAGCCGTCTTGGCGAAGAGTCCGATGGTCATCAGCGCTGCCGCGACAAGTGTCGCGGGTTCCATATGAATGCGGCGGGAGAGCAGGACGATGTCGAGCGTTGCATAGCTGCCGTAGAGCAGGGCCGTTCCGACCAGATAGAGAATCGAGCCGAGCAGGGCGAAGAGCAGGTATCGCAGCGCGGCCTGCAATGTCTCCGCCCGGCCATCAAGACAGACCAGCGGTACCGCGGCGAAGGTGAGGAGCTCGATCGCGACGTATAATGTGAACAGATCTCCGCCCAGGAAGACCATATTCATCGCGCCCCAGATCGCCATCAGCAGGATCCAGAACGCGAACGGAGCGCGGGCTTCGGCGGACCCTGCACGCGTGCCGAAGTCCGCGAGTGCAAAGATCGCGACCGCGCAGATCACGATCGCCATTGTCATCATCATCGCTGCCGAAAGCCCGTCGGCGCGCAACGCGATCCCGAGCGGGGGGGTCCAATCTCCGACGATGTAGATCAGCCGATCGCCGCTTCGCCACACGTCGACGAAAATGATCGACGCAAGGAAGAGGCCGGAGGGCAGCAGAACGGCGGCAATCCTTTCAGCGTACTGTCCGCCCAGGACGAATGACAACAGAACGCCCGCGGCCGGCGATACGATCGCCAGAACAAGGAGCGCTCCATCCGTCGTTGTCGCGTCGGGCAAGACGTTTGCCTCCGGCATCAGGAGTTGCCGCTGACCCTATCTGTGTCTCCGGGGCTATCGGCGCCGAGCGTGGATCGGCCGGTTTCCTGCAAAAGTCGCAGCACCAGCGCGATGGCCATGGCCGTAGCGGCGAAGGCAACGACGATCGCGGTGATGACCATCGCCTGGGGGACTGGATCGCCCCCGAGACCGGAAGCTGCGGCCCTCCTGGACACGACGCCGAACACTAGAAACACGCCGCTTCCCAGCAGGTTGAATGCCAGTATCTTACGTAGCGGCTCGGGATTTGTGACGAACCCGTACAATCCAATTCCCACCAGTGCTGCGCCACTTAGCCCAAACAACGTTGCAGCGTTCATTGCTGTTGCGCCTGTTCTAGCGGCCCTGCGGCAAGCAGGCCTAGAGCCACACCGATCGAAAGTGTCAAGGCGACCTCGACCGCGACAATCAACGGTTTGGCGTAGCCCGGTGGATAGGCAAGAAAGGCGTTCGCCAGCACCATCCCTGCGAGCCCGATGGCAAGGAAGATCACCGGTCCGACGACGAGCAGCGGGCGTAGCCAGGGCTGGCCGATCGAGGGTACACGCTTCAAGCCTGCGATCATGACGAGGAGCCACATTGCGGCCAAGACCGTGCCGCCTTGAAAGGCGCCGCCCGGTTCCTTCGCCCCGACCCAGCACATATAGATTGCGACTACGATTCCGACCGGTGGCAGAAGCTGGGCCAGAAAAGTCAGCGTGCTGCTTCGTCGTGCATAGACACGCAGTCCTGGTATTCCGCCCCACACGCTATCCGGCGCCAGCGACCAGACGCCGAGCAACGCGAGTATCAAGACCACTTTCTCGAGCAGCGTGTCGAGCGCGCGGTAAACGAACAGAACGCCGGCGACGGGATTGCCGAGGCCGCTCTGCGCCAGATTTTCCATCACCATAGGTGCGAGCGTGGGAATGGCATCAGGCGGGGACAGGACGGCGATGGCTAGGCCTGCCGCGACAAGCGCGCACAATACCGCCGTCGCAAAGCGCACTGGCAGGCTGATGCTGATATCGTTGCCCCCGGCAAAGCGCAGGCGTGCGACCGCACCGAGCATCAACATGCCGGTCATTCCACCGCCGATGGCGGCCTCCGTCAGCGCGACATCGACCGCAGCGAGCCTGACCCAGGCGATGGACAACAGCAAACCGTAGACGACGAAGCCGATAACGGCTGCGAACGCGTCGCGCGCGGCGATCGTCGAGACCGCGATCCCCAGGATCAGGACGACTAGACCGATGTCGAAAACAGCAAAGATGGTCATCCATTTGATCCGCGTCGTCGCACCGTGCCTGCAATGAGCTGTGTAACAATCGCGCCGGACAATTGGACCAGCAACCAGATGCTCACCAACTTCAGCGCGCCGAATAGTCCGTTCGTCTGTGGCAACAGACCCAGGACGACAAGGCCAAGGCCAAGATTGTCCACCTTGGTCAGGGCGTGCAGGCGCGTCAGCGAGTCCGGGAAGCGGAGCAAGCCGACCGTCCCCGCCAAAAAGAAGAGCGCGCCCGCCGAGACGGCCGAAACGGTGAAGATGTCAAGCGCGAGATTCATCCGCCGCTCGTTGCCTTAGACCTCGCTCTCCTGGCCGGGCGCGCTTCTAACGAATGCGACGGCCGCGAACGAAGCAAACAGTGCCAACAGCAATGCAACGTCCACGATCGGTGGTGTTTCGGTCGCCGTGGCCAGCAAAAGAAGTATGGCGCCACCACCGGTGCCCAGCAGCTGCGCCGCCATCATGTGGTCGACTTCGGCTGGACGACGAAGAATCACGACCAGAGCAAGCGCCACGGTCATCAGCACGAAGCCCGCGGCTCCCAGCAGGAAGCTAATCATTGCGCTGCGCTCCTCCGAATGTCCGCAAGAACAGGGCTTCCTCCGCAGCCAGCTGCTCGACCACCGGCGCCGCCACATCGAGACAATGAATGGTCAGGCCATTGCCTTCCGCGGATCCGCATGGAAGCGTGCCTGGCAGCAAGCTCATGACGGCGCAGAACGCATTTCTCTTCGTGCCCGGCGGGAGCTGCGCTTGATAGACCACGTAGCCCGGCCGGAGCGACAGCCGAGGATCAAGCGCGCGCAACGCGACGTCCGTTCCGGCGACGATCGATTGGCGGAGAAAGTGCAGCGTGAATCTTGCAAGCTTGACAGGATTTAGGTTCCATTGCTCCGCAGGCATGAGGCGCAGACTTGCCCAGGTTGCCGCTACAGCAGCCGCTAACCCGGCCGCAAGATCGCCAGAGTTGGCGTCGGTCAGCGCCAGCCAGAAAGCAAAAAATCCGGCAGCCCGGGAAATCGCACTTCCAAGAATGCCTGTACCGGTTACGGGCGGCTCCGCGGGCCTGCCTTGCTCCTCCGATGAGTTCATGACGCTACTGACCTCCATATTGCCCGGTCCGGCAGCGGTGCTTCACACACCTGCTGACGTATCGACGCCAAATCACCTGGTGAGGATCAGGCGGTAGCCCCAAGCTCCGATCGAAGTTGCCGCGAGAACCAACCTCCGGACCAGCGCGGGGACCAACAGCGCTTTCGGACCAAGCATCGTTGCCTCCACTGTTGGGTATCGGCACGGTGCACGTCCGGACTGCATCACGATATCGGGTAATTACCTAGTTGGAGGGGAGGGGACTCCCTTGACGCAGATGCGGAAGAGATACCCGGCCTTGAGCTGACGACAGCATGGAAAGCCAACATCCCTCGATAGTCGCTTCTGGATCTTTCGGCAGCAAGGTACGTGCACGGTCCGTCGGGCGAGATTTGAATTTCAGGCGGCGGCTTCTTTGGGGTTCGAAGGGTCCGCTGACCGTTCGGTTCCTCTGAACCAGGCAACATACAACGTCGGTAGAAAGATCAGCGTCAGAATCGTTGCAACCAACAAGCCGCCCATGATCGCAAAGGCCATCGGCCCCCAGAAAACTGTCGGAGCGATAGGGATCATACCGAGGACGGTCGATACAGCGGTCAGCATGATTGGACGGAAACGGGAGCTGCTGGCATCGATGGCGGCGTCCCAGACAGTTTTTCCCTGAGAACGCTCTGCCTCGATCTGGCCGATCAGGATCACCGCATTCTTGGTTATCATGCCCAGCAGGGCCAGGATGCCGAGAATGGCAACGAAGCCCAGCGGCCTGCCGGACAGCAGGAGCGCCGCGACGACGCCGATCAGGCCGAGCGGCGCTACGCTAAGGACCAGAAACAGTCGTTGGAAGCTTTGCAACTGCACCATGAGGACGGTGAGCATGATGAGCAACATGACCGGCACGACGGCAATGACGGAGGCTTGTGATTTCTTGCTTTCTTCGACGGTCCCGCCGACAACGACATGATATCCTGCAGGGAGTGTCTTCGTCAGGGCTTCCACATCGGGCGAAAGCGCGGTCACTACTGTCTCCGGCAAGGCGCCGGCGATGGTGTCGGCTTGTACCGTCAGAGTCGGAACGCGGTCGCGCCGCCAGATCAAGGGATATTCCTGCCCGTATTCGAAAGTCGCAAACTGACTGAGCGGAACCGTTCGCCCACCCGGCACCGGCACTTGCACGGTGCGCAGGGTAGCAAGCGAGACCCGCTGCTCATCCGTCGCACGTGCGATGACATCAACCAGATAGATATCGTCGCGTACCTGGGTAACGGAGGTGCCGGATACGACAGTATTCAGAACTCCGGCTAGTGCCTGCGAACTGAGGCCGAGCAGGCGCGCCTCATCCTGGTCGACACGAATGCGCACCTGGCGGGCGGGCTCGATCCAGTCAAAATTGACCTTTTCGGCCTTGGGATTGGTCGCGATGATCCGGGCGAGCTTGAGCGCGATCTCGCGCACCTGACCTACGTCGGGTCCGCTGACACGATATTGCACAGGCCATCCGACCGGAGGCCCAAGTTCAAGCGGGTAGACCCGCGAAATTGCGTTTGGAAATTCATTGGACAGGATCTTTTCCAGTTTCAGGCGGAGACGTTCGCGTGCCGCAACGTCCTTTGCAACAATGACCGCCTGGGTGAAGAAGTTGTTCGGTAACTGAACATTGAGCGGCAGATAGAAGCGAATAGCGCCGCGACCCACATAGGTGCTCCAGCGCGCGACATCCGGATCGCCCTTCAGAGCAGCATCGAGGCGTTGTGCTGCGGATTCGCTGGCATAGATCGACGCATTCTGCGGCAGGCTGAGGTCGACCAGCAACTCTGGACGATCCGAGGATGGAAAGAATTGCCGAGGGATGAGCGGAAGCACGAGAAAGGATGCCACGAAGAGCGCCAACGAAACCAGAATCGTCAGCCATTTCGCTCGCATGGCGAAGGTGAGGAAACTCCGGTACCATCGGAAAATCCTGCCGGGATCGGCGGTCGCCGCGGCCCGCGGTGGCTTGAGAATGACGACACCCAGCAGCGGCGCAAAGATCACCGCGACGAACCATGACACGATCAGGGCGATGCTGACCACTGCGAAGAGCGAGAATGTGTATTCTCCCGCCGAGCTGGCTGCAAAGCCAACGGGGACGAAACCGGCGATCGTCACCAGCGTTCCCGCGAGCATGGCAAATGCGTAGGTCCGGAATGCGTATGTCGCGGCCTCGACCTTGTCGTCCCCTTCCGCCAGCCGATTGAGCGTGGCGTCGGTCGTCGTCATCGCATCGTCGACGAGCAATGCGAGGGCGATGATCAGCGCACCGAGGGATATGCGCTGCATATCGATGCCCGCCATCTGCATGATCGGAAAGACGATGGCCAGCGTCAGTGGAATCGAAAGCGCGATGATCAAGCCGGGCCGGACGCCGAGGCTGATGAAGCTCACGACGAGAATAATGGCGATCGCCTGCAACAGCGACGTCATGAATTCCGAGATGGCGCCGTCGACGGTGACGGCTTGGTCCGCGATGAGCTTCGGCTCGATGCCGATGGGCAAATCTGCGGTGACCTGCTTCATCAATTTCTTGATGTTTGCACCGAGAGCAAGAATGTCACCGCCGTCCCGCATCGCGATCGCAAGCCCGATGGCCGGTTCGCCGTTTACGCGAAATTGCGGCTGGGGCGGGTCGGAATAATCACGCCGTACTTGCGCGATATCGCTAAGGCGGAGCACACGTCCGCCGGCGACGAAATTGGTGTTCGCGACATCCTGCTCCGATGTAAATGCGCCCGAGACCCGCAGCGAAAGACTTTCATCGCCGGTTTGAATCGTGCCGGCCGGCCTTACGATGTTCTGTGCTTGCAGCGCAGCGATCAGCGCGGACCGGTCAATCCCAAGGCTGGCGAGCTCCTTCATCGAGAATTCGACGAAGATCCTCTCGTCTTGTGCCCCTAATAGTTCGATTTTCGATACGTCAGGCACCTGGAGCAGTTTCGAGCGGATATCCTCGACACGATCGCGTAGTTCGCGATGCGTGAAACCGTCGCTCGTAAAGCCATAGATAATCCCGAACGTATCACCGAAATCGTCATTGAATCCGGGGCCGACAATTCCTGCCGGAAGCGTGTGGCGGATATCGCCGACATTCTTGCGAACCTGATACCAGGTGTCGAGAACTTCTTTTGCGCTCGCGCTGCCCTGCAGGTTGACAAAGATTGTCGTAACGCCGGCGCGCGTGAAGCTGCGCAGAAAATCCAGATGAGGCGTTTCCTGCAGTTTTCGCTCAAGTCGCTCGGTTACCTGCTTGAGCGTCTCTTCGACGGTTGCTCCCGGCCAGGCTGCCTGAACGACCATGGTCTTGATGATGAAGGTAGGATCTTCGCTGCGGCCAAGTCGGAAATACGACAGGACGCCGGCGATGACGGCGACAATCATGATGTAGGCGACGAGCGAACGGTGTTTGAGCGCCCATTCGGAGAGATTGATCATGGCTCTGACCCGAGCAGGCGAATCGTCTGGCCCGGGTGAAGGGCCTGAACGCCCGCTGTGACCACGATTTCGCCGGTGTCCAGCCCCTGGGAAACGATCACCCGCGCCTGGTCAAAGCGCAAGACGTCGACGTTTCGGATTGAAACCGTTTTGGTCGATGGATCGACAATCCATACCGCGGGTCGCTGATTGATCTTCGTCAAAGCCGTTGCCGGGATGTCGATGATCGGCACGGCGTCGGTTTGCATGCGCCCGACGACGGTTGCCCCAAGCAGCATGGCGGGGGGGGGGTCAGTCAAGCCGACTTTGACCTCGAAGGTCCGGGTGACAGGATTGGCCTGAGCGGCGACTTCGCGGATTCGCCCCTGCGCGGTCACTGCCGGATCGTCCGTCAGGCTGACGGTGATCCGGGGATCGCTCGGTGCTGATCGAAGCAACTGGGCCGGAACGTCGAAAACCGCGTCGCGGCCATCTTTCCGTGCAAGCCTGGCGATCATTTGCCCTGCCTGAACAACTTCCCCCGCGCCGGGGCCTGTCGCAGTTATTGTTCCCGGCGCATCGGCCTTGAGTTCGGTGAAGCTTACCAAATCGTGTGCGGTATGGAGCTGGGCTTCGGCGGCATCCACTTGCGATTGGGCGGTTTGCTGCGCTTTCGTCGCCAGTTCGAAATTGGCCCGCGTGGTCCATCCCTGCGCAAGAAGCGTCTCCTGGCGCTCGTAATGATTGCGCGCCTGCGTCAACTGCCCCTGGGCGGCCGCGAGACCTGCCTGTGCCTGCCGCAATGCGTTCAACTCGTTTTGCGGTTCAAGCCGTGCCATAACTTGCCCGGCTTGCACCCGGTCCCCGAGCTTGGCGCTGTTTTCCAATAGCCGCCCGGAAATTCGAAACGCCAAAGTTACTTCATCTTCAGCTTCGATACGGCCGGTAAATGTCAGCGCCTCGCCTGCCTCGCGCTTCTCAACGGATATGGTTCTAACCGGGCGGGCTGGCGGAGCTGCGGTCCCTGTCTCTCTCTGGCAGGCCGCGAGCGACATTGCTGGTGCGATCGCAACAAGCGCCGTCATCAGCAATCGATACGACTTTGTCCTGCCGGGGCTTGAAGGCATAGCAAGACCTATCAGCTGCAGATCGATCCCGATAAGTATTCTCCGTCAGGCCAAAACCCCCCGCCATCAGGAAATATACTGAGCGCTCCTGCCGATTGCCCCAGCCTTGAGTCAGCAGGCCTCCCGCTTTTTGGCGTTGTCTACGGCGTGACCGTTAAGTGACTGAAATCGCATTCAATCTTGAATTGTGGCGGGGAAAAATTGAAAACTCGAGTAAAAGTGCACTATGCAAAATGTGCCAAATGGCATCGCCTTTTTCGGCTACGAAAACAGATGCTTGACGAGTGTTTTCCAGAGGGTATTTACTTAAGGCAAGCCCAGAAAGCGACGCAGATTTAACGTTGCTCAAGGAAACGGCCAGTTCTAAAGGCCGCGCAACCTGGGGAATATCAGGGGCAGGACCGTGATGAGTCCGCGACCAGCGTACCACGAGCTCCACTGGATACATGCTCCGGAATATCTCTTCGGAATGCAGATTTCGAATGCCGGACAGTTCTTCTACGCGAGCATGAATCCGGCCTTCGAACGCGCGCTCGGAATTTCAATCAGCCGCGAAACAGCAGTTCGTGACTGCATGAGCGAAGAGGACGCGAAGGCCATCTGCGATTCCTGCGATGCATGTCTGGCCAAGGGAAAGTCAGTTCATGACCGGCACCGCCTTACACTCGGTGGACGCCGACGCGAGTTTGATACGACGATCAATCCCGTTCGTGATTCGCAAAGCGGGAATATTGTCAAGCTAGTCGGTAGCCACCGCGTGATCG
The DNA here is from genome assembly GCF_018130785.1 of Bradyrhizobium liaoningense. Taxonomy (GTDB): domain Bacteria; phylum Pseudomonadota; class Alphaproteobacteria; order Rhizobiales; family Xanthobacteraceae; genus Bradyrhizobium; species Bradyrhizobium liaoningense_A. The sequence continues at coordinate 179,360 of NZ_JAFCJT010000007.1, forward strand.
ACGCGCGGGCGACCGGCGATGCCGTCGACAGGACGGCCAAAAGACGGGCTACAGCAGAACTCGAGCTCCGGTTGTTATCGCTTCAGGAAGAGGTGCAACAGCGGATTGCATCCGATCTACATGATTCGACTTGCCAGCATTTGATTGCCGCCAGCTTGACCGTCATGCGGTTGAGGCGCGCAATAAGCGACAACGGTAGCGTAGAGAAACTCATGGACGATATCGATGCGTCGATAGATCAGGCGCAGAGGGAAATTCGTGCGTTTACCTACCTGCTCCATCCCCGGAATCTGTCGACCGACGGCCTGAAGCTTACGATCGAACAGTTTGTAGGGGGATTTTCGGCGCGCACTTCACTGAAGACCAGTCTCCAGATTGCTCCCGAAGTTGACAGGTTATCCTACGAGCGGCAGCGCGCTGTGCTGAGAGTCATTCAAGAAGCCCTTGCGAACGTCTTCCGTCATGCCCAAGCGACGCACGTGAATGTCGCAATGGAGGCTACGGATACGCATTTCAAGCTTCAGGTTGCTGACAACGGCCGCGGCATGCCAACCAATCAAGCGAGATCAGGCCCTAAGGCGATCTCATTTGGCGTCGGAATTCCGGCAATGAGAGCCAGATTGCGTCAGTTGGGCGGCACCCTGGAAATCCATTCTTCATCAGCAAAAGGGGGGCGAGGTACCACGTTGTGTGCAGATCTCCCGCACGGTCTTTTGCTCAAGAGGGCGCGACAGCCGGTGCAGCGTCATGGCCAACTGGAGCATCACAGATCCATTGCAGGGCGGCATTGAAGCGCCAGCCGCTCGAAATGTTTGAGGGACGCAGAATATCCAAGGAGGTCTGGAGACGAACGATGGGTTGTCGATGCCTGACGCAACCCGGCATTGGAGTTTTCTTCGATCATGAAACGGATTCTAATAGCTGACGATCATGAAACAGTGAGATGCGGACTACGCGCCCTGTTGGAAGGGCGCGCCGGTTGGGAGGTCGTAGTTGAGGCACGCGATGGCAAGGAGGCGGTCGCTGGGGCCGTGGAAGAAAGGCCTGACGTTGCCATTGTAGACTACGCGATGCCCTTTATGACAGGTATAGAAGTTGCACGGCGCATCAGGGAACATCAGCAAGAAACGGAAATACTCATCTTCACGATGCACGATTCAGATGTGCTTGCGTTGCAGGCGTTTCAGGCAGGTGCCCGTGCATTTCTGTTGAAATCTGATGCAAACAAAATGCTCCTGGCGGCGGTCGAGTCATTGATAACTCATAAGCCGTTCTACGCGGGCGCTTTCCCAGGCGAACTGAAGGGTAGGGTGACTGGAAAGGGCGAGCCGAACCAGGTGCTTTCGCCTCGAGAGAAGACGGTCGTGAAACTGGTTGCGGAAGGGCACAGCAATAAGGACGTAAGCGCTATCTTGAATCTCAGCATAAAGACTACGGAGACGCATCGAGCGGCCGCCATGCGCAAGCTTAACATAAATTCAACGGCGGGCCTGGTTCGATACGCCGTTCGTAGCAAGCTCGTGGAGGCATGAGAACGCGGTTCCAATCGTCTCGTCAGATTGCGCTGCACCCATTCTGCGGGGGGCCGGGGAGCTTGACCCGGCAGGTGGCGGGCGACGGCGCCTCTAACGTGTCGAGGAGTGTTCAATCGAGAAATCCGAATACTCATCCCTGGAGTTTCAGGGTTTTGTGGGATTAACGGCAGGCAAGCCGATCAGTATGATGAACCCATCCTGCTGTCGCATTGCCAAGCCGCCGATCGCCCTAGCCGGTGGTTCCAACCGACAGGAACGTCACTGTGAAGCAGATCCTGATTGCGGATGACCATGAAGTCGTTCGGTCCGGCCTTCGCGCGATCATCGAAACTCGCGCCGACTGGACCGTGGGCGGGGAAGCTGTCGATGGCAAGGACGCCGTTGCGTTAGCTTTGAAATTGAAGCCGGATGTCGCAGTCGTCGATTACTCGATGCCCGTCATGAATGGGTTGGAGGTCAGCCGTCGAATTAAATTGCATCATCTACGCGCGGAAGTGCTCATTCTCACAATGCATGAAAGCGAAGAAATTCTTACGGAAGTCCTTCTGGCAGGCGTGCGGGGAGTCCTGCTCAAGTCAGATGCGAAGAGTCACCTAATTGCGGCTATCGAAGCATTACTTGACCATCGACCTTATTTCACCAGTGCCTTGTTGGAAAAGTTGCTTCATGACTATCAGTCAAACAAGAAGGGGAGATCGGAGATCCTGCTATCTTCGCGAGAACAGAGCGTTGTTCAATTGATTGCGGAAGGACACACCAACAAGTCCGTGGGCGCGATTTTGAATCTCAGCGTGAAGACGGTCGAGACCCATCGCGCATCGGCAATGCGTAAACTCAATATTTCCTCGACTGCCGAGTTGGTCCGGTATGCTATTCGTACAAAATTGATCGGACTTTGAAAGGAATATCGTCCTCTGAACCTGCTCTCCCGTTGACGCGCGCTCGCAGTTGGAGTTTCCACGGTGAGCTATTGATCTCCAATGATCCGATTTTGGCTCGGTTGGAGAAATCCCCTTGAGAGATCAAGGCGAGCTGCATGTCACTTAATCAGCGGGTCCCAGGTTCGGGCCCTGGTGCGCCCACCATATAATTACTCGACACCACAGTCGCTATGGAAAGACGGAGAGGTACGTCAGGGTCAAGCTGATGACCTCCGTGCCAATGGCAACAGCTCTAACGTCCTAGTACTCGCCGGACGCAAAGCATTCTGATTTCGTTAGTTTGGTGTAGTTGCTCAGCACTCGGGCGATCAATGGAGCCGAGAGTCTCGGTACTAAATTTCGCTTCCAACTCTGAGGCCATACAGTTGCAAATCTGCAAGCAAGCGTCCGTCGAAAAGTCGCCTTGCTGCGCGCAACCGTTTCGGCACGCTGAGAGAAACTGCGGTCGCCATTCTGCAGCCGTGGCGATTGTTATAAAACTGATAGCAGCTATCGTCAGAGCTGGGAGAAACGCGGACATTGCTTCGCTTCCCTTCTTAGTTTGCTGAGGGGCCGCTCTAATTCGTCTCCAGCTTTTTTGCCCCTAGCAATATCTAGCTATTTGCGTAGTCGTCCCCTGAAGCGGAACCACAAATGACCGATCAGTGATAGGACTATGGCGGTCAGAATTATCGGGAGCCAGATCGACGTGGTTATGATGAACAAGGATATGATCACCACACGTCCAAAGACCGATTCGCTGACCGGATTCTTAAGACGAGCGAAATAGGCGTAGATAATAAAGATGGTGGCCGGCACCATCCACGCGGCGACAAGCACCAGTAACAGGTCAACAAGTTGGCTGGCATAATGGTGCATGAGCGCACCTCCTGACAGCGTCGCCGCGAATTGCTGTCACCGCCGCGAGAGATGCGGTGATTGTCGACGATAATTGATCTCTGTTCGCGTTGGTGGGCATCTGCACGCTCGGCATCGCTGTCACGGGCCGCGGCCCAAGCTCATGCGAACCCGCAGCCTCCGATTCGCCTGAGCTAGGGCCTCTCAACGCGCGCTCGTCGAGATTGCTCGGGCAAGGGCTCGTCCAATGCAATCATAACCATCGGCCGTGTTGTGCAATCCGTCCCACGTTACAAGCGCGCTTTGCGCAACTCCGGCACTGACCGAGTTTCGCATCAGCGCAAAACGAGAGAATAGCCCGACCCGTTCCTGTCTTGCGACATCGATGATGATGTCCTCCATCGTCGAATAGCCGGCCGAGGCGAGCACCTGTGGCGCATATTGCAGATCCATCAACACGACATCGGCTGACCCCGCCTTAAGTGCCCTTACCCCTTCAACAACGCTTCTCTTGAGCCCCTGGTCCGGCCGGCCACCCCAGGCGACGTCATTAGTACCCAGTTGCCAGATAACGAGATCAGGCATGTGCGCGAAAACGTCACGCTCGAACCGTGCGACGTTGTTCGGAATCGTATCGCCGACTCGACCGCTGTTGATGACCTCGATCGTGGCGTTGGATCTAAGTCTCGAGAGTTCTCGGCGCATCACCTCTGGATATGTGGCCGCGGACCTAAGTACCCAGAGTCCCACCGTTGACGATGATCCGATCGCGACAATCTTTAGCGGCGCACCAGATCTCAAGCGCGCCGCCGTGCGCGGCAATTGTGCGCCCAGCGAGACGTCCAAATTTGCGGCAAGGCATCTCTCTCCAGACGATCTCTCGTCCTGCGCTTGAGAGGGCGCCGTGCTGGACAATCCGATAATCGCGGCAGCACCGATCGACGCTATTGTTCGAGCGGTTCGGCTTATGCATGGCAGAACAAATCGATACATGTTCCCCAATAACTGGTCGTTTCTCTCTTGACAACCCTTGGCGTCAAACGTCTGTTTTTGACTACAGGTCGATTGACGACGTGGGGCAGCGAGCAGCACGCATGAGTCCGGGGATGAGACAATGTCCGCCAAGCCTGTGGCGAAACGGTTGGTATTCCATATCGGCGGCTATGATCCGATCACGTCGCATGCCAGCGCGCAACGACGCTTTGTGCGCGAAATTGCGAGGTTCCAAGGTACGTGGTCAGTAAAAGCGGCCGTTGACGGTTTGCATGAGACCGCCGACCAGATTCAATGGAATGTGACGACAACTGGTCCCGATTGGCTCGTCGAAACCGATTACCGTCTGGTCCGATGGCACGACGTAATTGAGGCCTTCGGGCGTCGAAGCATTGGCTCACGCATTTCCGTCGGCGTTCTTGCGTTTCTGGATTTCGTTCTGACCGGCACTCTTTGGCGGTACTTGCTGACCAACTGGCGCTACGCACTGTTCTTTCTCTATCCATTGGTCATGTTCGGACTGCTCATCGCGGTCGCCTTTTTGATTGCCGTGGTTGCATTCAAGATCACCGGATCCATTCCTGTCGCTACCGTTGGCGGTTTCTTCGGAATCGTAGCCGTTTTCGCGGGCCCGTGGCGCTGGCTCCACCTGGGCGACTTGTTCGACGATTGGATTTTTTCTCGCGAGTATATTCGATACGGTAATTCGGAAATTGAGCAGAGACTGGACAGATTGGCAGCCGAGCTCGTGGCTGCGGCGAGCGGCTCTGCCGCAGACGAAATTTTGGTCATAGGGCACAGTCTTGGCGCCGTACTTGCGGTCGATCTACTGGATCGCGCCTTGAGGCTGGACCCTGCGCTCGATCGGAACAAAACTCCCGTGACATTCTTGAGCGTTGGATCATCCATACTCAAGATCGGCCTGCACCCGCAGGCAATACGCTTTCGTATGGCTATGGAACGCGTCGCCAATTCACCCGCAATCTTCTGGGGCGACTATCAGGCCCTCGTCGACCTGTTGAACTTTTACAAAAGCCGGCCAATGGCCGAAATGGGCTTGTCGACAGAAAACGAGGCGATCGTTAGGATTGTGAGACTTAGTCGAATGCTTGACGACGACATGTATCAACGCATCCGCTTCAACTACTTCCGCGTGCACTGCCAGTTCGTCAGCGGAAATGACAAGCGAACATCGTATGACTACTTCATGCTGACTTGCGGACCTGTTTCAGCCAAATCCCAGACGCTCGCGCCGGATGGCGCCGTGTCGATGATCGCTGACGACGGAGGGCTTATTGCGAGCGCACCGCCGTCAGCAGGCGGACTGCCAGGTATTCCGGGCGCGGTAGCCTAGTTCAAATGACGCCCACCATTTCGAAAATCATCTTCGTTGCGTTGGCGATCGGCTGGTACGCTATTCGTTATAAGTACGCGCGGCGTTCTCGCCGTGCCAGGATCGTGCGGAGCGCTCGCGGCCCCCTGGAAATTGCTCTCCTGCTCATATCTCTTTCGGGACTCGGACTTGTTCCGCTTGTCTACGTAGCGACAGGAATGCCTCGTTTCGCAGATCACAGCTTTTATCCCTGGTTGGCTTGGCTGGGGTCTTTCTTTGCGATTGCGGCTTTGGCCGTGTTTCACCTGACTCATCGTGCACTCGGCCGGAATTGGTCGATAAGTCTCGACGTGCGGGAGAACCATGAACTCGTGACGGAAGGGATTTACCGGAGAGTTCGACACCCGATGTATTCGGCATTTTGGCTGTGGGCCATCGCCCAGGCATTGCTGCTGCCGAATTGGATCGCCGGTTTTGCAGGCATTGCCGGCTTCGGGATCTTGTTCTTTGGCCGCGTTGCAAGAGAAGAGCGAATGATGCTGCAGACGTTTGGCGACAGCTATCGCGAATATATGGCGCGGACCGGTCGAGTCTTCCCCTGGATACTCTGAGGTGGAGCCCGACAGGTGTCGACCTGTGGTGCTCACGGGGCTGATTTGGAACCGGATACCTCAATTTGCGTGCCATTTCCGCAACATACGGTAGAAAAAGCTGCCGGAACCGCCGACTCCACGGTCTATTCGTTTGGTGCCGTGGCGAGTGTCGGGTTATTCCTATGTGTGTCAGGTGAATTCAATCGCTCCCGAACAAAATGGTGAGATCCGATGTTGAAATTCGTTGTACTTGGAATCGCGTCGCTGGCTTTCGTGGGAACCGCAGTTGCTGCCGACCTGCCACGGCCTCAGCCGGTTGCCGCCGCCCCCGCGCCGGTTGGCAAGGCTCCGATCGGCAAATATCCCGTAGGTAAGAGCCCGGTGGGCAAGTATCCGGTTGCTGCCCCGGCCCCGTTGGTGACCAAGGGTTGATCTGACTATCCAAACGAACGCCAGCGGCGTTCGTTTGGGGTAGCAGACTACCTGTGGCATCGGATCTTGGATCCAAGAGGGATTCGAAGATGGCGGGAGTGATTCGGAGATATCCGGGTCTCAAGGTTCTTGCAAAGGCCGCCATGCTGGTGGCCTTTGTGGGCCTGGGGACGGGGATCAGTGGCGCACAGCCGATCGTGGCGCGTACCGACCAGCAGCAAGGGGACGCTCTCCCCAGTTCGGCGACGAAGCATGTGGAGAGCATGGCTGCTGTTACGCCGGGTGCCCGGCCGGCCACATCAGATGTAAAGCCGGTTCGAAGAGCTGCCACCACGGGTCCCTACTATGTTGATTTTCGTGCCCGCACGGCAGCAACGTACGGTCATGCATTCGTCTGGTACGGAAAGACGAGCGAAAAGAAGGTCGAGGTCGCTGGTCTGGCTCCGGCCGGCGACGAGCTGCCATACCTCCTGGGACACATCATGTTTGTCCCTTCTGAGACGGGTGCGACCTACGGTGATCTTGACGAGCAATATTTGACGGCCAGCTATCGCGTCTATCTGTCTGAGGCAGACGCCAAGAAGGTCTTTGCTTATATCAAGCGCCAGCAGGAGTCTTCGCCGCTCTGGAATGCTGCAACGACAAACTGTACTGCCTTTATCGGCCGCATAGCGACGTTCATGGGCCTCAACGCTCCGTTTCATCTGCTAAAGCCTGAGGAATACGTCAACAAACTCAGAGAGCTGAACGGGGGGCGAAAAACGGTGCAGCTTGAATCCGGTCGAGGCTAGAATCCTCGGATCGAGTTCATTCGGTTGTCCTTGCGTCAGGATAGGTGTGAGGTCTTCAAGAAATTCAAGCGAGCTTGTTCTTTGAGGATGTGGTTCGATACGACCAGCATTCGTGTGCTGGTTCGCCTGGTTGAAGAATAGGCCGGAAGATCATGGGAACGTCCGCGGCGCTGCGCAGCCAGGCAGTTCTACCTCCGCTTGGTCATGGCTAAGCTCTTGTTGGAGACCGTTCTGAAGGTGAAGTCCTCCTTGGCGTAGTTGAGGAAGATTCGCAGAACTTGTCATCGCAGACGAAGATCACCGCCTAGGCAATGGTTCTGCGTCGAGGCCGAGCCTCGACATCAATCGACCTGTGCACGTCGCGTACACGACGGGATAATAGACGCTCTCCGCGCCGGATCGGGATCTGTACCATCAGCGCGCTTGTTGCCGCCGGTGTTGATTCGCGATCATGATCGCGGTGCAGCCGACCTTTGCGGCGGTCACGGCGCGTAAAGCTGCGTGTTGTCAAGTCGCCAAGCGCTCTTTCAGCTTTGTGGAAATGGAAGAGCTGAGTTCACTTCGCTCCTATTTGAGCGCGGTAGATCAGACGCTTTTTTTGAGCTAAGCCGTCTGAGCCGCCTGGAACGGCGCGGGCGGCCATTCTATTGCGGCATACTGAACGCAGTAAGCTATCGCGCCGCTGTTCGGGGGACCGCGGATGCGGGGTCATGTTGTTGTTGCCGGCCTAATCCTGTTGGTCATCGGGAAGGCCAGTGCCACGGTTGTCGATAAAGCAACCGACGCGCAAAAGTCTTGCGAACTGCTGGTTCAGAACTCGTTTCGCAATCAGGACGAAGCTCGGTCCGCCGGCGTATGTGAGGGAATGATCGAGACGGCGATGCTCTTTTCACCAAATCTGCCGGCTAACGTGCGTGCATGCCCCCCCGCGCAAGGCAGCACTTTGCAAAGTGCCAAGGTCCTTCTGCGGTATCTTGATAATAATCCGGATCGAGCGAATGAACCCGGGATCACCGTCGCCATCGAAGCATTCAGAGATTCTTGGCCCTGCCGTGGGGACGACGCTCAGTCCACCGGAACTGGATCGAAAAAGCGTGCCCCAAAAAAATCCAATTAGAACGCGTATCTGCGGATACTAATGCTAGCCTTACGGTCCGCGATGTTCGCGTCCGGCTTGATTGATTCGCAATGCACTACTGCCGAGGTGCGCGAACTGAACTGCAGTGCACACCTCCACGACCAGCACTCAACGCCTTATCGACGAGCGAAGCGAACCCTTGAGCCCCGATAAACAGCGGGGCATTGTGCCATCAACGCCCGGGCTGGAACAGCATGACAATCCCCTGCCGCGTCCTGATGATCTATCCGAAGTTCGTTCCGAATTCGTTTTGGAACTATGCGGAGGCCTGCGAACTCGTCGGCGCGAAGTATCCAACGGCGCCACTCGGCCTGATCACCGTCGCCGCCATGTTGCCGAAGCATTGGGACATCCGGCTGGTCAACCGCAATACTGAGGCTTTGACTGATTCGGACCTCGATTGGGCCGATCTTGTGATGATCGGCGGCATGCTCAACCAGCAGCCGGATGCCATCTACCTGATCGATCTCGCTCACCTGCACGGCAAGCCAGTATGTGTCGGTGGACCGGATGTCTCCTCCAGCCCGCATCTTTACGCGGACGCGGACTTTCAGGTGATCGGCGAGGCCGAGCATGTCATCGAGCAGTTCATCGCCGCCTGGGAAAGCGGCGAACGCAAGGGCGTGTTCATCGCCGAGAAATTCAAGATAGATGTCACGCTGAGCCCGATGCCTCGCTACGATCTGCTCAACTTCGATCACTATCTATACGTCGGCCTGCAGTATTCGCGTGGCTGCCCGTTCACCTGCGAGTTCTGCGATATCATCGAGCTGTATGGTCGCGTGCCGCGTACCAAGACCAACGATCAGATTCTCGCAGAATTGCAGGCGCTCTACGATCACGGTTATCGCGGGCATGTCGATTTCGTCGACGACAATTTCATCGGCAACAAGAAGAACCTCCGCACCTTGCTGCCGCGGCTCAAAGCCTGGCTGGAAGACCACGACTATCCATTCGAGTTCTCAACCGAAGCCTCGATCAACATCGCGGACGACAGCGAGTTGTTGCAGGCAATGAAGGATGCGAACTTCTTCGCGATCTTCGTCGGCATCGAGAGCCCGGATCCCGAGACGCTCGTGCAGATGAAGAAGAAGCAGAACACCAGGCGCAACATCGCCGAGTCCATTCATAAGATTTACGGCTACGGCATGTTCGTCACCGCGGGCTTCATCGTCGGGTTCGATAGCGAAAATGCCTCGATAGGACAGGCAATGGCCGACCTCATCGAGGAGGCGAGCATTCCAGTCTCCATCGTTGGACTGCTTTATGCGCTGCCTGGGACGCAGCTAACACGGCGGTTGGCCGCGGAAGGCCGCTTGCACGAGGGCCATGACTTCATGAACATCGAGCAGGCGGGCGATCAGTGCACGCTCGGCTGTAATTTCGATACCAAGCGTCCGCTTCGTGACATCCTTGCCGATTACAAGGCCGTGCTCGGGCACGTCTACAGTCCGGCAGCATATGCAGGACGACTGTCGCGTCTCGCAGCCATGCTCGACCGGTCCGACCGGCGCCGCGATCTCCCGGATGGCGATGTGCGAAAAAGGCTTGGCGGCATCGACAGCGTACACAAGATCATGCGGGCCCTGCCGAAGGTTCGCGAGCCGTTCTGGAAGACCTTCGTCGAAGTCGCGGAGACCAATCCGGGCGCGCTACGGTACATTGTGATGCTGATGGCGCTGTACATGCATCTCGGGCCGTTCTCGGAACGCGTGATCGGCGAGATTGACCGCCGTATTGCCGAGTTGGATGGTGCACCTCCACTGAGGGTTACGGCGACCAGTCAAGTGCTACCTCCAGCGACGGTGTAGCCACAGCCACTGATCGGGATGTTCGCGGATCCAGCCCTCGATGACCGACGTGACCGCCTGCATCGTTCCCTGAATGTCGATTTGTCCCGCGGCATCGCGGACCGGCTTCACTTCTTCAGACAGTTCGCCACGAAAGCGCTGTCCGGGCAGGCGGATGATGCGCACGCCATGAATCGGGCACTCAATCTGCCGCAGCAGCCGGGCAAGCATCGGATTGGCCCTCGTCTTGCGGCCGAAGAAGGTGACCTCGACGCCGTTGGTCAGATACTGGTCGATCAGCAGTTGGCGGTCTTGGTCGGATCGAAACGGCGAGCGGTACGCAGCATTCCGATCGTCAGCGCGCCCACCGCTGCTTGGCCCATCGCTTTGGTCACGTCGCGAAATTCGGGCCTGGTGCGCATAGCAACGACAATCCTGGCCAACACTTTTCAGCTTTCGACGTCTTCAGCGTGCATCATCGTACCACCGATACGCGATGCGATCAAAGACGCTGACGAGTTGCGCAGGGCCCTGCGCAACGTATGGGTCTCCGGGCTCGGTGATTGACGAAGGGACACGCACGCGCCGTCGTCTGGGTCCACCATAACGATGCACTCCCGCGACAGCCTGCGCCGTATTGCGTGACGAAGCACGCGCGGCTCGCGGCTTCGTCACGCACTCTCATGGATCTCCCGGCTTGCGCGCGTGCCGGGATTGCTTCCCTATTGTGGCTTAATCCGCTCCAGTTCGTTGAGCCGTTTCAGCGCTGCTTGCTGACGGAGCAGTCCGTAGTTGATGCCGCTTGCGTTCAACGAACTGCCTTCCTGGTACGGGAACTGGTCGAAATCGGAGAAGAACTCCTTGATCTTGCCTTGCACCGGCACGATCAGCCACATGTTCTGGGCAAGGAACTGGATTGCTCCGCCGCCTTCCTCGAGGCCACGCTCATAGGGGTCCATGCGTAAATTGGCGATGAGCGACCAGGCGGTCACCTCGCGCGTTCCCGTTGCGATGTTGCCCTTTGATGATGCGAAGCTCAGCTTCCAGTCATTCCACCGGATGGCGTTGAGGTTGCCGCCCTGATCGAAATAGTAGATCGCATCGCGCGGCGGCGTGCTGGTCTCGCCCTTGAAGAACGGCATGAAGTTGTAGCCGTCGAGATGGACCTTGAAATTCTTGCCGTTGGCGCCGGCAAAGCCCGTCTTCATCTTCTCCTTGACGTCGGGGATTCCTGCCGCGGCGCACAGCGTCGGGAACCAGTCGATCAGCGAGATGATCTCGTTGTATTGCGTTCCAGGTTTCACCACGCCGGGCCAGCGCACCATCATCGGAATGCGCATGCCGCCTTCCCAAGTGGTGCCCTTTTCGCCATGGAATGGCGTCATGGCTCCGTCGGGCCAAAGCGCGATTTCGGCGCCGTTGTCTGTCGTGTAGAGAACGATCGTGTTGTCGGCGATGTTGAGGTCGTCGAGCTGCTTGAGCAACTCTCCCACCATCCCGTCGTGCTCAACCATGCCGTCGGCATGGATGCCTTTGCCGGTCTTGCCGAGTGAGTCCTTCTTCAGGTGCGTGAAAACGTGCATGCGTGTCGAATTGAACCAGACGAAGAACGGCTTGTCGGCCCGCGCTTGACGGCCGATGAAGTCCTTGGCCGCGCCCAGGAATTCTTCGTCCACCGTCGGCATGCGCGCGGTGTTGAGCGGCCCGGTGTCCTCGATCTTGCCATCCGCGGACGATTTGATGACGCCCCGAGGGCCGAACTGCTTACGGAAGTTCGGATCCTTCGGATAGAAGTAGCCTTCCGGCTCCTCCTCGGCGTTGAGGTGGTAGAGATTGCCGAAGAACTCATCGAAACCGTGCTTGGTCGGCAGATGCTCGTCACGGTCGCCGAGATGGTTCTTGCCGAACTGGCCGGTGGCATAGCCTTGCGTTTTCATGGCGTCGGCGATCGTCGGCATCCAGTCCTGGATGCCGTGGGGATCGCCGGGCATGCCGATGGTGAGAAGACCGGTGCGGAACGGCTCCTGGCCCAGGATGAACGAGGCGCGGCCGGCGGTGCAGCTCTGCTGGCCGTATGAATCGGTGAAGATCGCGCCTTCGCGAGCGATCCGATCTATATTCGGCGTACGATAACCCATCATCCCCATGGTGTAGGCGCTGATCTGGGGAATGCCGATGTCATCGCCGAAGATGACGAGGATATTCGGCTTGCGGCCACCGGCCGCTGGTATTGTGGCAGGTGCGGCCTTCTGGGCCTGCGCGAGCGCCTGAGAGGTCAGCGTTGCGGCGGCGACGAGCGATGACGAGCCAAGAAGGACGGCCCGGCGATCCATGGATGAGTTTGTTGCGCGCGTTTTTTCGGCGGCGGCTTCATCGTGCTTCATCGTCTCTTTGGTCATTAGACGCTCCTTGGCCACTGGTGGGTTGGTCGTTCGATCGATCTCTTGGAGTCCGAAATTTGTTGATGTCGGCTTCGATGTGCTCCTTCTCATCTCGCGGGCTTTCGGCCCGCATGGGCTGGCGCGATCGTCGCTCCGGTCGGATTCAGCTGTCGCGGCAGGGGCGACGCCTCGTGAGATCGCGCATGCTGCCGCAACCCGCGACGGGCGATGCTGACGTGACGCACGAGCCGGCGCGGCGACCAACGGTCGTGCTCATGTGAGCGAGCGAACAATTTGTTCTCGACGGCTCCGATCTCGCGGCCGAGGTCGGTATCGCCCGCGGCCGCCTTGAACCTCTCCAGTGAATTCTTGGATGCGGCTCCGCCAACATGCGCGAGCCAGTCGAGCAGCGAAAAATACGCTGCCCGCGCATCGTGCCGGAGCGCCGCGCGGCGAAACCGGCGGAACGCAAAGGCCTCGGATTGCAGATAGGCCTGCCGGCGGCGGCGATAGGCCCGGGCGGTACGCCGAACGGCCGCGGGCGCGGCCCAGGCAAATCCCGCGATGACCGGAACAGCAAGCAGTAGGAACAACCAATGGTCCGCGACCATGTCGATGATCCCGCTCCAGGTCCAGTCCCGGCGCGTGCGGTCGATGCCCGCTCCGCCTTCGGCCGCCGGATTGACCGCGACCTTCAGCGGCACCGCATCGAGATGGATCGCCTCGACTTGATTGCTGCCGGCATTCCACCAGCCGATGTCGATCGCAGGCAATTCGTACTCGCCGGGCTGTTCCAGCATGTAGGTGGCGGCGTCGACGCGGGTGGCGGTGAGGACATCGGTTCGCCCCTCCGTCTTGTCGCTGAGCGTCGGCTGCGTCGGGTAAAGGGCGAGGCCTTTCACCGCCGCGAACCGCTGTGTCGGCAGCAGCATCGCCGGCGTACCCTCGGCGCGGATCGTGACGGTCCGCGTGACGGCATCGCCTGCCTTGAGCTGATCCGACGATCGCTTGATCGATTGCTCGGCAACGAGATGACTGGCCGCGACGAACGGCTCCAGTCCCGACGCCGGTTCCGGCACGAACGCTTCGAAGGACACGCCCGGCAGGGCGACGTCAACCTCGCGTGTGGCCGGCGGTTCGGCGGCATATTTGACGTGAACCTTTTGATCGGAGATGGCGTAACTGCCGGCTTCCATCGGATAGATGGCGAACTCCAGGCGCACGCCTGCGTAAGCCACGCCGTCCCGGCTATCGTTGATGTTGACGCTCTGCAGCTGCCGGGTCACGACGTTGCGTAGCTGGAAGCTCGGGACCTCGGGCGGAGCGGTCATGTAGTTCGGAGCCAGCACGGTGACATGCAGCGTCGCCTGCTGCCCGACGACGACGCGCGGCGGATCGATGCCCACCTGCACGACCGGCGCGGGCGGGCTGTCCTGCGCCCCCACGCCCCGCGCTGGCAGCAAGGCCGCGGCGAGCAGCGCAATCGCGGTGAGCAGCGGCCTCATTGCTTCGCTCCTGCCGACGGCGCGGCGGCCTGAATCGCGAATTTCAGCTTGAGAAAGTCGGCAGGGGTGGTCTGCACCTGCCGCATCCAGGCTTCCGCAGCCCCGGCGGTGGTGATGTCCTGCGGCGAGACCTTGATGGTCTTGCCGCCCTTCTGCTTGGGATCGACCTTCATCTCGTCAGGCTTCAGGTCGGGCGGCGGGGCGTCGCTCTGTTCCTGCTTGCGGCGCTTCGCCTCTCGTGCGTCGAGCGCGGCCTGCACGATCGCGCGGTTGGTCCTGGCCGCGACGTTGCCGGGCTCGGCCTTCAGCACCTCGTCATAGAGGCCGATCGCCTTCTCGAAGGCGTGGTTCTGAGCCTGGGCGTTGCCGAGCGCGAACTTGCCTTCGATCGTATCGACACGTGAAAACGCTTCGGCAGCGGCGATGAAGTCGTAGGCGCGATAGGCCGCGATGCCGCGCCACATCGGATCGGCGAACAGCGTTGCGGCACTCTTGTAGTCGCCGCGATCGAAAGCCAGCCGTCCTTGCTGGTCCGGTGTCAGCCACAGATTTGCAAAGCGGGACGTATCCTCCGCTCTCGCCTGTCCTGCCTGCAGCGCAAGAACGAGGGCGATTGCCCACGCCACCGTCATGCCGCGCCGGAACCAGAGCAGGCTGAGCAGTGCCATCGGCGGCAGCAGCCAGAAACCCTCGTCCTGCCATCGTGTCCCGAACGCATCGCTCTCGGCTGCCTGGAACCGGCTCTCGATCCGCCGCTCCAGCCGCACGATGTCCGATCCGTCGATGCTGACCTCGACGGTGTCAGCACCGAGCGACGTGGCGGATGTCTGCGGGCTCACGGCGAGCATCACCAGATTATTCCGCCCGGCGGCCTTCCGGAGCGCCGCGGGATCGGCGGAGCCAAGATCGTCAGCGACCAGCAGGATGGTGCCTGCAACCGGCTCGGTCGCCAGCGACGCTGTCGCGAGCGCGATCGCAGCGGCGACGTTGTTGCCGTCCGCCGGCATCAATCCCGGCGCGAGCGCCGTCAGGAAGGGCTCGATCACGGCGCGGTCGTCGGTGAGCGGCATGACGAGATGGGCGGTGCCGGCATAGGCGATCAGTCCGGTGCGGGCGCCGGCGCGGGCCGCGAGGAGATCGCCGATCTTCTGCTTGGCGCGCTCGAGCCGAGACGGAGCGACATCGGTCCCGCTCATCGACGCGCCGACCGCCAGGACGATCATCAGCGGCGCCTTGTCTTCGACGAAGGGCGGCAATTCGCGCCGCCATGTGGGCCCCGACATGCCGACGATGCCGAGCATCAGGCCGGTCGCGACGAGATAGAGCGGGTTGACGCTACGCCCCCGCCCGGGCTGCACGATCAGATGATCCAGCAGGTGCGGGGCAATCACGGCGCCCCATTGTGCCCGCACATTCTGTCGCCAGAGCAGCAAGGCGAAGATCGCGACGACAGGGACCAGTCCGAGCAGCCACCACGGGCGCAGCAGGTGGAAGGGGATGGCGGCGGCATCATGCATGACCGACCGCCTTTCCCCGGCGCCATTCGCTGGCGGCCAGCAGCGCAAGCCACAAGGCGAGGCCGAGGATCACGGCCGCGCCCAGCGGCCATTGAAACAGCGGCAGCTTCGGCCGCCATGACAAGGTCTGAAGCTTCGCCGGCGAAAGCCGATCGATGTCGGCATAGATCGCCTGCAACTGGGCACCGTCTTCGGCGCGGAAGAAGTGTCCTCCTGTCGTGGTCGCAACGTCTTTCAGCACACCGAGATCGACGCGGTTCTCGCCGGAGGCCGTGGGGTCCCCGACACCGATCGCGTAGACCACGACGCCGTTCTGTCGGGCGATGTCGGCGGCATGTACCGGCGGCACGCGGCTCGCGGTGTCATTGCCGTCGGTGAGCAGGATCAGGAGCTTCTCCTTCGCCGTGCTCCCCGCGAAGCTCTTGATGGCAAGCCCGATCGTGTCGCCAATGGCGGTCTGCTGGCCGGCCATGCCGACCTCGGTCTGGCCGAGCAGCTGCTGCGCGGTCTGCAAATCCTGCGTGAACGGCACCTGCACATAGGCCCTCGTGCCGAACAGAATGAGCGCGACGCGATCACCCTTGCGGCGCGCGATGAAGTCACTGATGACGCGTTTGACGCCGTCAAGCCGTGTCAGCATATCGCCATCGGGCGCCCTGAAATCGTGCTGGTCCATCGATCCCGAGATGTCGATGGCAAGGATCAGGTCACGCGCGGACACCTCGTGGGTCACGGCATCGCCGACCCATTGCGGCCGTGCCAGCGCCGAGACCAGCAGTGCCCAGATTGCAATCGCCACGATCACCTGAATGGCGCGACGTTCCATGATGACGGCGCCGCGCTGCGGCGTCTCGCCGGTCGCTGCCGCAAGCCGGTCGAAGAATGGCACGTGGACCGAAGCCTGGCGCGCGCGGTAAGGCGGCAGCCACCACCACACCAGAATGGGCAGCGGCAGCGCCAGCAGAACCCATGGCCAGGCGAACTCAAGCACGGTGCACCTCGATCCATTGACGGACCAACGCGGCGAGCGATGTCAGTTCGGCTTCCCCAGGCGGATCGTTCCGATAAGGCCCGTTGACGAGCAGTCGGCCGACGCCCTCGGAAAATTCGTGCCCTCCATAGGAATCATCGAGGAAGGTGAGCCACGCCGGACCGACCAGAGGGGCGACTTGTGCCCGCGGAAAAGCCGCGAGCGCTGTTCGCCTGACGAGCAGGGCCAATCGTGCCGGCAGATCCGACGGAGCCGTCGAACTCGCGCCTCTGATCGTTTCCAGTTCGGCAAGGGCCGCGCGGCGATACCGATTGACGCGCCGGACATGGACGACGCGCCAGATCAGGGCGATCACCGATACCAGGACAAGGATGGTCGCAATCCTCGCCTCCCAGGTCTGTGGCCACAGGCTGACCTCGCGGGGCAGGGGGATGTCGATCAGTCCGGCGACAGGATCGGTGTTGACGGGTTGGACTTCAGCCAAGCGAGGCCTCCGTCCCGTTATGTCCGCTGCCACGCCCATGGCGCTGGGGCATGCCGCCCAGGAGGCGACGCAGCTGCATTGCGATGTCCTCCGCAGCGCTGAGCGGCAGCACAGGAATGCCGAGCTCTGTGGTCCAGACGAAAACGTCTCTCAACCGCTCTTCGGTTGCCCGCAAGATGCTCTTGCGCACGCTGTCGCGCCCCACCTCCAGCCTGATCTGGAGTTCACCATCCGTCACAGTCATGCTGGCGGACGGAGGAAGGTCGCTTTGCAGGGGGTCATGCACGAGTCCGGCGACGACGTCGTTGTGCCGGCTCATCGCGCCAACCATCCTGCGCGTCGCATCGTTGGCGCCGTCGAAGTCGCTGACGATGACGACGACGGCATCGTGGAGCGCGCGCCGTTCGGCATGCGCCAGTGCCGTGTTGAGCATTTCCGGTGCAGAAACGATATCGCGCCCGACACCGAGGGCCTGGTTCTGTGCGACGATCGCGGAGAGAATTTGAAGGACGGTTGCCCGGCTGCGCCGTGGCGTCACTTCGACAATGTCACGGTCGTTGAAGACGATGCCGCCGATGCGGTCGCCGACCCCGAGGACGCGCCAGGCGCCAATGGCGGCAGCCTGTGCCGCCGCCACCGACTTCATCGCAAGCCTGCTGCCAAAGAACATCGACAGGCGCTGGTCGACGATCAGGATCGTCTGCCGATCTCGCTCCTCATTGAAGACGCGAACATGCGGCTTGCGCAGCCGTGCGGTGACCTTCCAATCGATCGACCGCACGTCGTCACCGGCGCGATAATCCCTGATTTCCTCGAAATTGAGTCCGCGCCCGCGCATCCGCGAGGCGAACCGTCCGGACAGCAGGCTGTGCACCGGCTGGCGCGGCAGGAACGACACCTTGCGGTCGCGATATTCGAGCGCTGTCAGATCTTCGAGATCGACATAGACGCCGGGCACGCTGTGGGTGATGTCCGCCATGCCCTGCCTCACGCGGATACGACGAGGGCCGCTATCTTGTCGATCACCTGATCGGCGGTAATGCCCTGGGACACGGCCTCGTAGCTCAGGATCAGCCGGTGCCGCAGACAATCGTGCATGACCCCGCGTATATGATCAGGTGTCACGAACTCGTATTCGTCCAGCCAGGCGCGCGCCCGCGCGCAGCGGTCGAGCGCCAGGCTGCCGCGCGGGCTGGCGCCGACCTGGATCCACTTGTTCAACGGTTCACCGTAGCGGTCCGGGAAGCGGGTCGCAGTGATCACGTCAACCATGTATTTCTGGGCGAGGTCGGATACGAAGATGCCGTCGATTTCTGCGCGCGCATCAAGGATCGCCTGTTGCGGGATGGGCTCCGGCTCCGCGGCACGATCCTTCGGCTTCTGCGCGCTTTCGGCGCGGTTGAGCTTGATGATCTCTCCCTCGACCGCTTCGTCGGGATAAGTGATGACGACATGCATCAGGAAGCGGTCGAGCTGCGCCTCGGGAAGCTGATAGGTCCCTTCCTGCTCGATCGGGTTCTCGGTCGCGAGCACCATGAAGAGGTCAGGCATCTTGTAGGTCTTGCCCGCGGCCGTGACCTGACGTTCTTCCATCGCCTCGAGCAGGGCGGATTGCACCTTGGCCGGTGCGCGGTTGATCTCGTCGGCAAGCACGAGATTCGCGAAGATCGGCCCTTTCTGAAACTGAAACTGGCCGCCGTTCGCGGTCTGAACGTATATCTCTGCGCCGGTCACATCCGACGGCAACAGGTCCGGCGTAAACTGCACACGCGACAAATCCGCTGCCAGATGTTTGGCCATTGTCTTGACCGCGCGTGTCTTGGCGAGGCCCGGAAGGCTTTCGATCAGGAGGTTTCCGTTGGCAATCAGCGCAATCAGCATGCTCTCGACCAGATGATCCTGACCGAGCACGGACTTTCCGATCCGCGACTTGAGCTCGACGATGGCGTCACGGGCGGCTGAGACTTTTTTTGAACTTCCTTGCTCGGTCAGCACAGCTCTCCCTTGATGAAAGATTGCTAGCCGCCGCGGTTGGTGACTGCAGCGAAACATCCGGCGCTCCGATCGCGCGGTTGATCCGCAACGACTGAGCACGCCCGACGAGATTGATCCGAAGATTGAAGTCCTTCGTCGCTGAACAGCATCCCATACGAGCTTGCGAGAGCAACATTGGACCTAGGTCCAATAGGCGCCACACCGCATCGAGGATGGTTGCCCTACATCGCGTTTCACCAATTGACCCGTAGCCCCGCCTTTCCGGTGTAGGCAAAGCCACCGCCGTCAAACCGGCTCTGGTAGGAGGCATTGGCATAAAGCGTTGTGGTGGAGGTCAACTGGCCGCTGACGCCAGCATTGATCTCGCCCCACAAGCCGTTGAGACTGGCGTGAAACGGAATGAAACCGGTCTCGGACGAGAACCACGTCGTCGGATTGCCGAGGAATTCATTCCAGAGATTGGGTCGGATCCAGGCGGTGATCGTACGCGAGTTGTCATCGATCGCCCAGGTCCGACCGAACCGGGCGCCGACACGAGCGGCCAGCGAGCTCACATCCGTGAATCGGAGTTGCGCAGCGATGTCGTGGGCGTCGTTGACGTGGACGTTCTGATAGACCAGCTGCGCCTGCGGCTCGATGAAATATCCGCCGGCGAACTTGAAAGGATAGCCGCCCTCGACCGACGCGGCGCCGCCCTGTGCGCCGGTCTTGAGCGCGGGAATCCCGGAGTTGCCCACGCTGCGAATGTCGTAGAACGTGCCTTGCAGCACCGAGTCGACGTACCAGCCGGCGGGTCCGAAATGCGTCCAGTAACCGCCGAGCGTGTAGGCGGCAAAGTTGCTGTCGCCCATAGCACCATCGTAGTGTGCGACCCGCCCCTGGGCGCCGCCGATTGCAAAGTAGGCGCCGGCCAGGTCGCGCGAGCCGTCGGGATGATCTTGCCGATAGGCATCCATGCCGCCCTGGAGGGCCTGAAAATTATAGGAGAAATGGGGACCGGCGTCGCCGCCCAGCACTCCGAGGCTGTCGCCCTGCTGAACGCCATTGACGCCGATGATGCGAGCCCAGCCGACCCTGGTGTTCCCGGGATTGGCGCGCGTGCGTTCGCCGTCCTCCTCGCCAACCCGTTCGTGGAGGGAGTCGAGCAGGTTGCGTCCATACAACAGTGTCATCGCCGGGATCGCGGCATAGTACGACGTTTCGTCCCGGTAGTCGGGGATATTGCCGCCGCCGCCGCCGCCGCCACCACCACCACCACCACCTCCGCCGCCACCTCCGCCGCCGCCACCTCCGCCACCACCTCCGCCGCAAATGCGCAGATCAGGATGGGCGGCACAGACGAGGTTGGAGCGCAGATACCAGGACTGCGGATCGCTGGCGTCCACGCTCGATCGGTATAGCGAGTAACGGTAGGGTCCCGCGAGGACCGGCCGGGACAGGCTGAAGGCGTCCGCCGTCGTGGTTGCTCCATTGATTGCGTCGACGACAAGGATCCCGTTGCCCGTCGTCAAGGCGCCGGCACCGGTCGTGTTGGATATCTTGAGGAAGGTGTTGCCGGAGGCCGTGCCACCGTCGATGACGAGCCGGTCGGATGGTGAACTGTCGCTGCCGAGAAACGTGTTGAGACCGATCGTGCTGCTCTGGCCGACATAGTTGACGGCCGTCAATGTCTTGTAGCTTGACAGCAGCGTCGGATCCCCGGTCGGCGGCGTGAATTCGATGTCACTGGAGGTGTTGCTCAGATTGGTGACGTTCGAATTTCCGGTCATGGTCCAGAGCGAACCGTCGCTGAGCGACACGTTGGAGGTGCTGCCGGCCGCGGTAAGAGCGACGCCCCGTAGGAAGGACGCCTCCGCAGTAAGGTTGAGCGAGGCACCGCCGCTGACGTTCAGCCATTGTCCATTATTCACGACGGCTGCAGAGCCGGTCAGGCTCACATTGCTCGTGCCGCCTGGAGCCGCGATCGAGGCACCGTTCGGGCTCGTCATGATCGCACCAACGGTCGCATCTCCACCGTTGATGTTTAGAGCGTTTGCGCCGGCGCCATTAGCCGTCAGGTTCCCTGTAACGGACAATGTGCTGCCACCCGTGACCATAGCGGCGTGTGCGCCCGATCCCGACGTGGTGACGTCCACGCCGAGAGCATTGATCGAAGAGCCCGCGCCGGTCGCCAGCAAGCCGACCGCCGACGCCCCGGCTGTCTTCACGGTCAGGTTCCTGAGCGCAACGCTGCCTCCGTTATCCGCCTGCACACCCGTGGAATTGTCGCCGACAGTGCTGATCGCGGTCTCCTCGGCCGAGATCGAACTGCCGATCCCGGTCGCCTGCACGCCGATCTCGGCGTTGCTCCCGATCGCGGCAACGCTGCCGCCACGGAGCGTAATCGCCGCGCCGTCCAGCGCCTTGGCACCGACATCTCCGCCGCCGCCCGAAATCGTGACGGCAACGCCATTTGCCGCGATGCTGCTTCCGGCCGATTGGGCCAAAAGGCCGGTCTCGCCGCCGCCATTGCCTTCAACGCTGACAGTCCCACCCGTCAGCGTAGCGGTGCCACCGGTGTCGGCGCGCACGCCGACATCATTGCCGCCGCCGCCAGGCATCGCGATTGTCGTGTTCACCGCCGTGATCTGGCTGCCGGAGCCGGTCGCCCAGAGGCCGGTGTTGCCGCCGCCGCCGGCAGCATAGCTGATGGCCGTGTTGAGCAAGCTGATGGTGGCGCCATTGGTCGCCTTGCCCCCAACGTTGTTCCCTGAGCTATTGAGGCCAACTGTCAGCCCGGTCGCGCGGATCTGCGTGCCTGTCCCGTCGGCCAGCAATGCAGTTCCGCCGCCACCGAAGGCCGGGTTGATGGCCGATCCCGACTCGAAAATGATCTGGCCGCCGCTCTGCGCCGATGCTGCGATACTCCAATTGCCGTTGATGCTGGATCCCGTGCTGAAGATGATCGTGCCGTTGGTGTCGGCGAGGCCACCGATGCTTCCGCCGTTGAAGGGATTGATGTTGACGTTGTTCGTGGTGATCTGCGCGCTCGTGCTGGCGTGGACGGCAGGCGTGCCGGTCAGCGTTGTATTCGGATCGATAGCGCAGGTTCCGCTGGTGAGCGTTACCGTCGAGTCCACGGCAACCGTGCAGGATTGGGCGAACGCTGTGTCATTCGCCTCGGCCCATATGAGTGCCGCGACCGCGAGCCCAAATTTGAAAGTGCCTCGCTCACCATGCCGCTTGCGGGTGCATCTCGGCAAAGCAGTCCGGAGATGGGAGCAGCCGCCAGGTTTTGAAGCCGCAGACCGGCGATCATCCGGCCAAGACAAGGCGAGAATGGTACTGAAGACACGTTCCACCGCGCACCCCCTTCAAGCGACGTCCAACGACGACAAATCGAAAGAATGGCCGCGCTATTCTGGCGCAGAAAACACGTAAAGATTGCTACAATTTATGGAAGCAAATCATGCGACTCACGATCTGCTCAGAGCTTGCTGCCATTGTGGCAATGTCGAGCCGCATCACGATTTGCAGGAAGTGATGCTATTGGGTGACGCAAAAGTTCCATTTGCCAAATGCCGGGATTGAGGAACAAGGAGCGCGGTGACGACAGTCACGACCGCGCGCTCCTCGTTCGAATGTCATTGATCGCCGCGATCAGAGCCAGATCCTCAAGCGGCTTGAGGAGATAGGCGTCGGCGCCCGCCGTTATGCAGAGCTCGCGCATGTCATCTTCCGAATGCGCGGTGATGACGATGGTCGGGATCTGAATTCCCGAGCGGTTCAGGTGACGCTGAAGTTCGAGGCCGTTCATCCCCGGCATTTGCAGGTCCAGGATCAAGCATTCGGGCCAGGCGTCCTTCGTCCTCTCCGGGAGCGAGTCGAGGAATTCGGCGGCGGACTCGTATGTTTGCGTGTCAATGGCCCGCGTCCTCAGCAAGCGCGACAGCGCCTTGAGGACCGATGGATCGTCGTCGACGATTGCTACCCACCGCGGAGCTTGTGCCATGCCACAACTATCGGCGTTACAACGGAGCGTTGTCGAGTTGGCCCAAGGGCCAACAGCGGGCTCTCATGCCTCGCCGCTGATTCCGGCTCTCTCCGCGAGGCGCACGAGGTCTGCGACGGAGCGGACTCCAAGCTTGGCCATGACCCGTCCCCGGTGAACCTTTATGGTTTTCTCGGCAGTTCCCAGAACACTTGCGATCTGCTTGTTCAGGCGGCCGGCGACGACATGCTGCATGACTTCGCGCTCGCGTGGCGTGAGCAAGGCGAGCCTGGTGTTGAGAGAACTGAGGCCAGCTTGAGCAGCGCGAGCTTCGCTGTCCCTCCGCTCAGCCTGCGCGATGGCCATCAATAAGTCAGTGTCACTAACGGGCTTGGTGAGAAAATCCACGGCACCCGCCCGCATGGCGCGAACCGTGGTGGGGATGTCGCCTCTGCCAGTCAGAAAAATAACCGGCCGGCAGGATCCGCTTGCGCCAAGCGCTTGCTGTAGCGCGAGTCCGTCGAGGCCAGGCATCGCGACATCCAGGATGGCACATCCAGCGATCGACGGGTCATGGTTCGAGAGAAATTCGCTCGGCGAGGTGAACGATTGAACGCGATGCCCTCGCGCCCTCAGGAGCCGGGTAATCGCCTTCAGCACGCTCTCGTCGTCATCGACCAGAAAGACTGTGAACTCACGATCTGTCATTGAGCTGCCATGAGCATCGGGCGAGGGGGCAACGTGATCCTTGCTGTTGCGCCGCCCGCCTCGTTGTCCCGTAGATTGAGCGTGCCGCCGTGCTTCCGGATAATACTGGAACAGATCGTCAGACCGAGGCCGAGACCGTGGTCCTTGGTCGTATAGAACGGCTTGAATAACTGCTTGCCATCGACATGACGGATGCCACAACCGCTGTCGCTGACCGACAGTTCGATCGCACCATCTGGTCCATCCCGAGTGCAGATTCGGACGCGCCGTTGGCTCACGGGTGTAGAAGCCATTGCGTCCATCGAGTTGATGACGAGGTTGAGAAGGACTTGCTGCAGTTGCACGGAATCGCCGTATGCGGTCGGTCTGCTCTTTGCCAGGTCGGTTTCTATCGTCACGCGCCGGCGGATTAATTCGCTGCGGAGCAGCAACTGGGCTGAATCGACCATCTCATTGAGGTCGACGAACTCGGAGCGCGTCTGTTCTTTCTTGAGAAGTCCGTGCAAACGTCGAACGACGTTGCCCGCGCGACTGTCTTCCTTGACGATATCCTGAAGGGCATCCCGCACCTCAGCCAGGTTCGGCTCACTCTGTTCCAGAATGTAAAGCGCCGCCTGGGCATTCGAAAGTATTGCGGTGAGCGGCTGATTGACTTCGTGGGCAATCGCACCCGAAAGCTCACCGAGCGTGGAGACCCGCATCAGATGAGCGATTTCCTGGCGTTGCTGGTCTGCTTCGGATTCTGCCGCCTTCTGGTCGGTGATATCGACGAGTATTCCGCTGAGCTGATCCGGCGATCTGCCACGGTCGAGGGGGGCGCGCGCGCGAATCCTGAACCAGCGGATCTGGCCGTCGGGACGAACAATGCGGATGTCAGTCACGGTAGCCTGGCCGCGCAATACGCCCCGCAATGTCCCTACGGCGATGCGCCGATCGTCGGGATGCACTGCCGCTACAAACCTCTCGCGCGTGAGAGGAGTATCGCTGGCGAGACCGAACATCGTCCGGCAATGGTCGGTCGCCCACAACTCGTCCGTGGTGCGGTCGAACTGCCACAATCCGATATTGGCGGATGCGGCCGTGAAAGTCATTCGGTCCTCGCTCTCCTCGAGCGAACTCTCGGCCTGGCGGCGCCGCCGCCGTTGAACCAGCAGCGCGGCGACGATGATCGTTTGCAACGCGATGACCAGCGCTACCGCCGAAATCAAATAATGATGTTCCTCCCACAGACTGGGCTGCTTGAACCAAACATTGGTGCCGGGCGGAAGGTTGCTCTGCTTCAGGCCCCATCGCGCCATCGCTTTTGAGTCGACGTAGAAGGCCTGGGTTGGATTGATTTTCGGCTGGAGCGCGGCTGGATCTTCCCCGGCGCCAATCGCAAGTATCAGATCGGCCGCAGCGGCCCCGTGCGATTCGAACGTCTCGAAAAATCCACCAACGACCCCGGTGTCGAGATAGGTGTTGTACGGTCCGTACAGTGGGGCGGGGGACGCGCGGGCAAGTTCACGAGCGACCTCCCTCCCGGTAAGAGTTCTGTTGGTGCCGTCGCCGAAGAAGGCCAAGAGGATGACGATCGCGTCGCTGGGGATTCGCGAAACCTCGCCAACGAGGACATCGTAGGGGAGCCCGAAGAGATAAGTCGTTTCAAATTTTCGGTCATGTTGCTCGATGGCGCGGCGGGCCGTTTCCTGCCATCGGCGATCTTCGAGGGTGATGTTGCTGGCGATTACAAAGAGCCGTCGAGCGGCGGGCTGAAGCAGTTCGGCGAGGTGAAGCGTGTTCTCAAGGTCCAGTCCTATCAAGACGCCGGTGACGTTGGCGGGCGGACGCAAGCCGGAATAGGTTGCTTGCGAAACTCCGGCAAACACGACAGGCACCTGGGGGGCGACGATGTCGCGGTACTTCATCATGAACTGGAGTGCGGTGCCGCCCACCACAACGACGATGTCGGGTGGCCTCGCTGCATACTTTTCGCGGATGAAGGTGGCGGTGCGCACCTCATGCTGAGGGTCTTCAACGCGGACGAGATCGAGAAACTCGGCGTCGATCTCAAGCCGTCTCCCGCTCTTCTCGCGAAGACGATTTTCGATCCCGTCGATGACCTGGGTCGCTGCGGGAAACGTGTAGTTGTACGCACTCAAGATGAGAATATGCCGGGGTGCGTTGTCGGCGCACGACGGTACGCCGGACCAAAGAAGCACGGTGGCAATCAGCATAACGGCGGCGAGGATTCCACCGAGATTCACTTCCGCCTTTGCCTCTTCAGATCGATCTACGCTTTTCACGAATTCCAATCCGGCTCCGGGCATTGATGGTAAGCCAAAACCTGTGGTCGATCTATGTTCCCTCCAACGGTCTGGAATGCTTGCAGAACTTATCTGTGGCCCTGTCTCGAAGAGCTAGCCTGGCCTGCAATGCGTCATTCAATTCGAATGGACTATGCACTTTGTGCCAGCCCTGGAGCTGGCGGGAGAAGATTCATTGAAATCTAACGCAAATTCGATGCGTTCGGGCCGAACACTTTGCAGAACGGCCGTGCCGCCGTATCTCAAATCCGAGGCTGCTCGACGGCAACCAAATCGTCGGTGATGCGGCACTCGGTCGCCCGCAACTGCGAGATGGTTGAAGTTCTGAAGCGAAGTGCTCGCAAAGGGGGGCCGATGGACCAAGGTCCAACTAGGCCCATATCCTGGCTTCACTCTAGCTTTCACCTCTGTGGTCAGCCAGACGAGCTATGCATGGGACTTGCGTTCGAGGTTGAGCGCTGGAGCGCATATGATGCACAGCGAGAAGCTCGGCTCGTTGATGCACGCGAGCGATGTCCTCGATTGCATCGGCCCGGTTACTTGGAGAGCGGCGAACGGAAAGTGTTGGGCTGCATTGCTCGTCCTATTCGCCTTGTTGCGCTCTCTCCCCGCCGCCGCCCAGTCATCCGAAGCATACGATCTTTCCGGGCTGGATTTCTTCCGTCCGCCTCCGAACTTGTTTCAATTCCAGCACGAGTACCGCACGGCTCCGGGAAGCACGCGAGATGTCACCACACAGACGCTCAACTTGCGATACGACCATACCTTCTATCTGACGCCGACATGGACGGTGGTGACGCGGACGGATCTGCCGTTCCTCGCGCGGAATACGATCAACTCCAGCAACCCGAACGGCAATTACCTCCACGGCATCGGCGATGCCGATATCCAGGCGGCGGTCATTCACGATCTCGACAAGCGCTGGGCCGTGGGCTTCGGCGCGCGTCTCATTGCCCCCACTGGCGACGATCCGCTCGGATCAGGCAAATGGCGAACGATGCCGATCGTCGGCTTTCGCGTCGCGCTGCCTGAAATCAGCAAGTCGAGCTACTTTGAGCCGATCTTCCGATACGATTTGAGCGTTGCCGGCGATCCGGCGCGCCGGAACATCAGCAATCTTCAGTTCGGTCCGGCGTTGAACATCGGTTTACCCGATCGCTGGTTCGTCACCTTCTATCCCAGCCAGGACATCCGGATCAATTTCGGCGACCCGGTCACCGGGCAGACCGGCCGCCTGTTTCTGCCGTTGGACGTACGCGCCGGAAAGAAGCTGTCCGACAACGTCGCGGCTTCGCTCGAGATCGGCGTACCCATCATCAAGGACTATCCAGTCTACAATTTCAAAAGCCAGTTCCGGCTCAACATCACTTGGTAGCTCGTCCGGATTGGTGGCGGCGCCATGTTGGGCCTTCGGATGATGGGGAAGGACAATGAAGCGGTTCTTGAAGACCACGATCATTGGCGGTGCGTTGTTCCTGCTGCCGGTCGCTCTCGTGCTAGTGATCCTCGGGCACGCGATGCGGATCGCGGTCAAGGCAGCGATGCCCGTGTCCCATTTCCTGCATTTCGACGCGGTCGGAAAAATCGCGGGGGTCGGCATCGTGACATTGCTCGCGGCGGTGCTGCTTGTGCTGGTGTCCTTCCTGGCCGGCGTCGTGGCGCGGACAAAGGTCGGCGCCAACGTCAGCGCGTGGTTCGAAAATTCCTTTCTCGGCAGCATGCCGCAATACCAGATGGTCAAGAGCATGGCCGAGGGCCTCGCCCAGGCCGAAAGCGCCAGCGACGAGTTCAAGCCAGTGCTCGTCCGCGCCGAGGGAGGTTGGCAGATCGGGTATTTGCTGGAAACGCTGGACAACAACTGGATGGTTGTCTTCGTGCCGCAGGCACCGACGCCGCTGGCCGGCAATGTGCGGTACTATCCGGGCGAGCTTGTGAGGCCGCTTGACATCACCATGCTCCAGGCGAGGGCGATCGTAAAGAACATCGGGATCGGTTCGGCGGCTGCGCTTCAAGGACAGGATCTGCGTCGTTTGCCAACCTGATCGTGGCGGCGAGTTCCCACCGCGCTCGGCAGGCGCCGCGCGCTGCAATTCGCATTGTGCGCACCAAACATGATGGACCAAGGTCCAACTAGGCCGAGCCAAGCCGCGCTTTAGATTTCGTCCTCGCTCGCCGGTCGTCGTCGGACGAACGGCTGTCGGGCGCTTTTGGAGTAAGGAGCATCCGACGTGAACATTGCGCAGGCACCGGTCGCAAACGTCACTGAAGGCAGCCCTCCAAACGCGATCTTCATTCCCGGCGGCACCTTTCGGATGGGATCTGATCGACACTATCCGGAGGAAGCTCCGTCTCACATGGTGAGCGTCGACGGATTCTGGATCGACCGCACGCCGGTGACGAATCGCGAGTTCAAGGCGTTCGTGCGCGCCACCGGCCACGTCACGTTCGCCGAGGTCGCTCCGGATCCGAAGGACTATCCGGATGCCTTGCCGCACATGATCTACGCGGGGTCGCTCACTTTCATGCCGCCGGATCATCCCGTCGATCTCCGCGACTACAGGCACTGGTGGACGCTGCTCAAGGGCGCAAACTGGCGGCATCCGTATGGCCGCAAGAGCAACATTAAGTCGCTCGACGATCATCCCGTCGTCCACGTCGCCTATTCGGATGCGCTCGCCTATGCGCGATGGGCGGGCAAGGACTTGCCCACGGAAGCCGAGTGGGAATTTGCCGCGCGTGGCGGGCTCGAGGAGGCCGAGTATGCCTGGGGGGATGAACTCGTTCCGGAGGGCGTCCATCAGGCGAACATTTGGCAAGGCCATTTCCCGTTCGAGAACCGGCGCGAGGACGGCTACGAGCGGACCTCGCCGGTGATGACCTATCCGCCGAACGGTTACGGCGTTTTCGACATGATCGGAAATGTCTGGGAGTGGACCAGCGATTGGTGGGCTCCGAAGCATCAGGCCGACGCCAAAAAGGCCTGCTGCATCCCGCAAAACCCGCGCGGCGGCTCCGAACATGACAGCCACGACCCATCGCTGCCGCAGAGCAGGATTCCGCGCAAGGTGATCAAAGGCGGCTCGCATCTCTGCGCGCCGAACTATTGCCGCCGCTATCGACCGGCCGCGCGCCATGCCGAGCCGATCGACACGTCGACCAGCCACCTCGGGTTTCGCTGCGTGACACGACCAGGGAGAGAGTGATGACTGAGAAGAAGAAGACGGAAGACTTCAGCCGCCGCAAATTGCTCGCAGCTTCCAGCTCGCTGGCCACCATTGCCGCTTTCTCGGCGATGGCACCCTTCCAGACTGCGCAAGCGCAGGCGACCACCCCGCAGCCGTCATCCTCTGCCGGTGGAGCAAAGCCGAATATCATCCTGATCCTGTCGGATGACTTCGGTTATGGTGACTCCGGACCCTACGGCGGTGGCGAAAATCGCGGCATGCCGACGCCGAGCATCGATCGTCTGGCGGCCGAAGGAATGCAGTTCATGTCCTTCTACGCGCAGCCGAGCTGCACGCCCGGGCGTGCCGCGGTGCAGACTGGCCGAATTCCAAACCGCAGCGGCATGACCACCGTGGCATTCCAGGGGCAGGGCGGCGGGTTGCCGGCCGCGGAATGGACGCTCGCGTCGGTCCTGAAGACGGGCGGCTACAAAACGTTCTTCACCGGTAAATGGCATCTCGGCGAAGACGATTACGCGATCCCGAACGCCCAGGGCTATGACGAGATGAAGTATGCCGGCCTCTATCATCTCAACGCCTACACCTACGCCGACCCGACCTGGTTCCCCGACATGGACCCCGAACTCAGGGCGATGTTCACGAAGGTCACCAAAGGCGCGTTGTCCGGCAACGCGGGCGAGAAGGCGAAGGAAGACTTCAAGATCAACGGGCAATACGTCAACACGCCGGACAAGGGTGTCGTCGGCATCCCCTTCTTCGACGACTATGTCGAGAAGGCCTCACTCGAATATCTGGATCGCAACAAGTCCTCGGGCCCCTTCTTCATGAGCATCAACTTCATGAAGGTGCACCAGCCCAACATGCCGGCGCCCGAATTCCAGGGCAAATCGCTGTCGAAGAGCAAGTTCGCCGACTCGGTCGTGGAGAACGACACCCGCATCGGCCGTATCATGGACAAGGTACGATCACTCGGGCTCGACAAGAACACCTACGTGTTCTGGACGACCGACAACGGCGCCTGGCAGGACGTCTATCCCGACGCCGGCTATACGCCATTCCGCGGCACCAAGGGCACCGTCCGCGAAGGTGGCAACCGCGTTCCCTCCATCGCTTGGGGTCCGGGCATCAAGGGCGGTACCAAGAATTCCGACATCGTCGGCGGCCTCGACTACATGGCGACGTTCGCGAAGCTCGCCGGCGTGAAGCTGCCGGAGAACGACCGCGAGGGTAAGCCCATCATCTTCGACAGCATCGACATGTCCCCGATCCTGTTCGGAACGGGCAAGTCCGATCGCAAGAGCTGGTTCTATTTCACGGAGTCCGAACTCACGCCGGGCGCAGCGCGCGTCGGCAATTACAAGGCGGTGTTCAATCTGCGCGGCGATGACGGCGTCAAGACCGGCGGTCTCTCGGTTGATAGCAATCTCGGCTGGAAGGGACCGGAGTCCTACGTGGCGACCGTTCCCCAGGTCTTCGATCTCTGGCAGGACCCGCAGGAGCGCTACGACATCTTCATGAACAATTACACCGAGCGCACCTGGATCATGGTCACGATCAATGACTCGATCAAGGGTCTGATGAAGACCTATGTGAAATATCCTCCACGAAAGATTCAGAGCGAGACCTACGCGGGACCGATCACGATTCAACAATACGAACGCTTCTCGTTCTTCAGAGATCAGCTTGCCAAGGACGGCTTCCATATCGGCCTGCCCACCGGCAACTGAAATCGACAGAACGGCCCCGGATCGCGGGGCCGTTCTACTCTTGCGAACGGTTGAACTGGAGGACAAGCGCCTGTGAAGGGAACCTTCGTTGATCGCCGAAAGATCCTGGCAGGTCTGCTGGTGTCTGCTGCGACGCTGTCGGTCTCGGGGCGGTCTGCACGGGCCCAGAGTGACCCTCTTCCGTCCTGGAATGACGGCCAGACGAAGAAGTCGATCCTGGATTTCGTCTCCGCGGTGACGAAAGAAGGGGCGTCGGAATTCGTGCCGGCGCCGGAGCGCATCGCGACATTCGACAATGACGGCACGCTCTGGTGCGAGCAGCCGATGTATGTGCAGCTTGCGTTTGCGTTGGACCGGGTGAAAGTGCTCGCCGCCAGGCATCCGGACTGGAAGCAGAAGCAGCCTTTCAAGGCTGTTCTGGACAATGACATCGCCACACTGGCCAAGGGTGGCGAGAAGGGCCTGGTCGAGCTCGTCATGGCGACTCATGCCGGCATGACCACGGCCGAGTTCGAGCAGATCGCCAGCGACTGGATCAAGACGGCGCGTCATCCGAAGTTCAACCGGCCCTACACGGATCTCGTTTACCAGCCGATGCTGGAGCTGCTCGCCTATCTCAGGGCGAGCGGCTTCAAGACCTTCATCGTCTCGGGCGGCGGCATCGAATTCATGCGGCCCTGGAGCGAGCGCGTCTACGGCATCCCGCCTGAGCAGGTCGTGGGGTCGAGCATCAAGACCCAGTTCAAGGTCGGCAAGGATGGTCCGGTGCTGATCCGTCTGCCCACCATCGATCTCGTCGACGATGGTCCCGGCAAGCCTGTCGGCATCAATTCGCATATCGGCCGGCGCCCGATCGCGGCCTTTGGCAATTCCGACGGCGATTTCCAGATGCTGCAATGGACGACCAGCGCGCGCGGCCGCCGCTTCGGCCTGATCGTGCATCACACGGATGCGGAGCGCGAATACGCCTACGACCGGAAGTCGCCCTTCGGCAAACTCGACAAGGGTCTCGACGCCGCGAGCGCCAATGGCTGGACCATTGTCAGCATGAAGGACGATTGGAAGCGGATATTCATCTTCCAATAAAACGGGACATAAGAAAAGCGAGGAAGCATAATGAAAATACGTCTTCCGAAATTGCATCGTGTCAGCCTTGTTGGCGCGGCGCTGGCCGCCGGACTGATGATTGCCTTTCCGGCATACGCCCAAACGCCTGCGGCCACGCCGCCGACGAAGGACCCGGCCGCGGCGCCGGCAGCAGCTCCGGTAAGACTTCCTGACGGCCAGATCGAGCAGCTGGTTGCACCGATCGCGCTCTATCCCGATGCGCTGCTGTCGCAGATCCTGATGGCGTCGACCTATCCGCTGGAAGTCGTGGAGGCCGCGCGCTGGGCGCAGGACAACAAGAGCATCACCGGGAAGGCGCTCGAAGACGCCATGCAGAAGCAATCCTGGGATCCGAGCGTCAAGGCGCTGACGTCGGTGCCGCAGGTGCTCCAGATGATGAACGACAAGCTTGAATGGGTGCAGCAGCTCGGCGATGCGTTTCTCGGGCAGGAGCAGGACGTGATGAGCGCGGTGCAGAAGCTGCGCCAGCGCGCCGACGCGGCCGGCAATCTGAAATCGACGCCGCAACAGAAGGTCACCAGGAGCGCACCGCCGGCCGGGATGTCGGCGCCTTCGGGCATGTCGCAGGCGATCTCGATCGAACCGGTCGATCCCGACACCTATTATGTCCCGGTCTATGATCCCGGCGTCGTCTACGGCGCGTGGGATTATCCCGCCTACCAGCCGTTCTACTGGTCTCCGCCGGGCTACGTCGCTGCGGGCGTGATCGGCTTTGGCGCCGCCGTCGCCGTCGGGGCTGCGATCTGGGGCGGCTGCAACTGGTGGAACCGCAACGTCTACGTCAACGTCAACCGCTACAACAGCTTCAACCGCACCAACATCAGGACCAACAATTGGGCCCACAATCCCGCTCATCGCGGCGGCGTGGCCTATCGCGATGGCGGCGTGGCGCGGCGCTTCGGCAGCGGCAACACGCCGGCCGCGCGCGAAGCCTTGCGCAATCGCACCGGCGGTCCCGGCGGTGGCAAATTCTCTAACGCGGGCGCCGGCCGGGCCAGGAGCGCGGTTTCGCAACGCACAGGCAATCGCGGTGCCAGCGTATCTCGCCGCACCAGCACCAAGAGCGTCACCCGTGCCCGCACAGGCGCGGGCAATCGCGCCGCGATCTCGCACCGAAGCGTGACGCACTCGCGCGTCAGTGGCCGGGTCGGCGGTGGCGGCCGCGCGGCAGCGATGCGCGGCGGCGGCATGCGGGGAGGCGGCGCCGCGATTCATCGCGGCGGTGGCGGCAGGCGGACCGGGGGCTTCCACGGAGGCGGCCGCGGTGGCGGTGGCTTCCATGGAGGCGGTCGTCGGCGATGATGACCGGCTTCGCAATGACGGGCCGGACGCGCGGAACGAGAAAACAACGAAGACCAACGGAGTTTGCAAAATGAATCGTACCAAGCCGCTTTCCACCGTACTTGGCGCGCTTATGGCCTCCTGGCTGCTCGGAACAAGTGCCTACGCCCAGGCCGTCTCGTCGTCCTCGAACGGACAAACGGCTCTGCCGTATGCGGAACCTCGGTTCAGGGGCAATGTCGGCACGACTTTCAAGGATTCCGATCCGGCCGCGTTTCCGAAGGGCGTGCAGGCGCCGCAAGGTGCGCCGAATGTCCTGCTCGTGCTGCTGGACGACGTAGGATTCGGCCAGTTCTCGGTCGCCGGCGGCGGCGTGCCATCGCCCAACATGGAGAAGCTCGCCAATGACGGATTGTTCTACGGCCGTTTCCACACGACCGCGCTCTGCTCGCCGTCGCGGGCGGCCTTGCTGACGGGACGCAATCATCAGGTTGCCGGCACGGGCATCATCACCGAGCTCGCGACTGGATATGACGGCTATACCGGTATCATTCCAAAGAGCACGGCGACCGTCGCCGAGGTGCTGCGGCAGAACGGCTACGCCACGGCGTGGATCGGCAAGAACCATAACACGCCGATCTACGAGACGAGCACGATCGGTCCATTTGATCATTGGCCCAACGGGCTCGGCTTCGACTATTTCTACGGCTTCATGGCCGGCGACACCAACCAGAACAGGCCATTCATCTTCGAGAACCAGACGCCGGTCGGCACGCCGAGCAAGCCGGACTACTATCTCAGCACGGACCTCGCCAACAAATCCATCGACTGGCTCAGGAAGGCGGAAGCCATCGCACCGAGCAAGCCATGGTTCATGTATCTGGCGCCCGCGGCCACGCACAGTCCGCACCAAGCGCCCAAGGAGCTGATTGCCAGGTTCAAGGGCCAGTTCGACATGGGCTGGGACGAGTACCGAAAGCAGACCTTCGAGCGGCAGAAGAAACTCGGCATCGTCCCGCAGGATGCGAAGCTGACGCCACGGCCCCAAAGCCTGCCCGCTTGGGACAGCCTGAATGCCGACCAGAAGAAGCTCTACGCGCGCATGATGGAGACGTTTGCCGCCTATGGCTACCAGGTCGACCAGGAGGTGGGCCGGGTCCTCGATTACGTTGCCTCACGGCCTGACGCCGACAACACGATGATCATCTATATCGTCGGCGACAACGGTTCGTCTGCCGAAGGTGGTCTGGACGGCACCCTGAACGAGAACGCGTTCTTCAACGCGTATCAGATGACTTATCAGCAGATGCTTCCGCTCATCGACGAGATCGGCAGCGAGAAGCATTTCAATCATTTCCCGGCCGAATGGGCCTGGGCGATGGACACGCCGTTCCAGTGGACCAAGCAGGTCGCGAGCCACCTCGGCGGCACGCGCAATCCCTTGATCATCAAATGGCCGGCGAAGATCAAGGACCACCATGCGATCCGGACACAGTTCACCCACATCATCGACATCGCCCCGACAATTCTCGCGGCGGCCGGTGTCGACGAGCCGCGCAGTGTGAACGGCACGCCGCAGGAGCCGATCCAGGGACGAAGCATGCTTGGCACTTTCAGCGATGCCAAGGCTCCGGAGATGCGAACCAGCCAGTACTTCGAAATGTTCGGTAACCGCGCCATGTACAAGGACGGCTGGTGGGCGGCATCCCTCGCGTTCGAACCCTGGCAGGCCGAACGCGGCGAGTTCGACCCGTTCAAGGCAAAATGGGAGCTGTATAATCTCGACAAGGATTTCAGTCAGGCGGACAACGTCGCCAACAAGAATCCGGACAAGCTTCAGGAATTGGTTGCACTCTGGTGGGCGCAGGCATCCACCAACAAGGTGTTACCACTGGACTGGCGCGGCGCCGAACGCTTCAGCGCCGAACTGACCGGCAAGCCCAACCTCGCCGGCGATCGCAAGAAGTTCGTCTATCCCGGTGATCTCAGTGGACTGCCCGAGGCCTCGGCACCCGACTTGAAGAACAAGTCATTCAGCGTCTCGGCCAAGGTCGACATCAAGGACGGCGCCAACGGGGTGATCTTCACCCAAGGCGGCAACACCGGCGGCTGGGGCTTCTACATGAAGAGCGGCAAGCTCGTCGGGGCGCACAACTTCCTCGACGTCAAGTCGTTCACGGTCGCGAGTGACCAGCCCATACCCGCCGGCAAGCATGAGCTCAAAATGGCCTTCAGTTACGAAGGCGGCAAGGAGATGGGCAAGAGCGGCACCATCACCTTGTCCGTCGACGGCAACAAGGTCGGTTCGGGCAAGGTCGATCAGACCACGCCGTTCAAATATTCGCTGTCGGAGAATCAGGACATCGGGCGCGACACTGGCACGGCGGTCGTCAGGGACTATCAGGAACCCTTCGTATTTGAGGGCAAGATCGATGAGGTCGTCGTGGACCTGGAGAAATAGGCAGATGCCGAAGTTCTGGCTTCCGTTTGCGGTTCGTCATGGCGGCAGACGGAGCCAGGCTTGCTTGAACATCGATCGGCCAGGGAAAGCTAAAAGGGCAAGAGCATGAATCGTCGGGAATTCTTCGTGCCTACCGCGGCGGGTGCGTTTGCATCCGCCGTCGCAGCAGCGCACCTCGATCTCGGGTTGATCGCACAAGCATCAGCTCAGGACGGACAAGAGCCGCTCGGCGGTCAGCCGCCGCAGGGCTCGACCTGCTCGATCAAGGACTTCGACTACCAGATCAAGCACCAGCGCGCCTTCGAAGCCGTGCTGTGGAACATGCCGGCGATCGCGATCTATTCCTTCCGTCGCGCGGCTTTCAACGATCTCGGCATGAAGGACAACGACATCATCGCCTACTCGGCACCGGCGACGCCGAAGGTCGAAGCGATCACGGCGAACAGCACCACGCCTTACATCACGGCTTTCACGGACCTCCGCAAGGAACCGGTTGTGCTCGAGCTTCCGGCGGCTGGACCCGATGGCAGCCTCTATGGCCAGGTCGTCGACGCTTGGCAGTTCACCATCGCCGACGTCGGTCCCACGGGTCTCGACAAGGGCGAGGGCGGCAAGCTGTTGTTCACGGCGCCCGATTTCAAAGGCACGGTCCCGGCCGGCTACATACACGTGCCGTCGCCCAACTACCGCATTGCGTTCGCGTTCCGCTCTGTTCCGGCGCCCGGCAAGTCCGCGGCCGATGCCTATCAATATTCGAAGCGGTTGCGGATGTATTATCTCTCCGAGGCGACCAATCCGCCCCAGCAGAAATTCGTCGATCCCATAAACATGCGCTACCCGACGCTGCCGTTCTACGACGAGCGGCATTTCGAGGACATGCATGCGATCATGAGCGTCGAGCCGGTGCGAGAGCACGACAAGGTCATGATGGGCATGATCAAGTCGCTCGGCATCGAAAAGGGCAAGCCGATGACGCCGGACGACACGGCCAAGCGTGCGATGCGGCAGGCTGCGATCGATGCCTGGTTCTATCTGCAGTCCTGGTACGACAATTTCCCCGCCAACAAGCTCTATTGGCCCGATCGGCATTACGCGTCGCTGCTGCAGACGGATGACAACCGGACCTTCACTTTCACCTATGATGACCGCATCGATCTCATAGAGCGTGCGGCCGAATATTTCTGGTGTACTTACATGCCGAAGGTGCTGACGGACAATCCGGGCACGCAATACTTCATGGCCGTGGCGGACAAGAACGGAAAGCTGCTGGAAGCCGGCAAGACCTACAAGATCGACGTGCCGAAGGAGATGCCGGTCAGGCAGTTCTGGGCGCTGACCGTTTACGATCGCGCAACCTGTTCCTTCATCTACAGCAACTCCAACCGCACCACGCTGTCGTCCTACGATCTCGACAAGATGAAGAAGAACGCTGACGGCGGCGTGACCATCTACACCGGTCCGAAAGCGCCGGACGGGCTGGAATCGAACTGGATACCGACGGCGGGCAAGCGGCCGTTGCCGGCGATGCGGTGTTATGGGCCGACTGAAGCCTTGAACAACAAGACGTTCAAGCTTCCGGATTTCGAAGTGGTGGCTTGACGCCGCGAGGACGCAATGGAATTCAAGCTTCAGGCGTTCGGGCCATTTCTGCACTGGCTGACGCTGATTGTGTTCTGCATCATGCCGGTCGTGCTGGCTTATGTGATTTACCGCCTTGGAGGCCTTCCCGGAGCGATCGCGCGAGCACGCAACCACCCGCAGGCCGATGCCATCGCGATCTGCGGCTGGATGGGCATCCTTACATTGGTGCTGTGGCCGCTGGCGCTGATCTGGGCCTACCTCGTCCCGAACAAGCCATTGACGGGCGGCGCGGCGAAGGGAGCTGGCGACGGGGCACTGATCGCCCAGCTTCAGGAAGCCCGGCGCCGGCTCGCGGCGCTTGAAGGCCGGCTGCCGCAGCAGACCCGGGCAGGGGGCTGACATGCTCTGGGCCATCGCAAGCTCGGTCGTCGTGATCTACCTCTATCGCCAACTCAAGGCAGAGAGTGCGCCTGCTCCGGCATCGGGAAGCGCCTCAGACGGCACGATCGAGGCCGAGATCGCCGCGTTGAATGCGCAAATCGCAGCGCTCGAAGGCAGGATCGCAGGCTCGGGCAGTGGAGGCGTCAAGCCATGATGCCGGCCATCTTCGGAGGTTACGCGGCGCTGATCTGGCTCGTCTTCGCGAAGCTCAGGCTCTTTCCCCTGACATTGCCGATCGCAATCGTTCTGGCCGCGGTCGGGCCGCTCTTCGCCTTCTACATCATCCTGTCGATGAACAATGATCACCCGTCCTCGACGGACGCGCGCGTGTTCCAGCGGGTCGTGCAGATCACGCCGCACATCACCGTCCCGGGCCGGGTTCAGACCGTCGTCGCGCAAGCCAATACTCCTCTGTCGAAAGGCGACGTACTGTTCACGATCGATCCGCGCCCCTTCCAATTCGAGGTCAGTCGCCTGGAGGCGGCGGTCGCGGCCGCAACCCAGTCGGTCCCGCAGTTGAAGGCTGCGCTGGACCAGGCGTCGGCAGGCGTTCAACGCGCCGGAGCGCAGTTGAGTCTGGCCCAGGCCGACTTCGATCGCCAGAACGTGCTGTTCACCAAGGGCGACATCGCCCAGGCCGCTCTCGACAAATATCAGCGTAACCTCGAGTCCGCTCAAGAGGCGGTCACTGGGGCAAAGGCGGTGGAAACGAAGGCGCGCCTGGCTTACGAATCAAACATCGGAGATGAGAACACCACCGTCGCGCAGGCACGGCAGCAGCTCGACCAGGCAAAGTACAACCTCGACGAAGCCACCGTCCGCGCGCCTTGCGACGGCTATGTGACGAACCTGCAGCTCCTGCCCGGGACGGTCGTCAGCGCCGCGGCGTCGGTCATGCCATTCGTGTGTAACCGTGACGAAGGCAATCTCGGCATCGTGGTCGCGACGTTCATGCAGGGGCCGTATCTCGCGATCAAGCCGGGCGCCTACGCCGAAGTGGTCTTCCCGATGTACCCGGGGCGGGTATTTCCCGGCAAGGTGCTGACGACGATCGATCTCGCCTCCGAGGGCCAGCTCACTGCGACCGGCCTGTTCCCGGGGATCGATGCCCCGCACAACGCGCGGTTTGCCGTCCGCATCAAGCTCGACGATGCCGATGACCTGAGACTGCCGGCAGGCACGCAGGGAAGCGCGGCCGTGTTCAGTGGCAATGTACAGATTGCCGGTGTGATCAGGATGGCGGTGCTGCGCGCCAACAGTTGGCTGAACTATCTGTTCTTCACGTCATGACAGCGGAGAGAAACAAGCTAAGCGACGCTCGCGACACTGACGACCAACTCTTTCAATTCTAGACCGAGCACCAATTGGGTAATGACGATGTTCGCATATTCAAACGATTTGAACCTTCCTAGCCTGGCGGCGCGGCATCTGCTCGCGCTCGGGGTGTTCCTGTTCGCAAATTGTTCAGCCGAGGCCGATCCCAAGGTCCTCGCGCTGCCTGCGCTGAAAGCCTGGCAGGGCGACTTCGACGGAATGCAGAAGCGCAGGATGGTGCGTATTCTCGTGCCAACCGACAGGACCTCCTTCTTCATCGACAAGGGCGAGCAACTCGGTTTCGATGCCGAATTGGGGGCGGAGTTCGAGAACTGGCTGAACAGGCGGTATGGCAACAAGAAGCAAAGGTTCTATGTCGGCTTTGTCCCGACGCCGCGCGACCGGCTGCTGAGCGACCTCATCGCAGGCAAGGGTGACATCGCCGCCGGCCTGCTCACGGTCACGCCGGAACGGAGCAAGCTGGTCGACTTCGCCGATCCCTGGGCCTCCGGCGTTCGCGAGGTGCTCGTGACAGGCTCTGCCGCGCCGAGCGTTGGCTCGCTGAACGATCTCGGTGGAAAGATGATCCAGGTCCGGCAATCGAGCAGCTATTTCGAGCATTTGGCTGCGCTCAACGCGGACCGCAAGGCCAAGGGGCTGGAGCCTGTCGTCGTCCAGCCGGCCGACAAGAACCTCGAGGACGAGGACTTGCTGGAGATGGTGAGCGCCGGCCTGTTGCCCTGGGCCGTGGTCGACCGCTTCAAGGCGCAGGCATGGGCGGGCCTCCTGAACGGGCTGACGGTGCGCGACGATATTGCGATCAACGAAGGCGGCGACATCGCCTGGGCGATTCGCAAGGACAGTCCGGGATTGAAGAAGGAGTTGGCAGAATTCGTCAGCACCCACAAGATCGGGACCGAGTTCGGCAACGACCTACGTGCACGCTATTTCAAGACGGCGAAGCCGCTGAGGAACGCCCTCGCGCACAACGAGGCAGAGAAGTTCAAGGCGTTGCGCGCCTCGTTCCAGAAGTACGGCGTGCAGTACTCGATCGATCCCGTGCTGCTCGCAGCTCAGGGCTATCAGGAGTCCGAGCTCGACCAGGCCTGCCACAATGCCTCCGGCGCAACGGGCATCATGCAGATCAAGCCCAGCACCGCGAAGGAGAAGCCGATCGGGATCACCGGCGTCGCGGCGAGCGCCGATACCAACATCCACGCCGGCTCGAAGTACCTGCGCTACCTCGCGGACACCTATGTCGATGCGTCCGTGGCCGATCCGCGCGAGCGCGTGTTCATGGCGCTGGCGGCTTACAATGCAGGACCCGGCAACCTCAAGCGCTTCCGCGACTACGCCAGCAAGCACGGCTTCGACTCCACCATCTGGTTCGGCAACGTCGAGAATGGCGCGGCCGCGATCGTCGGGCAGGAGACGGTCCAGTACGACGGCAAGATCTACAAACACTACATCTCCTACGAAACCCTCCGCGCGCCAGGTCCGGCGAGCGCGACCGCCGATCCATCGCAGAAATAATACTGCGCTGCGCTTTGATGCGACGAACTCAATCAAGAGAAGGAGACGAACCATGAGACTAAAATCATTCGCTGGCCGGACCGGGCCCGGCCTTGGCGCGCTCGCTATCTCGATTGCGTCTGCCCAGGCTCAGGTCCCGCTCTCGACCTATATGGACTCGAAAGGGTTCATCGATGTTCAGGCTTTGACCTGCGCGCAACTCGCCAACACCTATCAGGAAGACGCCGATTATCTCGCTGCATGGTACAGCGGCTGGTACAATGGCCTGGCGCAGAAGCATTTTGCTCATGTCACGCGAGCGAAGTCGGGTGAGCATCAGGTGATCGTCTATTGCAAGGCGCACCCTGAACTCAAGGTCATCCAGGCCATCGACGTGCTGTTCAAGAACGAGAAGTGATTGGTGAGGCACTGATAATGGTCGATGCAGCGAGACATGAGAGTCTGGCTGCATCGTGCACTCATGGAG
Organism: Bradyrhizobium liaoningense; assembly: GCF_018130785.1. Lineage (GTDB taxonomy): Bacteria > Pseudomonadota > Alphaproteobacteria > Rhizobiales > Xanthobacteraceae > Bradyrhizobium > Bradyrhizobium liaoningense_A. The sequence goes on from NZ_JAFCJT010000007.1 coordinate 220,717, forward strand.
GCAAGACAAGCGACGTGTCATTCGAGTGTTATCTGCCGCTCCGGCGGCGTTGACGGAGCGCGTGCAATGCTCTCGAGCGGTAAACGGTTGGGTGGTCGATGAGTTTTCGCCTTACCCTGACGGCCTGCGTCATGTTCATGATCGGCCTTTTGGCCGCGCTGCTGATTGTCGTGCAGGTTCTGACGCTCGATCTCGTCACCGAGGATGCCGCGACCTCGACCATGGATGCGACGAGCCGCAGCACGGTCTCTTCGCTTCAGCTCCAGGTCGAAATGCTCTCGCGCATGTCTCGCTCGCTGGCCTTCACCCCGGCCATCATGAATTCATCCGATCCCGGCGACGCGAGCCCGACGGCCGGCCTCATCAGGGGAAATCTGGCGCAATGGCCGGCGCTGGACAGCATCTATGTCGGCTATGACAACGGCTATTGGCTTCAGGTGCAGCGATTGGACGGGTTGAAAGGGGTCCAGCGCGAGCGCGTCGGCGGTCCGGCCGACGCGGTCTACGCTACGACAATCACACAATGGGCTGGCGGCGAGGAACTGCCGACGAGCCGCATATTCCTGGACAAGGACGGCAACCGCGTCGGACAGATTGAGATCCCGCCACGCGGCTACGATGCGCGCGAGCGCAACTGGTATACAAACGCGCGCAAGGCGGGCCATTTGATCACGTCTGCGCCTTATCTCTCGTTCAACCTCGGCGTACCCATGTTGACCTTCAGTGTGCCGTTCGACGGGAAGGCGCACGGTGTGGTCGGATTGGACCTCAAGCTCGACAATTACAGCAGGGCAGCGCCGATCATGAAATTCGGCAAGAACGGCTACCTGTTGATTTTCGACGACCAGGGCACGTTGATCGTGCATCCCAATTACGCGGCGTTGTTCGCACAGACGTCCGTGGACGCGGCAGGTCCGCGACTTCCCAGCACCATTGACCTTCGCGACACGGTCGAAGGTCGCATCATTGCGGATTGGGACAAGAGCAGCCCATACAGGCACAAGCTAACCTGGAAGGACGGCCGGGAGTACTTCGCGCGTCTCGAAACCATCGCTCTCGGGCCGAACCTGGCCGCGAGCGTGCTTCTGATTGCGCCCGAAGACGAATTTGCCGCCAGCATCCGGGAGCTCGATCGAAAAGCGCGAATGATTGCGCTGCTGGCTTGCCTTTTGTTCATTCCGGCAGCCTGGATATTCGGAACGCGCATGTCGACAACGATTCGCGATATCACGGGCGAGGCTGCGCGGTTGCAGACGATGGCGCCGCCGCCCCGGCAGGCGATCGGCTCCGTGATCACGGAGCTGGATATTCTGGCGCGAACAATTCACAAATCGCAAAGGGCGATTTGGCTGTTCTCGAGGCTTGCGCCACGCGCGATCGTTAGGGGCGTGCTCGATAATTCGATTTCGACCGATCTTGGCGGTGCGCGCCAGGAAATCACGGCGCTGTTCACCGACGTGAGAGGCTTCACGACGATCGCCGAAAATGCCGATCCCGACGTTCTGATGCAGCAGACGTCCCGCTATTTCGCGGCGCTGACGGAAGTCATCATGCTCGAAGGTGGCACGGTCGACAAGTTCATCGGCGACGCCGTGATGGCCTTCTGGAACGCGCCCAACCCGCAGGCCGATCACTGCCAGCGCGCCTGTCGGGCCGCCTTGCGCGCGAAGAAGGCGAATGAAGCCATCAACCGCCAGTTCGAAGCCGAAGGACTGCCGCCGTTCTTCACGCGCTTTGGGATTCACGTCGGCGAAGCCGTGGTCGGAAACCTCGGCTCTTCGGAGCGTATGAATTACACCGCGCTTGGAAACGTCGTGAACCTCGCCGCCCGTCTGGAAGGCCTCAACAAGCAATATGACACCCAGATCCTCGTCAGCGAGAGTGTCTACACACGTGTCAAGGAAAGCTTCCATTTCCGATACGTGGATGCGGTCGTTGCGAAGGGAATGGCGGCCGAAACGAGAGTCTACGAACTTCTCGGCGAGGTATCGTGCGATGAAATAGCCGCGTGAGCTCGCCGCTATTCGGCCTTTGGCGGAGCGTCGGCGAGGACGGCACCTTCGGTGGCCGCCCGAGCAGGCTCCTGCTTGACCGGTCGAGCGGCGCGCTGGGTCAGGATCAGGCCAACCAGAGACGACACGATGACGAGGACGACGGTGGCGTTCAGCATGGCCTGATCGATCAGCCTCTCCTTGGCCGCGTTCATGGTCGAGTACGCCACGAGAGCAACGGCCAGCGTTGCCGCCACCTGAGGGACGGTCAGTGAAAACATCAGATCCCGATCCTGGCGGCCGTATCCGAACAAGCGGCCCGCGGCCTCCGCCGCGAGCCACTTCCCGCCGAACAGTGCGGCCAGCACGCCGAGAACGAGCAGGGGCTGATGGCTCAACGTGCCGAAGAAGATCTTGAAGTCGACCAGAAAACCCGCAGTGATGAAAAAGACAGGGATGAACAGGGCGTGGCTCATGATCTCGAGCGCGTCGTCGCTGCGGAACTCTCCGAACGCCCGTTTCAGGCTGACTCCTGCCAGGAAGGCGCCGATGATGCCCTCCATGCCGATCCATTCCGCCGCCTGGGCGGATGCAGCCATCACCAACAACATGATCAACGCGCTGGATACCCGGCTGGTCCCAAAGACGCGAAGCAGACGCTCCACCAGCCAGCTTAGTCCGATCACGATCCCAGGGACGTAGATTGCAAGCCAGGTGATCGTCTTCAACACGCCGACGGGCTCGAAGCCCCGGACGTGAATGGGCACGCAGATCGCCAGCACGAAGATCGACAGCATGTCGGTCAGAAGCGTCGCGCCAACCGTCACGACGGTCGCCTCCAGGTTCATCAGTCCCCGGTCCTTGACGATCGGCAGTCCGAGCAGGGTGTGGGAAGCGAGGATGGAGCCGATCACCGCGCATGCGTTGCCGGAGTAGCCCATCGCGGCTGCAAGTCCGATTGCGAAGATGAAAGGGCAGGCGAAGGTGAGAACCCCGAATGTCATCGCCTTGTTTCGCGCGCGCTGAAACTGGGCGATGTTGACCTCGAAGCCTGCGAAGAACATCAGCAGGAGCTTGCCGAGCTCGGAAAAGAAGCTGACGACCTTGCCGTCGGGATTGAGGATGGCGAGCACATTGGGGCCGAGAAGCACGCCCGCCAGGATGTATCCGACCGGGCGCGGAAGATGCAGGCGTTCCATGAGGTTTGGAAGCACCAGGGTGAGCATCAGCGTCAGTGCAAAGGACGTTAGTATGGGTAAATGGGAAAAGAACTCCAACGCGCTCCCCCTGTGCGTTAGACTTGCAGTTCTCCTGCTAATTTAAGGCAGTTTGCCGTCGAATGGAACTGGGCCGGCATGGTGCGCTGCGTGCGTCATGAAGCATCGTGTCCACAGCGATCGGTGACAACCAAGGCTGTCTCAACTTGAAGGGCTACAAGGAGTTACGGCAGAGAACCGCCCGGAAGGCTGGAATGCGTGGCTGACGTCCTCGATCTCGAATGCCGCACCGGCATCGACGGTCACGCCGACCAGGCACTTGATCACCAAGTAGAGCTAACCCGCGAACCGGATCGAGGGCCGGCGCCGGGTTCGGATGACCAAGGGCAATGCAGGCGTGAAACCTCAGGCATTCCGAAGACGGTCCGAACTCGAGCGTGGTGTTTACGAAGATCTCTGCTTGTTTTCTTGAAGGGGTTGAAATTAGCCGGTAGGCTTGCATCAAGACGTTGCGACGAGGTGAGGTTGGCAAGTACTCCCAAAGCAGCGCACGCTCTGGACCTGGTGCTGTTCCCGCAGCAACCTGCGCTCAAGCTCATCTATGACACAGCCCCCATCGGTCTTGCGTGTCTCTCCCCGGATTGCCGTTATCTGCAGATCAATCAACGGCTGACGGAAATATGCGGCATCTCGGTCGAGGGCCATCTCGGCCGCTTCGTGAGAGATTGCGTGCCGGCGCTCGCCGATGCCGTGGAGCAGATTGTCGGCTCGATCATGGCAACTGGCGAGCCAGTTGTCGGCATCGAGGTCGCCGGCCAGCGTCCCGATCAGGTCGAGCAACGATTGTGGGAAACCTACTGGCATCCGCTGCGAGCGCCCTCCGGTGAGATCGTTGCGGTCAATGTCGCCGCCGAAGAGATCACCGAACGAAAACGCGCCGAGCAAGAGATCCGGCGGGCGCGGGATGCGGCCGAGATAGCGCTTCGCCAACTGCGGGAGATGCAGGAGTCGCTTATTCAGGCCGAGAAGCTTGCGGCGCTCGGGCGCATGGTTGCGGGCGTCGCGCACGAGATCAACAACCCGGTGGGCGTCGGACTTACGGTCGCCTCGACGCTACAGCGCAAAGCCGAATTGTTCGCTGGCGAGGTCGCGCGCGGTACGGTGAGACGTTCCGCGATGAAGGAGTTCATCGAACTCGTCCAGAGCGCGTCGGCGCAACTGGTTTCAAATCTCAGTCGCACTGCCGATCGTGTCCATGATTTCAAGCAGGCGGCGAGCGCATCCGGGCCGGCGGATCGTCGCAGGTTCGATGTGACCGAACTCACCAGACTTGCCATCGCGCATCTGGATGCGGAGTTCGGGACGCGAGGCATAGCGCTTCACCTTCACTGCGAGCCCGGCGTGACGATGGACGGCTATCCCGTTGAGTTCGCGCAGGCTTTGAGCAGCCTCGTGACAAATGCGATGACGCACGCCTATCCGAATGATCGGACCGGATCCGTCGACGTTTCCGTGCGCGCGCTGGCGGGCGAGATCCAAGTATCGATCGTTGACCACGGCATTGGCATGACGCCAGACGTGAAGCGGCAGGCGTTCGATCCATTCTTCACAACGCGGCGGCACCTTGGCGCGACGGGCCTCGGTCTGCATATCGCTCACCACATTGTCGTGAATCGGTTGGGAGGAAGGATGTCGCTCGAAAGCTCGCCTGGCGACGGAACCAGAGTTGTTCTGGCGTTGCCGCGAGAAGCCGCATTCACCGAATGATCCCGGCGTCAGGCAACGCGACCGTGCGCGCGATGTTCATCAGCAGGGGCCTCTGCCGAACATGTCGCAGTCAGCTGGGCCGTCCTTTGTGGCCGGGCCGCTGAGACACTCCACTTCCAGTTGCCCATGTTCCGGTCGGAAGGCTGCTCAATATTTTGGCGGTGTGGAGCGCCGCTTGATCAAAGCCTGCCAAAGATTCGGCGATTCTCGCCGGCACCAACCGGGAATCTTACGGGCTTTGCCGCGTCGTGGAATCGATTCTGTGACTTTGTTCCCACACATGCCTGTTGACGGGTCGATGGTGAGGCCCGGCGCCCAGTCTTCGGTCGCGCTGCTTGGTTCTTCGCAAAAAAACAAGTAATTACAGTGCTTTATGGGTGCCCCATACTCTCACGGGCGCGTGATATTTGTGCAACAATTGGCCGAAAACGCTCTGCGGAGAGGTGAATCCGGCCGGTCTTCCATTGATTGATCGGCACTCTTCGGTTTCTATCACTGCGCGACGGAGGGGGGCATCCCGAGGTCGTCCCGTTCTAGGTGGTTCGCTTAAGTAGACCATCGTTACGAGGATGCGTTGATTAGCAACGTCTTTTCGCGGGTAGCTCAAACGCCTTTGTACGAAGTTTTGTACCGAGGCTTCACTTGGAGGTTTAAACATGAAGTTCAAGGGCCTTTTGCTCGGTTCTGCGGCAGCTCTGCTTGCCGTCGGCGGAGCACAAGCGGCTGATCTTCCCGTAAAGGCCAAGGCGGTCGAATACGTGAAGATCTGCTCGCTCTATGGTGCGGGTTTCTACTACATCCCCGGCACTGACACCTGCATCAAGCTGGGTGGTTACCTGCGTGCTGAAGTCGCGATCAACGCGACCGACTTCAACGGTAACTTCAGCAGCGTTAACGGTTCTTCGAACCGCCTGACGAACTACTACGTCACTCGCGCCCGTTCAGACCTCAACATCGACACCCGCACCGCGACCGAGTACGGCGTGGTTCGTACCTTTGCTGATGTGGTCATGTCCTGGACGACGGATAACTACACGGGCAACGGCACCGGCAACGGCTCCACCGTTTACTCGCAGCTCGGCGCCACGGGCGTGGGCGCACCGAACAATGCCAACGCAGGCGCAATCGCCGGCGGTACGCTTGGCGTGTACTACGCTTTCATCCAGTTCGCTGGCTTCACGATGGGTAAGGCGGTTGCCCAGTTCGACGCCCCCTGGACCAACTATCCGGGTAACAACTTCGACGGTTTGACTGGCGGCGGCGGCACGGTCACTGGTGTCAACCAGTTCACCTATACTGCCGACTTCGGCCAGGGCATCACTGCCGCGATCTCGGCGGTCGATCCGACGGCCTACTACCAGAGCAACCTGTACAACACCAGCGCCGGCTTCTCGGTCGCGAATTTTGGTACCGGCGGCTACGGCATCAATGCCTTCGGCGGCACGCGGGCTCCTGACATCCAAGGTATGGTCCGCATCGACCAGGCCTGGGGTCTGTTCCAGTTGTCGGCAGCGGCGCATAACAACCATGTCGCGTACTACGCGACCCCTGGTCTTGTCGGGACTGAAGCGGCCGGTCATCCGGGCGACAAGTGGGGCTGGGCTGTGCAAGCGGCTTTGTCCATCAAGAACATTCCGACTGGCGCGGGCGACGTGATCAACGTCCAGGCGGTCTACACTGACGGTGCGACCCGATACAACTTCCAGAGCTTGGCTTCGCAGAACTATGCGATGTTCGGCGGTACCAACCTGGCTGGCGCCTATCAGAGCATTGGCCTTGCCGGCGCTGCCGATGGTGTGTTCGCCAACGGAACTGGCATCAGCACGGTTACGAGCTGGGGCTTCCGTGGCGCCTACACCCATAACTGGGACGCGTACTGGAACACGGCAATCTACGGTTCGTACGCTCAGCTGAAGTACGGCAACGGTGGTGCGGCTCTCATTTGCGGCCAACTCGCTACGTTGGGTGCCGCCACTGCGGGTATCACCTCTTGCAACCCGGACTTCAACATCGGTACGGTCGGTCTGATCACCCGCTGGACGCCGGTGAAGAACCTGACCTTCTCGGCGGACGTGGCTTACACCATGCTCGACCAGAAGTTCGCGGGCTCGATCAGCACGCTCGCCGCTGGCCCTGCGTTTGTTGTGGCCAAGCCGGGTGCCGTGTACGAGCTGAAGGACCAGAGCACGGTCAGCATGCTGCTCCGCGCTCAGCGCAACTGGTAAGTACGGTCTAACGACCTGACCTCCAAGGACCCTCGGCAGGAAACTGCCGGGGGTTTCTTGTATTTCGGCATGACGAAAGCTGGCGGCCCGGCGGCATTCGTTCAAGATGAGCCCGGCTCATCCCGCGGACCGACAAAGGATGACGCCGATTCACATAGCCTAATGCGCAAAGCTCCCCGAGCCGTCAGACTGGCCCGGCTGAAGAAAAAGGGGGCTGTGATGGCGATGGATCGCGTCGAGCAGGCCTTTGTCGCAACGGCAATCACGGGTTTCGTCGTGATGTTGGCGGCAATCGTCTGGATGATGATCAGCTGACGGCCGGGAGAATTCCTGATTTGCGCGTCGCGCTGCCTTATGCTGCTGTGCTTCTGTGCCTGGCGGTGACCGTCTGGCTGGCTTTTGCGCATTTGTTATGATCGTCGCCCCGCTATCAACTCTGCGGTTCGGCGATGAGCGCGGCCAGCCGATGCGCCATGGCCGGAAGATCGATCGGTTTTTCCAGGAGCGGCACGTCCTGGAATTCCGGACTGATTGTGATCCTGTCGAATCCGGTCGTGAACATGAAGTGCACGTTCCGCGCCTTCAGTTCGCGGGCAATCGGAAAGATCATTTCGTTGCGGATGTTCACGTCGAGCACGGCGGCATCCAGAATGCTGCCGTCGTGCAGGATCCTGAGCGCGTCCTCGAGATCTCCCACCGGGCCCGCGACGTCTGCGCCGAGCGCGCGAAATGTCCTGCTGATGTCGTCGGCGAGAAAATATTCGTCCTCGACAACGAAGATGCGACGCCCGCTGAGCGGCGCCAGTAGACGCGACGACCTAGGCGATACCGCCATGGTGCCTCCAGCCCGTCCATAGGAACGTGAGGCGGGGACCCGCCTTGGTACAAACGAGGCAAACAAAGGTGGGTTCCATGAGCAACCGCGACATCATCGTCATAGGTGGCTCGGCAGGCGCGACCGCGCCGCTGAAGCATATCCTGGGCCGCCTGCCGCCGGATCTGCCCGCCGCCGTCTTCATCGTCCTGCACCTCCCGGCGCAGGGCCTCGGCATCCTCTCGACAGTCGCCAGCAGCGCAGGACCGCTTCCGGTCCGGCAGGCCGAAGACGGCATGAGGATCGAGCCCGGCCGGGTCTACCTGGCGGCGCCGGATCATCATCTGCTGCTCTCCAGAAATCAGGTGTTTCTCGGGCGCGGTCCGCGCGAGAACATGGTCCGGCCGGCGATCGATGCCCTGTTCCGCTCTGCCGCCCTCTATCACGGCCCGCGCGTGATCGGAGTGCTTCTGAGCGGCCTGTTGTCCGACGGCGCGGCAGGCCTCAATGCGATCAAGCGCTGCGGGGGGATGACCGTGGTGCAGGATCCCCTGGACGCCATTTCCGACGAGATGCCGCGGCGCGCGATGGAGGCGACCACCGTCGATCTCTGTGTTCCCGGCGCGACCATGGGTGACGTCCTGTCCGAACTCGTCCGGGAGCAGGCCGGAGCCGTCCTTCCGATCCCGCCCGAGATCCGGCTCGAGGTCGAGATTGCGGCCGCGGACCGGATCGGCAGTGACAAGCTGCTCTCGGTTGCCAATCCCGTTGCGCTGACCTGCCCGGCCTGCGGCGGAGTCCTGTCCGAGGTCAAGGAGCCGCGCCCGATGCGCTTCCGTTGCCAGGTCGGCCATGGCTTCACTGCCGATGCGCTGGCCAAGGAGCAGGAGGGGCACGTCGACGAGGCTTTGCGGGTTGCGCTGCGCATTATCGAGGAGCGGGCGGAGCTGGTGCAGCGCATGGCCACCGACGGAAGGCGAAGCGGCCGGCCTGCGGTCGTCGAGATGTACGAGACCAGGGCAGCCGAATATCGCGAATATGCCGATATGATCCGGCGCGTCGTGCTACAGTCCCTCGATCCTCCGGCCCGCAAGCGGGAGGCTTGAGGGCTTTGCCATGGCCATCTCCCTCGCCGAACAATGCCGGCAGCTCGATGTCGAGCAGCGTCTTCTGGTAAAAGCCGACCAGGATATCGAGGAGGGATGGCAGCGCATCCGTGACCAGGAAGACCGCGTTCGCGAACTTCAGGCCGCTGGTTACGACACGCGCCAGGCGGAGCGGCTGGTCGGCCTGCTCAAGCACACCCTGATCGAGTGGGAGTGCCACCGCGTCCTAATCGCGCAACGCATCGCTTATCTTCAACAGCAGGTTGCGACCGGGTAGCGGAAGGTGGCTGATGGCCGGTCTCGTGAACTCTGCCCCGAGTTCGAACATATAGTCGACGCTGCGGTGCCAACGGTCGTTCTCGTGGAGCAGCCGGCGGGCGGTCGCGCTGGCGGCCTCGGCCCGGCTGACCAGAGCCGCGAGTTCATCGGAAATCCACATCGCAGGTTCCTGCGTGACCAGCCGAGTATGGACCTCCCGACAGGGGCTGGCAGCGCAGGGGCTGGAAACCGAAGGACGCCCCGGGATATTTTCGCCTTTGATCTGTTGGGGTAAAATCGATTTCTGCTATTGCAGGGACCAGGCGTCCGTTGGTCCCGGCCAGCGCACGAGAGCGCCATGGACGAAGTCGGCGACCAAGCGGTCGGAGGAGAGCGCCAGATCAGGCCCCCGCTGGTGATCGGCGTGGGCGCTTCACCCGCTGCCCTGCACAGCATCGAACGCTTCTTTGCCAAGCTGACCGTGGGACCCGACCAGGCCGTGGTGTTGGCGCTTCAGCACCACGAGGCCTCCGACGAGCGGCGCCTGCGCGACGCGGTGCGAAATTCCAACGGCAGCAAGGTCGCCGAGATCGACGATGGCCATGTGATCGAGGGCGGCACGATCTATCTCTGCCCGCCGGCGATGATTACCACGATCCAGGGCGGCCGCTTCGCCATCCGCAAAGCCGAGCAGGCGCCCGGCGAGCGCGCCACAATCGACAGCTTCCTGGTGTCGCTGGCGGAGGAGCGTGCCGAGCAATCCATCGGCGTCATCCTCGCCGGCACCGGCGGTGACGGTACGCTCGGCACCGCGACGCTGAAGGATCATGGCGGCCTCGCCATCGCCGAAAAGGTCGCCACCGACGAGTCCGATCATCTCAAGGATGCCAACACGCCGGCGGCGATCGCCGATTATGTGCTGACGCCGGAGGAGATTCCCGAGCACATCCAGGTCTATGCCCGTCATCTGCGCCGCCTGGACGAGAAGCAGGGATTCGACGAGGTGCTGGCGGCGGCTGCCACCTCGCTGTCGCGCATCGCCGATATCCTGCGCAACAAGACCGGCAACGATTTCCATGGGTACAAGCAGAACACCTTCCTGCGTCGCGTGCAGCGGCGCATGCAGGTGATCCAGATCGAGGAGATCGCCGCTTATGTCGATTTCCTGCGCAACGACAAGGACGAGGTGCTGCATCTCTTCAACGACCTGCTGATCGGCGTTACCGAGTTCTTCCGCGACAAGCGCGAATTCGAGGTGCTGGAAACCCAGATTGTCCCGAGAATCTTCGAAGGCAAGAGCGCGGGCCAGCAGGTGCGCGTCTGGGTGCTTGGTTGTGCCACCGGCGAGGAGGCCTATTCGATCGGCATTCTCCTGCGCGAGCACATGGCGCGGATGGATTCCGCGCCGCAGGTGCAGATCTTCGCCACCGACATCGACGGACGGGCGCTGGCAACCGCGCGCGTCGGCCGCTACCGCACGTCCATCGAGGCCGACATGAACGGCGAGCGTCTGGCGCGCTGGTTCGTGCGCGAGGGCGACACCTACTGCGTGGTGAAGGAGTTGCGCGAGATGTGCATCTTCTCGCAGCACAACGTCATCAAGGACGCCCCGTTCTCCAAGCTCGACATCGTCTCCTGCCGCAACCTGCTGATCTATCTCAATGCCGAGTTGCAGAACCGGGTGATCCCGCTATTCCACTTCGCACTCTTACCGGATCGTTTCCTCTTCCTCGGCAATTCCGAGAACGTGACCCGGCATCCAAAGCTGTTCGCACCGATTGATCGCCGCGCCCGCATCTTCAAGAAGCTCGAGACGGGAACGCGGCTGCCGCCGGATTTTCCGATCACGACGGGAGCGGGCAGGGTGCCGGTCGAGCTGCAACCGGTTCGCTCGTTCGGCCCCGACGTCGGCCTGGAGCGGCGCGCGCAGCGAATCGCGGAGCGTTACGCCCCCGCCTATGTCATCATCGATGACAATTTCCAGATCCTGCACTTCTCGGGGCGCACCGGGCGGTACATCGAGCCGACGGCAGGCGCCGCCACGCTCGACCTGCTCCAGCTCGTGCACCGCGACCTCCGCCTGGAATTGCGCAGCGTGCTCAGCCGCGCGGCGGAGACCAACGAGCCGGCCCAGGCCGAGCAGGTGCAGCTCGGGGTGAATGGCCACCGAATCCTCGTCGATATCACCGTCGAGCCGATCCAGGAGGGCGCCGGCGGCCACCGCAACTTCGTGGTTCTCTTCAAGGACTGTCCGGTCCGCACGATCGAGGCCGACCAGAGCAAACCCAATGCCCTGGTACGCACCGAGCACGTCGATCGTCTCGAAAGCGAGCTGCGCGCAACGCGCGAGCGCCTCCAGGCGACCATCGAGGAGCTCGAAAGCACCAACGAGGAGCTGAAATCCTCCAACGAGGAATATCAGTCGCTCAATGAGGAGCTGCAATCCGCCAATGAGGAGCTCGAGACCTCGCGCGAGGAATTGCAGTCGGTCAACGAGGAGCTGACCACCGTCAACGGCGAGCTGGCGCACCGCATCCAGGAGTTGACGCGCGCCACCAGCGACCTCAAGAATTTTCTCGAGAGCACGCAGATCGCCACCGTATTCCTCGACAACGATCTGCGCGTGATGAACTTCACGCCCGCGATAACGCAGGTCCTCCATCTGGTCGATACCGACGCGGGCCGCCCCATCGCCCACATCAAGGCAAGCATCCCGATCGAGGAGCTCTACGACGACGTCCGCCGCGTGCTGCGCACGCTCGCCAGCGTCGAGCGCGAGCTGAGCGCGCCGGACAGCGGCACGCGCTACATTGTCCGCATCCTGCCCTATCGCAGCATCGACAATTTCATCGCCGGGGTCGTCATCACCTTCATCGACGTCACTGCGATCACCCGCGCCGAGGAGCGGCAGCGCCTGCTGCTGGCCGAACTCCAGCATCGCGTCCGCAACACGCTCGGTGTCATGCGCTCGATCGCCCGCCGGTCGGCCGAATCGAACTCTACCGTCGAGGAATACGCCTCCCATCTCGACGGTCGGCTGAACGCATTCGCCCGCACCCAGGCGCTTGTCATCCGCGATCCCGAGGGCGGCGTCGACCTCGAATATCTCGTGGTCGAGGAACTGCTGGCCTACAACGCCCGTGAAGGCGAGCAGATGCGGGTTTCCGGTCCCAAAGTGCGCTTCCAGCCCAAGGCCGCGGAAACCTTTGCGCTCGCCCTCCACGAGCTCGCGACCAATGCGCTGAAATACGGCGCGATGAGTCAACCGACGGGGCGGATCGAAATTTCCTGGCGCATCGAGGAGGGCACCGAGCCGGCGGAGCTGGTGTTTGAGTGGCGGGAGCGCGGCGGGCCACGGGTGACGCTGCCGCCGCGCAAAGGTTTTGGTACTGAGCTTCTGGAGCGCACGCTGGCCTTCGAGTTCAAGGGGCAGACCACGATGGCGTTCAATCCTGCGGGACTGCAATGCACGATCACAATTCCCCTGAGCAAGCGCGCGTTTCATACACCGGCGGTGGCTAACTGATGCCCTTGTCGACGCCAGATCGCAGCCAGGTGGAGCCGGTCATTCGCCGGCTGAACGTGCTTAGGCCGCTGTCGACTGAGGCCCGCACATTGCTCGAATATGCAATGCTCGAGGGGGTCCAGCGCGCGGGATCTGGCGAGGACCTGATCTCGGAGGGCGATGCGGTCGACAGCGTCCGCCTCGTGCTGTCGGGCTGGCTCTGCCGCTACAAGACTCTCGAGGACGGCCGGCGCCAGATCGTCAATTTTCTCTTTCCCGGCGAGAGTTGCGATGCGCACGCATTCCTGCTGTCGGTGATGGATCACTCCATTGCGACGATGACGCCGGTCATCTACACCGAAATCAAGCGCGCGCGGTTCGAGGGATTGGTGGCGAGCGACCGCACGCTGGCAGAAGCGTTCTGGTGCGAGACCCTCGTCAACAGCGCCATCCAGCGCGAATGGGCGATCAATCTCGGCCGCCGGGTGGCCTTTGAACGCGTGGCCCATCTGTTCTGCGAGATTGTCGAGCGGCTGCGTCCCGTCGGCATGGTCGACGGCAATTCCTGCGTGATGCCAGTGACGCAAATGGATCTTGCGGACGCCACCGGGCTCTCGGTGGTCCATCTTAATCGCACGGTTCAGGAGCTGCGCGCCTCCGGGCTGATCGTGCTGCGCGACCGGACGCTGACCATCAGCGATCTCGATGCGCTCAAGAACGCGGCGCTGTTCTCACCGAGCTATCTGCAACTCTATCGCCGCGACTGACGCTACGGTCACCGGGGTTCCGGCGCCGCCGAACTGCGCTGACTCCGCGACGGCCGGTGCGCATTCCGGCGCCGCTGGCCCTCTGGGCGTCGCCGAGCAAAAATAGCGCACTGTTAACTTATTGAAATGCCGGAACCCGCAGTTGCGGCCGAAGCTGCCAACGCTGTCGGGCTGGGCCGTCCCGGCCGGCGCAAAACTTGGCCCCGGCGCCGACCTCCCCGCCGGGGCCAATTTCGATCCGAAGTGCCTTGTGAACGTACAATGACCGCCAAGCGCAGCCGCAGGAAACAGACCCAATCGCTCCAGCAGCGGTTGACGACATGCGCCGAAAACGCCCGCGAGCGCGCGTATAGCCTGCCGCCCGGCAAGGAGCGCGAGATGCTGCTGCGACGCGCCAAGCAGAACGAGGCGACCTCGAACTTGACGGACTGGCTCAGCATGCCCGTCTACCCGAGACGAGGCGCATGACCGTGCGGAGCATCAAGCACGATGATCCAGCCGAGCTCGCTTCCGCGCCGTTGCCTTGGCGCCTGAAGCCCAGCGGTGCTCTCGGCGTCAGATTTCTGGAAGCTCCTTCACCTCAAGAGATGCGACGGCTTCAGCCGATCCAGAGCCTTCGTGTTGCTTGTTCGCCTCTTGCCTTCGCCGTCCGAAGTCGTGCATCTCTGACGGATCGGTTCTCGCGCGCTGCCCTGGGAGTGTTGGCGGCCGGATTCCGCGCGCATCGAACCTGGGCCTAAGCCTCACCCTCGCTCTTCGGCGACGTCGGCTTCACCAGGCCACACCGCGCACGGGAGCCCAGCGTTTGCGTCAGCCCTGATCTCGATGACATCGCGACATGGATCGGTATACTGCCACCGCGCACCGGAACTAGGATCAGGCGATGGACGACACGATTGGTTTTCCCGACCCCGGCCTCGACCTGTCTGACGGCTTCAAGCCCCACACCTCGCATTGGGGGGTGTTTTCCGCGCGTCAAAGCGAAGCCGGACTCGAGGTCAGGGCCTATGCGGGCGACCCCGATCCGAACGGCATCATCGGCAATTTCCCCGGCGCGCTGCGGCATCAGGCGCGCATCGCCCAACCTGCGATCCGCCGCGGCTGGCTGGAGCGGGGGCCTGGCCCGGACGATCGTCGCGGCCGCGACGAGTTCATCTCCGTGAGCTGGGAGAAGGCGCTCGATCTGCTCGGCGACGAGCTCGGCCGCATCCGCGACACGCGCGGCCCCGGCGCCGTGTTCGGCGGCTCCTATGGCTGGTCGAGCGCAGGCCGCTTCCATCACGCGCAGAGCCAGGTTCATCGCTTCCTCAACATCGCGATGGGCGGCTATGTGCGCTCCGTGAACACCTATTCCTCGGGCGCGTCCTCGGTGCTGCTGCCGCAGATTCTCGCGGGCTATGAGGACATCACCAAGCGTAACGTCACCTGGGAGCAGATCGCTGCCGACACCGACATCGTGCTGGCGTTCGGCGGCATGGCGCTGAAAAACTCAATGGTGGCCGGCGGTTCCATCAGCAAGCATGTCGAACGCGGTGCGATGGAAGCTGCGCGCCGGCGTGGCTGCGAGTTCATCCTGGTCAGCCCGCTGCGCGACGATCTACCGATCGAGGCCGGGGCCGAATGGATGACCTGCGTGCCCGGCACCGATACCGCGCTGATGCTCGGCATCGTTCACACCTTGGTTGCGGAAAATCTGCACGACCAGGCCTTCCTCGATCGCTACACCGAGGGCTGGCCCGTGTTCCTGCGCTATCTCACCGGCGAGAGCGACGGGCAAGCGAAGCACGCCGAATGGGCTGCGGCAATCTGCGGCGTCGACGCTGACACGATCCGCAGGCTTGCGCGTCGCGCCGCCGGAAAGCGCGCGCTGATCACCGTTTCGCATTCTCTCCAGCGCGCCGAGCACGGCGAGCAGCCGGTGTGGATGGGCATGGTGCTGGCGGCAGCGCTCGGCCAGATCGGCCTGCCTGGCGGCGGCTATGCTTATTCGCTCGGCGCGATCGGCTATTACGGCCGCCGCGTCAACGACGTGCCGGGACCGACGCTGGGGCAGGGTCGCAACGGCGTGCGCGATTTCATTCCGGTCGCGCGCATTGCGGACATGCTGCTCAATCCCGGCACGACCTATCGCTACAATGGCGAGACGCGCACCTATCCTGACATCCGCCTCGTCTACTGGGCCGGCGGCAATCCCTTCCATCACCACCAGGACATCAACCGCTTGCGCAAGGCTTTTGCGCAGCCCGACACGTTCGTCGTGCATGAGCTCGCCTGGACCGCCACCGCGCGTCACGCCGACATCGTGCTGCCCTCGACCATGACGCTGGAGCGCGAGGACATCGGCTATTCCACCAATGATCCGCTGATGGTCGCCATGCACCGGATCGCCGAGCCGTTTGGACTTGCGCGCGACGATTACGAGATTTTCGCCGATCTTGCCGAACGTCTCGGCGCGCGTGAACCTTTCACCGAAGGCCGCACGTCGCGGCAGTGGCTGGAGCATCTCTACGAGCCGACCCGCGCTTCGCTCGAAGCGCTCGGCCTCGAGGCCCCGAGCTTTGACAAATTCTGGCAACGCGGCAGCCTGGTCGTGCCGCAACAGCCCGACGACGGCGGGCGGCTGCGCAGCTTCCGCGACGACCCGGCCAATCATGCCTTGCCGACGCCGAGCGGCCGCATCGAGATCTATTCGACCAAGATCGCAGGCCACGGCGATGCGGATTGCCCCGGCCATCCGGTCTGGCTCGACAAGACCGACATGCCCAGGCGTGGTGCGCCGTGCTTCCTCGTCGCCAACCAGCCAGTGACGCGACTGCATAGTCAGCTCGATTTCGGTGGACATTCGCTTGCCGCAAAGCATCGCGGTCGCGAGGTCGCGCGCATGAATCCGCGCGATGCGGATGCGCGCGGCATCAGGGATGGCGACATCATCCGCCTGTTCAACGACCGCGGCGCCTGCCTGGCCGCGGTCCATGTCACCGACGGCATCGCGCCCGGCGTGCTCCAGCTTCCGACCGGTGCGTGGTACGACCCGATGGACCCCGAGGACGAGGCGCCGCTCTGCGTTCACGGCAATCCCAATGTGCTCACCCGCGACATCGGCACGTCGTCCTTCGCGCAGGGCTGCACCGGCCAGCTCACGACGGTCGAGGTGGAGAAGTTCACGGGCAATCTGCCGCCGATCCGGGCGTTCGATCCGGCGTAGGCGGCATCGCCGGCCCGTTACCCCCATCTACGCGACATGCGCCGCGAGGATGCCAAGGTGTGTCTGCGGCCTGAAACGTGCGTTGAAGAATGGCGATGCCGCTCCTTGCTCCGTCATGGCGAGCGCAGCGTCACGACGTGCCGCAGCGCGTCTCATCGCGCGAACTTACGCCGCTGCGCCGACCGTCCAGTCCATGTCCGCGGCCGCGCGCCGCCGCGGAAGCGCCTCCGCAGCAGGCCGCGCAGTCCTGCTGGCCATACGCCAGCGTGCCGGTGACTGGCCGCTGATGCGCTTGAACACGGTCGAAAAATGCGCCTGGGTGCTGAAGCCGACGGCAAGCGCGATCTCCGCCAGGGGCCGCTCCGTCGTCGTGAGCAGGCTCTTCGCATGCTCGACCCGATAGTTGAGCAGATATTCGCGTGGACGGTAGCCGGTCGCGGCGCGGAACTGTGCGGCGAAATGCATCCTGGAGAGGCCTGCGACATTGGCGAGCTCGGACAGGCTGATACAGCGATCAAAGTGATCGGAGACATATTGCTCGACGCGCCGCAGCCGCCATTTCGGCAAGGCATTGACTTTTGCGCGTGGCAGCTCGAGCCGGGTCAGATGCATCGCAAGCGTCTCGCCGATGCAGTGCGCGAACTGCTGGTCCGCGCTGTCGCCCTGCTCGGTCAGTGCCTTGGCGAGCTCGGCGGCGAGCGGGTCGCGCAGCAGGACGAGGTCATTGAGGCCTTCGGTCGCGGGCAACGCCGCCGGAAAATGATCGGTGGCGATGTGGAAGTGCAGGAAAGCGCAGGGCGACTGGAATTGCACACCGAGGAGCTTCGATGGTGCACTGACATACAGCGTGCCCGCGGGCATGGTGCCGTCGAAGATGATCTGACGGTCCCGGCTGAGCTTTACCCGAGCGGTCTTCAGGGCGATGGCGACGAAATAGCGATCCGCCGGTGTCGTCGCTTCGTGCGACGAGATGGCCCGAGAATCATCCCATCGCGAAATCGTGATGTCCGCGTCCGGACCGCAGTCGATCTTGCGCCATCCGCTTTCCGGCGCGATTACTCGCATCCCGTGCGAAACCTCGCGATCACGCCCGCTGGCAGGAAATTCGATCAAGGCATGCGTCGCCTGCGTGTCATTCAACATCGCGCGTCCTCTCCTGGCCTCGCCGCCGCTTGCAACGCTCGGCCAACTCTCAGTGCTTTCCATGGTCAGAGGATAGGCGTGAGCCGGGCAAGAAGCTCGTTAGTGATGATTAGGAGGTGTTAGATTTTGTGCGCGCGCATTAGGTGTGGCAGTCCGCCGCAGGACGTTTGATTTTATTCATCTTTTCAATTATTTGCGCAGATTGATGCGGTGTGAGGACATTGCCAAACATAGCGCGGCGATGGATGTGCCGGTATCAGGCCGGCGCAGTGCCCTTGCTGGACCGCGCGTCAACGCCGGGTATAGTCGCCGCGCATTTGAATGAAATGGCCGTCAAGATGAGTCAGAAGTGACCGAGTTCCCGGCAGGGCATAGCTCTCCCAGCAATGGCGCCCGAGCGAATCTCGATTTCGATGCCGTTTCGTTCGGACCGTTTTCGCTGAGGTCGCGGTTGCTCGAGAGGGACGGCGCCCCGGTCAAGCTCGGCAGCCGCGCGATGGACATTCTGCGCCTGCTCCTCAGCCGTGCCGGCGAAGTGGTGCCGAAGAACGAGATTCTGAGCTACGCCTGGTCCGGCCTCGCGGTCGAGGAGATCAGCCTGCGCGTCCATGTCGCGGAGCTGCGCAAGGTGCTTGGCGACGGCAAGGACGGGGCCCGCTACATCACCAACGTTCCGAGCCGGGGCTATTGCTTCGTCGCGCCCGTGCAGCGTGTTGCGCGCAACGTCGCGCCGGTGCCCGTGCCGCGGGTACCCGAGCGGGCGGCATCGCCGGCGGCGTTGCCACATCGCCTGGACCGGATGATCGGTCGCGACGATGTGCTGCCCGAGCTGTCGGCGCGTCTGCTGAGCGACCGCTTCGTCACGCTGCGAGGGCCGGGTGGCATCGGCAAGACCACGGTTGCAACCGCGCTCGCGCATGACATGTGGCAGGCATTCGAGGGGCAGGTTCATTTCCTCGAATTCGGCCCGCTGAAGGACGCCACGCTGGTCGCGAGCACGGTCGCCGCCGCTCTGGGGCTCGTCGTGCATCACGATGATCCCTCAGGCAGCATCATCAATTTCCTGCGCGGACGGCGGCTGCTGCTCGTCCTCGACAGCTGCGAGCACGTCATCGACGAGGTCGCTCGTCTGGCAGAAAACATCTATCGCGAGGCGCCGGGCATCGCCATTCTCGCCACCAGCCGCGAGTCGCTGCTGGTGGAAGGCGAGCAGATCTTCGAGCTCGTGCCGCTGGCCGGGCCGCCGCAAGGCACCCGTCTCAGTGCCGGCGAAGTGCTGGATTATCCGGCCGCGCAGCTGTTCATCGATCGTGCCGCGGCCGCAGGCCATCGGGGCGATATCACGGACGAGGATGCCGACGTCCTGGCCGAGATTTGCGGCAAGCTCGACGGCATTGCGCTCGCGATCGAGCTCGCCGCCGTGCGCGTCGGCGTCTACGGGCTGCGGGAGATGGCCGCGCTGCTCGACTCCAGGCTCAAGCTCGAATGGCGCGGACGGCGAACGGCGCCGCCACGGCAGCAGACGCTCGGCGCGACACTCGACTGGAGCTTTGGCCTGATCGGCGACAACGAGCGGACCGTGTTTCAGCGGCTCGCGATCTTCGCTGGTCCCTTCACGCTCAAGGGCGCGATGTCGGTCGCGGCGGAGGAGGGAACGCCGGGTGATCGTGTCGTCGATGCGCTGGAGCAGCTCGTGGCCAAGTCGCTGGTGTCGGCGCTGCCCGATGGCGCATCGCGGCGCTATCGCCTGCTGGATGCAACGCGCGCCTATGCCATGCAGAAACTGGTCGACGCAGGCGAAGCGGACGCGATCGCGCGCCGTCACACAGCCTATGTTCAGCGCGCGCTCGAAGCCGGCATGGCCGAGCAGGGCAGCGACCAGGCTTCCCGCCTGCAGGAGCGCGCGAGCCTGCTCGCAGATGCCCGTGCGGCGTTGGAATGGAGTTTTGCCAACCACGACGGTGCCGCCTTGCGCGTGCCGCTCGCCGGCAGCGCTGCAAGGCTGTTCGTCGAGCTCAATCTGCTGAACGAGGCGCGCATCTGGTCGGGCCGCGCGCTCGCGATGCTCGACGATGCCAGCCAGGGCGGCAAATGGGAGCTCGAGCTGCAGTCGACGCTCGGCCACGCCTTCATGTTTACGGAACGCAACAGCGAGCAGGCCGAGGCCGCACTCCGGCGCGGGCTCGAGATCGCGGAATCGCTTGACGATCACGCCAATGCGTTCAGGCTGCTGTCGCGGCTGAACATGTTCTATCGCCGCACCGGTGACTACAGGCATCTCGTGCCGACCGCACGCCAGGCCGAGCGCATCGCCCGCCAGATCGGCGATACCGCGGGCATAGCAGGCAGCAAGGCGCTTCTCGGCGTGTCCTATCATCTCGCGGGAGAGCAGGCCGAGGCGCAGGCCCATCTCGACGAGGGCGTACGTGACGATGCCGCGCTGCGCGGAACGCAGCCCGGGCATTTCGCCTATTCGCGCACGCCGCAGATCCCGCTCGCGCGCGTGTTGTGGCTGCGCGGCTTTCCCGACCGTGCGCTCGATTGCGTCCGCCCGCTGGTCGGCGCCGCCGCGCCCCGCGACGTGGTGATGCATTGCATCGCGCTGTGCTGGTCATCCTCGGTGTTCGGTTGGGTTGGCGACTGGGCCTCCGTCGAGACGATGACCGGACGCCTCGCGACGCATGCGAACGTGCATGGGCTCGCACCTTACGAGGCTGTTGCAACCGGCCTTCGCGCCCAGACCATGATGGCCCGCGGCGAGGTGCCCGGTGGCATCGACCTGCTGCGAACGGCACTGCCGCGCCTGCACGCGGACCGCTATGAGCTTTACGCCTCCGCGTTCGCTGCGGACCTGTCTCACGGACTTGCCGCGCTGGGACGGTTGACGGAGGGACTGCAAGTCCTGCACGAGACTATCGCCCGCGTTGAGCAGGGCGGCGGAGGCTTCGACATGCCGGAGCTGCTCCGCAGGCGCGGCGATCTCGAAGCGCTCACCGGCGATCTCGATGCCGCCGAAGCGAGCCTTGCCGCATCGCTCGCACTGGCCGAGCAACAGGGCGCGTTGTCCTGGCGATTGCGGACCGAGATGTCGCTCGCAGGGCTTCGGCGCCGGCAGGGCAGGAAAAACCCGCTCGACGATCTCGCCGCGACCTATGCGCGCTTCACCGAAGGATTCGAGACGGCCGACCTGACGACCGCGCGGCTGATGCTGAACGAACGATCTGCTTGAGAAGGCTCAGTCAAACCTGAAGTCCGAGAGATCGATCGACACCATCAGCTCATCGCGCAGCGGCATCAGCTCCTCCCCGCGCAGATAGATGCGCCGGCGCGTCGGCAGCCTGAAGCCGTCAACGCTGACGGGCTCGGACACATAATGAGCCGCCGGAAAATTGCCGGCGATCTCGACACGGTAGTCGTGCCGTCGGATCAGCATATCGGAGCCGAAGTAAAAGTCCTGCTCGGCGCTATGGCTTGCGATCCCGGGCGGGAACGTCGCCCGCAATCCGCGCCAGAGTTCAGTGCCTTCGCGCCAGGGCTCGATCTCCCGAACCTCGAACCCGTCCATGGCAAGCAGGAAGGGCGTCGTCATGTAGGTCCACAGCGCGTAACCGTTGAAATAGGCGCGATGCAGAGCGTCCCAGTGCGTGCGCATGTCATGCCGCGCGAACGCGGCGCGCGGATTGTTGCGCCCCGCGACGATGCGTCCGTCGGCGGCTACGATCGCGATCCGCTCGGGGCTGAACGCGGTGCGCTGGCCGGGCTTGCCGAACGGCTCCACGGACGCCCGCTCGCGATGCAGCTCGATCCGCATCGTGCGCGGCACCTGGTCCTGGTCGACGCCCTTCAGGGCCCAGAGATCGCCGCCGGTCACGATCGTGGCGGCGAGTCGCCGGTGGGCATTCCATCGATCGAGCCCGCCATGGGCCTCGATCGCATTCGCCAGCAGCGGAATCATCGGGCCGTTTCCTCTCGCATGGATGCTGTTGCTCCAACGGAGATAGCTCCCGACACAGACGACCGCTCGTTAAGCGTTGTTAAGTGCCGTTGGCGGGCCCGCGACGCTGTCGCCGTTCAGCCCTTGTGCCCGTCCAGACGCGCAAGGAAGTCGCGGACGAGCGTAGCGATCTCGTCGGTCGCCTCGTCGAGCGCGAAGTGACCGGCTTCAAGGATGTGTATCTCCGCATCCGGCACATCGTCGCGGTAGGCCGAAGCGCCGGCGACAGCGAAGGACGGATCGTATTTGCCCCAGACCACCAGCGTCGGCGGCCGCGTCTTGCGCAGCCAGTCCTGCCACTTCGGATAGGAAGCGACGTTGGTCCGGTAATCCAGGAACAGGGTGGTCTGGATCTCGGGCTGGCCCGGACGCGTCAGGAATGCGTATTCGTCGGTCCATGTGTCGGGGTCGTAGCGCTCGGGGTGCGGGCTGGAGCCAAGGTGTCGCTGGCGTGTCGCATCGAGAGAGGTGAAATTGGCCTTGAGCGCTTCCAGCTCGTGCGCCGGATCGGCCCAGTATTTCCGGCGCGCTTCCCAGAGCGGGCTCAAGCCTTGCTCATGCGAAACGGCATTCTGGATCATGATGGCGCGAACGCGCTCCGGATGCGCTAGCGCCATGCGGAAGCCGACCGGGCCGCCATAGTCCTGCATGAACAGCACGTAGTTGGTCAGGCCGAGCTTGTTCGTCAGCTCGCCCATCACGCCGGCGATGTTGTCAAAAGTGTAGGTGAAATCGGACGGCGGTGGCGCGCTGCTGTTGCCGAAGCCGGGATAATCAGGCGCGATCAGGTGATATTTGTCGGCGAGCAGCGGCAGCAGGGGTTCCCACATCCGCGACGAAGAGGGAAAGCCGTGCAGCAGCAGCACTGTTGGTGCGTCGACAGGTCCGGCCTCGCGATAGAATATCTTGAGGCCCTGGATATCGATGCTGTGATAGCTGATCGAGCGCCGGCTCGATCGCAGATCCTGCGCCGAAGCCTGCACGGTTGCGCAGGCGAGGGCAGCTGAAAGCGCGAGGGTGAGCGAATTCATGATCGTGCCCTGTCTGAGGGATATCGCGGCGTCGAGAGGCGCGATCGCAGACGCCTCTCGAGATGTGGCCGCATCCAGGATTTACGAAGCCTTCGCCTGCGGTTTGCCCTTGAGGGCGGCGAGCAGCGCGTCCGCGGCCGGGCCCGAGGAGTGCGGGTTCTGGCCCGTGATCAGGAGGCCGTCGCTGACGACGTGCGGCGTCCAGTTGGATTTCTTGGAGAAGACGGCGCCGAGCCGCAGAATCTCGTCCTCGACCAGGAACGGCACCACCTTGGTGAGACCAACGGCCTCCTCCTCACCGTTGGTGAAGCCGGTGACTTCCTTGCCCTGCACCAGCGGCTTGCCGTCCGGCGTCTTGACGTGGCGCAGCGCCGCCGGAGAGTGGCACACGATCGCAACATGCTTGCCGGCGGCAAAGAACGACTCGATCAGCTTGACCGAGTTCGGGTCTTCGGCGAGGTCCCACATCGGGCCGTGACCGCCGGGATAGAACACCGTGTCGAAATCTTCCTGCCTGACGCCGTCGAGGCGAACCGTCTTGTCGAGCTGGGCTTCAGCGGCAGCGTCCGCCTCGAAGCGCAGCGTCAGGTCGGTGCGGAATTCGGGCTCGTTGCTCTTGGGATCGAGCGGCGGACGGCCGCCCTTGGGCGAAGCCAGCGTGATCTCAGCGCCGGAATCCTTGAACACGTAGTAGGGGGCGGCAAGCTCCTCGAGCC
This sequence comes from Bradyrhizobium liaoningense, assembly GCF_018130785.1. GTDB lineage: Bacteria > Pseudomonadota > Alphaproteobacteria > Rhizobiales > Xanthobacteraceae > Bradyrhizobium > Bradyrhizobium liaoningense_A. Next base: position 244,456 of record NZ_JAFCJT010000007.1, read on the forward strand.
AGAAGCCGGTCTTGCGTCCGGTGTTGCCGAGCTGGTCGTGGGAGGTGAGAACCATAAGAACCTTCATGACGATCTCCTTGAGTGCGTTCGCTGCAATGACGCATTCCCTCGTGGTGGAGGTGCGCCGGCCTCGGTCTCGTTCGAGCACGACACTTGTTCGTTGCTCGTGAGCCCAATGTTGCACCCAAGGCCGCGTGTTTGCTCGTTATGTATTGTTAGGCGTTGAGAGCAGTACTCTCAGCTCTCGCGCGTCGCCACCGCTACTCGAACACGGCGTCGAAGATCTCGACGTCCATCAGCACGGGCTTGGCGATCACGCTTCCATCAGGCCGCAGTGTCTGCGCACGCCGCAATGTCGGCACGACGATGCCGCCGAAGCTGTCATGAGCCCAGGAATAATGCGCGACCTTGTTTCCGAACAGATCGTGATCGGTCCGCCGTTGCAGGGCGTTCTCGTCGAAATAGAAGATCTGCTCGGGCGCGAGCGTGATCAGGTTCGGCGGGAACTGCGCGCGCAGCCGACGCCACGTGTCGGCGTTTTCGCGCCACGGCGTAAGCTCCTCCGTGACGACGTCGGGATGGGCAAGCAGGAATGGGTTGGTCAGATAATTCCAGATCGCAACACCGCAGAAGAAGACGAGGTGCAGTTCGTCCGCGAGCGCAGGAGAGCCGGTCTCGGGAAATGCAAGGCTCGGGTTATCCCAGGTGCGCAGCACCTCACCCTCGAGGCTCTCGATCGTGATCGCGTCGGGCTGAAAGCAACCGGAGTGTTCACCCCCGGTGATGCCGGTGAAGCGGACCGACTGGGCGCGTGTCGAGCCCTCCGCCGTCACGTCCTTGAATTCGCTGGCATGTCCGGCGCTGGAGAACAACGAGCCCCCGACGGAAAGGTGGAGCGTGAATCGGTTCAAGCTATTCCAGCGGGCCATACCGCCGCTGGCATCAATTGCATCGTCGAGAAGCGCCATGTCCCGCCATATCCGCCGTGAAGTGTCGCCACCATGGCGGGGCGAATGCGGCTTGGCATGTTAGAAGTTGTTAGGAGTTGCGAGAGGATGCTTGGGCGGTATCTCGTTGAAGATACTGTCAATTCAGCGCGCTCAGGAGCTCCCTGGCGGCCACGAGATCACGGGTCTGGAGGCCTTCCTGGTACCGCTCGACGAGCGGGGCGAGCAGGGCCCGTGCTTCGCCCGCTTGTCCGGCCTGACGCCAGACCCGGCCGAGGCTGATCGCCCCCCGCAGCTCCCAGCCGAGCGCGCACTGCCGGCGCGACAGATCGAGCGATTTCCGGAAGCAGCGCTCGGCCTCCGCAGTGTTTCCCGAGCGGACGAGGATGTCGCCCTTGACCCGGAGCATCTCCGGCATGTCGGAGGATTCGCCATGATCCGGAATCTGCGCAATGGCCTCATTGATCGTGCGCAGGGCCTCGTCCGGCTGGTTCTCCGCCACGAGGCCCTCCGCCAGCGCGGTCGCAAACACCGTCGTCATGATCCGGTGCCGCGTCGCGTACAGCGTGGCCTGGCTGCGGCGAAGATGCTCGATCCCGCCGGCGATGTCGCCGCGGCGAAGCATGAGCTCTCCCTTCTGGCCGATGCCGACGGCGTGATAGGGACCAAGGAAGTGCCGCGCCGAATGGTCGATCAGCCGCTCGATCAGGATCTCGGCATTGGCCCAGTCTCCGACCCAGAGGAAGACGTAGATCGTCCAGATCAGGGAGATGCCGAGGGTGAGTGGTTGTTCAAGCAGTTCGGCCTCGCGAACCGTGTATCTGGCCGCCTCGATCGCGCGATCCGGCCGTCCGGTGAGCCAAAGCCCGCGCGCCAGCGCGACCAGTGCGACGATGCGGTCGTCATAGCCGAGATGCCCGATGTTCAGCCGCTGCGAGCCGGGATTGTGCACCATCGCGCTCTCGCAGAACTGCACGGCCCTGTCCTGGTTGCCGATCAGATGATGCGCGACGCCCAGCATCCATTCCACGTTCAGCGTGGCGGCGGGGTCGTTCAGCTTGCGCGCGACGCTCTCGCCCTGCTCGCCGGTGCCGAGCGCGCCGTGAAAATCCCCGACCCTGGTCAGGTAGATGTGCAATCCACGCAGCAGCCAGAGCTGCCAGTGCAGGTCCTCGAGCTCCCGGGCGAGCTGGAGGCTTCGCGTGAACGCCGACCGGACCGCTTCGGTATTGCCTTGCGTGAACATCACGGAGACACCGAGCGCGGCCTGCAACGTCATCTCCCGGCGGCTGTCGATCGCATTCGTCTCGAGAGAGACAAGCGCCTGCCGCGTCCAGCGATAGCACTCCGTCAGCAATGTCAGCTCGAGGAAGAACTGGGCCGCCGAGGCCGCCAGATCCAAACCGATCGTCCGGTCGCCGCTGTCCGAAAAGCTCCAGGTCAGTGCGGCGCGGACGTTGGGCAAATGGTCGGCATAGGGAAGGAAACCGCCCGCGGTCTGCATGCCCGTGGATTTGAGCGCGATGTCGCGCAGGAAGTCGCGGAAATATTCGGCGTGAGCGCGCGCGACGCGGGGCGCTTCGCCGTTCTCGACGAGCTTGGCGCCGACGAAGGCGCGGGTGGTGTCGAGCAGACGATAGCGCAGCCGCCGCTCCGCAGGTGAGGTTGCGATCAGCGATTTGGAGAGCAGGTTCGAGATCGCCTCGACCGCTTCAGGCTCGCCGATGCCCTGGCTGGATGCGACGGCCAGCGCAGCCTCGAGCGTGAACGGCCCGACGAAGACGGACAGGCTGCGCAGCGTTGCGCTTTCGGCCGCCGGCAGCAGATCATAGCTCCAGGCGAGTGCCGCACTCAGGGTCTGGTGCCGCGGGATCGCGGTGCGGCGTCCCCGCCACAGCAGCGAGAAGCGGCTGTCGAGCAGCGAGGCGGTTCCAGCAATGCCATAGGCGTTCACGCGTCCGGCCGCGAGCTCGATCGCGAGCGCGATGCCGTCCAGCCGCCGGCAGATATCGGCGACGAGCGGCGCATCCTCCTCGCTCAGTTCGAATTCGCCCAGGCTCTCGGCAATGCGTTCTACGAAGAGCTGGCTTGCGGGATAGGCAAGGATGTCGGCGATGCCGAGCCCATCGCGCTGGGGCGGGCAGTCCAGCGGAAACAACCGGTGGACGCGTTCGCCCTCAGTGCGAAAGGATTCGCGGCTGGTGGCGAGAATATGCAGCTCGGGCGCTTCCTGGACGATGTGCTCGGCCAGGGGCGCGAGCTCGTCGATGATGTGCTCGCAGCTGTCGAAGACCAGCAGCATCCGACGGTTGCGCAGCACCGTCAGCAGGCCCGGCATAGGGTCCTCGGAATTGACGGTCAGCCCGAGTGCGGCGGCGATGGTGCCGGGAACGAGCCTGGCATCCGTCAGCGCGCCGAAATCAACGAAGCTGACCTGTCCGTCGAAGGCCTGCAGCTCGCCATGCGCGACGGCCAGGGCGACGGACGTCTTGCCGATCCCGCCGGGGCCGACAATCGTCACGAAGCGATGCTGCGCAAGCTCGGCGGAAATCCGCTCGACCGCATCGTCTCGCCCGATCATCCTGGCGAGCGGCGAGGGGAGTACGTGAGGCGACGTGACGGCCGGGCCTGTCCGCTTCTCCGGCGATTCAGGCCGGACCAGCGGGGCCGCGAAGCAATAGCCACGGCCGGGCACGTTGACGACATAGCGGGAGCCTTCGCCGGCATCGCCCAGGGCCTTGCGCAGCGTCGTGATGTGGAAACGCAGGCTGCCTTCATCGACCGTCACATCGGCCCAGACGCGCTTGATCAGCTCTCGCTTGTCGATGACCTCGCCGGCGCGCTCGATGAGAAAAATGAGGATGTCGAGTGCGCGGCCGCCGAGGTGAAGCGGAGCGCCGTCCCTCTCGATCAGGCGCGACCTTGCGAACAGCCGGAATGGCCCGAAGGAAATCGCCGAATCCTGGTCGTTAGTGTCCGGCACGCGCCAATGATTCCAGTAAAGGGGCTGTTGTCCGCATCCTGATCTACCAGAACGAGGTCATGAGTAAACTGGTCGAAAGTGGCGAAATCGCGCGGCAAATCGGCCGGTCGCACAGGGATTATCCGTCACAAATTTTGCTTAAACGCGAGCGGCTTGCGAGGCGATCGGGACGACCCGTCAGCGTGCTTGACCGTTGAGAGGCCGTCCGGCGACGCGGATTGTGGTGCGGCCGATCATAACAAAATCTTGCAACGTCTAACGAGCATAACGCGCGCGATGCATCCATTATAGCCTTCGAGTTAGGTCCTACGTCCAACGGGGAGGCTATCATGTCCGCTATCGGCTTAGGGACGAACGACCATTTCGTTCGATCTCAGCACATCGCCAGCCTTGATGATCAGTCGCGTGATTGGGAACTCGTGCTGCGGGAATCCCACCATCGGATGAAGAACACGCTGACGCTCCTGGGTGCGTCAGTCCGCCGCGATTTTACGCGGGCGGGCACCAGGGATATGTCGGGCGCGGTGGACCGCTTCGAGCGCCGTATCGTCGCGTTCGGCAGGCTCTATCAACTTTTGTCTGATAGCGACAATGTGTCCACCGTCTCCGTCGAGGTCTTCTTCGAAAACCTGTGCGAAGCGCTCTCCGAGGCCGTGCTGGAGCCGGCTGGCATCCGCTGCGAAGCTGCGATCGAGAGCGGTACGTTGCCGAGGTCGCAGTGTCTTCGGCTCGCGCTGATGCTGACCGAGCTGGTCACGAATGCGGCAAAACATGCCTTCCCGAACAAGAACGGTGCGCTGATCCGCATCGAAGTGGCCAACCGCGACGGCGCCTGGCTCTGCACGGTGACCGACAACGGGATCGGCGCGACTGGCCCGCTACAGGGCACGGGCAGCCGTATCCTTGAAGGGCTCGCGCGCAGTATCGACGCGCGGTTGCAGGGCGAGGCGGGCCAGGGCGGCACGCGGGTGACGATCGTGATGCCCGCTGCTGCTTGAGGTTCGCTTTAATTTCAACTCAGGGAGTGCGACATGGCCACCACCGAAATCGACCGCGACGCCGCGGCCGGGTCTCCGAACACATCTTCGACATCGCGTGGCGTTGATCTGAAGCTCGAGATCGTCGTGATCCCCGTGTCGGATGTCGACCGCGCCAAGGCGTTCTACACGCGCCTCGGCTGGCGATTGGACGCCGATTTTGCTTCAAGTGACGAATGGCGCGTGATCCAGTTCACGCCGCCGGGTTCGGCTTGTTCTGTGATCTTCGGCAAGAACGTCACACCGGCAGCGCCGGGTTCGGCGCGCGGGCTGTACCTGATCGTCTCCGATCTGGCGGCGGCCCGACAGGAGCTGCTCGACCGCGGCATCGCGGTGAGCGAACCATTCCATGGTGCTGGCGACGTTCACGCCGGTCCGGACGAGCCGTATCTGTTCGGCAGCGTCCGGGTCAGCGGTGCTGACCCGAAGCGTGGCAGCTACAGTTCGTTTGCCTCGTTCAGCGATCCCGACGGCAACGGCTGGCTGTTCCAGGAGGTCACGACGCGACTGCCTGGACGCATTGAGGGTGATGGCACGACGTTCGCCTCAACGTCCGATCTGGCTGCAACCCTGCGACGTGCCGCTGTCGCGCATGGTGAGCACGAGAAGCGCACCGGCGGGCACGACGAGAACTGGGCGGACTGGTACGCCGACTACATCGTCCGCGAGCAGGCCGGTCAACCGCTGCCCTCCTGAGTTGTACTAAAACCATCTCCTGAATTCACGGACAGGGCGCGCGCCGATTGAACTCGTCGCGCGCCGTGTCGCTTCTGCATCGCGCGCATCGTCATCGTCGCTCGCTCTCCTGCATCCGCGGACTCGCAACGGCTAACGCGGCCTAACAACCGATAACGAGCTAATTGCCAGGACCTGCGCCAATCTCTCTTCACGACGGAGCGACGCGTCGATTTCGAATTCGGTTGGTGTCACCGACCAGAGCAAGGAAGATCTGCCATGACAACGCAAGCACGAGCCGACATTCTCAATCCCGACCGCCGTCAATTGCTGAGCCAGGCTGCGATGACCGCGGTTGCCGCCAGCGTATCGAGCCTGTTGCCGCTGCATCCTGCGAAGGCCGCAGCGAGCGGCGCGATCCGCCCGTTCCGCGTCAACGTGACCGAAGAGGATCTGCTTGACCTTCGCCGTCGCCTGGCTGCGACGCGCTGGCCGGATCGCGAGATCGTCGCCGATCAGTCGCAGGGCGTGCAGCTCGCGACGCTGCAGCAGCTCGTGCGCTACTGGCAGAACGACTACGACTGGCGCAAGATGGAAGCGCGGCTGAACGCCTTGCCGCAATTCGTCACCGAGATCGACGGCGTCGGTATCCACTTCATTCACATCCGCTCCCGCCACGAGAACGCGCTGCCAATGATCGTCACGCATGGCTGGCCGGGCTCGATCGTCGAGCAGATGAAGATCGTCGGCCCGCTCACCGACCCCACCGCGCATGGCGCGAAGGCCGCGGATGCATTCGACCTGGTGATCCCCTCGCTTCCGGGCCATGGCTTCTCCGGCAAGCCGACGGAGCTCGGCTGGGATCCCCGGCGCATCGCGCGTGCCTGGATCGTGCTGATGAAGCGCCTCGGTTACAACCGCTACGTGGCGCAAGGCGGCGATTGGGGCAATGCCGTCACGGAGCAGATGGCGGTGATCGCGCCGCCGGAGCTGCTCGGCATCCACACCAACATGCCGGCGACCGTTCCCGATGACATTGCCAAGGCGCTTCAGCCGGGTGGCACGCGGCCGTCGAACCTCTCGGCCGACGAGCGCATCGCCTACGACCAGCTCGACGATTTCTACAAGCATGGCCTCGGCTATGCGATCGAGATGTCGAACCGGCCGCAGACGCTCTATGGCCTCGTCGACTCGCCCGCGGGCCTTGCGTCCTGGATGCTCGATCACGATGCGCGCAGCGCCGCTATGATCGCGCGCGTGTTCGACGGCAAGACCGAAGGCCTGTCGCGGGACGACGTTATCGACAACATCACGCTCTACTGGCTCACCAATACCGCCGTGTCGTCGGCCCGGCTGTACTGGGAGAACAAGCTGGTGTTCTTCGAGCCCAAGCACATCAAGATCCCGGTCGCCGTCAGCGTGTTCCCTGACGAGATCTATGCCGCGCCGCGCAGCTGGGCCGAGAAGGCCTATCCGAAGCTGATGCACTACAGCCGCCTCGACAAGGGCGGGCACTTTGCGGCCTGGGAGCAGCCCGCGCTGTTCTCGGCGGAAATACGCACTGCATTCCGCCCGCTGCGCCAGTCGATCTGAAACCATCATTCACATACACATCAGGAGCCTATCATGAACCGATCCGAACGCGCCTTCACCACCGAAGACATCCACCTGGAGCGTCGTCTGCCGTCATACTGGCGTGTCACCTTCGACATGCCGCCGGTCAACATCTTCGGCCCGAAGCAGCTCCCGCAACTCGACGACATCATCACGAAGATCGAGACCGATCCGGACGTGAAGGTCGTGGTGTTCGACAGCGCCGTCGAAGGCTTCTTCATCACGCATTACGACTTCCTCGCGCCGCTGGAGGATTCCCTCAATATTCCGCCGGGGCCGACTGGGCTTCAGGCGCTGCCCGACATGCTGGTGCGCCTCAGCCGCGCGCCGGTCGTCTCCATCGCCTCGATCCGGGGTCGTGCGACCGGGGTCGGCAGTGAGCTCGCGCTTGCCAGCGATATGCGCTTTGCCAGCCGTGAGAAGGCGATCCTGTCGCAATGGGAGGTCGGCGCGGGCCTTGTGCCCGGTGGCGGGCCGATGGCGCGGTTGCCGCGTCTGATGGGCCGCGGCCGCGCGCTCGAAGTGCTGCTTGGCGCCGATGACATCCACGGCGATCTCGCCGAGCGTTACGGCTATGTGAACCGGTCGCTGCCGGACGCCGAGCTCGACGGCTTCGTCGAGGCGCTCGCCATGCGCATTGCGTTGTTCGACAAGGAGGCCATTGGCGAGACCAAGCGTCTCGTCGATGTCGCCAGCCTGCCGCCGGATGTCGAGATCAAGCCCGAATGGGACGCGTTCCTGGCCTCGCTCGGCCGTCCCGCCAGCCAGACCCGCATCAAGGCGTTGATGGCGCGTGGCTTCCATCGCGCCGGCGACGTCGAGAGCCGGCTGGGTTTCCACGTCGGACAGATTGGGGCCTAAAGCGTTTTCGAGCGAAGTGGATGCCGGTTCGCGTGAAGAAAACGCGTCAAAGCAAGAATCTAGTCCCGTTCCGATTTCATCGGAACGGGACTTGGCGGAACCGCTGCGGCGCTTGTCCGGTTGGAATGGCGGCGGGCGGTCACGCCGATGTCGCCTTCCACCGGTACGAGCGCCGGTGCTGAAATCAAACAAGGAGAATTGAGATGATCCGCAAGGCAACAGCAGTCTGGAAGGGCACCGGCCGCGACGGCACTGGGCATCTGTCGAGCGAATCCGGCGTGCTTGCCGGGACGCCCTACTCGTTCAAGACCCGTTTCGAGAACGAGAAGGGCACCAATCCCGAGGAATTGATTGCGGCGGCCCACGCCGGCTGCTTCACCATGGCGTTGGCTTTCGGTCTTCAACTCGCGGGCTTCACGCCGGACGAGCTCTCGACCGAGGCGGCTGTGACGCTCGAGCCCGAAGGCAAGGGCTTCAAGATCAGCAAATCCGCGCTGACCTTGCGTGCAAAAGTGCCGAACCTCGACGATGCCGGCTTTGCGAAGATTGCCGGCGAGGCCGAGAAGAACTGCCCGATCTCGAAGGTGCTCAACGCCACCATCACGCTGGACGCCAAACTGGGCTGACCGAACAAAGGGAACGCTGCCATGTCTCGCCAGGATCTGCCTCGCCAACATCAGCCGGATGAAGACAGATTCCGGGCGATATTGCCCGAGGACATCGCATGGCAGCCGTTTCCTGCTTTTCCGCCGGGCGCGCGGCTCGCCGTGATGGTCGGCCATCCCAGCGAACCCGGACCTTACGTGGTCCGGGTGAAGGTGCCCGGCGGCACGAAGCTGATGCCGCACAAGCATCCGGAAGATCGCATCTACACGGTCATGTCGGGTGTGTTCTATATTGGGCTCGGCGAGAGTTTTGATGGTGACAAGGTCAAGGCCTATCCGCCGGGCAGCGTCATCGTGCTGCCCGGCGAGACCTGGCATTTTCACTGGGCGAAGGCCGGCGAATACGTCACACAGGTCTCTGCCATCGGGCCGCTGGGCCTCGAATATCACGACGACCACGATGATCCGCGCTTGCATCCGGCTGCGGACAAGCGCTGAGTATCTCGACGAAACCAATGGAGTATCAGATGACGACAGAGCGCGCAGTATTGGCCGGAGGCTGCTTCTGGGGCATGCAGGATCTCATCCGCAAGCAGCCGGGCGTGATCTCCACCCGCGTCGGTTACACCGGTGGGCACGTGAAGAACGCGACCTATCGCAATCACGAAGGCCACGCCGAGGCGATCGAGATCATCTTCAATCCCGCTAAGACCAGCTTCCGGACCATGCTGGAATTCTTTTTCCAGATCCATGACCCGACCACGCTCAACCGCCAGGGCAATGATCTCGGCACGAGCTATCGTTCGGCGATCTTCTATACGAGCGACGAGCAGAAGCGGATCGCCGAAGACACCATCGCCGATGTCGAGGCGTCACGTCTCTGGCCCGGCAAGGTGGTGACCGAGGTCGCGCCCGCAGCTGAGTTCTGGGAAGCCGAGCCCGAGCATCAGGATTATCTCGAACGCTATCCCGACGGCTACACCTGTCACTTCATCCGGCCCGACTGGAAGCTGCCGCGTCGCGCGACGGCCGTGGGAGGCTAGGCGGATTGTCGCGTATGGCCGCCGAGGGCTTTGACGAGGAGTGCAAATGTGCGAACTCCCCTCATCGTACGATCACGAGAATTCCTCGCGGCTCAACGCGCCTCCGGCTGGCGTCCGCAGATCACAGTCACCGCCTTGCGGGCAATCTCCCTCAGGTCGGCGCGGCGTGCGCCGGCGCGGGCGCGGATGGCGATCGTCTGCATCGTGGCGGCGGCAAGGATCGCAAGTGCAGCCGGATCGGCCTCGCGATCCAGCTCGCCCTTGTCTTGCGCCAGGCGGAAGCGGGCCTCGAAATCGGCATCGATCGCCCGCAGTCCCGTCGCAACGCTGCTCCGGATTGCCGCATCCTCGGCGACTTCGGTCACCGCGGTTCCGACCACGAAGCAGCCGCGCGCTGATCCCTTGCCGGAAAAGTAGATCGACAGCGCCGCGTCATAGGCCAGCATCAGCGCTTCGTCCAAGGGATGGTCCCCTGCGAGAGCCTCGCGCGTTGCCGCAAGGCTGATCTCCCAATAGCGCGCCAAGGCCTCGAGATAGAGTGCGTGCTTGTTGCCGAACACCGCGTAGAGGCTCGGTGGACTCATGCCGGTCGCGGCCGCGACCTTGTCCAGGGACGTGCCCGAATAGCCCGTCCTCCAGAACGTTTCCGTGGCCCGCTTGAGGGCCGTCTCAGTGTCGTAGGCGGGTGGCCGTCCCCGGCGGGCCGGTCCCGTCTCGCTCTTTTTCCGTGCCATGTCGTCCGAACCTGGTTGCCATGTTCCACACGTATATTTGTATGGATCGTTATAAAAATCAATGGCCGCGCGGCTTGATCGCCGCATCCGGGTACAATATTTGTAACGAACGTTATTAAATTAGATGAGGACGAGGACGATGGGTTTGAACTTTGCGCCAATCGCCGGCTGGCTGGGCGATCGCAGCTTCCGCGGGAGCGAGGCTGTTGCGCCGTTGTTCGGAGCGGATCTCGGCAGGCGGCTGCGCCGACCCCTGATGCTCGTGGTGCCGGCCGCGGCTGCCGTGTTCGGCGCCTTCATGTATCTGGCGCAGGAACAATACGTCTCGACCGACGATGCGTTCGTGCGCGCCGCGAAGGTCACCATCAACGCGCGGGTGTCCGGCCAGGCGGTCGCGATCACCGTGCGCGACAACGAGCGTGTCCGGCAGGGCCAGGTCCTGTTTCGACTTGACCCGGAGCCCTACCAGATCGCCGTCGATCAGGCCGAGGCCCGGCTCGGCAGCGCGCGGCTCCAGATCGACTCCCTCAAGGCGACCTACCGCCAGCAGCAGGCGGAGCTGCAATCGGCGAAGGACTCGGCCTCTTTCGACGAGCGCGAGTTCGATCGCAAGAGAATGCTGGTCGCCTCCGACTTCACGCCGCGTGCGGTCTACGAGCGGGCCGAGACCGATCTCAAGGTCGCGCGCCATCGGATGGCATCGATCGAGCAGCAGATCGCCAATACGGTCGTCGCGCTCAACGGCGACCCCGACATCGATGTCGACCGCCATCCGACAGTCCGCGCGGCCACGGCGCAGCTCGATCGCGCGCGGCTCGATCTCTCCTACACCACGGTGAGGGCACCCGACGACGGTATCGTGACCAAGGTCGACGATCTGCAGATCGGTGGTTTCGTCAACGCAGGCGCGCCCACGTTCTCACTGATGTCGAGCCGGGACGTCTGGATCGAGGCGAATTTTCGTGAGACGGGCCTGACCCATATGCGGCCGGGCCAGGAGGCGACGATCGACGTCGACGCCTATCCGGATCGAAAATTCAAGGCGCATATCGTCAGCATGAGTCCCGGTACCGGGTCGGACTTCTCGATCCTGCCACCGGAGAATGCGACCGGGAACTGGGTCAAGGTCGTCCAGCGGCTGCCCGTGCGCCTTGAGCTCGACGATCCCGATTCGACCCGGCCACTGTTCTCCGGCATCAGCGTGACGGCGCGGGTCGACACCGGCCATCGTCGCAACTGGCTGCTCCAGCCTGCGCTTGCGACGGAGGTCAAATGAGTACGCCCCTCCCATCGACCGCGACCGGCGGTCATCATGCAATCTCGGCGGCCGCCCTGATGGCGACCTACATGCAGGCCGTCAACATTTCGATACCGAACGCCGCGCTGCCGCACATCCAGGCCACGCTCTCGATGGCCAATGACGAGGTCGGCTGGGTGTTCTCCTCGTATATCGCTGCAAGCGCCGTGACCATGTCGATCACCCAATGGCTCGCGGGACGCTATGGCCGCAAGGCGGTCTATCAGGCAGCCCTTGCCGTCTTCACGCTTGGTCTTGTCCTCGATACGCTGGCGACGACGTCGATCCAGTTCGTGCTGGCGCGGATTCTCCAGGGCGCGGCGAGCGGGCCACTTGCGCCGCTCTCATTGGCGGTTCTGCTGGAGGCGACGCCGGCGGCGCGGCAAGCGCGCATGGGCCTGGCATTGACGGTCTGCTCGCTGCTCGGCATCAGCACCGGCCCCGCTCTTGGTGGCTGGCTCAGCGAATATTACGGCTGGCCGTCGATCTTCTATGTCAGCCTGCCCATGACGGTCTTCATTGCCCTGACAATGGCCCTGTTGCTGGGCGAGAAGCGGGCAGAGCGGAGCCAGCCCTTCGATGTCTTCGGCTTGACGACCTTCTCCGCCGGCATGATCGGCCTGCAGATGCTGCTGGATCGCGGCGAGCGCCTCGAATGGTTCGCCTCGCCGGAAATCTGGGTCGAAGCGATCGCCTCGGTCCTGGGCTTCTATCTCTTCATTGTGCACGTTCTGACGAAGAAGGAACAATTTCTCCGTACGGCGCTGTTCAGGGATCGCAATCTCGTCCTCTCGACGGTGATCTCCTTCGCACTCGGCTTCGTCCTGCTGCCGACATTGGCTTTGACGTCCCCGATGCTGGAGGAGTTGCTCAACTACCCTGTCGACACCACCGGCTACATGAGCATTCCACGCGGCGTGGCGCTGGTGGGCGCGCTGGTGCTGACGAGCCTGGTTCCGGGACAGGTCGACTACCGGCCGTTCCTCATGGGGGGCATGGCGCTGGTGGTCTATGCCAACTGGCTGATGCTCGGCTATTCGCCGGCGATGGATTGGCGGCCGGTCGTCGAAGCAGGTTTCCTCCAGGGCGCTGGTCTCGGCATGTTGTTGCCGGCGCTCGTGAGGGCCGCGTTCGGAACGCTCGATCCGAAGCTTCGCCCTGAAGGCAGTGCGTTGATCAACCTGTCGCGCCTTTACGGCAGCACCATCGGCATCGCGGTGGTCCAGCTCTTCTTCTATGCCAACACCCAGGCCGTGCATATCGCGCTCGCCAAGCATCTCACGCCTTATCGTGTCGCGGCGAATGTCGCGGGCCCGATCGGGAAGCCGGGCCTTGCCGCCCTCAACGGCATGGTCACGCGCCAGGCGGCCACGGTCGCGGTCATCGATCAGTTCGAGATCCTGATGTTCGCCATGCTCGTCGTGATCCCGCTGGTGTTCTTTCTTCGTAAGCCGCGTCCCGTCGGCTAACGCCGGAGAGCCGTGAAATGACGTTGTGTCCGCAACCCCGATCGCTTCGTCCGCATCGCGCGGCTAGCAGTCAACAAGGAGTATCATCATGACGACCTCCGATTCACTTCGTTACACGAGAATTCCCACCCATGAGGCCGTGACGATTCCCGCAGTCGGATTTGGTACGCTCATTCCGGACCCGCTCGTGACCAGGCAGGCCACCAGGGCGGCATTGGAGGCCGGATTTCGACATCTCGATTGTGCCGAGCGCTATCGCAACGAAGCGGCCGTTGGCGACGCGCTGCAGGACGCGTTCAGGGCGGGCACGCTTCAGCGCCAGGACCTGTTCGTTACGACGAAGCTATGGAACACCAATCATCGGCCGGAGCGGGTCAGGCCTGCCTTCGACGCCAGTCGCCGGCGGCTGCAACTCGACGAGATCGACTGCTACATCATCCATACCCCCTTCGCCTTTCAACCCGGCGATGACCAGGACCCGAGGGATGCGAGCGGCCATGTGATCTACGATTCAGGCGTGACGCTGGCGGAGACATGGGGCGCGCTGGAGCGCCTCGTCGACGAGGGGCACTGCAGGTCGATCGGGCTGTCGGACATCACCTTGGAGAAGCTGCGCGAGATCGTCGAGGTCGCGCGGATCAGGCCTGCCATGGTACAGGTCGAATCGCATCCGTACCTGCCCGAATGGGAGCTGCTCGACTTCTGTCGGGAGCATGGAATTGTCCTGCAGGCGTTTGCCGCGCTGGGACACGCCATGAAGCCGAACCTCCTCGCTGACCCCGTGATCACTGCCATTGCGGAGCGCCTGCACAAGACGCCGGCTCAAGTGGCCCTGGCCTGGGCCGTCCAGCGCGGCACGGCTTTCCTGACGACCTCGACCAATCCTCGGCGTATCGAGGAGAATTTCGATATTTCGACGCTGCCTGAAGACGCCATGCGGGAGATGCGGAATCACATCACGACGAATGTCCGGTTCAACACGGTGGTCGAAACCGGCGTGCCCGGATTCATTCCGCGGGCAGGATGAAGCGCGCGGCGCGGTGCGAAGGTCGAAGGCCTTCGGCCGGCCTCGTCAAGTCCGGAGTTGCGCGATCAAATCGCGTGCGTTGCGGATATCGGCGATGCCGGCGCCCTCGCTGAACGGCCCGCATGCACGTTCGAGAATTGCCAGGGCCTCTGCATTCTGGCCGGCTCCGATCATGAGCCGCGCGAGGCTGATCGCACCGCGTAACTCCCAGAACCGCGCGCCCTGCTGGTTGGCAATGTCCATGGCCTCGCGGAAGCGGGCCTCGGCGTCCCCTGCGTGCCGCGGGCTCCTCAGCATCAACTCACCCTTGATGCGGATCAGTTCCGGCAGATACCACAGCTCCTGCCTGTCGTTGCAGCGGGTCAGGACGTCCTCGATCACGTCGAGGCCGCGGTCGACCTGGTCGGCCTCGCCCGAACATGCCGCAAGCTCGCCAAGGAGAGGAAGAAAGCGCGGCAGGAAGCGCGCATCGCCGGCGCGATTGAGCTCTTCGCGCAATAGCGGCAAGCCGGTCGCGACGTCGCCGCGCCTTACAATGACCGCGGCGTTGAAGGCCCGCGCCCACAGGCCCCACAAACGGATGGCGTGGCGCTCGGTGTGTTCGAGCAGCTCGGTGCCGTGGCGCTCCGCGGCCTCGAAATCGCCGGACCAGAAGGCGATCGGGCAGGTGGCCTGTCCGAGCACGCTGCAGAAAGTCAGCGCATGGCCGTTGGCGCGGCCTTCCTCGATGTTTCGGGCCGCGAGCGCCTGGGCCTGATCGGCAAAGCCCTGAAGCCACAGGATGCGGGCGCGGAAATACTGCGTGGATATCCTCAGGTCGAGCGGGAAGATTTTTGGCTTCTCCGCCAG
The DNA here is from genome assembly GCF_018130785.1 of Bradyrhizobium liaoningense. Taxonomy (GTDB): domain Bacteria; phylum Pseudomonadota; class Alphaproteobacteria; order Rhizobiales; family Xanthobacteraceae; genus Bradyrhizobium; species Bradyrhizobium liaoningense_A. Next base: position 259,597 of record NZ_JAFCJT010000007.1, read on the forward strand.
CACATGCAGCGAGGCGTTCACACGGTCGATGCGCAGCCGTGCATCGTTCTGGTCGCCGAGATAATGCAGCGCCACGGCCGTCAGCCGGTCGCCGAGCATGACATCGGTCCTGTCGGGCGAATTCGCCGCGGCGTTGGCAAAGCGGTCGGCCAATGCGCGGGCCTTGCCGAACTGTCCGTTGTTGAACTGGTCGATGCACAAGCCCCAGAGCGCGCGCAGGCGGAAGTCCTTGTCGTCAAGCCTGTCAGCCAGCTCCAGGGTCGTCTCGAGGATCGGACGCGCCTCGCGGGCGCGGCCCTCGCCATACATCAGCGACCAGCCGAGCGCCGACAGGAGTTGCATGCGAATGCGATCATCGCCGCCGCTGTCGCCGAGCGCGGTGAGCGCCGTTTTGGCGCGCTCGCGGCATTCGGCGAACAGGGACAGGCGGACCCACAGCGTGACTGCAGCCGCTGTCAGCGCGATCCCGAGTGCAGCATCGCCGTCGGGCCCGAAGGCCCAGTTCAATGCGGCGCGCACATTGTCCAGTTCCGCGCCATAGATGCTCAGCCATTCCGGCAGCGGCGTCGATGTTTCGGCCTCCGCGCGTTCGAAGAAGTCGCGGAAATGCTCGGCATGGCGCCGCGCGAACTGACCGGTTTCACCGAGCTCGTTCAGCTTTCCATGCGCATAGGTGCGTGTGGTGTCGAGCAGGCGATAGCGCAGCGTCCGGGAGCCGGACGGCGAGATCAGCGATTTGGTGACCAGGCTGTCGATCGCCTCTAACGTCTCCGATGCGCTGAGGCCGTCACCGGATGCGACCGCGGCAGCCGCCTCCGGTGCGAAGGGCCCGGCAAAGACCGACAGGCGCCGCAGCGTGGCGCTCTCGGCGGGAGGCAGCAGATCGTAGCTCCAGTCGAGCGCCGCGGCGAGCGTCTGGTGCCGCGGCACGGCCGTGCGCCGCCCACGCCATTGCAGCGAGAAGCGGCTGTCGAGCAGCGATGCGGTGCCGGCGATGCCGTAGGCATTGACACGGCCCGCCGCGAGCTCGATCGCGAGCGCAATGCCGTCGAGGCGCCGGCAAATGCTCGCGACGAGCGGTGCCTCTTCCGCACTGAGCTGGAACGGACCCGAGCTCTGCGCGATGCGTTCGACGAAGAGCTGGGCCGCGGGATAGGCGAGCACCTCGGCGACATCAAGGCCTTCGCGCTCCGGCGGGCAATCCAGCGGGAATAGGCGGAAAATCCGTTCGCCTTCACTCCGGAACGACTCGCGGCTGGTTGCGAGCACGCGAAGCTGCGGCGCTTCGCGCACGATGCGCTCGACGAGCGGGGCCAGCTCATCCAGCACGTGCTCGCAGCTGTCGAAGATCAGCAGGGCCGGACCGGTCTTCAGGAATGTCAGCAGAGCCGGGGTCGGATCCTCCGCGCTGATGGTCAGTCCGAGCGCGGACGCGATGGTGGTCGCGAAGTGGCTGGCATCCCGGAGCGGACCGAAGTCGACGAAGAAGACGCGCCCGCCGAAATCCGCCGATCTGCGATGTCCGACGGCGACGGCGACGGCGGTCTTGCCGATGCCGCCCGGGCCGACCACGGTCACGAAGCGATGCAACGAAAGCCCGTTCGATATCTTCTCGACGATCTCCTCCCGTCCGACCATCTTCGAGAGCAGCGCGGGGAGGGAGCGGGGAGGTGTGATGTTCACTGCGGGCTGAGCGGCCGGTGGGGCCGCCTGAGCGAACGAGGCGACGAAGCAGTAGCCGCGGCCGGGCACATTGACGACATAACGGGCTGACTTGCCGGTATCGCCCAGCGCCTTGCGCAGTGCTGCGACGTGGAAGCGCAGGCTGCCCTCGTCGACATTGACGTCGGCCCAGATGCGCTTGACCAGCTCTCTCTTGTCGATGACTTCGCCGGGGCGCTCGGCGAGGAAGATCAGAATATCGAGCGCGCGGCCGCCGACGTGAAGCGGCGAGCCCTGCTTCTCCAAGAGCCGGGACTTCGGAAACAGTCGAAATGGCCCAAAGGAAATGGCCGAGTCTTCGCTAGGATCTGGCACGCGCCATTGCCCCCGCAACGGGAGTCAAAAGGTATTTCTTTCTGGTCTATCAGAACGAAGCGTACAGTAAACTGGCCGAAAGCAGTGGGCATGGCTGGCAGCCCTGCACGGATCGCTTGGGTCGGCGGGTCCCTTGAAATAATGCTGAAAAAATAAGGCCTTAGGCTGGCGTGACGAGGGTGTGGCGCCTCGGCTCTCAGCCAGATGGAGCATTGACGGCGGTCGCGGATTGCTGCGAGTGGATGGTCCGGGAGCCGGTCCCGCCTCGACAGTGACTACCGACTTCCGGAATTCGAACATGGCTTCCTTCTCGCGGCGACGGTTCGTCCATGCGTTATCGGGCGCGGCGGCGCTGGCGGCCGTTCCGCGCCGCGGACAGACCACCGATTATCCGTCTCGCCCCATTCGCCTGGTGCTTCCGTATGGAGCCGGCGGGGCCGGCGATCAGATCGGACGTCCCTGGGTGGACAAGATGACGTCGCTGCTCGGGCCGACCTTCGTCGAATATATCGGCGGCGCCGGCGGCGCGATCGGGACTGCGACGGTCGCGCGCGAGGAGCCCGACGGCTACTCGCTGCTGCTCGGCAATGGCAGTACGCAGGTCATCATTCCCCTGACTTCGAAAAATCCCGGCTACTCCGCCGACGATTTCCGCGCGATCTACCGCCTGATCAGCACAGCGCTGGTTTTCGCGGTCCATCCGTCGGTGCCTGCCACGAGCTTGCGAGAATTGATTGTTTACACAAAGGCCAATCCGGGAAGGCTGTCCTACGGTACCCCCGGCATCGGCACCGGCAATCATCTGGTCGGCGAAGCCTTCAAGCAGCAGGCAGGCGCGCTGGACATCGTCCACGTGCCGTATCGGGGCATTTCGCAGGCGACCAACGACCTCGCCGGTGGCCAGATATCGCTCGTCATCGGCGTCATGTCCGACCAGCTGAAGCAACTGGGCGAGGCCGGGAAGGTCAGGCTGCTGGCGGTCACCAGCGAAAAGCGGCTGAGCGGCGCGCCGGAGATTCCGACCGCCGTCGAATCCGGCATGCCGGATCTTCGTTATGAGGGCTGGTTCGGCATCTTCGCGCCCAGGCACACCGACGACGCGATCATCGACCGGATCGCGCAGGCGACGCGTCTCGCCATGGCCGATCCGGCGATGCAGGCGAACTACCGTGCGCAAGGCATCGAGCCGGACATCGACTCAGGTCCCGACAACTTCCAGCGTATTGTCGATGCGACAACGGCCAGCCTTGCGCCCGTGATCAAGTCGATCGGGCTGAGCAATTTGTGAGGCGGCTCAGGCCTCGACGCGCGATGTCTGGCGGCCCTCCGCCGTGACGATGCGCGCCGACAGCGCGACGAGACACATCAGCGCGGCCAACAGCCAGAACGCCGTCGGCAATCCGCCAAGCCGTGCGACGAAGCCGACACCGGCGGGACCGATGAGGATGCCCGCATAGCCCGCGGTCGTGATCGCCGCGACGGCGAGCCCCGTCGGCATCACAGTCTGCCTTGCCGCCCGGCGGAACAGCACCGGCACGAGGTTCGATGCACCGAGGCCGATCAGCAGGAAGCCGCCGATGGCGACGGCGGCAACGGGCGCCGTCAGCAGGACGGCGAAGCCCGCGATCGCAATGAGGCTTCCCCAGATCAATGTCGTGCGATCCCCGATGCGCGCAACGACGGCGTCGCCGCCAAGCCGCCCCATCGTCATCGCGACCGAGAACACGATATAGCCGATCCCGCCCTGCGCTTCGGAGACGAGGCCGGCGCCGATGACGAGCAGCGCGCCCCAATCGAGCATCGCGCCCTCGACGAGGAAGGTGATGGCACCGAGCAGCGCCAGCAGCAGCACGGAGCCGTGCGGCAGCACGAAGAGCGGTCCGTCCTGCACCTGCACCGAACGAAGCAGGCGCGGCCAGGCCGCCAGCATCGCGACCAGCATCAGCACGGAGCAGATCAGCGTGCAGGCGAGCGCGCCGAGTTGCAGCGAGAGCAGCGCAGTCATCAAGGCGGCTCCCGCGAAGCCGCCGATACTGAACAGCGCGTGGAAGCCGGACATCAGCGGGCGGCCCGCGTCGCGCTCCACCTCGACCGCATGGATGTTCATGGCGACGTCGATGGAGCCTAGCGCGGCGCCGAAGGCGAACAGGGCCAGCGCCAATGTTGCAGGCGTGCTCGCGATCGCAAGCAGCGGCAGCACCAGCGCCAGACCGAGCCCGCCCGCAATGATGATCGGCTTGCTGCCGTAGCGCGCGCTCATGATTCCGGTCAGAAGCATCGCGACGACCGAGCCGATGCCGAGGCTGAGCAGGAGCAATCCAAGAACGCCGTCATCGACGCCGAGCCGCGTCTTTGCGAACGGCACCAGCGGCGCCCAGCACGCGATACCGAAGCCCGCGACGAGGAAGGCGAGCCGCGTCGCAAGGCGCGTTGCCGGCCGGTCGGCAGAATGCATGGGAACTCCGGGAAGAAGCAGGGCAGGAGGGCGTGATCGACAAGCCCGATGATTGCCGCAACTTTATGTCCGGTAAGCGCCCGAACTGTCGCCGGTCTTGGCGAGCTGCAGGCGGACGCGCAGGCCCCCTGGCGCGTTGTCGAGCAGCTGCAACGTTCCATCATGCGCGGTCACGATCGCCTGCGCGATCGAGAGGCCGAGGCCAAATCCCGCGGTCTCGTCCATGGTGCGCGCTTCCTCGCCGCGCACGAAGGGTTCCAGCATCGCCGCCTTCCTGTCGTCGGGAATGCCGGGTCCGTCGTCTGACACGTCGATGAGGAGACGATCGCCCGCGGTGACCAGCGTGACCTCGATCCGGGTTCCGAAGCGCGTGGCGTTCTGGACGAGATTGGTGACCGCGCGGATGATCTCGTCAGGCCGCAGCACGAATGTCGCCCTGTCGGGGCCGGAATAGCCCACCGCGTGTCCGCAATCGGAAAACTGCTCGCAAACCATTTGCAGCAGCGCGGCGACGTCCACCAGCGTCGGCTTGACCGGACTTTCGTTGCGCAACAGCGACAGCACCGATTCGAGCATCGACTGCATCTGGTCGAGATCGCGAACGGTTTGCGTGCGTTGCGCCGGATCCTCGATATATTCCGAGCGCAGCCGCAGGCGTGTGATCGGGGTGCGCAGATCGTGGCTGATGGCGGCCAGCATGCGGGTTCTGTCGTTCATCAGTGCGGCGATGCGCTCGCGCATCCGGTTGAGCGCTCTCGCTGTTGACTTGATCTCCTCGGGGCCGGTTTCGGGTAGCGGAGCGGATGTCCGGCTCAGGCTGAAGTCCTCCGCCGCGCGCGCGAAGGCCGACAAGGGCGAGGAGAGCGCGCGACCGGCCCAGATGCCGAGCAGCGTGACGCTCGCTACCAGGAACAGCAGCGTAGAGGTCCAGAGGCCGCTGACGAAAGCCGGCATCTTGGGTGATCCGATCGTGGCTTCGAGCACGTCGTCGTTGTCGAGATAGAACCAGACGCGATCCTCTTTCGCCTCGGTGCCGCGAATGAGATCTACCTTGAACGGCGATGGGACGTTCAAATGCGTCCGCTTCGGCAAGGCGGAGGTAGAGACAGCTTCCCGCAATTGCAGCCTCAGCGCCGGAAAGGTCCGACTGATGCTGTTGAGCACGGTGGCGCGCTCCGCTTGCGGCGTATTGGTGATGATCTGCGCGATCAGCTCGAACTGCTCGACCGGCCTGTCCGCCAGGAGCTTCGGCTGGCTGAGCAGAAAATATCCGGCGATCAGTACATGGATCAGGATCAGCGAAACCAGGACCAGGGCTGCGATCTGTCCGCTGATCCGCCTGAAGCTGAACAGCGCCACGATGTCGGCGGCGCGGCTCATGCTTCCTTCACCACCGGCGTGAAGATGTAGCCGCCGGTGCGGATGGTCTTGATCACCGACGTGCCGTCCGTCCGGTCGAGCTTGCGGCGCAGCCGGCTGACCAGCACGTCGATGCTGCGGCCGAAGCTTCCGCCGGGGCGGCCGCGCGTCATGCTCAAAAGGCTGTCGCGGGTGAGAATGCGGCCGGCCCGCTCGCAAAACGCTTGCAGCAGGTCGAACTCGGCGCTGGTCAGCGGCACCTGCGCGCCTTCGGGGTTGCGCAACTCCCGCAGGCGAAGATCGATGGTCCAGCCCTGGAACTTCAGGCGCGTCGCGGTGGAGCTGGCGGTGAGGCCGCTTGATTGCCGGCGCAGCACCGCGTTGATCCTGGCGAGCAGCTCGCGCGGGTTGAACGGTTTTGGCAGATAGTCGTCGGCCCCCATTTCGAGGCCGAGGATCCGGTCGAGATCCTCGCCCTTCGCGGTGAGGATGATGATGGGCGTCGTCGTCTCCATCCGCAGCCGGCGGCAGAGGCTCAAGCCGTCCTCTCCGGGCAGCATCAGGTCGAGCACGATCAGATCGGCCCGGTTCTGCGACAGATGCCGGTCCATCTCCTTGCCGTTCGTGACGGTGCTGACCGCGAACGATTGATCGCCCAGGTAACGTGCGATGAGGTCGCGGGTCTGCTGGTCGTCCTCGACGACCAGGATGTTCGGCATGCTTTTGGTCATGATTGAGATCGCATCGGGGGTACCGATCGTTGATCCATTTGCGGACGATTGTCTCGTCCGAAGAACTACGGTCATGGTGCAATCCTACGGTCAGTCACGGCTCAGCGCCACTACGGGGTCGAGGAAGGCGGCACGGCGGGCGGGGAAAAAGCCGAAGGCGACCCCGATCCCGGTCGAGGTCAGGAACGCCGCGCCGATCGAGAACATCGAATAGGTGACCTGGAATCCCGGCGCCGCGATGTTGATGGCGACGCCGAGCAGGACCGCGATCAAGATGCCGGCAATACCGCCGATGGACGAGATCAGCGTCGCCTCCACCAGGAACTGCTGGAGGATGTCGCTGCGCCGGGCGCCCACCGCCATGCGCACGCCGATCTCGCTGATCCGTTCCGAGACCGACACCAGCATGATGTTCATGACGCCGATGCCGCCGACGACCAGCGAGATCACCGCGATCGCCGCCACGAGGAACGCCAGCGTCTGCGTGGTGCTCGTGATGGTGCGGCGGATATCGTCGGTGTTGAGGATAACGAAATCCCTGGTGTTGTGCCGCTGCGTCAGCAGTGTGGTGACCGCATCCTGCGCCAGATTGGTGGAGATCTCGTCGCTGATCCGGAGCAGCACGCTGCGAAGCGCGCGGTTGCCGGTGAACTGGGCCTGCACGGTAGTGTAGGGCAGGTAGACCGAGAGGTTCTGGTTCGAGCCGAATCCGCCCTGCTGCTGGGCGATCACGCCGACGATGCGGCACGGCACCTTGCCGAGCCAGATCACGCGGCCGATGCCCGAGGTCTGGTCGTCGGCGAAGAAGGTCTTGCGGGTGTTGTCGTCGATGACGGCCTGCCGCTCGATGTTGCGGACGGCGTCGCTGTCGAACAGGCGGCCCTTCGCGAGCTTGGCGCCCTTGACCTGGAAATAGCTCTCGCCGACGCCGTTCACCAGCACGTTGGATTCGTTGCCGCGGTAGCGAACCGTGGTGCTGGTCGAGACCGTCGGGGTGACGCCGGCAATGAAACTCTGCCGGTCGAGCGCGCGGGCATCGTCGAGCACCAGCGTCCTGATCTTGCCGGCGCGCGCGTCGCCAAAGTCCTTTCCGGGAAAGACCTCGATCGTGTTGGTGCCGAGGCTCGATATGTCGGACAGCACCTTGCGCTGGGAGGCGTTCCCGAGCGCGACCACCGACGACACCGCGGCGATGCCGATGATGATGCCGAGCATGGTCAAAAATGCGCGCAGCCGGTGCGCGGCCATCGCGACCAGCGCCATCCGCGATGCCTCTCGCAGACGCCCCAAGGCGCCGGTCCAGCCGGCACCGCTGTCGCATGCAGTTCGGGCGATCGCTTCAGTCGGCTCCGGTGCGGCCGCCCCTTCCGTGCGGCGATCGGAGACGATCTTGCCGTCCCGCAATTCGATGATGCGCTCGGCCCGGGCGGCGACATCGGCATCGTGAGTGACGATGATGATCGTTCGCCCCTCGCGATGAAGCTCCTTCAGGATCTTCAGAACCTCCTCGCCGCTGCGCCGGTCGAGCGCACCGGTGGGCTCGTCCGCCAGGATGACTTCGGCGCCGTTGATCAGCGCCCGCGCGATCGAGACGCGCTGCTGCTGGCCGCCCGAGAGCTGGTTCGGGCGATGGCCGCCTCGGGTAGCCACGCCCAGTCGCTCGAGCAGCCCGGTCGCACGCGTGCGGCGCTCTCGCGCCTTCATCCCGGCATAGACCGCGGGGATCTCTACGTTTTCGACAGCAGAGAGGTCCCCGAGCAGATTGTAACGCTGGAAGATGAAGCCGAAATGCTCGCGGCGCAGCGCCGCCAGCTCGTCCGCGTCGAGCTCGGAGACGTTCTTGCGGGCGACGCGATAGGCGCCCGACGTCGGGCGATCGAGGCAGCCGAGGATATTGAGCAGCGTCGATTTGCCCGACCCGGACGAGCCGATGATGGCGACCATCTCGCCGGGCTGGATGCTCAGCGACAGATCGTCGAGCGCCACCACGGTGGTGTCGCCGGCCGCGAACTCGCGGCGAATGTTCTGGAGATCGATGATCGGGTCGGCCAAGTGAGGGATCATGTCAGGGACCTCCCCCTCCCGGCGGACCGCCCGGCATGCCGCGCGACGCGGCCTGTTCGTTCGCCTCTCCGGTCACGACCCGTTCGCCCTCGTCGAGGCCCGATTTGATCTCGACCGTGGTGCGATCGTTGAGGCCGGTCTTGACCTCACGCTCGCGCGCGTCGCCAGATGCGGCAAGCGTGCGGACCATGCTGCGTCCGTCGGACTTCCGCATCACCGCCAGCGCCGGAATGACCTTCACGCGCTTGGCCTCGCCGGTGACGATGTGCACCTCTGCGGTCATGTAGGTGCGCAGTGCATAATCCCTGTTCGGGACGTTGAAGACGCCGATGTAGTAGATCGCCGTGCTGGTCGAGCTCGATGAGCTTGACGAGCTCGAGCTCGACGACGTCGTGGTCGAAGAGAAGCTGGCGTCGTTCTTGATCGACTCGGGCGCGGGCTCGATCTGCTCCAGTCGTGCCTCGTAGCGGTGATCCTGGTCGCCCAGAATGGTGAAGTAGAGCGATTGCCCCGGCTTGACCTTGACGATGTCTGCCTCGGAGATTTCCGCGCGCACGGTCATCGTCTCGAGCTGGCCGAGCACGACGATGGTCGGCGCGGACTGCACCGCGTTGACCGTCTGTCCCTCCTGCGCCACGGTAGCGAGCACCGTGCCGTCGATCGGCGCGGTGATGCGGGTATATTCGAGGTTGACCCGCGCCGTCTCGACGCTGGCCTCGGCGCCGACGATCAGCGCTTCGAGCGCTGCGATCTGAGCGCGAGTCTGGCGCACGGTCGAATCCGCGCTGTCGAAATCGCTGCGCGAGGTCGCCCGCTGCGCCAAAGTCGCCTGCTGGCGTGCCAGATTGGCTTCGGCCAGCACTAGCGCAGCCTCCTTTTCGTCCTTCTGCGCGCGATAGTTCTTCAGCGAAGCTTCCGAGCTGCGCAGATCGTTCTGCCTGGTGACGGGGTCGATCTGGGCGATGACGTCGCCGGCCTTGACGCTGTCGCCGACGCGCACGTTGAGCGCGGTGATCCGGCCCGACACCTGTGCGCCGACGGCGGTCAGTCGTGCCGGCTTGAGCGTGCCGCTGGCGAGTACCTCCTCGCGGAGATCGCTGACGGTCACGGGCGCCGTGATGTAGGACTGCGCCTTGCTCGACGTTCCCGGGAGGCGCGTGGCAGCCACCACGCCGGTCGCAACGACCGCAAGGATCGTAGCGGCGATCTTCACGCGCTTGACGGTGATGATCTCGGTCACTTCAACGCCTCCCGCATGTGCGGTCCCGTATTGCTATCCACGATGATCGGGGTCGAGGTGTCGATCGGATCGGCCCAGCCGCCGCCGAGCGCTTTCGCGAGGGAAATGTAGTCCTTGGCCGCGGACACCTTGCTCTGGATCAGCGAGTCATCAGCCGAATAGAGCGAACGTTCGGCGTCCAGCACGTCGATGAAGCTGGCGCTGCCGGTCTCGAACAGCGACCGCGACAATCGCGCGGCCTCGCGATAGTTCCGGGCCGCCTCAGCCAGCTTGGTGGCACGTACCCGCTCGCTCGACAGCGCGACCAGCGCGTTCTCGACGTCTTCGAGCGCGGTGAGCAGGGTCGCATGGAACGTCGCGAACGCCTGATCGCGCTGCGCTTCGGCGATCCTGACCGCCGCCTGGCGCTTGCCGGCATCGAAAACGGGCACGGTTACGGAGGGGCCGACCGACCAGCTCACGCTGGAATATTTTGCGAGATCGCCGGCGCGCAGCGCGGAGGTGCCGACCGAGCCGGTCAGCGACACTGCCGGATAGCGGTCGGCCTCGGCCTGGCCGATCTTGGCGGTAGCCTGCGCCAGCTTGCGCTCTGCGCTGGCGACGTCGGGACGGCTCAACAGGAGATCGGCCGGCAGTCCCGTCGGTAGTGGCATGCGCGGTGCAGGCACGGGCGCAGACCGCGCCAGCAGCGCGGCGACGCCATCCGGCGGGCGGCCGAGCAGGATACCGAGCCGATGCACGTCGGCAGCGAGTGCTGCCTGATACGTCGGCACGTTGGCTTCCGTGCTGGCGGCCTGGGCGGTAGCCTTGGCGAGGTCGACGGCGTTGCCACTGCCCGCTTCGTATTTGCTCCGGGTGAGCTTTTCGGTGTCGCGCTGCGAGACCGATGTCCGCTGCGCCAGCGCGATTCGCGCCTGGTATCCGCGCGCCTCGACGTAATAACCGGCGACGTCACCGATCAGCGTGACGAGACTGTCGCGCAGATCTTCCTCGGCGGACTGTTCCCCGCGCAGCGCCGCCTCGACGCTCCGCTGCGTGCCGCCGAACAGATCGAGCTCCCAGCTCGAATCGAAGCTCCCCTGGTGAAGCGCATAGGGCGCGCTGTCGACGAGGACGGAAGAGGAGCCGACACTGGTCTTGTTGTTCGTGACCGAGGCGGTTCCGCTCACGGAAGGAAACAGGCTTGCGGTTGTCTGCTGCAATGTCGCGCGCGCCTCGCGCACGACTGCTTTCGCCTTCGCGACGTCAGGGTTGGCTTCGACGGCCAGCTCGACGAGCTGGTTGAGCAGGGGATCGCGCAGGCGCAGCCACCAGCGATCGAGCCTGCCGCCGTCTCGATGCGAAGCGGTCTTGGTGCTCCAGTGCGAGGGCAAGTCGGGCTTGGGCGGGCCAACATAATCCGGGCCGACCGCGCAGCCGGCCAATGCGCCGGCCAGCATCAACGCAACGCAAACTGATCTTGCGCGCGAGGCGGCGCTGCGCGACAGGCCGGGCGTCGGATGATGGTTCTCCTTTGCGGATGACACGGTACTTGCGACGAACGAGTGTAACGGCATCAAATCGGCTGAAATCCATAGGCCTCGGCCCGTAGGAGCGGCGGCGCCTGTGGCCCGGAGGCCGTCCGCGTCAAGGGCGAGGCAGGGGTGATTAGCCGGGCGATCGTGGCCTTTCGGCAGGCGGAATGTTGCTGGATGTAAACAGATGTTGCCTGGCATCTCGGCGCCGGTGGGCTGCCCATCGAGCAAAACACCAGGCATCCCCGGCCCGGGTCGGTGTCAAGCCGCGCGGATGAAAATATTCCACTTTACCGAAATTCGGATTTGTCGTATGTGTCGCCCATCCCGGCTCATCCTTGAGGGGCGATCTTGTGTCGTCACTGTCGCGAGCCGGGCTTGCGGTGGACGCGGCAGCGTCGGGCGCGAAAGATAGGGCAGGGCGGATTGCTCTCCGTGAGCCCAAAACGTCGCGCCGGATGAACGGCGCTGCTAGGCTTCGTCTCGCCT
>NZ_JAFCJT010000008.1 GCF_018130785.1 Bradyrhizobium liaoningense
AAAGTCCTCACCATCCTCAACGCCATGCTCAGGGACCAAAAACAATGGCAACCCGCTTGACGAAGAACACAGTCGCTGAGGTGCGAGTGGCGCGATGCAAAAGCATCGCGCCGGGAGCCTCGAAGGATGAAACGGCCGAGGTACCAGCCGGGCCGTTCATCCTTCGAGGCTCGCTTCGCGAGCACCTCAGGATGACGGGGACGGAGCTGATTGCACCCCGAGGCTCACCCTGTCGGGGTGCCCTGCTTCCACTGGCCGCCGGCGATCTTCGCCGCGGCAATCACCGCCTGCGTGCGGCTCTCGACGCCGAGCTTTTGCAGGATCGCCGAGACATGCGCCTTGATGGTGGCCTCGGAGACGCCGAGCTCATAGGCGATCTGCTTGTTGAGCAGTCCCTCGGACAACATCATCAGCACTCGCACCTGCTGCGGCGTCAGCGTCACCAGGCGGTCGCGCAGGCGCGTCATGTCGGGATCGGCGGCGGCCGATAGATCGGTGTCGGCGGGAACCCAGACGTCACCCTCCATCACCTTGAGAATGGCGTCGCGCAAGGTCTCGACGCCGAATCGCTTGGGGATGAAACCGGAGGCGCCGAAATCGAGCGAGCGGCGGATCGTGGCGCTGTCGTCGGAGGCCGAGACGATCACCACCGGGATGGCAGGGTATTGCGCACGCAGATAGATCAGGCCGGAAAAGCCGGAGATCCCGGGCATCGAGAGGTCGAGCAGGACCAGATCGACGTCTGATGTCTGTTCCAGGAACTTGGTGAGATCCTCGAACGATCCGGCCTCGTCGATCCTGGCCGAGGTCAGGACGCCCGCCACCGCTTGCCGCAACGCGTCGCGGAACAGGGGATGGTCATCGGCGATGACGAGATGGGTCGAAGGAGCGCTCATCGTTCTCTTGCTGGCATTCGCACCGGGCCAGTAGGCCGGCCCGGGGCCTTGGTCAATTCTTTCCCGACCGGCCGTGGCATGCAAGTGGGCATTATCCCTTTGCGGGAACGGGGTTAACCCGCGGTCGAGCGCGATCGTGCCGGATTGAAAGGTCCGCGGTGTCAGGTGCGCGTCAGTGCGCAAGGCCGAAAGTCGTATTGGGGCCGGTTTCACGCCGATGTTACCTTGCGGGCAAGACCTGGGTTGATCCGGCATGACCGGACATCCGGGGCGCGAGGAAACGCATTTCGGGGAGCGACTCAACATGTCGACAATGGCTGTGTCTCAGGCAGGCGCAGGAGGGATGACGAAGGACGAACGTTTCGTCATTCTCGCCTCCTCGCTCGGTACCGTCTTCGAGTGGTACGACTTCTACCTCTACGGTTCGCTTGCCGGCATCATCGGCGCACAGTTCTTCTCGGCCTATCCGCCGGCAACGCGCGACATCTTCGCGCTGCTGGCCTTCGCGGCGGGCTTCCTCGTCCGTCCGTTCGGCGCCATCGTGTTCGGCCGGGTCGGCGACATCGTCGGCCGCAAATACACCTTCCTCGTCACCATCCTGATCATGGGTCTGTCGACCTTCATCGTCGGCCTGCTGCCGAACGCTGCGACCATCGGCATCGCGGCCCCGATCATCCTGATCGCGCTGCGCCTTGCCCAGGGCCTGGCGCTCGGCGGTGAATATGGCGGTGCGGCGACCTACGTCGCGGAGCACGCGCCGAACGGCAAGCGCGGCTATTACACCTCCTTCATCCAGACCACGGCGACGCTCGGCCTATTCCTGTCGCTGCTGGTGATCCTGTTCACCCGCACCGCGACCGGCGAAGCCGATTTCGCGGCCTGGGGCTGGCGCATTCCGTTCCTGGTCTCGGTGCTGCTGCTCGGCATCTCGGTCTGGATCCGGCTCCGCCTCAATGAATCGCCGATCTTCCAGAAGATGAAGGACGAAGGGAAGAGCTCGAAGGCGCCGCTCACGGAAGCCTTCGGCAACTGGCAGAACGGCAAGCTCGTTCTGCTCGCGCTGCTCGGCGGCGTGATGGGCCAGGGCGTGGTCTGGTACACCGGCCAGTTCTACGCGCTGTTCTTCCTGCAATCGATCCTGAAGGTCGACGGCTATACCGCCAACCTCCTGATCGCATGGTCGCTGCTGCTCGGCACCGGCTTCTTCATCGTGTTCGGCGTGCTCTCCGACAAGATCGGCCGCAAGCCGATCATCCTCGGCGGCTGTCTGATCGCGGCGCTGACCTTCTTCCCGATCTTCAAGATGATCACCACCAACGCCAACCCGGCGCTGGAAAAGGCGATCGAGTCGGTCAAGGTCGACGTGGTGGCGGATCCCGCGGGTTGCGGCGACCTGTTCAACCCGGTCGGCACCCGCGTCTTCAGCGCGCCCTGCGACACCGCACGCGCCTACCTGTCGGGGGCGTCGGTCAAGTACTCGACCGTGCCCGGCCCGGCCGGCTCGGGCGTGAAGGTGGTGGTCAACGGCAAGGACGTCGCCTACGCCAACGCCAAGGACGGCAATCCCGCGCTGCTCGCCGCCGTGCAGGCAGCCGGCTATCCGAAGCCGGGCGATGCGGGCATTGTGAAGATGTCGCATCCGTTCGACATCTTCCGTCCGCAGGTCGCCGCGACCGTCGGGCTGCTGTTCATCCTGGTGATCTTCGTCACCATGGTGTACGGCCCGATCGCCGCGATGCTGGTCGAGCTGTTCCCGACCCGCATCCGCTACACCTCGATGTCGTTGCCCTACCACATCGGTAACGGCTGGTTCGGCGGCCTGCTGCCCGCGACCGCGTTCGCGATCGTGGCCTCGACCGGCGATATCTATGCGGGCCTCTGGTATCCGGTCATCTTCGCATCAATCACTGTCGTGATCGGCTTCTTCTTCCTGCCCGAGACCAAGGACGTCGACATCAAGGCGACCTGATCGACAGCACCGATCGACAACACGAACCGGCCGCGGTCTCCGCGGCCGGTTTTGTTTTGTCCCTACTGATCGCCGCCGATGAATTGCAGAACGACCTCGCGCCGGTGCGGGCGCTGGCGGTGCTCGATCAGGTAGATCGCCTGCCAGGTGCCGAGCGCGAGCTTGCCGTTGAGGACCGGGACCTGAAGCGAGGTCTGCGTCAACATCGTCTTGACGTGTGCCGGCATGTCGTCCGGGCCCTCGGTGTCGTGCGTCCAGCCGGCATTCTCGGGCGCGAGCCGCGACAGTACCGTGGTGAGGTCGACGAGCACGGACGGATCGGCGTTCTCCTGGATCGTCAGCGAAGCCGAGGTGTGACGAATGAACAGCGTCAGGACGCCATCGCGGGCGTGAACCTCATTGATGAACTTCGCAGCTTCGCTGGTGAGATCGGTGAAGCCGCGGCCGGGCGTCTGCACGGTCAGCAGTGACGATGCGACGGTGGTGGCTTGCACCGACGATGGCGCCGAGCGCGTGACGGATTTGGTTGACGTCATGAAATGTCTCTCTATTCGGAAAGCCGCCGTGGGGCGGGCAAAGCGAAGCGTGCCCACCAATCTACGCAACGAGGTCAAGGTGGTGGGCACGGCGCTTCGCACCCTTGCCCACCCTACGGCATCTCGTCATGCGTTAGATCTTCCCCGAGACGTCCTTCTGCACGCGGTTGGCCATGTCGATCAGCCGGCGCCAGGCCTTTTCCAGGAATGACATCACGCGATCGAGATCCTGGTCGCTGGGCAGCGGAATCTCGATCTTGCGGTCCCCCTCGGCGACCTTCGGCTCCTTCTTGAGCGGATCGGATTTTGGCAGCGGCTCGTCGATCTTGCCTGATACGGTCGGCCCCGCCGCGATCTGCCCCCTCAGCTTCTCGACTTCGGCCTGGAGCCGGCCGATCTCGGCGTCGAGCGCGGTACGCTCGTCGGGCACCGCGTAGCAGGCCCAGCCGGCACCATTCTTGGTGCAGGTCGATACCGTGCCGGTGCGGGTGTCGAGCCGCAGCACGCCTTCGGGGATGGGCGTCATGCTGTAGCGGCCGTTTTCGCTGTCGGGCGCGGACTGTGCGGCAGCCAGACCGCCGCCGATGGTCATCGCCGCGGCGAATACCGCCGCTGCAAGCCATGATGCTGTGGATGAATTCGCTGGTCTCATCGCGCTCTCCGCCATGGCGCTTCTGCAGCTTCTCTTCAATTCTACACCCCGGCGAGACAATCTGCCGCCCAAAACACGCAACCGATATCAACGATCGCGGCAATCCCTTTGATCCCGTCAGCAGGACGAAATGGCGGTCGTATTCGCCGATCATGAGGAGAGCTGCTGCGGTGCGGCGTCACGCTGTGTGCAGCGCTGCCGCGCGCGCCAATATCATCAAGTAAATCAGCCACATAACAGAAAGCGACGCAATCGTGACTTGGCTTGACTTGATTATGGGCCATCAGTATGGTCCGCGCGGCTTTTGAGGGTGGCGGGCGTAATTTCCATTCAGCCGCAGCGTTTCGGGTCTTCGTTGCATGACACAGGGCACGGGGCACGGCGAGAATGGAGATCGCGATAGATCGCCCGAGGAAGCTGCGCTTTCCGAACGGCTCGGAAATCTTGATCAGCGGTTGTCCGAGGTTCGTGACCGCCGCGCCAAGACCGAGCAACCCGCAGGTGACGGTGAAGACAGAGCGGCCAGAGCTTCGGCGATGGCGCTTGGTTTCCGGTTATCCTCCGAGTTGGTCGCCGGTGTCGTTGTCGGAGCGGGGATTGGCTGGGGGTTCGACCGCTTGCTGTCGACGTCGCCTTTCGGATTTATCGTGTTCCTGCTGCTGGGCTTCGTGGCCGGCGTGGTGAATGTGGTGAGATCGGCAGGCGCGGGTCAAAGCAGGCGCGGTGGTTCCTAAGCGATCCGCACAGGAGAGGAATGATCGTACCGGTCCTGCCGGTACGGGCCGGCCCGGCCGGCAGACCGAGACCCGCCGGCATCGCCCGGCAGACCAAGAGATGCCGCGCTGATGAAAATCGACCCGATCCACCAGTTCAACATCGAGCCTCTCTTCACCCTGGGCCATATCGGCAATCACACGATCGCCTTCACCAATTCGTCGCTCTACATGCTGGTGGCGGTGGCGATCATCTCGATCCTGATGCTTGCCAGCGGAACTCAGCTGGTTCCCGGCCGCCTGCAGTCGGTCGCCGAGATCTCCTACGAATTCGTCGCCTCGACCATCCGTTCGACGGCCGGCGCGGAAGGCATGAAGTTCTTCCCGCTGATCTTCTCGCTGTTCATGTTCATCTGCGTCTCGAACCTGGTCGGCATCATCCCCTACACCTTCACGGTCTCGAGCCACCTGATCGTCACCGTAGGACTGGCGCTGCTGGTTTTCTTCACCGTGCTGATCTACGGCGTCGCCAAGAACGGTCTGAAATTCTTCTCGATTTTCGTTCCTCACGGCGTCCCGGGCTACATTCTGCCGCTGGTCATGTTCATCGAGATCCTGTCGTTCTTCCTGCGGCCGGTCTCGCACAGCATTCGTCTGTTCGCCAACATGCTGGCCGGCCATATCGCGCTGAAGGTGTTCGCGGGCTTCGTCGCCATGCTGGGCTTCTCGCTCGGCGCCATCGGCTGGGTCGGCGGCGTGCTGCCGCTGGCGCTCACGGTCGCGCTCTACGCGCTGGAGATTCTGGTCGCGTTCCTGCAAGCCTATGTGTTTGCGATCCTGACCTGCATCTACCTCAACGACGCCATTCATCCGGGACACTGAGCGGTCCGGGGAATTTCCACCCACAACCCAATCTTTCTTCCAAGGAGTCTAAAATGGATCCGGCAGCAGCAAAACTTATCGGCGCGGGCATCGCATGCATCGGCATGGGCGGCGCGGGCGTCGGCGTGGGCGTGATCTTCGGCAACTACCTCGCCGCAGCCGTCCGCAACCCCTCGGCTGCTCAGGGCCAGTTCGGTAACCTGATCTTCGGCTTCGCCGTGACCGAAGCGCTCGGCATCTTCTCGCTGCTGATCGCGCTGCTTCTGCTGTTCGTTTTCTAAGAACGACTTCTTTCGCGCCGCTTCATCCGAAGCGGCGCGTGACAGCAACAGGAGTACTCCATGGCCGAGAGTCATGGCGGGGCAAAAGGTCCGGCGGCGGGCGCCCACACCGAAGCCGATGGCGGCCATCATGGCGGCGGCTTTCCGCCGTTCGAGAGCAGCACCTTTGCTTCACAGCTGGTGTCGCTCGCGATCTTCTTCGTCCTGCTTTACGTGATCGTGTCCAAGCTCGCTCTGCCGAAGGTCGGCGGTGCGATCGAAGCGCGTCAGAACAAGATCGAGGGTGACCTCGCCGAAGCGCAGAAGCTGAAGGATCAGTCCGAGGCGGCGTTGAAGGCCTATGAAGGCGAGCTCGCTTCGGCGCGTTCGCGGGCACAGGCGATCGGCAACGAATCCCGCGACAAGGCGAATGCGCAGGCGGAAGCCGAACGCAAGACCCTGGAAGAGCAGCTGGCGGCCAAGCTCGCCGAGGCGGAGAAGACCATCGCCTCGACCCGCACGACCGCCATGAGCAACGTCCGCGGCATCGCGGCCGATGCCGCAGGCCAGATCGTGCAGCAGTTGACCGGCGTCGTTCCGGATGCGGCGTCGGTCAATGCCGCCGTTGATGCGTCCTTGAAGGGTTAGTCGATATGTTCTTCGATCCTGAAACCTGGGTCGCCGTCGCCTTCGTGATCCTGATGGTCGTGTTCGCCTATCTCGGGGTCTTCAAGTCGGCGATGACTGCACTCGACCATCGCGCCGCCCGCATCAAGGCCGAGCTCGACGACGCGACGCGCCTCAAGCAGGAAGCGGCCAAGGTGCTCGCCGACTACAAGGCGCGCAGTGCCACCGCCGAGCGCGAGGCTGCCGACATCATCGCCAACGCCAAGTCCGAAGCCGAGCGCATCGCGACCGAAGCCAAGGCGAAGATGGAAGACTTCGTCGCCCGCCGCACCAAGACCGCGGAGAGCAAGATCGCGCTTGCCGAGGCCCAGGCGCTGGCCGATGTCCGCGCCGCAGCCGCGGAAGCCGCCGTCCAGGCCGCCTCCACGATCCTGTCGCAGTCGGTCAAGGGCCAGGTCGCCGACGATATGCTCGCCAAGGGCATCGCCGAGGTTCGGCAGAAGCTGAACTGAGGGTTTTCGTCCTCACCAATCAAAAAGCCGGCGCGCGAGCGCCGGCTTTTTTGTTTGGCGGTCTGTAGCAACACATCGGATGTCATCACCCGCGAAGGCGGGTGATCCAGTACGCCGCGGCATCTCGATTCTGGCCTCGCTGTCTCGGAATACTGGATTGCCCGCCTTCGCGGGCAATGACAGTTGAGATTGCCGCGAGATCTTGCCCTACTTCTTCTTCCGCGCCTTCGGCTCGGGCGAGAGCGCCTGCGGGTCGAAGCCGACATAGAAGATGTAGGAATCGGCGACCTTGGCCGACGGCATCGGATAGGCCAGATCCTCGACGATGAAGCTGAAGGGTACGCTGCCGCCGTCACTCATCTCGACGGTGGTCCGATAGGCCTTCGAGGCGATCACCTTCTCGCCGACGCCGCCCTGCACCACGGCGACGCGCAAGGGCACCTCGACGGTCGCGGGCGCACCGGCGGGACCTGCGATCACCCGCCCCTGGATGCCGATGCGGGCCGTGATGCCCTCGGCGCTGCGGGCGCATTCGCGCGCCATTTTGGTGATCGAGGCCTGGAAGCGGATCTCGTTGCCCACCGCCGGCTTGCCGGTGACACCGACCGCATAGGTCGAGGCCCCCGCGCGCACCGTGACCTGCGGGCAATCGACCTCGTCTTCGGCCGGCTGGCCGGGCGCAGGCGGCGGCTTGGGCTGGGCCGACTCGTCGGACTTGCCGCCGAACAGGCTCTTGAAGCGGTCGGTGAGCGACTGGGCCGCCACCGGCGAGACCGACGCGAACGCGACCGACAGCGCCAGCGCGACCCCCGTCCCCCGCCGCAACGCATTCCGCGATGACCGAAGCTCCTTCACCATCAACGCCCGTACTCCATGACAAATCTTGCGGCCGATCGCCGGCCCGGCCAGCGGTTTATATCGCCAAAATCGGCGAACCCAAGGCGACACGACGCGACTTTGGTTACATGAATGGAGGGGTCAGCCGCGGAAATCCTCGTGCAGCAGACCGAACAGCAAATGGTCCTGCCAGACCCCGTTGATGCAGAGATAGCGGCGCGCCAGCCCCTCGCGGGAGAAGCCGCACTTCTCCAGCACCCGGATTGACGGCGCATTGGTGGGGATGCAGGCGGCCTCGACCCGATGCAGATTGAGCTCGCCGAACAGCGTCGGCAGCAGCACCCGGAGCGCAGCCGTCATGTAGCCGCGATGGGCATGAGGCTTGCCGACCCAATAGCCGATGGTGCCGGCCTGGACGATGCCACGGCGGACATTGGCGAGCGTGATGCCGCCGACCATGGCGCCATCGAGCTCGCGGAAGATCAGAAACGGATAGGATCGGTCCGCGGCGATGTCCTCGGAATAGCGCCGCAGGCGACGGCGGAAGCCGGACCGGGTGAGATCGTCGGAGGGCCAGATCGGTTCCCAGGGCGTGAGGTAGTCGCGGCTGGACTCGCGCAAATGCGCCCACTGCAAGAAGTCCGACATCTGCGGCGCACGCAGCAGCAGGCCGTTGCCGCGCGGCGCGAGGGCGGCAGGTCCACTGGATGGCAGGCGAAATAGGGCCATGGTGATGCTTCCCGGGGCAGATCAGCCCGCGCGCGGCTCCTAATGCAGCCGCGCCTTGGCACGTGCCCGGGTCAATCCTTCCGCAAAAGACACCGCCGTGTCCAGACCCCTGCCGCTGCCCAATGCAACAACCGCAGGGCGGCTCCGCGAAAGCAGCGCACGCGCCGCATCCCGAGTCGATTCGACGCTGACGGCGTCGATCCGGGCCACCAGCTCCTCGACCGTCTGCGGCCGGCCATAGGCCAGCACATGCCGGGCAAGCTGCTCGGCGCGGGACGAGCAGCTCTCCAGCGCCATCAGGAGGCCCGCCTTCATCTGCGCCTTGGCCCGCGCGATCTCGGCCTCGGTCAGCGTCTCCACCGAATCATTCATGATGTCGACCACGACCTCCATCATCTCCGGCGCGTCGGCCGGATCGGTGCCGGTGTAGAGGCCGAAGAAGCCGGTGTCGGTATAGGGCGCGTGGAACGAGTAGATGGAGTAACAGAGGCCGCGCTTCTCGCGCACCTCCTGGAACAGCCGCGACGACATCCCGCCGCCGAGGATGTTGGTGAAGACCTGGAGCGAGAACAGCGACAAATCGCTCTGCGGCACGCCTTCCAGCGCCAGCGTCAGATGCGCCTGCTCGAGCTCGCGATGCACCACCTTGGCGCCGCCTTTGCCGAACTGGGCTGCTTGCGGCTTCGGACCCGGCGTCCCCTCGAAACTCGCAAAACGCTGCTCGACCTCGGCGACGACCTGCTTGTGATCGACCGCGCCGGCTGCCGCCACCACCATGTCGGGCCCGCGATAATGCGTCGACAGATAGCCGCGCAGCATGTCGCGGTTGAAGGCGCGCAAGGTCTTGGCGGTGCCGAGCAGCGAGCGGCCCATCGGCTGGTCGGGATAGCAGAGCTCGTTGAGGTGCTCGAACACGACGTCGTCGGGCGTGTCCTGCGCCGCGCCGATCTCCTGCACGATGACGTTCTTCTCGCGCTCCAGCTCGTCGGGCTCGAAGGCCGGATTGGCGAGGATGTCGGCGAGCACGTCGAGCGCGAGCGGCACGTCGGCCTTCAGCACCCGCGCATAATAGGATGTGGTCTCGGTCGAGGTACCGGCATTGAGGTCGCCGCCGACCGCCTCGATCTCCTCGACGATCTCGCGCGAGGAGCGCTTGGTCGTGCCCTTGAACGCCATGTGCTCGAGCAGATGCGAGATGCCGTGCTCGTTCGGCTTCTCGTCGCGCCCGCCGACGCCGGCCCAGACGCCGAGCGCCGCGGTCTCGAGATGAGGCATCCTGTCGGTGACGACGGTCAGGCCGGAGGCAAGCTTGGAAATCTCGACGCTCATCCGGCAACTCCCTGTTTTGCGGCCCGGCTGACCGACAGCACGAACCGCTCGACCTCGGCCTGATCGTTCTTCATCACCTTCATGTGTTCGGATTTGGTCATGAGACCGTCGAGCCAGGCGGGCAGTTGCGGCCGCTGGCCGCAGGCCGCCTCGACCGCATCGGGGAATTTGGCCGGATGGGCCGTGGACAGCACGATGCTGGGGACCGTCGTGTCGGTGGTGTCGCGGTCGGCGACAGCAAGCGCGACTGCGGTGTGGGGATCGACCAGCTCGCCCGCCTCGCGCCAGGCGGCGCGGATCGCGGCAGCAGTCTCGGTCTCGTCGGCCCGCCCGGCGTCGAATTCCTCACGGATTGCCGCCAGCGTCGCGTCAGGCAACACGAAGCGCCCCGACTGCTTCAGCGAGTCCATCAGACGGCGCAGGCCGGCCGCATCGCGCCGGCCGGCCTCGAACAGCAGCCGCTCGAAATTCGAGGAGATCTGGATGTCCATCGACGGCGACGCGGTGGCGTGCACCTCGCGCACCTCGTAGATCCCGGTCTTCAGCGTGCGCGCCAGGATGTCGTTGACGTTGGCGGCGATGCGCAAGGTGCGTACGGGAAGACCCATGCGCTTGGCAACGTAGCCGGCAAAGATGTCGCCGAAATTGCCGGTCGGCACGACGAAATCCACCGTGCGCGCCGGCGCACCGACGGCAACGGCGGAGGTGAAGTAGTAGACCACCTGGGCGACGATGCGCGCCCAGTTGATGGAATTGACGCCGGAGAGCGAGGTCGCATCGCGGAAGCGATGGTTGTTGAACATCCCCTTCACGAGCGCCTGACAGTCGTCGAAATTGCCTTCGATGGCGAGGGCGTGGACGTTGGCCGCGCCTGTCGAGGTCATCATCCGCCGCTGCACCTCGGAGATGCGGCCGTGCGGAAACAGCACGATGAGATCGACATTCTCGAGCCCTGCGAAGGCTTCGACCGCAGCGCCGCCGGTG
Organism: Bradyrhizobium liaoningense; assembly: GCF_018130785.1. Lineage (GTDB taxonomy): Bacteria > Pseudomonadota > Alphaproteobacteria > Rhizobiales > Xanthobacteraceae > Bradyrhizobium > Bradyrhizobium liaoningense_A. Next base: position 10,927 of record NZ_JAFCJT010000008.1, read on the forward strand.
TCGCCGGACGTCGCGACCACGATGGTGGTGCGCTGGCCGCGCTTGGCGAGGACGTGATCCATCAGCCGCGAGATCAGCTGCATCGCCACATCCTTGAAGGCGAGCGTCGGACCGTGGAAGAGCTCCAGCACGAATTGATTCGGCGTCATCTGGCGCAACGGCACCACCGCCGGATGGCGGAAGGTGGCATAGGCCTCGTTCGCCATGCGGCCGAGCTCGGCATCCGAAATCTCGCCGCCGGCGAACGGACGGATTACATCGACCGCGACCTCCCAATAGGGACGGCCGAAGAAGCCAGCGATGGCCTCGGTCGAGAGCTGCGGCCAGGTCGCCGGCACATACAGGCCGCCATCGCGGGCAAGCCCTGTCAGCATCACGTCGCAGAAGCCGAGTTCTGGGGCCTCGCCCCGGGTCGAGATATAGCGAGTCAAACTGCCCTCCAAAGGCCGGCCGGCCCTGAGCCTGATCCATAAGCCTTTGATTTTACGGAACTACTTGTTAACAGCCAGAGGCGTGTGGCCACCATAGAGTGTTTTGCGGCATCGGGAAACCGCTTCCCGCCCGCGCCCCGCCCAACGAAAAAGGGCTACGGCGATGCCGCAGCCCCCTCTTGGAAGGTCTGTCGTTGATATGTGCAGACCGGTTTGCCTCGTGCGGGTCGCCGACCCGCCAAAACTGTCGACCAAGTTCTCCTCGCCCGTCACGAAATCGTCAAGAGCCAAAACGACGGCGGCAAGAAGATGTTCCTATTTTTCCCGGCACGTTTCGATTTTCGCAAACGCATCCCAGCGAGTGCGCGCGCTCTATTGCCGCTTTTTCCCGAATTTTCGGATTATTCAGGAACGAATATCACTTCGCCCCATTGTGTCGGCGGATGGTGTCGGCGCGGTCCATGCATTGCCCGGCTGCGCGCCGAGACCCGATCCGCCCGGCCGGACCGGCTGCATCCTGGAGCAGCCGGTTCGGTGCCGGGCCGTCAGCTCATCCCGATTTCCACCGCGATCCTGATCAGGTCGGAATGGTTCTTGGCGCCCAGCTTCTGCTTGAGCAGGGACGTGGTGTTGGCGACCGTCTTGTAGGAGATGCCGAGCGCCTCGGCGACCTCGACGATCTTGTCGCCACGGCCAAGCAGGCGGAGAATTTCGAGCTCCCGCGGCGTCATTTGCGAGGCCGGATTGGCCTTGATCGCTGCACCGGAGAACGTGACAGCCTCCGCGAGCTGCGGCGAGATGTAGTTGTCGCCCGCGACCACCTTGCGCACCGCCTTGAGCAGAATCCGGGGATCGTCGCCCTTGGAGACATAACCCTGCGCGCCAAGCTCGACCGCCCGCACCACGAAGGCCGGATCGTCGTTCATGCTGAACATGATGATCTTGGCATCAGGGTCGTCCTTGCGGATCCGCCGCATCAGCTCGAAACCGGAGACGTCGGGCAGGCTGATGTCGATGACGGTGACGTCGGGCCGCTTGCTGACATAGGCGCGATGCCCGGATTTGGCGTCGGTCGCCTCGTCGATACGGATCGAGTGGTCGGACGCGAAAAGGGTGCGGCACCCTGACAGCACCACGGGATGGTCGTCGACGATCAGAACTCGGGTCGCCGGCTTGGCGGTATCTTGCATCGCGCGCTCTCTTGTTTTTTGACTCATAGACCGGCGGGAACAAATGGAAAGAGCAAATCCCGCCAATGCGCGTTAGAATTGACCTAATGTGGCAACGGCTCTCGTTCAGAACACAATTGTTTCTTCCGCTCGGCCTGAGCTTCCTTGCCGCGCTGGTCATGGGCGGCGTGCTGCTCCAGACCTTCGCGACGGGGCAGCTTGCCGACGAGAATGAGCCGGGGCGACGCTCGACCCGGACGGTCGCCGCGGCGCTCAACAACACCCTGAGGGCCTCGGACGACCCGCGGAAGATACTCGATGCATTTGTCCTTTCTTTGGACACCTCCTCGGATATTCAATTCCGTTCAGCGGAAGCGGGTCCCGCGCCCCCTGCGAGGGACAGCCTGCACGGCCTGCATGGCGTGCCGCAATGGTTCGTGAACCTGATCGCCATCCCCGACATGGACGCGGCATCTCCCGTCATCATCGAGGGCAGGCGCGTCGGCGACATTGTGTTCATGCCCGACCTGTCGGCCGACCTGTTCGAGAAATGGGTCGGCTTCCTGGCGCTGACCAGCCTCATCGCCGTGCTGATGGTCCTGACTGGAACCATTGCCCATCTCTTTGCGGGATCGGCGCTGCGTCCCCTGCAAAATCTCGGCGCGGGCCTCACGCGAATCCGGCGCGGCGATTATGCCACGCCGATCCCGGTCGAAGGACCGCCGGAGATCCGGCAAAGCTGCGAGGAAGCCAATGCGCTGGCGATGACGCTCGCGCAATTGAGTCAGGATAATCGCGACCTGTTACACCGCCTGGTGTCGCTCCAGGACGACGAGCGGCGCGATCTCGCGCGCGAACTGCACGACGAGCTCGGACCGCTACTGTTCGGCATCCGCGCCGGCACGATCGCGCTGATCGAGACTTCGCCGGCGGGAAATCTCGGCAATCCGGCGCAGGAGGTGATGCGATCGGTCGAGGCGCTCCAGCAGACCAACCGCCGCATCCTCGACCGGCTGCGGCCGCTCTACATCGAGGAATTGGGGCTCGAGACCAGCGTGCAGACGCTGCTTCAGAACTTTCGCAGACAGGCGCCGCTTATCAGTCTGACGGACACGATCGATCCTGGTCTGAACGAGATCGAGGGACCGCTGGCCCAGACCGTCTATCGCCTGATCCAGGAGGCGCTGACCAACGTGCTGCGCCACGCCGGGGCGAACCATGTCCATGTGCTGGCGGCCATTGCCGGCGAGATGCTCACGATTGAGATCTCCGACGACGGCGGCGGCTTTCCCGCCGACAACGTCTTCGGCCGCGGCCTGACGGGCATGCACGAGCGCGTGCGCGCGCTCAGCGGATCGCTGTCACTGCTGCGCGCGGATCAACGGACCTACGTGCGTTGCCGCCTGCCGGTCAAGGCGGCGCGAGACGAGCCGGCGGCTGGCTAGCACGCGCAACCGGCGTGGGGAGTCTGCTCCGCCGGCTCGCACAGGGTGCTGTAGATCTTGCCTTCGGGACTGAAGCGAAACGAGGCGTGGATGCGCAGCGAGCCCGCGACGGAATATTCGAGATCAACACCAAGCGGCACTGGATTGATCTCCTCCAGACCGAAGCCAGCCGACGAGAAGGTGCTGAGCCGCGGCCCCCAATAGGTTTCGAGCTCGCGTCGTCCGCGATAGTATCGCGTGCCGTTACACATGCATTCGACCTGCGCGTCGTCCGCATAGAGGTCGAGCAGCGTCGCGAGGTCGCCCTTCCGGCAGGCGTCCACCCAGTCGACGACAATTCCCATCTGGTCGAAATCGCTCACACCAAAATCCTGTCTGCCGCGACAATCTGCACGCGGCTTAGGACCACCCTCGTGAATATGCGCTGAATAATAAACCCCGGGCGATACCGGGTTTCCTCCAGGGACCTACGGAAATTTCAGGCCGGGTGCCGCCGTCCCCTCGCCCAGACGCCGAATGCGATCAGCACCGCTCCCGCAAGCGCGAACCAGGTGATGGCGTATTGCAAATGATCGTCCTTCAGATGCACGTCGAGCGGGCCGGGACGCGGAATGCCGTTCTCGGGCACCGGCCGCTCCAGGTCGATGTAGAACGGCGCGACCGTGCCCCAGCCGAGCGCCCGGGACATGGCGAGATGATCGCGGGTGAACCACAGCCGTTTGTCACGCTCAGCGTCAGGCATCAGCACGCTGGCTGTTTCGGGGAAACGGACGTAGCCGGTCAACATCGCCGGCTTGTTGGTAATGAGTCGCGCGACCGCCCGATCCTGCAGGGCGCGGTCCTGTTGGGTGTTCGGCACGAAGCCCGCGTTGACCGCGACCATATCGCCGCCAGGCAGCCGTGCGGGAAGGAAAGCCCAGGTGCCGGGGCCGGAAATGTCGGAGCGGATGGCGGAGCCGGAACTGTAGACCATCGCATCCAGACGGGACTCGTAGGTCGCCGTAAATGTGACCCGACGGAATTCGTCCCGCTCCGGCGTCAGCGTGCTCCATTGCGACGGCGGCGGCAACGCAACAGGTGCCGCCGCGAGACGCTCGGTCAATGCGGCGATCAACTGATGTTTCGCGACGCGGCGCTGCAATTGCCAGACGCCGAGCGCGACCAAGACGGCGGCCAGGAAAAGCGTGAACAGCGCGAAGCCGGCCACGCGGGGCTTGCGCGCGGCCTCGTTCATTTCGCGCGGTCGACCAGCCGGCCCGGCGCCGCCTTGTGGTGGAATTGCAGCGCGATCAGCAGCGACTTCATCGCGCGCAGCGGCAACAGCGTAGTGGCGAGGATCAGCGGCAGCCACAGCGCGGCATGCAGCCAGTATGGCGGCTGGTATTTGACCTCGACGATCAGTGCGCACGCAACGACGATCCCGCCGGCCAGCATGATGATGAAGATCGCAGGACCGTCGCCGGTGTCGATGAAGGCATAGTCGAGCCCGCAACGGTCGCAGCTCGGTGCAAGCGTCAGGAAGCCCGCATAGAGCTTGCCCTGGCCGCAGCGCGGGCATTTGCAGGCGAGGCCGCGCATCGCGCTTTGCAGGACGGTGGTCTCGGGCTCGGATGGGCCGGCGGTGTCGTTCATGTCGCGGACTCTAGAGCATTATCGGCTCTGATTGAATCAGAACCGAAGCTCTAGATTCTTGTTTTGACGCGTTTTCTTCACGCGAACCGGTATCCACTTCGCTCGAAAACGCTCAATCACAGTTTCCGCCAAAGCTTCCGGCCGCCCAAAAGCGAAAGGGCGGCCCTGCGGCCGCCCTTTCTGATCGATCCAATGCCGCTCAGTGCGCGCCGTGGGCCATGGTCTCGGCGCCGTGTCCCCACACATAGATGCAGAGGAACAGGAACAGCCAGACCACGTCGACGAAGTGCCAGTACCAGGCGGCGAACTCGAAGCCGAGATGCTGTGTCGGCGTGAAATGGCCCGCATAAGCGCGGAACAGGCAGACCAGCAGGAAGATGGTGCCGACCAGCACATGGAAACCGTGGAAGCCGGTCGCCATGAAGAAAGTCGCGCCGTAGACATTGCCGCCGAACGAGAACGCCGCGTGGCTGTACTCATAAGCCTGCACGCAGGTGAAGAGCGCGCCGAGCACGACGGTGAGGATCAGGCCGTATTTCAGGCCCTGGCGATCGTTCTCGAGCAGCGCGTGGTGCGCCCAGGTCACGGTGGTGCCTGATGTCAGCAGGATCAGCGTGTTCAGGAGCGGCAGATGCCAGGGATCGAAGGTCTCGATGCCGTGGGGCGGCCAGGTGCCGGGGACGGAGCAGGCACCGGCCGCGGTGCCGAGGCCGCAGCCGAACACCGCGTCGCGGGTGGCGTGGACGGCATCGGCCGGGAACAGCGCCGCGTTGAAATAGGCCCAGAACCAGGCGACGAAGAACATCACCTCGGAGGCGATGAACAGGATCATGCCGTAGCGGTGATGCAGCTGCACGACGCGGGTGTGATCGCCCTTGTACTGGGCTTCCTTGATCACATCGGCCCACCAGCTCGCCATGGTGTAGATCACGCCGACGGTGCCGACGCCGAAGATGATCGGCGCGGCCGAGAACATGTGATGCATCCAGGTGATCGCGCCGACCGCCATGATGAAGGCCGAGATGGAGCCGACGACGGGCCACGGGGAGGGATCGACCAGGTGGTAGTCGTGATGCTTGGTGTGCGCCGTTGCCATTTGCGGTCTCTCTCCTCAATCCCGTGCCTGTCCGGCACTTATCCCCTTGTGTCCAACCCCCGCGGCGTGAGCCCGGCGGTCAGAGATTTCCCTTGCGTTTGTCGTCTTCGCCCGACGCCAGCGGCTTCACCACGGGATCGCGCACCGGATAGAACGTGTAGGACAAAGTGATCGTGTTCAGCCCGTCGTTCTCGTGATCATCGGCGATCGACGGATCGACGTAGAACACGACCGGCATCTCGCGCTTCTCGCCGGGCGCCATGGTCTGTTCGGTGAAGCAGAAGCAGTTGATCTTCTGGAAATAAGATCCGACCGTCAGCGGCGCGACGTTGTAGGCGGCCTGGCCCGCGGTGGTGCGCGCGGCCTGGTTGGTCACGGTGTAGAAGACGGTCACGACCTGGCCGATATTGACCTCGATCTCGCTCTGCTCCGGCTCGAACTTCCAGGGCAGGCCGGGCGCGACGTTGGAATCGAAGCGCACCGCGATCTTGCGCGCGATCGGGCCGGTGGCGGGCGCGGAGGTTGCGACCTGGGTCGTGCCATTGAAGCCGGTGGCGCGGCAGAACCAGTTATAGAACGGCACCGCCGCGTAGGAGGCACCGACCATCAGCGCCACCACGCCGCCGCAGATCGAGGCGACCAGCACGTCACGGCCGAGGCCTTTTTTGGCCGTCCGGCTCTGATCCCGCGATATGGTGGGCTCTCGATCCATCTTCCCTACATCGGCCGGACGAGCACCGCCGGTCCCTTGACCATGGTGACGGCGAAGAACAGCACCACGAGCACGCCAAGCGCGAGCGCGATCGCAATCGAGCGCTGACGACGGCTCTTCTTCTGCGCCTCGGTGAGGACGATTCCATCTGGCTCGGGTTTGTCGATCATTGCTGCGATCATGCGCCCCCAACCATCGGAGCAAGCGCCCGGAACACGACCTCGGCAAGCAGGGTTGCGAACAGCACGAACAGATACAGGATCGAGAAGGCAAACAGCTTGCGGGTCGCGCGCAGCGACTGGCTGCGCTCGCGGCGCATATAGACGTTGATCGCGAGCACCAGCATGCCGGCGCCGAGGATCAGCGAGACCACGCCGTAGATGGCGTCGAAATAGCCGAGCGCCCAGGGCGCGGCGGCCACCGCGATCAGCACGATCGTGTAGAGCAGGATCTGCAGACGCGTCGCGTCGGGACCGGCGACGTTGGGCAGCATCGGAATGCCGGCGCGCGCGTAGTCGTCGGAGCGGAACAGCGCCAGCGCCCAGAAGTGCGGCGGGGTCCAGAAGAAGATGATGGCGAACAGCAGCAACGGCTCGACGTCGACCGTGCCTGTGACCGCGGCCCACGCCACCACCGGCGGCAGCGCGCCGGCGGCGCCACCGATCACGATGTTCTGCGCGGTCCAGCGCTTCAGGCCCATCGTGTAGATGACGACGTAGAAGAAGATGGTGAAGGCGAGCAGCGCGCCCGCGATCCAGTTGACGAGGATACCGAGCGTCATCACCGAGAAGAAGGCGAGCGTCATGCCGAACGTCATCGCCTCGGGACGGGTGATGCGGCCGCGCGGAATCGGCCGGTTTGCCGTGCGCGACATCTTGGCGTCGATATCGCCTTCGAGCGCCATGTTGAGCGCACCGGAGGCGCCGGCACCGACGGCGATGCAGAGCAGCGAGGTGATCGCCAGCACCCAGTGGAAATGCCCGGGCGCCATCGCCATCCCGACCAGCGCGGTGAAGATCACCAGCGACATCACCCGCGGCTTCAGCAGCGCGATGTAGTCGCGAACCTCCGCTTCGGAGATGCGGGGATTGATGTCGACGGCGTGGTGGTCGAGGACGGACACTAGTTTTGACTCGCTTCGTTGTAGAGCCGCGGCGCCCGTCACGGGCGCCGCGGGAGATCGATCACTGCACGCGGGGCAGCACTTCGAACTGGTGGAAGGGCGGCGGCGAGGTCAGCGTCCACTCCAGCGTGGTCGCGCCTGCACCCCACGGATTGTCGCCGGCCGGCACCTTCTTCATGAAGGCGTCGAGCACGCAGTAGAGGAAGATCAACACCCCGAAGCCGGAGATGTAGGAGCCGACCGAGGAAACCAGGTTCCAGCCCGCGAACGCGTCGGGATAATCGACGTAGCGGCGGGGCATACCCGACAGGCCGAGGAAGTGCTGCGGGAAGAAAACCAGGTTGACGCCGATGAAGGTGACCCAGAAGTGCGCCTTCGCGAGCGTCTCGTTGTACATGTAGCCCGACATCTTCGGGAACCAGTAGTACCAGCCGGCGAAGATCGCGAACACCGCACCGAGCGACAGCACGTAGTGGAAGTGCGCGACGACATAATAGGTCTCCTGGAGCACGCGGTCGACGCCCGCGTTCGCCAGTACGACGCCGGTGACGCCACCGACCGTGAACAGGAAGATGAAGCCCACCGCCCAGATCATCGGGGCGCGGAATTCGATCGAGCCGCCCCACATCGTGGCGATCCACGAGAAGATCTTCACGCCGGTTGGAACGGCGATGACCATCGTCGCGGCGACGAAATAGGCCTGCGTCGCCGACGACATGCCGACCGTGTACATGTGGTGCGCCCACACCACGAAGCCGATGCCGCCGATCGCGACCATGGCGTAGGCCATGCCGAGGTAGCCGAACACGGGCTTGCGCGAGAAGGTGGAGATGATCTGGCTGACCATGCCGAAGCCGGGCAGGATCAGGATGTACACCTCGGGGTGACCGAAGAACCAGAACAGATGCTGGAACAGCACGGGGTCGCCGCCACCGTCAGGCGCGAAGAACGTCGTGTGGAAGTTGCGGTCGGTGAGCAGCATGGTGATCGCACCGGCGAGCACTGGCAGCGACAACAGCAGCAGGAACACCGTCACCAGGATCGACCACACGAACAGCGGCATCTTGTGCAGGGTCATGCCCGGCGCGCGCATGTTGAAGATCGTGGTGATGAAGTTGATGGCGCCGAGAATCGACGAGGCGCCCGCCAGATGGAGCGACAGGATCGCGAAGTCGACGGCCGGGCCCGGGTGACCCGAGCTCGACAGCGGCACGTACATGGTCCAGCCGGCGCCGACGCCGTTGGCACCCGGCTCGCCCTCGACGAAGGTCGACATCAGCAGCAGCGCGAACGAGGCCGGCAGCAGCCAGAACGAGATGTTGTTCATGCGCGGGAACGCCATGTCCGGCGCGCCAATCATCAGCGGCACGAACCAGTTGCCGAAGCCGCCGATCATCGCGGGCATGACCATGAAGAAGATCATGATCAGGCCGTGCGAGGTCACGAACACATTGTAGGTGTGCGTCTCGTGAAAGATCTGCACGCCCGGATACATTAGCTCGGCACGGATCGCGATCGACATCGCGGCGCCGATGACGCCGGCGATGACCGCGAAGATCAGGTACATCGTGCCGATGTCCTTGTGATTGGTCGAATAGACGTAGCGACGCCATCCGGTCGGATGGGCGTGCTCGTGGTCATGCGCGTGATCGCCGTGTGCCGCTGCGCTCGTTGCCATTTTCAAATCCTGCCTTGCGTCCCGTTCGGACCTCTGGAGGTCCCGCCCTTTATGTCGCTTTCAGTCCCTCGAGCCTTGACCCGGCGCTTACTGCGTCGGGCCGGCCGCGGAGGCGAAAGTGCTGGTGCCGCCGCTCGCAAATTTCTTCTTCGCCGTCTCGACCCAGGAGGCGAATTCCTGGTCCTCCACCACGCGAATCGCGATCGGCATGAAGGCGTGGTCCTTGCCGCAGAGCTCCGAGCATTGGCCATAGAACATGCCGGTCTTGGTGGCCTTGAACCAGGTCTCGTTCAGCCGCCCCGGAATGGCGTCGATCTTGACGCCGAATGCCGGCAGCGCGAAGGCGTGGATGACGTCTGCGCCGGTAACCTGGACACGAACCACCTTGTTCACCGGCACGACCATCTCGTTGTCGACACCGAGCAGCCGGGGCTGCTTGTCCTGGGCCATCAGCGAGTCGAACTCGAACTTGCCGTTATCCGGATAGGCATAGGACCAATACCACTGCTTGCCGGTCGCCTTGATGGTGATATCCGCCTTCGGCACGTCGAGCTCAAGGAACAGCAGGCGGAACGACGGCACCGATATACCGACCAGGATCAGCACCGGAATGAGCGTCCACGCCACCTCGATCAGCGTGTTGTGGGTGGTCCGCGACGGTACCGGATTGGCCTTCGCGTTGAACTTCATGACCACGATCACCAGCAACGCCAGAACGAAAAGCGTGATCAGCGTGATCAGCACGAACAGGAAGTTGTGGAACCAGACGATATTATCCATCACCGGGGAGGCGGATTGCTGAAGCGTCCACTCCCACGGCGCCGGTTGCCCGAGCTCGGCGGCGAATGTCGCACCGCTCGTCGCCAGCGTCAGACCCGCCACGGCCAATCCCAGCAAGTGCCGGCCCACGTGGCCCATCGACATCCTCATGCCGTTCGCGCTCCCCTAACGAAATCACCCCAAGTGCATTCCCCTATTTCCGGGAAATGCTTATTCGATCCGCCCGTCTGACAAACCACCGCGCAAGAATACCTCTAAGAGGAATCAGGGCCAGATCGTGAGAACGCCGAAATCAAGCCTCTCAAACCATAATTCTTGATCTATCGCAATGCAGTCTTGAGCCCCGTCTGTCAGCCATCACCCGCAAGATATTTCCTAGTAACATCAGACAAAAATACCGTTTCCCGGGATGCTGCGGCTTGACAGCGTAATTGCCCGAGGTAGGCACTGGCAGACAGCCGCGCAGGAACCTGATTCGTGCGGGCGACGGCGGTGTGGGCGGCGCGGAATTTGCTTGCGAATCGCCTTCAAGACGCCGTCATTCCCGTATCAGTCCGCCATGCGCGAGCGACCCAGGCGAGCAGAGGGACCGACCCGATGGGGTTTTCGAGAAGCATGGCAAGAAGCATGGCAAGGCAGGCTAGTCGCCTCACGATGCTGGCGGCCCTGCTGGCGGCGGTCGTCGTCCTGGCGCTCCCAGGCCTCGCCTATGCGCAGGGCGCGGTGCGCTCCGTCCATGGCGACTGGCAGATCCGCTGCGACACCCCGCCGGGCGCCCAGACCGAGCAATGCGCCCTGATTCAGAGCGTGGTGGCCGAAGACCGCTCCAATGCCGGCCTCACCGTGATCGTGCTCAAGACCGCCGACCAGAAAAGCCGGCTGATGCGGGTGGTCGCCCCGCTCGGCGTGCTGCTGCCCTCCGGCCTCGGGCTGAAGCTCGATAACCAGGACGTCGGCCGCGCCGGCTTCGTCCGCTGCCTGCCCAATGGCTGCGTCGCCGAGGTCGTCATGGACGACAAGCTGCTCGGCCAGCTCCGCACCGCCAAGACCGCGACCTTCATCATCTTCGAGACTCCGGAAGAGGGTATCGGCTTCCCGCTCAGCCTGAACGGGCTCGGCGAGGGCTATGACAAGCTGCCGTAGGGGGCAGGCGCGTCCGCCCCCCGGCGAATCCTATCGTTTCGTAATGTGGCACTTGGCGCCCTCGCGGAACTGCCGGGAAACCATTATCTTGCCCTACATCTTCCGATAATGGACGGGCCCATGACCAATCCAGCCACAACCTCCCTGCTCGACCGCGCCAATCTCGACCGCGACCAGGTTCGCAACGAGGTCGCGCGGGGGCTTGCCGGCGCCGACGACGGCGAATTGTTCCTGGAATACAGCCAGACCGAAGCGCTGATGTTCGACAACGGGCGGCTGAAGCAGGCGACCTACGACACCTCCCAGGGTTTTGGCCTGCGCGCCGTCAAGGATGACGCGGTCGGCTATGCGCATTCCTCCGACGTGTCGGTGCCGGCGCTGATTCGCGCCGCGGACGCGGTCGCGGCCGTGCGCGGTGGCTATTCCGGCAGTTTTGCGGCCCCGCCGGCGCATACCAACGTGCGACTTTATAGTGACGACAATCCGCTGGATGCGCCGGGTTTCGAGACCAAGGTGAAGCTGCTCGCCGAGATCGACGCCTATCTGCGCGACAAGGATCCGCGGGTGCGGCAGGTCAGCGTCAGCCTCGGCGCGACCTGGCAGGTCGTCGAGATCTTGAGGCCTGACGGCGAGAGCTATCGCGACATCCGTCCGCTCGTGCGCGTCAACATCTCCGTCGTCGCCGGTCAGGGCGACCGCCAGGAGAGCGGCAGCAAGGGCTATGGCGGCCGCGCGGGCTATGCCGAGTTCATCGAGACGAAGTCCTGGCGCGATGCCGCCGACGGCGCGCTGCGCGAGGCGCTCGTCAATCTGGAATCGATTCCGGCCCCGGCCGGCGAAATGGACGTCGTGCTTGGCGCCGGCTGGCCCGGCGTGATGCTGCATGAAGCCGTCGGCCACGGCCTCGAGGGCGACTTCAACCGCAAGAAGACCTCGGCGTTCGCCGGCCTGATGGGCCAGCAGGTCGCGGCCAAGGGCGTTACCGTCGTCGACGACGGCACCATTGCCTCGCGCCGCGGCTCGCTGTCGATCGACGACGAGGGCACGCCGACCAACCGCACCGTGCTGATCGAGGACGGCATTCTGGTCGGCTACATGCAGGACCGCCAGAACGCGCGCCTGATGAACATGAAGCCGACCGGCAACGGCCGCCGCCAGGGCTATGCCCATGTGCCGATGCCGCGCATGACCAACACCTACATGCTCGCGGGCGACCGCGATCCGGCCGAGATCCTGGCGTCCGTGAAGAACGGCGTGTTCGCCGCGAATTTCGGCGGCGGCCAGGTCGACATCACCTCGGGCAAGTACGTGTTCCAGTGCACCGAGGCCTACAAGATCGAGAACGGCAAGCTTGGCGCGCCCCTGAAGGGCGCCATGCTGATCGGCAACGGCCCGACCGATTTGCATCGCATCCGCATGATCGGCAACGATCTCGCGCTCGACACGGGCATCGGCACCTGCGGCAAGAACGGCCAGGGCGTGCCTGTCGGCGTCGGCCAGCCGTCGCTTCTGATGGAACGCATTACGGTGGGTGGAACGGGCGCATGAGCGTTGATAAAGTAACTGTCCCCGCCAAGCGGAAGAGCAGTGGCTGGGGCGGCCAGCTCATGCAGCTCGCCGGCATCGTCGCCGCCGTGTTCATCGCCAAGGGCGCGCTCGCCGAGCCGTTCTACGTGCCGTCGGGTTCGATGGAGCCGACCCTCCTGATCGGCGATGCGCTGCTCGCCTCGAAATTCCCCTATGGGTACGGCACCTCGTCGCTGCCGATCCAGATCAACCTGCCCGAAAGCGGCCGCGTCTTCGGGGAGACGCCGAAGCAAGGCGACGTCGTCGTGTTTCGCTGGCCCGGCGATCGCTCGCAGGCCTGGGTCAAGCGCGTCGTGGGTCTGCCCGGCGACCGCATCCAGATGCGGCAGGGACAGCTCTTCATCAACGACCGTCCCGCCGAGTTGAAGCCGGATGGCGTCGGCGCCGCCGAGGACGACAATGGCGGCAGCGAGCCTGCCTACCGCTATGTCGAGACCCTGCCGAACGGCGTGTCGCATCTGATCTTCAAGATGCGCGACAACGGCCCGCTCGACAACACGCCCGAGGTGACGGTCCCGGCCGGCCACCTCTTCGTGCTCGGCGATAACCGAGACAACTCCGCCGACAGCCGCGTGCCCCTGCGCTCCGGCGGCGTCGGCCTGTTGCCGATCGACAATCTGGTCGGCCGCGCCGATGCCGTGGTCGGCTCCTGGGATCTCGGCATGCGCGGCCAGCCGGTGTGGACCTGGCTGTCCGGTTTCCGGCTCACGCGGTTCTTCACCGCCGTGCACTGAGCCGATCGCAAGATCTTGATCAAATGACCTTCGACGACGTCAGAAAATTTGCACTGACGTGGCCGGAGGTCGAGGACGGCGCCTCCTACGGCACGCCCGCGCTGAAAGTGCGCAAGAAGATGCTGGTGCGGCTGAGGGAGGACGGCGACAGCCTTGTCATGCCCGACGTTCCGATCGACGAGCGCACCTTGCTGGTCGAGAGCCAGCCAAAAATCTTCTACTTCACCGATCACTATGCCGACTATCCGATCGTGCTGATCCGCCTGTCCAGGGCGAAGCGCGCGATGGTCGAGCCGTTCTTGCGGCGGCGCTGGCGCGGCCTTGCCTCGAAGGCAACGCGCGCCGCATTCGATGCCGGCGCGTGAGCGATGGCCGCGATGGATCGGGACCGCTTCCTCGCGCTGGCGCTGAAGAACCCGGTCAACGTCGCGATCATCGACGAGCTCGCCTCGCTCGCACTGCCCGATGCGTTGCTGGTGTCGGGATGTCTGGTGCAGACGGCGTGGAACGTGCTCACCGGCCGAGCGGTCGATCACGGCATCGCCGATTACGACGTGTTCTATTTCGACCCTGACACGTCATGGGAAGCGGAGGATGCGGTGATCCGCACGCTGCAAGCGCGGCTCGGACACCTCGGCGTGAAGATCGAGATCCGCAACCAGGCGCGCGTGCACCTGTGGTACCCCGGCAAGCACGGCCTGCCCTATCCGCCCCTGACCTGCTCGACAGACGGCATCGACCGCTTCCTCACGCAGAACACGCAAGTTGGGGTGAGACGCGCCGGCGGCGGCTTTGAGGTCTACGCACCGCACGGCTTCGACGACATCGCGGGGCTGGTCGCGCGGCCCAACCCGGGAGCGAATTTTTCAGCCGCGAGTTACGCGGTGAAGGCCGCGCGATGGAAGGCGCTGTGGCCGGAGCTCACCGTGATTGCGGCGGAGTGATCACGCCGCCTTCGCCTGCACGTTCTCGCAGAATTCCGCGAGCCGGTCCGCAAGCCGCAGCGTTGCGGGGCTAGCGCCGGGCGAGGCCATCAGCGCCACTTCGGTCCGGTTGATCGGCTCAAATCCGTCCTTCGCCGTCAGCACGCGGTGGTCGGACTGGATCGACATCTCCGACAGGATGCTCAGGCCCATGCCGGCGGCGACTGCGGCCTGGATGCCGGCGAGGCTCGATGACGAATAGGACATATGCCAGGCGCGGCCCGCGCTTTCCAGCGCATGGATGGCGCCGGCGCGGTAGAGGCAGCCAAGCGGAAATCCGATCAGCGGCACCGACGACGCATTGACGTCGACCGGATGGCTCTTGCTGGTGACCCAGTGCACGCGCTCCGGCCACACCGCGATGGCACCCTTCGCGCCAGCTTCGCGCTTGAACAGCGCGAGATCGAGCTCGCCGCGTTCGAGGTCGCGGCTCAAATTCTTGCTCTGGTCGGCGCGCACGTCGAGCCGAAGGCCCGGATGCGAGCGCGAGAACGCGCCCAGCAACTTTGCGAGACGATACGCAGCAAAATCCTCGGGGATGCCGAGCCGGATCGCGCCTTCGCTGTCGGGCTCGCGCAGCACGTCGCGCGCCTCCTCGGCGAGCGTCAGCAGCCGCCGCGCATAGGACAGCAACCGCTCGCCGGCCTCCGTCGGGCGCACGTCCTTGCCGTCTCGGTGCAGCAAGACCTGGCCGACGTCCTCCTCGAGCCGCTTGATCTGCTGGCTGACGGTCGATTGCGTGCGGTGGACGCGCTCGCCGGCGCGGGTGAAGCCGCCGGCTTCAACCACCGAGACGAAGCTGCGCAGGAGCTCCAGGTCGAGCATGGCCGCCTCCATTCGAAAACCCACTGACAAACATTTAATCATTTAATTTCCAAATGACAAGGCCGCTCCCTAGATCGAGAGCTCAGGAGAATGCCCGCATGTCACGCCCTGTTTCCTTTGCCCCCTCGATGTCCGTCCCCAGCAGCCGCTTCAACGCGCTGCCGTTTGCTATCGGCCTGTTCTGCCTGCTCTGGAGCTACGCCTTCGTCGCCGGCAAGATCGGCGTCACCCATTGCCCGCCGCTGATCCTGCTCACGGCGCGGTTCTCGCTCGCCGGCATTCTGATCCTCGGGGCTACGATGGTTCGTGGTGACTGGTCGTTGTCATGGCGCGATGCCGCGATCTTCGCCGTGCTCGGGATTGCCAACAACGCGCTCTACCTGGGGCTCGGCTACACCGGACTGCAATCGGTCTCCGCCGGCCTCGGCGGCCTGATCGTCTCGGCCAATCCCGTGTTCACCGCCGCGCTCGCCGCACTTTTGCTTGGCGAAGGCATGACCTGGCGCAAGGCAGGCGGCCTTTCGCTCGGCATCATCGGCGTGACCCTGATCGTCTGGCATCGCCTCGCGGTCGGCACGGACTCCCTGCACGGCATCCTGTTCACGCTGGCCTCGCTCGCCTCCATCGTCGCCGGCACGATTCTGTTCAAGCTGCTCGCGCCGAAGGGAAGCCTGTGGATCGGCAATGGCGTGCAGAACCTCGCCGCTGGCATCGTGCTGACGCCGATCGCGTTCACCTTCGCCGACGTCCACGCGATTGATTTCACCCCGAGCCTGGTCGGCGCCTTCGCGTTCCTCGTGCTCGGCGGCTCGATCCTCGCCTACTGGCTCTGGTTTCATCTCCTGAAAGTGTGTGGCGCAACGGCTGCGAGCGCCTATCATTTCCTGATGCCGCCACTTGGCATGCTGTTCGCCTACGTCGTGCTCGGCGAGCACGTCGAGGCTCGCGACCTGCTCGGGATCATTCCGGTGGCGCTCGGCATTTACCTGGTGACGCGCCCGGCAAAGCCGGTCGCGTAAGAGGAGTTTTCTCATGCCCATTTCCATCACCCTGATCGGCGGTCCCACCGCGCTGATCGAGATCGACGGCTTCCGGCTGCTCACCGATCCCACCTTCGATGCGCCGGGCGCCTATCAGCTGCCGCATGTGAAGCTGGAGAAGACGATCGGGCCAGCGCTGAAGGCCGATGCAATCGGGCCGGTCGATGCCGTCCTGCTCAGCCACGACCAGCACTCGGACAATCTCGACAATTCAGGCCGCGAGTATCTCAAACACGCCAAGCGCGTGCTGACGACCGAAGCCGGCGCAAAACGCCTCGGCGGCCATGCGGAGGGCCTCGCGCCCTGGGCGACCTCGCATCTGAAGGACCGTGACGGCAACACGCTGACGATCACCGCGACGCCCGCGCGCCACGGCCCGGCCGGCATCGAGCCGCTGTCGGGCGACGTCATCGGCTTCGTGGTGTCGTCGAGCCGGCAGGACACGAGCGCGGTCTATATCAGCGGCGACACCACCTGGTTCGACGGCGTCGCCGAGGTCGCGCGCCGTTTCAAATGCGGCGTGGTGCTGCCGTTCGCGGGCGCGGCGCAGACGCGCGGGCCGTTCCACCTCACGATGGACACCAACGACACCATCGAGACGGCGCGCGCCTTTCCGGATGCGATGATCGTGCCCGTGCATACCGAAGGCTGGGCGCATTTCCGCCAGAACGGCGAGGACCTGCGCAAGACCTTTGACGTGCTCGGCTTCGGGACGCGGCTGCGATTGCTGGAGCCCGGCCTGCCGACGGTGCTCGAGGCGCCGTGAGATCGTCATTCCGGGGCGACGCGAAGCGTCGAGCCCGGAATCCATCGCGCCACCAGCTCTGAGGATCGATGGATTCCGGGTTCGCGCTTCGCGCGCCCCGGAATGACAACCCTCAATCCTTCCGAAACACGATCGACGCCATCCAGCCCGTCATCAGCGCCATGGCCGCGGTGACGAGGCCATAGATCAGCCCGTGCTGCCGCGCACTGGTCGCGACGAACTGCTCGAAGCCGACCTTGACGATCTCGAACGCTGTCTCGGTCTTGGTGACCAACGCGCCGTTGGCGAACAATTTGATTTCCACCTCATAGGTGCCGATCGGCACCTCCGCCGGCAGTGGAATGCCGGTGCGGAACAGCGTCGGTGTCAGGAACGTCACCGCGCTCGGGTCCTCGCGATAGAGACCTCTCTCCGTTCGCAGGCGAATGAAGGCCGAGCGGAACGCATCGTTCGGCACCACGTCGGCGTAGTCGCCGCTGACCCGTTGGGTCAGCAGCACGTTGTTGAGTCCGATCTGCTGCCGCCGCGCGATCTCGGGCGAGGTGATGACATCGAAGGGCCGGTTGGCGAACAGCGCGAGATAGCTCGGCACCTCCAGAAACTGCCGGTAATCGGTGTTGATCCAGATCCCGAATTTGCGTTCCTTGCGCCGCGTCACCATCTCGGCGCGCGGGCCCATCACGGTGACGACGAGATCGTAGGTCTTGCGGTCCGCGGGCGTGGAGGCGTCCTTCTCGACCGAGCCGAACAGCACCAGTTCCTCGCCGGAATAGTTCGGCGTCACCGTGACGCGATGGTTGGAGACCGACACGATCAGTCGCTCGGCACGCGCGACCGAGCCGAGCAGCAGGACGAGAAGAACTGCGAGAGCTGCGCGCATCATCCGCTCACCCCCAATTCCCGGATGGTGAAGAGATCCTCGGGCCGGATCACCAGCTCGATGGCGAAGCGGACGCCGACCGAAAGGATCAGCAGGCCGAGCAGCAGCCGGAGTTGCTCGCCCCGGATCTTCTGGCCGGCGCGGGCGCCGAACTGCGCGCCGGTGACGCCGCCGACCATCAGGATCAGCGCCAGCACGGCATCGACGAGGTGATTAGTCACCGCATGCAGCAGGGTCGCGAACAGCATGGTGACGAGCGTCAGGACCATCGAGGTCCCGATCACCGTGGAGGTCGGCACCCGCAGCAGATAGATCATGATCGGCACGAGGATGAAGCCGCCGCCGATGCCCATGATGGCGCCGATGAAGCCGATCACGATGCCGACGATCACGACAGGAATCACCGAGAGGTAGATCTTCGAGCGCTTGAACCGCATTTTCAGCGGCAGGCCGTGGATCCAGTTGTGCGTGCGCCGTGGCGGCACCGCGCCGCGGCGGGTCCGCATCAGGGCGCGCAGGCCCTCGGAGAACATCAGGCTGCCGACCGTGGTGAGCAGCACGACGTAAGACAGTGCGATCATCAGGTCGAGCTGGCCGAGCGCACGGAGCTGCGTGAAGGTCCACACACCGAGCGCCGTGCCGGTGACACCGCCGCACAACAGCACGCTCGCCAGCGCCGGGTCGATCGCACGCCGTCGCCAATAAGAGAGCGCGCCGGAAAAGGAGGACGCCGCGATGTGGCTCGCAACGGAGGCAACCGCGACTGCCGGCGTGATGCCGATGAAGATCAGAAGCGGCGTCATCAGGAAGCCGCCGCCGATCCCGAACATGCCGGAGACGAAGCCGACCGCCGCACCCATCGCCAGCACCAGGAAGATGTTGACCGGCAGGTCGGCGATCGGGAGATAGAGCTGCATCGAAGGACCACGCTCCGGCGAAATGGATCGATTGCGCGGGAATGCTCGCCGGACGGTCGGAACGATTGCCGCGCCCCTCAATAGCGGAATTCGCGGGGGCGCGGATCAGGAATTTTGATGCGTGGTGAACGAGCTAAGCGGGATCAGATGGCTGTTTCACTGCGAGCCTGGGATTTCGCCGCTTGCTCCGCTGTCGTGCCACGGCTTGACCGGGGCATCCAGTACGCCGCAGCCTCTCCGCATCAAACTGGCGTCTCTGGAATACTGGGTCGCCCGGTCCCGGCTCCGCCAAGGCTACGCCGAGGCCCACACGAGCGCTCGGCACGCCGAAGCTTCAGCGAAGGCGGCAAGCCGGGCGACGACAAGAGGAGAGTGCGTACCAAAACCGTTTAATGCGCAGCCGAGGCCGAGCGCTTGGTCGCAACCGGCTTCGGCGCGGGTTTTGCGTTTGCCTGCGGCGCGCTGTCCCAGCCGCCGGCAGGCGCCGTGACATTGACGGCGTCGTCGGGCTGCGGCTCGGCGCTGAAAGTCTGGATCGCGAGCTTGGCGGCGGCGAGCGACTGCGGATCGAGCCGCTTGGCGACGTCGTCGCGCTTGCCGGACGCATCCGCGTCACCCTGGGCGGCCGCGAGCGTGAACCATTTGTAGGATTCGGCGAGGTTCTGCTCCACGCCGATGCCGCGGGCATAGAGGATGCCGAGGTTGAACTGGCTGTCGGCGACGCCGCGATCGGCGGCCTTGCGGAACCACTGTGCCGCGCTCTTGTAATTGGCGCCGCGTCCGCCGCCGTCGGCGTCGAGCACCGCGAGATTGTGCATCGCCTTGGCGTTGCCGCGCTCAGCGGCCTGCGTGTAGTAGCGGCGGGCGATGTCGGCGTCCTTCTTCACCCCCAAGCCCTTCTCATAGAGCGTGCCGAGGCGGAAGGTCGCGGGCACCACGCCGGCCTGCGCCGCGCGGTCGTACCATTTGGCGGCTTCATCGTAATTCGCAGCGACGCCCTTTCCTTCCGCAAAGCGGACGCCGATCTCGTAGGCCGCGGTCGCATCGCCCTTCATCGCGGCGGTGCGCAGCACCGGACCGCCGATGCCGTCAGGGAGCTTTTCGCTCGGCGGCACCTGGATCACGCCGAGCTTCGCGCGGCTCGTGCCGGACAGCGCGCCGGTGACGTCGTTGCTGGTCGCGGGCGCGGTCGGCGCCGCGGCGGGGGTCGACGGAATTTCAACGGAGGCCGAACTGCCGGCGGCGGGCGCCGGCGCGGGATTGTTCTGCGACTGCTTGCCGATCGGCGTCGGCGACGTCATCGACGGCGTGACCTGATCAGGCGTAGAGGGCTTGTTCTCGACCGGCGGCGGTGCTGCCTGCGGCGCGGGTGCGGGCGACGAAGTCTCCATCGCCTGCGGCGACGGCGCCGGGCCACCGCCATCGAGCAGGTTCATCGCCATCTTGAAGGTGCCGAGCACGATCACGACCACGCTCGCGCCGACCAGCAGCGAACGGATCTTCGAGGTGATGGTCGAGGGGCCTTCCTGGCCCTTGTCCTTGGCGCGGCCTGCAATGGCCGCCTTGGCCGCGGCCTTCGCACTTGCCTTGGCACCGCGGGCCGGCTTTTCCGGCTGCGCGGCGGCGGCCTGCGCAGCGCGGCGCGCGGCCGCGATGAAGCTCGACGACGACACCGGCTCCTTCGGCGCGGCGGGAATCTCGCTGATCGCGCTTTCGGACGCGGCGATGCGCTCCGACGGCGTGGCGACGCGGCCGCCCGGCCGTGTGCCCGGCTCAAGCGGATGATCCGGCGGCAATTCCGGTGCGAGCGCGGCGCGCGCAGGGGCCGTGTGCGGCTCGAGGATTTCGCTGATCGCACGCGGCGGAACGGGCGGCGCCGTCGGCACCGGCGGCGGCGCGGCCGGTGCGGCGGCGGCGTGGAATTCGCGCGGCGCGGCGACAAAGGCGGGCTGCGCCTGTTGTTGCGCGGCGGCCGGGTTCGGCAGCTCCGGCTTCGGATCGTATTTCGGTTGCTGTTGCTGGGGCCACGGCTCGCGCGCCATCGGCGCGGGCTCCATGGGCGCGGCCATCGGCATCGACATGGACGTCGGCATCGGCTGCGGCGCGGGTGCCGGCGGCGCCGTCCGCACCGCGCGCAGATCACCCTCGATCACCGAGAGGCGATCGACGACATGGCCGAGCGCGCTGTGGACGGCCTCGAGCGAGTCCTGGGTGCTGCGGTTGGTCTCGGCCTGGCTGAAGCGGATATCGGACAGCTCGCGCTTGACGAGATCGACCATGTCGGAATCGGCAGGCGGTGCCGAATTGCGGCTCTCGGCCAGTGCGGAATAGGTCGCCTGCTGCCGTTCCAGATGCCTGAGGATGTCGTGCAGCCCATCCTCGACGCGGCTGAGATTGCCGTTGCGCGGATCGGAGGCGGCTTCGATCCGCTCCAGCAGATACGAGACGCGCTGTTCGAGGTGCGCAAACGTCGATGCGGAATCGTTGCCGACCTGCATACGGTCGAAACGGTCCGACAACGCGCGGATGGCGCTTTCCAGATGCTCGGTGCTCTCGGACGGCTGAGGCCGCTCGCGCGTTTCCAGCGCGGCGGTGAGCGCCGCGATGCGCTGCTCCAGCACGGCAAAGCTGTCGCTGGGGCCGGACGAGCGGGTGACCTGGTCGACCTTGGACGACAGCAGCTGCACGTCTTCGGAAAGACGCGCCAGGGCTTCGTTGGAGGCGACGTTGGAGACGATGCCGCGCAGCGCCGAGATCGCGCCTTCGAGCTGGCGCACCGTCGACGGGTCGTCATTGGCGCGCAGGATCAGATCGAGCTTGGCGCCGAGATTGCGGATCGCCTCGTCATAGCCGGTGAGCTGCTCGGCCGGCGTCAGCGTGCGCAGCACCTGCTTGATGTCGGACAGCGCGTGCTCGATGCCCGACAGGACCTGGCCGTCGGTGCCGGACGAGCGGGTCTCGTCGATGCGACGGTGCAGCGAGCGGATCTCGTTCTCGATCGATTCGATCGCGCGGCGCGGCATCGCCTCGGTGATGGCGTGGCGAATCTCGGCAAGCTCGCTGCGGAAAGCGTTGATCGCCTGCTCGGTGTTGTCGGGGCGCTGGAGCGATTCGATCTGGCTCGTGATCTTGAGCAGATGGCGCTCGAGCGACGAGAAATCCGGCCCCGGCTGCGGTGGCGGCGGAACGTAGGCAGGCGCGGGAGGCGCCACCGGGGGGGCGAAAGGAGCTGCCATCGGTGCAATCGGCGGCGCGGCGCGCGGCGGTACCTGCCGCGGCGTAAAGCCGTCGAGCTCGCTCTGCCGTGCGGTGATCTCGGCGACGGCAACGTCGAACGATGCGGGGCTCAAGGGAGGCGAGCTGCGATAGACCTGCGCGGCGGCACGCTCGACCGCATCGGCCTGATGCTGGCGCGTTTCAACTTGTGCCGGTGCCGGCCGCGGCGCCTGAGGCTGCTGCGGTTGCGGCTGCTGCGGACGGGAGATTTGCGACAACCGCGCATCGAGCCGCGAGATCGCGTCGTTGAGCTGGCGTGCGACGCCCTGCTCGCGCGAGACGTCCTGTCGTGAAGCGTCCTGGCGCGCTGCGGGCTTTGAAATCCGCTCGATCTGCTGGGTGATCGCGTCGAGCCGCTGGTGGATGTCGGCGACTTCGCGGCTTTCCTGGCTCGGCACCTGACCAGCCACCTGGCTCGGAACGTTCGGGGCTTGCGGACGCTGATCGTAAGGCCCGCGAAAATTTGGCGGGACAGTCTCGCCGAGCGTGGAGTTCAGCCAATCGTTGAGTGACATGCCGGCGCGACGCGCAGCAGCTTCGGCCCGCTCCCTGACGGATGGATCGATGCCGTCAACACTCCACGATACGCGCGAATTCATGACTCTGTCCGGTTCCGACTTCGGCGCCCCACCCGGCACCTCCAGCCTCCCCACGCGTGCCGGTTGCAAAGACAATCGGATTTGGCGCGGGTCGTCTGCCTCGAAAACCGACTTTTTCCTGTTACGGTAAATAACGGGTTAAGGAACGCGTTGCCGATGTCTTAAAGTTGGGCGTCGGGAACCATTTGCCGCCGTTGGCCCCGCTCCAAAGCCGCGCCCCGACAAAGATTTCGCCACGCGCCCGATCCGCACGTCTCAAGGGATAGAGAGCGGCCCGATCCACGGGCGGGTTCTTGCCTGACGTGACCCTCAAGCTCGAATATGTGCACGTCGATTTTGGCAGCAAACGATATGTCGATCCGCCGATCAGCGGCGCCGTCACGCGCGACGTCAGGCTGACGGACGACATCGTCCGCGCCGGCGTCAATGTCCGGTTCAACTGGGATAGGCCTGTCGTCACGAAGTACTAAGGCTGCTGCGAGCTAGCCCTTCCCCTCGCGCTTGCCGTCCTCCAGTGGCACGACCGTGCCCTTGCCGCTCATCGCCGATAGCGCCTGGAGCGCCTCTTCGCAGAAATCGGCCACCATCTGCTCGTGCCGGGCACCGAGCTGAAGCAGGAGCAAATTACCGAGGTCGAGCACGCCCGACGCCGAGCCCTCCGGAAATCGCTTCTTGAGGATCCGCTCGTAATTCTCGTGCCGGTCGCGATGGTGCTCCAGCCGAGCCATCAAATCAGTGCGCATCGGCTCGATGTCGATACTGTCGAGCGCATGCAGCCGCACCAGGAGGTCGTCCTTGATCGAGGGCGGCGTGCTGGGCCGCGCGGCCCAGTGCCGCAGCGCTGTTCGACCCTCGGGAGTAAGCGTATAGATCAGTTTATTGGGCTTGCCGGATTGCACGACCTCGCGGCCCTGGATGTAGCCGCGGTCGCGCAGCTTGGAGAGCTCGCGGTAGATTTGCTGGTGGTCGGCCTTCCAGAAGAAGCCGATCGAGGAGTCGAACGTCTTGGCGAGCTCGTAGCCCGTCATCGGGCGTTCCGTCAGGCATGCGAGGATTGCGTCGCCCAGCGCCATGGCACCAACTCCCGTTAGAGGTCCCGACCAATTGACTTGACTTTATGCGCATTGATGCATATGCGTCAATGTGCATATGAGGTGGGCTTCAGACCCCCTGTACCAGCCCTCTGCACGACTTTGCATGGGGTTGTTTTCGAGTTTTTGCCAAGGCCTTTGATCCAAGGGAGGCACCCTGACAATGACCGGCCTCGACTCCTGGTACGGCTACATGAAGTCCCATGATCGCGCCGCGCTCTGGGACCTGCTGCATCCTGACGCCGTGTTTGAAAGCCCCGTCGTGCACTCGCCGCAACGCGGCCGCGACATCACCTTCAAATATCTCTCCAGCGCCGAGAAGGTGCTCGGCGGTCCCGGCTTCACCTATGTCGGCGAGTGGAAAAGCGCCAACGGCGCCGTGCTCGAATTCAAGAATGTCATCGACGGCATCGAGATCAACGGCGTCGACATCATCACCTTCGACAGCGAGGGGCGCATCACCCATTTCAAGGTGATGGTGCGTCCGCTCAAGGCGATCAACATGCTGCATCGCCTGATGGCGGAGCAGCTTGCCGCCGCGCAATCCTAAGCCAACATCATCACTTCAGACCGCCTGCCGGGAGACCACCATGCCGATCTATAAAGCCCCCGTCGAAGACGTGAACTTCCTGCTCAATGACGTCTTCCAGATCGACCGCTACGACAATCTGGCCGGCTTCTCCGATGCGTCGAGCGACGTGCGCGAAGCCATTCTCGGCGAAGCCGCGAAGCTTGCGGAAGAAGTGCTGCAGCCGCTCAACCGCGTCGGCGATCTCGAAGGTTGCAAGCGCGCCGATGACGGCAGCGTCACCACGCCGAAGGGTTTCAAGGACGCGTTCAAGCAGGTCGCCGAAGGCGGCTGGCTCGGTCTGTCGGCGCCGACCGAGTTCGGCGGCCAGGGCCTGCCGGTGACGCTCTCGCAGGCGGTCAACGAATTCCAGATCTCCGCCAACATGGCGTTCTCGATGTATGGCGGCCTCACCATGGGCGCGACCGCCGCGCTGATCGTGCACGGCTCGCCCGAGCAGAAGCAGACCTACGTGCCGAAGATGGTGGCGGGCGAGTGGACCGGCACCATGAACCTGACCGAGCCGCATTGCGGCACCGATCTCGGCATGCTCCGCACCAAGGCGGTCCGCCAGCCCGACGGCAGCTTCAAGATCACCGGCACGAAGATCTTCATCTCGGCCGGTGAGCATGACCTCGCCCCCAACATCATCCACCTCGTGCTCGCCCGCATCGAGGGCGCACCGGCCGGCATCAAGGGCGTGTCGCTGTTCGTGGTGCCGAAGTTCCTCGTCAATGCCGACGGTTCGGTCGGCGCGCGCAACGGCGTGGTCTGCGGCTCGATCGAGCACAAGATGGGCATTCACGGCAATTCCACCTGCGTGATGAACTACGACAGCGCCACCGGCTGGCTGATCGGCGAAGAAAACAAGGGCATGCAGGGCATGTTCGTGATGATGAACGAGGCTCGCCTCGGCGTCGCCGTGCAGGGCCTCGCGCAGTCCGAGGTCGCCTATCAGAACGCGGTCGCCTATGCCCGCGAGCGCATCCAGGGCCGCTCGCTGACCGGCGCCAAGGCGCCGGACAAGCAGGCCGACCCGATCATCGTGCATCCCGACGTCCGCCGCACGCTGCTCTCGATCCGTGCCTTCAACGAAGCCGCTCGCGCCTTCGTGATGTGGACCGCGCTGAAGAGCGACGTTGCCCACCGCTCGGAGGATCCGAAGGACCGCCAGGCCGCCGACGACCACATGGGCCTGATGACGCCGGTGCTGAAGGGCTTCCTCACCGATTACGGCTTCGCCAACGCGGTGCAGGCGCAACAGATGTATGGCGGCCACGGCTACATCGCCGAGCAGGGCATGGAGCAGTTCGTGCGCGATGCGCGTATCGCCATGATCTATGAAGGCGCCAACGGCATCCAGGCGCTCGACCTCGTCGGCCGCAAGCTGCCGCGCGACGGCGGCCGCGCCATCATGGCCTTCTTCGGCGAGGTCATGGCCTTCGCCAAGGAGAACGGCGGCGACGAGGCGCTCAAGCCCTTCATCGCGCCGCTCTCGGCCTCGCTCGGCCATCTCCAGCAGGCCACGACCTGGCTGATGCAGAACGCGATGGCGAAGCCGGACAATGCCGGCGCCGCCGCAACGGATTACCTGCATCTCTTCGGCTTCGTCGCGCTCGGCTACATGTGGGCGAAGATGGCCAAGGTGACACAGGCCAAGATTGCCGAGACCGGAGCGACGCCCTATCTCTCGACCAAGCTCGTCACCGGCCGCTTCTTCATGGAGCGCATGCTGCCGGAGACCGCCGCCAATCTCGCCCGCATCCAGTCCGGCTCCGCCACCATCATGGAATTGCCGGCGGAAGCGTTCTGAGGAGTTTCACGTCAACAACAATTCCGATCGCGCGGCGGTCGTAACCAATAACTGCAATCAGGAGGCTCCCATGGCAGATGCCTATATCTACGACCACGTCCGAACCCCGCGCGGCCGCGGCAAGGCGGACGGCGCGCTGCACGAGGTGACGGCGCTCGCGCTCGCCACCGTGCCGCTGAAGGCGCTGAAGGACCGCAACAACCTGCCGGAAGATTCCGTCGACGACGTCGTGCTCGGCGTGGTCGACCCCGTCGGCGAAGCCGGCAGCGACATCGCGCGCTTCGCCGCGCTCAAGGCAGGTCTCGGCGAAGCCGTGCCCGGCGTGCAGATCAGCCGCTTCTGTGCCTCCGGCCTCGACGCCGTGAACTTTGCGGCAGCCCAGGTGATGAGCGGCCAGCATGAGCTGGTGATCGGTGGCGGCGCCGAATCCATGAGCCGCGTCGGCATCGGCGCCTCCGGCGGCGCCTGGCCGATGGACCCGTCGATGGCGGTGCCGGCCTACTTCATGCCGCAGGGCGTCTCGGCCGACCTGATCGCCACGAAGTACGGCTTCTCGCGCGACGACGTCGACGCCTATGCCGTGCAGAGCCAGCAGCGCGCCGGCAAGGCCTGGGACGAGGGCCGCTTCAACAAGTCCGTCGTGCCCGTGAAGGACATCAACGGCCTCACCATCCTCGCCAAGGACGAGCACATGCGTCCCTCGACGACGATGCAGTCGCTGGCACAGCTCCAGCCGTCGTTCACGATGATTGCGCAGATGGGCGGCTTCGACGGCGTCGCCGTGCAGTCGCACCCGGAAATCGAGCGCGTGAACTACGTGCACCACGCCGGCAATTCGTCGGGCATCGTCGACGGCGCCGGCGCCGTGCTGCTCGGCAGCAGGGAGGCGGGTGCGAAATACGGCCTGAAGCCGCGCGCCAAGATCCGCGCGTTCGCGAATGTCGGCTCCGAGCCCGCGATGATGCTGACCGGTCCGGTCGACGTCACCGAAAAACTGTTCGCGCGCTCGGGCATGAAGAAGTCGGACATCGACCTGTTCGAGCTCAACGAGGCGTTTGCCTCGGTGGTGCTGCGCTACATCCAGGCCTTCGACATCGACAACGCCAAGATCAACGTCAATGGCGGCGCGATCGCGCTCGGCCATCCGCTTGGCGCGACCGGCGCGATGATCCTCGGCACCGTGCTCGACGAGCTCGAGCGCACCAACAAGTCGACCGCCCTTGTGACGCTGTGCATCGGCGGCGGCATGGGCACCGCGACCATCATCGAGCGCGTGTAAGGATAGGGAGCAACCAACATGGCTTACAAGAATTTCAAGGTTGAGACCGATTCCGACGGCATCGCGCTCGTCACCTGGGACATCCCGGGCCGTTCGATGAACGTGCTCGACGAAACCTCGACCAGCGAGCTCGATGCGATCGTCAAGGAAACCACGGCCGACGCCGCGGTGAAGGGCGTCGTCATCACCTCCGCCAAGGAAGCGTTCTGCGCCGGCGCCGACCTGTCCATGCTCGAAGGCATGAACCAGGCCTACGCCAAGGTCTTGCAGGAGCAGGACGAGACCGCGGCGAACCAGATGTTGTTCGAGCAGAGCCGGCGCTTCTCGCTGGTGCTGCGCTCGATCGAAACATCAGGCAAGCCGTGGGCGGCCGCGATCAACGGCCTCGCGCTCGGCGGCGGTTTCGAGATCACGCTGTGCTGCCACTATCGTGTTGCAGCCGAGAATCCCAAGACCCGCCTCGGCCTGCCCGAGGTCAAGGTCGGCCTGTTCCCCGGCGCCGGCGGCACGCAGCGCGTGCCGCGCCTGGTGCCACCGCAGGACGCGATGACCATCTTGCTCAAGGGCGATCCGGTCACGGTCGAGAAAGCCAAGGCGCTGAACCTCATTCACGCCATCGTTCCCGCGGCCGATCTCGTCAAGGCGGCGAAGGACTGGATCAAGGGTGGCGGCAAGGCCGTCGCGCCCTGGGACGAGAAGGGTTTCAAGCTGCCCGGCGGTCCGGTGTTCTCCAAGGCCGGCATGATGATGTTCCCGGCCGGCAATGCGATCTATCGCCGCGAGACCTACGACAACTATCCGGCTGCGCGCGCGATCATGAGCTGCGTCTATGAAGGCCTGCAGTTGCCGATCGACGCCGCGCTGCGCGTCGAATCGCGCTACTTCACCTCGGTGCTACGTTCGAAGGAAGCAGCCGCGATGATCCGCAGCCTGTTCCTGTCGATGCAGGAGCTGAACAAGGGTGCGCGCCGTCCGAAGGACGTAGCTCCGACCAAGGTGAAGAAGATCGCCGTGATCGGCGCCGGCTTCATGGGTGCGAGCGTCGGCTACGTATCCGCGCGTGCCGGCCTCGACGTCGTCCTGATCGATCGCGACCAGGAGAGCGCCGACAAGGGCAAGGCGCATGCGCAGAAGGTGATCGAGGAGCAGATCAAGAAGGGCCGGGCCAAGCCCGGTGACGCCGATGCGTTGCTCGCGCGCATTACGCCGACTGCCGATTATGCTGCACTCAAGGACGTCGACCTTGTCATCGAGGCCGTATTCGAGGATCGCAAGGTCAAGGCTGATACCTTCGCCAGGGCGCAGGAGCATATGAAGCCGGACGTGATCTTCGCGTCGAACACCTCGACGCTGCCGATCACTTCGCTGGCCGAGAGCTTCAAGGAGCAAGGCAAGTTCGTCGGCATCCACTTCTTCTCGCCGGTCGAGAAGATGATGCTGGTCGAGATCATCAAGGGCAAGAACACCGGCGACCTCGCGCTTGCGACCGCGCTCGATTACGTCCGGCAGATCGGCAAGACGCCGATCGTGGTCAACGACAGCCGCGGCTTCTTCGCCAATCGCTGCGTCGGCCGTTACGTCGCCGAAGGCAACGAGATGTTCCTCGAAGGCATCCCGCCGGCGATGATCGAGAACTGCGCCAAGATGGCCGGCATGCCGGTCGGCCCGCTCTCGCTCTCCGACGAAGTCGCGCTCGACCTCGGCCTCAAGATCATGAAGGCCACGGAAGCCGATCTCGGCCCCAACGCCATCAACCCCGATCAGAAGAAGCTGATGGTGGAGATGGTCGAGAACCAGGGCCGTCTCGGCCGCAAGAACAGCAAGGGCTTCTACGACTACCCGGAGAAGGGCAAGGGCCAGAAGAGCCTGTGGCCGGGTCTCTCCGCGCTCCAGCCGAAGCAGCTCGATCCTGACACGCTCGACATCGAGGAACTGAAGCAGCGTTTCCTTGTGGTGCAGGCGGTGGAGGCCGCGCGCACGGTGGAGGATCACGTCATCACCGATCCGCGCGAAGCGGATGTCGGCTCGATCCTCGGCTTCGGCTTTGCGCCGTTCACCGGCGGCACGCTGTCCTACATCGACTTCATGGGCGCGAAGAAGTTCGTCGAGCTCTGCCACAAGCTGGAGGCGAAGTACGGCTCGCGCTTCACCCCGCCGAAGCTTCTCGAGGAGATGGCAGCGAAGGGAGAAACCTTCTACGGCCGCTTCGCGCCGAAGAAGGCGGCTGCTGCCTGATCATCTAAAGCCGCTTGAGAACAAAAGGCCGGATCATCGATCCGGCCTTTTTTATTTTCCAGGCAACGTCATCACGGTTGCGTCAGAATGTTCCCGGGTTGTGGAACCGATCACAAAACCCGGGTAGGAACCGTGTCAGAGTCCCCGCTGCCGTGCTGTCGCGCAATTGTCATAGGCGCGCCAAAGCGGCGCCGTTCTTTTGCTCGGCCCTGGCACTAGTCTTGCTCGGGGTCAGGGGCACGAACCCGATCGGGACACTTGCCGAGCCATCGGCAAATTGAAGACGAAATAAGAAAGTATCCCTGATGAACTCTTTGGTGCTGCGGAGGACCGCGCTCGGTCGCGATCTCACCGCGAGATATGCTGTTGGCCCCGCAACTGGTCGCCTCTCACCGCAACAGAAGCCGGCGCGCCGGCGCCGAAAGGGGCCGGTGTTTTGGGCCGCTTTGGCGTTACTTGTGCTGGCGGCGGATTTTCTGCTGGCTTCCCTCGCCTGGCTCGCCGTCGACTTCGTCATGGGATGAGATCTCACGCGCATGCAGCAGATAGGCCGCCGCGAGGTAGGCGAGCTGGCAGACGGCAAGACAGATGGCGATGACGGTCACACCCGCCATCATGCCGAATTCGTAAGCGCGAAGAATTATCGCCGAGAACACTGCGATTGCCGGCGCGATCAATACCAGCGCCCAGATCCTGAAACGGTAACCTGTCGCTATTCCCACCAACGCACTTGCGACGATCAGGACGAAGGCAATCGTCAAGTTCGACTCCGATGAAAAGTACAAATAATCCTCTACAATTCCGCCAAGCTCGCGCGCTTTACGGGTACTGACAAGACAGCACTACTTACATTTGGCGAACAGTAGTTCATAAGTCTAATTTAGGTACGATGATCCGGCGAAATGGGTTCGCGCCCACCCTGCCCGGGCAGAATAAAGAAGGCCGGATCGTCGATCCGGCCTTTCGCTCGTTGCGTCCTGCGAGTGCTTACTTCGCCTGCGCCAAGCCTTCCTTATTCAACGCTTCCTGCACCTGCGGCCGCGCCGCGACGCGGCTCTTGTAAGCGGTCAGGTTCGGCATCGCCGAGAGGTCGAACTTCATCCGGTCGCCCCAGGTCAGCATCGTGAAGAGATAGCCGTCGGCCACCGTGAACTGCTTGCCCATAAGGTAGTCGCGGCCGGCGAGCTGGCTGTCGATGTATTTCAGCTTGCCCATGACGCGATCCTTGAAGAAGGCCTTGGCCTCGTCGTTCAGCGCCGGTGCGAACAGCGGGCCGAAGCTCTTGTGCACCTCCGAGGTGAGGAAGTTCAGCCATTCGAGCAGCTTGTAGCGCTCCGAGCTGCCGTGGGCGGGCGCCAGCGCCTTGGCGGAAGCCTGGTCGGCGATCATCTGGACAATGACCGGACCTTCGGTCACGATCTCACCGCTGTCGAGGGCCAGCGCAGGGACCTGGCCCTTGGGATTCAGCTTCAGATAATCCTCACCATTTTCGAGCTTCTTGGCCCGGATATCGACCTTGACCAGCTCATAGGGCAGGCCGGCTTCCAGGAGCGCGATGTGGGGGGACAGGGAGCAGGCGCCGGGCGAGTAATAGAGTTTCATGGAATTTCCTCCTCTTGACGCTTGGTTAGGGCGAAAGAACGACTACATGCGCCTGCATCCAATAGTCAAGATTGATGCAGGTGCATCGAGTGCGGTAAGAGACGGACGACGAGCTTGAGCGGGACCATGAAACGCAAACCATCGACCGAGGCAACTTCCGCCTGGATCCGCCTGATGCGGGTGCAGAGCCGCGTGCTCGATTGCGTCGAGCAGGACCTGAAGAAGGCGGGGTTCCCGCCGCTCGCATGGTATGACGCGCTGCTCGAATTGTCGCGAGCGCCCTCGGGTGAGCTGAGGCCGGTGGAACTCGAGCGGCAGATGCTGATCCCGCAATACTCAACGTCGCGTCTGATCGACCGTCTCGTCGATGAGGGGCTCGCCTGTCGGCGCGAATGCAAGATCGACAAGCGCGGCCAGTTCGTGGAGATCACGGAAGCCGGCCGCGAATTGCAGAAGCGGATGTGGGGCGCCTATTCCGCCGCGATCGAAAAGTATGTCGGCTCGAAACTGTCCGATGCGGATGCCGTCAAGCTCAGCGGTCTGCTCGATCGTCTCGGCTGCTCGTGCGGCGAGATGAAACTGCCCGTCCACGTCAACGAAACCACGCCGTCGCGATGATCGCGCGGCAAACCAGCTCGTCCGTGCACCCCAGGGGTTCGCGGACCATCCCTGCCACCCGCGCGCCTTCGATCGAAGCGCCCTTTTGATTAGAGTTTGATATGGCGCGAGACCAGATCGATATGACGCCGCTGCAATCGCGCGACGAGCTCGTCGCGTGGTTCGAGGCCGGCTGCAAGGACCCGTCCGAATTCCGCATGGGCACCGAGCACGAGAAGACGCCGTTCACGCTCGAGGGCCACCGTCCGGTGCCTTACGAGGGCGCGCGCGGCATCGGCGCGCTGCTCGAAGGCATGAAGCTCCTGCTCGGCTGGGAGCCGATCATGGAGAGGGGCAACATCATCGGCCTCTATGATGTCACCGGCGGCGGCGCGATCTCGCTCGAGCCCGGTGGACAGTTCGAGCTCTCCGGCGCGCCGGTCGAGAACGTGCACCAGACCCAGAGCGAGCTGATGGCGCACCTGGCGCAGGTGCGCGAGATCGCAACCCCGCTCGGCATCGGCTTCCTCGGGCTCGGCATGACGCCGTCCTGGTCGCGCGCCGACATCCCGGTGATGCCCAAGGGCCGCTACAAGATCATGACCAACTACATGCCGAAGGTCGGCCAATACGGCCTCGACATGATGTACCGGACCTGCACGGTGCAGACCAATCTCGACTTCTCCTCGGAAGCCGACATGGTCAAGAAGCTGCGCGTCTCGCTCGCGCTCCAGCCGGTTGCGACTGCGCTGTTTGCCAATTCGCCGTTCACCGAGGGCAAGCCGAACGGCTTCCTCTCCTTCCGCTCCGAGATCTGGCGCGACACCGACAATGCGCGCGCGGGCATGATGCCGTGGGCGTTCGAGGACGGCATGGGCTTCGAGCGCTATGTCGACTACGCGCTCGACGTGCCCATGTATTTCGTCAAGCGCGGCGACGATTACATCGACGTCTCGGGCTCCTCGTTCCGCGCCTTCTTCGACGGCCGCAACAACAATCTGCCCGGCGAACGTCCGACGCTGTCGGACTGGGCCAATCATCTTTCGACGATCTTCCCGGAAGTGCGCCTCAAGCGCTATCTCGAGATGCGCGGCTCCGATGGTGGTCCGTGGGGCCGTCTGCCTGCGCTATCCGCGTTCTGGGCCGGACTGCTCTACGACGATGTGTCGCTCGATGCCGCCTGGGACCTGGTGAAGCACTGGACCGCGCATGAGCGCCAGGCCCTGCGCGACGACGTGCCGCGGTTCGGCTTCAAGGCGCGGATCAAGGACCGCTATCTGTTCGAGATCGCCAAGGAATGCCTCGTTCTGGCCCATGCCGGCCTGCGCCGGCGCGGCCGGATCGACCAGCTCGGCCGCGACGAAACCCGGCATCTGGAGCCGCTCGATCGAATCATCGATTCCGGCAGGACGCCGGCCGAGGAGATGCTGGAGAAGTTCAACGGCGCCTGGAACGGCTCCGTGGAACCGGCCTACGCGGAATACGCGTTCTAGAGCCTTCAGGCCAAGCCCTAGACAAATAGGCCAACGACCGGGACTTCAGCCGTTCATCGCCCATACAGGTTTGCGGCGATCAAATGACCGGCTGAAAAAACCTGAGTGCCGTCAATAACTCGAAAGCTGTTCCGATGGGGAAGGGCCGCCTGCGTGGGGCCGTCATGACAAGCGTCGTGGCCTGCGCCACGTTGCTTTCGCTCGTGCTTGCGAGCGTGCCTGCGCGCGCCCAGACGGCGTTCGACCGGCCCGGCGGCGACTATTTCAACTCGCCGGTGACGTCAGGCGACCCCGAGGATTGTGCGCTGCTCTGCGAGCGTGACCGCCGCTGCCGTTCCTGGAGCTTCAACTATCCCGACGTCGAGGGCGGCTCGGCGGTGTGCTGGCTCAAGAATACGGTGCCGCCGCGTGTCCCTGGCAGCTGCTGCATTTCCGGCGTGCGTGGCGCCGGCGTGATCGAGCCGCGTATCGAGGGCGTGGAAACGTCGATCGATCGCCCCGGCGGCGACTTGCGCAATTTCGAGCTCAAGGACGGCGAAGGCGAAGAGGCTTGCAAGGCCGCCTGCACCGCCGACAACAAGTGCCGCGCCTTCACCTATGCCCGTCCTGGCTACACCGGGCGTGAAGCGCGCTGCTTTCTGAAAAAGGAAATCAAGCCGCCGCGCCGCAAGGCGGGCTTCACGTCGGGCGTGGTGAGATAGCGCGTAGCGCCTTCACGCGCAGCGAATCCAGCGACCCGCTCCTCAATTCGCCGCCGATACCAGCCTGTCCCCGCACGCATTCGCGTAGAACTTGCCGCCGCATTGGCGCTTGATGGCAGCGCAGCGCAACGCAGGAGACGCACTTTGCGGAACGTCGAAGCTGCAGCTCAGGCCGTCGGCGCTGCGGCCCATCTTGCCGGCGGCAAAGGCGGCGCTGGAGGCGGAGATGCAGACGACGATCAGGGCGGCAGTGGCGATTTCGATCAGCAGTCTCATGGGAATTTCCTCCACACTGATGGCTGATTTCATCCCCAATCTAGCACCGAATCCACGTTTCTCCGTATGCGTCCGGGTTCCCAAACCGGCCCGTTCCTTGCATAATTTTACGCCAGCGCAGTGCACGGCCGCATCAGCGATGGTTTCGGTCCGGATGCAAGACGCGTAGGGTTTAGTGGTGTTCTCGCGACCAGGAAGTGACGGCCTTGCAAGATCAATCGTTCCAGCCAAATTTTCCCGCCCCCGGCCAGCCGATCGACGAACTCGCGCTGACTGAGATCAAGGGCGCGATCCTGGCGAAGCTGCGCCTTGCCATCGGCAAGGACGCGGGCATGGCCACCAGGCACGACTGGTATCAGGCCGCGGCGCTGGCGCTGCGCGACCGCATCGTGCATCGCTGGCTCACGGCCGAGAAGCACAGCTACGATGCAGGCCGCAAGCGCGTCTATTATCTCTCGCTCGAATTCCTGATCGGCCGTCTCTTCACCGACGCGCTGAACAACATGGGCCTGCTCAAGATCTTCGAGGTCGCGCTCGGCGATCTCGGCGTATCGCTGCCTGAGCTCCGCAAATGCGAGCCGGATGCCGCGCTCGGCAATGGCGGCCTCGGCCGCCTCGCCGCCTGTTTCATGGAGAGCATGGCGACGCTGTCGATCCCCGCCATCGGCTACGGCATCCGCTACGATTACGGCCTGTTCCGCCAGATCATCAATCAGGGCTGGCAGCAGGAATATCCGGACGAATGGCTGAGCTTCGGCAATCCCTGGGAATTGCAGCGGCCCGAGGTGATCTATGACATCTTTTTCGGCGGCGGCGTCGAGCATGTCGACGACAAGGGCCGCGACCGCGCAATCTGGCATCCGGCCGAGACCGTGCAGGCGATCGCCTATGACACGCCGATCGTCGGCTGGCGCGGCCAGCACGTCAACGCGCTTCGCCTGTGGTCGGCGCGCTCGCCCGATCCATTGAAGCTCGACGCCTTCAACAAGGGCGACTATGTCAGCGCCAGCGCCGAGCAGTCGCGCGCGGAAGCCATCTGCAAATTCCTCTATCCGAACGACGAGAGCCCGGCCGGTCGCGAGCTGCGCCTGCGCCAGGAATATTTCTTCGTCTCGGCCTCGCTCCAGGATCTCGTCAAGCGACATCTGTCGTCCGACGGCCAGCTCCGCAGCCTGTCGTCCAAGGTCGCGGTGCAGCTCAACGACACCCATCCGAGCCTCGCGGTCACCGAGCTGATGCGCATCCTCGTCGACCTGCACAATTTCCGCTGGGACGAGGCCTGGAAGATCACGGTCGCCACCCTCTCCTATACGAACCACACGCTGCTGCCGGAAGCGCTGGAGACCTGGCCGGTCGAGTTGTTCGAGCGGCTGCTGCCGCGGCATCTCGAGATCATCTACCGCATCAACGTCCAGCATCTCGCGCTCGCCGAAGCGCGCGCCCCCGGCGACATCGATTTCCGTGCCTCGGTCTCGCTGATCGACGAGAAGAGCGGACGCCGCGTACGCATGGGCCAGCTCGCCTTCGTCGGCTCGCACCGCATCAACGGCGTCTCGGCGATGCATTCGGACCTGATGCGCGAGACCGTGTTCCACGATCTCAACCATCTCTATCCCGGCCGCATCACCAACAAGACCAACGGCATCACCTTCCGCCGCTGGCTGATGCTGGCGAATCCGAAGCTGACCGATTTGTTGCGCGAGACATGCGGCGATGCCGTGCTCGACGATCCGACCCAGCTCAGCCTGATCGAAGCCCGCGCCAGCGACGTCGAATTCCAGAAGAAGTTCCGCAGCGTCAAGCTTCACAACAAGACCGCACTTGCGCGCCTGATCGGCGAGCGGCTCGGCATCAAGGTCGATCCGACCGCGCTGTTCGACGTGCAGATCAAGCGCATTCACGAATACAAGCGCCAGCTCCTCAACGTGATCGAGACGGTGGCGCTGTACCAGGCGATGAAGGACGATCCCAACGGCAACTGGGTGCCGCGGGTGAAGATCTTCGCCGGCAAGGCGGCGGCGAGCTACCGCTACGCAAAATTGATCATCAAGCTGATCAACGACGTCGCGGAGGTCGTCAACAACGATCCCGCGATCGGCGGCAAGCTGAAGGTCGTCTTCCTGCCCGACTACAATGTCAGCCTTGCGGAGGTGATCATTCCCGCGGCCGATCTGTCCGAGCAGATCTCGACTGCCGGCATGGAGGCCTCCGGGACCGGCAACATGAAGCTGTCACTGAACGGCGCTCTCACCATCGGCACGCTCGATGGCGCCAACATCGAGATCCGCGACCATGTCGGCGCGGAGAACATCGCGATCTTCGGCATGGAGGCCGGCGACGTGATGATCCGCCGCAAGCAGGGGCTGGATGCCTCCGACGTGATCCGCAGTTCGCCCAAGCTCCAGCGCGCCATCAATGCGATCGGCACTGGGGAATTCTCGCCCGGCGATCCCGGCCGCTTCGAATCCATCGCGCACGCACTGCGCTATCTCGACCATTACATGGTCAGCGCCGATTTCGATTCCTATTACGAAGCGCAGCGCAGTGTCGACGCGCGCTGGCAGGTGGCGCCGGCCTGGACGCGCGCCTCCATCCTCAATGTCGCGCGCATGGCCTGGTTCTCCTCGGACCGCACCATCCGCGAATACGCCGAGGAAATCTGGAACGTGCCGGTCAATCCGACCACGCCGCTGCTGCCGGATCTGCGCGACGTCGCGGGCCGATTTTCCGCAACATGAAATCGGCGTTACGCCTCAGGTAATTGCGCAAGCCGGCGGCGGACGTGATATGACGTCCGTCATTGAAAGCCGGAAACAGCAATGCACGCCAAGCTCCCACACCCCTTCGACGACGCCACGCACATCAGCGCCGGTGACAGCAGCTGGCAGGGGCACACCAGCGACGACTACTGGGCCTTTGTAGGCCCGTTCGGCGGCGCCACCGCCGCGACCATCCTGCGCGCGCTGATCGACCATCCGGAGCGCGCCGGCGATCCGCTGGCGCTCACCGTCAATTATTGCGCGCCGATCGCGAAGGGGCCGTTTGACCTGGACGTGCGGCTGGTGAAGGCCAATCGCTCCAGCCAGCACTGGAGCGTCGAACTGTCGCAGGGTGGCGGAGAGGTCGCAACGCTTGCCACCGCCGTGTTCGCCGAGCGCCGGCCCTCCTGGGAGCACAGGGTGGCGACCTACCCCGACGCAAAGCCGTTCGAGCAGACGCTGCCGTTCCCGAAGATCGCAGCGTCCTGGGCCAACCAGTATGAATTTCGCTTCGTCGAGGGCGAGATGCGGATCGGTCCGCCGCAGGCGGAGCTCGCCGGCACCTATTCGAAAATCTGGATCAGCGACCGCACGCCGCGCAAGCTCGACATGCTGTCGCTGATGTCGATGTCGGACGCCTTCTTCGGCCGCATCTTCCACGCGCGCCGCGAGCTGGTGCCGTTCGGCACGGTGTCGCTGACGACGTATTTCCACACCGACAGCGAAGAGCTCGCGGCCGAAGAAATCACGCGCGTGCTCGCGACCGCCGATTCGAAGATCATGCACAAGAGCTACGCCGACCAGAACGCGGAGCTGTGGTCGCCGAACGGACGGCTGCTCGCGACCACGACGCAGATCGCGTACTTCAAGGCGTAGGTGCTTCCGCAGACTTGTCATTGCGAGCGTAGCGAAGCAATCCAGACTATCTCCGCGGATGGATCCTGGATTGCTTCGCTACGCTCGCAATCACGAGTGGAGAGAGTTCGCGCAAACAAACAAAAAGGGCGGCCTCGCGGCCGCCCTTTTGCATTTCAAGCGATGCGAACCTACTCCGCGGCCAGCTTCACGTCGGGAGCCGCCGCGCGGACTTCGGCGTCGACCTGGGCTTCGAACTTGGCAAAGTTCTTCTGGAACATGCCGACCAGCGCGCGGGCGGTCTTGTCGAACTCGTCCTTGTCCTTCCAGGTGTTGACCGGGTTCAGGATCTCGGCCGGCACGCCCGGCAGTGCGGTCGGGACGGCGAAGCCGAAATATTTGTCGGTGCGGAATTCGACGTTGCGAAGCGAGCCGTCGAGCGCGGCGGTGAGCAGCGCGCGCGTCACCTTGATCGGCATGCGCGAGCCCGTGCCGTACTTGCCGCCGGTCCAGCCGGTATTGACCAGCCAGCAGTCGACATTGTGCTGGGCGATGAGGTCGCGCAGCATGTTGCCATAGACGCTGGGGTCGAGCGGCAGGAAGGGCGAACCGAAGCAGGTCGAGAATTCCGGCTGCGGCTCGTTGCCGAGACCGCGCTCGGTGCCGGCGACCTTGGCGGTGTAGCCGGAGAGGAAGTGATACATCGCCTGCGCCGGCGAGAGCTTTGCGATCGGCGGCAGCACGCCGAAGGCATCGGCGGCGAGCATCACCACGTTCTTCGGCTGCGGCGCGCGGCCGGTGCGCGATGCGTTCGGGATGAAGTCGAGCGGGTACGCGGAGCGCGTGTTCTCGGTCTTGGAGCCGTCGTCGAAATCGACGACGCGGGTGTCCTCGTCGAGCACGCAGTTCTCGAGCACCGCGCCGAAGCGCGTCGACGCCGCGAAAATCTCCGGCTCGGCTTCCTGTGACAGCTTGATGCACTTGGCGTAGCAGCCGCCCTCGAAGTTGAAGACGCCGTTCGGGCCCCAGCCATGCTCGTCGTCACCGATCAGCGTGCGGTTCGGATCGGCCGACAGCGTGGTCTTGCCGGTGCCGGACAGGCCGAAGAAGATCGCGGTGTCGCCATTGGCGCCGACATTGGCCGAGCAGTGCATCGGCATCACGCCGCGCTCGGGCAGATAGTAGTTCAGCGTGGTGAAGACCGACTTCTTCATCTCGCCGGCATAATAAGACCCGCCGATCAGGACGATCTTGCGGGCGAAATCGATCGCGACGACATTCTCCGACTTGCAGCCGTGGCGTTTGGGATCGGCGCGGAAGCTCGGCATGTCGATGATGGTGAGCTCGGGCGTGAAGCTCGGCAGCTCGACCGCCTCGGGGCGGATCAGCAGCGTACGGATGAACAGCGAGTGCCAGGCGAGCTCGGTGAAGACGCGGGTCTTGATCCGGTAGGCCGGATCGGCGCCACCATAGAGGTCCTGCGCGAACAGGCTCTTGCCTTCAGCGTGCTTGAGGAAGTCCTGGTAGAGCGTCTCGAACTGTTCGGCGGTGATCGACTGGTTGCCCGCCCACCACATCTTCTTGTCGGTGGTGGCGTCACGCACCGTGAACTTGTCCTTCGGGCTGCGGCCGGTGAACTCACCGGTGTCGGCGCAAAGCGAACCGTCGGCGGACAGCACCGCCTCGCCCGCGGAAAGCGAGTGTTGATAGAGTTGCGGCGCGCCGAGGTTCCAGTGAACCTGTTTGAGATTCCTTAAGCCGAATTTGTCGGCGCCGAAGGCACCGTTGCGCACGCCCGTCTCTTGCACGAAAAATCCTCCTAGAACCCGCGACACTCAGCGCGACCCAGCTTTGGCGCCATCGCGGTCACCGTGAATTACAGGCCGTCCGGCCTCGGTTGAACGACGTAATAATGGTGAACGCTGGCGTTGCCAAGCCGATCCCGCAGGATTTGGTTTATTCAAGGACCGCGCCAAACGCCGCGCATGTCAGCTCTGAGCGGACACTTCAAAAAAACACGAATGGTCGCGCAACCAAATGCGCAATTCGGCGTTTCCTCTGGTTATTGCGACGCACAATCCCGGACCGTCCTATCGTACCTCGCCTTCGCCGATGAGCGCGAACGGCCCCCACATCGCGGGATAGGCGTTGCGCGGCGACGAGGTGTCATCAACGTACGTTAACATCGCGCGGCGCAGGGCTTCGGCACGGCCGATTTTTGGTTCGTTCTTGAGCAGCTCGAAAGTCGACGTGGTCAAGCGGGTGGCAGCTTCCGAATCCACTGCCCAATGCGAGACCAGCAACGCACGCGCACCCGCGTAGAAGAACGAGCGCGCCAGCCCCGACAGGGCCTCGGCGCCGGGCTTGTCGCCGGCGATGGTGTTGCAAGCCGACAGCACGACCCAATCCGCGTTGAGCTTGAGCTGAGCGACTTCACTCGCCGTGAGCAGGCCGTCATCCAGCTCCGTCGGCCGATCGGGAATGGAGAGCGCGAGCGAGGGCTCGCCCAATCCCTTGATATCGCCGGCAACGAGACCGTGGGTGGCAAAGTAGATGACGCTGTATTGAGCAAGCGCTGCACGCTTCAGCGTCGTTTCGCTGGCATCGCGCCCGAGATGGATGTCGGCCTCGGCCGCGCCGACATCCTTTGCCACGGCGTTCAACTCGTCCGCGGTGTCCGGCAGT
Source organism: Bradyrhizobium liaoningense (assembly GCF_018130785.1). GTDB lineage: Bacteria > Pseudomonadota > Alphaproteobacteria > Rhizobiales > Xanthobacteraceae > Bradyrhizobium > Bradyrhizobium liaoningense_A. The sequence continues at coordinate 51,697 of NZ_JAFCJT010000008.1, forward strand.
TGCGGCAGCGCCTGCGCAAGCCGCGCGCGATCGACGCCGGCACCGCGCCAAAAATCGCTATAGGCAATTGTTGCAATGTTGCGTGCCGCGACCTTGCCGCTTGCAGCGCGACGATCGGCCGGCCCTTCCAGCACAGGATTGAACACGGGATCGCCAAAGCCGGTCATCGGCTTCACGCCTTGCTCCCGACGCGCGAAGCCACGTAGCGATTTCAGGCTTACCACAGAAGGCAGCACCGACACCGCCTGACGCCGCAACAGCCAGGCGGCACTGCGATAGCCTTCGAGTGTGTCCGGGATCGCAGCTTGCGGCGTCTCCGTGACAAGCAGATGAAACGGCAGCGCCGTCAGCGCCGCCGACGGCACCACCAGCAGGTTGCGCTTGTCCTTCGTCAGCGCTTCGACCGGGCCGAGCAGCGCGACATAAAGCTCGTTGGCGAGCGCGAGATCGAACAATCCCGATTTGCCGGAGGCATCGCGCGCCTTGCCGACATCGAGCCCCTTGCGGAAGGCAGTCACCTTCCGCGTCAGCGCGTCCGCGCCCAGCGGAATCTCCCTCCAGTCGACACCTTCGCGCGTGATCGCGACGACATAGCTCTGCTTGTCGACGACGGAGTAGAGCACCATCGCCTCGTCGGGCAACAGCAATGGCTGGATGTCCCTTACCGCCAACGGCAGGGGATTGGAGAGCGACGCGTACTCGGGAAACTCGACCGCGAGCGTCTTCTGCAAGCCCGTGCGCTCGTTCGCTATCGCCGCGATCCGCACGCGGCTGCGCTGCTCCGCCGCGACGTCGCGCTGGGCCGATTGCTTCGACACCGCGGTGATGATCGCCTTGTCGAGCGCCTCTGACTCGGCCGCAAGATCCTGGTCCCGGCGCACGAGCTCGGCGAGCCGGTCGCTGCCGGCAGCAAGGCGCACGGCCAGCTTGTTCACGGCGGATGCGGCGGAGGATTGCGTGCCGCGCTGGATCGCGGCGAGCGCCTCGTCCAGCGCCTTGTCGTCAGCCAGCAGATGCTGCTGTCGCGCGGCGAACAGAACCGGCAGCACGACGCGCAGCTGCGCGCGATTGTCCGCAAGCGTCCTTTCCGCGAGCGGCAGCGCGTCGGCGCTGCGCCCGGATATGTAGAGGAAATATGCGAGATTGCTGGTCGAGATCGCAACGTCCGGATGATCGGGACCGAGCGCACGTTCGCGGATCGACAGCGCACGGCGATAGAGCGGCTCCGCGTCGGCATAGCGCTGCTGATGCTCGTAGAGACCGGCGAGATTGTTCAGCGAGCGCGCGACGTCGGGATGATCCGGTCCCAGCACCTTTTCGCGGATCGCGAGCGAGCGCCTGATCGGCGCCTCGGCAACCGCATCGCGGTTGAGGTCGCGATCGAGCTGGCCGATGTTGTTCAGGATCGTGGCGACCGCCGGATGTTCGGGCCCCGCGGCCTTCTGGTAGATCGCGAGCGCACGCTGTAACTACGGCTCGGCTTCGGCCTGACGCTGCTGCTTCACATAGTAGGTGGCGAGATTGTTGAGGGACTGACCGACGTCGGGATGCTCGCGCGACAGCGCCTTCTCGCGAACGGCGAGCGCACGCTTGAACAGCGGCTCGGCCTCTGCAAAGCGACTCTGCCTCTGATAGAGCGCGGCGAGGTTGTTCAGCACCGGTGCGATCTCGACGCTGTCGAGGCCGGTCCCCTTCTCCATCAATGCAATGGCGCGCTTGTAGAGCGGCTCGGCCTGGTCGTCGTGGCCCTGGTCGGCGTAGATCTGCGCAAGGTTGTTGAGCGCGCCCGCGAGATCACGATTGTTGGTGGTCTTCTCGAGAGACGCCACCATGGCCTGCGCCAGCGGCAGCGCTTCCGAATATTTTCCGGCGCTTCTGAGTGCGTTGATTCGCGCGCTCTCCGCGGCGAGACCTTTCTGGGCAATGCTGGGCGTGGCAAGCGATGCGGTGATTGCGAGCGCCAAACCCGCAACCAGCGTCAAACGACGGCGTGTCATGAACCCTCTCGCTGCCGACTTCGAACCATTACGGTCTTGGGTCGCAGCGATGGGATGCAGCGTTCAAATTGTTGCGCGCTAGTCCACCTTCGCGCGCGCTTCGCCAGCAAGGCGGACCAGCATCTTGCGCAGCGACGTGCCGTCAGTCACCCGCTCCGGGAAGTCCAGCCGCAGCGCCGTATGGCCATCCTGCATGTCGAGGCCTTCGGGGTCGCAGCCGGTGCAGCGCCAGTCGCCTTCCGCTGCCCCGAGAAGCTTTGTTGCGTAGAGGCCCATGGCGTCGCGGTGGTCGGCATTCATATGGGCGACCGCCCCCTCCTCCGCCGCCAGCAGATCCTCGGCGCCGGTGAGATCCGTAAGGAACTGTTCGGGCTTGAGATCGACGATCCGGCCGAAGCCGGCGACCAGATGGGCTCCCGTGGGCTGAATTCTGAAGAAAGAGAAATCCTTAAACGAAACAAAGGCTTCGGCCGATGGATGGGCATTGAGATACCGTCGCTGGAGCAGATCCTTGCCCGCATCGGCCTGTTCCGCCCGGCCGGACAGCATGATCCGGGCGCCCTCCAGCGGATCGCCGGCCGCGCGTTCGTCCAGCATCAGGGAGACCCGGTTATCTGCCAGGATGTTCCTGGTGTGCACGGCCAAGCCCGAGATCAGCAGGATCGGCGAGCCGTCGGGGTGGCTCGCCAGGTTGACCAGGGAACAATAGGGATCGCCGGAGCCCACCATCAGTGTCGCCAGCGCACCCTGCCGCGACCGTCGCAGCAGCGATTTGGCAAGCTTTCCGGGGTCGAAATCGGGGGTCGGTTGCATGGGCTTTCTCGGGTCAGGTGGTTGCAAGGGAGGTCTTTTTTCGGGTAAACGGGGGTCAGGTTATGGGTCGAAACGCGGCGAATCTGCCGCGTTTCGTGGAACTTGGTCACACTTCAGCCCAGCTTGCATTGCTCGGTGACAAGGTTCGACTGCCGACTTCGGCACCCATGTATGCGGCGCATCAGTGGATTGCTCGCCGTTTTAAGCCACGACCCAAACGGAAAGCAGAAAGCAGAGGCTCATGCCCACAATCGCTTTGGTCGACGACGACCGCAACATTCTCACATCCGTCTCGATCGCGCTGGAAGCCGAAGGCTACCGCATCATGACCTACACCGACGGCGCCTCCGCGCTCGACGGTTTCCGCACGACCCAACCCGATCTTGCCATCCTCGACATCAAGATGCCGCGCATGGACGGCATGGAGACGTTGCGCCGGCTGCGGCAGAAATCCGACCTGCCGGTGATCTTCCTGACCTCCAAGGACGAAGAGATCGACGAGCTGTTCGGCCTCAAGATGGGCGCCGACGACTTCATCCGCAAACCGTTCTCGCAGCGCCTGCTGGTGGAGCGCGTCAAGGCCGTGCTGCGCCGCTCGGCGCCGAAGGACCCGACCGTCGCGCCGAAGGAGAACGACGCCAAGGCGCTCGACCGCGGCCTGCTGCGCATGGATCCCGAACGGCATACGTGCACCTGGAAGAACGAGCCGGTGACGCTGACCGTCACCGAATTCCTGATCCTCCAGGCGCTCGCGACGCGGCCCGGCGTGGTGAAGAGCCGCAACGCGCTGATGGACGCCGCCTATGACGACCAGGTCTATGTCGACGACCGCACCATCGACAGCCACATCAAGCGGCTGCGCAAGAAGTTCAAGGTGGTCGACAACGAGTTCGAGATGATCGAGACGCTCTACGGCGTCGGCTACCGCTTCAAGGAAGCCTGAGGCTCACGCGCCTTCACGAAAGACTGAGAGCATCGCCGGTTCTGATTCCATCGGGACCGGGATGGCTCTAGGATGCGAGGACCCTTCGCACGAGATGTCCTAACGCGGGCGTAAGCATTGCTTGACCGAACGCAGCCTGACGAGAACCAGAACGCCGGGGATGTCGCATCCGACGGCGTTTCGGAGCACGTCGCCGACGGCAAGCCGGCCACGCAAGGCTGGCGGCCGTTCTCCTGGCTGACGCGCGCCGGTCAGTATTTCTTCGCGCTCTCCTTCTCGAGCCTGACCCGCCGCATCGTCTCGCTCAACCTCGCCGGCCTCGTCGCGCTGGTCGCGAGCATTCTCTATCTGTCGCAATTCCGCGCCGGCCTGATCGACGCGCGTGCGCAGAGCCTGCTGGTGCAGGCCGAGATCATCGCCGGTGCAATCGGAGCGTCGGCGACCGTGCAGACCAACGCGATCACGGTAGATCCTGACCGGCTGCTCGATCTGAAGCTGGGCGACAGCTATGGCGAATCCGACGATTATTCGGCACTGAATTTCCCGATCAGCCCTGAGCGCGTGGCGCCCGTGCTGCGCACGCTGATCTCGCCGACCAAGACCCGCGCACGGATATTCGATCCCAACGGAACGGTGCTGCTCGACAGCCGCGACCTCGAGAACGTGCTGATCTTCCCGTTGCCGCCGCCATCGCAGAAGCCTGGCGTGATCGAGCGCGGCCTGACCTCGGTGCGTCTCTGGATCAACCGCGGTGACTTGCCGCTGTATCGCGAACTCGGGCGCGAGAACGGCAACGGCTATGCGGAAGTGAGCGACGCGCTCCAGGGCCAGAAGCGTTCGATGGTGCGGGTCAATTCGCGCGGCGAGGTGATCGTCTCGGTCGCAGTCCCCGTGCTGCGCTCGCGCGCCATCCACGGCGCCCTGATGCTATCGACACAGGGCGACGACATCGACCAGATGGTCACCGCCGAGCGCCTGGCGATCCTGAAGGTCGGCGGCGTCGCTGCCGCGGTCATGATCATGCTGTCGCTGCTGCTCGCCAGCACGATCGCAGGTCCGGTGCGCCGGCTCGCCGACAGCGCCGAGCGCGTCCGCCGCCGCATCAAGGCCCGCATCGAGATTCCCGACTTCACCCGGCGCCGCGACGAAATCGGTCACCTTTCCGGCGCGCTGCGCGACATGACCAGCGCGCTCTACAGCCGCATCGAGGCGATCGAGATGTTCGCCGCCGATGTCGCGCATGAATTGAAGAACCCGCTGACCTCGCTGCGCTCCGCGGTCGAGACGCTGCCGCTGGCGCGCAACGAAAACAGCCGCGCGCGCCTGCTCGAGGTGATCGAGCATGACGTCAAGCGGCTCGACCGCCTCATCTCCGACATCTCCGACGCCAGCCGCCTCGACGCCGAATTGCAGCGCCAGGATGCGGTCCCGGTCGACCTGCGCCGCCTGCTGACGACGCTCGTATCCGTCGCCAATGAAACCAAGCTAGGCCATGACGTCGCGGTCGAAACGCGCTTCGAGGGCCGCAGCGCGACCGACACGTTCTCCGTGACAGGCCACGATTCACGGCTCGGGCAGGTGGTCTCCAACCTGCTCTCCAATGCGCAATCCTTCTCGGAAGCCGGCAGCAAGGTACGCCTCACCTGCCGCCGCGTCCGCTCCGAGATCGAGATCGTGGTCGACGACGATGGCCCCGGCATCCGCGACGACGCGCTGGAGCGCATCTTCGAGCGCTTCTACACCGACCGTCCGCACCAGGGCTTTGGCCAGAACTCCGGCCTCGGCCTGTCGATCTCCAAGCAGATCGTCGATGCCCATGGCGGACGCATCTGGGCCGAGAACCGTCCGGGCCCGGCGGACGAGGACGGCGCGCCGACGGCAGCGGGTGCGCGTTTCGTGGTGAGGCTGCCGGCGCTATGAGCGACGCTGGCCCCAGCGTTCACGCCTCCGCAGTCAAGGTCGGGAATCTGGCGGTGCTGATCCGCGGGCCCTCGGGCTCCGGCAAGTCGCGCCTTGCCTTCGATTTGATCATGGCGGGACGCGCCGGCGTGGTCGAAAGGACCGTTCTGGTCGGCGATGACCGTGTCCATCTGGCGACAGTCGGCCATGAAATTGAAGTCCGCCCCAGTAGGATACTGGCCGGCCTGATCGAGATTCGGGGACTGGGAATCCGCCGCTGCGACTTCGTGGAGCATGCGACCGTCGGCCTCGTGGTCGATCTGGACGCCGCCGACGCGGAACGCCTGCCTGCCGCGAAATCGCTGAAAACAAGCATTTCCGGTGTGGAAATACCGCGAATCGCTGTCCCCCGCGACTATTCGCCCCTCCCTTTGGTTGTCGCGGCCTTGACCACTACCAAGAGTTCATCTTCCGTTAACCCTTCAGGCGATTGTTTGAAGGGAAATGGTAACCATATGAACCCCACTATCGCGACCGAATAGACCGGCGCAGCTCCCCTCATCCATCCGTCTAGATTCAGGGAGATACGCAACATCCCCTCTTGCGCGGGGGCTCTGGATGGTCAAAGTGGCGCGTTCGTGCGGTGCACCAAAAGCGCCCGCGAGGAGTTTTCCGATGATTGGTCTAGTACTTGTGACCCACGGGCGCCTTGCCGACGAATTCAAGGCGGCGCTTGAACATGTCATGGGCCCACAAAAGCAAATCGAAGCGATCACGATCGGTGCCGAAGATGATTCCGATCTCTGCCGAAGCGATATCATCGAGGCGGTCAACCGCGTCGATTCCGGCGACGGCGTTGCGATCCTCACCGACATGTTCGGCGGCACGCCGTCCAACCTTGCGATTTCCTGCATGAGCCGGCCCAAGGTCGAAGTGCTTGCGGGCATCAACCTTCCCATGCTGGTGAAGCTTGCCAAGGTGCGCGAGGAGCGTCCGCTGCCCGACGCGATCGCGATGGCCCAGGAAGCGGGCCGCAAATACGTCACCATCGCCAGCCGCGTGCTCGCCGGCAAATGAGCGACGACGCGCCGCAAGCGGGGACTGGCGTGCCCGCGGGCGCGATCTCCAAAGAGCTTCTGATCGTCAACAAGCGCGGCCTGCATGCCCGCGCCTCGGCGAAATTCGTCCAGGCGGTGGAACGCTTCAACGCGCAGGTGTGGGTGACGCGCGGCGGCGAGACCGTCGGCGGCACCTCGATCATGGGCCTGATGATGCTCGCGGCAGGACCAGGCACGACGATCACCGTCGCCGCGGCGGGCGCTGAAGCGGAAGCCGCGCTTGCGGCGATCACGGAACTCGTTGAAAGCAAGTTCAACGAGGAGGGGATTTAGCGCTTTGCGGCGCTCGGTCACTTCGCCGGCGGCGCGATGTAGATGTTCCAGCTCGTCGCTGGTCCCGCCTTGCCGTGAATGAAGCGGCGCGTCGTCATCACGATGCGCTCGGCATTCGGGGCAGTCTCCGACACCCATTTCTCGAACGCCGGCAGGCGGCCGTCGGTCGGATCGAATACGCCGATGAAGCCGTATCTCTTGACGTCATCGCGCGAGGTCAGCCCGGAGTCCCAGGCTTCGAGCGGCAGCAACGCGGAAGGGTGATCCGGGCTGTAGAACACCAGCGGCTGGATCTGTTCCATGGTGCCGGCGACGACCGCCCAGCGCGAGCCGAACCGCGTGTGCCAGGCCTGCGTCAACTCGCGCGCCAATTCCGAACGCGCGCCATACGTCGCAGTGTTGCCGGCGTTGGCCGTCATCTCGCGCGCGGCGATCCAGGGCGAGGCGGCGAGCGTGGCCACACTGAGCACGAGCCAGATCGCGGCGATGTTGAACAGGGCCGCACTCTGCACCCGCAACGCCGGGATCGCGACCAGCGCCAAGGGCACCAGGAAGAACAGCGAGATGCCCCAATCGGTCTTCATGTAGATGCTGAAGGCCAGCGCGCCGAGCGGCGGGCCGACCGCGACGATGATCTGGATGATCCAGACATTCAGCGCCTGCGAGACATTGACGCCGGAATTGGGACCGCGCGCCCAGGCGCGCGTGATGATGCGTAACGGTGCCCGCAGCAACAGCGTGAACCAATGCGGCACCAGCGCCATTGCGAGCCCGGCCAGCGCCACCGGCAACGCCAGCAGCGCGAAATTATGCAGCACGTAGCCGGTCACGAGTTGATGCAGGAGACCGTCATCATGGAGGCTGTAGGTGTCGCCGGCATAGGTCAGCGGCACGAAATGCACATCCGCCAGCCAGACGATGTGCGGGATCATCGCCACGACCATCGTCACGATCGCCACCCACGGCGCCGGCGACAGCAGGAATCGCAGCCGATCCGGATGGATCAGCGCGGCAAGGCCGATGGCGCCGATCATGGTGAGCACCCAGTATTTGGTCATCAGCGCCAGCGCACCGGCGAGGCCGAGCCAGATGCCGGATCGCCACGTCCGCTTCTCGAAGGCGTTGAGATAGGCGAGCACGAGCAGCGGCAGCGTGACGAGCTGGAGCAGGTCCGGGTTGTATTTGAAACCCTTGAAATTGAAGATCGGGTAGAGCGCGATCATCACCACGACCAGAAACGCGCGCCTTGCGTCCACGACGCGCAAGCTCAGCAGCCAGCAGATCACCATACCGACGCCGACGGTCGCCATCGCGAGCGCATAGGTCGCCCAGTCCGCGGCCGGGAACACCATGAACCAGAGGCCGGCGACCCAGCCCGACAGCGGCGGGTGCTTGCCGTAGCCCCACAGGAATTTCTGGCCCCAGCCATAGGCTTCTGCGACGTCCATGTGAACGTCCTGCGCCGCCTTGAGATTGATCAGGATGAAGGTCCAGAGCACCGCATGCAGGATCGCGAGCTGGATCACCAGCCAGAGGCGCGCCTCCGGCCGGGTCGCGCTGGCAACCAGCCAGGCCCGGAAGCGATTGGTGCTCACCCGGGCTTTTACGCGTGTTCGGGCGGAGGGGATCGAGGTCGTGGACATGGGGCGTTGCGTAGCGCGTTTTGGCCCCGCGTGGAATCAGCTTGGCGTGAAGAATGGCCCTGAAAATACAGCAATATGGTTGCCGCACGGGGATGTGAGTGGTATCCCGCGCCCATGACGACCGCCCCCATTTCCAACATCCGCAATTTCTCCATCGTCGCCCATATCGACCATGGCAAATCGACGCTGGCCGACCGTCTGATCCAGATGACCGGCGGCCTCTCCGACCGCGAAATGGCGGGCAAGGAGCAGGTGCTCGATTCCATGGACATCGAGCGCGAGCGCGGCATCACCATCAAGGCGCAGACGGTGCGCCTCCAGTACCGCGCCAAGGACGGCAAGGATTACATCTTCAACCTGATGGACACGCCCGGCCATGTCGACTTCGCCTACGAAGTCTCGCGGTCGCTGGCGGCCTGCGAGGGTTCCCTGCTGGTGGTCGACGCCAGCCAGGGCGTCGAAGCGCAGACGCTCGCCAACGTCTACCAGGCGCTCGACAACAATCACGAGATCGTCCCGGTCCTGAACAAGGTCGACCTTCCCGCGGCCGAGCCCGAGAAGATCAAGCAGCAGATCGAGGACGTCATCGGCATCGATGCCTCCGACGCGGTGATGATCTCGGCCAAGACCGGCCTCGGCGTCCCCGACGTGCTGGAAGCCATCGTCACCCGCCTGCCGCCGCCGAAAGGCGACCGCGATGCGACGCTGAAGGCGCTGCTGGTCGACAGCTGGTACGACGTCTATCTCGGCGTCGTCGTCCTGATCCGCGTCGTCGACGGCGTCATGAAGAAGGGCAGCCGCGTCCGCATGATGGGCACCGGCGCGGCCTACGACGTCGAGCGGGTCGGCTTCTTCACGCCGAAGATGCAGCAGGTCGACGAGCTCGGTCCCGGCGAGATCGGCTTCATCACCGCCGCGATCAAGGAAGTCGCGGACACCCGCGTCGGCGACACCATCACCGACGACCGGAAGCCGGTCACCGACATGCTGCCGGGCTTCAAGCCGGCGATCCCGGTCGTGTTCTGCGGCCTGTTCCCGGTCGACGCCGACGACTTCGAGACGCTGCGCGGTGCGATGGGCAAGCTGCGCCTCAACGATGCCAGCTTCTCCTTCGAGATGGAAACGTCCGCTGCGCTCGGTTTCGGCTTCCGCTGCGGCTTCCTCGGCCTGCTGCATCTGGAGATCATCCAGGAGCGGCTGTCGCGCGAGTTCGATCTCAACCTGATCGCGACCGCGCCGAGCGTCATCTACAAGATGAAGCTCAACGATGGCTCCGAGATCGAGATCCACAATCCCGTCGACATGCCCGACGTCGTCAAGATCGCCGAGATCGAGGAGCCCTGGATCGAGGCGACGATCATGACGCCCGACGAATATCTCGGCAGCGTGCTGAAGCTGTGCCAGGACCGCCGCGGCTCGCAGAAGGAGCTGACCTATGTCGGCTCCCGCGCCATGGTGAAATACGACCTGCCGCTCAACGAGGTCGTGTTCGACTTCTACGACCGCCTGAAGTCGGTCTCCAAGGGCTACGCCTCGTTCGACTATCATCTCACCGACTACAAGCCGGCCGACCTCGTCAAGATGCAGATCCTGGTCAATGCCGAGCCGGTCGATGCGCTCTCCATGCTGGTCCACCGCACCCGCGCGGAAGGGCGCGGCCGTGCCATGGTCGAGAAGATGAAGGAGCTGATCCCGCCGCACATGTTCCAGATCCCGATCCAGGCGGCGATCGGCGGCAAGGTGATCGCCCGCGAAACCGTCCGCGCGCTGCGCAAGGACGTCACCGCGAAGTGCTACGGCGGCGACATCACGCGTAAACGCAAGCTTCTGGAGAAGCAGAAGGAAGGCAAGAAGAAGATGCGGCAGTTCGGCAAGGTCGACATCCCGCAGGAAGCCTTCATTGCCGCGCTGAAGGTGGATAGCTGAGGCACCGTCGCCGGCCGCACGAGCCCCGCCTCAAACAAAAACGCGAAAACAACCCCATGCACAGTAGCCACCCCTTGGCGGCATTACGTTTTCCGATTTACAGAATTCGATTTGACGCGTCGGGCAAAACACTGGCAGAATGTCATTATGGCAGCGGGTGTAAGGCAGACAGGCATCAGCACGCGCCATCTCGACCGCGGTTGATCGATAGCCTCTGATTCCGATATCCAGGCGAGACATCAGGGTCCGATTACGCCAGCTTCTGGCGTCGGCGGACCTGGCAGCCACAACGCCTCATGTCAGCTCTTGCCGCATAGCGGACCTTAGGGCATCGCTCGCGCGATGCCTGCAAGTGACCCGAAGCCGTCATCGGACAGCGAGTTCGTCGGGCGGTAGCACAGCTTGGGAGCAACGCCTGATCGTCCAGTCACAGCGCGCCCAACAAGGACTAGCTGTGCCTCCGTCCGTTGGAATTCAGTGGGCATTTGGCTGACTCGCAGCACACTTTTGATTCATCTTGAGAGCCTTGAAGTCAGGACCGATCGAAATCCGGTTCGAACCTTCTGGGCGAAAGATTAGATTTGACGTTGCGGGGTTCGTTTCTCCTTGCTGGATGCATCGTGCACGAGCAGAATAAATTGGGCCGTTAGGCCCGGGTGTCTTGCTCAAATCAATGAAGTCACACGATACCTGCGAGCTTTTGTAGGACTTGGCTGACACGACAACGGCCAGCTTATCTGCATCGTTGCAGGCATCCGCGTTCGGTGCCCACACCCCCCAGAGGGACTGCGGAAGCGACGCAATCCGCTTCACGTAAGCAAGTGCCGGCTCTGACAAGATCGAAACCGCCACCGGCAAAAGAACAGCGGCGACAATGTAGGCGGAGCGCTTTAAAAACATGTAAGTCACCCGATCCTCTGCGTCGCTGTGCAATATTGTTTTGATTCCGTGTCCACTGCACGGCCACTTTGATTTAGATCAACCACACCGAGTCCGGTCTCGAAGAGATAGCGCACAGCCGTTCCCCTCGTGGCCCTGCTCGCTGAGGGACCTCAACCACGCATAAGCTATGCCGCCGGCAAGCAAAATGTAAGCCGCTCAAGGTGGTGATTGTCTGCTTCCGGCCCGTAGCTGACCATCCCTGCGAGCACCCCGATGTCTGCTGCAAGACGGTGAACGGACAAAGCTCCTGCAAGATGCCGAGGTCAGCTTTATAGCGGACATTCGCTAGCAGGATCTCGCGCGCGCGCCGATCAGGTGCACGTGGCTCGGCCGGGATCCCTGCCGGCGTAACGAACCCCACGTGGCGAATCGCCGAAGCGAGATCGGAACAGGCGATTGAAATGCGAAACATCCGAGAAGCCTACCTCCAGCGCGATGTCGGAAATTAGCTGCGCTCTGACGCGCGCTTCGGTTAACAGTTTGAACGCAAGTTGGAGACGTAGCTCATTCACGTGCCCGGTGAACGATGATCCTGATAACGCCATCAGGCGCTGCAGATAGCGAGGTGAGATACCTTGGCGACGAGCTACTGTCTCGACGCTGAGCCCCGGCTCCTGAAAGTGCGCGGCGATGTAGTCGAGTACGGCGCTGTGGCGCGCGGCCACGACCGCACTCGCATCGCTTTCGCCCAAAGGGGCGCACTCGCCGACCACGAGCGCTACGAGATCACAGGTGTGAGTCAAGACTAGATCACGCAGCTTGGGGGCGGCCAGAGCCCCCTCCTTGAATGCCGACTTCAGATAAGCCATGAGGAGGCGGAGCGGTTCATTTCGCTGAGTGATTGGCCGCATGGCGAGGCTCTCGATGTCCGCCACGCGCTGTGCAAGCGCCTCGCGAGGCACCGCCAGACCGAATAGTAATCCGTCGACATAGGTGACGGTGGCGGGCTCCGAATGCAGAATCGAGATTGCGTCGCCGGCGCAAAGCTCGATGTCCCGGCCGCGTTGCGACAGCCGACTTTTGCCGGGTGAGCAGACGATGAGGCCGATCGAGTCGTCACCGTCAGCAATGCTCGTCCGCACGCGCTTGAAGCGCATGGGCGAGCCTTTCAGTACGAGCGTGCGCAAACCGCGGATCGCTTGCAACGTTGCGTCGACTCGAAGTGGAACGTTCGCGAGAGGCTCGACGTCGGCGTGGACTATCCCCCGCACAAAGCTCTCGCGCCAGAGTGGAAGTCGCATCCGCTCCGGATGCTCGCGCGTCGAGAATCGATGCGAGACGAAATCGGCTGCGTCCGTAGACATGGTGACCTCCAGCCTTGATAAGACATTGGGTCAAATGCTGCGACAGGCCAGCTGTCGGTATCCGCAATTTGCAATTCGCGCACCAACCGTCTCTTGAGGTGCGCAGGATTCCAAGAAGCTACATCCTTCGTCTGCTAGTCTCATTCACCTGTGATTGGTGCTGATGTGAACTGGCTCACGTGGCGACCAGAAAATTACGACAATCTTTGATTGCGAATGTCGCGTGCAAATATCTCCTTTAAGAGGAGATGACTGTGATGGCTCTATTTCAAATTGCCGCCATTGGATCCAATTTCAAAATCCATGGCACGGCGCAAGACCCAACTTTACAACGCTGTTCGCGGCTAATCGAGCTGATCGATCCGCGGGCGGAAATTCTGCAGAACGAGACTGTTTTCTGATACCGATTTCCTGTCGTGCCTTGATCGCTGCATCACCATTAAGGTCCGTCGGACACAGACTACATCCCGGCACTGCTCCTTTTCAGCCGCCGGGTGAAATGGTCGATCTGTCACATGGGACGTCAACCGTGGTGATCAGGAAGGGGTTCGATCATGTCCACCATAGTCGACATGTTATACCGCGAGTACTGCCGCGCCCGCCTCACCGAAATGAGAAAGCAACTTTTGATACGGGGCGTCGGCGACAAAATCCTGCAAGCGCCTTGGGAGGACGATGACCCTCCCGACACTGGCGCTCGGAGGAGCAGCCGGGCGACGAAGGAGCCCCCATCATCCATCGGGTAGCCGGCGCGCATTATCCGACTCCATGAGCGGACCCAGAAGGCTGGCAGATGGATGATCGAGTTCACGCCTCGACGCGATTGTTCGGCGAGACTCCGCCGGGGTTCAGGGCGGCTGGCCGCGACCTGCGTATCGATGTCTGCCGCGGGATCGCGTTATGGTGGATCTTTCTCGATCACGTTCCCAATAACATCGGGAGCTGGCTGACGCCGCGAAACTACGGCTTCTGCGATGCCGCCGAGATATTCATGTTCATCTCGGGCGCGACCTGCGCTCTGGCCTACGGCAGGGCACGTGAGCGCGAGGGCTGGAGCGGCATGATGGGCCGTTCACTGCGCCGGGGATGGGACATCTATGCGGCGTTTCTACTGCTCACGCTCGCTTGCGCCATCCTCGTCTACCTTGCGGGCAGCGATAATCTCGCCGACGAGAGCAATACGCGAATTCTGCTCGAGCATCCGGGCGCCACGCTTGCGCACGCCGCAATCTTGCAGTACCGGCCTGTGAACACCGATGTCTTGCCAGTTTTTGTGATTTTTCACGTGCTGTTCGCGCCGCTGCTGTGGTTGCTGCTGCGAGCGCCGAACGTGACGCTCGGAGCGTCTTTGCTGCTCTACGCGTTCGTGCACGTCTTCGGTTGGAGAGTTCCAGCCTGGCCCAACGGCGTCTGGTTCTTTAATCCGCTGGCTTGGCAGCTTCTGATCGTGCTGGGCGCATGGTGCGTCATTGAGGGAGAGAAATTCCGGCCTTGGGTAATGTCGCGCTCGGCGCTTGTTCTTGCCGTTCTTTATCTGATTTTCGGCTTGGTCCTTGCTCAAAGTTGGAGTATCGAGCCGCTGGTTCCGCAAACTCTGAAGGACCTGCTGGTCCCGCCGGATAAATCGAATCTCAGTCCGATGCGGCTGCTGCATTTTGTGGCTCTAGCAATTGTGGCGCTGCGATTCATTCCTCGGAATTGGGAAGGGCTATCGACGCCGGTGTTAAGCTACGCGAAGTGCTGTGGCCAGAATTCGCTACCGATCTATTGCGTGGGCGTCCTTCTGGCGCTCGCCAGCCACCTTACGCTGCTCGACATCTCTGAGGGACTTGCGATGCAGATCGTGGTCAGTTTTGCTGGAGTCCTGATGATGGTCGTCGTCGCGCGGCTACTGAACGCGATCAGCATCAAGCGCGAGCGGAAGTCAGCGGGGACGCAGTCGATCGGGAAAGTTCCGCCGGTTCGCTAAACTGGTAGATTGCTGGTGGAGCGCGGAGAGCAGCTCTTGGTCCGTAGCTGACCATCCCTGCGAGCACCCCGATGTCTGCTGCTAGACGGTGAACGGACAAAGCTCAGCAAGATGCCGAGGTCAGCCTTGACCCATAAGAGACATCCACGAGGCTGACCGGCAACGCCTTGGCGACTTTGGAGGTACGGATTCCGATGGAGAACTTTGTCATAATTTCAGGTTGTTCCGGGGGCGGTAAATCGACCCTATTGTCGGAACTTCGACGACGCGGTTTTGCTACGATCGACGAACCAGGACGGCGGATCGTTGCCGAGGAACTAAAGCGCGGCGGAAGGGCGCTCCCGTGGGTAGATGCGGTCGCCTTTGCCCGGCGTGCAATCGAAGTGTCGCTCGCCGACCACGCCACCGCTCAGTCCAGCACGCGCTGGGTCTTTTTCGACAGAAGCTTGATCGATGCGGCCGCTGCACTCGAGCAATTCACCAGAGAGCCGGTCGTCCAGAATCTCGGTCAGGTCTATCGCTACAACAGACGCCTGTTCCTTGTACCTCCGTGGCCAGAAATCTACGCAACAGACGAGGAACGACGGCACGGTCTCGCCGAGGCTATCGCCGAATACGATCGCCTGATCCACGTCTATCCGTCTCTCGGCTACGACATCCACGTGCTGCCCAAGATGGGTGTGTCCGAACGGGCCGATTGGGTTTTAGCCTCGTTGACTGGATAATTGCCCCTATAGGTGCGAACGACGATGATACGAGACCGGATGTGGCCCTTAGCGCTTGGAGGCTAGTGGACTACCGACCCTCGGAACCCTAAGGCCCCTTCCGGGTCGCGAGCAGTTGGCGAATGTGATCCAGCACGGGACGATAATTCAGCTTCCTCGCTGCCTGCGGGCCTTCCTCGCAAAGATCACCCGCGAGCGCGAGGACCTTGCCGACCGTCGCGCCCAGCATTGTCTTCACAGTTGGGTAATTGCTCCGTATCCACGCAGAAAGAGCAAACCCGGAACCGGTGGGGCCGCCTATGTCGATCAAAGCAACATCGATGTTGTGTTTCCCACCTTCGAGGCATTCATGGGCCTCGTCGTGGTGAGCTGCTTCCACCACTCGATAGCCGCACTCGCGAAGGTACTCCGCCAGCGGATGGCGCACGAGCACGTCATGCTCGACGATCAATACAGTTGCTGCATGCATGCTTACTACAGCGCTGGGCCGAGCATCTCCCCGATCAGCATTGCGATCTGCTTGGGATCGTAGGGCTTGCTGATGAACCTACCTACGCGGCTCGCTGCGCTCTCCAATTCTATGCTTCCAGAGGCAACGAGGATAAGGAGCATCGGTTGCATGACGCGCACCTTCCCAGCCAACTCAAGACCATCAAGGGTTCCGGGCATTCGGATGTCGGTAATAAGCGCGTCAATTCGGTCGCCTGATGAGATGTAGTCCATCGCATCATCGGCGGTGCTCGCCTCAACAACCTCAAGCCCCGCGCCTCGAAGCTGCTCAGCTACGTCAAATCGGATGAACCATTCGTCCTCCACGAGCAAAACCCTGATCCGGTCGCTCTTTAGCTGCTTTTGGGGGACCATCGTTGGCTCCTCGGATGCTGGTCAGCCAACCAAACGAGTGGCGCAACGTTCCAAGCCATTGAGCTGTTTGCTAATTGCAAGCCGCAAGCGCCGGGGCGGGAACATTCTCGGGCGGCCCTTTGGCAAACTTTGACGCGCGGCAATCGGCAGAACGTCAGCGTCGATGGCCCTGACCCACGCCCGACGGCCCCCGCGATGTCGTGACGCCACCGCGACTGTTGATGGCCGCTTATGGCCCCCAGAACCGACCTCGCCTTTGGAGGTTCAGCCAAGGTTCGTCGTTGCCGATCAATTCTCATTCGGATTTGACTTGGGTGCTATCGCGCCGCGATGCCAATCCTATATGATCCGCCACAGGACCTATCGGCAGGAGCCACCCATGCCCGCCTCGATGATGTTTAGCTTAGTCGTTGTCGGGTTGATGATTTACTGCGGGCGCGTAACCGCCAACTTCGCGGCAGAGAGGGGCCGGTCTAAGCGCGTTTGGTTCCTCTGGGGAGCGCTGTTCTTTCCCCTCTTTCCGGCTCAATGGTTTGTCTTGGGGCTGCTACCAAAAAAGTAAGGCCGCTTCAGCCGGCTCTTTTTTTGGCCAAGCCTGCGATGTCGCCTTATGGCCCGTCAGCGAAGTGGCGACACCTTTCATTGAGGTCCGCTTGGTGGGGTGGAGCGGACTGACTTTGCTCACTTTGAGTTCTTCGCCTCCTGACCCAACCCGACATCACTCCTCGGGTACTCCGGCGATGTACAGTCCTTTGACTATGCGTTTGGCTCCTGCAAACTTCCTACAACGTCGGTGATCGCTCCGCCCAGGCTTTGGTGGCTTGGCAGGCTTCCATCGCTCGGGCGTAGGCCGGGCGCGTCGTCGTGCGGGCGAGATAGGCACGCTCGACTGAACCCGGGGTATAGTTGCTGGTTCGCAGACCAAGCAGGAGAGCGTAGCTCACTGAAATGTCAGCAGCAGTGAACTGGTCTCCAACGAGAAATGGACGATTTGCGAGACGCTGGATGACCAATCCCAGCCGGCTATGAAAGGTCTCCAGTGCCCAGGTTGTGACCCGAGCGTTTCGCTCTGCTGCGGGCGCGAGTGCACGACCGACGAGGACGGCGTTCATTGGTCCAGCGAGCCCAGCCTCTCCCAAATGGAGGAATTGCAGATAGGCGGCGAAAGCCGGATCATCCGGGGCGACGGCGAGCGGGCTCGGGCCGTGGCGGGCAAGCAGATATTCGAGGATCGCGATCGATTCGACCATGATCATTTCGCCGTCCTGTAGCGCCGGGATAAAGCCCGCGGGATTGATCGCAAGAAAATCGGGATCATTCTCGACGGCGAACAGATCGACCGGGCGCAGCCGATAAGCCACTCCCAATTCCTCGAGCAGCCAAACGACACGGAACCCACGACCTTCGCCATAGACAGTGAGCATGATTGAGCGTCCTTACGCTGGCTTTAGCCAATAGGATGGGTTGAGCCCTTGCGAAACCCATCCTCCTCGCGGGCGGAGCATCTGGTCATTCCTGTTAACTCGATCCGATGGTGAGGATGAGGTTTGATGGGTTTCGCTCTCGCTCTACCCATCCTACAAGCTGTCCATCCCCTGTGTCGGTCACACCTAACAAGCGTTCGACCAAGGCCGTCATCCTCAACTCGCGCTGACTTCCGCTCTGGGCCCACGCGTCGGCGAGCGCAGCGGCATGTCCGGAGCCCGGCGCAAACCGGAGGCTCCATCTCCTGCCCCCGCTGGCTTCACGACCTCTTTTGCTTCGCCTCGACGTATCGCGCAAAACTGTCGAGGATCGCCTGCCAGCCGCCCTGCTGCTGCTCGGCCGAGTGCGTCGCTTCAGCATCGAAGACGACGCGGACGACGACGCCCTTCGCCCCGGGCACGAACTCGACTTCGGCCTTGCGATCGCCGAATGAATATTCGATCAGCTTGTGTTCGACGATCGTCGTGTAAGTACCGGCGAAGTCAAAGCCCATGCTGCCGTCCTTGGCCTCCATCCGAGACGAGAAGACCCCGCCTTCCCGCAGGTCGACCGTGGCCTTGGTCGTATGCCAGTCGTCGGACGCGGCGTTCCACGCCATGATGTCAGCAGACGTCGTATAAGCACGCCAGACCTGATCGATGGGGGCTGCGACGGTGGTTTCGACGGTAATCCTCATGAACATAAGCTCCTGGTTCGATTTTCACGGCTCGAGGTGACGGCATCACTTGCGTGTGCGGGGGTCCATCCAAGGACGATCGAGACTGGCCCATGCCGACAAGGTCGAGCCGTCAAAGCGTCAAAAACACAAAAAAGTCAAACCGTCCGTTGGCCAGCCACAGCGGCCGCTGTCGGCGGCAGCCGCATCGTCATGACCGTCTTCGGTCTGATCGGCAGGAAAGCGCCGGCCTGACAAGCGTCGTTCCGGAAGGCTGGGTCAAGGCGGTATCACGCCGACGCGATGACAGGAATAACAGGTCTTCGATGCAAATCTAAATGCCTGAACCGCACATGCAGGGCGGGATGCATTTGGAGACATCTATGATCACCTCAAAGATGCTGATTGTGGTCACGATCGTATCGATGATGGGCGCAACTTCGGCACAACCTTTCCACCCATCGCTGCCTGGGAAGGAGACCACCACCAAGCCCTGGACGGCGCCGGTCGGTCACCGCCAGCCCCGCGCCTCCGACGTGTTCTCAGCAAGTTTGGGATCGCTGGATGTCCTCGATCAAGAGGATGCCGACGTCGATCGCAAGATCTCCGGCGTCTGCAGGGGCTGCTGATCGAACCAGCGCCAAGGCCTGATGGAATGAGGCTAGACTGGCGCCCCAAGGGACGGCAGTCAGTGTCCGACCCTTCGGAATTCGACCAGGCTGAACGAGCCGATGCCGCGGGTGCCGACGAAGGCGAAGCCGGCCAGGACGCCGAGCCTGCGGTACTCGGCTTCCGTCCGCTCGCGGCCGCCAGGTCCCCTCAGCATATTGAGGTCGCTCATGACGCAGGAGCGGTCCTGGGGCCCGGTCGTCGCAAGCTCCGGCATGATCCGTTCGATCACGATCAACGTTCCGCTGGCCGGCAGCGCGTCCCGGCAGTTGCGCAGAATGACCTCGCAACGATCGTCTCTCCAATTGTGCAGGATGCTCTTCATCAGGATCGTGTCGGCACCGACCGGGACCTTCTCGAAGAAGCTGCCCGCGACGAACCGGCCGCGATCCGCGATGCCAAGCCGGTCAAAATGCGCCCGCGCTCCCGGCTCGCAACGCGCCAGGTCGAAGGCGATGCCCTCAAGATGCGGGTTGTGCTGGAGCACGCCGCCGATCAATTCGCCGGTGCCGCCACCGAGATCCATGACAACGCGCGCGGTCGCGAAGTCGTGCGCCGCGACGATCCTTGGAACGATGCTCCGCGTCAGGCTGACCATCGCGGCGTTGAAGCGGCGGGTGAATTCCGGGGCATTGCTCGTCGCGGCATAGCGATCGTCGCCATCGCCGCGCAACTCGCCCGCGCTCTTGCCGGAGCGAACCGAATCGACCAGCCCGGTCCAGGATTGCGCGAGCATCTCGCCCTCGAAGAGAACCCAATCCTTGAAGGATGGGTCGGCAGTCTCGTCGAGCTGCCGGCCGAGATCAGTCATGGCAAACCGGTCGCGGTCGGCCTGCCTGCACAAGCCAATTGTCGTCAGGCCGACGAGCAGCCTGCGCAGCGCACTTTCATCGGCGGACACCAGCCGGGCGAGCTCAGCCACCGATTTCGCCTCATCGCCGATGGCCTCGGCGAGATTGAGCTTCGCCGCCGCATAGATCACTGCGGTAACGCGATGCGACTGCACGAGATCATGCACGGATGCTGGCCCGCTCATGTGTTGCCTCCTGTCAATGCCGTGTTCAATCGGTCGGGACGAATCCCGTTGCCTCGACGATCGCCTTCCACCGGTCGGATTCGGATGCGATCAGTCTGGCGAAATCTTCCATGGCGATCGCGTCCGGCTCGACGGCCAGCTTTGTCATGCCAGCCTTCACCTCGTCGGTGCGCAAGGCGGCCTGGATCGCGGCGTTGAGCTTATCGACGATCGGCGCCGGCGTCTTGGCCGGAACGAAGAACGCAAACCATGTGAGGTCCTCGAGCGACGGATATCCGGCCTCCCGCACCGTCGGCACCGCCGGAACAAACGGGCAGCGGCGCGGCCCGGTGGTCGCCAGCGCACGAAGATCACCGGACTGGACGAGCCCGAGCGAGCTGCCAATCGGCATGACGGTCGCGGCAATCACGCCCTTGACCAGATCCTGAATCGCGCCACCGCCCTGATAGGGCACGTGAAGAAAATCGAACCCGGCGGTGCGGCCCAGCATCGCACCGAGAAAGTGCAAGGTGGTTCCGGCACCCGGCGAGCCAAAGGTGGCGTGCTTCGGATTGGCCTGGCACCAGGCCACGAAATCCGCCAGCGTCGTGACGTCGGCCGGCACCCTGGGACCGACCGTCAGCAATGTCGGGGTCGAGGCGACGGTCGACACCGGTGTGAAATCCCGCGGATGGTATCTCAGCGTCTTGTAGACGTGCGGAAAGAACATCATGAAGCCGAGCGGCGCGAACAGCATGACCGATCCGTCGGCGTCGGCGCCCTTCACCGCCTCCACCGCGATGCGACCGCCCGCGCCCGGACGGGGTTCGACCACGAGGGTTTCGGCATAGCCGCTCATCTGGCCGGCCACGAGTCGCGCCAACGCATCCTGCAGTCCGGGCGTGAAGCCCGTCAGGATATGCCCGGTTCTTGCGATCGGCTGTCCACGCGCCTGTGGTGAAATATGCGTAGCGGCGAACGCGGCGGCGGCCGCCGACAACACATCACGACGCGTGATCATCACCGTCTCCCTGATCGAGCCCGGACCAAATGAGATCGCGGCATGCTACCTGGCCATCGCTGCGGCCTCAGGAGCCATGGATGCGCCGGGTCGCACGAACACGAAACGGGATATCGCAGATATCTGCGCGTCCTCACGGCCATCCTGGCCGATCAGGATGAGGCCTGCTCCGCCATTCGCCACCGTCAGGACGACCGCCTCGCCCGCCCACGTCCCGATAGGCTCCATCCCGATGGTGAGAAACTCACCGATCGGCTGGTCGAGATACTGGAGCCTCAGCTGCGGCGCGATTTCGGCGGGCGCCAGCGCAAGACCGAGCTGTTGTGCGCGCGCATAGATTTCCCGCAGCGACGATGTCTCGCCTCGAAGGCCGAGCTCGGCAACCGACACGGCAACAAGCTCAACCTCCGCCTTCTCGCGGCTTAGGGTAAAGGCCGGTCGCGCGAGTATCTCATCGGCCGCGTTTCCGACGCCGCACCCCATTGCACTCATCGCGCTGCGAAGAGCGAAAGTGTCCGTGAATGTTCCTATCCGGATCGTCTTCCACGCCAGGATATCTGCAGCCGAGCTGACCGGAATCTCCGATCTGGGAGCCGGCGGATCGACCTTGACCGCCAGGCGTCTCCGCAGAACATCCTGCGCGCTGCATTGAGCCTCGGTGCGATCTGCGGAAATCAGGCCGAACAGGTTGACGAGCAACAGAATCGCAAGCGCACTACCAATGCGCCAGGGTGCCGGACGATCGGGCCTTGCGCGGCCTTGCTGCAAGGCAATGTAGTCAATCTCGGCGCGCGTCGCGCCGATATCCATCAACTCCCGTTCGCTGAGAGCACAGAGAGCAGCTTGTACCTTCAGCCGTCTTCGGTGCTTCTGCCATGCGCTCCAGACCCGCAGGAAAAGGCTGGTCACCTGCTGCACAGGTGTGGCAGTCCGTCGCACCTGCGCAACGCCGTTGAAGGCACTCATCGGCGATATCCCTTGTCGGTATCCCTTGGCGATACCTTTACCGAGGGCAGGATGTCAGGACTTCGCCGGGCACGCTTGACGTGCAGCTTACATTTTCCTGACCGGCGCCTTACTTTACGCCCCAGCAGGTGCAGAGGCGGCTTCATCCACGACGGGAGTGGCAACTTGCGCTATCTCTTCGATGAATACGTGCTCGACACGGATCGGCGCGAGCTGCATCGCGGGGCCGATGCTGTTTCCGTCGCGCCACAGGTCTTCGACATTCTCGACTACTTGATCGGCAACAGGGAGCGTGTCGTCAGCAAAGACGACCTCATGAACGCCATCTGGAAGGGGCGCATCGTATCGGAGGCCGCGCTTGCGACCCGCATGAATGGCGTCCGCACGGCGGTCGGCGATTGCGGAGAAGCGCAGCGCCTGATCAAGACGATCCCGCGCAAGGGCTTCCGTTTCGTCGGAGCCGTTCGGGAAGTACGGGAGCCGGATCCTTCAACCGTCCCTCACCTGTCAGAAGCGAGAGCAGCGCCCCTCCCGCTACCGGATAAGCCCTCGATTGCCGTACTCCCTTTTGTCAGTCTCAGCTCCGATCCCGAACAGGAGTATTTCGCAGATGGCATCGTGGAGGAAATCACGATGGCCCTGGCTCATTTTCGCTGGCTGTTCGTGATCGCACGCAATTCGAGCTTTGCGTATAAGGGCCGGGTCGTCGACGTCAAGCAGGTCGGCCGCGAGCTTGGTGTCCGTTATGTGCTCGAAGGCAGCGTGCGCAAGGCCGGAAATCGCATTCGAATTGCGGGACAGCTGATCGATGCCGAAACTGGAACGCATCTCTGGGCAGACCGCTTTGAGGGCCCGATCGAGGACATGTTCGATCTGCAGGACAATCTGACGTCCAGTGTCATAGGCGCAATCGCCCCGAAGCTGCAGCGCGAGGAGATCAAGCGGGCAAGGCGGAAGCCGCCCGAAAATCTGGATGCGTATGACCATTATCTGCGCGGGCTGGCGAAATCCCGTTGGTCCAACAACGCAAACACCGAGGCGTTGCAGCTCTTTTGCAAGGCGACCGAGCTCGACCCTCGGCTGGCTTGTGGCTATGCCATGGCCGCCTGGAGC
This sequence comes from Bradyrhizobium liaoningense, assembly GCF_018130785.1. Lineage (GTDB taxonomy): Bacteria > Pseudomonadota > Alphaproteobacteria > Rhizobiales > Xanthobacteraceae > Bradyrhizobium > Bradyrhizobium liaoningense_A. The sequence goes on from NZ_JAFCJT010000008.1 coordinate 75,037, forward strand.
TATGCCCGCCGCAAGGCGAACGGCTGGATCAGCGATCCGGCAAAGGAAATTGCGGAAGCCACCCGGCTGGCCCGGAAGGCTGTAGAACTGGGGACAAATGATCCGGTTGCGCTGTCCGTAGGTGGATATGCACTCGCCTTCATAGCCCATGAGTTCGACGACGCGGCTGCTTTCGTGGATCGAGCTTTGGCTGAAAACCCAAACTTCGCGCAAGCCTGGGCCACCAGTGCCTGGTTGAGGGTTTGGCGGGGAGAGCCGGATCTCGCCCTCGAGCACGCCGCACATGCCGTGAGACTTAGCCCGCTCGATCCGCCCATGTACTACGACGCGCAGGGGGCCATGGCCTATGCGCATTTTCTGGCGGGCCGCTATGACGCGGCAGCATCATGCGCCGAGAGTGCACTGCGTGGGCAGACGAGTTTCCTGCTCGTGACCTGCATGTCCGCAGCCAGCAACGCACTCGCCGGGCGGCATGACCAAGCGCAACGATCCCTCCTGCAAGCCCTTGAATGCAATCCGGATCTTCGTGCCAATCTCGGGAATCTGGCACCGTTTCGCCGGGCAGATGACTTCGCGATCTTCGAGAAGGCTCTCTGCGAAGCGGGCCTTCCGGAAAAGCACGGCGCTGTCACCCCCTGACGGGGGTGGACTGATGTTCGCGGCTTACATTTTCGCTACCGAAGGCCTATTGTCGATGGATTACTGCTCCCGTGCCCTCGGAGGACAGAGGGCAGGCTTGGAGAATGGTGCCATGCGCTATTTCTTCGAGGACTGTGCGTTGGACACCGAGCGGCGCGAATTGCGGCGCGGGCTCGATGTGGTGCCCACGACACCCCAGGTTCTCGATCTGCTCGAACATCTGATCCGCAGCAGGGATCGCGTCGTCAGCAAGGACGATCTCGTCAACGCGATTTGGAATGGCCGGATCGTATCCGATGCGGCGCTGACGACCCGGCTGAACGCCGTCCGGCGCGCGATCGGTGACTCCGGTCAGCAACAACGTCTCATCAAGACATTTCCACGCAAGGGCTTTCGTTTCGTCGGCGCTGTGCACGATGAGGATCGACGACCAGAACCCACGGCTGTGGCTACAGTCCCGGTTGCCTCTGCAACCGCTGTTGGCGAACGGCGATCAGCCGGCCGGCTGGAGGACCTCAAAGGTCGTTTGAAGCTCGTCGGTAGCGTGCTGGCGTCGGTCGCCGCCATCGGCGCAATTGCCGGCGGCGTTGCCGGATACTGGAATGCCTGGAAGACGGTCCGTGCCCACGCAAAACCGGAAGCTCAAAATATCCAGGGACAGCCGACAATCACGCCCGAGATCGCGCCTCGCCTCTCGCTCGTCGTGCTGCCCTTCACCAGCCTCAACGACGGTCCGGCGCAGGAATCCTTTGCCGACTTGATCTCGACAGGCTTGACCACCGATCTCGCGCGAACGCCCGCCACGCGCGTTATTGGACGCGACACCGCCTTTACCTACAAGAAGAAGGCGATCGATTTGCAGCAGCTCGGGACGGATCTCCGCATCCGCTGGGCCGTGCGAGGCGCGGTGAGACGCAACGGAGACCTGGTGCGGGTCAACGTATCTCTGACCGATCTTCAGACCGCCCGCGACATCTGGTCGGATCGGTTCGACGGCGACCTCGCAAACCTGGCCGTCTTGCAGGATACCATCGCAGCGCGGCTTCTCTGCGTCGCACATTTGCACCTCCGCCAATACGAAGAAGCCCTTCAACAGTGCAGCCGCTCCCTCAATATGACCGGCACGGATTTTGAGGCCTACATGAGCCTGATCTCGGCTTACGGGTGGCCCGGGCAAATGGAACGGGCACGCGGGGGCAGCGAAACTGCGGCACAAGACACATCCTAAGTCGACGTTACGGCGGCCCATGGCGAGCGCCGATCATCAAGGCAGCGGCAAGGTAACGAGCTCTGTACCAGCGCATTGCGCGTGACCTTGCCCTCCGCCGACAGATGGGCCACCATCCCCGCGCGCACCATCAACAAGACCAAAAGCGCAGAGGAAACGCATGAGCAAGCCGTCAGGATTCGACTATGGCTGGGTCGTTGTCGCCGCGGGGGCGCTGATGACCTGTGTCGGCTTCGGCACCATGCTGTCGCTTGCGGTGTTTTTGCAGCCGATCTCGGACGCGATGGGCTGGTCGCGTGCCGGCGTGTCGGCGGCGGCGACGCTGGATTTCCTCTGCATGGGCGTTGCCGCGTTCTTCTGGGGCACGCTGTCGGACCGGTTCGGCACGCGCATCGTGGTCCTCGCCGGAAGCCTGCTGCTGGGCCTCGGTCTCGTCACCGCGAGCCAGGCGACCAGCCTGTGGCAATTTCAGCTTTTCTTCGGCGTACTGATCGGCGTCGCTGCGGGCAGCTTCTACGCGCCGATGATGGCGCTCGCGAGCGCCTGGATCGAAAAGAATCGCAGCCTCGCGGTGGCGCTGGTCTCTGCCGGCATGGGCGTGTCGCCGGTGACGATCGCACCGACCGCAAGCTGGCTGATCACAGCCTATGACTGGCGCACCGCGATGCTGGTGATCGGCATTGCCGCATGGGCGCTGCTGATCCCGGCCTGCTTCCTGGTGCGGCCGGCGCCGCAGGCGGCTGGCCCGGCAAGCACCGACGCCGCGCCCGAGATCGAGCTGACCGCGGCGCAGGCGCTGCGCACGCCGCAATTCATCGCGCTCGCGGCTGCACATTTCGCCTGCTGCGCGGCGCATTCCGGTCCGATCTTCCACATGGTGTCCTATGCGATGGTCTGCGGCATCGCCCCGCTGACGGCGGTCACGGTCTACAGCGTCGCAGGCGTCTCCGGGCTCGGCGGGCGCCTGCTGCTGGGCGCGGCGGCCGATCGCATCGGCGCAAAGCCCGTGCTGGTCGGCGGTCTGTTCGTGCAGGCGATGTGCATCGCGACCTATCTCGCAGTGGCCCAGCTCGGCGAATTCTACGCGCTCTCGGTCGTGTTCGGTCTCGCCTATGGCGGCGTGATGCCGCTCTATGCGGTGCTGGTCCGCGAATTCTTCGGCGCGCGCATCATGGGCACCGTGTTCGGCGCCGTGTCGGCCTTTGCCAGCCTCGGCATGGCGCTCGGGCCCTGGGCCGGCGGGCTCGTGTTTGACAATTTCCAACGCTACACATGGCTGCACGCCGGCTCCTTCGCGATCGGGCTCGCCGCCGTCGCGGTGGCGCTGAGCTTCCCGACCAGACACAAACAACAGCTCGACCTCGGCCGCGCCGCGGCCTGACGAGGCAACGCATGAACAGGCCGCTGGGCTTCGATCTCGTTGAACGCACCCGCGCCATCGCGCCGCTGATTGCGCGTGAAGCGGACGAGATCGAGCGGACGCGGCGGCTGACACCGGCCGTCGTCGATGCATTGATCGAGAACGGGCTCTACCGCGCGCTGCTGCCGCAGAGCCTCGGCGGCGCAGAGGTCCCCATCGAGATCTTCATGCAGATGCAGGAGGAGATCGCGAAGGCGGATGCCTCGACCGCCTGGTGCCTCGGCCAGTGCAGCGTCTGCGCCATGATCGCGGCCTCGCTCGATCCCGACACCGCGCACGAGATCTTCAACACACAGCCCGGTATCCTCGCCTGGGGCGCGATCGCGCATGAGGCGCGCGCGGTCGAGGGCGGCTATCGCGTCACGGCGCGCTGGGATTTTGCCTCGGGCTCGCGGCAGGCAAGCTGGCTGGGGGCGCATGTCCGCATCGTCACTGCCGACGGGACACCGCGGAAAAATGCCGACGGCTCGCCCGAGGTGCGCACCATCCTGTTTCCGGTCGCGAGCGCCGTGCTGCATGACGTCTGGCAGGCGATCGGGCTCGCCGGCACCGGCACGGACTCGTATGAAGTCAATGACCTCTTCATCCCCGAGCGCTTCACGGCGTTCCGGGACGTGCCGTCCGCGCTGCGCGAGACGGGTGCACTCTACAAGATCGGCACCGGCTCGACCTTCAGCCTCGGCTTTGCTGCGGTCTCGCTGGGCGTGGCGCGCGCCACGCTGGATGCCGCGATCGCTTTGTCGCGCGCAAAGCACCAGTCGCTGGCGGCCAGCGCGATGCGCAATAACCAGGCGGTCCAGGGCCTGATCGGCCGCACAGAGGGCGACTTGCGCGCTGCGCGCGCCTATCTCTATGCGACGGCCAATGCGATGTGGCGCGATCTCAGCGCGACCGGCGCGTTCAGCGCGGCGCATCGCAGCGCTGTTCGCCTCGCCGCGACCTGGACCATCCACCAGTCAGCCAAGGTGGTCGACGCCGCCTATCACATGGCCGGCGCGACCGCAGTATTCCGCAGCAATCCGTTCGAGCGGCGGTTTCGTGACATGCACGCCATCGCGCAGCAGATCCAGGCGCGGGACACACATTACGAAGATGTCGGGAAGACGATCTTGTCGGAGGTCAATACGGAGTGACAGCCGCAACGACGCTGCACGCCACGCCCTTCGCGGGGAGAGGTGAAGCGCCGCTTCAGGCCACCAGCGCGGTGTCGCCGTCAATACCCCGCTGCGCCTTCAGCAAGCTGATGATCTCGGCATTCGGCCGGGCCTTGCTGAACAGAAAGCCCTGGCCTTCGTCGCAGCCTTCGGTGCGGAGGCAGCTCAGCTCGGCCTCGGTCTCGACGCCCTCGGCGGTGATGGTGACACCCAAGCCTTTGCCGAGGCTGACGATGGAGCGGATGATCGCCTGCGCCTCGCGATTGGCGCCGAGATCGCGCACGAAGGACTGGTCGATCTTGATCTTGTCGAACGGGAAGCTGCGCAAATAGCTGAGGCTGGAATAGCCGGTGCCGAAATCATCCATCGAGATGCGGACGCCGAGCGCGCGCAGCGCATGCAGCGTCGCAAGCACCTGCGTGCTCTTTTCGAGCAGCAGCGTCTCGGTGATCTCGAGCTCGAGCCGCCGCGCCGCCAGGCCGGAATGTTTCAGCGCGTCCGTGACCACCGAGAGCAGATTGCCGCTGCGGAACTGGAGCGGCGACAGATTGACGGCGACGCGGACGTCGTCGGGCCAGGTCGCGGCATCCAGGCACGCCCGGCGCAGCATCAGGCCGCCGAGCGGATTGATCAGCCCGGTTTCTTCCGCAACCGGAATGAACTCGGCGGGCGAGACCATGCCGCGCTCGGCATGCGGCCAGCGCATCAGCGCCTCGAAGCCGGTGATGCGGCCGCTCTGGAGGTCGATCAGCGGCTGGTAATAGGGGCGCAGCACGTCGTTCTGGATCGCGTCGCGCAGCTCGACCTCGATCTTGCGCCGGCTCTGCGCCTTGGCATCGAGCGCGGCCTCGAAGAACGCGAAGGTGCCGCGCGCGTCCGCCTTGGCCCGCGATAGCGCCATGTCGGCGTTCTTGAGCAGTTTTTCGGAATCGTCGCCGTCGCCGGGCGCCATCGCGATGCCGATGGAGGCACCGATCACCACCGAATGGCCGTCGAGCAGATAGGGATCGGCGATGGCTTCGAGCAGGCGTTTCGCCAGCATCACGGCGCCTTCGGGACGCGTCAGCCCGCTCTGGACGATGGCGAACTCGTCGGAGTTGAGCCGCGCCAGTGCGTCTTCCTCGCGCAAGGTGGAGCGCAGCCGCTTGGCGACGCCGCGCAACAGCTTGTCGCCGACCGCGTGTCCCAGCGTATCGTTGACCGCCTTGAAATTGTCGAGCCCCAGCATCAGCAGCGCGACCTTGTCGGAGCTGCGCCGCATATGCAGCAGCATCTCGTCCACCTGCTGGCGCAGCAGGTTGCGGTTCGGCAGGCCGGTCAGCCCGTCATGCTGGGCCATGAAGGCGAGCCGCGCCTCGGCGCGCTTGCGTTCGGTGATGTCCATCAGCGCGAGCAGCATCGCGGGCCGATCGGCATAGGTCAGTTCGCGCGAATAGATCGCAAGGTCGATCAGCGCGCCGTCGGCCTTGACGTGCTTCCAGGTGCGCGCGGCCTGCTCCTCGCTGGACCGATCGGTGGTCCAGGGCGGCTCGCTGTCGAAAGCCTGCAAGGAGCGGATCTTCAGCTTCTCGAACTCGGCGCGGCTATAGCCGTAATGGGCAATCGCGGCATCGTTGACGGCGAGGATGCGCTCGTCGTCGAGCGCGCAGACGATCATGGGGACGGGGTTGCCGTCGAACAGCAGGCGGAACGAGGCCTCGCGCTGCTTCAACTCGGTGATGTCGACGCGCAGGCCGACCACGCCGCCGTCGTCGGTCAACCGCTCGTCGATCAGGATGACCCGGCCGTCCGACAGCGTCTGCTCGTGGCGCTTGCCGGGCTCGTGCAGCTTCTTCAGCCGCTCGGCGATCCACTCGTCCTCGTGGCCGGCGGCTTCCGGATAGTCGCCACGGGCAACGCCGATGCGCAGCGTGTCTTCGAGGCGCGCGCCTTCCGCGAACAGATCGGCGGTCTTGCTGTAGATTTCGGAATATTGCTTGTTCCAGAGGACGTAGCGGCCTTCAGGGTCGAGGATCACGATGCCCTGCGGCAGGATGTCGATGGCCTGGCGCAGGCGCTCATGGGATTTGCGGGCCTCGGCAATCGCGGCCTCCGCCTCGGCGCGGCTGCGCTGGAGTTCGTCGCGTTCGCAAACGGGTCGAGGCGCGCGCGCGAAGCGCGGCTTGCGCGGCTGTCGGCCGGCCCGGGCGAGCACGCGTCCCTTTCGCTTCGTTGTTTTTCGAGACCCCAAACTCAATTCCATACGTCCCAGTCGCGCCCAGTGACCGCAAGTTTTGGGGCAAGTGTCTGAAAAAAAAGTAATCTTGGGTGGTCTGACGGTCGGACGCATGGTCTGGTGGCCGCAAGAAAGCAGCCCTCATTGCCCGTTTGCGAGGCGCGGCAGCGTCGCCGGGCGCGCCAAGCCCATCACATCGTCGTCATCGGAGAACGCGATGGCGCAAAATTGCGCGCTGCCTTGAATCATTTCCGCGAGCGCGCGCGAATGCATGCAGCGGGGAGTGAATACGCCTCCCACGCACGAATTTTGGTCAATGCACGAGAGGGTTATCGCGTCGTTAAAAATCGGCCGGCCGCGCGCAGGGAACTGCGACTTTCGGACAATATTTTGGACGAAGGGACTGTTTCTTAACCCTGACGCCGCGTTGGGTTATAAGGGTGACTGCATGAGTCCCCGCCGCCTCGCCCCTCTCCTGCTTGTCATGACGTTCCTGACCGCCGGCGCCGCGCTGGCCCAGGACAAGGGCAGCGTCAACCCAAAACCGCTGCCGCCGCTCGCCAATCCAAACGATCCCAGCATCGGTGCCAAGGAGCTGTTCGCACGAAAACTTCTGCCGTCGAAGGGACCGGCTCATGTCATCGGCTCCTACTCCAAGGGCTGCATCGGCGGCGCCATGCAGATGCCGCTCAACGGCGACAATTGGCAGGTGATGCGGCTGTCGCGTAACCGCAATTACGGTCATCCCGACATGATCGCGCTGATCAAGCGGCTCGCAGCCAGGGCGCACAAGGACGCGGGATGGCCGGGCATTCTGGTTGGCGACATCGGCCAGCCGCGCGGCGGGCCGGCACTGTCGGGCCATGCCAGCCATCAAATCGGCCTGGATGCCGACATCTGGCTGACACCGATGCCGGACCGTCGTTTGTCGCGCGACGAACGCGAGGACATGTCGGCGGTGATGATGGTGCGTCAGGACCGGCTCGACATCGACCCCAAGGTGTTCACGCCTGCCCACGTGCTCGCGCTGCGCGACGCGGCGCAGGAGCCGGCCGTGCAGCGCATCTTCGTCAATGCCGCGATCAAGAAGGCGCTGTGCCGCGAGGCCAAGGGCGACCGCTCATGGCTGTGGAAGATCCGGCCGTGGTGGGGCCACGACTATCACTTCCACATCCGCATGCGCTGCCCGGCGGGCTCGCGCGAATGCGAGGGCCAGTCGTCGCAATCCGAGGACGAAGGCTGCCAGCCGTCCGACCTCGCCTACTGGTTCAGCGACGCCGTGCTGCATCCGAAGCCCCCGCCGGAGCCGCCGAAGCCAAAGCCGCCGATGACGCTGGCGCAGATGCCGGCGGCTTGCAAAGTCGTGCTGCACGCAGCGGATGCGAAGCCGTAGCGTACGCTGCGGCCTGATTCACCGCTTTCGTCCCGGGGCGCGAAGCGCGCCCCGGGATGACGAACTAGTTGGTTGGTTCGCGCCGCCCAAATGCGCTAGGATCGCTTCGCCGCTCGGCCGTAAGCCCGCGGCATTCCGGGATGCGCATCCTGTCCTTCAACAAACCTGACCGCAAGCCGCGCGCCCTCGCGTGGCCAACGATGAGATTTGACATGCGCGTCCTCGCTCTCCTTGCCGTGCTCTCGCTCAGTGCGACCTCCGCTTTCGCCGCGGAAGAACCCAGCGGTTGCGACAAGTTCAAATGGCCGATCGAGCGCGAGCGCGCAGCGCTGACCGCGCCGGACCGTGCCAAGCTTGCTTCGGGGGCCGAGCAGGCCGCGCTGCCCGCGTCGGCCATCACGCTGGGACTGGTCGCGCCCGCGGATGCAAAGCTGCCGACGCCGCCGGAGCGGGCGCCGAAGGATGGCACCTTTGCCGGCTTCACCAGCATCAAGTCGCCGAAGGCGGGTCTCTACACGGTCAGCCTCTCCTCGGGGGCCTGGGTGGACGTGGTCCAGGACGGGCATTTCCTCAAGCCCGTGGCCTTCAGCGGCGCGACCGATTGCGACGGCATCCGCAAGACCATGAAATACGAGCTGTCGGCGCAGCCTTTCGTGGTCCAGGTCAGCGGCGCCAAGGACAATTCGCTGTCGATCGCGATCCTGCCGGCACAATAAAGCTGGATGTTATTGTTTGCGCATGATCTTTTCGGAAAACCGCTACACACTTTTCCGGATCATGCGTTAGACAAACGGTCGCCTTTGACCTTGGGCCGCGGCCTGCTATCTTCGCAGCTGCGATACCCCCGCCGGCCGTAAGCCGTTGCGGGGACACGTGGAACAGCGCTTCCGCCCGTCGCGACCTGACTCAACCCAACGCCAGATTTGCGCGTGCATTTGCTCGCGCGAGCTCGCACGGAGCGCATCCATGATTCGTATTGCCGGACTTTTCACCGCCTTCGTGATCCTCGCGGGCGCGAGCCTCTCGCCCGCCGTCGCCGAGGACAAGACCATCACCGTGTTCGCCGCCGCCTCGATGAAGAACGCGCTCGACGAGGTCGATGCCGCCTACACCGCCAAGACCGGCGTCAAGTTCAGCGTCAGCTATGCCGCGAGCTCGGTGCTCGCCAAGCAGATCGAGCAGGGCGCGCCGGCCGACGTGTTCGTCTCCGCCGATACCGACTGGATGGACTACGCGATCTCGAAGAAGACCATCAACGAGCCGACCCGCGTCAATCTGCTCGGCAACAGCATCGTGCTGATCGCACCGAAGGATTCCAAGATCGACAACGTCACCATCGCGCAAGGCTTTGACCTCGCCAAGCTCGCCGGCGACGGCAAGATCGCGACCGGCGACGTCAAGTCGGTGCCGGTCGGCAAATACGCCAAGGCGGCGCTGGAGAAGCTGGGCGCCTGGCAGGCGGCCGAGCCGAAATTCGCCATGGCCGAGAGCGTGCGCGCCGCGCTGACGCTGGTCGCCCGCGGCGAGGCCAATCTCGGCATCGTCTATTCGACCGACGCCAAGGTCGAGCCCGGCGTGAAGGTCGTCGGCACCTTCCCGGCGGATTCGCATCCCGCGATCATCTATCCCGTCGCCGCGACCACCACCGCGAAGGCCGAGACCAACGACTATCTCGCCTTCCTGCGCTCGACCGCAGCCAAGACCATTCTTGAAAAATACGGCTTCAAGTTCCTGGTTAGCCCGACAACCTGATTTTTCGTGCTCGAGCTCTCTCCCGCCGAATGGACGGCGATCCTGCTCTCGCTCAGGGTCGCCGTCATCGCCACGCTGGTCGCGACGCCATTCGGCATTGCGCTGGCATGGCTGCTCGCGCGCAAAGACTTTTGGGGCAAGTCGGTGCTCGACGCCGTCGTGCATCTGCCGCTGGTGCTGCCGCCTGTCGTCACCGGCTATCTCCTGCTCCTCACCTTGGGTCGCAAGGGACTCGTCGGCGGCTTCCTGGCCGAATACCTCGGCATCGTCTTCGCGTTCCGCTGGACCGGCGCTGCGCTCGCATGCGGCGTGATGTCGTTTCCGCTGCTGGTGCGCCCGATGCGGCTGTCGATCGAGGCAATCGACCGCCGGCTCGAACAGGCCGCGGAGACGCTGGGCGCGGCGCCCTGGAAAGTCTTTTTCACGGTGACGCTGCCGCTGGCGCTGCCGGGCGTGCTCGCCGGCATGGTGCTCGGCTTCGCCAAGGCGATCGGCGAATTCGGCGCGACCATCACCTTCGTCTCCAACATTCCCGGGGAAACGCAGACCATTTCCTCGGCGATCTATTCGCTGATCCAGACCCCCGATGGCGACGCGGCCGCGGGACGACTCGTGATCATCTCGATCGTGCTGGCAATGGGCGCACTGATTGCCGCCGAATGGTTCGCCCGCCGCGCCACGCAGCGCCTGCACGGGAACTGACCATGCTGCGGGTCGACATCGAAAAACAGCTCGGCGAGTTCTCGCTTTCCGCAACCTTCACCAGCGAAGGCCGCGTCATCGGCCTGTTCGGCGCATCCGGTGCCGGCAAGAGCTCGCTGGTCAACATGATCGCAGGCCTGTTGCGGCCCGACCGCGGCACCATCGTGATCGACGGCGAGACCGTGGACGACACCGCCGCCGGCATCCATGTGCCGACCTATCGCCGCCGCATCGGCTATGTGTTCCAGGACGCGCGGCTGTTTCCGCATCTCAACGTCGCGCAAAATCTCGACTATGGGCGGCGCATGAACAGCCTCGCGCCTGATCCGGCGCAGCACAAGCGCATCATCGACCTGCTCGACATCGGCGCCCTGCTCGACCGCCGCCCCGGAAAGCTCTCCGGCGGCGAGCGCCAGCGCGTCGCGCTCGGCCGCGCTCTGCTGTCGAAGCCGCGCCTGCTGCTGCTCGACGAACCGCTCGGCGCGCTCGACGAGGGCCGCAAGCTCGAAATCCTGCCCTACCTGGTGCGGCTGCGCGACGAGGCCAATGTCCCCATGGTCTATGTCAGCCACGATGTCGCCGAACTGCGCCAGCTCGCGACGCAGATCGTGATGCTGAAGCAGGGCCGCGTGACGTCGTTCGGCGGGGTGAAGGTGCTGACTTAGGTCGAGGCGGATCGCCGTTTTCGACGGTCCGCCTCGCTTCGCAAAACGGCTGTAGCTTACCAGCCGCGATCGACGTTCCGCACTTCACCTGTACGGGCATCGACGTCGACCTCCATCCAGCGGCCGGCGCGGTCGCGGCCTTCGATCTGCCATTCATCGCCCGCGAACTCGGTGTGCGAGACGGTCATGACGCCGATATCGGTCGCGACATCCAGCGCGGCCTGCATCGAGAGCTGGTCGCCGCTGTCATAAGCCATCGCCGGCGCCGCCGATGCCAGACCGATCGCGACAATGGCCGGCAAGATGAATTTTCGCATGGGTTGCTCCTGTCAGATGCGTTGACGGTTACGCCCGCTAAGAACGAGCAGCATCGCGGAGTGTTCCGGAACCGGGAGTCACGAAGCTGCGCAGCTCTTCGGCGGTTGCGGCGATTTGGTGGCAGTTTTGTGCGAACAGCGCCACCCCGTCGGAGCAGAGTCTGGGCGGAGTGTGTGGCGGGCTCCGTTCCGCCAAAGTGAAAACGGAGAGCGCGGCGCCTAAACCCCCGCCACCGACGTCCACAAATCCGCGAGCTTGCGCCGCAGCGCTTGCCGGCGCGTCAGCGGCGCGGGCGTCTCGTCTTCTTCCGGCAGGCGGAGGCCGACGACGTTGACGCGGCCGCCGGAGATGCTGCGCGCGACCAGCACGATCTCGTCCAGCGGCAGCTCGGCACCCTCCTTCGGCGCACGATCGAGGTGGACGTCGAAATAGTCGGCAAGGGTCAGCCTGCGGTCATCCTCGCCGACCTTCACGCCGTAGATCTCGGCAAGCTCGGCCAGCGTGTGCTCGCCGGAGACCATGAAGTCGCCGAGCAGATGCGGATCCGGCGCCGTGCTCGGCTGCATGTCGACGAAGAAGCGGTCGAGCGCCTCGGCCTTTTCCGGCGGGGCCAGCAGATAGATGTAGTCGCCGGGCGCGATCGGATCGGCTTCGGTCGGTGTCAAAATGTTCTCGTTGCGGATGACCAGCGTCGGCTTGGACCAGGACGGGATCAGGCCGCGGCGGAAATACAGGCTCTTGGGCCGCACCGGATAGCCGACGAGCTGCTGCTCGAGCTGGCCGGGCAGATCCAGCTCGACGCGGCGCGGACCACGCTCGGCGCGGGGCAGCGCCACGTGCAACCTGCGCGCGGCAGGCGCCAGCGTCCAGCCTTGCAACAGGAGCGAGATGATGACGACGACGAAGGCGACGTCGAAATAGAGATAGGCCTTCGACAGGCCCACCAGCATCGGGATCGACGCCAGGAAGATCGCGACCGCGCCGCGCAGGCCGGTCCAGGCGATGAAGATCTTCTCGCGCCAGTTGAAGCGGAACGGCGCCAGGCACACGAACACCGCGACCGGCCGCGCGACCAGCATCAGGACGAATGCGACGGCGACCGCCGGCAACGCGCTCGCGCCGAGCCGGCTCGGCGAAACCAGCAGGCCCAGCAGCACGAACATCACGATCTGCGCCAGCCAAGTCGCGGCATCCAGGAACGCCACCACGGAATTATGCGCGCGGGTCGGGCGGTTGCCGATGATGATGCCGGCGAGATAGACCGCGAGGAATCCGGAGGCGTGCATGATCTGCGAACCGCCGAAGATCACGAGCGCGCCCGTGGTCACGAACGGTGCATGCAGGCCCTGCGGCAGCGCAACCTGGTTGAGCGCGACGACGACGAGACGTCCCCCGACCACGCCGACGGCGGCACCCAGCACCGCCTCCTGGATGAACTCCATCACCACATGGCCGGCCGAGCTCGATCCCAGCGAGATGTACTCGACCAGCATCAAGGTGAGAAAGATCGCGAAGGGATCGTTGGTGCCGGATTCGGCCTCCAGCGTCGCGCCGACGCGCGGACGCAGGCGCAGGCCCTGGGTGTGCACCAGCAGGAACACCGCGGCGGCGTCGGTCGAGGCCACGACGGCACCGACCAGCAGCGACTCCGTCCAGTTGAGGTCGAGCGCGTATTTGGCGAACGGCGCCGTGATCAGCGCGGTCAGAAGCACGCCGACGGTGGCGAGCACGACGGACGGCGCGAGCACGGTGCGGATGCTGGCAAAGCGCGTCTTCAGGCCGCCGTCGAACAGGATCAGGGCGAGCGCTACCGAGCCGACCAGATAGGTGGTGCGGACGTCGTCGAACTGAAGCTGCCCGGGGCCGGAATCTCCCGCGAGCATGCCGATGGCAAGGAAGACGAGCAGCAGGGGCGCGCCGAAGCGCAGAGCAAGCAGGCTCGACAGGATACCGGCCATGACGAGGACGGCGCCGAGCAATATGGCGAGGCTGACAGAGTCGAGGGAAGCCATCCACCTTCCGGGTACAAATCGCTGGAATTGCATCCTTATCGTCGGCAGACTCCCACGCCAACCCATTTTCTCCCACTCGCGGCAATCTGCCTGTATTTTGCGGCCTTAACGCGCATCGCGGGCCGGTGTATCGATGGCAGGGCTGATCCCCTTGTGGGATTCTGCGGCTCTCCCGAATCAAATCGTCCCACCCGCTTCCCGACGAGACTGGCCCGATGGACCTCAAAGACTTCATGGAGTTCGTGCAGACCACCGCGCGCAGCGTCGGGGCGGAAATCTCCTCACCCTGGTTCTACCTGCAATTCGGCCTCATCCTGGCCGCGGCCGGCATCGCCTATGCCGCGGAAGCCGGGGTTCGCAACCGCATCGACATGACGTCGCTGGCGATGCGCTGGCCGCTGCCGCTCCGGCACTTCGCCCGGGTGATGGTCTCCAGCGCCTCCACGGCAGTGTTCACCCTGCTGGTGATCATCTCCCGCGTGGTGATGTACCACGCGACCTGGCCGAGCCGGAGCTATCTGCTGATGGTCGCCGCCAAGCTGGGGCTGGCCTGGCTCGCGATCCGGCTCGTGACCTCGGTGCTACGCAACGCCTTCATCGTCAAGCTGGTGTCGATCACGGCGTGGTTTGTCGCGGCGCTGTCCATCATCGGCCAGCTTGATGCGACGGTCGATCTGCTCGATTCCTTCGCGATCGTGCTCGGTGGCCTCAGGCTGACGCCGCTCCTGGTGATCAAGGCCGGTGCGCTTCTGCTCATCGCGCTCTGGGCCACAAACATTGCCAGCAATTTCGCCGAGAGCCGGATCAATTCGACCACCGATCTGACGCCGTCGGTGCAGGTGCTGCTGGTCAAGATCATCCGCATCGGGCTGCTTGCCATCGCAATCGTCATTGCGCTCGGCGCGGTCGGCATCGATCTCTCGGCGCTCGCGGTGTTCTCCGGCGCGGTCGGCGTCGGCATCGGTATCGGCCTCCAGAAGATCGTCGCCAACTTCATCTCGGGCATCATCCTGCTCGCGGACAAGTCGGTGAAGCCGGGCGACCTCGTCACCATCGGCGACAATACCGGGCGCATCAGTGCGATGAAGACGCGCTATATTTCCGTCGCCGCCGGCGACGGCCGCGAATTCCTGGTGCCGAACGAGGACCTGGTGACGCAGAAGGTCGTCAACTGGACCTATACCGACAAGAACACGCTGGTGAAGATCGCCTTCGGCACCAATTACGACGCCGATCCGCGGCTGGTCTGCAAGCTCGCCGCGGAGACCGCGGCCGCCCATCCCCGCGCGCAGAAAGGCAAGCCGCCGAACAGCATCCTGACCGAGTTCGCGGAAGCCGGGATGAAGTTCTCGCTGACCTTCTGGATCGCGGACCCAGACGGCATGGATGGCGTCAAGAGCGACGTGATGCTGGCGCTGTGGGAGGCCTTCAAGCACGAGGGCATCCGGGTTCCCTATCCCGTCCGCGAGATCCGCGTCCGGGGCGGCGCCCTGCCGGTGGAAACCACCGTAGAAGTCCCGAATTAGGCCCTGTTTCGGGCGCAAGAGGCACGCCCGGCTTGCATGAAGGCCCGCGATCATTAGATTATGGCCCTGAAATCAAGCCCTTCCGCCGACATCGAGACCAGCCCCGCATGAGCTACGTCGAAGCCTCCGATACCTCCCTGCGCAAGACCGGACAGATCAAGCTGCATGGGCCGGGTGCGTTTGCCGGCATGCGCAAGGCGGGCGCGCTGGTGGCGAAGTGCCTCGACGAGCTCACCGACATCGTCGGGCCCGGCGTGCCGACCGACCGCATCGACCAATTCGTCCGCGACTTCGCCTTCAGCCACGGCGCCTATCCGGCGACGCTGATGTATCGCGGCTACCGCTACTCGACCTGCACCTCGCTCAACCACGTGGTCTGCCACGGCATGCCCGGCGACCGCCCGCTGAAGGAAGGCGACATCGTCAACATCGACGTCACCTTCATCGTCGACGGCTGGTACGGCGATTCCAGCCGGATGTATGCGGTCGGCCCGATCGCGCGCAAGGCCGAGCGGCTGATCGAGGTGACGTATGAGGCGATGATGCGCGGCATCGCCGCGGTGAAGCCCGGCGCCACCACCGGCGACATCGGCCACGCCATCCAGAGCTTTGTGGAACCACAAGGCATGAGCGTGGTGCGCGATTTCTGCGGCCATGGCCTCGGGCGCATGTTCCACGACGAGCCGAACATCATCCATATCGGCCGGCCCGGCGAAGGCGTGCAGCTCAAGCCCGGCATGTTCTTCACCATCGAGCCGATGATCAATCTCGGCAAGCCGCATGTGAAGATCCTCTCCGACGGCTGGACCGCGGTGACCCGCGACCGCTCGCTGTCGGCGCAGTTCGAACACTCCGTCGGCGTCACCGCCACGGGCGTCGAGATCTTCACGCTGTCGGAAAGACACGGCGAGAAGCAGATCGGGTGATCCCGGCCGATCGGCTACCGTCGGCGGCGGAATGACGATGGCGGTCGCTTGTAGGTCGCGGCAAATGCGTCATTGAACCTGCGAACGCTGCCGAAGCCCGCGGCAAAGGCGATCTCCGCCAATGTCATCTCGGTCTGGTCGATCAGACGCTTGGCTTCCTGCACACGGCGGGTCGCGGCGATCTCGCTCGGGCTCGCACCGGCGTGGCGCATGAACAGGCGGAGCAGATGGCGCGGCCCGACTCCCAGGGCTCCTGCGAGATCCACTCCCGACGCGCGATCCAGGAATCCGTCATTGATCAAGCGCATCCCACGCGCAACGGTGGTGGCCGTTCCCATCCAGGCGGGCGACCCCGGCGCGGTTTCCGGCCGGCAGCGCAGGCACGGGCGAAAGCCGGCGCGCTCGGCGGCCGCGGCGGTCGCATAAAAGGCGACGTTCTCGGAGCGCGCGGGGCGAACCGGACAGACCGGCCGGCAATAGATGCGCGTCGAACGAACGCCGGAGAAGAACAGGCCGTCGAAGGCACGGGCGCGCGCCAGCCGCGCCCGATCGCAGGTCTCCCAATCGAGATGCGGTGGCAGCGTCTGCCGATGCGCCGAGCCTGTCGCCATGACGAAATCATAGTTTCAACGCGGCTCGCCGAGTAGCTGAAATCGGACTCGATCGGGCGATGAGGTCCGAATTCAGCCAGCCTGCGCCACCGCTCCGGATCATGGTGCCGACACATACCGGAGCAAATGCATGAGCACACAGGCGCAACAAACAAGGTCGGGGCAAACGCCCCTCGCGTTCGAGATCGGGCTCCTGCTGCTTCTCTCACTGATCTGGGGCAGCTCGTTCACGCTGATCAAGGTCGCGATCCCAACGATACCGCCATTCACGATGGTCGCCGCACGCGTGACGATCGCGGCCATTCTCCTGACCGTGATCGCCCGCGCTCAGGGGCATGCTCTTCCCGGTCGAGGATCGATGTGGACGGCCTTCCTCGTGCAAGGGCTGCTGCAAAGCGCGCTGCCGTTCACCCTGATCAGTTGGGGCGAGATGCATATCGCAAGCGGCCTCGCCGGCGTGCTCAATGCGACCCCGCCGATGTTCGTGCTCGCGATCGCGCTGACGACCGGGCGCGGACGGCAGGCGATCAGCAGCCGGAAGATCATCGGCGTCGCGCTTGGGCTTGCCGGCGTGGCCATGACGATGGGCATCGATGCGCTCTCCGGAATCGGCTCGACGGAGCCGCTGGCACAAGCGGCCGTGCTCGGTGCAAGCCTCTGCTACGCGCTCGCACCGATATGGGGGCAGCGGTTCTCGGAACTTCCGGCGATCGTCACGGCAGCCGGGGCGATGGGTTGCGCTGCGGTCCTCATGCTCCCGGCGGCAGCCATCGTCGAGCGGCCATGGACGCTGGCGCCAACGGCAGAGGCGGTCGCGGCGGTCCTCGGCCTCGCGGTCGTCTGTACGGCGCTTGCCATGGTGATCTATTTCCGCCTGATCCGCACGCTCGGCCCGCTTGGGACCACGAGTGGAAGCTACCTGCGCGCGGGATTTGCGGTGGCGCTCGGCACCGCACTGCTCGGCGAGCGCTTCACCTGGTCGATTGTCGCAGGAATGGTGCTCATTCTCGCCGGCGTCGTTGCCGTTACGATGCCCCCGCCAGGGCAGACTGCCAGGAGGCCGGCGGGCTGATTGTCACCAAGGTCTGGTGCCGAGACCAGCGCGCCGTGCTGCAATTGACGGTTGCAAAAGCGCAGGTCCCCGGCAATGCTGGCCGCCGATGCCCGCCAAGACCGACCACGACAAGAGCAAGCCCGAGGACGCGCCGCACTATCTCGGCCATCGCGAGCGGCTGCGCGAGCGCTTCTACAGCGCCGGCGCCGACGCGCTGAGCGACTACGAGCTGCTGGAGATGGCGCTGTTTCCGGCGCTGCCCCGGCGCGACACCAAACCGCTGGCGAAGGCGCTGATCAGGATTTTCGGATCGTTCGCCGAGGTCGTGCACGCGCCGGTCGCGCGGCTGCGCGACGTCGAGGGCATCGGGGAATCCGCGATCCATCAGCTCAAGCTGATCGCCGCGGCAACGCATCGCGTCGCCAAGGGCGAGGTCAACAGCCGCAACGCGCTGTCGTCCTGGAACGAGGTGATCGACTATTGCCGCTCCAGCATGGCCTTTGCCGACAAGGAGCAATTCCGCCTGCTCTTCCTCGACAAGCGCAACCAGCTGATCGCCGACGAGGTGCAGCAGACCGGCACGGTCGACCACACCCCGGTCTATCCGCGCGAGGTCATCAAGCGCGCGCTGGAGCTGTCGGCAACCGCGCTGATCCTGGTGCACAACCACCCCTCAGGCGATCCCTCGCCATCTCAGGCCGACATCCAGATGACCAAGGCGATCATCGACATCGCCAAGCCGCTGGGCATCGCCGTGCACGACCACATCATCGTCGGCAAACAAGGTCACGCCAGTCTGAAGGGACTGAAGCTGATCTAAACGACGTCCCCTCGTGGGGGCTAAAGCGGACCTTACCGATCGCCTCGGCTAGGCAAGATGACTGGCCAGCCGAACGGTCTCTCAGCGGGCTCGGCAGGGCGGGCCGATGATCACTTCCTTACGGCAGCGACCCTCTAAGGTCCGCGACACCAAAATCTACCGTGGCGCCGCCACCGTTCTCAGAAGTCGTCTGGGTGCGGGCCTCGCTGTGCGCTGGCACAGCGATGACCCGGTTGCCATTCTTCTCCGCCAGTCCGACATTTCGAGCGAGGATCGCGCCAAGCAAAAGCATCGTGACCATCAGCCCGCTCACGGACGCAGTCATATAAACATTGGACCAATTGCGCATCACTACACCACCCATGCGCATCGCCCCGGCCCGATGCAACATGCGTCGTTGAGTCGTGAGGCGATTTGGTGGCGCGGCAGTGGCGTTCTGGAGTTCATCTCACTTGTTACGCGGTGGCGGCCGAAATGAGCAAGCGGGCGCCATTTCCACTTACGGCGTCGCGAACTCCTCCAACAACGCCTTTGCTCCACTCAGGTCACGGGTGTCGAAGCCCTCGGTAAACCAGCCGTAGGCCGGAGCGAGAAATTCTCGAAGGGTCCTCATTCCGCCTCCCTTGATCGCGCCGCGGCCGCGCCGTGCTAATTGTTGCGCGCAGCTCAAATGACGACAATTCCGGGCTGTATCGTGGTTCGTCGTCGGCACGAGCGGCCACGCCGGCCTGCGCGGATGCGGTTGATCCAGGGCTCGAATCAAGTGACAACGGCAGAATGAGCGACTGGCTGCACAATCTGCCGGTGCCCGTGATGGCGCTGGTGATCTTCGGATTCACCTATTTGCTCGCCGCGGCCATCTTCGCAGGCATCGCGAGGGCTGCGACGCAGGAGCGCGCGAAGTCGCTGAAGGCGATCTCGCCGGGCATGCTGCCGGTGCTCGGCATCATCTTCGGCCTGTTCGTCGCCTTCACCGCCGCGCAGGTCTGGGGCGACAGCGACCGTGCCAGCGCGGCGGTGAGCCGCGAGGCCAGTGCGCTGCGCAGCGCGGTGCTGCTGGCCGCCGGCCTGCCCGCGGAGCAGGAGACGAAGCTGCGCGGCCTGGTGCGCGACTATGTCGGGCAGGCCGTCGCAGTGGAATGGCCGATGATGGCGCATCAGGAGGCCTCGCTGAAGGTCACGCCGCCGGCGCTCGCGGAAGCCTTGCAGTTCGTCGTCGCCATGACGCCGCAGGGCCCGGGGCAGGCGAATGTGCAGCGCGAGCTCATCGCCGCGCTGGAACAGGCGCTGGACGCGCGGCGGCAGCGGATCATCGTCAGCCTCGCCGCGGTCAATCCCGTCAAATGGTGGTGCCTGTATCTCCAGGCCGCCTGCGCCCTGCTGGTGATCGGCCTCGTTCACTGCGACAACCGGCTGGGATCGGCGATCGCGATGGGCCTGTTCGCCACCGGCGTCGCCACCTCGGTCCTGCTGATCGCCGCGCACGACCGGCCGTTCGCCGGCCAGATTTCGATCCAGCCGGAGCCGCTGCTCCAGATCATGCCGGAGGCGACCGTCAAGGGTTGAGCCGCGCTTCTGCCCGGCGACGGCATCTCACCGAACGGACTGCCAGCCCTTCGGCGTCCAGCGGAGCAAACTACCGGAAAGCGGTTTTGGCGCGCGAGCCATGACGTTCCTGGCGAGCGTCCGCAGCGCGTCGAGCCCGGTGCTGCTGTCATCGCCTGAATAAAGCATGACATCAGTCGACGGCGCCGCGACGATCAGGACACCGCCCTGGGCTTGTGCGAGCGGGGCCCAGCTGTCGATCAACGCAAGCCGGCTGGTCTGATAATAGTCTCCCGTCAGGGTACCGAATTGTCCTGATGGGACCGCTTTTGCGGCGGTCGCGATCGGCTTCACGCTGCTGCGCAGATTGGCGATGGCGATGTCGAAGACCTGGTCCTGCGTCAAGCCGAGCGCGGCACGATCCCGGTCATTGAAGACCCTGAGCGCCCGCGGTGAATCCAGCACCGGGACGATCACCAGCCCCTCCGCCAGGGGCCGCGTCAGCGCCGGGCCGCGCGCGTCGACCTCCCGAAGCGCCTGTCGCATGTATTCGGCCGTGCGCACGACCACGCGAAGGGCTGCTCGGGTCGGGGGATCGTTTCGACTGCTCGTCGTCGCCTTGACGCCGCTGATATAGCTGCCGATCTCCCTGGCGCAGGCGTTCGTGTTGGTCTTGCAGACAGCGTAGATGCGATCGAGGTTGGCTTGCAGAGGGCCGATCGACAGCGTCAGCGGTCCCTTGATCACGACCGGGGTGTCACGAATCTCGGCGCGAAAGCGCTCCGCCACGAAAGCCGTAAACGCGGCTTCGTCGGCTGGAATCTGTTGTGCGCGGGCAGCCCCGGCTCCGACGAGATCGCCGGCCGCGATCGCGGCGATCAACCACCGGCCTATGCAAGATCGGATACTCATGCGATCCACCAGCTCGGGATGGCGGCTCGCCGGCCGAACCTCACCCCTCCTCGCCCAATCCGCCCGCCGCCGTCGATGCCGTGATCGCCGGCGGCTGATCAATCAATAGCAATAGCGGTGGTCGACCCGGACGTAATAGCCGTCGGGACGCTGCATGTAGCAGCCGCGCTGATAGGCGTAGTAACCGGAGCGGCGGCGCTCGCCCTCGGAAGCGATCGCAGCGCCCGTGCCGGCGCCGACGACAGCGCCGATTGCGGCGCCGCGGCCTCCGCCGAGCGCGCCGCCGAGGATTGCCCCGCCGACACCGCCGATGATCGCGCCGCCGATGGCATCCTGGGCTGCAGCCTCATGCGCCGGCATCGCCATCGCAACCGTCAGACATGCCGCGATTCCAAAACTTCCAATGCGAAGACCTCGAAGCATGCGCGCTCTCCCCTGTGATGAGGCCAGTCATAGCGCCGGAAGCGGATTCGGACCAGACAAATAGCCG
The DNA here is from genome assembly GCF_018130785.1 of Bradyrhizobium liaoningense. Lineage (GTDB taxonomy): Bacteria > Pseudomonadota > Alphaproteobacteria > Rhizobiales > Xanthobacteraceae > Bradyrhizobium > Bradyrhizobium liaoningense_A. The sequence continues at coordinate 96,419 of NZ_JAFCJT010000008.1, forward strand.
GCGCCGCGACTCGCGGCGCGACGCGATGGCGTCGGAGGCGCAGCGCGAAGACGGCTCAAACCATGCCGCGTGCGATGCACGGGCCGGCCGATCGGACGTCAGGGACCGATCCAGCGCCCCACGGCCTCGGCCGTGTCGGCCGGCGTGGTGTTGAAGCAGATCGCGGCATTGGGCGCCAGGCGATGGACGAGGTTGATCACCTTCTCGAACAGCAGCAGCCGCTCTTTCGGCTCGCGCAGGCCCGCGCCGATCACGATGCAGTCGAAGCTCTCGTCGTGCAGCGCCGCCGTGACGCCGGCTTCCGCGGTCGCGTCGAGATCGATCAGGCAGCTCGTGACCTCATAGCCGAGATCGCGCAGCCGCAGCAATTGCGCTTCGATATAATCGCGCACGAGCTCCGGCGTGAGCTGCGGAAATGCGCTGTAGTCCGCATTGCCGGGTTCGATGCCGATCGCGAGGACGCGCTTGGCCATGCAGAACTCCTTGCCGAACCGTCTCAAGCACTAACGGACGGCCGACCACGCCGGTTCCCTCACTGACAGTCGCGCTGACGGCGAAGCCCCGGGCTCGATCCGGTCCTGCGGCACATTTTCCCGCCCAAGCTGTAAGCCATTTCACATGCGCCGGGCTGGCAACCTGCCACATTTGCGGGAGGTCACGCTGGAGTCACACCCTGATCACGGCGCCTGGTCCATATCTGACTTGCACGAAATTTCGATAATTCATCAATTTTCGGGAGCGGGACATGGTCTCATTCGAGAATCTGAAAAGCGAGTACGAGCGGAATTGGGCCGATCTCGAGATCCGGCCTTCGCGCCTCGCCGACGCGAATGGAGTCGCACGCAAGGCGATCAACGGCAAGGCGACCTATCAGCAGATCGAGCGGCTGACCGGAGTCCCCTGGTATTTTGCTGCGCTCTGCCACTACCGCGAATCCAACTTCGATTTCGACACCTATCTCGGCAACGGCGAGTCGCTTCATCGCGCGACGACCATCGTTCCGAAAGGGCGCGGCCCCTTCGCCACGTTCGTGGACGGCGCCGTGGACGCGTTCAGGATCGAAGACTTCATCGGCGCCCGCGACTGGGGCATCGCCCGGATCCTGTTCCGGCTCGAGGCGTTCAATGGCTTCGGCTATCACGCCAAGGGCTGCAATTCGCCCTACCTCTATGGCGGTTCGACACTGTACGGCCCGCCCGAGGCGAAGGCCGGCAAATTCGTCCGCGACCACGTGTTCGACTCGAACCACGTCGATTCCCAGCTCGGCACGGCGGTGATCCTGCATGCGATGATGGCGCTCGATTCCTCGATCACCCTCGACGGCAGCCCGCAATTCGCCGGCCGCACGGAGCCCGAGGACGATGCGGCGTCGACGATCGTCCTGATGCAACAGGCGCTCAACAAGCTCGGCGCCAATCCGCCGCTCGTCGAGGACGGCATCAGCGGACCGAAGACCAGGGCCGCGGTCTCGCAGTTTCAGCAGCAGAACGGCCTGAGGGATACCGGGCTCCTCGACGGGGCCACGGTCGCGGCCGTCACGCGTGCAACGCAGGCGGGAGGCTCCGTGCAGAGCGGCGATCTGTCCAGGATCCTGAAGCGGCTGGAAGACCTCGCACAGTTGCTGCGACCGTCAGCCGGCGGCGTAACACCGGGAACGACGACACCGGGCAACACGCTGCCCGCCACCAACGATCCGATCAACCTGTTCGAACGGCTGTTTTCCCTCATCAACAAGACGGCGCCCGTGCCAGGACCAGTCAGCCCGACCAACCCGGCCCCCGTCGATCAGTTGAAGCAGGTCGTCGACCTGCTCAGCACGCTGCTCAACAAGGACGGCAAGCCGGTGCTCGGCCAGGTCAACGGCGCGCTCGGCGAGACCATCGGCAAGCTGCTCGACGGCAAGAAGACCGCGCTCGGTATCGGCGGCTCGCTGATCACCGCGCTGCTCTCTTCGGTGACGGCGAGCCCGAATGCGGGAGGTCTTGCCGGACTGCTCGGAACGATCGTGTCGGCGGTGCCGGGTCTCGGCCAGTTCGCGATGCCGATCTCGCTGGCGCTCACCGCCTGGGGCGTGCTCGGCAAGCTGGAGAAGTGGGCGCAAGGCACCGCGCCGCCGCCCAAGGTGACGACCTAGCGTGCGGCCATCCTTCGAGACGCCCCCCGCGGCGGGCCCGTAGGATGAGGTCGCGTTTCGCGGCGAGATATTTGCCCCTCATGGTGGGGAGCCAGCCTAGGCGGGCGTCTCCGGACGATGCGTCGCATCGCCGGGCGAAACATGCAGGCACGTCCGCGGCGCCTACTGACGCAGCATGATCAGGGGATCGGCGGTATCGGGGACGCGCCGCCATTGCGCGTTGTCGTCGGCCTCGAACTGCCAGGCCTCGCCTGATTTCGACATCAGGACGATCTGGCCACGCTCGAGCCGCCATTGCGTCGGATTGAATTGAGCAATCGCCGGATCGCATTTCGGCTTGAGGAAGACCTGGAAATTGTCCGCACTCGCCTCGGTGTTGGTCAGCGTCAGCCCGCACACAGGCTGGCCGTTGCCGCGCACCATCGACCAGTCGCCGATCATCTGGTCCATCGACTTGGCCATCGAGCGGGCGGCGGCGAGATCCTGGAGGATGTAGACGCCCTCGCCCTGCCGCAGGCCTTCGAAGATCCCGGCCTCGACTTCGGTGAAGTCGATCACGGCTTCACCGGTCGCGTCCTGCAAGCGAACGATATCGAGACCCCTGACGCTCCAGGCGACGATGTCCTTCGTAAAGGGCAGCGCAGTCTTGCAGGCCGGCTCCAGCTCCAGCTTGAACCCCTGCCCCGCGGCGTCGGCCTTGAGCGTGACCACGCAGGTCTTGCTGCGCTCGGTGGTCGAGAGCTCCCACTGCCCGGGCATCTCCTTCTTCAGGGTCGTCGCATCCTGCGCATGCGCGATGCCGATCGCGGCCACGTAGGCCGCGACGGCGAATGCAACGCCCCGAAGACCTCTCATCAGCGCCCCTTGAACGGCGTTTCGGCAACCGGGGTCAACGGCGCCTTGCCGGCGAACCAGGATTTGAGGTTGTCGACCACGAGCTGATCCATCGCGTTGCGCGTCACCACCGACGCCGAGCCGATATGCGGCAGCAGCACGACGTTCTGCATGGTCTTGAGCTCGTCCGGCACATTCGGCTCGGCCGCGAACACGTCGAGACCGGCGGCGAGGATGGTGCCGGATTTCAGCGCCTGCACCAGCGCCTGCTCATCGACCACGGAGCCGCGCGCCACGTTGACCAGCACGCCGCGCGGGCCGAGCGCCTTCAACACCTCGGCATTGACCATCTTGTTAGTGGAGGCCCCGCCGGGCACGATCACCATCAGCGTGTCCACCGCCTTCGCCATCTCGATCAGATCGGGATAGTGCTTGTAGGAGACGTCCTTCGACGGATTGCGCGAGTGGTAGACCACCGGCACCAGCGAGGCATCGAGCCGGCGCGCGATGGCCTGGCCGATCCGGCCCATGCCGACGATGCCGACCTTGCGGTCGCGCAGCGAGCCGACGCTGAGGGGATAGTTCTGCGTCTGCCAGAGGCCGGAGCGGACGTAGCGGTCGGCCTTGATGAACTCACGCACGGTGGAGATCAGAAGGCCCATCGCGACGTCGGCAACCTCTTCGGTCAGCACGTCGGGCGTGTTGGTGACGATGATGTTGTGCTCGGCCGCGTATTTGGCGTCGACATGGTCGTAGCCGACGCCGAAGCTCGCCACCATCTCGATCTTGGGCAGCTGCGACAGCGATTCCTTGTTGGCGTGGACCGTGTGATAGGTCACCGCCACGCCGCGGATCTTCTCGCGGACCGCCGGCGTCAGCCGCTCGAGGTCGCCCCGCGTCTCCGCCTTGTGCACGACGAAATGATCGGAAAACCCGTTCTCGAGGATCGGCCGCACCGGTCCATAAATCAAAAGATCGATCTTTTCGGACGAAATCGAACCGGTAGACATCAGCTTTCCTTTCCAAGCGCGCTCTCGTGCCAGCGCCGTAAAACGAGATGGGAAACTAGCGCCAGCACCCCATAGATGACAATCCCGGCCAGCGATAGCAGCAGCAGCGCCGCGAACATGCGGGGTATGTTCAATCGATAGCCGGATTCGGCGATTCTGTAGGCGAGCCCGGAGCCGGCGCCGGCGGTGCCGGCTGCGATTTCGGCCACGACCGCGCCGATCAGCGACAAGCCTCCGGCAATCCGCAGGCCGCCGAGGATATAGGGCAGCGCCGCCGGCAGCTTGAGAAAGCGCAGCGTCTGCGGCGGCGAGGCGCCATAGAGCTGGAACAGGCCGGCGAGGTTGCGATCGACCGAATTCAGCCCCAGCGTGGTGTTGGATAGCACCGGGAAAAAGGCGACGATGAAGGCGCAGACCACGACCGCGGTCTGCTGCTCCAGATAGATCAGGAGCAACGGCGCGATCGCGATGACAGGCGTCACCTGCAGCACGATCGCATAGGGGAATAGCGAATATTCCACCCATTTCGACTGGTTGAACAGCAGCGCCAGCGCGATGCCGCCGATGCTGGCGGCAGCGAAACCTTCGAGCGTGGTCAGCAGCGTGGTCGCGAGCGACTGTGACAGCACCACCCAATCCTTGATCAGCGTCAGGAAGATGACGGAGGGCGCCGGCAGTACGTAAGGCGGGATGTCCTTGATGCGGACCACCAGTTCCCAGGCGAGGAGGCCCGCCGCGAACACGATGACCGGCAGCACGAAACGCAACGCGCGTTGCGTGCCGGACGGCTTTGCGGCGACGGTTGCTTGTGCGTTCATAACGTCGACTGTCCCGAATAGGACGGCGCCAGTGCGGCCGACACCCGCCGGCAATAGTCGGAATAGGCAGCCGAGGTACGAAACTCCTCAGCCCGAGGTTCGACCGTCTCGATGCGGATGTCGGCCTGGATGCGGCCGGGCCGCGCCGTCATGACCACGACACGCTGCGACAAATAGACGGATTCGAACACCGAATGGGTCACGAAGATGACGGTCTTGCCCAGAGCTCGCCACAGCGCGAGCAGGTCGTTGTTGAGACGAAAGCGCGTGATCTCGTCGAGCGCGGCGAACGGCTCATCCATCAGGAGGATGTCGGGGTCGGTGACGAGCGCGCGCGCCAGCGACACCCGCATCTTCATGCCGCCGGAGAGTTCGCGCGGGAAGGCATCGGCAAAATCTGCTAGCCCGACGCTTGCCAGCGCCTCATCGGCCCGCGCGCGCGCCTCGGCTTTCGGGGTGCCTGCGAGCTTCAGCGGAAGTCGCACGTTCTCGCGCACGCTGGTCCAGGGCATCAGGGTCGGCTCCTGAAAGACGAAGCCGATGCCGTGGCCCGGCTGCACATTGCCCTCGTGGCGCGCCACCCGCACGATGCCGGACGATGGCGCGCTGAGCTCTGCGATGATGCGCAGCGCCGTCGACTTTCCGCAACCGGACGGGCCGAGCAGCGAAATGAACTCACCCTTGCGCACGGCGAGATCCAGCGGACCAAGCGCCATGACGCCGTTGTCATACACTTTCGTCACGCCGCGCAGGCTGACGGCCAGGGCCGTCAGGCCGGTCTCGACCCCCGACGAAGTTTTGACTGGCGACATCGCGCCGGCGTTACGGCTTGCTCGGGCGCAACTCGACGCCGACACCCTTGTTGACGAAGCGCAGCGTATAGGATTTGCGGAAATCGAGGTCCGGCTTCACGACGCCGGCCTTCACCATCTTGTTGAAGAAGGAGCTGTAGCGCTCGTCGCTCATCGCGCCGATGCCGTTCTTGAGCGACTCGCCGGAATCGACGATGCCGTATTCCTTCATCTTGGCGACGGAATAAGCGAGCAGCTCGTCGGTCATCTCCGGATTGAGCTTCTTGATCATGGCGTTGCCCGCGGAATTGTCGCGGTAGATGTAATTGTACCAACCGATCATGGAGGCATCGACGAAGCGCTGCACCAGGTCCGGCTTCTTCTCGACCATGTCGCGGCGGGTCTCGATCAGGGTCGAATAGGTGTTGAAGCCGGAATCGGCGAGCAGCAGCACGTTGGGCTTGAAGCCGGCGGCCTTCTCGACCGCGAAAGGCTCGGAGGTGACGTAACCCTGCATCGCGCTCTTGGGGTTGGCGATGAAGGGCTGCGGATTGAAATTGTAGGGACGGACGTTCTTCTCGCTGAAACCGTATTCGGACTTCAGCCACTGGAAGTAGCTAGTCATGCCCTCCTTGGAGACGAACAGCGTCAGCGGCTTGAGATCCTCGATCTTGGCGACCTTGGCGTCCGGCTGCGTCAGCATCACCTGCGGATCCTTCTGGAAGACCGCTGCGATGGTGACGACGGGGACATTATTCGCCACCGCGTCGAACGACATCAGCGTGTTCGCGGCCATGAAGAAATCGATCTTGCCGGCGATCAGCAGCATCCGGTTGTTCTCGTTGGGACCGCCGGGAACGATGGTGACGTCGAGCCCGTACTTCTTGTAGGTGCCGTCGGCGACCGCCTGGAAGAAACCGCCATGCTCGGCCTCGGCGACCCAATTGGTGCCGAAGGTGACCTTGTCCAGCGTCTCGGCACGCACCGGAACCACCGAGACGAAAGCGGTCATCAAGCCGACCGTTAACGCTCGCCGCAGATGAGAGAGGCTCATGATGGGACTCCGTCGATCACTTCTAGCCGATGCCAGACCAACACGATAAAACCGCAAGATATCAGGGGACGCGAACCGGCCTGGCCCGCGTCCCCTGATAACCCCAAACTACGTGACAAATTCGGGCAAAGAAACCACGATGACGCCATCCCGCGACTGGATCGACACCAACTGGGCCAATGTGGGCCCAGCAGATGTGTCGCGCTGGATCGCGGTGCTGCCGCTGGCGGCAACCGAGCAGCACGGCCCGCATCTGCCGCTCGGGACCGACGTGCTGATCGCGGACGCTTATCTCGCGCGCGTGCGCGAGCTGTTGCCCGCGGATGTTCCGGCGACGTTCCTGCCCGTTGAACCGGTCGGGATTTCCACCGAACATATCGACTATCCGGGCACGCAGACGCTGCCGACCGAGGTCGCGCTGAAGAGATGGACCGCAGTCGGCGAGGACGTCGCGCGGCGCGGATTGAAGAAGCTCGTCATCATCACCAGCCATGGCGGCAACAGCGCGGCAATGATGCTGGTCGCGCAGGATCTTCGCGCGCATCACAAGCTCTTTGTGGTGACGACGTCCTGGTCGCGGCTGTCGGGCGCGGACAAACTGTTCCCGGCCGATGAAGTGCGCCACGGCATTCACGGCGGCGCGGTCGAGACGTCGATCATGCTGGCACGCTATCCCGATCAGGTGCGGGTTGATGCGATCGCCGATTTCCCCGCGAGCAGCATCGCCATGGAAAAGCAGTATCGCTGGCTTTCCACGCAGCGTCCCGCGCCGTTCGCCTGGCAGGCGCAGGATCTTCACGCGAGCGGCGCGATCGGCAACGCGACGCTGGCCGTGGCCGAGAAGGGCGAGCAGCTCATCGATCAGGGCGCGCGCGCTTTCTGCGAGCTGCTGGCCGAGGTCGATAACTTCGACGTGAACAGGCTCGCCCAAGGGCCACTCGGCTAGCCCGTATCCTATTGTAACCATTCAGGAAAGAACCTTACTCCGGAGCAGCCTTTGCGGCTTTCGAACCGGACGCGAGGAGGCTCCGTCCAATTGGGCACGCGGGCCACAACGGACCGCCTCAACCCCGGATGGAGTTTCAAATGTCGATCAAGACTAGGATTGCCGCCGTCGCTCTCGCTGCCCTCGCCGTCACTGGCAGCATCGTGTCCACCACCTCGCAGGCCGAAGCCAAGCAGCCCGGCTGGGTCTGGGGTGTGGGTGCCGGCATCGCCACCGCCGCTGTCGTCGGCTCCGCCATCGCCGCCAGCAACGACCCCTATTACTACGGCTATCACCGCTGCGGCTGGGTCGCCCAGTACAACGCCTTCGGCCAGTACGTTGGCCGCGTTCGTTCTTGCTACTGATTTGAGTACCTGAGGCCGATCTCACGTGGATCCTGCGTCCGGCACGGGCGCCTCATCCACCCCGTGTCGTGCCCCCGACCCGCCCGGCTGTCCCCCCGGGCGGGTCATTCATTTTGCGGCCTGAGAATTTGTTGCAGCTCCGTCACACAAGAGTGCGAACCATCCGCTGCGGCAATCCGTGCCAGTTGCTATTGCGAATTAATCGCAATAAGGTTCGCAACAAGCACAGGGACTTGGGAAGAAATCGCGGCGAATCGGGATCGTCTCGACGGCGCGAGCGCAAACCGGAACCTGATGACAGGATCGCCGCGAATCGGCAGGGATGTCGGGCGGCTCGGGGACATTTGCGTTTTGGGGGCGTGCGTTTTGATGTTGAGAGGTCACCGTTACAGGTATTTGCGCACGGCCGCGGCGCTTGCCTCGGGCGTGCTGGCTTTTCCCGCCGCCGGCCACGCGGCCGATCTGCCGCTGAAGGCACCGGCGCTGAAAGCGGTCTATGATTGGACGGGCCTCTATATCGGCGCGCATGCTGGCTACAGCCGTGGCTCGTCCGGCTTCGCGCTGAACGACGGCGCCGCGATCGATGGCAACGGCGTCTTCAGCGGCATGATCGGCGGCGTGCAGGCCGGCTACAACTACCGGCTCAATTCCGGATGGCTCGTCGGCGTCGAAGGCGATTTTTCGTTTCCCAACTACATCACCTCCAACTCGATCGTTTCCTTCCTCGGGACGCCCGCCAACACGGTCATCCAGCAATGGGACTACACCGCGAGCCTGCGCGGCCGCGTCGGCTACACCAGCGGACCGTGGCTCGTCTATGCCACCGGCGGTTTTGCGTGGATGGGCGAGCGCTATTTCGACACGCCGGCCTCCGGCGACCAAGTCCCGAAAATCCTGAACACGCGGCCCGGCTGGATCGCGGGCGCAGGCATCGAATACGGCTTTGCGCCGCACTGGAGCGCGCGGCTCGAATATCTCTACAGCCGCTTCGACGGCGCCAACGTCGCCTTCTCCACGGGCGCCCAATACACGTCATCATCGCTCGACTTCCAGTCGGTCAGGGTCGGCCTCAACCGCAAGGTCGATTGGCCGGGCATGCCGAGCTACGACCCGAAGAGCTCCTTGATCGACACGGAATCGGATCGCTGGGAAATTCACGGCCAGAGCACCTATCTGCCGCAAGGCTATCCGTCGTTCCCTGCGCTCTACAGCGGACCGAACTCTCTGTCGCCGTCGACGCAAGCCAAGGCGACGTGGAGCAACAGCCTGTTCCTGAACGCGCGGCTGTGGGACGGCGGCGAGGTCTATTACAATCCCGAACTGCTCCAGGGATTTGGACTGAACGACACTGTTGGCGCGGCAGGCTTCCCCAACGGCGAAGCGCAGAAATCGAACTTCCCCTATCCACATTACAACACCTCGCGGCTGTTCGTGCGCCAGACGTTCGGCTTTGGCGGCGAGCAGGAAGAGCTCGCGAGCGGCCAGTTGCAGCTTGCGCAGAAGGTCGACGTATCCAGGCTCACGGTGCAGGCCGGCAAGTTCGCGGTGATCGACGTGTTCGACGGCAATGCCTTTGCCAAGGACACCCGCAAGGACTTCATGAACTGGTCGCTGTGGGCGCCGGGCGCCTTCGACTATTCCGCCGACAAGGTCGGACTCACCTATGGCGTCACCGCCGAGCTCAACCAGAAGCAATGGGCGCTGCGCGGCGGCTATTTCCTGATGGTCGCGGAGTCCAATTCGAATCATTTCGACACCAGGGTCGGGGAACGTGGTCAGTACGCGATCGAGCTGGAGACCCGGTTCTCGCTGCTCGGCCAACCCGGCAAGCTCAGGACCATGGGCTGGGTCGACAGCGCCAACATGGGCAGCTTCCGCGAGACGCTGGACAATCCCGCGCTCAATCTCGACATCGCGCTGACCCGGCGAGGCCGCCTCAAGGTCGGCTACGTCATCAACCTCGAGCAGGCGATCACAGAGGATATCGGGCTGTTCGGCCGCTGGAGCTGGAACGACGGCAAGACCGAAACGCTCGCCTTCACCGACATCAACCGCAGCCTGGCCACCGGACTGTCGATCAAAGGCACGAAATGGGGCCGGCCTGACGACGTGATCGGCATCGGCGGCGCCATCAATGCCATCTCACAGGACTATCGCGACTTCCTGGCCGCCGGCGGCCTCGGTGTTCTCATCGGCGACGGCGCTCTCAACTACCGCAAGGAGCGGATCCTTGAGGCCTACTATGCCTATTCGGTGAACAAGAACGTCACGCTGACCGCGGACTATCAATTGATCACAAACCCGGCCTATAACGCCGACCGCGGGCCGGTCTCGATCTTCTCGGGCCGCCTGCACGCAGAGTTCTAGCCCAAAATTCCAGCCCAAGGGCGGGCCGATGAAGCCGAGAGATATCCGCACGGCCGCGATCGGCCGGGCGCTGCTCCCCAATGTCTGGGACGTCGCGGCGCTGATCCTCGTCATCGGCGCCATGGTGCTGATCGTCTATGGCGGCAAGCAGACCGTTGCGCCGCTGTCCGAGCTGGAGCGCACGCCGGTCTCGCTCGATCCGGCAAACCTGCCGCTCTACGCCTTGCGCACCACGTTGCGGATGCTGCTTGCGATGGTGTGCTCGACGGTCTTCACCTTCGTCTACGCTGCAATCGCCGCCAAGAGCCGGCGCGCGGAGCTGGTCATGATCCCGCTGCTGGATATCCTCCAGTCGGTGCCGATCCTCGGCTTCCTCACCTTCACTGTCGTCTTCTTCATGAATTTGTTTCCGGGCCAGGTGCTGGGCGCCGAGCTCGCCTCGGTGTTTGCGATCTTCACCAGCCAGGCCTGGAACATGACGTTCAGCATGTACCAGTCGATGCGCAACGTGCCGAAGGACCTCGAGGAGGCCACGCAAAGCTTCCATTTGTCCGGCTGGCAGCGCTTCTGGCGCCTCGACGTGCCGTTCGCGATGCCGGGACTGATCTGGAACGCGATGATGTCGATGTCGGGTGGCTGGTTCTTCGTGGTCGCCTCGGAAGCGATCACCGTCGGCACGACCACGGTGACCCTGCCGGGGATCGGCTCCTATGTCGCGCTGGCGATTCAGCAGCAGGATTTGCCGGCGATCCTCTACGCCATGCTGGCGATGCTGTTCGTGATCATCGCCTATGATCAGCTGCTGTTCCGCCCCATCGTCGCCTGGGCCGACAAATTCCGCTTCGAGCAGACCGCCTCAGGCGAGGCGCCGGCCTCCTGGATGCTCGACCTGTTCCGCCGGACCCGGGCGCTGCGTGCGCTGACCCTTCCTTTCGCGGCGCTGAACCGCGCGATCTCGAACCTGCGCATTCCGCTGCCGAAACTGCCGCCCGCGGCAGCAGGCAAGGGCGAGACTTCCCGACTCGTCGATACGGTCTGGATCGCATTGATCCTCGCCGGCACGGCCTATGCCGCCTGGCTGACCTATCGCTATCTCTCGGCCAGTCTCGGAATGTCCGACGTTCTCGTCGTCATCAGGGACGGCCTCATCACGTTGTTGCGCGTCGCCGTCCTGATCGGCCTCGCCACGCTGGTCTGGGTGCCGGTCGGGGTCTGGATCGGCCTTCGCCCGAAACTGGCCGAACGGATTCAGCCGCTGGCGCAGTTTCTGGCGGCCTTCCCGGCGAACCTCGCCTTTCCCGTCTTCGTCCTCGCCATCGTCCACTTCAAGCTTGCCGCCGACATCTGGCTGAGCCCGCTGATGATCCTGGGCACGCAATGGTACATCCTGTTCAATGTCATCGCGGGCGCCAGTGCCTTCCCGAGCGATTTGCGCGAGGCCGCGAGCAGCTTCCACCTCGGCGGATGGCGTTGGTGGTTCAAGGCGATCCTGCCCGGCATCTTCCCCTATTACGTCACCGGCGCGATCACCGCGTCCGGCGGCTCCTGGAATGCGTCGATCGTCGCGGAGGTCGCAAGCTGGGGCGACACGCATCTGAAGGCCACTGGGCTCGGCGCCTATATTGCTTCCGCCACGGAAGCCGGCGACTTCCCGCGCGTCGTGCTCGGAATTGCCACGATGTGCATTCTGGTGACGTTGTTCAATCGTCTCGTCTGGCGGCCGCTCTATGCCTTCGGCGAGCGTCGCCTGCGGCTCGGCTGACGAGGAGACCATCATGCTCGATCAACCCTCTGCGCTCATCGACATCCGCGGTGTCTGCCGGTCCTTCCCGAAAGGCAGCGGCGAACAGCTCCTGGTGCTGGACAAGGTCGACCTGACGATCCGCTCGGGCGAGATCGTCGGCCTGCTCGGCCGCTCCGGCTCCGGCAAGTCCACCTTGCTGCGGATCATCGCCGGTCTGGTCAGCCCGTCCGCGGGACAGGCGACTTGTCGCGGCGAGACCATCGTCGGGCCGCCGAACGGCGTCGCCATGGTGTTCCAGTCATTCGCGTTGTTTCCCTGGCTGACCGTGCTCCAGAACGTCGAGCTCGGACTCGAAGCGCTGGGCGTCGATGCCACCGAGCGCCACAAGCGCGCCCTTGCTGCGATCGACCTGATCGGCCTTGACGGGTTTGAGTCCGCCTTCCCGAAGGAACTGTCGGGTGGCATGCGCCAGCGCGTCGGCTTCGCCCGCGCGCTGGTGGTGCATCCGGACCTCCTGCTGATGGACGAGCCGTTCTCGGCACTCGACGTCCTCACGGCCGAAACGCTGCGCACCGACCTGATCGATCTCTGGATCGAGGGCCGGTTGCCGATCAAATCGATCCTGATGGTGACGCACAATATCGAGGAGGCGGTCCTGATGTGCGATCGCATCCTGGTGTTCTCATCCAATCCAGGGCGTGTCGCCGCCGAGATCAAGGTCGACATGCCGCATCCGCGCAACCGGCTCGACCCCCATTTCCGGCAGCTCGTCGACAACATCTACGCGCGCATGACCCAACGCGCCGAACCGAAGGCGCCCCCCGTCGAAGGCATCCTGGGCTCCGGGGTCGGCATGACCCTGCACCACGTATCGTCCAACGTGCTGTCGGGCCTGATCGAGACGCTGGCGGGGCCGCCCTATCACGGACACGCCGACCTGCCCGTGCTCGCAAGCCAGCTCCAGCTCGAGGCCGACGAGATCCTCCACCTCGGTGAGTCCCTGCAACTGCTGCGCTTCGCCCAACTGAGCGAAGGCGATCTGATGCTCACCGACACGGGCAAGCGTTTTGCCCATCTCGAAACCGACGCGCGCAAGAAGCTGTTCGCCGAACATCTCGTCGCTTACGTGCCGGTGATGGGATTGATTCGCCGCGTGCTCGACGAACGCCCCTCCCATACCGCCCCCGCGGCACGGTTCCGCAACGAGCTCGAAGACTACATGTCCGAGGACTATGCGGACGAGACGCTCAGGACCGTCGTGTCCTGGGGACGTTATGGCGAGCTGTTCGCGTATGACGAGCAGTCCGAGACATTCAGCCTGGAAAACCCCGGCGAAGGCGGTTGAACCCGGCCTGCGACAATTTGGGCCGGAACCGGGCATATCGCATAGGGAATTCATATATAAAGGGCTTGGTCCGGCGTCCGCCGGGCCGAGATATCCCTCTCCCTAGAGCGCAATGTTATCCGTCGAACTCGTTATCGTCGTCGTCCTGATCGTCATCAACGGCTTGCTGTCCATGTCGGAGCTCGCCGTGGTCTCGTCCCGCCCGGCCCGGCTGTCGCTGCTCGCGGCCAAGGGTGTGCGCGGCGCCGAGCGGGCGCTGACGCTGGCGGCCGATCCCGGAAAATTCCTCTCGACGGTGCAGATCGGCATCACGCTGGTGGGCGTGCTCTCGGGTGCGTTCTCGGGCGCGACGCTCGGACAGCGGCTGACGCAATGGCTGGTCGAGCTCGGTCTCTCAGCGGGCATTGCCGACATCGTCGGCGTCGGCATCGTGGTCACGCTCATCACCTACGCGACGCTGATCGTCGGCGAGCTCGTTCCGAAGCAGGTGGCGCTGCGCGATCCCGAGAGCATCGCGGTCAAGGTCGCGCCCGCCATGCATCTGCTGGCGCGGATCTCGCTGCCGCTCGTCTTCCTGCTCGATCTCTCCGGCAAGCTGATCCTCACGCTGCTCGGCCGCGGCGGCAAGGCCGAGGAGAAGGTGTCGGAGGACGAGATTCATCATCTCGTCAGCGAAGCCGAAAGCGCGGGCGTGCTGGAATCGGGTGAAAAGGAGATGATCGCGGGCGTCATGCGGCTCGGCGACCGGCCGGTCGGCGCGATCATGACGCCACGCACGGAGGTCAACGAGATTGACCTGCGCGACCCACCGGAAGCCATTCAAGCGATCATCGCGAAAAGCCCGCATTCGCGCTTTCCCGTCTCGGACGGAGATCGCGACAAGCCGATCGGCGTACTCCAGGCCAAGGACCTGCTGGTCGCCTACATGAACGAGCGCACGCCGGATCTGCGAGCACTGGTGCGGGAAGCGCCTGGCATTCCGGCATCAGCCGACGCCCGCGATGTGCTGGCGATCCTGAAAGCCGCTCCGGTTCATGTCGGCCTCGTCTACGATGAGTACGGCGCCTTCGAAGGCATCGTGACGACGGCTGACATTCTGGAATCGATCGTCGGTGCCTTCCATTCCGAGGAAGGCCCTCCGGAGCCTGCTTACGTCAAGCGCGCCGACTCATCGCTCCTGATCGCCGGCTGGATGCCGGTCGACGAATTCGGCGAGCTGCTCGGCATCGAGCTGCCGCCGCACCGCTACAACACGGTGGCGGGCCTCGTGCTGCAACAGTTCAGCGTGCTGCCCAATGTCGGCGATGCCTTCGACTTCGCCGGATGGCACATCGAGGTCGTCGATCTCGACGGACGGCGGATCGACAAGATTCTCGCGAGCCGGCGGAGTGAGCAGGCGGCGGCGTGAGCTTGCGCTGAAACCTCCACTCGTCATCCCGGACAAGCGCGCCTCAAGCGCGCGCCGATCCGGGACCCATGGCCACAGCGAGAGGTTTGGCGAAGACTGGGAGTTGCCAGCTTGCGCCGCAACTTCTCCCTGGGGTTATGGGTCCCGGGCTCGCGACTTCGTCGCGCCCCGGGACGACAGCTGATTTGTGGTTCAAGCTCGCGCCACACGCAGAGCCTCACCCGAACCGCACCCCGATCCGCTTCTCCTTGCGCCAGACTACCGTGCAGGCGAGATGCGTTCCGTCGGCCTGGATGAACAGGGTGAACCGCCCGGGGATACCGACCGGACTGGTGACATCGAGCGCTGCGCCGGTGTCGGAGAAATTACGGACGGTGCAGTCGATCGCGCCGCCGCCAAACTCGATGGTTCCGGCCTTCAGCACGCGGTGCCTGGCCTTGTCGCGTCGCTCGTCCATGGTGCCAGTTTACACCCGAAACTGACACAGACGTTAAAGCTTGACCTACCGCCAGTGAATTTACGTCGCCGGCTGGAACGTCGCTGCCTGCGCCATCCGCCAGGCATCGCGAAAGCGCGGATCTTCGGTGCCTTCGAGCAGCTCGCCCGGGCGCAGCGCCGGATAGAGCTGCGCGAAGGATTTCACGTCCGTCGTCGAGGTGCGCTGGGTGAAGTGGATCGGACGCAGTTGCCGCGGATGTTCGAGACCGGCCGCGGCGATCAGCTCTGTGAGAGAGTGCAGCGTGGCGTGGTGATAATTATGCACGCGGTCGATCTTGAGCGGCACATAGAGCGCACGCGCACGTGTCGGGTCCTGCGTCGCCACCCCGGTCGGGCAGCGGTCGGTGTGGCAGCTCAGCGACTGGATGCAGCCGAGCGAGAACATGAAGCCGCGCGCCGAGTTGCAATAGTCGGCGCCGATCGCCATCGCGCGCGCCATGTCGAAGGCGGTGGCGATCTTGCCTGACGCGCCGATCTTGATGCGGTCGCGGGCATTGATGCCGACCAGCGCGTTGTGGACGAAATTGACGCCCTCGCGCATCGGCATGCCCAGATGGTCCATGAACTCGAGCGGCGCAGCGCCGGTGCCGCCCTCATTGCCGTCGACAACGATGAAGTCAGGATAGATGCCGGTCTCCAGCATCGCCTTGCAGATCGCCAGGAACTCCCAGGGATGGCCGATGCATAGCTTGAAGCCGGCCGGCTTGCCGCCGGAGAGCTTTCGCATCTCGGCGATGAACTGCATCATGCCGACGGGCGTCGAGAAGGCGCGGTGCGAGGCCGGCGAGATGCAGTCCTCGCCCATCGAGACGCCGCGGATCTTTGAAATCTCTTCCGACACTTTCGCCGCCGGCAGCACGCCGCCATGGCCGGGCTTGGCGCCCTGGCTGATCTTGAGCTCGACCATCTTGATCTGGTCCTGGCTCGCGACGCGCGCGAACGCTTCAGGGTCGAAGGTGCCGTCGAGGTGACGGCAGCCGAAATAGCCGGAGCCGATCTCCCAGATGATGTCGCCGCCCATCTCCTTGTGATAGGGACTGAAGCCGCCCTCGCCGGTGTCATGCGCAAAGCCGCCCTTCTTGGCGCCGGCATTCAGCGCGCGCACTGCGTTCGGGCTGAGCGCGCCAAAACTCATCGCGGAGATGTTGAACACCGACGCCGAATAGGGCTTCGCGCAATCGGGGCCGCCGATGGTGATGCGGAATTTCTCCTCGGCATGCGTCTTCGGCGAGACCGAGTGGTGCATCCACTCGTAGCCCTCGCGATAGACGTCCTCCTGGGTGCCGAACGGCCGCTTGTCGAGCTCCATCTTGGCGCGCTGGTAGACCAGCGAACGGGTGTCGCGCGAGAACGGCATGCCGTCCTTCTCGCTCTCGAAGAAATACTGCCGCATCTCGGGGCGGATCTCCTCGAGCAGAAAACGGATATGCGCCGAGATCGGATAGTTGCGCAGCACCGCATGGCTCTTCTGCATGATGTCGCGGACACCGAGCAGCGTCAGCGCGCCAAAGATCAGGATCGGGATCAGCAGGATGTCGAAGATCTTGCGGTCGGCGATGCCGATGCCGATCAGCAGCGCGGTGACGACCGCGCAGATGGTCAGCACGATGAAGCGCGGCGAGAACGGCAGCAGCAGGATTTCCATCAGCCCTTCGGACGAAGCTTGCGTCTTGTTATCGTTGGCCACCACTACATCCCTCTCGTCAGTCTGACGGGGCATGATACGCCCGCGCCACGTCCATGGATATGACGCGGCCCCGCCTTGAGGCTAGCGAATCCCGATGCTGCAAATCAATCCATCCGGCGGCGTGCTTTTGCAGTGCAATAGATTCAAATGGAATGACAAATCAATGACCATGAGGCTGCGCCTCGTGCGGAATGACGCCGTGCTGCTCGAGGCCGCCTCGCGCCAACCACGCATCGGTGCTCGCGATCGCGCGCTCGATATGGTCGTCGGTACGCGAGAAATCGTACGGCGATCCCACCAGCGGACAGAGCGGCGGCACCACGACATATTCGATGTCGGACGCGAGCCCCTCGAGCTCCGCCACCAATTGCCGCGCGATCAGCAGCGTCAGCGCATGCAGGGCATTGGCAACCGCGCCCACCGGCGGATCCTTCACCGCGCAGGCGTGCCCGGTCGGCAGCACGATCAGCCGTTTTGCGCCTTTCCGGATCGCGACCCGGACCGGGGTGTTCGAGGAGATCGCACCGTCGGCGAGGAACCGATTGCGGTAGTAGACCGGCGAGAACGCGCCGGGGATCGCAGTGGACGCCAGGATCGCGTCCACCGTCGCGCCCTCCGACAACACCACGCTCTCCCCGGAGACGAAATCGGTGGTGACGATGTGCACCGGAAGCGCAGCATCCTCGAGGTTGCGATAGGGGATGTGGTCCTCGACCAGCTTGCGGATGCCGTCATGGGGAATCAGGAAATCGCGCCGCCACATGAATCCGGCGAGGCTCTTCCAGGTGACCGGGAAGACATCATGACGCTTCAGGCCGCGCCAGACCGCTTCAAGCCCGAGCACGCCCTTGAGCGAGGGGTCGCCGGCATAATAGGCGCCGTTGATCGCGCCGACGCTGGAGCCGACCACGAGATCGGCGACGACGCCGTGCCTCGCCAGTGAATGCATCATCCCGACCTGGATCGCCCCGAAGCTGCCGCCGCCCGCAAGCACGAAGGCGGTCGGTTTCGGTGGACCATGGTCGATCACGGACAAGATTCGCGCAGCTCCCCCAGCTCTCGCATCGCAACATCGCGGCGAGGTTTTGGCGCGAGCTTATAACAAGGGGCGCGCGCGACGCGCCAATAACAAAGTCGGGGGAGGATGGTGAGGGGGTGGTGTTAGCGAGTGTGAGGCGAGATGGCAGCCACACTCACCGCCGTCATCCCCGCCTAGTGCGCAATTGCGCACGGGGGGCGGGGATCCATAGCCACAGGGAGGAATTATTGCGCGAGCTGATAGCCACGAGTCTTCGCCAAACCACGTCCTGTGGTTATGGGTCCCGGGCTCGCGCTTCGCGCGCCCCGGGACGACACCGATGTTGCGGCTAAAGGCGTCGCTCGGAAAACGAGCGGCTTACCGCTCGACGAACGCCTTCTCGATCACGAAATGGCCGGGCTTGTTGCCGGAGCCCTCGATGAAATCGCGGCCTTCGAACATCACCTTCAGCTCTTCCAGCATCGCCGGGCTGCCGCACATCATGATGCGGTCGGTTGCGATGTCGAGCGGGCCCTGTCCGATATCGTTGAAGATCTGCTCGGAGTTGATGAGATCGGTGATGCGGCCGCGGTTCTTGAACGGCTCGCGGGTCACGGTCGGATAGTAGATGAGCTTGTCTGCCAGCAGCTCGCCGAACAGCTCGTCCTCGCGCAAATTCGCGACGAGCCTCTCGCCATAGGCGAGCTCGGAGACCTGGCGGCAGCCGTGCACCAGCACGATGCTCTCGAACTGGTCGTAGACCTCGGGGTCCTTGATCAGGCTGGCGAAGGGCGCAAGGCCGGTGCCGGTCGAGAGCAGCATCAGCCGCTTGCCGGGGATGAGGTTGTCGGTGATCAGCGTGCCGGTGGCCTTGCGGCCGACCAGGATGGTGTCGCCTTCCTTGATCTTCTGGAGGCGCGAGGTGAGCGGGCCGTCCTGGACCTTGATCGAGAAGAACTCGAGCTCTTCCTCGTGGTTGGCGCTCGCCATGCTGTAGGCGCGCAGCAGCGGTCGGCCCTCGACCTCGAGGCCGATCATCGCGAACTGGCCGTTCTGGAACCGGAAGCCGGTATCGCGCGTGGCGCGGAAGCTGAACAGCGTGTCGGTCCAGTGCTGGACGGAAAGAACCTTCTCTCGGTAAAACGCGCTCATGATTTTCGATATTCCGAATAATTGCGGTTTTAGGGCAAAAGCATTGCCCGGCCCCTGAAAGCGGGGCGGACACCATTGCCATGGCGGAGGATTTCGCGTGTGAGATCTACGCCATTGAGACCAATAATCAACCTCGTTCCAGGTGCAATTGGTGCCGGTCAAACCGGCATTTGCGGCGGAAATGGTCACATCATTAATGAATCTGCTGCCGCGCACGCGCGACGGGCAATTTCTTTTCCCTCCAGGGCCTGATTGCAGCACTTAATTTCCGTCGCGCTCGCGAGAATTTCATTAAGAATAGCTCTGATTTCCACCCCGGCTTGGCGCCGTTCCCCGCATTTTTGCGGCTTTTGGCGACAGAAACGGTTGAAACACACGATTGAACACATGGCGGCAAGCGGCGAGCGGATCTTCGTCCAGGCGATCAGGCGCTATTGCGCGAACCATGGCATCGCGCTCGATGTCCGCGCGGGCGGCTGGCTGCTCGCGATGCGCGGGCGCGCGAAGCGCCACTTCGCGTTCGGCTACGACATCGGCCTCAACAGCGCCATCGCGCACCGCCTCGCCAACGACAAATCGGCCACTGCCGAGGTGCTGGCGCTTGAGGGCGTGCCATGCGTTCCCCATCACCTCTTCCTCAACCCGAGCATGGGCGCGCACGTCGCCGGCGCCAATTGGCGCGAGACAATGCTGGGCTCGCTCGCGCAGAATCCGCAAGGCGTGGTGGTGAAGCCGAACGAAGGAACATCGGGCCGCGCGGTGTTCAGGGTAACGAACAGCGCCGAGCTCGATCGCGCCGTGACCGAGGTGTTTGCGGCGAGCCTCGGTCTCGTGATCGCGCCCTATGTCGAGATCGAGGACGAGGTCCGCGTCATCCTGCTCGATGGTCAGCCGATGCTCGTCTACCGCAAGGAGCGCCCGCAGGTCGTCGGCGACGGTGTGCACACATTGCGCGAGTTGGCGACCGCGGCGGGACATGACGGGCGGCTCTCCGAGCTAGGTGCGCGCGAGGTGAACGCCATTGTCCCGAAGGGCGCGCAGCGCATCCTGAACTGGCGGCACAATCTCGACGCAGGAGCGCGGCCGGTGCTCATGGAGGACGGCGAGGTCCGAGCGGCCTGCGCAAAACTCGCCATCGACGCCGCCGACGCCATCGGCATCACCTTCGCATCGATCGACGTCATCAGGGTCGCGGGCGAGTGGCGGGTGCTCGAAATCAATTCCGGCGTGATGATGGAAGCGCTGGCGAGGCTGCATCCGGAGCTGGTGCAGGCGACATATGACGCGGCGCTGGATCGGGTGTTTGGGGCATATCGTTGATCGAACTCTTGCGACAAAGTGCGCTGCGTCCCCTCTCCCCTTGTGGGAGAGGGTGGCTCGCCGCGTAGCGGCGAGACGGGTGAGGGGTCTCTCTCCTCAACGTAGATTTAACGTGAGGATAGAGACCCCTCATCCGGCGCTTCGCGCCACCTTCTCCCACAAGGGGAGAAGGAAGTAAGCGCTCAATTATTCGCGCTGGCGGAATCGTCCATCGACTTGAAGGCTTCCTCCAGTTGCAGGGAGATCGGCACGTTCAGGCGTTCGCCGGTGGGCAGCCGTGCGATGAACCATTTGTTGTAGAGCGGGATGAGGTCCTGATTGGAGCCGAGCTTGCGGAAGGTGCGGTCGACCACCGCTGTCAACTGAGGCTCACCCTTCCTGAACATGATGCCGTAGGGGTCATAGGACAGGTAATCGCCGGTGACGCGGAACTTGTCCTGCGCCTTGTGGCGCGCGATCAGGCCGGAGAGCAGGATGTCGTCGGTCGCGAACGCATCGGCCTTGCCGTCGACGAGCGTCTGATACGACTGCTCGTGATCCGGCGAGGTGACGATGTTCAGCCCGAGCGAGGACTTCTTGTCGGCCGCCTGGATCGCCTGCTCGTTGGTGGTGCCCTTCGTCACCACCACGGTCTTGCCCTTCAGATCGGTCAACGACTGGACCTTTGACGCCTTCGGCACCATCAGCTTGGTGCCGGCGACGAACATCAGCGGGGAGAAGGCGACGCGCTTGCCGCGCTCGGCATTGGCGGTGGTCGAGCCGCATTCCAGGTCGATCTTGTTCTGCAGCACGGCGTCGATGCGGTCGTCCGAGGTAACCTTGACGTAGTCGATCCTCAGATCGGGATCGTCGACCTCGACGCCGATCTCCTCGACGATGGCCTCGCAGAGCTCGAGGCTGTAGCCGATCGGGCGGCCCGACTGGTCGAGGAAGGAGAATGGCGGCGAGCTCTCGCGATAGCCGAGCCGCACGGTATGCCTGTTCTTGATGGCCGACAGCGTCGGGCTAAGCCCTTCGCTGCCGCCGGTCTGAGCGGAGGCGCCGGTTGCCAGCAGGCACGCCGCCAGCAACAGGCCGCCCGATATCGCCGTTGAAAGGCGCATGACGCACTCCCGTCAATGGCCGGCCATCGCGGGCAGTTCGCCCGGAACCATGTCCGGCGTCGCCGCTTCGCCGGGTCCGAGCTCGTGCTCGGGCCCGAGCTCACCTTCCCACTTCGCGACCACGGCAGTCGCGAGCGAATTGCCGATGACATTGGTGGCGCTGCGTCCCATGTCGAGGAACGTGTCGATGCCCATGATCATCAGCAGGCCTGCCTCGGGGATGCCGAACTGCGACAGCGTCGAGGCGATTACCACGAGGGACGCACGCGGCACGCCGGCCACGCCCTTGGAGGTGATCATCAACGTCGCGAGCATCGCCAGCTGCGTCGCGAGCGACATCTCGATGTGGTATGTCTGCGCGATGAAGATGCTCGCGAATGTGCAGTACATCATCGTGCCGTCGAGATTGAAGGAGTAACCGAGCGGCAGCACGAAGCTCGAGATCCGCGACGACGCGCCGAACTTGGTCAGCCCCTCCAGCGTTTTCGGATAGGCCGCCTCCGAGCTCGCGGTGGAGAACGCAATCATCAGGGGCTCGCGGATCAATCTCAAGAGATGGCTGTAGCGCGGCCCGATCACGATGAAGCCGACGACCATCAGGATGCCCCACAGGATCGCAAGCGCGAGATAGAAGCCGCCCATGAAGACGACGAGCTTCCACAGCACGCCGAGGCCGTTCTTGGCGACGGTGGCCGTGATGGCCGCCCACACCGCCAACGGCGCGAACAGCATCACGTAGCTCGTCACCTTGAGCATGATGTGAGCGACGTCGTCGATCATCGCCAGGATCGGCTTCGACCGCTCCGGCATCGAGCCCATCGCCACCGAGAAGAACACGGCGAAGATCACGATCTGCAGGATCTCGTTCTGCGCCATGGCGTCGGCGATCGAGGTCGGGATCAGATGGGTCAGGAATTTTTCGATCGAGAAGGCCGAGACCGGCAAGCCGGTCGATTGCCCCGCCTGCGGCAGCGTGCCGGGGAAGTTCGCGCCGGGCTGGAGCAGATTGACCATGACGAGGCCGAGCAGCAGCGACACGAAGGACGCGCTGACGAACCAGCCCATGGTCTTGGCGAAGATGCGCCCGAGTCGCGAGCCGCTGCCCATATGCGCGATACCGCCGACCAGGGTCGCGAACACCAGCGGCGCGATGATCATCTTGATCAGGCGCAGGAACATCATGGCGATCAGGTTGATGGAGGAAGCCCATTCGGCTCTGGTGTCGGGCAGGAAGTTGAAGATCGCTGCCCCCATGACGATGCCCAGCACCATCGCGGCCAGAATGTATTGCGTAAACCTGTTCGACATCGCTTACCCCCAACTACACCGGCGCTTCATGATGTCGCAGATATGACGACGACGCAACACGCTTGGCGTGCGCGTGCGGTGGCCGGATGTTCCCGTTGCGAAACGGGTCGGCGCGATCTAGCCTTCATGCAGCGCACAACGAATGCGGCCTGCACGTTTTCTTTGCGGCGACTGCATCAATAATCGACAAGCAAACAAAGAGGAATCGCCATGAGCAGCAGCATCAATCGCCAGATTCTTCTGGTCGAAAAGCCCAGCGGCAAGCTCGGTGCCGAGCACTTCAAGATGGTCGAGGGTGCGATGCCGGAGCCGAAGGACGGCGAGGCCTTGCTGCGGGTGCGTTACATCTCGCTCGACGCGGCCAATCGCGCCTGGATGCACGGCGCGACTTATCGTTCGGCCGTCGAAGCCAACAGCGTGATGGCCGGCGGCGGCATCGCCGAGGTCGTCAGCTCGAAGGCGCCGGGGCTTGCGCCGGGCGACATCGTGTTCGGCGACACCGGCTGGCAGGAGTTTGCCGCCGTGCCGGCAAAGCATCTCACCAAGATGCCGAAGCTCGAACCGCTCACGCATCTGCTCAGCGTGTTCGGCATCGCCGGCCTCACCGCCTATTTCGGCCTGCTCGAGGTCGGCAAGCCCAAGGGGGGCGAGACGGTCGTCGTCTCGGCCGCCGCAGGCTCGGTCGGCTCGATCGTCGGGCAGATCGCCAAGATCAAAGGATGTCACGTGATCGGCATTGCCGGCGGCGCAGACAAGTGCACCTGGCTGACCTCCGAGCTCGGCTTCGACGCGGCCGTCGACTACAAGGACGGCGCGGTGTTCAAGGCCCTGCGCGCGGCCGCACCAAAAGGCATCGACGTCTATTTCGACAATGTCGGCGGCGACATTCTGGAAGCCTGCCTGCCGCAGATGAACAATTACGGCCGCATCGCCTGCTGCGGTGCGATCTCGCAATATGACGGCGCGCCTGCCGCGCACGGCCCGCGCGGCGTGCCCGGCCTGATCGTGGTGAAGCGGCTCGTCATGCAGGGCTTCATCGTGATGGACTACATGAAGGAGAGCCAGCGCGCGCTCGCCGACCTCCAGGGCTGGGTCACATCCGGCAAGCTGAAGGTGCAGGAAGACATCATCGACGGACTGGAGAACACGCCGAAGGCGCTGATCGGATTGCTTGCGGGAGAGAATCGCGGCAAGCGCATGGTCAAGCTCTGACGAGATATTGCTCAAGCATGATCTCCGCGCGAACGCATTCCGCGTTTGTCGCGAGGGAAAATCGCTGCGCACTTTGCGCCAACGCGGCCCTTCGGGTTCGGATCATGCTCTAGTTGCGTCGCAATTGCGCCCGCATAATTGACTTGCGGTAGAGGTCAAAGCAGCCAAAGATACCCCTCGCGAGGCATCACTCGCGACGATTGCGATTGCATTACATTTAAGAATCGTCGGCGTTACCGACAGGGCAGGAAATCACTCAGATGTTCAACACGTTGAAACATGCATCAACGCGCGCGGCATTGTTGGCGGCAGCGCTCTTCGCAACTGCAACAGGCGCATTCGCCCAAGCTCCGACCGAGGCTCAGAAGAGCGCCATCCGCTCCGCATGCCGCTCGGACTTCATGGCGCACTGCTCGAGCGTCACGCCCGGCGGCGTGGAAGCGTATCAATGTCTCCAGAAGAACATGTCCAGCCTGTCATCGGGATGCCAGACCGCGGTTCGCGCGGTCGAGCCCGCTGCGGCACCGAAGACTGAAGCTGCGCCAACCAAGTCTGAACCGGCAAAGACCGAAGCAACTCCCGCTGCCGGGCCGAAGCCGGCCGCCGCCGCGGCTCCGAAAGCCGCAGCGGCAAAGCAGCCGAGCGGCGCGCAGATTGCTGCGGTCAAGAGCGCGTGCCGCGCCGATTATCCCAAGGTGTGCGCCAGCGTGCCGCCGGGCGGCGCCCCCGCCCTCGAATGCCTGGAGAAGAACAAGGCCAAGGTTTCGCCGGCCTGCGAGAAGGCCGTGACTGCCGCGGCCGATGGCGGCAGCGCAGCAGCAACGGCGGCGCCCGCGGGCGCAGCGACAGCGGCAGCGGCACCGGCGGCCGCGCCAGCCGTGATCGTTCTGCGCCCGCTGCGGCCGCGCGAAGAGCTGTTCATCGTCCGCTCCGCCTGCGGCGCCGACGTCCGCACGCTGTGCGCCGGCGTTGCGCCCGGTGGCGGCCGCATCGTGCAATGCATCTCCAGCAATGCCGCATCGCTGTCGCCCGCGTGCAAGGACGTGCTGGCGCCATTCGCGGCGCGATAGGCGGCACGATCGCGCGCCAAAAGGCGCGACCCGACCGGCAGCGCGCGCAATGAATTCTCGCGCACCTGCCGCGACAAATCCTTTGCAAGCATCCGATTTCGATCACGACAAGTCCGGGAGGAAGACATGCGTTCGCTTCTGCTCATCGCTTCCGCGCTCCTCGCCTTCGGCGCGAGCATGACCTTTGAGGCCACCGATGCCAACGCGGTGGTGTGCGCCCGCGGCGTCTACCGTGCCGGCTGTGCCGGGCCAAATGCGGCCGTCGTGGTCCGCAAGCCGGTTCCAGTGGTCCGCTGTACCAGGGTGCTGGTGAACGGCGTCTACGTGAAGCGCTGCGTTTGACCCCGGATGGCCAAGCCCGCACGGTTTGGCTATGCTTCGCAACGTCACTGCTCCGGATGCGTGCCAGACGCCTGTCCGGAAGTCACCTTCGATGCGCCTCGCCTTCGATAATTCCGCTGGCGTGGACGGCCGGAGCACATTAGTCTACCCCTAGATAGTAAGTATACTGTCAATCAGGGAGGCAGACGTTGCGGATCGCCGTGATTGGCGGGGGGCCCGGTGGGCTCTACTTCGCCTATCTCTGGAAGAAGCGTCACCCCGAGGATCAAGTCGACCTGTTCGAACAGAACCCGGCCGACGCGACCTGGGGCTTTGGTGTCGTATTCTCCGATCAGGCCCTGGAATTCCTGCGCGCCGACGACCCCGAAACGGTCGATGCGATCGCTCCGCATATGGAGAACTGGGAGAACATCACGCTCAACCTTCACGGCGACAGCGTCGCCATCGACGGCGTCGGCTTCTCCTCGATCGGCAGGCTGGAGCTGTTGCAGTTTCTGCAGCAGCGCGCGCTCGACGCCGGCGTCACGCCGCGCTTCGATACGCAGATTCTCGCCATCGACCAGCTCAACGGCCACGACCTGATCGTCGCCGCCGACGGGCTGAATTCGCTGGTGCGGCGCGCCTATGAGGGCGATTTCGGGACGTCGCTGTCCTACTCTTCCAACAAGTTCGTCTGGTACGGCACCTCGAAGCGCTTCGACACGCTGTCGCAGACCTTCGTGAGGACCGACCGCGGCGCCTTCAATGCCCATCACTACCGCTACTCCCCGACCATGAGCACCTTCCTGGTCGAGTGCGACCACGCGACATGGCAGGCCTATGGCTTCGCCTACAAGGATGCCGAGCAGTCCAAGGGCGTCTGCGAGGAGGTCTTTGCCGACACGCTGGGCGGCCACTGTCTGGTCTCCAACAAGTCGGTCTGGCGCAACTTTCCCTGGGTCTGGAACGAGCACTGGTCGTTCAAGAACATGGTGCTCATCGGCGACGCCCTGCACTCGGCGCATTTCTCCATCGGCTCGGGGACGCGGCTCGCGATCGAGGACGCCATTGCGCTGGTCAAGGCGCTGGAATCGGATGCGCATCTTTCGACCGCGCTGCACCGTTACCAGGCCGCGCGAAAACCGGTGGTGCAGAAGCTCGTCGATGCCGCGCGCACCTCGGCCTCCTGGTACGAGAACTTTGCCCACCACATGCAGCTCGGCCTGATGGACTTCGCCTACAGCTACATCACCCGCTCCGGCCGCATCGACGACCCCCGGCTGCGCGCGATGTCGCCCGCCTTCATGATGCGCTACGAGGCCGAGAAGAACGGCGGAGATGCCGCATGAGCAGCGGGATCCGCGACCAGGTGCCCGCCGACGGCCCGGGCGCACGCGAAATCGGCTTTGCCATTCCGCAAACATACAATGCCAGCCGCGTGCTGTTCGACCAGCTTGCCAAGGGCCGCGGCGACAAGCCCGCCCTGATCGGGCCCGCAGGGACGCGCAGCTATGCCGAGCTTTGCGCGGACGCTTGCCGCTGGGGCAACGGGTTCGCGTCGCTCGGCCTGAAGCGCGGCGACCGCGTGCTGCTGTTCCTCGACGATACTCCGGCCTATCCGGCCGCATTCTTCGGCGCGGTGCGCGCCGGCTTCGTTCCGCTCCTGATCAACACGCTGACACCGCCGGACCTTCTGCAATTCTATCTCGCCGATTCCGGAGCGGCGGTTGCGGTGGCGGATGCCGAATTCGCGACGCGCTTCGATGCGGAGGCCTGCAAGGCGACCGGCCTGCGCACGCTGATCGTCGTCAACGGGCAAGCGCGCGACCACGCCGCGCCTGCGGCGATCGCGGCGCCGGGCTGGCTCGCGCAGTTCCCGGCCGAGCTCGCGGAAACGGATACCCATCGCGACGAGATGGCGTTCTGGATGTACTCCTCCGGCTCGACCGGCCGGCCCAAGGGCATCGTGCATCTCCAGCACGACATGGCCTACAGCGATGCCGCCTTTGCGCAGAATGTGTTGAAGCTGACGCCCGGCGACATCTGCTTCTCGGTGCCGAAGATATTCTTCGCCTACGGTTTCGGCAACTCCGTCACCTTCCCGTTCTCCGCGGGTGCCGCAACGCTGCTCCTGCCGGGCCAGCCCAGGCCCGCGGCGATCTTCGCCGCGATCGGACAATACAAGCCGACGGTCTTCTTCGGCCTGCCGACGCTGTACACCTCACTGACAAAGGCCGAAGGCGCCGACACGGCGGATTTCGCGTCGCTGCGGATGTCGCTCTCGGCGGCCGAGGTGCTCTCGGCCGAAGTCTTCAACGGCTGGAAGACGCTCACCGGCCTCGAGATCGTCGAAGGCCTCGGCTCGACCGAGGTGCTGCACATCTATCTCTCCAACCGCCCCGAGCAGAAGAAGCTGGGCGCCGCCGGCCTGCGCGTGCCCGGCTACGAGGTCGCGCTGCGCGACAAGGACGGCCGCGACGTCGCCGACGACGAGGAAGGCATCCTGTGGGTGCGCGGCGATTCCAACACGCCGCTGTACTGGAACCGGCCGGACAAATCCGCCGAGACTATCCGCGAGGGCGGTTGGATCTACACCGGCGACCGTTTCGTCCGCGATGCCGACGGCTTCCACTTCTTCCGCGGCCGTGCCGACGACCTCATCAAGATCTCCGGCCAATGGGTCTACCCGCTCGAGGTCGAGCTGTGCCTCGCCGACCACCCCGACATCCGCGAATGCGCCGTGTTCGCCGCCGAGCTGCCGGACCGGCGCATGACGCTGAAGGCGGTGGTGGTGATGAACAACCGGGCGACCGATCAGAATGAGGCGACGCGGCGGCTGCAGGATTACGTCAAGGGCAAGCTGCTGCCGTACAAATATCCGCGCGAGGTGATTTTCATCGACGAGCTGCCGAAGACGGGAACGGGGAAGATTGACCGGCAGGCGTTGTTGCGGATGTGACCACCGCTGTCATCGCCCGGCCTGACCGGGCGATCCAGTATTCCAGAGGTGGTTGTGATTGAACCGAGGAGCCGCGGCGTACTGGATTCCCCGCTTTCGCGGGGAATGACGCCGTTGGTGCTGCAAGAGCAGGCCCCCTCACCCACCCTTCCCCAGATGCTCCAGCGCGTCCTCGGCGCGCAGCGGCACCCGCGACGCCTCGTTGTTGAGATCGACGAGCTGCACCAGGAGCCCCATCAGCGCCTTGCGGTCGGCGGGTTTCAGCGGCTCCAGCATCCGCGCCTGGGCGCGCTCGACAGCCGGGATGATCTCGCGCAGGATCGCGGCGCCTGATTTCGTCAGATAGAGCAGCTTGATGCGCTTGTCTTCGGGCGCCGGCTTGCGCTCGATAAAATCCTTGGCCTGCAGCCGCTCGATCACGCTGCCGAGCGTGGAGCGGTCGAAGGCGATCACCGCCGACAGCCGTGTCGCGTCGATGCCGGGATGGGTGTGGATCGCGATCAGCGCCGCATATTGCACCGGCGTGAGATCGAACGCCTTGCACTCCTCCATGAAGATCGAGACTGCGATCTGCTGCATGCGCCGGAACAGATAGCCCGGCGCGGCATAGACCGCGTCGATCGTGATCGGAGGGGCGGGTTTACTCGGCATCGGGCTGCTTCTCCGGGGCCGCATTGGCGAAGGCCGGTAGCGCCTTGGCGGCGGCTTCCGCCTTGAGCAGGCGCGGATAGGCGGCGACGTCGACGCCGAAGCGGCGGGCGTTGGCGAGCTGCGGCACGAGACAGAGATCGGCGAGCGTCGGCGCATCGCCGAAGCAGAACGGCCCCGCCTCGTCCTTGATCAGCGTCTCGCACGCCGACAGTCCTTCACGATTAACCCAGGCCGCCCAGTCCTGGACCTTCTCCTCGGCGAGCCCAAGCTCGCGCAGCCGCGCCAGCACCTTCAGGTTCTGCACCGGGTGGGTGTCGCAGGCGATCGCCAGCGCGAACGCCCTCACCTTCGCGCGCCGCAGCGAATCCTTCGGCAGCAGTGGCGGATTGGGATGCGTCTCGTCGAGCCATTCGATGATGGCGACCGATTGGGTCAGTACCGCTCCCGCATCGTTCTCCAGCGTCGGCACCAGCCCTTGCGGATTGATGGCGAGATAGGCGGGTGCACATTGCTCGCCCTTGCGAAGATGATGCGGCAGGTGCGCGGCACTGATGCCCTTGAGGTTCAGCGCGATCCGCACGCGGTAGGCGGCGCTGGAGCGGAAATAGCCGTGCAGCTTCATCGGAACCCTCCCGTTTCGTTCTTGTTCGTCACGTTGACGCTACCTAGATCATCAGTATACTGTCAATCAACAAAACGAACGGGAGCCGCACCATGGAAGCCGTGACCAAGACGCCGGAACGCGAGGCGTTCTACCGGAAGATCGACGGCGAAAACCTCACCGCGCTGTGGACGGTGATGAGCGATTTGATCACGCCGGAGCCGAAGAGCGCCTGCCGCCCGCATCTCTGGAAGTTCGACGTTATCCGCGACTACATGACCGAGGCCGGCAAGCTCATCACCGCCAAGGAGGCTGAACGGCGCGTGCTGGTGCTTGAGAACCCCGGCCTGCGCGGCCAGTCGAAAATCACGACCTCGCTCTATGCCGGCGTGCAGATGGTGGTGCCCGGCGACGTCGCGCCCGCACACCGGCACAGCCAGTCGGCGCTGCGCTTCGTGCTCGAAGGCAAGGGCGCCCACACCGCGGTCGACGGCGAGCGTACCGCGATGGAGCCCGGCGACTTCATCATCACGCCGTCGATGACCTGGCACGATCATTCCAACGAGACCAGCGAGCCGATGTTCTGGCTCGACGGCCTCGACATTCCCCTGGTGCAGTTCTTCGACTGCTCATTTGCGGAAGGATCGAAGGAGGACCAGCAGACGATCACAAAGCCTGCCGGCGACAGCTTTGCCCGCTACGGCCACAATTTGCTGCCGGTCGACGGGAAGCGATCGTCCAAGACCTCGCCGATCTTCAGCTATCCCTATGCCTACACCCGCGAGGCGCTGGAGAAAGCCCGCGCGAGCCAGGAGTGGGACGCCTGCCACGGATTGAAGCTGAAATTCAGCAACCCCGAGACCGGCGAGTTCGCCATGCCGACCATCGGCACCTTCATCCAGTTGCTGCCGAAGGGTTTCAAGACCGCACGCTACCGTTCGACGGACGCGACCGTGTTCTGTCCGATCGAGGGCAAGGGACGCAGCCGCATTGGCGACGCCGTTTTCGAATGGGGCCCACGCGATCTGTTCGTGGTGCCAAGCTGGCAGTGGGTGACGCACGAGGCCGACGACGACGCCGTGCTGTTCAGCTTCTCGGATCGCCCGGTGCAGCAGAAGCTGGATCTGTTCCGGGAAGATCGCGGGAACGCGTGAGCTGCCGGTCTCGTAGGGTGGGCAAAGGCGCCCTTGCGCCGTGCCCACCACATTTCAGCGACTGATGAAAGAGATGGTGGGCACTTTCGCTTTGCCCACCCTACGGCCGCGGCGATCGTGGCTACCGCCAGTGCAGCAACCTTGTCTCTAGCCAGCCGATCACCTTCCCCACTGCCAGCCCGAACACCGACAGGATCACCACGCCGGCAAGCAGCTGATCCGTCTGCATCAGATTGCCGGCCTGGAGCACGAACGCGCCGATGCCGTATTGCGCGCCGATCATCTCGGCGCTGACGACGAGCAGCAGCGCGACCGACGCCGTGATGCGGAAGCCGGCGAGGATCGCGGGCAGCGCGCCGGGCCAGATCACCTTGCGCACGATGGTGGCAAAGGGAACGTTGAAGCTTTGCGCCATGCGGATGAGGTTGCGCGGCACCGCATCGACGCCGCTATAGACCGAGATCGCGGTCGAGAAGAACACACCTAACGCAATGGTCGCGATCTTCGGCTCTTCGCCGATGCCGAGCCAGAGAATGAGCAATGGCAGCAGCGCGATCTTCGGGATCGGGAACAGCGCCGAAATGAAGGTGATGCCGACGCTGCGCGCCAGCCGCGACAGGCCGATGGCAAAGCCGACGGCGACGCCGGCCGCGGTGCCGAGCAGCCAGCCGACGCCGATGCGCAGCAACGAGGCCGAGAGATGATGCCAGAGCGCGCCCGAGACCGCGAGTTCGTAGATCGCCCGCGCGATCGCGGCCGGCGCCGGCAGGAACAGCGGATTGACGAGCCCGGCGCTGCCGGCGGCCTGCCAGATCGCGATGACGAGGGCGAGCGCGATCCAGCCGCCGAAGCGGCTGCTGGCGGGCACGAAGCCCGCGCCACGGAAGCGGACGCGCCGGGCCGGCTCATTCTTCGCAGACCCTTCCGCCGGCGCGCGATCAAGCATGCTGGACCTCGCGCTCGGCATCGATCGCCTCGTTACGGATCAGCGACCAGATCTGGTTCTGGAGCGCCAACAGCTTTTCACGCGCGGCCGTCTCGCCGCGCGCCGCCCGCGTCATCGGCACGGTGACGACCTCGCGAATGCGGCCCGGCCGCCGCGACAGCACCACGATGCGATCGGCGAGCCGTGCGGCCTCCTCGAGATTGTGGGTGACATAGACCGCGCCCATGCCGCCATCGGCGAGCAGGTGGACGAAGTCCTCCATCAACAGCTCGCGCGTCTGCGAATCCAGCGCCGACAGCGGCTCGTCCATCAGGAGAATGGCGGGCTTGACCGCGAGCGCGCGCGAAATGCCGACTCGTTGACGCATGCCTCCGGAGAGCTGCTTTGGATATGTTGTGCGGAAGTCGGTCAGCCCGGTGCGGCGCAGGGCGTCGTCGACCAGCGCGCGGCGCTGCGCGGCCGAGAGCTGGGTATGCAGCAGCGGGAATTCGACATTCTCCTCGACCGTCGCCCAGGGCAGCAACGCGAAATCCTGGAACACGAAGGTCAGCGGATTGAGGCTGTCCGCCGGCGGCGCGCCGCGCAGCTCGGGCGCGCCCGAGGTCGGCTGCAACAGCCCGCCGAGGATCGACAGCAGCGTGCTCTTGCCGCAGCCCGACGGCCCGACGATCGCCACCACCTCGCCGGCGCTGACGGTGAACGAGACATCGTCGAGCACGGCGAGATCGCCGAAGCGATGGCTGATGTGGTTGGCGATCAGGTCCATGAGATACCTTTCACTCTCCATCCGTCATCCTGAGGTGCGAGCATTGCGATGCAAATGCATCGCGATGGGAGCCTCGAAGGATGAGCGGCCCCGCTGCATCCGGGCCGTGCATCCTTCGAGGCTCGCTGCGCGAGCACCTCAGGATGACGGGGTGAGAGAGGGACTCGCAGCATCAATCCGCCTTCACATGGTCCTTGGCGATGATCGTGTTCACATCAAAGCCCTTGTCCGCGAAGCCCTGCTCCTGGAGCCATTTGATCTGGTTGTCGACGTTCTTGACGTCGAGCTTGCCGTCGGGATCGATATAGGCGCAATTGCCGACCACCTGCTCGACCGGCAAATTGGTGTATTTTGCGATGATCTCCAGCAGCGGCCTGGTCTGCTCGTTGATCGGCGCGACGCCGTCCTTCATCGCGGCAAGGATGACGTCGTGATACTCGCGATCGGCTTTCGCGAGCACGCCGAGAAACTTTGTCACCAGCACCTTGTTGGTCAGCGTCTTCGGCGAGGCGAAAACTGCGCCGAGCTGCCACGGCGTCTCGTCGCCGACCCAACCCAAGAACTTCGCGCCGCCCTCGTCCATCAGCTTTCGCGCGGTGGAGATCGGCAGCAGCGCCGCATCCACGGTTTCGCCCTTCAGCGCGGCGGCGGCGTTCGACAGCGATTGCAGCGGCACGATCTTCACGTCCGCGAGCTTGAAGCCGTATTTGTCGGCGAGCAGCCCCAGCGAATAGTGAAAGCTCGATCCGACCTGCGTCACCGCCACACGCTTGCCCGCGAGGTCCTTCGGCGTCTTCAGCCCGGCAGCATAGGCGTTGTTGCTGGCGAAATAACCTATCAGGGGATAACCGGCCTTCTCGCGGCTCATGCCGCCGATCACTTTCAGCGTGCCTTTGCCGGCGAGATTGTAGAGACCCGCCGTGAAGGCGGTGACACCGAAATCGACGTCGCCTGAGGTCGTCGCGACCGCGATCGGCTGCGCCGCATCGAAGAACTTCAGCTCGACGTCGAGGCCGGCCTCGCGGAAATAGCCCTTGTCCTGCGCAATGAAGACGGGCGCGGACGACGACAGGCGGAGCACGCCGACCCTGGCCTTCAGCGCGTCTTCGGCCCGGGCCGTGCCCATCGCAGTGATCGCCATCAGGCCAGCTACTGCGAGCCGCGCAATCCCGATCATCCCGTTTCCTCCGTCGTCGTTCTCTCGGTCGTTCTGTTACAACCGTCACAAACCTTCAGGCACGGGCTGGTCCCGCCCGATGAAGGCGCCCTGTTGTTTCAACGTTTCCTGCAATTTTTCAACCGGGATGTCACGCGGGATCCGGTTTCCGGACAGCGCGAGCGCTGCGGCGGAACCGGCCGCCTCGCCCATCACGAAACAGGCACCGGAGACCCGCGCCGCCGACTGGCCCTCATGGGTCATTGAGGCGCAGCGGCCGGCGACCAGCAGATTGTCCACGCCCTCGGGCACCAGCATCCGGTAAGGCAGCTCGTTATAGCCGCGCGATTCCGGGATTGGCGGGAAGGTGAAGACGACGTCGCCGGGAACATGGGCCTCGATCGGCCAGCCATTGACGCCGATGGAATCCGCGAACGAGGCGCAACCAAGCACGTCCTCGCCGCTGAGCTGGTATCCGCCCCTGATGCGGCGGGTCTCGCGGATGCCGAGCTGCGGCGGCAGGTCGACGATGTAGGACTTTTCAAAGCCCGGCACGGTGCTGCGCAGGAACTCGAATGCGGCCAGCGCCTGCTTGCGGCCCTCGATCTCGCCGCGGGTGAGGTCGTCGGGCTCGACGCCGTTGATGGCATGGCCGTCCTCACGCGCCACTTGCGTGAAATTCACCCGCCATTCGATGCCTGATTTCTGCGGACGCACGATCGCGCTCTTGCGCGGGAAGGTGTGGGTGCCGGCAGCGAGCGCCTTCTCCATCAATTGCGGGATGGTCCGCCAGGCATCGCCGGCCTTCTCGGGATCGATGCCGTTGAGACGAAGCATCATCGAGGGGTACATCGGATGGCCGTGCTCGTCGCCGACCTCGAAGGGCGCTCCGGCCCAGACCGCGAGGTCGCCGTCGCCGGAGCAATCGATGAAGATCTCGGCGCGGACCGCCTGCCGTCCGGCCTTGGTCTCGACCAGCAGCGCGTCGATGCGGCTGTTATCGCCCATTACGACGCCGGCGCCGAGCGCATGGAACAGGATGTGCACTTTGTGGCTTGCGAGCAGCTCGTCAGCGGCGATCTTGTAGGCCGCGGTGTCATAGGCCTGGGCAAAGACCTTGCCGAGGATCAGATGCGGCGCATTGAGGCCGTTCAAATGATCGATCCGCGCCAGCAGCTCGGACGCCATGCCCTGCACCAGACGGTGGGCCTGACCGTAGACATTGCCATGCAGGCCGCAGAAATTGGTGACGCCCGCAGCCGTGCCCATGCCGCCGAGGAAGCCGTAGCGCTCGATCAGCAGCGTCCGCCGCCCGGCGCGCGCCGCGGAAGCCGCCGCCACGATGCCGGCGGGGCCGCCGCCGAGCACGACGACTTCATATTCGCCATAGAGCGGCACCTGTCGTGCCGGTTCTTCGATCATCATGGCCCGCATGGCGCGTCCTGCTCCCAATAATCCTTTGCTTGGAGGCGACTATGAATTAACGCGCATAAAGCTACAATCCACCAAAATACGCGATCAGCTTTCGCGAATCGAGAAAGGTCGACATGGACATCCTGGTGAACCTTCAGGCCTTCCTCGCCACCGCGGATGCGGCCGGGTTCTCCGCCGCCGCGCGAAAGCTCAATGTCTCGACCTCGGTCGTGGCCAAGCGCGTCACACAATTGGAGACGCGGATCGGCACGCCGCTGTTTCATCGCTCGACCCGGCAATTGCGCCTGACGGAAGCCGGCCAGCGCTACGTGCATCGCGCCCGCAGTGTCGTCACCGACGCCACCGACCTGCTCTCGCGCATGGGCGAGAAGGGCCACGATCTCGTCGATCACCTCCGCATCAAGGCACCGACCTCGCTCACGGTGGCGCGGCTCGCGGACGTGTTCAGCGCATTCCAGACCAAGAACCCGCGATTGAAACTCGAGATCGTGCTGATCGACCGCCCGGTCGATCCCGTCACCGAAGGCTTCGACATCGCCATCGGCGCCTTCCCGCATTCGTTCGGCGGCGTGGTCGACGAGCCGCTGTGCCCGCTGAAACGGCTGCTCTGCGCCTCACCTGCCTATTTGAGGAAGCACGGCGCGCCAAAGCATCCGCGCGACCTCGTCGAGCATCGCTGCCTCAGCTTTCTGCCGACCGGCCCCGAATGGATCTTCGATGGGCCGCGCGGGCGCATCAGCATCCAGGTCAGCCCGCTGCTCTCCTCCAACGAGGGCCATGTGCTGGCGCGCAGCGCGATCACCGGCAACGGCATCGCGCTGATCTCTCACTATCTCGTCGCGGATGCCTTGCGCGACGGTACGCTCAAGCCGGTGCTGCGCGCCTTTCCAATTCCCGAGCTGTGGGTGAAGGCCGCGATCCCCGAGCGGCGGCGCAACGCCGCCGCGGTGCAAGCGCTGCTCACTTTGCTCAAGACGTCGCTCGCGCCGTCGCTGTAGGCCGTGTCGCGCGCTTGTCACAACATGGCAGTTGCTCTCGCAACGAGGACCTGAGAGAAGGGCTCGGATGGATTCGATTATTTTGAAATTCGCTTTCGCCGCCCTGACCGCTTTCGCGATCTCAGCCACCCCCGTCTCGGCCGTGGAGCAAAGTTGCCGCTTCATCCAGGCCAAGCCCGATCGCGAAGCCTGCTACAAGCGACAGGAAGAAGAACTCGCGGCCAAGCGCAAGCCCGCCGCGCCGGCCGACGAGAGCAATACGTTGCAATCGCTCCGCCAGATGCGGCAGGACGACGACGCCGTCTATCGCAGCATCAATAACATCTGCCGCGGCTGCTGACGTTCAGCTCTTGCCGCCCCCCCAATTCGCCGCCCGCTTCTCGGCGAATGATGCCAGCCCTTCCGCCGCCTCCGCGCTCTGGCGCTTGAGCGAATGCAGGTGCACGAGCCGCGTGTAAGCGGCATCGTCCACCGCCATCCCGCCGAACGAGCTTTCCAGCGCGAGCCGCTTGGTCTCGGCCATCGCCTCCGGCCCGTTGGCGAGCAATTGCTCGACGACCTTGGCGCCGGCGGCTTCGAGATCGGCGAGCGGCACCACCTCATGCACGAGACCAATGCGCCGGGCGTCCTCGGCGCCGAAACGTTCACCTGTCAGCGCGTAGCGGCGGACCTGCCGTACACTAATGGCATCGCAAAGCTGCGGGATGATGATGGCCGCCGTCAGGCCCCAGCGCACCTCCGTGATGGAGAACAGCGCATTGTCCGCCGCGATCACGACGTCGCAGGCCGCGATCACGCCGGTGCCGCCGCCAAAGCAGCCGCCCTGCACCAGCGCGATCGTCGGGATCGGCAGCGTGTTGAGCCGCTGCACGGCCTCGAAGGTCGCACGCGACGCCGCCTCGTTGGCCTCGGCCGATTGCGGCCTTACGCCGTTGATCCATTTGAGGTCGGCGCCGGCCTGAAAATGCTTGCCATTGCCCCGGAGCACGACGACGCGAAGGTTGGACTTCCTGCCGAGATCGTCCATGGCCGCAAGCACGCCTGCGATCAATGCACCGTCATAGGCATTGTTCACTTCGGGCCGGTTCAACGTGACGGTCGCAACCCCACGCGCATCCAGGGTCCACAGGACGGGGCTGTCAGTCATCGGCGATCCTCCGGTCGTTTGTTTGCCATTTGTTTGCCCTGCACTATGACCGAGGCCGCTCGTTCCGATCCATATCTTTCCGGCGTAGGGCGGCCGCGTCCATCGCATGGCGGCTTGTGTCATGCTGCAGGCGGGCACATCCAAGGATCAGGGACGGGACATCACACCATGCGCATCTGCATTTTCGGCGCGGGCGCCGTCGGCAGCCATATTGCGGTTCGGCTGGCGCGTGCCGGCCACGAGGTCTCGTGCGTGATGCGGGGGGCGCATCTCGAGGCGGTCCGCGCCAATGGCCTCAAGCTGCGCGTCGGCGATTCCGAGGTCACCGCCAAGGTGAACGCCTCCGGCGATCCGGCCCAGCTCGGCCCGCAGGACGTTGTGATCAGCACGCTCAAAGCGACCGCACTTACGGGACTGGTCGCCAGCATAAAACCGCTGCTCCAGGACGACACCGCGATCGTCTTTGCGCAGAACGGTATTCCCTGGTGGTACGGCATCGGCCTGCCGCCGCGGCATCCGACGCCGCCTGACATTTCCTTCCTCGATCCCGGCGGGCGCTTGCGCGCATGCATCCCGAAAGAGCGGATCGTCGGCGGCGTCGTCTTCTCCTCCAACGAGGTGACCGCGCCCGGCGTGGTGCAGAACCTGACGCCGGATCGCAACCGCCTGCTGATCGGCGAATGCGACGATCGCAATTGCGAACGTATCACCAGGCTTCGCGGCGTGCTCAACGATGCGCGGCTGGAATCGCCGCCGGTGGCGGAGATCCGCGAGGCGATCTGGTCAAAGCTTCTGACCAACATGTCATTGTCGGTGCTGTGCCTGCTCACCGGCCAGACCGCGCGCGGCGTGCGCGACGACCCGGCCTTTGCCGAGGTCATTCCGCGCATGCTGAACGAGGCCAACGACATCGCGCAGCACTTCATCCCCGAGGTCAAGCGCGTGACACGCAGCGGCCCCGCCCCCAATCACAAGCCATCGCTGCTCCAGGATTACGAGCTCGGCCGCGCCATGGAGATCGACGTGCTGGTGAAGGCGCCCGCCGCCTTCGCCCGCACCGCCGGCCTGTCGACGCCGACGCTCGACCTGATCGCCGCGCTCGCGATCCAGAAGGCGCGCGACAAGGGGCTTTATTCGGCCTGAGCTTCAGGCAAGTTGGTCGATCCAGGCCGCGAGCGTGTCCAGCACCTCTGTCAGCGCCTCTTCATTCGTTCGGCCAGACTTTTTCAGCACTGCGAAGGAGTGATCGCCGCCTTCGACCTTATGCAGCGTCGCCCTCGCCCCGAGCGCATCGATCACGGGCCTGAGGAGGCCGAGATCGGCGAGCCCGTCGCGCGTGCCTTGCAGGAACAGCATGGGAATCTCGACATGGGCAAGGTGCTGGGCGCGCTCCGCCGATGGCTTCTTGTCCGCATGCAGGGGAAAGCCGAGGAAGGCGAGCCCTTTGACATCAGGTAGCGGAGTCTTCGACTGCGCCTGCGAGGTCATGCGCCCGCCGAACGATTTTCCGCCTGCGACCAGTTTCAACCCGGGACACAGCCGCGCCGCCTCCGCGACCGCCGCGCGGGTCGCTGCGTGCGCGACCGCTGGCTGGTCGGGACGGCCCTGCTTTTTCTCCATGTAAGGAAAATTGAAGCGAAACGTCGCGATGCCGCGATCGGCAAGACCCGCCGCAATCCTGTCCATGGATGCATGCCGCATGCCTGCGCCCGCACCATGCGCGAGCACGTAGCAGGCGCGGGCATTATCCGGCTGCGTCAGGATCGCCGAGACCGTGCCGATGCGCTCGATGTCGAGCTTGAGCTCTTGAGTTTTGGTCGCCACAATCAGCCATCCCGACAGATGCGTTTCCGGCCGCCTTGGTAGCGTCACCGGCGCAGCCTGAAAACACAATAATTGCCGCCACCGACCAGCCTACCAAGCTGGAAAGCCGCATTGACCGAGGTGACCATGTCCTACCGCTCCTCCTGGATGACCGAAGAGCTCGAAATCTTCCGCGACCAGTTCCGGAAATATCTCGCCAAGGATCTGGCGCCGCATGCCGAGAAGTGGCGCGAGCAGAAGATGGTCGACCGCTTCGCCTGGCGCGGGCTCGGCGAGATGGGCGCGCTGCTGGCGAGCGTGCCGGAGGAATATGGCGGCCTCGGCGCCACCTTCGCCTATGACGCCGCCGTGCTCGACGACCTCGAAAGCACGGTGCCGGAGCTGACGACCGGCGTCTCGGTGCACAGCGCCATCGTCGCGCACTACATCCTCAACTACGGCTCGGAGGAGCAGAAGAAGCGCTGGCTGCCGAAGATGGCCTCGGGCGAGATGGTTGGCGCCATCGCCATGACCGAGCCCGGCACCGGCTCGGATTTGCAAGCCGTGAAGACCACCGCGAAGAAGCAGGGCAATTCCTACGTCATCAACGGCCAGAAGACTTTCATCACCAACGGCCAGGCCGCCGATCTCGTCATCGTGGTCGCGCGCACCGGCGACGCCGGCGCCAAGGGCATTTCGCTGATCGTGGTCGAGACATCAGGCGCGGAGGGCTACAAGCGCGGGCGCAACCTCGACAAGATCGGCCTGCATGCCTCCGATACCTCCGAGCTGTTCTTCGACAACGTCACGGTGCCGCCGGAAAACCTGCTCGGCAACGAGGAAGGCCAGGGCTTCGTGCAGCTCATGCAGCAGCTACCGCAAGAGCGGCTGTCGCTCGCCGTCGGCGCCGTCGCGTCGATGGAACGCGCCGTAAAACTCACCACCGATTACACCAAGGAACGGAAGGCGTTCGGCAAACCGCTGATGGATTTCCAGAACACCGCCTTCACGCTCGCCGAGCGCAAGACCGAAGCGATGATCGCGCGCGTCTTCGTCGACTGGTGCATCGAGCGGCTGATCGCAAAAGACCTCGACACCGTCACGGCGTCGATGGCGAAATACTGGTGCTCGGACAAGCAGGTCCAGACCGCCGACGAATGCCTCCAGCTGTTCGGCGGCTATGGCTACATGCAGGAATATCCGATCTCGCGCATCTTCATCGATTCCCGCATCCAGAAGATCTATGGCGGCACCAACGAGATCATGAAGCTGTTGATCGCAAGGTCGCTGTAGCGCAGCTACTTCATCCGCCTGTCGGCCGCGACGAAGTCGATGAAGGTCCGCACCTTCGCGGAGAGGTATTTGCGGCTCGGATAGACCGCGAACAGCTTTCCCTCGAAGATGACGTGCCCGGGCATGACGTGCTCGAGCCGTCCGGCGGCGATGTCCTCGGTGACAAGCCATTTCGGCAGGAAGGCGAGACCCATGCCTTCAAGCGCAGCCATGTGCAGCAGCGTTTCGTTGCCGCTGCGCAGCACCGGATTGAGCTTGACGGTTTCGGTGCCGTGCTCGCCCGTGAAGGAGAAGCTCTCGCCCGGATAAAGCGCGTAATGCAGCAATGCCTGGCCGGCGAGGTCGGCCAGTTTGGTCGCGCGTCCCGCCGGTCGAGATAGGCGCGTGTTGCGACCATGTGGAAGGGACCCTCGGGCGCGCGCCTGCTGCAATTCTATCGCGAGCAGAGCTAGCGCTGCTTAATTCGGATGCCACCACCGGCCGCCGATGACGACGCCTTCCGAGGCGATCTTGCGATCGCCGATCAGGTGCTCGCCGACGACGTCTTCATAGTCGAACTGGCCTTGCCTGACCGAGATCAGCGTGGCGTCGCCGACGCTGCCCGGCTTGAGGCTGCCGAGTTCGGGGCGCCGCAGCGCCATCGCCGCGTTCACGGTCGAGGCCGCGACGACGTCGGACAGCGACATGCCCATGCACAGGAATTTCGACATGGTCGTGACCTGGTCGAAGGCCGGCCCGTCGATGCAGAGCTGGTGGATGTCGGAGGAAATCGTGTCCGGATAGAAGCCGTTGGCGAGCATCGCGCGCGCCGTCTTGAACGCGAACGAGCCCTTGCCGTGGCCGATGTCGAACAGCACGCCGCGCTCGCGCGCGTCCAGCACCGCACGCTTCACGGTGCCTTGCGCGGTCGCGGGCGTGTTGGGGAAGGGCCGGAACGCATGGGTCAGCACGTCGCCGGGGCGCAGGCGCGCCAGCACGTCCTCATAGCTCGGCGGCGGATGGTCGATATGCGCCATCAGGGGCATGCCGACCTCGTTCGCGACCTCGAGCGCGATGTCGAGCGGCACGATCCCCGACGTGCCCGAGGAGTGCAGCCCCACGCGCACCTTGATGCCGACGATGAGGTCGCGGTTGGCATCGGCCACCTTGGCCGCCTCGATCGGATTCATCAGCCGCAACTCCTCGCTCTCGCCGACCATGATCCGGTGTGAGAAGCCGAAGATGCCGGCATGCGAGACGTGCAGATAGGCGAGGATGCGCACCTGGCTCGGCTCGATCACATGCTTGCGGAAGCCGGCGAAATTGCCGGGGCCGGCGCTGCCGGTATCGACCGCCGTCGTGACGCCCGAAAGGCGGCAGAATTCCTCGGCGTCGATGCCGAGCGAGGTACCGCCCCAATAGACATGGGTATGCAGATCGATCAGCCCCGGCGTCACGATGAGCTGCGAGACGTCGCGCACATCGGTGCCCGGATCGGCCTTGAGCCCGGTCCCGACCGCCGCCACCTTGCCGCCGGAAAAGGCGACATCGGTCACGGCATCGAGCTTCTGGGAAGGGTCGATCACCCGCCCGCCGCGCAGGATCAAGTCGAAAGGCATCATCATCTCCGGATAGGGCAGCGAGGCGAGGCCGGCATCTAGGCCAGGCCAGGAAGGAAGCCCGTTGCTTCTAGCAATTTTTGCGCCGAGGGGCTTGGCCAACAACGACGATGGCCCATGACAAATTGGCGATCCCGGGATGACTCGAACATCCGACCTACGGTTTAGGAAACCGCCGCTCTATCCGGCTGAGCTACGGGACCGCGGAACCCGTGGGTACGGGTTCGGCCCCCTCATAGCAGAGCAGGATACGGTTCGCCAGCCGCAAGGCGGGCCGGATCATCGTCAACCTGAACAAGGCGGCTGTACAATCGCGACCAGGTCAATCTCGGCGGAGCAGCTCACATGATCGAAAGCATCAGCGCCATCACGCTCGGCACGCATGACATGGGGCGCGCCGTGCACTTCTACCGGTCGCTGGGGTTCGAGCTCCTGTATGGCGGCGAAACCGCCGCATTCACGAGCTTTCGCGCCGGCACCGGCTATCTCAACCTGACTGCGCAGCCGGAAGACAAGCGCTGGTCCTGGTGGGGCCGCGTCATCTTCTACGTGGCCGATGTCGACGAGACCTACGCGCAGGCGCGCGTTGCCGGGTGGCAGCCATCGACTACGCCGCGCGATGCCGAATGGGGTGAGCGCTACTTCCATCTCACCGACTCCGACGGCCATGAGCTCAGTTTCGCACGGCCGTTGTCATGACCGAATAAGTCGCATCTGCTGACGCTCCAACGCGCGAGTAGCGCTGTCTCAGCCGCCGTGGCAAACTCGGCACGCGTTCCTCAAGTTCTAACCAGGGAGGACGACCATGGTAACCTATGTCGTGCTGGGGAACTTCACGGATCAGGGAGTCCGCAACGTCAAGGACTCGCCGAAGCGGGCCGAAGCCTTCAAGGAGATGGCCAAAACGTTCGGCGTGACTGTGAAAGAGATCGTCTGGACGCAGGGACGATATGACGTTGTGACCGTTCTCGAGGCTCCAGATGAGGCTGCCGCGATGTCGCTCAGCCTTAGTCTCAGCGCACTCGGCAATGTCCGCACCGAAACGCTGCGCGCGTTTTCGGCGGCAGATATGACAAAGATCGTCGGCAAGATGCTCTGACGCTCAAGCCCGCGCGAGCGCACCGGACCTGCCACCGGACCCGGGATGGCAATCCCGGGCAGAGGCCTCTCATGCCTTGATATTGTTGTCCCTCACCACCTTGCCCCAATAGGCGACCTGCTTGTCGAAGAAGGTCTTGAAGGCGGCCCCGTCCTGGAGCAGCAGCGTCATCTGCTGGGTCTCCTTGAGCTGGGCGGCGGTCGCGGGCTCGCTCAGGATCTCCCTGGACGCCGTCGCCATGGCCGCGACGACATCAGGCGGCGTGCCCGCGGGCGCAAAGATGCCCCACCAGGCAAGTGTCTCGAAATCCGGAAAGCCCGCCTCGATCGCGGTTGGCGTATCCGGCAAGGCCGGCAGCCGCTCGCGGCCGAGTTGCAGGATCGGCCGCAGCATGTTGGTGCCGAGCTGGGCCGAGACCAGCGCCGCCGATCCCGCGATCAGATCGACATGGCCGCCGAGCACGTCGTTCATCGCCGGGCCGCCGCCGCGATAGGGCACGTGCATGATCTCGACGCCGGCCTTGGTGCCGAGCACCGTCATGGCGAGATGGCCGAGCGTGCCGATGCCGACGGAGGCATATTTCACCGCGCCGGGCGTCGCCTTGCAGGCAGCGACTACGTCGGCAAAGCTCTTGTAGGGACGGCCGGCGCCCGCCGCGATCACATAAGGCGCTGTGCCCACCAGCAGCACCGGCATCAGCTCGCGCTCGACATCGACCGGCGGCTTGTCGAGGATGGACGGGATCACCGCGTGGGAATCGAAAGTGACCAGGAACGTCGCGCCGTCCGGCGGGCTCTTGGCAACCTGCGCCGCGCCGAGCGCGCCGGCGGCGCCCGACTTGTTCTCGACCACGACGATGCGGTTGAGCTTTGTCTGCAGATTGG
Source organism: Bradyrhizobium liaoningense (assembly GCF_018130785.1). Lineage (GTDB taxonomy): Bacteria > Pseudomonadota > Alphaproteobacteria > Rhizobiales > Xanthobacteraceae > Bradyrhizobium > Bradyrhizobium liaoningense_A. The sequence continues at coordinate 140,452 of NZ_JAFCJT010000008.1, forward strand.
CCTGCAACAGCCGCGCCATCGCATCGGTCGAGCCGCCCGGCGGAAACGGCACCACCAGCGTGATCTTGCCGGCCTGCGCCACCGCTGGCGCGATTGCGAGAATAGCGGGCGCTGCCAGCAGCGTGCGTCGTGTGATCGTCATGGTCCCCCTCCCCTTTGGTTTTGCGCCTGGCTTTTTGCTCTTTGGCGCCTACGTCGTGCCGAAGCCCGACCCCGCTTTCTTGTATTCTGGCCGTGGTGGACTGAAGATGTCCAGCACGCGGGCCCCATCGGGGCCCGCGCGCATGGTGTGCGGCACATTGCCGGGCGTGCGCCAGAAATCGCCCTTCTTCACCGAAATTTCCTCATCACCCTGGACGCGGATGGCGGAGCCGTCGAGCAGCACGCCCCATTGCTCCTCGGGATGATGATGCAGCGTGCCTTGCGCATGCGGGGCCAGCGTCACCACCGACAGCATCGCCTGCTCGCCCGAGAAGATGCGCGTGGTGACCCCCGCCGCGAGCTCGCGAAACAGCCCGTCGCTGGTGTCGTTGATGTTGTGAAATTCGTCCTTCTGGCTCACGCCGCCCTCCCCTTCATTCTGATCTGATCAGGATTTGCCGTAGGAGCCCTGGTAGCGGCCCTCGCGGATCGCCTTCATGGTCTCCTCCTCGCGCGCGACCTGGGCGCGGACGGCTTCCAGCAGCGCCGCGGCGCCGGCGGCGGGGAACGAAACCACGCCGTCCTCGTCGCCGACGACGATGTCGCCGGGCGAGATCACGCTGCCGCCGATCGTCACGGGCACGTTGATCTCGCCGGGACCGTTCTTGTAGGGGCCGCGGTGGATCACCGCGCGAGCGTAGCAGGGAAAGTCGTCGGCCGCGAAGGCCGCGACATCGCGGATCGCGCCGTCGATGACATAGCCTTCGGCTTTGCGCCACTGCGCGATGTTCTTCATGATCTCGCCGACCAGTGCCCGCGTCTCGTCGCCACCGCCGTCGACCACGATGACGTCGCCGGGACCGACCAGTTCAAGTGCGCGGTGGATGGCGAGATTGTCGCCGGGACGCGTGCGCACGGTGAAGGCCGTCCCCACCAGCTTGCCGCCGCGATGATAGGGCTTCAGCCCCACTGCGCCCGGCAGCCGGGCGAGATTGTCTGAAATGACCGAGGTCGGCGCGCCGCGAAAACCCTCGATGATCTCGGCCGGCGGCTTCGGCACGCTGTTCGCTGCGATGGTGATCGTCATGTCTCAATCCTTCTGTATTCTTCTTATTCGGCGTGCGCCCGCGCCTTCGCCGGCCGAATCCGGAAGGCGCGCCCTTCCTTCATCCACGCCGCGCGCTCGTCGCGCAACAGTGTGCGGCGAACTTTTCCGGAATCATCGCGCGGCGGGGCGCTGACGATCTCGAAGCTCTCGGGGTGCTTGTAGCGGCTGAGCCGGTCCTTCAAGAAGTCCGCCATGCCGTCGGCGATGACCTGGCCGTCCGCGTCCGGCTCCGGCTCGACGATGGCGTGTACGCGCTGGCCCAGTTCCGGATCGGGCAATCCCACCACCACGCAGGACCGCACACCGGGAGACTCTGAGACGGCCGCCTCGACCTCGGCCGGATAGATGTTGGCGCCGCCGCGCAGCACCATGTCGGCGAGACGGTCGCCGAGATAGAGATAGCCTTCCGCGTCCAGCCGGCCGATATCGCCGAGCGACTCCCAGCCGTCCGCGCGGCGCTTCGGCTCGGCGCCGAGATAGTGATAGGTGGCGTCCTTGCCGTCATTGTTGAGGAAATAGATCTCGCCAGTCTCGCCGGGCGCGACGTCGTTGCCGTCCTCGCCGACGATGCGCAAGCGCGCCATCTCGCCGATCTTGCCGACCGAGCCCTTGTGCGTCAGCCATTCCGTGCCGGATATGATGCACGAGCCCTGCCGCTCAGTGCCGCCATAGAGCTCCCAGACCCGCTCCGGCCCGAGCCAGGCGATCCAGTTTTCCTTCAGCCAGGGCGGCATGGGAGCGGCCATGTGAAACACGGTCTGGAGGCTCGACACGTCATAAGAGTTGCGCACGCTCTCCGGCAACGCCCAGATCCGGTGCATCATGGTCGGCACGAAATTGACCCATTGCACGCGCTCGCGCGCGATCTGGCGCAGCGTCTCCTCGGCGTCGAACTTGACGAGGCCGGTGAGCTGGCCGCCGGTGAACAGCGCGTAATGCGACACGATGAACGGCGCATTGTGGTAGAGCGGACCGGGATTGAGCAGCGAGACGCCGAACGGGATGTTGAGCGGTGGCGCGGCGACCGTGTCGGTCACGGCCGGCTGATGATCGAGGATCACCTTTGGCCGGCCGGTCGAGCCGCCGCTGGTCATGGCTTTCCAGTAGCGTGCCACCGGCGGATCGAGCGGCTCGTCCGAAAAACCTTCCGGCACGAAATCCGCCGGCAGGCGGTTCGGCGCGTTCCAGTCGGCCTCGCCGCCGACCACCAGCGCCGGCTTCAGGATGTCGAGCACCGCGGCGGCTTCCCCGCGCGGCAGCCGCCACGACAGCGACGTCGGCGTCGCTCCGCACTTCCATACCGCAAACGAGGTCTCGAAGAACGCGTTGCCGTTGGGCAAGCCGATTGCGACAAAGTCGCCGGGCTTGACGCCCTTGGCCATAAACGCCCGTGCGCGCCGATTGGCGCCGCGTTCGAGCTCGTCCCAAGTCAGCGTATCCTGCCCGTGGCGGACGGCGATCGTGCCTTGCGGTTTGCGTTGAGCGTACCAGCGAGGCACGTCGGACAGGGGCAGCAGCATCAGGCGTTTCCACTTCTTCTTGGCGTCGTCTCAGGATGAGGCGTCGCGAGACGAAGTGTAACAGCCGGAGCCAACGCTTCAAGGCATCTACCTTCAAGGCATCCGCCTTCAAGACGTCCGCATCAGCGCTCCGCCCCGCAGCCCGGAATATCGAACAGCGCCGCGAGGCCGCATTTCGAGTTCAGCATCTTGTCGCCGTCATGGCCGACGCCGGCGACGTCCCAGACCCGGTGATTGGGCGTGCCGCGGTCGCGCCTGGCCATCGCATCCGCATAGGCGTGGCCGCGGGCGTAGCGAGTGGGACCTTGCGCCTCGGCCATGCAGCTCTTGTCCAGCGCGGAGTGCTTCGGATTGGTGTCGAGCGTGCCGAGCAGATAGATCACCTCGCGCTCGACATAGCGCTGCTCCAGCGCGGCCGGCGTTGCGTTCGCAAGATAGGGCGGACGCCCGTCCATGCCGTATTTCCAGTTGTTGTAGCCCGGGCAGGATGCGGCGATCGCCGGCACGGGCCGCGTGCCGCTGAAATAGGCGTAGGAGGAAGGATTGGCGACGACGTAACGAATGTCGATGTGCTGGCGTGACAGCGCCGCCTCGCCTTTGCCGGCGATGGCATAGCGTTGCGCGACCTGGCCACCGCCGGAATGGCCGGCGATGACGACCTGCTTCAGGTTCGGGAACATGCGCCGGTCCGAGAGTTTTGCGAGGATCGCATCGAGCGCCTCGAAGGAAGACACCGGATTCGGCGCCAGCGCAGCGTCTCCGCCCTCCCATCCCTCCAGCGACCAGCGCAGCATGTCCGCGGGCAGCTTGTGCGCTTCGATGTCGATCTCCGCCAGAAACTGCGGCACGATCATGAGTGCGGCCTTGCCGTCGTCCCCCGCTGCAACCTGCGCAGTATGGGCCGCCATATAATATTCGTCGGCATTGCGCAGGCGTCCGTGCAGCACGATGATGGCGCGCGAGATCGCCGGCAGCGGCAGCGACCAGTCGCTGGAGAGATAGAGCGGCAGCATCCCCTGGCCGCCGACCGAGAGCCGCGCGTCGGCAATCGCCCTCACCGGCTTGCGGTTGGGCGCTTCTTCGTCCGCTGCGAACGCATGGCAGGAAATGAACGCCAACGTGATTGCGGCGAGACGGGCCAACGCTCTCATGACCGACATTCCCCTTCGAATTCAAACCGGTAAAAGTCTAAGCGGATCATGTGCCGCGTGGCTGTGCCTCCCGCGCCACGTCAAGCAAAAAATGTCAGCATTCCAGCCATGAAATTCCCGAGTTCCACGGGTGACAAGCCGGCGATAAAGGGGCAAAAATCGGACCCGACTCGGTTCGGGTTGAGTTTTGCAAGGAATGCTCTCGTAGAATGTCGGACGTAGTTGCATCGCGTCGTGCGGCGCTTGTCGCTGCCGCAGCAGGATGTTTTCTGCTGACGCCGTTGCATGCCCATGCGCAATGGTGGAAGCGCGCGCCTGTCGATTTCGAGGAATGCGCCGACGCCGCCGAGAGGGCCGCGAACAAGACCGAGAAGACGGCTGCGCTTGCCGATTGCAATGCCAAGTTCGCCGGGCGCCGCAAGGCAGGCGGCGGCTATTCCTATTACGATTTCCTCCAGGACCGCACCTTCGACATCGCAGGGCCCAATCCGACGCCGGAGGAGCAGAAGAAGATCGACGAATCCTACACCGCCTATCTCGCCAATCAGCGCCGCAGCAATGAGGCGGCCCAGGCCGCCGCGCGCCAGCAGCGCGAGCAGCAGGAACAGCAAGCGCGGCAGCAGCAGGAACAGCAAGCGCGGCAGCAGCAGGAACAACAAGCGCGGCAGCAGCAGGTCGCACTGCGAACCGAGGTCGAGCGCGTGCCCGTCCCGGTCGAGCGGCCGAAGGTGCAGCAGTCCGCCAGCCCGCGACCGAAGAGCGCACCCTGCACCAAGGGCTCGTTCTCCTGCGAATGGCCGCGGCTATCGGAAAGCCTGAGCGATCTGAAGAAGCTGTTCACCCCGGCGCCAAGCAAGCCGGCGAAGAAGGGGTAAGCCGCGACTTCAGCCGTCGCTGCGCTCGCAATGACGAGTTGGAGGGATATTCGTGCCCCCATCCTCAGTTCGGATGCTTCTTCTTGACGCGCTTGGGTGCGGGTACCGATTGACTCCCCGGCGCCGTTGTCGTCGGCGAATTGCCCAACTGCGACCTGCTCTCCTGCAACCGCCTGTCATAGCCGGGCGAGTTCACGACCGTTGGCGGCCTTGCGTCGGCGAGCGTCGACGCGGCGCAGAGCGCGGCCAGCGCGAGCCCGATCATCAGACAACGCCTCATCGTTGCTCCTCCCGCCGCCCGGCTCGCACTCAGGCGGCTCCGCGGATCTGCTGCGGCGTCAGCCGCGGCGGACCATTGCCTGCCGCCTCGGCCTGCTTGATCAGCGCAACAATGCGGCGCATCAGCGGCACGTCGACGTTGTTCTGCTCGGCGAGTGCGATGACTGCGCCCTGGAGATAGTCGATCTCGGTCTTGCGGCCCTGCTTCAGGTCCTGCCACATCGAGGAACGCGCCTCGGGATCGATCCTCATCGTTCGCCCCAGGATCGCATTGAAGATCACATCGGGCAGCCGCAGCAGGGTCGGCGTCCACCTCAGCGGGATCGGCGTCGCCGAGACCGGCGTGATGCCGGCGGCCTTCATCGCGGTCACGCCTTCGGCCATCTGGTCGGCGAACAGTTTCCGCCAGTCGCGGTTCGCCAGTTGCGCGGCGAGCGGCATGTCGGACAGGGCGCTGAGCGCATTGTTCAAATTGATGATCAGCTTGCCCCATTGCACGCCGGTGATGTCACGGCTTGCCCGCACGGTGAGGCCGGGCACCGACAGTGCGGCGGCCGTATTCGCCTCATCCTCGCCGACGTGGATGTCGCCGGACGTCGAGCGGTGAAAACGCCCCTCGCCCATCGCGATCACGTTGAACGGCACCATGCCGGCGAGCACGCGCCGGCCGCCGAGCCGCTCGCGCAGAACCGCGACATTGCCGACGCCGTTTTGCAGGGAGACGATGACGGCGTCCTGCGGCGCGTGCTGCGCGATCTGGTCCGCGACACCGGCGGTGTCGGCGCTCTTCACCGTGACCAGCACGATGCCGGCGTTGTGGAAGATCGCGGGATCCTCCGACAGCGCGAGTTGGCCCGCGCCGAGCTTTTTCTCGGAGCCGTCGAAATCGGTCAGCCGCAGGCCGAACCGCTCGATCTCGGTCTTCACCCGCGGCCGCAACAGCAGCGCGACGCGGCGGCCTGAGGCCGCCAGCCGGCCTCCGACGAAACAGCCGATGGCGCCTGCGCCGGCCACCACGATCGGTCGATCCGCAACCACCTGACCTAGCTCCCTTGAATGACCCGCCCTCGATAGCAGAGGCAACGCCGGCTGCCCATTGGTTGCAGTGCATTCGCCTTGTAACCGTCATGAGAGCCTCATATGTTTTTGCCCCGGGGGCTGTCACCGGCGAGAACTCGCCGACGAGAACGAAGGAGAGCACCATGGGTCTACTCGACGTCCTCAACGGCATGCAGAATGGCCCCCGCGGCCCGAGCACGCCCAGCTCTGAGCAATCCTCCGGCGGCATGTCGCCAATGACCATGGCGCTGCTCGGCCTGATCGCCTGGAAGGCCTTCAAGCATCTGACGGCAGGCCAGCCCGACGCGGCGCCGGCACCACAGCAGCGCTCGCCGCTGCCGCCTCCGACGCCTGTCAATACGGGCAGCAGCGCTGTTCCCGGCGGCCCCGGTGGTAGCGGCGGCCTCAGCGACCTGCTCAAGGGCGGCCTCGGCGGCCTGCTCGCGGGCGGCGCTGCCGGCACCGTGTTGAGCGGCGGTCTCGGCGATCTCCTCAACCAGCTTCAGCAGGGCGGCCACGGCGAGGCCGCGAATTCCTGGGTCGGCAAAGGCGAGAACAAGGCGATCGCACCCGGCGATCTCGCCAGCGCCCTCGGCGCCGACCAGATCCAAAGCCTGTCCGCCCAGAGCGGCCTGTCGCGCGACGAGCTGCTCTCCGGCCTCAGTCAATATCTGCCGCAGGTGATTGATCACCTGACGCCGGATGGACGGCTGCCGACCGAGAACGAGCTTTCGGGTCGGATCTGATTTTAGTCAAAGCGAGGGGAGCACGGACATGAGCATGGGCGGACTATTGTGGATTATCGTGGTCGGCTTCATCGCCGGCCTCATCGCGCGCTGGCTCGCGCCGGGGCCGAACAACCCGAGCGGCTTCATCCTCACCACCATCCTCGGCATCGCCGGCGCGTTTCTGGCCACCTTCGTCGGCCAGGCCATCGGCCACTATAGTCCCGACCAGGGCGCCGGCTTCATCATGGCCACGATCGGCGCGGTGGTGGTGCTGTTCATCTGGCACCGCCTGGTCGCGAGCGGCGTGATAAAAGGGTAGCGGTGCGGGACGTCGGGCACGACGCTGCCCTCGCACTCCGTCATTGCGAGGAGCCCTTGCGACGAAGCAATCCAGACTGTCCGCGCGGACGCTCTCTGGATTGCTTCGCTTCGCTCGCAATGAGGATTAAGTAATCAAATGCATCCCCGCATCCATCCGCACGACCTCGCCGGTCATGTTGCTGGAGGCCGGCAGCGCCAGGAAGCAGACGAGCTGCGCGATGTCGTCAGCGGTTGATGCGACCTTGAGCGGCACCTTCGCCACCACGCTGTCGCGCACCTGCTTGGCGCCCGCCTCGCCGCGCCCCTTGGTGAACCAGGGCGTGTCGATATAGCCGGGGCACACCGTGTTGACGCGGATCAGCGGCGCCAGCGCGCGCGACAGCGACAACGTCATGGTGTTGAGCGCGCCCTTGCTCGCCGCGTATGCGATCGACGAGCCGACGCCGCTGATGCCGGCAACCGAAGACACGTTGACCACGGCGGACGGCCGCCCCGACGCCTTCGCGCCGGCCTCGAGCAGGCTGCGCGCCGCGCGCACCATCTGGAACGGGCCGATGGTGTTGACGCCGTACAAGCGCTGGAAATCTTCAGCCGACAATCCATCGAGATCGGCATGGGCAACATGCTTGGTGGTGCCGGCATTGTTGAAGAGCACGTCGAGCCGGCCCCAGCCGGCTGCCGCGGCAACGATCTTACGGCAATCCTCGTCGCGCGAGACGTCGCCCTGTGCGACCAGAACTTCCGGAGAGCCCGCCTTGCGGCACAGCTCTGCCGTGGCCTCGGCTTCCTTCTGGCTCGAGGAATAGTTGATGACGAGCCGCGCCCCGCTCCGTGCGAGAATTTCCGCGGTCGCTGCACCAAGTCCGGATGCGGACCCCGTCACGATTGCGCACAAGCCGTCTTTTGCCATCCGGATTTCCTTCCCCGTTATTGAGTTGCTGGCGCCTTGTTTAGCGAGTTTGCCGCGCCCTGCAAATCAAGCAAACTCCGCTAAGCGGAATTAGCTTATCGCCCATGCCTGCGCCGCAGGTTGACCTGCGATCAACGCTTGTCAGGGCCATGGCTTTTTCCGATCATCGGGCGCAAGAAGAGACCGCGCGCCGGCCCATCGGGCGGGACGCGCCAATGGCAAAACACGGGGAACGCTGTGGCGGAGAGTGACAATATCGTCGTCGAGACCGCGGAGAAGATCTTCGCCGATCTCGCCGATCCGCAGACCATCAACAATGACAAGAAGGATTCGTGGCAGGCGCCGCTGTGGCACGCGCTGAGCGAAGCTGGCCTGCCTTTGTCCTGGGTGCCCGACGATCTCGGCGGCTCCGGCGCCAGCCTCGCCGACGGTTTTGCGCTTCTCAATGCTGCCGGCCGCTTCGCAGTCGCGGTTCCCCTGGCCGAGACCATGCTGGCGGGCTGGCTGCTGGCGCAGGCCGGGATTTCTTCGCCGGAAGGTGAGATGACAGTGCTGCCGGCGTCTCCGAAGGATCGCATCACGCTCGATGCCGACGGCGCGCTCTCCGGTCGCGCCCGCGGCGTGCCATTTGCGAAAGCGGCAAAGCATTTTGCGGTGCTGGCGCACGGCAAGGACGGCGTCTCCATCGCGCTGGTCGATGCAAGCAAGGGCCGGATCGAATCCGGGCTCAACGTCGGCTACGATCACAGCGATACCGTGACGCTCGACAAGGTCCAGCCCGTCACCGTCAAGCCCGCGAAGGGTTTTGACCAGACCACGCTCATGCTGATGGGCGGCGTCGCGCGCAGCCTTCAGATCGCGGGCGCGCTGGAAGCGATGCTCGACATCTCCGTGCGCTATTCCAACGAGCGCGTCGCGTTCGAGAAGAAGATCTCGAAGTTCCAGGCGGTGCAGCACAATCTCGCGCGTCTCGCCGGCGAATCCGCCGCCGCACTTGCGGCCGCAACCTCCGCGGCCGACGCCATCGCGAACGCAAAGTCATTCGATGACGAGGTCTACCTCGAAGCCGCCTCGGCAAAGATCCGCTGCGCGGAGGCCGCGGAAAAAGGTGGCGCCATCGCGCATCAGGTGCACGGCGCCATCGGCTTCACCAGCGAGCACATCCTGCACCGCTTTTCGCTGCGGGCGCTGGCCTGGCGCGACGATTTCGGTTCGGAGAGCCACTGGGCCGTCGAGCTCGGCAAGCTGGTCGCAAACCGCGGCGCCGACGAATTGTGGCCGCTCGTGGCTTCGCGCTGATCAGAGGACGAGACAACAATGACCGCTGCCCTCCGTTTCGATCCGATCCGCCTGCCCGAGAAGTGCGAGCAATTGCGCAAGGAAGTGCGCGCCTTCCTCGCCGAGGAAATCGCGGCCGGCACCTTTGATCCGCACAAACCCAACCGCGAGGACACCGACGCGCCGGAATTTTCCCGCCGGGTCGGCGCCAAGGGCTGGCTGGGCATGACCTGGCCGAAGAAATATGGCGGCCAGGAGCGCTCCTTCCTCGAGCGCTACGTGGTGACCGAGGAAATGCGCGTCGCCAACGCGCCGACGCGGCGTTTCTTCGTCGCCGACCGCCAGAGCGGGCCGGTGCTGATCAAATACGCGCCCGAGCATATCAAGATGGATATCCTGCCGCGGATCTGCCGCGGCGAGATCTGCTTTGCGATCGGCATGAGCGAGCCGAACTCCGGCTCCGACCTGTTCGCGGCCAAGACGCGCGCGACCAAGACCGACGGCGGCTATCTCATCAACGGCACCAAGATCTGGACCTCGTCGGCACACATCGCCGACTACATGATCGCGATCTTCCGGACCTCGCAGCCGACCAAGGAAAACCGCCGTCACGGCCTGACCCAGTTTCTGGTCAAGATGAAGCAGCCGGGCATCCAGGTGAACCCCATCGGCCAGATCACCGGCCAGTACGAGTTCAACGAGGTCGTCTTCACCGACTTCTTCGTCCCCGACGATCACGTGCTCGGCGAAGTCGACGGCGCCTGGAAGCAGGCGACGAGCGAGCTCGCCTATGAGCGTTCCGGCCCCGAGCGTTTTCTGGAGACCTATTACGTGCTGACCGAGCTGGTGCGCGCGGTCGGCCCCAATCCGGACACCCGCAGCGCCGAGGGCATCGGCCGTCTCGTGGCGCAGCTCCACACCATGCGGCGCATGTCGGTCTCGGTTGCGGGCATGCTGCAGGCCGGCAAGGAGCCGGTGGTGGAGGCGTCCATCGTCAAGGACATCGGCACGGTCTGGGAACAGCAGCTTCCGCACCGCGTGCGCGATCTCGCCGCCTTCGTCGAGGAGACCGCGACCAACCGCGAGACGCTGGAGCGGCAGCTCGACTTCGCCATCAAGACCGCACCGAAACTCACCATCCAGGGCGGCACCACCGAGGTGCTGCGCGGCATCATCGCGCGCGGACTTGGTTTGCGCTAATTCAATCGAGGATCGTCATGAGCACCTACAAAGACATCGGCGTCGAAAAAGTTGGCCACGTCGGCACCATCGAGATCCGCCGTCCGCCGCTGAACTTCTTCGACATCTCGCTGATCAACCAGATCGCGGATGCACTCGACGAGTTCGATCGCGACATCGAGATCCGCGCATCCGTGCTGTCGGCACAAGGCAAGGCATTCTGCGCCGGCGCCAATTTTGGCGATCCGGCGCGGCAGGCGCAGGAAGCGCGCGAGGCCGAGAAGAAGGGCGACCCGGCCGACAACCTCGGCCCGATCAACCATCTCTACATCCAGGCCGTGCGCATCTTCCGCGCCAAGAAGCCGATCGTCGCGGCCGTGCAGGGCGCGGCCATCGGCGGCGGGCTCGGTCTCGCAGTGTCGGCCGACTTCCGTGTCACCTGCCCGGAAGCGCGCTTCTCCGCCAACTTCACGAAACTCGGCTTCCATCCCGGCTTCGGCCTGACGGTGACGCTGCCCGAGCTGATCGGCAAGAACAACGCCGAGCTGATGTTCTACACCAGTCGCCGCGTCACCGGCGAAGAAGCCGTCAAGTGGGGCCTCGCCAACGAGCTGGTGCCGCAGGACCAGGTGAAGGCGGGCGCGATGAAGCTCGCCGGCGAGATCGCCGAATGCTCCCCGCTCGGCCTCCTCTCCACCCGCGCCACGATGCGCGCCAACCTCGCCGACCGCGTGATGGCCGCGACCAACCACGAACTCGCCGAGCAGACGCGGTTGCGCGCGACGGAAGACTTCAAGGAAGGCGTCAAGGCCACCGAAGAGCGGCGCACGGCGAATTTTAGGGGACGGTGATCGCTGCGGCGTCTCGCCGTATTACTTTGGCGTTGCCACAGCCTTCCTGTCGTCCCTGCCAAAGCAGGGGACCCATAACCATAGGGAGGAGTTGTGGCGCGAAGCTGGTCAACACGAGCCTTCGCCAAAACCACTCCCTGTGGTTTATGGCGACGAGCGCAAGCGTTCGCGCGGAGGTCCCGGATCTGCGCTTCGCTTGTCCGGGACGACAGCGGTGTGTGAGGCAACCGCTCAAGCCACAAGCCGAAACGTCACCCCACCGAGCAAGAACTCGTTGCCCGCAACCGCAAGCCCCTTCGCCTTTGCGGAGTGCAACACGCTCGCCGGATCAGCCACCTGAAACTCCAGCGCGCTCATGATCTCGCTGGCGCCCTTCACGAAGCGGAAGGGGGCATTGGGCAGCTTCAATTCGGCATCACCGGCTGCGACGCCGATGATCTTGCCCCAATGCTCCGCCAGCCCCTGCGGATCCGGGCTCTGCATCTCAACGCCCGTCAGCGCCTGCGTCACATCCTTGCGGATGAACTTTTGCCAGTCCGGCCCCGCGGGCGGGTACGGTCCCAGAATATCGTCGCTGCCTTTGGTATGGTTGAACTCGATGAAGGCGGCGCGGCAGTCGCGGGGGTGGAGCTGCACGCCGTGATAGGGCGCGTGGTCGATCACGTTGGCGGTGCGCACGCCCATCGCATTGGCGTTGCGGCCGCGTTCGTCCGGATCGTTGCAGCAGAAGATCGCCATATAGCCGCCGCGGCCGCCGGTCTTCTCGATGAAGCGGCCGGCGGTGGTGCCGCCCTTGAACGGCGCGACCACCTCCAGCAGGATCGTGTCGACCGGGAGCAGCGCGTTCTCCAGGCCGTATTTGGCGACATTGCCATCGCGGTAGCAGACGTCGAGGCCCATGATCCCGGCGATGTCGGAGACCACAGGCGCGAGCTGCGGCGCGACGAGGCAGATCTGCCGGAGTCGCATATAGGGCGCCATCGTCATGCGCCCTTGAAGGCCGGCTTGCGCTTTTCGACAAAGGCCTTCGCGGCTTCCTTGTGATCCTCGGTGTCGCTGCAACGGGTGTGATGGATCGCCTCGCCGTCGAAGCAATCTTCCAGCGCCAGATGCTCGGCGTTGTTGATGTTGCGCTTGATGAAGCCGAGCGCGATCGATGGGCCCTGCGCCAGCGACAGCGCGAGCTCGCGCGCGGCGGCATCGATCTCGGCGTCGGGCACCACCTTCGTCACCATCCCGATCGCATGCGCCTCCTTCGCGGTCAGCACTGGCGACATCAGATAGAGTTCGCGCGCCCGCGCGCTGCCGAGCAGCTGCGTCAGGAAATAGGTTCCGCCATAATCGCCGGAGAAGCCGACCTTGGCGAAGGCGGTCGTGATCTTGCAGGATTCGCTCGCGATGCGCAGGTCGCAGGACAGCGCCATGGAAAGGCCGGCGCCGGCTGCCGCGCCGTCGAGCTGCGCCACCACGGGCTTCGGCATCTGGTGCAGGATGCGCGAGACCTCCATGCCGCGGCGCAGGTTCGCCATTTTCACTTCGAACGGCAGCGGCGCACGGCCTGCCGCCATCGACTTGACGTCACCGCCGACGCAGAACGAGCCGCCTGCGCCCTTGAACAGCACCGCGCGCACCTCGGGATCGTCGGCCGCGCGCCGCGCGGCCTCGACCAGCCCTGCGACCATGTCGGGGTTGAGCGCGTTCTTCCGCTCCGGGCGATTCATCGTGATGGTGAGCAGCCCGCCTTCGAGCTTCTGCAGGACCATGTCGTTCATGGGACGTCTCCCTTGTTGTTGTTTTGCTCGGGCCTCAGCCACACCCGTCATCGCGGGGAGCGAAGCGACGAAGCAATCCAGACCACCTCTGCGGAAACATCTCTGGATTGCTTCGCTTCGCTCGCAATGACGATCTCTATTTCTTCACCAGCGGGCAGCGCGACTGCTCCAGCGACTGGAACGCCTCGCTGCCGGGCACGGTGGCGAGCAGCTTGTAGTCGTCCCAGCGGCCCTTGGACTCCGACGGCTTCTTGACCTCGAACAGGTACATGTCGTGGATCATGCGACCGTCCTCGCGGATCTTGCCGTTCTTGGCGAAGAAGTCGTTGATCGGCGTCTCCTTCATCACCTTGATGACCGCAGCCGAGTCGGTCGTGCCCGCAGCCTTCACGGCCTTCAAATAGTGCGTGACGGACGAATAGACGCCGGCCTGCGCCGAGGTCGGCACGCGCTTGGTGCGCTCCATGAAACGCTTCGAGAACGCGCGCGTGTCGTCGTTGAGGTCCCAGTAGAAGGCTTCGGCCAGCAGCAGGCCCTGCGCGGTCTCCAGCCCGATCGAATCGATGTCGGAGACGAAGGCGAGCAGCGGCGAGACCTTCTGGCCGCCCTTGGTGATGCCGAACTCGGCCGCCTGCTTGATGGCGTTGACGGTATCGCCGCCGGCGTTGGCAAGGCCAATCACCTTGGCTTTGGACGCTTGAGCCTGGAGCAGGAACGACGAGAAATCCGAGGTGTTGAGCGGATGGCGCACGGCGCCGAGCACCTTGCCGCCGGTCTTGGTGACGACGGCGCTGGTGTCCTTCTCCAGGTCCTGGCCGAAGGCGTAGTCGGCGGTGAGGAAGAACCAGCTGTCGAGGCCGGACTTCACGGCGGCAAGACCGGTCACGTTGGCCTGGCCGTAGGTGTCGAACACGTAGTGGATGGTGTAGGGACCGCAGGCCTCGTTGGTGAGACGGATCGAGCCCGGACCGTTGAACATGATGATCTTGTTGCGCGCCTTCGCGATCTCGCCGGCGGCAAGCGCAGTGGCCGAGGCCGCGACGTCGTAGATCATCTCGACGCCCTGGTTGTCGAGCATGTCGCGGGCGATGTTGGCGGACAGGTCAGCCTTGTTGAGATGGTCGGCCGCCAGCACCTGGATCTTGCGTCCCAGCACCTCGCCGCCAAAATCTTCAACGGCCATCTTGGCCGCCATCTCGCTGCCGGGGCCGGTGATATCGGCATAGAGGCTCGACATGTCGAGGATGCCCCCGATCTTCAGCGGCGGCTTGTCCTGGGCCTGCGCGGCGGCGCTCGCACTCAGGGCAAACGCTGCGGCAAAAATGCCCGACAAAATATGCTTCATCGAAAAAGACCTCCCTTATCGCGCCGTACTCTGATGGCGGCTTGGTTATTGCTCTTGGCAATCGCTATTGCCGCAATCATGCCGCATGCGCGAGAGCGCAGCAAGCGCAGGTGCGTTACGAAGCGGCGATTGGCGCGCGCGTTTTCCGCAAAGCGGAATGGTCGGTTACGGATAATTGTTTCTCCGTCATTGCGAGCAGAGCGAAGCAATCCGGAATCTTCCGCGGCGGGACTGCTTCGCAGCGCTCGCAATGACGGAGTGTGGCGAAGCCTCTTCGCGAGACGCCACGCTTGAGTTAAGACTGGCGCTCAACGCAACCTCTCCGGGCAACGTGACGCGACTGCTTCACTTCATCGTCGCATTTCTTCTCCCCGCGGGTCACACCGCGTTCGCCACGCCGTGCCAGTTCGAGACGCAGGGCGAAGGCCGCGTCGCGACGATGGTCGACGCCCGCAGCGTGCGTCTCGATGACGGCCGCGAAGTCCGCCTCACCGGAATCGAACCGACAGCGACGACGAAACAGGCGCTGACCTCGCTGCTCGTCGGCCAGGACGTGATCCTGCGGAGCGCTGACGACACGCCGGACCGCTACGGCCGACAGGGCGCGCTGGTCTTCGTCGGCGAAAGCGATAGGTCGGTGCAAGCCATGCTCGTCGCCCAAGGTGACGCCCTCGTCTCCGCCGAGGTCGAGGACAAGGACTGCGCGGCCGCCCTGATGGCGGCGGAAGCCGAGGCGCGGCGTCAAAAAAAGGGCAATTGGGCTGACCCGTCGGCCATAAAAAACGCGGAAAGTCCGGACGATATTTTGGCGGGGATCGGGCGCTTTATGGTGGTCGAGGGCAAAGTCCTGTCGGTCCGGCAAGCTGGGGCAATGACTTACCTCAACTTCGGACGAAACTGGACACGCGGCTTTGCCGTGACTATTTCAAAGCGCACGCAACCCGCGTTCGAAAACGCCGGGATTACTCTTAAGTCCCTGGAAAATCGACGCATTCGCGTCCGGGGCTGGGTCGAGGGGAATACAGGGCCGCGCATCGATGTGCGCCTTGCGGGACAGGTCGAGTTGCTGGGCGCAAACGAGCCGACAGGGGTAAGGCCCTAAAAGGGGCCAGGCACGGGTTAAGCGACGTGGATGGGGTGCTAGAACGGCACGTATCGAGTGAACGCCGCCGCCTGCGGGCGGCGCCGGCCGCGCTATGCCTCGTGCTGGGCTCAGCCCTTGCCGGTTGCGGCGATATGGGCCGGTTCCAGACGGCAGCGGCCCCGCCCACTGTCGCGATGCCGAAGCCGAAGCCGGCGGTCGCGCAGACTCCCGCCACCGAGAAGGAGCACGAGCGCATCCTGGCGAGCTATGGCGGGACCTATGACGACCCCAGGCTCGAATCACTCGTCAGCAAGACCGTCGACCGGCTCGTCGCGGCGTCCGACCGCCCCGACCAGGGCTATAAGGTCACCATCCTCAATTCCGGCGCGGTGAACGCGTTCGCGCTGCCGAACGGCCAGCTCTATGTCACCCGCGGCCTTCTTGCGCTCGCGAGCGATACGTCGGAATTGTCCTCCGTGCTCAGCCACGAGATGGCGCATGTGCTGTCCAAGCACGCCGCGATGCGCGAGGACCAGGCGCGCCAGGCCGCGATCGTTACCCGCGTCGTCACCGACATGAGCAACGATCCCGATCTCACCGCGCTTGCGCTCGCCAAGACCAAGCTCACCATGGCGAGCTTTTCGCGCAACCAGGAGTTCGAGGCCGACGGCATTGGTGTCGGCATTTCCGCCAAGGCGCATTTCGACCCCTACGGCGCCGCGCGCTTCCTCTCGGCGATGGAGCGCAATGCGGAACTGAAGGTCGGCAAGACCTCGCTCGATCCGCGCGCGCAGGATTTCACCTCTTCGCACCCGGCCACCCCTGAGCGCGTGCAGAATGCGCAGACCATCGCACGGCAATATGCTGCGCCCGAGGGCGCCGAGCGCGACCGCGAGACCTACCTCGCCGCAATCGACAACCTCGTCTATGGCGAAGATCCCAGCGAAGGTTTTGTGCGCGGCCGGCGTTTCCTGCATCCGAAACTCGGCTTCACCTTCCAGGCGCCGGACAATTTCACGCTCGACAACACCGCGCAGGCGGTGATCGGCGTGCGCGACGGCGGCTCGCAGGCGATGCGCTTCGACGTCGTGCGGGTGCCGGCCGAACAGTCGCTCGGCGATTACCTGAATTCCGGCTGGATGGAGGGCGTCGAGAAGGCCTCCACCGAAGACATCACCATCAACGGCTTTCCGGCTGCGTCCGCCACCGCCAAGGGCGATCAGTGGCAGTTCAAGGTCTATGCGTTGCGCTTCGGCAGCGACGTCTATCGCTTCATTTTCGCGGCACGGCAAAAATCGACCGAGAGCGAGCGCAACGCGCGCGAGACCGTCAATTCATTCCGCCGCCTGACCCTCGACGAGATCCAGGCCGCGCGCCCGCTGCGCATCAAGGTCATCACCGTGCAGCCCGGCGACACCGTGGAATCGCTCTCCCACCGCATGGCCGGCGTCGATCATCCCGCCGAACGCTTCCGTGTGCTCAACGGGCTCGATCGCACCGCGCAGGTGAAGGTGCGGGATCGCGTGAAGGTCGTGGCGGATTGACGCGCGCTCAGCGCACGTCATCCCGGGGGCGCGCTTAGCGCGAAGCCGGGATCTGGAGCCACGAATTCCGCTGCAGTAGGATGGGCAAAGCGACTTGTCCGCCGCAGCTCGAAGAGCGAACGCGGAAGCGTGCCCACCATCCCGATCGCAATCATCGAAAGATGGTGGGCACGGCGCTGCGCGCCTTTGCCCACCCTACAAGCTCCGCGCCGCTCAACCGCCCGCGTCCATGTCCCCCGCCTCGCGCTGGCCGCTGAGCCAGAGTGCGAGCAGGGTCCAGAACGCGCCTGACAGCAGATACGCGCCCGAGGCGATGACGCCGAGATTGGTGGCGAGCAGCAGTGCCACCAGCGGCGCAAATCCGGCGCCGAACAGCCAGGCCATGTCCGAGGTCAGCGCCGACGCCGTGTAGCGATAGGCCTGCCTGAAGTTCGAGGCGATCGCGCCCGAGGACTGGCCGAAGGACAGGCCGAGCAGGATGAAGCCGATCACCATGTAGATGGTCTCACCGAACGCGCCGGCATCGAGCAGCTGCGGAGCGAAACCGCTGTAGATCGCGATCGCGATCGCCGATCCCATCAGCAGCGACTTGCGGCCGACGCGGTCGGCGATGACGCCGGACAGCACAATCGCGACGACGCCGAACACGGCGGCGACCATCTCGATGATCAGGAAGCGCACCGGGCTTTCGCGGGTGAACAGGAAGACCCAGGACAGCGGAAACACCGTGACCATGTGAAACAGCGCGAAGCTTGCCAGCGGCGCGAACGCACCGAGCATGATGTTGTGGCCCTCGCGGGCGACGGTCTCGGAGATGCGCGAGGGCTGCAATTCGCGGGTTTCGAACAGCGAGGCGTATTCTTCCGTCGTCACCATACGCAGGCGCGCAAACAGCGCCACGACGTTGATGGCGAAGGCGACGAAGAACGGATAGCGCCAGCCCCAGTCGAAGAAATCGTCAGCCGAGAGGTTGCCGGCGAAATAGGCGAACAGAGCGCTCGCCACGATCAACCCGAGCGGGGCGCCGAGCTGCGGCACCATCGCGTACCAGCCGCGCTTGGAAGCCGGCGCGTTCAGCGCCAGCAGCGAAGCCATGCCGTCCCAGGCGCCGCCCCAGGCCAGACCCTGCGCGATACGCGCCAGCGCCAGCAGCCAGATCGCGGCGACGCCGATGTCGTGATAGCCGGGCAGGAACGCCAGCGCCACGGTGGCGGTACCGAGCAGGAACAGAGCCGACACCAGCTTGGCCGTCTTGCCGTACTCCCGGTCCACCGTCATGAAGATGACGGTTCCGATCGGCCTGGCCACGAAGGCCAGTGCGAAGATCATGAAGGAATAGAGGGTGCCGGTCAGTTCGCTCGTGAACGGGAACACCAGGCGCGGGAACACGATCACCGAGGCGATCGCGTAAACGAAGAAGTCGAAGAATTCCGAGGTGCGGCCGATGATGACGCCGATGGCAATCTCGCCGGGACTGGCCTGGTCGTGGCCGTGCTCGCCCGAGTGGAGGTCTGCCATTGCGGGGGTCTGTGCCGTCGCCATTCGTGCGCCCTTAACGTCCTGAAAACCAAAGCCGACCGCCCGGCGGGAAGCCGGGCAATCTGGCCCTGTCTGACCCAACATTCCGCACTGCAACATTGGACAAATTGTCCAATGTCCGGATTGCTGCGCCGCAGCTACCCGTTGGCCCCGCAAAGGAAACTCATTCTCATAAGGCTCGGCCCGTGTCCCGTCTCAAGATCCTGGCGCTGCTACCCCTGGCAGTTGCGCTCAGTGGCTGCAACTACGTCGTGCTGGCGCCAGCCGGCGACATCGCTGCCCAGCAGCGCGACCTCGTCATCATCTCCACCGTCCTGATGCTCCTGATCGTCGTCCCCGTGATGGCGCTGACGGTGCTGTTCGCCTGGCGCTACCGCCAGTCCAACACCTCGGCCCGGTACGAGCCGGAATGGGATCACTCGACCAAGCTCGAGCTGGTGATCTGGTCGGCGCCGCTGCTGATCATCATCTGCCTGGGCGCACTGACCTGGATGGGCACCCATCTGCTCGACCCTTATCGCAACATCGGCCGCATCCATGCCGACCGCGCCCTGGACCAGTCCAGGGCTCCGCTCGACGTCGATGTCGTCGCGCTCGACTGGAAGTGGCTCTTCATCTACCCCGATTACGGCATCGCCACCGTCAACGAACTCGCCGCGCCGGTCGACCGCCCCATCAACTTCCACATCACCGCGTCCTCGGTGATGAACTCCTTCTACATCCCCGCACTCGCCGGACAGATCTACGCGATGCCGGGTATGGAGACGTCGCTCCACGCCGTCATCAACCACGCCGGCACCTACAAGGGCTTTTCGGCGAACTACAGCGGCGCCGGCTTCTCCGGCATGCACTTCAACTTCCTGGGCCTCGACGACAAGGGCTTTGACGCCTGGATTGCCAGCGCCAAGTCCGTCGGCGGCTCGCTCGGCCGCGCCGAATATCTCCAGCTCGAAAAACCCAGCCAGAACGAGCCGGTTCGCCGCTGGGGCACGGTTGACTCCGAGCTCTATCGCCTGATCCTCAACATGTGCGTCGAGACCGGCAAGATGTGCCAGAGCGAGATGATGGCGATCGACGCCAAGGGCGGCGCCGGCCATCAGGGCCTGAACAACACCCTGCCGCTGGCCTACGACAAATACGCCCGCCGCGGCACCGCGCTTGGGCCGGAACCGACCTTCGTCGCCGGCACCTGCACGCCCGATGCGCCGCAAGGCAGGACCACCGCCTCCATCACGGCACCCGCCGACACCGCGCCGCTGCTCGGCGCCGGCCTGAAGCGGCCGACCTTCACGCCGCTGAAGTCCTCGTCCTTCTTCCTCGGACAACGTCCGAAGTCAGACTCCTAAAGAGAACGCGCATGTCTCCTGATCTTCTCAAGCTTATCTTCGGCCGGCTCGGCCTCGAGTCGCTGCCACTGCACGAGCCGATCGTCGTCGGCACCTTCGTGGTGGTCGCGCTCGGCGGCGCCACGCTTCTCGCCGGCCTCACCTATTTCCGTCTCTGGGGCTACCTCTGGCGCGAATGGTTCACCACGGTCGACCACAAGCGCATCGGCATCATGTACATGATCCTCGGCATCGTGATGCTGCTGCGGGGCTTCGCCGACGCGCTGATGATGCGCGGCCAGCAGATGCTCGCCTTCAACGGCTCCGAAGGCTATCTCAACGCCCATCACTACGATCAGGTCTTCACCGCCCACGGCGTGATCATGATCTTCTTCGTGGCGATGCCGCTGGTCACCGGCCTGATGAACTATGTCGTGCCGCTGCAGATCGGCGCGCGTGACGTGTCGTTCCCGTTCCTGAACAATTTCAGCTTCTGGATGACGGTCGGCGGCGCGGTGCTGGTGATGGCCTCGCTGTTCATCGGCGAATTCGCCCGCACCGGCTGGCTGGCTTATCCGCCGCTCTCCAACATCGGCTACAGTCCTGACGTCGGCGTCGACTATTACATCTGGGCGCTGCAGGTCGCCGGCGTCGGTACGACCTTATCCGGCATCAACCTGATCTGTACCATCGTCAAGCTGCGGTGCCCCGGCATGACCATGATGAAGATGCCGGTGTTCACCTGGACCTCGCTCTGCACCAACATCCTGATCGTTGCCTCCTTCCCGGTTCTGACCGTCGTGCTCGCGCTGCTCTCGCTCGACCGCTACGTCGGCACCAACTTCTTCACGAACGATTTCGGCGGCAGCCCGATGATGTACGTGAACCTGATCTGGATCTGGGGCCATCCCGAGGTCTACATCCTGGTTCTCCCCGCCTTCGGCATCTTCTCGGAAGTCACCTCGACCTTCTCCGGCAAGCGGCTGTTCGGCTACACCTCGATGGTCTACGCCACCGTCGTCATCACCATCCTGTCGTACCTGGTGTGGCTGCACCACTTCTTCACGATGGGTTCGGGCGCCAGCGTCAACTCGTTCTTCGGCATCACCACGATGATCATCTCGATCCCGACGGGCGCGAAGATGTTCAACTGGCTGTTCACGATGTATCGCGGCCGCATCCGCTACGAGCTGCCGATGATGTGGACGATCGCCTTCATGCTGACCTTCGTGCTCGGCGGCATGACCGGCGTGCTGCTCGCGGTGCCGCCGGCCGACTTCGTGCTGCACAACAGCCTGTTCCTGATCGCGCACTTCCACAACGTCATCATCGGCGGCGTGGTGTTCGGCGCGTTCGCCGGCATCAATTACTGGTTCCCGAAGGCGTTCGGCTTCAAGCTCGATGTGTTCTGGGGCAAGCTGTCGTTCTGGTTCTGGGTCGTCGGCTTCTACCTCGCCTTCATGCCGCTCTATGTGCTCGGCCTGATGGGCGTGACCCGCCGCCTGCGCGTGTTCGATGATCCGTCCCTGCAGATCTGGTTCGTCATTGCCGCGATCGGCGCCGGCCTGGTCTTCCTCGGCATCCTCTGCATGCTGATGCAGTTCGCGGTCAGCTTCCTCAAGCGCGAGCAGCTCAAGGACGTCACCGGCGATCCCTGGGATGCACGCACGCTGGAATGGGCGACCTCATCGCCCCCGCCGGACTACAACTTCGCCTTCACCCCCGTCGTTCACGACAATGACGCGTGGTGGGACATGAAGAAGCGCGGCTACCAGCGTCCGCTCACCGGGTTCAAGCCGATCCACATGCCCAGCAGCACCGGCACCGGCGTCATCCTCGCCGGCCTCGCCACCGCGATGGGGTTCGGCCTGATCTGGTACATCTGGTGGCTAGCCGCCGTGAGCTTCATCGCGATGCTCGTCGTCGGGATCGGTCACACCTTCAACTATCACCGCGATTTCGACATTCCGGCCGACGACGTCATCCGGACCGAGGACGCGCGCACCAAACTGCTCGCCGGAGCCAAGTAAATGACTGTCGCTGTCAATCCCTCGCAAACCGGCGAACCGGTCTTCTATCTCGCCGACGAACACCCGCATCCGGAAGGCTACAGCACCTCGCTCGGCTTCTGGATCTACCTGATGAGCGATTGCCTCATCTTCGCGATGCTGTTCGCCGCCTTCGGCGTGCTCGGCGCCAACTACGCCGCCGGGCCCGCGCCGAAGGACCTGTTCGACCTCGACCTGGTCGCGGTGAACACCTCGATGCTGCTGCTGTCGTCGATCACCTATGGCTTTGCCATGCTGACGATGCAGCAGAACAAGATTGCCCAGACCCAGATGTGGCTGGCGATCACCGGCCTGTTCGGTCTCGCCTTCATCGGCATCGAGCTCACCGAGTTCGCCCACATGATCCATGAGGGTGCGACGCCCCAGCGTAGCGCCTTCCTGTCCGCCTTCTTCACCCTGGTCGGCACCCACGGCCTGCACGTCAGCTGCGGTCTGATCTGGCTGGTCACGTTGATGGTGCAGGTTTGGAAGTTCGGCCTGATCGAAGCCAACCGCCGCCGCCTGATGTGCCTGTCGATGTTCTGGCACTTCCTGGACGTGGTCTGGATCGGCGTCTTCACCTTCGTCTATCTCCTGGGAGTTCTGCGATGAACACCGATACCCACGCCGCCCACGCGGGCGACCATCACCACGGCGACGGCCATTCCCACGGCACGTTCTCGAGCTACATGCTCGGCTTCGTGCTCTCGGTCGTGCTGACTGCGATCCCGTTCTGGCTGGTGATGAGCGGCACGCTGCCGAGCAAGCAGATCACCGCGCTGGTCATCATGGCCTTCGCGGTCGTGCAGATCGTCGTGCACATGATCTACTTCCTGCACATGAACACCAAGTCCGAGAACGGCTGGAGCATGATGGCGCTGATCTTCACCATCGTCATGGTGGTGATCGCACTGTCCGGTTCGCTGTGGGTGATGAACCACCTCAACAGCAACATGATGCCGATGCACCAGATGAGCGGAATGAAGTGAGCGAAGCCCGGTCCGTGACGAGCAAGGCTAAGGGAGCACGTGGCAAGGCCGTGCGCTCCCCGTCCCTGTGGCTCACGGTCCTCTCGCTCATCGTCTTCGTCGCTCTGATTGCGCTCGGCGTCTGGCAGATCGAACGGCGCGCCTGGAAGCTGGCGCTGATCGACCGTGTCGAGCAGCGCGTCCATGCCGCGGCCCAGCCGATCCCCTCGCCCGCGGCCTGGCCGACCGTTTCCACCGCAAACGACGAATACAGGCACGTCAGCGTCACCGGCCGCTTCCTGCATGACCGAGAGACACTGGTTCAGGCCGTCACCGAGGAAGGCCCCGGCTATTGGGTGCTGACGCCGCTTCAGCGCGACGACGGCACACAGGTCCTGGTCAACCGCGGCTTCGTGCCATCCGAGCGGCGCGACGCATCGACGCGTCAGGGCGGCAATCCGGACGGCCAGGTCGAGATCACGGGCCTGCTCCGCATGACCGAGCCGAAAGGCGGATTCCTCAGGAACAACGTGCCCCAGCACAACCGCTGGTATTCGCGGGATGTCGCCGCGATTGCGGCTGCGCGCGGCCTCCACGAGGTCGCGCCCTTCTTCGTCGACGCCGACGCCGGATCACAATCCGGCAGCGGTCCAATCGGCGGATTGACCGTGATCCGCTTTCCCAATAACCACCTGATCTATGCCCTGACGTGGTTTGCCCTGGCTTTCATGCTGGCGGGTAAACTTTTCGTCACATTCGGCGGCGGGCTGTTCCGCCGCAGGCGCTTCGTCCACGAACCGGCCGGCGGCTCGGATGCCTCCGCCCGCAGGACGGGATCAGATGCTGGAACGATCGTCGAACCCACCTGACGACGGAATGACGCATGACGCCGTCACGCTGCAATCGCAGGCGGACGCGCGCAGCGAGCTGATCGGCGTTGCGCCGAGCGACGACGAGACCAACCGCAAGAACATGGCGCTGCTGATCCAGTTGCGCTGGACCGCGGTGGTCGGCCAGATCGTGACCATCGGCGGCGTGCATTTTGGCCTGGGTATTCCCCTGCCATTGGAACGGATGGGCGCGGTGATCGGCGCGTTGGTGCTGCTCAACGTCTCCAGCCTCGTCTGGGTGCGCCATCGCGCCGCGATCACCAACAACGAGCTGCTGGTCGCCTTGATGCTCGACGTCGCCGCGCTGACCGCGCAGCTTTACCTCAGCGGCGGCGCCACCAATCCCTTCACCTCGCTGTTCCTGCTCCAGGTCACGCTGGGCGCGGTGCTGCTCGATGGGCGCTCGACCTGGTCACTGGTCGCACTGACCTGCGCGAGCTTCGTCTGGCTGACCATGGCCTACCGGCCGCTCGACCTGCCGCCGAACCCGATCAGCGAGATCTACAGCCTCACCGTGACCGGCATGCTGCTGGGCTTCGTCCTCAACGCCGTGCTGCTGGTCGTGTTCGTCACCCGCATCAACAGGAATTTGCGCGAACGCGATGCGCATCTGGCGGCACTGCGCCAGCATGCGGCCGAGCAGGACCACATCGTCCGCATGGGCCTGCTCGCCTCCGGCGCGGCGCATGAGCTCGGCACGCCGCTCGCCTCGCTCTCGGTCATCCTCAGCGACTGGCGCCGCATGCCAGATCTCGCCGCCGACCAGGAACTTGCCGAGGATCTCGCGGAGATGGAAACCTCGCTGCAACGCTGCAAGACCATCGTGACGGGCATCCTGGTGTCGGCGGGCGAGGCGCGCGGCGAAGGCTCCTCGCCGACGACGGTGACGGCCTTCGTCACCGCGCTGGTGGACGAGTGGCGCGACGCGCGCTCGGCCCGCACGCTCTATTTCGTCAACACGTTCGGCGAGGACGTCGCGATCGTCTCCGACGTCGCGCTGAAGCAGGTGATCTTCAACGTGCTCGACAATGCCTATGAGGTCTCGCGCGAATGGGTGGAGCTGCTGGCCGAGCGCGAGGGCGACAATCTCGTGCTGTCGATCAGCGACCGCGGCCCGGGCTTCGCGCCGGAGATGCTGGCGCAGCTTGGAAAGCCGTATCACTCGAGCAAGGGCCGCGCCGGCGGCGGGCTCGGCCTGTTCCTGGTGGTGAACGTCGTGCGCAAGCTCGGCGGCACCGTGACCGCCGAGAACCACAGGAAGCGCGGCGCCACCGTCCGCCTGACGCTGCCGCTCGCAACGCTCGCGATCGGAGGGAATTTTGACGCCTGACCGTTCGCTCATCGTCGTCGAGGACGATGCCGGCTTCGCGCGCACGCTGAAACGCTCGTTCGAGCGCCGCGGCTATGACGTCGTCCTCGCAGCTTCGATCGAAGAGGTGCGGACGGTGCTGGAGGAGCGATCCTTTGGACACGCGGTGGTCGACCTCAAGCTCGGCGGTGCCTCAGGCCTCGCCTGCGTCGAGCTGCTGCACACGCACGATCCGGAGATGCTGATCGTGGTGCTGACCGGCTTCGCCAGCATCTCCACCGCCGTCGAGGCGATCAAGCTCGGCGCCTGCCACTACCTGGCGAAGCCGTCGAACACCGACGATATCGAAGCCGCCTTCAACAGGGCCGAAGGCAACGCCGAAGTCGCACTCGATGCGCGGCCGACCTCGATCAAGACGCTGGAATGGGAACGCATCCATCAGACGCTGATCGAGACCGATTTCAATATTTCGGAAGCGGCACGGCGATTGGGGATGCATCGCAGGACGCTCGCGCGAAAGCTCGAGAAGCGGCCGGTGAAATGAGTTGTCGTCTCGCAGCGCGCGTAGCGCGAGCCAGGACGACACCGGGTTGGCTGCGCTAGCCCGCCCTACGCCGCGCCCCAATATTCCCTTGCCGTCTGCACCACCAGCGCCAGCTTGGCGCGCTGATCGGCTTCCGTGATCAGATTGCCTTCGACCACGCTGGCGAAGCCACATTGCGGGCTGAGCGCGAGCAACGACGGATCGATTAGCTTGGCGGCCTCGTCGAGGCGGCGCTTGAGGACTTCCTTGTCCTCAAGCTGGGGATGCTTGGTCGTGACCAGCCCGAGCACGACCTGCTTACCTTTCGGCATGAAACGCAACGGCGCGAACGAGCCGCTGCGCTCGTCATCATATTCGAGCAGGAAGCGGTCGACGTTGAGCAACGCGAAGCAGGTATCTGCGAGGCCCTCGTACGTTCCCTCCGCCAGCCAGGTGCTGCGCGCATTGCCGCGGCAGATATGGATGCCGATCCTCGTCGCCGGAGACCGCTCCGAAATGCAGTCGTTGATCAGGCGGATGTAGCGCCGCAGCCGCGTGTCGGGATCGTCGCCGTCGGCGACGACCTCGGCGCGCAGGTTAGGATCGAGGAAGTAGCTGAGCAGGGGATCGTCGATCTGGATGTAGCGGCAGCCGGCCGCTTCCAGCGCGGCAATCTCGCGGCGGTATACCGCCGCAACGTCGGCGAAGAAGGCCTCGATATCGGGATAGACTTCCTTCGAGACCGACTTTCGGCCGCCATGGAAATGCAACCGCGTCGGCGACGGCACGGCGATCTTCGCGACGGCCTTGGCGTGGTTCTGCACGAAGCGGAAGTCGTCGACCAGGATCGGCCCGGCTGCGCCCACCCGCCCCGAGACTCGTACCGATTTCGGGACGTATCTCGGCGCCTCGTTGGTTGCGAACGCCGTCCCACCGCCTGCGACGATCTCCACGCCTTCGAGCTTGCGGACGAAATCGATCCACCAGTTCTCGCGCCGGAACTCGCCGTCGGTGACGACGGGGAGCCCGAGCCCTTCCTGGTAGGCGATGACCTCGGCAATCGCGCGGTCCTCGATCTCGTGCAGCGCATCCGCATCGATCTCGCCAAGCTCGAGGCGGCGGCGCGCGGCGTGGAGACTATCCGGGCGTAGCAGGCTGCCGACGGTGTCGGCGCGGACCGGTGCGTTCAGGGAGGCGTTCGTCATGGGAGACC
Source organism: Bradyrhizobium liaoningense (assembly GCF_018130785.1). GTDB lineage: Bacteria > Pseudomonadota > Alphaproteobacteria > Rhizobiales > Xanthobacteraceae > Bradyrhizobium > Bradyrhizobium liaoningense_A. The sequence continues at coordinate 167,412 of NZ_JAFCJT010000008.1, forward strand.
TCGGTCGATCATTTCGCTTCCGACGCGCCATGCGCCGGGTCTTTCACGTTCGGGAAGGTCTCGAACTCCATGTTGTAGAGCTCGCCGTCGTGACGCTCGACCTTCCGCATGTAGATGTTCTGGACAATGTCGCGCGTCGCGGGATCGATCGAGATCGGCCCGCGCGGGCTGTTCCAGCTCTGCCCCTTCATCGCCGCGATGAGGGCATCGCCATTGGTGTCGCCCTTGGTCGCTTCCACGGCGCGATAGATCAGCTCGAGAGCATCCCACGCGCCGACGGCGACAACGTTGGGACGCATGCCGGGATTGACGGCCTTGAACTGCGCGACGAAAGCCTTGTTCTCCGGCGAGTCGTGGCTCGCCGAGTATGGCCCGCCGGTGATGGCGCCGAGGGCGGCATCGCCCATGTTGTTGAGGAGATCGTCGTCGGTGAGGTCCGACATCGCGACCAGCTTCATTCCGGCCTTGTCCAGACCGCGCTCGACGAACTGCTTCATGAAGTTGCCGCCCGCACCGGTCGGGACGAACACGAACAGCGCTTCCGGCTTGGCATCGGCCGCGCGTTGCAGGAACGGCGCGAAGTCGGGATTGGCGAGGGGAACCTTCAGCTTCTCGATGACGCGGCCGCCATGGGCTTCGACGGTCTTGGCGAACCATTCCTCGGCGTCGAGGCCCGGACCGTATTCGGAGACGATGCTGACATAGGTCTTCGGACCTGATTTCGGCGCCCACTGGCCGATGACGCTGGCGATCTGCGGGATCGATTGCGACGTGCGCACGATGTACGGCGACTTCTCGACGATCGACGATGTCGCGGCGACCATGATCACCTGCGGTACCTTCGCCTTGGCGGCGAACGCAGCGGCCGAGAGCGCGGCGGGCGTGTTGCCGAAGCCGGTCAGGATCGAGACGCGGTCCTGCGCGATCAGCTCCTGGGCGAACCTGTTGGCGTTATCGGGCGCGCCGCGATCGTCGCGCAGGATGAACTCGATCTTGCGGCCGGCGACGGTATCGCCCTTCGCCTTGGTGTAGGCGTTGATCGCCGCCTCGATCTGCTTGCCGTTCGACTGGAACGGGCCGGTCATCGGGATGATCACGCCGATCTTGATGGGATCGGCGGCGTGGGCCGCCGTTGCCATTCCCAGTGCCGCTACCGCGGCGATGCCCCAAGTCGCCAACTTGTTCTTCAATTGCTTCCTCACTCGTCCCTCCCTTGCGATGTTGTTTTTGGTCGTCAGAACTCACACGCGCCGCTTAGCGCGTTTCCTTGGCCGACAGGCGATACATGATGCGGCGAGCCATCAGACCCGGCTTGTCGGGCGCAAAGCTCAGGTCGAACTGCGCTTCGCCGTCGGTGCGCACCACCTCGTTGATCCATTCCAGCGCCTCGACGTCCTCGTGATAGGCCTGCGAATGCGCCTCGAACATGAACTTGTCGATCTCGGGATCGCCAGGACGATAGTCGCGCGAGTTGAACCACCAGTAATGGATGGAGTTGTTGGTCTCCGGCGTGAAGACGTGGGTGATGTTGTAGCGGTAGAGCGAGGGCTGGCCCGGATCGGGCGCGCCGTCGCGCACGCTGGCGAAGGCGGTGTGCAGCGCCGGGGAGACGAAACGCGCCTCGGAGGCGCGATCGACACGCTTGTGCATGATGTTGGCCGGCTTGCCGTAGACGCCCGGCGGCGACGCGTCCTTCAACTCCCGCCGGATCACGATTTGATTGTTCTCCGTGGAGACGCTGAGCTTCGAGCGCGCATATTCCGGCGTGCCCACCGTGCCCGGATGCAGGAACGGAAAATGGGTCTGGTCGATGAGGTTTTCATGCATCGCCACGTAATCGGACCTGATGTGAAAACTGCCGGTCACCGTCCCCCAGGCGGGGTCGCTGAGCCATGACGTGTCGGGGATCAGCGCCTCGTCGGCGAGATCGGGTGCGCCCATCCAGATCCAGGTGAGCGGCCCGCGATCCACGACCGGGAACGTTTGCACGGTAGCAGTCGCGGGCGCCTGCGTGAGCGCCGGCATGTGCGCGCAGACACCGTCGGGCCCGAACTCCATGCCGTGATAGCCACAGACCAGACGATCGCCAACGAGCTTGCCGCGCGCGAGCGGAAACGACCGATGCGGGCAGCGATTGCGCATCGCGACGGGCGCGCCGGCTTCGGTCCGGAACAGCGCGACATCGATACCAAGCAGTTTTCGAGCCCGCGGTGTGCGGCCGATCTCGCTCGCTCGCGCGCAGGCGTACCAGCAGTTTCGGATCAGCGGCGTCGCATGGTTGGCGAAATCGCCGGGCTCCCGTGGCTCCATCGCGGCGAAGACAGCTTCGTCGGTCGGTCGGGACAGGTCGATCGTATCCATCGGCACCTTTCCTAGGGGCTAGACGTTGAGCGCGAGCGCGCGGCCGGTGATCCGCGAGCAGCAGATGGCGATCTGACGGCCGGCGCGATGTTCCTCGTCGCTGAAATAGTGGTCGCGATGATCGAGCGCGCCGTCACATCCCGCGACGTCTGTGATGCAGAGACCGCATTCGCCGCGGCGGCAGCTCGACAACGTATCGACGCCGGCACATTCGAGCGCATCGAGGATCGTCGTCCCCGCGCCAACCTTGACGCGTCGGCCGCTCGACAGCCGCACCTCGAAATCACCGTCATCGGGCCTGTGAGCGGCGTTAAACACTTCGAAGCGGACGCGCTCCCTGCTCCAGCCGAGCGCGGCAGCGGCATCTCGCAACGTTTCGATCATCGCGCCGGGACCGCAGACATAGGCCACCGTGTCGGCCGGCTGACCGGACAGCAGACTGGCAAGATCGGGAATGCCGTCGCGCCTGTTTTCGTGGAGGGTCAGGCGATGGCCGCACAGGCCTTCCAGCTCACCGGCATAGACCATCGCGGCGCGATCCTGCCCCGCGTAGAACATCGCGAAATCCACGTTCCGCGCCCGCAGCGAGCGCGCCATCGCGACCATCGGTGTGACGCCGATGCCGCCCGCGACCAGCAACGTGTGCGCCTGACGGCGCGCCAAGCGGAAGGCGTTGATCGGCCGCGAGATGGTCAGCGCAGTGCCGGGACGAAAATGGTCGTGAATGAATGCGGAGCCGCGGGCGCGATCCTCCCGCTGTACGGCGATGCGCCAGAAAGGCTCGGGATCGTCGCGGAGCGTCAGGGGACCAACGATGGAATAGTGCCGCACGAAGCGGTGCTCACCGCCGCCAAAATGCAGCTCGATGTGGCTGCCGGATTCGACCATCGGCAAAGGGCGGCCGTCCGCACGTCCGATGCAGAACTCGGCGATGCGCCCGGTCAGGGCGCGGCGCGCGAGCACGACAGCATCGATACCCTTGCCGGACATGAGACCTCCCGGGCAACGCCAGGTCGGCGTCGCGTTGTTATCGTCTCTAGCTAGCAAGACAGGGCGCGGGATGATTATGCAGGTTTTGAAATAGAACTTGCAAAAAACGAATATTATACCGAGCCTACCGGCGTCCCGGGTCTCGCAACGCATCCATGAAAAGAACACCCATTCTCACGATCAAGCAGGTGCGGGTCATCAGCGCGGTGGCGAGCTATGCCAGCCTCGCGCGTGCAAGCGAGCAGCTGAACGCGAGCCAGAGCAGCCTGTCGCGCGCCATAGCCGAAGTCGAAGGCCGGCTGCGCCAGCATCTGTTCGCGCGTGGCTGGACCGGCATGGAGCCGACCTCGCAGGGCGAAATCGTCATCGCGCGCTGCCGCCACATGATGTCGAGCATCCAGGCTGCTCAGGAGGCGCTCAGGGCGTCCGGCGCACGCATTGCCGATCTTGGCCATCATCTCGCCTGGGAGCTGCTCAGCGCCGTCAGCGCGATCAGGAAGACCGGCAGCGTGTCGGCAGCCGCCGAATATCTCGAGCGGTCCCAGCCCGACATCAGCCGCGCGCTCGCCAGGATCGCCGCGGCGACGGGCCGGCCGGCCTTCGAGCGCACGCGCTCCGGCATGAGGGCAACCGGCGACGCCGTCATCCTCGCCGACCTGCACACAAAACTTCTGATGGACGTGATGACGCTGCCGGAGCAGCTCGAGGCGCTGTCCGGCAAGGTGACGGGACGCGTTGCGGTCGGCCTGCTGCCGTTCTCCGAGCAGGACATCGTCGTCAAGGTGTTCGGCGAGATGCTGAGCCGCCACCGGCACGTCCGTCTCCAGGCCGTCACCGGCAGCTACGCCGCGTTGATCGATGGACTGCGGCAAGGCGAGCTGGATTTCGTCATTGGCCCGCTGCGCGAACCGCCACCTTACGATGTTCTCGAGGAGCGGCATCTCTACGACGAATTCTTCGCCGTGATTGCGCGGGCGGATCATCGGCTGGCCAAGGGCCGGCGCAAGCTGAAAGATCTCGTCGGCGAGAACTGGGTCGTCGCGCCGCACGGCACGCCGACGCGCCGCTATTTCGAGGAGCTTCTGATCGGCCAGGGCCTGGTGCCGCCGTCGCAGACCTGCGAGATCGTCACTTTCGCGCTCGCCGAGCAGATGGTCATGAACAGCGACGTCATCGCATTGCTGACCTATTCGCCCGCGAAGCTGAGGACCAAAGCGAAGGGACTGAAGGCGCTTGCGGTCGAACTTCCCGCCAACTCACGCGCGATCGGACTGACTTACCGCAGGGACCAGCCGCTGACGGCTGCGCAACGGACTTTTCTGGAGATCCTCGACCAGAGAGCGGCGAAGCTTGCGCGCGCCAGGTGACGGTCGATGGAGAGGATCCGGCGGCGAGCTGATCACCACCGCTCGCGTCGAACAAAAAGCCCGGCCAAACCGGCCGGGCTTTTGATCTGTTGCAATCGACGCGACGAGAAGCTTACGCAGCCTCGTCGGCGACGGTGGTGTCGTCGCCATCGGTGTCGCCGTCGGCATCCGTCTCGCCCTCGCCGTCGGCGGCTTCCGCCTTGGCGTTGGTGCGGCGCGGGCTCTTGGCGAGCTGGGCCTCGATCTCCTTGACCGCTTCGGTCTCGGTCGAGTGCTGCACAACCGCGATCTCGCGGGACAGACGATCGAGCGCCGCTTCATAGAGCTGGCGTTCAGAGTACGACTGCTCGGGCTGCGACTCGGAACGGTAGAGGTCGCGCACGACTTCCGCGATCGCGACGATGTCGCCCGAATTGATCTTTGCTTCGTATTCCTGGGCGCGGCGCGACCACATGGTGCGCTTGACGCGGGCGCGGCCCTTCAGCGTCTCCAGCGCCTTCTTCACCAGCGCGGGCTCGGACAGCTTGCGCATGCCGACATTCGCAACCTTGGCGGTCGGCACGCGCAGCGTCATCTTGTCCTTGATGAAGTTGATGACGAACAGCTCGAGCTTCGCACCGGCGATCTCCTGCTCCTCGATGGCCAGGATCTGGCCGACGCCGTGAGCGGGATAGACGACGAATTCGTTGGCCTTGAAGCCCTGACGCTGGGTCACGACCTTCTTTTCCTCGACCTTTGGCGCAGGCGCAGCAGCCTTCACGGCCGGCTTGGCAGCGACGGGAGCCTTGGCAGGAGCAGCAGCAACGGGAGCCTTCGGCGCGGCCGGCTTGGCAGCGGGAGCCTTGGCAGCAGCAGGCTTGGCAACGGTCGCTTTCGCGGCCGGTTTGGCAGTCTTGTTAGGCATTGCGCTTCTTTTGTTCTTCGAGGACTTTGCAGCCGGCGCCTTCGTCGCGGTCCGACCCTTGGATGCGCTACGGCTGGCCGCGGCGACTTTTTTGGCCTCCTTATGGGAAGCCCTCGCTGAAGTACTCTTTTTACGCGTTTTCTGTGACACAGCCTGCGCGCGGAAACTGCCACGCCCCTGTTCGACATTTGGTTTCACGGGAACCCAGCGGGGCCAACGGGGCTGACGGGTTCGGCTTAATGTGCTCAATATAGCACATTTCCCGCAAAAATCAATGATTTAGGGGTCTTGAGGGCTGGTTTTCGGCGCTGACGAAGGTATTAGGGTTAAGTTTGGGCGGTAATTAGTCTCCCGAGCCGGGGTTCGGAGAAAAATATTTCTCGAATTTTCCTTCCTGGCCGTCGAATTCCTTCGCGTCGGGAGGTGATTCTTTCTTCTGGGTGATATTCGGCCAGCTCTTGGCGTAGTCGGCGTTGACCTGGAGCCACTTTTCCAGGCCCGGTTCCGTGTCCGGCTTGATGGCGTCGGCAGGGCATTCCGGCTCGCACACGCCGCAGTCGATGCATTCGTCAGGATGGATGACGAGCATGTTGTCGCCTTCGTAGAAACAATCGACCGGGCAGACCTCGACGCAGTCGGTGTACTTGCACTTGATGCAGTTTTCAGTGACGACGTAAGTCATCCAACGCTCCGAAAAGCTCTTTTAAAAGTCGCGGCTTGCGTAGCGCGGATGGCCCGGCGCCGCAAGGTCGGGAACGGCCGATCATGACGGCTTTATGTGTTTGATCGACCAAGAAATGAATTCCAAGCGCGATTAATCGCGCGCAGAACTTTGATTGCCTTCGCTCAGCTCCTCGTAGAGCACGCGGGCCGAGGCGGCATCGCCGCGGCGCTCGTTGAAGGCGGTGACCTTCAGCACGCGCACGGTGCGATCCAGCGCGATGGTGAGCACGTCGCCGATCTTGATCGCATGGCCCGGCGACGTTTCGCGCTCACCGTTGACGCGGACGTGGCCGGTGACGACGAGCTCGGCCGCGGAGGTGCGCGCCTTCACCACGCGCGCGTGCCACAGCCATTTGTCGATGCGCTGCCGCTCGGTCGTCGTGGGATCACTCCTTGCGGCCGGACAGCTGCTCTTTCAGCGCGGCGAGCTTGGCGAAGGGCGAGTTCGGATCGGCGGGGCGATCGCGCTCGCGCGGGTTGGCGCTCGAGGCGTAGGGACGCAGCGACGGCCCGCCCTGGCGATCGCGGCCCTTGTCGCGGTCACGACCGCGATTGTCGCGGCCCTTGTCGCGATCTCCGCCGAACTTGCCCTTGTTACGATCGCGATCCTTGTTGTCGCGATCCTTGCCTTCGAAGCGGCGGTTCCTGTCGTCGCGCCCCTCTTGGCGCGGCGTACCTTCGGCGCCACCTTCGCGCGGCTTGCGGAAATCCCTGGCCCCATCCCTGCGATGACCGCCGTGACGATGGCGCTCGCCGCGCCTCTCGCCGTCGGCTGACTGCGCGGCCTCGCCTTCCGCTGGTGCAGCACCCGCCTCTGCGCCCGCCTGCGGGCGCTGATGGTGGTGACGCTGGTGGCGATGGCGCTCGTGGCGGGGCTTGCGATCCTCGTGACGGCCGCCGGGACGCCAGACCTCGACGAGTTCGGGCTCGGCGGGCGCGGCGGCAGCCTCAACGGGCGCGGCGGCAGCAGCGGATGCGGCCGCTTCGGTTGCGGCGGTCTCAGTGGGCGCGGCTTCAGCAGCCTCGACGGGCGCAGCAGCCTCTTCCGCCGGCGGCGCGATGCCCGGGGCATCCTCGGGCGTGACAGGGGCATCCAGCGCTTCGAGCGCCGGCTCTTCCTGCGCGGGCTCGTCGTGCTGCTCCATGCCGGGCGCATCTTCGACGGTCACGGGCTCGGCGGCGGCTTCGATCGCAGTGTCCGCGGGGGCTGCGGCATCCTCGGTCGCAGGCGTCTCGGCGGAAGCTTCAGCAGCCGGCGTCTCGGCAGCAGCAGGCGCCGCGGGCTTTGCCGGCAGCGGCGGACGCTTCTCCATGCGATAGCCGAGCGCGCGCAGCACCGAGGCGAAATCCTCGCCGGCCGAGCCGGTGAGCGAGGTCATCGCCTGTGTCACCACAAAGCTGCGGCCGTCGAACGCGCCGGCAGGCTTTTCGCCGGGCGAGTTGTCGCGCCAGGCCAGCGCCGGGCGGATCAGATCGGCGAGCCGCTCCAGGATGTCGACGCGGACGGCGCGCTCGCCGGCCTGCTTGTAGCCGAGCACGCGATAGGCATCGCGCGGCAGCTGCTTGTCGACCGGGAACGAGGTGCGGCCCGACGATGCCAGATGCTGCGCGCCCGAGAGCGAGGACAGATCGACATTGTCCTGCTTCAGCGCCCAGAGCAGCGCGGCCAGCGCACGCCCGGCGGGCTTCAAGAGGCCGGGAAAATAGATGTGATAGGCACCGAAGCGGACGCCATATTTGCGCAGGACGGCGCGCGAGGGCTGGTCGAGATCCTTCAGCTCGTTGGCGATCTTGGGACGCTCGAGCACGCCGAGCGCCTCGACCAGCTGATAGGCGATGCCGCGGGCAATGCCGGTGACGTCCTCGGCCTTTGAGAGCTCGAACATCGGTCCGAGCAGCTTCTCGATATGCGTCTTGAGCCAGAGCTCGAGGCGGGCCTGCACCTTCTCACGGGGCGCACCGGTCAGTCGCTCGTCCGAGATGATGCGGATGCGCGGATGCAGCGCATCCTCTGCGGCGGACAGGCGCGCCACGGCATCGCCGGTCCAGCGGATGGTGCCTTCCGAGGTCAGCACGAACTGATCGTCCGGCGCATTGCCGAGCTTTTCGGCGCGCGCGTTGATCTCGCCGGCGAGCACCGCTTGCGCAGCAGCCTGCAAGGCTTTCGCATCGGAGCCGGCTTCCGCCGCATCCGGTGCAAAGGTGAAGCCATCGAGGCGGCCGATGACATGGCCTTCGACGATGACTTCGCCGGTCTTGCCGATTTCCGTATTCAAGCTCGTGTTCTCCCGCAGGCGGCGCATCAATACACTGGTCCGGCGATCAACGAAACGCTCAGTCAAGCGTTCATGGAGCGCATCCGATAATTTATTTTCGACCTCCCGCGCGATCCCCTGCCAGCGTTCGGGGTCTTTCAGCCAGTCCGGGCGGTTGGCGACGAAGGTCCAGGTGCGGATCTGAGCGATCCGGGCCGACAGCGTGTCGATGTCGCCGTCGACGCGGTCGGCCTGGTCGACCTGGGCGGCAAACCAGGCATCGGGAATGCATCCCTTCTGCATCAGGAAGCCGTACAGCGTGGTGACGAGTTCGGCATGGGCGGCCGGCGACAGCTTTCGGTAGTCCGGGACCTGGCAGGCGTCCCAGAGACGTTCCACGGCCGCCTTGCCATGCGCGATATCGCGCACCTCGACGTCGCGGGCGGCGTGGTCGAGCACGCGCATGTCCTCGGCGATCGGCGCGCGCGTCAGCGCCTCATGGCCGGGCGACTGGTTCAGGGACACCTGGAGCGCGCCGAGGGATGAGAAATCCAGCTTCGAATTGCGCCATTGCAGCATCTTGACGTTGTCGAAGGTGTGGTTCTGGAGCGCGTTGACGAGCTCGGGCTCGAACGGCCCGCAGCGTCCCGTGGTGCCGAAGGTGCCGTTGCGCGTGGCGCGGCCTGCGCGGCCGGCGATCTGCGCGAATTCGGCCGGCGTCAGGCGGCGGAACTGGTAGCCGTCGAACTTGCGGTCGGAGGCGAAGGCGACGTGGTCGACGTCGAGATTGAGGCCCATGCCGACCGCGTCGGTGGCGACGAGGTAATCGACGTCGCCGTTCTGGAACATCTCTACCTGCGCATTGCGCGTGCGTGGGCTAAGCGAGCCGAGCACGACGGCGGCACCGCCATGCTGGCGGCGGATCAGCTCGGCGATGGCGTAGACCTCATCTGCCGAGAAGGCGACGATGGCGGTGCGCCGCGGCTGGCGCGTGATCTTGCGGTCGCCGGCAAATTCCAGCTGCGACAGGCGCGGCCGCGTGATCATGGACACGCCGGGCAGCAGCCGCTCGATGATGGGGCGCATCGTGGCAGCGCCCAGCAGCAGCGTCTCGTCGCGGCCGCGGCGGTTGAGGATGCGGTCGGTGAAGACGTGGCCGCGTTCGAGATCGGAGGCGATCTGGACCTCGTCGACGGCGAGGAAGGAGACATCCAGATCGCGCGGCATCGCCTCGACGGTGGAAACCCAGTAGCGCGGGTTCTTCGGCTTGATCTTCTCCTCGCCGGTCACAAGCGCGACGGCCTCGCTGCCGACCCGCGCGGCGATCTTGTTGTAGACCTCGCGCGCGAGCAGCCGCAGCGGCAGCCCGATCAGCCCCGAGGGATGCGCCAGCATCCGCTCGATGGCGAGATGGGTCTTGCCGGTGTTGGTCGGCCCGAGCACCGCAGTGACGCCCGCGCCGGGTGCGCGCTCGGAAGCGAAGGGGGAGGAGGAGAAGGCCATGTCTGGGGGATTAGGTAGTGGCGATTTGGGCGAATGTCAGTGCTGTTTTGGGGTGTGTTGAGGGCTGGGCTTGCCCTGAGGCGCGAAGCGCCCACTGCACACACCGCTGTCATCGCCCGGCTTGGCCGGGCGATCCAGTATTCCAGCGGCGGCGCTGCTCATGCCGAGAAGCCGCGGCGTGCTGGATGCCCCGGTCAAGCCGCGGCATGACGGCGGAGAATGCGGCACCCCTCCCCAAACCTCGCGCAACTGTCTCACTTTGCGACGCTTTTCCCGTTGGCTTTAAGCTTCGGAACGACTCTAGAACGAATCGCGGCCGAATCGCTGACTCCCGCCAGAGTCCCGTTCCGTTCACGCAACATGTCGCGGGAGTCTTATTGGCTGTGCACTAGATGGAGTTTTGCGCCACCGCACAAGCGGCGTTTCGGTGGCAGGTTCCTTAAAATTGGGGACGGCGCGGAGTCGAATCAGAATCGGGGAGGAGTCAAATGGATTCCCCGATCACGACCCCGAACTCATTTTCGCGAAAACAACCCCATGCACAGTAGGCATGTCGTTGAAAGAATTACATTAATCGCCGCCCCGTCATCCTGAGGTGCGAGTGGCGCGGTGCGCAGCATCGCGCCGGGAGCCTCGAAGGATGGACGGCCCGGATGTGGCGGGGAGCAAGCTATCTTCGCGGGAAGAGCCGGGCTGTCGTCCTTCGAGGGCCGCCGAAGAGGCGGCCACCTCAGGATGACGGGCTGAGGGGGAGTGCACGGCTGCGGCTAAAGCCCTACTGCGTCTTGGCGACCCGTGGCGGCTGGGGGGACGTGATGAAGCTGGTCGCTTCCAGCATGGCCGGGCCGAGCGGCGTCGGCACTTTCAGCCAGAACGGGACCAGGATGCGCGTGCCTGCGATGGGGGCGAAGGCGATCTCGATGTTGCGCTGGGCGGCGAGGTATTTGATCACGGGGCGGTCGGGGATGTAGCCCGACACGGGCGCGAAATAGAGCGCGCAGACCACGACCGGGCCCTTGTAGCCCTTCTCGGCCTTCACGGTCTCCATGCGCTTGAAATCGAGCTTCAGATCGTAGCGCATGCGGCCGTCGAACACCGGCGCGGCGTTGCGGCAGGCGTCCGGCGTCACGGGGTCGCCGGTGCCGGGCACGCGCAGCAGCGAGGCCGTCATCGGATCCCAGACGCCGCGGCGATGCGCGTCGGTGACGACGATGCGGTCGGCATCGACCGGCGGCTCCGGCACGATGCCGAACTCCTTCACATTGCCCTTGTCGAGCGTGATGTGGATCTGTTCGGTCTTCTTCGACGTGGTGGTGGAGGCCTGGTAGCCGGTCGCGACCAGCGCGCCGTTGACCACCCTGCCTTGCGAGGCGCCGGTGCCGGACCCGCCCGCGAACGACTTCAATATCCCCGTGGTGCCGCCGGAGGCCGCGGCCGCGAACACGTCGTCCCCGATGTCGATGTTCCAGGCGCCCTTGCCGACGGGAATGCCGGCCAGCGAGGCCTCGTACTGCGCCTCGAGCTTGCCCTGCGCCGCCACGGGATCCGCCCCCCACGCCACGACGAGCCCGCAAAGGACCGCGAAGGCCAGCCGGCCGGCAGAGCGCGGACTGACCAGGCGCTTGGGCAGAAGTCGGGGAGATGTGAGCACGAAACAATCCAATCGGGGCGCGAACGGTTGTTACTTAAGCCAAAAACCGCGGCAAACAATGTGTCCGGGCGTGACGGCTTGCGGAACTCCACCGGATACTTCGGGGGCGAATACGCCCTTTATGTGATGGTAAGGCGCGCTAATCATTGCCGTTTTGGTGATCGGGGCGCGTCAGGGGCGCGCACCTCGCCCCGCCCATTCCGCCGTCATGCCCCGGCTAGACCGGGGCATCCAGTACGCCGCGGCCCCTCGGCCCCAGCCGCGACGCCAGTGGAACACTGGATCGCCCTGCTGCGCGGGCGATGACACCGGTTTTGCGGCCTGAGATCCCGGGTTCGCGCTCGCGCGCGCCCCGGGACGACGGGCCAAAAACGGCCCTTCGCCTTGACGTCCCGCCCCTTCCCCCCTATACGTCCGCCCGCTCCCTGCAAGGACACAGAATTAGCCCCCGTGGCGCCCAGAATGGCGGCCGCAAATCGTTTGGGGGACAGAAGAGGATTTCTACCATGTCTCGCCGCTGCGAACTGACGGCCAAGGGCCCCCTCGTCGGCCACAAGGTCAGCCACTCCAACATCAAGACCAAGCGCCGCTTCCTGCCGAACCTCGTCAACGTGACGTTCATCAGCGAAGCGCTCGGCCGCAACGTGCGCCTGCGCGTCTCCACCAACGCGGTCAAGAGCGTCGACCACAATGGCGGCCTCGACCCCTTCCTGCTCAAGGCCAACGCCGACGTCCTGTCGCCGCGCGCCCTCGAGCTGAAGCGCGCCATCCAGAAGAAGGTCGGCGACACCGCGCCGGCGAAGAAGGCGAGCTAAACGAATTTTTTGAAATGGGCGGGGGCTAAGTTGCGTCGCGTGGCGTAGTCTTAGCCAAGTAGAGTTTTTGCGTGACGGCCGGATCGAAAGATCCGGCCGTTTTTGTTTTTGGGGAGGTCTGCCGTCTATCAGAGCCCAAGTTGTGAGAGAGGTCTCAGACCTTCTATATGGCATCAGCTCATGTTAGCTTCATCAAGACTGCTTCGCTGTGGGCTCATCGGTGGCACGAAGTGACCTTCTCCTATCAATAGTTCGCGCTGGCGCTACCGGTGATCGAGCGGCCCTGCGTTCATCCGTGGAAGCTGCTGTTGCAGAAGAGCGTAGCAAGAATCATCATGTACTCGCCGATCGCCTGCAAAGGGCGCTATCCGCCGTTACAATTACGCCGCCGGCCAACGTCGTATCGGCGAGCGCTCAGTCTGGCAAAGACAGCATTATCGAGACTGTCCCACGGCGGCGACTGGAAGAATTGATTCTACCGCTTCCCGTTTCGCAGCAAGTGAAGCAGCTTATTGAAGAACAGCATCGAGCGGATTTGCTGCGAGCTCACGGAATGCAGCCGCGACATCGTTTGCTGCTGTCTGGTCCTCCGGGTAATGGAAAGACTTCCGTCGCAGAAGCTGTCGCGGAAGCTCTAGCAGTTCCTTTTTTTACTGTACGATACGATGCACTCGTTGGCTCCTTTTTAGGAGAGACGAATACTCGCTTGGCTCGCTTGTTTGACTATGCCCGCACCGTTCCTTGCGTTTTGTTTTTCGATGAATTCGACTCGATCGGAAAAGAGCGCGGCGATAACCACGAGACGGGCGAGATCAAGCGAGTAGTCTCGTTTTTGCTTATGCAAATTGATCGTCTGCCCAGCTACGTTGTTACCGTCGCCGCCACGAATCACGCAGAGTTACTGGATCGAGCGGTGTGGCGTCGCTTCGAACTTCGATTAGCTATGCCCTCACCCTCTCATGAAGCTCTTGCGGCCTTCTTGGACTGCCAGTTCGAACGGTGGCCGCAGAGTGCGGGTGTGGCAGCGAGTGTCTTAGCCAGTAAGCTTGGCGAGATCAGTTTTGCCGAAGCTTTGGATTTCTGCCAAACGGTCCGACGACAGCACATACTTTCGCTCGCGAATCGCGAGTTGAAGGATATTCTACGCGAACAGGTTGAATTATGGATATCAAGGGTTACTGCAACGCCAGATGCCTCACGACCCGCGGAAGCCGCTTCTACGCTTAAACGATCCAAGAGACGTCCCAAGGCGGCGATCGGGCAGCGGAGGAGGACGGGCAAGGCGCTTTGACCGGCAAGCACAGGCACAAAATCACGGGCCTGTCTTTTCTCTACTCCAAGATATTCTGGATCGACCTGACGCGGCCCTTCGGCTTCGATCCGACCCAAACTGTCTAGCTCCAGAGCGACTTCTTGTGTTTGAGGTCACTGGCTCAGTGCAGAATTTTGCCAAGGCGGTCCAGCGTATCGATGGACTGGAGTTTGCTGGCGAAGAAGAGCTTGAGGCGGATGACTTCGACCAAAGCCCCGAATTCTATCTGCTCGTTCCCCAATTAGGAGCGCTGCAGCAAATCGTTTCACTTTGGGAATTGTGGGTACGCGAAGGTAGTGTCCCTAGAAACTACACACCCTGGAGAGACCTGTTCTCGCAGCTTCGCGCGGTCCGTCCTTGGGGACCGACTGATCGCGTCTCACGCGCGAATCGGGAGTATTTCCATATTCTAGCGGATGGAGCGCCAGACACAGAATTCTTCGGGCTAGAGATTGAATTGGTCTTCAGAAGCTCGATCGAAGCATCGCAATCGACTGAACGAGACGCTCGTCATCTCATTGAGACGATTGGTGGACAGGTTGTCCACCAATCTCGTCGACCAGAATTCGCATATCACGCCCTCCTCGCCGAAGTGCCTACGGCGGAAATTCGCCGTATCGCCGCGCTCGATCCGACATCGCTTGCTGGCGCAGACCCTATCGCCGCAATCACTCCTCAGAGCATTGGGACTGCTATTGATGTCGCTGACGAGATGATCTCAGAAGGGATCGTACGCACGGCTCCTCTTAGAGAGCAACCAATCGCGGCTGTCTTCGATGCCATTCCGGTTCAAGCCCACCCGCTGCTCATCGACCGGCTAAGAGTAGACGATCCCGACGATCTTGAGACCCGCGCGGTCGGACAGCGCGTGCACGGAACAGCAATGGCGTCGCTAGTTGTTCACGGTGACCTGAATGATGCTCCTTCACCGCTGAGCCGTCAGATCTATTTCAGGCCCGTTATGTATGCGCCGGCATTCGGCGTGGAAAGATTCGACGAGAATAGACTCGTGATTGATGTGATCTTCGAAGCCGTCATGCGCATGAGGAGCACTGATGGGGCAGAAGTAATTATCGTAAATCTATCTCTCGGCGACACAACCAAGCCCTTCTCCGGTAAGATATCCACGTGGGCCCGTGCACTCGACTATTTGTCTTACACATATGGCATACTCTTCATCATAAGCGCTGGAAATTCAGGGCAGTCAGTCATTTTGAATGACTTTCCAGATGAAGCAAGTTTCAGCACGGCACCTCTTGACGCGCGAGTCCAACCCACTTTAGCCGGCATAGACTCAGTGAAGGCTGATCGTCGTGTCCTTGCTCCTGCCGATAGTATCAATTCGCTGACGATCGGAGCTTGGCACCACGATTTTTCACAAGAGATCTTTAGGGGCACAACACCCTTCCCGCCCTTCGTGGGCGTAGAGATGCCAAACTTCTCTTCAAGGCTTGGGCCTGGTTTGCGGCGGGCGATTAAGCCTGAAGCCTTGTTTGCTGGAGGACGCGAGAGGGTCAGGATCGAGCCTGCGTCTTCCCCCACAAGCCTAGCACCACATCCTCATCCAAGCCACTATTGGGGACTAAAAGCCGCATCTCCCTCGCAAAATGGAACCCTTGGAACACACTTCACAATCGGCACAAGTGCGGCGGCTGCTCTGGCTACTCACTCAGGGCACCGAATTTTCGATGCGCTTGAACAAGCCTACCCTCAGCTCATCGAAACGATGCCGTTGGCCGAGCGTGCTTCTCTTCTGAAAGCTTTTCTCGTTCATTCCGCTTCTTGGCGCGGTAGCGAAGTGTTTGTTCGCGCCATTGTCGATCCGACATCAACACTTCATCACGAACATTGGCGACGGGAAGTCAGCCGCTACCTCGGCTTCGGATTCGTTGACCCCGACAACGTCATTGCATGTGCAAATGACCGAGCGACGTTGTGGGCAACCGGAACGCTTGGTCCCGAAGATTCTCTGATATTTGATCTGCAAGTGCCTAGGTCGCTTACGATGTCAGCGTCCATGCGAGAAATAAGGGCTACACTCGCTTGGTTCACACCCACTCGACCTGGACATCTGGCTTATCGGGCTGTGAAGCTCAAGATCGACTCGCTCGAACGAGGTTCTCTACAGTTGACCGGCGTAAGTACAACGTCAGATCAGCCCTCTAATAGTCAATCCGAAAGCGGGACTGTCGTTCATCGTAGGTGGACAAGCTCGCAAATCGGCGAAGCCGCAAGCGGCGCGACAATTCCAATTCAGATTCAGAGAGAGCGAGACCAGGGGACGCCGATCGATGAACCAATTCCATTCGGTCTAGTGATCACGATCGAGATGCCGGGAGAAGCTAAGATATATGAGGAGGTTCTCACGAACATCCAAGTACGACCGAGAGTACCGATCCACGCACAAGCATAGTGCAGAGAAATTTAGGTCTATTTTCCGCTATACTCGCCCCGCTAGCCTCACCAGGAGGGGCATATTGCGGAGCACGCGCCCAAGCCAGATCCCAAGCCAGCTCCGAAAAACCTCGTCATCTGCCGCGACGGCACCCGTAAACAGCCCCCCTCCCGCGTTAACCGTCCGTTAACCAACGCACCCTAGCCTGCGGTAATCGTCCAGCCATCACTAGCCCGAAATGCCTTCCCGGTTTGCTCCAGGAGAAGCGCCGATGTGCGTTGCGTTGTTGACGTATGCCGATCTCAGTGCCCGCCTCAATATCTCGCGCGAGGCCGCGCGTTCACTTGCCAGACGTCGCCGTTGGCCGCGCTCGCGGTCGGATGACGGCAAGGCCCTGGTGAGCGTCGATCTCGCCGAACTCCGCTACACGCCCCGCCCACGAATGGGCCGCCGGGCAGCCCCCATCGATGCCTCCCTGGCTGAGGTCGAGACATTCAACACCGAGGCACTCAAGACCGAGGCATTCGAGATCGAGGCATTGAAGGCGGAGATCGCGCGGCTCGAAGACGTCGCAGCCGCCTACAGGGCGGTTTTCGAGCGCGAGCGCGAGCGCGCCGATCGCCTGGCCGTCGAGCTGACACAGGCGGCCGCCGAGACGACGGCAGCCAATGCGTGGGCGGCACGACTGGAAGACGAAGTGGCGGACTTGCGGACCGGTCGCCAGGCTGGCGGCGCGACCGCCGGACAAGCCGCCGCGCG
This sequence comes from Bradyrhizobium liaoningense, assembly GCF_018130785.1. GTDB lineage: Bacteria > Pseudomonadota > Alphaproteobacteria > Rhizobiales > Xanthobacteraceae > Bradyrhizobium > Bradyrhizobium liaoningense_A. Next base: position 184,447 of record NZ_JAFCJT010000008.1, read on the forward strand.
TCGATTGGGACATCTGGCCGCGGCCATCGTGGGCGCAGACCGCGCGGCCCGCAGATAGCACTCGAACCCTTCTCCATCCCGGCCTGCCGGAGCAATCGCGAGGACAAAATGACTGGCATGACCGATATTCGCGAGATGAAGGCCCGCATTGTCGTATTCGGGGTCGGCGGCGCCGGCGGCAACGCGGTCAACAACATGATCACGGCCGGGCTGCAAGGCGTCGACTTCGTCGTCGCCAATACCGACGCGCAGGCACTTGCCATGTCGAAGGCGACGCGCCTGATCCAGCTGGGCACCCAGGTGACGGCAGGCCTTGGCGCCGGCTCGCAGCCTGAACTCGGACGCGCCGCGGCCGAGGAGGTCATCGATACGATCCGCGATCATCTGACCGGCGCGCACATGGTGTTCGTGACCGCCGGCATGGGCGGCGGCACCGGCACCGGGGCCGCACCCATCATCGCCAGGACCGCGCGCGAGCTCGGCATCCTCACGATCGGCGTGGTCACCAAGCCATTCTACTTCGAGGGCCAGCGCCGCATGCGCTTTGCCGAAGCCGGCATCGAGGAGCTGCTGAAGACGGTCGACACCCTCTTGATCATCCCGAACCAGAACCTGTTCCGGGTGGCAAGCGAGAAGACCACGTTCGCCGATGCCTTTGCCCTTGCCGACCAGGTGCTCTATTCGGGCGTGGCCTGCATCAGCGACCTCATCGTCAAGGAAGGCCTGATCAATCTCGATTTTGCCGACGTTCTCTCCGTGATGCGGGAGAAGGGCAAGGCCATGATGGGACGGGGCGAGGCTACCGGCGAGAAGCGCGTGCTCGCGGCCGCCGTCGCCGCAATTTCCAATCCGTTGATCGAGAACCCCTCGATCAAGCGCGCCAGCGGCCTCATCATCTCCATCACCGGCGGGCGCGATCTCATGCTGTTCGAAGTCGACGAAGCCGCGACCCGGATTCGCGACGAAGCCGACCCGGACGCCAACATCATCGTCGGCGCGTCGTTCGATGAAAGCCTCGAAGGCATCGTCCGCGTCTCGGTGGTGGCGACCGGTATCGACAATGTCGACCCGGCGCTCCTGGCGCGACCGGCGGAAACCCCACTCACGCAGCTCGCCGGCAGGCTGCGCGACGACAGCCGCCGCATCGCCGATCGCATCGAGCGCAGTGCACCGCTTCCGCAAGTGGAAAGCCCGCCGCTCCGCCCGACGGCGCGCCATCCCCAGGGGCAGCCGGCAAGGCCGAATCCGGAATATGCGCGCCAGGCGGCTCCTCAACCGCTCGATCCCTACGGCCGCTCCTCCCCGCGCAACATGGCCGACGAAGACCTTCTCGACATCCCGGCCTTCCTGCGCCGCTCGGCCAATTGAGCGGGCTGGCTCCACATCGTCATGGCCGGGCATAGCCGTCTGAAGGACGGCGTCGCTTCGCTCGCCTATGTCCCGGCCATCCACGAACTTTCTCCGCAGCGCAAAGAACGTGGATGCCCGGGACAAGCCCGGGCATGACGACCTCGTGTAGATCTCAAGCTACCGGATGAGTTCGGCCTGCAGGTTTCGCCCGGCGACGCGAAGCATCGTCCGGAGACGCGCCGCGAGCGGGCTCCTCACCATGAGGCTCCGATATCTCGCCGCAAAACGCGACCTCATCCTGAGGAGCCTGCCGCAGGCGGGCGTCTCGAAGGATGGGCCGCAAGGAAACCAATCGCCGCGTTCACGCTGCCGTGCTGCGCGGGGTCTCCGCCGGTTCCTTTTTCTCCGGCTCCTTGTCGCGAGACAGCCATGCCGGGAAACGAAGCAGGCGATCGATGCTGTCTTTTGATGGCTCGATGGGCGGCACGATGGGCGCTTCACTGCCCGAACGCGGGAGGTCCAGCACGGCCTGTCCTGCCCGCACCGCATCCGCGCGCTGATCGAGTTCGCGCAACAGGGGATCGAGCACGCTGTCGATTTCGGTCGCCACCGACACGACAAAACTGTTGAGCTCACGAGCCTCCGGCACGACGGCCGAGGCCGACTCGATCGCCCTGGAGAGACCATCGACGACGGGTGCGAACGCGCCGGCGGCTTGCTTGATTCGCGTTCTGATCGCTTCGATCTCGCCCAGGACGCGCTCACGCTCCCGCCTGTTCTTCTCTTCCGTAAGGCGGGCTTCAATTTCAGCGATCTGAGTCGTCAGAGTCGTGGCTTCGGATGCGAGTGCATCGCGTCGCAGGCGCGCACGATCGAGATCGCGGCTGAGATTGTCCACTAGATCGTCCTTCCCGAACATGGCTTTGCTCCGTAGGACAGCCGTAACGCGAACCGCCAGCCGGTCGAGCGAACCAGAGGCTGGATCGGCCGAAAAAGGCATCAGTTTCGGTCGCGTCATATGGGCCGACATGGTGACCCCCACCGTCAACATTAGGCGACGACATGGTTAACAGGTGGTTAATGTCAACAGATGATGGGGCAATGAAGCACCATGCCGCCGACGCCGACTTCGTCTCCTCGCGGCCATCCAGTTCCGCTATACTCGCCCCGGTAGCATCACCGGGAGGGGCTGACCGTGGAGCACGACGACCAGCACAAATCCAAAACCGAGCCGAAAAACCTCGTCATCTGCTGTGACGGCACCGGCAACGAGATCTCGGAGAACATCTCCAACGTCCTGAAGCTGTATCGCTGCCTGCGCAAGACCGACAAGACGCAGCCGCGGCAGATGGTGTTTTACGATCCCGGCGTCGGCACGGTGACGGAGCCTTCGACGTGGCACCGGCTCAAGGCCAACGTCAACCTGGTGCTGGGGCTCGCCACCGGCTACGGGCTCGATGACAACGTGTTGTCGGCCTATTGCTTCCTGGTCGAGCATTACGCGCCGGGCGACCGCATCTACCTGTTCGGCTTCTCGCGCGGCGCCTATACCGTGCGAGTGCTGGCGGGGCTGATCCACAAGATCGGCCTGATCTCGCCGGAGCAGGCGAACCTCGCAGGGAGCGGTCTCGTCGCCTACAAGCAATATTCCGGCACCGGGCGCGGCAACGACATCGAGGACCTCAAGGACGTCGCCATCGACGACCAGGGGCCGCTGCCGAAGGACGAATTCGACCTCGCCGCCCAGTTCGCGCGAATCACCTCGACGCGCTGGCCGACCATCCACTTCATCGGGGTCTGGGACACGGTGGCGAGCGTGATCGTGCCGCGGCGCGACAATTTCTTCTTCGTGTTCAGCCTGGAGGAGCTCGCCTTCACGCTGCGCAATCCAAGCGTCAAGATCTTCCGCCAGGCGATCGCGATCGACGAGCGGCGCTGCATGTTCCGCCTGAAAAAGTATGAGGAGCCGCAGGACTATTGGCGCAACCGCTACGTGCCCGACGAGAAGAAGGAGCCGCAGGACATCATGCAGGTGTGGTTCGCCGGCGTGCATTGCGACGTCGGCGGCGGCTATCCGGAAGCCGAGAGCGGCGAATCCAAATATCCGCTGATCTGGATGATCGAGGAAGCCGCCAAGGCGGGGCTGAACTTCAACCCGCGCACCGTGAACCAGCTTGCCTGGGGCATCCAGCGCAAGAACTCGCCGTTTAGGTATGTCGAGCCCGCCTACACCGGCAAGACCGGCGAGCTGCACGATTCGATGACGGCCGCCTGGCGCGTGTTGGAATTTTTGCCGAAGAGCGCGAAGTACAAGGAGTGGCCCGACCGGACGGTCGTGCTCGGCTTCTACATCCCCGATTGCGAACCGCGCGTCATCCCCGAAGGCGCGCATGTGCATGAGAGCGTGGTGAAGCGGATGGCGGCGGAGCCTGGCTATCGGCCGGTGAATCTGCCGAAGGATTATGTGACGGTGCCGATGCCGGTGCGGCCGGGTGTGGGGGTGGGCGCTGAGGCGAATGAGGTTGTGACGGCGTAGGGGGACTTCCCTTCTCCCCTTGTGGGAGAAGGTGGCGCGAAGCGCCGGATGAGGGGTCCTCTCCACGAACGAGAAAGCATCACGCAAGGCGCGAGACCCCTCACCCGTCTCGCCGCTGCGCGGCGATCCACCCTCTCCCACAAGGGGAGAGGGGAAGCGAGCCCGTGCGGCGCCGCCGCACCCCGCTACCGGCGCTTTCTCCATTCGCGGCTACTTTTCATTAAAATTCTCCGGCCTTCCTTAGTCGGATCGCATCAACTCTTTTCCATCATGCCGCTCCAGACCACCCGCGCCGTCCGCGGAATTGGAGGAGAGTGCCAATGCATCCGCGTCGACATGCCCGCGTGAAACCTTCCGGGCTGGTGTCCCGCCAGGCCAAGATCATCACCGACCCGCGCGCGCCGGTGATCCCCTGCACGCTGATCGACTACTCGCCCGGCGGCGCCTGCGTCGATCTCGGCGGGCAGGTAACGATCCCCGACAGGTTCGAGCTGCTGCACGTCAACACCAAGAAGCGCTGCCGCATCGCCTGGAAGCGCGGCACGCGCGTCGGCGTGGTGTTTTGAGGACTAGCGAGACGCTTGCTTAACCCTGCCCTGGAGGGGAGGGTCAGAAAGAAAGCTACTTCCGCATCCTGGCCTTCGTGCCCGCGACGATCTGCATCGCGACGCCGGCGACCCAGCCGACGAGAGCGAGCCAGGTCCACGCCATGTGCGGCTCCAGTCGCAGCACGATGACGGCGACGGAGGCGAGCGCGGTGAGCGTCGCGCAGAGCGTGCCGGCAGCGCTCAGGAATTCCGCGGCGTCGATGGTGCTGTGCGCGTCGTCGAAGGGCAGCTGCGGCGTGTCGATGCCGAGATAGAAGCCGACGAAGCCGAGCAGCATCATCAGCAGCAGGAAGCCCTGCGTGGTGAGCGGGGCAATCGCGGATCCCACATAGGCGCCGACGAACAGCCCGCACGCGGCGCCTGCCATCGCGAGGCCCACACGTTCGAAAACGTGGGCAGTCTTGCGAACACGAAACCGCATGGCCGGCCTCCGTGAGGAGTTGGGTGCGCGGGAGGGTAGGCCAGTTTTGCGGTGCGTGGAAGGTGAGGAGTTTTACGGATGCGTGAAGGGGCGATGGCCCGCGCTACACCCATCATTGTCGTCCCGGACAAGCGAAGCGCAGATCCGGGACCCCCGCGCGAGCGCCTGCGCTCGTCGCGAAACCCCAGGGAGAAATTTGGCGAAGACTCGAAGGTCAAGTTGTGCAGCGGCAACTCATACCGCACGCAATCGTGAGATCACGCGATATCGATCGCGGATCTGCGCTTCGCTTGTCCGGGACGACGGCGGAGCATGGGGCGCGCCATCGCTCGACACGCACGATATGCGGCGCCTCCTCGCGCCCTACCTTGCCCCGAACGTGGTCTTGCCGAACAGCGCCTTTTGCGTCGATGGCTGCGAGCGCCAGTATTGCGGCGGGGCTTCGACTTCGCCGCCGAGTTCGGCCGCGGCGTGCCAGCCCCAGCGGGGATCGTAGAGCAAGCTGCGGCCGAGCGCGATCATGTCGGCCTTGCCGGATGCCACGATCTCTTCGGCGTGCCTGGCTTCGGTGATCAGGCCGACGGCGATGGTGGGCAATCCGGTCTCGCGCTTGATGGCCTCCGCGAACTGCACCTGATAGCCCGGACCGAGCGGGATCTTCTGCAGCGGTGAGACGCCGCCGGAGGAGGCGTCGATCCAGTCGATGCCGCGCGCCTTCAGCGCGTTTGCGAATTCGATCGTCTGCGCCAGATCCCAGCCGCCCTCGACCCAATCGGTCGACGACACCCGGATGCCGACCGGCTTGTCGTGCGGAAAGACCGCGCGCACCGCGTCGTACACCTCGAGCGGGAAGCGCATGCGGTTTTGCAAGCTACCGCCATACTCGTCGGTGCGCCGGTTGGAGATCGGCGACAGGAACTGGTGCATGAGATAGCCGTGCGCGCCGTGCAGCTCGATCGCGTCGATGCCGAGCCGGGCAGCGCGCTTCGCGCTGTCGACGAAGGCGTCGCGGATGCGCTTCAGGCCCGCGGCATCGAGCGCCAGCGGCGCGGCCTCGCCCTCCTTGTGCGGCAGCGCCGACGGCGCCACCGTCTGCCAGCCGCCTTCGCTCTGCGGAATGAGCTGGCCGCCGTCCCAGGGTCGCGCGCTGGAGGCCTTGCGGCCGGCATGGGCGAGCTGCATCGCGATCGCCGTCGAGGAATGTTTCCGCACCGAGGTGAGGATCTGCTTCAGCGCGGCCTCGCACGCATCGCTGTAGAGCCCGAGGCAGCCCGGCGTGATGCGGCCGATCGCCTCCACATGGGTCGCCTCGATGCAGAACATCGACGCGCCCGACAGCGCGAGGTTGTTGATGTGGGTGAAGTGCCAGTCGGTGGCGACGCCGTCGTCGGCCGAATACTGGCACATCGGCGACACGACGACGCGGTTCTTCAACGTCAGGCCGCGCAGCTTGATCGGGGAAAACAGAGCGCTCATGCGGGGAGTTCCGGGGGATCGAGGAATGGAAGCGATTGCATGAAGTTTAGTGGCCCTACGGCGAATTGCCAGCTGCGCGGCGGACATGCCCGCCCGCGGCGCCATGCATTGCGCGCGTCATATGATCACAAGGCCGGGATGCCCCTCGGCCGCTTGCCAGGAACTCCGCTGTCATCCCGAGGCACGCGAAGCGCGAGCCCGGGACGACGATCGAATTTGAGGCCCCTACTCCAGCTCCTCGAACCTGCCCGGCACAGGCTTGGCCATACGGATCCGGCCGTCGGGCAAGAGCTCGCCATCGGCTTCGGCCGAGAACTGGATCGTGTTGCCGCCGCCGTCGCGCTTGCTGGCCTTGCCGAGCGGCCCGAGCTTGTCGGCGAGCGCGGCGTCGTCGAGCACGAACACGCGGTACTCGGTGAGGTGGAAGCGGCGCGGCGCCTGCCATGTCAGCGCCGGCACGGATGTGCGCATGTCGCCGTCGGTCTTGATGTCGACGCTGCGGCCGGTGACGTCGCGGAACAGATCCGGCTCGGCGACGAGGCGCGCGCGGCCGCCGTCGACGGCGTAGAGGTTCAACGTGACGATATGGCGCTCGCTGCGGAAGGTCACGGCGACGTAACGCGAGTCGCTCGACCAGGCGGCGTGGAAGGCATCCGGCGCGGTGTCCAGAATGTTGTCGTCGTTGACGTTGTCGAGCGTCATCAGCCGGCGATGGGTCGGCTCGGCCATCAGATAGATGCGAAAGCCGTCGCTGCCGGATTCGCCACCGCCATGGGCCGCGACCGAGAGCTTTCCATTCGGCGCGCGGCCGCCCGCGATGATGGCGTATTCGTTCTTGCCATATCGATGCTCGGCCGTGGCGAAGGCCGGCGAGGATGCGACGAGCGCAAGGATGAGGGCGAGGATGGCGCGGCAGGGCATGACGGTTTGTCGGAGAAGGGCGAGCGGACGTTCACTCCACCAGCGTGAACTGCAGCAGCAGCGTGCGCTGGAGCATCGAGAAATTGTCGTCCGACACCAGCGTCAGCACGGTCTCGCCGTCGGGCGTGACGTGGGCGTCGATGCCTTCCATGTTGTCGACCTCGTGGCCGAGATCGGCGGCGAACAGCGCAGGCCCGTCGACCAGCGCGTTCGGCGCGATGGATTTCAAAGGGATCGACCGGATGCGGATGTTGATGCCGGTGAACCAGGAGAATTTGCGTTCGAGGATGAGAAGCTCGCCCGAGGCCAGCAGCACGGCGTCGCTGATGTCGAATTTTTCGGTGCGACGGACGCTGAACTGGCCGGGCGAGGGGCCGCCGATCAGGAACGCGACCAGATTGCCGTCGGCGTCCAGCCCGCGCTCGGAGAAGGCAATCAGGGTGCCCGCGAGCGGCTGGCCTTTCGGCACCACGACCATCGCTTCGAGCCCCTTGTTGGAGGGCAGCTTCCGCACGGCGGGCGGCGTTGGCACCACCTCACCGCGGGCGCGCGTGCCGCCTTTCGCAAAATCGAAACGCAGGATCTGGTTGACGCGTTCGAGCCCGACATAGACGACATTGCCGTCGCGCGCGAGCGACTCGGTGTCGTACCAGAACCGCTTCTCCGTGATCGGCCGGCCCTCGGAATTGAGCATCGGGGATGCCTCGACATCGTCGAGCGCGACCATCTTGCCGCTGGAATAGCGGATGCTGCCGGTGAACCAGCCGCCTTGGTCGGAGATCGCGAGGAAGCGCTCGCCCTTCGCATCGAGCCGGATGCCGGACAGGCCGCCGAAGCCGCGATAAGGCGAGGTCAGCACCAGGCCGCTGCGATACTGCAGCTGACCGAAGCGCACGCGCGAGCGGTCGCGCGGCTCGAAATTGGGAATCTGCCGCGCGTTCACCTCGACGCTGACAGGCTCGGCGACGGCGTGCTCGATCTGCGCGGCGCGCGGCGGCGGCTCGGTCGTCGGCTGCGCCTGCGCCTGTCGGGACAGTGCGAGAATGGAAAATCCCGCCGCCGCGTGGCCAAGAAAGCTGCGGCGGGACGATTGCGTGCTCACGAATGCAATTTGCGTCGCGGGCGACCGGCCTGATGCGTGGGCGCGGTGTTGGTCTCGCTGAACAGCTCGGCGAGCTTCTCGGTGATGGCGCCGCCGAGTTCTTCGGCATCCACGATCGTCACCGCGCGGCGATAGTAGCGCGTGACGTCATGGCCGATGCCGATCGCGATCAGCTCGACCGGCGAGCGGGTCTCGATCTCCTCGATGATGTGGCGCAGGTGCCGCTCGAGATAGTTGCCGGGATTGACCGACAGCGTGGAATCGTCGACCGGCGCACCGTCCGAGATCATCATCAGGATCTTGCGCTGCTCGGGCCGGCCGAGCAGGCGCTTGTGCGCCCAGTCCAGCGCCTCGCCGTCGATATTCTCCTTGAGCAGACCCTCGCGCATCATCAGGCCGAGGTTTTTTCGCGCACGACGCCACGGGGCATCCGCCGACTTGTAGATGATGTGGCGGAGATCGTTGAGGCGGCCGGGATTGGCCGGCTTGCCGGCGGCAAGCCACGCCTCGCGCGATTGCCCGCCCTTCCAGGCGCGCGTGGTGAAGCCGAGGATCTCGACCTTGACGCCGCAACGCTCCAGCGTGCGCGCCAGGATGTCGGCGCAGGTCGCGGCGACCGTGATCGGGCGACCGCGCATCGAGCCGGAATTGTCGAGCAGCAGCGTCACCACCGTGTCGCGGAACGTCGCCTCCTTCTCGTGCATGAAGGACAGCGGGTGATACGGATCGGTCACAACGCGCGACAGGCGCGCAGGGTCGAGAATCCCCTCTTCGAGATCGAAGTCCCAGGCGCGGTTCTGCTGCGCCATCAAGCGCCTCTGAAGCCGGTTGGCGAGGCGGGCGACGATGCCCTGCAGATGCGCCAGCTGCTTGTCGAGATAGGCGCGCAGGCGCTCCAGCTCGTCATGGTCGCAGAGGTCTTCGGCCGCGATGACCTCGTCGAATTTCGGCGCGAAGGCATGATATTCCGGCCCGCGCGGCTCGTTCCTGCCGTGCGCGTTCGGACGCGTCGCCTCGCCCGGCGTCTCGTCATCGCCGAGCTCGCCGTCGTCGAACGTGTCGGAGGTCGAGGCCTGCGCGCTTTCCATCGCGCTCTCGCTCATCTCCTCGCTCGAGGCCTGCGCCTGGTCGGCGCTCATCTCCTGAGCGGCGTCGGAATCGGGCGAACCTTCGGCGCCGGACTGGTCGTTGTCGCCGTCCTGGTTCTCGTCGTTATCGTCATTATCTTCGCTGTCGGCGCCGCGCTCGTCGCCGAGCTCGAGCGCGGTCAACAGGTCATGCACGGCGTCGCCGAACCTGGTCTGGTCCTCGACCAGGCCGTCGAGCCGGTCGAGCCGCTTGCCGATCTTGTCCTCGAGAATGGGCCGCCAGAGGTCGACCATCTTCTTCGCCGCCGTGGGCGGCGCCATGCCGGTCAGGCGCTCGCGCACCAGCATCGCCAGCGCATCCGCCAGCGGCGCATCGGCACGGTCGGTGATTTCGTCGAACTTGCCGCGATGGAAGTGGTCGTCGAGCATCGCGGTGAGATTCTTGGCAACGCCGGCCATGCGGCGCGCGCCGATCGCCTCGACGCGAGCCTGCTCGACCGCCTCGAACACGCCGCGCGCCTGCGGATTGCCTGGCATCAGCTTGCGATGCAGCTTTGCATCGTGACAGGCGATCTTGAGCGCGATGGAGTCGGCGTGGCCGCGCACGATCGCAGCGTCACGTTTTGTCATTTTGCGCGCCGGCTCGGGCAGCCGCGCCTTGCCGGGCGCGAGGCCGGGACGCTCGGCCGCGAAGCTGACCTCGAGCTCGGGCGATTTCGCAATCGCCTTCAGGCAGGAGGCCACCGAGCGCTTGAACGGCTCGGTCGGGGCTTCCTTGGTGTTACGGAATTTGGAGTTGGATGATGATGTGCTCATAGCGACTTCGTAAACGAATGGCGCGTCACGCCGCCGGGATAGCCCTTGAGGGTGCCGAATTCCTCGTACCCGCAGGAACGATAGAAACCCGGCGCCTGGAAACTCATCGTGTCGACATGGGCCTGGATCGCGCCCTGCCGTCTTGCCTCGTCCTCGATCGCCGCGATCAGCTTCGTTCCAAAACCCTTGCCGCGCTGCTTCTGGTCGATCCAGAAATACTGGATGAACAGAACCGTGGCCCAGAGATGCCCGACGATGCCGCCAACGATCTTGCGGCCGTCCTTCAACGAGACCGCGATGCTCTTGACCCTCTGCTTCCCGAACTGCTCGTCGTTATAGGCGCCGAGCCCGGCGAGCACAGCCTTCTTGGTGGTCCCAATGGTGCGCTCGACGGTGATGGTTGGCATGGTCTAGCTGAGCGCCACGTTGACCGCCGATTCCGGCAGCTCCGCGTTGAAGCAGCGCTGATAGAACTCGGCGACCAGGGGACGCTCGAGCTCGTCGCACTTGTTGAGGAAGGTGACCCGGAACGCGAAGCCGATATCGCCGAAGATGTCGGAGTTTTCCGCCCAGGTGATCACCGTGCGCGGGCTCATCACCGTCGACAGATCGCCATTGGCGAAGGCGTTGCGGGTGAGATCGGCGAGGCGAACCATCTTGTTGACGATGTCGCGGCCCTCCTGGGTGCGATAGTGCTTGGCCTTGGCCAGCACGATCTCCACTTCCTCGTCATGGCTGAGGTAGTTCAGCGTGGTGACGATCGACCAGCGGTCCATCTGGCCCTGGTTGATCTGCTGGGTGCCGTGATAGAGGCCCGAGGTGTCGCCGAGGCCGACCGTGTTGGCGGTCGAGAACAGGCGGAACGCCGGGTGCGGCTTGATCACCTTGTTCTGGTCGAGCAGGGTCAGGCGGCCGGAGACCTCCAGCACGCGCTGGATCACGAACATCACGTCGGGGCGGCCGGCGTCGTATTCGTCGAACACCAGCGCGACGTTGTTCTGGAGCGCCCAGGGCAGGATGCCGTCGCGGAATTCGGTGACCTGCTTGCCGTCGCGGACCACGATCGAGTCCTTGCCGACGAGGTCGATACGGCTGATGTGGCTGTCGAGGTTGACGCGCACGCAGGGCCAGTTCAGGCGGGCGGCAACCTGCTCGATATGGGTGGATTTACCGGTGCCGTGATAGCCGGTCACCATCACGCGGCGATTGCGGGCAAAGCCGGCGAGAATGGCGAGCGTGGTGGCGCGATCGAAGCGGTAGTCGGAATCGACTTCAGGCACATGAGGATCGACTTCGGAATAGGCCGGGACTTCGAGATCGCTGTCGATCCCGAACACCTGGCGCACCGACACCTTCATGTCGGGCAAACCGGAAACTTCCTCAACTTTGGACATGGCGGCGGTCGTCATCAATCCTCCGAGGCCCCGGGCGGTCCCGAGACCAGTTATTTGCACGTTGGCTGCGGCTGGGTGCGTTTGCGAACCTATCAGAGACAACGTGCCGGCAGAAGCCCGCGCCCCAATCAAAGTTCCATTGTCTTTTCATTTAGATAGGCAAGGAACGCGATTTTTGGAGGGCTGCCTTGCGAATCGCGCTCGAATTTCGGGCGGGAGGCGCGACCTGCCCACGCGAATGGCACTTTTACCGCGTGCACCTACTTATGTAGGGTCCGAACCCCGGTGCTCCAGCCCCCCAAGAAAACGTGACGTCCTTTCTCGATCCCCTCATCTCCTTCGTTTCGGCCCATGCGTGGCTGGCCTATCTGACCCTGTTCCTGGCCGCGCTGCTCGAAGCCGTTCCGGTGGTGGGATCGGTGATCCCCGGCTCGACCATCATTCTGGCGCTGAGCGCGCTGGTTCCAGGCGGGGAATTGAAGCTGCAATGGGTGCTGCTGGCGGCGGCAATCGGCGCCGTGCTGGGCGACGGCTCGGCCTACTGGATCGGGCACCGGCGGCAGCGCGAGATCCTCAATACCTGGCCGCTGACCAACTATCCGCGCGTGGTTGCCGAGAGCGAAAGCTTCTTCCACCGCTTCGGCACCTGGGCCGTGTTCTTCGCCCGTTTCGTGCCGCCGATCCGCGCCTTCGTACCCGTCACCGCCGGCGCGCTGGGGATGACCCCCGCGAAGTTTTATGCCGTGAATATCCCGGCGATCCTGCTCTGGGCTCCCGCGCATGTGCTGCCGGGCGTGCTGGCGGTATCGGCCCTCCACCAATATTTCGGCGTGCCGCACCATGGGCATCCGTTCAAGCACATCTGGATCTTGATGGTGGTGGCCGTGGCGATCATCGGCGGCCTTGGCATCTGGTACTACCGCCGCCGGCAGAACGGCCTCGTCGCGACGTCCAAGCCGCGGGGTTAGTGCGGAGGACGACGCGCTCGCAGAGAGATCTACCTAGCCCGCCGCCCCGGTGCCGGCCCCACATACCTTGCCCGCGGCCTGATCAGCTTGCCGAACTGCAATTGCTCGCTGGCGTGCGCGATCCAGCCGACGCTGCGGGCCATCGCGAACAGCGCGAGCTCGCTGCCCAAGGGCAGGCGTAGCGCGTGAACGAGGACGGCGAGCGCATAGTCGATGTTGACGAGCTCGCCGGTGGCTTCAATGATCCGCTCCGGCACTTCTCTCGTGAATTTGCGCGGCGCTCCGGCACGCGCCAGCGCGTTCAGCAGCGATTGCGCGCGGGGATCGCCGCGCTTGTAGACGCCGTGGCCGAATCCGGCAAAGCGCTCACCCAGGGCGACGCGCTCGCGAACCATCGGGGCGACATCGCGATCGATCAGCGTCTTGACGAGCTGCGAGGCCAGCACGCCGGCGCCACCATGCTTCGGCCCCTTCAACGCGGCGAGGCCGGCGATGACGGAGTCATAGAGGTTGAGGCCGGTCGATGCCGCGCAGCGCGCGGTGAAGGTCGAGGCGTTCAATTCGTGATCGGCGAGCAGCACCAGCGCGCGGCGGATGAGGTCGGGCGCGTGCTTGTTGTCGGGCGCCCAGGCCTTCGCGATCTGCTGGTGCAGCGGCTCGGCCGACGGCTCGGCATTGAGCATGGTCGCGACCAACAGGCGGACGATGCGCCCGCCGACCATCGCCCGGCCATCCGGCGCGCGGGTGTAGGCACGCGCGTCCGCGCTGGTCGCGAGCGCCAGCACCGCGATGGCACGGTCGATCGGCGCGGCGCGGCGCGCGGCCTCCGCGATCGCGCGCATCTCGTCGGAGATCTGGGGCTGATTGTCCGGCGTGAAGGGATCGACGTCGGAGACGTCCCACAGCAGCGTGGCCGTGTGCTCCAGCGTGTCGTTCTCGGCAAGATCGACGCAATTGACGCCGCGGTAGATCGCGCCCTCCTCGGTGATGGTCGAAATCTCCGTGTCCATGACAGGCAGGTCGGCATCGAAACTGCGCAGCCCACGCGGCTCCGGCGACGGCACCCGGCGCTCCTTGAGGGCGCGGACGTCCTCGGCCCGATAGCGGTTCTTGCGCGAATCCGGCGTCGGCTCGGAGCGGATCAGGCCGCGGCTGACATAGGCGTAGAGGGTGGCCGGCGAGATCGCCAGCTCGGCGGCAGCCTCCCGGGCCGACAGATAGAGTTCCTCGGAATTATTCATATTGATTTATGTAATCAAGATTGATCAATCTGTCGAGAGGCCTGATTTTCTCCTGGTGCAGTGCAAAGGAGATTGGGTCATGAACATCCACCTCACCAAAAGCCAGATCGGGCTGGACGGCGTTCTCGCGGCCGAGACCGTGCTGAGCCATGTCGATGGCGAGCGCGGCGAGCTGATCATCGCCGGCGAGCATGTCGGCCGCCTCGCCGCCAAATCGAGCTTCGAGGGCGTCACTGCCCGGCTCTGGAACGGCGCCAGCAAGACCAGCCTGAGCGAAGCCAATGTGCGGGCGAGCTTGGGCGCGGCGCGCGCGCGCGCCTTCGCACGGCTGGACGAATTGCTGCCGGCGACGCGCGGCATGGGCATCGTCGAGGGGGTCCGCGCGGCGGTCGCTGGTCTTCGCGCCGAGCACGGCCTCGAGCATGAAGCGACCATCGTCGGCGCGTTTCCAGTGATCGCGGGTGCGCTGGTCCGCCGGGCCAAAGGGCTCGAGCCGATCGCGCCCGATCCGAATGTCAGCCACGCCGCCGATACGCTCCGCATGCTGCATGGCCGCGCCCCCGCAGCACGCGAGGTGACCGCGCTCGACGCCTATCTCGTCACCGCAAGCGACCACGGCATGAACGCCTCGACCTTTACGGCGCGCGTGGTCGCCTCGACGCAAGCCGATCTGTTTGCGGCCGTTACCGCCGGCTTTTGCGCGCTGACGGGACCGCTGCATGGCGGCGCACCGGAGCCGGTGCTCGAAATGCTGGATGCAATCGGCTCGCGCGAGCGCATCGAGCCCTGGGTGGATGCCGCGCTGGCGCGCGGCGAGCGGATGATGGGTTTTGGTCACCGCGTCTACCGCGTGCGCGATCCGCGCGCCGACGTGCTCAAGACCGCGGTCGAGGCGCTGGCGTCCAACGGCACCGATTTGCCGTTCGCCGGCGAAGTCGAGGCCTATATCCGCAGCGCGCTGCGGAAGAAGAATCCGGAGCGGCCGCTGGAAACGAACGTCGAGTTCTTCACTGCGATCCTGCTCGATGCGCTGGCGATCCCACGGCAGGCGTTCACGCCGATCTTCGCGGTGGCGCGCGCAGCCGGCTGGACCGCCCATGCGCGCGAGCAGCAGCGGACGGGGCGATTGATCCGGCCGAGTTCGTCATATGTGGGGGCGATGCCGGAGGCGTGAAGTGGCGCGGATATCTCCGCGAGTCCGAAATCGTAGGGTGGGCTAAGGCGCACTTGCGCCGTGCCCACCATCGATTCGAAATTGCAACAAGAGCGTGGGCACGCTTCGCTTTGCCCACCCTACGATACTGTCGTCCCCGCGAAGGCCGGAACGACACCAGGAAATGCAGCGAGGGCCTTACGCCTCCCGCACCACGGTCTTCAGATAATTGTAGGCCTTGATGATCTCGATCAGGCGGTCTTCGGTCGAGCGGTCGCCGCCGTTGGCGTCGGGGTGGTGCTGCTTGACCAGCGCCTTGTACTTGCTCTTGACGTCGGCCAGCGTGGAATCGGGACCGAGGCCCATGACCTGGAGCGCCTTGCGCTCGGCGTTCATCACCTTGCGCGTCTCGGCCTTGGGCTGGGCTTCGGGCCCGCGGCGCCAGTTGGCGCGGCCGTTGATCTCGGAGAACATGCTGAACGGATCGGCCGCCATGTCGATCTCGGCTTCGGCCCCCTTCTTGCCGCCATTGGCGCCCATCTTCCAGGTCGGACGGTGGCCGGTCAGCGCATCCTTCTGGTAGCGCGCGACGGCGTCGGCATTCATGCCGGAGAAGAAATTGTAGTTCTGGTTGTACTCGCGCACATGGTTCAGGCAGAAGTGCCAGTACTCGCGCTGGTTCTCGCGACCCTTCGGCGCACGGTGCGCGCCCTTGTTCTGACACCCGGCCCACTCGCAATTGACCACGGCATCGCGCGGCTTCAATTCCGGCTGCTTACCTTTCGGCTTGACCCGGATGGAGTCGAAGAACTTTGATGAATCGATCGGCATGGCTGACTTTGACTACGCAATGCAAAAACCTTCAAGTCTTGACATTGCAATTAGCGTACGACCCCGGCAATTGACGGAGTGCGATCGCGCACATTAATGGGCAAACATGGCTACCAAAGACGTTATCAGCAACAAGTTGCAGGAAGCTTTCACGCCGGAAAGCCTGCAAGTCGTCGACGAGTCACATTTGCATGAGGGCCACGCCGGTCACAGGCCGAGCGGCGAGACGCACTTTCGCGTGTATATCGTGTCTCAGGCCTTCAAAGGGAAGAGCCGGGTCGATCGCCACCGCATGATAAATTCGGCGCTGGCCGCGGAACTTTCCGGCAGCGTGCACGCGCTGGCGATCCACGCGCAGGCCCCGGGTGAAGGCGGGAGTTAGCTCGTCGATTCGGCCGTCATGCCCAGCGAAGGCGGGGCATCCGGTAAACACTGCTGTCGAAATTCAATCAATGGGACGCGCGCACTGGATCGTCCGCCTTCGCGGACGATGACACCTCTTGTGAGGCTAGAACGACGTCCCCGCCCGTCGCGGCTTGGCTTCCTCCATCTCCGCCTCGCGCGGCACCGGCGAAATACGGAGCGCGGTGATGCGGTTGCGTTCGCGGCGGAGGACGCGGAACCGGAAACCGTGGAAGGTGAAACTCTGGCCGCGGTCGGGGATCGAGCGCGCCTCGTGAATGACGAGGCCGGCGACCGTCGTTGCCTCTTCATCGGGCAGGTGCCAGTCCATGGCGCGGTTGAGATCGCGGATCGGCACCGAGCCGTCGACGACAACCGAGCCATCCGGCTGGGCGCGCACGCCGGCGACCACGACGTCGTGCTCGTCGGAGATGTCGCCGACTATCTCTTCCAGAATGTCTTCCAGCGTCACGAGACCTTCAACTTCGCCGTACTCGTCGACGACGAGCGCGAAATGGGTTTTTCGCCGGCGGAATGCCTTCAACTGCTCGGAGACGGGCCGCATCTCCGGCACGAACCAGGGCGGCAGCGCGATGGTGGAGACGTCGATGCGCGAGGTGTCGCCGTCGGAGGCGCGGATCGCGCGCAGCAGGTCCTTGGCGTGGAGCACGCCGATGATGTTCTCCGGCTTCTCGCGCCACAGCGGGATGCGGGTGTATTCGGTCGCCAGCACCTCGCGCACCAGCTCTTCCGGCGGCAAATCGGCGTTGATCATCATCATCTCGGTGCGATGGATCATGACGTCGGAGACCTGGAGCTCGCGCAGATCGAGCAGGCCGCCGAGCATGTCGCGGTCCTGCTTCTCGACCTTGCCCTCGTGATGCAACAGGTCGACCGCGCCGCGCAGGCGCTCGGTCGGCGACAGGATCGCCTGGTGCTCGCCGGCGAGCCCGAACAGGCGCATCAACAGGCGCACGATGACTTCCACGATCCGCAGCAGCGGTCCCAGCACGTACATCGTCAGCCGCATCGGGCGGGCGACCGCGAGCGCCATCCGGTCGGGCGCATTGATGGCGATGGTCTTGGGCAGCACTTCCGCAAAAATCACGACCAGCGCGGTCATCACGCCGGTGGCATAGAGCACGCCGACATCGCCGAACCAGGCCGTGAAGATGCTGGTGGCGAGCGCGGACGCGGTGATATTGGCGATGTTGTTGCCGAGCAGCAGCGCGCCGATCAGGCGCTCGCGCATGTCGAGCAGCTGCGAAACCACGTCGGCGTCGTGATTACCCTGCTTGGAGAGCCGCAGCATGCTGGCGCGCGAGGCGCCGGTCAGCGCGGTCTCGCTCGCAGCGAAGAAGCCCGAGACGAGCAGGCAGATGATGACGATGGTGAAGCCGAGCCAGTCCATGCACCACTCAACGGAAATTCAATCGCGCATTATGCCTTTTGCGCGAGCTTCTCTTGCAGGAAATCGCGCACCGGCGCCGGCTCGACGTCCTTCGCGATCACAGCGCGCCCGACGGCCTCCAGCAGGATGAAGGTGAGCTTGCCGCGCTTGACCTTCTTGTCCTGCGCCATCAGCGCCATCAGCGCGTCGGCATCCGCAAGGCCTTCCTGCGTGAAACCGGCGATGTCCTGCAGGCGCGTCGGCAGGCCGGCTTCGATCAGGTGACGCTCGACGCGTGCCGCATCGGCGTCACCGATCATGCCGAGCTTCGCCGAGAATTGCGCCGCCAGCGTCATGCCGATCGAAACACCCTCGCCATGGAACAGGCGGTCGGAGAAACCGGTCGCGGCTTCCAGCGCGTGACCAAAGGTATGGCCGAGATTGAGCAGCGCACGCTCGCCGGTCTCGCGCTCGTCGCGCGAGACGACGCCGGCCTTGGCACGGCAGGAGGTCGCGATCGCGTGCTCGCGCGCCGAACCGCCCTTGAAGATGTCGGAATGGTTCTTCTCCAGCCAGGTGAAGAAGGCCTCGTCGCCGAGCACGCCATATTTGGCGACCTCGGCATAGCCGGCGCGGAACTGCCGCGGCGACAGCGTGTCGAGCACGGCGGTGTCCGCAATCACCAGCACCGGTTGGTGGAAGGCGCCGAGCAGATTCTTGCCCTGGGGCGAGTTGATGCCGGTCTTGCCGCCGACGCTGGAATCGACCTGCGCCAGCAGCGAGGTCGGGACCTGCACGAAATCGACGCCGCGGCGCAGGATCGCAGCCGCAAAGCCGGCGAGATCGCCGACCACGCCGCCACCGAGCGCGATGACGAGATCGTTGCGCTCGATTTTCGCCGCGATCAGGGCCTCGCTGACCTTCTCGAGGCCGGCATAGGTTTTGGAGATCTCGCCCTCCTCGACCACGATGCGCGAGGTCGGAATGCCGGCAGAAGCGAGCGACGCTTCAGTCGGCTCGAGCCAGTATTTTGCAACGGTGCGATCAGTGACGATTGCCGTACGCACGCCGGGCCGCAAGTGCGCGACCCGCTCGCCGAGCGAGGCCAGCACGCCGCGGCCGATGACGATGTCATAGGCGCGATCGCCGAGCGCAACGTCGACGTTGACAGGATCGGAATGTTTCAAGGGCGCAGTCATCGAACGGCACTCGCGACGTCGGCAGGGGGCTGGGACGGCTGCTCGCCGCAGAGATGGGCGCGCAGCGTCTCGATGGTCTCCTCGACGATCTTGTCGTGCGGCACGTCGCGGGAGGCGATGGTGAGGTCGGCATGGCCGTAGATCGGCTCGCGCTCGGTGAGCAGGCGCGTCACGGTTCCTTCGGGATCGGCGGTCTGGAGCAGCGGACGATCGGCGCGGCGGCGCACCCGGCGCATGATGACGTCAGGATCGGCCTTGAGCCAGATCGAGACCGCTTTGGCCGCAATGCGGGTCCGCGTCTCCTCACGCATGAAGGCACCGCCGCCGGTCGCAAGCACGACAGGCCCGCCGTCCAGGAGACGCGCGATCACCCGCGCCTCGCCGTCGCGGAAATGCGGCTCGCCGTGGCGCTCGAAAATCTCCGGTATGGTCATGCCGGCCGCCGACTCGATCTCGGTGTCGGCGTCGACGAAGGGCAGCTTGAGCCGGGCGGCCATCCGACGGCCGATGGTGGATTTGCCCACCCCCATCATGCCGACGAGCACGATCGAGCGCGTCCCGAGCGCCGACAGGATGTCGGCCTCAGGGGCAGCTTGGATCGGCAACGCGGCGTCGGACATAAATCTCGCTCTGGGTCTCGCTCAATCTGCCGCCAAAGGCGGCATGCTTTGGCCACCTATACGACCCCCTCGGGGCCCTCGCCAGAGGACTCTTGCCACGAAACGGCGAACATGTTGGATGATTTCATTGGTTAATTTGGACGCCTGAGACCCTCGCCGAGATATTGCCCGATGCCCAGCCTGTTCCGCTTCCTGACGGTCGTCGCCGTGATCGCCGGCATCGTCTATGGCGTGGTCTTCGCACTGGCGAACTTCGTGAGCCCGAAGTCACGGGAAATGACGGTGACGATCCCGCCGGATAAATTTCTCAAGAAATAGGAGCTAGCTTCCAGGGCATGCGCGTAACGCCCTCAGACAGCAAGCTCACCGGCCTGTTCCTCGACATGCTCGCGGCGGAACAGGGCGCCGGCCCCAATACGCTCGATGCCTACCGCCGCGACCTCACCGATTTCTCGGAATTTTTGGGCCGCGCCGGGCACAGCTTTGCCGACGCCGAGACGCAAGTGCTGCGCGATTACCTCGCCGATCTCGACAGCCGCGGCTTCAAGTCCACCAGCGTCGCGCGGCGGCTGTCGGCGATGCGGCATCTCTACCGCTTTCTCCTGAACGAGCGCATCCGAACCGAGGATCCGGCGGCGATCCTGTCCGGGCCCAAGCGCGGCCGCGGCCTGCCGAAGGTGCTGTCGATAGCGGATGTCGACCGCATGCTTCGCCGCGCCAAGGAATTGAGCGAGGCGGCGGATGCCTCGCCCCCGAAGCGGCTGCGCGCGTTGCGGCTCTATTGCCTGCTCGAAGTGCTCTACGCCACCGGCTTGCGCGTCTCCGAGCTGGTGGCGCTGCCGCGCTCGGCGGCCAAACGCGATGCCCGCATGATCGTGGTGCGCGGCAAGGGCAACAAGGAACGCCTGGTGCCGCTCAACGAGGCCTCGCGGCAGGCGATGGCGGATTATCTCGCGCAGACGGAGGCCGCGAAGACGGAGAAGAAGAAAGACAGCCTCGCCACCTCGAAATGGCTGTTCCCCTCGTCCGGCGAGAGCGGGCATCTGACGCGGCAGCATTTCGCCCGCGACCTCAAGGAGCTTGCGGTCGCCTCCGGGTTGCAGGCCCGGCTGGTCTCCCCGCACGTGCTGCGCCATGCCTTTGCCAGCCACCTCCTGCACAACGGCGCGGATTTGCGCATCGTGCAGACCCTGCTCGGCCACACCGACATCTCCACGACCCAGATCTACACTCATGTGGTCGAGGAGCGCCTGAAGAGCCTGGTGCGCGACCTGCACCCGCTGGCGGAGAAATAGGTCTCCTGCCTCGTCCGGGATACAACGGCCCAGCCAGAGCAACTCATGAAACCGCCTTGACTTCGGCCACATCTCCGCAGAAAGAGCCGTGGCCTCACGCATGATTTGGCGGCTGCTTCAGAGCACACAAGCCAACTCATTGAAGAAGCTACACTTCTTTTCGCTGGTCCAAATCCGCTTCGACGCCCCGCCCCGTCTTCCCTATATTGAGTTGATGCCAGACCCGATGCGCAGCTATCTCGACTTCGAAAAGCCCGTCGCCGAGCTCGACTCCAAGGTCGATGAGCTCAGGACGTTAGCTGCCTCCGGCACGGACATCACTGATGAGATCGGCCGGATCGAGGACAAGGCGGCGCAGGCGCTGGCCGACCTCTATCTGAACCTGACACCGTGGCAGAAGACGCTGGTCGCGCGGCATCCGCAGCGGCCGCATTTCAACGACTTCATCAAGGGCCTGATCACCGAATTCACCCCGCTCGCCGGCGACCGCAAGTTCGGTGAGGACGAGGCGTTGGTTGCCGGCTTCGGCCGCTTCCGCGGCGAGCCGATCTGCGTCATGGGCCAGGAAAAGGGCGATTCCACCGAGAGCCGCATCCGGCACAATTTCGGCATGGCGCGGCCCGAGGGCTATCGCAAATGCGTGCGGCTGATGGAGATGGCCGAACGGTTCGGCCTGCCGGTGCTGTCGCTCGCCGATTCCGCCGGCGCCTATCCCGGCATCGGCGCCGAAGAGCGCGGCCAGGCCGAGGCGATTGCGCGCTCGACCGATGCCTGCATGGCGCTGACCGTGCCCAACGTCGCCATCATCACCGGCGAGGGCATGTCGGGCGGCGCCATCGCCATCACCACCGCGAACAAAGTGCTGATGCTGGAGCACGCGATCTACAGCGTGATCTCGCCCGAGGCCGCCTCCTCGATCCTCTGGCGCGACGGCTCCAAGGCGCAGGAAGCCGCCAACAACATGAAGATCACCGCCCAGGACATGCTCCGTTTCGGCGTGATCGACAGCATCCTGAAAGAGCCGGTCGGCGGCGCCCATCGCGACCCCGCCGCCATGATCGCCACCACGGGCGATGCCATCGCCAAGGCCTTTGACGAGATGCGTGGCCTGGACGGCGACGCCATCCGTAAGCAGCGGCGGCAGAAATTCCTCGATATCGGCCGGAAACTGGGCTGATTCGACCGTTTTCGGTCCCGTAGGGCGGGCAAAGGCGCGAAGCGCCGTGCCCACCAGCCGGTCGGACGGCAGAGAATGGTGGGCACGCTTCGCTTTGCCCACCCTACGAGACCTCCAGTAACTCCCCGTTAACCCTTTTTTTGCCCAAATCGGCGATCTGAGTCCCGGTTGGGCCGGAAGGCCCAAGTAAGGCCCAAAGTCGCGTCCATTCAGTCTTCGTTGACCATGCCACTGGGCCAACGGGCTCGTGATCCCCGCTCGGGTTGCGACCACATGACCCAGAGGTTAGAATTTTAATCAATGGCTTCAGGGCACAAGCGCTGGAGCGTGGTTCGAAAAAGCCCGGCACGACGGGTCCGGATCTCCGGTCGGATCATGCTTCGAGATTGGGGTTCGCGCTGCTTGCCCGGCACGGTGTGGGGTCCATCTTGATTTCTCGTTCGCTTGCTCGCGCGCTTTTGGCTTCGGTTGCGCTGCTGACGGCCAGTGTCCTGCTGACCGGCTGCGACACCGACCAGGTCTCGCTCGCAACCAACGCCAAGGCCAACCAGCCGGTGCCGCCAAAGCTTCTCGCCGCGATGGTCGAGAAGAACATGGACCTGCAGTCGCCGATCCTGGTCCGCCTGTTCAAGCAGGAGGCCGAGCTCGAGGTCTGGAAGCAGGCCCGCAACGGCCAGTTCGCGCTGCTCAAGACCTATCCGATCTGCCGCTGGTCGGGCGATCTGGGTCCGAAGGTGCGCGAAGGCGACCGCCAGGCGCCGGAAGGATTTTACTCGATCAATCCGGGCCAGATGAATCCGCAGTCGGCCTACTATCTCTCGTTCAACACGGGCTATCCGAACGCATTCGACAAGGCCTTGGGCCGCACCGGCTCGCAGCTGATGGTGCACGGCGACTGCTCGTCGCGCGGCTGCTACGCGATGACGGACGAGCAGATCGCGGAGATCTATTCGCTCGGCCGCGAATCCTTCTTCGGCGGCCAGAAGGCGTTCCAGCTGCAGGCCTATCCGTTCAAGATGACGCCGGTGAACATGGCCAAGCACCGGAACAATCCGAACATGGCCTTCTGGAAGATGATCAAGGAAGGCTATGATCATTTCGAGGTGACGCGGCAGGAGCCGAAGGTCGATTTCTGCGAGAGAAAGTACGTCTTCGACGCGACGAAGCCGGCCGACGCCAAGCGCGATCCGGTGTTCGACGCGTCCGCAAAGTGCCCGGCCTACGTCATCCCCGAGGACATCGCCAGCGCGGTGCGCGAGAAGGATGCGCGCGACCAGGCCGAGTACAACAAGCTCGTCGCCAAGGGCACGCCGATGGCGCGCATGAACACCGGCATCGACGGCGGCATGAACAAGATTTTTGCCTCGAAGATTCCGGAGGGATCGACCGGACTCTCGGAGAATGCCGAAGGCTCGACCCTGGAGATGCTGGCAATGGCGAAGGCGCCGGGCACGATCCCCGGACACGTCAATCCGCCCAAGCCCAATCTCGATGCGGTCGCCGCCGCGCCCGCGAACCAGGAGCCAGCCGTCGCCGTCAGCGCGCCCGCCGCCACCACCCGCGTCGCCGCGGCCGCGCCGGCCAGCGAGAAATCCCAAGAGAAATCGTCAGGTGGCTTCTTCGCCAATCTCGGCCGCAAGATGGGGATGGGCACCGCCGACACCACGGCGACCACGCCTCCGCCGCAAGCGACCGCCTCCGTGGCCCCGGCCGCTGCTCCCGCAACGCCGCCCACCGCGACGTCGAGGCTGAAGGCCGCAGTGACCCGGTTCGTGCCCGGCCGCGACACGTCCAAGGACGCGCCGAAGCCGACCGTGGCTGCCGCCAAGCCGGCCGAACCGGTGAAGCCGGACACGCGCCTCGCCGCGACGCGTCCCGCGCTGAAGCCGTCGGTATCGGATGGCGCGAGTGAAGCGACCCAGATCATGGGCGCCGCGCCCGTGGTGCAGTCGAACTCGTTCGACAGCCGCTTTGGGGCGGTGAGGTAACGGGCGGCGCTCCGCTTAATCTCTCCGATCTATCTCAGCCTGACGCCGTCATCCCCCGCGACAGTTGAGCCACGGTGAGAGCGCTGCGCCTCACTCAAAGACGGGCAGCACGACCTACGGCGCCAGGTACCGCATCAGCTCCGGATTGCCGCGCACGTCACTCGCCTGCCCCTGCAATGCGACCCTGCCACGGTCCAGCACGTAGGCATAGTCCGCGACGCGCAGCGCGAGGTCGAGATGCTGCTCGACGATGATGACGGCGATGCTTTTCGCGAGCTCGATCAGGCGCTCGGTGATCTCCTCGATGACGCCGATCCAGACACCCTCGGTCGGCTCGTCCAGCAACAACAGCTTCGGATCGCCCAGCATCGCGCGGCCGATGGCGAGCATCTTGCGCTCGCCGCCGGAGAGGGTGCCGGCGGGCTGGTCGAGACGCTGGCCGAGTTTCGGGAAGATGGTCAGCACATGGTCGACCGCGTCGGCCTTCTTGCTCGCGAGCGAGCCGACCGCGAGATTGTCGCGAACCGACAGGCGCGCGAATACCGAATGCTCCTGCGGCACATAGCCGATGCCGGCGCGCACGCGCTCCTGGGTCGCGCGGCGGCTGATGTCGCGGCCGTCGAAGGCAACCTCGCCCTTCCACGCCGGCAGTTCGCCGACGATGGTCTTCATCAGCGTGGTCTTGCCGGCGCCATTGCGGCCGAGCACGGCGACGCCGCCGCGCCAGGGAATGCCGAGGGTGACGTCGAACAGGACCTGGCTGCGGCCATAGCCGGCGTCGAGATGCTTGATGTCCAAAAATTCAGGCACGGCGCAAATAGATCTCCTGGACGGATTTATTGGCCTGGATCTCCGACACGGTGCCCGATGCCAGCACCTTGCCCTGATCGAGCACGGTCAGGCGATCGCAGATGTCGCGGATGAAATCGAGGTCGTGCTCGACGATGACGAGCGAGCAGTGCTTCTTGATCGGCTGGAGCAACTCGCCGGTGACGCGGCGCTCCTCCAGGCTCATGCCGCCGGTCGGTTCATCCAGCAACAGGAGTTTTGGCTTGCCCGCGAGCGCCATCGCGATCTCCAGCCATTGCTGCTGGCCGTGCGACAGGGCGGCCGCCGCGTCGAAGGCGCGATCGGCGAGGCGGAACTGCGTCAGCATGGTCATGACCTGGTCGTGCAGCGCGCCGCGGGTGCGCGAGAACACGAGGTCGAACAGCGAGGACTGCGCCTGCAGCGCGAGCAGGATGTTGTCGTAGAGCGTCAGCGTCGGCAGCACGCTGGTGATCTGGAATTTCAGGCTCATGCCGGCCCGGGCCCGTTCGGTCGGGGTGAACGCGGTGATGTCGGTGTTGATGAAACTCACTTTGCCTTGCGTCGGCACCTCGGCCCCCGCAATGCACTTCATCAGCGTGCTCTTGCCGGAGCCGTTCGGTCCGATCAGGCCGTGAAACTCGTTCTCGCCGACGGTGAGCGCGGCGCCGTCGAGCGCGGTGAGCTTGCCAAAGATCTTCTGGATGCCGGCGGCTTCAAGGAGCGGCATTGCGCTTCTCCTTCTCCGTCTCCTTCTCAGTTCCCTTGGGCCTGGCACCAAAGCTGCCGACCCGCTCGCGCTCGCCGAGCACAAAACTGATCAGGCCGAGCGGCCGGAACAGGATCACGAGCAACAGCAGCAGACCGAGGATGATCGGCCAGATGTCGCGATAATTGTCGGAGAGCCAGAAGCTGACACCTTCGACGATCACGGTGCCGATGACGGCGCCAATCAACGTGCCGGAGCCGCCGAACAGCACATAGAGTACCACCTGCGTCGAGACGACGACTCCGACCATGTTGGGCCAGACGAAGCCTTCGTGGAAGGCATAAAGGCTGCCGGCAAGACCTGCGATGGCGCCGCCGATCGCGAAGATGATCGCCTTGAGATGCTGCGCCTTGTAGCCGAAGAAGGCGATGCGCTGCTCGTTCTCGCGCAGGCCTGCGAGCGCCAGCCCGAATTGCGAGCGCACCAGGAATCGGCACAGCAGATAGACGACGACGAGGATGCCGAGCACGAGATAGTAGAACGCCGGGCCTTCAGTAAACTCGTAGCCGCCGAGCGACATCGGCGCGATCGAGGGGATGCCGTTCTGGCCACCGAGATAGTACCAGCCGCGCGCGAGGCGATCGGCGGCGTAGGAGCCGGTCAGCGTGCCCAGCGACACGAAGATCACGCTGGAGGGATGCCGTCCCAGCAGCAGGAAGCCGCCGAGCAGCAGCGCGAAGGTGAGGCCGATCAGCGTTCCCGCCGGCAGCACCAGGAAAATGTTGGTAATGTCGAGGTCGCGCGCGAGCAGCGCGACGCCATAGCCGGCCGAGCCGAAGAACAGGGCCTGGCCAAAGCTCATGATGCCGGCATAACCCCAGACCAGATCGAACGACAACGCGAACAGCGCGAGGATGATCACGCGGGTCGCGAACACCGTGAGGTAGTCCTGCAGCACCAGCGGCGCGAGCAGCGCCGCGACGAGCACGACGCCCTCCACGATCGGCAGGACCTTTCGTCCTGCCTTGACCTGTTCCTTGGCCTGTCCCGCGGCCACGCGTTCAACCATCGCATCGTCCGCTTCGTCGCCGGCGATGGCTTCTCTTACCACACTCATCGACTTAGGCATTCCGCCTCAGCATTCCTTGGGATCGACGAGCCCGTCGCTGCGTCCGACGATCTCGTAGTTCCCACCCTTGGCGACCGCCGTGTACATCTTCATCTTGCAGTGCCGCTTGCCCGGCACCATTTCGGCGGGTCCGCCAGGGCCTTCGGCGATCTTGGCGTGATCGAGCGCGGCGGCAACCGAGTCGCGATCGACCTTGCCGGCCTCCTTCACGGCCGCCTCCCACAGCTTCAGGCCGCGATAGGTGCCGGTCGCGGCACTGCCGGCCGCGAACAGGAAGTTGCCCGGAAAGTCCTTCTCATACGCCGCCTGGATTTTTGCGTCGAACGGGTTCTCCTTGGTCAGCACCTTGAAATAGTCGAGACAGCTTGCGAGCCCCTCGATCTCGGCGGCCTGGTTGATGTTGAGCGTGTTCTCGTCGTAGTAGACGCAGGCCAGGCGCCCGCCGTTCTTGAGGAAGCCCGCTTCATAGAGCTGCTTGAAGAACGGGCCGACGCCCGGCGGAATGACGGTGTTGAAGACGACGTCGACCTTGTTGGAGACGATGCGGTTGACGGTCGCGGAGAAATCGACCTGGTCGAGCGGGTAATATTCCTCGAACACGACCTCGCCGCCGTTCTGCTCGATCACCTTGCGGGCATAGACATTGAGCGTGTGCGGCCAGACATAGTTGGCGCTCGGCAGCGCGAACTTCTTGCCGCCGTTCTTGATCAGCCAGGGGATGAACTCGTCACACTGCTGCGCCGGTGTCGGCCCGGTGCAGAACAGATAGGGCGTGCACTCCTTGCCTTCGTAGAGCTGCGGATAGATGTAGAGCGTCTTGCCTCGCGCCACGATCGGGTCCTTGATCGCGTTGCGCATCGACGAGGTGATGCCGCCCAGCACCATGTCGACCTTGTCGCGCTGGATCAGCTTTCGGACGTTGCCGACGGCGACGGATTCGTTGGAGGCAGTGTCCTCGATATAGAGCTCGAGCGGACGGCCGAGCAGGCCACCGGCCGTATTGATCTCCTTGATCACCATCTTGGCGACATTGGCGTCGGCATTGCCGGCATAGGCGATGGGACCGGTGAGGTCGGTCGCGATACCGACCTTGATCGGGCCTTCCGCCGCATTCGCCCAGGGCGCCGGAACCACCCAGCTGCCGACGCCGGTCGCGACCGCGCCGGTGGTAAAGGCAAGATTGGAGAGGAAGCGGCGACGCGAAAGCTGAGTACGATCGAACATGACTAAACCCCTTTTCCAGCGATGAGGCCCTGTGGCCGAAATTTGATGAAGACAATGGCGAGCACGAAGACGAGGACGTCGGCGACGACGGGCGCCATCACCCATGGCAGCGCGGCGCTGAGGGTGCCGATGACGCCGGCGCCCGCCACCGGTCCGATGAAGGAGCCGACGCCGCCGACCATCACCGCGACAAAGCCCTGGATCAGGAAGCGCAGGCCGAGATCGGCGTACAGGCTGAACACCGGCACGATCAGCGCACCGGCAAGGCCGGCGAGCGCGGAGCCGAACGCGAACGTGGCGCCGTACATCAGGGGCGTGGAAATGCCTGAGGCCCGCGCCAGCGAGGGATTTTCCAGCGTGGCGCGCATGCGCAGGCCAAAACTCGTGCGCGACAGCAGGAGGTAGCAGCCCGCCATCACCAGCAGCGTGATGACGATGATGGTGAAGCGCCAGGCCGAGATGTGCATGGCGCCGATATCGATCGAGCCGCCGATCGGCTCGGGCACGGTGAGATAGAAGCCGCCGATCAGGCCGCGCACGGCTTCGCGGATGATCAGGCCGAGCGCATAGGTGCCGAGCATCGCCACGATCGGCGCGGCGTAGAAGCGGCGGATGATCAGCGCCTCCAGCACGAAGCCGAGCGCACCGACCACGAAGGGCGCCGCGACCATGCCGGCCCAGATCGGCAGGCCCTTGGCGTAGGCGAGGTAGGTGATGTAGGCCCCGAGCAGGACGAACTCTCCTTGGGCGAAGTTGAAGATGCCCATCATGCTGGCGATGATTCCGAGCCCCAGCACGATCAGGACGATGATCGCGCCGAAGCTCAGGATCTCGAACGCCGCGACGAACGCGTTAGCCATGCGATGGGTTCTTGCTTTGACGCGTTTTCTCGACGCGAACCGGTATCCACTTCGCTCGAAAACGCTCTGGTCTTCCGTCCGTCTGCATGAATGCCCCTCTCACATCTTCTTCCAGTCGCCGATCTGCTCGAAGGCATGCGCGGCGCGGTAGATGGTTGATTCCTCGAACATGCGGCCGACCAGCATCAGGCCGACCGGCAGGCCGTCGACCATGCCGCAGGGCAGCGACATCGCGGGATGATGGGTGATGTCGAACGGCGCGGTGTTGGCGATCATCTCCAGCGCGCGGGCGACATAATCCTCGCGGCTGGCGGTGGGCTCCGGCAGCTTCGTCGCCTTCATCGGTGTGGTCGGCAGCAGCAGCAGGTCGTATTCGCCGAACGCCTTGTCATAGGCCGCGGTCAGGCGACGCGAGATGTTGAGCGCCTTGCCGTAGTAGCGGGGACCGAAGCTGTTGTTGATGTAGGTCCCGAGCAGCAGGAACAGTTTTGTCGTCTCCGACAGCGAATCCGCCTGCCGGCGCCAGCCGCGATGGAAGTCCATCAGCGAGGTCGAGTAGAGATCGGAGCGGGACAGGCCGTAGCCGTCGCCGTACATCATGGTCTGGGTCATGCCCTCGGTGCCGATCGGCGTCCAGATCGCGGGGCCGACCATGTGCATGGGGATCGAGACCGTCTCGACGGTGGCGCCGAGATCCTTGAAGCGCTTGGCCGCCTCGCGAACGCTTTCGTTGACGGCGGCTTCCGCGGTCGGCTGCTCAAAACCTTCCTTGAGGATACCGATCTTCATGCCCTTGACGCCCTGGCCGAGCGCCTTGGTGTACTCCTCGACCTTCGGCGCCTTGATGCGGGGATCGTAGCCGTCGTCGCCGGCGAGCACTTCGAGCAGCAGCGCATTGTCGGCGACGGTCGCCGTCATCGGGCCGGTGTGATCGACGAAGATCTCGATCGGCATGATGCCGGTGTAGGGGACGAGGCCCCAGGTCGGCTTCATGCCGTAGGTGCCGCAGAACGAGGACGGCATGCGGATCGAGCCGCCCTGGTCGCCGCCGATCGCCATGTCGACCTCGCCGAGCGCGACCACGACGCCGGAACCGGAGGACGAGCCGCCGGCCGAATAGCCCATCTTGTGCGGATTGTGCACGGCACCGACCGCACCGGTGTGGCTGCCGCCGGACATGCAGAAGGATTCGCAATGCACCTTGCCGGCGATCTCGGCGCCGGCATCGAGCATGCGCGTGACGATGGTGGCGTCGAAATCGGGGACATAGCCTTCGAGCGTCGCCGAACCGTTCATCATGGGCACGCCGGCGAGCATGATGTTGTCCTTCAGCGCGACGGTCTTGCCCTTGAGCTTGCCGCTCGCCGCACCCTTCACGGTCGACTTGCGGTACCAGGCGTTGCGCGGGTTCTCCTCGGGCGAGGGCCGGTAGCCCGGCGTGCGGGGATATTTGACCTCCGGCAGTTCGTCCGGCATCGCGCCGACGAGATTATAGGCTTCGATCGAGCCCTGCATCAGGCCCCGGAACGAGGCGACATCATCGTCGGTCAGCGAAAGGCCGCACTGCTTGGCGACGTCAAGAAGTTGGGCAGGCGTGGGAAGGACAACTGTCACGGCGCTCTCCTGAAGTTTCTTGGTACGGTCCCTGCGCACGGCCGCGATTGGCGCGACGCGCGCAGCGGCCCGGCTGAAACATTCAAAACGGAAATATTTTCCTTTTCAAGTATTATTTTGAAATGCGGCTGTCCGGATCGCCGCGGCAAGCTCAGACCGGCTTGATCAGCTTGAAGTCGAGGCCGTCGGCCTCCGCGAGATACATCTGCATGCGAGCGTGGCCGTTGCGAACGACGACCGGTCCGCGCGCGCCGCCGTAAACGATGTTGCGGCCCGCCGCGAGCATGGGCGCCATCGACAGCGAACCTGCCTTCTTCGCCACGGCTTCGAGGAAACGCAGGCCTTCGTAGCTGGACTGGCCAAGCGAGCCGATCGGCGGGGCATTCGGCCCGAACATCGCGCGATAGCGGATCTGGAAGTCGTCATTGGCCCGCGAGCCGATACCGGAGAAATAGCCGGATGCGCAGAACAGGTTCTCGCTGTTGTCGGCGCCGATGCCGAGCAGCACGGTCTCGTCCATGGCCCCCGCCAGCCGCAGCGTCGTGGCGCCGAGGCCGCATTCGCCGAACGCGCGATTGAAGGTGATGCTATCGGTGCCGATCAGCGAGATCAGCACGACATCGGGCCTCGCGGCACGGATGCGCGCCAGATGCGGCTCGTGATTGTCCTCGCCGAGCGGAACGAACTCCTCGCCGACGACGTGGCCGCCGGTTTCCTTGATGTAGTTCTTCACGGCGCGGTGCGATTGCCAGGGCCAGACATAGTCGCTGCCGATCAGGTACCAGCGCTGCGCCTTCTTGACGTCGGCAAGCCAGTGGATCGACGGCCGGCTCTGCCAGCGCGGCGTCTCGCCGATCGCCATCACGCCGGGCGTGCGCTCGCCGCCCTCGTAGACGGGGGTATAGATATAGGGGATGCGGTGGCGCGTGGTGACGTTACGCAAGCCGACGCGGATGGCGCTGGTGTGCAGCCCGACGATGAGATCGACCTCGTCGGAAGCGATCGCCTGCTCGGCGCGGTTCAAGACCTCATCGAGCGGTCCGCCGGCGTCGTAGATCGAAAGCTCGATCTCGCGGCCAAGGATGCCGCCCCGCTTGTTGATCTCGGCGACGGCAAGCTGCGCGCTGTTTGTCGCGCAGGGGCCCCAGACTCCGGGCGATCCGGTGCAGCAGATGAAGCCGCCGATATGCAGCTTGTTCGCGCCACGCCGCCTGAAGAAGGCGTGATCGCTCGGCGACAACGCGCCGTCAGCCGCCGATGACGACAGATTCCTGAGCAGCATGGACGGCGGCAACGCCGGGCCGCCCTGAGCCGGGAAGTTTACCGTCGCGCGCACGCCAACTCCTGTCTGGCACCAGACTTGAAAGCACATTCAGCAGGCGGCCGCGGCATCCGCCCTTTTGTTGGGCAATATCCTATTTTGAAAATATTGAATATTCAACAATTGAAGTGCATATAGATGCAGCATTGATTGCAAGACATTCACTCATTTGGGTCAAGACGAAGTCTTAGCCGTGGCAAAACCGAACTCCCCGATCACCGAACACCTCGCCTACCTGCTCGCGCAAGCAAACCGGGAGATCAACCGGCAACTCGAACTGCGGTTGAGCAAGGAAGGCGTGCCCGTCGAACAGTGGCGCATCCTCAAGGTTCTCTCCGATGGCAGCGGCCATTCGATGGGCGAGCTTGCGGACGCCGTGCTGCTCAATCATCCGACGCTGACCAAGATGATCGACCGCATGGTCTCCGACACGCTGGTCTATCGCGTGCAGGACCCGAACGACCGCCGCAAGGTTTTGATGTTCATCTCCGACCGCGGCAAGGTGCTGTGCAGGAAGCTCAACTCGCTCGCGGTGGACCAGGAGGAGCACATCCTGGAAAGCTACGGCGACAAATCGACGAGCGAGCTCAAGCGGCTGCTGGAGAGCTTGATCGATAGTTCGAATTGAGCGTTGGCTTGGCGCGCTCTCGCAACACTTCATCTCGTGAGGACGTGGCGCAAATCGCGACACACTCAGCCGTCATCGCCCGCGAAAGCGGGCGATCCAGTATTCCAGAGACGTCAGTGATTCAACCGAGAGGCCGCGGCGTACTGGGTCGCCCGGTCGAGCCGGGCGACGACAGTGGAGCGTGAGGCACGAATATCGCGTCTCACGCGCGCATGACAGCGGAGCTGGCGGCTAGGCGTACCGCCCGTGGCAGTGCTTGTACTTCTTACCGCTGCCGCACGGGCAATCCTCGTTGCGGCCGACCTTGCCCCAGCTCGCCGGGTTCTTCGGATCGCGCAGCGCGGCGTCGGAAGCCTGCGCTCCGAGCGTGACGCTGGCGAGCGCCATTTCGTCCTCGCCGGTGTTCGGGTCGAACTTGTGCGCTTCCATCGCCGGCAGCACCGGGGCTTCCTGCTCCGGCGGGACGATCTCGACGCGCATCAGCTGCGCCGTGACGGCCTCGCGCAAGTGAGCGCTCATCTCCTGGAAGAGATTGAAGGCCTCGGTCTTGTACTCCTGCAACGGATCGCGCTGGCCGTAACCGCGCAGGCCGATGACCTGGCGCAGATGGTCGAGCATGATCAGATGCTCGCGCCAGAGATGGTCGAGCGTCTGGAGCAAAATGGTCTTCTCGACGTAACGCATCACGTCGGGACCCCACTGCGCGACCTTGGCCGCCATGTGCTCGTCGGCCTTGGTCTCGATGCGCGACAGCAGCTCCTCGTCGGCGATGCCCTCTTCCTTGGCCCAGTCGTCGACCGGCAGGTCGAGATCGAGCACGCGCTTCAGCTCGTCCTTCAGGCCGGCCACGTCCCACTGCTCGGCATAGGCATGCTCGGGCACGTGCTTGGCGACGAGATCGTCGATGAAGGCGTGGCGCATGTCGGAGATCGTCTCGGCGACGCTCTCGTCCTTCATCAGGTCGACGCGCTGGTCGAAGATCACCTTGCGCTGGTCGTTCTGGACGTTATCGAACTTGAGCAGGTTCTTGCGGATGTCGAAGTTGCGCGCCTCGACCTTCTGCTGCGCCTTCTCGAGCGCCTTGTTGATCCAGGGATGGATGATCGCCTCGCCTTCCTTGAGGCCGAGACGCTGCAGCATGCTGTCGAGGCGATCCGAGCCGAAGATGCGCATCAGATCGTCTTCCAGCGACAGGAAGAACTTCGAGCGGCCGGGGTCGCCCTGACGGCCGGAACGGCCGCGGAGCTGGTTGTCGATGCGGCGGGATTCGTGACGCTCGGACCCCATGATGTAGAGGCCGCCGGGCTTCTTCACGGTCTTGGCGGGCTTGCTACCCTTCGCCGGCTCGATCTCCACCTCTTCCTCGGCCTTCAGCACGATATCGCGGAAGTGTTCGATGTCGGCCTTGATCTGCGCGATCTTCTTCGCCTTCTCGGCCTCGTCCTCGATGCCGGCAGTCTCCTGCTGGATCCGCATCTCGAGCGAGCCGCCGAGCTTGATGTCGGTACCGCGGCCGGCCATGTTGGTCGCGATCGTGATCGCGCCGGGCACGCCGGCTTCCGCGACGATATAGGCTTCCTGCTCGTGGAAGCGCGCATTCAGCACCGCGAACAGTTTTGCCGGCTTGCCGGCGCGGGCCGCTGTGTACAGCTTCTGCATCGAGTTTTCGTTGCCGAAATCGATCTGCCGGTAGCCGTGCTTCTTGAGGTATTCGGCGATCACTTCCGATTTTTCGATCGAGGCGGTGCCGACCAGCACCGGCTGCAGCCGCGCATTGGCGCGCTCGATCTCGGCCAGGATCGCGGCGTATTTCTCGTTCTGGGTGCGATAGACCTCGTCGTCCTCGTCCAGACGGGCGACCGCCAGATTGGTCGGGATTTCCACGACCTCGAGCTTGTAGATGTCGAACAATTCGTCGGCTTCGGTCAGCGCCGTGCCGGTCATGCCGGCGAGCTTCTCGTACATCCGGAAGTAATTCTGGAAGGTGATCGAGGCCAGCGTCTGGTTTTCCGGCTGGACCGTGACGTGCTCCTTGGCTTCCAGCGCCTGGTGCAGGCCTTCCGAATAGCGGCGGCCGGCCATCATGCGTCCGGTGAACTCGTCGATGATGACGACCTCGTCGTCGCGGACGATGTAGTCCTTGTCGCGCGTGAACAGCGTGTGGGCGCGCAGCGCCTGATTGATGTGGTGCACGACGGAGACGTTCTCGACGTCGTAGAGCGACTCGCCCTTGAGCTGGCCGGCGTCGCGCAGCAAGGTCTCGATCTTCTCCATGCCGCCTTCGGTCAGCGTCACCGTGCGCTGCTTCTCGTCGACCTCGTAATCGGTCTTGTCGAGCTTGGGCAGGAAGCTGTCGATGGTGTTGTAGAAGTCCGAACGGTCGTCGAGCGGGCCGGAGATGATCAGCGGCGTGCGCGCTTCGTCGATCAGGATGGAGTCGACTTCGTCGACGATGGCGTAGAAGTGCGGCCGCTGGACCATGTCCTCGAGCCGGTACTTCATGTTGTCGCGCAGATAGTCGAAGCCGTATTCGTTGTTGGTGCCGTAGGTGATGTCGCAGGCATAGGCCGCCTTGCGCTCGGCATCGTCCAGGCCGTGCACGATCACGCCGGTGGTCATGCCGAGGAAGCCGTAGATCTGGCCCATCCAGCCGGAGTCGCGGCGGGCGAGGTAGTCGTTGACGGTGACGACGTGGACGCCCTTGCCCGCGAGCGCGTTGAGGTACACCGCGAGCGTTGCGACCAGCGTCTTGCCCTCGCCGGTCTTCATCTCGGCGATGTCGCCCTCGTGCAGCACGATGCCGCCGATCAGCTGCACATCGAAATGCCGCTGGCCAAGCGTGCGCTTGGCGGCTTCGCGCACGGTGGCGAAGGCCGGCACCAGCAGGTCGTCGAGCGTCTTGCCCTCGGCGAGCTGCTTCTTGAATTCGCCGGTGCGGGCCTTCAGCGCCTCGTCGGAGAGTTTCGAGACCTCCGGCTCCAGCGCGTTGATCGCGTTGACGCGGGACTGATATCCCTTCACCCGCCGGTCGTTGGCGGAGCCGAAAAACTTGCGGGCGAGCGCGCCGATCATGCCTAGTTCCTGTGTTCGCGATTCAACCGCGTTGCAGCCAAGAAGTTGTCACCCCCCTGCCTATCAACTCACCGTGACGCCTGATGGCGTCAGAGCCCGGACTGCGGGGGGTCATCCGCCATATGGGTGGGAATTGGGCAAGTCTGGGTTCAACGGCCAAAAACGCAGCAAAATAAACGCCATCGCCATGGTCGCGACCGGGCAGAGATATGGCCCGGTCAGGGCCTTGTCAACGGCGGGCGCATTGCGGCTAATTCATCATTTTGACAGACTTTTCGCGTTGCCAAGGCCCCCTGAATTAGGCGAGTGTCCGCCCGCTTCGAGCAGCCCCCTGCTTCAACAAAAGGATTTTCCATGACCACCTCGTTCCCGGTAACCAAAACCGGCCTGCGCTTCGGCCTCGCCACCGCCCTCGTGGGCTGCCTTGCGCTGGCGCTGATCGCGGGTCCCGGCCGGGCTGCCGACGACCCGGTGCTGGCGAAGGTCAATGGCGCGGAAATCAAGAAGAGCGACGTCGCCATGGCCGAGGAGGAACTCGGGCCGAGCCTCGCCCAGATGGACCCGGCGACCAAGGACGAGAACGTCCTGTCCTTCCTGATCGACATGAAGATCGTCAGCAAGGCTGCCGAAGACAAGAAGGTCGCCGACAGCGAGGAGTTCAAGAAGCGCCTGGCGTTCGCCCGCAACCGCCTGCTGATGGATAGCCTGCTCGCCAATGAGGGCAAGGCCGCCACCACCCCCGACGCCATGAAGAAGGTCTACGAGGAGGCCTCCAAGCAGATCACCGGTGAGCAGGAGGTGCGCGCCCGCCACATCCTGGTCGAGACCGAGGACGAGGCCAAGGCGGTGAAGGCCGAGCTCGACAAGGGCGCCGATTTCGCCGAGCTCGCCAAGAAGAAGTCCAAGGATCCGGGCTCTGCCGATGGCGGCGACCTCGGCTTCTTCACCAAGGAGCAGATGGTGCCGGAATTCTCGGCCGTGGCCTTCGCGCTGGAGCCGGGCAAGATCTCCGATCCCGTGAAGTCGCAGTTCGGCTGGCACATCATCAAGGTCGAGGAAAAGCGCAGCCGCAAGGCGCCGGACTTCGAGCAGGTCAAGGCCCAGATCGAGAACTATGTCACCCGCAAGGCGCAGGCCGACTTTGTCGCCAAGCTCCGCGCTGAAGCCAAGGTCGAGCGGCTGGACCAGCCGGCGGCGGATGCCAAGCCGGATGCCAAGCCGGCCGACCCTGCCAAGCCGGCCGACAGCAAGATGGCGCCCCCCGCGAAGAAGTAAGAATTCGCTGTCACTTCACGGACGCCAATAGTATCTAACGTCGCAATGGCCGGGCAAATGCCCGGCCATCTGCATATCCAGACCTCACCAAGGCGCCCCGATGTCCTCCTCCGTCTCCCCGCTCGCCCCCAAAACCGTCCCCGACATGCCCGTGATCGCGGGCGTCCGCCTTGCGACGGCCGAAGCCGGCATCCGCTACAAGAACCGCACCGACGTGCTGCTGGCGGTGATGGACAAGGGCACCGCGGTCGCGGGCGTCTTCACCAGGTCGAAATGCCCCTCCGCGCCGGTGGAATGGTGCCGCGCCAAGCTGAAGGGCGGCAAGGCGCGCGCGCTGGTGGTGAACTCCGGCAATGCCAATGCCTTCACCGGCAAGACCGGCCGCAGCTCCACCGCGCTGACCGCGAAGATCGCGGCCAAGGCGGTCGGATGCAGCGAAAGCGAGATCTTCCTGGCCTCGACCGGCGTGATCGGCGAGCCGCTGGACGCGACCAAGTTCGACGGTGTGCTCGGCCGGCTGGCCGAGGCTGCCGAGCCCGGTGACTATCTCGCCGCGGCCAAGGCGATCATGACCACCGATACGTTCCCGAAGGTCGCGACCGCGACGGTGAAGCTCGGCAAGGCCAAGGTCACCATCAACGGGATGGCCAAGGGCGCCGGCATGATCGCCCCCGACATGGCGACGATGCTGTCCTTCATCTTCACCGACGCGCCGATCGCGCCCGGCGCGCTGCAAGCCTTGCTCAAGAGCGGCGTCGAGGACACCTTCAACGCGGTGACGATCGACGGCGACACCTCGACCTCGGATACGCTGCTGGCCTTCGCCACCGGCGCCGCCGCCGAGCACGGCGCACCAAAGATCAGCCGCGCCAGCGACCCCCGCCTGAAGGCCTTCGTCAAGGCCTTCAACCAGGTGCTCGCCAACCTCTCCGAGCAGGTCGCCCGCGACGGCGAAGGCGCCCGCAAGCTGGTCGAGATCACCGTGGAAGGCGCCAAGACCAAGGCGTCGGCGCGCAAGATCGCGATGTCGATTGCGAACTCGCCGCTGGTCAAGACCGCGATCGCCGGCGAGGACGCCAATTGGGGCCGCGTGGTGATGGCGGTCGGCAAGGCTGGCGAGCCGGCCGATCGCGACAAGCTCTCGATCTCCTTCAACGGCATCCGCGTCGCCAAGAGCGGCGCGCGCGATCCGTCCTATGACGAGACGCAGGTGTCGGAGGCGATGAAGGCGCCGGAGATCGCGATCAAGGTCTCGCTCGGCCTCGGCAAGGGCCGCGACCGCGTGCTGACCTGCGACCTGACGAAGGAGTATGTCGCAATCAACGGGGATTACAGGTCTTAAACCGAACGCCGATGGCCGATCTCAAACTGACACTGGTGGTGGCCTGCGCGCTTGTCGACGCCGACAAGCGCGTCCTGATCGCGCAGCGCCCCGAGGGCAAGACGCTGGCGGGCCTCTGGGAGTTTCCAGGCGGCAAGCTCGAGCCCGGCGAGCGGCCGGAGCAGAGCCTGATCCGCGAGCTGCATGAAGAGCTCGGCATCACCGTCGCCGAACCGTGCCTGGCACCGCTGACCTTTGCGAGCTATGGCTACGAGACCTTTCATCTGCTGATGCCGCTTTACATCTGCCGGCGCTGGGAGGGGATGGTCAGCCCACGCGAAGGCCAGACCCTGGCCTGGGTCCGCGCCAACAAGCTGCGCGACTATCCGATGCCGCCCGCGGACATCCCGCTGATCCCGCATTTGATTGACTTGCTGATGTGAAGCGCTGTGTTCCGGACACAGCGCAGCGCGTTGGGGACACGCCTCACTCTTTCCCCGCCTTCTTCACCGCCTCCGCCAGGCTCGCTTTCGCCGATCCCGGCTTCAGCGGCTGCTGCTGGCTTGCATGCGGGGCCCAGCCGGACAGCCAGATGATGTCGAAGGTCGCACGGATGCGGCCGTCGGCATCCGCAAAGCGTTCGGCATAGATTTCGGCCATCCGCAGCAGCGTCGCGCGACGCGTCGGTATGCGCCGCCGCTCGATCAGCACATTGGCCGCGCCCATGCGGCGGAGATCCTGCATCAGCGCGAACACATTGGCGTAGCGCACCACGACGCGGTCGACATCGGTGACCGGCAGCGCAAAGCCCGCCCGCTGCAACAGCGCGCCGATGTCGCGCAAATCCGCGAACGGGGCCACGCGCGGCGAAACGCCGCCCTCGCATTCGGCCTCCGCTGCGGCAAAGGCCTGGCGCAACTCGGTGAGGCTGTCGCCGCCGATCATCGCGGCGAGCAGCAGCCCGTCCGGCTTCAGCGCACGCCGCACCTGCGCGAGCACCCCCGGCAGGTCGTTCACGAATTGCAGCGCCAGCGCCGAGACGACAAGGTCGAGACTTTCGGCCGTGAAGGGAAGTTTCTCCGCTCCCGTCGCGTCGAGCGCGATCCGCGCGATGGACGGAAGCCGCTTGCGCAGGCCAGCAAGTGCGTCACCGGGCGTCCAGAGATCGGCCGGCGCGTGAAATTCGCGCATCACCGCGGCCAGCCGGTCGGACATGTCCTCGGCAACACGATCGAGCAGGAAGGTCACCTGACCCTGCGCCTGCGCGCGCCGCTGCCGCGCCTTCAGCAACGCGCGATCGAACAAGGCGGGCGGGGTTTGCGGGGTCTGAGCCATGCCGCTGGTTACGCCGATCGCTACGGTTCTGGCAATCCAGTGCGTGCGGCGCTAGCCTCCCCGCATGGAATCCGACGCCGCCCCCACCCGTTCCATCGCCGCACCGCTGCGGGCCGCATGGACGGCCGGCCGCCACGTGCTGACGCGGGCGGCACGGCTCGCGCTCGACATTGCGCTGCCGACGCTGTGCGTGTCGTGCCGCGAGCCGGTCGATGGCGAGGGTGTCTGCGCGGCGTGCTGGGCGCGGCTCTCGTTCATCGAGCGGCCCTATTGCCCGCGCCTCGGCATTCCCTTTGTTTACGATCCCGGCCCCGAGATGCTGTCGATGGAGGCGATCGCGAGCCCGCCGGCCTACCAGCGCGCGCGCGCAGCGGTGCGCTATGACGACGTCGCGCGCACGCTGGTGCATGCGCTGAAATACCAGGACCGTACTGATCTGGCGCCAGCCATGGGCCGCTGGATGGCGCGGGCGGGTGGCGAGTTGCTGACCCAGGCCGACATGCTGGTGCCCGTTCCCTTGCATTGGCGCCGAGCGTGGCGCCGCCGCTACAACCAGTCCGGGGCGCTGGCGCGCATCATCGCGCGGCAGAGCGGTGTCAGGGTGCGCGGCGAAGTGCTGCGCAGGGTGCGCGCGACCGAGCAGCAGATCGGCCTGTCGCGGGCCCAGCGCGCCACCAATGTGCAGGGTGCATTCCAGGTATCTCCCGACCGTCAGGCGGAAATCCAGGGCCGCCGCATCGTCCTGATCGACGATGTCCTGACCTCGGGGGCGACGCTGGACGCCTGTGCGCGGGCCCTGCTCCGTGCCAAGGCGGCGCAGGTGGACGTGCTGGTCTTCGCCCGGGTTGTCGAGAGCGGCCCCCGTCCCATATAGTTCAATGAATTCATGACATGAGAGCGCCAGACGACATGACCGCTGCTGTCGAGATCTACACCAGGCCGGGCTGTGGCTATTGTTCCGCCGCCAAATCGCTGCTGACCCGCAAGAAGGCGACCTTCACGGAGTTCGACATCGCCAAGAACCCGTCCTGGCGCGAAGAGATGTATGACCGCGCCGGCGGCGGCTCGACCTTCCCGCAGATCTGGATCGGCGGAACTCATATTGGCGGCTGCGACGACCTCTACGCGCTCGATCGCGAGGGCAAGCTCGACGGCATGCTCGACAACGAGAAGGCGGTGTCATGAGCGACAACAGGACCTTCACCGCCGCGATGGTGCAGATGCGCACCGGCCTGACGCCCGGGCCGAGCCTCGAGCAGGCCAGCAGGCTGATCCGGCAGGCTGCCGCCAATGGCGCCGACTACGTGCAGACGCCCGAAGTCAGCAACATGATGCAGCTCAACCGCAAGGCGCTGTTCGAACACCTCCAGAGCGAAGAGAACGACTCCTCGCTGAAGGCCTATCGCGCGCTGGCGGCGGAACTCGGGATTCACATCCATGTCGGCTCGCTGGCGCTGCGCTTCTCGGACGAAAAGGCGGTCAACCGCTCGTTCCTGATCGGGCCCGAGGGCAATGTGCTCGCAAGCTACGACAAGATCCACATGTTCGACATCGAGTTGCCGGACGGCGAGAGCTATCGCGAATCCGCCAACTACCAGCCGGGCGAGACCGCCGTGATCTCCGACCTGCCCTGGGGCCGCGTCGGGCTGACGATCTGCTACGACGTGCGCTTCCCGGCGCTCTACCGTGCGCTGGCCGAAAGCGGCGCGTCCTTCATCACGGTGCCGTCCGCCTTCACCCGCAAGACCGGTGAAGCGCACTGGCATATCCTGCTGCGCTCCCGCGCGATCGAGACCGGCTGCTTCATCTTCGCCGCCGCGCAGGCAGGCACCCATGAGAACAAGCGCGAGACCTATGGCCATTCGCTGATCATCGATCCCTGGGGCGAGATCCTCGCCGAGGGCGATGTCGAGCCCGGCATCATCATGGCCAGTATCGACCCGGCCAAGGTCGAGACCGCGCGCCGCGCGATCCCCTCGCTGCAGCACGGCCGCCGCTTCGGCGTCGCCGACCCCAAGGCCGGACCGGACCATCTGCACCTCGTGCGGGGATCGGCATGATCCGCTACGCGCTCCACTGCGACCGCAACCACGCCTTCGAGAGCTGGTTCCAGAGCTCGTCGGCCTACGATTCGCAGGTGAAGCGCAAGCTGGTGACCTGCCCGATCTGCGGCTCGGCCAAGGTCGACAAGGCGATCATGGCGCCGCGCATCGTTGGCAAGAAGGGCCGCGGGCGCGCCACGCCGCCGCCGGAGCCGGCCACGACCGCCGCGCCTGAAGCTGCGCAGCCCGGATCGACCTCGCTGATGATGGCGCAGGAACGCGAGCTTCGCACCAAGCTGAAGGAATTGCGCGATCACATCGTCAAGAACGCCGACAATGTCGGCGAACGCTTCGCCAACGAAGCCCGCGCGATGCATTACGGCGACAAGGAGCACCGCCCGATCTATGGCGAGGCCTCGCCCGACGAGGCAAAGTCGCTGATCGACGAAGGCATCGAGGTGTCCCCGCTGCCGACGCTGCCGGAAGACCGGAACTGACGCGCGAAGCGCGTCAGACTCCCACCAGCAACGCAACCCCAAGAACGATCAGCGCGATGCCAAAGATCTCGCGCGGCGCGATCGGCTGCTTGAACGAGTAATACGCCACGGCCTGCGCGAACAGCACCTCGATCAGGGCGAGCGTGCGGACATTCGCCGCTGCCGTCAGCGCGAACGCCAGAAACCAGAATTGCGAGGCGAAGGCGCCCATGAAGCCGGCAAGCAGCGACGGCTTCCATAATCCCAGGATCGACCGAAGCACTTTTGGTGCGCGCCAGAGCAGATAGATGGTCAGGATCAGCGTCTGCACGAACAGCCCGAGCACCAGCGTGAACGACGCCGAGGTCACGAAGGAGACGCCGGGAACGTTGATGATCGCACCGCGGAAACCGACCGCGGACAGCGCAAACGCCGCCGCGGCAACGAGGCCGGTGATCGTCGGCTTCAACTCGGCAAAACTCTTCTCGCCGCCCGGCCGCAGCGCGGTGATGACGACGCCGATTGTCGCAATCACGATCGCCAGCACCTTCAGCCAGGTGAGGTGATCGCCGAGGAAGACGAAACCGAAGATCGCGGTCTGGATCGCCTCGGTCTTCAGGTACGCCGTCGTCACCACGAAGGAGCGGTCGTTCATGGCGAGCAGCATCAGCCCGGTGGCGACGATCTGGCTAAGCGCGCCAAGCAGCAACCATGGCCAGAACACGGTCGGCGGCATGCCGAGATGATCGCCGGTCGCGACCAGCACCACGCCCAGAAACAGCACCGAGAACGGGAAGCCGAACAGGAAACGGATATTGGTCGCGCCCCAGGTCCCCAGCGGCTTCGTCAGCGACCGCTGCATCGCGTTGCGCGCGACCTGCCCGAGCGCGGCAATGACGGTGAAGGGAATCCAGAG
Source organism: Bradyrhizobium liaoningense (assembly GCF_018130785.1). Lineage (GTDB taxonomy): Bacteria > Pseudomonadota > Alphaproteobacteria > Rhizobiales > Xanthobacteraceae > Bradyrhizobium > Bradyrhizobium liaoningense_A. The sequence goes on from NZ_JAFCJT010000008.1 coordinate 227,152, forward strand.
GCTGGCGATGGTGAGCATGGGGGTGGGAGCTGTAGGAGGAGAAGCCGTAGCCAACCTGCCGCTAGCGGCGAGGCAGGTCAATCACGCCCAGATCATAGGAGCGATGCTCACGCCTCGCGTAGCCCCTCACACCATCCCTTCCGCCACGACCATGTAGTTCACGTCCATATCCGACGAGAGGGTCCATTTGTCGGCGAAGGGTGAGTAGACGACGCCGGTCTGCTCGGTGATGACGAGGCGGTTGTCGAGGAGATATTTCGTCAGCTCGTCGGGGGTGACGAACTTGTTCCATTCGTGGGTGCCGCGCGGCAGCCAGCGCAGGACGTATTCGGCGCCGACGATGGCGAGCGCGAAGCTCTTCCAGTTCCGGTTCAGCGTCGAGACCACCATCAAGCCATTCGGCTTCAGCATTGCCGCGCAGCGCTTCAGGAAGACGCCGACGTCGACGACATGCTCGACCACCTCCATTGCCAGCACGATGTCGAAGCGCTCGCGCGGGTCGATCTCCTCCACCGTGGTGCAGCGGTAGTCGATCGCGAGATGGCTCCTGTCGGCATGCAGCTTTGCGGCGGCGATGTTGCTCACCGAAGGATCGACGCCGATAACCTGGGCACCGAGGCGCGACAGCGGCTCGCACAACAGGCCGGCGCCGCAGCCGATATCGAGCAGGCGCAGGCCGCCGAGGCAGTTGAGGCTGCGCACATTGCGCTCGAACTTGCGGCAGGCGGCGTCGCGGATGTAGCCGAGCCGCAGCGGGTTGATCCGGTGCAGCGGCGCCATCTTGCCGTTGGGGTCCCACCATTCGGCCGAGAGTTTCGAGAATTTCGCGATCTCGGCGGCGTCGACGGTCGAGCCCGGCTGCGGGCTTGCGGTTGCGGAAGTATTTTGCTGCATGCTCATGATTAGGCGCGGTCCTACCGCGTGGTGATCGAACTACGGAAGGCGAGCGGCGAGTCGACGGTGGTGATCTTTTCGATCCCTTCGCCAACGCCGCGAATCGTCACGTCGCCGTAGTTGAGAATACGTCCAAGAATCGACTGGTTGACATCAACGCTCTCGACCTTGTCCAGCGCCATCTCGAACGTGCGGCGCTTGATGAACCCGGTCTTGTGCACAACCCTGAGGTTGGTGACGTCGGTCTCGGTGGTGAAGCGGTGGAACCAGCCCTTCACGGTCCAGTACAGGGCCGCCAGCGCCACGACGCCCGCGGCGATGAGGCATAGCACCGTGAGGCCATCGACCGTGGCCTGCCGCGACAGGACGAAAAAGGCCAAGGCCACGATCCAGGCTACGATAGCCGGAAAGTAGAAGATCCAGTGCGCGTTGGTCGAATACAGCACCCGCTCGCCCGGTTGCAGGATCTCGTCGATATAACGCGCCATGATCTCGGTTAACCCATCCCCCCAAGCCTGACCCCAAACCTGCCCCCGCAGGAACCCGCTTGCCCCCGGCCCCGCCGCTATGTATACGCGCGGTCGGTATCCGCCGGCACCCGTCCGGTGCGGGTCACCATACTGATCCTTATGAGGGAATGCACGCGTCGTCATGAGCCGCCTCGTGATGAAATTCGGCGGCACGTCCGTCGCCAACATCGAACGAATCCGCAACGTCGCACGCCATGTGAAGCGTGAGGTCGACGCCGGCCATGAAGTGGCCGTGGTCGTCTCGGCGATGTCCGGCAAAACCAACGAGCTGGTGGCCTGGTGCACCGAGGCCTCGCCGATGCATGACGCGCGCGAATACGACGCCGTCGTCGCCTCCGGCGAACAGGTGACGTCCGGCCTGCTCGCCATCGTGCTTCAGGGCATGGGCATCCAGGCCCGCTCCTGGCAGGGCTGGCAGATCCCGATCAAGACCAGCGACGCCCATGCCTCGGCCCGGATCGAGGACATCGACGGCAGCGAGATCATCAAGCGCTTCCAGGATCGCAAGGAAGTCGCTGTCATCGCCGGCTTCCAGGGCATCAATCCCGAAACGAATCGCATCACCACGCTCGGCCGCGGCGGCTCCGACACCTCGGCCGTGGCCATCGCCGCCGCCGTCAAGGCGGACCGCTGCGACATCTACACCGATGTCGACGGTGTCTACACCACCGACCCGCGAATCGTGCCGAAGGCCCGCCGCCTCGACAAGATCGCGTTCGAAGACATGCTGGAACTGGCTTCCCAGGGCGCAAAAGTGCTCCAGGTCCGCTCGGTGGAACTCGGCATGGTCCACAACATGCCGATCTTCGTCCGCTCGAGCTTCGACAAGCCCGAGGATATCGACCCGCATGCCAACCAGCCGCCCGGCACGCTGATCTGCAGCGAGGAGGAGATCATGGAAAGCCACGTCGTCACCGGTATCGCCTTTTCGAAGGACGAGGCCCAGATCTCGGTGCGCCAGATCGAGGACAAGCCCGGCGTGGCAGCCTCGATCTTCGGCCCGCTGGCGGAGGCCAACATCAACGTCGACATGATCGTGCAGAACGTCTCCGAGGACGGCAAAACCACCGATCTCACGTTCACGGTGCCGGCGGCCGACTATACCCGCGCCAAGGACACGATCACGGCCGCCAAGGGCAAGATCGGCTATGCCCGGCTCGACACCGCCACCGACGTCGCCAAGATCTCGGTGATCGGCAGCGGCATGCGCAGCCATGCCGGCGTTGCTGCCCAGGCGTTCTCGGCCCTCGCCGGACGGAATATCAACATCCGGGCCATTACAACCTCCGAGATCAAATTCTCGGTTTTGATCGACACCGCCTATACCGAGCTTGCGGTGCGCACCCTGCACACACTCTACGGCCTCGATCAGGCCTAGACGAATTTTCTCTTAGCGGTCGCAGCAAACGCGAAGGTGTACACACCTTCGCGTTTGGCAGGCGTTTTGCTTGGCAAAACAAGCCTCAATTCGCTATACGGCGAACAGGGTGGGCTGCCGCAGACTGTGTCCCAGTTCAGGCGGCGCTGATTCGGCGCAATCGCTAAATCTCGAGTAGATTTGGGTTTGTGCCTGCGCCGGACGAACAATTTGGTTGTTTTTCTGGAATTTTAGGCCAGCCGCCGGCCGATACCGCCGGGCCAGGCAGACGAAGGAGATTGACGGTTCATGCGGAGCGCGTCGGGAGGTCCCCGCGTCTTGTTGAGACGGCTCCGCGAAACCATGGCGGAGCAGGTCTCGGCCCAGGAGCGGCTGGACAAGATCGTGGTGCTGATCGCCGCCAACATGGTGGCCGAAGTGTGCTCGGTCTATGTGCTGCGCATCGACAACACGCTCGAACTCTACGCCACCGAGGGCCTCAACCGCGAGGCGGTGCACCACACCGTGCTGAGCGCCCATGAGGGGCTGGTCGGCCTCGTCGCCAGCGAGGCGACCCCGCTCAATCTGAGCGACGCGCAAAGCCACCCGGCCTTCTCGTTCCGCCCGGAGACCGGCGAAGAAATCTACCACTCCTTCCTCGGCGTGCCGATCCTGCGCGCCGGCAACACGCTCGGCGTGCTGGTGGTGCAGAACCGCGCCAAGCGCAACTATGTCGAGGAGGAGCTCGAGGCGCTCCAGACCACCGCGATGGTGCTGGCGGAGCTGATCGCCTCCGGCGAATTGTCTGCGCTGGCGCAGCCGGGCCAGGAGCCGGCCGCACGCCATTCGGCGCAGAAGGTCGGCGCGATCCTCTCGGAAGGCATTGCGCTCGGCCATGTCGTGCTGCACGAGCCGCGCGTCGTCATCAAGGACTACATCGCCGAGGACCTGCCGAAGGAGATCAAGCGGCTCGACACCGCGCTCGCCAAGCTGCGCGCCGATCTCGACCGCATGCTGGAGCGCGGCGACGTCGCCGAGGGCGGCGAGCACCGCGAGGTGCTGGAAGCCTACCGCATGTTCGCCAACGACCAGGGCTGGTCGCACAAGCTGCATGAGGCTGTCGCCACCGGCCTCACCGCGGAAGCCGCCGTCGAGCGCGTGCAGTCCGACACCCGCGCGCGCATGCTGCGCTCGACCGACCCTTATCTGCGCGACCGGTTGCACGATCTCGAGGATCTCGGCTACCGCCTGATGCGGCAGCTTGTCGGCCAGGATCATGCGCCGTCGCGCGAGCAACTGCCCGACAACGCCATCGTCATCGCGCGCGCGATGGGCCCGGCGGCGCTGCTCGACTACGACCGCAAGCGCCTGCGCGGCATTGTGCTGGAGGAAGGCACCGCCAACTCCCACGTCTCGATCGTGGCCCGCGCGCTCGGCATTCCCGCCGTCGGCGAAGTCCCGAACGCGCCGGGCATCGCCGATCCCGGCGACGCCATCATCGTCGACGGCACCTCGGGCTCGATTTATGTGCGGCCCTCGCAGGAAGTCGAAGCGGCCTTCGCCGAGCGCGTGCGCTTCCGCGCCCGCCGCCAGGCGCAATATCTGGCGCTGCGCGACCTCCCCTGCGTCACCAGGGACGGCCAGAAGGTCGAGCTGATGATCAATGCAGGGTTGGCGATCGACCTGCCGCATATCGAGGACACCGGCAGCGCCGGCATCGGCCTGTTCCGCACCGAGCTGCAATTCATGGTCGGCCAGAGCCTGCCACGCACCAGCGACCAGCTCGCGCTCTATCGCACGGTGCTCGATGCCGCCGGCACCAAGCCCGTCACCTTCCGGACCCTCGACATCGGCGGCGACAAGGCGCTGCCCTATATGGAAGCCGTGATCGAGGAGAATCCCGCGCTCGGCTGGCGCGCGATCCGGCTCGGCCTCGATCGCCCCGGCCTGCTGCGCGGCCAGATCCGAGCACTCTTGCGCGCCGGCGGCGGCCGCGCACTGCGCATCATGTTCCCGATGATCTCGGAGGTCGCCGAGTTCGACTCGGCGAAGGCGCTGGTTGAGCGCGAGCTCACTTATTTGCGCCAGCACGGCCACACGCTGCCGGAGCGGATCGACATCGGCACCATGGTCGAGGTACCCGCCCTGCTCTACCAGCTCGACGAGCTCCTCAAGAAGGTCGACTTCATATCGGTCGGCTCCAACGATCTGTTCCAGTTCCTGTTCGCGGTCGATCGCGGCAATGCCAAGGTGTCCGAGCGCTTCGACACCATGTCGGCGCCGATCCTGCGCGTGCTGCGCGAGATCGCGCGCAAGTCCAACGCCGCACAGAAGTCGCTGTCGCTCTGCGGCGAGATGGCCTCCAAGCCGATCGGCGCGCTGGCGCTGATCGCGATGGGCTATCGCTCGCTGTCGCTCTCGGCGACCGCGCTCGGCCCGGTCAAGGCGATGGTGATCGACCTCGATGCCAAGAAGGCCGAAGCGGTGCTCGGCCCCTTGCTGGACGCGCCCACCGGCAGCGTCTCGATCCGGCAGAAGCTGACGGAATTTGCCGAGGCCGAAGGCCTGGCGTTGTAGCGGGCCTGTCGCCCCTTCCCGCCGCCTCGCCTCTTTCCGCCATTTGAGACCAAACCGATGTCGTCACTCCCTGAAGCCAAACTGGACGTCCTGCTCGCGCATCACGCCTCGCTCGAGGCCGAATCGCTCGGCCAACTCGCCTCCGAACGCTATGTGCAGATCACGCGTGAACTCGCGGAGCTCACGCCGCTGATCGAGGCGGTGAAGACGTATCGCTCTGCGGTCAAAGAGTTGGCCGATACCGAGGCGCTGATCGCCGATCCCGCGACGGATGCCGAGATGCGCGGCATGGCAGAAGCCGAGCGCGACGAGCTGACGCCCAAGATCGATGAGCTGGTCCAGAAGATCCGCGTCGCGCTGCTGCCCAAGGACGCCATGGACGACCGCAACGTGGTGCTGGAAATCCGCGCCGGCACCGGCGGCGACGAGGCCTCGCTGTTCGCCGGCGATCTGTTCCGGATGTACGAGCGCTTCGCCAGCCTGCAGGGCTGGAAGGTCGAGGTGATCTCGGCCAGCGAAGGTACTGTCGGCGGCTACAAGGAAATCATCGCCGAGGTGCAGGGCCGCGGCGCGTTCTCGAAACTGAAATTCGAATCCGGCGTGCATCGCGTGCAGCGCGTGCCCGACACCGAGACGCAGGGACGCATCCACACCTCTGCGGCGACGGTCGCCGTGCTGCCGGAGGTCGAGGACGTCGACGTCGAGATCAAGAACGACGATCTGCGCATCGAGACCATGCGCGCGCAGGGCGCCGGCGGCCAGCACGTCAACAAGACGGAATCGGCGATCCGCATCACCCACATCCCGACCGGTATCGTGGTGATGATGCAGGACAGCCGCTCGCAGCACAAGAACCGCGCCTCCGCCATGAACATCCTGCGCTCGCGCATCTACGATGCCGAGCGCCAGCGCGTCGATGCCGCCCGCTCGGCCGAGCGCAAGGAGAAGGTCGGCTCCGGCGACCGCAGCGAGCGCATCCGCACCTATAATTTCCCGCAAGGACGCGTCACCGATCATCGCATCAATCTGACGCTCTACAAGCTGCCGCAGGTGATCGCCGGCGAAGCGCTGGGCGAGCTGACCGATGCCCTGACCACCGAGCACCAGGCCGCGCAGCTCGCCGCCCAAGGCGCGGCGGCTTGAACACTGCGCATTAACGCGCTTTGGCCCGGAACGATCGCAGGATCTTGGCCAAAGCGGGCGCGGCGGCGCCCAGTTCGTCCAGATGAATGCGCGAGAGCGACCGCAGCTTCTGCTCGCCCTTGGCCGTCAGCTTAACCAGGACGCGCCGTGCGTCCTGGGGATCGGCCTCCCGGCTGATCAGCTTCAGTTTCGCCATGCGATCCACCAGCTCCACCGCGGTATGGTGCCGGATCAGGAGGAAGCGCGCGATGTCGCCGACGCTTGCACCGTCAGGGGCGGCCAGGCCCTTGATCGCCAGCAGCGCCTGGTGCTGCTGCGGCGTCAACCCGGCGTTCTGCGCCGCCGTCTCGCTGAAGGCCAGGAAGGTCCGGAGCTGATAGCGGAACTGCGCAAGCGCGGTGTAGTCGGCCTCACGCATCGCGCTGCCCCTTGAGGGCGCCGCGGTCGCCGGACGTGTCGTCTTCCGCTTCGATTGGGTCATTCCTGCCTGCGACATCGAGCCCGCCGGCGAAGCAGGCGGTCGCTGCCGAGACTAGCAAGGAAGGATGGGCGGAACCAACCGAGCGGCGCCGCAGATGCACAAATATCGGAGCCTATTCGAAACTGGAGAGCAGGATCTTCACCAGGATGACCTGAAACGCGATCGGGATGCGAACGCTCTTCCGCCTGATTGACCGCTGAAGCGCGCTGGCGACCTCGGCGCTGGTCAGAGCGCCGGCCGATGCATTGGTAATCAACTCCGCCCACATCTGCGACAGCGAGCCGCCGGGCGGGATCACGGGCTTGATGGTGACGCCACAGCCTTGCGCCCAATCCACGATCTCCCGCATCGTGTGGGGACCGCAGTTGCGCGCGGTCGCGAGCCGCTCGGCCGTCAGCACGCGCAGCAGCTCGCGCGAGGGCGACCACGCCCCCTTCGGCGGCTGCTCGCCGGTGAGTTCGACCGCAAGCTCCTTCAGGACGTTCTGAGCGCGCACGCTCAGTCTCTTCATCGGGGCCGGTGCGCGCTTCGCCTGAACGGAGCCGACGGCCGGTCCCCGCTCGCCGGTCGGGCGATTGCGCGGCTCGGACACGCGGGAGGCGTCGCCTGACTGCGGCGCCGCGCGCTGGTCGTTGCCCTCCCCCGCGGGCCACGCAGCCTCCGGCCGCTCTGCCTCCTGCGGCCAGGATCGTCGCTTCCGGGCACCCGCCACTGTCGTCTGCCGCGCCATTTCTCTCGCCGAACCCACCATCCTCGTACTCACAAAGACTAATATATATCGTGATCCGATATGTTTTCACGTGATAATTTTCGTCGTTCGACCAAAGACGAAATTGACAGAAGGACTTCACAAGCAATGCTTAGGGCCAAGAGCTACACGCGGATGTGACGTGCCCGGCGCAGCAGGCCAGCGAGGTCGGCTGGCGCCGGACAGGTCATGCTTGCGCCTGCAAACAAGAACGATGTTCGGAGGAAACGACCATGACTGACGATCTCATCCGCCGCGGCCTCTCGCGCCGTGGTCTGCTGCAGACCACAGCTAGCCTGATCGGCGGCTCGATGCTGCCCGCGATGCCGGCCTTTGCCGAGGATAAGCCGGCGATCGGCTCGTATCCCGCCGGCGTTTCGGGTTCCACCGCCTTCATCGGCATCTCGGTCCCGCGCACCGGCACCTACGCCGTGCAGGGCGAGGACGAGCTCAAGGGCTACCAGCTCGCGATCGAGCACATCAACAGCGGCCATGACCTGATCAAGAAGATCTCGCCGAAGACCAGCAAGGGCGTGCTCGGCAAGGAGCTGAAGTTCGGCGTCGCGGATTCCGCGGCCAAGCCGAACGAGGCGGTGCAGGCGCAGCAGCGCTTCATCAGCGAGAACAAGGCGATCATGATCACCGGCGGCACGTCGAGCGCCGTTGCGGTCGCGCTCAACAAGCTCGCGCAGCGCGAACACGTGCTGTTCGTGTGCGGCATTTCCGGCTCGAACGACACCACCGGCAAGGACTGCGTTCGCTACGGCTTCCGCCAGAACTTCTTCGGCCAGACCGCCGCCGCGGCGATCGGCCCGGTGATAGTGAGGGAGTTCGGCAAGAACAAGAAGGCCGCCTACCTGACGCCTGATTACACCTACGGCCACACCGTCACCAAGTCGATGCAGGACTTCCTCGCGACTGCGGGCTGGACGACGGTGACCAACCAGGTCGCACCGCTCGGCGCGCCCGACTACTCCTCATATCTGCTGAACGTCGCGAATTCCGGCGCCGACGTGCTCATCAACGTCAACTGGGGCCACGACGCGGTGCTGTCGACCCAGCAGGCCAAGCAGTTCGGCGTGCTCGACAAGATGAAGCTGGTCGTTCCCTACCAGGTCCCCTTCATCGCGCGCGAGACCGGCGGCCTGATGCAGGGCGTCTACGCCGCCACCGACTATTGGTGGACGATCGAGGACAAGTTCCCACTCGCCAAGATGTTCAACGAGGCCTTCGAGAAGAAGTACGGCTACAAGCCCGAATGGGGCGCCGAGAACGCCTATGTCAGCTTCGCCCACTGGGCCCGCATGTGCGAGCAGGCCGGCAGCTTCAATCCGCCCGACGTGATCAAGGCCTATGAGAAGGGCGAGACCCTGCCCTCGCTGGTCGGCGACGTGCATTACCGCCCCGAGGATCACCAGTGCGTCCGCCCGGTGATCATCGTGAAGGGCAAGATGCAGAAGGACATGAAGAACAAGGAAGACTGGTACGACGTCGTCGAGATCGTCCCGGGTGAAGGCCTGATGCAGAAGCCGGACGCGTTCGGCTGCCATCCCGGCGATTACAGCTGAGCCCGCACTAACCCCTGTGACGCCGCGGGCTGCACTCTGGTCCTGCGGCGTCACCTTTTTCTGACGCGCACCATCGCGCGTCACAACGGCGATTGTCGCATGATCAGTTGGCCCAACCTCGTTTCGCAGCTTTTCAACGGGCTCGCGCTCGGCGCCCTGCTCGCGCTGATCAGTTCCGGCCTGACCATCATCTACGGCACGCTCGGCGTGCTCAACCTCGCCCATGGCGCGATGTTCATGATCGGCGGCTATGCCGGCTTCGTCGCCTACCAGTACACGGAGTCGTTCCTCATCGCCGTCATCGCGGGTTCGCTGTTCGTGATGCTGCTCGGCGTCGTGATGGAACGCGTCATCATCCGCCATTTCTATCACCGCCCGCACGAGGACCAGCTGCTCGTGACCTTCGGGCTCGGCATCTGTTTCGTCGAGCTCGTGCGCCTGATCTTCTCGAGCCAGTCGCAGCTGGTGCCGCCGCCGGCCCTGTTCCAGGGCATCACCAATCTCGGCTTCATGTTCTATCCGACTTACCGCCTCGCCGTCGTCGGCATCGTCGCGGTCGCCCTCGGCGCACTGTTCATCGTCCTCTACCGAACCCGGCTCGGCATGATCGTGCGCGCCGGCATCGAGGATTCGGTGATGGTCGATTCGCTCGGCATCAACGTCTACCGCGTCTTCATGGTCGTGTTCGGCATCGGCGCAATGGCCGCCGGCTTTGCCGGCATCGTCAACGCGCCGGTGGTGTCGCTGACACCGGGGATCGGTGACGACATCCTGGTCCAGACCTTCGTGGTGGTGGTGATCGGCGGCGTCGGCTCGTTCCCCGGCGCCATCCTCGGCGGCCTGATCGCCGGCGAGATCATCAGCGTCACCTCCATGTTCAACCCCGGCTATGCCTATGTGATGCTGTTTGCGGCAATGACGCTCGTGCTCGTGGTGCGACCGCATGGCCTGCTCGGCGTCCAGGGCCGCGAGTAAGCGATTTCCTGATGCTCAAGCAACGCCCGTTCCTGATCGAAACCCTGACCGCAATCGGGTTGATCGCAGCCCCCTTTTTGCTGCCGCATCTCGGTTTCGCGCCCAACACCGTGAACCGGATCCTGGTCTGGGGTCTGTTCGGCCTCGGCTTCGACATCCTGTTCGGATTCACCGGCCTGCTGTCGTTCGGCCAGTCCGCCTTCTACGGCACCGGCGGCTTCGTCGCCGCGTACCTGCTGACACGCGCAGGCTTCAGCAACGTGCTGGGCGCGCTGATCATCGGCATGATCGCGGCGGCTGTGACCGGCTATCTGATCGGCCTGATCGCGCTGCGTCGCACCGGCATCTACTTCGCCATGATCACGGTGGCGATCGCGGAAGTGTTCTTCTTTGTCGAGTTCAATCCGCTCTCGGATTTCACCGGCGGCGAGAACGGCCTGCCGGGCGTACCGACACCGAGCTTCAATCTCGGTTTCACGACCGTCCACTTCACCAATGGCTGGTCGCTCTACCAGTTCATCGCGCTGTGCTATTTCGTCGGCGTCATCATCGCGCTCAGGATCGTGCGCTCGCCGGTCGGCGCCATCTTCAGCGCGATCCGCGACAATCCGTTGCGCGCCACCGCCGTCGGCCACAACATCCATGGCTACAAGTTGACCGCCTTCGTGATCGCTGCGGCCTATGCGGGCTTCGCCGGCGGCCTGCTCGGCGTGCTCCAGGCGTTCATGCCGCCCGACGCTTTCACCTTCGACACCTCGGGCCAGCTCGTGATGCAGACTGCCATCGGCGGCAGGGGCACGTTGTTCGGACCGCTGGTCGGCGCGGCGGTCTGGCTCTTCCTTCAGGACTTTCTTCAAGCAGCACTGGGCCTCGGAGCGGCCTGGAAGCTCGTGCTGGGCGTCGTGTTCGTGGTGCTGGTCTGCTTCCTGCGCGGCGGCATTGTGGGCGGCCTCGCCGATCTCTACGGCCTCGTGTCCGGCAAGCGAGCGCGGCCGGCTGCGGAGACGGAGGAGGAGGCTGAGATCGAGACGCCCCAGCAAGCTCCGCCGGCGCCGATGCAGGCCAAGGAGGTCGCGCATCCCGCCTATTCCGGGCCGATCCTGAAAGCCACCGGCCTGACCAAGCGCTATGGCGGTCTCGTCGCCAACAGCGACATCGATTTCAGCGTCAATCAGGGCGAGCTGCGCGGCATCATCGGTCCCAACGGCGCCGGCAAATCGACCTTCTTCAAGATGCTGACCTGCGAGATCGCGCCGACCTCCGGCCAGATCGTGTTCGAGGGCCGCGACATCACGGGGTTGAAGGTCACCGAGGTTTGCCAGCTCGGGCTCACCAAGAGCTACCAGGTCAACCAGCTCTTCACTGGCCTCACGGTGCGGCAGAACCTGACGATCGCGGCACTCGCCGAGCTGCGCGGCAAATTCCGGCTCGACCTGTTTCGCAAGCTCTCGGGCGTGAAGGGCCTGACGGAGCAGGTCGAGCACACCCTTGCCCTGGTCAATTTGACCCGCCGCGCCGACACGCCGGTATCCGAGCTCGCCTATGGCGAGAAGCGCCGGCTGGAGATCGGGCTTGCACTCGCCACCTCGCCGCGCCTGCTGCTGCTCGACGAGCCGCTCGCGGGCATGAGCCCGCGCGAACGGGTCGAGACCGTCAAGCTGCTCAAATCGATCGCGCGCGGCCGCACCGTGATCATCATCGACCACGACATGGATTCGCTGTTCGAGTTGGTCGAGCGCGTAACGGTGCTCCAGGAGGGCAAGGTGCTGCTGGACGGCACACCGGAGGAAATCAGGACCAACGCCGCAGTGCAGGAAGCCTATCTCGGCGGCGTCCACGGAGAGATCGCCGCATGAGCCTGATCGAGGTCAATGGCCTGAACAGCTATTACGGCGACTCCCACATCCTGTTCGACGTCGCCATGCGCGTCGAGCGGCACGAGGTAGTGGCGCTGCTCGGGCGCAACGGCGCCGGCAAGAGCACGACGCTCAAGAGCCTGATGGGCGTCGTGACTCCCCGCAGCGGCAGCGTGAAGTTCGACGGCATCGATATCGCCGGACGCAAGAGCCACAGAATAGCGCAGGCCGGCATGCAGCTCGTGCACGAGGAGCGCCGGATCTTCGGCAGCTTGTCGGTGGAGGAAAACATCGTCCTCGCCGGGATCACCGCACCAAAGCGCTGGCCGCTCGCGCGCGTCTACGAGATGTTTCCGCGGCTGAAGGAGCGGCGCAACAACCGCGGCACCGAGCTCTCCGGCGGCGAGCAGCAGATGCTCGCGATCGCACGGGCGCTGGTGCGCGATCCGAAGATCGTGCTGCTGGACGAGCCGTTCGAGGGGCTCGCGCCCGTCATCGTCCACGATCTCGTCAAGGCCTGCCGTGAGCTCGCCGCCGCCGGCCAGACCATCGTGCTGGTCGAGCAGAATCTGGCGGCGACGCTGGCGCTGGCGACGCGGATCTACATCATCAACAACGGCCACATCGTGCACGAGGGGCCGGCGCAGGAGCTCAAGGCCCAGCCGGAACTGCTGCAGCGATACCTTGGCGTCTAGGTCGAGTCCTCCTAAATCCGGGATATCTGCTTCGTGGGGGTAGCATGCGGCCTCGCCCCCGGAATGTCGCCTTGTGCCGATTTTGTTGCAAAAGTCAGTTGAGACGAACTGGCAAGCGTGATTCCGTTGTGTTGGCGCGAATCGCGACGAGGT
>NZ_JAFCJT010000009.1 GCF_018130785.1 Bradyrhizobium liaoningense
ATGTTGAGGCGTCCCGCTCCATTCGCCAGGCCGAGGTCGGAGCGGCGAGGACAATGATCGAACGAACAGAGGAGCGCTTTGGTCTCAAGCCGGACCGGCTTGCCGGGGATACCGCTTACGGGGCTGCTCCGATGCTGAACTGGCTGGTCGAGGAGAAGGGCATCGCGCCACATATCCCCGTGTTCGACAAGTCGAAGCGAGATGACGGTACCTTCTCGCGCAGCGACTTTCGATATGATCCGACCAGTGACGTCTACCACTGCCCGGGCGGAAAGCGGCTCGGGACGAGCGGCACCGTGCACGAGGGCAAAACGCTTCTGTATCGTGCGAGCAAGCTCGACTGCGACGCATGCCCGCTTAAACCGCGGTGCTGTCCAAAAGAACCATCGCGCAAGATCCCGCGCGACATACATGAGCACGCCCGGGACGTCGCCCGGTCGTTCGCTGGCACCGAAGGCTTCGAGACGTCGCGACGTCAGCGCAAGAAGATCGAGATGCGGTTTGCGCACTTGAAGCGCATCCTGAGGCTTGGCCGGCTTCGGCTTCGTGGCCCACGGGGCGCCCAGGACGAGTTTGTTCTGGCTGCCATCGCTCAAAATCTGAGGCGCCTCGCGTCGTTCGTTGCGCGACCACCACCCGCTCATGCTTTGCGCATTGCGTAGCGTAGGAGTTGCGTTGAGAGCGTTAGGGGCGGCGGATCAAAGCCGGTCGGCCTGACCGAATGGCCGAAAGACATCCGTCGGTTACAGCCGACTTTTGCAACAAAATCGGCCAACAGGCGACGTGCCTTATCGGTCCCGAAAGGAGATTAGGGGCCGGCCTCCGGGAGGCCAGCCCCTTGCTGATCGGATCACATGCGAACAAGCTTATGCGGCGCTCTTCATAAGCCCAAGTTGCGTCAAAGCAGCCACGCCGTCGTCAAGGCCGATCTCCTCGACGATCATGCCGTTCTTAAGCTTAAGAACGGTCGTTCCGGTGAACCTCATCTTGAGTCCAGTGTTGGCTGGAAGCGATCCCGCCAGAAAGTCGCGAAAAGCAGGGCCGGTGTGGGTACCTCCACCCTCCCAGCGCCCGACGACGTAATCGCCCTCGGCGATTAGGTCAGCCGCCCCCCAGAAGTTGAGGTCGGGAAACGCTTTGCGAAAGTCGGTCATGAAAGCCTTGATGTCGTCGCGGCCACGGCGTGGCTCGTGAAGCGAATACCGCAACAGCATGTCCGGCGCGGCGAGTTCATCCACGATATTGAGGTTGCAGGTCTCGCCCCAAAAATCGGTAAACCAGCGACCGACGATCGCCTTGTTCTCACTTTCCATCGACATGTAGCTAACTCCTGTATTTCTGTGTTCAGCTCGAGTGGACGCCTTGGAAACGGGATCTGGGCCGGCTTGAACCATGCCGTCATGGCGGATGTGCAGCCCAGAGTGCGGATCAATCGCCAGCCTCTGGAACAGCTCTCGCAGTTCTGGTCGTAGACCGTCTCCACAAAGAGCTGCGATCGAATGAAATTTGTGCATATCGTCGTGCTCCTATGTGCGCGCCCTCACGATAGGATTTCACGTGGACCGATCCACCCGATTTCTGATTGGCTATTATCGTAGCGAAACCCATCGGGTTCACCGCGCGATATTGATGGGTTTCGCTTCGCTCTACCCATCCGACATCATGGAGCTCACGCCCTCTTCCCGCTCCGTTTGGTCATCGGCGCGTTACGGCGCTCCCGCTTGCCGCGCGCGATCTCGGTTGCCAGTGCGTCCAGCTTCGGCTCCCAGAAATTCCTGAACTGACCGATCCACGCATCCACCGACCGAAGCCCCGCACCATCGACCGAATAGAGCCGTCTTTGCGCCTCCGCACGAACCGTCGCAAAGCCGCTCTCGCGCAGCACCTTGAGGTGCTGCGACACGGCCGCCTGCGTGATCCCGAACTCGGCCCCGATCACTTCAACGACCTCACCGGACGCCATCTCCCCCGGGGCGAGCAGCTCGAGGATGCGACGGCGCACGGGATCGGCGAGGACCTCGAAGACGTGCATCAGCTTGCTGTGCCCGGATGTGCGACGTCAGGCGGCATCTCGCCGCGATAGAAGGCGATGGTGCGGTCGGAGCGCTGCTTCGCCGTATCAGGATCGACCCCGCTCGCGACATGCGCCGCGCACCAATCTTCACCGCTTGTCGTCATGAATTCCTTGCCGGCAGGAGAGCCCATCCAAGCCTCGGCCGTCTCGTGGTCGACCGATGCGCCGGTCGCAACATATCGCTCCAATCCCGCGATGGCGAGATCCCAACCGATACCCACCGCACCTGGACCGAACTGATTCCAATGGTCCTCGATAATTGCGGTGTGCTCCAGCGTCAGACGCGCCTGATCTCGTTCTGCTGCCAGCTTGACGTCGATCCAACTCATCCCGCCGCCGAATTCCCACGTGGCTGCAAAATGCGTCGGCGGCGTGCATGCCGTGATGGTGCCGCCCGCGTTCCCCTTCAGCTGGTACCTTCCGCCCAACTGGAGGTCTCCCTCGATCGGCAGGAACCAGCGCGGAATGCGTTGCCGGCTGGTCACTGCGTCCCAGAGATCGTCGAGGCTGGTCTCGTAAAGCCGCGACAGCGTCACCGTGCTGGCTGCTTTTCCATCCTTCTCGAAATTCTTCACCGAACGCGTGACAAGCCCCAAGACCCTGGCGACGTCGATTTCCATTGCATCCCTCCGCATCGTTTCGCGCAATGGCGAGTATCGGCCCTCACTAATATAAGTCAACTCTTATATTAATGACCGTGCCGCTATGTGGAGCGCGTGATATTGAATGATGCCGGTTCGTCCGCGGTCGGAGGGCGCTATTTCAGCGGCAGGAATACATCCGCGACCGTCTCATGCTCCGGCACCTCCGGGAAGAGTCTCAGCCGCTGGCAATAGATCGGGAAGTCGCGTGCTTCCTCGCCGCTGGCCGGAAGCCAGTCGCGATACAGGTAGAGCGCGGCGGGCTCCAGATTGTCGGTATAACCGACGACGCGCAGCACGGCGCAGCGCCCGCCGGGGATCTCGCCGGCCTTGATCGCTTCGCCATTCGCCTCGATCGGCTGGTCGGTCCCGACGCAAAGGTCGATGCTATATTCGGCCTGCTGCGCAGGACGCCCCTCGGAATGCCAGACAGTGAAGGTCGGATTTGTCCTGGGGTGCAGGTTGGCCGCCTTGCGCCACGCGATGAACCGCCGGATGGTGGCACCAAGCGTCTCAGGGCTCCCCCGATGCTCCATGATCGCCACCCGCGTGGGGGGCACATCGCGTATCGTCACGTCGTCAGTGGTAAAACTCGTCTGCATGAGCTTGCTCCTCGCGTTGTCGAGAGGCCCGAAGGCCGCAAGCCACGGCTCCCAGTCGGGAGACTTCCGGAACGACGACGGCGATTGCCCGAACCGTTGCCGAAAGGCGCGGGCGAAAGCATCCGGTGCGTCGTAACCGGCATCCATCGCGATGTCAGTGACATCAAGGGCGTCATTGTAGGCCAGTTGATGCGAAGCGCGCTTCATACGGGCCAGCTGGACATAGCGATGCACCGACAACCCGAAAGTCGCCGTGAACTGCCGGTGGAAATGAAATTTCGAGAAGGCCGCAACACTGCTCAGCGTTTCCAGGTCCAGATCACCATCGAGATGCCGGTCGATATGGTCCAGCACCCGGCGCATCCGGTCCTGATAGTTCTGCAGCGCCGCCTTCATCGTCCCTCCTCCGTGGCGGCTCCAGATAGCCGCTGACGGCGATCATTTGCTCGACCGATCTTGCGGTTTGGCATGAGAGCGTAGGATGTGTAGAGCGCAGCGAAACCCATCGACTTCTTTATGGAGGAGCGATGATGGGTTTCGCTTCGCTCTACCCATCCTACAATTGCGCCCTATCCGCCCGCCATCAGCTCCTTCGCCAGCGCCATATAGGCCGGCAGCGTTACGGGATCGTTGGCGGCGTTGCCCGCGACGGGGTGCGATGCGTAGCGCGCGATCACCATCTCGGCCTTGGGATCGACGTAGATGCCCTGGCCATGAACGCCGCGCGCCATATAGGCGCCGTGGGCGTTGTGCGTGACCCACCATTGGTTGCGGTACGACGCGCCGGGCAGCGTGGTGTAGCCGGCCGGCTTGAACTTCTCGGGATCGCCGCCGCGCACGATGTCCTCGACCACCTGTGAGGGGACGATCTGGCGGCCGTTGAAGCGGCCATGATTGCGCATGGTCTCGCCGAAGCGGGCGAGATCGCGCAAGCTGGTCGAGAGTCCGCCACCGCCGCTCTCGGTGCCGATGCGATCGACGTGATAATGCGCGTCCTCCTCCGCCCCCATAGGCGTCCAGATGCGCTCGGAGAGAAGGTCGGACAGCGTCATGCCGCTGGCGTGCCGGCAGATCCAGGCGAGCACGTCGGTGTTGACGGTCTTGTACGCAAAGGCCTTGCCGTGCTCGCCCTGCTTCTTCTGCGCGACGAGGAAATCGAAGATATTGGTCGGGCCGTCATAATCAGGCGGAATCGGCGCCATGCCGTTGGCGCGCCGCAAGCCCCACACGTGGGAGTTCTTGTCGGTATAGACTTCGGTGTATTCTAGCCCCGTGGTCATATCCATGACCTCGTGCACGCGCGCATCGCCGAACGCGCTGGCCTTCAGCTCCGGCACGTAATCCGTGACCTGTGCCTGCGGATCGATCTTGCCCTCGGTGACGAGAATGCCGGCCAGCACGCCGGTGAAGGATTTCGTCACCGACATCGCAATATGCGGCTTGTGCGGCTTCAGCGCGCCGAAATAGCGCTCATAGATCAGCCTGCCCCGATGCAGCACGGCGATGCCGTCGGTGTAGGTCTCCTCCAGCATCTTCGCGAACGTCATGGGCCGGCCGTCCAGGGTGCTCGAGGCGACCGCGCCGATGTCGTGGTCTTCCCGCGGCAACACGGACGCAGGCCCTGCCCCGCGCCAGACATTCACCGTCGGCACCAGCTGGCGGACGTTGCTCCAGGCCCAGCGCAACTCGGGGAAATTGCGGAACGAGCCGTTCTGGAAGGTGATGGCGCGATCGGGAGACGGCGGGAAGCCGATCATCCAGCCGAGCGCTTCGGGATCGGTCTCGGTGGCGGTTGCGGGCTGTTGGTTGGGTGCAGTTGCGGCGGACATGAAGACGGGCTCCGGGGGCGGCGATGCAGTCGGCGTATCATGGGACAGCGCCGTCTACATCCCGCGTTTGCGCCGGGGGGCTGTGCAGTGATCCCGCCGCGCTTCACTCGAAGGTCGCGCTGTTCCAGTACACTGTCGGTGACGACTTGCCGGGATGCACGACAAGAAAGCCGCCCTGCCAGGGGACCACGCTGGGCGCCGCTTGGAGAACGCGCCGGCGACCCCGCCGGTGGAGGTGACGGCGCGCAAGGCCCACGACGTCGTCGCAGGTGCGGCCGTCGCCTTTGACACCGACGGTCTTCACCGAACTGTCACGAAACGTTCACCCCTTCCGGCCCCTGCGCTTCTTCGCCTTCGCTGCGCGCTTGCGGCCCGGCGCTGCCGTTCGCCCCGGTCCGCGTGCCGTGCGGCCGCCTGTGTCGGCGGTCAGCTCGGGACGCAATCTGGCGAGCTTGGCGCGGTCGGGCAGCAGGTCCGCAAAACCGTCGAGCACGCTTGGCGCGGGCGCGCCGTCGCCGGCGGCAGCTCGCGCAGCGCCTGCGGGAGCGGTCTGGCTGAGCGCCTGCAACCGCCGGCACGCTTCACCGAGGTGATAAGCATCGCCGCCGAGCGCCACCCATTTGCCGACCTCGGGATGCAGCACGAGATTGGCCGAATGGTTGTCGGCGTTGCTGGTCGGATAATCGACGAACACGTCGATGCCCGACTGCACGCCCACCATTACGCCCTGCGCCGACCATGACACCGCGACGTCGACGCGGTAGCGGCCGGGCTTCTCGAAGGCAAAGCCCGCCGTGCTCCAGAACACCTTCGCCGAGGCGGTGACGCTTTGGCCGGGCTCAAGCTCGCTGAGCTTGGCGTGCTCGCACAGGATCACGAAGGGCCTGACCGGGCGCTCGCGCCCCTCGCCGTCGGTGACGGTGATCGATGCGAACAGGGCCTCGATGCTGACGTCGTTCGGCGCGCGCAGCGACACGCCGCTGGTATTCGTCATCGTCCAGGTCAGGTCCAGCGGCTGGCCGAGCGCGACGCGGTCGGTCGTGGCCGTCACCGTCAGCGCCAGCTCCGAAGGTTCGAAGTCGTGGCGATCGGCGGCCTGCGGCGCGCCGGTCGGGAACCAGCTTGCGAACGGCCATCCGCCTGGACGAATGACCGGGTCCGGCATGTGGTTGAGGTGATGACGGACGTTGGTGTTGTGCGCGAGCTGGATCTGGTCCGGGAACACGCCGGGCTGACCGGTCGCGGGCCCGCCGAGCACGTCCGCAACGCTCGGCGTCGTCGTCATGATCGAGTTGTCGGCCGCCGTCTCCTGCTCCTGGTGGATCTGATTGAGCGTATGCGTCAGCTCGTGGGTCGCGCTGCGCAGGAACGCACGCGGCACGTCGCGCTGCTTCTTGTTCGCGGCGAGACCGAAGTTCGAGGAGTCCGAGACGGGATAACCGTCATCGGAGAAGCTGGCGCAGCCCTCGCGGGGAACGCCGATCTGGTCGTACATGATGCCGCGCGAGCACCCGAGCTTCGCGGGCACCACGATCATGTGCACGCGCCATTCGGTGTCGAGATTGGTCGCGGGATTGCGCACATTGGTCATCAGCGCGTGCAGATCCGCGGAGCTCCAGCAATTGGTCGGCACCACGCCTGATGGCACCGGCACGTTGAGCTGGTCCTGCACCACCGTCAGCTGCCAGCCGGTCTTGGCGAAGACCGTGTCGAAGAACTCGGTGCCGCCGGCACCATCGGGCACCGGTGCGGGCCGCACGGCTCCGACCAGCGTGTCGATCTCCAGGGTGCAGCGGCGGAAGAATTTCGACACCCAGGCGAGCGTGACGCTGCCCTTGTCCACGCCGCCGTCGAACAGCCGGCCCTGGTAGAACGGCCCGCCGGTCAAGGAGAACGGGAACGGCGCCGGCACCTTTGAAAGCTTCATCGTCACGGTGCGCGACGGCGTCGCCGGGAACGTGCCCTTGAACTGGCCGGCCGGCGGCTGCGTGTAGTTGAACTGCTCGGCTGTGATCGTCAGCTCGCACTTCTTCGGGAACGCGACCGCGAACGGCGCGGACACGCTGGTCACCCTGAGATAGGAATGATAGCGCGCGCGGGGGAAGATGGGGATCCGCGGCCTGCGGATCGGAAGCGGAATCAGGGGTTCATCGACTGCGCTGAGCGAACCGGCCAGGCTCGTCAGGCCCGAGTCCGCCGCCGCTTCATCTCCGTCCGCGTCGCCCACCGGAAGCACCGGCCCCACCGGCGGGAACGGATCAATCACCAGCCGGCGCGAGTAGAGATCGCCGCTGACGATCAGACGGTCGGCGCCGCCGTCGGGCGCAGAGCGATCGACGCGCAGCGTGCCTTCGAAGGTCACGAAGCTCGCGGTCGGCCTGAAGTTGATCTGGTAGCAGCCTTCGCGGAAGTCGAGCCTGCAGAGCCTGAAGGGCGGAATCGGCTGCAGATCGGTTGAGGCCGGCTGATCGCCGGACTCGTCGTCGCTGAAGCTGATCTGGCGCGACAGGGGCGCTAGCGGCTTCATCGCGGGTTCGACCGATGCCGCGGTCATCTTCGAAAGGCTTCCACTCGCTTCATGCTCTGAGCAATTGCACATGTCGTCTTCTCCTCGTTGAAATGGCGAGGCGATCGACGTGAGCATCGGGCTCGTTCGCGGCTACACCCGCGTTATCTAAAGTCAGCTGTGGCGTGCGCAGTCCTACGCGCGCCGATAGGTCACGACACAGCCCTCTGAATCCGTAAACTCAAACCGGTCGGCCTCGAGTGAAATGCGATAGGTCACAAGTTCATCAGTCGCCGTCCCGACGACGAGTGTGTTGGAATCCTCGAGACGGTAGATTCCCGCATCCCACCACACCATGCCCTGCCCTTCGCCGCGCATGCCGCGGTAGGTGCCGGTCGAGAATGTGAGGGTGGCGGGATATTTGTCCGCACACGCAGCCGACGTGGTTTTGCTCCACGTACCAACCATGCTCTGTTCGAGTTTGTCAGCCATAGTGTCTCCATAGCTCTCATCGGCCGAGCGGCCGATTGATGGCTATTTCAACATGCCGTTCTGGCGTGTGCAGCTCATTTGAGGCTGATGTGATGGCGGGTGTGTCAAATCGACTAAATTCACCACGTTCAATCACAACAGGTACTCTATCGCAGCATTGACGCAAGCGTGCGTGTGAGATGCTTCACACCGAAGGTGCGACAATTGAGCACCGGCGGTGAGAGCGAGATGAAAGCGCGGCGGAGGAGCAGCTCAGCCCGCACGTTCAATCGGAGACGTTCACTTCCGAACCGTGCGGTTGACCTTGGCTTCCATCAAGGCGTTGAGCGGCCCGGTAGCGGCCCGGCGACAGGCCGTGATGTCGATGAAAGAGTTTTGAAAACGCCGCCGTTGTCTCGTAACCGACGCTGCTCGCGATCCGTGCGATGGGCTCGTCGCTGGTTTCGAGCAGGAACGCCGCTTCCGCCATCCGGCGTTCGATCACATAACGGTGCATCGACTGGCCGACGAGCTTGGTGAAGCGGGCCGAAAATACCGAGCGGCCGAGCCCCACGCGATGGCCGAGGTCGCTCAGCGTCCAGGGCCGTTCCGGGTTTTCGTGGATCAATTTGAGCGCCGGTCCGATATGCGGGTCCGATATGGCCCCGAGCCAGCCGCCTTGTCCGGGACTGAGAGACGCGATCCAGTTTCGGAGCACCTCGACAAACAGCACTTCCGTCAGTCGTGAAAGCGCGACGCGCTGGCCGGGACGCTCGAGCGCGGACTCGCTCACCATGCGCCGCAGGATGGCTTCGAGCCAGCCAGCGTCCGCCGTTGGCTTCAGCAGAAGCACGGGCGGAAGTAATTCCAGCACGCTGCCGAACGAGGGCCGCGACACCGTGAAATTGCCGCAGATCATGGTCGAGAGCGGCCTTGCACGGCCGCCGTGACGAACGACGCCAAGACGTGCCGACGATCGATCGAGGTCCACGATCTGCAAAGGCTTGGCCCGGCGATCCGAATAGAACACATGGGGCTCACCGCGTGTGATGACGACAAAATCGCCCTCGGTCATCTGGATTTCCTGTCCCGGTTCGAGCGCGAGGGTCGCGGAGCCCCGACTGAGATAGTGAAACAGCGCGTAGGGGCGTGCCGGCAGCTCCAGATTCCAGGGATGGCCGAGCTCGAAGTGGAACAGCAGCGTCCCGCCGAGACGAACGCGATCGAGCACCTGAGCGAGGATGTCCATGCCGCCGAAGTTAGTCCGGTGGACGATCGGACACAACATCCGGACGATTGATCCCTATCGTCCGAAAAGCCCGCGAACTAGGTCATGTCGCGGCGGGCCGACGTCACGTGCGGCAACCATTTCGCCAATGGCGGATGGAAGAAACCGCGACCTGGCTGGAAACGCCTGTCCATTCCTTCCGGACCTCATTTCCGTCCGACATGCCAACAGGAACAATCAATGCGACATATTCTACTCTCAGCTGCCGCCGTACTCCTGGCCGGAACGACATTGGTCGGCTCCGTCCATTCCGCCGAACTGCCCAAGGGAGCAGCCCACAACATCGTGCTCGTGCACGGCGCCTTCGTGGACCAGACTAGCTGGCAGCCCGTTGCCGATATTCTCACCAAGAAGGGCTATCGCGTCACGCTCGTGGAAAATCCGCTCACCTCGCTCGGTGCTGATGTTGACGCAACCAGACAGGCGCTCGCCAAGCAGGACGGCAGAACCGTTCTCGTCGGCCATTCGTGGGGCGGCGTGGTGATCACGCAAGCCGGCAACGATCCCAAGGTTTCGGCGCTGGTCTACGTCTCCGCGTTCGCGCCCGATGTCGGCGAATCCCTGGCGTCGCTTGCAAAGGCAGGTCCGCCGACCGAAGGCGGCAATGCGATCCATCCCGACGCGAGGGGCAATCTGTACATCGACCCCAAGGTGTTCCCGTCGGCTGTCGCGGCAGACCTTCCTCCGGAGATCGCCGCGCACCTGGCCACCTCGCAGCTTCCGTTGAATCACGTTGCGTTCGAGGCTCCCGTCGACATCGCGGCCTGGCGCGACAAGCCGACGTTCTATGTCATCAGCACCAAGGACAAGGTGCTCGCGCCCGAGGCCCAGAAATTGTTCGCGGCCAGGATCAAGGCCCAGACGACGGAAGTCGCCGGCAGCCATGCCTCGCTCGTGGTCCATGCGAAGGAAGTCGCCGAGGTCATCGAAAAGGCGGCGCTCGCGAAGTGAGGAACCTGCTCCCGGCACGTCGGTGTCGGGAGCGACCCCACGTTTGAGGGCAGACGCCCAGGCGCGCCCTGTCACGTGCTGCATATGCGCGAGCGGCGCAAGAGTCGAAAAGGCAATCTGCTTCATTATTGCCAAATACGTTGTTATCTTTTGTCGACAGAAACTTGACTGACCAGTCGACCGAGACCCACTCGAATGAAAAGCTTGAACAATCTGGAGTGCGTGACCCTCTTCGTTTGACGATCTCGCGCGCGCGAGAACATTCTACGAGACCGTGTTCGACGCCAGGCCGATCTATTCCGACGCCGTATGCAGCGTGATCGGGCTCGGTGGCGTCATGGTCAACTTGCTCCAGGAGACGCAGGCGCTGCAGCTCGTGGAGCCGGTGGTGCCGGCTGCTTCAAGCGCCGGACCTCGCATGCTCATGACCATTCGCGTCGCCGATGTCGATGAAGCGTGCGCGAGGCTTCGGCAAAGCGGCGTAGACCTGGTGAACGGCCCCATCGATCGTCCCTGGGGTCGTCGCACTGCCGCCTTTTCCGACCCATCCGGCCATATGTGGGAGATCGCACAGGAGATCCCCTCCTAGAATCCGCCACCCAAAGCGGTTCTCACCGGCGACTAGCGGAGCGATGGCATCAATAGGTCAATCGACCAATAGCGCCGAGATCCCCTACTCCCACTCTATCATTTCAGACAAAGTCTCGTCGTTGATTTGCCAGCACAATTCTTCAAGTCTGACGGACAAATGCCGACGGTATACCTGCCGCAATCTTTTGGTCTTGAATTCACAGAAAGATTCGAGCCGTTTGCGCTCTCCGAGATTTCGCCACCTATCGGTGTCAATCGAGTGATCAACGCAACCGGCGCGGTCAAGACTGCCGTGACCGCCCGGGTTAGGCGTATGTTCAAATACCGTCAGAGATCAGCGACGCGCGAGTCGGTCGTCCGATGCCCTTGCCATCGCTCGCCACTGCGCGCAAGCCATTCCGGTCCGCTTTGCGCTACGAGCGACCGACCGTCGGGTGGCAAGTGTTCCTACGGCTCTTTCCACCAAGGATACTGACTGGGCATATCGGTCGAGACGTTACCCGGGAATACTGGCGCCCGCTTCTCCAGGAAGGAAGCGACCCCTTCGCGGACATCGGCATGACTGCCGCGCTCGCGTGAGATGGGGCCATCGATCGCCAGCAGCTCGAACGGATCCGGCGCGCCTGCGAAGCGCCACAACATCTGCCGCGTGAGAGCAACCGACACGGCCGAAGTCTCGGCAGTCAATTCCCGCGCGATCTCTTTCGCACGTGCCAGGAGTTCGGCAGGCTCCGTGGTTTCGCTGACGAGACCGCCGCTCACTGCTTCCTCAGCGCCGAAAGTGCGACCGGAGATCGCCCAGCGCAATGCCTGCGGCAGTCCAACCAGCTTGGGCAGAAACCACGCGCTGCCCGCCTCCGGCACCAAGCCGCGTCGCGCAAAGATGAAACCGATCTTCGCGTCCTTCGCGGCGATGCGTACGTCCATCGGCAGGGTCATGGTGATGCCAATGCCGACCGCGGGGCCGTTGATGGCGGCGATCGACGGTTTGCGGCAGCGGAAGATGGCATCGACGAAGCCACTGCCCGAGCGCGGACCGCCGCCCGCCAGGCGATTGCCGAACACACCGGCGCCATGCGCGCCCGAGGTATCAAAGCTCGCAGCGCCCCCCGAGACATCGGCGCCGGCGCAGAAGGCACGGCCCGCGCCCGTCACAATGATGGCGCGGATCTCGTCATCGAGATCCGCCTTACGGAAGGCATCCTCGATCTCGGAGCCCATGGCGCCAGTGTAGGCATTGAGCTTGTCCGGACGATTAAGCGTGATCACCAGGACTGCGCGGTCGATCTCGCACCTGATCAGGCTGTAGGTCGAATATTTCTGATCCACGAACTTCTCCTCAAATCGCCCGGCCCGTCCCCTGCCAGAACGGCTCCTTCAGCTTCCGTTTGAAGATCTTGCCGGTGTCTTCGCGCGGCAGCGAACTGGAGAACTCGATCCGCCGCGGGATTTTGTAGCCGGCAAGTCGGGACTTCAGGTCCGTGCGGACCGCGTCCTCATCGAGCACGGCACCAGGGCTAGGCTGAATGAAGGCGCAGACCTTCTCGCCAAACTCGTCGTCGGGAATGCCGAACACCGCGCAATCGGCCACGCCGGAAACTTTCATCAACTCCGACTCGATCTCGGCGGGATAGATGTTGGTGCCGCCGAAGATGATCATGTCACTGGCACGGCCCGACAGGTAGAGAAAGCCGTCGGCGTCGAAGAAGCCGATGTCACCGGTGGCGACGAGACGGCCCCGCGCGGACTTCGCCCGCTTGGCCGGATCGCCGTGATAGGTGAATTCCGGATAGAGATCCCGCCCGCAGACGATCTCGCCGGACTGGCCGAGCGGCAGCTCCTTGCCCTCCTCATCCATGACAACGACGGCGCAGCCGGGCAGCCTCCGCCCGACGGTGCCGGGATGCGCCAGCCATTCGTCCGCGGTGCAATGGGTGACGGCGCCGACTTCGGTCGAACCGTAATGCTCGGTTATGACAGGCCCCCACCAATCGATCATGCCGCGCTTGACGTGCGGCGGACAGGGCGCGCCGACATGCATCGCGTAAGTCAGGCTCGACAGGTCGTAGCGCGCCCTCGTCTCGGCCGGCAGCGCAAGCATGCGCACAAACATGGTCGGCACAACCAGAGCGTGGGTGACGCGATGCTGAGCGATCGTTGCGAGCATCCGTTCGGGCTCGAAGCGTGGCTCGACGATGATGTTGGCGCCCATGTTGTAGAACGAGAACATCCAGCCGTTCGGGCTGGAGTGATAGGCCGGTCCCGGAATCAGCAAAACGACATTACCGAGACGATCAGCCCAGTCGGCAAGGCCACCGACCATGCGCATCATCTGCTGGCTGGCCGCTGCCTGCTCCGGCGTTGGCGGCTGCCGACGCACCCCCTTGGGATGGCCGGTGGTGCCCGACGTGTAGATCATCGATCCCGGCGAGGTCGGGAACGGCGGCACGGCGGGCTCGAAGCCCGCAAGCCAGTCCTCCCAATCATTCATCCCGGCCGGCACTCCTGCGGCCTCGTCGGAGACGCGATACGGGCCGCGCAGGCCCCGCGGCGTCTCAACAACGATCACTGCGACCGACGCAGGAACGGCATGTCCGACGCTACGCCAGAGATCGGCGTGGATGACCAGCACCTTGGCGCCGGAATTCTCGATGACGTAGCGGGCCTCCTCCGGCGTGTTGTGCCAGTTGACCGGCACCACATAGGCGCCGCACAGGCCCGCGGCGAGCGAAGCCTCCATGAAAGTGAAATCGTTGCGCATGTAGACCGCGACGACGTCCCCCGAGCCGACACCGATGCTGGCATAGCCCCGTGCGGCGCGCTGGGCGCGCGCGTCCATCTCCGCCTTGGTCTTGACGCGATCGCCAATTCTGACCCACGAACTCATCGCGTGCCTCCCGGCTTGTTGCAGTCCCCGCTTGTCGCGGTGTTTGAGCTTTGGCAAGAACGGCGGTCCGCCCTCGCAATTCTCACGTCAGCGGCCGGAGAACACCGGCTCGCGCTTCTCGAGGAAGCTGCGCACGCCCTCACGATGATCCTCGGTGTCGAACAGCTTGTAGATAACCTCGATGGCCCAGCTTCCGGTCTCCCTGGGATCGCCATGGGTGGCACGGCGCAAACCTTCTTTCATGAAACGAAGCGCCAGCGGCGAATTGCGCGCGATGCGCGCGGCAAGGTTCATCGCCTTTGGTATCAGGTCAGCATGCGCGGTGACCTCACCGACAAGCCCGATACGCGCGGCCTCATGCGCATCTATGACGTCGCCGGTATAGAGCAGTTCGGCCGCCTTGGCCGGCCCGACGATGGCCGGCAGGCGCAAGAGCCCGCCGACGTCGCAGATCAACCCACGGCGGATGAACAGCTCGGCGAAATTTGCCTTTTCGGACGCCAGGCGAATGTCGGCGTAGAGAGCAAGCTCCATGCCCCAGCCGACCGCCGACCCATTCACGGCCGCGATCACAGGCACCTGGCATTCCAGCGCCGCCATCGCAGCCGGCGTCGGAGGACGATGCACCACCGGTGCGCTGGCCCGCTTCTCGCCGGTCATCATCTCCTTGACGTCCTCTCCGGCGCAGAAGGCCGGGTCGGCACCGGTGACGACGACACAGCGGACCTCGCTGCCGATCGACGCGGCGCGGAAGACGGATTCAACCTCATCATAGGCGCGGCGGTTGAGTGCGTTGCGCCGCTCCGGACGGTTGAGCGTGACGATTGCGACATGATCCGTCACCTCGTACTTCAGACACTGGAAATCCGCCGGCGCGATTTTTGGCTGCATGGTCATTGCAAGCTGCTCCCATCAATCCCGCGTTTCGGGCTGCATCACCGTCTCCGACATGATCGGCCCGACCTTGTCGAAACTCTCGCCGTTGAATCGGATCAGTTGCATCTGGGTAATCGGGAAATAATTGGTCGGACTAGTGTTGATGGTGATGCCGTCGAACAGCAGGCCGAATTTGAGATTTTTCAGGTTCGTTGCCTGCTTCATGACGTTGTCGCGCGAGAGGTCGTCGCCACACTGCTCCAGCACCTTCTGGAGCACCTGCGAGGCAAGGAAACCATACGCATTCTGCGCGTTCGCCACGTCGCCCTCCGGATTATAGCGCTTCATGAAGTCGAGATATTCCTTCACGCCGGGATCGTCGACATAACGGGGATCGTTGGGCTCCTTGATCGCCTGCGCCGTCATGACGCCAACCGCGTTCGCTAGGCCCGCAGGCTTGAACACGGTCGAGATCGACGAGGCTGTGGTGTTGATGAAATGCACCGGCTTCCAGCCGAGCTCGGCCACTTTCCGGATCGCCAGCGCACCGAAACGCGGGGTCGAGAAATTGACGAAGATGTCGGCGCCGGACGCCTTCAGCTTGCTGATCTGGGAATCGACGGTCGGCTCGGTGCTGTCATAGGACGCCTCCGCGATGATCTTCGTCCTCGCCTTGTCGCCGAGCGCGTCCTTGAAGCCGCCATAGATGTCGCGGCCGTAATCGTCATTCGGAAACAATACAGCGATTTTGCCTTCCGGATAGTTTGCCAGGATGTATTTTGCGTAGATCGCGCTTTCGATACGATAGACCGACGGCGAGAAGCCCATCGTCCAGGGAAAGTTCCTGGGATCGCCGAACTTGGTCGCGCCGGTGGCGGAGAAGAGCTGCGGCACCTTCTTCGCGTTCATGTACTTCATCATCGCGGCGTTCGAGGGCGTACCCACCGCCTGGAAGATCGCCAACACCTCGTCCTGCTCGACCAGCTTGCGCGCCTGCTCGACGGCCTTCGGCGGGCTGTAAGCGTCGTCATAGGAGATGAACTGGATCTTGCGCCCGTTAATGCCGCCCTTGTCGTTGAGCATCTTCATGTAGGCCGCCTCAGTCTTGGCGAAGGCGCTGTAGGCCGAGGCCGGACCGCTATAGGGCGCAATATTGCCAATCTTGATGTCACCCTTCGCCGTTTCCGCGCGAACCGGAGCCGGCGACTGGACCGCGAGCGCTACTGCCGCAAGCAGAATGCAGGCGCGCGACACCAGCCGCGATCCATTGCAGGCATCCATGGCATTTCTCCCGTAACGGCGATTCCGGATGCACGAGACCTCGCGCCGTCCGTCCGCCGAAATATTTTTATAACGCGTTCTTATAACGTGATATAAATTTGTCAGGGTGTCAACCAGCGCCTATCCTTCACGCGAGAGTTCACGGCAAGCAGGCGAGAATGGAAAACCGACGCGACACGGCAAAGGCTGAGCGGCGCTCGCGCATCATCAAGGCGGCGCGCGACCTGATCCGCGAGACCGGCGACGCGGGGCTCTCGATGCGCGCGCTCGCGGCAAAGGCCGGCGTCAGCCTCGCCACGCCGTACAATCTGTTCGGCTCGAAACGCGCCGTGCTGGTCGCCGTGCTCGAAGACATCAAGGGATTTGGGACCCGCTTTGCGAGCTTCAAATCACTCGATCCGCTGGAGCGGATCTTGCGCGCCGCAAGGCTTGCGGTCAGCTATTACGAGGACGATCCGGTGTTCTATCGGGCACTGTGGACCAGCATCCTGGCTGCGTCCGCATCCGAAGAGCGCAGCGCGATCTTCAACCAGAAGCGCGATGGCTTCTGGATGACACTGCTCGACGACGCCGTCAACGAGGGCCTGCTGCTACCCGACATCGACACCGCCATATTGCTGCGCAATCTCGACTACACGTTTCGCTCCATCATGCTGCACTGGGTGATCGCAGAGATAGAGATTGAGGACATCCAGCCCGCGGTCGGCTACGGCTACGCCCTCGCCCTGCGCGGCGCGGCGACGCCGAAGGGACAGCAGTTGATGCTCAAGCGCCTGAAGGTTCTTCAGGCGCAGTGTCCGACGCCTGGCACAAAAAGCAGCCGACGGCTGGCCGACGCGGAGACAACGGTCTGATGATTGCGAAGTGACGAGGTGAACGACTACAAGACGCAAGTTTGACACTGACATCAGTGTCAGTTTAGCGTCACCTTTGATCGACGACGTGCGTCAATGCGCACGCCGCGACGTGCACAAAGCACGCGCGGGAAAGACAGGGAAGAAACGTGGCAGG
Organism: Bradyrhizobium liaoningense; assembly: GCF_018130785.1. Taxonomy (GTDB): domain Bacteria; phylum Pseudomonadota; class Alphaproteobacteria; order Rhizobiales; family Xanthobacteraceae; genus Bradyrhizobium; species Bradyrhizobium liaoningense_A. The sequence goes on from NZ_JAFCJT010000009.1 coordinate 17,009, forward strand.
GAAACGACGCATTACGCGTTCGGCCGCCGTGCGCCGTGGTGCGCCTGCGGGAGATTCGCGACGCACCCGCAACTCGGCCGAGGCCACCGAGCAAATCCTGCTCGATGCGGCGAAACGCGTGTTCGCTGAAAAGGGCTACATCCGCGCTACCGTGCAGGACATCATCGAATCCACCGGGCTAAGCCGCGGCACCTTCTACCTCTACTTCCGCAGCACCGACGACATCTTCGTCCGCACCATTGCGAAAGTCGTCGACGACATCGTCGCCTCCTCGCGGGTACACTCCGGCCAGACGCTGCGCCAGCGCGTCTACGACAACAATCTGCGTTATTTCGAGATCTTCGGCGCCAATCGCGGATTGCTGCGGGCCTTCTTCGAGGCAAGCTATGTCGACCCCGAAATCGGCCGGAAGCGCGCCGAAATGCGCAGCGCCTATATCATTCGGGTGCGCGACCATCTCGAACGCCAGCGCCAGCTCGGTCGCTGCTTGCCGATCGATCCCGACGCCGCAGCGCTCTCGCTCGCAATGATGGTCGAAGGCACCGCACAGTCCTTTGCCGTATTGAAGATGGAGCCGTTCGAGCAACCGCTGGAGTTGAAGAAGCTCTGCACCGCCGTCACCGAGATCTGGTGCCGCGCGGTCTACACCGATCCCGATCGGCCGCTCACCCCCGCCGCCGAAAAGGCCGCGGCAGCCGGTGGCAAGCGCAGGAAACAGCTAGCGACGGCGGCGCGAGACAGATGAACGCGATGGACAATAGCTTCAGCCACGCGCTCGAAACCATGACTGCCCGCATCGTGCCTGGCGCGCGAGGAATCGCCAATCTGCGACGGCTGTCGGCTGGCGCGACGCTGGAGACCTGGTCGTTCGATGCCGTTGACGGCGAGCGGGTGTTGCATCCGATGATCTTGCGCCGCTCGCCCGGCGGCCTGCGCAGTACCGAATCGCTGTCGCTGGAGGCGGAAGCAGAGCTGATCCGCGTGCTCGACGGCAGCGGCGTGCCGGTGCCGACCGTGGTGCACACGCTGATGCCCGCGGACAATCTCGGCGACGGATTTCTGATGACGCGGATCGAGGGCGAGACCATCGCGCGCAAGGTGCTGCGTGACCAGGAGTTCGCAGGTGTGCGCCCTCGCCTCGCCGCGCAGTTCGGCACCATCCGCGGCACCATGACCAATGTGGACACTGCGCGCCTGCCGCCGCTCCCATTCAAGCCGGCCGAAATCATCGTGGCACGGCTTGCGAGCCGCTATGAGGCCCTCGGCGTGGCGCGGCCGGTGTTCGACCTCGCATTTCGCTGGCTGGAGCAGAATGCACCCCTCCCGCTTGACAAATACAGCCTGGTGCATGGCGACTATCGCAACGGCAATATCATCTTCGGAGCCGAGGGCGTACGCGCGGTGCTCGACTGGGAGGTCGCCCATATCGGTGATCCCGCCGAAGACCTCGCCTGGATCTCGACGCCGCCATGGCGCTTCGGCGAGCTCGACCATCCGGTCGGCGGCGTCGGCTCGCGCGAACAATTGTTCGAAGCCTATCAAGCCGCGAGTGGCGAACGCATCGATCCCGCCCGCGTGCATTATTGGGAAATCCTCGGCAGCCTGCGCTGGGGCGTGAGCTGCGCCAGCATGCTGGAATGGTTCACCAGCGGACGCGACCCAAGCGTGGAGCGCGCGATGATCGCGCGGCGCGTCTCCGAGAACGAGCTCGATCTGATGCGTATCCTGACCGGGACGAACTGATATGCTGGATCAACCCCGTGGCGCCGAAATTCTTGCAGCGGTCTCGAAGCTCCTGCGCGAGACGCTGATGCCGCAACTGCCGGCCAATGCCGCATTCCAGGCGCGGGTCGCGGCCAATGCGATCGACCTCGTCGCTCGCGAGATCAATTTTGGCGAGGCTGCCGAAAGTGAGACGCTAGTGCGATTGCGCACGCTGCTCGGCCATGACGGCTCGCTACAGGAGCTGGAAACCGACCTGTCCGGCCGCATTCGCCGCGGCGAGCTCGACCTCCAAAGCGACGGCCTCGCCGAGCATCTCTGGCTGACCACCCTCGACAAGATGAAGATCGACCAACCCGCCTACGCCAGTTATCGCCGCACAATCGAGGCGCGCGCTGGCCAGCAACAACCCCGAAAAGAGGATTGAGCAGAGATGGATTTCAGCATCCCCAAGGATCTCGTCGATTATCTCGCCAAGATCGACGCCTTCGTCCAGGCCGAGATCAAGCCGCTGCAGGCGCAGGACGACAATGAGCGTTTCTTCGACCATCGCCGCGAATGGGCTCGCACCGATTTCGACAAGGACGGCCTACCTCGCCCGGAATGGGAAGCGCTGCTCGAAAAGGCCAAGGCGCTCGCCGACAAGGCCGGCTTCTTCCGCTTCTCGCTGCCCAAGGAATTCGGCGGCCAGGGCGGCGGCAATCTCTGGATGGCCGTCATTCGCGAGCATCTGGCGACGCAAGGCCTCGGACTGCACAACGACCTCCAAAACGAACATTCAGTGGTCGGCAACTTCCCCTTCATCGTGATGCTGCGCGACTTCGGCACGCAGGAGCAAAAGGAGAAGTTCATACGCGGCTCGCTGGAGCGCAAGATCCGCGTCACCTTTGGCCTCACTGAACCGCACCACGGTTCAGACGCCACCCATATGGAAACGCGCGCTGTCCGCGAGACTCGCGACGGCGTCGCCGGCTGGCTGATCAACGGCGAGAAGATGTGGACCACCGGCATGCACACCGCGTCCCATTGCAGCCTGTTCGCGCGCACCAGCGGCGAGGACGGCGACGCCAAGGGCATCACGGCGTTTCTCGTCCCAACCACCACGCCAGGCGTGAAGGTCGAGGAATATATGTGGACCTTCAACATGCCGACGGATCATCCGCGCGTCAGCTTCACCAATGTCTGGGTGCCCGAAAGCGCGATGTTCGGACAGATCGACCGCGGCCTCGCGCTGGCGCAGGCTTTCGTGCACGAGAACCGCATCCGCCAGGCGGCGAGCTCGCTTGGCGCAGCGGCGTATTGCGTCAACGAGAGCGTCAAATACGCCAACCAGCGCAAGCCGTTTGGCAAGCCGCTGTCGGTCAATCAGGGCATCCAGTTCCCGCTGGTCGAGCTGGCCACGCAGATCGAGATGCTCCGCCTGCTCATTCGCAAGACCGCCTGGGAGATGGACAGCATGCCCCACCCGGAAGTCGAGAAGCGGCTCTCCGACAAGGTCTCGATGTGTAACTACTGGGCCAACCGGCTCTGCTGTGAGGCGGCTGACCGCGCCATGCAGGTGCACGGCGGCATCGGCTATTCGCGCCACAAGGCGTTCGAGCACATCTACCGCCACCACCGCCGCTACCGGATCACCGAGGGTTCCGAAGAGATCCAGATGCGCAAGGTGGCCGGTTATCTGTTTGGTTTCATGGGCCCCAACAAGAGGGCCTAGGACCAGATCCGCCCGCGCAGCCAGCACGGGCGGACGCGTTAGGGAAGCACAAGGAGGGTATCATGCCGGACGTCTCTCGGCGAACGATCACGCTCGCCTCGCTTGCTACACTTGCCGCCACGCTCGCTCCAAAGGATCGCGCCTGGGCCGAGAAGAAATACGGTCCAGGTGTCAGCGACACCGAAATCAAGGTCGGGCAGACCATCGCCTATAGTGGTCCGGCTTCCGCCTACGGCCAGCTCGGCCAGGCCGAAGCCGCCTTCTTCAAGGCGATCAATGATCGCGGCGGCATCAACGGCCGCAAGATCAACTTCATCTCGGTCGACGACGGCTATAGCCCGCCGAAGGCCGTCGAACAGACCCGCCGCCTGGTTGAGCAGGACGAGGTGGCCGTGATGTTCGGCATGCTCGGCACGCCGCTGAACCTTGCGACGCGAACCTACCTCAATTCCAACAAGGTACCCCAGCTCTTCGTGGCTGCGGGTTCCGAGCAGTTCGCCAATCCGGAGAAGTTTCCGTGGACGATGGGCTTCCAGCCGACGTTGCGTTCGGAGAGCACGTTCTTCGGCAAGCAGATCCTGGCCGTCAACGCCAATCCGAAGGTCGGCGTGCTCTACCAATACGACGATTTCGGCAAGGAGATGCTGTCGGGCCTTTCCGACGGCCTCGGCGCCAAGGCTTCGGCGGTCATCGCGGCCGAGAGTTTCACCCCCACCGATCCGACGGTCGACTCACAGATCGTCAAGCTGAAGTCGGCCGGCGTCGATACCGTTATGCTGTTTGCCTACGCCAAGCAGGCGGCCCAGGCGATCCGAAAGATTTACGAGCTGAACTGGCAACCCGACACGTACCTGCATTCAGGCTCGGCCTCGATGAGCGCGACCCTGATCCCGGCGGGCCTCGAGCGCTGCGTCGGAATCAAGACCGTGCGCTACATGAAGGACCCGTCGGACCCTCGCTGGCGCGACGACCCCGAGCTGAAGCCGTTCTACGAATGGCTGAAGGAATACATGCCAGCTGCGAATCCGTCCGACACGTTTTTCCTGTCGGGTTGGACTTTCGCCCAGATGCTGGTGCAGGTGCTACGCCAATGCGGCGACGATCTGACGCGCGAGAACATCATGCGCCAGGCCGCCAATCTCAAGGATTTTCGCAATCCCGGATTGCTGCCAGGCAGCCTCATCAACACCAGCCCGACCGACTACCGGGTCGTGAAGTTCATGACGCTCGAACGCTTCAACGGCAAGAGCTGGGAAAACTTCGGGACCTGAGCTGATCATGTCCGGCGGAGCAACTCCGAGTGCTGCTCCGCCGAGACCGTATCGTGCGCTTTCTGCTCCTTTCAACTCGCCAGCAGACTAACGCAAGCATCAACCCATGATGTCGCTTTAAGATTTCCTTGCGTCGCGCCTTTCACGAATTGCGCTTCGCCAACAACAAGCCGCGACGAGGCAAAAAATGCAGTCTGAGCGACGCAATTGGCCATCGGTCTCGCTCGACGAAACCTACCGCATCCTCACTGCTCCTGCCGCACCGTTCGAGATGGAGACCATCGACGTGGCGGGGCGCCCCGTCCGGGTCTACAAGAAAGCCTATCGCGATCTTCGCTGGATTTTCGAGGCCAGCAAGGCGTGGGGCGACCGAACCTTCCTCGTATTCGAAGATGAGCGGCTGAGCTTTACGGAACATTATCGCGCGGCCTCCGCACTGGCGTGGCGGCTGGTCGATGACTACGGTGTGCAGAAGGGAGACCGCGTGGCGATCGCCATGCGAAACTTCCCGGAATGGCCGATCGCCTTCTGGGCCGCAGCGACCATCGGCGCGATCGCGGTGCCGCTCAATGCCTGGGGAACCGGGGATGACCTCGCCTACGGCTTGCGCGATTCTGGCGCCTCCGTTGCCATCGTCGACGGTGAACGCCTGGCGCGGCTCAACTCGCTAACCCCGGGAAGTCACTCCGCCAAGCTCATCGCAGTCCGCGCTGTATCGGACATCCGGAACGCAACCGACACGCTGGAAAATCTGATCGGCCCGGCTTCGAACTATCGTGCATTGCCGGACCGGGCACCACCCGACCGCGACATACATCCCGACGACGACGCGACCATACTCTACACGTCGGGCACGACCGGCCGCTCCAAGGGGGCGCTGGGCACCCATCGAAACATCATGTGCAACCTCGTGAACATCACGTTCTCGAGCGCCCGCGCCGCGATCCGACGCGGTGATCCCCTGCCGGCGCCACCGGAAGCCCAGAAAGCGGTGCTGCTTCCGGTGCCGTTCTTCCATGTCACGGGGTGCCACTCGATCATGATCCCCGCCATGGCGAACGGTTCGAAGATCGTGCTGATGTATAAATGGAACGTGGAAGCAGCGCTCGAACTGATCGAGCGCGAACGCATCAACTCTATGTCCGGCGTGCCGTCGATGACATGGCAATTGCTGGAATCGCCGGATTTCGAACGGCGCGACGTCTCGAGCCTCGAGGGTCTCTCCTACGGCGGCGCCGCCGCGTCGCCTGAGCTGACCCGGAAAGTCGCTGCGCTGTGCCCGGGTAAGTTCGGCGGCACGGGCTATGGCGCCACCGAGACGTCCTCGGTCTCGACTTCGAACGGCGCCGAGGACTATCTCGCACGGCCGGATTCCGTCGGGCCTGCTGTACCCGGATGCGACTTGCGTGTCATCGATGAGGCCGGAAACGTCCTGCCGGTTGGCGCGATCGGCGAACTCGAAATCTACGGTGGCAACGTCGTGAAGGGTTACTGGAACAACCCTCAGGCGACGGCGGCAGCGTTCCGCGATGGCTGGTACCGCACCGGCGACATTGTCCGGATGGACGCGGAGGGTTTCGTCTATCTGCTTGACCGCGCCAAGGACATGCTGATCCGCGGCGGCGAGAACGTCTATTGCGTCGAGATCGAGGACGCCCTCCTCGCGCATCCGGACATCTTCGAAGCCGCCATCGTCGGCATTCCCGACCGCGTGCTCGGCGAACTCGTCGGCGCCGTCGTTCGCACACGGGCCGGATCGCGTCTGACCGCGGACCAGGTGACCGAGCATCTGCGCCCAAGGCTCGCAGCGTTCAAGCTGCCCGCGCATGTCGATATTCGAACCGAGGAGCTGCCGCGCACCGCGAGCGGCAAGATCGTCAAGCGTCAGCTCCGCGAAGAACTCGCCGCAAAGGCAAGTGCACCTGGATAATGGTGAACAACAAAACAGGATCGGGAGGATAGAATGAAGAGACTTTTGTCGGCCGTGGCCGTTTTGTCGGCCGGGCTCCTCTTCGCGACCAGTGTCACTGCCGCCGAGAAGAAATATGACGAAGGCGCCTCAGACACCGAAATCAAACTCGGCCAGACCATGCCCTATAGCGGCCCCCTGTCGATACACGGCATCCAGGGCCGCACCGAGGTCGCTTATTTCAAGATGCTCAATGAAGAGAAAGGCGGCATCAACGGCCGCAAGATCAACCTGATTTCGCTCGACGACGCGTTCTCGCCCCCAAAGACCGTCGAGCAGACTCGCAAGCTGGTTGAGGGCGACGGCGTGCTCGCGATGTTCGGCTCGTCCGGAACTGCCGCGCAATCGGCGGTGCAGAAATATCTGAACAGCAAGGGCGTGCCGCAACTTCTGGTCTCGACGGGCGCCAATAAGTGGAACCAGCCGAAGGCCTTCAAATGGTCGACGCCCGCGTTTCATCTCTACGGCACCGAAGGCGAGATCCTCGCAAAGTACCTTCTATCCGTGAAGCCGGACGCGAAGGTCGCGATCCTCATGCAGAACGACGATTTCGGGCGCGACTACGTCTCCGGGTTCAAGAAGGGGCTCGGCGACAAGGCCTCGACCATGATCGTCAAGGAAGTCACGTATGAGTTGACTGACCCCACGATGGATTCGCAGGTCGCGCAGCTCAAATCATCGGGCGCCGACGTGTTCTTCAACGTCTCGCTCGGCAAGGCAGCCTCGCAGTCGATGAAGAAAGCGTATGAGCTCGACTGGAAGCCGCTGCAGCTCGTCGTCAGTCCCTCGGTCGGGCGACAGTTCCTGGAAGCAGCCGGCTTCGACTCGGTCACCGGTATCATCGCAGCAACGCCCTACAAGCAGGTGTCGAGCCCGAAATGGGCCGAAGACCATGACGTCGTCGCCTATCAGGCCTTCATGAAGAAGTACCTGCCCAATGAAGACCCCAAGAACGAGATCGGCTTTGCCGTCTATTCGTTTGCCTACATCATGGGGAAAATCATTGAGGCCTGCGGGGACAATCTGACCCGTGAGAACCTGCTATATCAGGCGACGCACCTGAACAACGTGGCCGCGCCCTCCCTGCTGCCCGGTACCACTTACAATACGACGCCGGACAACTACGTTCCGTTCAAGCGCCTGGTGGTGCAAAAATTTGATGGGCAGGATTGGGTCCAGGTGACGGCGATCACGGTCGATTAAATTCTCAACGACGCGCAATCGGGATTGCTGGAGCGACCGGATTTGATGTCCGGTCGCTCCAATTACTTGTGCTCCTAGCGGGGGGCCATGCGGATGGCGCCGTCGAGGCGGACGTCTTCGCCGTTGAAGTAGCCGTTGGTGATCATGGTCAGCGCAAGCTGCGCATATTCCTCCGGCATTCCGAGACGCTTCGGGAACGGCACCGAGGCGCTGAGGGCAGTCTTGACGTTCTCCGGCGCACCCTGCAGCAGCGGCGTGTTGAAGATTCCCGGCAGGATGGTGTTGACGCGGATTCCGTCGCTCATCAGGTCGCGCGCGATCGGCAACGTCATACCGACGACACCGCCCTTGGAAGCCGAATAAGCGGCCTGCCCCATTTGCCCGTCCTCGGCCGCAACCGAGGCGGTATTGACGATCGCCCCGCGCTCGCCGTCCTCGAGCGGGGTCAGCGACAGCATGCCCTTCGCCGACTTCGCGATGCAACGGAACGTGCCGACGAGGTTGATCTGGATGATGCGGTTGAAGGCATCGAGCGGAAAGTGGGTGGGCTCACCGGTCTTCTTGTCCCGACCTGCGGTCTTCACCGCATTGCCCGTGCCTGCGCAGTTCACCAGGATCCGCTCCTGGCCGTGAGCCGCGCGGGCCTTGGCGAAGGCCGCATCGACCTCGTCGTCGGAGGTGACGTCAACCTTGCAGAATACACCGCCGATTTCCTTGGCGACAGCTACACCCTTCTCTTCGTTGAAGTCGAAGATGGCGACCTTCACGCCATGCGCAGCGAGCGCCCGCGAAGTGGCTGCACCGAGGCCGGAAGCGCCGCCGGTGACGACGGCAACGATCGATGAATCGAGTTTCATTGCAGTTCCCTCCCTGGTCAGATGCGCTCGATGATGACGGCCGGCGCCATCCCGCCGGCGGCACACATGGTAACGAGACCATAGCGTCCACCGCTGCGCTCGAGTTCGTCGAGCGCGGTGCCGATGAGTATCGATCCCGTCGCGCCGATGGGGTGGCCGAGCGCGATGGAGCCGCCATTGATGTTGACCTTGGTCCGATCGAGATCAAGGTCGCGGATGAACTTCTCGGCGACGACCGCGAAGGCCTCGTTGATCTCCCAGACATCGATATCGTTCTTGGTCAGGCCGGCCTTGGCGAGAACCTTCCTGGCCGCTGGAACCGGAGCGTTCAGCATCAGCGTCGGGTCGTCACCCTGATTGGCATAGGCCACGATCCTGCCCCGGGGCTTGAGGCCGTGCTTCTCGGCATATTCCTTCGACGCGATCAGGACCGCGGCCGCGCCGTCCACCACGCCCGAGCTGTTGCCGGCGTGATGCACGCCTTTCCACTCGAGGTCCGGGTAGCGACGCTGAATCTGCTTTTTGAACGTCGATCCGCTGCCGAGATCGAAATCGGCGAGCTGCTCGAAGCTGGGCTTCAGCGAAGCAAGTCCTTCGGCGGTCGTCTCGGGGCGCGGGAATTCCTCACGATCAAGGGCGACGCTGCCGTCGTCGTTGTAGACGGGGACCACCGACTTGGCGAAGCGGCCTTCATCGATCGCCCTCTTGGCCCTCTGCTGGCTGACCAGTGCCAGGGCATCGCAGGCCTCCCGGCTGATCCCCTCACGGGTCGCGATGGCGTCGCCGCATACACCCTGGTGAGACTGCGGGTGGACGGCATCCAGCGCCGCGTTACCCGCACCCATCAGCCGCGCCGGTTGCCCTGCCCTGGACCGTTCGGCAGCCAGGGCCTGCTGATAGCTCATCATCTCGGTGCCGCCCGCGATGACACAATCCTCCATCCCTGACATCACCGAAGCGGCCGCCAGATTGACGGACGTAATACCGCCGCCGCAGAAGCGGTCGAGCGTCGTGCCGCTGGCGTTGATGTCATATCCAGCCGCGAGCGCCGACATGCGCCCAAGATCGCCGCCTTGCTTGCCTTCCTGGGTCGAGGTCGACCAGATGATGTCATCGACGGTCGACGTATCGAGCTTGTTGCGCTCCTTGAGCGCCTTGAGCACCGTTGCGGCCAATTGTTGCGGATGGAGGTGCGACAGCGCACCCTTGCCCGGCTTGCCGATACCTCGCGGCGTGCGAACAGCGTCGATGATATATGCTTCAGACATGCGTTCCTCTTCGTTTTGAACGTTCTTGCTTCAACGCGGGAGCTGATTTTCCGCCATACGGACACCAGCGCGTTCGTGGACGTCCTGATCTGCGGCGCAGGCAGGCCTGCTCCAGCTCTCCGCAATCGAGAGCCACCGGCCGCCATTGCATGCGGAGCCAGCACTTCGGTCGGAGAACTCGACGAACTTGCAATTTGCCCCAAAGACAATCAAGGGCGCCCAAGCTCCATAACGCAGGACGCCCGAAACATCCATGCGTTCCAGCTCATCGAACTCGACGCAGAGCGTCTTTCACTTTCACGAGACGGAATTGACTTCGCCTGCGCGTCATTAAGGCTCTTTCCTCAAGCACTCTTCATATCTCCAGTACTGCAACCGTATTACCCTCGTTGACGGCGGCGCCCTCCTCGACGGAAATCTTCACAACCACCCCGTCAGCCTCCGCCACGACCGGGATCTCCATTTTCATGGACTCAATCAGGATGAGCGTGTCGCCCTTCACCACGCGCTTGCCGAGCTCGGTCTCCACTTTCCAGACGAAACCGCTGACCTCAGATTTTGCTTCCAGCTTTGCCATTCCAAATTACCTTTCAGCTTTCTCAATGTAACTCACTCGGGGTGTTCGATTATCTGTCGCCGAAGGCGCCCGCGGCGGCCAGTTGCACCAAGCGCTCCTCGTCGTAGTCCAGCACGCGCCGGAGTGCGTTCCTCGTTTGTGATCCCAGCAGCGGAGCACCGGCCGGCTTGCGCATCGGCGTCTCCGAGAATGTGATCGGTAATCCGACATTGGGGATTTTGCCGAGCTTCTCGTGCTCGGCCTCACCGAGAATACCCAGCGCGCGCACCTCGTCCGAGTCCAGGGCCTCACCGACGCTGCGCACCGCAGCAGCAGGAACGCCCACGCGCTGCATCGCGTTGAGCCAGTCTTCGCGCGCGCCCTGTGACAGCGCGGCGCCGATGATCTGCTTCAACACTTCATTATTGGTGCGGCGGCTGACGCTGGTGCGAAAGCGCTCGTCATCGGCAAGCTCCGGGCTTTTCAGCACATCCCGCATCAAACGCCTGAACGTGCCATCGTTTGCGCAGGCGATGTAGAGCGGACCCGTGCTGGTGGCGAAGGAGCCAACGGGCACCGCGGTCACCTGCCAATTCCCGAACCGCTTCGGGCTCACGCCCGACATGAGGTAGCCCATGTGGAAATTTCCGAGCATGTTGACGGCCGCCCCGAGCAGATTGGTCTCGATCGGCTGCCCTTTGCCGTTCCGCGCACGCGCGTGCAATGCCGCCAGGATGGCATTGCAGGAAAGCATCGCCGTGGCCATGTCCATGATCGACGATCCGGCCCGCATGCCCTCGTCATCCGAGCGACCGTTCATCGAAATGAAGCCGCTTTCGGCCTGCGCGATCGGATCGAAACCGAGACGATCGGCGAACGGACCGCTGCGGCCATAGGCCGAGATGGAGCAATAGATCAGGCCCGGATTACGCTCCCTAAGCATGGCATAGTCGAGCCCTAGCCTTTGCATGACGCCGGCCGAAAAGTTCTCGACGACGACGTCGGCCTTGTCGGCGAGTTCGAGCGCAACCTGGCGGCCGGCCTCGGTTTTCAGGTCGAGGGCAACGCTGTCCTTGTTCCGATTGGTCCAGAGATACGGCGCGCCCTCCCCGTCGCGGTGCGGCGGATATTGCCGGAAGCCATCGCCCCCATCCGGGGATTCGATCTTGATCACTTCGGCGCCAAAATCCGCGAGAATCATGGTGCAAAACGGACCGGCGATGAAATGAGTGAAATCGACGACGCGCAAATCCGTCAACGGCGTCTCGATCGCCCGTTCGCTCATCGCGCGCTCCCTCAGAACGGCTCAATGACGCGCTTACGCGTCGCTCGCGGCGCCGGTTGCGGCAACGTCTCCAGCGTCTTGACGAGGATGTCCCGCGTGTCAGCAGGATCGATCACGTCGTCGTAGAGGAACTTGGCGCCGCTTTCGACCGCCGTATTCGAGCGCTTCAGCTCCGCGGTCAGGCCGGCGTGCAATTCGGCTCGCTCCTCCGGCGTCGCCGCGGCCTCGAGCTCTTTCGCGTAGATGATGTTGACCGCGCCTTCGAGGCCCATGCCGCCGAACTCGGCGGTAGGCCAGGCAACGAGGATCGCTGGCTCGAGCGGGCGCGAGCCCATGATGTAATAGCCGAGGCCGTAAGCCTTGCGCAACACGACCGTCAGCACCGGCACGGTAGCATTGGCAAGCGCCGACAGTACGCGCGCGCTGTGACGCATCAGCCCGGTCTTCTCGACCTCCGGCCCGACCATCAGGCCAGGCGTATCGCAGAGCACGACAAGGGGAATGTCGAACGCGTCGCAAATCTGGATGAAACGCGCCATCTTCAGGCAGGCCGGCGTATCCATGGCGCCGGCCAGATACATCGGCTGATTGGCCACGATTCCAACGGTGCGGCCCGCGATGCGACCGAAGGCCGTCACGGCCGCCTTGCCGTAACCCGCCTTGACCTCCATGACGCTGTCGACGTCGCAAAGCGTCTGGATCACGTTGCGGACGTTGTAGGCCCTGCGGGGATTTTCCGGGACCATGTCGCGAAGGACCGCCTGGTCCGGCGCTTCGCCCGCCGGCTGTTGCATCTCGAAATAGCCGAGATATTTCTTCGCCGCGGCGATCGCCTCGGCCTCGTCCTTGACGAGGATGTCGATCACGCCAGATGCCCAGTGCACCGACGCCGGGCCGATCTCCTCCGGAGTGTATCTCTTGCCGAGCGCGGCTTCGACCAGCGGTGGACCCGCCATGCCCATGGCTGAATCCTCGGTCGCGATCAGGACATCGCACAGACCGGCGAGATTGGCGTGCCCTGCAAAGGCACGGCCGGGCGAGATGCCGACCGTCGGCACCAGACCCGACAGACGGGCAAACACGACGAAGGTCGGTGTCGAGGGTCTCGCGGTGACGTGCATGTCGTGCGGCCGGGCGCCGCCGCCGTCGAGCCAGCAGATCACCGGCAACCGGTGCTTCTCGGCATGCGTGAACATGCGCGTGATCTTGGCGTGGTTCATCGCGCTCTGCGTGCCGGCGTACACGGTGTAATCGTAGAGAACCATGTCGACCGGCCGCCCGTCGACCTTGGCCGTGCCCATCACGAGTCCGTCGGCGGCACCTTCCATTCCCTTTGTCGCGGGACGTACCAGACCGCCATATTCGACGAAGCTATTCTGGTCCACGATGGCTTCGACGGCGCGACGCGCGGTCCAGCGGCCTCGCTTGTCCTGACGCGCCACGGCACGGGGGCGCGCGGCGTCGAGACGTTCGGCCTGGGCATCCAGAACGAGCCTGAGGTCGGCCCGCAATTTCGTATCATCCTTCATCGCGCGACCTTCAAGTCTCCGGCGGTCAGTTTTTCGCGCTTGAGGCGGATACCCGCCTGCTCGCGATCCCACGTGTCGCCGGTGACCCCTTCCGAGCGCAGCACGTGCTTTTCGATCTTTTGCGTGGGCGTCTTCGGCAACTCCGCCAGGAAGCGGATGTAGCGCGGCACCATGAAGTGCGGCAGACGCGGCGTCAGGAACGAGATGATCTCGAGCGGGTCGATGTCGGCCCCGGGGACCGGCGAGATCACCGCCATGACCTCGTCTTCCGCAAACTCGCTGGGAACGCCGACGACCGCACTCTCGCGGACCTTCGGATGCGCCCCGATTTCCGCCTCAACCTCGAACGAGGAGATGTTCTCGCCGCGGCGGCGGATGGCGTCCTTCATGCGGTCGACGAAGAAGAAATTGCCGGCCTCGTCCCGACGAAAGGCATCGCCCGTGTGGAACCAGCCGTTGCGCCAGGCACGCGCGGTCGCCTCAGGATTTGCGTTGTAGCCGTGGTTCATCGTCCAGGGCTCGTCGGCCCGGACCATCAATTCGCCGATCGTGCCATGCGGCACCTCGACGTCGTTCTCGTCTACGACCCTTGCTTCAAAGCCGTCACGCACCCGACCGCAGGTCTTGAGCACATCCGGATTGCGCACCGACACGATCGGGCACGAGATCTCCGTCATGTTGAAGACCGTGTAGATGTCGACGCCGAAGCGGGCGGTGAATTCCGCCGCGTCGTCGGCGAGCGGCACCATGATTGCTTGCCGAAACGTATGATCACGGTCGCGCGGGCTCGGCGGTGCCTTCATCAGGAACGGGATCATCGCCCCGAGCAGCGTTGTCGTCGTGGCGCCGGTGCGGCGCACCGTGTCCCAGAAGGTCTGGGTGTCGAAGGCCTCGACCAGCGCGATGGAACCGCCGCGCACGAGCATGCGGTACACGCCGCTGGTGCCGCCGACATGGAACAGCGGCAGGTTGACCATCGCCCGGTCATCCGAGGTCACGGTATCGATCGCCTCGGTCGTCGCCGCGAGATGGCGATAGGACGACAGCACACCTTTCGACGGACCGGTGGTGCCCGACGTGTAGATGACCGCATGGGTGTCCCATGGCATGACCGCGCGGGACGGATCGACGGGCTCGCCGGCAGCAGAGCCAAGTGCATCTTCGGTCAGGCCGCGAATCCCCTTGAGGCCCGGCGGCGGATTGCCCGACACCGCGACCAGGGTATCGAGCGCGGCCGTCTCCACCTCGGAGAGCCGCTCGGCAAGCCTGGCATCAGCGATCATCAGCCGTGCGCCCGAATTCTTGATCACATGGGCCAGCAGCCGCCCGCGATAGGAGATGTTCACCGGCACGTAGACCGCACCGATATAGTTCAGCGCGAACCAGACGGCGATCGCGTGCGGCCCGTTTGGGAGCCAGGACAGCACGAAATCGTCCTGCTTGACGCCAAGCGCCTGGAGGCTGGCGGCAACCCGGCGCACCTTGTCGCGCAGCTGCGTGTAGCTCCACTCCTCTCCGGTCGACAGCACGACGAATGTCTTGTCGCCCCGCTCGCGCGCATGGCGATCGACGAGATTGCGCAGCACATATCTGTCCGACGGGGACAGCCGATCGTTGTCGCCACTCATGGGCGCCTCCCATTGCGCCGCCTTCAGGCGGTCGTTTATTCCGGCGCGAACGCCGTCAGTCGTTCTTCCGGCGGCCGGATGCGCGTCCTCCCGCCCCGTTCAGGCGTTTGCGCAAGCCCGCATCGATGAATGCATGAATTTGCGCACGGTTCGTTGCGAGGCTCCGGGCATCGCCCTCGAGCAGCGACTGGATGATCAGGCCGCGCAGCATGCCGACCAGCACGTTGGCCATCTTCGCGCAATCGACCCCTTCGCGGAGCTCGCCGCCGCGGCGCGCCTGCTCGAGATGCCTGCGAAAACCATCATGGAAGCTGGCGCTGATCGCGCGCGTGCGCGGCTGCAGCTCCGGTATTGCGCAAAGCGATTCGACGAAAAGCGAATAGAGTGCCGCGGTTGCCACCGGGCTCGCACAGGCACTGTCCACATGCGCATCGATCCGCGCCTGCACGGCATCGATCCCGGTCTTATCTCCGATGGCGTGACGCAGCCGCTCCGCAAACCAGCCCTCCATGAAATCCATCAGCGCGTTCAGCAGCGCGAATTTCGTGCCGAAGCGCTCGGCCGGAAGCCCACGGCTGAAGCCCGCGGCGAGACCGATTTCAGCGAGCGTCGCGCCCGCGGCACCCTTCTGCGCGATGATCGACATCGCTGCGCGGAGCATGCGTGAATCTGACGCGCGCCGGCGCTCTTCCTGCCGCGACGCAGGCTTCGTCTTGAGTTGAGGCGCTAGGGAAACCATGGCCGAAGTTAATAATCTACTTGCTGGTCGGTCAACAAGTATTATGATTGAGCCAAATTGCGGCCAACACAAGAGCCGCACATCCGGGAGAGAAAACGCATGCGCTCGACGCCCGCAATCCCTTTGCTTGCCCGCAACGTCATCGACAGACGCGCGTTGCTGCGCCTCGCCGCCCAGCTCGGTGTCGCCTCTTTCGCCGGCCCGGCATTCGCGCAGCAGCAAGCATTCAAGGTTGGCTGGATCAGGCCGACGACGGGCCGCCTCGCCTCTTCCTTTGCTCCGCTCTATTTCGGCGGACTCATCGCCGTGGATGAAATCAATGCCGCCGGCGGCATCCTGGGCCGCCAGATCGCGCGCGTCGAAGAAGACGACGAGGCATCCCCGGCAAAGGAACCAGGCATCGTGCGCAAACTGCGCGAGCAGGATATCGGATGCTTTGTCGGCCCTACCGGCAGTTCGCAATCGCTCGCCTCGATCGCTGCCACGACATCTGCGAAGACCATCCAGTCGACCTACGCGGCGGCCGCGGAAGCCGGTGATGGCCGCAAATACCCCTATCACTACCAGATCATGTTCAACACCGACCAGCAGGCCGACGTCTGCGTCGAGTACATGATCAAGACGCTCGGCCTGAAGAAGATCGGCATTCTCCAGGAAAACACCGCCTTCGGTGAACAGGGAACAGCCGCGACGAAGGCGATCCTGCAGAAGAAGTTCGGCCTCACGCCGGTCAGCGAGCAGGTCTACCCGATCTCGGCGCCCGACCTGTCGGCCTACGTCGCCAATTTGCAGAAATCTGGCGCGGACGGCGTCATCGGCTGGATCGCGAACGTCCCCAACGCCGCGATGATCTTCAACGCGATGAAGACGCTAAAATGGTTCCCGCCAGTCACCGGTCACAGCGGCCTGATGCTGCCGGCCCTGTTCGATCTCGTTCCAGCCGAAGCCGTGAAGAACGTGTTCGCGACCTATTACCGCAACTTCACCTGGACCGACACCGAGCAGCCGGGTGCGCGGCAGGTCGAGTTCGCCAGGAAGCTCGCGAAATATCCGGAGTCGAAGGGCTACGAAGTCAACGTCGCCGCCGCGCCCTATTACGATTTCCTCTACTGCCTGAAGGCTGCGATCGAATCCGAGAACAGCTTCGAGCCCGAAGCCATCAAGCGCGGGCTCGACAAACTCAGCAATCACAAGGGCCTGCTGGGCGACATTTCCTTCACGCCGGAAAACCATTCGGGCATCGGAGCAAAGGACGTGGTGCTCGTGTCGGTGGCGTCGGGACAGGACCCGCGCGCCATGGGCTGCCTCCGCGCCCGCGCACCCGGCCAGTGAAGGTACGCTGATGGATATCGACGTCCTCGCGCACGGCATCGTCGCCGGCAGCCTCTATGCATTGGTCGCGGTGAGCTTCAATATTCTCTACCGGCCGAC
Source organism: Bradyrhizobium liaoningense (assembly GCF_018130785.1). Taxonomy (GTDB): domain Bacteria; phylum Pseudomonadota; class Alphaproteobacteria; order Rhizobiales; family Xanthobacteraceae; genus Bradyrhizobium; species Bradyrhizobium liaoningense_A. The sequence goes on from NZ_JAFCJT010000009.1 coordinate 34,181, forward strand.
CAACGTGTTCAACTTCGCGCAAGGAGAGCTCGTCATGCTCGGCGCGATGATCTTCGCGAGCCTCACCTCGCTCGCGGGCATGCCGTGGCTGGTCGCCTTCGCAGCGACGCTGATCACCGTCGGATGCATCGGGCTGATCGAGGAGCGTATCGCAGTTGCACCCATCCTCGCGCGGTCGCAGACGGGAACGGGCTGGGTCATCACGACGCTCGCGACGTCCCTGATCATCTCCAACTTCGTCGGACGCTTCTGGGGACCCGACCCGATCCTGGTCAAGCCGCCCGCGCTGCTGAGCATGGAATCGCTCGACATCCTGTCGTCGCGCATCTCGTCCTACGAGATTGCGCTCATCCTGGTCACATTGGTGCTCGTTCTCATCGTCGAACGAATCTACCGGACGCTCAAGGGCAAGGCCGTGATGGCGGTCGCCGAAGATCGCGAGGCGGCCCTGCTGCGCGGCATCGATCCCGGCAGTCTCGGCCGCTGGTCGTTTTTCCTCGGCGCCGCGTTCGCGGCCATGACCGGCATTCTCGCCTCGCCCGTCCTCTATGCATCGACCTCGCTCGGACCGGATCTGTTGCTCAAGGGTTTTGCGGCCGCAGCCGTCGGCTCAATCGGTAACAATCGCGGCGCGCTGATCGCCGGATACGTCATCGGGGTCACGGAAGCGGTCGGCGCGTCGCTGCTGTCGCCTGGCTACCAGGAGGCGGTGATCTTCATCGTCGTCCTCGCGGTGCTGCTGCTGAAGCCTGAAGGCCTGTTCGGCAGCCCGAACGCACGGACGGTCTGATCATGTCACGCGCCGTCATTCCTATCGCCATGCAGCTTGCCGCACTCGCCGCTGCGCTCGCCCTTCCCGCCTTCGTCGGCGCCAATTCCTATGCGTTGTTCGTCGCGACCCAGCTCGGCATCTACATCATCGCCGCGATCGGGCTCAATCTGCTCGCGGGCTATGCCGGGCAGGTCTCGCTCGGCCACGCCGCGTTCGTCGCGATCGGCGCCTATTCGGTGGCGCTGCTGACCGTCGATCATCATTGGCCGTTCTGGGCCGCGGCCGTGGTCGGGATGGTGCTAGCCGCCGGGCTCGGCGTGCTGGCAGCCCTGCCTGCCTTCCGACTCAGCACCTGGTACTTCGCTTTCATCACCCTTGCCTTCGCGCTCGTCTTCGAGAAGATGATCGTCGAATGGCGCTGGCTGACGAAAGGCTTTGCCGGCGTCGTCAGCGTGCCGCCGCCCTCGGCCTTCGGCTACGAATTCGGCCCGCGGCCGCTCTATTACACAATCGTGGCAGTCACCGTCGTCGCCTTCATCCTGGTGCGCAACGTCGTGCACTCCCGCTTCGGCCGCGCCTTCGTCGCGGTGCGCGACGTCGAACCGGCGGCGCTTGCCGTCGGTGCCTCGCCGCAGCGGACCAAGCTCGTCGCTTTCGTGATCTCGGCCGCACTTGCGGGTGTCGCGGGGGCCTTCTTCGCCGTGCAGAAGACGGTGGTCACACCGGACGATTTCACCGCCGACTTCTCGATCTTCTTCCTGCTGACCGTGGTGCTCGGCGGTCTCGGCACGCTGTGGGGACCGATCATCGGCGCGCTGGTCTTCTTCCTGATCCCGGAATTGCTCGCGGGCCTGCAGAGCTGGCGCATGCTGATCTACGGCGGCATGCTGCTCGGCCTGATGCTGTTCGCACCGCATGGCCTGTACGGCGCACTGCGGCAGGCCTGGCGGAGGATGGCGCCGGCCAATCCGGGGGCCAACGCTGCCGCGTCCGAAGCCAGGGAGCATCCGCCGATCGCGGGCCTGGCGCTCGACATCACCGGACTGCGCAAGCAATTCGGCGGCGTCCAGGCGCTCGACGCCGTGGATCTCTCCGTTCCGGCTGGAAGCTGCTGCGCCATCGTCGGTCCGAACGGCTCCGGAAAGACAACGCTGCTCAACCTCGCCAGCGGCTATTACGTGCCCGATGCCGGCAGTGTGAAGATCGGCGACGTCGAGGCGCTTGGCTCCGGCGCACAGAAGATCGCCGCGCGCGGCGTCGGACGCACCTTCCAGACGCCGCGCCTGATTGCCGACCTCACGGCGCTCGACAACGTCATGCTCGGTGCCTATACGCGCGAACGCGCCGGGCTGCTGGCGACGGCACTGCGGCTGCCATCCGCGCGTGCCGAGACGCGGCGGCTGCGGCAGGAGGCCCTCGGCTTCCTGCAATTCGTGGGCGTCGCCGATCGCGCCGATGTCGAGGCCGGCGAGATCCCGCATGGCCAGCAGCGGCTGATCGAGATCGCCCGCGCCATGATGGGCGGCGCGCGGCTGATCCTGCTCGACGAGCCCGCGGCAGGACTGTCGATGTCCGAACTGGAGCGGCTGGAGCGGCTCATCATGCGCATCTGCGGCCTTGGTGCGACGATCGTGATCGTCGAGCACCACCTCGACCTCGTCGCCAATGTCGCAAGCCACGTGACCGTTCTCGACCGCGGCGTGGTGCTCGCCGCGGGCAAGCCGTCAGCGGTGTTCAACGACGAACGCGTGATGCGGGCCTATATGGGCGACAGGGCGCTGAAAGCTGGAGTTCCCGCATGAAGGCGATAGTCTCCGCACCGCTGTTGTCGGCCGCCAATGTGGATGCAGGCTATGGTCATGTCCGCGTTCTGGAGGACGTCTCGGTCGACGTTCGCCAGGGACGCATCGTCGTGCTGGTCGGACGCAACGGCGCCGGCAAGTCGACATTGCTGCGCGCCTTATCCGGCCTCAATCGTCCGACCTCGGGCAGAATCACCTTCGACGGTCGCGACATCACCACCGCGCGGCCGAATGGGATCGTCGATGCCGGGCTGCTGCACGTCGCGGAAGGCCGACGCCTGTTCCGGCGCCAGAGTGTCGCCGACAATATCGAGCTCGGCCGCTATGGGCTGCGCCTCACCGAGCAGGAGCACGGCCGGCGTGTTGCGCACATCCACGAGCTCTTTCCGATCCTGCAGGAGAAGATGAACCTGCCGGCCGGCAGCCTGTCCGGCGGCCAGCAACAGATGCTCGCCATCGCCCAGGCGATGATGCGCGAGCCGAAATTGCTGATGCTCGACGAGCCCTCGCTCGGCCTCGCGCCGGTCCTGGTGGACCAGGTGCTGGCCGCCATCCTCGCACTAAGAGCGCAAGGGGTCGCGATCCTCCTCGTCGAGCAGATGGTGGAGCGCGCCCTCGAGATCGCCGACGATGCCTATGTCATGCAGAACGGGCGCGTCATCGCCAGCGGCCTGGCTGCCGACATCGCAGCCGGCGACGCCCTGCACGCCGCCTTCATGGGCGAGCACGGCGCGCCCCATCATTCCGAACCACGACAGAGCCAGCCATGACGATCAATCCCGATGCCGGGCAGCGGCAGATTCTTGCAGCCATCGAGAGCGAGCGCGCCCGGCTGATGGACGAGGCGCGCCCCGACGCGATGAAGCGGCTTGCCGAGCGCGGCCGCATGTCACCGCGCGCGCGGATCGCACAGCTTGTCGATACCGGCACGTTCGACGAAATCGGTGCGCTCGCCTCGGAGGAGCCGCAGGCAGGCCAGCCCCATCCCCGCGACAAATCGCCGGCCGACGGTGTCGTCACGGGCACCGCACGCATCGACGGGCGCCCCGTCGCCGTCTTCGCGCAGGATTTCAGCGTGTTCGGCGGCAGCATCGGCAAGCTCGGCAGCGCCAAGACCCACCGCCTGGTGAAGATCGCGATCCGCCGCGGAATCCCCATGGTCATGATGCTCGACGGCGGCGGCCACCGCATCCAGGGCGGACAGAACTCGCGGCACTTCGCCCAGGCCAACAGCATGTTCCACGACCTCGCGCGCGCCTCGGGCTGGGTCCCGATGGTCGCGCTGATGCTCGGCGCCGGCTTCGCCGGTCCGACCAATTATGCCGGCCTTGCCGATCTCGTCGTCATGGTACGCGGCCAGTCCGTGATGGGCCTTGCCGGACCGGCGCTGGTGAAGGCCGGGACCGGCGAAGAGGCCGACCAGGAGGCGCTCGGCGGCGCCGCGGTGCAGGTCGACAAGCAGGGCCTCGCCGATCTCGGCGTCGCCAGCGAGGACGAGGCGTTTGCCGCCGCGAGGCGCTTCCTCTCTTATTTGCCCGGAAACGCCCGCAAGCCCCTGCCCCTGGTCGCGACCGACGATCCCAGCGATCGCGCCGACGATGCGCTGCTCGACATCGTGCCGCCCTCGACCCGACGCGCCTACGACATGCGCCAGATCATCAGTGGCATCGCCGATGTCGGCAGCCTGTTCGAGATCAAGCCGACCTTTGCCGCCAACATCATCACGACGTTCGCGCGGCTTGGCGGACGGCCGGTCGGCTTCATAGCCAACCAGCCGATGCGAACCGGCGGCATCCTCGATGCCAATGCCTGCGAAAAGGGCGCGCATTTCATCGCGCTCTGCGATGCCTATGGCCTGCCGCTGATCTCGCTGATCGACGTGCCAGGCTTCTATATCGGCTCGGCCGCGGAACGCACCACGCTCGGGCGCCGCAGCGCCAAGCTGATCTACGAATGGGGCCATGCCAGCGTGCCGCGCGTGTCGGTGGTGATCCGCAAGGGTTTTGGCCTCGGCTATTTCGCGATGAACGGTGGCCGTGCCTTCGATTCCGATGCCTCCTTCGCCTGGCCTTCGGCGCAGATCTGCGCGATGTCGATCGAGGGCGCCATCGACGTCGCATTCCGAAAAGAATACATGTCGGCTCCCGATCCGCAGGCACGCCGCCAGGAAATGATCGAGGAGACGCGTGCACAGACCGGCGCCATCCATGCGGCCGAGGGCTTCGGCGTCGACGACGTGATCGATCCGCGCACCACGCGCCGCCGCATCATCGAGATCTTCGCGCAGGCGCCGCCGCGGCGTGAGCCGGATCACCCGCCAAAATTCCGGTCGATCCCGCCGATCTAGCTCCAGCGCCTCGCGCAGAAGCAACAAGAACATATTGGGAGGAATGCCATGACGATCCGACGCAACACTCTCGACCGTCGCCTGTTTCTCGGCGGCGTGGCAGCCCTCGGCGCGAGTACTTTGGTGCGACCGGGTTTCGCCGACGACGACACCTTCAACGTCGGCTGGGTGCGACCGACGACCGGCCGGCTCGCCTCCTCCTACGCCCCGCTCTATATCGGCGGACTGATCGCGATCGACGAGATCAATGCGGCCGGCGGCATCATGGGCCGCAAGATCGCGCGCCAGGAAGAAGACGACGAAGCCTCCCCGGCGCGCGAACCTGCCGTGATCAAGAAGCTGCAGGAAGGCGGCGTCCGCTACATCTGCGGTCCCACCGGTTCGAGCCAGTCACTAGCCGCGCTCGCGGTCACGACGGCGTCGAAGACCATCACCACCATGTACGCCATCGCCTCGGAAGCCGGCGACGGCAACCGCTATCCCTGGCATTATCAATGCACCTTCAATTCGGACCTACAGGCAGAGATGGCCTCGCGCTATCTCGTCGAGACGCTGAAGCTGAAGAAGATCGGCATTCTCCAGGAGAACACCGCCTATGGCGAGCAGGTCGTCGCGGCGTGCCAGACCATCCTGAAGAAACTCGGCGTGGCGCCCGTCGGCGTCGAAGTTTTCCCGATCACGGCGCCGGATTTGAACGGCTATGTCGGCAATCTGCGCAAGGCCGGCGCCGACGGCGTGCTGTTCTGGACCGGGTCGACGCCGATCACGGCCAAGGGATTCAACTCCATGCACAGCCAGAAATACTATCCGGCAATCGCCGGTCACAGTTCGCTGTTCGCAGATTCACTGCTCGACCTCGTGCCCGCCGAAGCACTGCAGAATGCGGCCGGCACCTACTACAAGACGTTGACCTGGAGCGACAAGGAAGAGATCGGCAGCCGGCAGATGGACTTCGCCAAGAAGGCGAACGCCTTTCCCGAGACCAAGGAGGCCGGCGTCAACGTCGCTGGGTCGCCGTTCTACGACTTCCTCTATCTGGTGCGCGCGGCGATCGAGCAGGAGAAGTCCTTCGAGCCCGAGAAGGTCAAGCGCGCGATGGATGCGACCAAGGATTACAAGGGCCTGCTCGGAAATCTCACCTTCACGCCGACGAATCACGCCGCGATCTCGGTCGAAGACATGACGATGGCGACGCTGCTGTCAGGTCGCGATCCCAAGGCGATGTCCGTGTTCCGCAAGCGCGCGGTCTAGGCATGGCGCCGATGCAGGCTACGAGCCCCAGCCGAGATGCGGCCTGGAAGGACCCGCGCATCCTTCCGCCTGACGTCTGCGTGCTCCCTCATGTTCTCGACCGCCATGCGGCTGATACCCCGGAAAAGGTGTTCGTCCGCTTCGACGACGGCCATGAGTGGAGCTATGCACAGATCCATTCGACCGTTCGCCGCACCGCGGCCGCCCTGCAGCGCATGGGCGTGGCGCAAGGCGACCACGTCCTCACCTGGCTGCCGAACAGTCCGGATGCGCTGCGCATCTGGTTTGCCATCAACTATATCGGCGCCGTCTACGTCCCCATGAACATCGCCTGGCGTGGGCAGGTGCTCGAGAACGCCGTGCGGATTTCCGGCGCGCGGCTGCTGATCTCCCACGCGGGGCTCGTCGACCGCCTCCACGACATCGACCGCTGCGCGCTGACCGATTTGCTGCTGATCGGGCCTGATGCCCGCGACAAGCGCTTGGCCGGCTTCCGGCACCATGACGCGGCCGACCTTTCCACGCCGGGTGAGCCCGACGCGCCGCAACGCCCGATCATGCCCTGGGACAACCAGATGATCATCTACACGTCGGGCACGACGGGCCCGTCGAAGGGCGTGCTCTGCACCTACATGCATTGCGGCTCCTGCGCGCTCGCCTTTGCGCCGCTGACCACCGATGACCGCAATCTCGTCAACCTGCCGCTGTTCCATATGAGCGGCACCGGCGCCGTCTACCGCATGCTCGTCAAGGGCGGATCGATCGCGCTCGTCGAGTCCTTCGACACGCGCACGTTCTGGGACACGGTACGGCGAACGCAATCGACCTATCTGACCCTGCTCGGCGCCATGGTGCCGTTCCTGCTGAAGGAGCCACCGGGACCGGGCGACCGGGACCATCCGCTGCGCGTTGTCAACATCGTGCCGCTGGCCGATGGCTTCAGGGAATTCGGCGAGCGTTTCGGCGTCGAGGTTTACACCGTCTTCAACATGACCGAGACGTCGTGGCCGATCATCTCCGAGCGCGATCCCGAGACGCTCGGCACCTGCGGCCGGCCCCGCCCCGGCGTGTTCGCGCGCGTCGTCGACGAGAACGACATCGACGTCGCGCCGGGCAAGACCGGCGAGCTGGTGCTGCGCACGGACGCGCCCTGGGCGATGAGCCATGGCTACTACGGCAACCCGGAGGCCACCGCGCGCGCGTGGCGCAACGGCTGGTTCCATACCGGCGATGCTTTCCGCCAGAACGAGCGTGGCGAGTTCTTCTTCGTCGATCGCATGAAGGACGCGATCCGGCGGCGCGGTGAAAACATCTCCTCATTCGAGGTCGAGGCTGCGATCAACGCACATCCCGATATCCGCGAGGTCGCGGTCGTCGGCGTCCCCAGCGAGTTCGGCGAGGACGAGGTGCTTGCCGTCGTTTCGCCGGTCGAAGGACGATCGGTCGATGCGACCGCCCTGCTGGAGTGGCTGCGCCCGCGGCTCGCCCACTTCATGATCCCGCGCTACATCCGGATCCTGCCCGTGCTGCCGAAGACGCCGACGCAAAAGGTCCAGAAGCACCTGCTGCGCGCCGACGGCGTCTCCGCGGACACATGGGACCGCGAGGCGGCCGGGCTCAAAATCCGCCGCGACAAGCTCGCCAGCCTCGGCGGCGCCGGCGAGATCAGCCGGTGAGCGGGCCGCTCGCCGGCCTGCGCGTCGTCGAGATGGCCGGGATCGGTCCCGGCCCGTTCTGCGCCATGCTGCTCGCGGATCTCGGCGCAGAGGTCGTGCGCATCCGCAGGCCCGGCGGCTCTATGTTCGACACCGAGCCGCGTTTCGATGTGACGGGCCGCGGCTGCCGCTTCGTCGAGCTCGATCTGCGCGCGGACGGTGCCGTTACGAGCGCGCTTGCGTTGATCGAAAAGGCCGAGGTCCTGATCGAGGGCTATCGCCCTGGCGTGATGGAGCGCCTGGGTCTCGGCCCCGACCTTTGCCTCGCACGCAATGCGCGCCTCGTCTATGGCCGCATGACCGGCTGGGGGCAAAACGGCCCGCTCGCGCGCCGCGCCGGCCACGACATCAACTACATCGCCTTGACTGGCGCTTTGCACGCGATCGGCCGCCCCGGCTCGCCGCCGCCACCGCCGCTGAACCTGGTTGGCGACTTCGGCGGCGGCGCGATGTTCCTGGCCTTCGGCATCATGGCTGCACTGCTTAGGCCCGCGCCTCCGGCAAGGGACAGGTGGTCGATGCCGCCATGACCGATGGCGCCGCGCTGCTTGCCGCAGGTCGCTACGCAGGTCGTGCCTCCGGCAGCCAGAGCAATCAGCGCGGCGACAATCTGGTCGATGGCGGCGCGCCGTTCTACGACACCTATGCTTGCGCGGACGGAAAGTTCCTCGCGCTCGGCGCGATCGAGCCGCAATTCTATGCGCGCTTCCGCACGCTGTGCAGGCTGACGGACCCGCTGTTCGACGACCAGATGAACAAGCCGAAATGGCCGGCGCAAAAGCAGCGGATTGCGGCGATGTTTCTCACGCGGAGCCGCGCCGAATGGGTTGCGCTGCTGGGGAGCGACGACACCTGCGTCGCGCCCGTGCTCGACTGGGATGAGGCACCGAACGATCCGCACAATATCGCACGCGACACCTTCGTCACGATCGACGATGTGACGCAGCCGGCCCCTGCGCCGCGCTTCAGCCGCACGCCGGCTGCCACCCCGCGATCTGCCCGCGTCTCCGGCGACGATACGCGCGAGGTGCTGCAGCGCTGGGGAGTGGCGCAACCGATCGTCGAGCGTCTGCTGGCGTAAGCGGCTTGCGACAAACCGTCAGGCACCTAATACCGCCAGCGGACCAATGCCTGCATTCATGTCAAGATATTGACATATATAGGCCTCCGTGAAATCGTGGATGCAAACATCGACGAAGAAACATCGGGAGGACAGAATGACGCGGACAACGGCGACGCTTGCGTCGCTTGCACTTTTGGCGGCCGCCATGGGCATCAGTGCGGCTTCGGCCCAGGATCGGCCCGTCAAGATCGGCATCCTGAACGACCAAGCCTCCGTCTACTCCGCCATCACCGGGCCTGGCTCGGTCGCGGCTGCCCGCCTCGCCATCGAAGACATGGGTGGCACGCTGTTGGGCAAGCCGATCGAGCTGGTCTCCGCGGACCACGGCCACAAGCCGGACGTCGGCTCGGTTATCGCCCGGCGCTGGTTCGATACCGAGGGGGTCGATGCGATCTTCGACATCTACAGCTCCGGCGTCGCACTCGCCGTGCAGGGCATTGCTGAGCAGAAGAACAAGCTGCTCATCGTCTCGATGGCCTCGAGCCGCGACATCAGCGGCAAATCCTGCTCGCCGAACGGCATGCAATGGGCCAATGACGGCTACGAGGTCGCCAACCTGACCATCAAGGGTGCGTCCGACGGCAAGCCGACATCCTGGTTCTTCCTGACCGTCGACTACACGGCGGGCCACTCGATCGAGCGCGACTCCCAGAAGCTGATCGAGAAGGACGGCGGCAAGTTCGTCGGCTCCGTGCGCTTCCCGCTCAATACGCCGGATTTCAGCTCGTTCCTGCTGCAGGCGCAGAACTCCGGCGCCAAGAATATCGGCTTCATCGGCGGCGGCGCCGACATGACCAACGCGATCAAGCAGGCCGCCGAGTTCGGCATCGACCGCACCGGTCAGCGCTTCGTGCCCTTCTCGCTGACGACGGTCGATATCGACGCGCTCGGCAACGATGCCACACAGGGCATGCCGCTGGTCCTGAGCTACTATTGGGACGCTTCCGACCAGACCAAGGCCTTCGCCGAGCGCTTCAAGAAGGCCTTCGGCAAAATGCCGAGCGATCCGCAAGCCAACGTCTATAGCGCGGTGCTGCACTATCTGAAGTCGGTGAAGGCCGCCGGCACCAGCGACACGACGGCTGTGCTGGCGAAGATGAAGGAGACGCCGGTCGAGGATCTCTTCACGTCGGGCGCCCGCATCCGCGAAGACGGACGCCTGATGCGCGACGTCTATTACGCCGAGGCGAAGAAGCCCGGCGCCAAGAGCGGCCCCACCGACCTGATCACGCTCGTCAAGAAGGTGCCGGGAACGGAAGCCTTCATCCCGGCCAGCGAAAGCGAATGCAAAGCCCTCAAGAAGTAAGGCCCTCGACAACCAAGGCCTTCGAGAAGAAACTCTACGCGACCTCGGGACTCGCTCAGCTGTAAAGCCGAGCGAGTTCTTCTTTTTTGACCTTGCCGGTCGCAGTCATCGGCAATGCATCGACGATCCGGATCTCGGGAATCTTGTAGACCGCGAGACGCTCCCGGCAGAATGCCGAGAGCACCTCAGCAGTCGTCTGCCCCTTGCGCTCCGGCAGCACGGTGACGAAGGCGACCGGGACCTGCCCGCGCGCGTCGTCGACGCGTCCGATCACACCGCTTCCGGTGACATCGGGATGCTGACCGAGCGCCGCCTCGATCTCGGAGGGAAACACGCTCATCCCCTTCACTTTCAGCATTTCCTTGCGCCGGCCGAGGAAGTGGATGGTCCCCTGCTCCGAAATCATTCCGATGTCACCGGTGCGCAGCCAGCCATTGACGAGACCCTCGGCCGTCGCATCCGGCTTGTTCCAGTACCCCTTCAGCAGCGACGGCGTGCGCACGCACAACTCGCCCTCCTCCCCGAGCGGCAGAAGCCGGTCCGAGCCGAACTCCAGGATCTTGAAGTCGGTCTGGGGCACGGGAATGCCGCAGAAGATCTGCCGCTGCTTGAGGTCGCGATCGTCATCCTGCCAGCCGCGGTTGAAGGCATCGTAGGAATGCGTTTCGGTCATCCCCCACGCCGCTTCCCGCAGCGTCGTTCCCGTGAGCTTGCGCCATCCGTCGCGGAACACCGGATTGAGCTTCTTGACGAAGGACGCCACCATGACTTCCCGCAATGAGCTGAGGTCGTACCGGCTCGCGTCCGCCCGGTTCATGATCTCGACCTCATTGTCGACAACCATGTTCGAGATGGTCGCGCGATAGCGCTGGACGGCGAACATGTAGGCCTGCGGATCCCAGCGGGCCATCAGCACGCAGGTCGACCCCGTCACCATCGGCAGGATGATGCCGAGGTCCTCGCCGGCCATCCAGAAGATCGGCCAGAAATTGATGATGACGTCGTCGGACGTGACCCTCATCGACACCGATCCCATGACGGCGCCGGTGAACAGCATGTCGAACTGCGTGTGGACGCAGCCCTTCGGCATACCGGTGGTACCGCCCGTGTAGTTCAGCGCCGCAATATCGTCGATGCCGGCATCGACCCGCGGCGGCGCATCGGCTTCCTGAGCGAGCGCTGCCATGAGGTCGATGGAATTGGCGATCGCGACCCGCGGCGCCGTCAGCGCCGGCGGCAGCGGCCCCTCGGGTTCGGCCCCCAGCGCATCGCCAAAGCTCGTGACGACGAGATGCGCGATATTGCACTCCTGCCGGACCTCCTCGACGAGATGGGCCAGCTGATCATGCGCGATCACGATGCGCGCCTGCGTGTCGTTGATCTCGTAGGCGAGCTCCGGCCGGGTGAACATCGGGTTCACGGGCACATGGACACAGCCGGCTTTGAGGATGCCGTAGAAGCAGACATAGAATTGCGGGCAATTCGGCAGGAACACCGCGACACGGTCGCCCCGCCGCGCACCGAGACGGTTGAGGAGGCTCGCGAAGCGATCGCTGAGACGATCGAGCTCGGCGTAGCTGATGGCACGACCGTAGAACAGCACCGCCGCCTTGTCGGGTTGCCGCCGTGCCCACTCACGCAGGTAATGCGTCAGCGGCTGGCGGCCGAGCGGAAACACCGGCTCCCTGGGCACGCCAGCCGGCCAAAGCGTGACCTGCAGGCCGCGCACATGCGCCAGATAGCTCTCTTCGTTGCGTGTGTAGTCGGTATCGGGCTCGACCCCTGTCATTGCTTCCTCCCTTGTTCGCCCGTGTTCACCACAGGTCGACGCGTGTCGTTCGTCTCACGCTGAACCGTCCTGGCTGCATCGACGCCTTGAGCCCGCGGACGATCCAGCGCCGGGTCTCGCAGGGGTCGATGACGTCGTCGACCTCGAGGAAGGTCGCGCCGCTCAGCGCCTTGTTGTCCTCGTAGGACTTGGCGACCATCTGGTCGAACCAGGCTTTTCGTGCCGCCGCGTCCTCGATCGCGGCGAGCTCTTTCCGATAGGCGAGCTTCACGGCGCCTTCGAGGCCCATGGCACCGAACTCGGCGCTGGGCCAGGCCACCATGAAGAACGACATCTGGCTCGATCCGCCGGCCATGGCCAGCGCACCGAGCCCATAGGCCTTGCGCAGCACCACCGTGAAATACGGCACCGTTGCCCGCGACGCCGCGACGAACACCCGGGAGACGTGGCGGACCTGGGCGGTCTTCTCGACCTCCGGCCCTACCATCATGCCCGGCGTGTCGCACAGCGAGACGATGGGAATGCCGAACCCGTCGCAGAGCTGGATGAAGCGCGCCGCCTTGTCGCCGCCATCGGCGTCGATGGCACCACCAAGATGACGTGAATCATTTGCGATCAGGCCAACCGGGATGCCCTCGATGCGCGCGAGCACCGTGATCATGCCTCGCCCGAAGGACGGACGCAGCTCGAGCACCGACCCGGCATCCGCGAGCGTCTCGATGATCGGCCGCACGTCGTAGGCGCGCAGCCGGTTCTCGGGCACGGCGTGGCGCAGCAGGCGCTGGTCGGCGCACGACCAGTCACGGACCCGCCCCTGGAAATAGCCGAGATATTTACGGGCAGCAGCGACACCCGCCGCCTCGTCCTCGACCAGCACGTCGATCACGCCGTTCGGCGCCTGGACATCCACCGGGCCGACGTCTTCAGGCCGAAACACGCCAAGCCCGCCGCCCTCGATCATCGCCGGGCCGCCCATGCCGATGTTCGACGTGCGGTCGGCGATGATGACGTCGCAGCTGCCCAGCAGCGCAGCGTTGCCCGCAAAGCACCGTCCCGAAACCACACCTATCAACGGCACCTTGCCGTTAATGGCGCCGACCTTCGAGAAGGTCGTTGTTTCCAGCCCCGCAGGCGTCGGCCATTCGTCACCGGGCCGGCCGCCGCCGCCTTCCGCAAAGAGCACGACGGGCAGCGACCATTTGTCGGCGAGCGACAACAGTCGGTCCTTCTTTTTGTGATTGACGACGCCCTGCGTCCCCGCGAACACCGTGTAGTCGTAAGCCATGACGGCGCAGCGCGACTGCTCATCGCTGAACAGCTCGCCATTCACCGCCCCGACGCCCGTGATCAGGCCATCGGCGGGACTCGTGCGGCGCAGTTCCTCCGGCGAGCGCCGCTGGCGCTGCGCCGCGAGCGCGAGCCCGCCATACTCGATGAAGGAGTCGGAATCGCAGAGGTCGGCGATATTCTCGCGCGCGGTTCGCTGGTTGGTCTTGCGACGGCGCGCAACGGCATCCGGGCGGCCCTCGTCGAGCCGTTCTGCACGTCGCGCCAACGCTTCGGCCAGATCGCCTCTGATGTGATCGAGATCGATGGCTTCGGCTTCCTCGACACCGACCCCGACGTCGCCGGAAGGCGTGATGTGCAGGAGTGACTCGCCTTCGAAGATGGTGTCGCCTGGCGTGACGAGAATGTCTTCGACGACGCCCGCAACCGGTGCCGCGATCACATGCTCCATCTTCATGGCTTCGATCGCGACGACCTGCTGTCCCGCTCGCACGCGGTCTCCCCGCGCGATGTTGCAAGCAACGATCGTCCCCTGCAGCGGCGCCGGGATTGCGACCAATCCCTCCGGCGCATGGACCGCGTACCGCGCGCGTCCTGCGGTAAGCTGCGAGGACGCGATGGCCGCCTTGCTGTCGAAGACGCCGAGCGGATCGATGTCTCGGACATCGCGCGAGCGCTTGGCCGGCTGTTCAGCGCGGTCTGCAAACTTCGCCGCGGCCGCAAAGATGCTTTCGTGATGTTGCTCCAGGAATTTCGTCGACAGGCGGTCGGCAAGAAAATCCGCGTTTTCCAGGAGCGCGCGCAGCACGGGAATATTGGTCTCCACGCCGTCGATGCGAAACTCCTCCAGCGCCCGCCGCCCGCGCCGAATGGCATCGTCCATGCCTTCGGGTGAATAGGCGATGACTTTCGCCAGCAGGGAATCATAACGAGGACTGGTGCGGTAACCGACATAGCCGAACGTATCGACACGGATGCCTGGACCGCTCGGCAGGGTGAACTCCATCAGCGCGCCTCCGGTCGGCCGCGCGCCGCCATCGGCCGTCATCTTCTCCATGTTGACGCGGAACTGGATCGCGCCGCCGCGCGCAACGGGCGCGTAGCCGAGACCGATGTCGAGCAAGCGCAGGCCCGAAGCGACGCGGATCTGCGTCTTGACCAGGTCGATCCCGTAGATCTCCTCGGTCACGGTGTGTTCGACCTGCAGGCGCGGATTGGCCTCGATGAAGACGAAGCTGCCGCCGTCCGCTGGCATCAGGAATTCGAATGTCCCGAGGCCGCGATACGCCGCAGCAGTGGCCATGCGGACCGATGCCTCGCACATGGCGTCGCGCAGTTTTGGCGTCAGACTCCGGCTCGGCGCCATCTCGACGATCTTCTGATGGCGCCGCTGGATGGTGCATTCGCGCTCGCCCAGATGGACGATTGCGTAGCCATCGCCGACGACCTGCACTTCGATATGGCGCGCGTTCGGCAGGTAACGCTCAACATAGAGCGCATCGGCGCCAAACGAGGCCTGCGCCTCGGAACGACAGCGCTCCCAGGCAGCAGAGAGTTCGGCCGGGGCCGATACGACGCGCATGCCGCGGCCACCGCCCCCGGCCACCGCCTTGATCATGATCGCGCCGTCGCTGCCAAGCTTGTCTAGGAAGGCCGCGGCCTCGGCCTGGGAAACCGCTCCGGCGGATCCTTCGAGTACGGGGACGCCGGCGTCGCGCGCGTGCCGCCGCGCTTCCGACTTGTTGCCGAACAGTTCGAGCGTCTCCGCGGCCGGACCGATGAAGGTCATCCCTGCAGCAGACAGCGCCCGCGCGAAGGCCGGGTTCTCCGACAGAAACCCATAGCCGGGATGCACCGCATCGCAACCGGTCTGTCGCGCTGCATCGACGATGGCTTCGATATCGAGATAGGCCGCAGCTCCCACACCCGGCAATTGGCGTGCTTCGCTGCCGGCCTTAGCGTGGGCGGAAGCCGCGTCATCCGCGGGAAACACCGTGACGACGGGGATGTCCAGCTCGAACGCCGCCCGTGCGATGCGAAGCGCGATTTCGCCGCGGTTGGCGATGAGCATCTTTCGAAACGGCATGTCGATCCTTCCCGGCTCTTCCCAGCTCTTGTGCTAACTGTCGTGCTAGCTCTTGGGACTGCGTTTGGCCGGAAGGCTATGGACAAGCCGATATTATGTCAATATCATTACATAACTAAGGGGGCGCGCGCGATGCCGACTGCCATCAAGACCGGAACAAGGACCAGCCGCGACCTGCCGGCCGGCAATTCGTCACGCGATCACCTCAACAACAAACTGTTCTTCCGGCTGTTTCAGGCCGCCAACATCTACGAGACCCAGGCCGTCCGCGAAGTGGGTTTTTCTGCCGTCACCGGTGCGACGCTGGGCGCGCTGTATCGCGACCCCAAGGGCATGCTGTTCTCCGATCTTTACGCTTATCTCGGCGTGAGCCGACAGAATCTCGACGCCGTCCTGAAGGGGCTGGAGAAGAAGGGCTTCGTCGAACGTGTCGAGGTCGAGGACGATCGCCGCAAGCGGATGGTGTGCCTGACACCTGATGGCATCGAGGCCTGGACCGATCTGCACACCCGCTCGCTGGAATTTTTTCGGCAAGGAACGAAGGGCGTGTCGGCCGCGGAGATTACCGAGTGCATCGAAACGCTGTCCCGCGTCGCGCGCGGACTGCGCGCCATCGGAGCGGACTGAGATTGCACGGTTGCGCCCTCCGGCGCGGGACTGAAGGAAGCTCCGGCACATCGCAACGACCGGGGCCATTCAAATCGGCCAGCGCGCCTCTGGTGCGCGGTCGGAACACGAACAAGCAGGGAGGTTTCAATGACGAGCCACAAGGTTCCCGCCGCGGAAGAATGCGTCCTGAGCTGCCTCCTTGAACGCTGGGGGCGCGAGACGCCGGAGAAGGTCTACGCCACCTTCGACGACGGCACCCAGCTGGAATATGGCGAACTGCTGCGTCTGGCGCGCAGAACCGGCAACGCCCTGCAAACGTTGGGCGTGAAGCAAGGCGATACGGTCCTTGTCTGGCTTCCGAACGGCCCCGAATGTTTGCGCGCCTGGTTTGGCATTAACGTGATAGGCGCCGTTTACGTACCCATCAACACAGCCTATCGTGGCGGAATTCTCCAGCATGTCGTCAACAATGCCGGCGCAACGGTCGCGATCGTCCACGCGAGCCTGCTGCCGCGCCTCGGCGACATCGACAGAGCCGAGCTACGCAAGGTCGTCGTGATCGGCGGTGAGCCAGCTTCAATTGGCGGCCTCGAGGTGCTGCCGTCGAGCGCCCTCGATTCAACGTCCGAGAATGCCCCGCCCCTCGATCGTCCGATCGCGCCCTGGGACACCCAGACTATCATCTACACATCCGGGACGACCGGCCCCTCGAAAGGCGTCCTGTCGTCCTACGCCCACCTCTATGCCACAGGGCGAGGCATCTCGGCCGACCGGGACGGCATCCCGTACCTCGACTCCAGCGACACATTCATGGTGAACCTTCCGCTGTTTCATGTCGGCGGGACGGGGCCGAGCTACGCCATGCTGATCAACGGCGGCTCTATCGCCATGGTCGATCGTTTCGACACCGGATCATTCTGGTCCACGGTGGCGAAGACCAGGACAACGATGGTGATCCTGCTCGGCGTTATGGCCAGCTTTCTGATGAAGCGAACAGACAACGGCGATGAGAAAGACAGCCCGCTCAAGAACGTCACCGTCATTCCCCTGAGCGAGGAAGGGATCGCGTTCGGCAAACGCTACGGCGTCACAACGCACACGCTCTTCAACATGTCTGAAGTCTCCTGCCCGCTGGCCACAGAGCCCAACCCGACCGTCGCAGCCGCCTGCGGCAAGCCACGGGCCGGCGTCGAGGCCCGCCTCGTCGACGCTCACGACTGTGAAGTCGCGATTGGCGAGATCGGGGAACTTGTCCTGCGAACCGACACGCCTTGGGCCATGAACCACGGTTACAACAAGGCCGCGGAGGCCACCGCACTCGCCTGGCGCAATGGCTGGTTTCACACGGGCGATGCCTTCCGCGTTGATCAAGACGGCAATTTTTTCTTCGTCGATCGCTTCAAAGACGCCATCCGCCGGCGTGGCGAGAATATCTCTTCATTCGAAGTCGAGCTCGAAGTCGCCGCTCACCCGGCCATTCGAGAAGCCGCTGCCGTTTCCGTACCGAGCGAACATGGCGAGGACGACGTTCTTGTCGCGATCTCCCTCGCGGAAGGACAGACGCTGGATCCCGCGGACCTCATTCACTTCCTCAAGCCAAGAATGGCTCACTTCATGGTGCCACGATACATCCGCATCCTGGGAGACCTGCCGAAGACGCCAACCAACAAGGTTGAAAAGTATCTTCTACGCAGAGACGGAGTAACTGCGGACACGTTCGATCGCGATGCGGCAGGCATTGTCATCAAGAGCGAGCCGGTGCGCCCGCTGCGTTAGGCACAAGGCACTCTGTTCACTAGATTGGTGCGTTTGGGTCGCCGACTTAGTGCTCCCTGTCTCCTCGCTATACGTACGCCACGCTACGCAGCACCACTCCTTCAGCAAAACGTCTGTTGGAAATCCGCCTCCACACACTTAAACCCAAACCCGCGAGATCCATCGAGACCTAAGCTTAATGCAGCCGTCAACCGCCGATCGCACTACTCCCACTCAATCATTTGGGACGACGTTTCGTCGTTGATCTTCAAGCACAATTCCTCGAGCTTGCCGGACAAATCCCGACGGCATATCCGCCGCAATTTTTTGGTCTTGAATTCACAGAATAATTTTGGACCTCACAAGCACCAGCAGTTCCGCCACCTATCGGAGTGTATCGACTGGATAGCTCGCCGCACGCGCAAGCAACACTGACAGTGCTCGCACTGACACAGATCTTCAAATACCGTCAGATGTCAGGAACACATCTCCGGTCCCCGGAGCCGCTCTCCGCATTGCCGTGCTTCGGCTCAAGCGTCCAGCGTCGGCAGATGCTGGCGGCGTCGACATTACGCGCTTTGGCGTCAGTCTCCTCCCTGAGTCAGCGTTGAAAGACGACTTTGCCTCCGACGAGCGTGATGTCCGCTTTGATGTCTTTGATCTGCTCTTCCGGGATGGACATGTAGTCCGCGGAAAGGACCGTGAGGTCAGCAAGCTTGCCCGGCTGGATCGTACCCTTGCGTGCTTCGTCGAACGTGTAACGCGAAGCTGCCGACGTATAGAGGCGGAGCGCCTGTTCGCGACCGATAGCTTCCGCCGCGCCGTAAACGTTTCCATTGGGATCTTTTCGGGTCACCATGATGTACATGTTGAGGAACGGGTTGATCGGGTTGACGGGGAAGTCGGTTCCTGCGCCGAGGCTCTCTAGCCCCATTCTTTCGATCAAGGTCTTAGTCGGCACGGCGCGATCGGCGGTCGGCCGTCCCAGGAAGCGCTCGACGGTCGCGGCCTTGTCCCACATGAAGACGTTTTGGAAATCGACCCTAACCCCCAGCTTGTGGGCCCGCTCCATCTGCTCCGGCCTGATCAGACTGGCGTGAATGAGAACGAAACGCCGATCCCTGATAGATCTCTCCTTGTCGGCAGCTTCAAAAGCATCGAGCACCTGGTCTATACCGAGATCGCCGACGACGTGTACGCCGACACGCCAACCGTAGCGATTGCAGATCGACACGAGTTGCTTTAGCCGCTCGGGCGTCTGCTGGGCGATGCCGTGGTAGTTGTCGTGCGAGTCCGGATAGACGTCGCGCATCAGCGCCGTCTTCAGCGTCATGCCGCCGTCGTAGAAAATCTTAATACCGGCAAACCTGACCCAGTCGTCGCCGAAGCCGGACGAAGCGCCATTACCCGACATGATCGCTTCCCAGGCGCTCAGATCGGCGGGCGGCTCTGGTCTGTACATCAATCCCGTCCGCAGCGTCGCTCGTCCGGACGCGGCGAGCTTTTGCAGCGTACGGACGTCGCGCGCTTCCGTGGCGCCTTCCACCGCGCTTGTGATCCCAAAACTGTTCAGCGCGCCTTCCGCAAGCGTGAACTGCCTGATTTCATCCTCTTCGGTCCACGGCGGAACGGCCTTCTCGACCCGATCGATCGCGGTCTCGACGAGGACGCCGGTCAGTTCGTCGGCCGCGTCGCGCTCGAAAGAGCCACCGTCCGGGTTCGCGGTGGTCTTGTCGACGCCTGCCTTCTGCAAAGCCATCGTATTCGCCATCGAGAAATGCCCGACGGTGCGCAAGTAGACCGGATTGTTCGGAGCGACGCTGTCGATCTCCTGCCTCGTCAGGTAGCGCTTCTCGGCGAGTTGTGACGGAGGATGCCACGCTCCGCCAACGATCCACTCGCCCGGCTTCTTTTTGGCGACGAAGGCCTTGATGGCCTCGAGCGCTTCCGTGACCGTCTTCGCCCGGCCCATGACGACGACATAGTCGCCAAGTCCAGCCGCCTTGAAGTGCGCATGCGTATCGATCAATCCGGGAACGACGGTCTTGCCGGATATATCGAGCACCTGCGTGCGCGCTCCAGCGAGCGCCCGTATGGACGCGCTGCTTCCGACCGCGAGAATCTTTCCGTCCCGGATGGCGATCGCCTCGGTCACGCTGGATTGCTCGTCGAGGGTCAGAACCTTTCCGTTGATGAGGACGAGATCGGGCGAGTTGACCTCCGCCTGCTGGGCTATAGCAGGCGCCGCGCCTGCGAACAGAATTCCCGCACCGAGCATCGCGACTGCCGTCGATCTGCAGACCATTCCAACCTCCAGATTATTGTGTTCAATAGGCGAACATTTGGTCTTTCTTCGATGATAGCCGCGCGTATCGAAGCGGTCCAACGATCCGGCAGCCGCTCACGCCGCGATGGTGGCCCCCCATCGACGACGACGGTCGAACCGGTCGAGAACGGATTGCATGCGAGAAAGAGGACCGCGTTCGCGATGTCCGCTGCCTCGCCAATACGACGCAGCGGCAGGCGCTCCGCCGCGCCGGCGAACATCTTCTCGCGCTCAGCGTCGGCCATGCCAGACCACATCGGCGTAGCAACCAGGCCGGGCGAAACCGCGTTGACGCGGACCGGAGCCAACTCGAGCGCGAGGCCACGCGTCAACGCCTCGAGCGCCGCGTTTACGGCTCCCTGCAGCACCGTGTTTGCGGAGGGGCGCGCGCTCCTGAAGCCGGAGACGAAGCAGAGCGAGCCAGTACCAGAAGCCGAGCCTCTTCATCCGAATAGCGAACAGGCGGATCACGCAAGCGCAGCGCCTGTCAGCCCGCCCGCGCAAACCGTGGCTTCTTGGGAAGAACAGCCGACCAACCCACCGCAGATCATTGCCGCACTTCAAAGCGCTCGAAACGGGGAGAGCTGGAATGCTCTCGCCCGCCTTCGGCGCGACTTGGAGGGTCGGTTTCGAGCCGAACTCATGGGGGCTGAGCCGGGCACCTCTCGGATACCGATGAAAAAGGTGCCCGTGCCTGTTGAAGCGAAGTCCGTATTCCGGCGCTTCTACAGAACTGCAGGCCGCGCCATTCACGGGGAAGACGTCACCGACGAGGAGGTAATCCAAGCACGACCGAGCACCGGAAAGCACACAAGACGATCTTGCCCTACGTTCTAGGTGTGCTCACGCCCATGACATTGGCAAAGCGGTGGGAGATCGAGATTCTCTAACACTACACCGTCACGCAAAAATCGCCGGGCCTATGCTACAGCCGCCGATTTCCCTACTCCACTCAATCACTAGGACGAGATCGCCGCGTTAACTTGAAAGCACAAACTTTCGCAGCTGACGGTCAAATCCCGACGGTACATCCGCCCAAACCTTTTCCTCCTGAATTTACAGGAAAATTATCATCACTCGGCGGGACTGCTATTTCGGCAAGTATCGGAGTCTTTCGGTTAGGGACCGCGCGTGCTTCTGCCGTAAGGGCCACCGCCACACACGCGGCTTCGCGTCCCGATACCGTCAATGATCAGGATAGCCTTGGCCTACCTGATTGGTAGGTGATGGCTCGCACCGCTCACGGGACCGCCCTTAGCAAACCGTCAGGCCGCTTCACGCTGATAGATTCCGATCTTCACGCACTCTGGAAAGCCCGGCACCGCGCTCACGGCAACCGGGCTTAAGGAGAACTCGTCATGCCCAATACGCCGAGCTCTCTGCAACAATAGGCTGAGAAAGGCTACCTGCTCTCTTCAGCCGCAGATCGAAATCCTGGTCGACGGCTGTGGCGACGTAGTCCTTCAGCGGGAGGAACCGCGTAGCGAAGACCGCGCTCGCGACGTCATCTTCGTGAGCCGCGAATATCTCCCGAAGTTGATCGATATATTGCGAAATGCCCGGGCGAGCTTCTTGTGCTCCCTCCATCATGTGATGGGACATGGCGCACTGCGCGTCGGCACCCTTGCGGTTGCGGTGGATGTATGACACTATTTTGATTATAGCCTCGACCCCGCGTCTGTGAGCGATTTCACAGTAGTAGCCTGCGCTGCAGGGTAAGTCTGAGCCTGTCCGCACGAGTGTTGTCGGGTGCAGCATATGCCGCCAGAGATCGAACCGTCAGGGCATGCTCCTCAGGACCTCTCGTGGCCCACATCCGAGCGCGCTGATCCGGCTACTGCACCACCGCCGATTCGCCTCGCCATCGCCAGCGCGGTGCGGCTCGTCCGCGAAAGCCTCGCTCTGACCTTGGTGGATCGCCCGGACATCACGATCCTCGATTCCGTAAATCTCGAGCCGG
Organism: Bradyrhizobium liaoningense; assembly: GCF_018130785.1. Lineage (GTDB taxonomy): Bacteria > Pseudomonadota > Alphaproteobacteria > Rhizobiales > Xanthobacteraceae > Bradyrhizobium > Bradyrhizobium liaoningense_A. The sequence continues at coordinate 56,309 of NZ_JAFCJT010000009.1, forward strand.
CCGGCATCGCCCGTATCGCCGAGCTCGCACCCGATGTGGTGCTGGTGGACCTCGGGCACGTCGACGTCATCGCCATCACGCGCCTGATAAAGGTGGCCTGCACCGAGGCGAAGCTCGTCGCTTTCGCGCTCGCCGAGGTCGACGACGACGTGTTCGCCTGCGCAGCGGCCGGCTTCTCGGGCTACGTCCCGCGCGAGAGCGGCGCCGACGAGCTCTACGGCGCGCTGATCGACGCCGCGAGCGGCCGCCTGCGTTGCCCGCCGCACATCACGGCCGCCATGTTCAACCGCCTGTCCAACCTAATGCGGCAAGCGCCCGCGCGAGCGCCGCTGCCTGAGCTAACCGCGCGTGAGAGCGCGATCCTGGCGCTGGCCGCGGAAGGCCAATCCAACAAGGAAATCGCCCGGCAGCTGCAGATCTGCTCGGCGACCGTGAAGAACCATATGCACAATATCCTCCAGAAGCTGCACGTCGGACGCCGCGGCGCAGCCGTCGCCCGCTTGCGCATGGCGCGCTCGGGCTGACGCTCCCGGATACTCTCTGGCACATAATAAATCTCGACGCGGCACTAACGCGTTCCCAAGCGTCCTTGCGCGGTGGGCTCCACGCGGCGACGGTCTAGATCATTCGGCCCAGCCCCGGTCTATTCCATTGCCGCAGCCGCATGGAGCATCCGGTTCGGGCGAGAGGATTCCGCACGGCGCGCATCAGATCGGGACCATCGCCCATCCCCTCCGATCCATGGCCTCGTCCGCCGTATCGTGGTGAAACTCGCAAACCTCCTCTCTTCATCCAGGAGCCGCAGGCTTGGCCTCGACGATCGTCCTTCTCGCCGACCTGCCGCCAATGCTGGAGGACATGGTGTCGAGCGTGCTCAAAGGACGATCCGATCTCCAAGTCGTGCGCGGCACCAGCAAGGGCAGCAGGCTGATCAATTCGGCGATCGCGGCCGGCGCGCCGGTGGTCGTGGTGGCGCGCAGCGATCCCGCGGATCTCGCCTCAATCGATCCATATCTCGCCGAAGCCTCGAACGTCTCGGTAGTCGCGGTCGCCCTCGACGGCGCGTCGGCCTGCACGCATGCCTTCAAACCGACGCGGAAGCCCATCGACGACGTATCGGCTGAGCAGATCCTGAGCGCGATCACCGACGCTGCAGCCGGACGAGGTCAATGATGCGCGGCTCACGAGCAATCCAGGTGCGCGATGTACACGTCGCTCTATAGCGCCAGCATAGCGCTCGGCTCATACCTGCGCACGCAGCTCGAGGCGCTGCCCGCGCCGGGCCTCGGCTTCGGAGGGGCCGGCACCCGCGTCGTGACCCTCAATTCCCCGCAGGAGATGCGGGAGGACATGAAGCAGGAGGGGCTCGCGGTCTGGCTCTACCGGATCGAGCGCGACGCCATGCGGATGAACCGGCCGCCGGAGCGCATCGCGAGCGATCTCTTGCGCCCGCCGCCGCTGCCCTTGCATCTGCATTACCTGATGGCACCCGTGACCTTCAAAGGGACCGGCGGCTCGCCCGACATCGAGCAGAAGATCCTCGGCCGCGTGATCCAGGCGCTGCACAGCAAGCCGATCCTGCAGGGCGTCGACTTCAAGGACACCGACCTCGAGGGCACCGACGCCGAGGTGCACGTCCATCTCGAAGCGCTCGGACTCGACGAGATGTCGCGCTTCTGGGAGGCGCTCGAAGGCTCGTTCCAGCTCGCCGTCTCCTACGAGGTCGCGGTGGTGAATATCGACCCGGCGCTTGAGCCGATCCGCGTGGCTCCGGTCGAGATCGCCATGCCCGAGCTCGCCGTCATCGTGGGAGCCCCGTGATGGCGCGCCGCAAAGTCCAGGTCCAGGACCGCATGCTCACCGTCTCCATGCTGGAGCCGCCGCCGGTGGGGCATCGTCCTTGCGCCCTGCTGCAGGTGACGCTGCTCGACGAGTTGACCGGGCGGCCGCCGCTCTCGAGCTTCACGGCACGCCTGATGACGCCGCCTGCCGCCGACGCCAGCATTCGCGTGGTGCACGAAGGGCTACTCGGCGTGGCCGGCCGCCCCGAGCGCGCCTTCGCACCGCAGCTCGCGACCATCGGCGTGATCGAACTCGAGATCGAGGCCGCGCGCTTTGCGCGCCGCCGGCTCGCGGTGAGGTTCGCCTGCGCGCGGCGCGCGCTTGCGAGCGCGGCCACCTCGGCGGTCATCACGCTCAATTCCAATGCGGGCCTGGAGCCCGGGCAGCGCCTGCTGCTCGGCAGCCTCGACGGCTCGCGCGCGGAGTTCGGCGTGATCGCGGCGATCGGCCCGGGCGCCAATCAGGTGACGCTGCAGCAGGCGGTGAACTTCCCCTACCCGGCCGGCAGCCCGGTGCAGCCCCTGCCGGCTGACCAGCTGCTCGCGCTGCGGCGCAAGCCCGTGACCATCGTGGGGCGCGTGCTCAAGCGCACCGGCGCCGTGACGGCGCCGCTCGCCGGCGCCACCGTGCGCGTCAGCAAGATCTGGCGGCAAATCCCTCCCGCCGGCACCACTGTGGATCCCGAGCTGCCGGTCCCCGGCGGCCCGGCCCCAGCCGGGCCCTGGGACGTGCCGATCGCCGCGCTGTGGCCGGCGGCTTATGCGGATATACCGGGCACCGGCTCGATCAGGATCGAGGACCGCTCCGTCGACGGCGCCACCAGTCCCAAGACGCTGCTCGACGACGTGGCAGCCGGCAGCACGGCGCTGCGGCTGTCCAATGCGGTCGGGCTCGGCGTCACCGACGTGATCGCGGTGGATGCCGACGATGCCGGCCGGCGCGAGGTCTTCGCGATCCGCTCCATCACGCCTTCGGGTTCGGCGAGCGACTGGTCGCGCGTGGTCGTCAACCAGCCGCTCGCCTTCGATCACAAGCGCAATCGCCTGGTGCGGCGGCTGCTCGGACCGGCGGCCGGCGCACCGGTCGCGCTCAACTATGCGGTCGCGCGCGGCGACGAGGCCGTGCTGTTCGATGCTTCCGGCACCACGGGCTCGCACCAGGTGCGCGTCTTCGATCCCGGTCCGCCGCTGGTGCAGTCCTTTCATCGCATCGACGTGCTCGCGACGACGACCGATGCGGACGGCCTCTATCGCCTGCCGCCGATCACGCGCGCCGGAAAGATCGAACTGCTCGCAAAGGACTCGAGCTCCCCCGCGAGCAAGGCCATCGAGTTTGTGCCCGACTACGCCATGTTCGAAAACCGCGTCGATGTCACGGTGAGCTAGACGTCTCGAGGAGAGCGCCATGCCTGAATACCTCGCTCCTGCAGTGTACGTGGAAGAGGTCGATACCGGTTCCAAGCCCATCGAAGGCGTCTCCACCAGCACGGCCGGCATGGTCGGCATGACCGAGCGCGGCCCGCTCAACGTGCCGATCCTGATCACCAGCAACGGCGAGTATCAGCGCTGGTTCGGCGGATATCTCGATCCCGACGTGTTCGACGCCGAACGCTGCTACCTGCCGCATGCGGTCGAGGGCTTCTTCACCAATGGCGGCAAGCGCGTGTTCATCACGCGCGTGCTCGATCCGGGCGCAGCGTCCGTCGCACGCCGGCCGCTGGTCGCGCCCGACGCGACCGCGCCCGCCACCACGCAGCTCCTTTCGTCGGCGGCCGCTGCTGCATCCAGCGTGATCGTTGCCGACGGCACTGGTTTCGCGGCCGCCGATACTGTCCAGATCGGCACCGGCACGGGTGCCGAGTTCCGCACAATCAATGCGCCGCTCAACAATGCCTCGGTGCTCGCGCTCACCTTGCCGCTCTCATTCGAGCATGCGGCGGCACAGACCGTGGAAGTGCGCACGATCGTCGATAACCCGGCCCCGCTCCCCCAAGTGCATTCCTCGACGCTGCAAGCCGACGCCGCCGAGGGAGCGAGGAGCATCACGTTGGTCAGCGCGGCCTTCACCCCGGCGCTGGCAGGCGGCCAGCTATTGCGCATCGGATCCGGGGGCACTGCTGAATATATCGTGGTCGCCGGGGCGCCGGCCGGTAATGTCGTGCCGTTGCGCGCGCCGCTACGGCTGCTGCATAGCGCGACTGCGCAGGTCTTCCGCCAGGACGTTACGGTCCCGCTAGGGCCGCCATCCACGCAGGTCGCGGCCGGCGGCGTTGCGGCCGGTGCTTCGGTGGTCAATGTGGCGAGCACCGCCGGTTTCGCCGCGGGCGATTTCCTGTTCTTCGACCACACCAATCCCGATCGCGAAGAGTATCGGCCGATCGGCGGCCTGGTGCGGCTCAGCCTCGACAAGCAGGCCTATGCGAATTACCCGACCGGCTCGCTCGTGGAAGTCGTCACGATCGCCCCGGCGACACCGCCCTCCTACGATCTCACCGCGGACGCCGCCGCGAACACGAACGTCATTCAGGTCTCGAACCGCTCGACGATGAAGGTCAACGACGTCGTCCAGATCGGTCTCGCCGCCGACGCCGAGTTCGCGCAGATCGCCGCGATGCCGGCCACCGCGCCCGGCAACAACCCGGGACCGCTGGTGCTGCGCAGCGCGCTGCGCCGCAAACATGATGCCATGGCCAACGTAATCTTCCGCTTCGTCGATCCATTGACGACGACCTTCGCAACCACGCTCGCGATCGACTCCGCGATGGACGAGACGAGCCTGATCGTCGCGGCGGCCGGATCGATCTCGGCCAGCACCATCGTTCGCGTGACCCCGCCCGGCGGGACGCCCTCTTATCACGTGGTCAGCGCCGCCCCGGTCACGCTTACGGCACGCAACGTGCCGCTCGACCTGCCGCTCGACCTGCCGCACGCGGCGGGTGAAGCCATGGTCACGCGCACGCCTATGATCGAGGTGCGCGCGCTCGACGCCGGCGCCTGGGGCAACCGGCTACAGGTCGGCGCCGAGGTGGCCGGGCAGCCGCTGCTGACGACCACGATCCGGCAGATCGTCCCCGGAGGCCTGCGGCTCAATTCCGCGGCAGGGGTCGAGGCCGGCACCGAACTGGTCGTGACCGACGCCGGCGGCATCGAGACCGCCCACAAGGTCCAGGCAATCGACCGTCAGAACAACTACCTGATCACGCTCGAGACGGGGACGCCGCTGCCTGGGACTGCAGCCATCAACAATCCGGTCCGTTCGCGCGAGTACCGCTTCGTGGTCGAACTGCTGCGTCAGCCCGATCCCGCCAACCCGTCGCGCAACAACACCGCGATCGATCGCGAGGTATTCGCGGCGCTGTCGCTCGACCCGCGCCACAGCCGCTACTTCGAGCGCATCGTCGGTGCGACCTGGGACACGACCAACCCGGCGCTCACGCAGGACGACGCGGGCCGCGACCTGCGCAAGAGCGATCGCCGCTCGGAAGGCGAGTCCGCCTATATCCGCGTGCGCGACCTCTCGCCAGGCACCGGGCTGCGCGCGGGCCCGGTAGCGGACTATGAGGTCCGGCCCGACGGCACGCGCCGGCTGATCCTGCTGCGCCTGTCGCGCGGCGATGATGCGCTCGGCGCCGTCACGGACGCGATCTATATCGGCACTGACAACACCGAGCCGGAGCAGCGCACGGGCCTGTTCACGTTGCGCAATATCGAGGACATCAGCATCGTTGCGGCGCCGGGACGCACCTCCGTCACGATGCAGGCTGGACTGATCAATCACTGCGAGCTCGCGCGCTATCGCTTCGCGGTGCTCGACGGCACGCCGCCGCCGGCCGACACGATGACGAACGTGCAGGTGCAGCGCCAGCAGTTCGATACCAAATATGCGGCGCTCTACCACCCGTGGCTGGTCATTCCGGAGCCCTACCCGCTCAACCCCGCGATGCCGGCAGACTATCCGCTGCCACCCTCCGGACACATGCTCGGGATCTATGCGCGCACCGACATCGAGCGTGGCGTGCACAAGGCGCCCGCCAACGAGGTGGTGCGCGGCGTCACCGGCCTGCAGCGGCTGCTCAACAAGGAGCAGCACGACATTCTCAATCCCTATCCGGTCAACATCAATGTGATCCGCGACTTCCGTGCCAACAACCGGGGCATCCGCGTCTATGGCGGGCGCGTGATCACCAGCGACTCGGATTGGAAATACGTCAACGTCCGGCGCCTGCTGATCTTCATCGAGGCCTCGATCGACCGCGGCTTGCAATGGGTGGTGTTCGAGCCCAATGCTGAGCCGCTGTGGGCGCGTGTGCGCCGCTCGGTGAGCAACTTCCTGACGCAGGTCTGGCGCAACGGAGCGCTCGAAGGCACCCGCGTCGAGGAGGCGTTTTTCGTCAAGTGCGACCGCACCACCATGACGCAGACCGACATCGACCAGGGACGACTGATCTGCCTGGTGGGCGTCGCGCCCGTGAAGCCGGCGGAGTTCGTGATCGTGCGCATCGGCTTGTGGACGGCGCACGCCGAGGAGTGACGCAAACATCGCGTAAGACGGCGCCGTTCCCGCGCGAGCGCAACAGGAGAGACAGCGATGGCGACCGACAAACGAAACGATCCCTTTCGCGCCTACAATTTCTCCATCGAGATCGATGGCGTGCCGAGCGGCGCATTCTCGGAGGTCGGCGGCCTGACCGCCGAGGGCGACGCGGTCGACTACCGCGAGGGCACCGACCTGCAACGCAACGTCCGCAAGCTGGTCGGGCTGCGCAAGTACACGAACCTCACGCTCAAGCGCGGCTACACGCCCGATAACGTGCTCTGGAAGTGGTACAACAACATCATGAACGGCGACCCCGATCGCCGCAACGTCACCATCGTGCTGATGAACGAGGCGCGCGAGCCGGTGCTGCGCTGGCATGCCGAGAACGCCTGGATCAACAAGATAGAAGGTCCGGCCTTCAAGGCAAGCGGCAACGAGGTGGCGATGGAATCGGTGGAACTCGTCCACGAGGGTCTCACGCTCGAGATGTAAGGGGGAGCGCTCCGCGATGGCCACCTACGAGACACCAGGAGCCTATATCGAGCGCGCCGACCGCGCGCAGGGCGGTATCAGCCGCCTGCGCACGGATATCGCGGGCTTCGTCGGCATCGCAGAGCGCGGGCCGGCACGGCGCGCGGTCGCGATCGAGTCTTGGAAGCAGTTCAACGCGGTGTTCGGCGGCTTCTTCCCGCACGGCTATCTCGCCTATGTGGTGAAGGCCTTCTTCGAAAATGGCGGCCGACGCTGTTGGGTCGTGCGGGTCGAGGGCAAGGCCGCGCTGACGGCGAGCGCGGTCCTCAAGGCTTCAGCGGGCGCGCCGGTGTGGCGCGCGGAGGCCGAGTCGAGCGGCGCCTGGGGCAATGGACTCAGCCTGCGGCTGATCGAGGTCCGCCGCGTCGCGCGTCGCGCCACCAGGGTCACGCCGGATTTCGCGGTGGTGGATTCGGTCGCCGGCTTCTCGCGCGCGGGCACGGTGGAGCTCGTCCAGGACAAGGGCGGCGCCATCGTTCGCGAGCTGCGCATGTTGAGCGCGGTCGATTCGGAGAGCGGCAAGCTGATCTGGAACATCGGCGATGCCGCGCTGCGACTCCAGAGCGACGCACCGCTGGCGTCGCTGATTGATCCGGTGCTGCCGCTGCGCATCGAGACCGTGTCCTATCAACTCCAGGTCTCGAAAGACGGACGTCCGTGGCGTGTCTATGACGACCTGGCGCTTTCGCCTGACCATCCGCGCTACGGCCCGAAGATCGTCAACGGCGTCGGCAGCCTGTTCGCGCCGGCGAGCCGCGGCGGCCGGCCGCCGCAGCCGGAGCGCGAGAGCACGGCGGAGCTGGTCGCCTTCGGCAAGCGCAGCCGGATCGGCGCGCTGCCCGAGCCGGCGCGGCTGGTCGAGCTTCGTGCCGCGCCCGGTGCGAACGCCGTGCGACTCGCGGACCCGGGTCCGGTGGTGCTTACGGGCGGCGCCGACGGGCTGAGCTCGCTCACCACGCAGGACTTCATCGGCGCCGACGTCGCGCTCGACGATTCCGACGCCGCGATCCTCGCCAACCGGCGCGGCACCGCCGCACTCGGCGAGATCGACGAGATCTCGCTGGTCGCGGTGCCGGACATCCACATCCAGCCGCGGATGGTCGAGATCGTCACGCCGCCACGCTGCGAGCCGAACCCCTGCCTGCCGACCGAGGCCGTGATCCTGCCGCCGCCGCCCGTGGTCCATGGCGACCTCCCGCCGCGCTTCCCGGACGCCGCGGTGGAGCGCGTCATGCGCGCCCTGGTCGAGCACTGCGAGAAGCGGCACGACCGGGTCGCGCTGATCGATCCGCCGTTCGCGGCGTCGACGCGCGACCGCCTCGGCGTCGCGGCGGTGCGCGACTTCCGCCGGCTGTTCGACTCCACCTTCGCGGCGCTCTACTTCCCCTGGATCGAAGTGCACGAGCAGCTGCCGCATGCGCGCCTGCCGGCGCTGCCGATCCCGCCCTGCGGCCACGTGGCGGGCCAGATCGCGGCCACCGACCTGCGCATCGGTCCACACAAGGCGCCCGCCAACACGCCGCTGCTGATGGCGGAACGCGCGACCTTCGCGATCGACGAGGCGACCCATGGCCTGCTCAATTCGGAAGGCATTAACGTCATCCGCGCGGTGCCGGGGCGCAACCTGCGCATCGCCGGCGCGCGCCTGCTCTCGAGCAATCCGGAATTCCGCTTCCTCAACGTGCGGCGCCTGCTGCTCATGATCGAGCGCTCGCTCGAGAGTGCGGTCCAGTGGGCAGTGTTCGAAGGCAACGACTGGCTGACCCGCGCCAAGCTCGCGCTCGCCGCCGACAGTTTCCTGCGCGAGCTGTGGAGCCGCGGCGCACTGATGGGATCGGTGCCCGCGGAAGGCTTCTTCGTGCGCTGTGACGAGACCAACAATCCGGCCGACGCGCGCAACCGCGGCGAGCTTCTGTTGCAGATCGGAGTAGCGGCCTCGATCCCGTTCGAGTTCGTAGTGCTGCGCATCGGCCGCACCGGCAACGGCTTCGAGATCACCGAAAGCATCACGGAGGCGGCGGCGTGATGGCGGCAATCAATGAGCTGCGCAGCGACCCGATGCTCAACCACAATTTTGTGGTGAGCCTGCTCGACACCAGCAGTGTGCTGGCGACGGTCGGCTCGGCGCTCGTCTCCGGCCTGCTCGATGTCGCGGTCGGCGGCTTCTCCGAATGCCAGGGGCTCGAGGCCAGCATGAAGGTCGAGGAGTTCAACGAGGGCGGCAACAACGGCGCGGTGCTGAAATTCCCGGGCCGCGTGTCGTGGACCAACATCACCCTCAAGCGCGGCGTCGCCGGCAACAGCTCGCTGTGGGACTGGTTCTACGGCTTCGTCGAGGGACGCGGCAAGCGGCGCGACGGCGTCATCGTGCTGCTGAACGAGATGATGGTGCCGAACAACATCTGGTACTTCCGCCGCGGGCTGCCGCTCAAATATTCCGGCCCGCAGATGAACGCGACGCAGAACAACGTCGCGATCGAATCGATGGAGATCTCGCACGAGGGCATCTATCAGCTGCCGTTCGTCGGCCTCGCCAGCAGCCTCTCCTCCGCGCTGACGGGCGGCGGCGCGGGCGGTCTGGTGACGGCGGGGGTCTCCGGCACCGCGGGATTGGTGGGCTGACATGGCCAATATCCACATCCAGAACGCGATCGGCACCGTGAAGGCCATGGACGGCGATGCGCTACTGTCGCCGCAGACCCTCGAGCAGATCGTGCAGGCTGTGCTCGCCGCCTTCGACGAGCGGCAGCTGCGCGACAAGCGGTCCAAGTCCGACACCACAGTCACCACCGGCGTCGCCGCCGAGCAGGAGACCGCATGAGCACCAAGGTGAAGAAGGCCGTCATCTATGTCGAGTGGCAGGATCGCTCGCGCGAGCCGAAGAAGATCGACGTGCAGTACAATCCGACGGAGTTCAGCCTCGACAAGCAGGTGACGCTCGGTGAGGTCGCGATCCCGGGACTCGACGCTCCGGTCCAGCAATATGTGCGCGGCAATGCCGAGAAGATGACACTGGACCTGTTCTTCGACACGACCGAGCACGGCATGGGCGCCGGCGCGGTGAGCGTTACGACCGAAACCGACAAGATCTATCAGCTCATCAAGATCGAGCCGGAACGGCACGCACCGCCGATCCTCACCTTCGTGTGGAGCGACCAGTTTCCGGGCGCCTCGATCGGCGGCGCACCCGGCAATGTCGCGGGCGCCGCCGCCAAGGCGATCACCAGCGCCGTGGCGGGCGCAGTCTCGGCCGCGGTCGACGCAGCGGTGTCGGCGACCGGCGCGATCGGCGCGGCGGCCCTGGCGCTCGCGGGACCCGCGCTCGGCAACCAGCGCCGCAACGGCTTTCGCTGCGTGATGGAGTCCATCAAGCAGAAGTTCACGCTGTTCTCGCCGGACGGCGTGCCGCTGCGTGCCACGCTTTCGATCACGCTGCGCGAGTACAAGACGCTCAACGACCAGCTCGAGCAGCTGAATCTGAGCTCGCCCGACCGCACGCATGCGCATGTGCTGATGCAGACCGACTCCCTCTCGGGCGTGGCGCATCGCTACTACGAACGGCCCGCCGACTGGCGCACCATCGCCGACCATAACGGCATCGACGATCCGCGCCGCCTGCGCATCGGGCAGATGCTCGAAGTTCCCCGCATCAGTTGAGCAGCGCCATGGCAGTCGTCACACTCGCAAAGCAGGCCAGGGAGTTCGGGGAGTTCTACATCCCGCGCTTCGAGGTGCATGCCGAGGGCACGGCGGTACCGGAAGCGATCATCCGCGACATCACCCAGGTTACCTACAAAGACAGCATCAAGGAGATCGACAGCTTCGAGCTCACGGTCGGCAACTGGGACTCCGCCGCACGGCGCTTCAAATATATCGGCTCGGAGACCGAGAAGACGCTCTCGCCCGCCTCGCCGGAGTCGCTGCGCTACAAGCTGCTCGAGCCATGTGCGCGCGAGTTCGAGCTGCGCATGGGCTACGGCAGCCGCTTGACGGTGATGACCCGCGGCAGTGTCACCACCATGGAGCCGAACTTTCCCGCGAGCGGCCCTCCCACCCTCGCGGTGCGCGCCCTGAACGTGCTGCACCGGCTGCGTGACAAGCAGCGCTCGCAGCATTGGACGAACAAGAAGGACAGCCAGATCGCCCAAAGCATCAAGACGCTGACCGATCCGGCGACGCAGAAGAAGCTGAAGATCCGCGTCAGCAAAACCGCGATGAGCAAGGAGATCCCGCTCGACTATGTCGCGCAGGACAACCAGTACGATATCGACTTCCTGTTCCTGCGCGCGCGCAACGCCGGCTATGTCGTGTTCATCGACAGCGAGAAGAAAGCGAACGGCAAGATCGAGGAGTTCCTCTATTTCGGCCCTTCTGACGACAAGCATCCCCGCCTGCGCGACGTGACCTACGAGCTCGAGTGGGGCATTTCGCTGATCGACTTCAAGCCGACGCTGTCCACCGCGAAGCAGGTGAAGAGCGTCGAGGTGCGGGCCTGGAACCGGCAGACCAACAAAGCGATCCGCGAGACGGTCGACCTCAAGCATCCGGACATCAAGACCAACAGCGACCTGCTGGAGCTGCTGACGCAGCCGGGCTGCCAGCCGCGCGAGGAGGTGGTCGCGAACGAGCCGCAGGTCACGCCGCAGCAGGCGCGCCGGCGCGCGCTGGCGATCCTCTCCGACCGCCTGAAGGAGATGGTGACCGCACAGGGCACCACGGTCGGCCTGCCCGATCTCCGCTCTGGCCAGCGAATCCGCATCAAGGGTGTCGGCTCGCGCTTCTCCGGCACTTACTTCGTCACCGAGACGACCCACACGATCGGAGATTCCGGCTACACGACGCGCTTCACGGCGCGGCGCGAAGAACCCTTGCCGAAAGGGACGAAGCCATGAGCCACAGGCAGGGCGTTGTCACCGCCTTCGTCAAAAAGATCGACGCGAAGCAGGGACGCTGCATCGTCGAGTATCGCTCGATCGACGACAAGCTCGAGAGCTGCTGGGCGCCGATCGCGAGCCCCATGTCAGGCAAGGGGCGCGGCGCGCTCTTCATGCCCGAGAAAGGCGACGAGGTCCTGGTCGGGTTCCAAGACGGCAAGGTGGATACGCCCTACGTGTTGGGCTTCCTCTGGAACGGCGAGCATGTGTCTCCGGAGAAGGAGGCGCATAACCGCGTCATCGTCACGCCGGGCGGCCATCAGCTGCGTTTCGAGGACAAGGAGGGCGACCGCCGCGTCATCGTCAAGTCGGCCGGCGGGCACAGCATCACGCTCGAGGACAAGGAGCCCGCGAAGAAGATCGAGATCAAGTCCACCCAGCACACGGTGACCCTCGACGACACGGCGGGTGCGTCCAACATCTCGATCAATGCGGGCCCGGCGGGGCTCGTCAGCATCAAGCTCAACACCACGCCGCCGTCGATCACCATCACGACGGGCGCCGGCACAATCGGCGTCGACTCCACCGGCGTGTCGGTCACCTCCCCGGGCACGCTGACCATCAACACGGCGGGCGTCGTCACCGTGAACTGCACCTCGGCCTCGATCAATGCGGCAGGCGTCACGTCCATCAACACCGGCGTGCTGTCGGTCAATGCGGGACTCGCAAACTTCACAGGCGCGGTCACGTGCAGCGCGCTTATCGCGAATGCGGTGGCGAGCCCCGTCTACTCGCCCGGCATCGGCAACCTGATTTGAGGCGCGTCATGACAACCGTCCCCGCCCCCGTCCTGGCCAGCACCACGGCTCCGCTCACGAAGCCGCTGACCCTCCGGCTGACAGACGTGAAATTCTCCGACGGCGCCGTTGCGGGCGAAGCCGACGTGACGCTCGCGGGCGTTTTCGTGTTTCGTGGCAGCCCAGCCGAACTCTGGGACGAGATGCAGAAGACCTGGCGTGCCGCGCCCGGCGACGACGAGCTCAAGTCGGCGAAGCCGCTGGCGGCGGCCTTCAAGGCGGGCGGCGCGCCCGCCTGGGAGGCGACGCTGGTCGCGGTCGGGCAGAAGGACGCGGCCGATGCCGACGTCTACAAGCCGGCAGAGGCCGGCACGCCGACCTATTTCGTGCGCGGTCTGGTGAAGACGACGCATGCCGGCGTCGAGGAGACGACGCTCGGAGCGCCGTCGCCGACCTTTACCTTCGTGGACGAGAGCGCCAACAAGCGCTTCACCACGCAGTTCGATACGCCAACGACCAAGCCCGACGAGGCGCACAAGGTGCGCATGCAGCTCAAGGGCGATGCCATGCAGGCTGCGGGTTACCTGGAGATCCGGGCACAACCCAACTTCGAGGTCGAGATCGCAAATTGCGACGGCGGCGGCAACGTTCTCGCCAAGTTCCTGCTGGTGGCGAACGGCGACATCCGGCTCACGCCCGCGGCCGGCGCACACGTCATCGTCGAGGGCGACATCGAGACCAACAAGATTCTCTACGCGCCGTCGGGCGGCGGCGCGAAGCAATGGTTGTCGTGAGGACTGCATATGGCCACCCCCGCACCCCAGGAACGGCGCTTCCTCGGCATCGGCTGGAAGTTCCCCTTGCAGGTGACGCCGAACGGGAAGATCGCCCAGGCGCGCGCCGAGCAGCGGGTCGAGGAGTCGATCCTGCTGATCCTGGCGACCGCGCGCGGTGAGCGGCCAATGCTGCCAGACTTCGGCTGCGGCATCCACGATCTCGTGTTCTCGGAGAACAATGCCGGCACTATCGCCCTGGTCGTGCACATGGTGCGCGAGGCGCTGGTAAAGTACGAGGCGCGCGTGGACGTGCTCGACGTGCTCGCGGAGAGCACCGCCGACAGCCCCAATCTGCTGCTGATTCGCGTGAACTACCGCATCCGCGCCACCAATGCGATCGGCAACCTGGTCTATCCGTTCTACATCACGGAGGGACACTAGATGGCCCTCAAGGACGCGGTTCCGATCATCGACGATCGCCGCTTCGACGACATCGTCGAGGAGGTGAAGACGAGGATCGCACGCTACACGCCGGAATGGCAGCCGGTGTGGAACGACCACAACGACAGCGACCCGGGCATCACGCTGGCGCAGCTCCTCGCCTGGCTCTCCGAGATGCTGCTCTACCGCATGGGCAAGGTGCCGGAGCTCAACTATCTCAAGTTTCTCGAGATGGTGGGGATCGAGCTGCAGGCCGCGCAGCCGGCGCGCGTCGACGTGATGTTCCCGGTCACCGACACCACGACCATGCCCTTTATCGATGTGCCGCCGCGCACCCAGGTCTCGGCGCCCGCGGACGACGGCGGACCGCCGCTGATCTACGAGACCGAGAAGAGCGCGCGCGCCCTCACGGCGACGCTGCAGTCGGTGCAGAGCTACGACTCGGGCGTGCACCGCGACCTGACGGCCGCGAACGAGGCGCTCGATCCCTACCTGCCGTTCGGCGAGCTGGCGCTGACGGAAGCCGCGCTTGTGCTCGGGCTCGGCTTTCCGAGCGCCTATCCGACGCCGGACGACTTCCCGGACACGACTTTCGACATCGCGGTGTATGCTAAAGGCGACCGAGCGGAAAAGCCGGTGGTGACCTGCGGGCCGGGGCAGACCGCGTTCCCGTCGGCACGGGTGCAGTGGGAGTTCTGGAACGGCGCCGAATGGCAGCGCATGGCCGCGCTGAAGGACGGCACGCTCGCCTTCACGCGCAGCGGCTTCATCACGCTCCGGGCGCCCGCGCCCGGCCCGATGAAACGCGACTATGTCGGCACCTATCCGAGCGACGGCAGCAAGCCGAAGCTGTTCTGGATCCGCGCGCGTCTGGCCAAGGCGCAATACGAGACGCCACCCACCATCGTCGCGATCCGCACCAATATGGTGATGGCGCTGCAGGCGCAGACTGTGCAAGGCGAAGTGCTGGGCGGCACTGACGGGTCACGCAACCAGACATGGGAGCTCGCGAATACGCCGGTAATCGCCGGCAGCGTGCGCATTCAGATCGACGACGGCACCGGGCCCGCGGTTTGGGAGGTGCGTGAGGATCTACTCGACGCAGGATCGAACGATCCGGTGCTCGCGCTCTCGGCCAGCAGCGGCACGCTCAATGCCGGCGACGGCGTGCACGGCGCGGTGCCGATCGCCAATGCGCAGAACCCCGACGCCAATGTGGTGGCACTGGAATATCGCTACGGCGGAGGTGCGCGCGGCAACGTGCCGGCGCGCGCGATCAACAGCCTGATCACGCCGGTCGAGGGCATCGACGGCGGCAATGTCACCAATCTGTTCGCGGCCGTCGGCGGCCGGGAAGAGGAGCGCATCGAAGCGGCGAAGGAACGGGCCCGGCGCTCGATCCGCGCGCAAGGACGCGCCGTGACGCTCGAGGATTTCGAAGTGCTGGCGAAGCAGGCCGGCGACATCGCCCGCGCCAAGGCGTTCCCGCTGCTGCATCCGCAGTTCCCGACCGTCGAGGTCCCGGGCGCGATCAGCGTCGTCATCGTGCCGAACGCCAAGCGGGTCCCGGGGCGGCCGTTCATGCCGATGCCTTCCGAAGGACTGCTGCGCACGGTCTGCAGCTACCTGGATGCGCGGCGGCTGCTTACCAGTGAGGTGTTCGTGGTGGCGCCGAGCTATCAGGAGATCAGGATCACGGCCGACATCGTCGCGGAGGACGATGCTGACACCGCGGGCGTGCGCGAGCAGGCCGAGGCGGCGATCGCCGCCTATTTCGACCCAATCATCGGCGGTGACGAAGGCGACGGCTGGGGCTTCGGCGAGACCGTCCGCTACTCCAAGGTGTATCAACGGATCTTCTCGGTCGAGGGCGTCGACTCGATCGAGCGGCTCGTGATCACGGTCGATGGCGAAGACTTCCCGGAATGCAAGGACGTGCCGATCGCGGCCAACAGCCTCCTGTTCTCCGGTGAGCATCAGCTCGAGGTCCGGCTCACGGATGCGGAGGCAGCGGCATGAACATACACGCCACCGCATCGTCGACCGGAGCGCTCACCGTAGCGCAGCGCGACGCGCTGCACGTCGGCGCGGAGCACGGGCTGCCGCATGATCCGCTCGCGCTCGTACTCTATGCGCGCGGCGGCGCGGATCCGCGGCGCGGTTTCGCGGTCGGCCGGCTCGATGCGGTCGAGATCGATCCCTGCGCGCGCGCCCTCACGCTCACGCCCGCGCCGGACACAGACCGGACGCTCGCCGAGGGCTCCGGCAGCTTCGGCGGCCTGAAGCCGCCGACCAATGTCGCGGTCGCGCGCAACGGTGCCGTCTACCTGGCGGACCGCGGCAACGGCCTCATCAAGTATTTCGACCCGTGCGACTGCGCATTCAAGCCGCTGCCCTGCCTGATTGCCCGCCCGCCAGCCGGAAACGATTGCGTCCCGAGGCCGCCGAGTTTCGTGCCGCCTGACCAGCTCGGCGATCCGACGGGACTCGCCATCGCGGGTCGCACGCTGCTGATCGTCGACCGTGCGTATCATCGCGTGGTCTTCCTGGACCTCATCGGCTCGGTGCCGCGCGGCACGCTGCGGCTGCCGGTCTCCACGGGGCTGCGCAAGCTCTGGGCGCCGTTCGGGATCGCGGTCGACTCCCACGGCCGCATCCACGTCAGCGATCCGGACCACGGCCGCATCGACGTGTTCGACCGCGATGGCCGCTGGCAGAAGGCATGGATAAACCTTGGTCGGGTGTCGCATCTCGCGACCGACTGTCACGACGCACTTCTCGCCGTCATCGAGAACAACGTGCTGGATGCGTCGGGCAAGCTCGTCGCCGCCGCGGTCGAGATAGTCGACGGGCAGCGTCAGCCGATCCCGCCGCGCGCGGTCGATGCGGCGCGCCGCTTCCCTTGCCCGCCGATCGCGGTCGACCGCGACGGCAGGCTGCATCTCGGGACGCCCTGCGACGCGGTCTTCGACGCCCAGGGCTATCCGGCCAAGGAGAAGGATCGCGTCGCGCCCGCGCTCTATGGCAAGCTCGGGAACTATCGCAGCGCCGCCCTCGACTCGCGGCGCCGCGGCTGCGTCTGGCACCGCGTGCAGCTCGCCGGAACGCTGGCCGCGCGCACGCGTATCGATATCCGGACAACGACATCCGATATCGTGCTCGATGACGGCGAACTCGCGGATCTTCCGCCACAGGCGTGGAGCGACACCGTCGCAATCCGCGCGATGAAGGACGGCGTGGCCGACGCGCTGGTGCGCAGCCCGCCCGGCCGCTATCTCTGGCTGTGCCTGGTGCTGAGCGGCGACGGCCAGTCAACGCCGGCGATCAGCCGCATCGTCGTCGAATTTCCCCGCGTCTCGCTGCGCCGCTACCTGCCAGGCGTCTACGGCATGGATCCGATCAGCGCCGACTTCACGGACCGCTTCACGGCGCTGTTCGACACCACGCTGCGCTCGATCGAGTCGCGCATCGACACGACGCACGAGCTGTTCGATCCCTTGAGCGCGCCCTCCGAACGTCCGCGCGCCAAGACGCGCGAAGGACAGCCCGTAGTCGATGTGCTGACGTGGCTCGCGAGCTGGATCGGGGTGACGCTCGACCGCCAATGGCCGGAGGCAATCCGGCGCGCATTGCTCAAGCGCGCGACCAAGCTCTACGGTCAGCGCGGCACCGTCGCCGGCTTGCGCGACCTGCTGTTGACCTTTCTCGGCTTCGATCGCGCCGAGTGCGACGATGCCTGCCCGCAGATGCGCTGCTTTCCGCGGCCGGACAACTGCGCCCCGCCGCCCAGGCGCTGCCCGCCGCCGCGGCCGGCTCTGATCCTCGAGCATTTCCGCCTGCGGCGATGGCTGTTCGTCGGCGCAGGCCGGCTCGGCGACGACGCCATGCTGTGGGGCAAGCGCATCGTCAATCGCAGCGAGCTGAGCGGTGCCGAGCGGACCGGCAATGCGCGCGTCGGCCCCCTCTCCTGCCCGCCCGACGGCAATCCGGCGACGCAACTGATCTCGACGCCGGATCCGTTGCGCGATCCGTTCCACACCTCGGCGCATCAGTTCACGGTGTTCGTGCCCGCTTGCCTGAAGCGCAACGACTGGCAGCGCCGCGGCCTCGAACGCCTTCTCGCGCAGGAAGCTCCGGCGCACACGAAATGGCGGGTCGAATATGTCGAGCCGCGCTTCCGCGTCGGCGTGCAGGCGATGATCGGCCTGGACAGCGTGATCGCGCGCGTGCCGGCCGGCCTGCGGCTGCGCGACAACCGTCTCGGACACGGCACGGTGCTGCCGCCGCATCCGGGACGTCCCGCAGTCGTCGGCGTGAATGCGCGCGCCGGCGAAACGATGCGCCTGAATTGAGCTGGGAGGTTCGCGATGAATTCCAAGCACGACGCCGAAGCCGCACTTGGATGCGTCACCTGCGAATTTGAGCCGTTCGTCAGGAACAACTATTTCACCGGCAAGATGATGGGCGCCTCCGATTTCATCGCGGAGACACATTTCCATCAGGAGAAGATGCGGCTGCACCAGGCGCGACTGCATGGCTGGGGCGTGGTCTGCGGCCTCAATGTTTTCCAGCATCCGAACCAGGACTGCCAAAGGCGCTATGTGCGCGTCGAGCCGGGCTCGGCGGTGGACTGCTGCGGACACGACATCCTGGTGCCCGAGGAGGAGATGCTCGACCTCCTCACCTACAAAAAGGTCGCCGAACTCGCGAAGGAGGACCCGCGGCGCATCCATGCGCTCGGGATCTGCGTCCGCTACGTCGAGTGCCCGACCGAGAACGTGCCGGTGCTCTATGACGATTGCGGGTGCGACGACAATGGCTGCGCGCCCAACCGGATCCTGGAGTCCTATGCGTTTGACGTGACGGTAGATCCGGCCCTGACGCCCCTGCCACGCGTGCAGCCAGCCGAGCTCGCCAGCGTAGTCTTTGCCCGCGCCGCCGAGGCTTCGCTCGGCGCCAATACGCCGCGCTTCGGCAACGCACCGCTGGTCGGCAACGTGATCTATGCGCTCGATGCCAAGCAGCCGCAGAAGCTGATCACGTTCGATCTCGCGACCCATCACGCGGGCAGCAGTGATCTCGGCGCCGACGCCATGGCGGTCGCGGGCCGTGGCAACTTCGCCTTCGTAGCCACCGGCCCGAAGGCCGGAACCACCGACGTCATCCAGGTCTTCAGCCCCGCCTCGCCCACTGTCGTCGCAACCATCGACATCACGGGCACCACAAGTGCCAACACGGTCGCGCTCGCGGCGTCGAGCGACGTCAGCCGCGCCGCGATCGTCTATGTGCGCCAGTCGGGCGCGCTGCTTGCCTACGCGGAGGACGGGGCCAATGGGCTGAAGTCCGCCTCAACCTCGCTCGGCAGCATCACGGCGTCGCTGACGAGCTTCGTTGCCAAGTCGGACGGCAGCGCCGCCTATGCGATCGACGAGGCGGCCGGCAAGCTCAAGGCGATCACGCTGGCGAGCTCGTCCTCGGCGACGGACGCGACGGCGCTTCCGGCGACCGCCAAGCCCTCCGCCCTCGCCTATCTCGAAACCGGCGGCAAGACGTTGATCGCGGTCGCGAGCCGGACCACCAAGTCCCTGTTCATCCTTGACGCGGCGAATCTCGGCGCCGCTGCCGGCTTGCTCGCCACTCTCACGCTCGATCATGTGCCCGAGTTCGTCGCCTCTGGCGCCGACGGCATGCTCTATGCGATCGAGGAATCCGGCACCACGACCTTCGTGCAGGCCGCCGTTCTCGCGCCGCTCGCGACCGGCCAGCCCGCGATCCTGACGGCGCCGCGGCCCGTGCCGGGCACAGGATTGCGTCTCATCGGCCTGTTGAAGAATGCCGGCCTCGGCGTTGTCGTGTCGGACGAGCAGATCGAGATCGCCTGCGCTGACCTGATCTGGCATCAGGATTGCCACAGCTGCGACACGCCGAACTGCATCATGCTAGCCAGCATCGAGCGCTACCAGGCCGGCGCATCGGTGCTCGATGCTGCGAACGAGTCGCTCGCCAACGATCTCGCGGCCAAGCGCGCACGCATCGACAACCGCGCGGGCCGCAAGATCCTCGCCAGCACGCAGACCCTGCAAGCCTGGCTCGAATGCTTGCAGACCAGGGGCACGCAGGGACCGAAAGGCGACAAGGGCCAGGACGGAAAAGACGGCACCGGTACGAACGGGGCGCCGGGGAAGGACGGGATCGGCTTCTATCCCGACCTGCCGAAGATCCTCGACATCGGCTGGCGCTTCGAGGAGCGGCGCAACATCAACCAATTCACCGATCAGTACATGGCGCCCCCGACGGCGCCAGTCGACCTCACCGACCTGATCGTCGAGCGCATCAAGCGCGGGCGCGACGTTCCGCCGCTCACGGTCTACTTCAACCGCGAAGTTAAGGGCGTGACGCGCCGCACGCTCGAGGTACGGATCGACGCGCCCATGTCGACCCAGGAGGGCAAGCCCGCTCAGGCGGTCTCTTCCGGTGTCTATTTTCCCATCGATCTGAGAATGTATGGCGACATCGTCCAGATTCCGGGACCGGTACCAACGCCGCACACTGGCGAGATCGCGAACTTCGCGGTCACCTTCATCCCGCGCCGGCAATTCTTCTGGGTGTTCGATTCGAACAACCAGCCGCAAGCGGCCTGGCCTTATCTGCTGCTTTACTACCTCATAAACGCGAACATGCGCGTGCCACTCGACTTGCCGCGTGTCAACGTATCGCTGAAGGGCAACTTCGTGTTCGCGCCCGACGCCGGCGGCAAGTACACGGAGTTCGGCGTGCTCGACGGTGATAATATCGGCGGGCAAGTGGGCGAGCCCCCGCCCGCCGCGCGCCAGCCGCCGATCCTCGGCGGCAAGAATCCCTCAGGCAATCTCACGCAAGGTGGCCTGTTCGAGAGCTGGTTCTTCCTCACCCAGCGCGACTCGCAAGGCCGCGAGCAGCCGCAAGAGGTGTCCCGCCTCGGCGAAATGTTCCGCAACTTCACGCCGGAACAACCAACGCTCGAGCGCATGCCGACGCTCGCGAACTTCAGCAGCGCCGAGGCCATCGTGGCGGCGACCGGCGTCTCCGACGCGGTGGCGCGGCGCATCGCTGCGGCGCGCGAGCGCCAGCCCTTCGCGGACGCCGACGACTTCCGCAGTCGCGCCGGGATCTCCGAGCGCGACTGGGCCAAGCTCGACAAGGCCAGGCGCGAAGGAAAGCTCCTGATCCTGTGATCGATCACGGCTGCCGATACGGAGAACGACCATGCCCATGGCTCACGAACTGATCGATCGCTACATCGGCCGCGCGACCGGCCTGCGGCCTCACACTCCCCCGCGCGGCGACGTCGAGTGCGAGTGTCCGCCGCCCTGTCCGACCTGCGGCGGCCTGGAATGCCTGTGCCGCCCCCGCTTCTTCGCCGGTCAGGTGCTGACCGAGGACGATCTCAATCGTCTCGAGAACTACGTCATAGCCAAGAACCGGCTGCACAATCGCTACTTCCACGGCTCCGGGGTGGTGTGCGGGCTCGAAGTCGTCTGCGACTTTTGCGATCCCGGTAGCGTTGTGGTGAAGACCGGTTATGCGCTTTCGCCCTGCGGCGACGACATCATCGTCTGCAAGGACGCCAGGGCCAGTATCTGCGACCTGATCAGCCGGTGCAAGCCGCGCGACAACGACTGTGATCCTTACGGCGCGCAGCAGCCGACCGAATGCAAGGAAGGTATTCGGCAATACGTCCTCTCGATCTGCTACGAGGAACGTCCCTCGCGCGGCGTGCAGCCGCTGATGACCGAGCCGTGCTCGTGCGGTGGCAAGGGCTCGTGCGGCTGCGGCGGTTCAGGCAAGCACGCGAGCGGAGGTGGATGCGGCGGTGGCGCATCGATCCACAGGACGGCTGCGAGCAAGGCGGCCACCAGGTACAATCCGCAGTGCGAGCCGACGCAGATCTGTGAGGGTTTCCGCTTCACGGCGACGAAGTATGTCGATCCGAAGCGCAAGCCCGCTGATCTAGGCCGCTACGGCGTGTGGGGCATGCTGGCCGCGAAGGCGGAGCAGTTCGGACCGCTGCTGCTGCGGCTGATCGCGTGCTATCTCAAGGCGGTCGAGATCCGCGACTCCTTCGCTCAGATCCAGAACAACCTCACCGGCAATGTCCACGAGATCGGGCTGGCGCATAGCGAGTATCTGTCGGCGCTGCGGGACTTCGCGGCCGAGCACGTCGCTCATCGCTGCGACCTCGCGCGCGAGCTCGACCGGATCGCCACCCCGCGGCCGACCATGCTGCACGGACGTGAGAACGCGGTCTCGGCCGGCGATTGGAAGGCCGCCTTCGACCGGCTGAACGACCTCTGGCTCGACGCGTTCCGGGAATGCTTCTGCTCGGCGCTGTTGCCGCCCTGCCCGGAATTCGCCAGCGACTGCGTGCCGCTCGCGGTGGTCACGGTCGACACCGAGAGCTGCCGCGTGATCGAGATCTGCAACTGGTCGGCGCGCGAATTCGCGCTCGCCCTGCCATCGCTTTACTACTGGAGCTCATTCATCCAGTGGGCCGCGATCAAGGACGGGCTCGCCAAGCTCTGCTGTGGGAGCAGTCGCGAGATCTGGCAGATCATCTTCCGCGCGTTCGAGAGCATAATCCGCAGCAACACCGAACATGTCGGCCTTGCCGCGATGGTGCAGCCGTCCGGCGCAGCAGCGGCGCCGGTCTCGGAGCTGCCGAACGGCGTCACACCCGCTACGCTCACGGCGCTTTCCGAGATGATACAAAAAGCGACCATGCCGGACGGCATGGCGCGGCTCCTGTCCAGAGCCGGCGGCGGAGCGCCGCCGGAGGTCGCAGACCTGCGCGCGACGGTGGCCGAGCTGCAACGCGTCGTGAGCGCGCAAGGCGCGGAGATCGAGAGACTGGCGCGGAACAGGTAAGACGGAGGCCGTGATGGCAAACCAGAATCAACGGCCACGCTTCTACGAGAGACAGTATATCGGCGCCGACGACATGAATGCCGTGGTCGAGTACGGCCATGTACAGCTCGGCCGCCACGAGCTCGGCGCGCACACGGCGGGCATCGCGATCGGGCTCTATCTGGTCGAGAGCCCCACGCCGGGCGCGCCGGAGCGGCGCAACGTCACACTGGTTCCCGGCATGGCGCTCGACGGCTTCGCGCGCCAGATCGTCGCGCTCAGACGCGAACTGCTGCCCGAGAGCCTGTTCGCCGGGATTGCCTATGACGCCGATGTCGACGATCCCGTCAAGAACAACGGCACACCGCGCGGACGTTTCGTGCGCGTGTGGCTCGAGTATGACGAGACCAACGCGAGGGCGCCGGCGCCGGGCTTCGAGCGCTGCGACGCCGGCGAGACATACGCTCGCGTGCAGGAGAGCTATCGCTTCGTGATCGGCGATAAGCCGACCCTCACGGACCGGCGCGGCCGTCTCGCCATCGCGGGCCAGGCCGTCGCCGCGGATCGCGCATTACAAGCCTTCGACATGACAGCTGGCCTTGTGTTCGACGAGAGCATCCCGCACCAGACCTTCCCGGCCGACAGTCAGCGGGCACGCTGGCTGGTGCCGATCGGGTTCGTCCGCTGGGTAGTATACGCACAGGGCGGCGGCTATTTCGTCAATCGCAACATCGACGCTGCCGATATTGGCGACGATCGCTGCCGCAAGTTCCGCCAATATATCGGGGTTCCGGCCGAGACTATTCTCGCGACGGACGGCGCATTGGTGCTGCGAAACCGCAGCGATCGCCCGGACGATCCGGGCCGCTTCCAAGCGCGTCTCCAGTCGGGCGATCCGCTCGCCGAGACGCGGCGCGATCTCGTCTGGATGGAGGGCAACCTGCGCATGATCGGCGATGTCCGGCTGGCGCGCGGCGCGCTCCGGTTCGCCGACATCAACGGCTCCGACCGGCAGACGCCGCTCTCGATCGAGCGCCTCGGCGACAGCGCGGCGCCCCCCGGCGGGCGTGCGCTGCAGGTGTTGATCGGGCCCGACGCGCAGGCCAACAACCGGCTGGCCGTGAGCACAGTCGCGATAGACGACCCCGACCCGGCCACGCGGCAGTTCAGCGAGAAGCTCACCGTGATGTCTGGCGGCAACATCGGCATCGGCAACGATACGCCAGCGCGCAAGCTGCACGTGAAAGGCGACCGCGTGCGGCTCGACAGCACCGACGGGACCAAGACCATCGAGATGCGCACCGACGGCGCGGCGGTCGACCTGCAATCGACCACGAGCGATCTCTTCCTGCGCTCGGGCGGTGGCGCCCCGCCGCATCATATCGTGATGAACCCGGACGCGCCGGACGGCAATGTCGGCATCGGCACCCCCGCGCCGAAGCACAAGCTCGACGTCAACGGGAATTCGATCAAGCTCGGGCTCGAGGCGGCCGGCGGCGGCCAGCTGATCCTCAAGAACAATCCCGGCGACAACAAGATCTTCCTCGAGGCGTTCAACACGGCCGGCACGGGCAGCGCCGCCGAGATGCTGCTAACCGGCGCGAACGACACCAACGCGCCGCTCATCTCGATCAAGGCCAACGCCACCTTCGTGAGCGACAAGCTGGGCGTGGGCGTGAACGCGCCCACTGCGAATCTGCACGTGGTCGGCGACAACATCCTCCTGGAGAACGGCGCGCGCAACAAGCACATTGCGCTCTTCACGAACGGGTCCATGGTCGATCTGTTCACGGCGTCGAACGACCTGTCGATCCGCAGCGCGGCCCACAACTGCGTCATCAACTGGATCGCGGGCGATGGCAATGTCGGCATCGGCATGGCGAGCCCCGTGGACAAGCTGCATGTAGGCGGCTCGTTCATGCAAGTGAGCGGCGCCGCCAACGAGCAGGCGATCGTCGGCGGCGAAGGGCAACAGGGAGTCACATTCGGGACGCGCAACGGTGGCGTGCAGTTCTTGGATGCGCGCAACCTCGCGGTGCCGTTCGGCCAGTTCAATGCCAACGCCTGGCTCACGGTGTGGTGCCGGGACGTGCACGAGGTCTCCGACGAGCGTGCGAAGTCCAACATCCGTGGCATCTCGGGTGCGCTCGACAAGGTCACTCAGCTGCGTGGGGTCGCTTTCGAGTGGAAGGGCGGCGCGGCGCGCGGACAGACCGAGAACCGGCTCGGCCTCGTTGCGCAGGAGGTGCAAAGGGTCGTCCCGGAGGCCGTCACCGTCAACGAGCGCGGCGCAGCGCTCTCGACCTCGGCGCTGATGCCGTTGCTGATCGAGGCCATCAAGGAGCTCAAGGAGGAAAACAAGCAGATCAGGGACGAGCTCGCTCGCCTTTCGGACGAGCGCTCCGCGCGCAAGGCGACCAACCGCGCCAAAACTTCGCGCAGGAGGAAGTGACCCATGTCCTCCGCCCTGGCGATCGAGCAGCTCATCGTCGAATGCCACGTGCCGGCGGCCGCCGAGGAGCGCCGCGCGCGCGGCATCCTGGAGCGGGTCCTCTCCTCGGTGCAGCACGAGCTGCCGGATTATCTCGACCGTATCCTCGCGGCGGAAACCGACAGCGAGGCCATCGTCGTGATCGAGACCTTGCGGTTCGACGCCACTATCAATGCGCAGTGGCCGCGCGAGCGGATCGCACGCGCGCTGGCGAACCAACTGTCGTGCAGCTTGTGGCGCGCGCTCGAACGTCCCGACGCCATGCGCTTCCAGGATCGGCCCGAGATGCTGTCACGCTTCTTCAGCGATCTCGCGCAGGGCACCGCCTACGCGCGCGTCTGGCACCGCGCCTTCGATGGGCTCCGCCTGCTGCCGGCTTCCGCGATCGTCCGCACGCTGATCGGCGACGAACCGGTGGCGAGCCGAACGGCCCTCAGCCGGCTTCTTCCCGCCGATCTCGATCGCGTCATCGCGCTGCTCTCGCGCGCCGATGCGGAGCGCGCGCTGGCTGCCGTGCTGAGCACCGCCAATCCTGAGACGGCCTGCGATCCCGCGAGCGTCGTCGCGGCTGCGCTTTCGCAGCGTTGCCTTGCACTCGAGACGCCACAGCAGCAGCTCGCCCTGGCGGTTGCCATCGCGCGGCAACCGGATGCTGAAGCGAATGCCGGCGCCCTCGCGCTCGCAGGCGTGCTGTTTGGTCTGGCCGCGACGTGCGATCCGGACGAGCCGGGGGCATGGGTGGAGTTCCAGGGCCTGGTGCAAAGGCTCGCCGCCGACGGCGACGCGGCTGCACTCGCCGAGGTGCGAAGCGGCCTCGCACAGTTCGATGCCGACGCCGTTGCGGACGCCGTAAAGGCGCTGCGGCGTGAACAGCCGCGCGCGGACGTTCGGGAGCTCCATGCCGGCTGCGGCGGGGCCTGGCTCCTGCTGCCCTCGATCCTGAGTGCCCTCGAGGGTCGGCCCGACGCCGCTGCTTTCGCACTTCATGTGCTCGGCGCATCCGCGGGCGCGCGCGCCCCGGAGGTTTGGAACAGCGCCCCGTTGCGCGAGGCCCTCGGTGTCGATGAGGGGCAGCTGGCTCATGTGACGAGCGTGGCGTGGCCCCTGCCCGGCCTCGGCGCGGTATCGCCTCCAACCTCGGATGGGATCGAAGAGCAGAACCGTGCGCACATCCGGCTCGGACTTGCTCCGCTCGCGGTGCCCCGTGGAGCAGCGCGGATCATCGGCCAGCTCGCCTCCGAAGCCATGAATGCCTATGCGTGGCGGCTGCCGGGCTTCGCGGGATCGAGCTTCCGCTATCTCTGGGACAATCTTCTGGCCACCGATGGATCGATCCGAATGGACAGTCGAGCAATCGACGTCGCCCTGAAGCCGCCTCCGCTCGACGTGATCTGGAAGATCACCGGCGCCGATCGCGCAAGCTATGCGCTGCCCGACGGCCGAGCGGTGCGCGTCGCGGTGCGCCGATGACCCCGCGCCCCAGCATCGTCCCGGCCGCGGTCGCGCAGCTGCGCGCCGAACTGGACTGGCTCGACGCGCTGATCCATCGCGAGACGCTGCGGCTGCGCGCTGCGTACCAACTCTCGCTCGATGAGTTTCGCGGCCTCTACATCAGCGACGAGCAGGTCGACGCTCTGGTGCGCGAGGCGTCCGACGGCACATCGGACCTGACGCAGCTTGATCTTGTGGCTCAACAGCTGCGTGTCGATCGCGCGTCGTTCACCGAAGCCATGTCGCCCTTCGTGCGGCTGTCCCGTGAATTCGAGCTCACGAGGGTCGAGCAGGACATCCTGCTGGCGGTGGCTGCGCCCGAGATCGAGTTCAAATACGAGACCCTGTACGCCTATCTGAACAACGACGTGACGCGCAAGGCGCCGACACTCGGCCTGCTCGAGCGCCTCTTCGGCCGCGACGCGGCTTCGCGCCTCGACGTCCGCGCGGCGCTGCGCGCCAACGCGACGCTCCTGACCAGCCGGTTGCTGCATACGATTGGCCCGGATCCGGCAGGCACTATGCACGCCGCGCTCAAGATCCACCCCGCGCTGCCCGGCTATCTGCTCGCGCTCGGCTATGCGGATGGCAGCGACTTGATCGAGCATCGGCCGCGCGAGGGCCTCCTGCGCACAGCCGCCCTCGACGACCTCGTGCGTGCGCGGCTGCGCACGACCTGCCGCGCTTGGACGCGCGGCTCCGAGACGGCGCCGATCTGGCTGCTGCACGGCCGCGACGCTATGCTGCGGGAGGCTGCGGCAGCGACCCTCTGCGGCATGCTCGACCTCGACCTTTTGACGCTCGATGCGGCCGCGCTGCCGCGGCACCACGAGGAGAATGCCGCGACACTGCGCGATGCGCTGCTGCGCCAACGACTGACCGATGCCGGACTGCTGCTGAGCGGCGTCGAGCAGCTCAGCGACAGCGAGGGGCGGCTCACCAATGACGCCCGCATGATCCTGCGTCTGGTGCGGCAGACACGTCGGCCGGTCATCCTCGATTGCGAGACGCCGGGGCCACTGGCCGAGGCGCTGCGCGGCGCGCACGTGATCTCGATCGGCATCTCCGACCTCGATCGACGCGGCCGTGTCGTGACCTGGTCGACCGCGCTCTGCGCACGGCAGCTCGCCGCCGGCCCGGCCGCCGTAGAGCATGTGGCGGACAGTTTCGGGCTTCTGACCGAGCAGATCGACCGCGCCGCGCAGGCGCTCGCGGATCATCGCGACGACGCCGAGCCGGTGTCCGCGGCCGAGCTCGCGGCGGCGGCGCGCGCGGCCTCGGACCAGTCGATCGCCCGCATGGCGCAGCGGATGCCGCAGCCCTTCACGTGGTCGGATCTGGTGCTGCCGCCCTCGACGATCCGCCGGCTACGCGACATCGTGCATGCGATCCGCGACCGCCAGCTCGTGTTTGGCGACTGGGGCCTGGCGCAACGCGCCGGCGGCTTCGG
Source organism: Bradyrhizobium liaoningense (assembly GCF_018130785.1). Lineage (GTDB taxonomy): Bacteria > Pseudomonadota > Alphaproteobacteria > Rhizobiales > Xanthobacteraceae > Bradyrhizobium > Bradyrhizobium liaoningense_A. Next base: position 84,421 of record NZ_JAFCJT010000009.1, read on the forward strand.
CCTGCGCCTGCTGTTCTCGGGACCGTCCGGCACCGGCAAGACCATGGCGGCCGCGACCATCGCGCGCGAGCTCGGGCTCGACATCTTCCGCGTCGACATCTCCCAGACGGTGAGCAAATACATCGGCGAGACCGAGAAGAATCTGGACAAGATCTTCCACGCCGCCGCGCACTCCAACGCCATCCTGTTCTTCGACGAGGCCGACGCGCTGTTCGGCAAGCGCTCCGAGGTGAAGGACGCGCACGACCGCTACAGCAACATCGAGACCGCCTTCCTGCTCCAGCGCATCGAGGAATATGCCGGGGTCGTGTTCCTCGCGAGCAACCTCAGCCGCAACATGGATACGGCGTTCTCGCGGCGGCTCAACTTCGTGGTCGATTTCCCGCTGCCGGACCGCGACGCGCGCGAGCGGCTGTGGCGGCTGATGCTGGCGAACGGCATTCCGATCGCGGGCGATGTCGACGTCGCGTTCCTGGCGGCTCAGTTCCCGCTCAGCGGCGGCGAGATCCGCAACGTCACGCTCGACGCGGCCTTCTTCGCCGCGCAGAGCGAGCAACGTTGCGTCGGAATGAAGGCGATCGTCGTCGCGCTCGCACGCGAGCTCATGAAACAGGGGCGCGCGCCGTCGCCCGCGGAGTTCAAGCAGCACCACACGCTGATCGCCGACAGCCTGTAGGACGAGGACGCGCGAGGCCGCTGGACAGGCCGCGACACCTGAGACGCGGCTGAGGTGCTTGGGAGGTTTCGATGGAACGCGTTGCGAAGAACGGTGCCAAGCTCGCGCTCCGCCCGCTGGCGGGCCGCGCGGGGTCGTGTGTCCCGCGGCACGCGGATGCAGCGCATGTGGATCGCGCCGGCGTGCAGGAGTCGGCCGGCAACTTCGCGATTCAGTCGCTGCTGCGCAGCGGCATCATCCGGGCCAAGCTCACGGTCAGTCAGCCGAACGATCCCGACGAGCGCGAGGCCGATCGCATCGCGGACGCAGCCGTCTCGGGCGCACCGCCGACTCTCGTGCGCCGCAAATGCGCGTCGTGCGCAGCCGGCGTTCCATGCGGCCAGTGCGACGAGGAGACTCCGGTGCGCCTCAAGGGTAACGGTGCGCAGCCGACGCCTTCGGCGGCCGCCGCGATGCCGGCGCTCTCGTTTTTCGGCAGCGGCGGCCGGCCCTTGCCGCGCGAGACCCGCCGCGGCTTCGAGACGATGCTCGGCGCGGACCTCAGCGGCGTGCGCATCCACGACGGACCTGCCGCCGTGCAGGCGGCGAGCGCTCTCAACGCGCGCGCTTTCACGGTCGGCAGCGACATCGCCTTCGCACCGGGCCAGTTCGCGCCGAGCACGCGCAGCGGGCGGCATCTGCTGGCGCACGAGCTGGCGCACACGCTGCAGCCGGCGCGAGGGTCCTCCGTTCCGGTGCGACGATCCTGGTACGATCCGTTCGTGGACGCGGCCGAGTGGGTCGGTGGCAAGGTCGAGGCCGGCGCCTCGGCAGCCTGGTCGGGAACCAAGTGGGTCGGCGGCAAGCTCTATTCGGCGGGCCGGTGGGTCTACAATACGGCCGAAGACAAGCTCAAGGCAGCCTATCACTGCGCAAAGGGGATCGGCAGCTCGCTGTTCGCGCCAATCTCGCTGGACATGCTCACGGCGCCGCAAAACCTGTCCCTCGCGGAGGTGACGGGTCACTCGAAGCCGGACGCCGAGGACGCTCCCACGGGCGTTCTCAACACGGTTCTCGATGTCGTTGGGCATCCGTGCGTTCAGATGCTGCCCGGTGCCGGCCTGCTCCTCGGCGGCGTAAAGGTCCTCAAGGGATCGGCCGACCTTCTGGAGCTCGCATGGGACATCTACAAGAATCCGGATCCCTACATGGAGCGGATCCGCGCGTCTCTGACAGGAATGATCGGCGGCGCGGCGGACAAGGCGCGGTCGCTCGCGACGGCGATCGCTTCCAACGAAAACGTCGACTGCATCCTGCGGCACCTCAATCCGAAGCTCCAATACATGGCGGAGAACTGGTGGCCCATCCTGAAGGAGATGGCATGGGAGCTGATCTGGCCATGGCCCGGCGTCGGGCAAGACTTCGGAATGATCTGGGAGAAGATCAAATCCCTCGGCTCCAATCTCTGGGATCTGGAGTTCAACAGGGCGGCCGACGACGCCTTCTCGATCCTGCGCCACCTCAACTCTGCGGCCGGCCGGCTGTACGGCTGGTTCCTGATCGGTGCGGTTCTGGCCGGCGCCATCGTGGGTGGCATCGCGGGCACCGCCGCGGGCGGCGCCGGAGCCATTCCGGGCGCGGCCGCAGGTGCTGTCTCGGGCCTCGCGTTTGCCAGCGAGGTCGGATACGGGCTGCTGCTCGCGACATTGGCGATCGAGGGCGCGTCGATCTACAAGGCGAGCTACAACCTCTCGCGGTCCGACCGCTCGCCGAAGGAGCGCGAGTGTGACTGCGAGCTGATCAGCTCCAGCAGTCTCACGATCGGTGTTTGCGGAGCCATGGCCCTGCTGGGCGGGCTCGCGGCCCGCTTCGCCAAGGCCATTATACAAAGAGTCGGCAATCGGCTGTTCAATCCTCAAATCCTCGCTCCGCTCGAACGCGGCCGCCTGGTCGAAGCGCGCATCGCCATCGGGGAATTGATCCGCGCCCGTTTCAGGGCCGCCGCCATCAGGATCACGGACCGGCTGACGGCCCGTGGACTCTTCCGTGGAGAGGGCAATTTCCCCGGCATCGATCTCGCCCGCGACGCGCAGATCACGATTCGCGGGCAGCAGGGACAGGTCATTGCGGATACGGCCGGGCTGCAGAATGCCATGCGCAACGGGGAAAGCATCACGATCGACATCGCGGGTGGAGATCTCGTCTCGGTGAAGTCGCGTGGCGGCGCGGACGTTGCTGCGGCCGTGGAGGAGGACATCGCTCAGCTGGCAAATTTCGGAGCGACCCCCCGCAGAATTCCGAGCTTCACCGCTGGTGTGAGGCAGGCTCGCGTCACGATCACCAATCCGGCGGCGCGGACCCTGACGGTCGCCTACGAGCCGGGCAGCCTGACGACGGCCGAGATCGCCAATCTGCGAGTCACCGCAGCCCAGAACGGCGTCACATTGGATCTACGTGCAGGCATCCCGCCGGACCCGCGGCTCGTCACGCCCATCGAATCGATGCCGGACATTCTGGCCGAGACAGCGACACTGGCGACGGAGGTGTCCGACACGCAGCAGCCGGGCGCACAAGAGTGCAAGCTTTGAGCATGCTCGAAATGGTGCGCATTCCGCGCAGGGCGCGAAGCGCCGGCCGCGCCGATCATGGGCGCGGTTACCTTCCTGATGGTGGGGTATCTGGCGATTCCCTATCGGACGATCATTCTCGCCGCGATCGCGGCAGCGTTCATGGCCGACCCGCATCGGAGCCGCAGCATGCGCCCTTGGATTGCCAGCGGTTCGAGGGTGGCGCGACAGCAACAGTCATCGAAAATTCTGACGCCATGTCTTCATTGCCAAAAACTCGGCGCCAGCTAGTACCGTCTTCAGGTGCGAGTTGAGCTTGCGCCGACGCACAGCGCGACTTTTCGTTGAATTGCCCTCTTTTTGCTGAGGGCAAGCCGTGACGTCGGCGCAACAACTCGCATCGCGATTGCGGGACAAGCGGGGGCGCAGGGCCCGCTGCTAGCGCGAGCCGCAAGGCGCTTTGCAGCTAGAGAAGGTTCGACTGCGGCACCAGTCCCTCCGCCAGCGCAATCGGTTCCGCACGCGTGGTCGGGCATGCGGGCCCTGCACGAAGGGAGGCGGCGCGGCGCCCCCCCCACGGCCATCACAGCCAGCGCCGCACCTTCGCCCGATACGCCTCATAGGCCGCACCGAAGCGTGCCTGCATCGCCCGCTCCTCCGGCACGATCTGGAACCGCGTGATGAACGCGACGAAGGCTGCCGGGCCCAGCGCCAGCCAGGGCTGGGCCGGGAAGGCCACCAGCGCGCCAAGCAGCGCCGTCATCGCCAGGTACATCGGATTGCGCGACCAGCGATAGACGCCGTCGGTCACCAGTACCGATGTCCACCCGATTATCAGCGAGTCGCATAATATATTGATGCAATTGGGAAACGAATTTTGTTCGGACGGATGTACCGTCAGCCAAGCTGTCGAAAGTTGTGGCTTTAAAATCGCTGGAGGTTTTCGCCGGATTTGCCGGCCACGGCTACTGACGCATTCCCGATACCAATTCACCGTCTCCCGCCGTTCCGACGCTACAGGTCGCTTAAGACCATCCCCTCACATCCGTACCGGACGCGGTGGGCCGCCGCAAAAAACACCAGCCTTGCGCTTCAAGCGCCCGTAAATTCTAATCGCCCCTCCGGGAGATGCCGATGGCGAGGTCAACACGAATAGCCGACCTGTTGCAGCTTGTAGCGAACGACGCGGTTGATCCACATAAGGCCGTCGAAAAGAGCTACGAGTGGGAGCACGCACGGGCGCTCGAGGTAGGTAAGTGGTCTCTTGCTGGGTCGACTGCGTTGCTAGCCGCGGTGGCAACGGGCATTTTTCGGCTAGGAGACGCCGGCCAGCATGTCACGGCTACCTCTACCAGCCCCGCCGCTATGAGCGTCTGGACTATTGCCACTCTTGTCCTGGCGGGCCTGTTACTTGGGATTGGAGTGAGCTCCTTGGTGCTTGCCTCACGAGTCGAACGTCGCTTTGTTTTGACGCTGGCCCTCGTCGCCAAAATGGTAGAATTGCGTCCGTTCCTAAAGCGAGCAGCTGAAGACGGGACAGCGTTCCAATGAGTCTCCTCAACCAGCTAGAATATGCCTTTTATGAGGTTCGCTGGTTCGGTGCCCTACCATTTGTCGTCGGGGCAGCAGTTCCCTGGGTTGTCGCGTTGGGACGCATTTGGTTTCAGGCACGCAGCGCTCAGAAGTTGTCCGCCGAAGCGGCTTTCAACGAGGCCCTAAGCAGCGACGATCTCGGCAAGCTCTCTAGCTATCTACGCGACGAATTCGGGAAGGTGTCGCTGGCGATCTATCTTAGCGACGAGGAACTGCGTGCTCGGCTGGATAAGTACCTTGCTCGCTTGACTGAATTCGTTGCTCCTCCAGTACCAGAAGCCGAGCCTCTTCATCCGAATAGCGAACAAGCGGATCACCCAAGCGCAGCGCCTGTCAGCCCGCCCCCGCAACCCGTGCCTTCTTGGGAAGAACAGCCAACCGACCCACCGCAGATCGTTGCCGCACTTCAAAGCGCTCGAAACGGGGAGAGCTGGAATGCTCTCGCCCGCCTGCGGCGCGACTTGGAGGGTCGGTTTCGAGCCGAACTCGTGGGGACTGAGTCGGGCACCTCTCGAATACCGATGAAAAAGGTGCCCGTGCCTGCTGAAGCGAAGTACGTATTCCGGCGCTTCTACAGAACTGCAGGCCGCGCCATTCACGGGGAAGACGTCACCGACGAGGAGGTAATCCAGGCCATACAAGACGCGCGCGTGGTCTACCGTGCAATGGAGCAGCTAGTGCCAGGATGGAGCAATCAGCCAGTCCCCGTGCCACCGACCAAGCGTCGGGTCATCTTCTAGAATCTGGCGCAATCCTACTTGCAGCCTATGATCTTGCGCGAAGCATCTCCATTGTCGTGGCCCGATCTAACGAACGGATCCGTCTAGCTGTGTGTATTTGTTGAAATGTCAACGCCGTATTCCCCCGTGTAGAGAAAGTAATCTCTCACTGAGGTCAGCTGCGTGGCAGCTAAACATACAACGACTGTCATTGCTGCGCCGGCAATCAAGAAGCTGACGCTCGCTCGTTTGTTCTCGTTCTCGCTCGCAACGTGCATTTCAGTTTGGTCGGTCGGACACACGCCTGCAATCATCGAATGCCCTCCATAGTGAGCAGGTTGTTCGCTGCTTAGCCGCAACGGCGACCGCCGCCCCTCCGCTTTCCGTCCGATACCGTCAATGGCCATCTATCCCCAGTTCCGATGACATGGTCACGTGAACGTCGACACCCAAGCCGATGGTCGCTCAAAGAGGCAGAGTCGCTACCCGGCGATATCGAAGAATTCATCGCGGGTCATCGTGCAAGCGCATCAGCGGTGCTCGAACGTGTTAGGTATCGCAGAAAGGCATGATTTTTCGTGACTTTCTCGAAACCGCTTCAATATAGGGGATCGGGAGGGATTGCCGCGCGACTTAAACAATCCAATTAAAATCAGGCACTTCCTGTACGCCCAACAGCGGCGTGCGTACCAAGTCCTGTGTCCCCAAAGTCGACCAATTTCGGTGCATTTGCCGCGGCAAAATGCGGCAGATCGGTTTAGTGGCGGCAGTAACGCCGCGCTATATGGTAGCAAGATTTCTAAACCAAGGATTGTCTACCCGCTTTGCCTCAAAACATGATGAAAAGCGTAGGAGTCATTGGATGCCCAGGCCAAGCGCTCGATCCTACAACACCGATTTGCTGGACGACTTGCCGGGCCCTCGCGATAGCCATGGAATTGCCCCTCGTCGCGAGTGCGAGCACACCGATACGAGAGTGAGGCGTCAGAGCGCGGAGCTCGCGCTCTTTATCCTCTCCGATGTGTGCTTCGTTCGCGAAGGAGTGCTCGCCGCGTTTCTATCGGACGGCGATTTTTCGCGCGTTGTCGCCGGTGCGACGATCGAAGAAGCGGTTGCTGTCTGCTCTGCAGACAGACCGGGAGTAGTCCTTTTGGATGCGACCTTCCCGGACGCGAAGGCCGCCGCCAACACGCTGGCGCGCAGCGCACGGCGTTGTCTGTTAATCATCCTCGCGATCGAAGAAAATGCCGAGACCGTGATCGAATGGGTCAGCATTGGCGCGAGCGGATATGTACCGCGCCAAGCTTCAATCAAGGAACTGGTGGCCACCGTGAAGGGCGTCATCCGCGGAGAGCAGGCCTGCGGCCCGGCCATCGCAGCCGGGCTCATGCGTCACATTTCGGAGCACTCCCGGACCTCGGTGACGGGCTTCGTCGACCCGATCCCGCAGCTCACGGTTCGTGAGGCAGAAATCCTGCAACTGCTCGGCACCGGATGTACCAACAAGGACATCGCCCGCCGGCTGGAGATCGAGGTGACCACGGCGAAGTGCCACGTCCACAATATCCTCGGCAAGCTCCGGTTACAGCGCCGAAGCCAGGTGGCCCACTGGATCGAGAGCCAGTGCCGGGCGAGTAGCAAGAAACAGATATAGGTTTGCAGCCCGGCAAAGCGATCCCAGTTTGGCTTGACCGTACTCCGTCCCAATCTCTCTCGAACCTTTGACTGATTTTGCTCTCGCGATAGTAGTCGTAGCATCCCACTCCTCGTCGGCGAAGGGGGATGGAATGTGAACTCCTTGCGCGTGGCCTTTGTTACGATGCCGGGCGTCTACGCAGACATCATGTCCGCGAGCCTCGCCAAGAGGACAGACGTCGCTATTGTCGGCAGCTTGAGCACGCGCCACGATTTGACTGCCGAAATTGAACGCCTCGCACCCGACGTCGTGTTCATCGGACTCAGCGAGAACGAGGGCGAGGCCGACGTCGGACAGGCTCTGCGCGCCTGTCGGGACGGCTGCGTCATTGCGCTTGCGTTCGATGGACGCAGCGCCACCCTCCACTTCCTGCGTCCCCACCGCATCGCATTTGGAGCGGCCCATCCGGACCACATCACGTCGGCAATTCTCGACCGCCACCTCCACCCAAAGGACTAGTTCCCGCTCTACGCTCCTCGCTCCTCTTCGATCGATCCTCGTCTCTGTCCTTTGGACGATTGGGCCCGCTGCCCTTGCCGAATAACATTCCCGCCGGTCATCCGATCGACGTGGCGGGCACGCGTAAACGGGGAGCAACTCTTATGAGCGAATTTTCGGAAAATTGGGTCGCGTGCATGCGTGGTAACGGGCTTCCCGTGCCTGACGTCGAGGGTATTAACGAGGCACTTGAATTCGTCCACAAGATCCATTCTGCCTGGGAAAACGCAGGTGGTGGAGAGGAATTAACAATCGTAGCGCTTATCGCGGCTGGCGCATTTGCAGGAGTTGATGAAGCGGTTTTGGCAGTACTTGCTGAAGCCGGAGCAGTTGCCGCTGTAGCTTACCTTTCGGCTTGCATAGGATGTATAGCCGCCGTGGCTCTCGATGATCTAAAGGGACTGTTTGCCCAGGGCGAGCTTCCGGATTTCGTGGTGGCGGAGTTGGAGACCCAAGGCATCGACCTAGCCACCGCATGAAATCAGATTTACGACTGCCAGGTTGTGATCATTTTAAGGTCAAGGGGTGGCGTCACCCGAGACGCTTTCGCGACACTTTAACATCGACACCGTTTCGCGCCCAAGTTGGCGCCCTACGCGCGCCGCCACACAGGGGGACCGCCTTATGCCGCGACCTTCGCTCGTCCGCATCGGTGTCGTGACCTGCATTGCCACCGACGACTTCACCGGCAGCGACACCCTCGTCGCCCAGCTCGGCGGGGACCGCGTCTTCATCGGCGACTTTGTTGCCGAGGACAGCCGCGACGTCGGCGTCGAGGCCTCGATCGCCCCTGGCATCACGGAGCTCACCATCCTCGAGGAGGACCCCACTGGCGACGACGAGCTCATCACCATCGATCTCACCAGGGACATGGACGTCGACCGTACCGTCGGCGTGCTCGTCGGCGACGCCCGCTACGACATCAGCTTCAAGGTCATCAGCGAGCCCGACCCGTAAGACCCGACCGAGGGCGATCCGCGGCGCCCCCCGTCGGCCACCAGCCTTGTTGCACCTGACACACCGCATGGGGAATGCGATGCCGAAAGTCTACGGCAAGCCGGCGGTTGCATCGTGGGAAACCAATAGGCTGGACGTCTTCATCCGGTCCCAAGCGCGCACGCTCGTTTACGCCTTCAACCATTTCGGCGTCGAGGGCGCCGTCAACCTAGGCGGCGCGCTCGGCTCCGATCCCGTTGCCGTGACACGCGGCCCCGGCCGGCTCGACGTCTTCGCACGCGGCGACGATTTCCGCTGCCTGCACTGGGCGTGGGACCAGACCCTCGGCCGCATGGTCGAGCGCCCGCCGCTCCCGGGGCTCCTCGGCACCGACCCGGCGCCGGCCGCACTCGATGCCGATCGCATCGTCATCTTCAGCACCACCGTGGAAGGTTTCGTGCGCTATTGGGAGTCTGACCCCGACGGCTTCGGCGGCGTCATCTTCAGGCCGCCCCGGCTCGTCGAGGGCCTGGTCTCCTCCGACCCGGTGCCGGTGAACCGCCAGAACGGGCTCGACGTCTGGGTCAACGGCGGCGGCGAAGGCCTGGTCCTGCGCCGCTTCATCAATGGCGTCCTCGGCGAGCCCATCGCCCTTCCCGCCGACATCAGTGGCGCCGTCGTCGCCATCTCCTGGGCGCCGGTGCGCTCCGACGCCTATGCCCGCGACCGCGATGGGCGGCTGCGCCACTGGGGCCGCGGACTCATCGGCAACCCAAGTGTGCCGGGCGGCTTCTTCATCGACGCCGACGTCCTGGGCGAGTCGCTCTTTGCTGCCCCCACTGTGGTGACGCTTGCTGAGGATGACGCCGACCTCTTCGCCCGCGACGCCAACGGCGACCTGCGCCACTGGAACTGGAATGGCGCCGCGCGCAAATGGGACCCGCTTGGTGTCGTCCTCACCAACCTCAAATCCGACGCTGGCGCCACCGTCATCGGCCCCAACCGCATCGAGGTCGTCGCCCGCGCCGGCGACACGCTGCTCCACCATTTCCGGCAAGAGATCGGCGGCACCAGCGCCCGCGCCTGGCGACTCGACATCACCGACACCCTGCCGCTGCCCGACCCCGGCGAGGCCGGCGACTCGGTCGGCCCCGCCTTCCTCATCACCCGCGCCGCCGATCACCTCATCGCCGGCGTCTCGGCGCCCGACCACGAATTCGTCGCGGGCACGCCGCCGCGCCTCGTCACCGATACCGACGCCGCTCTCTTCCTCACTCTGCCCCCCCAGCACATCGCCGAGGAAGTTTCAAAGCCCGGCGCCCCACCGCTCAGCGGCGCCGACCTCTGGCGGGCCGAGCTTGCCGCCCCCAGCCGTCTCGCCTTCGACCTCCCCGCCTCCGCCGGCATCGCCATGACCGCCGAGGGCATCCTCGCCAGCACCATGACGGGCAACATCAGCGCAGTGGAGGAGTTGACCGCGCTCGAGGTGCCGTGGGGCCTCATCGTCAAGCCCGTGGCCGACGACGGCGCGGTCGTCTCCCGCCACCCCAGTGCCCCGCTCGACTTCGACGGCACGACCGCCCTCTGGCGCACCCGCATCGTCACCGAGGCCGGCGCCCCGCTCCGCCTCGAGCCGCTTCGGGTCGAGCGCGCCGAGCCTTTCCCGATCCCGCTGACGCGCGCCAACCGCACCCAGATCTTCTTGCAGCGCCCCGCCGCCGAAGCGAGCCGCCTCGAGCTTTCGGCACTCGGCGCTTCGCTCACCGCCTCGGGCAAATGGCGCGCCTTCGAGTGGGACCACCGCGCAACGCTAGGCCGCGACCAGACGGTGCGCACCGTAACCAAGGGTGTGCTCTACCCGCTCGGGCACAAGGCGGTCTTTATCGAGATGACCGAGCGCAGCGATCTCGAGCCCATCGCCGTGCTGCGCAAGACGCGCACCCTCATCGTCACCGAAGCGGTCACCGCCGATCCGGTGCAGCCGCGGTTCAGGAACGCCTTCCCGTTCAGCGCCGTCGAGCTCACCACTCTCCTCTTCGAGAACATCGACGAGCCGTCCCCCTGGGAGAAATTCCCCGTCCCCACGACGACGATCGAGCGTCTCGAGGAAACCCAGCTCCGGCCCGTCCAGGCCCGGCTCGACGAGCTCTTCAGGGAAATCCACGGCCCGGTCATTGGCCCGCCGCGGGATCGCATCGAGGATCTGGCGGAAACCGACTCTCGCGCCTTCGCCTACCTCGAGTTCACCGCGATCGAGCGCGACATCCTCGACAAAATCCGCCAGCTTAAGGAAGGCGGACTCGACGCCATCGCGGTCGAGACGTTCTTCGCCCCCAAGCGCGGCGGCGAGGAGATCAGGTTCCCCGTGAGCTGCCGCGCTGGTGACCGCGACATCCACTTCACCATGCCGTTGATCTTCGTCGTCGATATCGTCGCCGGCGGCGGCACCCACGATCAATTCCTCTCGCTCAGCGACGAGCGCGTCGCCCAGCGCCTCAAAGTGGTCTATGACAAGAAGGGAGTCGTCGAACTCTTCGGCACTTCACTCAACCTCACGCCGCTGGGCGCCCCCCCCGGCGGCACCGACCTGCATGAGGTCCACCGCATCAACATCGCCGGCAACCACGCCGGCGTCGGCTTCCGCCCGACCCTGGGCGCGCTCGACGATGCCAACGCGTGGGCCGCCGAGATCGCCCTCCCGACGCTGCGCACTCTGCTCGGCACCGACCCGCGCGAGCGTGTAAGATTCTCCGAGCAGTATCTGGCCGAGGGCGCCGGCGACATCGCCCTCAACCTCTTGCCAAAAGTCCCGCCGGAGGGCGGCGAGGCCATCAAGCTTGCTGTCGAGTTCAGTAAGAAAACCGACCGCTCAGGCGGCCTTGCCGCCCCCAATTTCGTCACCGACGGCATTTCCCGGGCCAAGGGACTGATCAACGTCGCCGCCCAGGTCGCCGACGATGCCGGCAATCTTGATCCGGCCAAGCTGTTCTTGGACGGCGCTTCCCTGTTGGGCTTTCGCCTCAAGGACCTCGTCGGCAAGATCGACAAGGCCCCCGAAGTGACCACCATCTACGAGCCGGGGAAGCCCCCGACGGTGCGTATGCGCTGGAAGGACGTCCCCCTCAAGGCGCCCGACATCGGCGGCTTCAAGCCGCGCGCCGGCTTCGACTCAAAGCTGGACCTCGTCGTCGAGAGCGCCCCCGACCAGAACATCAGCACCTGCACGGTCACCAACTTCACGCTGGTGATGCCGCCCACCAAGCCACTGATCGAGATCGACTTCGAGCGCATAGCCTTCACGCAGGAGACGGGTGAGGTACCCAGCCTTGCCATGAAAATGCTCGACATGCGCCTCGTCAACGAGCTCAAGCTCCTCGAGGCGCTGAAGAAGGCCCTTAGCTTTTCCGACCTCGGCCCCGCCATTGAGCCGGGCCCCGACGGCATTGTCGCGCGCTACATGCTGCCGCTGCCCAACGTTTCTGCCTTCTCCTTCGTGATGAGTAATCTGAGCTTCAGCGTCGCGCTGCACGTGCCCTTCGGCGGCGAACCGGTGTCGCTGGCGCTCGGCTTCGCCAGCCGCGCGAAGCCCTTTACCCTGACGGTGCTGATGTTCGGCGGCGGCGGCTATGTCGACGTCGAGTTCATCGCCGAGGGTCTCAGGCGCCTCGAGATATCGCTGCAATTCGGCGCTGCCATCGCCATCAGCTTCGGAATCGGACAGGCCGAGGTGCACGCCTTCGGCGGCATCCGCTATGCCCTCGTGCCCAACGCTGGACCAACGCTCACCGGCTTCATCCATATCGGAGGGAGCATCGAGGTCCTGGGTCTCATCTCCGTCTCGGTCGAATTGCGCGTCGAGCTCGCATACCAATTCGACACGAACGCCCTTATCGGCCGCGCCACGCTTGTGATCGAAATCGACGTTACGCTCTTTTCCGATACGGTCGAGCTCGATAGCGGCAACTGGGTCATTGCGGGCGGCGCCGAACGGCGCGCCATCCCGCAGCCCGGCCATGAGATGATCGGCGGCATGCTCGCCCAGCCTGTCGCCGCGCGCCGCGCCGCTGCCGACGCCTGGCGCGCCTACCGGGAGGTGTTCGCATGAGCGAGCTCTTGTGGCTGGCAGTGCCCGGCAGCACTGTTGACGTCAACGACGCCGTCACGCTGCGCGCCCTGATGGTCCCCCGCCTCACCGCCGAGACGCCTAAAACCCTCGCCGATTTCGGCCTTACCGACTGGCCCCAACTCCTCGCCGCCTCGACCCTGAGCATTGAGTTGGGCGCTGCCCCCGACGACCCCGGCACACCCATCACCGCGACAATGGAAGCGGTCGCCAACAGCGATGTCTGGCGCGCCTTCTTCGCCCCAAGCATGCCGGTCAATCCATTCCGCCAGAAGAGCTACGAGCGCCCCGAGACCGCCCGCACTTCCGAGTTTGCCGGCCGCATCTCCGGCAACTACCGCTCTGCGGCAATAGCCTTCGCCAGCGCCCCCGCCGCCGCCGCTGTGACGGTGCGCGCCCAGTACGTTGACTGGCAGGACGATCCACCGCCGCAGGGCGTAGCCGGCAGCATCGCCCCCGAGCCCTGGCAGCCGCCCGACTTCCATAAGACCGTGGCGCTCCTCCGCGAGCATCCAGCCGTGCTGCGGCACCTCGGCCTCAACATAGTCTTTTCCATCAAGGCGGCAGCCCTTAGCGGCGCCGCCGCCACACAGCGGCTGATCCGTCTGCGCTTCACCCCTGGCCCCGGCCTCGACCTGCGCTCCATTACCCCATGGACCCAGTTCCAGTTCGACGGCCGCCGCTTCGTCCCCGCCCCCCCCTCAGGCAGCGACCTCAGATCCGGCATGATCGACCTCACCGGCACCCAGCCCATCGGCTCGACCGCCCCCACGCCCGGCACGCAGCGCTGGCGCCTCGTCACCTTCGACGTCGACGGCGGCGTCAACCGCTTGCGCGACGCCGCCCGCGCGCTCGGCGCCGCCCCCGGCAGCCCCGGCGACGTGTCGCTGCCGGTGCTCCATTCGGCCGGCATCGGCCTGCTGCGCGTCGGCCGCGGCGTCCAGCTCGAGGAGCGCACCAACAACAACCGCCGCGGCAACACCGTCGCCGAGCTCACCAGCCGCGTCCTCACCGCCGACGATCTGGTGCTGGGCTATCGCATCGACATCAAGCGCCAGGAGGGAGGCTGGCGCCCGCTTATGCAGCGCCTCGCCACCTACGAGATCCCCGCGGGCGAAGGCCGCCAGCGCCTCGTCATCACCGAGCGCGAGCTTGAGGAGGGGCACGTCAAAGCCAACGCCGCCGTGCTCGGCGCCGACCGCGTGCTGCGCGCCGACGAGCTCGTCGCGCGCTGGACCGGCTGGAGCATGGCCGTGCCACGCCCCATCTTCGACCAGGACGGCGCGCGCCGCCCCGACGCCCGCCCGCCCGAGCTGCCCTTCGCCTTCAGCTACCGCTTCGAGCCCGCCCCGGGGCTCCCCACGCTGCGCTTCGGCCAATCCTATTCGCTGCGCGCCCGCGTCGCCGACATGGCCGGCGGCGGCCTCACCCTCGAAGACGATCCGCTGAGCACCGATATGGCGACCGCCGTGCTGCTCTACCGCCGCCACGAGCCCGTCGCCCCGCCCGAGATCGCCCCCACCCCCGGCCTCATCGTCACCACACCGACCGGTGAGCTCCACCCCAACCCCAAGGCGCTGGGCCCTGCCGGCACGCTCGACATCATGGTCATCCGCTCCGATCCGATGGGCGAGATGCCCATGGACGTCGCCCAGTTCGCCGCCGCTAATCCGGGGCGCTATCCGGCCAACGACCGGCGCGTCATCGTCGCCCCGCCCACCAGCCTCGATATCGCCGAGCAGTACGATGTCCTCAACGGCACCGACGAGGACACCTGGGCGATGGTTCGCCGCACCACCCTGCCGCCCACCGTCGACACCGAGGGCCGTTACACCTGGCTCCCCGACCCGGCCGCCATGGGGGTGATGGCCTTCGTCATTCCCCGCCCGCTCTCGCCCGCTGCCGGCGCCGGTGGCGGCAGCCTCTGGTCCGGCACGTGGCCCGACCCACAACCCAAGACCGTGCACCTCTCTGGACCGGATCCCGCCCGGCCGGTCATCGCATGGACCGGCGCGAACGGGGCGCCGGACACCAACGCCCTGGAGGTGCATCTCAAACCCGCTGAGCAGATGGAAATTGCCCTCAGCTCCTTCCCGCGTGACGACGACCTCTTCAAGTTCGAGATCAGCGAATGGGTGGCCGGCCCAACCGCCACCATGCTGGTCGCCGGCCGCCATCCGATGCTAACGCCGCCGCGCACGCTGACCCTCATCCACGCAGTGCGCCGCCCGCTCGGCGTCCCCGCCGGCCGCCTCGAATCCACGCGTAACCCCGGCGACACCTGGGCTTCGATCGCCCCGCCGTTCGCCGACGACCCAACAGCTCCACCCCTTGTCGGCATCGACCCCGCGAGCACCGCCCAAGTCGACGTCGAGGCCAGATGGGACGAGCCCGTCGACGCCGAGACCGAGCCGCGCACCGAGCGCGTCGCTTCCCTCGCCATCGATCGCGCCGCCGTCCGCCTGCCCGAGCTGCGCCACGAGTTCAGCGACACGCGCCACCGCCGCATCACCTATACCCTGACCGCACTCAGCCGCTTCCGCCCCTTCTTCGACCCCGAGCCCGCCGCGATCTTCGCCCAGACCGGCACCGTGGCCGAGCCGGTGAACATCCTCAGCTCCGCCCGCCCACCGCAGCCCTCCGTCCTTGCCGTCTCACCCGCCTTCCGCTGGGAAGGCACGCCCTCATCCCCCGGCCTCGCGACGCCCGTCCGCCGCTCACGCCTCGGCAACCGCATCCGCGTCGAGCTCGCCCGCCCCTGGATGATGACCGGTCCCGGCGAGCAGCTCGCCATCCTCCTCAAGCCCCCGGCGCTAACTAACCCCTCCCCGTCAGCCACCCGCCACTTCACGCGCCTTCAGCGCGACCCGATCTTTGCGAGCGCCCCGGCCCTGGGCTTCGCCACCCCCGCCATGGTCTCCGCCGAGGCCGCCGCCGCATCGCGCGAATTCGCCCTCGCCGAGACCGACGGTACCGCGCTCGCCGTCCCCTTCGCCCCGAACTTCGATCCCTTGAGCAACCGCTGGCACGCCGACCTTGTCCTCTCCGCGGCCGCCGGCAACTCCTACGCGCCCTTCCTGCGCCTCGTCGTTGCCCGCTACCAGGCGATGAGTCTCCCCGGCCTCGAGCTCTCGACCTCGGTCATCACCGACCCTGTCCAACCGCTCCCCGACCGCCACCTCTCCATCGACCTCGTCGCCGGCGCCGCCCAGATACTGCTCCAGGGCGTCGCCCCCACCGCGCCCCGCCCCAACCGCGTCATCGCCGTCCTCGAGCGCTGCCTCACCCCATCCGGCGGCCTCCCCGCCTCCGACCTCACCTCCTCCTCGCCCGACCATCCCGGCCTCTGGCACCGCCTCCCAGCCCACACCGCCGTTGGCACCGTCAACACCCCCCTCCCCCTCCTGCCGCTGCCGTCCCCCGAGCCCAACACCCACCTGCGCCTCGTCATCCGCGAGATCGAAGACCTCCCCGCCCCGTCCCCCTCCGAAGACGACGGCCCCCTCGCCTCCGATCTGCGTGACCATTCCGTCTTCATCGACGTGATCAACATATGAGGACTTGAATGTCTCACCCTCAACTGTCTCACCTCCGCGAAATTATTGAGTCGAAACAGCGAGACAGTCGGGTGAAAGGTCACGGCAACAACCGCCACGAGCCCGGCGTCTACGGCGCAGACGGATCATTTCGAAGAGATGGATAGGCCATAGTCAGAGCTTGATCTTAGTAGCGCCGCAGCGCGCGTCTTCGTTGGCCGGATCTGTAAAGAGCCTGGACTTGTGGACATCAATCAAGACGACCATTTCGACGACGTCCTTCATCCAGTCACCGGCTCAAACGCAAACGCTGAGTGGAATTGCGAGTTGTCGTACTGGCCGAATGATGTTTCGCATAATCGGGCGACGAGAAGATCATCGTTCCCTGGCGCATGATCGACGGCCCGGAATCGGCGGATGCAGTGGCCGCCGAGATCATGAAAACGCCGGTTCGCCGAGGTTCAAGTATCTCGATTTCCGGCGCGACTAATTTCGCACTGCGGGGCCCTGACCGAAGATCGCGATGGTTTCGCTGCCGCGGAATCCAAGCCGATCCAGACTGCCCCAGGCCGTTCCCGTGCCGCAGGAGATCGCGGCGCCGGTCTGAAACGTCAGATCGTCCGGAAGGACAACCAGGGAGTCCGCGGGCAACCTTCATGAACCTCGCGTGGGCGCCGTGGCCGTTGGCGCCGAACGTGATCGAGCCTTCGTCGCACATCTGCGTCCAGCCGCCCCTGCATTGATGGCAGCAACCGCAGCCGGCGTAGTGATCGTTCATCACGCGAGCACCGACCCTGGCGAGAGGGCTCCAGACGCCCTTCCCAACCTCCGCCACGACGCCGCACGGTTCGTGGCCAGCGATGATGGGCTTGTCGGACTTCTTGCCCAACTCGAGTCAGCGCCGTCCGCCGCGCGGTAGTATTTCAGGTCGCTCCCGCACATTCGGGAAGCCTTGATCTCGAGAATGACCTCGCCCGGGCCCGGAGTCAGATCCGGAGCGTCGCGGACTTCGAGCTTCCTATCGCCAAGGAAATAGACTGCCTTCATCGTCGCACCTCTGCGGGTTCGCTTTGCGATGGTCGGAATACCTTGCCGGAATTGAACGAGCCGCCCTCGTCGAGCGCGGCCTTGATCCGACGCATGAGATCGAGCTCGACCGGATCCCTCTTGCTCTCGAGCATGTCGACCTTGGCCCGACCGATGCCGTGCTCGGCCGAGAACGTGCCGCCCAGGGAGAGCACGATATCGTAGATTGCCTGGCCGATCCGTTCGCCCTGCTCCGCGGCCCGTTCGGCGCCGAGCGCAGTCGGCAGGACGACGTTCAGGTGGATGTTGCCGTCACCGACGTGCCCGAACGGAACGACCGTGACGTGCGGGAATCCGGCTTCGATGTCGGCCCGGCTCCGGCGCAGCAGCTCGGGCACCTGCGCGACCGGCACCGCGACATCGTGCTTGAAGTCGCGGCCCGCCTTCTTCTGAAACTCGGTCTGGTCTTCCCGCAGGCGCCAGATCTGCTTCTGTTGCTCGCCGCTCTGGGCGAGCGCGGCGTCGACGATGGTGCCTTCCTCGAGCCTGTCGGCGAGAAACGCCTCGAGCATGTCCCTCAGCCCGGCATCCAGGCGGCTCAGTTCGACGAGCACATAGTGATCCGCTTTCTCGACGGGTGAGCGCATCCTTCGTGCTTCGCCAGCTCCACGCAGGAGCCCGAGAGATACTCGATGGCACGCACGTTCCCCTCGGCGGCCGCCCGCAGCTTCATCCAGAAATCCAGCACCTGGTCCTCGGTCTCGACCGCGCAGAAGGCGACCTCGCGGCCGACCGGCAGGGGCGCGAGCTTCATCGCCGCCGCCGTGATGATGCCGAGCGTTCCTTCCGAACCGGTGAAGAGGTGCTTGAGGGCGTAGCCGGTGTTGTCCTTCCGCAGCGTGCGCAGGCCGTTCCAGATGCGGCCGTCGGGAAGCACGACCTCCATTCCGAGCAGGAGATCTCTCGCGCTCCCGTATCGAACTGCCGAGATGCCGCCTGCGTTCGTCGCAAGGGCGCCACCCAGCGTGGCGGTGCCCTCCGAGGCAAAAGACAAGGGAAACAGGGCGCCCGCGTCCGCTGCGACGCTTTGAAGCTCTGCGATCGTTGCGCCCGCTTCCGCGACGATGGACATGTCGACCGGGTCGACCGTTCTGATCTTCTTCATAGCGCCAGTGCTGATTACGACCTGCAGGCCCGCCTCATCCGGCGTGGAGCCACCGACGAGGCCCGTGTTGCCGCCTTGCGGCACGACGCCGACGCGGGCCTCCCGACAGATGCGGACACTCTGAGAGAGCAAGCTCGTCGACCCCGGGCGCAGCACGCAGGCTGCGTTGCCGCGAAGCAGACCGCGCCAGTCCGAGAGATATCCATCCGTCAGCGCCGGATCGGTGATGCAATCGGAACCCAGCAGCTCCCGGAGCTTGGCGACGACGCCGCTCACAACTGCTTCCAGGTGGACGTCGCGTGCGCGATCGTCTCTCCGGCGCGGTCCTGGGCTAACGATTGCAGGAAGAAAGTCTTGCGTCCCTTCTTCAAAAAGCTGGCGCGGCAAGTCACCAGGCCGCTGCGGATCGCGGCGAAATACTGGACCTTCATCTCGAGCGTCGCGCCGGCGCCGAACTGATGCTTGAGGTGATGTCCCATCGAGATGTCGAGCGCCGTCGCGAGCACGCCGCCGTGTAGCGATCCTTGCGGATTGAACATGTAGGGCTTCACGTCGAGAGTAACGACGCAGGCGTCGGCCTCATAGGAGACCGTCATCCCGAAGAAGCGCGACAGGAAGAACGATCCGAATTCATGGCGGCCGTCGCCCATGGCCGCCACGATCAGCTCCCGAACCTGCGCCTCGTCCATCCGTTCTACTCCTATTCGGCCGACTGCTTCAGCGCGGCATCGCCGAACGCGCCCTTGGAGGCGAAGCCTAAGACTTCCGTCCGCGTCCAACCGAGCCAGTGCTCGAACACGTCGACGGTGTGCTCGCCGAGGGTCGGCGGCGGCGTGGACGGCGCGGGCGGCTTGTCGTCGAAACGCAGCGGCCGGGCGACGAACTTGACTTCGCCGGCGACCCTGTGCGTCACGGTCTGGACCATGTCGCGCTGAACGAGCTGCGGCGCTTCGCAGACCTCGCCGACCGTCCTGATCGCACCGCACGGAATGCCGGCTCCGCCGAAGATCTCGAGCCAACGGTCGCGCGGCTCGGACTTGAAGATCGGACGCAGAATCGCGCCGAGCGCGGCGCGGTTCGCCGCCCGCTTGGGCGCAGTGTCGAAGCGGGGGTCGGCTTCGAGGTCCTTGCGACCGATGGCGACGCAGAACAGCGACCAGAACTTGTCGTTGGCCACGCCGAGGTTAAACCAGCCGTCGATCGCCTCGAACGTTTCGTACGGACTGATCGTCGGGTGAACGTTGCCGCGACGCTTCGGGCTTTCACCGGACGCGAAGTACATGCCGGCGTTGAACGTCAGCAGCGACGCCATGGCGTCCAGCATCGAGACGTCCACCCGCCCGCCGACGCCGCTCCTTTCCCGCTTCATGAGCGCAGCGAGCACCGCCTGCGATGCGTAGAGGCCGGTGACCAGGTCGGCGATCGAGGTGCCGACCTTCATGGGCGGCCCATCCGGGTCGCCGGTGATGTCCATGACGCCGGACTCGCCTTGCAGGATCAGGTCGTAGCCGGGCCGGCTCGCATCCGGACCGGTCCGACCGAAGCCGGAGATGCTGCACTGGATGAGCTTGGGGTTGTGGGCACTCATCGCAGCGTAGGACAGGCCCCAGTTGTCGAGGGTCCCGGGCCGGAAGTTGTCGATCACGACGTCGGCGGCCTTGGCGAGCGCAATCACCGCATCCCGCCCCGCCGGCGACTTCAGGTTGATCGCACAGCTCCGCTTGTTGCGGTTGACCGACAGAAAGTACGAGCTCTCCCCGTTGACGAACGGAGGGCCGTAGCGGCGGCTCTCGTCGCCGACACGGGGATCTTCGATCTTCACGACGTCCGCCCCGAGGTCGCCGAGATGCATTGTGGCGAAGGGACCGGAGACGACGCGGCAGAGATCCAGGACCTTGATGCCGGAGAGAGCTTCCGTACTAGACGATCGCATCTGCCAGATCCTTCATCGTCTCGACCGTGATGTCGGGCTTGTGCGGCGTCTCTTCGAACGGCCGGTTGCGGCGGTTGATCATCGCCGTGCGCATGCCGGCAGACTTGGCGCCGATGACGTCGAAGGCGTGGTTCGCTACGAAGAGGATCTGATCCATCTTGAGGCCGAGGATCTCGGCGGCCTTCGTGTAAGTCGCCTTGTGCGGCTTGAAGGAATTCGCCTCGGCGACGGAGATCACGTTGTCGAACGGGATCTTGTGATACTTCTTGGCGGTCTCGAGCATGTCGCGGTCGCCGTTCGAGAGCACGACCAGCTTGTACCTGGTCTGCAGCTTGGCGAGAGCCGCCGGCACCTCCGGGAAGCATTCGAGCTTCTCAATCTCGCCGACCAGGTACTTCACCTCGTCCTTCGTGTACTTGATGCCCGACCGGTCCATGACCTGGGAGACGGCGCGGTGACCGATCTCGCGGTACGGCGTGTGCTCGCCATGGAGCAGCGCGTCGATCATCGAGTTTTCGAAGTGGGTGCGGCGCCACCAGGTGACGAAGGAGTTCGGATTGCCGGTCCAACCCTTCTCCTTGAGGAACGGCGTCGCGATCTTGACGAGGCCGCCCTGCATGTCGACGACCGTGCCGTACTGGTCGAACATGCAGACCTTCACGCTGTCTTTGATCTTCTGGATGTCGGTCATTGCTTCTTCCCTTTGCTCGTTGACTGAGTGGATGATCCGGATTTGACCGCATCCACCGCCATTTTCGAAATGGATTGTTCTTCTGCGCACATTCGCGACGTGAATGTCATCGTCGCGGCTCGACAGGTTCGGTCACAGCTTCTGCAAACGGCTGGACGGCAGGGAGCCCGAAGGGAATCTCCGGGCCCACTGCTACTTGTGGTCCGTGTCCGCTAGGCTCCGATACCGACGACCTTCTCTCTCGAGGCCGAGGGTTCCGTCCCGGTCGCCGCGCCCGAGACTTCCTCAAGTGCGCGACCTTTGGTCTCGAAGCCAAAGATCATGAAGACCACGGCCTGGAAGAGAAGAATGCCCGCGAGCGTCACCAGCACGCCGACGAGCCCTTTCCACGCGAAGATCGCAATGACGACGAACTGGACCAACGCCGTCGTCACGCGCCCGGCGGTCGCGCAGATGGCCGTGCCACGGAGCCTGTAGCGGGTCGGGAAGAGCTCCGGAACGTGCATGGCGAAGCCGGTAGCCAACATCACATAGATCGCTGTGACGAGAAGGAAGCCAACCACGACGAGCGGAGCGCCGTCCGGCATGAACGGATACGCCAGACCGAAGACCGCCGCCGCGATCGACGATCCGATGATCGACGGTCTACGACCTATCGCATCGGCCAGCGCCAGGCCGATCAGCGATCCAATCGGGCCGCCCAGAGACATGAAAGTCGTGTAGCCGAGCGACGACACAACGCTATGGCCACCCTTCACCATGAATGTGGGCAACCAGCCAATGAAGCCGTAGAGACTGAAGCCGACGACGATGTGCAGGAGACTGCCGAGCAAGGTCCGACCGAGGTAAGGAGGTGCGAACAAGCGCCAGACGGATCCCCCCTCGTCTTCCACACGCTGCGCAGTCGAAACCGGCGCCAGCGGCCCCTTCTTGGCAGCTTCCGCTTCGATGCGAGCGAGGATCGCCTCGGCTTCGTCGCTGCGGCCGTTAGCGGCCAACCACCGAGGTGACTCGGGCATCGACTTTCGGAGGAACCAGACGATCATCGCCAGCACGCCGACGAGGCCGAACATATAGCGCCATCCGAGGCTCGGAATGACCCACAAGCCGACCATCGACGAGACGAAAAGTGAAAAGTTGGTGATGACGGCCAGAATACCGATCCATCGGCCGCGTGACGACGCAGGGACGAATTCGGTCAGCGTTGCGTAACCGACGACAATTTCGGCGCCAAGTCCGATCCCGATGACGAAGCGCGCGGCGATCAGCGCCTGCATGGACGGAGCAAGCGCCGCCGCCAGCGAGGCAAGGCCGAAGATGGCCAGATTGATCTGATAAGAGAAACGGCGACCGTAGCGATCGCCGAGAATGCCCGAGAACCAGGCACCCAGAGTCATGCCGATGAAGGTCGCGGTGACAAACGCCGCGTTGAGTTCGAGTGTCGACCAACCCTCCTTCAGCACAGCTCCAAGAACGCCTCCGGCGAGGTAGATGTCGAAGGCGTCGAGAAACATGCCGGCGCCGATCAGCGCCAGGATCCGCCAATGAAAGCCGCAAATCGGCAGCCGGTCGAGGCGAGCGCCTGCGTTGACCGATGCCACCTGTACGTCCGAAATCACCTGCATTCATCCCTCCCAAGGGTCGACAGAGATCGACCGAAATTGTTTGGGAGCAGGATGGCGATCGGGATGGCGGCGTCTAATCGGAATCCACTATTCCACTATTTGGCAGACCAATAATCCTGCGTTTACCGCAAATTATCGAAAGGTGGTCGGTGGAGCGGCTCCGTCTCAGTCGCTGTCGGGAAGGCTTCGCGTGGCATCGACGAAGATCGAACGCAACCAGTTCAGGTCCTGACCGGCATCGTGCCTTCGGTGCCAATACATGGACCATTCGAAGGGATCGGACGCGAACGGCAGGTCTCTGATCGCAAGATCTTCCGAGACCATCGCGAAGGCCAGGCGCCGGGGCATGACCGACAACAGATCGGAATCCCGCAGCACGTGCGGGACCAGCAGCCAATGCGGAACGTTGACCGCGACCCGCCGTGTCAGCCCTTGCCGGGCGAGCACGTCATCGACGAAGCGGAGATCTGTCGGCGACATTGAGACCTTGAGATGCGCCGCCTGCAGAAACGTCTCCATCGTAAGTGGGCGCTGCGCCAGAGGGTGACCTTCGCGCATCACGCACACCATCCGATCCTTCATCAGGACGACCGACTTGATCGAATTCGAATGCGCGAGACCCATCGAGATCGCAAGGTCGATTTCGTCCTTCTCCAGGGCCTCTACTGTTTGCGTCGGCGAATAGTGCACGACATCGAGCTGCGCGAAGGGTGCCGTCGTCTCCAACGTTTTGCCGACGGCGGGAAGAAGAAGACGGCTGAGAAGATCGGACAACCTCACGGAAAAGCTACGTGTCGTGGTGGTTGGATCGAAAGCGGATTCGCTATCCAGAAGGCGCTCCACCTGCCGC
The DNA here is from genome assembly GCF_018130785.1 of Bradyrhizobium liaoningense. Taxonomy (GTDB): domain Bacteria; phylum Pseudomonadota; class Alphaproteobacteria; order Rhizobiales; family Xanthobacteraceae; genus Bradyrhizobium; species Bradyrhizobium liaoningense_A. The sequence continues at coordinate 108,034 of NZ_JAFCJT010000009.1, forward strand.
AAAAGCCGCTTCACCGGCTCCGCCAGCTCGATCGCACGCGGCGTGGCCTGCATGCCGTTGGCCGTCCGGACCAGAAGCTCGTCCTTGAAGATGTGACGCAGCCTGGAGAGCGCATTGCTCATTGCGGGTTGACTGAGGCCAATCCTGTCGGCAGCACGGGTGACGTGAAGGTCCGTGAGAAGAGCGTTCAGAGCGACCAGAAGATTGAGATCGACAGATCTTAGGTTCATGACGCGCCATCATTGATATCACGAATAATGAAGCCTTGAAAATCCACAATACAAATCCCGATCAGTCGGCGTCAATGTCCGCACTCGATGAGATCTAATGCGCACGTTTCAGGACAATCGGCGGCCGTAAGCGCAATGCCAATGGCGGGCGGCCTCAAATGAACGCCTCGGCTCTAGCAGCTCCAGCCCTTCTGCACGCTGTGGTTCGATGAGATACTCCGCCAGCCAAAACGTGCTGGAGCGCCGAGCTCGTTCGAGTTAAGTCGAGACCACCAGCTCTCTTTGCATGTGAGTGAGACCCACAACGCCAAAGCTACGCTAAACCGCGCATAACCAGCCGAATGCCCTACTCCCACGCAATCGTTTACGGCGACATCTCCGCGTTGATTTACAAGCACAAATTCACAAAGCTGACGGTTAACTCCCGACGGTATATCCGCCCGAAGTCTTTGGTCTTGAATTCACAGAAACATTTTTCGGGTTAGGACTATTGGCCACTTCAGCAACTATCGGAGTCAATCGATGAAGTGGCGTGTTGGCTCACTTGAAAAAGTAAGCCACACCTTCAGCCACCGAAGCGAACAACCAGCATACTATCGCGAGAAGCACTATTGCGAACAGCGGTGCGGCTCGCATAGTTCGATTAACAATCTCAACAGCTAAACGAGTGGAACCGCGCGGTTCGGGGCGGGGTATGTATCCCGAACGCCACCCCATCTGTCGAGCAGCAAAGCACACCTCTTCGGGTGAAAGATAGCCTAGCGACGTGTAGTTCCGAATTTGATCGCCAGAACGGTAGCGTCGAAATTCAGCAATCAACTTCTCTGAAAATCGCGAGGGTGCCCCCACCTCAACGTAATCCGCTCCCACTACATAGATGTCGCGATAACCTAACCACATCGCTGTCAGATCAACGGCGGGCTCCTCTGACCGAAGTGGATGCCGAAGACCCTCCAGGACGATATGCGCCATTTCATGGGCGATAGCCTGAATAACGCTCTCGTATCCACTGCAATCCAAGAACGATTTTCGGATGAAGATAGTGGCAGTAGTCTTCTCGAACTCCCGGCTATTCAACGGAGGCATAGGGACAGGAAGCGACACCCACGCAGGGGCATCCTTCTTCGGCAAACTGGGATCGTCCCCTCTGTTTACAAGGCCAACTCTTAGCCTCAGCTTCAATTTCATGCTGTCGCGCACAAACTTCACAACGCCTGTATAGTCCTGCGCTTCATAGAGCTGGCGCAATAACGGCGATTGGATTTGTGTTGTCACCTGAGACATCGATGCGCGGAGCACTTCTAGATGCGACCGGATCATCTTATCGCGAAAGGGCTTGACCTCGGCTGCCGTCACTTGCTGCTCCAAACACTGCAGTCAGAAGCAGGGCGAGCAATACGAAAAGCGACTTTCGTCCGCTCAGGTGTCTTCGTTTGCTTGTTCTTTTTACGTGCCGATGGTTGCATTTGCGCAAAATCTGATGATTGCCGTGCTGGCGAAAAATTCTGGAAGAGTTTGCGATGAACAGGAAACATCCTGGGTTCGCAGTACGCCGAAACTACGTAGACCGGCTGAGGCCGAAGAGGATCGGGTTAGGCAATCTCTGGCGCTTCAATCAATACGGGACCGTGGGGAATGAACTCGGTCAGATACCGCTTTGGCTTTTCGGATCCCCGGAGGCTGGAAATCCTGATCGGAGACTCAAGCAAGCGCAGGCTGTCGACTTCCCAAAAGAGGATCCAATTCCCTTTGTTATCGAGGGGATACTTCAAAGTACTGTCCGGGCGGTACATCATTCCGTCTTTGTGCGCTCCATTTCTTGCGACTGATGAACCAAGATATCGAGCCGCCCAGGTGACGCTGGGTGGATTGATAGGGCGCACTGGATCGGACGCGTAGATCAAAACATCGCATCTTTCCTCGGAGAGTATGGAATCGAGGCTGTTGAATAGCTCCCAATTTCTACTGCCGAACGCAACCTTGCCTGCTCGTTGCAGTGTTCTTGTGCCCGAAAGCAAATGTTCTTCCGGAACTGAGGCTAGAAGGGCTACCGGCATTGATATGTACCTCGGCTGGTTATTCCCGGAGAAGCGAGCATGCTCTTCCAATTCGTTCGATCTCGCGGCGCACGATCACACAATAGCGCCATCCTCCGCTGGCCTCACTCGGGAGAGAACGAAATCATCACCCGCCTTCTCCGGAAAGGATGCAATCCGGAAGACCTCGAAGCGGACCGGCCGATCCTCCCAGCGCCGCGATGCTGCCAGGTTCAACCTGGCGATGATCCCGGGGTGCCGAAGCAGAGGATGAATCGATGGCGCAAGCAATACGGCGCTGATGTCCAGGCAATTAGCGAGCTGGTCCCGCGTGATCGCTGTGTTTCGCTCGCGAGATCCGCCTTCAAATTCGAACCGGCCATTTAGCGCATCGCGCATCACGCTGGAGTAGAATATCAGTTCCGACAGGGCCCCGACCTTGTTGTTTCCCCGCTTTTTCAGTTCGACAAGGACAAGCGTGCGTCCCCTGATTCCCATAAGGTCGATTGCACTCTTTCCGCCCGAGAAAACACGGCTGTCCCTGGAGACGCTTTCATGAAACAGCCCGACGGGCCATTGCCGCATCACCCTGTCGAGGCCCAGCTCGGCCCGGAAGGCCGGCGAGATCTCCAGCGCCATTTCGAGGTCGCGCTCCGAGTGGCTTGCTGGATTTGCTATTATCGCCTCGAAGCGCGTCGCCAGCTCACTGTCAATCAAGTCAGAACGATCGCCTGGTTCATTCAGGAACAGTCGTCCCTTGCTGCTCACGACCCTGGAGCGGGTTGCGACAGAGCTGTCGATTGAGATCTCTTCAGGAAACAGTTCGGCGAACCTCGCAAGGCGATACAGAAGCCGTTCAAAATGCAGCAGCCCCTCCCGATCGCCCGGCTCTTCGTCCAGCCGTATGGCGACCCTCTTCACTCCGCAGTGACAAAGCAGTGCAAGAGACCAGGCTTCGAACGCTGCGGCGTCCCCCTGCATGTTTTCATAGAGGCCCTTGGTCCTGATGGTAAGCGTGACCAGATCCTGGCTTCCCTCGACACCTATCTCGTCCTCGTTCGGAAACCTGCAATTCGAAAAGTCGTCGCTGCGCCGAAGCAGATTTTCCCAGTCGCGATTGCAGAGCATGAAATTAAGCCCTCCCCCTGATTCCGGAATGAACTTGTTTTGCGGATTCTAGACATCGATCCATTCGCCGTCGTCGACCAGCATCACGTTGTTGAATAGCTCCGGAAACCGGAGACGTTCAAAGGTGTGAACCGGGATTAGGCGCCTGGGCGAAACGGCCATCGCAAGGCGTTTGAGGTCGCCCGGGCTGGCATGCCCCGAAGTGTGGACGACTTCAAAGGGAATATCGCGACGTTCGCAGTCGGCCCGAAGTGCTGCTCCTGGACTACCGTCCCTGAGATACCCATCCCACTGGGACCAGAACAGCCTGGCTCCGGCAAGCACGTTTACGACGTCGGGATCGCTCATCATCCAGCCGCGAAACAGCATGACCGAACGGGCACCATGCCCCGCCAGCTGTCCTGGCCAGATCCTGAATGCCCGATAGCTGTCCACTAGAGGAGCGATCCCCTTTTGCTTCAATTGCTGGCGCTGCCGTTGCGGGATGAAGACCGCGAGGTTAGGCCAGCCAGCGACGGGCTTCGGAATGCTGTCGGTCCCCGTCGCCTTTAAAACCTCCGCCGCGTAAGCGTCGACTATCAGTGTTCGTCCGGTTCGCTTCGCTGCCCTGTAGACAGTCACCACCCTGTCTATGTTCTGCGCCGAGCAGGCGACCAATGCGATTCCCGGCGTCTCTCTGAACCTTTCGACAAATACCTCCTCGAGAGCCTCCTCGGTCGGAAACGCCTCATCCTGAGCCAGGCGCCCGAGGCTCGAGCCTTCCATCAGCATGACATCAACGTCACGTGGCGGAGTCTCGATGAGAGCCTCAAACAGCCTGGCCTTCCGGCCATGTGCCCTCAGATCGCCGGAATAAAACAGCCGTTTGCCGTCTGCCTCGATCTCCATGGCATACGCGTCGAACCCGGAATGGTCCACAAGGCGCGGCAGGATGGCGAAGGGGCCTATCTGCATGCGCTTTCCATGCTCAAGATGCTGTGCCGCGTTCAGGGCGACTCCGTCAGGAATGAAATCGGCCGCGGCCCGCATGATGCTCTCGGTCGCCCTGCCCATCACAAGCGGAATCCGCGGGCTCGCCCTGGGCACGAGTCCCCAGTGATCCCTGTGTCCGTGAGACAGGACGATTGCGAGAAGGCCCGAACTGCCATCCGCAAGCCCGTCGACGCCCGGAAGAGGTGCCGAGGCAGGATCCGTAGCGTCCAGTGGCAGGCCCAGGTCGAGCAGGATTCTGGAAGCTGCGCTTTCCAGTTCGATGCACGTGCCGCCGATCTCCCGCGTCCCCCGATGAATTCTTATTCGCACTATATTCCCTTAAATAACGACGAGCCGCAGGCTCGGCACGGCTCGTCAGCCTTCGCCGCCCCGGCCTTCACGCCCCAACCGGAGCAGCAGCGCGGCGCTCAGCTCCATAGATTCAAACAAGGCCCGAAGAAATTTACACTTTATGGAACATTTCGAAAAAATTTCCTTCTGGCTACAGGGGTGGCGCCCGTGTCATCTCTCCCAATGAATTCCGGGCCGGAACAATGGACGATCTGATCACATTTGCAATCGGTGATATCCATGGCTGCTTTGACAAACTGGCGAAGCTTGTGGCCGCGTGCGCTTCGGCAGGCGCCGGAAGGCGCACCCGGTTTGTCTTCATTGGCGATTACGTCGACCGGGGGCCGGACAGCAGCAGGGTGCTGGAGTTTCTGATCGACAGACAGCTGCGCGAGGAGGACAGCTTTGTCTGCCTACGGGGAAATCATGATGACCTTCTGATACGGGCCGCCTGCGAAGACCGCACTGACTCTGACCTGATAAACTGGTGGGCAAATGGCGGGGAGCAAACGCTGGAGAGCTATGGCATCAATGATCCCTGTGAACTCCCCGCCAACCATCTCGCCTGGCTAAGGTCGCTGCCGCTGACGTTCATCGATCAGCACCGCATTTTCGTGCACGCAGGAATCCGGCCGGGCATCCCGATCCAGGACCAGACCAAAGAAGACCTGCTGTGGATACGGGAGCCGTTCCTGAGTTCTGAGGTGGACCACGATGCGTTTGTCGTTCACGGGCACACCCCGACGCAATCGAGATTGCCCGAGCTCGGTCCAAATCGTCTTAATCTCGATACGGGAGCCTGCTTCGGCGGCACGTTGACGGCCGCAGTATTTACTGGCGCAGAGCGCCCGCCGGCGTTGTTCATCAACAGCGACGGGCATTCCTGGCGACCCCGGGGCAAGCGGAAATAGCCGATTGCGTCATAGCCCAACGCTAACGGCACCGGGCGCCCGGACTACCGGGAAGCCCGTCGCTCGGCGTGCGTCCAAATCTGACGTGTTCGTCTCCTAATCCAAGGCTCCAGATGGAGCTCACAATGACGACCTGGCTTGCCGAATTTCCTGTCCCCTATTCCACCGATAAACCGCCAGGCTTTCTTCTGGAACCGTTCAGGTGGGCGACACCACGCCTCATAGCCATAGTTCGTGATCAACCTGGATATCTCCCCGATTTGATCGACCTCAGCCATACCCGGATGCATCTGATAGGGGTCGCTCTTGGCCATCTCCAGACCGATCCGGGCACAGACCTTGCGGAGATTCTGTTTCGGGGACCAGCAGAGACCCTTCTGGAATTCAGCGTCGGTCGACAGCCACCGGGGCTCAAGCGCGCGGTACGCATCATGCCGAACTACATGATGGAGGCGGAAAGCTATCGCGCGCTCGTAAGGCTCCTTGATGAGCCGCAAGCAGCGCGGTTCTTTCACCATGCGCCCGAAATCCGCGATTCCACGATCAGGGCAATGAGCGGCGTTCCTGTTGAGTTGCGCTCAGCACTATTTTGCCTGCAGGAGAATATCGTGGACATGAGTTCATTTTCCGAGGGATTGCGCCACATCGCGCGTCGCAGTGGCAGGCTCACCTTTGACGGGCTTGTCGCCGAACTCGCCCGCGCCCGTCAGCCGCAGCAGCTCGTGGCAAGGTTAAAGTCCTTTGTTGACACCCTTCCGCTGCCTGATGCCCTGCCCCCGGCCCGCGTGCATCATGCAACGCGCATCGATTCCGGTCGTCAGCTCCGTGAGCTCGGGAAGAAGTGGGGCAACTGTCTGGAGAGCTACGTATGGAATGTTGAGCATGGCCAGTGCGCGATTTATCTGTGGCGACATGCGGGCTTTCAGGCTGCCTGCTCGGTTACCCGATCCGGTCGCCTTGGCTGGTTTCTCGATCAGATCAAGGGGCCTGAGAACGCCGACGTTACACCTTCGGAGGAGGAAACTATCCAGGCCGCCTTCAGGGCTGCGGGAATTCTCCCCGAATCAGTTATCGGTTCGATCGCACAGATCGTGGCACTGGATGGTCTGCCGCGAAGGCGGCGACGACATCTTGCTCGCGTCAGGGGCCTTCCCGTACGCGATGAAATCACGCTTCCCGATCCTGCGTGAGCCGCCCTCGCGAATCCTTCCCTGCCCTCCTAGTATCCCTCCCGCGGGCTTGGGGAGACCAGAATGCGTTATGAGAAACTGGAGGCACTGCTTCGGGTGGCACTCGACATGCGAGGCAGCGCGGAAGGGATTTCGCTGGACGATATCCAGCGCAGCTACGGGATCAGTCGCCGCACCGCCGAGAGAATGCGCGATGCAATCGAACGCGTATTCCCTCAGATGGAGCAAGCCAATCCAGGAGAGGTCCCCAAGCGCTGGCGTATTCGCTCGGGGCCCATTGCAAATCTCGCGGGCATTTCCAGCGAGGAGCTCGCAGCGCTCTCTACAGCCGCACAGATCGCGAAACGTGACAACATCGCCGATTTACCGGCACGGCTCGAGACGCTTGCCGCAAAGCTCAAGTCACTCGTACGCCCCGAAGTCGCGCGCCGGATCGGTCCGGATCTCGAAGCGCTGACGGAGGCAGAAGGAATTGCCCTGCGGCCTGGTCCCCGACTGACAATCCCCAATGCTCTCCTTGAAGATCTTCGGCACGCTATTCTCGCCTGCAGGAAAATTCGACTTCACTATCGGGCGAGAGGCACAGGCAAATTAAGCCGCCAGCTGGTCTGTCCCTATGGATTTCTCTACGGCAACCGACACTATCTCGTGGCCTACAGTCCGAGCGAAGGCATCAGCGACTATCGGCTGTTCGCACTTGCAAATATTGAGAAGGTCGAAGTGCAGGAGGCGCCGTTTCGGAGACGCAAGGATTTTTCGCTACAAGGTTTCGCGGAACGGTCCTTTGGCGTGTTTCAGGAAGATCCTCTTGATGTGGTGTGGCGTTTCACGCCACAGGCGGCACCGGATGCGCGACAGTTTCTGTTTCATCCCAGTCAGATCGTCGAAGACGAGCCCGACGGCTCGCTTGTAGTCCGCTTTCGCGCCGGCGGGGCTCTGGAAATGTGCTGGCACCTGTTTACGTGGGGCGATCAGGTAGAAGTGGTGCAACCGAAACGGTTGCGAACGTTGCTCGGACAGGAAGCACGCAAGAGTGCACAGAACCTGCCAGGCTGACGCACGGGGCTCTCAATCCGTATCATCGTCCGGATTGAAAAAACCGGTCCATTCTGGCTGCTTGTTTTCGCTTCTGTAGACCCCCGAGGGCGTTACAATCCGCTTGAACACCAGACCGCGACGGCCACAATATTGCTCGATCTCCTCGATCCTGGACCTCATATTCGGAATGCCGTCAAATCCCCTGCGGGTAAAACAGAGCCGGCGCAGTGATTGCAGAGTTTCCAGTTCCGAAATCACGTCACGCCACCGGGTGACGCGACCGTCGATGTAACTGTCTGGCCGATCGCACTCGCGACCTACCTCTACCTCGACCTCGGAAATCAGATCAATAAAATCAATGCGCCTGCGCGATATGAACTCGAGTTTTTTACCGAGTTGGGCGCGGCGCAGATCCTGCTCTCCAAATGCGCAAGGCAGAAGACTCCACAGCTCGTTTTTCGGGCTGCTATAGAAAAACTCGGCCTTGTTGGCCTCGTGGCCCGGATTGAATGTCCCGAGAATGATCGTTTCGACAGCCGGGTTCATCCTGTGGTCTGAAAACTTGTGCCGAACGCGCACCTTTTTCTCCTCTTCTTCGCCATGCATCATGAACTGGGCTGTCCTCAGATGGCAGGCATCGGCTGGGTTAAACAGTGCACCCCACCGCCCCCATCTGCGATTGCGTCGATTCGCAGCAGAATAATTTCCCGCCCCGGGAACGCTTTCGCAAGTGCTACCCGGGCCAGTCCGTCCCGCTCGGGATCGCCGAACCGTGGACCGATCACCGCGCCATTGGCGATGTAAACATTCAGATAGGCCGCGGCGAACATGTCGGGGTCACCGTTCCAGTACCGCTTCCGTGGTGGAGCGAGACGCACGAGACGGAGCGTGCGACCATCGGCATCTCTTGCCCGCTCCAGGTTTTCTATGTCGTGCTCGCGCGAGAGAGGCACTCCGCTGCGGCGATCATCATCGCTTTCCACCAGGATCTGGCGTCCGGGCGCCTGGAGTACGTACCCGTCAACGTGACCACTTGTGATCGGCTCGCAGGGATCGCCTTCAAGCCAGATCACCTTGCGAATGCCCATTCCCCGGAGTCCGGATGCGATCGCCTGCTGGCGAGGCGGACCTGTTCGCACCGGATTGCGGTTCGGGTTGAGGAGACAACTGCGGGTCGTGATGACAGTGCCACGACCGTCGAATGAAAATGCGCCACCTTCGGCCACGAAGGATGCCGCGATTTCCGGTACGCCAAAGACTTCGGCTGCGGTCTTCGCAAGCCGGTCACCGGCGCGGGCCGGACGATCCGGCGAACCGCCCCATCCATTAAAATTCCAGTCGATGGCGAGGATCTGCTTGCTAACGCCCTGACCGCGGATGGCGAAGGTTGGCATGATGTCCCGCATCCAGAAATCATCCACCGGCGCCTCGATGACAGTTACTGGCGGGCAATCGGAAAACCGCTTGCGGGCCTCAAGGAATTCGCGGCCCGGCGGGGCCAGCAGGCGAACAGGTTCGAAGCGCGCGATCGCATGGACGACTTTCGTTAAGTCACGCTTTATCCTAGCGGCATCCCTCGAACTCCACTCCCGATGAACTACCCATGCCATCCAGCAGCAGGCGTGAGGCTCCCACTCGGCCGGAATACGTATTGATGCCTCGCGGCGGCTGTTGCGTGTCATCTGGAGCCGGACAAAGCCCTGGAGGAGGAAAGGCTGAAGAAGTTATCCACTGCTGCACGTCAGATCTGGACGCACCAAGCCACTCTACCTGAGGCTTTCGGTTGGCAACGCCTCTATCATACGGGATAGTAGGTTCCAGAATTGATCCTGATCACCTGCTTGCCGGGTTTGGGGGCCCTTCGTGAGCATCGCATTTTCGGCCCGCCGCACGGTTGTCGTTCACACCAATTTTGCAGCGCACATGGCCCGGGTGGCTGCCGCCCGTAACGGCGAGATCGGCCTTCAGATCATGAGCATGGGTCAGCTGACTGCCCGCCTTGCGGGCGGGTTTCTAATGCCAATTGATATGGAGGCCCTGCGGGAGGCTGTTCGAAGCACATTGCCGGAAACCCCGCTCGGCGAACTTGAGCCAATCAAGAGCCTGCCAGGTATGGTCCGCGCCGCCGTTGGCACGCTCGACAGGATCTGGCGGGCGGATATCGATCTCTCGAGCTTCGCGCACCCGCGCCTGCAGGCACTGGCTGCGCTTGAATTCCGGGTGCTGCAGCGACTTCCAGCCGCGATGAGGAAGCCACGGACGCTGGTTGATCTTGCGCTTGTCCGTCTCGTACATGCACCGGCCGTGCTGGGTCCGGTCGAGATTCGTGGTCATAGCGAGATGCCGGTCTGCTGGCGTCGGCTGTTAATTGCGCTGGCAAACCGTGTCCCCGTCACATGGATCGCCGGACCTCGCCCGGTCCCGAACTGGCTTAACGACAGGAAAATTGAAATCCGGCGGAGCACTACGTCCGGGGTTACCCCGGAGGTTTATTCCTGCGCTACGCCGCAACATGAGGTTCTGGAGGCTTATCGATGGATGCGATCCCTTCTGGCTGATGGAAGGGCAAAGCCCGAGGACATCGCAATCGCCGCCGCAAGCCCTGCTGATTATGACGACTACATTGCAGCGCTTTCCCGCGAAGCCAGTATCCCGATTCACTTCGTGCAGGGCGTCAGGGCCGTCGCGACGCCCGAGGGCCAGACCGCCGCTTCGCTGGCGGATGTTCTCGTCAATGGCATTTCGCAGGCGCCGGTACGCCGCCTGCTGCGCGGTCTGAAAGGGACGGGACGGATCGCCGAATTGTCACCGGACTGGGAGCGCGTTCTCCCGACTGACGCCCCCCTTTCGACCGTCCAGCGATGGAAACAGGCCTTCTCTTCGGTCGACCCTTCCGTCTGGCCTGACGGGATCGACAGGTCGGACGTCATACTGGAAATGCTGGACCTGCTCGAAAAAGGCTGCGCAGGAGCGCACGAAGCCGGAGAAAGGCTGCTTCCCAAGCTGTCGTTGAAGCTGTGGCGACTCGCGCTCGAGGATGGCCCCCCTGAAGCACTGCCCGTCACGCTTGCGCACCTGCGGATTGCCGACGGGCTTGAGCCAGCCTCGCATCCAGTCTGGTGCTCAGCGGTCTCCCTCGCCGCGTCACCAAGGCCGTTTGTGCGACTGCTTGCGCTTAATGCCGGCAGATGGCCAAGGCGCATCCCCGAAGACCGTCTCATTCCCGATCACATCATTCCGATCGAGGATCTGGAGCCGCTGCCACTCGCCGATGCCGACCGCCGCGATTTTGCGACCATCATCGCCAGCTCTGCCGAGGCATCCGTCTCGTTCAGCCGCCGGGATGTGGAAGGTCGCCTTCTGGGGCGCTCACCTCTCGTCGGTGACTTCGAACAGATCTACCTCAGTTACGGCAGGATCCCGGGACACGCAGCGAGTGAGCCGGACCGCCTCATAGCGCGCCCGACTGAATTCCGGGCAACGCCAACTGCTCAGTCAGGCCTCGCGGCCTGGCGGGATTGGAGCAAACCGCGGATCAGCGCGCACGATGGCCTCGTCCGCGCAAGACACCCGCGGCTGGAGAAGGTCTTTCAGCAGCCGTTATCGGCAACGTCCTTGCGTCTGCTGTTGAGAGACCCGATCCGGTTCGTCTGGCGATATGCACTGGGATGGCGACAGCCGGAGGAAGCCGACGAACCATTCAGCCTCGACCCGCAGGGGTTCGGTGTTCTCGTACACGAGACGTTGCAGGTCGCTGTCAGCGCGTTCGAGTCAGCCGGCGGATTTGCGGCAGCCGGACCGGACGTGATCGCGACAGCTATCGAGGACGCAGTACTCGTGACCGCCTGCCGGTGGGAGGCCGGCCAGCCTGTGCCGCCTCCCCTCATCTGGCGCAACGCCGTGGATCTGACGCGCAGGATCGCCAGGACAGCCCTGACCCGTCATCTCGAGAGCCTGCCAAAGCAAACGAGCTGGACCGAGATTCCGTTCGGAACGGCAGATGGACATGGCCGGAGCGGTCTACCCTGGGACCCCTCAAGGCCCGTCGAAATCCCGGGAACGGGAATCACCATTCAGGGGCAGATCGATCGGCTGGACCTTTCCGGTGACAATCGCAGGGCCCGGGTCATCGACTACAAAACCGGCCGCCCGAACCGCAACATGGCCGACGTGGTGGTCAAGGGTGGTACGGAACTGCAGCGTTGTCTCTATGCCTTTGCGGTCCGGACGCTGCTTGGCTCCAGAGTTGAGGTCGAAGCTGCCCTGCTCTACCCGCGTGCTGCAGAAGGCGAACAGGCGCTGTTTCCACTCAAGGACACACGGACAGCGCTGGACAAACTTGCATCCGCCATAGCCTGCGCACGGCACAGTCTGGAAAACGGGCTTGCGCTTCCCGGCATTGATTCCCAGGACGCCTACAACGACTACTCATTCGCCTTACCCGCCAGTCCGGGCTATCTGGCCCGAAAGCGTCCGGCTGCGGACAGGCAGTTGGGGGACGCAACCAGAATCTGGGAGGCGCCATGATGAAGGCAGGTCGACTCCCGGACATCGCCGCCCGTACAGCCGCCCTCACCCGGATCGACAGGTCCCTGTTGATAGAAGCCGGTGCGGGCTCGGGCAAGACATCGATCATGGCCGGCCGCGTGGCCTGCCTGTTTGCCCGGGGAATCAGTCCTAAGCACGTCGCGGCGATCACCTTTACCGAATTCGCCGCCAGCGAACTGCGGATCCGTATCGAACGCTTCGTCAGTTCGCTTTGTGCCGGCAGCATCCCGGCCGACATCGAGACCGCTTTTCCCGAAGGAGTAACAGAAACAGACCGGCAGAACCTGATCCGCGCCAAACAATCTCTCGATGAGCTTGTCTGCACGACGATCCACGGATTCACGCAGGCCCTGATTCAACCATATCCGGCGGAGGCTGGCATCGATGCTGGCGCAGGCATCATTGATCCGACGGAGGGAGACCTCGCCTTCAACGAAAGATACCAGGCCTGGCTCCGGGAGCGTCTTTCCGGGGAACAGGACGACGACGTCATCGCCGCGCTCGTACAAGCCGATGAATTCCGTGGTCTCGCGCTTGTTCGCAGCATCGCGGATTTCCTCAGAAAGAACCGCGATGCGATGTCCGCAACTCAGGCCTGGTCAGGTTCTCAGGCCAGGCAACTCTCGGCTGCTGCGTCAGCGTTTGAGCAGGAGATTGGGCAGTTTGACTTCCGGGACGAAGAGACCAGCGAGGCGTGCTCGGCATTCAGCGAGATGGCCAGGGTCCTTGACGGGCCCGATCTTGCAACGAGGGAGCCAGAAAGCCGCTCCCTTGTCCAGGCCGCACTCATCCCGCGCCACATGGCCTGCTTCACGCAAACCGGTGGCCGGAGACAGCTGAGGAGAAAGGGGGCGTGGGAACAGGCCGCACGCGCAGCTGACAGAAGCAAGGCCGAGGGTGCGATGGCCTGGCGGTCCTGTGCAGCGAGATATGACGCCTGCCATGAGGCCTTCGAAGAATTGATGGCAATGGTGGCTGGCGAGTTGCTCGTCCGGATTGCCGGATCGATCGATCGGCTTCTGTCTAACTGGCACGCATACAAGCGGTCTACAGCGGTTCTCGATTTCGACGACCTGCTCCACCACGCCCGGGCTCTTCTGGCGAACAACGAAGACGTCCGGAAGGCACTCGCAAGGCGCTATCAGCACGTACTGGTCGATGAATTTCAGGACACCGATCCGCTCCAGATTGATATCCTTTGGCGCCTGTGCGGCGATCCCCCGGCGGATGGAAATCAGGACCCTCTCGCCCGGATCCTTCGCCCCGGCTCGCTCTTTCTCGTCGGCGATCCGAAGCAGGCCATCTACCGATTTCGCGGAGCGGACGTGAACGCCTATGTACGGGCGCGGGAGGCAATCGGCAAATCATCAACGCTCAACATCGTCGCCAACTTTCGGTCAGTTGAGCCGGTCCTTTCGTTCGTCAATGGAGCGTTCACAGGCCCCCTTTCGACGGCAGCTGGCCAACCCGGCTTTGCGGCTCTGGTGCCGACCCGCCCGGCAGGCGAGGACGCAGCGGCGGTCGCCGCCCTCGACATTGCGGTCGAGGATGGTGAGGACCGCGCCGAACAGCTGCGCGACGCTGAGGCGGACAGAGTTGCCGAGCTGTGCTCGAGAATGGTCGGCAATCTGGAGGTATGGCGTGATGGCGGGTTCAGGCCCTGCCGCTTCGGCGACATCGCCCTGCTCGCCCCGGTTGGAACGGACCTCTGGCGGTTTGAGGAGGCGCTGGAGCTGCGTGGAATCCCCGTTTCAACGCAGGCCGGAAAAGGTTTCTTTCGACGACAGGAGATCCGGGACCTGATTGCGCTGACACGCACAATCGCCGATGCCCGCGACACACTTGCCCTCGGGGCGCTCCTGCGCGGTCCACTGATCGGACTGTCCGAGACCGAGCTACTCGACATCGCCGACGGACTTCCTGTTGACCCCCGCCGCCCCCAGCGACTCCCGAACCTCGGCCTGTGGACGGATCCCGACAGCATCAATCACCCCGTGGCGCGCGGTATCATCAGGATCCTGCAATCCCTGTCGCAAAGGGCGCGCTCGACCACTCCCTACGCGCTACTTTCTGACGCCACAGGTCTGCTCCATATCCGGGCCCATTTGCGTCATCGCTTTCCGGCCAGCGCCGATCGCGTGCTTGCGAATCTCGACCTCTTCCTCGAGATGTCGCGTGCGTACGATGTGCGAGGACTGCGCGCGTTCGCAAGGGACATGCGCGCGAACTGGGAGGAGCAGACTCTCCAGGTCGAAGGCCGGCCGGACGCCGAAGAACAATCCGTTGCGCTGATCACCATTCACGCGGCCAAGGGACTCGAATGGCCCGTCGTCATCCCCGTCAACATGACTGGAGCACCCAGGTCAGAAACCGGCCTCGTGCACGACCGGCAGTCGGGTATGTTCTCCGCGCCAGTGCTGGGCATCGAACCGGCCGAATACGCCCGGCTAAAGTCCCTGAACGAGCTGGAGTCAGCTCGTGAACGGGTCCGCCTCTGGTACGTCGCCGCGACAAGAGCGCGGGATCTGCTTGTCTTCCCACGGCATTCGGGCCGATTGCCCGACAGATCATGGGCGCAACTGGTGGATTTCAATGTCGGGTCTATGCCGGCATTGGAGCCCGCAAGCCTCGGCCCGGACGCAAGCATACCTTCTGCTCCTTGTAAGAACACCCAGATCGCCGAAGCGTTTGCGGACCAGGCGAGAAAGATTGCCGAAACATACAACAGGATCGTCTGGCTCCGACCGAGCCGACACGAGCTGGATGAACCTGAGGATGAACTGGTTCAAATATCCTCTGACCCCGAACAGCTTGAACGTACAGACTCCGCAGGGGTTCTCGGCAGTGCTACACGCGGCACAATCCTGCACAAGCTGATGGAAGAGGTTCTCACAGGAGAGACATCGGATACCGCGCCCGAACTCGAGCTGCGCGCGTCTGAACTCCTATCCCAGCTGGGCATCGAGCCATCGGGTGATCCCGGTGCCGGCATTTCGCCGCATGAACTCGCTTCGACAGTTTCCCGCACCTTGCGCCTTCCCGAGATCGCGGTGTTGCGAACCGGTCTTGCGCCCGAACTCCCGGTATTCGGCCGACATCCGGACAGCGCGCGTGAGGCGCTCGTTTCCGGCGTGATCGACGCGGCATCCCTCGACGGCAGTGGAAAGATCGAGGTCGTGCTCGACTGGAAGAGCGACGTCGTCTTCAGTGATGCCGTGCGTCAGTCGTATCGTCCCCAACTCAGGGCTTATCGCACCTACGCGGGCGCCAGTCGCTCCCTGCTGGTCGCGCTGACGCATGGGATTGTTTTGGATGAATAAGGTGATGTCGGTTCAGGTTGAGGAGAGATAGTCAATGTTGCTGATGACAGAGAATGAGCTTCTTGATCGATTTAATTCGCGAGTCAAAAGGGCCAACCAGATCGACGTAGCGGTCGCCTGGGCGAATGAATGTAATGCACTAGATGCCTTGAAGACCTTCGCTTCCAATGGCAGCGTCGTACGGGCCATTGTGGGAATTGCCGGAAACGCAACTCACCCGAATGCCCTGCGCACCCTTCAGAAGTACGCGAGATTACGCATTCACGACAGCCTCGACGGGCTATTTCATCCCAAGCTCTACATTTTTCACGAGAACGGCACACGTTATTGCTGGATTGGCAGCGCCAATCTCACGCGAGCCGGTTTCGAGCAGAACAACGAACTTGTTCTCGAATCCGAAGACGTTAGAGGAGCCGCTTTCGAATGGTTCGAGACCTGCTGGACCAGCCTGGGTGACGAGGAATCCAGCGGCCAGTTACTCGATATATACGAGCGCGACTGGAAGCCGCCTCAGGCATGGCCGCAGACCGAAAAAAACTATAATCGTTCGAGCAGTCGTGGTCAGGGCGAGTTCGCCGAGTACCTCTCGGACTGGAACTCCTTCGTAGTGCAGCTTGCAGAGGCTGAGCTGTTCTGGAGCGCCAGATGGAACAGGGAATCACCCATCACCGGCGAAGGAGAGACATGGCTCGAGACAATCACACTTGGTCAGAGGGTCGTCCGACGAGAGGACTGGAGCAGCCTTTCCAAGGAAGATCGTTACCTCCTGCTCGGTCGTGACCCTTATGGACAATTGGGTTCGATGCGCGGAGCAGGCCTCGCCAACAACATCTTCCGGGTAGACAGCTCCGAAAATCTGCAGATCCGCCGCCAAATCAGAAACGCGCTTCAACCTTGCATAACCGCAAGTGATAACCGCTTCGCAGAAGTCGCGTGCGATTTCATTGAGGAAGTCAGCTCGATCGACGGTTTCGCGGGAGCGCTTGCAACCAGACTTCTCGCACTCGCCCGTCCCGATCGAGCGGTCTCCGTAAACAGGGGATCGAGCGCAAAACTCGCAGCCCTGACAGGCTTGCCACAAACCAGTCTGGCCAAAGCGCCTCGGGGCAAAGGGAAGTCCTACCTTGATCTCCTGCACTGGCTCGAACAGCAGAAATGGTACTCAAATCCACAGCCGCAGGGTTCGCGCGAAAAGCTCTACGCGAGCGTGCGAGCAGCGCTTTTCGACGCGCTCGTTTATGAATGGGATGGCTAACCACGGCGCCGGATCTACCAGCCAGCCGCCGCTCTCAGGTTTCCTGATTCTCGCCTTGTTCCTCCACGTCGGTTGGGTCCGGCTTGCTGGATTTCAGGCTCAGCCCGGCTGCGCGCAACAGCTGCAAGGTGCGTCCGATGTCGGTGCCTGCAGGAGTCCTGGTAATGCCCGGCATTATGCGATCGACCATTTCTTTCAGAGTAATGACCCTGATGGGATTGTTGCGCAGCGCCTTTCTGAATTGCTTGCAATTTTCCCAGATAGAGCGGTCGCCTTTGGCCAGAGTGACTGCCAGGCAGTAGGTGAACCTGTCAGTGCCTGTCAGCTCACGAATCTTGTCGACGAAGGCCTTTGACCAGTCCGGCTTGGTAAGCTCACGGTAACGCATTTTCCCGAGCTTGTTGTTTCCTTCGACATCTTCATCGATCAGTTTCCTTTGATATCGAAAATCGAAACCGCCCTGCCAGCTCTTGACGTTAACTACCATTACCCGGGAGGGACCAGAGCGGCGAGGATCGACTGCGAGCACGTCGATGTCGCTCGGAGTTTGTTTAAAGTTGTGTGGCCTGTACTTGATATTGTGTCGCACAAAGTAGCCTTCGTGCGTCAAATACTCTTCTACGATTTGTTCGAGAATGTCTTCCTTTTGCGCCATGTTTTTCCCCAATTGTCAGGATCGGGCGCCGAACCGATATGCAACAACGACTTGAATGACGTCAGTAAACCGCCGTCAAGGCCTGCACCACCTTGCCAGCGGGTGATCGCAAAAGATACCGGGCAGGAAATCGTCATCGCTTGCAGCGTGACCAAATCGTTCGCGGCTGGCTCGAGCAAAAACGGAACGCGAGCGTCGACTGTGCTCTATGGCTATGCAGAAAGAAAGAAAGTCGCCGCAGTTGACAAAAGATTACCAACAGCTTCCCTGCACTTCTCGAAGCTGCAGAGACGATCGCCGGTAAGCTCATTCATGTAGACGCGCCGGTTCACCTCTATCATTAGCGATTGAACCCTCATGTCGGCACGGTAGTGTTTTGCCGGAACGATCGCGCCCGCAAATGGTCTGTTAACAGCAACGGTGAACCCGAGTTTCCGCGCCGCGTCCGCAAGTGCTCCAGCCAGTCCTTGCGCGGTGTGGCGAGGATCCGTCCCAATGCAGATTTCGGGTCTCTGCGGGTCCTGGTCGGGTTCGTGCGGTAGTGGACGATCAGCGAAACTGTGGCAGTCGATAATGAGGCAAAGGTCTTCGCGGCGGAGCACCTTGTCCACGGACGAAGTGAGTAACTCATGATGCGGCCGATACCAGCGCGTCATGATACGCTCACGTTCAGGCGCCGAAACTGTAGTGCGCAGACTGCTCCCGGTGCTGGTTGCCGTGTAGATCGCGCCCATGCCGCGGCCTGACATCGGCTCGTCTGCATCGTTGGGAAAGCGTTCCACATCGCATACCAGCCGGCTGACTGGAAACACAACTCGCTCCGCTTCATGAAGCGTAGGTGGGAACAGCTCGGCGGTGAAGGCGTCCGTCATTCGCAGCAACTCTGTTTCGAGCTCCCCCTCGCTGACAGAAAGTTGCGCACGCTCGTCGGCCGGTATCAGGCGAGAACTGTGAGGAATGTGCAGTACAACGATCTTTCTCGCATCCATTCCGTTTCCGGTTTCGGTGCTCTGCCGCATGGTCATTGGCAGTTCTCCCCAATCCGGATGGCTCTTCGCGCGCTCGGCCGGTCGTTGATCCAGCCGTCTTGGCGCGCGTTGCGGACCAGGCGTTCGGCTTCATGCAACGTCACGGCCCTGTTGTTCAGCCGGACCGTGATCCGGCCTCGGGCAATCCCGGCGGTGAGAGCATTATAGAACAGGAGCTGGGCAAAGCTGGCCGATGGGCGGCCGGTTTCAGCGACCACCATGCTGCGGATTGGCATGATGCCGCCCACGCGGACAATGGCTGGAGCGGGAAGAGAAGACGCGGCCAGTCCGATGATGACACCGCGCCGCGTTGGCCGAGCGGAATACAGATTTAAAGGTGGGATAGACATGTTGCCCCTGAGCTTCGCCGGAGGCTGGTACTGCCTGGATTGCCACTGAACAGCCCCATCCCACAAATGGTGGATACCACCTTACCGCAGCGGGCAGGTTGGTGAAGGTACCAGCCTTCGTCTTAATGTATCTTGTACATAGGAGGCGAACGAGGGGCGTTCAAGTGGCGCCGCCGATCTGCTCCCCCATCCAGAAGTCCCTCGACTTCGAAATCACTACCGAGCCCTCAACTGAAGCCCGCCTGACGTGCCCCGTCCGCTCTGCACGCTGTAGTGCGCCACAACACTCCGTTCGCCGGAGCGAGGTAGAATTCAGACCCTGATCCCGCTCAAGTGGAGGTCAGAACTTGGGTCAACACTTGAATTGGAGGCAAGCAGCCTCGCCAAGACTACGCCAAGCCGCGCAATAGCACCCGATCGCACTACCCACTCAATCATTTAGGCAGATGATTTCACGTTGATTTACAAGCACAAATTCCCAACGCTGACGGTTAAATCCCGACGGTATACCCGCCCTAATTTTTCGATCTTGAATTCACAGGAAAATTTGCGCGGCTCGGAGGGATGGCACGCTCAGCAAGTATCAGAATCAATCGACGCAGCAGGCTTATACTAAGCTGGGACGGTCTCCTCTGGGCCTCTCCCCAATTTCCGTCCGATACCGTCAATGGTCAGTCGATCCGGCTTGTGATAGTCCGCGTTGCGCCAGGAGCGGGCCCTCCCCGCCAAGTGGCCTTTGATCCGAAGCGGATATCTTGCCCGAAAAGAGGCCCTGTGGGTCCTTGGTTCGCGGCCGAGCTTGGCCTCAAGAGTGGCGGGCTTGGCGTGCTGCTGACTTGGCGACCGCTCTATGCTTTGGACGTCCCGAAGGGATGCGTTCTACATGCCTAACTGCGCCCGCCAGCTAGAGAAGGCTGGCCATGCCAATATTCACTTCCGGCCAACGGCAACAGACATCCGCTGCCGGACCAGTCGCATTCATTCGTTGCGCATCGCGAAGCCGCGGTCTAACGGAATATCGAAGTCGTTTTCGGCGAGGCTCCTTTCGATTTCAGCACAGACGGCTGCGGGTGCCAGCGATCAACCTGTGCCGCTGCGTTGGAGACAAGGCGCTCGCAGGAAGCCCGAAGGGACGCAGGAGAGTCGCGACTTGTCGGATCGTGCTAGATCATTCCAGGAACACGTTCAGATCGTGACGGCCCCCCAAAAACGCCGCCGAAAGCGCATGAACGAGGAGGTTGGCTCGGTCGGGTTGCGCATAGAGCGTCGCAGAAAGGACCAGAGCTTCAAGTCTTTCCGCAATCTGAATAGAGAGCGCCCCTTCTGAGGATTTGCCAACCAGGATGAGAAGTTCTTCGATCCGCTTATTTAGATCAGGCGCCACAGCAAGGCAGCGTATCGTCTAGCGAGCGGTTCGCTGCGCGATTCCGGCCGGTAACGGAAATATCGACCGCTCCAGCCGGTTTTCAAGGCGCCGCGCCTCCTCCTGCGTTAGACCCTAGGCGACCCGACGGAGCCTCCGCCGTCAAGAGGCAAGCGAAGCGACGACGAAGGCGATGCCACCGAAGCGAAGCGATATTCTGCCCATCCGCACATCTCCCATTGACGTCAAACATCCTGCAACCACAGCAATCGAGATCGCGCGAAATCAGAGTTACTCCCGCCTTGGCGAGGCCGTGCTGATCGCACCAGTCTCCGGGCGCGCGCCTGCACTACGCTCCAGGTGAAGGTAAGGCATTGGAGACGAGCCAAGCGACATCCATCATCGTGATCTGGCGGTGAAGCTCGAAGTCGAGGCCACTCGGTACGTCTCGGGCGGTATGTTCGTGGGGGTAGGCGTCGTCGGCGCCTTCGATGGTAAGCACGGCCGGAATGCCGTTGCAGATGAAGGGGACGTGATCGCTCGCGAAGGGTTTGAGCGACACCTGCGTCTCAAGCTGGGTGTAGGTCGCGGCCGCGTCCGCGAGTTGATCAATAACCTCTTGCGATAACGCGGCGCCCTCCAGAAGGACCGTCGGTTTTGACGTGTTCTTGCTGGCGGCCATGTCGATGTTGACAACTCCGGCGATGCGACCGCGATCCTCCGGCGAGAGATTATTGACGTAGTGTTTGCTTCCGAAGAGGCCTTGCTCCTCGCCGCCGAAGAGGATGAAAGCGACGTCATGGCGCAGTTCCGGTAGTCTCGCCAGTGCGGTCGCCACCTGCATCACGGTGACGCAGCCGCTGGCGTTGTCATCGGCTCCCGGTGCGCGCGCACCTGCGCCGCCCTCGTGGTTCACCGAGTCCAGGTGAGCGCTCATGATCAGCAGCCTTGCGTCCGGCGCAGTGCCGCGGCGACGTCCCACGAGATTGAAGGATTGTGAACCCTCCATGGTGAAGGTTTGCCGCGAGGTCTCGCAGCCGGCCGCGGCGAGAACCGGCTCGCAGATATCGAGTGCCTGCAGGAAACCCTGTCCGGTCGACTCGCGGGTGTGGATCGCGCTCAGGCCTTGGACCTGGAGCTTTAGATCCTGTGCTGTGAAACTGTTCACCAGCCCGACGATGTCGCTTCGGGGTTGTGCGCGCCGCCCGCTTCGCAGCCCAACGTCGATCGCCCCGTCGGCGTACGGCACGACCGCGAAGCATCCGGGCTCCTCGACCCAACGCTGCTTCTCGGCCCAGTCGATCAGGAGAAAGCGTCCGGAATCGACGAGCACCTTCGCCTGCGGGTTGGCGCGCTGGAAGCTCCTGCCCTTCTGCACAACAACGTAGAACTCGCCCTGCGCCGTTGCGACGGTACCATCGGGTCCGGCACCGCGCCGGTCGTCCTCGCGGGTCACGAGCACGTTGCCAAACCTGCAGCCGTTGACGCCGACCGCAAGTCTCTCCGACGACGTTTGTTCGCGTGCTATCCTCAGCTGCATCTTCGGCCTCACCGGCTTTCGGGTGGCAGGTCCCGCGGCGAAACGCGGGCAGAAATGAGTCCCGGTCCGTCCCAGGCTCGAGCATCGCTAAGCGCCTTATCGAGGTCCGCTTCCGTCGCTACGGACACGGCATTACCGAAACCCATGGCGCGCGCGAGTCCCGGATAGTCCCACCGGTGAAGGCCGACGTAAGACAGCGATTCGCGGTCCGGATCGGTAAACCACTTGGGATCGATCAGGTATTGCTCGATGGCATAGAGGCCGTTGTCGATCAAGATAACGACGGCCCGGATGCCGTGCCGCGCCATTGCGGAAAGGCCGGCGGCGACGATCTGGAAGCCGCCGTCGCCGCAGATCACGAGCGGGCGCCTCGCGTCGGCGAAGCCGACCCCGATGGCAGCCCCGATCGAATGCCCGATCGAGAGCCAGACCGGGCAGCAGATGAATGCGTTACGCCCCTTCACGTTCAGGTCCGCGGCGGGGTAGCTGCCAAGGCAGGTGTCATGGACCACCACCCATTCCTCGTCCAGGTGGCGGTCGACGACGCGGTAGAGCTGTTCGTGCGTCAGCTCTTGCACAGCAGGTTCGCGCGCCCACTCCCGACGGGAGGCAAAGGATAAGTTGCCGTCGATCCTTTGCGCGACCGCCGTGGCGCGCTGAACCAATCGCGACCCGAGCAGCGGAAGCAAGGTGCCAATCTCCGCCCGCTGCGGGACCCGGTCACCGATCCTCGCCCATCCATCGGCGACCGACAGCATCTCCGCGTACCGGGTCGTTACGAGTTTGCTGTGATCCACGCCGAACACGCAGCCGAGGGTCAGAAGGCAATCGGACTCCTCCAGAAGCTGTCGGACGGGTTTTGGCGCGAGATCGCTGTCATAGACGCCGACGAAGCCCGGCGTGGTCTCCGGAAGCAGCGCCTTTCCCAGCAGCGTCGTTGCCCAAGGGATACCGGAACCGGCCACCAAGCGCTTGGCCCCTTCGGCAAGCCCGTAGCGCGCAATCTCGGCGCAGAGCAGGATCGCCGGGCGGCGCGCCTGGCTCATCCGCCGCACGATCTCGTCGGCGAGCTCCGCCTCCTTGCCGCTGGCCGGTCGCGAGACATCGAGCGTGCCTTCCGGACTCGGGCACGGTGCCTGCCAGAGGTCGTTGGACACCTCGATGTAGACGGGGCGCTGCTCACGCAGTGCAACGGCGATTGCCTCATCGACGATTCGCGGCGCATGCTCGGCGCGTTCCACCCGCGCTGCAAACGCCGTGACTTCCTTGAACATCGCGAGGTCCGTCAGCGGCCGGCCGGTGGAATGGGAGAACAGGACGCCGTAGCGGCGCTCGTTCCAAAGGTCGCGTGCGCCGGGGCCGCCATTCACAACCACCACCGCGCTGCGCTCGACAAGGGCTCCGGCGACAGCGTTGACCAGGCTGAGCGTTCCGACGCCATAGGAGACCGAAACGGCGGCAAGTCCGCGCATCCGTGCGTAGCCGTCGGCCGCGTAACCCGCGTCGAGCTCGCTGCTGTTGACCACAGTCGTGAGTCCCTGAGCCGAAGCGCTGTCGAAGACGGCTGCGCACGACGTGCCGGGGATTCCGAACAGCACCTCGACGCCATACTGCCGCAGGCGACCAACGACGTAGTCTGCGACTGTCTCCGTCACAGGACCTCCCGTTGGGCTATGAACGTTGCCGCGCGAAGGCCGGACTCGATCCCGCCCTGGATCCAGGAATGATGCATGGACGCGTGCTCGCCGGCGAGCAGGACCTTTCCCTCGGGCGCGACGAGGGCGTCATGCAACTCCGTCTGATCGCCGGGGTAGTAAAAGGAATAGGCTCCCACGCTCCAGGGGTGATCACCCCACGCCCATGTCTCGAGATGCTCGATCTGATCGGGCTCGGTGGCGAGCCGATCGTGCAGCGTCGCAAGCTCAGGTATTACCGTTCGCGGCCCAGCGTTGCGCGCCATGCGGCGAGCTGTCTGCCCCCAGCTGTACGAAGCAAGAAAGATCGAGGGTGAACGGGAAACATCGGCGGATCTATTCTCCGCATTGTCTGAGGGATACCAGGTTGATCCCAATATGCCGTCGCTGACCGAGCCCCCGCCGAAGATACCGTCGTCGAGTTCCCAGAAGCGGCATTTGGTGAGTGCCAGGACCTTTGTCGAATCGTCGTAGTTGACCCGCCTGATCGCGTCCGACTTTCTGGGCGACCAGCCTGGACGGTACTTGATACGCGTGAGGACGCCGAGCGGAACGGTGCAGATCAGCCAATCCGCCGTGTACGTCCGATTTCCATCGCCAGCGTTCACTACCGCGGTCACGCCCGATCCGTCCTGCTCGATGGCGATGACCGGGGCCCCGAATGTGACCTTCTGCGACAGCCGCGATGCCAGCGTCTTCGGCAGTGTGTCCATTCCACCTACGATTTCGTCGAACGGCTCGATCCAGACCCCCTCCAGTTCCTCCCGGAGGTGCTCGCACAGTCCGAAGTGCACAGAAGTCTCGAGATTCCACGTGCTCGCGAGCAGCTGGATCGCTCCCTCGCTGAGCCCTGCCTCCAGCAAACGGCCGTGGAGCGACTTCTCGTCGAGGCGGCTCGAGCCGAGGAAACCCGGGCTGGGGCTGAAGAGGTCGTTCTGCTCGGGCTTGCTCAGCCGGGCCGTAATGGTGCCGACGGCGCGCTGCCACAGCTGGAGATCGGTCAGCAGAGCCTCGTCCGCGTCCAACTCGAACAGGTCGCGCAGGCTCGGAGCATCCTTCATAACTACCTTGCGGCCTCGCACCCGCAAAAACGCCTGATCATTTACCTGAACGAAGGGGCGTAGACTGAGCTGTAGCTCGCCACAGTAGAAGCGCGTGAGATTGTGATCGCGCGGTATGCGCATCGCGCCCGCTTCGCCCGATCGGTCCCCAAATCGGAGCGTGCGGACGCGCCCGCCCGCGTGGCTTTGATCTGCTTCGAGCACCGTGACCTCGAACCCGTGCATCTGGAGTTCGTATGCCGCGCACAAGCCGGCAATCCCTGCGCCGATGACCAGCACGCTTCGGCCCGGGGTGGCATTGCCGAAGGACCGCAGTTGCTCTATCTCGATCGGCACGGGTCGCGCGGCGCTGGTGACCCGCAGCGTTTCAGTCCGTGCGACGCTCCTCGGGCCGAAGCCACGCCGTATCATCGCTGGTCCCCGTTGCCTGTCGCGCCCCACATCCCTTCTTCAGCCATTCCCCCCGTCCCACTTGTGCTGCGGCGGCGCTGCACCGCGCTACAGCTTCAATATCTCATAGTCAGCAAGGTTCTTTCTCCGCCTGCAGCGCGGCACAACAGAAACAACTTGTCGAATTCGGTTTCCTGGATGGCAGCGATACTTCCGCCGCCGAGCCCTCTGATGATGGGACCTACCGTATCGCTGTGCCCCACGACAACGACGACTGTGTCGGCCGGCAGGGATTCGATGTCTGTCACGATCTCATTGACGTGGGCAAGCCCGCTAGACGCCTGCGGCTTCTTGATCACAAGCGCATCGCCACGCATCTGCTGCAACGGCGAGAGCGTCTCACGCGTACGTTGCGCACCACTCCAAAACGCCACGCTGACGCCGGTCTCGCCCAGCATGTGGCCGAGCCGTTCGGCGCGCTTCCGACCTGTCGGCGACAGGGTATCCGCCGACGTCGAGCGGTCGGCATGCCGCAAGAGGAAGATCATCATATCGTGCCTCGCGGACGCACTTCACCATCCACCGGGCTCTGTCAGCGCAAGTACCATGTCGAGCGATGCGGCGGATACATCATTGAGCAAGAGTCACGACGTCAGCAACTTCGCTGTTCAGCCGGGCAATGGCCGGACGTTCTGCCGACAGCGCTTCGATCCCAATTTCGCGCGCAACTCAGGTCACGCGTCTGTACAATGCGTTCAAGTCTTCCGGACACTTCGGTCCGGCCAATTACTGTGAGCAATACACGGTACGGTAGCATAAGCTATTTCACACCCGATGACAAGATGTGGCGCTGATTGCGTCTGAAAAATCGAACCGCCAGAGCGCCGGCAGGGTGTCGCTTCAAAAGGGATTGCGTCCTCCCTCATGTCGGTCCCCCAGCCGTTGAGAGCCCCACTGAAGCGCCTAATGGGTCGATCCAGCGCCATCTCCGCTGGGGCTGTAGCCGACGTCTCTGCGGACAGCCGCCCGCGGCAGCAAAACCTTCCGATAGCGCTTTGGCTGCAGGGGGTATAAAGTCTCGCACACGTTGCAACCCCGGGAGGAAAGGTTGCTTTCGCCGCCCCAGCGTCAAGTTCTTGCCCGGCTGATCCTGGACCAGCTCAGTACGTCTCCCAGCGTTCAAGAGATTGGCACTTGGGTCGTTCCTTCCGCACGTTTTGAAGTGCCAAATTCTGGTTTTACTATAAATTTGGCCGAATGGATCGTAACATCGGCGCTCGCGCAATCCACTCCTGATCAGTTGGTTGTCGTGATCCGTAGGGCGGATAATCAGCAGCCAGGTATAGAGTCCCTGCTCGCACTGGCGACACAATTGGAGAACACCCCCAACATTTGGGTGCCGGTTGCATTTTCAGCGGTAATCAGTTGGTCCCCCAATGACGATCCCCTGACCGTGTTGGACGGCAGGCCGTTTGTAGATCGCGCAAATTTTCGCGACTTGTTGCCACGGACCCAACAGCCGGACACACCGAAATGTGTTTTGGTTCAGGGTGAAGAAGGTCATGGCAAGTCATACCTCCATGACTTCTGCAGAAGCTTTGCTGAAGGGCGCAGAGACTTTTTTGTCGGTTATACGAAAATTGGATCAAGCGGGCTCGCGAGTCTGAGCCCGCGCGATCTGGCGATCGAAATCGGAGGCGGCCTTGATACTAACTTCAACAGCTTTCCGCCGGACCATGCAGACCCGCATAGGCATGCCAAGGATCTTGCGAGCTGGGTCCTATCTTTCACTCCGAAGCGTCGAGTACCGGGCTTGGCGGTATTCGACGATGTTGGCGCTTCCGGTGTAAACGACGGAGTCCGCACTTTTATCCATACGCTGATTCGTTCGGTTCAAGACGATGCTGCAGCTGCTGAAAAGCTGCGAGTTGTTCTCATCGGGTATGACGAAAAACGTCTGCAATCGGAGAAATTGAACTATCAGACATATGTCCTTGAATACGTAGATTCCGCCGCCGTGGAATTGTGGCTTCGGAAACAATACCCGGGAAGACCGGACTACCTGTATGAGGAAACAATAAAGCAACTGAATGTGCGCGTCCCGTTGAGTGGAAGCACGCGCATGCGTTCCCTATGTAACCACCTACATTCTCTCCGCGGCAAATTTCAGGCTCCGCCATGATATCACCTGGAGGACTGGAGAGCCTTTTCCTTACGCTCTTCCCGGGAAAGCCGGAACTGCTTCGATTCACGCGCCAATTTCTGGGCGCGCGAATTTCCCAACTTATCGATCGCGAAGAATCTCAAGCATCGACTTCGAGAAGGCTGGTCCGTGAATTGCTTGAACGCAAGCTTGTGAACGAGAAACTCTTCGATTCACTCGTCGCGGTACGGCCTGATCGCTCTGATGTTATCAATAACGTCCGTGAAACTACCCTTGCCGCGATCGCAAACGATGACCGCAACGAAACGACCAGGCTCGAGAATCGAGCACAGCCGGAAAGTACAACGGCGTCGACGGTAGAAAGTGCTCCCGGGCCGTCAAGTGATGAATATGATCGAGAGAAGTGGCGATCATCGCTGAACGAGTTGTTTGAATCCATACCGGCATCGTCCAATACACCTGTCTCAAACTGGACAGAAGCGGCGGCGGTTCTGCCACACTTTAATCCTCTCGAGTTGCGCCCGCTCGGTGGGACGAGCGAGAAAGACGACGGGCTTACCGCCCTGGCTGGACTTTCGGAGGTGCGCACCGATGGACGGTGGACGCTACAACTGCGTCCAAGACGCGAGGCCATTGCACGACTGTGGAAGGAAAAACGACTTCCGGAGGCCTTGAAGGCAACAACAAAGCTGGACCGAAATTCTGCCTACAGGTCGATTCTCAAGAGTATTGCGAAACGAAAGAAAATTATTATCAATCCGCATGCGGACTACACATGGGCTCTTGCAGCGCGAGAGGTTGCCGAATGGTTCGCGAATTCCGAGGTCAGCCCGATCAATCTGGACCAAGTCTCAACCTTGCTGGAACGACATGAAACTATCGAACCGCTCCGCAAACTAACCGGCACACACTTTCGCGGCCGAAAGAAGGAGCTTGCGCGGCTGCGGGCCCACCAACGAGCCCAGCAGGGCACTCGCCGTGTTCTAAAAATCACCGGGATTGGAGGCGTTGGGAAGTCGACTCTGCTCGGAAAGCTGCTCCTCGAACTCGAGCAAACGAAGGGGCCGCCGCCTCCGTGGGTCTACCTCGATTTCGATCATCCCGAAGTCGACCCCAACAATCCAGCTCGCCTGATCGAACTGATCGCCCGACGCCTCGGTCTATTATATGCTGGTGGCGACCGCGCGCACCTGTTCCATCAACTCGAATCTGCTTCTGCTGGCGATACGTCGATGGCGTTCGACATCGGACTGGGGCCGGCGGCGAGTCGCAGCGAGCTTGTCGAAGCCCTGGACGGCGTAGTCCGCCAATTAACCCTCAAACCTTCGTTGCTACTTGTTTTTGATACATTCGAGCAGACTCAAGTCCGAGGGCCTGCCGTTGTCGCAAGCTTCATGGAAACGATCCATGCCATATTATCGCAACTGCCCTATGCCCGGCTGGTAATCTCCGGACGCGGAACCATTGAAGGATTTAGCAATGCGACTTCCGTCCATCTGACCGAATTGGACAAGGCAACCGCACTATCGGTGCTGCAGGCACTTGGGATCCGAAGCGCGGTGACTCGTCGTCGCATTGTCCAAACCGTCGGCCGTAACCCGCTCAGCCTTCATCTCTCGGCGCGAGCCATCAAGCTTAAGCAAATCAGCGTCAAGGATCTGGCACTGTTCGCCGCCGACACGCAACGAGTCCAACTCCAAGGGCGCTTGTACACTCGCGTGCTGGGGCACATTGCGGATAGCGAGATTCGTCATCTTGCTCATCCAGGACTGATAGTCAGAAGGATCACACCCGGCGTCATTCGCAAGGTCCTCGCGGATGTCTGTGGAATTGACCCCGGTCACGCCGATGCTCTTTTCGCCAGATTACCGGAACAAGTGTCCCTTTTCACGTCAGACAACCCGGCACCCGGCGAGCCGATGGCATTGCGGCACCGGCAAGACCTGCGCGAATCGATGCTCGATCTGATGGTGGTCGATCCAATCTGGAAAGACCGCCTCAGCGGCATTCACTCTCGCGCAATTGAATACTATCAGGGACGACGAGACCCCATCGGACGGGCGGAGGAGTTGTACCACCGTTTGATGCGGAATGATCCCCCAGCCGACCTGGATCGGCTTTGGTCCGACGACTTGATCAACTCGATGAGTCGATCATGGCTTGAGCCGTTTCCGGAGCGCGCGCGGTCGTGGCTGGCGATACGACTGGGATACAAGGTCTCCACCCCGAAACTTCGGCAGGTTGATTGGGAGGCCTATGCGCAACGTGAGGTGCGTTCATATCTGGAGACAGGAAATCTGCAAGCCGCCTTCAAGGTTCTTTCTGAACGATCAAGGCGTCTTCCGGGATCAGTGCTAGTCCCCCTTGAGATTGAGGCGCTCCGGGCAGGTGGGCAACTCGAGAAAGCCCTCACGGTATGCCTCAAAGGCCTCCATCGGATTGCTCGCGCCCAAAAGCCCGATGCAGCTTTACAGCTTCATTTACTTGCGGCGCAGATCGGGCTCGAACTGGCTAGAAAGCGCATCGTGAAGCAGCATGCCGAGCGCGCACGACGCCTGGCGGTAAGTCTACAGGACCAGGTCGCAGAATTACTGGCGCTGGAGATGCTCGCCAGGCTCGATACCATCGGTTCGAAGGGGATCCAGGGGTTCAGCACGAACAACTTGTTGGCGATTGAACGAGCGTTCGTTGGTACGCAAGAAGACACGTTGCGACAATCGCCTGATGTTGCGACAAAAATTGTTCGAGCGGTCGGTCCCCAGTCGAGGCAGGTCCTCAAGAAGATGGCGACCACGTTCAACGGACAACCCGAACTTTTTCGACAGGACGCCTTTCAGATGGCCGGCCTCTTGCGCCAAGCGCAAGCCAAGGAGGGCGGCAACCTCGTTTTGGGCGACATCGCCTCATCGGTCGGACTACCTTCGGACAACTTCGACTTGCAAGAACTCGCAAACAACACCATCCGCTATAATTACCAAGGCAATGCTCTGGCTACTTTGCTTGATGCTTTTGGAGAAGACAAAGACATTCGGTCAGCAACCGCAGATCTAATCTTATAATTGGCGATGCCATGAATGGTTTCACAGGCTATCTCTCCGATGCAGAAATCCTCGCAATCAGCGACGCTATCATCGCTGTGGGCCTGGGTGGCCTCTCCAATCAGGAGGCAATGTTGTCCGGCGTATTGCCGGCTTATGCGACGTTGCTGCCCTCCCCTTCCCTGCCCAAAGCGCGAATGCTTGCTCAGCTTTCGTTGCTAAACAAAGTCCACAACCTTCGGAATGGAGACGTTCCACTCGCTCAGTATCTGGCATTCGCGGCAAACCTGGCAAGCGCAACGCAGGCTGCCGAGATCATCGAGAACGCTCTTGAAAAAGTAAACCGGGTCCGAACCGGAAGCCCGGCGTCAACAACACCCGCGCCGCAAATCAATGCCCAAATCACGCCTGAGGCCTACGCCAGAGGCGCGGATGGAACGCTTGATGTCAAATTCCTGCGCGCCGGCGCGGAAGCGGCCGCGTCGGTTGTAAAGTTGCTCGTCCATCGGCATATGGACGGTATGCCGCAGTTTGAAGATGGCGATAAGCCACGATTGGTGAGCGGCACAGGATGGATTATTGCAAGCGGCCTTGTTGTCACCAATCATCATGTGATCAATGCCAGAAGTGACTTTGGCGTAGCGCGCGAAGCCGACGCAAGCGATCAGGACTTCAAGCTTCAGAGCGAGAATACGCATATCCTCTACGACTACCTTGACAAGAACGACCGTCACGAGATGTACAAGACCCTGGCGGGAGCGCTCATTTGCGCCGACAAAGGCCTCGACTTCGCGATCTTTCGCGTACCGGAGACTGCGCCGAACCGTCCACCACTTCGTTTCCGGACACACGCAATAAGGAAGACGCCAGACCAACCGCTGGGAACAGGCGTCAACGTGTTGCAACATCCGAACGGGGATCCGATGCGCATTGGTTTCCGGGACAATTTTGTCGTTGTGGGAGATGATACTATTCTAAGCTACCTCACCGACACCGCTTCGGGATCGTCGGGTTCCCCGGTCTGCGACGATAGCTGGTCGGTGGCGGCGCTCCACCGCGGCTCTCGTCCCGTCTCCAACCAAAACATACAAATCCGCGGGATACAGGTGAGGCGCGAAAACTACGGCACACCTATCCCCACACTTATGGAAAAATTGAGAGTCGATTTCGCGGCTGCTCATGCGCAGATCCTGGCCGGGCGAAGCTAAGTCAGGACGTCAGCGCGACGATCGCAGTGGCGGCGCGCTTAAATTCATCGCGTCGGGCGCCTGCCGCCGGCGCCGTCCACGGAAAGCGGATTGTCAACGTCGGCTGACCAGCTTCTGTCCTCTCAATTGGCGAGATAGGCTCCAGAATTCTTTCGACTTTACTGATCAACTCGGTAGTGGCAGCGACGGTAGTTTCGCCGCTAGGGCTATCGCCTAGTCGAAGCAGTGCGGAGATTCGATTTGCCTCTCCTTGCCAAAGCAGCCGGTCCATCGGGATGGTCAGAGCCCCGGTCGTCGACAAGCAGTGCAGCACCCCAGGAGAACCCGGTCGCTCAAGGAGGGCGGCTGTCAGCGCAAACGCCGCTTCTAATTGACCTTTGCTTATAACGTCTCTGGCCCCAGCAACGACGCCCTCGTAACTCACCACAATCAGGTCTTCTGACGCAGATCTTCGGCAAGGTGACATAAACGTAACCATCGAGCCTTGGAGGTGATTGACCACGAGATCCACTGCTGCACTCGCAGGAAGAAAGCCGCGCAACGTCGCCAAGAGCCCCTCGGGCGCTTCATCCTGGAAACCTTTCACCTCTTTGAGATTGAAGGAATAATCCGGATCAGAATCGTTGTCGGCAACCTGCCCTGCCGAAGACGTTGCCGCAGGAATGATGCGCCGACGCACTAAAGCCCATGACTTGACCGCTCCTCGGGGATCAGTTCCTCGCGCCAAGCCGATCGTGTAGCCGTGCGCCGAGAATAACGGCTCAATCAGGCTCTCAGCAGCCGTCGGAGCGAGCACCAGACTTTGCTTGCTGATATTTCGTTGCAACCGAATGGCGTGGGTGTTCGATATCAGGCTCTGTTCCAGTTCCTCACTCTCGACGTACAGCAACATTGTACCTCCGATTACTAGCCAATCGGAGCGTGGGTCATCTTGGATTGCTGCACGCGCTCGCTCAAGAGCATCAGTTACATCGGTGACCTCACAAGCCAGTAGCGAACCAGTACGGGATTCATCTGACATCGGACGGGGAGTGGGCAGGCGGAGTGCTTCTGCTATGACGCGCTCCGCCTCAACGAGCACCAATTGTTCGATGCCATACAAATGCTGGTCGCTCAGCACATAAGCGGGTATGCCCGCTGCCAGCGCTTCGGCAACCGGGCGATTCCGGCCGCTCATCAACATAACTCCCATACGCCTTGAGTGCGTTGGGTCGGACGTCAATGCCTTCAAGTCGGCAGCGGTATCGACCAGCAACGGCTCAGCGCCAAGTCTTGTGACACTGGACATCAGGTCGAGCCTGTTCAGCTCGTCCAGCAAACTGGACCGCGCCTCGGCAACGCGGCCGATCGGAGCGTAGGAGAGAAGGTAGATCTCAAGAGTCCGATCAGACTTCGAAGTGGCTAACCGCTCTCCCACTCGATAAAGCTGTGCCAGCAATGCGGCGCCATCTGGCACAACCTTGCCAAACCGTTGCAACAATCCGTGTACATCAAGAACGAGGCGCAGACCATTTATCGCGCTCGGCTGCGCGCTGACCTGCTCTTTTCGCCTTTCATTTACCAAGAGACCCGTAGCGCACTCCTGGCGCTCGCTTCTGCCATTTCTGCCATTGGGCCGGTCTCCAGCAGGTCAGTACGGAACATTGCGATCTGCGCCCAAACGCGCTCCACCTGCCCCGGCGTAAATTCATTCATCCAGTCGTCGTCAACGTAATTCATATAGTTGTGGATCGGGCAAAGCGATCCGCCAGGCGCGTTAGAGCAAAGGTTATGCGGTTGCTCATTGTCGAGCGGCTTCCCATAGTTAGGAGCCGAATGGGGAGGCGTATCGGTGACTTCATCCCCTTGCTCGAAACATCCGTCCTGGAAAGTATGATATAGCCCTAACCAGTGACCAACCTCGTGTGTAGCGGTTGCACCGAGGTTATAGTTTGGCTCGCTACCGCCGGGCAATGTCCTGTGCAGTATGACTACACCATCCATTTGCGGATCGCCCTCGAGTTCGAACGGGAATGTCGCCCACCCGAGAAGACCGCCTCCCGGCTCAGCCGTATAAAAATTGAGTCCTACTTCTGGAGCAATCGCCTGATGCTGGCTCTTGCACTGACGCTCCCGGGCGGAGTCGTGCCCCATCTTGAAAAAGCTCCTGTCGTCGACGAAAACTGTCTTGCTTTCATCAAAGCTAAAGCGGATTCCGTGCGATTGATATGCCGAATTTAGTACGCTGATCTGATTGGCCCGCTGCTGGGCCGTGATATTTCCATTGTCGCCATCGACAATATGAATAAACACCACCGGTATCACGATCTGACGCGCAGCTTCAGGAATTGCGCCTCTGGCACTCCGTTCGAGGTCGGCCATCCGGGCTCGATCTCCGCTGCTGGGCTGGTGCGTAGCACAACGACGTTGCAGAACCATCGCCTCCTCCTTTAAATGATTATTTCACTCCGTCCGTAGGCACGAAGACCCAAATGATCTTGGGAATGAACTTCTCTTCTCAGGTTGTAGGCCCGACAGAATACAATAGGACAACATTGGTGTCGCCGTAACTATCCTGCGTTACTTTAGAAACCCAGTCGTCAGCAAAAGTAGGTTTCGATAAAACGATGAAGATCAATATCATCAATAGAGAGCGCACCACCTGAGCCCCCTTAATACATTGACGAATAAGCTCGGCCGTTACCGGAGTTTGCTGCGATCCCTGCGCAATTCGGTGCCAATTAAAGGCCAACAGTTTCGCGCTGCACGTACTTTGTGTTGTCCAGCCGGCGAACAACTACGGCATGGCCGAGTATTGCACTTGCGAAAATTAAACCAAATCTCCTCTCCACTAGAGCTTTTTCGGCTTGTCGAGCGGAGGAGCTGCAATCTAAAGTAAGGTCATACTTATACCCGGATGTTTGCTACCCAACCGTGTGGCATGGTGCCGCGGTTGAGCTATACGAGCCCGACGTCCAGCGGTAGCCGTGCCCGGAACGCCAGAAGTCGCGCGTGATCTAGCCCGCCTCGGTCAAATTGATCATCTGAATCGGTGTCGTCTGCTGACATGCTGTAGCAAGAACGAGAAATCGGTCGACGCTTCATGCTCGGTATGCCTCTGGGCCCACCATGCTGCCGATGCTCCGCGGCCACGACACACGTTGGGTCGGGGCGTTCCGGTGTTCAAAGGCATTGATAAATCAGCGTAAGCCTCCGCGGTCGCGCCTTGATGCCGACGACACGGCCGCAATAGAGTAACCCTCGTGGCGAACGCCTAAGCGCTATCGCAACACTACTCTAATCGATTGAGCCCAGCTCTCGTGGAGGTCCGATATGATTGAGCGGGCGAAATAGGGCAGCCGGCGGTTATGGGCTAGAGCGGCGTAGGTTCATTCGTGTAGATCTGGTCTGTTGCACACTCCGCTTAACTCAATGGAGGTGGATGTCCAACAGGCGGTTCGCCGGCGGGTTAGTGCAGCGTAGCAGCGCGCGCGAAAAACGCAGGTCAGCATGCCCCATAATCGCAAATTTCAACAATCTCTGCACGTCTTCACTCGTGGCTTAGCCACAACTGCGCCTCCCATCGCGGAGGTGGACGGCCCGCCATAAATCTATCGACCCGCTCCAAGCCGGCCCAAGCGCTTGTCAGGATCAAGGCCGTGACAACGCTGACCAAATTCGGCCAAGCAGGGCAAGAACCAATGGCGGGGCCTCGAGGGTAGGCTGGCGATCATTCAGCGGACACCCTCGTGCACCTGGTTGTGGTTCGAGCGCCTCGTGGACGAAGACGTTACTTTGGTGCGGCGCCACCGAACGTCGGCGCTTGGTTGTCCAGCGTTTGACCGATCTTCTAAGGCAGTGACGTTAAGTCTCTCAATCTATGATTGTCTTTCTGCCAGTTCTGTTATCTAATGGTAAGCAAACCTCCGGGACCGCCGCGTTAATCGGCGACGTGTCGTGGGGCTGCCAAGGCATGTATCAAGAAGGGAAACCAACTTTGCTTACATTGCCGCTTGCTGTCATCAATGCCAGCACCCTCGTTAGCCAGGACGAGGTGCTTGCTGCGACTGCGGCATTGCAAGTCCAGGTGCATCGCGACTTCGCGCCGGCATGGCAGGTAGATGCGGATCTAGCCGTGGTCGTCCCGGGCGGTCCGCCGCCAACCGGTGCGTGGTGGATTGTGATCATGGACAATTCCGACCTTGGGGCGGCGCTTGGGTACCATGATTTGACATCCCAAGGCCTTCCCCTTGGCAAAGTCTTTGTCGAGAGTTCCAAAAAATCCGGACAAGCCTGGACCACCCTGCTTAGTCACGAAATTCTCGAAATGCTCTCGGACCCCTTCATTTGCCTGACTGCGCTGGCGCCAACCGCTTTTGGAACGTACCTCTACGCCTACGAAAATTGCGACGCGTGCCAGTCTGACCAGTTCGGCTATCTGATTGGAGATCAATTAGTGTCCGACTTTTGTTTGCCGGCCTGGTTTGACGCGAACCGCGCAGGCGGCGCCGGTCCGTTTGACTTCAAACAACATATCAAGCAGCCCTTTGCCTTGCTTCCTGGCGGATATGCGATGTGCCGAAATCTATCCGCCGGCACCGGGTGGACCCTGGTCACGGCGCCGGGCGCTACGCTTACGTATCGCGACCGACCTAGGGTCGGCAGCCGGCGAGAGCGTCGAAAGATCGCCTACCCCAATTGGCTGAAAAGCAACGTTACCGTCGGATCCGACTTTGCCAGCGCTCAATTGATGCGCCCGCGGCTGTAGCCGGAGATGACGAACGCCGCGCCGCGGCCGCCTCGACCCGTAATGATGCTTGTTGACGCAA
The DNA here is from genome assembly GCF_018130785.1 of Bradyrhizobium liaoningense. GTDB lineage: Bacteria > Pseudomonadota > Alphaproteobacteria > Rhizobiales > Xanthobacteraceae > Bradyrhizobium > Bradyrhizobium liaoningense_A. Next base: position 144,312 of record NZ_JAFCJT010000009.1, read on the forward strand.
AAGTTTAAGTTGCTTGGCCGCGGTCGATGGGAAGACAAGATAGAAACTGGATGTCGGAGCTCTTGCTCGAGGCACTGTTCGAGGAATTTCTACACAACAAGATTTGAAGGGAGACTGACATGCAAATTCCAAAGCAGCCCCGCAGTAAATCATCAGCCGGGCCGGCCTCGGCGTCGACAGAAAATCCAGCCAGCGACCAAAACCCCCCTGCCCCCTCCAGTGTCGAAGACGCTAACAAGCAACTTCAGGAGGCCTATTCCTCGTATGTGGAAAAAGTCAATTCGGCAAACCTGAACGCGCAACTCGAGCAAACAAGGGCCTACCTAACCTATCTGGAGACCATCCAGGACCGGGCTGGATCGAGTCCGGATCCCACGCTGAAGTATTGGAAGGAACTCCTTCGGGTCCCAGCCGACGCGGCCGCCGCCGCGGACGCACACAAGAGCTTTGCGATGGCGAGTTATGAAAAAGGAGCTGTCGATCAGAAAACGCTGGCAGACGCCGCCACGACTTATGCGCAAGCCGTGAACGAAATCTGGAACAAACTGCAGAGCGATATCAGGCAGCACAATGCGGAGATGGCGGATTCGCTCAAGAATGCTCTGCTGAGGGCCGACGTCAATTCCGCAAGTGTCCCCGCGCTTTCCATGCTCTATCAGGGACTACGGACCATGAGTGGCACCCCCAGCAGCGACGCGGCCAATACTGGCTGACTGCAACAACCGCTTGGCGGCTAGACCGGAGTAGCGCGTGTGGCGTTGACAGGGGCGGAAACAACCAGCGGAAGCGCGGTAGCCGAAACCGATTACGTCTTCCCGTTGTCCTTTGCCCAGCAACGCCTGTGGTTTCTTCACCAGCTCGAGCCGGGCAATACGTTCTACAATTTACCGCTCGCCGTGCCCTTCAACGTTGCAGTCAACGCTGCCGTGCTCAAGCGCAGCATCAACGAGATCGTCAACCGTCATGAAACGCTGCGCACTGTTTTTGACGCTATTGATGGCGAGCCGAAGCAGATCGTTCGTCCGTCGCTCGCCGTGCCGCTTGAGGTCATCGATCTAGGTGCCCTTTCAAAGGATGAGCAAACTGCCGAGACGACGCGGTTGACGGCCGAGATGGCGCAGCGTCCCTTCGATCTCGCGCAAGGCCCGCTGCTGCGCACCGCCCTGCTTCGGCGCGGCGTTCAGGACCATGTTTTCGTGCTCGTGATGCATCACATTATTTCCGACGGTTGGTCGCTCGGCGTGTTCTGGCGCGAGCTCATTGTGGTCTACAATGCATTTTACATGAGTTTGCCCTCGCCACTCGAAGAACTGCCGATACAATATGCCGACTTCGCCGTCTGGCAGCGCGAGAGGCTGCAGGGCGACCGCTTGCTCGAATTGTCCACCTATTGGCACAAAAAGCTGGACGGACTGCCGACGCTGCAGCTTCCGGTTGACCGGCCGCGGCCGCCGATGCTCAGCTATCGCGGCGCATTCCAGGAATTAGCGTTGCCTCGCGTGCTGACCGGCGCGCTGAAGTTGCTTAGCCATCGCGAGGGTGTTACGCTTTTCATGACACTGTTGGCCGCGTTCGCCGTCCTGTTGCAACGCTATTCCGGACAGGACGACATCGTTATTGGTCTGCCATCTGCAAGCCGCGACCGCAAGGAACTCGAAGGACTGATCGGCTTCTTCATCAATTCGCTCGTTCTGCGCGTTGATCTATCCGACGATCCCAGCTTTCGCGACCTGCTGGCGCGGGTGCGCGAACTCGCACTGGACGCCTATGCGCACCAGGAATTGCCATTCGAGAAACTCGTTGAACAGCTCCAGCCGGAGCGCGATCTAAGCCGCAATCCGCTGTTCCAGGTCAGCTTTCAGCTGTTCTCCGCACCTGGCGAGCGATCCCGAGGTATACAGTCTGCAGATGCGCCACCAATCGTCGTCAATCGCGGCTCGGCGATTTTCGACCTTGCAGTCAATCTTTGGGAAGCTACCGACGAAATCGGCGGTAACCTAGAATATAGCACCGATCTGTTCGACGCCTCGACGATTGCGCGCCTCGCCAGTCATTTTCGAACGCTGCTCAGGAGCGCCTCCGCTAATCCCGACGCCAAGTTATCGCGGCTGCAGCTGCTCTCGGATGCCGAGCAGCAGCAAATTCTTGTCGAATGGAACGATACCCTTGCCGCCGTTCCTCAATCGTGCGTCCATGAACTGTTCGAACAGTGGGCATCGCAAATCCCCGACGCATTAGCCGTTGCCGAGGGCGAAAAAACACTCAGCTATGGGGATCTGAACCGACGAGCCAATCGGCTGGCCCACCGTTTACACGCACTTGGCGTCGGACCTGGCAAACTGGTCTGTCTGTGTGTGGAGCGCGGCACCTCGATGGTTGTTGGGCTTCTTGCCATTCTCAAGGCCGGCGGCGCGTACGTGCCGCTCGATCCCGGTTATCCGCCGGATCGCCTTGCCACCATGCTAGAGGACAGCGACGCAAGCATCGTTCTGAGCGAACTCTCCACCTCCACTCACCTGAACATAAAGGCCGCTTCGCTTGTTTTGCTCGACGACAATGCCAACTTCGACGGATACGACGACACAAATCTCGGCTGTCGCGTGTCGCCCGATGACCTCTGTTATGTCATCTACACGTCGGGCTCGACCGGCAAGCCCAAGGGCGTCTCAATCCCGCATCGCGGCTTGATGAATCTCGTCGCGTGGCACCGCGAGGCTTTTGGAATTTCGCCCGCCGACCGCGCCAGCCAGGTCGCTTCCGTTGCCTTCGACGCGTGCGGCTGGGAGCTTTGGCCTTATCTGGCAGCTGGAGCTTCCGTCCATATCGTGTCCGACGAAATCCGCACGTCGTCACGCGAGCTAATTAAAGCCCTGATCGAAAAGAAAATCACGATTGGATTTCTGCCAACACCTCTGGCGCAGATGGTACTGGAAGATCCGGCGCATGTCGGCCTTCAGCTGCGTTACCTGCTTATCGGCGGCGACACACTTACGCGCGCCGTACCGCCTGGCAACGATTTCATCACCGTAAACAATTATGGACCGACAGAATATTCTGTCGTCGCGACGTCGTGTGCGCTGGGCACGGACCACGGATTGAAGCCATCCATCGGTCGTCCGATTGCCAACACCAGGATATTCGTTCTCGACCGTCATCGTAACCCGGCACCGATCGGCGTCGTGGGCGAACTTTATGTCGGCGGCGAGGGCCTAGCCCGCGGCTACCACAACAGGCCGGATTTGACCGCGGAGGCGTTCATCGACAGTCCCATTCCTGGCGACGCGGGCAAGAAGCTCTACAAAACGGGAGATCTCGTCCGCTATCGCAGTGATGGAATGCTCGAATACCTCGGCCGGACCGATGCTCAGATCAAGATCCGTGGATTTCGCATCGAGCTCGGTGAAATCGAGGTCGCCTTGGCAGAGCATAAGGATGTCAGCGACGCCATCGTGACGGTGGTTACGCGCGCTGGCGAAAGCAACCGTCTGGTTGCCTATGTCGTGCCCCGCCAGAAGTCGGCGCTGAACGGCAATGGCAGCGCAGTTTCCGCCCGGCAGGAACTGATAGACGCGCTGCGAACTCATCTGCGCGCCCGCCTGCCGGATTACATGATGCCGGCGCACTTCATCGTTCTGGCTCAACTGCCGCAAACCCAGAATGGAAAGATCGACCGGCATGCATTGCCTTCGCTCGCGGGGGCGCGCGACAGGGAAGAAAAGGTCGTCGTCGCGCCCAGGAGTGCGATCGAGGAAGTTCTCGTCGGCGCTTGGGGCGAAGTCCTCGATATTGAAGCCGTCGGCATCGACGACAATTTTTTCGAAATCGGAGGGCATTCGCTTCTCGCCGCCCGGCTGATCTCCCGCGTCCGCGATCGCCTGAAGGTCGAGGTTCCCCTTCAGACACTATTTCGTTCGCCGACACCGGCCGGATTTGCCGCCAGCCTGATAAATAGTTCAGCGGACCCGGCTGCCATCGAAAGAATCGCGAAGCTTGTCACTTCCTTATCCAAGCTTACCGATCAGGAAGTCAAAACAATACTCACCCGAGGCGCATTGACCACCGATCACGAGGTTCGTACGTGAGCGTCCAACCATTCTCTGCCGAAAAGCGCGAACTGCTGGAGCTCTTGCTCAAGCAGGAAAATATCGATGTTGACACCACGGGCGGCATCCCGCTGCAAGCCACTCAGATCAACGGAAACGACGCGTTTCCCGTCTCATTTTCACAGCGTCGGCTTTGGTTTCTGGATCAACTCGAGCCCGCCAGCGCCTTCTATAATTTTCCTCTTGCAGTGCCATTTAATGTGGCGGTCAACGCCGCCGTGCTCGAACGCGCGATCAACGAAATCATCCGGCGCCACGAAGCGTTGCGGACGGTGTTCGATGCCATCGGCGGCGAACCAGTGCAAGTTGTGCTTCCCGCACTTACCTTGCCTCTCGCCGTGATCGATCTTCGTCCTCTCGACAAGGAGGCACAGGATGCCGAGATGGTCCGGTTGGGAACGGAAATGGCCCAACGTCCGTTCGATCTTGCCAAGGGTCCGTTGCTGCGCACCGCACTGCTGCGACGCGATCAGGAAGAACATGTCTTTCTCCTCATAATGCACCACATCATTTCGGACGGATGGTCGTTGGGCGTTTTCTGGCGTGAACTGATTGCGCTGTATAATGCCTATTACGTCAATCGTCCTTCACCTCTGGCCGAGCTGCCTATTCAGTATGCCGATTTCGCAGTCTGGCAGCGTGAACGTCTGCAAGGCGAGAGACTCGCCAAACTCATCGCATATTGGAGGCAACAACTGGACGGCATGCCCGTATTGCAATTGCCATCCGATCGGCCGCGACCGACAGTGGCGAGCTACCGGGGTGCATTTCAGGAAATCGTCATCCCTCACGCACTGACGGACGCACTGCGCACGCTCAGCCAGCGGGAAGGCGCAACGCTGTTCATGACGCTGTTCTCCGCCTTTGCCGTACTGCTTCATCGTTACACCGGGCAGAACGACATCGTCGTAGGCTCCTATGTCGCAAGCCGCGACCGCGCGGAATTGGAGGACTTGATCGGCTTCTTCATCAATTCGCTGGTATTGCGCGCTGACCTGGACGGCGATCCCAGTTTCCGCACGCTACTCCAGCGAATACGAGAGATGGCGCTCAACGCCTACGCGCACCAGGAGCTACCATTTGAGAAACTGGTTGAGGAACTACAACCCGAGCGAGACCTCGGCCGCAATCCGCTCTTCCAAGTAAGCTTTCAGCTGTTCTCGGCGCAAGTCGACCGTGGTTCCCCTAATGCGGCGGGTGGCGAAGCGACCATCGACCTCAACCGCGGGATGGCCATCTTCGACATTGCCGTCAATATATGGGACGGACCGGACGGCTTGAGCGGGCATGTAGAATACAGCACCGATCTATTCGATGCTGCCACCATCGCACGCATGACAATGCATTTCCGTACCCTGTTGAAGAGTATCGTCGCTGCTCCTGAAACTAACTTGTCCGCCCTACAGATGCTGAGCGGAGCCGAACAGCGTCAGCTGCTGATAGAATGGAACGCGACCTCGGCCGACACACCAGCAGCCAGCGTCCATCGGTTGTTCGAGGAGCAGGTGACGCGCAGCCCCCTCGCGACGGCGATCGTGATGGACGACAGGGAATTGACCTACGAGCAGCTGAACCGCCGTGCCAACCAGCTTGCACACAGGCTTCGACAACTCGGCGTCGGACTTGATGCACCGGTCGGTATTTGCTTGGAACGCGGCCTTGCCATGATGGTCGGAATTCTTGCAGTTCTGAAAGCCGGCGGGGCGTATGTTCCCCTCGATCCGAGCTATCCGTCCGAACGCCTCGCCTTCATGCTCGAGGACAGCAACGCGAGGGTCTTGCTGAGTGAGCGCCGAACGGTTGGGTCATTGCCGCAGCACCGCGCCAAGACGCTCTTGCTGGACGACGAAGACGTTTTTGCCGGCCATAGCGAAGAGAATCCGGGAGTGGCCGTCACGCCGGACAATCTCTGCTACGTCATCTACACATCGGGATCGACTGGGAAACCGAAGGGCGTCATGGGTCCGCATCGTGGCACCATCAATCGGCTGCAATGGATGTGGACCAATTACCCGTTCGAACCAAGCGATATTCTTTGTCAGAAGACGACGCTCAGCTTCGTCGACTCGATCTGGGAAATGTTTGGCGGGCTGCTCCGGGGTGTCAGAACCGTGTTTCTGGCGGATGCCACGGTAAAGGATCCGCGCAAACTCGTTACGGCGCTAGCCGCGGCGAAGATCACCCGGATTGTGCTGGTACCTTCGCTACTGCGGGCGATGCTAACGAGCGGAATCGAACTTGCCACGGAATTGCCGACCCTCAAATATTGGACACTGAGCGGCGAAGCCCTGGCCTACGATCTTTATGCCGACTTACGTCGTAGTTTGCCTGACGCCACGATCCTCAATCTGTATGGCTCGTCCGAGATTGCGGCCGACGTGCTGTGCTGCAATCTGGGCCAAACCGACATAGTTCGTTCGGTGCCGATCGGACGGCCAATCGCGAACACCGCGGCTTATGTTCTCGATCGGAACCACAACCTCGTGCCGATCGGTGTGCCAGGTGAACTGTACGTTGGCGGCCAGGGCCTTGCCCGCGGCTACCATAATCGGCCGGATTTGACCGCGGAGGCGTTCATTGCCAATCCGTTTGCCGGTACGCTTGGCGATCGACTTTACAAGACGCGTGACCAGGTCCGCTACCGCGCGGATGGACAGATCGAATATCTTGGACGGCTCGACCACCAGATCAAGGTGCGCGGCTACCGGATAGAGTTGGGTGAGATCGAAACTATCCTCGCCGATCACAAGCAGGTCCGGGAATCCGTCGCATCCGTCGTTCAGTCTCACGAGCAGGACAACCGCCTGATCGTCTACGTCGTTCCGGAACAGGGCGTCGATAGGGAAATCATCGCTGACCCGGTTCAGGAGCTGGCATCGCGGTGGCAAACCGTCTGGGACGAGACTTACCTCAAGACCACGAATGCAGATGGCTCGTTCAATATCGCCGGCTGGAATAGCTCGTACAGCGGTGCCCCCATTCCGGCTGCCGAAATGCGCCAATGGGTCGACCAAACCGTCGACAGGGTGATGTCATTCGAGCCCAAACGTGTTCTGGAAATCGGCTGCGGTACGGGACTTATTCTGCTGCGCGTCGCGCCTTATTGCGAATATTATGAGGCGACCGACTTTTCCCGCGTCGCGCTCGATCACGTTAACAGCGAAATAGAGAAGGCACCTGGTGAATACAAGCGCGTCCGCCTGCATCAATGCGCGGCGAATGAGCTGGACGTTGTGAAGGGACCGTTCGACCTGATCATCCTGAATTCGGTGATTCAATATTTTCCGAGCGTCGAGTATCTCGCCGAGGTCCTGAATGCCGCCATTCGATTGACCACTCCGACGGGCAGCATATTGATAGGAGACGTGCGGAGCCTGCCGCTGCTACCGGCGTTTCACACTGCGGTCGAACTGCACCACGCACCGGACACGCTGAAGGTCGACCTGTTCCAGGCTCGCATCAAGAACCAGGTAGCCCAGGAAAGGGAACTCGCCGTCGATCCGATCGTGTTCCACGGATTTGGACCGGAAGTTTCGCAAGTCACCATCGATTTGAAGCGCGGCACGCTTGTCAACGAGGTGATGCAGTTCCGCTACGACGTAACGCTACGCCGCGGGGATGCACCGAAGGCGGCGGCCCCCGAACATTGGATCGACTGGACGGCCGGCGCGCTTTCGCTCGATCAAATCCGCACTACATTGATGGAAAGCCGTCCCGAGACGCTAGGCATTACCGCCATTCCCAATTCTCGAACGAGCGTACCGCAGCAGGCACTCGAGCTACTTGTTGGCCAGCCATTCGCAACCGTCGGAGAGTTGCGGCGCCACCTCGACTCGCTGGAAGATGACAGTATCGACCCGGAAGCCCTTTGGTCCCTTGGCCGCGATACCGGCTATGACGTTTCGATCGGATTGCTCCGGTCGGGAGCCGATGGCCGTTACGACGCGGTGTTCCGGCGCAGCGATGGGTCACGCCCGTCCCGCTCGTTCGGTTTCCCTGCCCTGCAGGCCCGTCCTAACGGCAGCAGCGAAAGATATGTCACCAATCCCGTCGCCAGCGTCGTAACAGAGAGTGTGCTCGCGGATCTGCGCGCTCATCTCCAACGGCACCTGCCCCAATACATGGTTCCTGCCTCGATTATCTTGCTCGACCGCTTACCCCGCACTCCCAACGGCAAGGTTGACCGACGCGCTTTGCCCGCCCCCGATACGGTGCGTACCAACGGCGGCCGCACTTTCTGCGCGCCGCGCAGCCCAACCGAGCGGCGTCTGGCGGCTATCTGGGCGGACGTCCTCAATATCGAGCGCGTGGGAGTGTCAGAAAATTTCTTCGAACTCGGAGGCCACTCCCTGCTGGCTACGCAGCTGGTATCCCGCATCTATCTTGAGTTCAGCAACGAGATCCCGGTAAGGGCCATTTTCGAAGCGCCGACCATCGCAGCCTTGGCAATGAAGTTGGACCAGCAAGCAGGCGAGGCCCAGCGCGGAACTGGACAGAGCATCGGACGCCTGTCGCGCGAGGCAGCGGTCAGAGCTCGAAACGCGCAGTCAGCTCCGGCATCATGAGCGTTTCGGGCAGCCGGCAGGCGGAAGTCGAACTATACCATCTCGGCGGCACAGCTGGTTCGGTCGCACTCATCTGTGCGCCCTATGCCGGTGGGGGAAACGCGATCTTTCGTTCATGGCCAAAATCACTTCCATCAGTCGACTTCTATGCGCTTAGTCTCCCAGGACGCGAAGCTCGGTTTTCCGAACCGCCGTTCTCCGCGCTCAACACCCTCGTCACTTCCGCCGTGGAAGCCATGCGGCCGCTTGAGAGCCGGGCCTTCGCGCTATTCGGTCACAGCATGGGTGGATTGGTCGCCTTCGAAGTCGCCCGACAATTACGCAGAAGTAATGCCAGGGCGCCAATCCATCTCTTTGTCTCCGGTTTCCGGGCGCCTCACCTGCCCGACCCCAAGCCACCGCTGTTCGACCTGCCGCGAGTCCGATTCATTGACGAACTCCGCCGGATCTCCGCGCCGAACTTCGACGCGGACCGCTTTCCCGAATTGATAGACCTCATGCTACCCACCCTGCGCGCGGACTTCCGTCTGGTCCAGACTTACGACTACCGTCCGGAACCAGCTCTGACTTGCCCCGTCACGGCGTTCGGTGGAACCGAAGACAGCGACGTCGGCGAGCGCGAATTACGAGAATGGCGACAGCACACCTCGGGAGCTTTCACGATCAGAATGCTGCCGGGCGGCCATTTTTTTCTGCAAACACAATCGCGAGCGCTGTTGAGGGAAGTTGACCGGCATCTAAGGTCGACGGTGCAAGATGCACGCGCCCCATTCGATGGCTGTAGTGCTGGATCAGTTCACTGCACTAAAACCCAGACATGAATGTCGTCGACCAAGAGCCACCACGATTAAGAAAGCCTTCATCGCTCTTGCCATCCTAAATCGGCGCGAGACCCAACGTCTCTTCACGAAACGCACACATGCTACAAGCCTTTCTTGGTGGTCATTTGTAAAATGGAACAAACCAGCGTAAGCCACGGATGGTTAGACTCGCAAAATCCACACGCCTCGCGTGCGACCACGTCTACCGTTGTGAGCGGTCTGCGAGGAGCGCCTCAATGATGAGGGGCTAGACTTCGGCCGGACAATGTCGGGTGCCGCGCTCGGCAAGACGCGTCTTGAAGAAGGTGTCCGCCGAAAGATTATAAGCACTCAGCGCTCAGGAAATAAGTCCGGATAACGAACGGCCAATGCCCTTTGAGCAGCACGACGAGTTTCGGCTGAACAATGTCGGCCAGCTATGCTGGCCAGCACGTCTGAAATATCATCATTGCACAAATAGCCCGCTGCTTCAATCAACCAGCTCTGACCGATATAATTGGCGCGCAATATCGATGCAATGCGCTGGGACTCTAGATCAAATATGTACTGCTTGCTTCCTGGGATAGGCGGGGCAAGCAAATTCAGCGAAATTGAAAAGTCGTCAGCAGGCATCTTCTGAATATGAACATCACGAGAAGCTCGATACAGCATTACTTTGTGTTGATGAAGCACTGTCCGCTCCAACAGCTTGAGCTCCACTTTCTCGCCTACATAGCCTTCGCAATTTCCATCGTAATCGTATATGTGCGTTTCATACCCATTACCAAGATAACCAGCAGTTATGAACTCAAAGTTGTGGTCATGACCGCGCTCAAAGGAGTAAAGGCGCTTTTCGCTCTCATAATTTACGGGATGCAATAGCCTAGCTGGAAGCCAGACATTGGCACGGACATAGAATTTACCCGCGACGCCTCCGAGCATTATCGTTTGCGCCGTGTAATTGTTTTTCGGCTGAAAATCATATATATTCTTCAATTCACCTATGATCACGTTGGCGAGAAATTGTCGGTTGTTAGACAACATCCGTAGGTGGCCCGCGTGAGATATCAATACGTCTCGAGACATCACGTCGTTGCTTTTGTCGACCAGCTCCAAAAAGTCTCGGAGTTCGATCTCTCCCTTTTCATCGCCGCCAAACGTGATTGCCATCGCAACTTCTCAGCTACCTGGAAATAAGATCTCTAGAGCTTTTCTTGCCGCAGAACTTACGTCCGGATGAGGATCATTCAGTGCATCCCGCAGCAAGCGAACACCTTCGACTTCGTCCATACAAACGACACTCGAAATTGCTGTCCATCTAACAAAATGGTCTTTCGATTTTGAGGCTTGGATAATCTCAGGAATTGCATCTTTCCGATCCATTCGGACCAAAATGTCAATTCCGGTTTGGACTCTAGATGACATTAGGTTAGCTGACGTACAGTATTTTGCGTCCAGTGAAATTGCGTCAAAATGCCAAAGTAGAGGCATCCTCGGCTTTAGAGACACCGCATAGAGTTGGAACGTATCGTGTGCGGGAGGAGAGAACCGAAGTACATCAACTCCAGCTCGGGCCCTAAGAATTTCGCCTATTGCCTGGTCCTTTCGACCAACAGCGATTGGTCGAATAGACCTATCAAAGACTTCTACATTACATCCACTTGGGAGCTTGAATAGCTCAACGTCAAGCGCGCAAGGGCCCAGATTGACACACATGAAGTCGCTGGCATAACAAATTATCTCTGAGTAACTGGCTGCTGAGGACGTTCCGGCTTTTAGCTTTCCCATCGAAATCCGGAAACCTTCCCCGAGCACAAGCTCGAGTTCGTCGTCGGATTGAACCGCATCATAGTCTTTTTCATTCGCAATCTTTGATAGCTCACCCTGCAAAAACTCTGACAGGAAGTTTGAGCTGAAAAACTCTTCAAAGAACGAGTCATAGTCCCAAAAATTTTCGCTCATGCAGCCTTTCGTTGTTTCGAAAAGGCGACCTAAAGCTGGGATGCGGCTCGGGCGCTCCTCATTCCACGTATCGTGGCTAAAGAACGGCAATTCGCATCTCCAGCTCAAGATTACGCAAGCGCTCATACAGCGCGTGAATCACGATATCAGCAGTCTTAGCAGCGAGGTTCAGCGACCGCCGGGTGCGCTTGATATGCCGGCGAGCGCGGCCGCCTCAACGATGGCAGCCAAGACCGGCACCAGCGAGCAAGCGCCGGCGCTTGACACTGATACCTCTTCGCGAAGCAAGCGCAGGCTTGCCAGTCGATTCTCAATTTCGTCCATTTTCTTATTGGAACAATGGGTTTCGACATTCGCCATCTTTAGTCTCCTCTGAGATTAATCGATTTCAAATCCCGTATTCTTGCAAGATATCCTTTGCCAAGCGCAGCGCTGCTTTAACCGCAGCCTTCCCTTCCGCGGAAGAGTAGTGCGTAACTAGACTATCCAGCTCTTCTTCGGAAAGCCTATCTGCGTAAAAATTGATAGCGTACTGACAAACGCTCGACCTCGACTCGGGTTTGGCCTCACCCAAGGGGATTGAGTTTAACGCATCTATTGCTCCGGCGGCCTCGAGAAATTGCCTGACTTTCTCAGCTTTCAAAGCTGGCGCTTCATTGATCGATGTTGCGCCAGACAGAAGCCGGGGCACCAGTTGAGAAAACTCTTTTGACAGCTCTCTCTGCTTGATTCCCTGCTCTGAATTAAGAAACGTTGATGCCTCCGCAATCTCAGAACTACTCAAGCCGTCGTAGCGCTTGCGTATAAACGCGTGCGCTTCGTCATTTGATATCACCACATCCTTTTTTGGCTTCGTGGGCTCTACATTCAACGCCGCGAAAATTCTCTTCGGATTTTCACTGCCGCTCGCAAGTAGCAAATCCACCTCGGGTCGATCGCTAGCCATAGCTACTCCTTCACTTAAGGTTTTGTCGTTGCACTAAATTTGCCAATGCTCATTAAGCTGTAGTTCGGGAGAATCCAAACTGACTGGCGTCTGCACAACCTTGGAAGTCGGAGGTCGGAGTATCTTGTGCAAATTTCTGGACGTGTCAACCAATGATTGCGCCGGAATTCTGAAGCTGATGACTGAGTTCGGGCTGTCAGCCGGTCTAAGCCGTGTCAACCGGGCTTGCCGCGGTTCGCCGACAGCATCGCCGGCAACGATTGAAGCCTGAGTTGGGCCAGCGGCGGCGAGCCCTGCCACCATGCCGCGAGCTAGATCGAAGATCCAGGCCGCCACCAGCACGCAGTTCGAGCCGGCGAGACATGGGACGAAACCAGCTGGTTCAACGATCGCCGGTCTTTGAGGCATGAAAGAATTGTGGGCCCTCCTGAAGTCCGACCACATAAAGAAGAGGACGGAAAAGATAGATTTTGTACCACTGTTGATCTCTACACCGAGCTGTCCAATCACAACGCCGACCGGCAGCGTTCCGGCGATACCGGCAAGGCCGAGGTTGCCGATAGTCCGCTTCGCCGAAACCAATCGGTGCTCAACACTCTGGGCGCCGCGCCTTTACGATCAACTGCGCTGCGATACTCCGTTAGCGAAGACGCGGTGGATTACCGAGCTCGATCGGACTAAACTTATGACAGTACTTCGGTCGGCGTCCTCAAATGCTAGAGGAATCGAAAATAACACCGCCAGCCTACGCTAAAGTGCGAGATCGCGGCCGACCGCCCTACTTCCACTCAATCGTTTACGGCGACATCTCCGCGTTGATTTGCAAGCACAAACTCACAAAGCTGACGGACAGATCCCGACGGTACGTCCGTCGCAATTTTTCGATCTTGAATTCACAACAAAATTTGCGTTGCTTTGAGAGATGGCTATTTCTGCAGCTATCGTAGTCAATCGGTAAAGTGAGCGCGTGCGCTTCGAAGCAACCGAATATACAGCTTCCTCTCTCCTTTCCGTCCGATACCGTCAAGCGTTGTCGGTCCCCTGGCGAGTGGACAATGATCCGCATGCGCGAAAGCGGCCCTCCGGCTAAGGTACCCTTTGATCTGAACCGCAAAGGCTTGGCACCGCGCTGGTTTCATATTGCGTCTTGCCTCTTCCGAAGGTGCATCGAGAAGAGCGTTTCTCACATTGCCTAAGTCAGAGCAGGCAATTTGCGGGCAGAATTCTGGAGTATCCCCGAGGCACAGCGCCCAGGAGCCTCTAGGCCATCCCGCCCTGCCCGGTCACTCGTGTTGCATGTAGAACAACTCGACCAGGTCCATGATGAGGTCGGCCGGGTCATCCCCCCGTTCCTTGATCGCGATCATCTCGATCAGCTCATCCGGGGTCAGGAAGAGAATAACCTTCTTCTCTTCGCTGAAGATTGTGTTCCGCTTCAGGTGAGCGGCATGGTTTGGCTTCTTGTTGACGCACAGGACAGCCAACCGCCCCATCGGTTGGGTCAGGTAGTTGCGGGTTTGATTGACCTCATCCTTCCCGACTTCGCTCGTGTCGTAGTTTTTGAATTCGAACAGAACCATCCTAGCGCCGAGTTCCTTGTAGAGATGTGGCCAATGACCGGGGCCTTCGTGGTTTCGGTTAGCGAAAATCGCGTCCCGCCGGTCAATCTGAGAATACGACCGCGGCTGTATCTTTGGTGCCGCCAACGGCGGCACCAGCAGGTAGGTCAACGTCTCGATGCAGACGTCCTCAAATTCCTTCCAGCCCGCAAGGCCTGGTGGACATGCTTTAAGGCGGGCGCGCAGCGCGATTGGGTCGCTCATTTGAGCCGCCGGTCCGCATGCTTGGCGACCAAGTGGTGGCGCGTCAGCAGGATCCGCTTCAACTCCACACCTTCCACGACGCGCAGGTGAGTGGACTTCAAGATTTCTCGGCCGGCGGACGTGAGCTGGCCACTCGTGATCAACGCGAGCTTGGTATTTTCGAGTGCGTTGATCGAACGGGCGAACCCGATAAATTCCCTGATGGTTTGAACACTGACCCGACCGCTGCTGTGGTGCTTCGCCTCGATGAGCCATTGCTCCGTTGCGAGGGCGCCAAACGGATCACGCACCGGCACGCTCGCCCTGAAGTCGAACTGCTTACCATGCACCCTGGGTTCCCGCTCGACCGTGAACCCCAGATCGACCAACAGGTCTCCTACGAGGTCTTCAAAGGACTGCGGCGTGAACTCTGATAAGTCGATATCGACACTCGCGGAGAGGTGCGACACCAAAGCGTCCATGGCGCGCTGTTTGTCACCCCGAAAATCGAGATACTGTATCCTCGACAAGGAGAGCGGCATCTCCACGTTCTCGAGGAGCACCGGAACGACCGTCACTGCCCTATCGCTGTATTCGCGAATGGCCTCGGAGGTCTCGGCCATCACCCAGTCGGAAGCCAACGCTGCGTGGGTCACGAGGATTATAAGGTAGTCGGCGGCCCGAAGTTGGCCCTCGATCGCCGCCGCCCAGTTCTCCCCAGGCGCGACGTGTGAGTCCCTCCAGACGCCAATTCCAGCAGCCTCGAGCCGCGTCGCAAGCTCGGCAGCAACGTCCGCATCGGATCGAGCGTAGCTGATGAATACAGAGGGGCTTGATCGGGAGCCGTCGTTGGATGCCTCAGCCATTCGTTCCCCCTGACCGATCCGTGTTGCCGTCTGCTTCGAGACTGTGAATAGCCGACATCGTCGTCTTCGCCAACGAAATCGTTGTGAGCAACGTTATCCAAGGCGGAAACCTCGAACGCGTCCCGAGTACCTGACCAGTTTCGACGGGCATGACTGGAGATGAACCGATGTGGAACGAGCTTTGACTGCGCCGCATCCTATTCGCCGACGTTGCAGATCCGAGGTGACCTTTTCTATCGGCGGCGGCTGAAATTGTAGCGGATGCTGTCACCGGCAATGTTCAGCACCCCGTCGGCATCGGGGCTGAGCGGATTGGGAAGAATGTCGACCGTCGTCGAGCCTGTCTGACCGACGTTCGCCACATAGGCGATCACGTAGCGCTCCGCCGACCTCGAGCGGGCGACGTCGCGCGCTTTGCGAACCTCGGTCTCGCCGAGCTCAAATTGGCACGGGTCCTCCATACTCGCTTTCACTTCGATGTACCAGATCTGCTTGTTGAAGCTGATGCAGAAGTCGTAACCAAGCCCGTCGTCACCCTCCTGCCCGTTGAATAGCGTCGCATTGCCGGACACCCAGCAACGGTCGATGTCCTGACCAGGTTGCCGCGTCTTGAGCCAGTGGTACACGGTCAGCTCGCCGAGGCGACCGATCATGTCCTTCTTCTCCTGCGGAATCCCACGGTAGGCGCCACCGCCGCCCCCTCCGCCGGAACCGCGATTACGCCGCCGCGCGTCCTCGGCGGGACCGAGATTGGCGAAGGTACCGATAGGTCTGTTGAGCACGGCCTTCGGAAGCCCACTTGCAATCTCCTCAGACAGCTTCAGCCAATCGACCGTTTGCGGATCACGCATTTCGCCATTCAGTTTCAGCGATCGGGCCTCGCGATCGCGACGCTCGCGATCCTCACGCGCCTTCTGCGCCGCGGCCTCGACCTCAGTCTCGGGAACACCGAGCCTTTCCCTGTCGAGCGTGAGCTCCATCCCTTTCGGCCAGACCCCGAGTCGGCCGAACCAGCTTAGCAGCTCGCCGTCGCTCCAAGCCCTGCAGTCGAATGCCCCGGCATCGTCGAGGCGCCGGCGCAGTTCTGATTCCGCTGTTACAGGATCCCGCCAGAGCTCGTGCACTGGCACCGCATGCTGGATGCTCCAGGCCCGAACGAGTGGCTGCGCTGACCGCCCGGTTTGCCGGGCGGCTTTTGTGTTCGCGGCCCTGACCACCGCCACATCCTCAAGCCCATGAGGATTGCTTCCTATCGGTGGGGCACCCTTCGCCGCGAGCCATTTCTCCACGTGCTCCTCGAGCAGTGCATCTGGCACGCGTAGGAAGCGCGTCAACCAGGCTGGATCCGGTCGCAGGTCGGACAAACCCTCGCGCGCACTCTTGTAACGCTCATCCGGCTCGAACTTGAATACAGTCGGGGCCACCATATTCCTGAGTGCATCACCGATCGCGATACGACAATCCTCCACCAAGAACGCGAGCTGCGACGTTTGCGCCGCCAGGTCAACGTCGGGTGCGCTTCCCGTCGCCACGAGGCTCGCATTGAACGCGGCGAAGTCGAGCGCCAACCGCTCCCGCAGCTCGCCAGTTGAGAAGCTCAACTTGACGGCCTCAACGACTTTCGCGGGTGACACGGCGGCTTCTGAAGGAAAGCAGGCGCGCAGGAGATCGATAAGGGCCGCGCCGTCCTCGGTGGCAGCGAGTTCGCCGTCCAGCCACGTCTTTAGCCCCTCCTCGTGACCGACCACATGAACGATAGCGCGTAGCCATGGGAGCTGACGGTGGATCCGCTCGCCGAGAGAGTCGCGGGCAACCTGGCTCGCCCGTTCGCTAAGGTCGAGCGCCTTGCAGAGACGAATCCAATCCTCGTGCCCAATCGGCCGATCATCGACGGGAATCCCGTCCAGGGAGAGCTGGCGGATCAGCAGCCTCATGTGCGGCACGACTGCAGGATGCTGGATGGCGTCGCCAATTGCCGGCAGGGCCGCCTCCACATGCGACCAGCTGAACGCTCCCTCGCCCACGATGACGACGAGAGGTTCGCCATCGGTCCGCCGCAACGCATAGGCTTTACGAGGCGTGGACGGCATCACATTGCGATCTGCGAGCATGAAGCTCACGCTGCCCTTTATCTGAAGCTCGATGCGGTCCAGCGACTGGATGATGCTCGACCGGTCCGCAGGCAGGCGGTTGAGATCGATGCTATCCAACGCCTCGAGCGCCACGGCAAGTACAGGACGGAGCCACGGGCACTGATCCACTAGCCGCGCACCGCGCGGGAGCTCCCCGAGCGGCGCACCGCCAACGTGGACGGCGTAGGCCAGCTCCGACGTTCGACGGATCTGCTTCTCGTAGAGCCGCTGCAGGAGCGTCCCGATTTTGGCCGGCTCGGTGGTGCGCACGTCGACGAGCGGATCGCCGATCACCTCGACAAGTCCCGTCGCGATCGAATCCGCGCTGTCGCGGACATACACGGTCTCCGCCCCGCTGCCTAAGAGGCTCGCCAACCCGAGTTCGCCACGGCGACGCACGAGAAGTCGGGTCGGAGGCCTTCCTGGTGGAGCCGCCGCCTCCGGCGCGCCGTACTGGTCAGCCAGGCGCACCAGGCAGCGGTTATAGATGTTGACTAGCTCGCGTTCGTGGAAGCGGGTGACGCCGCCCCCGGCGAACTGCTCCGCTAGAAAACCCACCTGATCAAGCAGGCTCTCGTTCGCCTGAAATGTCCTGAACCCGGCGTGCGTGCGCAATTTATCGTTCGCCGCCTCCGGCGCACGGTCTAGGGCGCGTGTCAGTTTGAACGACGGACGACGAAGGAATGGAGGATAACGGTCCGAGCCCGTCGGAAGCCATACTTCCGCCGCCTTGCAGCGTCGACGCTTCCATCCATCTGCGACTGGTTCCTCGCATGGCACCCAGGCGGCCGATCGCAGAAACGCGGCGAGCGGGGTTGGCCATTTTCGGGTATCTGACCTGTAGCTATGTCTGTGACGAACCTCCATCCAGAGATGCTGGTACTCGACCAAGCCGACCCAGTCGACGATGAGCGTCGCGTACGCATCAAGAGCATCGTCGGTGAAGTCGCCGACCTCGGACTGTCCGGGCAGCCACCAGAGCGCATCAGCCACCTCATAGCTGGTCGACGACTGCAGGCCGATGCTGCCCCCGGGACGGCTCGTGATATCCTCCTTGAGCAATGAGCCAACGGCGTCCGGAAAGCCGAGATCCTTCAAGAAGGCGAAGCTCGTGACCCGCCATGCGTCGACGTAGTGTTCGAGCTTGACCGATCGGGGCTGAAGCCCGCGCTGGACGCCAATGCCGGTCAGGAAGTCGGTCCATTCCTCCAGGTGCTTGATACCGAACGCCGGGTCCGACGGCGGCGCGATCCGACGCGCCCGGACTTCATTGATGTCACGGGATGCGTTCGGCGCCAGTTCGAGGAACTGTTGAAGCCTGCGGCCGAGGGTGCGGTCCGGCCACGGCGACGAAAAGACTGCCACAGAGGCGCGGATGAAGTCGCCTCCGAGCGTTGGCACGTACAGGCGGTAGCTCGGACTTAGCGTGATCGTGCGCTTGACCGCCACCGAGCGGCGCCAGATCGTGAATGCCCAGCGCAGACCGGCGGTCCGGACCTTTTTCGCCTCGACCCGTTCCACAATCTGCGAGATGCGGGTCAGAAGCGCTTCGCTCTCAAACGGCTGTGCGAGCTTCTTCTCAAGGAACAGACGCGCGTCCGCGAGGTCGTCGTACCAGGGCAGTGCATCGTGCAGGAAGGCGAAGAAGCCGCGGACTGCAGAAGGCGGATAGAGCTCCTCGCCGATGCTCTCCTCGGCATCGCCACGACGCGGTGGCACGAAGACGGAGGTTTCGAGCGGATTTCTGCGACGACGCGTCTTGGGAGAGTCACCCGGCAACTGCTCGAGCGGCGTACTCGATCGGGCTGCCCGAAGGCTTCCGTCCTGGCAGATCAGAATCTTCCGCCCCGCGAGTGCGTTGCCGTCGCTCTCCATGAAGTCCGATAGATCGCCGTAGAAGGCGCGCCACCGAGCCCAGCTGTGCCGCTTCGCCTTGGCCAGCGCCCTGGCAACCCCCTCCACGATCTCGGCCCGTTCGGCGGACGACAAACGATCCTTGAAGTGTCCCCCGGAGTGGACGCGCAGAAATTCCGCAAAGGAATCGGTGCGGCGCGGTCCAAGGCCCGGCCACAGCGACTCGATGCCTGCGGGGCCGCCATAGCGCGCGATAACCTCCAGCGAGAATGAGCCTTTGGCCGACGGTCTCCGCGCGGCCGCAGGCGTGGACCAGCGGACGGGACCGAATTCCGGGCACCTCAGGGGATCGCCGTTCCAATCCCCGAGACAGGGTACGAACTCGGCCTCGGCCAACGACGCGGCCGACCAGCGTCGGGCGATCTCCGCCGCCATATTCGCCCCCAAATCGGCGGCCTTCTTATCGCCGGCGTCCTCGCCGTCGCCCTGGATCAGGCTCGCCGGCGTCTTCCAGACCAGCAGGTCCACTGCAGCTCTCGCCGCCGTGACGGCCGAAACGGCCGTATCCTTTCCGCGCGACAGCCTTTCCTGGAGCCAGCGTGCTGTGTTCGAGGCGAGCCTGACAGCGTGCTCAAGCACAAGAGCGTTCACCTTGACCGCCGGATCTAGACTCATCCGGTTCGAACTCGGGAAAAAACTGCCGTGGAGGTGCCCCCAGAACGGAGATGACGCCCCGCGTCCCATCGGCAGGAAAGTGTAGAGCCGGGGATGAAAGCCCGTGCGCTCCTCGCCGACAAGCACTGCCACCGCGACCTCGCCTGCTCCCTTCCACCCCTTCCAGCTCGCGGGAAGTGCACCCGATTCCAAGCCCTCCGCGACCGCCGTCTGCATCTCGGATTCGGGAATCTCGGCACGCGCGATCCAAAACTGCCCGTTCTCGCCCAGATCAGCCAGCGAAGGCCCGGACGTCCCGACCAGCGGGTTTTCCTCCCGGGTCAGCACGAGCGAAAGGGCGGCGTCCGCCGACTTTTCGCCCTCAATCACGGCCTCGAGGCGACCGATGCGGCGCAGGAAGAGCAGCATCGGCGCCTCAGCCTTTGCCAGCCCGAGCATCTCGTCGCGGACGACATTCAGAGCCGCCTCGTTACGGATCGGTAGCCGCATAACTGTTGAGAAGCCGCGCCTCGCGAAGTCCGCGACGGCATCGGGTACCTCTTCGAGCCAGCGCGGGATGTAGAACGCGGGCAGGTCCGAGCGCGCCAACTTTCGCCTGGTCTCGTCAGGTAGCAGCGGATCCAGCTCTGCGTCGCGAGCGAAAGTGAAGCAGTAGCCGTCGAACGCGTCGCCCGGCGCGCCCTCGACGAGCCGCGAAAACACCTGCGGCTCGTTCGTTACGTGCCGCACGCTCCGGAAGCCGAGGCCCTTATTTCCAACGGCCTCCCCGGGCGGCTTGCTCGAAAGCCCCATCTCGCACAGTGCGTCGACGTTGTTGGCGCGGAACGGTTGTCCCCTATTGGCGACGTAAAGCGTCCCGCTCGGGCCCTCGTCGCTGGCCAGGCGAACCGCGATCTCGCCATCCCGGCGCTCCCGGTCGTGCGCGTCGTGACCGTTCTGAATCAGTTCGATCAGAAAGCGGCCGTGATAGTCGGCGATAATGTGTTGAGAGAGACTCTGGTTTTGCTTGTGGACCGGGTCGTAATACCTTCCGTTCTCGTCAATCGTGCCCAGGAAGCCCTTGATCTTGCGCCTAGCGATCGTCTCGACATGCGCCCGCGGCCCCAGGGACGTCACATCCATAGGCTGGCGTCGACGCTGCGCGTCGGCATCGCTCGAATCAGCAACGATGGCGATCTGCTCTTCCCTCATCGAACGACGATGTGCCCATGGCCCCGAAACATCGCAAGTAGCTGAACAAGCAAGCAGTGCCCGTTCCGCCGCGGCGCGGCTTTGTCTTGACGTACGACCGAGTGATACGAAACTCAGCCATAGCATCGACCAAGCGCGTTAGCTTGACTCGTTTCTCGCGAGCTACTTCGCGCCACGACACGTTCAATAGCCTCCGGTGGTGGTCGAGTTCCCGATGGAATACGCACTCCGCAATCGAAATACCCCCCGAGGTATATCCGCCGCCGGCGGACAGTCCGGCGAATGATTGAATCTCGAAGCGAGGACCTTCCTTACGACCAACGGAATGAACTGCTCGGTCCCGTTATCGACTTCATCGCCGAGTGCTAGTTCGGCATCAAATTCGATGACCATCTCAGCCGCGGCCTGGAAAGGCGCGCGGCTTAGAGCGTTGCGGAACTGGGCCGCGAGGGAAGTCGGCAACCCGGCAAGCATCGGATCAAGGAAGCGTGGATGGAAATCAATACTCACGCAGTGATCCTTTTCGGCGAAAAGGCTATTCGCGCTTGCCGTCATCAGCTCGTCTGAGACACGCGCAAACAGATTGAGCTGCATGCCCTGGAAGACAATCTTTGCGTGCTTTGCCAAGCCCAATCGTGAAAAGGCAAGACCAAGGTCGGGAGCAAATTTCCGTAAAGCTGGAAACCTCAAAAATCGTGGAGCAAGAAACCGCTCGACATCAGTCCAACGCGCCTCGAACTCATCATATCCCACAACAAGGAGAGGCTTTGCATTATCAACGTCAAACACGACAAGTTGCCTGCCATTGCACAAAGCGAAATGCACACATTTTATTTCGGGGTGGATGGCGTAACTGTATGCCTGCTGAACATGTTTGCGGCTCAGGATATCTTCGCTTGGTCTTTTTGCATCCAGTACGCAAACAACCCTTCCCTCGCTCAGCAGCGTATAGTCCGGTATCAAGGTGATCGGCACTTGCCTTGTACCGGCATAGATGAAGGGATGGGCAAGAGTTTTGCTGCGGATAACGCGATCCGAGCCAGAAGGCGTGTAGCCGAGGCGCGAAAGGATGGGCGTTATGATGACCTCCCGAACGGAGTCCTCCTTGAATTCGGGATCGTCCAGCAAAGCATGATCAAAATCAGGGAACACAGTCCGCAACCTTTCGAGTCAAAGCTCCTAAACACTTGTGTTCGTGCCGTCGCGCTCATGGTCCGGGATGACCAGCCGTGCGGATCTCAGACTCCTTCTAGAGAATCGCCGCAAGCTCCACGCGATCTCGAGTGACTGCTGTGACGAGTTGCTTGTAACGTTTGGAATTGAGGTATCCCCGCACTGAATGCACGGGCTCCGGGATCAAAACACGCCAGCGATTATCGTTAAGTACAAAGACCTCATCATCTGATTCCACTATTACGCCCGCCTGGCTAGCCGAATACGCGCGCTGGCGGCTTCGCCTTCATTCCCGCCCGGTGGGGCTTGGTAATCTCACCGTGCTCAGCAATCCGGAAGCGATAAAACCCATCCTGCGCCAATACCCACAGGGTATCCTTAAACAAGAACGTGCGGATTGCCCCAGACAAGTTTGAGATCAATTGATTGAGCTGAGCATCTTGTGAACCAAAACCGCGGCCCGTCACCTGGGTCAGTTCGAGACTATCGCGGAGGTCATCCGCAAACGCGTTCGCGGATCTCTTCGGAGCGGCTCGACGATTGACCGCATAGAGCTCTACCGTCGTCGCACTTGCGAGGCACGAAAGCGCATTCCCGTTAAGTTCAATGCCGTAAGACTTCTCGGCAAACGACTCAAACGTAATGCGCCAGTTTCGGTCTTCCGTACCAGCGCCGAGACCAAGTAGACCGCCGGCCGGGCCACAAGCGGCAGCAATTGCGCCATATCGCCCCAGAATCTGCCGTGCCGGCAGCTCGGAGACGCGCTGATCTTGCAGGCTTGCAACGGCCGAGCGACCAACCTGACTATCCTGAAGATCGTCGCGCCCGAGCGCAACAAATTGCTGGATGCCGTTGTCGGCTCCCACAAACGCGCGTCCGTTATAGAAGCGAACATCAAGGATCGAGCGGCATACGCCCTTTGTCTGGAAGATGTAGGAATAGCCATCAACGTCAGAGGCAGACACCTCGATAGGTGCCTCGTTCGACAACAATGACGTCAATACCTCGTCTTCCTGGCCTTCAGTCGACTGATACGACCGCAGGTTCTGATTATTAGAGAACAGGGCAGCTACCACACCTGATTCCCCATTAAGCTGGTCTTCGCAGTATCTGGCTATGTCAAAGGCTCGGACAGCTCCATCCTTCGAAAACAGCCAGGCGAAATCGAAATAGAGATAGGCGTCCACAAATCGACCCGGCAGGACAAGGCGCTTTATTCTCATAGCTTGCCCTTCCGCATCCGACCGGCAATCAGGTCATCAATCGTTTCATCTTCTTCCCACTTTTTTATGAGCTCGTCAGGCACTTCATAGTTGCGATCCGATAGTGCTGAAACGGGATAGCCGTGCCATGGTCCGGGATGATTGTTGCAAGGGGGAAAAAACGCCAGCCGCTCACCCGCCAGCCCTACGGTCGTCTTCGCTTCTTTGGACACCCACCAGTAGTCTCCCGAGGAGCTCAGCCAGGCCTTGCTCTCGCTTTGATCAAAATAGCCAAATTCATCATCGCGACTGATCGAGGAATCCCATTTTGTCTTTTTTGGCTTCAGATTGGGCTGCCGATGATAGTTCAAAGACTTGTAAGTCCTCTGCTTACAAGCGGTATAGCCAAAGAGGATTCCATCGGGTTCGACCGCCAGCTGCGCCATGGTCCACACTTAGCCCACTCGTATAAATTACACAAATATTCTACTACAATCATTCCGGGCGCAAATTCCAACCGGCTTTCAAAGCCAGGGGGCGCCTACCTGACCGAAGCAGTTTGACCGCTCATTCGTCCCGAAGCCTGCATCTCAACTCCACCCCCGCTCGACTTCTACGCTGGCGATCATTGTGAACAGGCCTTCGGCGCCGCCACGGGTGGCATCGAGACTGTCGGCCGCGGCTTCCGCCCACGCCATCCATTCGGCAAGACTCCTTCCACCGATAGTCGCCTCCTCCGCGAATGGCTTCGATTTGACCGCATCGAGAAGCTCGCGAATTTGGCTGGCCACAACTCGATTGCGAGCGAGCTCACCAAGCCTCTCGCGACGCTTCTGGTCTTGCTTCATCAAGCGTTCCCGTTCAGCCCTCCGAGCCGCCTCCTGTCGCCATCGTTCCCGCTCCTGCTCCTGCTCGATGTGCCATGCTTTCAGGATCTGCGCTCCCTGAAAGAGTCGATCGACAATTCCGGGCAATTGACCCTCGAGCGGCCTGCTATCGGTCTCACGCCACTCCTCATTATGTGGACCTCGCAGGTAGGTGCGAATTGCGAAGACGAGCCTGCCGGTGCCGACGAGCTCTTGGGAGAGATAGGAGCTTCGATTGTCCTGAGGTGAGATCTTCACCTGACGGCTTTTCTCCCGAACTTGGAAGGTAATCTTTTCGCCGTCAATCGTTGCGCTCAGCAGGCCTTTCTCGGCTTCAGCTATTTTTGCGCCTCTGCCTTCGAGCGCCTGAAACAGCGCGTCAAGGATCGCATGGCGGCGGCGGTCGATCTCGGACAATGGAGAGGGTGCATTCCTGATACGCCATTGATCGCGACTCGCCGCGGCCTCCCGACGACGACGCTCGCGATTCGCAATCCAGCTCGCTATGATCGGGTGTGGCTTTGTCAGCGGCTCCTTTACGACGATCGCAGCGCTGGTGGCAGGCTCGGCGGAATTCGGCTCCTGCGCCGTCGCTTCAGCTGTCCGCTTTTCCGTCCGCCGCACGCGCGGCTTCGATGGCTCGATCTCTACGGCCTGCTCCCCGGGCTCTGGCGGAAGCGGATCAAGAGCAACCGTCTGCCCCAGTGACTTCCGCGTCCAATATCCTGATCCGGGATACGGCACGTTGCGTGCTCTGCAAATCTCCGCCAATGCAGTCGCGGAAACGCCCAGGCCGGGCGCAACCTTGCTCAAAGGCGATTTTGAGACCAGCTCGTAAAGTTCGAGGCGACTGATCCGCATAACCCATCCTGTTTCCCGGAATCTCGATCATGCAGTCGTCGTAGCGGCATCCCGATGACGCTGGTCGGCTACTCCGAACACCAGCGGCGTCCGGATTTTATTGGGCGGAAAGAACAGCGCAAACCCCGGCTGGAACTCTTTTTTGACCTCCGCCGGAATGGGATACAGCAGCATGACCGCCTGACGCGCCTTGTAGAGCTTCTGGGTCTCGGCCGACGGATTCGCGATCCGTGGCTTGTCCGCATCCTTTCTCTTTCCAAGGGAGGCGTATTCAGCAAGAACCTTGTGCCGAGGCTCGCTGATGACACCTACCCGGTCACCATCAACTCGTCCTCGATCGAACGCGGACATTCGCTGGCCGTTTACATCGCACTCGAATTCGCTCCGCGAATCCCGCCGTTGTGGAGCAATGACCAACCATCGGTCGATCTCCGGATTACGGTCCCCTGTTCCGCTCATGAAGTCCAGCTCACGGGCTATCAGGTTGGGATTAGAGCCGAGCCATCGGTACGACTTCAGAAATGCCATAACCCTTTCAGGTGCGAGGTCGACGTGCATAATGTCATACGACAGATGTTCGTCACCGACATCCAGATCGATTGCAGTTGGCGCGAAGCGCGTGCCCTCGACCATCTTCAAAAAGCTGTTCCAGTTTGTGCGCGTGTCAGTCGCGCTGGTAGGCAGCATCGTACGCTCTACCCACTCCGTCCGGAAATTCTGATGTCGCACCTTGGCGTTGAACATCTTGTTCGACGATGTCGGCTTGAGCAGGTGAGCGGGAACAAGCGGCGGGATCTGGATTGGCAGAATCCTGGGGTCGTCCATTGACGCGTACTGCTTGAGTTGTCCTCGAAACATCTCCTCATCGCGGCAAACGCCGCCGAACGCTTCATAAAGATCGATTGTCTTTCCTTTTCCGAGCGGCTCCTCCGTCCCAATGAAGAGGCGCACCAGATCCGCGTATCCCTGACGGAAGCCGAACCACCGTCCCATCTGCATCAGCGTGTCTGCGGTTCGGGCACTCCGGCGATAATAACTTACTGTGAGCCCTTCGACAGTATAGCCGCGGGAAAGCTTGGTTCCGCCAACGATTATTTTCCAGACACGAGCTTCATCGAAGACGGGAGTATCGGCGTCCTCGTCACTGTTGACCATCAGGACCCGCTTCCCGCCCTCGGCCAGTCTTTCAAGCGTCTCACCGATGTGCGGAACGATCGCAGAAAACTTGGACGGCAACTGCAGGTCAGGAGCACGTGCGGCTGTGACCGGTCGAAAATCGCTTCGGTAGAGTGCTTCGAGTCGATCGAGCGCGGCGCCGCTTCTGTAGTCGGAGCGGTTCAAGAGCTGGTTGATCATCGTTACATGCTGCTCGTGCTCCCCCTTTCGACTGGAAAGATGTACGAGCATCGTGTGGTGGATCCCGCGAACCGGTATTCCCTGTGCGACACGATACAGCTTGATCGCACCTGTCAGGATAAAGCTGTCGACAGCCTTCGTGAGATTTTCAGGGATCTTCAGATCATCTCCCTTCACCGGCCGGACAAAGCAGCTCCTCTTCGAAGTCAGATCTTTCGGATCATATGGTGGTTGCCTGTCCAGGTCATAGAAATCGGATACACCCATGTATCCGGGCGGCCGCGGGAGGCTGAGGAGAAAATCCTTCGGAAAGAGATCCTCCGGCTGGGCCGGATCCACAAACACGTTCGCAAAGGGTGTAGCCGTATAACCCACATACTGGGCCCGGGGTAAAATCCTGAGCAGCTGTACGATACTTCCGTTTACGGCCGGGCGCTCCTTGTCGGCGGGCCGCGTGTTGAGCGACGCCTGATCGGACTCGTCATCAATGACAAGTGCAGGGATGTCTTCAAGACGTACCCGCGCCTTGACTCGATCGAGATCCTCGAGAACCTTGCCCATCACGACAGAGTTTTTCTTGATGACGATCAACCTCGCCTTTGCACTCCTGAGGTTTTCCGGTGAGTGGAACGGCTTCCGCGGGCTAGCCTTCTCAAATTCCAGGGCGTCAATTCCCCGTTTCAGGCTCTGGTAGTCATATTCGGGGCCGGTAAGTCGCTGCCAGTCAAAATAGCCCAATTGGCTGGGTCTCGTGCCGTGAGAGATGAAGCTGTCAAGTTCCCGATCGCCTTCGTAATCCTTGTCGAGAAACTCACGCCCGATCATCTCCTTGTCGAGCCGTCGCTGCGTCTGCTTGCGCAGCAACTCGGTGGCGCCGGCGAGAACCACAATAAGCCGGTAGCCCGCGTCCGCCGCCCGCGCAACAACGCCGGTAAAATTCGCGGTTTTGCCACTCTGGACGTAGCCGACCACAAGTCCCTTTGACTGGAAGGCATCTTCCCTGGATGGATTCGACAACCGCTCGATCACGGACCGTGTGCTGGCATCAAGCCCAAGAAGGGCCTCCTCTTTCCATCCTCCCACGCTCGCGAGATACTGTCTGTAGGCCTTCCAGTAAAATCCGTTCGCCTCGATTTCGGCGGTGTACCAGCGCTCATGCTCTGCAGCGATTACGACGGGCTGCTCGGCAGCGTAGGACGGAAGAGCACGATCAAGAACCTTGCCCTGAGCCGTGTCCAGACCGAGAAGCCTGTAGATGAGCTTTCGTCGTTCAGGGGTGTTTGGCTCCGTATCGGTGGTCCAGCCTGCGTCCGTTGAGTAATCCCACCGGGCCAATGCGTGATGAAGCGCCAACTTGACCGGGTCGTTCAGGTCTGGCCTTGCCGCCCGATCGATTACTTCAGCGATATCTATGCAGTCCGGCACAGCGAGCTCGTCACCAAAGAACTCAAGGTATCGGGACAGTTTCTTGGGTTCTCGTTCAACCGCCGCCAGCGCCTGCTGCAGCACCTTGATCTTGAGATCCTCACTAGCGGTTGGCACAGCATACCCCCTTCACATCGTCATGATTTTTCGGAATTCGTCCGTTCCGTGCTCAATGCCGAGACCGTTTACGTCCAGCGCGTACCCGACGTCCGAGATCCTTCCCGCGCTTGAGGCTCCAAGCATTCGGTCAAGTTTGGTTTGGGTAATGCAGGGAAAGTCAGCATCTATGAAAATGGCCTTTGGTGCTGCACGCAGCACCCAGCGCATGACGTAGTGAACGGCATCCGCTTCGCGGTAGTCGACAGCCCTTAACCGGTCCTGAAACGTGCCGAGCTGGACTCGGGCTGAAGAAAGCAGCGCAACAATGCTGGAGACGAGCTCCGGAACTGAGTGCCCCGCCGCCGGACCAGTCACCTGAGCAAGAATCGACACGAGATACAGGTTACATCCTACAGACGGGACCAGCTGACCTGCACCATTGATATGATGTCGCGCGCTGGAGGACGACGTCGTCTTCACTTCCAGCTCGGTTTGCCCGTACCGGAAGTCGTGTGTGAGCCTTTTTGCTCCAGTCCATGTGTCGACCGATTTTGCTCCATTCACATGGATCAGTTCACGCAACGTCCATAATTCGCCAAACAATCCCTGCAGCTGCTCGTCCGACAGGAGATCTCCCCCAGCCAGCAACTGACGGAAATCGGTGAGCGCGGTTTCGACAGCATTCGCAGCTGTTCCAGATCCAGAAAGCAGCTGATCGCAGATTGCGAATATCAGGTTCAGGAAGGGCTGATGCAGGTAACGGATCGAAGTTGAGACCTCGAGCACCCTCTCCTGGCCCAGCGATACAAAGCGGGCCGTGATCGAACGCGGTGTTCCGATTGCGACAACCTGTTCCGTTGTCCAAACGCGCAGTGTCAGCCGATCTTCGGCTGGCACGGCAACTATTTCGACCCTCGGCTGATCAAGCACATGAATCACCGAGGGCGCAGTCGTGCCCAGGTAGATCTCCCGAAAATTTGACCAAAGGAGACGATCGAGCTTCTGATTACTCATTCAGGCTCCGCAGTAGCAGCTGGTTGCATCCTTCGAGATACTCAAGTCTCGCCTTCGTCATTGCCTGAAAATCGAAATAGTCCCTAACAAGAAGAAAGAGCATTGTCTTGAAGATCTGGGCATCGTTTTCCGAGCGTCGTTTGCCTGCCAGAATGCTCTTGCGATACAGCTCGTTCAGGACGATGCGGCGCCTCGGCCGGTCAATCTCAAAAACCGTTCCGGCATCAAGATTGGCCCAGCGAAAATCAATTGTGCGGACCCGCGATTCACCGGGCGCCGCAAATTTGCGGGCCGCCTCACGCAATGGTTTTGAAAGCCCCCGGCCTGGCACAAGCGGAAAGTCACTTCCGTCGGTCGCGCGACCTCTCGTGCGATAGACCTCCTGTGCCTTCTTGATGTAGTCCGGGAAGCGAATCGAGCCAACCGCGGCCTGCCGGACCGCATCGATGAATCCTCTCGGCAGCGTCTCGACCTTGTCCTTCTGGATACTGACATCGATGTTTTGCGGAAGATCCACAGCTATACGTGCGAGCGAAAGGTGGGGCTCGGCATCATCATCCCGGTAGCCGTTCCATCCGCCCGCCTGGATCAGCCTGTCGTTACGATAGAAATAGAATCCCTGCCTCGACGCCACTTTGCCCCCACCGAGCCGGTATGCGGGCTCGTTTGATCGCGGCGGCCAGATGTGCGCATTCAAGTCGACCCGGATGTCTTCACCAAGCTCGACTTCAAACTTCTTCGGATATCCGATCGCTCCGGACTTGGCATAGGAAAACGGGTCAAGCGGCTTGACTTCCTGCGACGACGGACTTTCCCGCTTCCCGACAAACTGCACGTCCAGAAGTATCTTCAGGGCCTCGCCGGAAAGAAAACGGTGGAAGACAAGCCCGAGATGAATGGAGAGCTCGCCGAGCGCGCGATTGACGGTCTCTTCCGGAGTTGACTGGCCCGACTTCAATCCGGTGAGGTCATCCCAGACGACGATCGTTCCCTTCTGGTTGAGTTTGAGCCCGCTCCAGGGAGCGAGCAGAAGCTGCCTGCAGCCGGATTCGGCAAGCTTCTCGCAAAGCCAGTCGCGCTCAAACGATGCGTTGGTCCAGCGCCTGCCCGAAATCTCCCGTCCGTCATTCGAGACGACCGAAAAGGTGCTGCACTGGCTGAACGATGCAGCTTTCAGTCCGATGCCATACTGCCCGAGGTCCTTTGCGCGATGAGGCAACGTCGAACCGAACTGCATCGCCTGGCTGAGCACGTCTTCTGACATTCCCTTGCCATCATCGGCAATGAAGATCCGCTGGACTCCCTTTTTGTCATAGAGAAACCGCACGAGGACCGTGCCGGCTTTGGCGTCAACGGAGTTGTCAATCAGATCGGCAATAGCTTCGACCAGTGAGTAGCCAACCCGAGCAAACGCCATTTTGGTACGTGCCGGATTAGGAGGTGTCTTCTCCGTTCCGCTTGTTTCGATTGGCGACAGATAATCCGGAACCAGGCTCATCCTAATCTTTGCCCCACCCAACCGCGTTGCCGGTCCCGACAGTTCGGCCCCGACTCAAAATTTCACCAGAGGTACCAGAAGTTGAACCTCGAGCGCGGTCAATGCCACTTTCTGGTGCAAACTTCATAAGGTGCTTCAACGCGCCCGTCAGGCCCCCGGGCAATTCCAAAATGACAAATAACCAATATATTTCAATTTGTTACAAGCCCCCCCCCCCCGCAAGTCAATCGTCTGTGTCTTGATGTTGCAAATCCGGAATGCAAATCCGGAAAGGGGCGCAGCTCATGTAACTGTTGAAGACGCAAGCGGCCCGAACTCTTGCCGCGGAAGCACAAGCCGCGGGAAATATCGTCGCGCGGTAGAGAAAGGACGTAGTACTCGGCTGACCCATGACCGGTTCGAGTGCACCGCAACAGAATACCAAGAGCGGCTCTCTGGATTGGCTGCTGATTCAACATCGACAGGGTAAGACGTGCACACGGTTTTGCGTGAAGAGCTCTACGAACAGGTCTGGGCGAGACCGATGACCAGGGTCGCGGCCGAGTATGGCGTGACCAGCACAGCACTCAAAAAGACCTGCGACCGCCATAAGATCCCGACTCCCGACCGTGGATACTGGGCAAAGCTCGAACACGGCAAGCCGGTTCGGACGAGGCCGCCGCTGCCCGGTCTGGCCGACACAAAACTCGAGCGGGTGCACATCAACGGCAACACGTCGGACCGCCTGTCGGAAGAAGTGAGAAAGGCGGGCACGGAAGTCAGAGAGCGGCTCCAGGCAATGAACCCACCGGATGCCACCGCGGCAGCTACAAACGACTCCGGTGTTAAAGAGCCTTCGATCCTGAGAGCGACGCGTCGGGCAATTTCCAAAGGTCGGCCCGACGCGCAGGGCTTCAAGAGCAGCCAGGGACGCGGCATAGTCCCTCTCAAGGTCGCGCCGGACTCAATTGACCGGGCTCTTCAGCTCCTGTCCCGACTTTTTGCCCTTGCAGAGACCGAGGGTTACAGTCCGAAAATCAGCGACACCGGTCTCGAGCTCGCAACCGAAGACGTGGCGATCGCCTTTGGCGTTGAAGAACGGCCGCGGAAGACACCACATGAGCCAACCGCAGCTGAGTTGAAGCGCAAGGACGACAATCTTCGATGGGGCTCTTCGAGAGCCGCCTGGCCCCAATACCACTATTCGCCGTCCGGGCGCCTATCCATAGTCATTCACGCAAATTTCTGGTCAGGGCTCCGCCGAACACATTCTGACGGCAGGACGCGAAAACTCGAGGCGATGCTGCCTGAGATTGTCGTGAGCCTTGTTGAGCATGGGGCGCTTCTCAGGGAGCGTCGGCAAACGGCGGAGGAGCGTGAACGCCAGCAGCGGGAAGCGGAAGTACGCCGCGAGCGTGAAGACACCTTCAACGCGCGCGAAAAGCGACGCCTGGAATTTGTGGATGCGGTCCATGAGCAACTCCTCGAGCGATCAAGGCTCGCCGCAGTTCTTGCGCACCTCGAGGTCGCCTTGTTGGACGGCAAGAACCGCGCTGAGAGCATCTCTGCATGGATCCGACGGCGCATTCAGCAGATCGATGCCCTCACCAGCCCCGACTTTCTTGATCTCTCGGCCAGATCAGCAAAGCTCGGCTTCCTCGAGCCATTGAGCCACCCGAATGGTTCGGACACCGAAGGCCACTACTACGGCTATTCTTCCACCCCTGGACTACAATTCTGGTCGATCGACGAAGAGAAGGAGCTTGCGACATCAATAAGTGCGCTGGAATGGGCCACCCAGGCCGGACTTTTGCCAGATACCCAAGGCCACGACAGCAAACTGGAGCAGACCGGTCGATCCCACTGTTTCAGGATCCCCCTGAAATCGTAGACCGGCACGGCATGCTGAACGATCTCTGACGAGCGGCCCAGCGTCCGCCTTGTAACCACCGTACGGCACCAGTTCGATCATCCGGGGCGGCGTAAGCTTGAGCACGGTCAGCGCGGCAAGCGAGAAAATGGCCATCAATCATAATCCGCGATGCGGACGTCGAGTGCGAACATGCTCTAAATGATTTCAGGCTCGCTCGCGCGGGCGAGGACCTGCCGAGGACATTGAGATTGGACACAGGATCATGATCCGTGCGGCCATTTTTCGCTCTCCTTTGCTTATTCTGCCCGGCTAGCCGCCGAGCCATCTCGCCGGGATCGTCACCAGGCCCGGGAATAGTACCATCGCGAACAACACAATCAGTTGCGCGATCATGAACGGCCAGACGCCCTTGATGATATCCTCCATGCTGATCCTGGAGACGCCGCAGACGACGTTGAGCACGATGCCCACCGGCGGCGTGATCAGGCCGATCGAGTTGTTGATGATGAAGAGCACGCCGAAATACACGGGGTCGATATGCGCCGCCTTGATGATCGGCATCAGGATCGGCGTGAGAATTAGAATGGTCGGCGTCATGTCGAGCGCCGTTCCCACGATCACCACTACGACCATGATCGCAAGCATCAGGATGGTGTTGTTGCCCATGAAGGGCTTCAGGAGATCGACGACCTGGGCGGATATCTCGGACACCGTGATCAGCCAGGACGACACCAGCGCCGCGGCGACGAGGAACATGACGACGCTGGTCGTCACGGCCGACGACACCATCACCGCATAAACCTCGGACCATTTCAGCTCGCGATAAATGCAGGTCGCGACGAACAGCGAGTAGACGGCGACGACGACGCCCGCCTCTGTGGGTGTAAAGATGCCGAAGCGCAGGCCGACGATGATGATCCCGGGCAGCATCAGCGCCCAGAAGCCGTCGATGATGGCGTGCAGGATTTCGCGAAAGGAAGCCCGCGGCGGCGGCGTCAGGTTCTCCTTGCGCACGACCCAGTACCAGGACGCGCAAAGGCCCAATCCAAGGAGCAGTCCGGGCACGATGCCCGCCAGAAACAGTTTTGAGATCGACACGTTGGCGGCGACGCCGAAGATGACGAAGCCGATGCTGGGCGGAATGACCGGGCCGATGACGCCGCCGGCGGCGACAAGGCCCGCGGCATAGGTCTTCTTGTGGCCCGCGGCCACCATCATCGGCACCAGCAGCGCCGCGAGCGCGGCAGCATCGGCCGCCGCTGAGCCTGACAGCGACGACAGGATGCAGGCCGCCATGATCGTGACGTAACCCAGGCCGCCCCGGAAGTGCCCGACCGCAACGAGCGCGACATTGACGATGCGCTTGGCCAGCCCACCCTTGTTCATGACCTCACCGGCGAGCATGAAGAAGGGAATGGCCATCAGCGGAAAGCTGTCCGCGCCGTTGATGACGTTCTGCGCCACGATCTGGGAATCGAACATGTCGATCGTGCTCATCAGCGCAACGCCGCAGATGAGGAGCGCGAAGGCGATCGGCATGCCCAGCGCCATGGCGCCGAGCAGCGAGAAAGTAAAAACGGCGATCGTCATGGCATGATCCGGGTGACACGAAGAGGATGAACAGGCGCAAGGACGATGCAGGACATCACTGCTCCTCCGATTCCCGGATGGCCACCATGTCCTCCTCGCTCGCCTGCCCGCTGATCACGCGGCACAGATCGTAGAGAAGGATGACGGCGGTCGATGCGCCGAAGATCACGCCGACAGCGTAGAAGAGGCCCATCGAAAGACCGGTGGCGGGCGCGCGGTCGTCCAGATTGATGATGGTCTGCCGCCAGCTGCCAGACAGCAGCAGCCAGTCGGCAAACAACATCAGGCAATAGTTGAGGACAAAGCAGATGCGCTTGCCTGAAGCAGGCAGTTTCCGGATCAGTGTGTCGACGCCGAGATGGGCGTGCTCGCGCATCGCGACGATCGCGCCGAGAAAGGTCAGCCAGACCAGCAGCCAGCGGGACAGCTCCTCGGAAATCGTGATGCCGGAGTTAAATCCATAACGCAGGACCACATTGCCGAAGACCAGGACGACCATGACCGCGAGACACGCGGCAATGACGGTCTTCAGGAAGGTGCAATAGAGGTCGAGAGCGCGCGCCATGCGTGACGTCCGGGCAAAGGAGGGGCGTGAACCGGCCATGGGCCGGCTCCGCCGCCTGCGTGATGGAGAGCTTGGCTAGATCAAACTAGGCTTGGCTACTTGACGTCCTTGCGGATGCGCTCGACTTCGTCGTTGAAGAGCTTCACCGTCTCGGGACGAAAGCTGGCGGAGATCTTGTCTGCGACCGGCTGCGAAGTTTTGCGCATGCGCTCGGTCTCCTCAGGTGCAATCGTGTTGTACTGCATGCCCTTGGCCTGCAATTCGGTCAGCGCCTTTTCGGTCTGAAGGCGCGTCTGCTCCTTCTGATAGCCTCGGCTTTCCTCATAAGCCTCGCGCATCAGGCGCTGCTCGGTCGGCGACAGCTTGTCCCAGAACGCCTTGCTCACCAGGATGATGTTGAAGGTGAAAGTATGGTTGGTGCCGGAAACGAATTTCTGAACTTCGTAGAAATTGTTCGAGAGAATGACCGTGTAGGGATTCTCCTCGCCGTCGACGGTGCGGGTCTCTAGCGCCGAATACAGTTCACCAAAGACCATTGGGACTGGATTGGCTTTGAAGGCACTGAAGGTCTCAAGATAAACCGGGTTTGGGATCACACGAAGCTTGAGACCGCTGAAATCCTCAAGCCTGGCGATCGGACGAGTGCTGTTGGTGACATTGCGGAACCCCATGCCCCAATATCCGAGACCGATCAGTCCTTTCGACGGCAACGCATCCAACATCGCTTTGCCGAATATTCCGGTCGCCAGCGCGTCGGCCTGCTCGACCGTCTTGAAGAGGAACGGGAAATCGACGAGGCCGAACTCCGGAATGACGGTTGCGAGCGAGGTCGTCGAGGCCGACAGCATCTCCTGGGTGCCGCCGCGCAGCGCGGATTGCTGCTGCAACTCGTTGCCGAGCTGTGAGGCCGCGAATTCGCGGACCTTCATCTTGCCCCCGCTCTTTGCCAGCAGGATCTCGGCAAACTTCTGCACGCCAAAGCTCACGGGATGATCAGTGTTGTTCAGGTGCCCCCACCTGATCGTCCGCTCCTGAATGTCGTCGGCGGCGGACGCGCCGACCATCAGCGCCACGCCGATCGCCGTCGCAAACAGCACCCGTACCAAAACGATCATTAGTTTCCCCCCTCTTCACTGGGGCACGATCCTGCGTCAACCCCATTCAGCCTTGCTCGAAACGGCTTCGTCAGAGCTTCAGGATCGCGCACCACGTTCAACAGATCCCCTGATATCATTCCCTCTCGCTCCAGCAGTTCCGTGATCGATTCTCCTGTAGCGAGCTTCGCTTTGGCGAACGTCGTCGCCTTTTGATACCCAATGAGCGGGATAAGCGCGGTTATAAGCGCTGTACTGGCTTCGAGGTGCCGCGAGCAGTTGAATCGATCGGCTTCGATCCCGTCAACGCACCGGGCAGCGAACACCTTCACGACATTGGTCAACAGGGTTATCGAATTCAGAAGGCTCGCAACGATCACCGGCTCGAACGCATTGAGTTGCAACTGCCCTGCCTCGGCCGCGAGTGTCACGGTGAGGTCTGCTCCAATGACATGAAAGGCCACCTGATTTACAACTTCCGGCACGACTGGATTGACCTTTCCAGGCATGATGGACGAGCCCGGCTGAACCGCCGGAAGCCGGATCTCGCAGAGACCTCCGCGCGGTCCACTGGAAAGTAACCTGAGGTCATTGGCAATCTTGGAAAGCTTGACCGCGACACGCTTTAGCTGGCTCGAGTAGCTTACGAAAGCGCCTGCATCCCACCCCGCTTCCACCAGATTAGTTGCCGGTACGAGTGACAAGCCAGTAAGCCTGTTCAACTCATCCAGCACGAGGCCCTGGTAACGGGGATCTGCGGTCACGCCAGTCCCGATGGCAGTTCCGCCGAGGTTGATTTCACGCAGCAGAGCCGCAGCTTCGCCCAAGCGCTCAATATCTTCGCGAATTGTTGCGGCGAAGGCACTGAACTCCTGCCCGAGAGTCATGGGAACGGCATCCTGAAGCTGCGTGCGTCCCAGCTTCAGTAGATTAGCGAACAAATTCCCTTTGAGTGCGAAGGCCGCGGCCAGCTCCTCAAGAGCCGCGGTCAGCCCGTCTGTGCATGTCAGAAGTGTCATCCTGATCGCGGTAGGATAGACATCATTCGTGGATTGCGATTGATTGACATCGTTATTGGGATGAAGGGCATCATAGTCACCCCTGCTGCGCCCCATGTGTTCAAGCGCCAGATTGGCCAGAACCTCGTTCATGTTCATATTGGTCGACGTGCCGGCACCACCCTGGAACACGTCGACCGGGAATTGGGTCGTCACCCTGCCAGCGAGCACATCGGCGCAGGCGAGTTCGATGGCTTCCTTCTTTTCATGACTTAGATCTCCGAGGTGGTGGTTCGCTCTCGCTGCCGCCAACTTGATCCAGGTCAGCGAACGCATGAATCCCGGATAGCTCCCGACACTCACTCCGGAGATGGGGAAGTTCTCGATCGCACGAACTGTCTGGACGCCGTAGTAGACATCGTCAGGAACCAGAACCGTACCGAGTGAGTCAGTCTCTGCTCTCATATTTCCTCTATTCGTCAATGCAGACGCCTTCACGCAAGGGGCGGCCCGGTCGCCGTTTCTCGGCAACGACCGTCCCTAACCGCATATTCAGCACTGCTTCGGGATCCAGATGCGCGCTAATGCAAGACCATTAGCGGCGAGCACTACTATGGCGTCGGCCTGTCATTTGGTGCGTCGATCACGCTCTTCAGGGCCGCGCTGATTGGAAGATTCAACACATGACCAGCAGGCTGGATCGGAGAATTGAACCACTTGTTATAGAGCCTGGCGAATTCACCGGATTTCATCATCGCCGCGATCGTCTCGTCCACGATCGATTTGAAGTCGGCGTCATCTTTCCGGATCATCAACGCGTCGTTGAACGTTGCGTAGGCTTTTGGAAGAATCACAAAATTCCCGGCGTCAGAAGCCAGTGCTCGTGTTCCCGCAAGTACCACATCCTCTTCAAGCCAGCCAGCAGCCCGACCGGTTCGCAGCGTGAACAGCGACTCGGCATGATCCTTCGCATTGGTAACGGTGAGCCCCGCAAGATCTTCTGATGGATGCTTCTGTGCTATTGCGAGCGCGCCAGACCCCTGGGTGATCACGACTGTCTTGCCTCGCAAATCCCTGGGATCAACGATCCCTGACGCGGATGTGACCATGAAGCGGGGCTGGCTGACAAAGGTGGTAAACGAGAACCCCACCTGCTTCTGCCGCTCGACAGTGTTTGTTGTGCTTCCGCACTCGATGTCGATCGTCCCATTTTGAAGAAGCGGAATGCGGTTCGACGCGTTGACCGACGTATAGGCGATATCAAGTGCGTCCAGCTTCAAGACCGCCTTTATGCGTTCCGAGATCGCGACGCACAGATCGACTGAAAATCCAACCGGGCGCTGCTGGTCTCCAAGGTATGAGAACGGGACTGATGCCTCACGATACCCGATCGAGATTCTTTTCGAGGATTTTATCTTCTCAAGCGTGTCACTCCCCGCATGCGCCACCTTTGCCGCACCGCAAACTGCGAGAAGAAACGACAGTATCGCGAGGCAGGGAAGTCTGCGTTTCATTTCAATCCTCTTGCGCTTTGCATTGGTTTTCGTCGAGTGGACTTCGACATTGAGAATGGATAGAATTTGCACCCAACGCCTTGTTCCAGCGCATAATTGTGGATCAAAAGCCAAAATGAGCGCCAACGGAAAAATTTCATCAGGCCCCAAGCTCCCTTTGTCGGAATTGCCAACCGGTCGGAAGCTCCCTCCACTCAAGGCCCTCCTGGCATTTGAGGCGGCCTCCCGGCTGGGTAGCTTCTCACTGGGCGCCGAAGAGGTCGGAGTTACGGCGTCGGCAGTCAGCTACCACATTCAGCAACTCGAGGAATTTCTCGGAGTAACGCTCTTCAAGCGGCACGCTGGGCGTGCCATTTTGACCAATGCAGGACGGGCTTACGCGAACGAAGTCGGACTGGCCTTCCGCGTTATTTGCGACGCAACAGCGTTGGTGGCTCCCCAGTCACAGAGAGGCAATCTGACCATAGCTGCGGTCCCGAGTTTTGCGAGTAAATGGCTTCAACCACGACTGCCAGACTTCCTGAACCGCAATTCCAACGTCGACCTACGCTTGTCTACTCTATCTGGACGCGACGATATCGAAACGGCGCGCTTTGACGTCGCAATCACTCACGGGACGCCGCCAAGCACGACCAAATTTTGTGAGCCCCTCCTGAAGGAGCGCGTGCGGCCACTTTGCAGCCCTGCGCTCGCTGCGTCTCTACACATTCACGCTCCAGCGGATCTGCTCCGTGGCACGCTCATACATTCCGTAAATCCGCTCAGTTGGGCGGAGTACATGCGACAGATGAAAGTCCCGTCTTATCACCCTGAAAAGAGTCTGTGGGTGGATCGGTCGGCTATGGCGATTGAAGCTGCGGTCAACGGATTGGGCATCGTACTGGAAAGCGATATTTTGGCACAGGAAGAACTGCTCGATGGCCGGCTGATCGCCCCGCTTGGAGACGACGCATTTTTCATCGAGACGACTTCCTATTTTCTCGTCAAGCCTCGCACCTACAACCGGAACACTCCCGCCTGGCACTTTGAGGCCTGGCTTCGCTCTGTAATTTGATCTCGCCCCCGGGGCTCCCGGAATTGATTATCGGCAGATAATAGCGCTCGGTGGCGTCGGCCGACCATCCCTGTAGAACACTCGCGGCATCCGCCCGCTTACCGCCAGTAGAATATCGCTCCCCGTTGTTTTTTGAGCAGCAGCGACGTCCGACAGCGAGATCGCGTCATCAGCACTTTCGCCAATAACGAATACCTCATCGCCAAGGACAGGGTCCTTCACCATGGACAGATCCAGCACACAGTGCTCCGACGATACGCTGAGGACCTCGGCACGACTGCCCCGGATCAACATGTATGCGCGCTGACCGGCGGCGGGCGCGCGATTTCCGTCTGCCCGACCGAATGGCACCACCCCGGTGGGGCCCGAGACGCGCCCTGCAAAGCGGCTGGGATACGTAACGTTCAGATCGGCCGCCCTGTGCGAGATATGAATCAGTCGGCTCCTGATAGAGCGAAGCACTGGCTTCAACTCCTTCTCCAGGGTCGAAAGACCAGCATCGAGAGGTGAGCGGCCGAAGAGGAAGCCACCGGGAGACACTGCGTTGCAATGATCGTCCAGCCCGCCCAGAATGCAAGCCGACGCTCTGGCCTGTGCGACCGGAATGTCGTGGCCACTCGCGCGAAGCTCCCACACCAGCGTGTCGAACGCGCCGAGCCGCTCTTTTGCCCACGCCCGTCCTTGTTCATCGCCGAATGGGACATGAGTGTAGATGCCCCCTACCTCTACCCGCGGCAATGCCGCCACTTGTTCGACGAACGATCGTGCCTCCGAAAGCGGCACGCCAAGCCTTCCAAATCCAACGTCGATCTTGATGTAAACTGGATGTCGTCGCATCGCCGCCGCTGAGACGGCTTTCGCGACTTCAAGATTGTGGGCGGTCGGAATAAGCCCGCGTCCAACAAACTCGGGCATCGCGTCCGGGAGAGCGCCGCCAAAGACGACAATCTCACCGGCCATACCGGCTTCGCGAATCCGGATTGCGTCACTTATCGATCCAGCGGCGAAAGCCGGTACACCAAGGCTCTCGAGTTGCCTGGCGACTTCAACGAGGCCAAGACCGTAGGCGTTTCCTTTCAACGACGCGATCACACGCGTACCGGGTCGAACGACTCGCATGAGCAGCCTGTAATTGCTCTCCAATGCATCAAGATCAATCTCGGCGTAGTTCGGACGAGAATAGAACGACATCATGTGTTTCTGCTTGCTGGTCGCCCGGGTTACAGGCACCGGCGCCCCTGTTTGAATTGACGCGGTTTCGCCAGCTCGCGTCGCCTGGTTATAACCCGAGCTGAGCGCCACAATCGTAACCACTCCCACGACGACTTCGCCAACGTAAAATACTGTTCAGGTTGCAAGCAGATTGAACGCAATGCGTACGGGCGAGCGAAAGCCACCCGTCGCGCTTGTCTTAGCGCTCGGTCAGCGCATTGTCCTGTCACGCTCATTCGATCGCCTTTACGCCCTAGACTTATCCTTCGGCCAACGATTCAATAATCCGGCAAGGCAGCCGGAGGCACCCAGAGACAGGTCTGCGTTATTGTAAAGACATTTCGGCGCGTCGCATTTCATCGGCAAACATAGAACTGAACCGCGCATCGCCGAAGATATCAATGGACCATCTGCTGAAGAAACCTCTTCGCGCGCTCGGTCTGCGGGGCGTCGAAGAAGCTGGACGGCTCGCTCGTTTCGACAACTTCGCCACGATCCATAAAGACGACGCGGTCAGCCATTCTGCGAGCGAAGCCCATTTCGTGGGTCACACAGATCATCGTCATTCCGTCAGAAGCAAGACCAACGATGGTATCCAGTACTTCCGAAACCATCTCAGGATCCAGCGCGGACGTTGGCTCGTCAAAAAGCATTATCTTGGGTCGCAAGCACAAAGCCCGGGCTATGGCCACTCTCTGCTGCTGACCGCCGGAAAGCTGCCCGGGATACTTGTCTGCCTGCTCGGGGATCCGGACCTTCCGCAAGAAGTGCATTGCAGTCTCGCCGGCCTCGTCGCGAGACACGCCCAGCACTTTCTGCGGCGCAAGCATGCAGTTCTCAATGATCGAAAGATGAGGAAAAAGATTAAAGCTCTGGAACACCATCCCCACTTCGCGTCTGATTGCGTGAATGTCCTTCAGGGTGTCCGTCAGCTCGGTCCCATTGACGACGATACGTCCTTCGTCATGATTCTCGATACGATTGATGCATCTGACCAGCGTGGATTTGCCTGATCCCGAAGGCCCGCAAATAACGACCCTCTCTCCCGTCGAGACAGACATCGAGACGCCGTTCAACGCGATATAGTTGCCATACCTTTTCGTAACGCAATCGAGTGAGATGATCTTGTTCGACAGCTCGCAATCATGCCTTGCGGTTTTCATATTTTGTTCCTGACAACTGATACCATTTCAGATTTGGACCGCACCGGCACCTAGCGTGTGGATGCGTAGAGCCCCGCTCGACGTTTGAGGATCGCGACGACCTGTGAAGCAGAAGAACAAATTGCCAGATAGACGACCGCGACAACGATGTACATTTCAACAATCCGGCCGTTCAGCTGCGCGAGCTTTGTTGCCGCTCCAACAAGGTCAGTCAGGGAAAGAACGTACACAAGCGACGTATCCTGAAAGAGGATGATGGTCTGGCTAAGAATGATGGGCGACACGACACGGGCGACCTGCGGCAGGATAACCGAGCGATATGATTGGCCGGTTGTCAGTGCCAGGGCCTGGGCTGCCTCGAACTGACCTCGGCTCAGCGAACGCAGCCCCACCTTTATGATCTCGGAATAATATGCAGCTTCAAATAGTCCAAACGTGATGAAAGCTGTCCACGTTGCGCCGATCGGAATCGGGCGACCACCTCCAGCCAGACGACCAAGGATCAGCGGAACCAGAAAGAAGAACCAGAATAGTACAAGGATCAGGGGGATTGACCGGATCACGGTGATGTAGGCCCTGACGAGACTGCCGAGAACCGGAATCTCGAAGTGTTGAATAAGCGCGAATATCGTCCCCAGGCAAATACCGGTGACAAACGCGAATGCCGTCAGGTACAGCGAGAACTTCAACCCTTCCCACAGGTATGGCAACGAGCTCGAGACGATAGCAAAATTGAGATCGTTCACGTTTGCACTCCTTCACGGCTTGCCTTGAAGGACATTGGAAGTCGCTTGCGCGCGCTCACCGCTGTGCT
The DNA here is from genome assembly GCF_018130785.1 of Bradyrhizobium liaoningense. GTDB lineage: Bacteria > Pseudomonadota > Alphaproteobacteria > Rhizobiales > Xanthobacteraceae > Bradyrhizobium > Bradyrhizobium liaoningense_A. Next base: position 186,558 of record NZ_JAFCJT010000009.1, read on the forward strand.
GGGTATCCGCGTTCGCGCATCAATCAGGTCCATCATGCGGTACGCCATAACGGCAAGTATCAGATACATGATCGTTGCACCGCCAAAGGCCGCGAACGTCTGGAACGTCGCTTCGCTGATCTGGCGCGACTGCGCTGTCAGTTCGAGCAGGCCGATCGTCAAGGCAACCGAAGTATTCTTGTAGATGCCCATCACTTCGCTTGTCAGGCTGGGAATGATCAGGCGCAACGCCTGAGGCAAAACGACAAACTGATACGCCTGAGTCCGGGATAGCCCGAGCGCCGCCGACGCTTCGCTTTGTCCGCGCGGGAGCGCCTCAATACCGGCCCTTACCTGTTCGGCCACACGCGAGGACGTATAAAGACCCAGGCATATCATCGCAGGAAAGAAGCTCCCCCACGGCTGCGGTAGTTGCTTTATCCATGTCCCTGCGGTCCGCGGAAGTAGTTCGGGAAGAACAAAGTACCAAAGGAACATTTGTACAAGCACCGGAATATTGCGAAACAGCTCGACGTACAGCCGGCTCAACGCGGCAATGGTCCTGCTGGATACGGTTCGGCCAACTCCAACGACCAGGCCCACTATGAAGGCAATCCCCCATGCAGAGACTGCAAGCGCCAAAGTCCAGCAGAGCCCCGATATCAGCCACTGAATGTAAAGCCGGCCGTCTGCGGCTGTTTCTGTGAGTACGTCAAACATCGACTCTCCTAGCTACGCATGATGAAGCGCTTCGAGGACGATGTCCTCACGAAGCTCTGCTGGCTGCAATTTCATCGAGGCTTGAGCGAAGCGCTTTTTCCAGGATATCGACCGCCTGATCAATTTCACCGCGAGATACAGTTAGGGGTGGAGCAATCCGCCAGACGGAACCGCGTTCGGGTCGGCGCCGGATGTTCATGCTGAGGCCATTTTCGAAGCACTTCTGGGAAGTCATTGCCCCGAGGTGATGCGCAGGAGTGCGGCTGGCTCGATCAGTTACCAACTCCACACCCAGCAAAAGTCCCAGACCCCTTATATCTCCGATAACCTCATAGCGCTGCCCGAGATCGTCGAGCCGGCTTCTCAGGTACCCCCCCATCTCGATTGCCCGCGCGACCAGATCCTGCTTTCGAATGACATCAAGTACAGCCAGACCGACCTCCGCCATGAGCGGGTCCGACACGTGGCTTGTATAGAACGCAAATTTCTTTGCGAAGAGATCGTCTTCGATTTCTGCGGTCGTGGACACGGCCGCGAGCGGCAAGCCGCCGCCGAGGGTCTTCGACATGGTCATTATGTCTGGCACAACATCGAAGTACTCAGACCCTGTCCTTGCGCCAATTCGGCCAAATGCCGTCTGGGCTTCATCGAAGATCAGGAGCATGCCGCGGTCATTGGCGGCTCTCCGCAGAGCGTGCATGAAGGACTTTGGCGGCACTAGCACGCCCCCTGCGCTGATCACTGGCTCGACGATGATCGCCGCCCCCCGCCCGGTGCTCTGCATATCGAACATCTTGAGCGCAAGCTCGAGATTGGCGAGAGCCGCCTCTTCTTCACTGGCTCCCGAAATATAAGGCCGGTAGGAATTCGGTTCAGGGATAATGAAAACGCCTGGGATTGGTACGCCATATCCCTTGCGATCGCTGGCCATCGAGACAGAGCTCGCGCCAGCGGTTATCCCGTGCCAGGACCCGCCGAGCGCAAGTATCTCGTAGCCCCCCGTGTACATCTTCGCCATTCGAAGAGCCACTTCGGTCGCCTCTGACCCGGTATTGACGAACACGCTTCGCTTGATTTCTCCGGGTAACCACTCTCTGGCAAGCGTCTGAGCCAGCTCGACAACCACCTCTGGAATCATGCCACTAAAGAAGTGAAACGCCTTCTTTCCAGCGCGATTGACTGCCTGCACGATTGCCGGATGGTTATGTCCGATAGTTGCGCACATCTGGCCGGACGTGAAGTCAAGGTATTCCCGCCCGTCGGAATCCCTGACGATTGTTCCGCTCGCCGATGTAAATAGCGCGGGGAAGACGTCGCCACCGTACCGGACGAGATATTCCTTCGAAGCATCCAACAATGACTGGTTCACTTGTTATCTCTTGATGTTGCCAGGTCTCCCCGCTGGATCTCGGGGGCCTCACCGCTTGGCGGACACAAGAGCTAGCTCGCGTTGACCGGCCACGCCAAATCAAACGGCTTGTCACCTGATAAACTCACTTGATGTGGTTCGGCCTTCGAAAACCTCGCTCGGTTGGGAGGCAATCCGTACACTTGCGTCAACAGGACTGTTGCTTCGCAGTGGCGCGATCGGCACACTCACCTGAACACTCAACCTCTGCGCGATTCATCCGCATACGTGAGCATGGACGCACTGCAACGGCGAGCTTAGGGAAATGCGCACGACCAAGCCTGTCGCGCTCTTTCAAAAGATGCACAACGCGCTGCAGATGTCCCATACATTCCAGCGATACGTCGATGGCCTGATGGAATGCCACGAGGAAGGACAGCTTCGACAAAGCATGGCTGATACAGCGGCGGCGCTGGACCTGTTCTGCTTTGCATATCTCGCCTTGCCGCGCCCCCATGCGGCGGCACCCGTTCTGATATCCAACTACCCGACCGCCTGGACATCTCACTACATTGCGATGGAGTACCAGCGCTCCGATCCCGTGATCATCCAGGCGCTCAGGGAGCCCAGTCCTTTCGAATGGGGACTCGGAGTTGGACCAACACAGAAAGCTCCACTTGCTCAACAGCTCTTCGAGGAGGCTGCCGGATTTGGCATCCGCTGCGGCTTCACGATCCCGGTCCACGATAGCGCAGGCGCAATCGCTGCAGTGACATTTGCGGCTGACACTCCACGACCCTCCTTCAAGCGCGCAATAGACAAACATGCTGACGTTTTGCAGTTAATGGCAATGTGCTTCCACGCACACGCCAGCCGACAGCTAACGTCAAAGCGCAATGTTGATGGTGTACTGCTGTCACCGCGGGAGCTGGAATGCCTTAAGTGGGCGGCCGAGGGCAAATCAGCATGGGAGACTGGCAGGATTATGGAAATATCCCGGCACACGGTGGCCTTCCATCTTGAGAATGCGAAAGCAAAGCTTGGGGTGCGATCCACGGTCCAGGCAGTCGTACGCGTTGCCAGGGCCAATCCGCAGGTATAGCCCCTTTCGGATTTCCGGGCACCTCCTTGCCTAAGGAGGCTGCAGACTCACAATTCCTTGCTTGAATGCTCCAGCGCTCATTGCGGTGGAGATTTTGATGATGCAGCTAATAACGCCAGACTTTTACGAAGCGTTTGCAGAAGAACTCTCCGAAATGTATCGCCTTCGATATCGGGTATTCGGGCAGCGATTGCAGTGGGACGTCCAGGTGCACGACGAAAAGGAAATCGATCAGTATGACGCCCTCCAACCCGTTTATCTCATTCAACGCGCGAATGATCATCGCATTCAGGGTTGTGTGAGGTTACTTCCTTCGACCGGACCGACAATGTTGCGCGACACATTTTCTATTTTGCTGGACGGACATTCCGTCAAGACGAGTTCCTCTGTCTGGGAAAGCAGCCGATTCGCGCTGGAGCTGGAAGCGGTTGCCCGAAGTACGGTTCACGGCCTGACGAACGCAACTTATGAGCTCTTTGCCGGAATGATCGAATTCGGGCTATCGCGACAGCTTACTGAGATTGTTACTGTTACGGATACCCGGGTCGAGCGCATTCTGCGCCGCGCCGGGTGGGCGCTTCGTCGGGTAGGTCATCCAAGGAAGCTTGGAAGTACGGAAGCGCTCGCCGGCTATCTTGAAGTCTCCACAGACTGTCTGAAGCGTGTGCGGGATGTTGGAAAGATCCGGTCGCCTGTACTTTGGGAGCCGGCGCTGAAAGCCGCGTAGACTGCTCGTTGCGCCAGATCCTTAACCATGGCCAGCACTGTTCGATCGAACAATGTCAGTTTGCACCATCTGCGCTCCGCCGTTGCCGCATCAGATTGCGGAAGCTTTCGTCGAGCGGCCGAACTCCTTGGAGTTCGGCATTCGGCCCTGAGCCGCTCTGTCAGCCAGTTTGAGTATCTGCTCGGAGTAACTCTCTTTGAACGCTCCACAAGTGGCGTCACGGCGACGCCTGCGGGGCGTGCTATCCTGCGTATGTCGCAGATGATCCTCGAGCAGGTGGACACCCTCGTCATCACCGGAAGGTCCAGCGGGCACGGTGAAGCCGGCCGCCTGTCGGTTGGTTTCTGTACCTCGGTTTCGGCCGGCAACCTGCGGGCAAGCCTGATCGAATTCAGACGACGGGCTCCGCTGGTCGAACTTGCTACCGTTGAGCGATCATGCGTTCGTTTGATGAACGCCCTGCGTAGCGGCACGATCGACATAGCCATTTTGCCTGGAGGCATTACGCCACCGGATCAGGAGAGTCTGCCAGTCTGGAGCGAGCGTATACTGATCCTGCTACCTGAGGATCATCCTCTGGCCACGCTGAACGTTGTCCACTGGACCGATCTTCGCAACGAAACGGTCCTGCTGAGTCAACATGATCCGGAAGATGACCTTGAAGACCTTTTGAATTCAAAGATCATGACACCTGAGGATCGACCCAAGGTCGAGCGGCACGACGTCAGCCGGGGTATCGTAAAAAGCCTTATCGGCATGGGCCTTGGAATAAGCCTTGTCATGGAATCCGACGTCGGGGCAACATTCGCTGGAATTGTTTATCGCGAGCTGTTGGACGGAACGGGCCCGAGCCGTCTCAGATTTCGTGTACATTGGCTGCCGGATAATGAAAATCCGGTTCTGAGGCGCTTTCTCGATCTGATCGCAGAATGTTACCCCTCTCCTTCCCGGGACAAAGATTGACGGGCACGCCGCAACTTCGCAAATGCTCGATCGGTTGCCATAAACCGCGCCAGCATCGGCGCAACGAGCTTTAAGGGATCTACTGATTGTCCGCTCTGGCGGGCCAGCACTTCTGCATATGCCAGAAGGTCACGATGCAGCGCCGCGGGAAGTTCGGCCATGACCTTGACCGGCTTGTCGTCTGGAACTGCCGCGATCCTGAGCTTGGGCATCCGGTTTCTATCCCCGATAGGGTTGGAGTACGAGATCGCGATTGACGATGACGCGGACTGGAAATCCAGGTCGAACCGTCAGCGTCGGTTGCATATTGAGGCTCCGTCGAACCACCTGCTGTCCGGTTTGGTTCAGTGAATCCGAAGCGCCATGTCGTAGTGCCTGAATGATTGAGCTTTCGTTGCTGTTCGTATCCGAACCAGCTCCCAGTTCCGTCCCGACGGCCAAAAACGTCGATAACGCGGCGGCCTTTAATAGTTCACCCCAGTGATTGTCGACCTGGTCCTCGAGACCTGCATACCCTGCGGTGTCGGCGCCAGGTTGCCGCTCGAGAACGATTGAACGTCCATTCGGCATGATCAACCGTGTCCAGACGAGCAACACACGGGACTGGCCAAATGTGACCTGGCTATCGTAGATCCCGATGAGACGCGCTCCCTGAGGCACAAGCAGAAAGCGGCCGGTCGGCGTATCAAAGACGTTCCCGGTGACCTGCGCAGTAATCTGGCCTGGCAGGTCCGATCGGATCCCTGTGATCAGGGCTCCCGGAATGACCGTCCCGGCCTGCACGACATACGGTGAAGCCGGTCTCGCGATGCGGTCGGGGCTGACCGTGCGACGGTCCACGGAGGCGTTGACGAAGGCAAGCTTGTGGTCCTGACCATTTTGCGCAGATCCATCGTCGCCAGTGCTCGCAGCATTCGCTGGCACGTCGCGGCCGCTGCCTGCGCCTACAGCCGCGGGCTGGCGCAATTCGCCTCCACTTGTCGAAGCGAACAGACGGCTGATGCGAGCCGCCTCGGTCTCCTGATCCCGGCGTTGCTGCTCCTGATCCACAGCCATCGTTGGCGACTGGCTCTGAGCGGCAAGGATTGGTCGGCCGAGGTCTCCGGGCAGCGGCGGGCCAAGCTGCGGGACTGGCTGGCGAGGAACGCCAGTATAGTCCTTTGGCAGAACTGCGATGCCGTCGGCGACATTGTGATGATCCGTACCGTAAAGCTCATCAGCCACCTGGTTTCGGGGCCAGTTGTTTTGCAGCGACCACAGCACCGCTCCGCAGACGACAAGCAGGGCAACCGCGCTCGCTCCGGTCAGGACCTTTCGCGACAACCGTGTCACGCGCGGATGCTCCGCTCTCAGGCGGAAGCTCCCGGCCTTGTCCTCTTGTGCAGCCGACGGGACGGACTGTTCGTGATCGGCACCATTCCCGCTGTTCATGACGACGGCCTCCCGTCGGTCCTGACGATCCTGACCTTCTGCTGGTGTTCGCCGCCGAGCCGGAGTTCGGCGGCTGCAAACAGCCGGTCGACGATCAATACGTTGCCCCAAGTGCGATAGTTGACGAGCTCGGTCTTGCCATCAGGACCGACCACAAAGATCGGCGGCATCTCGCCTTGCACGATGCCTTGCGGGAACTCGACATAGACCTTGCGCCCGTCATCGTATGCGGCGAGCGGCCGCCATGGAGGATTGTCCCCTTCGATGTTGTAGCGGGAGATGCGTTGCGCCGGATCCGGAAGAACAGGCTTCAGAGCGACTGAACGGGATCGGTCACGTACCGTTTCCGGATAGTACCAGGCAACAGACGGCATGTATGGCCGCTCGCGGGAGCGGAGCTCGATCAGATAGGTACGCCGGTCGGTATTAACGACGAGGTTGGTCTCGATTGATGCACGGGTCGGCTTGACCAGGATATGGACCCGTCGCGTATCGCCGCTTCCGCTCTCGGTATCCCCAACGACCCAACGTACGGTATCTCCGGCCGCGATAGGCCCCGATCCCGTCAGCTGCTCTCCTTCCTCGAGCGCGATATCGGTAATCTGTCCAGGTGCGGCGTAAATCTGATAGAGCGCTCCGGGGCTGTAGGCGTAGATTTGCGCTGCATTGAAATACCCTCTCCTGCGCGGCTCGACCCGGGCCGCGCTGTTTGCCGTCTCAACCCGGCTCACGGGTTCGGGTTCTTCCTTCCCGGCCAGCTTGCCGCCGAGAGTTGGTCTCCAGACCGGCGGGACGTGAAGCGGCCGCGACGTGTCGTCCAGAGCCGCTGGAGCCGCCGGCATCGGCGGGACCTCGGCGTCATAGCTGATCTCGGGCGGAATGTAGCTCGCACACCCACCGAGCGCCGAGGAACCGACCAGGAGCGCAAACAGAACTGCTCGCTTCGCGGCCACTAATTCAGGACAAGCCGGGCTGATTGCGTTGCGCGGAACGGGATGCTTCGAATGAACGGCGGACGGCGTCTTGGTCACTGACTCAACTCCTTTGACCAGTTGATGGCGCGGACATAGACGCCAAGGGGGTTCTTGCGCAGCCGTTCAGCATCGCGCGGCGTCTCGATCACGATCGTCAGGATCGCAGTCCAGCGTTCGGTGGAATTCAGCGAGCCGTTGTCGTAACTGCGTTGGGTCCACGCGACCCGAAAGCTTTCAGACGACGCACGAATGACGCTCGAGACGTCGACGGAGATTTGCGCCTTGCCCAGCCTGGCAAAGGGGTCATTGTTGCGCGCATAGTCGTTGAGCGCAGCAGCACCACGATCCGTCGTAAAATCATAGGCCCGGAGCCAGTTTTGGCGCAGAACGATGCCATCAGCCGGTAAGCCTCTGACATCCTCGATAAAGCGCGCCAGATGGTAGGCGATCTGCGCATCAGTGGGTTGATAGTCGATGTTGGCCGGCGCAACCCTTTGGGCCTGACCGAGATGGTCCACTTCAACCACCCACGGCGTGATCGAGCCTTGGCTCGATTGCCAAACGAGGCCACCCGCGAGACCGGCTGATAACATCAAGCAGCCGAACGCCATCAAGCGCCAGTTCCTGGCCTGCACGCGGGCAGATCCAATGCGTTCGTCCCAAACCTGCGCCGCCTTCTGGTAAGGCGTGATCGGCACGGGCATGCGCCCGTAATGTACGGAAGGTCGTTTGAACATCGATGGTTGCCCCTGAGATCAAGTGATCGTTTTCGAGTTGTTCGGAGTCCGCGTTTCCGTCGCCCACGCAGCGGCTGGCGAAGGCGCTGTGGCTAAGTGTCAGCGCTCTCCTTCGGACAAATCGACGGAAGAGCCGCTGCCACCGCGATCACCTGAGCGGACCGCGTGGCTGACTGCCGACGCACCATGGCGAACAGTCTCCGCACGCTTCATGCGCCGCGCCCAATCGGGCTGCCCTTCGGCCGAAGTGCTCGCGCCCCGCGTGCCGGCTTCCCCTCCTCCGCCGAGCGCAGCCGCTGCACGACGCAACGGGCTCATCGCAGCGGAAGCGCCGGCCTCCGCGACACCGACAAGGCCGCCGCTCCGATAGGCCGCTGATGCTCCGCTCAAGGCAGCGCCGCCACTACGCGCGGCGCCCGCGATCGCGCCCCCAGCGAGACCAGCACCGCCGGCGGCAAGACCCGCGCCCGCCGCAACAATACCGCCAGCAGCAAGGCCCGTTCCAATTACGGCGCCGCCGCCGAGTTGCGGTCCGCCTGACACAAGGCCGTTTGCGATACCCGGACCAAAGATGCCGAGCCCCAGCAAGGAGAGCGCCGCCAGCATCAGCGTCATCGCGTCTTCAATGGTCGGCTGATTGCCACCAAAGCCAGCGGTAAACTGCGAGAACAGGGTCGAACCAATGCCAACGATGACGGCCAGGACCAGGACCTTGATGCCGGATGATATGACGTTGCCCAGGACCCGCTCGGCCGCGAAAGCAGTCTTGCCGAACAGGCCGAAGGGAATGAGCACGAATCCGGCAAGCGTCGTGAGCTTGAATTCGATCAGGGTGACAAAGAGCTGGATCGCCAGAATGAAGAAGGCGAGCAACACCACGACCCAGGCGAACAGGAGAACGACGATCTGGACGAAATTCTCGAAGAAGCTGATGTAGCCCATCAGGTTGGAGATCGACTCGAGCAACGGTCGACCCGCGTCGAGACCAACTTGAGCGATCTTTCCAGGCCGCAGGAAATCGGCTGCGGAGAGGCCTGCCCCCGACGCTTTCAGTCCAAGGCCGGCGAAGCTTTCGAAGACGATGCGCGCCAGGCTATTCCAGTTACCGATGAGCCAGGCAAAAACGCCCACAAAAAGCGTCTTCTTGACGAGACGCGCGATGATGTCCTCGTCCGGCCCCCAGCTCCAGAACAACGCCGCCAGCGTGATGTCGATCGCCGCAAGGGTCGCCGCAAGATAGCCGACATCGCTACCGAGCAACCCGAAACCGTTGTCGATATAGCGCGTGAACGTTTCCAGGAACTGGTCGATGATCCCCGTACCCGTCATGGCTTGTTCGCTTCTGGTGTCACCGAATTCGGATATCCCTGCGGGATCCGGGATTGATCCTTTTGGACAGGTATCGAGCTGGTCGGGTCATTGCGGCCAAGAGTTACGACGCCGTCTTTCCTGCCAAGGAAGCGGCGCCGGTTTTCCGCCCAGATCTGCTGACAGTGGCGATAGCCCGCCGTCTCCTCGGGAGTGACGCCGCGGCAGTTTACGCGGTCGGCGTTGGCTGCATCGGTCTTCTGCTCGACCTTCGGCGTCGACCCGGACTCGTCTCGGCCACGCAGCTGAATCGTGCAGGCGGCGACGGCCACCAGGCCGATTGTCGCAAGCAGCGAGAGCGCCTTGAATGCCTTCAGGTCGCTCATCAGTGAAACATCTGCACGCTGGAGGATTGATAGCCCTGCCCCGGTGTCAGGAAGCGCCGAAGCTGTTCTCGCCCCTGATCCTGGGCGGAGGCGCGCTGAGCGGATTCAAGACCCTGCGCCCTGCCCTGTGCCGTGACGACAGCGGTGAGGTCGGCGAGCTGCTGCGCGTTCAGCGCGAGGATCTGATTGCCGGCCTGCGTTGCTTGCAGAGCGCCGCTAGCGCCTTGACTTGATGTTACAAGTGCGGAGGTCTGGATACGGTTGGTGTCGAGGTTTCCAACGATACCGGCCTGGACGCGAAGCGCGTCCTGCGTTGCCGAGTAGGTATTTTGCCAGCGTGATTGAGCGTTCGAAACCAGCAACTGGTTCGACTGGCTGCCGGTCGCCGGCGCGTAGCTGGTCGAAAAGGCACGATCGATCTGCTGCACGTCGTAGGCGATACGCTGGGCCTGGGCCAGCAATTGCTGGGTGCGCTGGATCGAGGATTGCAGTTGCTGTAATGACGAATACGGTAGGTTTGCCAGGTTCCTTGCCTGATTGATCAGCATCTGTGCCTCGTTCTGCAACGAGGTGATCTGATTGTTAATCTGCTGCAGTTCCCGCGCAGCAGTCAGAACATTCTGGACGTAGTTGTTGGGATCAAAGACGATCCACTGCGCCCGCGCGGGCGCCGTGACGCCAAGGAGCAGCGCCGTGGTGCCAACAGCCGCTAACAGGCTGAGACGCCTCATAGGGATTTCTCCAGATTGACGAGATTGGGGATCAGATCTGCCGCCCAGGCGACGCCACGTTGCTGGAGCCAGGCAGGCACGAAGCCCTCGGGTCCATGTTCGGCGATGAGCTGCGCGACGGCAGCCTGGTCTGTCCTGGAAGAGGCTGCGGCGAATGCGAGCGCAACCTCACCAAGGCCAAGTTCGAACATCCGGTTGCCGCGGCGAGACTGGCAATAGTAGTCGCGCTTTGGCGTTGCCCGGCTCAGAAGCTCGATCTGGCGATCATTGAGGCCGAAACGACGGTAGATGGCTGTGATCTGCGGTTCGATCGCCCGTTCGTTCGGCAGCAACAATCGCGTTGGACAGCTTTCGATGATAGCCGGCGCAATCGCTGAGCCATCAATGTCCGACAGCGACTGTGTGGCGAAGATGACGGACGCATTCTTCTTCCGGAGCGTCTTCAGCCATTCCCGGAGTTGCCCGGCAAAATCCTCGTCGTCCAGGGCAAGCCACCCCTCGTCCACGATCAGGAGTGTTGGCCGACCATCGAGGCGATCACCAATACGATGGAAGAGGTACGCCAGCACGGCCGGTGCCGCACCCGTTCCGATCAAACCTTCGGTCTCAAACGCCTGGACCGACGCCTCGCCAAGACGCTCGAATTCGGCATCCAGCAAGCGCCCGGAAGGTCCACCCAGGCAGTATGGTTGCAAGGCGCGCTTGAGGGAGTTCAGTTGAAGAAGGACTGACAGGCCCGTAAGGGTCCGTTCCTCCCTCGGCGCCGAAGCGAGAGATGTCAGTGCCGACCACAAATGATCCTTGACCTCCGGAGTGATCTCGATCTTTTCCCGAGCAAGGATCGCGCAGATCCATTCCGTCGCCCACCCTCGCTCGGAAGGATCGTCGATCCAGGCCAGCGGCTGCAGAGCGACCGGGTTTTCGTCCCCGTCGGACAGTGCCCCACCGAGATCATGCCAGTCGCCACCCATAGCGAGGGCGGCCGCTCGGATCGAACCACCGAAGTCAAACGCAAAGACCTGAGAGTTCGGATAACGCCTGAACTGTAGCGCCATCAACGCGAGCAGCACTGACTTGCCAGCGCCCGTCGGTCCCACCACAAGGGTATGGCCAACGTCGCCGACATGGAGCGAGAATCGGAAAGGCGTCGATCCCTCGGTTTTGCCGAATAGAAGCGGTGGCCCTTTGAAATGCAGATCCCTCGCCTCGCCGGCCCAGACGGCCGACATCGGAATCATATGGGCGAGGTTGAGGGTCGAAACCGGAGGCTGCCGCACATTGGCGTAGACGTGCCCGGGCAAACTGCCGAGCCAGGCTTCGACAGCGTTCACGGTCTCGATCATGCAGGTGAAGTCGCGCCCCTGAATAACCTTCTCGACCAGTCTCAGCTTTTCATCGGCAGCACTGGGATCACGATCCCAGACGGCAATGGTTGCCGTGACAAAGGCTTGTCCGATCTGATCGGACCCCAGCTCCTGCAACGCAGCGTCGGCATCAAGCGCCTTGTTGTGGGCGTCGGTGTCGAGCAGTATCGACGCCTCGTTCGTCATGACTTCCTTGAGAATGGCGCCAATCGACTTTCGTTTGGCAAACCACTGCCGCCGAATCCTGGTCAGCAGCTTGGTGGCGTCGGTCTTGTCGAGCATGATTGCGCGCGTCGACCAGCGATACGAGAATGCCAGACGATTCAGATCGTCCAGGATCCCCGGGGTCGTGGCGCCCGGAAAGCCGACAATCGTCAGGACCCGAATATTGGCTGAGCCCAGCATCGGCTCTAGCCCGCCGGTCAACGGCTGGTCTGCCAACAGCGCATCGATGTACATGGGAATTTCGGGCACACGAACGCGATGACGGTTGGTCGAGATCGTCGAGTGCAGGTAGGTCAGCGTGTCCTGATCATCGAGCCAGCTGCATTCCGGCATGAACCCTTCGACGAGTTGCAGCACGCGGCTGGTTTGATCGACAAACCTGCGGAGCACCTCGCGCGCGTCTGCGCCAACAGTCCGATCGTGGCCCTCATAGAGCAGGCGCTCTGCCCTCGCAGCGCCCTCTTCCGACGGCAGATAGAGGAAGGTCAAGAAGTAGCTGGACTCGTAGTGGGCATCCGCCTCTTCGAACTGAGCCCTGCGTTCCGCGTCGACCAGCGCGGACGCGACGTCCGGAAAGGAGTTAGGCGGGTATACCCCCGCAGAGTGACGCTGCGCCTCAACGAACACGGCCCAGCCGGATCCCAGGCGACGCACGGCGTTGTTCAGACGGCCGGCGACGGCGACAAGTTCAGCCGGCACCGCGCTGTCGAGGTCAGGTCCCCGGAACTTTGCTGTCCGTTGGAACGAGCCATCCTTGTTCAGGATAATTCCGTCGTCGACGAGGGCTGCCCAAGGCAGAAAGTCAGCAAGACGGGCGTCGGAATGGCGATATTCGGCAAGGTTCATCATGACCGAGAACTCAGAGATTGAGATGACCGGGAATGCGCAGATGTCGGCGCACCACATCGACAAAGGCGGGATCGCGCCTGGCGGCCCAGACAGCAGCCATGTGGCCGATGAACCAGAGGACAAGACCCGCAATCCAGAGCCGGAGTCCAAGCCCCAGGGCTGCCGCGAGCGTGCCGTTGACGATCGCAACCGATCGCGGCGCGCCGCCCATCAGAATTGGCTCAGTGAGCGCGCGGTGAACGGGCACGACAAAGCCTGTGACCGGTTCATCCATCAGATCACCACGCCGCCGCCGAAGGAGAAGAACGACAGGAAGAAGCTCGAGGCGGCAAATGCGATCGACAGGCCGAAGACGATCTGGATCAGCCTGCGGAAACCACCCGACGAGTCCCCGAACGCGAGCGTGAGCCCGGTCACGACGATGATGATGACGGCGATGATCTTGGCGACCGGCCCCTCCACCGACTGCAAGATCTGATTGAGTGGCTGCTCCCACGGCATGTTCGAGCCAGCCGCCCATGCCGGCACCGACACCAAAAGAACCGCGCCGGAGCCGACTAGCGATGCGGTATGTCGAAGAAGGTGAAATTGCTGACTCATGTCAGTCTCCTGCTGATGAAAGGTTGTAATCGCCGGCGGCCCCAAGCCCGGTGACGATGGCGAGCTCAGCGAGGCGACGGTCGGCGCCGCGTCCCGCAAGCACAGCAACGAGGTTGATGGTCTCCGCGATCAGGGCGCGTGGAACCGTGATGACGGCTTCCTGGATGAGTTGCTCGAGCCGCCGTAGCGCTCCAAGCGCACTACCCGCGTGAATGGTCCCAATGCCGCCGGGGTGACCTGTGCCCCAGGCCTTGAGCAGATCGAGTGCTTCGGCACCGCGAACTTCGCCGACCGGAATGCGGTCAGGACGCAATCGCAGCGAGGAGCGAACGAGATCCGATAGAGTCGCCACGCCATCTTTAGTCCGCAAAGCTACGAGATTTGGCGCCTTGCACTGAAGTTCGCGCGTATCTTCGATCAACACGACCCGATCGGCGGTCTTTGCCACCTCGGCCAGGAGCGCATTCGTCAATGTTGTCTTGCCAGTCGATGTCCCGCCGGCGACGAGTATGTTCTTGCGAGCGGCGACCGCGCCCTTCAGGGTCCTGGCCTGCTCCGGGGTCATGATCCCCCTTGTGACGTAGTCGTCGAGCGTAAACACCGCGACCGCAGGCTTGCGGATAGCGAAAGCAGGAGCGGTAACGACCGGAGGCAACAGGCCTTCGAAACGCTCGCCAGTGCCAGGCAATTCGGCCGAAACGCGTGGCGCGCCGGCATGCACCTCGGCGCCTACGTGATGAGCTACCACCCGAACAATGCGCTCACCATCGGCCGCGGACAGAGTTTCGCCTGTGTCGAGCAAGCCGGTTGTCAAACGGTCGATCCACAGGCGCCCATCCGGATTGAGCATCACCTCGATGACAGATTCATCTTCGAGGTGGTACGAGATTGCCGTACCCAGCGCGCTACGCAGCATACGTGCGCCTCGCAGCGCTGCCTCTGACTGAATTGACTGAATTGTCACCGCCGCCCCCTTCCATGAGGGCGCCTCAAGTCCGCCCTCAAGTGGGACGATCAAAAAGCCATCATGTGGCTTAGGGCAACAAGCAGTTTCCGCGATCGCAGACCAGCGTAGAAAAGAAGGCAACCGGCGAGATTGCTACACTTACAGAGTGATCGCCAGGTCGTTAGCTCTGGCCAAATTGATGGCTGCCAAACCGCCAGCTTTCTCCTATGGTGTCACTGACGAAATCGCCCGCTCCATTCCACCGATAAAGTTGGGAAGCTCAGGAGAAGGTTACGCATCCGATCGAAGCGGGCGCCAGTAAGGTACGCACCAGCGAACGACAACCCCATTGATGAACAACACAATTTATGATTGATTACAAACTACCCGGTTGATAACGATTTATCACAACGAATTTCCTCGGCTATTCTTCCAAGTTATTCTTCCGGCGCGACATTCGTGCGCGGCTTGGTGGCGTGCCTACCGGCTTGCCCTGCAAGAGCTTCCAAGTCGGAGCTTGTCTCCTCAGTTGGGATCAGGTGATTTATGCGGGTTATTCAGCTGCTCACTCTGCTCGGCGCCCTCCTTTTTTCGCAATACGGTGTTTCGTCGGTTTCAGCGGCAAAGCCTACTCGACTATGTTGGCTAAAGTCGGTCGCCAGGGTCGACGATCTGGTAGAGGTACGGACACCTTCCGCTCGAGATGTTCGATCCGGAGACTCAATCAAGATTGAATGGCGGCTCAAGAGCGCCCCGGCGGCTCGTTGTCAGAATCCCATGTATATCGTGCTGACCACTCCGGTCCGGACCAGGTTCGGTGGAGACGGGTTCTTTGTGCTGCCTCCTGGTATCACAGGTCCATTTCAACTCGACGATGCAAAGGACCTCACCCGCCTTTTTATACCGCTTCACGTCGGTAAAGATACGCAGGAGGGCCAACTCACGGTTCGCGTGTTTGACGTCGGCACTGTCGAACTCGGCCTAGCTCTAATCGAGATACCTAAGGCCAAGGCCGCTTCGCGGATTCTGGCCGATTTCGCAACCAAGGACGCGACAATCGTGCGCGGCGAGCCCCTGAAGTTCAACTTGAGGCCCGGTGTTCCCGCCCTGTCTATTCGCGATCATTATTCCATCGATAGTCCGCAACGACGACTCCTATCGAACTCCGGTGAGTTCGAGCTTCAGGATTTCGGCCGCCATTATCGGGTGCTCGATCGATCGACCAGCGCCCTTTTGGTCGAGCGTGACGGCCATTCACCAAACTTCTCCCCTACTTCCCGTTTCGTGGCGGCCTACACCAGAGCCAATCATGTCGTTGAAATTGTCGACCTGTACGCCGGTCAGCTCGCCACGCAGATCGGAGCTGGCAACCGGAATGGTGACTATTCTACGATCTTTGAGGTCGCCTGGGGAGCCAACGATGCGTTCGTAATGGCCGGCATGGAAAGCTATGGTCTGGGCGAATTTGCGCAAACGTACATTGACCGGCCATCCTTCCCCTTCGACTCGGGAAGCTTGCCCGATTTCACCTGGTACTCAACAGCCTTTGTAGTCAGCCTTGAGAATGCGGCCTTCAACTATTTCAGAGTTCGCGCCCCGACCAGAGAGGACCGATGCTTCTCGCTGGATTCTCTCGCTTCCCTACTTTTTGCGGTCGAAGGCGGCACTGTCCGGTTAGGTCTTGACAGCCCGGAAGCTGAAGCGAAGAGCGACGCGGCCGAAGCTCGCATTGCGCAAATCGTCTCGCGAAATCCGAACCATGTGCCGGTCGATAGATGCGAGCCGAAGCGTATTGAAACCGGAGGCAATTGGGACCTCCTGGGCAGGGCGAAGCTAAGTCATTCCGTCGATCTCGGAACGTTCCCTCTGCTCAAATCGAGAGCCCGTGGTCAAGATGCAGTGTTGGTCAAGCACCAGCAGATCTCAGACAAGAGAGAGCCCGATCGCTCTTCCGCACCTCTTGTCGTGCGAGGAACAGAAGATCGAACCGTTCTGATGGGGGGCATTCCAGTCAGTAAAGGCGATGCGACTGCCCGAATATCCACTCTGTTGAAGTCCTACGGCATTTCCGTCGAGGAATCGAGGCCAGGCCGCGAATTTGATTTCGGTTTGGATGTCGAGAGTGAAGACGAAGTCCGTTCGCGACGTCTGCAAGAATGGAAGCGTGAATTCATATCTGCAAGCCCAGCGGCGGAGAAGATACTCTCAGATGAGAACTGTGATTTTGAGTCCACACAGCTCTTCTTACCAAATGTCGTTACCGTTTGGCGCTGGGACGTGAGAGGTAGACCGATTTGGCTCATATATTCGCATTGCACGGCTAGAAACTCAGGAAATGCCGGCCTCGGAACCCTGTCGCTGCTTCTGCCCGAAGAATCCCCACGAATTCGAAAGCTTGCCGATCTAAACGAGCCTCGAACTCTCGTCGCCGCATTGTTCTCTGACCGATATATCGCCGTGAGCGGGCCGGACCGTCATGCATTTTTCGTTGATTTGACCGCCCCTGACAAACTTACGAACTTCGCGGACATTCAGGGCGGTGACATCATAAGAAAGTTCGCGATTTCGACCGACCATAGATGGCTGTTGAGCGTAAGCGAAAATGGGATGTTCGCGATAAATGCAACTAGCGGAGAGCAGAAACGTCTGCTTGGCAGATACGTAGACGATGAACTCGTGATCTACACTCAGGATGGATACTATGATTCCACACGAGAGGGTGACAGCTTCGTCTACATGAAATTCCCGGGGCTTCCTGGCTACTACTCATTGCGCCAGATGCGCTCTGCGCTCAGGCGTCCGGACATTATCGAGAGCCTTCTCAAGGATGATCAATTTCAGACTGCCCCGATAAGGTTGATCTCTCCACCCCGACTCGCGGCAGAACTCCTGAATCGATCCAGCGAGAGGGTGACGTTGAAGGTTAAAGCTGTCGCCGACAGCTCGCTCTCTAAAGTGACAATCTACCGGGACGGCAACACGATTACTCAGCTGGACGGAGTTGGTCCGGCCGTTGAGCAGGTTGTAGACGTCCCTATCCTACCAAATACTCGATGGCTAACCCTCCAGGCAAAGGACATCTCGGGGTTTGAAAGTAACTTGCTTACCGTCCAAGTCGAAGGCACTCGAAGCAATGGAACGCTCTATGCCGTTTCGGTGGGCACTGACATTTACGCCGACCACTCGATCTCTCGCCTCAATTTTGCTGTGTCGGACGCCCGAAAATTCCTGAGTGCGACGGAGTCCGCTGGACGTCGCTATTATAGAAGGGTCGACGCAAAGCCAGTACTTGCCAACGCAGGAACAATGCGGGCCGACGTGCTACGCATCGTTCGCTCAGTGGTAAGCGAAGCGTCGTCCCAGGACACGGTCATGCTGTTCTTCGCAGGACACGGGATACGCGACGCGGCCGGCACATTCTACCTGGCGGCTTCGAGGACGAATCTCTCCGATCCAGCAGAAGAGTCACTATCCTGGAAGGAACTGAGCAGTGCCCTCGTGGGAATCCGCGCGCGAGTAGTCGTTTTTATCGATGCTTGTCATTCCGGAGCTATTAGCGAATTCGTTTCCAATGACGCATCGGTCGATGCGTTTCTTCAAGCGGACGTTCCATTGACGATAGTCGCCGCATCGAAAGGGCGGCAGTTCAGCAAGGAAGGTACGGACTACGGTGGTGGGGTATTCACCAGCGCTCTTACTAGGCTCATCACGGACGGCGCGCGATCGACGGATCTGAACTCAAATGGCGTCGTTGAGCTGTCTGAGCTTTACGGAGCTCTCAAGCGAGATGTATCCAGCAAGACCAATGGCGAGCAAACTCCTTGGATCGCACGAAATCAGATGGTCGGAGAGATTCCCCTATTCTAGACACGCACTCAGGATCGCGCGCAGCCACGCAGCCGATCAGATTGTAAGCGACAACAAAGACGACGTGGGGGCACCCGTCGTCTGTTCATTTAAGGTCTCTTGCGCGCGGGACTAGGGAGCAAAGACCGCCGGGTTCTTTTTCCACTCTGCCCAAGTAATGCGAGGATCTTCTGGCCACTTTGCCAAGATACGCTTCTCTCCCGCGGCTTTAAGCGCTGCATTCCCATCCCAAGCTGATTGACCGAAGCGACGAACGGCTTGATAAATTGCTGTCACGGTCACTTTATCAATTTTGAAATCGATCATGGATAGCCGGATCACTTCGTCGCATTCCTCGCGTGGTCGGTTCTGTGTCCAGTAGAGGTAATCGTGCAAAATGGCTGGATACGTATAGTCCCCGTCCGGTCGCAACAAGGAATAAAAGGCGCGCGGTATGCTCGCAAAATCTGTGACAAACCCTGTCGGCACGTCAACCCGTGCAATGGACGAGGTTCCGGCTTCGGGGTACCATGCGATTGGCTTCAGAAGTGCCCACATCGGTTCCTTAAAGCGGTATACATACAATCCGCCCACCGGGTCGCGCGCGCGTACGCCCGTCCAAGCGTCCATCCATTCCGCCATCGAATTTGACTTCTTTCTCGGAGCGGGAGCCGCCACTGCCGTCAGCGAGGTTGACATTGGCGACAACACCGCGACGCTGAGTCCCGACTGAAACAAGAATGTCCTGCGATCAATATTCATCCCAATACTCCTATAAGAACCATCAATTTATGGATTGTTCGCCCTGCCAACTGGCACGCCGAAACCAAGGCGTTTGCCGGCCACTCGTCTGGGCTACAACCGACTTTCTCACTTCTGCATAAAGCTTTTCGATGCCAAGCGGCTCGCCAGGTCGCGCGGACTTAAATGCCTCCACCACTGCCGAGGTGAAAGCGCCACCTCCCCATCCCTTGTTCTCCAGACTGCTTTGCCGACCTTTCGAGGCAGCGATAATTACGATGTTGTCACGCGCTGCCGCGAGCTGCTCAGACGCCGCATCCTGCGTCGCATCCGCAGAATGACACGCGTCGAGAAAAATGAGTACTCGGCCTTCCGATAGCCCAACAAGACTCGCCATCTCTGCGAAGGAAAGAACGCCGACCTCGCTGGTGGGTCCGGCACCTGGTATGAGTAGATTAAACCCCTTGCTATCACTAGCACCATGAGATGCAAAAAATAGAATGAGCGTATCGCCGCGCCTTGTTGCGATTGCGCGCGTGCGGATCGCCTCTATAAGCTCATCACGCGACCGCGCTTCAACGTCAAACATGGCACCATCATATTTCCCGTAGGATTTTGCAAGGAATGCCCTGGCGCTCGACTCAAATCGCCGAGCATCGCTTTTGGCAAATGTCAGATCAGGTACTATCTTTCCCTGGAAACGACTTGCCTTGAATTTATTTGCGCCAAGCGCAAGCACCCTTAACGTACCCGCGTAGGGAGTATCGGTCAGCTTGAATGACCGCACGACACTCCTGATCCCGCTTGCGTCTTCTGCCGAAAAACTTAGCCATCTCCCGACTGGTATAGTCTCGACCGGCACTGCAACCGTTGCCGCCAATCCTGACAGCGGCCAAGTGCGCACAGGAAATCCGTCAACTACCAAGGTAAGCTTCGCCAAAGCCGTTTCAGAACGCGCATGCACGTCAAAAGACGTTCCCGTCCGTACAACATCAAGAGAAGGCGGGGTCAGGCCGGCGGGCGGCGGAGGTACCTGAATCGCCTGATTGACCCGCTTTTCCGCGAGTGACGGCAGCGCGAGCTTCTTTGAAAATTGATCAAGAGTGAATAGTTGTGGATTCCCTGGCACCTGCACATAAACGTACGAAGCGCCCTCCGGCGTCGCTTCGTAGTTTAGAGAAGCATCGAAGAGAACGAGTTCGTCATCGACGACGCGTCCGCGCAAAACAGGCTCTTGATTGTCAGCAGCATAGAAGGACAGTGCACCGCTACGATTCATTTGCACGAGGGTCCGATGATCGGTAGTCATTGTTACTGCAGACAGATCGAGTGGGTTATCGAGCCGTCGAACGAGACGTAGACGCTTCATGCTCGGCACCTCGAAGACGGCAGTTCCTCCAGAATCCCTGGACGAAACGACGAGCCAGCGTTGATCGACCACCGTCATTTGGAGGCGCGGACGAATGTCGAGCGCCAGTGCGGCGCCTGATTCTGCGCGCTCCGCATCAATTCCCTCAGGATCGGAAACCGCGCCAGCGTCGGAGTAGGAAGCCGCAAACCGGGCATGGGTGATGGGACGCGCCATATCCCGTGGAGAAAAGGCCGCTATGAGGTCGCCGTACTTATCGGGAGCAGTCCCACACCGGGTCTGCTGCTGAGCTATTAGCAACGTGCCCTCGGCAAGTTGAAACGTCCAGAGCGCGACTAGTTGACTACCACTTATCACGGGCGGATTTTCTTCGGGCGTGCTGTCCTTAGCGCTATCTGACGGCTTTTCGGGTTCCTCTGGGCCCTCGTCATGCGCGCAAGCAGATAGATCCATGCCGTAGCTCTTGGCAAAAAGCGTGGTTCGATGTGTTGCCTGATTTGCTTGGCTTCGAAAGATAAGCGGTGCGCGACCCTTTGCCAAAATCGCCATGGCGTTCTGGAGAATGACGGCGGCTCGCTTCTCATCCTTGACGTAATCGTCCGACTGAGGAATTAGCACCGGATCGACCGGGCCGGCGTCAAAAACAGAGATCTTGAATGTTTGGAGGCCAATGGCCAGGCGCTCCAAGCTATTGCGCGGAGAAGCCCGAACGCCGCCGACTTCCACCATGCGCTTGGAGACCTTGCCTCGCGTTGCAACCTTTTTCAGCACTTCTGGCGCCGGCAGCGCGACCGGCTTGTCTGAATGCGCAGCAAGAATAGTTCGCTGCGTTGCTACATCACCATTCCACACACGATAGAACGAGACCTTTACCTCGTCTGAGAACTCCCAAGAGGCCTCATCTTGCTCTTTCTTCTCTGAAGCCGGCACGAGGAGCTCGGCGCCTACCGTTCCAACCCGCTTCGCACTACCTGCTGCAAACCTCGGTCTTTTCGGCGCCGGGCCACGATCTTCCGGCTTGCTCTCGTCCCATAATTTGACGGTGCCGGCGGAATCCGCGACTTCCAGAAGCGAAAAAACCTGATCGTCCGAATCATCAAACTGAACATTGAGAGTATCGAGATCAAGAGAGAGTGAAGTGGTGCCAAAAGCGTGGCACGCATTGCAGCTCAGCGAACCGGAAAAGACATGTCGCGTGTCAATGAGCGCCAAGCTTACGCTGACGGCGCCCTGGCGGCCGTAGCCAAGAATCAATATTGCATCGTGATCCATCCAGAGGCCGACGGCCGCACCACCAAAAAGACCTTCAAGAACTTCGTCTGTTTCAAATATGACGCGCTGCGCCACAACATCGAATATCTGTAGGCGGCCGGATCCTCCGCGTGCGCTGATGTAACGGCCAAAGGGGGAAAAGCGCGGCGAGGTCCCGGCAAGCTCGACAAGCAAATCGCCTGACTCCTTGTCGAAGACTTGATACCTGTCCGCAAACTCGAAAAGCACAGTTCGCCCATCGCTCGACACCGTACTCGATTTTGGGTCGCCCGTGGCAAACCGGTCCTGAGCCACAAACTGCGGCGAGCCCGACAAGACATTCACAGACGCCGAGCCCTGTGCCCGCAGCGTTTCGTTACACAGCGTATTTCCGCTCGAAATCTCAACAATCGCCCAGTCGATTTTTTGTTGCCCGGTTGCATAGAACAAGATCGAGGCCGATCCTTGTGGATTCGCTACCGCTCCGGCAAGAGGAGCTACCAGGCGCGTTTGCCCAGCATGCGCCTTGATTGATCGAGGAGCTCGAGCGCCTGCAGGAACCGCGATAAAGCCGTCTCCACTGAAGCGCGTTGCGCTTGGCGTCGCCACAATAAGGTAGAGATCGCCCGAATGCGTGGACTGAGAAACATTCCAAGAAAGTTTTGAAGGCTGTCCTGTCTTTGCTACCGGATCGAGACTTACATCCAATTTCAATGCGGGATCTGAGGCCGATTTTTGCGAATTTACCCTACACGGAGCCGCAGGTTGTTCCGCGTGCGCCACGTCTAGGAGCGCAGCGACCATCGCCAGGATCACCACACTTTTCATCACAATGCCCCCACGGTTGCCGGTCGCCCCTATCTCAGCTTACACGGGAACTGTTTCCCGTTTCAATCGGCCCGGCGAGAGCTTTTATTGAGGATGGGGGGTTTTTGAGAGCAGCCGGCCTTCCGGGAAGGTGCCATGCCTTTACTCTGGCGACGTTTGACCCTTCTGCTGCTGGGGTCCGATATCTTCCGATATTTCACGCAGAAAGCTTTGCCCCTTTTGCAAGCGACGCCCGAGAGCCTCGACAAATCCTTCAAAGCGCTCCCTGCCCTTCGCCTGCGCGGCCATCTGGGCATCGTTGGGCAACGGTGGCGTAACCGTCAGCCAGAAACGGATGAAGAGTGCCAAAGTTTCCGCCGTCAAACCAACGTCGCGCTCCAGTCTCTGCATCTGACGCGACAGCCGGTCCAGACGGCGGGTGAACGCGGCCTCCTGCCTGTCCGCCCCATCCGGCGATAGAAAGGAAGCAACGGCCGCTTCCACGATCGCGGACCGGGAAAGCTTCTTGCGATCAGCGAGTTCGGAGATCTGCTTCAATAGCTCTGGCGGGAAATAGACGTTCATTCGGTCGCGCATACGCCTCAAAGCTCCATACCGTCATTCGGGTCCATGGCAGCTTGACGAGCGACACCGCGCATCTGTTGACGTATGAGCCGGGACTGGCGGACCGCCCCTTCGTCATCGTCAAGAACGGCGGCAAACTCTTCTACCGGTGTCGGTTCGGTCGTCTCCCTGACGATCGCGACGTGATCGGGGAGTTCGGGCTCACGACGGAGCCCGCTATTTGCCGTGTCTTCCCCGGCCCCTGCGGCTTGGTCAGCCAGACCTCCCGTCGGCTGCGGAGTTCCGAGCGCTGACCATCCGTCCATTCGCGATGAAAGGGCGGCCTTCGTCAGATCGGGCGGCGGCAGAACCCGCTCGGTGAAGCGTCGATCCTCGTAGTAGCGGACTTTCTTCGCCCGGATCGGCGGAGTGCCCGCCACCATGACGATCTCGTCCATCGGCGGAAGCTGCATGACCTCGCCCGGCGTCAGCAGCGGTCTCGCCGTCTCCTGCCGCGAGACCATCAGGTGACCCAGCCAGGGATTCAACCTGTGACCGGCGTAGTTCTTCATGGCCTTCATCTCGGTCGCTGTACCGAGTGCATCGGACACACGCTTCGCCGTCCGCTCGTCATTGGTCGCAAAGCTGACCCGGACGTGACAATTGTCGAGGATGGCGTTGTTGGGCCCATAGGCCTTTTCGATTTGATTGAGCGATTGCGCGATCAGGAAACTCTTGATGCCGTACCCCGCCATGAAGGCCAGCGCGGACTCGAAGAAATCGAGCCGCCCCAGGGCCGGAAACTCGTCGAGCATCATCAGGACTCGATGCCGGCGATCGCGGGCGTGCAGTTCCTCGGTCAGACGCCGGCCAATCTGGTTCAGCACCAGGCGGATTAACGGCTTGGTCCGCGAGATATCCGACGGCGGCACGACGAGGTAAAGCGTCACAGGACTCGCATCGGCGATCAAGTCCGCAATCCGCCAGTCGCAGCGGCAGGTCACCTGAGCCACGACGGGATCACGGTACAGCCCAAGAAGCGACATCGCGGTGGACAGGACGCCGGAGCGTTCGTTTTCCGATTTATTGAGGAGTTCGCGCGCGGTCGATGCGACCACGGGATGGATGCCCTGCGCACCGAGGTGCGGCGTGGTCATCATCGCCTTCAGCGTCGCTTCGATCGGCCGCTTCGGATCGGACAAGAAGGCCGCCACTCCGGCAAGCGTCTTGTCCAACTCGGCATAGAGAACGTGGAGAATTGCGCCAACCAGAAGCGAATGACTGGTTTTCTCCCAGTGGTTTCGCCTGTCGAGCGAACCGTCGGGGTCGACCAGGACGTCGGCGACGTTCTGGACGTCACGAACTTCCCATTCCCCGCGCCGGACCTCGAGCAGCGGATTGTAGGCCGAGGACTTCGGATTGGTCGGGTCGAACAACAGGACGCGGCCATGACGAGATCGAAAGCCGGCGGTCAGCTGCCAGTTCTCACCCTTGATGTCGTGGACGATCGCTGAGCCGGGCCACGCGAGCAACGATGGAACGACGAGGCCCACACCTTTGCCAGATCGCGTGGGTGCAAAACACAACACGTGTTCTGGTCCGTCGTGGCGAAGGTAGTCGCGATCCAGTTTACCCAGCACCACGCCATCCGGACCAAGAAGTCCGGCCGCCGTCACTTCCACCGGATCAGCCCACCGCGCGGAGCCATAGGTGTGCGCATTCCTGGCCTCACGCGCCCGCCAGACTGCCATGCCTATAGCCACAGCGATCGAAACGAAGGTGCCCGACGCGACTATGAACGCCCCCTCGACGAAGACCTGAGGCGCATATGCGTCATAGACGAACCACCACCAGAAGAAGACCGGTGGGTAATAGATTTTGAAGCCCGATAGCTCGAACAGGGGCCGCCCAAGCTCGGGTTGCCAGGCGAGCCGCCAGGCCGCCCACTCGGTTGCTCCCCATATGGCCAGCAATACGATCAAGCCGACAACGATTACCTGTCCCCAAAGGATTTTGGTTCCGGACATCCAGAACGCCCTTTCCGCAGCTGAATAGGAGAGATTGCTAGAGGCCGAGGTCGCGCTTCCGACCAAAGCCCCATTCGATTCCACCGCCGTCCTTCACGACGCCGGCGACATGTTGGCCCAGCCTCTGTTCGAGTTCGCGCGACCAGGGCACGAGCTGAAAGCCGAGACCATTATCGATCATGGCGAAGCGTCCCGAGGTGAGCGTCAGCCGCTGGCGATATGTGCCCGCCACGTGCTCCCCGGACGCGGCCTCCACGTGAGGCAGGCGGGTGTCGGCCGAGACCTTTGCGGCCACCTCGTTCAGCTCACGCCGACGCAACGTGTTCAGAAGGTCGCGCTGCAGGATAATGCGCTGGCCCTGCCGCCGCGCCAGCCCCTCCTGGATCAGATGCTCGGTTCGGGCTTCCATGGCGTCGCGGGTCTCGCGGCCGAATCCGCCCATGGCGAGCTGCATGGGATCGCGTTCAACCAGTCTGTGGTCGAGCCAGGTCGCTCCTTTAGCCGTGACCTGCCCACCGAGATCGAGTTCGGAACGGGTTGCGAGCACTACGGTCGGCCGCTGCTCGCCGGCTTGGCCGAAGCGTCGAACCTCGACGATGCCGCCGATCGGCGGTGCATGGTCGAAGGCTTCAATTCCGCGGAAACGGACATGGTGCGCGCGTCCATCTGTCCCGTCGATCAGCGCATAGGCCTCACCAGTCAGTTCGTCATGCAATCCGCGATCGACCAACCGACCAACGATCTGTGATGTCGACTGCCCATCTTCGACGACGAAGTCGCTAACGCCGCGCGTTTCCCCACGTTCGGTAAAGGCGCGGTGCATGGTCTTGATGATGTCGCCGCGCATGCCGAGGTCGCGCAAGCTACGCTCGGCCTCGAGCCCGACCATCCATTCCCCTGGTGCGGCGGATGCGGCAAGGCCCATCTTCTCCAGATGTTGAAGGCGACCGACCATCAGGCGCCGGATCTCGGGAGCGGATCTACCGGGATTCTCCGGACGGAGATCGATATAGCCGGTCTCGTCGGCTGCCAGCCGGATCTCCCGATCGAGTCGCGTCCATCGCTCCGCCGCAACTTCCCTCTCCAGCGAATTGCGGATCTCGTGCTCGGGTTTTGGCCCCAGTTCGATGGCGACCAGTTCCTCGGCGCGTGAGCGCAGGCCCTGGCTGATGTAGTCGCGGGAGATCACGAGATCCGCCCCTTCCTTGTCTACCCCGCGAACGAGAAGATGGACGTGAGGGTTGTCGGTATTCCAATGATCGACAGCTACCCAATCGAGGCGCGTGCCGAGATCGGTCTCCATCTGCCTCGCGAGATCACGGGTGAAGGCCTTCAGATCGGACATGTCGCCGGCTTCCTCGGGCGAGACAATGAACCTGAAATGATGCCGGTCATCCTTGCACCGTTCTGTAAAAGCGACGCTGTCGGCACGGTCGCTGCCGGCGTCGAACATCTCGGCTCGCTCACCACTCCGGGTCACGCCATCGCGCTTCAGATACGAGATATGGGCCGTCAATGGTGCTGAGCGAAACGCGCGCCCCTTGTGACGAACCACGCGCGCCTTCACCACAACGCGCCGGGTCGGGTTGAATAATCTGGCGCGGCTAAAGGACAGCCGGCCGCGACCAAACGTCGAGCGCCCATAGGCCGCAGAACGCCTGCCGGCCACGGTCTGATCCGGGGTGTACCCCGCTTTCTTCGCCGCCCGCAGCACCTGATTGATGAAGCTCTTCTGCTTCGGCGCGCGTGTACTGCGGATACGCCCGGGCCGAATACGCAGATCGCTGTCGCCCACGCTCACGGCAGGGCCTCCCAACGATCAAAAGCACGCACGGTGCCGAAAACGCCTTTGACTACATTCGTCAAAATACAAAGCGCGGCACGCGCGCCGACCGACCGGCACGCCAGAACCCAAGCCAGGCCAATGGCTTGCGGTTCGACCGGCGAGCCCCTTTTATCTCGCCGTCCTGCCGTCGTGGTCTCCCAGTCGCCGGATCCCGAAAGAGTCGCCGCAACCTGGCACCTGACTTGCGAAGCCTCCGCTGCTTCCGAGGGGTTGCGATAGCGATCGTTACCCGAAGGGCCGAGACACCTGCAGGGTGGCTCGGTGAGCAGCGAAGCGACGAGTAGAGCGCGGGCCGAAGGCATCGCCCGTATGTCCCCAGCACGCGCCACTCTCCAGGTGAAGCGCACCAAGGCTTGCAAACCCGCACACCTGGTCATTGCGATGCTCCCGAATCCGATCGAGCGACGAACACGCCAACAGACCGGGGGAGCATGTGCGAAACATCGGGCGCCGAGATTGCGGACGTGACACCGCTCGACGGCATAAGCGCCAGCAACCGACCGCGTGTTTTCATGAGATCAGATCGCCTGACGAATAGCGTCGAAGCTGCCGATGTCTGTCCGCTGGACGTCCACCCCGGCGGCAATTCGATGGCAAGCAGATTTCCAAGCTTTGCCACGTATGCTCGCGTCTCGTCTGGCAGAGACCCGCCCGCGAGGTGCTCTTCATAGCGAGATGGTCCCGCGTTGTACGCGGCAAACACGCCAGGCGCGCCATACCGATCGAGCAGTTCGCGCAAGTACGCCGTGCCGGCCAGAATGTTGTCGTGCGGGTCGTAGGGGTCGTTCCCGAGACTGTAGCGCTCGCGAAGTTCCGCCCAAGTCGCCGGCATGATCTGCATCAGGCCCATTGCGCCTTTTGGCGATCTGGCGTGCACGTCACCATCACTCTCGATGCGTTGGACCGACCGGATCCAGTTCGGCGCAATCGCAAAGCGTTGTGAGGCTTCATTGATGAAGCCGCCAAATGAGTGAGCGATCTGACTGATCATCGGCTGCGCGGCTGAACCGCTCTGGGCCAAAGCACCATTGTCGAACACGGTCAGGAGAAGCATCAGGGGCAAGACAGCACAAACGCGCGTCCCCAACGCACCCAGGCACGCGCTCGGGCTGGCGCCGGCGCTGCAGATATCGACCGAGACGGACGAATGATCCAGCAATCGATCGAACAAGGGAATAACGCGGAGAACACGTCGAAGACGCACGATCACTCCTCCCGTGTCCACACCGGGAACGCGTGGCCGATAACAGCCGACGCAGGCAGAAACCCGAAATACCGACCATCGAGAGAATCGTCGGACTGCCAGTTCATAAGGAAGAGCTCTTCCTCCCCGACCACGCGGCACCCCTCCCACTTCGGCAGCGGTCGGCCTCGTCCGTCGCGATCCCTCGCCTCGCCCACCGCAATCGTGTCGACCGAAATCATGAGCCCGTTTCTGCAGACTATCTGTCCAGGCAATGCCAGGACCCGCTTGAGCATCGGGACGCCTAGCGGCAGATAGCCATTCAAGTCGAGAAAGGTCGCGAGTGGCTCGGGCGGCTGCACCGCGAGCAGCTCGGTGACATGGAAGCGTTCCGCCGGCCGCAATCGATAGAGGCCAATTGGTACACTTGCGGATGCATTCCAGATGTAGAGTGGAAGCGGATTGAGGGCGACTGTCGCAACGAGTGCGCCGGCAGTCCCAAACGTCACAATGAGCATCTTCAGCCGGCTCGTCATCGCATCACCTTTTGACGATGGAGCCAGGCCAGGTGGCGCGCCTTCGTATATGGGCGCGGGTTTTCGTTGACGGACAGACGGTTATGAACGTGATGCCAATGATCAGGCGCGACGTCCGCGGGGTCGATGCCGAGCGCTTCGACGGTGTCGATCATCTGCAGCACACGTTCGACCTTTGGCCAACCGGAGAGCCGCAGCAAGATCTCCGCGCCGGGCTTCACATACGGCACGGTCGAGCAGCGCTGTCCTGGCGAGACCGCGCGCAAGATGTCGATCCGCGATATGACGGTGCCAAAGTCGTTGGACGTCCAGCGGACGAAGGCAAATATGTTGCCTGGCGCGAATGACAGGACACGCCGATGCCGATCGAGCTTTCGTTCGTTGACGATACGACCGAACCGAATGCGGTTTTCGATCCGCTTCTCGAGCCACAACACTTCCACTTCCGTGAGATCGCTCATACGGCTGCTCGCTGACGCTGGAGCTGGCAGTCGTGAGCCGGGAGCTTGGTGGAGAGTGTGTATGGCCTGCAAAGGCAGGCTGGACTGTCAGACTGCCTTTGCCGCACCTTACCAACGTGGCTTTCGGCCTGGTCCGTTAGAAGAAATCCGGAGGATTTCCGGTTAGTAAGGTTACGGCGCCTGAAAAGCGCAGCGAAGCAAGGACTTGATCCCGATTCCGGTCCCCGATAGCACGAGGATCCGGTCCCTGATGGCACGAGGAAAGCGGTCCCCGATAGCACGAGTTGATTCACTGGTTGTCCTCCGTCCCGGGGATGAGGCCGCGCTTGCGTAGTCTATCCGCGAGTGGATCGACCGCTGTGGGTGCGAAATTCAGTCGCTCGGCACCGTTCGGATCGCGCGTGAGCACCAGCTGATAGCCGGGCAATATCTGGCGCTGGACAATCTGCCGTACGTCGTATGCAAAATGCTTGAGCGGCGAGAGACTGCCGGACTTGGCATGGAGGTACACAAGATCGAAACTCCAGCCACCGTTCTGACGCCCGCCGTGTTTGCGAACGAGACGATAGAGCCAGCGCTCGAGCCCTCCTGTCAGATCGAAATATGCGCGATCGATCGTGAGCACGAGCGCATCATCAACGACACCTGCATAGAACCAGTCCGGCAGGATCAGCTCGAGCCCGTACGGACGCCCGCTGGCGTCGGCCATTTCCTTCCACTCATTGATCCAGGAGAAACGGTGCCGTCGTCGCTCTGCAGGCTGGCGGATCGACGTCAGCACCGTGGTTGACTGCAACCTGTCGAGGCCGGCCTTCAGCCGATCGTAGTCCCGTGCGCTGGTGCCGCGGCCGACAAACGTCAGGATCTCGTAGGGCGTTGCCGCCATCAGGCGCGACGTCTTCAATCCGGCGTCACGTGCCTCGACGATCTGGGAAGCCGCCCAGATCAGAACGTCTGCATCCCAGATGGTCGCCATTCCGTGCTCGGGCACCGATTCAACGCGAATAGCGATTGCGCCCGCGCGGAAATCGATCGGCACGATCCGCTTCGTTTTTGCGAGCGAGAAGAATGGATAAGCCATGAGATCCTGCGCGTCGCGAGGTGCAAGATCGCCGGGTAGCGCCCGAAACAGCTCAAGCTGCTCGCGCTCGGAATGGTGTTTGTGCCGCATGGTGACTGCTCTTTCGCGGCGATCAGCGGCGTTCCTGGCCGGCATACGGGCGCAGCATCGGCTGCTTCCTGGCCGGCAGAACAGTCCCCTTTCCGGGATCGGACGTCGACGTCTTGGCGCCGAGATCAGCCCACGCTTTCAGGTCATCCACGGCGTAGACAACACGGCCACCGATCTTCCGATACGTTGGTCCTGTACCGTACGTGCGGTGCTTTTCCAGTGTTCGGCCAGACAGGCCAAGATAGCGGGCGGCCTCGGGCGTGCGCAGGAAACGGGGTGGCAGACCGGCCATCGGATCGGGCATCTGAGAGCTCCAGGATGACAGCGCGCTGCGAAGGGTGGCGCCGTCGTGTGTGCGGCCATCATGGAGAAGTGCGACGTCGGAGGGGGATGCCGAAGATTGAGGGGGTGATTTTCGATACCCCTCACGCCGTCCACTATTCGTCCTTGTGCCCCGGTCGCAGAAGTCGGCGATAACCGCCACGCACCAAAGCGAGGCCGGTTTGCACCAGCCGGACAGTCCGATTGCGCAGATCGTGCGTTTTCCAGGCGCGGTCGGGGATGCGCTTCTTGCCGAACAGCGCCTCTGCGATCACCCGGTATGTACTGCCGGCAGCTTGCGCATCGAGTGCACGAAGAGCCTGGCCGAAACGCTCACGCCTTTGCTTTGACAGATCACGAAAAGCGGGACCCGTCGCGCGTCCGTTCATCGCACGCCACAGCCGTCGCGCGGCAAATGCGCGTTCTTCAAAATCGACATCAAATGGCAGTTCGGCCGTATAAAGACCGCCGACGACTGGAGGTTCTTTCGACCAGACACGGTGCTCGACCGACCCGATGCGTAGCACAGCGTGCCAGCCGTCCCGGGCGCGCCGAATCCGGCCAGCCTCAAGATCGAGGAGCGGCTGAGACAGCGCGCCATTGCCAGGAGGTGGCGCGGCCACTGCCACGGGCACGACGGAAGGCAGAACCCCGGGCGCCCAAAAAATCGTCTGTTCCCGGAAGGACCTCAGCGGGTCATGGGCGAAAGCAGATGCCCCATCTCCTCCTGAATTCTGCCGTCACTTCGCCGTCCGGGTTACTGGCGATTATCGTTTCGTAGTCGCGCTTATAATCCGCGTTACGACGAAGACATTCCCAAGCGATGTCAGTGATTTCTGCTTCCTGAAGACACTTGTAGGATTTCGGCGACCGCCAATCGAACTCAGGCATTGCTTCCGCCCCACCGCACGCAGCTAACAAGGATCGCGGCGCAATAAATATAAACCGCGGGGTTGCAGGAAGGCCCTGTTTGCGCACCACGTGGTGCTCGTGGAGTGACCACGGATCGGCTGGAGAAGATGGTGGCCGGAAAGATGTTTCCGACGAAGAAATTCTTCTACCTCGTCCCCCCGGCGCGCAAGAGACGCCCCTGCTCCGTCAACCACTTCGCACGAGAAAGATGACTCTGGTATGCGTTCCGGGCGCGGTCCGGTTCATGATCCGGATCAATGTGCAGCACTATTCGAGCTACGTCCCGCCAGTCGGCGCCCTCACCTTCGGCTTGCAGAATTCGAATGTAAGTCACAACGTGTTGCTCGTCGTAAGGTGTCAGGACTAGCTCAGCGGGAGCAAGGTCGTCCACATCAGGATCGAGCGGCGGAGTGTGAATCATTTTATCGGTTGCGTCGTTCACTGTGTAACGTTTCAAGGGACGGCCACTTTGTTAAGTATATCGAGGTGCAATATACTGAACAAGCGGCATGTTTCTTTGCATGGATTTGCGGGAGACATTCGCCACCAACTTGCGTCGTCTGCGCAATGCCAAGGGATGGTCTCAAGATGAACTTGCTTTAGAGGCCGAGATAAGCCGAAGCTATTTGAGCCAGCTTGAGAAGGGCGTCTACCACGTCAGCATTAAGGTGATTGGCCGCCTTGCCGATAAGCTTGACGTCGAACCCGATGAATTTCTGAAGCGAACGGCAAGGAAGGCTCGTGCCAAATAGGTGCTGGCCGATCTGCCGGCCATGAGCGTTGCGACCGGGCAATGTAAGAGCCAACCGCTAGAATAACACTTTTTCTCATAAGGGCTGCGGTTGAAGCGCAGCACTGCGCTGCAACCCTGCCCGTCGGCGAGACCGGGGGTAGCAAGTGCCAGGGCGCCCCGTGCGGAGGGGGATCACCCGCCCGACCAAGGGCCGCTCGAAGAGCGGGTCTGCACAAGCGCGTGGGTGGCTCGGGAAACTGCAGGATACAGGAGAGCGCGGAAGATCGGGGAGACCGCTCGGGGCGGCGCCGGCATGAGCCGGCGCCTTACCCTGGCGCGCGCGAGGGGCAGAGCCCCTTAGCTTTCAAAAGGTCTATTCGTGTAGCGCAAGCGGAATGCCAAACAATGATAAAGGCAAAAGAGGCACCCGCAGGAGGGTCAGCATAGCGCCGACGCGCAGCGGCGGGACCCGGGACCGAGTGCAGTCGCGAGACCGGTTAACAAGGCACCCGCGCGATGGGCAGTGATAGCGACGCCGGCATGAAGTGACGGCGGGCCCCTCGCGCGAGTGCCTCCGGCGAGCGACACCGCAAGCTCATGGCAGGCTCAAAAGGCAGCTCTGAAAAAGCTCCCAGTGCTGCGCAAGAGCGCTGGAATCAGGGCCCGTTGTCTCGCCAACGAACAGCAGAACTCCGTCGAACTCCCGGTAGGCAGAGCACATGCAAGCAGGATTGAGCGAGATCCGTAAGGTAGCAGGGTTTATTCCAATAAAGCCCAGATCAAAGAGAGTATGGAGATCACTGCGAAGAAGAAGCCCGTTTCCTGCGCCGTTGTCTTCGGATGACGCATAAGGTCGGATGTGAGCGGCCTCTATTGCGGCGGCAAAATCAAATCCACTAATCTGGCAACGGAGGCCATACCGGCGAATGAGCCTGTTACGAAATTGTTTTTGCCCCCGCCGCAAGCTGATCTCTCGCAAGACCCGCCGACGTGCGGCGATAACGGACTGGAGGTCGTCGTCCCGCGCAAAAGTTGCCTCATCGGGAACAGACATCCGGCCGATATAGCGTTTCAGCAACCCGTCAGCATTCCCGCCCAGAAACGCCTCGAGACGCGCAAGATCCATCTCCTTGATTGACATCTGGTCACTTGGCCTCAGCACCGCTTCGTTAAGGCGACTGACCGTCAGTTCAGGGGACACAGAGCGGAACGAGGATGCATACCGCGCCTCGTAGGTTTTTACGGCGACAGGCTCGTTGAGAGGCTCATCAAAATAGTGACCGGATTTGCAGGCCCATCGAGGGGTCTTTGTCTGACGTTGCTTGATGTTTGTCGCCCTGCAATGAGGGCAGCGCAGTCGGTCCTTCTGCCCTTCCCCGACATGAACGCTTTCAATCTCGGCAACGCCAAGCACATTCAATCGGGAGCGAACAAACACAACATCACCGACCTGGACCTGAAGGTGGTTCGCTACATCGCTGTCATACCGATAGACGACTTCCGGATCATCGTCATAGCCCGTATTGCCGCCATACTGGCGAACGCCGTCAATCGTTAGAAACGACCATACCCGGTTCATCGTCGGCGCACCTCAGCAGTGCCCGAAGCAAGGGATCCGTCCGCGGCGGTCTGCATGACTGCAAATTTCAGGGAGTCGAGCACATACTCCACTGGCGCCTGGTCACGATGATAGCGATCGGGTGTATCCACGATAAAGGTTCGCAACATTGTGTGGATTCCGCCGAGCGTGCGGAAATCCCCCTGCTGCTTTTCCATGAGCATTACGGTGTTGACCAGTTGATCCCAGGTGGCAAACGAGGTGTCGTCATCAAGCTGCGCGGACCGAAGCGACCATGCGTGATGCCGCGCCAGAACAAGCTTGCGAATTCGCTTTATCTGCAGGCCACGCGGTATACGAAGCGTAGCCCCCAAATTTTTCTCGCTCGTGACCTCAAGCCATCCCGACACGACTTCAAGCCAGCGCACCGACTCATCGCGGAAATGCTTCATGCGGGAAGCGTCGACCCGGAAATCACTGGCGGCACTATCCTGAAATTTCAGCTGTATAAGCAACAGATAGCCTTGCTGCCGGTCGATGACGGCCAAATCAATGTCCGTAAGATCTTTTCCATCCTTTCGTAGCCTGACGTTCCGGCGCATTTCAAGATCGGGAAATGAGCTAGTGAGAAGACACTCAACAGCGCTTTGGAAGGAACCTTCCCGCAATCGCTGGTAGGAATCGAATTCCTTACGATAGGTTCGTCTGAGCGATCCCAGCAGAAACTCCATCTGACGATGTCTCCCGAAGAGACATTTAACGATCCCCCCTTGCGAGAATTCGATTATGCAAGGTAGCGCGGCCGCAGCACCGTCGAGAAGTTCAGCGTTGCGGGGAGTGACGGCAATTATTTCGTATATCTGCTTCGCCTGCTCCTCCGTTGTGGTCGTGTAGTGCTGGAAATTGCGACCAACAATGTTAAGGGAATCCCGGATCGAATCTATCAATCCTGCCCGGTCAGCAGATATAGTCAGAATATTTTCCATCCGCACTTCCGGATGTTTCCTCACCATGGCGCGGCAAAAGGCCTCGTGCTTCAGGCAGAGAGAGTTCACGAACGCCGCCGCTAGAGTATATTTTAAATAGCTGATCCCACCGAATTCGCGGCGCTCGTTAAAGGAGTCGAATCCCGTCGCATTTTTAAGGTCGTTCCATGCGATCTGAAAATAATACTCGTCAAGCAGCGGATCCGCATCATACCCCATGAAATAATCGCGAAAGAGAAACACGTTTTCATCGTGCAGCTCGTCTATGACATTCCGCAGCTTTAAGCCTTCTGATTGCTGCATCTGTTCATTCCGGATTCGCACAATCTCGCGGGCAAAATGGTTGGTGACGTCCTTCTCAACCGCCGCATGGTTGACGATCTCCGCGGGCAGGACGAACTCATAGCGACCTTCTGCTCCGCGCCCGACTTGGCAGATTCCCGCGAGCGCTGACTCCGCTATCCGGCGGCCATGCTGAATGAATCCAAGGTGGCTGATGAGGGTCAGGATCTCCCGGTATGGCCCGTCCTGCCGTCTAAAGGTAAGTGCCGGAACAAGGAAACCGCAGTGAAGTTGCATCGAGAGCCGAATGAGCCGGGTCACCCCCAATGAAATAATCAGATACTGCTCTTCCTGCTCTTCTGTTGGCTCGTCCTGCTGCGCATAATTCCAGACATACCAGTCGAGCTCATTGATTGCGGTGCGGAAGCCCATGCCGAGCTGATCCGAGGCGAGGTTGCGACTAACGCTCTCTTCCTCACGCACGAGTCCGGCTTGAAATTCCCGGATGATTTCCCGCTCTTCCGGCGTCATGTCCCCTCAACGGCATCAGGCTTACTTCAAAGTGCGGAGACAAGCACACAAAAAAAGGCCCCGCCGTAGAAAGGCGGGGCCCATTGTCGCCAGCGATCAGTCGCCGTTGCGGCGCGACCAGATCAGGATGAAGCCTTCCTCGCCTTCGACTTTCACCAGCGAGGCGTAGATAGGGGCCGGGAAGCTCGGATCGTCGAGCTTGACCGAGAGGTATTCACGATCGCTGTCGCGAGCAGTTTTCTTCCAGGCGGCGCCGAACTCGGTCACACCGGCGAAGATGCGATAGTCGGGCGCCTTTTCGTTGTCCTTCTCGGATGGGGCGAACCGTGCCTTGATGTTCAGCGTCAGGGTCTTGATCGAGCCGATGTAGCCGTTGTCCGAAGCTGTGAAGTTGCCGATGGTAGCCATGGTTGTCTCCGTTTGTTGCTCGGGCCGCCCTTCGCAGCCTCGATGGCGATCACTGGCCCGGGGAGCGATCGGCCCGCAGCCTCCAGGCCCGCAGCGCCAGCGAAGGACGGCGAGAAGCCTGCTTTTTTGTCTTCCGCGAGGAATGCCGTCTCTTCCGGCAGGGGAAAAAAGCAGGCGTAGCCGTTGCGGGAAGGCGATCGAGGCTCTTGCCGGCCCTCGGGCTTGATCAGCCCATTCGAGGTTGCGTTGGACGCGCCCGATGAACGAACTGACGGAGACAATCATGGCGGCCGGCACCGACGCAGGACAAGGACGCGCCTGGATTGATCGAACAAAAAATGACGGCCGCGTATCAAAGGCAAGAAAGAGGCATCCTGGCGAACGCCAGCTCGCCACGCATTCCCGCGCGTCGGATATAGGTGCTGCTGGCGTGATCTCCCGGACAAGCCGTCGCGAACCGGAAGGGCTCCTGGACTGGGAGGCCGTGGCGGGCCTCGCGCAAGGCCTGTCCGGGTCCCACTTTGAGGCAGGTCGCACCGCGCGTGCTGATGCGGCTGACAAGCACTAAGGATCTTGGCCTTCACGTGCGACTGCCGCCCGACTGTGGGCCGCTCACGAGCCTCGCGCGCGCCGCAGCGCAGCTTCCAATCGCGCCTTCTCTTGATCCCAGCGGGTTTCTTCGGCCTGCAACCTTTTCTCGAGAGCCTCGACCTCGGCCTGGACGGCCGCGGCCCGCTTCGTGTGCTCTTGCCTGGCCTTGTCCAGCGCAGCCTGCGCCTTGTCGACCGCCTGCTGACGGCGTTCGCGCTCCTTCTGCCTGGCCGCCTCCTCTCTTGCTCGTTCAAGCTCGCGACGTCTCTGTTCCCGGTCGTAGTCAAGAGCGGCATTTCGCTCCGCAGCCTTGTCGACAGGGCGAGACTTCTTTGCTTTTGAGCCTTTCGACCTGCGGGCAGCCGTTGATCTGCCGTCGCCAAGATCGGTGGGCAGCCCGGCATGCTCGTTGAAAGATCCGTCGGATCCGACCGGGCGCCTGAGAACGACGCCGGGCTTTGTCATGGTTGCGGCGATGACGTCCGGTTCATCGCTTTCTTTAGCCGCGCCCTGATGAAAGAGATTGCTGTCTGCGCCCCACGCGTCCAGCGCCGCTTTCATGGAAGGCGTCGCTATCGCCAGATCGAAGAAACCCAGCGATGTCTGGTAGGTTTTCAGTTTTCTCGCCATGACACCCCTGCCCACCAACGCGACCGTAAGATCCCGTCGTTTCGTCTGCGCCGCAAGCAGCCATTCCCAAAGCATTTGAACTGCGCGGCCGACTGGTCGCACAGACCAGGATTTGACGGCCGTCAAAGCCTGCCGCCGACGACGAAGTAGCGATCGCCGGCATCACTGGACGCTTACAACACCTAAGCCGACTTACGCTGCGGTTTTGCCGCCGGTTTCCTGGCCGCAGCCTCTTTCGCTTGCTTCTTGCCTGCGATCGGCATCAGCATTTCCTTCTGCCCGGTCGCCGCCTTGCGCGGTTTTTTGCTCAGCTTTTTGGGAGCCTCTGTTGCGGCCGCCGCGTCTCGTCCAATGCTCTTGCGCAGCGCGTCCATCAGGTCGACGACGTTCTCGCCTCGCGGGCGCGCTTTCGCGGTGATGGGTTTGCCGGTGCGTTTCTGGTTGATGAGATCGATAAGGGCAGTTTCGTATTGGTCTTCGAACTTGTCAGGCTCGAAGTGGCCCGCCTTTTGATTGACGATGTGCCGGGCCAGGTCGAGCATGTCCTTGGTGACTTTGACATCCTGGATATCGTCGAAATACTCTTCCGCGGGCCGGACTTCGTAGGGATAGCGCAGCAAGGTCCCCATAAGTCCCTTGTCCAGCGGCTCCAGCGCTATGATGTGCTCGCGATTGGTCAGCACCACGCGACCGATCGCGACCTTGTTCATTTCGCGGATAGTTTCGCGGATAACCGCAAAGGCGTCGTGCCCGACTTTGCCATCGGGTGTCAGGTAGTAAGGACGGATCAGATATCGCGGATCGATCTCGCTGCGGTCGACGAACTCATCAATCTCGATGGTTCGCGTCGACTCGAGCGCGACGTTTTCGAGCTCATCCTTTGTGACCTCGATGAAGGTGTCGGTGTCGACCTTGTAGCCCTTGACGATATCCTCGTTGGCAACCTCCTCCCCGGTATCGGCGTCCACCTTCGCGTATTTGATGCGATGACCTGTCTTCCGGTTGAGCTGGTTGAACGAGACCTTTTCGGATTCCGAAGTGGCCGGATAGAGCGCTACCGGACAGGTGACAAGGGAAAGACGCAGGAAGCCTTTCCAGTTAGCGCGGGGGGCCATTGCGGGAACTCCGTTACTCGGTGCCGGATTCAAGACGAACGGCCCGGCTTGGTTCCGACATGGCTCCCCCGGTCAAAACCCAAGATTTTTTCTCGATGAAGGTTGAAGGGGACTCGACATCTGTTCTTGTTATGTTCTAATTCAGAATGACCGATCGACCCGCGAGCTGGCGCATGCCGACCCCGAAACAGATGGAAAAACTGGCCGCTAAAGGCGACAGACAAGCGCCGTCCGCTGCCGGTCCAGATGCCCCACTCCCGGCCGAATATTGGGAATCCGTTCTCAAGGACCCTCGCGCCCGTGCGAGCGTGGCTGAAGCCCGGCAGCGACGCCTTTCGGAGATTCAGCGCCACGTGCTGCGCATCTCCTGCCAGCGCTGCGACCGGACCGTGGAAATCCAGACCGCCGACGCCGTCCGCCTGTATGGAGCCAACGCAGTCTGGAAGGACGTGGCGCAGCGGTTGCTCGACAACACCTGCCGGCAGCGTACCGGCAGGCATGAAGAAGACGGGTGCTGGCCAGAGTTCGAGACTCCGTAGTCGCTCAGGATTTGCCGATCCCGATCTCTCTGCGCCTGGATATCCGGATGGCCCCGAAGTATCACCCTACGCCACTGTCGAGCGGCGATCGCAAGGCTCTGGCAAAAGAGCTCGGCAAGGCGCGCGCGATGGCGAATATCCTGGCTGCCCAATCGACAGAAATGCGGGCCAAGGGCGAGGCGATGATCAAGCAAGCCGACAGGCTGCTTTGCGAAAGCTGGAACGAGCGGATGTGGAGTAACGGCGAACCGATTGATCCGTCGCCGACCATCGATCAGTCCGTGAATGGGGGCTTCCCCTGGCTGGAAATCCGGTGCACGCGCTGCAAGACGCCAAGCGATGTCGACCTCGCAGCAATGAAGCATCCGCCGAGCACCTTCGTGCACGATCTCGCCAGCCGACTACGCTGCCGCAAATGCGCAAGGGCGGGCCGGCGTCCATCCGCGACTCTGCTACAACTAACGTGGCAGCCTCGCCATCCCAGACCCGAGCCTGACTGATGTGCTGGTGTGGACGGCCTCTCATCCCCACGGTTCTATGGCGCTGTCAGCGTCACAGCTAGATGAGAGGAAAGT